>NZ_CP150187.1:0-30000 GCF_037965715.1 Geobacillus sp. FSL K6-3411
GTGGAAAATATCCATGACTTATGGGATCGCGTGCTTGGAGAAATCGAACGAAAAATTAGCAAGCCGAGCTTTGAAACTTGGCTTAAATCGACGAAAGCCCACTCTTTACGAGGTGACACGCTCGTCATCGTAGCCCCAAACGAGTTTGCTAGAGACTGGCTTGATTCCCGCTATTCCCATTTAATTGCGGAAACCATTTACGCGATTACCGGTGAAGAGCTGGCGGTCAAATTTATCATTCCGCCAAATCAGGCTGATGAAAAATTGGAGCTTCCGTCGTCGGCGAAAAAACAACGAAAGCCGTATGAAGAGGCGAACGACTTCCCACAGAGCATGTTAAATCCAAAATATACGTTCGATACGTTCGTTATTGGCTCTGGAAACCGGTTTGCTCATGCCGCCTCGTTAGCGGTCGCTGAGGCGCCGGCTAAGGCGTATAACCCCCTCTTCATTTACGGCGGAGTCGGGCTTGGAAAGACACACTTAATGCACGCGATCGGCCATTACGTAATTGAACATAACCCATCCGCGAAAGTCGTCTATTTGTCTTCGGAAAAATTTACAAACGAGTTTATTAACGCCATCCGCGATAACCGCCCTGACGACTTTCGCAATAAGTACCGGAACGTCGACGTTCTGCTTATTGATGATATTCAATTTCTGGCTGGAAAAGAACAAACTCAAGAGGAATTTTTCCATACGTTTAACACACTGCATGAAGAAAGCAAGCAAATCGTTATTTCGAGTGACCGGCCACCAAAAGAAATCCCGACGCTTGAAGATCGCTTGCGCTCTCGCTTTGAGTGGGGACTGATCACGGACATCACGCCGCCTGATTTAGAAACGCGGATCGCCATTCTCCGCAAAAAAGCAAAGGCAGAGGGATTTGACATCCCGAACGAAGTCATGCTTTATATCGCCAACCAAATTGATTCGAACATCCGTGAGCTCGAAGGCGCTCTTATCCGCGTCGTCGCCTACTCATCGCTCATCAATAAAGAAATCACGGCTGACTTGGCAGCGGAAGCGTTGAAGGATATCATTCCGAGCGCGAAGCCAAAAGTAATTACAATCCAGGACATTCAGCGCGTTGTTGGGCAGCATTTCAACATTAAGCTTGAAGATTTTAAAGCAAAAAAACGGACAAAATCGGTCGCGTTCCCCCGACAAATCGCCATGTATCTCTCCCGTGAGCTGACTGACTGTTCGCTGCCGAAAATCGGCGACGAATTTGGCGGCCGCGATCATACGACGGTCATCCACGCCCATGAAAAAATATCAAAGCTTTTGCAAACCGACACGCAGCTGCAGAAACATTTAAAAGAAATCCAAGAAAAGCTGAAGCAACTGTGAATAACCGGCTTTGTTTTATGCACAGCTTATCCACATGTGGACAGGCTGTGCTTACTTCGCTTTTCTTGTTTATCCACATACTAACAAGCCATATGACTATTACTACGAATTTTTATTTTTATATTTTTATAATTTATTTCCGAACATCAACTAAACGGGGAGGAACGACAAGTGAACATTTCCATTGATCGCGAAGCGCTGGCAAAAAGCGTCCAAGACGTAATGAAAGCTGTATCGACAAGAACAACGATCCCGATTTTAACCGGAATTAAGTTAACAGCAAACGCTCATGGAGTGACGTTGACCGGAAGTGACTCTGACATTTCGATTGAGTCGTTTATTCCGCTCGAAAAAGAGGGACGCTTGCTTGTTGACGTAAAAAGACCCGGAAGCATCGTGCTGCAAGCGCGCTTTTTTGCCGAAATCGTCAAAAAGCTGCCTCAACAAACCATTGAGATTGAAACCGAGGACAACTTCTTGACTGTCATCCGCTCAGGACACTCAGAATTCCGTCTCAATGGCTTAAACGCTGAGGAATATCCACGTTTGCCGCAAATTGAAGAGGAAAACGTGTTTCAAATTCCGGCCGATTTATTAAAAACGCTGATCCGACAAACAGTGTTTGCTGTATCAACATCGGAAACACGCCCGATCTTGACAGGTGTCAACTGGAAAGTCGAAAACGGCGAACTGATTTGCACGGCGACAGATAGTCACCGCCTAGCGATGCGCAAAGTAAAAATCGAAGCGGAAAACGCGATTTCATATAATGTCGTCATTCCAGGGAAAAGCCTCAACGAGCTGAGCAAAATTTTAGATGACGGCAATGCTCCAGTCAGTATCGTTATCACGGCCAACCAAGTGTTGTTTAAGGCGGAACATCTTCTGTTCTTTTCCCGATTGCTCGACGGAAATTACCCGGAGACAGCCCGCTTGATCCCAACCGACAGCAAAACGAACATGGTCGTCAATGCAAAAGAATTTTTGCAAGCGATCGATCGGGCATCCTTGCTTGCAAGGGAAGGAAGAAACAATGTGGTGAAACTGACGACGCTCCCTGGAGGATTACTTGAGATTTCTTCGATTTCTCCGGAGATCGGAAAAGTGACTGAGCAGTTGCAAACCGAGTCGATTGAAGGCGAAGAATTAAACATTTCCTTCAGTGCAAAATACATGATGGATGCGCTGCGGGCGCTTGATGGCAACGATATTCAAATCAGTTTCACGGGGGCAATGCGTCCGTTCTTGTTGCGTCCACTTCATACAGACTCAATGCTTCAGCTTATTTTGCCGGTAAGAACATATTGATAACCCCTTAATAAAGCTAGCTTTACGCGCATAACGGCTGTGCTGTCTTAAACATGACTTTTTCCGTGACCGATGAGAAGGATGGGAATCCCTTTGACTGTCCTTGCTCATCGGCTTTCTTTGCGAGTGGAAGAGTTTTTCGGTAAAATAAAAGAATAGGCAGTTTGAAGGAAAGCGAGCGATAAGCAGATGGAACAAAAAGTAACAATTACTACGGAAACGATTACGTTAGGACAGCTGCTAAAGCTAGTGAATTTGATTGAGACAGGCGGCGCAGCGAAATGGTTTTTGCAAGAATACAATGTATTCGTTAACGGTGAAAAAGAGGACCGGCGCGGCCGGAAACTGAAAGACGGCGACCGAGTTGAGATTGAACGGATCGGCACGTTTATCGTCACGCAAGTGGAGTAGGTGAAGGCCGGGTGTTTCTGACTAACTTAACACTAACGAACTACCGCAATTATGAACATGAGACGTTAAGTTTTGACCAAGGCGTTAACATCATCTTAGGGGAAAACGCCCAAGGAAAGACGAACATGATGGAGGCCATTTATGTTCTGGCCATGGCAAAATCGCACCGCACCACGAACGATAAAGACCTTATCCGTTGGAATGAAGACTATGCTAAAATAGAAGGAAGAGCAGAAAAGCGAAGCGGTTCTTTAGCGCTTGAACTGACGATCTCAAAAAAGGGAAAAAAGGCAAGATGTAACCATATTGAACAGCAGCGGCTCAGCCAATATGTTGGCCATTTAAACGTTGTCATGTTCGCTCCTGAGGACTTGAATTTAGTCAAAGGAAGCCCGCAAGTACGGCGCCGGTTTATCGACATGGAAATCGGGCAAGTATCTCCCGTTTATATACATGATTTAAGCCAATATCAAAAGCTGTTGCAGCAGCGCAATCATTACTTGAAAATGATGCAGGCACGTGAGCAACACGATGAAGCAGTGCTCGACGTATTAACCGAGCAGCTCATGGTGCTGGCGGCAAAAATCACCCTGCGGCGCCGCCAGTTTTTAGCGTTGCTCGAGCAATGGGCAATGCCGATCCACCATGAAATCAGTCGTGGCGCCGAACGGCTTCACATTCGATACGAACCATCAGTTGACGTATCAGAAAAGGCAGAATTGTCGAGAATAGTAGAAGCATACAGTGAAACGTTTGCCGCCATGAGAGAGCGGGAAATTCAGCGGGGAACGACGCTTGTCGGCCCACACCGTGATGACATTGCGTTTATCGTCAATGGAAAAAACGTGCAAACATTCGGCTCCCAAGGGCAGCAGCGCACAACAGCGCTGGCGGTCAAACTAGCGGAAATTGAACTCATCTTTTCTGAGTTAGGAGATTACCCCATTTTATTGCTCGATGATGTGTTGTCGGAACTGGATGACTTCCGACAAACCCACCTCCTTGATGCGATCCGGAAAAAAGTGCAAACTTTTGTCACTACAACAAGTATCGACGGCATTAAGCACGATCTCATTCAAGAAGCGGCCATTTATCGAGTTCACTCCGGTTCGGTAGCCGCCCCTTCTTGATTGTGGAACGTTGAACGTTTGCAAAGAAAGCGTAGGTGATATGGCATGACAATGGAACAACGGGTTGAGCAGGCGTACGATGCGAGCCAAATCCAAGTGCTTGAAGGCCTTGAGGCGGTTCGGAAACGCCCAGGAATGTACATCGGTTCGACAGGACCAAAAGGGCTTCACCATCTCGTCTGGGAAATCGTCGACAACAGTATCGATGAGGCATTGGCCGGCTATTGCACGGAAATTCATGTGACGATCGGAGAAGATAACAGCATTACGATCGCTGACAACGGGCGCGGTATTCCGGTTGATGTGCACGAGGCGACGGGGCGTCCAGCTGTTGAGGTCATTATGACTGTCCTTCACGCCGGCGGAAAGTTTGGTGGAGGGGGCTACAAAGTATCGGGCGGCTTGCATGGCGTCGGTGCCTCAGTTGTGAACGCCTTATCGGAATGGCTCGAAGTTTACGTGTATCGTGACGGAAAAATCCACTACCAAAAATACGAACGAGGTGAACCTCGCACCGACCTGCAAGTTATCGACGAAACGGACCGAACCGGGACGACGACCCGTTTCAAGCCGGACCCGGAAATTTTTACAGAAACAACCGAGTTTGACTATGAGACGCTGGCTACTCGGCTGCGCGAGCTCGCTTTTTTAAACCGCGGCTTGAAAATTACCCTAACGGACGAACGGGTTGACAACCGGAAAAATGAATATTTTTATGAGGGTGGTATTCGCTCTTATGTTCGCCATTTAAACCGGACACGGGAAGTGCTGCACGAAGAGCCGATTTACATTGCTGGCGAGCGCGACGGCATCGCCGTTGAAATTGCCTTGCAATATAACGACGGCTACACAAGCAACATTTACTCATTCGTTAACAACATCCATACGCATGAAGGGGGCACGCATGAGTCCGGCTTTAAAATGGCGCTGACGCGCATTATCAATGACTATGCTCGCAAACAGCAAATTTTTAAAGACAACGATGCCAACTTGACCGGTGAGGATGTGCGCGAGGGACTGACAGCCATCGTGTCGATCAAGCACCCGGCTCCGCAGTTTGAGGGGCAGACGAAAACAAAACTTGGCAACAGCGATGCGCGCACTGTGACAGACGCCGTTTTCTCTGAGCAGTTCGAGACGTTTTTACTTGAACATCCAGCTGTTGCTCGAAAAATTGTCGAAAAAGGTATGATGGCAGCGCGCGCCCGGGTCGCGGCGAAAAAAGCGCGCGAACTGACACGTCGGAAAAGCGCGCTTGAAATTTCCAACTTGCCCGGCAAGCTGGCTGATTGTTCATCGAGAGATCCATCAATCAGCGAACTGTACGTCGTAGAGGGCGATTCGGCGGGTGGTTCAGCAAAACAAGGGCGCGACCGACATTTCCAAGCGATTTTACCGCTGCGCGGGAAAATTCTTAACGTAGAAAAAGCGCGTTTGGACAAGATTTTGTCGAATAATGAGGTGCGGGCAATCATCACTGCGCTTGGCACCGGCATTGGTGAAGACTTTGACATCTCAAAAGCGCGTTACCATAAAGTCATTATCATGACCGACGCGGACGTCGACGGCGCCCATATCCGCACGCTCCTTTTGACGTTCTTTTACCGCTATATGCGTGAATTGATCGAACGCGGCTACATTTATATCGCCCAGCCGCCGCTATATAAAATCGAGCAAGGAAAACAAGTGCGTTATGCTTACAATGACCGTCAGCTCGAAAAAATTCTTGCCGAACTGCCGGCTCAGCCAAAACCGATGATTCAGCGCTACAAAGGATTGGGCGAGATGAATCCAGAGCAACTTTGGGAAACGACGATGAACCCGGAAACGAGAACATTGCTGCAAGTGAGCCTACAAGACGCGATTGACGCGGATGAAACATTTGAAATTTTAATGGGCGACAAGGTGGAACCGCGTCGTCAGTTTATTGAAGAAAACGCCCGTTATGTGAAAAACTTGGATATTTAGGCTGAGAAGAGAGGGAAGCGGCCGCCCTCCCCGCTTCACCTTGCCGACGGGATCACCCGGCGCGCGAGCGAAGCGGCGCCTGCCGCTTGTCTGTTTCTGCCGCTTATAAGGCAGAACGGAGCGGTGGAGGTTCAAAAGGGAGGTTTGGACGAATGGCAGAACACGAACAACCACGCATTCGCGAAGTGAATATTAGCCAAGAAATGCGCTCTTCGTTCCTCGATTATGCAATGAGCGTCATCGTTTCGCGCGCCTTGCCGGATGTGCGCGACGGATTGAAACCGGTGCACCGCCGCATTTTATACGCCATGCACGATCTTGGCATGACCGCCGATAAACCGTACAAAAAATCGGCTCGCATTGTCGGCGAAGTGATCGGGAAATACCATCCGCACGGCGATGCCGCCGTGTATGATACGATGGTGCGCATGGCGCAAGATTTCAACTATCGATATATGCTCGTTGATGGGCACGGCAACTTTGGATCGATCGACGGCGATGCAGCGGCCGCCATGCGTTATACGGAAGCGCGGATGTCCAAAATCGCGATGGAACTGTTGCGTGATATCAACAAAGATACGATCGACTACCAAGACAACTATGATGGCTCGGAAAAAGAGCCGGTGGTGCTGCCGTCTCGGTTTCCAAACTTGCTTGTCAATGGTTCATCGGGTATCGCTGTTGGGATGGCGACGAACATTCCGCCGCATCAGCTTGGTGAGGTAATCGACGCTTTGTTGGCGCTAAGCCAAAACCCGGAAATGACAGTCGCTGACTTAATGGAATACATCCCTGGCCCTGATTTTCCGACTGCCGGACAAATTATCGGCCGCAGCGGCATCCGCAAAGCGTATGAAACGGGACGAGGCTCGATTACATTGCGCGCTAAGGCTGAAATTGAGCAGCATGCCAATGGCAAAGAAACGATTATTGTCAGTGAACTCCCTTACCAAGTGAACAAAGCGAAACTGATTGAACGGATTGCTGAGCTTGTACGTGAGAGAAAAATTGACGGGATTACTGACTTGCGCGACGAGTCGGACCGGAACGGTATGCGCATCGTCATTGAAGTGCGGCGTGATGCGAACGCGAAAGTCGTTTTAAACAATTTGTACAAATATACAGCCCTACAAACAAGTTTCGGAATTAATATGCTCGCCTTAGTGAACGGCGAGCCGAAAGTGCTGAACTTAAAAGAATGCTTGGAGCATTATTTAAACCATCAAAAAACGGTCATTCGCCGCCGGACGGCATTCGAACTCAAAAAGGCCGAGGCACGCGCCCACATTTTGGAAGGTTTGCGTATCGCCCTCGATCATTTGGATGAAGTGATCGACTTGATCCGACGTTCGCAGACAACGGAGGCAGCACGCGAAGGATTGATGGAGCGATTCTCGCTCAGTGAACGGCAGGCACAAGCGATCTTGGATATGCGTCTACAGCGGCTGACCGGCCTTGAACGGGAGAAAATTGAACAAGAATATCAAGACATTGTCCGTCTCATCGCTGAACTGAGAGCGGTGTTGGCTGACGAAGAGAAAGTGTTGCAAATTATTCGCGACGAGCTTAGCGAGATTAAAGAACGATTTAACGATGAGCGGCGTACGGAAATCGTTGTTGGAGCTGTCGAACAGCTGGACGACGAAGACTTGATTCCGCATGAGCATATTGTCATTACACTCACCCATAAAGGCTATATTAAGCGTCTACCTTTATCGACATATCGGAGTCAAAAGCGCGGTGGCCGAGGCGTGCAAGGGATGCACACATCGGAAGACGATTTTGTCGAACATTTGCTTATTACATCGACCCATGACACCGTACTATTTTTTACAAACAAAGGGAAAGTATATCAGGCGAAAGGCTACGAAATCCCAGAGTTCGGCCGAACGGCCAAAGGACTGCCGATCATTAACTTGCTTGAGCTCGATAAAGACGAGTGGATTAACGCTATGATCCCGATTGAAACATTTGACGACGAACGTTACCTTGTGTTTTCGACAAAACAAGGGATCGCCAAGCGCTCCTCACTTTCCTCCTTCGCCCATATTCGCAACAATGGGCTCATTGCTATTCATTTGCGCGAAGGGGATGAGCTGATTTCCGTCAGATTGACGGACGGCCAAAAACATTTGATTATCGGCACGAAAAATGGGATGCTTATCCGTTTCCCGGAAACCGATGTGCGAACGATGGGCCGTAGCGCAACCGGAGTCAAAGCAATCACGCTTGATGACAATGATGAAGTCGTTAGCATGGAGATTTTAGAAGACCACCACGACGTGCTTGTTGTCACGAAAAAAGGATTCGGTAAGCGCACTCCGGCCTCGGAATACCGAGTGCAAAGCCGCGGCGGCAAGGGATTGAAAACATGCAACGTTACAGAAAGAAACGGTTCTGTCGTCGCAGTGACGACTGTCGTTGGCAATGAAGACTTAATGGTGATTACGACCAGTGGTGTACTCATCCGTATTTCGGTCAGTGATATTTCCCGAACAGGGAGAGTCGCTCAAGGTGTGAAACTCATTCGCCTATCTGGTGAAGATGAACACGAGTGCGTCGCCACCGTAGCAAAGGTAACCGAGGAAGAAAAAGAGGAAGAGGAAGGCCATTCGGCTTAGCTTCTATGACGTTCCGTCCATTAAGGTACGGAGCGTCTTTCTTTTTTTTTGGGCCGAAAGCACTGCCATTGGAAGGAAAATCATGTTACGATAGAAATAAATGTTATAGGCAGAGGTGCATAAACGGATGGTGCGCGTCAAATTGGAGCAGCTTCGCGAAGGTTGTGTGCTTGCTCAAGATATGATTGGCAAAACGAAAAAACCGATTATGCCGAAAAAGACGGTCATCACTAAGCAGTTGTTGCACGTGCTTAGCAAGTTTCTGATTAATGAGGTGGAGATCGAACCGGTATTAGCCAATGGTGAGCCCTTCCTTGCAGGCGACTCCGCCTCAACGAAGGCCGACGAACGTCCGGTTATGTTGTATTTAGAAGCAGTCCAACGGTATAAAAAAGCGTTTCAGTCATGGCAAGCGGGGGGAGCGGTCGATATCGGTGAAATCAGAGAGATCGCCATCCCACTTTTCAACAAAATGATAAAGCATAAGCGGGAGTTGCTGATGCTTCACCATTACACAACAAAAGAAGAATATTTATACCATCACGCTGTCAGCATCGGTTTGCTCGCCGGGTTTCTAGCCATGCAGCTCGGCTACAGTCAAGGTGAATGTCATCAAATCGTGCTCGCTGGCGTTTTATCTGATTGTGGTATGGCGAAAATAAGCAGCCAAATTTTGATGAAACCTTCGGCACTCACCGAGGAGGAGTTTCGTGAAATAGAACAACATCCTATTTTGAGTTATAGGATGGTACAAAACATTGCGGCATTAAACCAAGGAGCAAAGTTGGCTGTGTTGCAACATCACGAGCGAAATGACGGCAGCGGATATCCATTACGAGTCAAAGCTGAAAAAATTCATCCATATGGCCAGCTTATTGCGGTCGCTGACGTATACTATGCAATGACTTCAGAACGTCTATACCGCCGCAAGCAGTCACCCTTTCGGGCAATTGAAGCCATCCAGCGAGAGCAATTTGGTCGATTAAATGCAGAAGTGGTTGCTTTGCTTGTAAACCATCTCATTAGCTTGCAAACGGGGGCAATTGTCAAACTATCAAACGGTGAAACGGCTGAGGTGATATTTATCCAGCCCGACGAACCAGCAAGGCCGATTGTCAAGGTGATGAAAACTGGTCAGTTGCTTTCATTAGTCGAGCAGCGCGACCTATATATCGAAGAAATTCTATGATGTTGACCGAGAAGTTCCCACCTCAAAGCAACAGTGGGAGACGGATCGGTCGTTTTTTGTGAACTATTATTTCAAAAAAACTGTTGCATAAATAACAGTAACGTGATACAATCTATCTTGCTTGCAACAACGAAATAAAAAAACTATTGACTTTTCGTTGTCCATGCGTTATCATTTAATAGCTGTCATTATTGAGAGATGATAAAAGTTCCTTGAAAACTAAACAAAACACAAGCGTCATAAGAAAAGCTGAGGTCGCTTGCTTATCGGCGAAACGCGCTGAGAGGCCCGCGAGGAGGCTGTTGCCGCCGCAGCGGGACACGAAGCGTCGCGAGCCGATAGCGGCCGAAGCTAGACAATACGAAAAGCTGAGGCTCACAGTACTTTGGTGCTGGAGCTGAAGTGCAAGCCAATCAACTTTCTTTTGGAGAGTTTGATCCTGGCTCAGGACGAACGCTGGCGGCGTGCCTAATACATGCAAGTCGAGCGGACCGAACGAGAGCTTGCTCTTGTTCGGTCAGCGGCGGACGGGTGAGTAACACGTGGGCAACCTGCCCGCAAGACCGGGATAACTCCGGGAAACCGGAGCTAATACCGGATAACACCAAAGACCGCATGGTCTTTGGTTGAAAGGCGGCTTCGGCTGTCACTTGCGGATGGGCCCGCGGCGCATTAGCTAGTTGGTGAGGTAACGGCTCACCAAGGCGACGATGCGTAGCCGGCCTGAGAGGGTGACCGGCCACACTGGGACTGAGACACGGCCCAGACTCCTACGGGAGGCAGCAGTAGGGAATCTTCCGCAATGGACGAAAGTCTGACGGAGCGACGCCGCGTGAGCGAAGAAGGCCTTCGGGTCGTAAAGCTCTGTTGTGAGGGACGAAGGAGCGCCGTTTGAATAAGGCGGCGCGGTGACGGTACCTCACGAGAAAGCCCCGGCTAACTACGTGCCAGCAGCCGCGGTAATACGTAGGGGGCGAGCGTTGTCCGGAATTATTGGGCGTAAAGCGCGCGCAGGCGGTCCTTTAAGTCTGATGTGAAAGCCCACGGCTCAACCGTGGAGGGTCATTGGAAACTGGGGGACTTGAGTGCAGGAGAGGAGAGCGGAATTCCACGTGTAGCGGTGAAATGCGTAGAGATGTGGAGGAACACCAGTGGCGAAGGCGGCTCTCTGGCCTGTAACTGACGCTGAGGCGCGAAAGCGTGGGGAGCAAACAGGATTAGATACCCTGGTAGTCCACGCCGTAAACGATGAGTGCTAAGTGTTAGAGGGGTCACACCCTTTAGTGCTGTAGCTAACGCGATAAGCACTCCGCCTGGGGAGTACGGCCGCAAGGCTGAAACTCAAAGGAATTGACGGGGGCCCGCACAAGCGGTGGAGCATGTGGTTTAATTCGAAGCAACGCGAAGAACCTTACCAGGTCTTGACATCCCCTGACAACCCAAGAGATTGGGCGTTCCCCCTTCGGGGGGACAGGGTGACAGGTGGTGCATGGTTGTCGTCAGCTCGTGTCGTGAGATGTTGGGTTAAGTCCCGCAACGAGCGCAACCCTTGCCTCTAGTTGCCAGCATTCAGTTGGGCACTCTAGAGGGACTGCCGGCTAAAAGTCGGAGGAAGGTGGGGATGACGTCAAATCATCATGCCCCTTATGACCTGGGCTACACACGTGCTACAATGGGCGGTACAAAGGGCTGCGAACCCGCGAGGGGGAGCGAATCCCAAAAAGCCGCTCTCAGTTCGGATTGCAGGCTGCAACTCGCCTGCATGAAGCCGGAATCGCTAGTAATCGCGGATCAGCATGCCGCGGTGAATACGTTCCCGGGCCTTGTACACACCGCCCGTCACACCACGAGAGCTTGCAACACCCGAAGTCGGTGAGGTAACCCTTACGGGAGCCAGCCGCCGAAGGTGGGGCAAGTGATTGGGGTGAAGTCGTAACAAGGTAGCCGTACCGGAAGGTGCGGCTGGATCACCTCCTTTCTAAGGATTTATTGACAAAACCTTTCGGTTTGATTATAATGGCGCTTGGTGTTTTGTTTAGTTTTGAGGGAATTTGTTATTCTCTTGGTGTTTTGCGCCTGCGTCTGCGAGTGATTCAGAGGAGCTGGATTCCTCGGCGCAAGGCCGCAAAGAAGTTGACTCAAGGTAGTAGCCTTGTTTAGTTTTGAGGGAACTTGTTGTTCCTTGAATAATATAGAGGTTATGGGCCTATAGCTCAGCTGGTTAGAGCGCACGCCTGATAAGCGTGAGGTCGGTGGTTCAAGTCCACTTAGGCCCATCTTGGATTATGGGGCCTTAGCTCAGCTGGGAGAGCGCCTGCTTTGCACGCAGGAGGTCATCGGTTCGATCCCGATAGGCTCCACCATTTTCGATGAATAGAAATCGTTCCTTGAAAACTAGATAACCGGAAAAGCTGAGGTGCCGCGGTCAGTTCTCGAAGCCAAATGTTCTTCACCCGCAGGGGTGCTTGCACCCCAAGGGGGAAGGTTATTTGGCGGAAGAGAGCTAGGCGCCGAAGCTAGACAATAAGGAAGAAGCCGAAACGCGCTGTAGGTTAAGCTAGAAAGGGCGCACGGTGGATGCCTTGGCACTAGGAGCCGATGAAGGACGGGGCAAACGCCGAAACGCTTCGGGGAGCTGTAAGCAAGCGTTGATCCGGAGATGTCCGAATGGGGAAACCCCCTGCCCGTAATGGGGCAGGATCCATGCCTGAATCCATAGGGCATGGAGGGCACACCCGGGGAACTGAAACATCTTAGTACCCGGAGGAGAAGAAAGCAAATGCGATTCCCTGAGTAGCGGCGAGCGAAACGGGAACAGCCCAAACCAAGAGGCGTGCCTCTTGGGGTTGTAGGACCGCTCAGATGGGAGTGAGAAAGGAACGGGGTAGACGAACCGGTCTGGAACGGCCGGCCAGAGAAGGTGACAGCCCTGTAGTCGAAACTTCGTTCCCTCCCGAGCGGCTCCTGAGTACGGCGGGACACGGGAAATCCCGTCGGAAGCAGGGAGGACCATCTCCCAAGGCTAAATACTCCCTAGTGACCGATAGTGAACCAGTACCGTGAGGGAAAGGTGAAAAGCACCCCGGAAGGGGAGTGAAAGAGAACCTGAAACCGTGTGCCTACAAGTAGTCAGAGCCCGTTCATGGGTGATGGCGTGCCTTTTGTAGAATGAACCGGCGAGTGACGATGGCGTGCGAGGTTAAGCCGAAGAGGCGGAGCCGCAGCGAAAGCGAGTCTGAATAGGGCGTTTGAGTACGTCGTCGTCGACCCGAAACCAGGTGATCTACCCATGTCCAGGGTGAAGGCCGGGTAACACCGGCTGGAGGCCCGAACCCACGTACGTTGAAAAGTGCGGGGATGAGGTGTGGGTAGGGGTGAAATGCCAATCGAACTTGGAGATAGCTGGTTCTCCCCGAAATAGCTTTAGGGCTAGCCTCAAGGTGAGAGTCTTGGAGGTAGAGCACTGATTGGGCTAGGGGCCCTCATCGGGTTACCGAACCCAGTCAAACTCCGAATGCCAATGACTTATCCTTGGGAGTCAGACTACGAGTGATAAGATCCGTGGTCAAGAGGGAAACAGCCCAGATCGCCAGCTAAGGCCCCCAAGTGCACGTTCAGTGGAAAAGGATGTGGAGTTGCGAAGACAACCAGGATGTTGGCTTAGAAGCAGCCACCATTTAAAGAGTGCGTAATAGCTCACTGGTCGAGTGACTCTGCGCCGAAAATGTACCGGGGCTAAACGTGCCGCCGAAGCTGCGGGATGACCGTTGGTCATCGGTAGGGGAGCGTTCTAAGGGCATCGAAGCCAGACCGGAAGGACTGGTGGAGCGCTTAGAAGTGAGAATGCCGGTATGAGTAGCGAAAACAGAGGTGAGAATCCTCTGCGCCGAAAGCCTAAGGGTTCCTGAGGAAGGTTCGTCCGCTCAGGGTTAGTCGGGACCTAAGCCGAGGCCGAAAGGCGTAGGTGATGGACAACAGGTTGAGATTCCTGTACCACCTCCTTCCCGTTTGAGCGATGGGGGGACGCAGGAGGATAGGGTGAGCAGGCGGCTGGAAGAGCCTGTCCAAGCAGTAAGGCTGGCCAGTAGGCAAATCCGCTGGCCGTAAAGGCTGAGCTGTGATGGCGACGGATTTGATCCGGAAGTCCCTGATTCCACACTGCCAAGAAAAGCCTCTAGCGAGGGAAGAGGTGCCCGTACCGCAAACCGACACAGGTAGGCGAGGAGAGAATCCTAAGGCGCGCGGGAGAACTCTCGTTAAGGAACTCGGCAAAATGACCCCGTAACTTCGGGAGAAGGGGTGCTCTTTGGGGTGATGAGCCCCGAAGAGCCGCAGTGAAAAGGCCCAAGCGACTGTTTATCAAAAACACAGGTCTCTGCGAAGCCGAAAGGCGAAGTATAGGGGCTGACACCTGCCCGGTGCTGGAAGGTTAAGGGGAGCGCTTAGCGCAAGCGAAGGTGCGAACCGAAGCCCCAGTAAACGGCGGCCGTAACTATAACGGTCCTAAGGTAGCGAAATTCCTTGTCGGGTAAGTTCCGACCCGCACGAAAGGTGTAACGACTTGGGCACTGTCTCAACGAGAGACCCGGTGAAATTATACTACCTGTGAAGATGCAGGTTACCCGCGACAGGACGGAAAGACCCCGTGGAGCTTTACTGCAGCCTGATATGGAATTTTGGTATCGCTTGTACAGGATAGGTGGGAGCCAGGGAAGCCGGAGCGCCAGCTTCGGTGGAGGCGTCGGTGGGATACCACCCTGGCGGTATTGAAATTCTAACCCGCACCCCTTATCGGGGTGGGAGACAGTGTCAGGTGGGCAGTTTGACTGGGGCGGTCGCCTCCCAAAAGGTAACGGAGGCGCCCAAAGGTTCCCTCAGAATGGTTGGAAATCATTCGGAGAGTGCAAAGGCACAAGGGAGCTTGACTGCGAGACGGACAGGTCGAGCAGGGACGAAAGTCGGGCTTAGTGATCCGGTGGTTCCGCATGGAAGGGCCATCGCTCAACGGATAAAAGCTACCCCGGGGATAACAGGCTGATCTCCCCCAAGAGTCCACATCGACGGGGAGGTTTGGCACCTCGATGTCGGCTCATCGCATCCTGGGGCTGTAGTCGGTCCCAAGGGTTGGGCTGTTCGCCCATTAAAGCGGTACGCGAGCTGGGTTCAGAACGTCGTGAGACAGTTCGGTCCCTATCCGTCGTGGGCGTAGGAAATTTGAGAGGAGCTGTCCTTAGTACGAGAGGACCGGGATGGACGCACCGCTGGTGTACCAGTTGTCCCGCCAGGGGCACCGCTGGGTAGCTATGTGCGGAAGGGATAAGCGCTGAAAGCATCTAAGCGTGAAGCCCCCCTCAAGATGAGATTTCCCATCGCGTTAGGCGAGTAAGATCCCTCGAAGATGACGAGGTTGATAGGTCCGAGGTGGAAGCGTGGCGACACGTGGAGCTGACGGATACTAATCGATCGAGGGCTTAACCTAGAAAAGCGGAGGCCGCCCGCCTATCGGCGAGACGCGCTGGAGGGCCTGCGAGGAGGCTCGAACCAAGCAAAGCTTGGTTCTGCGTGGGTGGTGCCACAGGAGCGTATGCAATGTGTCGCCGCCACAGCAGGACCGAAGCGTCGCGAGCCGATGGCGGCCGGAGCTAGACAGTACGACAAGCGGAGGCTTCTTCCCCAAAAACGGTTATCTAGTTTTGAGGGAATGATCCCACAACTTCATATTGCCTAGTGGTGATAGCGGAGAGGAAACACCCGTTCCCATCCCGAACACGGAAGTTAAGCTCTCCAGCGCCGATGGTAGTTGGGGCCAGCGCCCCTGCAAGAGTAGGTCGCTGCTAGGCGAAAGAAACCCCTGCTGTTTCAAACAGCAGGGGTTTTTAATTTGGTTTAGCCAAAAGCTTTTGCATCAAATATTCGTTCAACAATAACGGGACTTTTTCCGCCGACACGGAAAGAAATTGAAGAATAAAAATATACGCCTTGCTGGAGTAGGAGTGAAGGAGTTCGCTCCACCATTCGGTCTCGTAACGGGAGATCATGCTTAAGTTATAGAGCAACAAGTAATGGGCGTGAATCTCTGGGAGTGTAAAAATTTTTTCTTTCTTGGTCGGGATATGGTATGTCCCGTTAAGATGAAATAAAAATGGGCCTTCTCCCACGGAAGATAGCGGCGTTGCTGTCTCAAAATAAAGAAATTCTCCTTCCTCTTTGATGAAGACAAGCTTCCTTCCTTGCCCCTCCTCTCCAATGTATTGGACAAATCGGGATAACGACATGTGATAGTGATCTAAAATTGTTTTTGGGATGGCCAGTATCGGTGGTGAAACGTTATGTACAATCGGCAAAGATAATGGCTTTTTTCGTCCGCCTAGGAAAAAAAACGTTTCATGTAGTTCACAAATCCGTTGCAACAGTGTGCCCATGCGAAACTTTTCCCCAGCTTCCTGTTTCACATGAAACATTTTTTCAGAAAAGTGAGTGAACAAACCATTTTTTTGTACTTTTACTTCGTCATCTAAAAATTCATAGCCTTGTTTTTTTCGCTTTCTCGTTGACACCCCGTGGGCTAAGACAGATGTTGACTCCGGGTAGTTGGGATCAACGGTAAGCAAGCAGGCTTTTAAAAGCTGAACCATTCCGTAAAATAAAAGAACTGGCTTGATCGACAACGGGGCCTGCTGGGCAGCGGCGTAAAAGTTTTGTCCGTGCTCCAAATAGTACAAAAACGGATAACAATTTGTATAACTGCGTTGGACTGCGTCATCGCGTTGCTGTTGCTTGTAGCATTGCTGCAAAAAGTGTTGCGCGGTATCCGCGGAACGGAAAACGGAAAGGTTGAATGCACTTTTGGTATTTCCGAACATTTTTGCCCTCCTTGTTGCTGAATTGTAGGGAAATAACTGAAAAGTAGGACATTTTTTTGATTCCTTGACAGTAGTTTAACCAGTTGTTAAGCTACTAATAATATTTCCGGACAAGGGGGAGAAAACATGTGGGAAGCGAAATTCGCGAAGGAAGGATTGACGTTTGACGATGTTCTTCTCATCCCGGCAAAATCTGACGTGCTGCCGCGCGATGTTGATGTCACGACGAGGTTAAGTGACACACTGCAGTTGAACATCCCGATTATTAGCGCTGGCATGGATACCGTCACCGAGGCCGAAATGGCGATTGCGATGGCGCGTCAAGGTGGTCTTGGTATCATCCACAAAAACATGTCCATTGAGCAGCAAGCTGAGCAAGTCGATAAAGTAAAACGGTCGGAGCGAGGGGTTATTACTGATCCGTTTTTCTTAACGCCTGATCATCAAGTGTACGATGCGGAGCATTTAATGGGCAAATACCGTATCTCAGGTGTGCCGATCGTGAACAACGCTGAGGAACAAAAGCTTGTTGGGATTATTACAAACCGCGATTTGCGTTTTATTCAAGACTACTCGATTAAAATTTCCGAGGTAATGACGAAAGAAAATTTGATCACAGCTCCGGTTGGAACAACGTTAGAGGAAGCGGAGAAAATTTTGCAACAACATAAAGTCGAAAAATTGCCGCTTGTTGATGAAAACGGGATACTAAAAGGGTTAATTACCATCAAGGACATTGAGAAGGTGATTGAGTTCCCGAACTCGGCGAAGGACGCGAAAGGACGACTTGTCGTCGGGGCGGCTGTTGGAGTGACAGCGGACACGATGATCCGTGTTAAAAAACTCGTTGAGGCAGGGGTTGACGTCATTGTCGTCGACACGGCGCACGGCCACTCCAAAGGTGTCCTCGAGACAGTGGCCAATATCCGTCGCCAGTACCCAGATTTGAACATTATCGCTGGGAATGTCGCGACAGCTGAGGCGACGCGCGACTTAATTGAAGCGGGAGCAAACATTATTAAAGTCGGGATCGGTCCGGGATCTATTTGCACGACACGGGTTGTCGCCGGGGTTGGAGTGCCGCAAATTACAGCCATTTACGATTGTGCGACGGAGGCGCGCAAACATGGCGTTCCGATTATCGCTGACGGCGGGATCAAATATTCCGGCGACATCGTGAAGGCGATGGCGGCTGGAGCGCATGCTGTTATGCTTGGTAGTTTGCTCGCCGGCGTCTCAGAAAGCCCAGGTGAGACGGAAATTTATCAAGGACGTCGCTTTAAAGTGTACCGGGGTATGGGATCGGTCGCGTCAATGGAGCGAGGCAGCAAGGATCGCTATTTCCAAGAGGAAGCGAAAAAGTTTGTCCCGGAAGGCATCGAGGGACGCGTGCCATACAAAGGACCGCTCGCCGATACGATTTACCAGCTCGTCGGCGGACTGCGTGCTGGTATGGGCTACTGCGGAACGCGGAACTTGGACGAGTTGCGGGAGAAAACACAATTTATCCGCATGACGGGCGCAGGACTCCGTGAAAGCCATCCGCACGATGTACAAATTACGAAAGAGGCGCCAAACTACTCTGCGTTTTAAGCGAGGTTGCGCCAATCGACCTAACTTTGACGGAGACATGTTCTCCGTCTATTTTTTTGGCTGTCCATATGTTACAATAACGGTTGTGTAAGGAGGGTGCGACGTGGAGACAAAGAAACGAAACTGGTTTGTTTGGCTACTATCAATTTGTCTTTGTTTGACGCTATGGCCGTTCCAAGCAACGGTGAAAGCGGAGAGCGCGCCGCTTGATATTCGGGCCGATGCCGCTATTTTAGTGGACGCGCAAACAGGAAGAATTTTGTACGAAAAAAATATTGATGCGGTGCTTGGCATTGCCAGTATGACGAAAATGATGACTGAATACTTGCTCCTTGACGCTATTAAAGCGAAGCGCGTCAAATGGGATCAAACGTATACGCCAAGCGATTACGTGTACCGGCTGTCGCAAGACCGATCGCTGTCGAACGTCCCTCTGCGCAAGGACGGGCAATATACGGTTCGTGAGCTGTACGAGGCGATGGCCATTTATTCAGCGAATGCAGCAACGGTCGCGATTGCCGAAATCATTGCCGGATCAGAGAAAAATTTTGTGCGAATGATGAATGAAAAGGGGAAAGAGCTTGGGCTCAAAGACTATAAATTTGTCAATTCAACCGGGTTAAGCAACAGTGACTTAAAGGGATTCCATCCACAAGGAACAAGCCAAGACGAGGAAAACGTCATGTCCGCACGGGCGATGGCGACCCTTGCCTACCGGCTGCTGAAAGATCACCCAGAAGTGCTGGAAACAGCGAGCATTCCAAAGAAACTGTTCCGCGAAGGAACGGATGATGAAATTCGAATGGACAACTGGAACTGGATGTTGCCAGGGCTAGGGCTTGTGTACGGATATGAAGGGGTAGACGGATTAAAAACTGGCTATACTGAATTTGCCGGCTATTGCTTCACTGGAACGGCGAAACGAAACGGTGTCCGCCTTATTTCTGTCGTTATGAACGCGAAAAATGCGAGCGGAAAAACGACGAAAGAGGCGCGCTTCGAGGAGACGAAAAAGCTATTTAACTATGGATTCAATCAATACTCGCTCCAAACGCTTTATCCGAAGGGATATCAGCTGAAAGGAAAAGAGAAGCTTCCAGTCGCGAAAGGGAAAGAAAAAGAGGTTCGTGTCAAGACAGGTAAAAAACTGTCGCTGTTAGTCAGAAACGGCGAGGAAAAACAATACAAGCCGGTATATGTATTGGACAAGAAAAAAATGACAAATGAAGGAAAGCTGATTGCTCCGTTGAAAAAGGGAGAGACAGTCGGGTATATGACGCTCGAATATAAAGGAGACGACTCTCTCGCCTTTTTAAGCCCGGACATGCAAAAAAACATCCGGGTGCCGCTTGTTACGACAGTCGAGGTAGAAAAAGCAAACTGGTTTGTGCTCTCAATGCGTGCGATCGGTGGGCTGTTTGCCGACTTATGGACGAGCGCGGTCAAAGCGGTGAAAGGTTGGCTGTAAAATGACTCCCCTGCCAGGGGAGCTTTTTTCCATTGTGATTTTTGTAAAAATTGAGTTAAAATAAAACAGTATAAATCATCCTTTTGCGCATATGGCAAAGCATAACGATAGGAATAGGGGGAATCAACGGTGGCATTGACAGGTACGGATCGCGTCAAACGAGGGATGGCGGAAATGCAAAAAGGCGGCGTAATTATGGACGTCGTAAATGCGGAACAAGCAAAAATTGCGGAGGCGGCAGGAGCTGTCGCGGTTATGGCGCTCGAGCGTGTCCCGGCAGACATTCGTGCTGCTGGCGGTGTCGCGCGCATGGCAGACCCGACGGTGGTCGAAGAAGTGATGAACGCTGTGTCGATCCCGGTCATGGCGAAAGTGCGCATCGGTCATTATGTGGAAGCGCGCGTCCTTGAGGCGCTTGGCGTTGACTATATCGATGAAAGTGAAGTATTGACGCCGGCTGATGAGGAATTCCATATCGATAAACGGCAGTTTACGGTTCCGTTTGTATGCGGTTGTCGCGATTTGGGGGAGGCTGCCCGCCGCATTGCTGAAGGGGCATCAATGCTACGGACAAAAGGGGAGCCGGGGACAGGCAACATTGTTGAAGCGGTGCGCCATATGCGCAAGGTCAACGCGCAAATCCGTAAAGTTGTTAGCATGAGCGAAGACGAACTTGTCGCTGAGGCGAAACAGCTTGGGGCTCCGGTCGAAGTGTTGCGCGAAATTAAACGAATTGGTCGCCTCCCGGTCGTCAACTTCGCTGCTGGCGGTGTCGCGACACCGGCTGACGCTGCTCTCATGATGCACTTAGGCGCAGACGGTGTCTTTGTCGGGTCGGGCATTTTCAAATCGGAAAACCCAGAAAAATATGCGCGTGCGATTGTTGAAGCGACAACTCATTACGAAGACTATGAGCTGATCGCCCACTTGTCCAAAGGGCTGGGTGGTGCGATGCGCGGCATCGATGTCGCGACATTGTTGCCAGAGCACCGCATGCAAGAACGTGGCTGGTAAGCTAGGCAAAGGAGCAAAGGAACGATGAAAATAGGTGTACTCGGACTGCAAGGAGCCGTGCAAGAACATGTCCGCGCCATTGAGGCGTGCGGCGCCGAGGCGGTTGTCGTGAAAAAGACAGAGCAGCTCACTGGACTCGACGGACTCGTGTTGCCGGGCGGCGAAAGCACAACGATGCGTCGTCTCATCGATCGGTATGGACTTATGGAACCGCTGAAGCAATTTGCTGCTGACGGCAAACCGATGTTCGGTACGTGCGCCGGGCTCATTTTGCTGGCGAAACGAATCGTCGGCTACGATGAGCCCCATCTAGGTTTGATGGACATTACGGTTGAACGAAACTCGTTCGGCCGGCAACGGGAAAGCTTTGAAGCTGAGCTGTCGATCAAAGGGGTCGGCGATGGGTTTGTCGGCGTTTTTATCCGCGCACCGCACATCGTTGAGGTCGGGGACGAGGTCGAAGTCCTCGCGACATACAATGACCGCATTGTCGCGGCTCGACAAGGCCAGTTTCTTGGTTGCTCGTTCCACCCTGAGTTGACTGATGACCATCGGTTAATGCGATATTTCTTAAATATGGTGAAGGAAGCAAAAACGGTATCAAGCATTTAATCAATGGGAAAGCGATGAGAGGAACTAGTAGCAGGCGTCCGTCCTTTCAGAGAGCCGGTGGGTGGTGTGAACCGGTAGGAGGAGCCTGTGAATCCATCCTCGAGCAAAGCGCTGAACGCTCAAGCGGCCAGTAGGCGTTTTCGGCAGCCGCCGTTACCGGCATAAAAGTGGAAGGCATGGTGGCCTTCAATAAGGGTGGCACCGCGGGAACGCTCCCGTCCCTTTTTGGGACGGGAGCATTTTTATGTATAATAAATGGTGGATAAGGAGGTAAAGCGAATGCTGGATGTGAAATTACTACGCACCCAATTTCAAGAGGTGAAAGAAAAACTGCTGCAGCGCGGCGACGACTTGGCCAACATCGACCGGTTTGAGCAGCTTGATAAAGAGCGTCGTCGTTTGATCGCTCAGGTGGAGGAGTTAAAAAGCAAGCGCAATGAGGTGTCGCAACAAATTGCTGTCTTAAAGCGTGAAAAAAAGGACGCCGAGTCGTTGATCGCCGAAATGCGCGAAGTCGGCGACCGCATTAAACAAATGGACGAGCAAATTCGCCAACTTGAAGAAGAGCTCGACAGCCTTCTGTTATCGATTCCGAATGTACCGCATGAGTCAGTGCCAGTCGGCCAGTCGGAAGAAGATAATGTCGAAGTGCGAAGATGGGGGGAACCGCGTTCGTTCTCGTTCGAACCGAAGCCACATTGGGACATTGCTGACCAACTCGGTTTGCTCGATTTTGAGCGGGCCGCCAAAGTGGCAGGAAGTCGGTTTGTGTTTTACAAAGGACTAGGGGCTCGTCTTGAGCGGGCATTAATCAACTTTATGCTCGACATCCATCTCGATGAATTTGGCTATCAAGAGGTGTTGCCGCCATACTTAGTGAACCGGGCGAGCATGATCGGAACAGGGCAATTGCCAAAATTTGCGGAAGACGCGTTCCACTTGGACAATGAAGACTATTTTCTCATTCCAACAGCGGAAGTGCCTGTGACGAATTTGCATCGCGATGAAATTTTAACGGCTGATGACTTGCCGCTTTACTATGCGGCTTACAGCGCGTGCTTCCGCGCCGAAGCTGGCTCGGCTGGCCGTGACACGCGGGGGCTCATCCGCCAGCACCAATTCAATAAAGTGGAGCTCGTCAAGTTCGTCAAGCCGGAGGATTCATATGACGAGTTGGAAAAATTGACGCACCAAGCCGAAACGATCCTGCAACGGCTCGGGCTTCCGTATCGCGTCGTAGCCTTGTGTACAGGAGATCTGGGATTTTCAGCGGCGAAGACGTATGATATTGAGGTGTGGCTGCCAAGCTATGGAACGTATCGGGAAATTTCGTCGTGCAGCAACTTTGAGGCGTTCCAGGCGCGCCGAGCTAATATCCGCTTCCGTCGCGAGCCGAAAGCAAAGCCAGAATATGTGCATACGCTAAACGGTTCGGGGCTAGCCATCGGCCGCACGGTTGCTGCCATTTTGGAAAACTACCAACAAGAAGACGGATCGGTCGTCATCCCGGAAGCGCTCCGTCCATATATGGGGAATCGGGATGTCATTCGCTAAACAAAAGGCACGTTTTCCTAGATAAATCGTTGGTTGACTTTTCCCGGTAACCATGTTATATTGAATGACGTTGGCAACGAGGATAAAGGGATGGCGGATGCCAATTTCTTGTTCTCAGCCACGGCGATAACGAACAATACTGACGCGCATAAGAGGAGATTGCTAGCCGAAACGGCTGACCAAGGGTGCCGTTTCCAGCCATAAAAAAACCCGCCGATCGAAGGCGGGTTTTTTTATTGTTTTTGGCCTTGGTGTTTTTATTTTTTCACCACCGTGAATTGATCGTTGATCAGCAGCCAATTTTGCGGGAAGTCAAGGCCAAGCTTCCAGTAACTTACTCCACGCAAACCAAGTTCCTTAACTAAATTAAATTTCGCTTGGATGGAACGGGCATCTTCAAACCATACTTCATGTTCACGGCCATTCTCATCGCGGTAGCGGAAATGCGGCGCCTGCGCCTCGACATCGTATTCGATAGCAACGTTATACTTTGCGGCGAGAGCGATGGCTTGTTGCGGGCTAATGGCTCGTGCGTACGGGCCACCCGGTACATACGGCAACGTCCAGTCATAGCCATACAAGTTTTGTCCCATTAAAATTTTTCCTGCCGGCATTTCCGAAAGGGCGTACTCGAGAACGCGTCGAACCGGTCCGATCGGAGAAACAGGCATCGGCGGTCCACCGCTGTAGCCCCATTCGTACGTCATAATGACGACAAAATCGACAATTTGACCGTGGGCGCGGTAGTCGTGCGCCTCGTACCAACGCCCGCGCTGAGTTGCACTCGTTTTCGGCGCCAAAGCGGTCGATATCAACCATCCTTCTCGTTCAAATCGGCGTTTCGCCTTGCGTAAAAAGGCGTTGTATGCCTCGCGGTCTTCCGGGCGCAAATATTCAAAATCGAAATGAATGTCGCGGAAACCGTATTGCCTCGCGGTCGCGACAATGTTGTCAAGCAAGCGGTTTTGCAGCGTTTCATTGGTTAAAATGAGCGCACCGAGCTCATCGCTGAACTGTCCGTTTTCAATGTTGGCGACAACCATGACAAGCGTGACGCGGTTGGCGCGGGCGATGGCAGGAAAATCATCAAGCGGCGGTCCTTGCAGTGTCGCGTCGCGCCGGATGGAAAAATAAAAGGGGCTTAAATAGGTCAAATACGGAGCGGCCTCACGGGCGCTTGCTTCCAGTGCCGGGCTGACGGTCGTTCCACGCGGTTCGATATATGCGTTAAACTCTGCCCTCCGCTTAGCGCCGGGCGGGATGTAAAGCCGCTGGCCGACCCGCAGAGGGGCGTTTAAGGAGAGGCGGTTCACCTCTGCGAGACGTTGCATCGGAAGTGAAAATCGGCGTGCAATCGACCATAAACTGTCGCCGCGTTGCACCCAATAAAAACGGCCGACGATCGGGATCACGAGCGTCTGGCCGACAACAAGTTCATCAGGATTTGGAAGTTTGTTGGCCCGGACAATTTCCTCAACGGTCGTTCCGTATGCCTCAGCGATCCCGCTCAACGTTTGTCCGCTCTGTATGACATGGATTTGCATACTTGACCTCCTAGTTGCGTCTTTATTCTCCATATTTTATGATGGAAAGAGAAGAGAAATGACCGTTTGCACGAAGGGGTATATGATGAACAACGATGAGTATTACATGAGGTTAGCGATTGAAGAAGCAAAGAAAGCCGAGCAAATCGGTGAAGTGCCGATTGGTGCCGTCATCGTTCAAGACGGACGCGTCATCGCCCGCGCCCATAATTTGCGGGAAACGGAGCAGCGTGCCATTGCCCATGCGGAAATTTTAGCGATTGATGAAGCGTGCCAGGCAACTGGTTCATGGCGGCTCGAACGAGCGACGTTGTATGTGACGCTTGAACCATGCGCCATGTGCGCGGGGGCCATCGTCCTTTCTCGCATTGAGCGGGTTGTGTTTGGTGCCAGTGACCCAAAAGGGGGATGCGCCGGGACGTTGATGAATTTGTTGCAAGAGAGCCGTTTTAACCATCAAGCCGACGTCACTAGCGGTGTGTTGGCTAGCGAGTGTGGATCGTTGCTAAGCGATTTTTTTCGCCGATTGCGTGAACGAAAGAAAAATGTTGGTGGAAGTTCCAACTAAAAATCCGCCTATTTACATTGCATTTTTTCCACAAACGAGATATACTGATAGTGCCGTGCTAAGCGGGGAGGTAGCGGTGCCCTGTACTCGCAATCCGCTCTAGCGAGGCTGAATCCCTTCTCGAGGTTAGTCTGTTGTGAGGTCTGTCTCAAGCAAGTGGTGTTGACGTCTGGGTCCCGCGCAATGGGATTCCGTGAACCCTGTCAGGTCCGGAAGGAAGCAGCAGTAAGCGGATGCTCCCATGTGCCGCGGGGGTGCCTGGGCTGAGCTAACTACTTGAGCAACGCTCGGGGCAGCTAATCGACAGAAGGTGCACGGCCTTACATAGGTGAAACAAAACCCACTCGTAATGAGTGGGTTTTTTATTATTTTAAATTGAAACGAGAAGTTATATAATAAATAGGATGAGAGGAAGAGGAGGGCCGTTTCCCGTGGCATACCAAGCGTTATACCGTGTTTTCCGGCCGCAGCGTTTTGCCGACATGGTCGGCCAAGAACACGTAACGAAAACATTGCAAAGCGCCCTGCTTCAACATAAAATATCGCATGCTTACTTATTTTCCGGTCCACGTGGGACGGGAAAAACGAGTGCGGCGAAAATTTTCGCCAAGGCGGTCAATTGTGAACATGCTCCGGCGGCCGAGCCGTGCAATGAATGTCCCGTTTGTCTCGGCATTACGAACGGAACGGTTCCCGATGTGTTGGAAATTGACGCCGCTTCCAACAACCGTGTCGATGAAATTCGCGACATCCGCGAGAAAGTAAAGTTTGCACCGACTTCGGTCCGCTATAAAGTGTACATTATTGATGAAGTACACATGCTATCGATCGGCGCGTTTAACGCACTGCTGAAAACGTTAGAAGAGCCGCCGAAACACGTCATTTTCATTTTGGCCACGACCGAGCCGCATAAAATTCCGGCAACAATTATTTCCCGTTGTCAACGGTTCGACTTTCGCCGCATTCCGCTATCGGCCATCGTTTCCCGGCTGAAATACGTAGCGAATGCCCAAGGTGTGGAAGCATCTGATGAGGCGCTGTCAGCCATTGCCCGTGCCGCCGATGGGGGGATGCGCGATGCGCTCAGTTTACTTGATCAAGCGATTTCGTTTAGCAATGGGAAGCTTGAGGTCGACGATGTGCTGTCGATGACGGGGGCGGCGTCATTTGCTGCATTAGCCGACTTCATTGGAGCTATCTACCGCAAAGATACAGCTGCGGTTCTTCAGCAGTTCGAAACAATGATGGCTCAGGGGAAAGACCCCAATCGTTTGGTGGAAGATTTAATTTTATATTGTCGCGACTTGCTGCTCTACAAAACCGCCCCTCATGTGGAAGGAGCCATTCAAATTGCAGTCGTCGATGAGGCGTTTATCTCGCTTTCGGAAACGATTCCTCTTTCTGATTTATACGGAGCGATTGAGCTGTTGAACAAAAGTCAGCAAGAGATGAAATGGACGAACCACCCACGTCTCCTTTTGGAAGTAGCGCTCGTTAGGCTTTGCCATCAGCCGGCTGCCGCGCCGTCGTTATCCGCTTCCGAGCTGGAGCCGTTAGTGAAGCGGATTGAGACGTTAGAAGCCGAACTGCGCCGTCTGAAGGAACAACCGTCCGCTTCCCCATCGGCCGCCGCTCCGGCGAAAAAAACGACGAAAGTGGCGAAAACCGGGGGATATAAAGCGCCAGTTGGCCGCATTCATGAACTGTTGAAGCAAGCGACGCACGAAGATTTAGCCTTAATTAAAGGCCGCTGGGCGGACGTACTTGATACGTTGAAACGGCAGCATAAAGTGTCGCACGCCGCCTTGCTTCAAGAGAGCGAGCCGGTTGCAGCAAGCGCCTCGGCATTTGTGTTAAAGTTTAAGTATGAAATCCACTGCAAAATGGCGACGGATCCGGCGAGCTCAGTGAAAGAAAATGTTGAGGCGATTTTGTTCGAAATGACGAATCGGCGATTTGAAATGGTCGCCATTCCGGAAGAAGAATGGGGAAAAATAAGGGAAGATTTTATCCGTAACAAAGAGGCTAAAGCAGAAAAAAGTGAGGAAGAACCGTTGATTGCCGAGGCGAAACGGCTGTTTGGTGAAGAACTGATCGAAATTAAAGAATAAACGATTGAAGGAGGATTCCAAAATGATGCGTGGCGGAATGGGAAATATGCAAAAAATGTTAAAGCAAATGCAGAAAATGCAAAAAGAAATGCAAAAGGCACAAGAAGAGTTAGCGGAAAAAACAGTAGAAGGGACGGCTGGGGGAGGTATGGTGACAGTCGTCGCCAATGGCCATAAACAAATTTTGGAGGTCAAAATTAAGGAAGAAGTGGTAGACCCTGATGATATTGAAATGTTACAAGATTTAATTTTAGCGGCAACAAACGATGCACTAAAAAAAGTGGATGAACTAGCTAACGACATGATGGGGCAGTTTACCAAAGGGTTAAACATTCCAGGACTGTTCTAGGGGGAAACCATGCATTATCCAGAGCCAATATCGAAGTTAATTGACAGTTTTATGAAACTGCCCGGGATTGGTCCAAAAACGGCCGCCCGTCTTGCGTTCCATGTGCTGGCAATGAAAGAAGATACCGTGCTCGAGTTTGCCAAAGCGCTGGTCGATGTGAAGCGTCATATTCATTATTGTACGATTTGCGGACATATTACAGATACAGACCCTTGTTACATCTGCAAAGATGAACGGCGCGATCGGACGATGATTTGCGTCGTCCAAGACCCAAAAGATGTCATCGCTATGGAGAAGATGAAGGAATATAACGGTCTATATCATGTGTTGCATGGAGCCATCTCCCCGATGGAAGGGATCGGACCGGAAGACATTAAAATTGCGGAACTGCTAGCGAGATTGCAGGACGAAACGATCCAAGAAGTGATTTTAGCGACCGACCCAAACATTGAAGGGGAGGCGACGGCCATGTATTTATCGCGTCTGTTAAAACCAACAGGGATCAAAATTACCCGCATCGCCCATGGGTTGCCAGTTGGTGGTGATTTGGAATATGCGGACGAAGTGACGTTATCAAAAGCGTTGGAAGGACGCCGCGAGCTGTAGAGAGAAAGAAGGTGGGGATCGGTTTGTTATGGCGGCGGAAGGGGAAACTAAAGAGACAATTTGATGAAAAGCTAATCGCTGAGCTACAAAAAGCAAGAACCGAGTGGTTCGAACAAAAACAACTTATCGAAAAAAGTGTTGACCCATCGCTGGAGGTGCTAAGCGCGCTGCAACTTGCGGAGGCAAAATATTTTTTTCTCCTCCGGGAAGCGAAGCATCGCCGCGTCACATTGAAGGAAGTGCGTTAACTTCCTTATTTTTTTGTTCTTTTTTCCCCCGTGTTTCATACGTTTGTAGTACAAGCGTACAAAAAGGGGGTTCAACCATTGGAACCAAAAGTTGTCATTAGCGTACTACTAGCGCTCATTACCGTGCTCCTTATCGTCGGTGCTCGTTTTAAGGCGCTTCGCTTTTTCGGCTATGCCGCCATCCGTCTGATCGTAGGCGCACTAGCGCTGTTTGTCATCAATGCCATTGGCGGACATTTTAGCATTCATATTCCGATTAACTTTATCACCTCACTCGTTTGTGGATTTCTTGGCATCCCAGGGGCTGCGGCATTAATTGTAATCGACCAATATATTTTGTAAGGATCCGTTTAGCTAAAATAGAATTGAGAAGGCATCGTCTAGCCAAAATGCCTTTTCATTTTTTTTGTTAAAAACTATTGACTTTTACATAGATATCAAGTATATTAATAAACGTCGCTGATAAAAATAAAAAACATATTGACAGCGAAATGAATGGTGAGTATAATAATAAAAGTGTGCAACACCAATTCTAAAGTTCCTTGAAAACTAAACAAAACACAAGCGTCATAAGAAAAGCTGAGGTCGCTTGCTTATCGGCGAAACGCGCTGAGAGGCCCGCGAGGAGGCTGTTGCCGCCGCAGCGGGACACGAAGCGTCGCGAGCCGATAGCGGCCGAAGCTAGACAATCCGAAAAGCTGAGGCTCACAGTACTTTGGTGCTGGAGCTGAAGTGCAAGCCAATCAACTTTCTTTTGGAGAGTTTGATCCTGGCTCAGGACGAACGCTGGCGGCGTGCCTAATACATGCAAGTCGAGCGGACCGAACGAGAGCTTGCTCTTGTTTGGTCAGCGGCGGACGGGTGAGTAACACGTGGGCAACCTGCCCGCAAGACCGGGATAACTCCGGGAAACCGGAGCTAATACCGGATAACACCAAAGACCGCATGGTCTTTGGTTGAAAGGCGGCTTCGGCTGTCACTTGCGGATGGGCCCGCGGCGCATTAGCTAGTTGGTGAGGTAACGGCTCACCAAGGCGACGATGCGTAGCCGGCCTGAGAGGGTGACCGGCCACACTGGGACTGAGACACGGCCCAGACTCCTACGGGAGGCAGCAGTAGGGAATCTTCCGCAATGGACGAAAGTCTGACGGAGCGACGCCGCGTGAGCGAAGAAGGCCTTCGGGTCGTAAAGCTCTGTTGTGAGGGACGAAGGAGCGCCGTTTGAATAAGGCGGCGCGGTGACGGTACCTCACGAGAAAGCCCCGGCTAACTACGTGCCAGCAGCCGCGGTAATACGTAGGGGGCGAGCGTTGTCCGGAATTATTGGGCGTAAAGCGCGCGCAGGCGGTCCTTTAAGTCTGATGTGAAAGCCCACGGCTCAACCGTGGAGGGTCATTGGAAACTGGGGGACTTGAGTGCAGGAGAGGAGAGCGGAATTCCACGTGTAGCGGTGAAATGCGTAGAGATGTGGAGGAACACCAGTGGCGAAG
>NZ_CP150187.1:32500-2245000 GCF_037965715.1 Geobacillus sp. FSL K6-3411
TTAGAAGCAGCCACCATTTAAAGAGTGCGTAATAGCTCACTGGTCGAGTGACTCTGCGCCGAAAATGTACCGGGGCTAAACGTGCCGCCGAAGCTGCGGGATGACCGTTGGTCATCGGTAGGGGAGCGTTCTAAGGGCATCGAAGCCAGACCGGAAGGACTGGTGGAGCGCTTAGAAGTGAGAATGCCGGTATGAGTAGCGAAAACAGAGGTGAGAATCCTCTGCGCCGAAAGCCTAAGGGTTCCTGAGGAAGGTTCGTCCGCTCAGGGTTAGTCGGGACCTAAGCCGAGGCCGAAAGGCGTAGGTGATGGACAACAGGTTGAGATTCCTGTACCACCTCCTTCCCGTTTGAGCGATGGGGGGACGCAGGAGGATAGGGTGAGCAGGCGGCTGGAAGAGCCTGTCCAAGCAGTAAGGCTGGCCAGTAGGCAAATCCGCTGGCCGTAAAGGCTGAGCTGTGATGGCGACGGATTTGATCCGGAAGTCCCTGATTCCACACTGCCAAGAAAAGCCTCTAGCGAGGGAAGAGGTGCCCGTACCGCAAACCGACACAGGTAGGCGAGGAGAGAATCCTAAGGCGCGCGGGAGAACTCTCGTTAAGGAACTCGGCAAAATGACCCCGTAACTTCGGGAGAAGGGGTGCTCTTTGGGGTGATGAGCCCCGAAGAGCCGCAGTGAAAAGGCCCAAGCGACTGTTTATCAAAAACACAGGTCTCTGCGAAGCCGAAAGGCGAAGTATAGGGGCTGACACCTGCCCGGTGCTGGAAGGTTAAGGGGAGCGCTTAGCGCAAGCGAAGGTGCGAACCGAAGCCCCAGTAAACGGCGGCCGTAACTATAACGGTCCTAAGGTAGCGAAATTCCTTGTCGGGTAAGTTCCGACCCGCACGAAAGGTGTAACGACTTGGGCACTGTCTCAACGAGAGACCCGGTGAAATTATACTACCTGTGAAGATGCAGGTTACCCGCGACAGGACGGAAAGACCCCGTGGAGCTTTACTGCAGCCTGATATGGAATTTTGGTATCGCTTGTACAGGATAGGTGGGAGCCAGGGAAGCCGGAGCGCCAGCTTCGGTGGAGGCGTCGGTGGGATACCACCCTGGCGGTATTGAAATTCTAACCCGCACCCCTTATCGGGGTGGGAGACAGTGTCAGGTGGGCAGTTTGACTGGGGCGGTCGCCTCCCAAAAGGTAACGGAGGCGCCCAAAGGTTCCCTCAGAATGGTTGGAAATCATTCGGAGAGTGCAAAGGCACAAGGGAGCTTGACTGCGAGACGGACAGGTCGAGCAGGGACGAAAGTCGGGCTTAGTGATCCGGTGGTTCCGCATGGAAGGGCCATCGCTCAACGGATAAAAGCTACCCCGGGGATAACAGGCTGATCTCCCCCAAGAGTCCACATCGACGGGGAGGTTTGGCACCTCGATGTCGGCTCATCGCATCCTGGGGCTGTAGTCGGTCCCAAGGGTTGGGCTGTTCGCCCATTAAAGCGGTACGCGAGCTGGGTTCAGAACGTCGTGAGACAGTTCGGTCCCTATCCGTCGTGGGCGTAGGAAATTTGAGAGGAGCTGTCCTTAGTACGAGAGGACCGGGATGGACGCACCGCTGGTGTACCAGTTGTCCCGCCAGGGGCACCGCTGGGTAGCTATGTGCGGAAGGGATAAGCGCTGAAAGCATCTAAGCGTGAAGCCCCCCTCAAGATGAGATTTCCCATCGCGTTAGGCGAGTAAGATCCCTCGAAGATGACGAGGTTGATAGGTCCGAGGTGGAAGCGTGGCGACACGTGGAGCTGACGGATACTAATCGATCGAGGGCTTAACCTAGAAAAGCGGAGGCCGCCCGCCTATCGGCGAGACGCGCTGGAGGGCCTGCGAGGAGGCTGTCGCCGCCACAGCAGGACCGAAGCGTCGCGAGCCGATGGCGGCCGGAGCTAGACAGTACGACAAGCGGAGGCTTCTTCCCCAAAAACGGTTATCTAGTTTTGAGGGAATGATCCCACAACTTCATATTGCCTAGTGGTGATAGCGGAGAGGAAACACCCGTTCCCATCCCGAACACGGAAGTTAAGCTCTCCAGCGCCGATGGTAGTTGGGGCCAGCGCCCCTGCAAGAGTAGGTCGCTGCTAGGCTACGAGAAAGCAGCTAATCATGTTTCATGCACGATTAGCTGCTTTTATTTTTTGCCATTTTTTCAAGTTTCTGCTTGGCAAGTGCCCTGAGACACGTTCAATCTTTCCATCTACTAGTATAGAATGTTATCAATACGGGAAACATAGAGGATGGGAGGTGGAGAACGTGAGGGTATCGGTGATCGACAAAAATAAACGCGAAAAAGTGTGCATTGTTTGTGAACAAGAAAAAGCGGAAGGTATTTTTCTTTTTGGCCATTTTCTTTGCGTAGATTGCCATCAGGCGATCGTACAAACGAATACAGATGATCCGAATTATGCATTTTATGTGCAGCAGTTACGGAAAATGATGACATCCAAAATTTATTCGTAAAGGCCTGGATCAGGCCTGTTTTTATTTGGCCTGCCTTGTGCCGAAACGGTCGTAGGTGCCTTGTACGCGTTTCTTTTCGAGACGGTTCGTGTTAATATTATTTTGTTGTTTCCCGTTACATATCTAATGGTTTCCCGTTTTTATTCAGATATCTGTCGTGTTTCTTATGTATGCAAAAGAGCAACAAGGAAAGAGGATTACAATGAATCAAGCGAAAACCCCGTTATATGACGCGTTAACGCGCCATTGGGCACGCCGTCCAGTTTCGTTCCATGTGCCGGGCCATAAATATGGGGCCATATTTCCGAAACGGGCGGAGGATGTATTTTCGTCATTATTGGCGTTGGATGTGACGGAGATTTCGGGACTTGACGATTTGCACCATCCGGAATCAGTCATTGCTGAGGCACAAGCATTGGCAGCTGAACTTTATGGTGCTGAGGAAACGTTTTTCCTTGTAAACGGATCGACGTCCGGAAATTTGGCAATGATTGCTGCCGTATGTGATGAAAAGAAGCGAAAAGTCATTGTACAGCGAAACTGCCATAAATCTGTGATGCATGCACTGCAGTTAATGGGAGCAACCCCTGTTCTTCTTTCCCCTGAGTTTGACAGTGATATGCGTGTTGCTTCGCACGTTTGCATGGAGACTGTCAAAGAGGCGCTTGCCCTTCATCGAGACGCTGCCGCCCTCGTATTGACGAATCCGAATTATTATGGCATGTCAATTGATTTAACGGAAATCGTCCGTCTAGCTCACGACCATGGGATCCCCGTGTTAGTCGATGAAGCGCATGGTGCCCATTTTGTTGTTGGTCCTCCGTTTCCGAAGTCAGCGCTTGCCTGCGGTGCCGATATGGTCGTGCAGTCGGCTCATAAAACGCTGCCGGCAATGACGATGGGGGCATTTTTACATGTGAACAGTGGGCGTATCGATGTAGAGCGGTTGAAATATTTTTTGCAGCTGTTTCAATCGAGCAGCCCGTCGTACCCGATTATGGCGTCGCTTGATTTAGCTCGCAGCTATGTTGCTAAGCTTATGGAAGATGGTGTGGAGGCGATTGTGGAGAAAATTGAAGAGTTCAAGACGGCGTTGAATGATATTGCTGGGGTGACGGTTGTTTCTTCCCGACATCCTGATGTGCAAATCGATCCGCTAAAAGTGACGGTGCAAACGCGCAGTTCGCTGACAGGGTATGAACTACAGCATCGGCTTGAACGCGAAGGGGTGTTTGCGGAACTGGCCGATCCGTTGAACGTTCTACTCGTTTGTCCACTTGCTGCGAACGGACAGCTTATAGAGACAGTGGACAAAATGAAACGGGCGTGGTGCGGGTTGCCGACTGGTCAGGTACCGCTGTTTGGCTCTTTCCCGTTGTTACGCTCGCCGTTGTCAGTATTAGTTCCGTATGATGAGCTGCGTGATGTACGGAAAAAAGTGGTCGCTTTAGAGGAGGCAGAAGGGTATGTGGCGGCGGAAACGGTTATTCCATATCCACCTGGGGTGCCGCTTATGTGGATTGGGGAACGGATCGACCGCAGCCATATTGAACAAATTCGCCAATTCCTCCACCATCAGGCGCATATCCAAGGCGGAAGCCGGCTCAGGGATGGGTTGCTTGTCGTATACGAACTTTGATGATGGAAAGGATGCTACGGGCAATGAACGGGTATTTTTTTTCGTTTGAAGGGCCGGAAGGGGCCGGAAAAACAACGATGATTGGCAAGCTTGAGTCATTTTTGCGCGAGCGAGGCTTTGACGTAATGGTAACGAGGGAGCCTGGTGGAGTGCGCATCGCCGAGGCGATTCGCGCACTCATTTTAAATCGCGAGTATACGGAAATGGATGGACGAACGGAAGCACTTTTGTATGCAGCGGCGAGGCGACAGCATTTGCTTGAGAAAATTGTTCCGGCGCTTGAGGCTGGTCGCGTTGTGCTGTGTGACCGATTTGTTGACAGCTCACTCGCCTACCAAGGATTTGCTCGCGGGCTTGGTGTTGAAGAGGTATGGAAAATTAACGAGTTTGCCATTGACGGATATATGCCGTCGTTGACGGTTTATTTTGATATTGATCCGCAAATCGGGCTCGAACGGATTCGGCAAAACCGGGAACGGGAAGTGAACCGGCTTGATCTTGAAACATTGTCTTTCCATGATAAGGTAAGGGAAGGATATCGGAAGTTGGCGAAGCGGTTTGCTGAACGGATCGTTGTTATTGATGCAAGCCGACCACTCGATGATGTGTTTTCCGAGACGGTGGCGACGGTGCTCTCCCGCCTTGAAGGATCAAAGCGTCATTTCCATGAATCCAATCGTGATGATTCATGCTGGACATGATAGAATAGAAAATAAGAAATGAGAAAGAGTGATGGCGATGCAATGGGAACAGCTAGCAAAACGCCAGCCAGTAGTGGCGAAAATGCTGCAAAGCGGCCTTGAAAAAGGGCGGATTTCCCATGCGTACTTGTTTGAGGGACAGCGGGGGACGGGAAAAAAGGCAGCCAGTTTGTTGTTGGCAAAAAGCTTATTTTGTCTATCCCCGTCAGGAATTGCCCCGTGCTTGGAATGCCGCAACTGCCGACGCATTGAATCCGGTAACCATCCGGACGTTCGGGTAATCAGCCCGGATGGCGGATCGATTAAGAAAGAACAAATCGAATGGTTGCAACAGGAGTTCACGAAAACGGCAGTGGAGTCCGACAAAAAAATGTATATTGTCGAACACGCCGATCAAATGACGACAAGCGCTGCTAACAGCCTTCTAAAATTTTTAGAGGAACCGCATCCGGGAACGGTGGCGGTGTTGTTGACCGAGCAATACCATCGATTGTTAGAAACGGTCATTTCCCGCTGTCAAGTACTTTCCTTCCGGCCGCTGCCGCCGGCAGAACTCGCCGATCAGCTCGTTAAAGAGCGTGTGCCGCTGACGTTGGCGTTGCTCGCCGCTCACTTAACAAATAGCTACGACGAGGCGTTGGCGCTCAGCCAAGATCGTTGGTTTGCCGAGGCACGAACATTAGTGCTACAATTATATGAGATGCTTGGCAAGCCAGAGTTGCAGCTTCTGTTTTTTATCCACGACCGTTTACTTTCGCATTTTCCGGAAAAGCATCAGCTCAACCTCGGGCTTGATTTGCTTTTATATATATACCGCGATTTGTTGCACATTCAAGCTGGACGGAAGGATAGCGCATTATACCGGGATGAGCTTGACCGCCTGCAGCGTTGGGCGCTTTCTTGCCCACAGCGACGGGTTTTAGATGGCATGGAGGCGATTTTACAGGCAAAAGCACGTTTAAATATGACGAATATGAGCACGGCGCTGCTGATGGAGCAGTTGGCTCTTCAATTAAAGCGGTAAAGGAGGGAGAACCGTTGTATACTGTAGTCGGCGTCCGCTTTAAAAAGGCGGGAAAAATTTATTATTTTGACCCAGGCGATTTTGTCATTCCTGCCGGTGAGTTTGTCATTGTCGAGACGGCGCGTGGCATTGAATACGGAAAAGTAGTCATCGCCAATAAACAAGTTGATGAAAACGATATCGTGCTGCCGCTCAAAAAAGTAATCCGAGTGGCGAACGAAAAAGATAAATGGGTCGTTGAAGAAAATAAAAAAGCGGCGCGCGAGGCGTATGACATTTGCTTGCGTAAGGTGGAAGAGCACGGACTCGAGATGAAGCTCGTTGATGTAGAATATACGTTTGACCGCAATAAAGTGATCTTTTACTTTACCGCCGACGGGCGTGTCGATTTCCGTGAGCTCGTCAAGGACTTGGCATCGATTTTCCGCACACGTATCGAGCTGCGGCAAATCGGGGTGCGCGATGAAGCGAAAATGCTCGGCGGTATCGGCCCGTGCGGTCGGATGCTTTGCTGCTCGACGTTTCTTGGCGATTTTGAACCAGTGTCGATCAAAATGGCGAAAGATCAGAATTTATCGCTGAATCCGACGAAAATTTCCGGGTTGTGTGGACGGTTGATGTGCTGCTTGAAATATGAGAGTGAAGAGTATGAAACGGCGAAAGAGCAGCTCCCCGATTTAGGAGAGTATGTTGAGACACCTTATGGCTTTGGTAAAGTCGTCGGTTTGAACATTTTAGAGCGGGTGTTGCAAATCGAATTGCCAGAGCACGGCCGGGTCGTTGAATATACGCTTGATGAGTTGATGAAGGACGGAACGTTATCGATTCGTGTCGCAGATTAATTTGGGGTGGGGCCATGTGGAAAAGGTAGATAAAAAAGAAGTATTTCAATCAGTGGCAAACATGGAAGAGCATCTGAGCCATTTTTACCGCGAGCTTGTGCAGCTGAAACAGCGTGTATCCGAGCTGCTAGAGGAAAACCACCAGCTGCAAATCGAAAACGCTCATCTGCGCCGGCGGCTTGAGCAGCTGGCGGAAGCGTGGGAAGAAGAAAAACGAAAAGAGACGAAGCATGGCAAAAAGCCGGTCGACATCGGCGAAGGATATGACAATTTAGCTCGCCTTTATCAAGAAGGGTTTCATATTTGCCACGTCCACTACGGAAGTGTACGCACGGAAGGCGATTGTTTGTTTTGCTTATCGTTCTTAAACAAAAAATAAAGATAGTGCAACCCTTTCCGCTTCGGAAAGGTTATTTTTTTCAATGGAGGATCGTGTGTGATGGTGGAATTGTACGGGGATGAACGACTTGATTATTTGTTCAATGAGGAGCTCCGCATCATTCAGAGCCCATCTGTGTTTTCCTTTTCCCTTGATGCGGTGCTGCTCGCCCATTTTGCCTATTTGCCCATTCAAAAAGGGCAAATCGTCGATTTATGCACGGGCAATGGGGTGATCCCATTGTTGCTGAGCCAACGGACAAAAGGAACGATTATCGGTATTGAAATTCAGGAACGACTTTGCGACATGGCGAGGCGAAGCATACAATATAACGGACTAGAAGAACAAATTGAGATTATACACGGCGATATTAAAGAGGCGCCGCAGCAAATCGGTTACAGCCGATACGATGTCGTTACGTGCAATCCTCCGTATTTTCCAACTGCCGGCCAGGATGAGCTGAGCAAAAATGAGCACTTGGCCATCGCCCGCCACGAAATTTATTGTACATTAGAAGATGCTGTTCGCGTCAGCAGCCAATTGTTGAAGCAAGGAGGAAAGGCGGCGTTCGTTCACCGGCCGGGGCGGCTGCTTGATATTGTAATGCTTATGCGCCAATACCGGCTTGAGCCGAAACGGCTCCGTTTTGTCTATCCAAAAGCAGGAAAAGAGGCAAATATGATTTTAATTGAAGGAATGAAAGATGCCAGTCCAGATTTAAAAGTGTTGCCTCCGCTTGTCGTTTATGATGAGAACAACGAATATACAGAAGAAATGAAGCGCATCTTATATGGGATTATTTCACCGTAAAAGGGGCGGAACACGAATGCTTTGGCAACAAAAAAGCTTTGTCGAACAAATGGGGCAAGGAACGCTGTATATCGTGCCAACGCCGATTGGCAACTTGGAAGATATGACGTTCCGTGCGGTACGAACATTGCGGGAAGCAGATGTGATCGCCGCGGAAGACACAAGGCAGACGAAAAAACTGTTGTCTCATTTCGACATTCATACGCCGCTTGTTAGTTATCATGAACATAATAAATATGCCAGCGGTCGGCAGCTTGTCGAATGGCTGAAGGAAGGGAAAAACGTAGCGTTAGTGAGTGACGCGGGTATGCCGGGCATTTCCGACCCCGGATATGAACTTATTGTCGCCGCGTTGGCGGAACGGTGCCGCGTCGTTCCCCTCCCTGGGGCGAACGCAGCGTTAACGGCGCTTGTCGCCTCTGGGCTACCGACCGGCCGCTTTTTGTTCGTCGGTTTTTTGGAACGAGCGAAAAAAGAGAAGCGGGAACAGTTGTTGTCGTTAAAAACAGCAGCAGAGACGTTGGTTTTTTATGAGGCTCCTCACCGCTTAAAAGAAACGTTGGCGGCTATGTACGATGTGTTCGGCGAGCGGCGTGTTGCTCTTTGTCGAGAATTGACCAAACGGTTTGAGGAATTCATCCGCGGCGATTTAAGCGAGGCCATCGCTTGGGCGGAGACAACTGACATTCGCGGTGAGTTTTGTATTGTTGTTGAAGGGGCACAGAACGGAAGTGAACCTGAGCGGGAGGAAGAAACGTGGTGGCAGTCGCTTTCACTGGTTGAACATGTCGATTATTATGTTAGTGAACATGGTCTTTCCGTAAAGGAAGCAGTGAAACAGGCAGCTGGTGATCGAAAAATGTCGAAACGCGACGTCTATCAACAGTACCATCGGCAGAAAGAGAAAAAAGAGTTTCTCTGAGAAACCAGAGAAACTCTTTTTTTATTCGCTGTCCGTTGAGTCTTGTAAGTGCTGACGGATCTCCTGAAGCAAAATTTCTGCTCCTTCGCGGCTTAAAATGATTTTACCGCCGGCTAATTTAAAGTTGTCGTCCGAAACTTCGCCTGTGACAACGCAGGTCATGTTCGGTTTATATTTTTTCAAAATGATGCGGTCGTCGTCGACATAAATCTCTAATGCATCTTTTTCATTAATATCTAACGTACGGCGCAACTCAATCGGGATGACGACGCGGCCCAGCTCATCGACTTTACGTACAATCCCTGTCGATTTCATCGTCTTTTCTCCTCTCCGAAATAATTTTTGCGTTTATTCGTCAATATTCGACAAATTTCCTACACCCTAATCATATCAGTGTTTCCATTAAGCGTCAATCCTTTAATATGTAAAATTTTAAAAAAATGTATGTTGTTATTTCAAAAAAAAACTTGCCAATGGATAAAAGGAAAAATGAATGATTTGGGTCGTTGAAAATCTATCCTTGTATAATAAATTCGCGACTCATTTCAAAAATAAGGTCGTATTTTTGGCCATTTGGGTATATTTTTTCCACTGAGGAGAAATAGATGTTTTTGTGGAATGAAAAAATTATGTAAAATAGAAGTAACACCGCTCCCGTCGCCAGATCGGGGGTTTTTGTGCTTAACAGTACGAGGGAGGGCCTAACTGATGGAGAAAAAGACGTTTTATTTGACGACGCCGATTTATTATCCGAGCGACAAATTGCACATCGGCCATGCTTATACAACAGTGGCGGGGGATACGCTAGCGCGCTATAAACGGATGCGCGGTTACGATGTTATGTATTTGACGGGAACCGATGAGCACGGGCAAAAAATTCAACGCAAGGCGGAGGAAAAAGGAGTAACGCCGCAGCAATATGTCGATGAGATCGTCGCTGGCATTCAGGAGCTATGGAAAAAGCTCGACATTTCTTATGACGATTTCATCCGTACAACGCAGGAGCGGCATAAAAAAGTAGTCGAAAAGATTTTCGCGCGTCTTGTCGAACAAGGGGATATTTATTTAGGTGAATATGAAGGATGGTATTGCACGCCATGCGAATCGTTTTACACTGAGCGGCAGCTTGTCGACGGCAACTGCCCGGACTGTGGTCGTCCGGTTGAAAAAGTGAAAGAGCAGTCGTACTTTTTCCGAATGAGCAAATACGTCGACCGTTTGCTTCAATATTATGAGGAAAATCCAGATTTCATCCAGCCGGAATCGCGGAAAAACGAAATGATTAACAATTTTATTAAGCCGGGGCTTGAAGATTTAGCTGTGTCGCGGACGACGTTTGACTGGGGCATTAAAGTGCCGGGCGATCCGAAACATGTCATTTACGTCTGGATTGACGCGCTTGCCAACTATATTACAGCGCTCGGTTACGGCACGGACAATGATGAAAAGTTCCGCAAATATTGGCCGGCCGATGTCCATTTAGTCGGCAAGGAAATCATCCGCTTTCATACGATTTATTGGCCGATTATGCTCATGGCGCTTGACTTGCCGCTGCCGAAAAAAGTATTCGGTCATGGCTGGCTGCTCATGAAAGACGGGAAAATGTCGAAATCGAAAGGCAATGTCGTTGACCCGGTGACGTTGATCGATCGATACGGACTCGATGCGCTTCGTTATTATTTACTCAGGGAAGTGCCGTTCGGTTCTGACGGCGTATTCACGCCGGAAGGATTTATTGAGCGCATCAACTACGATTTAGCCAATGACCTAGGCAATTTATTGAATCGTACAGTAGCGATGATTAAGAAATATTTTGATGGGGTGATTCCGCCGTACCGCGGTCCGAAAACGCCGTTTGACGAAGAGCTGGTACAAACGGCGCGTGAGGTGGTCCGTCAGTATGAGGAAGCGATGGAACGGATGGAGTTTTCCGTTGCCCTTGCTTCGGTTTGGCAACTGATTGGCCGGACGAACAAATACATTGATGAGACGCAGCCATGGGTATTGGCCAAAGATGAAAGCAAACGGGAAGAGCTTGCTTCTGTCATGACCCACCTAGCCGAGTCGCTCCGCCATACGGCAGTGCTGTTGCAGCCGTTTTTGACACGCACGCCAGAGCGCATTTTTGCCCAGCTCGGCATTGCCGACCGTTCATTAAAAGAGTGGGATAGCTTGTACGAGTTCGGGCTCATTCCGGAAGGAACAAACGTGCAAAAAGGAGAACCACTGTTCCCGCGCCTTGATATTGAAGCGGAAGTCGAGTACATTAAGGCGCATATGCAAGGCGGCAAGCCGGCGGTGGAACCCGTTAAAGAGGAGAAGCAAGCGGCTGAGACGGCCGAAATCTCAATTGATGAGTTTGCCAAAGTTGACTTGCGCGTTGCTGAAGTCGTGCATGCTGAACGGATGAAAAACGCCAATAAGCTGTTGAAGCTCCAACTTGATCTTGGCGGCGAGAAACGGCAAGTCATCTCTGGTATCGCTGAATTTTACAAACCAGAGGAACTCATCGGCAAAAAGGTCATTTGCGTCGCCAATTTAAAACCGGCCAAACTGCGCGGTGAGTGGTCGGAAGGAATGATTTTGGCCGGCGGTAACGGCGGAGAGTTTTCACTGGCGACCGTCGATCAACATGTGCCAAACGGAACAAAAATTAAATAACATAATCGCTTAATCGGCGAGGGGGTGTCGACCTTGACACCTCCTTGTCGTTATTTTGTAATGTAAATGTTAATGAACTGTGATATACGTAATCAATTTCTATGCTACACTTATCAACAAGGTGGAAAAGAGGGTAGTTGTATGCTTTTTGATACGCACGCGCATTTGAATGCGGTCCAATATGAAGAAGATTTAGAACAAGTCATTGAGCGCGCCCGTGCTGAAGGGGTTTCGTATATTGTTGTTGTCGGATTTGACCGCCTGACGATTGACCGGGCGATTGAGCTGGCTGAGCGGTATCCATTTATTTACGCAGCGGTTGGCTGGCATCCGGTCGATGCGATTGACATGACCGATGACGACCTACAGATGATTGAGCAGCTCGCCTCCCATCCGAAAGTGGTGGCACTTGGCGAGATGGGGCTTGATTACCATTGGGATAAATCACCAAAAGATGTCCAACAAGATGTATTTCGCCGGCAAATTGCCCTAGCAAAAAAAGTAAAGCTTCCAATCATCATTCATAATCGTGAGGCAACGGCGGATATTTTAAAAATTTTACAAGAAGAAAACGCCGCCGAAGTAGGCGGCATTATGCATTGTTTTAGTGGTAGTGTCGAAGTAGCGAGACAATGTATCGAAATGAATTTTCTCATTTCCCTTGGTGGTCCGGTCACGTTTAAAAATGCGAAAAAGCCGAAGGAAGTGGCAAAGGAAATTCCGCTCAGCCATTTATTGATTGAGACTGATTGTCCGTATCTAACGCCTCACCCTTTCCGCGGAAAACGAAACGAGCCGAGCTATGTCAAATATGTTGCCGAGGCGATCGCGGAGATTAAAAACGTTTCTTTTGACGAAGTGGCGAAAACAACGATGGAAAATGCCAAAAGATTGTTCGCCATCGACCGCTAAAATTAGGCATCAAATGATGGGGAGGCTTGTCGAAAGAACAGAGGAGACGAAAAAGTTCTACAAATTTAGCCAATATGGGCCAATCAGATATCGACAAGTCTTCCTTCCTTTTTCACTGAATTTTCTGCATAAAAGAGTGTGCTCGTGCGTACACGTTAGAGGGAGAGGGGAATCTCGGAGGAAAAGGAGGCGTTTCATTTCATGGCACCAAACGGTAGGAAATGGTTAGACTTATGGAGGAAAAACGTGACCGCTACGGCGAGTGGATTTCTTGCTATCTCCGCGACAACAGGGGTCGCTGGGTATGAGATGGCGAAAGACGATGTGACGTTAACCGCCAATGGGAAAAAACAAGAAATTCGTACTCATGCGGAGAATGTAAAGGAGTTGCTTGAAGAGCAAGGCATTCGGCCGCGCAAGGAAGATTACGTATATCCGTCTTTAAATACACCGATTACTGATGATCTGCATATCATTTGGGAAGCAAGCAAAGAAGTGACATTGACGGTAAATGGGAAAGCGAAAAAAGTGTGGACGACAGCTGACACAGTTGAGGAACTGCTCCGTTCGCAACACGTGGCGGTCGGGCCGTACGATAAAGTGACGCCAACACTTTCGGCGAAAATCAAAAAAGGCATGGACATTGGTGTTGAAAAAGCATTTCCTGTCCGCGTCAATGTTGGTGGTAAACAGCAACAGGCATGGACAACTTCGACTACGGTCGCTGACTTTTTGAAGCAGCAAGGAATTGAGCTGGGCGAACTCGATCGAATTGAGCCTTCCTTGCAAGAAAAGGTCAAAGAACAAATGACGATTCACATCACTCGGGTAAAAAAAGTCACCGATGTAGTGGAAGAGCCTGTTGACTTTGCTGTGATGACGAAACAGGATAGTTCGCTACCAAAAGGAGAGCGACGCGTGATTGAGCCTGGAGAAAAAGGAAAAATTGAAAAAACGTATGAAGTAACGTTTGAAAACGGCAAAGAAGTGGCGCGGAAATTGATTGCGACAAAAACGGTGAAAGAAAGTAAAGCGCGCATTGTCGCCATCGGCACAAAAACGGTGGAACCACCTAAACCATCCGCCATTGGCACAAAAACTAAGAGATCCGACCAGCCATCTTCGCGCGGATCTAATCAAGCTGCGAAGACATTTTATGTTACTGCCACTGCCTATACGGCCTATTGCAAAGGCTGTTCAGGCGTAACGAGAACAGGCGTTAACTTGCGTCAAAATCCTTCCACTAAAGTCATTGCTGTCGACCCATCCATCATCCCCCTTGGGTCGAAGGTATATGTGGAAGGATACGGATATGCCATTGCCGCTGACACCGGCTCAGGCATTAAAGGATACGAAATTGATGTATTTTTCCCGGAAGAGTCAGATGCGATGCGTTGGGGAAGAAAGCGCGTCAAAATACGGGTATTGCCATAGAAATGCACTCGAAGAACAGAGCGGAGGGTTTTTTCCCTCTGCTTTTTTCGTTATAATGACATTGTGTCGAGACAATGCGCACTTCACCACTTCTGTCTAATTAGACGTTATAATCGGAAAAAAGTTTCAACAGAATTGAAAAAAATAAAAGGGAAATGGAGCAATAGCGGTGAAGGTTCATCGTACTATTTATTTTACCGGAAAGGAGGCATTGCAGAAATAGGAAAAAACTCTTATTCCGCCATATTTCTGCAATGATGTGATGAAAATTAAGGAAGTCATTGTCGTGGAAGGAAAAGATGATACAGCGGCGATCCGACGTGCCGTTGATGCCGATACAATCGAAACCAATGGAGCCGCAGTAGGGATGGATGTCATTGAACGAATTAAGCTGGCAAAAGAACGGCGCGGCGTGATTATTTTTACCGATCCAGATTTCCCTGGTGAAAAGATTCGCAGGACGATTGCCGAGCAGGTGCCGGGATGCAAACATGCATTTTTGTCGCGCGAAGCGGCAAAAGCGAAAAACGGCAAAGGCGTTGGGGTCGAGCATGCCTCTCCCGATGAAATTCGCCAAGCGTTCGCCAACGTATATGAAGAGGTGGCGGATTGGCAAGAAGAAATTACATTTGCCGAGTTGATCGAGGCCGGATTAGTCGGTGGAGAGATGGCGCGTCGTCGACGGTTGCGCCTTGGGGAGGAGCTGAAAATCGGCTATGCCAACGGCCGACAGTTTCATAAGCGGCTAAAAGTGTTCCGTATTTCTCGAGATGCCTTTTATGCGGCGTTGGCACAAGTGATGCAGGAGGAGGCAGGCGATGCATAAAGATATTGCGACACCGGGGCGGACGAAAGAAATTTTGGCACGGTACGGCTTTTCGTTTAAAAAGAGCCTCGGACAAAACTTTTTAATCGATACGAATATTTTACGAAAAATTGTTGACGCTGCTGGCATTTCCGGCGACACCGGAGCGATTGAAATCGGGCCTGGCATTGGGGCGCTGACCGAACAGTTGGCGCGGCGGGCCAAAAAAGTGGTCGCCTTTGAAATCGACAGCCGGTTGCTGCCGATTTTGGCTGATACGTTATCAGCTTATGATAATGTGCGCATTATCCATCAAGATGTGTTAAAAGCCGATTTGCATGCGGTGATTGCCGAAGAGTTTGCTGAGGTGAGTGATCGGATGGTCGTGGCGAATTTGCCGTATTACGTGACGACGCCAATCATCATGAAACTGCTCACCGAGAGGCTGCCGATCCGCGGTATGGTCGTTATGATGCAAAAAGAAGTAGCTGACCGCCTTGCAGCCAAGCCGGGAACGAAAGATTACGGCTCGCTGACGATCGCTGTGCAATATTATACAGAGGCGGAAGTCGTCATGACGGTGCCGCGCACTGTATTTATGCCACAGCCGAACGTCGACTCCGCTGTCATCCGATTGACGAAACGATCCCATCCTCCTGTGGCTGTGGAGGACGAAGAGGTGTTTTTTCAAGTGGTGCGGGCAAGCTTTGCTCAGCGTCGCAAAACGCTGTTGAATAACTTGCTGAACAATTTGCCGGATGGAAAGGAGAAAAAAGAACAAATTGAACGGGCGCTCGATGCTGTAGGCATTGATCCGCGCCGTCGTGGGGAAACGCTCGATATGGCTGAATTCGCTTCGTTAAGCAACGCGCTGATGCCGCTTTTCCGCGTCTATATAAATTGAAATAAAGGTTTTCTCCCGTTCCACGGCGAATAAATACAAAGAGAAAATAGGGGAACGGAGAGAAAATATGATGCCAAATCACAAAGACGAGATCGAAAAGTTGTCCACTGCCATGAAAGAAGCAAAAAGTAAACGAGCATATGAACGCTACCAAGCGATTTATCTTCATTTGCAGGGATATACCAAAGGAGAAATCGCAACGATTATTGGTCGATCCAAGAAAACTATTTATAACTATATTCATGCCTACGCCCAGCGCGGTCTTGATGGACTGGAGATGAAATACTCACCTGGCGCCCCACGTCGATTGACCCCTGAGCAGGAAAAAGAGCTGGCTTTGATCATTGAACATCAGCTCCCCGTAGATGTGGGATTCGAAGCAAAATATAATTGGACGCTTGCGATAATCGCTGAACTCATTCAACAAAAGTGGGGGCCAACATACACGCTTCGCGGAACAAGTGACATTCTGCATCGGTTAGGGCTAAGCTATACGAAACCGACCTATACACTAGCCAATGCCGATGAAGAGAAACAAAAAGAATTCGTCGAAATCACCTTCCCTGAAGTAAAAAAAAACTGGTAGATGGGAACATCGCCCATGTCCTCTTTCAAGATGAGTCGATGATTCGTGATTACCAAGCGATTCAAAAAACATGGTTTGTCAAAGGAAAACAACGAATCATTCCGACGTTTGGAAAACATCAAGGGCTGAAGCTGATTGGCACGTTGAACTACGAAACAGGGGAAGTGTTTTGCATCGAAGAAGAATGCTATGACGCGGAAACATTTCTTCGATTTCTTCAACTTGTGTTAGAACGCTATCCCACAGGCAAAATAGTGATGATTTTAGATAACGCTCGAATTCACCATGCCAAACTCATTCAGCCATTTTTAAAAGAACACGAAGATCGGTTAGAGCTCGTCTTTTTGCCACCATACAGTCCGCAATTGAACTTGATTGAAGGGCTATGGAAATGGCTGAAATCAGACGTGATTTACAACGTGTTCTATTCGAGTGTGCAAGAAATTAGAAAGAATGTCCAAGCCTTTATTCAGCGAATCAACCAGAAACCAGAACAAACGATCGATCGTTTGTGTGTTCAGTTGTAAATCTTTAATTCAACTTATATAGACCGCCGTTAAAGGAAAGTGAGACGTCTATCACCTATTGTCCGCGTATGCATATCGTATGGATGACAACGATTATACAATGGAGTGAGTGGTGATGGACGTCAAAATCGGCGATATTGTCGCCCGCAAGTCTTACCAATGTGACTTATTGTTCCGTGTCATTGACATTAAAGAAAGAGACGGAGAGCGAGAGGCGATTTTACATGGAGAAGATGTGCGGCTTGTCGCAGACGCTCCGTGCAGTGATTTAGTCATCATCGATGAGCAGGAGCGGCAAGAACGGAAAAAGCGGGAAATCGAGCTGATCGAACAGGCATACCGGTTGTTTCGACAGGACTACCAGACGATTAAGCAAAAAGTGGAGTATCGAGCGACCGGCGGATATCGAGTAGAGAAAGATTTTTTTCAAATTCCGGGACGCGTCCTTCATTTGGACGGCGACCCGGTATATTTGCGCAAATGCTTGGATTTATATGAACGGATTGGGGTGCCAGTGCACGGCGTTTACTGTGAGGAAAGTGAGATGCCAGAGAAAGTTGGCTCTTTGATCGAACAGTTTCGACCGGATATTTTAGTCATTACCGGCCACGATTCGTATTCAAAATCGAAAGGAAAAGTACACGATTTAAAAGCATACCGCCACTCGCGCCATTTCGTTCAAACGGTGAAAGAAGCGCGCAAAAAAGTGCCGCATCTAGACCAGCTCATCGTTTTCGCCGGTGCTTGCCAATCACATTTCGAGTCGTTGATCCGTGCTGGAGCCAATTTTGCTAGTTCACCTGCGCGGGTTAACATTCATGCTCTTGATCCGGTCTATATTGTTTCGCGCCTCAGCTTCACTCCATTCACGGAAACGGCCGATGTGTGGGATGTGCTTCGCAACACGTTGACCGGAGAAAAGGGATTGGGTGGGGTGGAAACGAAAGGAGTGCTTCGCACCGGAATGCCGTTTCGCCTTATTGAGGAGGAAAGAGGGGGGAACCGCCGCAATTAATGGGCGGTTTTTTTAATGCCTTTCACCGCATTTTTTTACAAAAAAGTGCCATGAAGTACATAAAAAGAAGGATATTGTAGAAAAATAATTATTGACAGAAACAAAAACACGCTGATATAATCATTATTTTTTGACTTTCAATTCCGTTTTTGTTATAATCGTAAGCAGTGAGGTGGATGACGAATGCCAAAAACTTTATCCGATATTAAAAAGACATTGGACTCTAATATCGGGAGACGTTTAACGTTACGAGCCAACGGCGGACGCAGAAAAATGATTGAGCGTTGCGGCATTTTGGCGGAGACTTACCCATCGGTATTTGTCATTGAGCTGGATCAAAAGGAAAACTCATTTGAACGTGTATCGTTTAGTTATGCTGACGTGTTGACAGAAACCGTAAAGCTGACGTTTTGGGATGATGAGCAAGCAGGGGGGCAGTAGACATCAATTGTTTGCTGCTTTTTGTTTTGTTATTAAAGAAAGACGGGGGTTGCTTGCTTATCAGAAAGGTGCGCTAAAAGGTTTGCGAGGAGACGCAGATTAAGCGGTGCTTAGTTTTGCATGGAGTATAATCCATGGATTGTCATTGTAGCAAGATTGAAGTATTACCTGCTGATAACGGCGAAGCGAAACAATAATAGGCAGACATAAAGCCGCCTTCGTTATTTCATACTAAAACTGCCGCAGCCGCCTTTCATCCTTAGCAAGTGAAGCTGGTCGGTTTCTTGCGCTGGCGGGTTGCAAAACGTTTCGTGCCATGACGCCAATGAACATCGAAAGGGGTTGCTGACATTGGGTCGACGCCGCGGAGTTATGTCGCAGCGTTTGAAAGAAGAGCTAGCAAAAGAGCTAGGCTTTTACGATGTCGTGCAGCGTGAAGGATGGGGAGCTATCCGAGCGAAAGATGCAGGAAACATGGTAAGGTTGGCGATTGAACGGGCAGAACGGCAACTGGCCGGGAAAACGGAATAGCGGAGTTGGCGCGTTGCGGCGAGGGTGTCCCAAGCAGGGGACGCCCTTTTTACATATATCGTTTGGCGACGGCATCGAGACATGGTAATATGGTAAAATGGATTGACAGGAGAAAGCCGGATATGGCACGTGTAAAAATCATCAAAACAGAAAAGCGAATGAATATGTCGAATCATTTGTCCGCCGGCATATCGAGACAGTTTGTTTATGAATGTGCGTGGAAGTGGGTGAAGAATCGTGAGGTTGTCGGTAAAAGCGCCAGCAAAAATTAACTTGTCGCTCGATGTTCTTTATAAGCGTCCCGACGGCTACCATGAAGTGAAAATGGTGATGACAACGATCGATTTGGCTGATCGTATTGAGCTGATTCCTTTGCCCGGGGAGGATGCGATTCGCGTTGTGTCGCAAAATCGTTTCGTGCCGGACGATTCCCGCAATTTGGCGTACCAAGCGGCGCAACTTCTTAAAGAGACGTTTTCGATTCGCGAAGGGGTGGCGATTTCGATTACGAAGCATATTCCGGTGGCTGCTGGCTTAGCAGGAGGAAGCAGCGATGCGGCAGCGACGCTGCGCGGGCTCAATAAGCTTTGGAAACTCGGGTTAAGCGTCCATGAACTCGCTGAGCTTGGCGCGCAAATCGGCTCAGATGTCGCTTTTTGCGTTTATGGCGGAACGGCCGTGGCGACTGGACGCGGAGAGATCATCACCCCGATCTCATCGCCGCCACCGTGTTGGGTCGTGTTGGCCAAGCCCCCGATTGGCGTATCGACGGCAGAAGTGTACCGAAACTTGCAGCTTGAGCATGTTAACCATCCGGATGTCGATGCGATGGTGGGGGCGATCGAGCAGCAAGATTATGCAGCGATTTGTCGGTCAGTTGGCAATGTCCTTGAGGAAGTGACACTAAAAAAATATCCGGAAGTCGCACATATTAAAGAGCAAATGAGGCGGTTTGGCGCCGACGCGGTATTGATGAGTGGCAGCGGACCGACAGTGTTTGGGCTAATTGAGCACGATTCAAGAATGCAGCGCGTATACAACGGACTGCGTGGCTTTTGCGATCAAGTGTTTGCTGTAAGGTTGTTAGGGGAGCGACACTCCCTTGATTAAACACGTACATTTTTGGTAAGATAAATTTAAATATTCGGTTTTAGGAGGTCGGCTATGAAGCTAAGGCGAAGCGGCCGTTTAGTCGATATGACACACTATCTTCTTGAACGGCCACATCATCTCATTCCGCTTACTTTTTTTGCCGAGCGGTATGAATCGGCCAAATCGTCAATCAGCGAAGATTTAACGATTATTAAGCAGACGTTTGAACAGCAAGGGATTGGAACAGTTCGGACGTTGCCCGGCGCAGCCGGCGGCGTGCAATACATTCCGAAAATGACCGCCGAGGAAGCCGAGGAAGTTGTCTCCTATTTGTGTGAACAGTTGTCGCGGCCAGACCGGCTTCTTCCTGGCGGATATTTGTATATGACGGACATTCTTGGCGACCCCCGTATTATGAATAAAATTGGTCGTCTTTATGCGTCCATTTTCGCTGACCGTCCAGTGGATGTCGTGATGACGATCGCTACGAATGGGATTCCACTTGCGTATGCTATCGCCAATTTTTTGCACGTGCCGGTTGTGATCGTCCGTCACGACAATAAAGTGACGGAAGGACCGATGGTAAGCATCAATTATGTATCGGGTTCGTCTAGGCGCATCCAAACGATGGTCCTGTCCAAGCGCAGTTTGGCCGAAGGATCAAACGTGCTGATCGTCGACGATTTCATGAAAGCAGGTGGCACGGTCAACGGAATGGTCAGTTTGCTGCAAGAATTTAACGGCAATGTCTCTGGCATCGGTGTGCTCGTCGAGTCTGAAGAGGCAAAAGAGCGGTTAGTTGACGAATACATTTCACTTGTAAAGCTATCAGCTGTTGACATAAAAGAAAAACGAATCGCGGTCAAGGAAGGAAATTACAAAGCGTTTGTTTAGGTAGCGTGTTGCTTGTTATAATGAGGAAAATTGAGGAAGGAGGATTTTACTAATGAGAAAAGTGGAAACAAAAAATGCGCCACAAGCCATTGGTCCTTATTCACAAGGAATTATTGTCAATAACATGTTTTACAGCTCAGGGCAAATTCCGCTCACTCCGGAAGGGGAATTGGTAAAAGGTGACATTCAAGCGCAGACGCATCAAGTGTTCCAGAATTTAAAAGCGGTATTGGAAGCAGCTGGCGCTTCGCTCGAAACGGTCGTAAAAACAACGGTATTTATAAAAAATATGGATGATTTTGCGGCCATGAATGAAGTATACAGCCAATACTTCCCAAACCATAAACCGGCGCGCTCATGCGTGGAAGTGGCTCGATTGCCGAAAGATGTCCTTGTCGAAATTGAAGTCGTTGCTCTTGTACCGTAACAGTCAATCTCCTCCTTTTCCCTACCTGAAGTTTATAAAAAATTTTTTGAAAAAAGAAGGAAATGACTCGAGGACGTGGAATTAATTACATCGAGTCTCATATAGGGAAAAGGTGGTGAGCATAATGGAAGTGACAGACGTAAGATTACGCCGCGTCAATACCGAAGGACGGATGAAAGCGATCGCCTCCATTACGTTGGACAACGAATTTGTCGTCCATGACATCCGTGTCATTGACGGGAATAACGGACTGTTTGTTGCGATGCCGAGCAAGCGCACACCAGACGGGGAGTTCCGCGATATCGCCCATCCGATCAATTCCGCTACGCGCGGAAAAATCCAAGAGGCGATCTTAGCTGAATACCACCGCCTCGGGAAGTTGGAAGAAGAACTTGAAGAAGCTGGCGCTTCGTAAACATATTGAAGAGAGCTTAGGCAAAATTGGCCAAGCTCTCTATTTTTTTGGCAAATGCATTGTTTCCTTGAAATGAGCAGCCAATTCATATATATTCAATTATGGATAAAAGGGTAATTGGGGGCCTTTCACATGGTAAAGCGATATGCAGTCATTTTGGCGGCCGGACAAGGAACGAGGATGAAATCCAAGTTGTATAAGGTACTTCATCCCGTTTGCGGCAAGCCAATGGTTCAGCACGTAGTGGACCAAGTGTCCAAGCTTGGGGTAGAAAAAACGATTGCAGTAGTGGGATTTGGGGCGGAGCAAGTGAAAGAACAGCTCGGCGCCCAGTGTGAATACGCCTTGCAAGAAAAGCAGCTCGGGACAGCACACGCGGTAATGCAGGCCGCGCCTCATTTGCAAAACCTTGAAGGGATCACCATCGTGGTCTGTGGTGATACACCGCTCATCACCGCTGAGACGATGGAAGCGCTCCTCGAGCACCATATGACCGCTGGGGCGAAGGCGACCGTATTGACGGCCATCGCTGACGATCCGACCGGATATGGCCGCATTGTTCGCAACAGTGATGGCCATGTTGAAAAAATTGTTGAGCATAAAGATGCGAATGAACAAGAGCGGGAAATCCGCGAGATTAACACGGGAACGTATTGCTTCGATAATCGAATGTTGTTTCAAGCGCTTACAAAAGTAACAAACAATAATGCCCAAGGCGAATATTATTTAACCGATGTGATCGAAATTATAAAAGCGGATGGTGGCATTGTCTCCGCTTATCAGGCACCGTCGTTTGACGAAACGATCGGTATCAATGACCGCATCGCCCTTGCTGAGGCGGAACGGATTATGCGCGATCGCATTTGCCGCCAACATATGAAAAACGGGGTGACGATCATCGACCCGGCTTGCACTTATATTTCAGCTGAAGCGACGATCGGGCGCGATACGGTCATTTATCCTGGTACGGTCATCGAGGGAGAGACAGTGATCGGCGAAGATTGTACGATCGGGCCCCATTCAGAAATTAAAAACTGTCACATCGGCCACCGCACATCTATTCGCCACTCGGTCGCCCATGACAGCGAGATCGGCGACGATGTGACGATCGGTCCGTTCGCCCATATTCGTCCGCTGTCGAAAATTGACGATGAGGTACGAATCGGCAACTTTGTCGAGGTGAAAAAATCGACATTCGGTAAAGGAAGCAAAGCTTCGCATTTAAGCTATATTGGGGATGCAGAAGTCGGAGCCGATGTCAACCTTGGCTGTGGATCGATTACGGTCAATTACGATGGTGTGCATAAGTATCGGACGAAAATTGAAGACGGTGCATTTATTGGCTGCAACTCCAACTTGATTGCGCCGGTCACGATCGGCCAAGGCGCTTACGTCGCCGCTGGATCGACGGTCACCGATAATGTTCCCGGCCGTGCGCTCGCTATTGGTCGCGCTCGACAAGTGAACAAAGAAAATTATGTGGATCGCCTGCGAGGCAAGAAAAAATCTTAATGGAGGTTTATCATGTCTGAATGCCAACACCAATTAAAGTTGTTCGCCCTGAACTCGAACATGAAGCTAGCGAAACAAATTGCTGAAACCATGGGGATCGAGCTTGGCAAGTGTTCAGTATCCCGTTTTAGCGATGGAGAAATTCAAATTAACATCGAAGAAAGCATCCGCGGCGACGATGTATTTGTCATCCAATCGACAAGCGTCCCGGTCAATGAGCATTTAATGGAACTGCTCATTATGATCGATGCATTAAAACGTGCTTCAGCGCGCACGATCAATATCGTAATGCCATACTACGGTTATGCGCGACAAGACCGGAAAGCGCGCTCGCGCGAGCCGATTACAGCGAAACTCGTGGCCAACTTGCTGGAAACAGCCGGGGCATCGCGCGTCATTACGCTCGATTTGCATGCCCCGCAAATCCAAGGGTTTTTCGATATCCCGATCGATCATTTAATGGGTGTTCCGATTTTAGCGGATTACTTTAAAAGCAAACAGTTGGATGATGTCGTCATCGTTTCCCCGGACCATGGCGGTGTGACGCGGGCACGCAAGTTGGCTGATCGTCTGAAGGCACCGCTCGCTATTATTGACAAACGCCGGCCGCGGCCAAACGCTGTTGAAGTAATGAACATCATCGGTCAAGTGAAAGGAAAGACGGCCATTTTGATTGATGACATTATCGATACAGCTGGGACGATTACGCTGGGGGCGAACGCCCTTGTCGAAAACGGGGCGAAAGAAGTGTACGCATGCTGTACTCACCCGGTGTTGTCCGGTCCGGCGATTGAGCGTATTCAAAATTCCAAAATTAAGGAGCTTGTCGTCACCAATTCGATTGCCTTGCCAGAAGAGAAGAAAATTGATAAAATTGTAGAGCTGTCGGTGGCGCCGCTCATTGCTGAAGCGATTACGCGCGTGTATGAAATGCAATCCGTCAGCGTCCTGTTCGACTAAACACAAAGCATGTTTAACCCTTCTTGTTTTAGGATAAAGTAGACAATAGATTCTAATTCAGGAAGGTGAAGAAACATGGCGATTGTGTTGGGAGCGAAAGAACGCAAGGACAAAAAACATTCAACATTGCGGCGTATTCGTTCGCAAGGAGGCATTCCGGCGGTATTGTACGGCAAAAAGGTCGATAATAAAATGATTTCCATCAGCGCCGCTGATCTTGAGAAGGCGCTACGCGAGGGTGGACGTCACAGCTTAGTGACGCTGAAAGTCGACGGGGAAGATTACTCGGTTCTATTGCGTGAAGTGCAGCGTGATCCATTGCGTGGCGAGCTTCTTCACGCTGACTTTCAAGCGGTCGATATGTCGACGGAAGTCGATGTTGACGTGGAAGTCCGCTTAGTGGGCGAAGCGCCTGGAGTAAAAGATGGCGGCGTGTTGCAGCAAAACTTGCACGAATTATCGATCCGCGTTTTGCCGGCAAACATTCCGCCTGCGATTGAAGTGGACATCTCCGGTTTGCAAGTCGGCGATGTCATCACAGTCGGCGACGTGCAAACAGGCGGAACATTTGAAATCAATCATGAACCTTCCGAAGTCATCGCGACGATCTTGCCGCCGCAACAGGAAGAAGAAATCCATAGCGGTGAGCAGCAAGAGCCGGGACAGCCTGAGGCTGAAGAAGGAAGAGAAACGACGCCAGAAGGATGATAGACGTAACCGTTTCGGTTACGTCTTTTGTAGTATCATGTACAGAGAGGAGCACGGCCATTGAAGCTGTTTGTCGGGCTCGGAAACCCGGGCAAGGAGTATGAACAAACGCGCCATAACATCGGTTTTTTCGTCATTGATGAGTTGGCTAAACGTTGGAACGTTTCGTTGAAAACCGCTAAATTCCGTGGCTTGTTCGGAACGGCTTCCGTTTTCGGCGAAAAAGTGGCATTATGCAAACCTTTAACATATATGAATTTATCAGGGGAATGTGTTTGCCCGCTCATCGACTTCTACGATATTGCCGTCGACGATGTTATTATTATATACGATGACCTCGATCTCCCGCCGGGGAAAATCCGCCTTCGTCTAAAAGGAGGCTCCGGTGGTCATAATGGTGTCAAGTCGATCATTCACCATCTTGGCACGGAGCAGTTTAAGCGCATTCGCATCGGCATCGGTCGGCCAACAAATGGGCAACCAGTTGCTGATTACGTACTTAGCCGTTTTACGGAAGAAGAAAAGCCAGCGGTAATGGAAGCTGTTTTGCGGGCTGCCGATGCGTGTGAACAGGCAGTGACGACACCGTTTATCCAAGTGATGAATGACTTTAACGAGTGAATATTTTCCTCTGAACTGGTACACAATGTGAGTACGGAAGGCGCGAGGCATTGACTTCGCCTGCCTTGCGGACGGAACAGTCCAGTGAGGAGGTTTGCTCGGATGGCATTGCACTACTATTGCCGTCATTGTGGCGCAAAAGTTGGCACGATTGACCACGTATCCATATATAGTGAAAAACTAGGATTCCATCATTTGACTGAAGAGGAACGACTTGACATGATTTCGTACGAGCCGAACGGTGACATTCATGTAAAAACGATTTGTGAAGATTGCCAAGAGGCGTTGGTGCGAAATCCGGAATGGCATCAATATGAAAAATTTATTCACTAGGCGCAGCTTTGGGCGACCAAAGCGTTTTTGCATTTTCGCCAAATGGCTAAAAGGGGAAGAAACTAATGTTGGAAGGAGGGGGGATAGAGGTGCTTTCTCTGCATCGCTATTTAGCTGAAAATCAGGATGTTCGCACGATCATTGAAGGAATCCATGCCCGCCTGAAAGAACAGCTTGTCGCCGGGCTGTCAGGGTCGGCTCGGTCTGTTTTTATTTCCACCCTTTATAAGGAGACAGGGCGGCCGATGTTAGTGGTGGCCCATAACTTGTTTCAGGCGCAAAAAATATATGACGATCTCGTTTCGTTGTTGGGGTCGGATGATGTGTTTCTTTATTCGGTCAACGAAGTCATCGCCGCTGAAATGGCGGTCGCCAGTCCGGAGTTGAAGGCACAACGTCTCGAAATTATGAATCATTGGGCGCAAGAAGGAAAAGGGGTTGTTGTCTGTCCAGTCGCCGGCTTGCGGCGATTGCTGCCGCCGCTGTCGCTTTGGAAGCATTACTTGTTTACGTTCTCGGTTGGACAAGAGCTCGATTTGGAACGCTATAAGCAGCTGTTTGTCGAAATGGGATACAAGCGGGTCGCCACCGTTTCTGCTCCCGGGGAGTTCAGCATCCGTGGCGGCATCGTTGACATTTATCCGCTAACGGCTGAGCTTCCGTATCGTATTGAGCTGTTTGATACAGAAATTGAATCGATTCGAACGTTCACCCCTGATGACCAGCGTTCACACGAGCAGGTGGACCGCGTCATGATCGGGCCGGCCGACGAAATTATTCTTAATGAGGAGGCACGGCAGCGAGGAATCGAACGAATCGAAGCCGGGCTTGCAGCTAGTTTGGAAAACATCAAAGATGATGCTGCCAAGCAGCGGATGTACGAGCATATCCACGCTGAATTGGAACAGCTGCGCGAGGGACAGGAAATCGAACAACAATATAAATATATGTCTCTTTTTTATGAAAAGGCTGCGAGTTTACTAGATTATTTGCCAGAAGATGGCGTGCTGCTGATGGATGAAATGAGCCGGTTGCAGGAGGCGGCTGAGCGACTTGATCGCGAAGAAGCGGAATGGTATACAAGCTTACTCGACGGCGGAAAAATGATCCATGATGTGCCGATTTCGCACTCATTTTCTGAATTGTTGCAAAAGAGTCGATTCCAACGGGTGTACTTGTCCTTATTTTTACGTCATGCACCTCATACTCATCCGCAAAATGTCGTCAATATTACATGTAAGCAAATGCAAAACTTTCATGGGCAAATGGCTCTTCTTCAGTCTGAGATCGAGCGATGGAAAAAGGCGAACTATGCGGTCGTCTTTTTGGCGCCTGATGCCGAGCGGGTGAAAAAGTTGCAGTCGCTGCTTGAAGATTACGAGATCGATGCGCTGCCGCTGCCGTACGAAGCGGCGCTGTTGCACGGCAAATGTCAGCTCCTTCAAGGCGATTTAAATACAGGGTTTGAGCTGCCACTGCAAAAACTGGCGGTCATCACCGAGGAAGAACTGTTCAAAAAGCGGGCCAAACGCCCAGTGCGCCGACAAAAGTTGTCGAATGCCGAGCGGATCAAAAGCTATGCCGAACTGCAAGTCGGCGACTATGTTGTCCATGTCAACCACGGTATCGGAAAATATTTAGGCATCGAGACGTTAGAAATCAACGGAGTGCATAAAGACTATATTCATATCCAATATCAAGGCGGCGATACGCTTTACGTCCCGGTTGATCAAATGGACCAAGTGCAAAAGTACGTCGGTTCGGAAGGAAAAGAGCCGAAAATTTATAAGCTCGGCGGTACAGAATGGAAAAAAGTCAAAAAGAAAGTGGAGTCTTCTGTCCAAGACATTGCGGAAGATTTAATCAAGTTATATGCCGAGCGCGAGGCAAGCAAAGGATATGCATTTTCCCAGGATACAGAAATGCAACGCGAATTTGAAGCGGCGTTTCCGTACCAAGAGACGGAAGACCAGCTTCGTTCGATCGAGGAAATTAAGCGTGATATGGAAAGCGAAAAGCCGATGGACCGCCTCCTTTGTGGCGACGTCGGTTACGGGAAAACGGAAGTGGCGCTGCGAGCGGCATTTAAAGCGATTATGGACGGCAAACAAGTGGCCTTCCTTGTGCCGACGACGATTTTAGCCCAGCAACATTATGAAACGGTGCGTGAGCGGTTCCAAGGATTTCCGATTAACGTCGGGTTGTTAAACCGGTTTCGGACGAGAAAACAGCAGGCGGAGACGATCAAAGGGTTAAAAGACGGCACAATCGACATGGTGATCGGTACGCACCGGCTGTTGTCGAAGGACGTGAAGTTTAAAGATTTAGGCTTGCTCATTATTGACGAGGAGCAGCGGTTTGGCGTGGCGCATAAAGAAAAAATTAAGCAGCTGAAGGCGAATATCGACGTGCTTACATTAACAGCAACGCCGATCCCGCGCACGCTCCATATGTCGATGATCGGTGTACGCGATTTGTCGATCATCGAGACGCCGCCGGAAAACCGCTTTCCGGTACAGACGTATGTAATGGAATATACACCAGAGCTTGTTAAAGAGGCGATTGAGCGCGAGCTCGCCCGTGATGGGCAAGTATTTTTCCTTTATAACCATATCGAAGATATCGACTTGAGAGCAGAAGAAATCGCCCAGCTTGTCCCGGAAGCGCGCGTGACGTTTGCGCACGGGCGAATGTCGGAAGCTGAGCTCGAATCGACGATTTTAGCCTTTTTGGAAGGGCAATATGACGTGTTGGTGACAACGACGATTATTGAGACAGGCGTCGATATTCCGAACGTCAATACGCTCATCGTGTATGACGCCGACCGGATGGGGCTGTCGCAGCTGTACCAGCTGCGTGGGCGCGTCGGCCGCTCGAACCGCGTCGCTTATGCATATTTCACGTACCGAAAAGACAAGGTGTTGAATGAAACGGCAGAAAAACGGTTGCAAGCTATTAAAGAGTTCACCGAGCTTGGTTCCGGGTTTAAAATCGCCATGCGCGATTTGTCAATCCGCGGTGCCGGCAACATTCTCGGCGCGGAACAGCACGGCTTTATCGATTCTGTCGGATTTGATTTATACTCACAAATGCTGAAAGAGGCAATTGAAAAACGGCGTGGCCTTAAACAGGAAGAGGAGCGCCCGGACGTTGTGATCGACGTAGAAGTCGATGCCTATATTCCGGATACGTACATTTCCGATGGATTACAAAAAATTGAAATGTACAAGCGGTTTAAAGCTGTCGAGACACTCGAGGACGTTGAGATGCTACGTGAGGAGATGGCGGATCGTTTTGGCGATTATCCGGACGAGGTGGCTTATTTGTTTCAAATTGCGGAAATTAAAGCGTTGGCGAAGCAGCTCGGCGTTGAATCAATTAAGCAGCATAAGCAACAAATCGATCTTTTATTTACCGAGCAGGCGTCGAAAACAGTGGAAATCCAGCGCTTATCTGGCATTGGCCGCCAGTATGGCCGCCTGTTTGGATTCGGCATGGATGGGGCGAAGCTGAAAATCGTTCTTTATATTAAACAAATGAAGCCACACGAATGGCTGATGATTTTGTATGAGACGTTAAAGCAGCTGTTCGGGGTGGAAAACGAAAAATCAGTGATCGCATGACCAGGACAAAAAAGTCGAGTTTTGTTTTGCATGTTTATGTTTCTGCTGATGTGGCGATAATGAATGATGGACAATTTTATCTAAAATGGGCAAAATCACTTTCATCGCGTATAGAAAGTGGATTGTGAAGGATACTAATGACAACAATGGTGAATTCCCCATCACAAAAGGGTTCATCGGAGTATCCTTCAAATCCTAGATGAAAGTGAGGGTATACAAAGCATGAAAGCAACCGGTATTGTTCGTCGAATTGATGACTTGGGAAGGGTTGTCATTCCGAAGGAAATTCGGAGAACGTTACGCATCCGCGAAGGAGATCCGCTCGAAATATTTGTTGATCGCGATGGAGAGGTCATTTTGAAAAAATATTCGCCGATCAGTGAGTTGGGTGACTTTGCTAAAGAGTATGCTGAGGCACTGTTTGACAGCCTCGGGCAGCCCGTGCTCATTTGTGACCGCGACGTATTTATCGCTGTCGCCGGTGTTTCGAAAAAAGAGTATATGAACAAAAGCGTCAGCCCGCTAGTGGAAAAAGCGATGGAAGAGCGCACTTCTGTCCTCCATACGGAAGAAGGAGAGGTAGAGCTAGTAGACGGGATGACGGAGACGTTGAAGTCGTATACGATCGGTCCGATTGTCGCCAACGGCGATCCGATCGGGGCGGTCATCATTTTATCACGCGAGAAGACGCTTGGTGAAGTGGAGCATAAAGCGGTTGAAACTGCGGCCAGCTTTTTAGCCCGACAAATGGAACAATAAGCGAAACAAGAAGGCAGCTTACGAAGCTGCCTTTTTTCCGTCTGCTAGCCGTTTGAGGAAGTCGTGGCTTCAGGTAAGCCATCGTCTTTGTCTAGCAGCCCCATGTTGCGCTATAATATCGAGCGTAGCCATGGCAATGGAACCATTGGCGGCTTTCTCGGTCGCTGGCGAATGTCCCCAGCCTGGCTATCCGTCGGCAAACGCCATGAAGGCGGGAGGAAAAGCGATATGGGGAACGTATGGAAAGGCGCAGCTGTATTGACGGTTGCTGCTTTGCTGACGAAGCTGTTAAGCGCGTTGTACCGTATCCCGTATCAAAATATGGTCGGGGATGTCGGTTTTTATATTTACCAACAAGTGTATCCGATTTACGGCATTGTTGTAGCGATGTCACTAGCGGGCTACCCGGTCGCTATCTCGAAGCTCATCGCTAAGAGGTTCGTGGAAGGAGATGCGGCGGGAGCAGCCGCCGTTAGGCGCATCGCGCTGCTGTTGTTAAGCGCGCTCGGTGTTATGCTGTTTGCTGGTTTGTATGCAGGGGCCGAAACGGTGGCGTCATGGATGGGGGACGGTCGGCTTGAACCGCTGTTGCGGTTGCTTTCATTTTCATTTTTGTTTTTTCCGTTGATCGCTGTGCTGCGTGGTTATTTCCAAGGCCAGCATGACATGATGCCGACTGCGGTGTCTCAAGTTGGTGAACAGTTCGTGCGGGTGACAGCGATTTTAGGGCTGTCATATTGGGCGATGCGGCGTGGTGCAGATGTTTATTCCTGCGGCATGGCAGCGATTGCAGGGACACTCGGCGGTATGGCGGCGGCGCTTCTTATTTTGCTCTTTTATTCCGCTAAGCGCAGACGAAAAAAAACGGCCGGCCGCACGCCCACGGCTTCGTTCTTACATGTAGGCCGACATTTATTGACAGTTGGAACGATCGTTTGTTTGACAAATATGGCATTGACGCTTATTCCACTCGTGGATTCGTTTTTGTTTGTCCCACTTCTTCATGAAACAGGAGCAAGCCTAGATGAGGTGAAATGGTTAAAAGGGGTGTATGATCGCGGGCAACCGCTCATCCAGCTTGGCACAGTTGTCGGCACATCGCTTTCATTGGCGCTTGTCCCATTTATCTCTAGCGCCCAACGCAGCCAAGGAGCCATTTTCACGCAAGGTCTGTTGCCATTTCGATTTGCTGCCGTCATCGGTGTTGGCGCTTCTTTAGGGCTCATTTGCCTGATTCGGCCGATCAATACGATGTTGTTTGAAAATGATCGTGGCTCACTCGTTCTCGCTGTCTTGTCCGCTTCTGTCTTTTTTACAACGATGGCACTGACTTCGTCCGCCATGTTGCAAGGAATGGGAAAAGAGTGGGCGGCCGCTGCCGGTGTAGCGGTGGCCGTAGCGGGAAAAATGGCGCTCATGCATTGGCTTGTGCCGCCGTTTGGCGTCCTTGGCGCGGCCTTAGCGACGACGGGGGCTTATGCGCTCATGGCTTGCTTTTTATATGTATGCTTGCGGCGTGAATGCCAACTGACCAACATCCAAAAGTATGCCTATCCAATCGTGAAGGCTGGCGTCGCGATGGTTGTCGTGCTGCAGTTGTATATGTGGCTTATGGATGCTGCCGCCGGCGGACGCTTATGGGCAACCGCTGAGGCGCTTGGAGGCGTCGCCGTCGGTGCGATCGTCTATATCGTATGCATTGTCAAAGGGAACGTTTTCTCCGAGGAGGAATTGTCCGCTCTCCCGTTGGCTAATAAATTTCGTCTACTATCAGGAAGCAGGTGATCGGCGATGAATACGATTTATATTTTCGGACTTGGCGCTGGGGATTTCGAACAGCTGCCGGTCGGTGTATACCGAAAGCTCAAGCGGGCGCATCCGCTCTTTTTGCGGACGAAAGAACATCCGGCCGTGAAGGGGCTTGAGGAAGAAGGAATCACGTTTACGTCATTTGACGATGTTTATGAAAAGCACGAGCAGTTTGCCGATGTGTATGCGGAAATTGTTTCTATTCTTGTCGAACAAGTAAAGCACGGCGACGTGTTTTATGCCGTTCCTGGTCATCCGCTTGTTGCTGAACAAACGGTGCAGCTTCTTTTAGAGGAGGAGCGACGCGGCGTTTGCCGGGTGATGATTGAAGGCGGCCAAAGCTTTTTCGATGCACTGTTTGCTGCGCTGCGCATCGACCCGATCGAAGGGTTTCAGCTGTTGGATGCGACTTCCTTTCAAGGAGACGAGTGGTCGCCTTCGCTGCATACGGTTTTTTGTCAAGTGTATGATTCGTTTGTCGCCTCGAACGTGAAGCTTTCCCTTATGGAACAGCTTCCTGACGACTACCTGGTCTATATTGTTACCGCGGCAGGAACGAAGGCCGAACAAGTAAAGCAAGTGCCGCTCTATGAACTTGATCGTCAGACTGTGCTCGACAACTTGACGAGTGTCTATGTGCCACCGGTCAAGGATGAGCCGCTGCTTTACCATCGGTTTGAGACGTTGCGCCGCGTCATTGCGACGCTGAGGGGGCCGAATGGCTGTCCGTGGGACCGGAAGCAGACACATGCATCGCTGAAGCGGTATTTGCTTGAAGAGGCGTATGAATTGCTTGAAGCGATCGATGAGAACGACGATGACCATATGGTTGAAGAATTGGGCGATGTGTTGTTGCAAGTGATGCTGCACGCCCAAATCGGCGCTGACGACGGCCTATTTTCGATCGACGATGTCATCCGCACGTTGACAGCGAAAATGATTCGTCGCCATCCGCACGTGTTTGGGAATGTAACGGCCGATACAGCCGAACAAGTGGTCGTGAACTGGGAAAAAATTAAGAAAGAGGAAAAAGGCGATGAACAGCCGGAATCGCTCCTCGCTGACATTCCGAAGAGCTTGCCAGGGACGATGCGGGCGTACGAACTGCAAAAAAAGGCAGCTAAAGTTGGGTTTGATTGGAATGATGTGGAACCCATATGGCAAAAAGTTGAGGAAGAAATGGCCGAGTTTCGAGCGGAAACGTCTAGCGGCCGTCGCGCGGAGCTTGTCAGTGAATTTGGCGATGTAATGTTTGCGCTCATCAACCTTGCCCGGTATTATGGCATTCAGCCAGAAGAAGCGCTGCAAAGGGCGAACGACAAATTCACCCGCCGCTTCGCCTACATTGAGGAACAAGTACGAAAAAGCGGTCGGCCGATCACCTCGTTTTCACTCGCCGAGCTCGATCGATTTTGGGAAGAAGCAAAAGAAAACGGACGGTAAGGGGGATCATCATGCGTCTTGACAAATTTTTAAAAGTATCCCGGCTCATTAAACGCCGCACATTGGCGAAAGAAGTTGCTGATCAAGGCCGAGTGTGGATCAACGGCCATGTTGCCAAAGCAAGTTCAAACGTGAAAATTGGTGATGAACTGACGATTCAGTTTGGGCAAAAACGGGTAACAGTAAAAGTAGCTGATTTAAAAGAAACGACAAAAAAAGAAGAAGCGACGGGGTTGTATGAGCTGATTCGTGAAGAACGGATCGCATCTGCGTCCGAACAAGACGGCGTCTAATTTGTCCCGCGGGCTTGTTCTAAACCATCCCCCGCTGACATACATATGGTACAAACAGCGGATACGAAAAAAGCGGTGGGCTCTGCCGCCTTTCATTCTAAATCGAAATGCGGGGGATGAACATGAATCGGCACGATGAATTTAGCGGGAATATGAACAAAGGACCGGTTCAAGAACACGACGTGATCATGCGCGGCCGACGTCTTCTTGACATTACTGGGGTAAAACAAGTCGAGAGCTTTGACAATGAGGAGTTTTTGCTTGAGACGGTCATGGGTTTTTTAGCGATTCGAGGGCAAAACTTGCAAATGAAAAACTTAGATGTCGATAAAGGTGTCGTCTCGATTAAAGGGCGCATTTTTGATCTCGTTTATTTAGACGACCATCAGGAGAAGGCTAAAGGATTCTTTAGCAAGTTGTTCAAATGAGCATCACAACACAGCTTCTCACCATGCTGACGATGATCGGCATGGGAGGCTGGCTTGGCATGGCGCTTGATACGTACAACCGATTTTTAAAACGGGACGAACGGGCGCACTGGCTCGTCTTTGTGAATGATGTGTTATTTTGGGCAGTGCAGGCGCTTCTTGTTTTTTATGTATTGTTGCTCGTCAATGATGGCGAGCTTCGCTTTTATCTTTTTTTGGCGCTTTTATGCGGCTATGCCGCTTATCAAAGTTTGCTCCGTTCGTTGTACGTTCGGGTGCTCGAGTGGATCATTTGGTTGGCGGTGCGGATCGGACAGGCGTTCGCCCAGCTGTTCCGCCATATGGTGATCCGTCCCCTCGTCCTCCTTGGACAAATGACGTTAGCGTTGCTTTTGTTTGCTTGCCGGCTTGTTATGTGGACGGTCCAGTTTCTATTGCTTGTCGTTTGGAAAACTGTTCTTTTCTTGCTTGCTCCGCTGCGCTGGATAGGTATAGCCGTTTGGCGACGAGTGCCGCCGCATCGTCGAGCTTGGGTGGAAAATTTTTTTCATCGTTTAAAAGGATTTGCTGGACAAATCAAGAATACAAAAGACAAAATAGGCATATGGTTTGCGAAATGGCGGAAATAAAAGAGGTGCAAATACATGAACGTGCCCCGGAAACCGAATGTGACGAAACTGCAGTCTAGTTACGTATCAGAACAAGAAGAAAAAAAGCGGAAGGCGTCAAGAAGGCGGCGGGTTGTGGCTGTTCGTTTGGCCTTTTGGGCTTCACTGTTTATGGTGCTCGCCTCTGTTCTCATTTACACGTTGCATCTGCAGGTGAAGGCGATCGATGCAAAAACAGCGGAAAAACAAGAGCTAAAAGACCAGCTTGCGGAGCTCGAACAGCAGGAAAAGCAACTGAAAGAGGAAATGAAAAAGCTGCATGACGATGATTACATTGCTGAACTGGCACGAAAAAAATATTATTTATCGAAAGATGGGGAAATTATTTTTGTCTTGCCAGAAGAGTGATATTTTAACTGCGGATGCCCGTACAATACGGGCATCCGTCATATTGACACGTATTTTTTTCATTCGCTATAATGAAAGCAATACCATCTTTAAAGCGTTTTAAGGAGGAGCACTTTTTTTATGTCGATTGAAGTAGGCAGCAAGTTACAAGGCAAAGTCACAGGCATTACGAAATTCGGGGCGTTTGTAGAGCTGCCGGAAGGTGTGACAGGACTGGTTCATATTAGCGAAGTAGCCGATAACTATGTCAAGGACATCAACGATCATTTGAAAGTTGGCGACATGGTGTATGTGAAGGTGATCAACGTCGGCCAAGATGGAAAAATCGGTCTATCCATTCGCAAGGCAAAAGATACGCCTTCTTCGCAGCGGCCTCGCCACCGAGCACACGACCGCTCTGCAGCTGACAGTTTAGAGCAAAAAATTAGTCGTTTCCTCAAAGAGAGTGAAGATCGACTGGCGTCGTTGCGCCGTCATACGGAATCGAAGCGGGGAGGGCGTGGAGCGAGACGCGGGTAACTTGCTGCTGAATACATGTAGGAAAGATGATGAATAGGGAGACAACAAGCATCCATGATCATGGATGCTTCTTTGTTTCTAAGGTAAAAAATGAAGGGGATATTTTCCTTATATATTTTTTCGTTTTATATGTTGACAATATCCAATTCCTCTATTATGATATTAAATGTTGTCACACGGCGGTGTAGCTCAGCTGGCTAGAGCGTACGGTTCATACCCGTGAGGTCGGGGGTTCGATCCCCTCCACCGCCACTAAAACAGAATATGGCCCGTTGGTCAAGTGGTTAAGACACCGCCCTTTCACGGCGGTAACACGGGTTCGAATCCCGTACGGGTCATCGCAAACGAGCATGCGTCATCAAGCGACATGCTCGTTTTTTCTTTTTGTCTGCTTCTGTCGGAACGGGTATACTGTCGGCGCATCATCGAAGAAAACGTCGAACGATTTTTTATTTTGCTCCGTTGTTTTGACAAATTTCAGATAATTTTAACTATATAATAGGGGGTAATAGAAAGCAAAGGAGAGGATCGGGAATGGAAAGAGTAGAAAGAGGAACGGTGCGTCGCATTTCAGAAGTACGGATTAATGAAACGCAAGCAACCTTGTCGCGCTGGATGCGCCATGTGAAGTTGCGACTTGGCCATCTGTTCGTTCATCAAGGCTTTTTGCTTCTCCTTGTCGGCTTTTTGTTGGGACGGGCGTTAATTTTGGCGAAATTGACCCCGTTTGCGCTGCCGTTTTTTGTCTCTGTCTACATGTTGCGTCGTGACAAGGCAGCTTTCGCTTTAGTTTCACTGCTGGCCGGCGCTGTGACGCTGTCGTTTGATACGGTGTTGTTTGTCGGTGCTTCCATTTTTGGTTTCCTCTTTATTTATAGCTGGGTGCGGAAAGTGATTAGTGAATCATTAAAACTTGTGCCGTTCGTCGTTTTCGCTGTATCGTTGGCGACAAAATGGCTCATTTCTTATTACTGGCTTGGGGAACGGACGGCATACGGAGTGGCTATGGCGGTTGTAGAAGCCGGGTTGTCACTCGTGCTGACATTGATTTTTATGCAAAGCATTCCGCTGTTGACGGTACAGAAACATAAACATGCGCTGCGGGCGGAAGAAATGATTTCATTGATTATTTTGCTGGCGTCGATGCTGACTGGGATGATCGGCTGGTCGGCGTACGGCTTATCGCTTGAACATGTCATGTCGCGCTATCTCGTTTTATTATTTGCATTTGTAGCTGGGGCAGCGACTGGTTCGACCGTCGGGGTCGTCACTGGGCTCGTTCTGAGCTTAGCGAACGTCGGTAACTTGTCTGAAATGAGCTTGCTTGCTTTTGCCGGCCTGCTTGGCGGCCTGCTGAAAGAAGGAAAAAAGATTGGGGTCGCGTTCGGACTCATTGTCGCAACGCTGTTGATGGGCTTATACGGGGAAGGGAAAGCCGAACTCATGCCGACGCTGCTTGAATCAAGCATCGCTATCATGCTGTTTTTATGTACAGCCCATTCGCTGACAGAGAAGATTGCCAAACATATTCCTGGCACGGCTGAATATATCAACGAACAACAGCAATACGTTCGCAAAATCCGTGATGTAACGGCACAGCGCGTTTCGCAGTTTTCGAACGTCTTTCAAGCGCTGGCGGAAAGCTTTTCGCCTGGACCGCTGTCGGATTCTGATGAATACCATGAACGGGAGGTTGATTATTTTCTTGGTGATATTACAGAAAAGACGTGCCAAACGTGCTTTAAGAAAGCGCAATGCTGGGTAGCCAACTTTAGTACAACATATGCGTATATGAAACAAATGATGCATGAGGCGGACGAAAAAACGTTGGCACAAAACCATCAGTTGTTACGCGAATGGGAGCGGTATTGCGTCAAAGCAGGCAAAGTGGTTGACACGATTGAAAAAGAGATGGTGATTTATCAGGCGAACCGTAAGCTCAAACGGCAAGTTTACGAAAGCCGGAAGCTTGTTGCCGAGCAATTGTTGGGTGTTTCGCAAGTCATGGACGATTTTGCGAAGGAGATTCAAAAAGAGCGAGAAAACCATTATTTGCAAGAGGAACAAATCTACCATGCCCTGCAAGAGTTTGGCATCGAAATCGGGCATGTCGATATTTACAGTTTAGAAAAAGGAAATATCGATATTGAAATGAGCATTCCTTACTGCGAGGGGCGTGGTGAGTGCGAAAAACTGATCGCGCCGATGCTGTCGGACATTTTAGGGGAGACGATTGTCGTCAAGCGCGAGGAATGTGCTGCCTATCCAAATGGCTATTGCCGGGTTGCCTTCGGTTCGACAAAAGCGTTTGTCGTCGAGACAGGCGTGGCGTTTGCTGCTAAAGGAGGCGGGCTCATTTCTGGTGACAGCTATGCAACGATTGAACTTGGCACCGGTAAATACGCTGTCGCCATTAGCGACGGCATGGGCAACGGGGAACGAGCGCATTACGAGAGCCACGAGACGTTACATTTGCTGCAAAAAATCTTGCAGACAGGAATGGATGAATCGATCGCCATTAAATCGATCAATTCCATTTTGGCGCTGCGGACGACAGAAGATATGTACGCGACGCTTGATTTGGCGATCATTGATTTGCAAAACGCGGCGACGAAGTTTTTAAAAATCGGGTCGATGCCAAGCTTTATTAAACGCGGCGATAAAGTGATGAAAGTAGAGGCGAGCAATTTGCCAATGGGGATTATTAAAGAAGTCGAATTCGATGTGGTCAGTGAACAGCTGAAATCCGGCGACTTGCTCATTATGATGAGCGACGGTGTGTTTGAAGGGCCAATGAATGTGGAGAACCATGATTTGTGGATGAAACGGAAAATCCAAGAACTGAAAACGACCGATCCACAAGAAGTCGCCGATGTGATCATGGAGGAAGTGATCCGGCAGTGCGGTGGAGAGATTGAAGATGATATGACCGTTGTTGTCGCCAAAGTGCGGCACAACACGCCAAAATGGGCGACGATTCCGGCATATATGTATATGAAAAAGGCGCAGTAGTACGCGTATAAAAACGTTCTCCCGCGGCGATGATGGTAATACATTCCGCTGAGGAGGGGAACGAAGATGCGAAAGGGAACGTTGCGGCAGATTTTGCTCATTACCGACGGCTGCTCCAACCATGGCGAGGATCCAGCCGCCATGGCGGCATTGGCGAGGGAACAGGGCATTACAGTGAACGTGATTGGTGTATTGGACCAAGACACGATCGATGAAAATGGGCAGCGAGAAATTGAAGCGATTGCGGCCGCTGGCGGCGGGATGAGCCAGGTCGTATATGCGAGGCAGCTGTCGCAAACGGTGCAGATGGTGACGCGCCAAGCGATGACCCAGACGTTGCAAGGGCTGGTCAACCGGGAATTGAAACAAATATTTGGTTCGGACGTTTCGCTCGAAGACTTGCCTCCGGACAAGCGCGGTCAAGTGATGGAAGTCGTCGATGAACTTGGAGAAACGGCTGCGCTCGACGTGCTTATTTTAATCGATACGAGCGGGAGCATGAAGACGAAATTGCCGACGGTCAAAGAGGCGCTCGTCGATTTATCGCTTAGTTTAAATGCACGCATGGGTGAGAACCGTTTTTCCGTCTTCATCTTTCCAGGAAAGCGGCAACATGCCGAGAAAATGATTGACTGGACGCCGAGGATTGAGGAGCTGTCCACCATCTTTCCGAAATTGGCGTCAGGCGGGCTGACACCAACAGGACCGGCGCTGCGCGAAGCGATCGCCCATTTCGACCGCAAACGGTCACTAAGGAGCTGGATTGGTAATGGCGATGAGCCATACATTGAAGAATCGTCTTTGTAATCTTCCGCCTGGCACGGTTGTTACCGGCAAATGGCACGGCCGTTCATACCGGCTTTTGCGGCGGCTCGGCAGTGGGGCAAACGGCGTCGTCTACTTGGCAGAAAGCGGCTGCAACCGCGTCGCTGTCAAACTGAGCGATGATTATGCGTCGTTGGCCTCGGAAATGAATATATTACGTCGTTTTTCTAAGGTCCAGGGGGGCGCCCTCGGACCTTCTTTGCTGGAGGCCGACGACTGGCGGAGCCCGCTTGTGCAGGAGACGATCCCTTTTTATGTGATGGAGTATATTGAGGGGGAAAACTTCACTACCTTTGTCCGCCGCCGCGGGAAAGAGTGGGCGCCGGTGTTGCTTGTGCAGTTGTTGTCGGTGCTCGAGCGGCTGCATGAGGAGGGGTGGGTATTTGGCGACTTAAAACCGGATAATTTAATCGTCACCGGGCCGCCGCCATCTGTCCGGTTGTTGGATGTTGGGGGAACGACGCTGCAAGGAAGGGCGGTCAAAGAGTTTACAGAGCTGTACGACCGCGGCTATTGGGGGCTTGGGTCGCGCAAAGCTGAGCCGTCGTATGACTTGTTTTCAGCAGCGATGGTGATGATTGCATCCTGTTATTCGGGACATCTCGAGAAAAAGGGCGACGGGCGATCACAACTTTTCAGGATCATCGAAGCCGACCGCTTTTTAGCCCAATATAAGCACGTTTTGCAAAAAGCGCTCGACGGCCGGTATGCAAAGGCCGCCGACATGCGTCGTGACTTATTAGCGGCTTCTTCCCGCCGGTTAGCGGTGAAAGATGAAACAAAGATAGTGTCGTCGAACCGCCGGTCGGGGCGGCGGGCGAAAAAGCGCCGCAAAGTGGGGGCTATTGCTGAGACAGTGTTGATTGCTGTCCTGTTGCTTGGTGCATACGGTTTTTATATATACTGGCAACTAACGATGTAATTTATGGTACAATAGCTATCGATGAGGCTAAAAGAGAGCAAAGAGGTTTTTTCGAATGGTTGATAAAGTGCGCGCCTTTATTGACAGGCATAGGTTGCTTACGGAAGGAGCGACGGTCATTGTCGGCGTTTCCGGAGGCCCGGATTCACTTGCTCTTTTGCATCTTTTATCTTCGCTTCGGGATGAGTGGAAGCTTCAGCTCGTGGCGGCTCATGTCGACCATATGTTTCGCGGGCGGGAATCAGAAGAAGAGATGGAATTTGTGAAACATTTTTGTGCCGAGCACCGTATTTTATGTGAAGCGGTGCAAATCGATGTTCCAGCTTTTCAGCGGCGCACAGGTCTCGGCGCTCAGGAGGCGGCTCGAAATTGCCGGTATCACTTTTTTGCCGAGCTGGTGAAAAAGTATCAAGCGCAATATGTCGCTTTAGGCCATCATGGTGATGACCAGGTCGAGACGATTTTAATGCGACTTGTGCGCGGTAGCACAAGCAAAGGGTATGCTGGCATTCCTGTCAAGCGTCCGTTTCATGGCAGTTATCTCATTCGCCCGTTTTTGGCTGTCAGCCGGGCGGAAATCGAGGACTACTGCAAAAAAGAGGAGCTAACTCCGCGCCGAGATCCAAGCAATGAGAAAGACGATTATACACGCAATCGATTTCGCCATCATATTGTCCCGCTATTAAAACAGGAAAATCCGCGCTTGCATGAACGATTTCAACAATATAGTGAAATGATGGCAGAAGATGAGCAATTTTTAGAGGAATTAGCCACGGACGCGCTGAATAAAGTAATGGAAAAACAAAATAGCGATGTTGTATTGCGCATTGCCCCGTTTTTGGCGTTGCCGAGACCGCTGCAGCGTCGGGTGTTGCAGCTGTTGCTTCTCCGCCTTTACGGAGGCATTCCGCCGGTGTTGACTTCTGTGCATATCGGCCATATACTGATGCTTTGTGAGCGCGCCCATCCTTCTGGAATGCTCGATTTGCCAAAAGGGTTGAAAGTGATTCGTTCGTATGACCGCTGTTTGTTTACGTTTGGCTTGCAACATTGCGCTCAAAGCTATTGGCTAGAGCTGCCGGTTCCGGCGCTATTGCCTCTCCCAAACGGTTACGTAATCATAAGTGAATTTGGGGAACACTATCCAAGAAAGCAGTTAGGAAATGACTCGTTCGTGGTTGACCCCGCTACGGTTTCTCTTCCGCTTCATGTACGGACGCGCCGCACTGGTGACCGGATGGTGCTGAAGGGGACGGGAGGAACGAAAAAAATTAAGGAGATTTTTATTGAGGCGAAAATTCCACGGATGGAAAGGGACTGTTGGCCGATTGTAGAAGATGCCGACGGCCGCATCCTTTGGGTGCCTGGACTGAAAAAATCGGCTTTTGAAGCCGGAGAGCATGGGCAAACTCGCTATATTTTACTGCACTATCAGGCGATGAACAGCTAGGAGGAAAAAAGATGGGGATGAAAGACGATATCCAAAAAGTGCTAATCACCGAGGAAGAAATTCAGGCAAAAGTAAAAGAGCTAGGTGCTATATTGACGAAGGAGTATGACGGCCGTTTTCCGCTCGCCGTCGGCGTTCTCAAAGGCGCGATGCCGTTTATGGCCGATTTGTTGAAACATATTGATACATATTTGGAAATGGATTTTATGGATGTTTCGAGTTATGGGAATGCGACGATTTCATCTGGGGAAGTAAAAATTATCAAAGATTTAAATACATCCGTTGAAGGTCGCGACATTTTGATCATTGAAGATATTATTGACAGCGGGCTGACGCTCAGCTATCTGGTCGATTTATTCCGTTACCGGAAGGCGAATTCAATTAAAATCGTCACCCTCCTTGACAAGCCGTCTGGACGTAAAGCCGATATTCAAGCGGACTACGCCGGATTTACCGTCCCGGATGAGTTCGTCGTTGGTTATGGTCTCGATTATGCGGAAAAATATCGCAACCTCCCGTTTATCGGTGTCTTAAAGCCAGAAGTGTACCAAAAATAAGACCGTTGCTGTGCGGCGGCCGAATTGTTTGTATTTAGGCAAATTTCTATGCTAGTATTGAGTATAGTGTGTTTCATATGGGAGGAGGCAAGAAATGAACCGGATTTTCCGTAACACCATCTTTTATTTGCTGATTTTTCTCGTCGTGATCGGCGTCGTCAGCTTTTTTAACGGTACGAATCAGCGGACCGAGCCGATGACGTACGATGCGTTTATCACTCATTTGGAAAACGGGGAAGTCAAGTCGTTTTCCATTAAGCCGGAGCGCGGCGTATATGAAATTCGAGGCCAACTGAAAACATATAATGAAGGGCAATATTTTTCCACCTATGTGATAAACAGCGACAAAGTGCTTGATCGCATCGATGCGGCGGCGGCACGGGCGCGGGTGGAAGTGATGCCAGCGGATGAAACGAGCGGATGGGTTACGTTTTTCACATCCATTATTCCGTTTGTCATTATTTTTATTTTGTTTTTCTTCTTGTTGAACCAAGCGCAAGGCGGCGGCAGCCGAGTAATGAATTTCGGCAAAAGCCGGGCGCGGCTGTATACGGATGACAAGCGGAAAGTCCGTTTCCGTGATGTGGCTGGGGCGGACGAGGAAAAAGAAGAGCTCGTGGAAATTGTTGAATTTTTAAAAGACCCGCGCAAATTCGCTGAACTTGGTGCCCGCATTCCAAAAGGGGTGCTGCTTGTCGGACCGCCAGGTACAGGGAAAACACTGTTGGCGCGCGCGGTCGCAGGGGAAGCAGGCGTGCCGTTTTTCTCGATCAGCGGGTCGGATTTTGTGGAAATGTTCGTCGGGGTCGGTGCATCGCGCGTGCGCGACTTGTTTGAAACAGCGAAAAAAAATGCACCGTGCATCATTTTTATCGATGAAATTGACGCTGTCGGACGCCAGCGCGGAGCCGGTCTTGGCGGCGGCCACGATGAGCGTGAGCAGACGCTCAACCAGCTGCTTGTCGAAATGGACGGTTTTAACGGGAATGAAGGGATCATTATTATTGCAGCGACGAACCGTCCGGACATTTTAGACCCAGCGCTCTTGCGCCCGGGTCGCTTCGACCGGCAAATCACTGTCGATCGCCCAGATGTCAAAGGACGCGAAGCAGTATTACGCGTGCATGCCCGCAATAAGCCGCTCGATGAATCGGTTGACTTGAAGACGATCGCCATGCGGACACCGGGATTCTCCGGTGCTGATTTGGAAAACTTGTTGAACGAAGCGGCGCTTGTGGCAGCGCGTCGGAACAAAAAGAAAATCGATATGGACGATATCGACGAAGCAACCGATCGCGTCATTGCCGGACCGGCGAAAAAAAGCCGTGTTATTTCGGAAAAAGAGCGGCGCATTGTTGCATTCCATGAGGCCGGACATACGGTCATCGGCATGGTGCTTGCCGACGCGGAAATGGTGCATAAAGTAACAATCGTCCCGCGTGGCCAAGCTGGTGGTTATGCGGTGATGCTGCCGAAAGAAGACCGTTACTTTATGACAAAAGAGGAACTGATGGATAAAATTACAGGGTTGCTCGGCGGGCGCGTCGCTGAGGAAATTGTGTTCAATGAAGTAAGCACAGGGGCTCATAACGATTTTCAACGGGCGACAAACATTGCACGCCGGATGGTGACGGAATTCGGGATGAGCGAAAAACTTGGTCCGCTTCAATTTGGCCAACCGAGCGGGCAAGTGTTTTTAGGTCGCGACTTGCATAACGAACAAAACTATAGCGATAAAATCGCTTATGAAATTGACTTAGAGATTCAACGCATCATTAAAGAGTGCTATGACAAGGCGAAACAGCTTTTAACGCAGCATCGGGACAAATTGGATTTAATTGCTACGACACTTTTGGAAGTTGAGACACTCGATGCTGAACAAATTAAGCATTTGTTCGAGCACGGTACGCTGCCGCCGGACCGCAATGGACGCAATGACACCGGTAAAGGCGACGACGATGTGAAAGTGAACATTCAGAAGAAAGAGTAACAGTTGGGGCTGAACGAAAAGGACATCTTTCTTCAAGGGAGATACAACCTATTGCTTGTGAAAGTGCTCGATGTGTATATATGGTGATCACAAAGGATGTCTTACAATTTTGGGGACATCCTCTTTTTTTGCTATTGACCGGAGTGAGGCCGCCGTTTTTTCCCCCGCAAGAAAACAAGGTATGATATGATAAAGAAAGGAATTTATTGAGGAAAAGTGGGGAATGAGGCCATGATTTTTGTGTTGGACGTTGGCAATACAAATACCGTGCTAGGGGTTTATGACGGTGATGAATTAAAATACCATTGGCGCATTGAGACAAGCCGGGCGAAAACGGAAGACGAGTACGGCATGACAATTAAAGCGCTTTTGAATCATGTCGGCTTACAGTTTTCCGATATTCGTGGCATGATTATTTCTTCTGTGGTGCCGCCGATTATGTTTGCCCTTGAACGCATGTGTTTAAAATATTTCCATATTAAGCCGCTCATTGTCGGGCCGGGCATTAAAACGGGGCTTGACATTAAATATGAAAATCCGCGTGAAGTCGGCGCTGACCGGATTGTCAATGCGGTTGCCGGCATTCACTTATACGGCAGCCCACTGATCATTGTCGATTTCGGGACAGCGACGACGTATTGTTATATTAATGAACATAAACAATATATGGGGGGAGCTATCGCCCCAGGCATCATGATTTCGACAGAGGCGTTGTTCGCAAGGGCGGCGAAATTGCCTCGCATTGAAATTGCCCGCCCAGACGATATCGTTGGTAAAAATACGGTCAGCGCCATGCAAGCTGGCATTTTATACGGTTATGTTGGACAAGTGGAAGGCATCGTTTCGCGAATGAAGGCGAAAAGCAAAGTTCCACCGAAAGTGATCGCGACTGGTGGCCTTGCACCGCTCATTGCCAGTGAGTCGAGTGTCATCGATGTCGTCGATCCGTTTTTAACGTTGACTGGGCTGAAACTGTTGTATGAGAAAAATACGGAGAAAAAAGGATGAAAGGCTTGATGAACATGGGAGATTACTTAGTGAAAGCGCTCGCTTATGATGGACAAGTGAGAGCGTATGCCACAAGAACGACAGAAACAGTTGCAGAAGCACAGCGACGCCACCAAACGTGGCCGACCGCGTCCGCAGCGCTTGGCCGGGCGCTGACGGCGGGTGTCATGATGGGGGCGATGCTCAAAGGTGAAGAAACGTTGACGATTAAAATTGATGGCGGTGGGCCGATCGGCGTTATTTTAGTCGATAGCAACGCTAAAGGGGAAGTACGTGGGTATGTGACAAACCCCCATGTCCATTTTGAGTTGAACGAGCATGGGAAGCTTGATGTTGCTCGGGCTGTCGGCAAAAACGGGATGCTCACCGTAGTGAAAGACCTCGGGTTGCGCGACTTTTTCACCGGACAAGTGCCGCTCATCTCTGGAGAGCTTGGCGATGACTTTACGTATTATTTTGCCTCATCCGAGCAAATTCCATCGTCCGTCGGTGTCGGTGTGCTCGTCAACCCCGACTATACGATTCGGGCAGCTGGAGGGTTTATCATTCAGATCATGCCCGGAACGAAAGAAGCAACGATTGCGCGCATTGAAGAACGGCTGAAACAAATTCCTCCCGTTTCGCGCATGATTGAAAACGGGCTCAGTCCAGAACAAATGTTAGAACAAATTTTAGGGGATGGAGATGTCCGCGTGCTTGAGACAATGCCGGTTACATTCGTTTGCCGCTGTTCGCGCGAGCGGATCGCCGATGCCCTCGTCAGTCTAGGGCCGGAGGAAATTCAGGATATTATCGATAATGAAGGACAGGCGGAAGCTTCGTGCCACTTCTGCAACGAAACATACCATTTCGCGAAAGAAGAGTTGGAGCAGCTCAAGCAACTCGCCGAAAAAAGATGAAAACATTAAAATGATTGACAATTACGTCAATAACTGATACATTGGAAACAAATTCGATAAAAATAATCGGGATTAGGGGTGGAACCATGGCACGCACAGTCAACTCTGTAACGGAACTGATCGGCGATACACCGGCAGTGAAGTTGAACCGCATCGTCGACGAAGACAGCGCTGATGTTTACGTGAAGCTCGAGTTTATGAACCCAGGCAGCAGCGTCAAAGACCGGATTGCATTAGCAATGATTGAGGCAGCGGAAAAGGCCGGAAGACTGAAACCGGGCGATACAATCGTTGAGCCGACGAGCGGTAACACGGGAATCGGATTAGCGATGGTCGCAGCAGCGAAAGGATATAAAGCAGTATTGGTTATGCCGGATACGATGAGTTTAGAGCGCCGCAACTTGTTGCGGGCGTACGGTGCAGAGTTAGTACTCACGCCAGGTGCTCAAGGGATGCGTGGGGCAATCCAAAAAGCTGAAGAACTCGCTCGCGAGCACGGCTACTTTATGCCGCAGCAGTTCAAAAATGAAGCAAACCCAGAAATCCACCGTTTGACGACCGGGAAAGAAATTGTTGAGCAAATGGGCGACCAGCTCGATGCGTTTGTTGCTGGAATCGGTACGGGCGGAACGATTACGGGCGCTGGTAAAGTATTGCGTGAAGCATATCCGAACATTAAAATTTACGCCGTTGAGCCGGCTGATTCACCGGTCTTGTCCGGCGGTAAACCAGGTCCGCATAAAATCCAAGGAATCGGCGCTGGGTTTGTTCCAGATATTTTGGATACAAGCATTTATGACGGCGTCATTACGGTAACAACGGAAGAAGCGTTTGCGGCTGCCCGCCGCGCGGCTCGCGAGGAAGGCATTCTTGGCGGCATTTCGTCTGGTGCTGCTATTCATGCGGCGTTGAAAGTAGCAAAAGAACTCGGTAAAGGAAAAAAAGTGCTGGCTGTGATCCCGAGCAATGGGGAACGTTATTTGAGCACGCCGCTTTACCAATTCGAAAACTAAGCAACATTTTTCGACAGGGGCAACCCTGTCGAATTTTTTATGGTAGTGGGTGATATGAATGACTAATCATTGTACAATAAGAATAACTATGAACATCATGAGGAGTTGACCGAGATGGAACAACGGCGCAGGCGGCTGAAACGGACAATCGATTATAGCGGCCGGGATTGGTTCCGCCAGTACGAACAGCTGGCATACGGTCGACCGCACCACGTGCTGCTTGAGAGCGGTCAAGGGGGAAGATATAGCATCATCGGCCTCAACCCAAGCGGGATCATCCGGGCGACTGAGCAGCGGTTATCTATCATCTATCGTGGGAAAGAAACGACGCTGGACGGGCCACCGCTCGAGTTGCTGCAACAATGGTTTTCGCACTTTTTAATGCCGGATGAGGACGAGCCACTGCCGTGTCAAGGTGGACTGATCGGCTACATCAGCTATGACAGCGTCCGTTACATCGAACGGCTTCCGGAGCTTGCTCATGACGATTTGCAGCTGCCGTTTATGTATTTTTGGCTGTTTGATGATGTGGCGATTTACGACCATCAAGAACAGCAGCTCCACTTGATCGTCCATGCCAGCGATGGGGAGGAACAGGCTGCTTTTCGAAGATTGGATATGTATGAGCAAATGTGGCTTGAGGAGCAGAGTGAATCACCCCGATGGTCAACTGCTGGCTCGGCCGCCGCTCCGTCTGTGTCCATGACGAAACAGCAGTTTATCGAGGCGGTTCAGCGCGTGAAGCAGTACATTGCCCAAGGTGACGTGTTCCAAGTCAACTTGTCGGTGCGCCAATCACAGCCGCTCTTAGCTCATCCATTTGCCGTCTACAAGCAGTTGCGTACCATTAATCCGTCGCCGTATATGGGGTATTTGCATACCCCACAATTTCAAGTTGTGAGCGGTTCGCCAGAGTTGCTTGTCCGTAAACGTGGACAGCGTCTCGAAACACGGCCGATTGCCGGTACCCGGTCACGTGGCCGGACGAAAACGGAAGATGAACAAATTGCACAAAAATTGCTCGCGAGCGAAAAGGAGCGAGCCGAGCATGCCATGCTCGTCGATCTTGAACGAAACGATCTCGGCCGCGTCTGTGCATATGGGACGGTTCATGTCGACGAATGGATGACAGTCGAACGATATTCGCACGTCATGCATATTGTGTCGCATGTTTCCGGAACAATCGCGCCAGAATACGATGCGTTTGCCGTCATTCGCGCCATGTTTCCAGGAGGGACGATTACGGGGGCCCCGAAAGTGCGGACGATGGAAATTATCGAAGAACTCGAACCGGTCCGCCGCGGCTTGTATACCGGGTCGATCGGCTGGATCGATTTTCAAGGCAACATGGAGCTGAACATCGCCATTCGGACGATGGTTGTCAAAGATGGAATAGCGCATGTACAAGCAGGGGCAGGTATTGTCATTGATTCCAACCCGGAGCATGAATACAAAGAATGTTTGAAAAAAGCGGCGGCCCTTTGGAGAGCAAAAGAGCTGAGTGAAGCAGAGACATTATTTTCGAGCATGAGGTGAGAATGATGATCGTCATGATTGATAATTATGATTCCTTTACGTACAATTTAGTGCAATATTTAGGTGTTCTAGGTGAGGAGCTGCTTGTCAAGCGCAATGATGAAATTACCGTTTCCGAGATTGAACGGCTCGCTCCGGATTTTATTATGATTTCCCCAGGTCCATGCACGCCGAATGAAGCGGGTGTCAGCTTGGAAGCCATCACTTACTTTGCTGGCAAAATCCCGATTTTTGGCGTCTGCCTCGGCCATCAGTCGATCGCCCAAGCGTTTGGCGGCCGTGTCATCCGTGCTTCAAGGCTGATGCACGGGAAAACATCGTCCGTTTACCATGACGGAGAAACGATTTTCCAAGGGGTGCCGAGCCCGTTTACGGCGACTCGTTACCACTCTCTCATTGTTGACAAAGAAACACTTCCCGATTGTTTTACTGTTTCCGCTTGGACGGACGAAGACGAAGTGATGGCCATCCGCCATAAGACATTGCCAATCGAAGGGGTGCAGTTCCACCCCGAGTCGATTATGACAAGTCACGGAATGCAACTGCTGAAAAACTTTATTGACACATACAAAAAGGCGTGATGGACCATATGTACGTATATGTCAACGGCAAAATCGTTCCGCGTGAAGAAGCGCAACTTTCGGCATTTGATCACGGTTTTTTGTATGGGCTTGGATTGTTTGAAACGTTTCGTACGTATGATGGCCATCCGTTTTTGCTTGATGACCATTTAGCACGGCTGAACTGCGGGCTGTCCGAACTCCACATCGCTAGGCAGTTCGGCCGCGCTGAGGCGGTCGACATCATCGAGCGGTTGCTCAGGGCAAATGAACTGCGAGACGCTTATGTGCGTTTCAATGTGTCCGCCGGTGTTGGTGATCTCGGCTTGTCGACGGAACAGTACTTACGTCCCACCATCATCGTCTACATGAAGCCGCTGCCGCCAGCGGCTCCTCAAGAGGGGAAAGAAGGGGTCATTTTAACAACAACGCGGAACAGCCCAGAGGGCGACCAACGATTAAAATCGCACCATTATTTAAACAATATGATTGGGAAATGGGAGCTTGGCAACCGTCCCCATGCAGAAGGAATCTTTCTCAATCGTGAAGGTGCGGTGGCGGAAGGCATTGTCTCCAATATTTTTTGGATAAAAGGCGGTGTCGTCTATACTCCAGCGCCGTCTGTCGGCATATTAAACGGCATCACGAGGCAATTCGTGATCGCGTTGCTTAATGAGTTGCATATCCCGATTGAAGAAGGAGTTTATCCGCTTTCTGATTTGTACGAAGCCGACGAAGTGTTTATCACCAATTCACTGCAGGAAATTGTGCCGCTTCACCGCATCGGCCATCGCGTTTATCTTGGACAAAACGGCCCGGTGACCTGTGCGCTGCAACGCCATTACCGCCGCTTTACGGACACGTTATGGACGAGGAATGAATTGTCAGAAAGGATGAATCGATGATGATAACAATGACGCGTTCGCGTGTGCTTCAATGCCGCGGGCATGAGTTGGATTTAGGCAAAAAAACATTGATCATGGGTATTGTCAACGTCACACCGGATTCATTTTCTGACGGCGGACGATTTTACGATGTAGAAAAAGCCGTTGAGCATGCGAAGCGGCTTGTGGCCGAGGGAGCGGACATCATTGACATCGGCGGCGAGTCGACACGTCCGGGAGCGGAACAGGTTCTGCTCGATGAAGAATTACGGCGCGTCATTCCAGCGGTAAGAGCGATTGCCAGTGAGGTGAATGTGCCGATTTCCATTGATACATATAAAGCGGAGGTGGCACGCCAAGCCATCGAAGCCGGGGCACATATCATTAACGATGTTTGGGGAGCCAAAGCTGATCCGGATATGGCACATGTTGCTGCTTCGTACGGAGTGCCAATTATTTTAATGCACAATCGACACGATATGGCATACCGCGACCTTATTTCCGATATGATCGTCGACCTAGAGGAGAGCATCTGCATTGTCAAACAAGCCGGAGTGAAAGATGAAAATATTATTTTAGATCCAGGTATCGGGTTTGCCAAAACGTTCGAGCATAATTTGGAGGTGATGCGGCGTCTTGATGAGTTTGCTGCCCTTGGCTATCCGCTGTTGCTTGGAACGTCGCGCAAACGGTTTATCGGCCATGTGCTTGACGTGCCAGTTGAAGAGCGTGTCGAAGGAACGGGAGCTACTGTTTGTCTTGGTATCGTGAAAGGGGCGAATATCGTCCGCGTTCACGATGTATTGCCGATCGCCCGCATGGCGAAAATGATGGATGCGATGCTTGGGAAAGGGGAGAGCGGCCATCGATAAAATCTATGTGCGAGAGATGGAGTTTTATGGCTATCATGGAGTGCTTCCCGAAGAAAATGTCCTCGGTCAGAAGTTCGTGATTGATGTGACGATGGAGCTTGATTTGCGGCCAGCTGGGCGGAGTGATTGTCTTGAGCATACGATCAACTATGCGGATGTGTACGAGCGTTGTCGGGCGATTGTTGAGGAGCGGACATTTGCTTTGATCGAGGCAGTGGCTGAGGCGATCGCCGATGATCTGCTTGCCGCTTTTCCTGCCATTCAGCGTTGTACCGTGAGGGTGACGAAGCCAAATCCACCAATCCGCGGACATTATAAGCATGTCGCCGTTGAAATTGTTAGGGGGCGTTAAATGGAAAACATTGTATATATTTCCTTAGGTTCTAACTTAGGGGATCGTGTCTATTATTTACGTTCGGCCATTGAAGCACTTGATCGCTACGAGGGAATTTCTGTAAAGTCGAGTTCGTCCATCTATGAAACGGATCCGGTTGGTTACGTCCATCAAGACAAGTTTTTAAACATGGTAGTCGAGGTGGCGACGACGTTGTCACCATTTTCCTTGTTGAACGTGACGCAACAAATTGAACAAGAATTTGGGAGAAAAAGGGAAATTCGCTGGGGGCCGCGTACGTTAGACCTTGACATTTTGCTGTATAATCATGAAAATATTGAAACAGAGCAACTAGTCATTCCGCATCCGCGTATGGCGGAGCGGGCGTTTGTTCTTATCCCGTTGCTCGAAATCAATTCCCATTTAACAATACCGAACATTTTCGAGCCGTTAACAGACATCGTTGATCGACTACCTGACAAAGAAGGAGTTCGCGTATGGAAGCAGAAAGATGGGGAAGACGTATTCGCGCTTTTCGAAAGCTAAAAGGATATACACAAGAAAGGCTGGCTAAGGAGCTCGGCGTTTCCGTCTCAATCCTTGGTGAAATCGAACGGGGGAATCGGATGCCGTCCGATTCGCTCGTCGAGCAAATCGCCGAGCTGTTAAATATATCGGTCGAAGAACTGACGCCGCCGAAAATCGAATCAAACCAGTAGAAAGGAGGCGTTTTTATGTTTCGCATTGGCGATGTTGAGATTAAAAATCGTGTCGTGCTTGCCCCCATGGCAGGCGTGTGCAACTCGGCGTTCCGCTTGACTGTCAAAGAATTCGGCGCCGGGCTTGTGTGCGCAGAGATGGTGAGCGATAAAGGAATCGTATACAACAATGAAAAGACGTTAAATATGTTATATATCGATGAGCGGGAAAAGCCGCTCAGCCTGCAAATTTTCGGGGGCGAAAAGGAAACGCTTGTCAAAGCAGCAAAATTTGTCGATAAAAATACGAATGCGGATATTATCGACATTAACATGGGCTGTCCGGTTCCAAAAGTTACGAATTGCGACGCGGGAGCGAAATGGCTTCTTGATCCGAATAAAATTTATGACGTGGTTGCCTCCATTGTCGACGCCGTTGAAAAACCGGTTACGGTCAAAATGCGAATCGGCTGGGACGAACATCATATTTACGCTGTTGAAAACGCGCAAGCAGTTGAGCGCGCTGGTGGCAAAGCCGTCGCCGTCCATGGGCGGACAAGAGTACAAATGTACGAAGGAAAAGCGGATTGGAACATTATTAAACAAGTGAAAGAAGCGGTCAACATCCCAGTCATCGGCAACGGCGATGTCAAAACACCACAAGACGCCAAGCGGATGCTTGAAGAAACCGGGGTGGACGGTGTCATGATCGGACGGGCGGCGCTCGGTAACCCGTGGATGATTTATCGCACCGTGCACTATTTAGAAACAGGGGAGCTTATCCCTGAACCAACGCCGACAGAGAAAATCGATGTGTGCCTGTTGCATTTAGACCGTTTAATTGCGCTTAAAGGTGAGTATATTGCTGTCAAAGAAATGCGCAAACACGCCGCTTGGTATTTAAAAGGCATTCGCGGTGCAGCGAAAATCCGCAACGCCATCAACGAGTGTGAGACACGGGACGAACTAGCCGCATTGCTGCTGAAAGTCGCACAGGATGCAGAGAATCAGGCGGCAGCGAACGCCCGGGCCGTATAGGAGCGGAATTTGATGAAGCGGATGACTGCCAGCACGCGCTGGCAGTATTTTTCGTAAAAAATCATTAAATGGAGTGAATGAAGGATGAGCCATGAAGAATTGAACGACCAATTGCGTGTCCGCCGGGAAAAGTTAAAAAAAATCGAAGAGCTAGGTGTCGACCCGTTTGGCAAACGGTTCGAGCGCACGCATAAAGCAGAAGAGCTGTTTAAACTGTACGGCGATTTGTCCAAAGAAGAACTTGAAGATCAGCAAATTGAAGTCGCTGTCGCCGGCCGCATTATGACGAAACGCGGTAAAGGAAAAGCAGGATTTGCTCACATTCAAGACGTCACAGGGCAAATTCAAATTTATGTCCGCCAAGACGATGTCGGTGAACAGCAATATGAGCTGTTTAAAATCTCTGACCTTGGTGATATCGTCGGTGTGCGCGGCACTATGTTCAAAACAAAAGTCGGCGAGCTTTCCATCAAAGTGTCATCATATGAATTTTTAACAAAAGCATTGCGTCCATTGCCGGAAAAATACCATGGTTTAAAGGACGTCGAACAACGTTACCGCCAACGTTATCTCGACTTAACTATGAATCCGCAAAGTAAGCAGACGTTTATCACCCGTAGTCTCATTATTCAATCGATGCGGCGTTATCTCGACAGCCAAGGTTATTTGGAAGTCGAAACACCGATGATGCACGCCATAGCAGGTGGTGCGGCTGCACGTCCGTTTATTACGCACCATAATGCCCTTGATATGACACTTTATATGCGAATCGCCATCGAACTCCATTTAAAACGGCTCATCGTCGGCGGTTTGGAAAAAGTGTATGAAATCGGACGCGTCTTCCGGAATGAGGGGATTTCCACCCGTCACAATCCGGAGTTTACGATGCTTGAACTGTACGAGGCATATGCCGACTTCCGTGACATCATGAAATTGACAGAAAACTTAATTGCTCACATTGCCACGGAAGTGCTTGGCACGACGAAAATTCAATACGGCGAACATACCGTCGATTTAACGCCTGAATGGCGGCGACTTCATATGGTCGATGCGATTAAAGAATACGTCGGCGTTGATTTCTGGCGACACATGGACGACGAGGAAGCGCGGGCGTTGGCGAAAGAACATGGGGTCGAAATCGCCCCGCACATGACGTTTGGTCATATCGTCAATGAATTTTTTGAACAAAAAGTCGAGTCGCAACTCATCCAACCGACGTTCATTTATGGCCACCCTGTCGAAATTTCGCCGTTAGCTAAGAAAAACCCGGACGATCCACGCTTTACCGATCGATTTGAGCTATTTATCGTTGGACGTGAACATGCGAACGCGTTTACGGAACTAAACGATCCGATCGACCAGCGCCAACGTTTCGAAGCACAGTTGAAAGAACGTGAACAAGGGAACGATGAAGCGCACGAAATGGACGAAGATTTCCTCGAAGCGCTCGAGTACGGTATGCCTCCAACAGGCGGACTCGGCATCGGCGTTGACCGTCTAGTCATGCTCTTGACTAACTCTCCGTCCATTCGGGATGTGTTACTCTTCCCGCAAATGCGTCATAAATAAAAAATATTGTCCCCTGTGTGAAAATGCACAGGGGACGATTTGTTTTTTAAAAAACTATTGACTTTTAACATATAAACAATATAAAATGAAAATCGTCGCTTTGATAAAACAAAAACAGTAAAGCGAGTTGACAAATATTATTCAACGTGCTATATTAAGATGGTACGTCGGAACGATGACGAAAGTTGTCGAAGATAAAGAGTTATTGACAAACGAAGAAATTTGATTATAATATAACTTGTCTATTGGATAATTGCCTAGTGATGATAGCGGAGAGGAAACACCCGTTCCCATCCCGAACACGGAAGTTAAGCTCTCCAGCGCCGATGGTAGTTGGGGCCAGCGCCCCTGCAAGAGTAGGTCGTTGCTAGGCAATACCGTGGAGGATTAGCTCAGCTGGGAGAGCACTTGCCTTACAAGCAAGGGGTCGGCGGTTCGATCCCGTCATCCTCCACCATTTAATCTATTATGAACTATTAGCTCAGTAACAAGGGTTGTATCTTTGAATTCATTCCGAATTGTCTCAATGCTCTAGACACCTTTGAACGTGCTAGTAGAGGAAGAGACATCATCTAATATGAGTGTATGACAAACTCATGAGCCATTAGCTCAGTAGGTAGAGCATCTGACTTTTAATCAGAGGGTCGGAGGTTCGAGTCCTCCATGGCTCACCATAATTGATTTGCGGGTGTGGCGGAATTGGCAGACGCGCTAGATTCAGGGTCTAGTGCCCTTTATGGGCGTGGGGGTTCAAGTCCCTTCACCCGCATTGTTACCCGAGCGGAAGTAGTTCAGTGGTAGAACACCACCTTGCCAAGGTGGGGGTCGCGGGTTCGAGTCCCGTCTTCCGCTCCATTTATTTGCCTATTAGCCGGGGTGGCGGAATTGGCAGACGCACAGGACTTAAAATCCTGGGGTAGGTAACTACCGTGCCGGTTCGAGTCCGGCCCTCGGCACTTGCGCTCGTAGCTCAATTGGATAGAGCATCTGACTACGGATCAGAAGGTTAGGGGTTCGAATCCTCTCGAGCGCGTTGACGGGAAGTAGCTCAGCTTGGTAGAGCACATGGTTTGGGACCATGGGGTCGCAGGTTCAAATCCTGTCTTCCCGATTGTGGACATATGGGGCCTTAGCTCAGCTGGGAGAGCGCCTGCTTTGCACGCAGGAGGTCATCGGTTCGATCCCGATAGGCTCCATCCTCGTTCCTTGAAAACTGAACGAAACGAAGCGCAAGCCAATCAACTTTCTTTTGGAGAGTTTGATCCTGGCTCAGGACGAACGCTGGCGGCGTGCCTAATACATGCAAGTCGAGCGGACCGAACGAGAGCTTGCTCTTGTTTGGTCAGCGGCGGACGGGTGAGTAACACGTGGGCAACCTGCCCGCAAGACCGGGATAACTCCGGGAAACCGGAGCTAATACCGGATAACACCAAAGACCGCATGGTCTTTGGTTGAAAGGCGGCTTCGGCTGCCACTTGCGGATGGGCCCGCGGCGCATTAGCTAGTTGGTGAGGTAACGGCTCACCAAGGCGACGATGCGTAGCCGGCCTGAGAGGGTGACCGGCCACACTGGGACTGAGACACGGCCCAGACTCCTACGGGAGGCAGCAGTAGGGAATCTTCCGCAATGGACGAAAGTCTGACGGAGCGACGCCGCGTGAGCGAAGAAGGCCTTCGGGTCGTAAAGCTCTGTTGTGAGGGACGAAGGAGCGCCGTTTGAATAAGGCGGCGCGGTGACGGTACCTCACGAGAAAGCCCCGGCTAACTACGTGCCAGCAGCCGCGGTAATACGTAGGGGGCGAGCGTTGTCCGGAATTATTGGGCGTAAAGCGCGCGCAGGCGGTCCTTTAAGTCTGATGTGAAAGCCCACGGCTCAACCGTGGAGGGTCATTGGAAACTGGGGGACTTGAGTGCAGGAGAGGAGAGCGGAATTCCACGTGTAGCGGTGAAATGCGTAGAGATGTGGAGGAACACCAGTGGCGAAGGCGGCTCTCTGGCCTGTAACTGACGCTGAGGCGCGAAAGCGTGGGGAGCAAACAGGATTAGATACCCTGGTAGTCCACGCCGTAAACGATGAGTGCTAAGTGTTAGAGGGGTCACACCCTTTAGTGCTGTAGCTAACGCGATAAGCACTCCGCCTGGGGAGTACGGCCGCAAGGCTGAAACTCAAAGGAATTGACGGGGGCCCGCACAAGCGGTGGAGCATGTGGTTTAATTCGAAGCAACGCGAAGAACCTTACCAGGTCTTGACATCCCCTGACAACCCAAGAGATTGGGCGTTCCCCCTTCGGGGGGACAGGGTGACAGGTGGTGCATGGTTGTCGTCAGCTCGTGTCGTGAGATGTTGGGTTAAGTCCCGCAACGAGCGCAACCCTTGCCTCTAGTTGCCAGCATTCAGTTGGGCACTCTAGAGGGACTGCCGGCTAAAAGTCGGAGGAAGGTGGGGATGACGTCAAATCATCATGCCCCTTATGACCTGGGCTACACACGTGCTACAATGGGCGGTACAAAGGGCTGCGAACCCGCGAGGGGGAGCGAATCCCAAAAAGCCGCTCTCAGTTCGGATTGCAGGCTGCAACTCGCCTGCATGAAGCCGGAATCGCTAGTAATCGCGGATCAGCATGCCGCGGTGAATACGTTCCCGGGCCTTGTACACACCGCCCGTCACACCACGAGAGCTTGCAACACCCGAAGTCGGTGAGGTAACCCTTACGGGAGCCAGCCGCCGAAGGTGGGGCAAGTGATTGGGGTGAAGTCGTAACAAGGTAGCCGTACCGGAAGGTGCGGCTGGATCACCTCCTTTCTAAGGACGAAAAGCGGAAGCGCCGCGGTCGGCTCTCGAAGCCAAATGTTCTTCACCCGTAGGGGTGCTTGCACCCCCGAGGGGGAAGGTTATTTGGCAGAAGAGAGCCAGGCGCTGGAGCTAGACATCACGAAAAGCGGAGGCCGTTAATGGCCAATCATTAACAAATCGCGCTTTTGTTTCGTTCAGTTTTGAAGGAATGAGAATTCCTTCAAATCGTTCCTTGAAAACTAGATAACCGGAAAAGCTGAGGTGCCGCGGTCAGTTCTCGAAGCCAAATGTTCTTCACCCGCAGGGGTGCTTGCACCCCAAGGGGGAAGGTTATTTGGCGGAAGAGAGCTAGGCGCCGAAGCTAGACAATAAGGAAGAAGCCGAAACGCGCTGTAGGTTAAGCTAGAAAGGGCGCACGGTGGATGCCTTGGCACTAGGAGCCGATGAAGGACGGGGCAAACGCCGAAACGCTTCGGGGAGCTGTAAGCAAGCGTTGATCCGGAGATGTCCGAATGGGGAAACCCCCTGCCCGTAATGGGGCAGGATCCATGCCTGAATCCATAGGGCATGGAGGGCACACCCGGGGAACTGAAACATCTTAGTACCCGGAGGAGAAGAAAGCAAATGCGATTCCCTGAGTAGCGGCGAGCGAAACGGGAACAGCCCAAACCAAGAGGCGTGCCTCTTGGGGTTGTAGGACCGCTCAGATGGGAGTGAGAAAGGAACGGGGTAGACGAACCGGTCTGGAACGGCCGGCCAGAGAAGGTGACAGCCCTGTAGTCGAAACTTCGTTCCCTCCCGAGCGGCTCCTGAGTACGGCGGGACACGGGAAATCCCGTCGGAAGCAGGGAGGACCATCTCCCAAGGCTAAATACTCCCTAGTGACCGATAGTGAACCAGTACCGTGAGGGAAAGGTGAAAAGCACCCCGGAAGGGGAGTGAAAGAGAACCTGAAACCGTGTGCCTACAAGTAGTCAGAGCCCGTTCATGGGTGATGGCGTGCCTTTTGTAGAATGAACCGGCGAGTGACGATGGCGTGCGAGGTTAAGCCGAAGAGGCGGAGCCGCAGCGAAAGCGAGTCTGAATAGGGCGTTTGAGTACGTCGTCGTCGACCCGAAACCAGGTGATCTACCCATGTCCAGGGTGAAGGCCGGGTAACACCGGCTGGAGGCCCGAACCCACGTACGTTGAAAAGTGCGGGGATGAGGTGTGGGTAGGGGTGAAATGCCAATCGAACTTGGAGATAGCTGGTTCTCCCCGAAATAGCTTTAGGGCTAGCCTCAAGGTGAGAGTCTTGGAGGTAGAGCACTGATTGGGCTAGGGGCCCTCATCGGGTTACCGAACCCAGTCAAACTCCGAATGCCAATGACTTATCCTTGGGAGTCAGACTACGAGTGATAAGATCCGTGGTCAAGAGGGAAACAGCCCAGATCGCCAGCTAAGGCCCCCAAGTGCACGTTCAGTGGAAAAGGATGTGGAGTTGCGAAGACAACCAGGATGTTGGCTTAGAAGCAGCCACCATTTAAAGAGTGCGTAATAGCTCACTGGTCGAGTGACTCTGCGCCGAAAATGTACCGGGGCTAAACGTGCCGCCGAAGCTGCGGGATGACCGTTGGTCATCGGTAGGGGAGCGTTCTAAGGGCATCGAAGCCAGACCGGAAGGACTGGTGGAGCGCTTAGAAGTGAGAATGCCGGTATGAGTAGCGAAAACAGAGGTGAGAATCCTCTGCGCCGAAAGCCTAAGGGTTCCTGAGGAAGGTTCGTCCGCTCAGGGTTAGTCGGGACCTAAGCCGAGGCCGAAAGGCGTAGGTGATGGACAACAGGTTGAGATTCCTGTACCACCTCCTTCCCGTTTGAGCGATGGGGGGACGCAGGAGGATAGGGTGAGCAGGCGGCTGGAAGAGCCTGTCCAAGCAGTAAGGCTGGCCAGTAGGCAAATCCGCTGGCCGTAAAGGCTGAGCTGTGATGGCGACGGATTTGATCCGGAAGTCCCTGATTCCACACTGCCAAGAAAAGCCTCTAGCGAGGGAAGAGGTGCCCGTACCGCAAACCGACACAGGTAGGCGAGGAGAGAATCCTAAGGCGCGCGGGAGAACTCTCGTTAAGGAACTCGGCAAAATGACCCCGTAACTTCGGGAGAAGGGGTGCTCTTTGGGGTGATGAGCCCCGAAGAGCCGCAGTGAAAAGGCCCAAGCGACTGTTTATCAAAAACACAGGTCTCTGCGAAGCCGAAAGGCGAAGTATAGGGGCTGACACCTGCCCGGTGCTGGAAGGTTAAGGGGAGCGCTTAGCGCAAGCGAAGGTGCGAACCGAAGCCCCAGTAAACGGCGGCCGTAACTATAACGGTCCTAAGGTAGCGAAATTCCTTGTCGGGTAAGTTCCGACCCGCACGAAAGGTGTAACGACTTGGGCACTGTCTCAACGAGAGACCCGGTGAAATTATACTACCTGTGAAGATGCAGGTTACCCGCGACAGGACGGAAAGACCCCGTGGAGCTTTACTGCAGCCTGATATGGAATTTTGGTATCGCTTGTACAGGATAGGTGGGAGCCAGGGAAGCCGGAGCGCCAGCTTCGGTGGAGGCGTCGGTGGGATACCACCCTGGCGGTATTGAAATTCTAACCCGCACCCCTTATCGGGGTGGGAGACAGTGTCAGGTGGGCAGTTTGACTGGGGCGGTCGCCTCCCAAAAGGTAACGGAGGCGCCCAAAGGTTCCCTCAGAATGGTTGGAAATCATTCGGAGAGTGCAAAGGCACAAGGGAGCTTGACTGCGAGACGGACAGGTCGAGCAGGGACGAAAGTCGGGCTTAGTGATCCGGTGGTTCCGCATGGAAGGGCCATCGCTCAACGGATAAAAGCTACCCCGGGGATAACAGGCTGATCTCCCCCAAGAGTCCACATCGACGGGGAGGTTTGGCACCTCGATGTCGGCTCATCGCATCCTGGGGCTGTAGTCGGTCCCAAGGGTTGGGCTGTTCGCCCATTAAAGCGGTACGCGAGCTGGGTTCAGAACGTCGTGAGACAGTTCGGTCCCTATCCGTCGTGGGCGTAGGAAATTTGAGAGGAGCTGTCCTTAGTACGAGAGGACCGGGATGGACGCACCGCTGGTGTACCAGTTGTCCCGCCAGGGGCACCGCTGGGTAGCTATGTGCGGAAGGGATAAGCGCTGAAAGCATCTAAGCGTGAAGCCCCCCTCAAGATGAGATTTCCCATCGCGTTAGGCGAGTAAGATCCCTCGAAGATGACGAGGTCGATAGGTCCGAGGTGGAAGCGTGGCGACACGTGGAGCTGACGGATACTAATCGATCGAGGGCTTAACCTAGAAAAGTGGCGGCCGGAGCTAGACAGTACGAAAAGCGGAGGCTTCTTCCCACTAAACGGTTATCTAGTTTTGAGGGAATGATCCCACAACTTCATATTGCCTAGTGGTGATAGCGGAGAGGAAACACCCGTTCCCATCCCGAACACGGAAGTTAAGCTCTCCAGCGCCGATGGTAGTTGGGGCCAGCGCCCCTGCAAGAGTAGGTCGCTGCTAGGCCAAACAAAAAGCACGTCTTTTTCATTAGGAAAAAAGGCGTGCTTTTTCGTTTATCAGCTGCCTGATGTTTCGTCAGCCAAAAAAACGGATATTCTATAGTTAGTTTGACTTCTCCGGTAACTCTTGCAATTTTTCGTAATACATTATATAGTAAAAACAAGGTCAAATATAGTCAAAGTCAACAAGAAGGCGATGATGCCGGTTTCTCCCTATAGGTCTTCTAGTACAAGATGGCAGCTGGTTTCATCGCTAAGCAGGTTGATTGTGAGGAAGGTGGGAGGTAGAGTGCCAAACATTTCCGACATTATTGAGCAATATTTAAAGCAAGTACTCAATATGAGCGACCAAGATATCGTTGAAATTAAACGGAGCGAGATTGCGAATAAATTTCAATGTGTCCCATCGCAAATTAACTATGTCATTAATACGAGGTTTACTCTTGAGAGAGGGTATATCGTCGAGAGTAAGCGCGGTGGCGGCGGGTATATCCGCATTATGAAAGTGAAGACGAAAAGTGAGGCTCATCTTATTGACCAACTGCTTGAGCTCGTTGGCCATCGCATTAGCCAATCGAATGCTGAAGATGTAGTAAAACGTCTTGTTGAAGAAAAGGTAATTTCGGAGCGGGAAGCGAAAATAATGTTAAGCGTGATGGATCGCTCTGTCTTATACATTGGCTTGCCTGAGCGTGATGAATTGCGGGCGCGCATGTTAAAGGCGATGTTGACGTCGCTGAAGTATAAGTAGGGGAGGGGGAAGCGTTGATTTGCCAAGAATGCAAGCAGCGACCAGCAACGATGCACTTTACGAAAATTGTCAACGGTGAAAAAACGGAATTCCATCTTTGTGAACAATGCTCCAAAGAGCATGGCCACATGTTTATGCTCTACGGTAATGATGACTTTTCGCTCAATAACTTGTTAGCAGGACTGCTCAATTTTCAAGCTCCAATGAAAGAGATGACGGCCAATGCGTTTCCAAATCCCGATTTGCTTCAATGTGAGACATGCAAAATGACGTATCATCAGTTCACGCAAATCGGACGATTCGGCTGCGCTGACTGTTACCGGACGTTTGCCCGCTACTTGCCGCCGATTTTGAAACGGCTTCATAGCGGAAATAACGCCCATTCAGGGAAAATTCCGAAGCGGAAAGGCGGCGTTCTCCATTTACGCAAGCAACTTGCTGTGCTGAAGCAAAAGCTCCAAGAGCTAGTCGCCCGTGAGGAATTTGAACGGGCAGCCGAAGTGCGCGACCAAATCCGCTCTTTAGAGGATGAACTTCGCCAACGCGGAGAGGGGGATATGTAGCGGTATGTCGTTTGAGAAGTTTTTCAATACGGCGGTCAGCGCTTGGATGAGCCAAGAAGGACCCGATTCGGACATTGTTTTGAGCAGTCGCATCCGGTTAGCTCGCAATATTGTTGATTTCCGCTTTCCAACGCTGTTTAGCAGCGAGGAGGCAATGCAAATCGTTGCTCTGTTTGAGCGGACGTTTGCCTACCGTTCATACGGGGGGGCAGGCCGTTTTGAGCTGTTGAAAATGTCGGAGCTTCAACCGATTGAAAAACGGGTATTAGTAGAAAAGCACTTAATTAGCCCACATTTGGCGGAAGACTCTCCATTTGGTGCCTGTCTGCTCTCAGAAAATGAGGAAATTAGCATTATGATCAATGAAGAGGATCATATCCGCATCCAATGCTTATTTCCAGGGCTGCAGCTTGCTGAGGCGCTTGAGGCGGCGAGCGAATTGGACGACTGGATTGAAGGACATGTCAACTATGCTTTCGATGAGCGGCTTGGTTACTTAACAAGTTGCCCTACAAATGTTGGGACAGGACTTCGGGCGTCTGTGATGATGCATCTTCCGGCGCTCGTATTGACTCAACAGATCAACCGCATTATCCCTGCCATCAATCAGCTCGGGCTTGTCGTCCGTGGGACATACGGGGAAGGAAGCGAGGCGTTGGGTAATATTTTCCAGATTTCTAACCAGCTCACGCTTGGAAAGTCGGAGGAGGACATTATCGCTGATTTGCATACGATCGTCCAACAGCTGATTGCCCAAGAAAGAGCGGCCCGTCAGGCATTAGTGAAAACTTTGGGCATACAATTAGAAGACAAGGTGTTCCGCTCATACGGCATATTGGCTAACTGCCGCGTCATCGAGTCGAAAGAAGCGGCGCAATGTTTGTCAGATGTGCGTTTAGGGATCGATTTAGGATATATCAAAAACGTCTCGCGCAACATCTTAAATGAGCTAATGATTTTGACGCAGCCAGGTTTTTTACAGCAATATGCTGGTGGGGCACTCCGCCCCGAGGAACGGGATGTCCGCCGGGCGGCATTAATTCGGGAACGCTTAAAGATGGAAGAACGAAGAAAGATGGAGGGTGATGAACGATGATGTTCGGCAGATTTACGGAACGGGCGCAAAAGGTATTGGCGTTGGCACAGGAAGAAGCCATTCGCCTTGGCCATAACAATATTGGCACAGAGCACATTTTGCTCGGGTTGATCCGCGAAGGAGAAGGAATCGCCGCTAAAGCGCTTATGGCGCTTGGCCTTGGTCCAGATAAAATTCAGAAAGAAGTGGAATCGCTCATTGGCCGCGGGAACGAGGTATCACATACGATTCACTACACACCGCGGGCGAAGAAAGTGATCGAGCTGTCAATGGATGAAGCGCGGAAGCTCGGTCATTCGTACGTCGGCACGGAACATATTTTGCTTGGATTGATCCGCGAGGGCGAAGGAGTGGCCGCCCGCGTGTTAAACAACTTAGGGGTGAGCTTGAACAAGGCGCGCCAACAAGTATTGCAGCTGCTCGGCAGCAATGAATCAGTATCGGGCCATGGTGGTGGAGGTGCCTCGCATGTAAACACGCCGACGCTTGACAGCCTCGCCCGTGATTTAACGGCGATCGCCCGTGAAGGGCGGCTTGATCCGGTCATTGGCCGGAGCAAAGAAATCCAGCGCGTTATTGAAGTGTTGAGCCGACGGACGAAAAACAACCCGGTGCTGATCGGTGAACCGGGTGTCGGGAAAACAGCGATCGCCGAAGGATTGGCTCAACAAATTGTCAATAACGAGGTGCCGGAAACGTTGCGCGACAAGCGGGTCATGACGCTCGATATGGGTACAGTTGTGGCCGGGACGAAATACCGTGGCGAGTTTGAGGATCGGTTGAAAAAAGTGATGGATGAGATTCGCCAAGCAGGCAACATCATTTTGTTCATCGATGAGCTCCATACGCTAATCGGCGCTGGCGGAGCCGAAGGAGCGATCGATGCATCGAACATTTTAAAACCAGCGTTGGCACGTGGCGAACTGCAATGCATTGGAGCGACGACGCTTGATGAGTATCGGAAATATATCGAGAAAGATGCCGCGCTTGAGCGCCGTTTCCAGCCGATTCATGTCGATGAGCCAACTGTGGAAGAATCGATCCAAATTTTAAAAGGGCTGCGCGACCGTTATGAAGCGCACCATCGCGTCTCGATTTCCGATGAGGCGATCGTGCAGGCGGTCAAACTGTCGGACCGTTACATTACCGACCGTTTTCTGCCGGATAAAGCGATCGACTTAATTGATGAAGCTTGCTCAAAAGTGCGCCTCCGCTCGTTCACGGCGCCGCCGAAACTGAAAGAGCTGGAGCAAAAGCTCGAGGAAGTGCGGAAAGAAAAAGACGCGGCCGTACAAAGCCAAGAGTTTGAAAAAGCAGCCTCGTTGCGTGATATGGAACAACGGTTGCGCGAAGAGCTCGAGGAAACAAAACGGGCATGGAAAGAAAAGCAAGGTCAAGAAAATTCTGAGGTGACAGTTGAAGATATTGCTGCAGTTGTCTCAAGTTGGACCGGCATTCCGGTATCGAAACTCGCTGAGACGGAAACGGAGCGGTTGCTCAAGCTTGAAGAAATTTTGCATGCGCGCGTTGTCGGCCAAGACGAGGCGGTCAAAGCGGTTGCAAAAGCCGTGCGCCGTGCCCGGGCCGGTTTGAAAGACCCGAAACGCCCGATCGGTTCGTTTATTTTCCTCGGTCCGACAGGTGTCGGGAAAACAGAATTGGCCCGTGCATTGGCAGAAGCCATGTTTGGCGATGAAGACGCCCTGATCCGCATCGATATGTCCGAGTATATGGAAAAACACTCGACATCGCGGCTCATCGGTTCGCCGCCAGGGTATGTCGGCTACGAAGAAGGCGGCCAGCTGACAGAAAAAGTGCGTCGCAAGCCGTACTCGGTCGTTCTGTTGGATGAAATGGAAAAAGCGCACCCAGACGTATTTAACATTTTGCTGCAAGTATTAGAAGACGGGCGGTTGACTGACTCGAAAGGGCGGACAGTCGACTTCCGCAATACGATTATCATTATGACGTCCAATGTTGGTGCTGATGCGCTGAAACGGAACAAGTACGTCGGCTTTAATATTCAAGATGGGAACCAACAATATAAGGACATGAAAAGCAAAGTGATGGATGAACTGAAAAAAGCGTTCCGTCCGGAGTTTTTGAACCGGATCGACGAAATCATCGTCTTCCATTCACTTGAAAAAGACCATCTGAAACAAATTGTCCGCTTGATGGCTGATACGCTTGTGAAGCGGCTGAAGGAACAAGATATCGATCTTGAACTGACTGAAGCAGCGATTGAGAAAATTGCTGCCGAAGGGTTTGATCTGGAATACGGTGCCCGTCCGCTGCGCCGCGCCTTGCAAAAACATATTGAAGACCGTTTGTCCGAAGAATTATTAAAAGGCACGATCGCCAAAGGTCAAAAAGTTGCTGTCGATGTGAAAGATGGAGAATTTGTCGTGTTGTCGAAACAGGCGGTCGTGTAAAGGAAAAAGGTATGCGGCAGCTTGCTGCCCATACCTTATTTTATATGGAACATGTTGCAGAAAGGGTTAGACGGATGGCGAAAAAGAAAACAAAATTTGTTTGCCAAGAATGCGGGTATGAATCAGCGAAATGGCTCGGTCGTTGCCCGGGCTGCCAAACGTGGAACTCGTTCGTTGAAGAAATCGAGCGGACAAAACCGGCTGTGCGCGGGGCGTTTCTTCATTCGGAACCATCGGGGCCAGCCAAACCAATTCCGATTACGGCTGTTACGGCAGCACAAGAGCCACGCATTGAAACGAAAAGTGTGGAGCTCAATCGGGTGCTTGGCGGAGGAATCGTCAAAGGATCGCTCGTCTTAATCGGCGGTGATCCGGGTATTGGCAAATCGACGTTATTGCTGCAGACATCGGCACAGCTCGCTGCGGCCGGACATACGGTATTGTATATATCCGGTGAAGAGTCGGTGAAGCAAGTGAAGCTGCGCGCTGGGCGTCTTCACGCTGAGTCTCATCAACTGTATGTGTTAGCAGAGGCGGATTTGGAATACATTGTAACAGCAATTGAAACGATTCAGCCTGCTTGTGTGATTGTCGATTCCATTCAGACGATGTACCGAACGGATATTACATCGGCGCCGGGCAGTGTTGCCCAAGTGCGCGAGTGCACCGCTGAGCTAATGAAAATCGCCAAGACGAAAGGCATTGCCATTTTCATTGTTGGCCATGTGACCAAAGAAGGGGCGATCGCCGGGCCGCGCCTGCTTGAGCATATGGTTGATACCGTTCTTTATTTTGAAGGGGAGCGGCATCATACGTACCGCATTTTGCGGGCGGTGAAAAACCGCTTCGGTTCAACGAATGAAATCGGTATTTTTGAAATGCGTGACATCGGGCTGCGCGAAGTAGAAAATCCGTCGGAAGTGTTTTTGGAAGAACGGTCGCGCGGGGCGGCCGGCTCGACAGTTGTCGCGGCAATGGAGGGGACGCGTCCGGTGCTTGTTGAAATTCAGGCGCTCGTTTCGCCAACGAGTTTCGGCAACCCGCGACGGATGGCGACCGGCCTTGATCATAATCGCGTATCGCTGTTAATGGCTGTGCTCGAAAAGCGGGTCGGGCTCCTGTTGCAAAACCAGGATGCTTACTTGAAAGTGGCAGGTGGAGTAAAGCTTGATGAACCGGCAATCGATTTGGCGGTCGCCGTCAGCATTGCCTCGAGCTTCCGCGACCGGCCGACAAATCCAGCCGATGTCATTATCGGCGAAGTCGGCTTGACCGGGGAAGTGCGCCGCGTTTCCCGCATTGAACAGCGCGTGCAAGAAGCCGTCAAATTAGGCTTTTCACGGGTCATTGTACCAAAAAACAATTTGACTGGTTGGCAGCCGCCTGCAGGCGTCAATGTGATCGGTGTTTCGCATGTGGCCGAGGCGCTTGAGCATACGATGTTATAAACGATGTGAAAGGATCGAACCTTTTTGTCTTGCAGACGTAAAACATATAGTGAGAACCGAAGTGAATCGGGCGCTATACCGACACCCACCGCTTATGATTACAAGTAGATGTCAAATGTTCAAAAATGGTTAAAAATTGCTTTCCAATTGGTTTCAAACATTGGAAATTGTTTATAATGTTAGATAGGGAGGTGAAGATGAGCCGATGGTCAAACGTATTGTACAACTATTTTTTCTTGCGGTGGGCGGAACGTTGGGAGCCATGTTTTTGCCCGATTTGCTTGAGCTGTTGAATGTAAGCGGCGTGTCGCTTGTCAATAATTCATACACGCTGGCGGTGTTAGGCGCAGTGGTTTTCTTTTTGCTGACGTTTTGGCTTGTCGATTATGTCGTCGATATGATCCGTTGGGCTGAGGAAACGTTGGTCAAGGCGCCGGTCGCTGATGTGTTATTTGGCAGCCTTGGGCTGATTTTTGGTCTTATTATCGCATTTTTAGTCGTTATGCCGTTGCAGTCGTTTCACATTCAAGTGTTGAATACAGTGTTACCGATTTTTTTAACTGTGCTGCTTGGCTATTTAGGATTTCGCGTTGGTTTAAAGAAACGGAATGAGCTGATGAACTTATTTTCTCTTTCCAATCGAATGACGAAGAAAAAAGGTGGAGAAGTCGAAAACGAAGCGTCTAAAGGCGGAGCAGTGAAAATTTTAGACACAAGCGTCATCATTGATGGGCGGATTGCGGACATCTGCCAAACCGGATTTCTTGAAGGACCGCTTGTCATTCCCCGCTTTGTGCTAGAGGAGCTCCAGCATATCGCTGATTCTTCCGACGTACTGAAGCGAAACCGCGGTCGCCGTGGCTTAGATATTTTAAACCGCATCCAAAAAGAGATGGCGATGAAGGTGGAAATTCACGAAGCGGATTTCAGTGATGTGCAGGAAGTCGATAGCAAGCTCGTTAAACTGGCGAAACAGCTTCAAGGAGTTGTCGTTACGAACGATTTTAATTTAAACAAAGTGTGTGAACTGCAAAATGTGCGCGTCCTCAATATTAACGACTTAGCAAACGCTGTTAAACCGGTCGTGCTGCCGGGTGAAGAGCTGAATGTGCACGTCATCAAAGACGGGAAAGAGCATAACCAGGGTGTCGCCTATTTGGACGATGGGACGATGATCGTCGTCGAAGATGGCAAAGAATATATCGGCAAACGGGTTGACGTCTTGGTCACGAGCGTGTTACAAACATCTGCGGGGAGAATGATTTTTGCCAAACTAAAACTGCTGCAAAAGGCGCTGTAAAAAGAACAGGGGAAACGTCTAATGAATTACGAAGCGATCGTATTAGCGGCCGGACAAGGAAAACGGATGAACGCCGGCATGAACAAGCAATTTATTGAACTTGGCGGCGAGCCGCTCATTGTCCGAACGCTGAAAGTGTTCGATGGTGATGAGCGATGCAACGGCATTGTGCTTGTCGTCAATCCAACTGAGCGAGGCCAGTTCGAACAACTTTTCGAGCGCTACCGCATTCGAAAAGTAGTGGCATTCGCCGATGGTGGACAGGAGCGGCAGCATAGTGTTTATAACGGGCTGCAGGCGCTGAGGAGTGGGGAGATTGTCCTCATTCACGACGGTGCCCGCCCGTTTGTGCGTATCGGGCATTTGCATGAGCTGGCGGATGCCGCTGTTCAATATGGGGCGGCTATTCCAGCAGTGAGGGTAAAAGACACGATCAAAAAAGTGGACGGTTTGTTTGTCGAACAGACGATTGATCGTTCCAGCTTGTGGGCGGTGCAAACGCCACAAGCTTTTCGTCTGTCTTTGATCATGGAAGCGCATGAAGAGGCGAAAAAAGCCGGTTACCTCGGCACAGATGATGCCAGCCTTGTTGAGCGGCTCGGCAGGCCGGTGAAAATCTTAGAAGGGGACTACCGCAATATTAAGCTGACAACTCCGGAGGACCTTTTATTTGCTGAGGCGATTTTAGCAAGCCGCATCGCAGAGTAGATGGGGGTGAAGAGATGTTTCGCATTGGACAAGGGTTTGACGTCCATCAATTCGTTGAAGGGCGTCCGCTCATCATTGGGGGCGTACATATTCCGTATGAGAAAGGGCTGCTTGGCCATTCCGATGCCGATGTGCTGCTTCACGCGGTAGCGGATGCATGCCTTGGAGCGATTGGCGCTGGCGATATTGGCCGGCATTTTCCGGATACGGATCCGCGCTATAAAGACGCTGATTCAGCCGAGTTGCTTGCTCACGTATGGTCGCTCGTCCGGCAAGAAGGGTATGTGTTAGTGAACGCAGACTGCACCATTATCGCACAAAAGCCGAAGATGGCGCCGTACATTGAGGAGATGAAGACGGTGATCGCCCGGTTGCTCGAAGTCGAACGTTCGCAAGTCAATGTGAAGGCGACAACGACAGAAAAGCTTGGGTTCACTGGGCGCGAAGAAGGCATTGCTGCTCAAGTGGTTGTGTTGCTGCAAAAGAGCGAGGCATAATGTTTGGCTTTGTTATGATCGCTTGAGAAGCAGCGGTACAACGGGAAGCATTTCGTTCTCCGTTTTTTTGCTGGGGGACGTTTACGTGTTGTGCGGAAGAGTCCGGTGTCAGCGGCATGGTGCCGTTAAGGTGAGCCTTCCGTTTTGAACTTTGCCACGATAAACGGTACAATAATAGCACAAGCTTTGATGGAATTGGAGGTTTGGACGATGGCAAAAAACGTGCGCGTGCGCTATGCGCCGAGCCCGACTGGCCATTTGCATATCGGTGGGGCACGGACAGCGCTGTTTAACTATTTGTTTGCCCGCCATTACGGCGGAAAAATGATCGTCCGCATCGAAGATACGGATATTGAACGGAACGTTGAAGGCGGCGAAGAGTCGCAGCTTGAAAACTTAAAATGGCTTGGCATCGATTATGACGAATCGATTGATAAGGACGGCGGATATGGGCCGTATCGTCAGACGGAACGGCTCGATATCTATCGGAAGTATGTGAACGAGCTGCTTGAACAAGGGCATGCGTATAAATGTTTTTGTACACCGGAAGAGCTCGAGCGGGAACGTGAGGAGCAACGGGCGGCAGGTATTGCTGCTCCGCAATACAGCGGCAAATGCCGCCATTTAACGCCGGAGCAAGTTGCCGAGCTTGAAGCACAAGGAAAACCGTATACGATCCGCTTGAAAGTGCCGGAAGGGAAAACGTATGAAGTAGATGATTTAGTGCGCGGTAAAGTGACGTTTGAATCGAAAGACATCGGCGATTGGGTCATTGTGAAGGCGAACGGTATTCCGACGTACAACTTTGCCGTTGTCATTGATGACCATTTGATGGAAATCAGCCATGTGTTCCGCGGTGAGGAGCATTTATCCAACACGCCGAAACAGCTAATGGTGTACGAATATTTCGGTTGGGAGCCACCGCAATTCGCCCATATGACATTGATTGTCAACGAGCAGCGGAAAAAGCTATCCAAGCGCGATGAATCGATTATCCAGTTCGTGTCGCAATATAAAGAGCTCGGCTATTTGCCGGAGGCGATGTTCAACTTTTTCGCCCTTCTTGGCTGGTCGCCGGAAGGAGAAGAAGAAATTTTTACGAAGGACGAGCTCATCCGCATTTTTGATGTCGCCCGGCTGTCGAAATCGCCGTCGATGTTTGATACGAAAAAGCTGACATGGATGAACAACCAATATATCAAAAAGCTGGATCTCGACAGGCTTGTCGAGCTGGCGTTGCCGCATTTAGTGAAAGCCGGACGCCTGCCGGCAGATATGAGTGATGAGCAGCGGCAATGGGCACGCGATTTGATTGCCTTGTACCAAGAGCAAATGAGCTACGGTGCGGAGATCGTTTCGCTGTCCGAGCTGTTCTTTAAAGAAGAAGTCGAATACGAAGACGAAGCCCGCCAAGTGCTCGCCGAAGAACAAGTACCGGATGTGCTCTCCGCCTTTTTGGCGAATGTGCGTGAGCTTGAGCCGTTTACGGCGGATGAGATTAAAGCAGCGATCAAAGCAGTGCAAAAATCGACAGGGCAAAAAGGCAAGAAGCTGTTTATGCCGATTCGCGCCGCAGTGACTGGGCAAACACACGGACCGGAACTGCCGTTTGCCATCCAACTGCTTGGCAAACAAAAGGTGATTGAACGGCTCGAACGGGCACTGCATGAAAAATTTTAATCAGTCTTTTATGCACGTTTGTTTTGTAGCTGTGGTATAATAATAAAAAGTTTTTGGCTGAACAAGTACACATCATGACAAAGCGTTGACGAGGAGAAGTAGGAGACATCGGCATTCCAGAGAGAACCGCCTTGGCTGGGAGCGGTTTATGCCCGGTGTTGTCTGAAATGCGCCTCGGAGTCTCCTTTCGAACCGGAACAGAGACGTTCTGCAGTAGAGGGGAGCGGAGTATCTCCGTTATCAGACTCAAAGTGAGCGAAACAGCGCATCCGTTTCGCTAAACAGAGTGGAACCGCGCCAAAAGCGTCTCTGTGTCTTCGGCACAGAGACGCTTTTTATTCATCTATATTGACAATAGAATGGAGGGAGGATGCTATGTTTAAAACATTAAAAGAAGACATCGAAGTGATTTTCGATCAAGATCCGGCAGCAAGAAGCTATTTGGAAGTCATTTTAACGTATTCCGGCTTGCATGCCATCTGGGCACACCGGATCGCCCATGCGCTTTACAAACGGAAATTTTTCTTTCTTGCCCGTTTGATTTCGCAAATTAGCCGCTTTTTCACTGGCATTGAAATACATCCAGGCGCAAAAATCGGCCGCCGCTTTTTCATCGATCATGGCATGGGAGTGGTGATTGGTGAGACGTGCGAAATTGGCGACAACGTCACCGTCTATCAAGGGGTTACATTAGGCGGGACGGGGAAAGAAAAAGGGAAACGCCATCCGACGATTAAAGACAACTGTTTGATCGCTGCCGGGGCGAAAGTGCTCGGTTCGATTACAATTGGGGAAAATTCCAAAATTGGCGCTGGGTCGGTTGTGTTAAAAGATGTGCCGCCCAACTCAACGGTTGTCGGCATCCCTGGCCGTGTTGTGGTGCGCGACGGGGTAAAAGTGAAAAAAGATTTAAATCATACCGATTTGCCGGACCCGATCGCGGACCGATTCCGGGAGCTTGAGGCTGAAATCGCCCGGCTGCAAAGCGAGCTTGAGGCATTGAAACAACATGAAAGGAAGAGCGAATATGAGCAGTATCCGACTTTATAATACGTTGACGCGAAAAAAGGAAACGTTTGAGCCGCTCGAACCGAACAAAGTGAAAATGTATGTATGTGGCCCGACGGTCTATAATTATATTCATATCGGCAATGCTCGCGCCGCTATCGTCTTTGATACGATCCGCCGTTATTTAGAGTTCCGCGGTTATGATGTGACGTATGTATCCAACTTTACTGATGTCGACGACAAGCTAATCAGGGCGGCCCGCGAGCTTGGTGAGAGCGTGCCGGCGATCGCCGAGCGGTTTATTGAGGCGTATTTTGAGGACATTGAGGCGCTCGGCTGCAAAAAAGCAGATATCCATCCGCGCGTGACGGAAAATATCGAAACGATTATCGAATTCATTCAAGCGCTCATTGACAAAGGCTATGCGTACGAAGTCGATGGTGACGTATACTATCGGACGCGCAAGTTTGATGGCTACGGCAAATTGTCGCATCAGTCGATCGATGAGCTACAAGCGGGGGCGCGCATCGAAGTTGGGGAAAAGAAAGATGATCCACTCGATTTTGCTCTTTGGAAAGCAGCGAAAGAAGGAGAGATTTCTTGGGACAGCCCATGGGGGAAAGGGCGGCCCGGTTGGCATATCGAATGTTCAGCGATGGCGCGCAAATATTTAGGAGATACGATCGACATTCATGCTGGCGGCCAAGACTTAACGTTTCCACACCATGAAAACGAAATTGCCCAATCGGAAGCACTGACCGGCAAACCGTTTGCGAAATATTGGCTGCACAATGGGTATTTAAATATTAACAATGAAAAAATGTCCAAGTCGCTTGGCAACTTTGTACTTGTTCACGATATCATCCGGCAGATTGACCCACAAGTGTTGCGTTTCTTTATGCTGTCGGTGCACTATCGCCACCCGATCAACTATAGCGAGGAGCTGCTTGAGAGCGCTCGGCGTGGTCTCGAACGCTTGAGGACAGCATACGGTAATTTGCAGCACCGGCTTGGGGCGAGCACGAACTTAACCGATAACGACGGCGAGTGGCTTTCGCGCCTCGCGGATATCCGCGCCTCGTTCATTCGTGAAATGGACGATGATTTCAACACAGCAAACGGCATTGCGGTCTTGTTCGAGCTCGCCAAACAAGCGAACTTGTATTTGCAGGAGAAAACGACATCCGAGAATGTCATTCACGCGTTTTTGCGCGAATTTGAGCAGCTGATGGATGTACTCGGCCTTACTTTGAAACAAGAGGAGTTGCTTGACGAAGAAATTGAGGCGCTGATCCGCCAGCGCAATGAAGCGCGGAAAAATCGTGACTTTGCCTTAGCCGACCGCATCCGCGACGAGTTGAAAGCAAAAAATATCATTTTGGAAGATACGCCGCAAGGGACGAGATGGAAACGGGGATCGTAAACGATGGCACAGTTTGAAATCATCCATGATGTGAAACAATTAAATGGCTTGGCGCTCGCCTATATTGGCGACGCCGTTTACGAGGTGTATGTGCGCCGCCATTTGCTTGCGACTGGTAACGTTCGGCCGCATGAGCTGCATCGGCGGGCGATCCGCTATGTGTCGGCGCGGGCGCAGGCGAAAGTCATTTTAGCTTTGCTTGATGAAGACGCGCTGACCGATGAGGAGAAAGCCATCGTCCGCCGCGGCCGCAATGCCAAATCTGGCACGACTCCGAAAAACACGGATGTTCAGACGTATCGGCATAGTACAGCGTTTGAAGCGTTAATCGGGTACCATTTTTTAAGGAATGATGAGAAGCGAGTCGATGAGCTGATCGGCCGTTCATTTGCCATTATTGAAAGGGAAGAAAGGGCGTTGGAATGATGGAGTACATTATCGGCAGAAATCCGGTTATTGAAGCGCTCAAATCCGGGCGCGACATCAATAAAATTTGGATCGCCGAAGGGGCACATCGTCACGCCGTCGAGCCCGTCCTCGACTGGGCGAAGCGGCGGGGGGTGATCGTCCAATATGTCCCGAAGCGCAAGCTCGACCAAATGGCTGAAGGGGCGCACCAAGGAGTTATCGCCCAAGTGGCGGCGTACCGCTACTATGAGGTGGATGACTTATTCGCCCGCGCCGCTGAACGCGGCGAGGCGCCGTTTTTCCTCGTGTTGGACGAGCTTGAGGATCCACATAATTTAGGGGCCATCATGCGTACAGCCGATGCGGTCGGGGCTCATGGTGTCATCATCCCGAAGCGGCGTTCAGTCGGGCTGACGCCAACGGTCGCAAAGGCGTCAACTGGAGCGATTGAGCACATTCCGGTTGCGCGTGTGACGAACTTGGCACGGACGATCGACGAGTTGAAGGAGCGGGGAGTTTGGGTGGCCGGAACCGACGCAGCTGCCAAAGATGATTACCGTTCACTTGACGGTACGATGCCGTTGGCGCTTGTGATTGGCAGTGAGGGCAAAGGCATTAGCCGTTTAGTGCTCGAAAAGTGTGATTTTTTATTCCGGCTGCCGATGCGCGGTCATGTCACCTCGCTCAACGCTTCCGTTGCCGCCAGCCTACTTATGTATGAGGTGTACCGGAAGCGGTATCCATTAGGGGAATAGCTGATGAACATTTTGATTGTTGACGGCTATAACATCATTGGGGCATGGCCGGTGCTGCGCCAGTTAAAAGAAGAGGGCGATCTAGCTGCAGCAAGGGATTTGCTGATTGATAAAATGGCTGATTACAAAGGGTTTACTGGGGATCATGTCATGATCGTGTTTGACGCCCATCTCGTGCCAGGGAATGAGAAAAAATATAAAAATTACGATGTTGACGTTATTTTTACAAAGGAAAATGAGACGGCCGATGAACGGATTGAACGGTTGGCAAAAACGTTAATGAACGCGCGCACAAAGGTATATGTAGCGACATCTGATTATACTGAGCAATGGACAGTGTTTAGCCAAGGTGCCCTGCGCAAATCGGCACGCGAACTGCTGTACGAAATCGAGGCGGTTGAGCGGGATATTTCCAAAAAACTGAAGGAGATCAAGCAGCACACCCCCATCTCGAAAATGCCGCTCAATGATCGAGTTGCCGAAATTTTTGAAAAATGGAGAAGAGGGCAAAAATGAGCGGTTGACGCTGTAAAAATTTGTACTGTATAATAAATATTAGCGATTGATGCGGTCGGGGGGATCAGCGTGGGGGAATGCTTCAGAGTAGACAATGTCAGAGACTACCAAAAGTTGGATGATGAACAACTTGTCGCACTCGTTCATCAAGGGGATGGGGAAGCGCTTGATTTTTTAATTCACAAATACCAAAACTTTGTGCGCGCCAAAGCCCGCTCGTATTTTTTAGTCGGAGCCGATCGGGAAGATATTGTGCAGGAAGGGATGATCGGGCTGTATAAGGCAGTCCGCGATTTTAAAGGGGACAAGCTCTCCTCATTTAAAGCGTTTGCAGAGCTTTGTATCACAAGGCAAATGATCACCGCTATTAAAACAGCGACCCGCCAAAAACATATCCCGCTCAACTCTTACGTTTCTTTAGACAAGCCCATTTACGATGACGAATCAGACCGGACGCTCATGGATGTGTTGTCCGGTACACAAGCGACGGATCCGGAAGAATTGATTGTCAACCGCGAGGAAGTCGACGATATTGAGCTGAAGATGGCGGAGCTGCTAAGCGATCTAGAGCGGAAAGTGCTTGCCTTATATTTAGATGGGCGCTCGTACCAAGAAATTTCGGAAGAGTTGAACCGCCATGTCAAATCGATCGACAACGCTTTGCAACGTGTGAAGCGGAAGCTCGAGAAATATTTGGAATATCGGGAGATTAGCTTATAAGCAGCGTACCATCCTGAGGCAAAGGAAGACCAAAAGATAGCATTGACAGCAGAAACATGGGTATGATAAATTTTTATGGACATCCTGCGGAAACGGTGAAATGTTTATGCGCCAAAAAGTAACCCTGGCTTGCGAGCAGTGCGGAAGCCGAAATTATACAACGACAAAACAGATGGGCCGCCTCGGTGAGCGCCTGACGGCCAACAAATTTTGCTCAGTATGCAACAAACATACCGTCCATCGCGAAACGAAATGAGCGGTGGCGACAGTTTTGAGCAATCGTGGAGGTACGAGTGATGCAGCGAGTAACCAACTTTTTTAAAGAGGTCGTACGCGAACTGAAAAAGGTAAGTTGGCCAAACCGGAAGGAGTTAGTCAACTATACGGCGGTTGTGTTGGCCACGGTGGCGTTTTTCACCGTCTTTTTTGCCGTTATCGATCTCGGAATTTCACAGTTAATTCGCCTTGTGTTTGAATAAGAGGGCGAATGATATGCTATAATGAAAGATAATCGTAAGAGTATGGAACCCGGCAACGGGTTTTTGTTTTGCATAAAAAATGAAAACCGCCCTAGGGAGGCTCGCTGATGGAGAAAAACTGGTATGTCGTCCATACATATTCAGGATACGAAAATAAAGTGAAAGCGAACTTGGAAAAACGTGTTGAATCAATGGGGATGCAAGATAAAATTTTCCGTGTTGTCGTCCCCGAGGAGACGGAGACGGACATTAAGAATGGAAAGCGGAAAACGACGAAAAAGAAAGTGTTCCCTGGTTATGTGCTTGTTGAAATGGTCATGACCGACGATTCATGGTACGTTGTGCGCAACACACCGGGCGTTACCGGGTTTGTCGGTTCAAGTGGAGCAGGTTCGAAACCGACACCGCTCATGGAAGAAGAAGTAAAACTGATTTTAAAACGGATGGGCATGCCGCTCGCTGAGGTGGATGTCGACTACGAGGTGAACGAGACCGTCCGGATTAAAGAAGGGCCATTTGCGAATTTCACTGGAAAAGTTGAAGCGATTGACCCTGATAAACAGAAAGTAAAACTGCTTGTCGACATGTTCGGACGCGAAACGCGGGTGGAGCTGGAGTTTTCACAAATAGAAAAAATCTAATGGCAAAGAACTTGCAATCACTATTGAAAAGTGATAATATTTTAAAGTCAGTATGTCTTGGGTCTTAGACAAGGCATACAGCGATGAACTTATACCCGCTGTATAAGGGAGCAAACGTGCTTTATGCGCTGATCCTCTCGATGGAAACGGGAGATATGGAGACGGCTCGTTAGACTGGAGCCGAATGAGTGGGAGGGGCAATCCCTATTACCACATCACGGACTTAAGGAGGTGTGTCTCGTGGCGAAAAAAGTAATCAAGATCGTCAAACTGCAAATTCCTGCAGGAAAAGCGAATCCGGCGCCGCCAGTAGGTCCTGCGCTAGGTCAAGCCGGTGTTAATATTATGGCGTTTTGTAAAGAGTTTAATGCCCGTACCGCTGACCAAGCAGGGTTGATCATTCCGGTTGAAATTACGGTTTTTGAAGACCGTTCATTTACATTCATCACCAAAACGCCGCCAGCCGCTGTATTGCTGAAAAAAGCGGCCGGCATTGAATCGGGCTCCGGCGAACCGAACCGCAATAAAGTGGCGACGATCAAACGCGACAAAGTGCGTGAGATCGCTGAGCTGAAAATGCCGGATTTGAATGCAGCGAGCATTGAAGCAGCCATGCGCATGGTTGAAGGTACGGCTCGCAGCATGGGCATCGTGATTGAAGACTAAGGCCAGCGTGTTGTCCGGGGAGGTTGCGTATTCCGCAACCTCTCTCTCCATGGGCAAAAAAAGCGTTTGCTATTTGTTGGGTTAAGGATAGACCGCCTCAGCAGGCGGCTTTTCGCTGAATGGTGTACCTTCGAAAGAGACGAAGGTTGTTTCGTCGTGGGAGGTTTTTTCCGTTAAAACCACAATCAAGGAGGATTTTGACATGCCGAAAAGAGGGAAAAAGTACTTAGAAGCGTTGAAGCTCGTTGACCGCTTCAAAGCATACCCGGTTGCCGAAGCGATCGAGCTTGTGAAAAAAACGAACGTCGCTAAATTTGACGCGACGGTTGAAGTTGCGTTTCGTTTAGGTGTTGACCCGAAAAAAGCGGATCAACAAATTCGCGGTGCTGTCGTTCTGCCGCACGGTACAGGGAAAGTGGCACGCGTGTTAGTGTTCGCGAAAGGGGAAAAAGCGAAAGAAGCAGAAGCAGCTGGCGCTGACTATGTCGGCGATACGGAATATATCAACAAAATCCAACAAGGTTGGTTTGACTTCGATGTTGTTGTGGCCACGCCGGACATGATGGGTGAAGTCGGTAAACTTGGCCGCATTTTAGGACCGAAAGGGTTAATGCCAAACCCGAAAACTGGTACGGTTACATTTGATGTGACGAAAGCCGTGCAAGAAATCAAAGCCGGTAAAGTAGAATACCGCGTTGATAAAGCTGGTAACATTCATGTGCCGATCGGCAAAGTCTCGTTTGACAACGAAAAACTAGCTGAAAACTTCGCAACGATTTACGAAGCGATTTTGAAAGCAAAACCGGCAGCAGCTAAAGGGACGTATGTCAAAAACGTAACGATTACGTCGACAATGGGTCCTGGCATTAAAGTTGACCCGACGACCGTAGCGGTTGCACAATAAACGGTTGACTTTTGTCGCTTAGTCTGATAGAATGCCATTTGGTTGAACAAACGAATATCATTTGTACCGTAGACAGTAGGTGCCTTTTCGGGCTTAATTTCCTACCGAGGTATGTGGACGATAGACAGCGCGCCATCGATCGCGGCGCGTTGAACGATACCTCCATGTCTACGTGGCATGGGGGTTTTTCATTGAACTACCGAACGGTATAAGTGGTATTCCGCTATTTTCTTTGCAGGAGGTGCAGGACGTGTCGAGCGCGATTGAACTGAAAAAACAAGTGGTCGCTGAGATCGCGGATAAATTCCGTGCCAGCAAGGCGACTGTCATCGTCGATTACCGCGGCTTGAACGTGGCGGAAATGACCGAGCTGCGCAAACAGTTGCGCGAAGCAGGTATTGAGTTCAAAGTGTACAAAAACACGATGACCCGCCGGGCGCTCGCGGAAATCGGCCTGGAAGGATTGGATGAGGTGTTTACCGGCCCGAACGCCATTGCGTTCAGCAATGAAGATGTTGTAGCGCCGGCGAAAATTTTAAGCGAATTTGCGAAAACGCATGAGGCGTTGGAAATCAAAGGTGGCGTTATTGAAGGAAGCGTCGCTAGCAAAGAAGAAATCGACGCCTTGGCGAAACTTCCATCCCGCGAAGGGTTGCTCTCGATGTTGCTTAGCGTTCTTCAAGCCCCGATCCGCAACTTTGCGCTTGCGGTTAAAGCGGTGGCCGACAAACAAGAGGAACAAGGCGCGTAATGGCGCATATCGATGTGCATAACGAATATTAACACAAGGAGGAAACGATGATGACGAAAGAACAAATCATTGAAGCAGTGAAAAATATGACGGTATTGGAATTAAATGAATTAGTAAAAGCTATTGAAGAAGAATTCGGCGTAACGGCTGCAGCTCCGGTTGTTGTTGCTGGCGGTGCGGCAGCTGGCGGTGAAGCAGCAGCTGAGAAAACAGAATTCGATGTTATCCTTGCTGATGCTGGTGCGCAAAAAATTAAAGTTATCAAAGTTGTTCGTGAAATCACTGGCCTCGGCTTGAAAGAAGCAAAAGACTTAGTTGACAACACGCCGAAACCGCTCAAAGAAGCTGTTTCGAAAGAAGAAGCTGAAGAAATTAAAGCAAAACTTGAAGAAGTTGGCGCGAAAGTTGAAGTGAAGTAATCGTGTCGCTATAAAAAAGGGGCTGACCCAGGCAAGGGGCGGCCTCTTTTTTGTTACACTATATATCGGGGGCTAATGCAGCTTATCAACAGAGGAGGGATGATTGTGAGCGAACATTATTACTCAGCTAACCCGACGTCTGAGCGAAATCCCCAAACGTGGACGTTTACTTTGCGCGGACATGAATTCCGCTTTACGACCGACAGTGGGGTCTTTTCAAAGCGCGAGGTTGATTTCGGTACGCGTTTACTGATTGAAACGTTTCAAGAACCGGACGTTGCCGGTGATTTGTTAGATGTCGGTTGCGGGTACGGCCCGATCGGCCTCGCTTTAGCCAAATCGTTTCCCGATCGGCGCGTCCAGATGATCGATGTCAATGAACGGGCGTTAGAGCTAGCGGAAGAAAACAAGCAAGCAAACGGTATCCATAATGCCATCATTTATAAAAGCGACTTGTTTTCAGAAGTTGGGGAACAGCGATTTGCGGCAGTGATCACCAATCCGCCGATTCGGGCTGGCAAGCGGGTCGTCCATGCGATCTTTGAGCAAAGCCGAGCGCACCTAGTTGATAATGGAGAGCTGTGGGTTGTCATTCGAAAGAAGCAAGGTGCCCCATCCGCACTGCAAAAGCTGAAAGAATGGTTTGTGGCTGTTGAGGTTGTTGCGAAGAAAAAAGGATATTATATCATAAAGACGAAAAAATGTTGACACCGTTTTTTTATTGTGGTAACATTATAGAATGCTAAATATGCACATTTCCTGTGTAAAGGGGATGACGTATAATTTTGGACGCAATGGAAAAAATGATAAAATCAATAAATAGCTAAACATATGGTTTTCTACTGGATAGAAACCATTTTCTTTTTTTCGCCATCTAACATCTGGTTTCCTCGCGCCGGGAGCATGTTGAATCCCCTTAACGAAACGGTGGTGCCACAGCCAAGCCGTTTCCATCCGGACGGCGGGGGGCCGGCCGCATGCATGCCTAGCGCTGTGCCTCGGAAGACGGAGCGGCCATAATGCCTTGGCGGCATATCTCGCCAAGCGAGATGGATGGGCACGATGTTCCGCTTCCGGTTTTCACTAATGTCTACATTTGAGGGGTGAATCACTCTTGACAGGCCGACTAGTTCAATATGGGCGACACCGCCAAAGAAGAAGTTATGCACGCATTAGCGAAGTGCTGGAATTGCCGAACTTAATTGAAATTCAAACGTCCTCCTATCAATGGTTTCTCGATGAAGGGCTGCGGGAAATGTTCAAAGAAATTTCCCCGATCGAAGATTTTTCTGGCAATCTTTCTCTTGAATTTATCGACTATAGCTTAGGGGAGCCGAAATACTCGGTTGAAGAGGCAAAAGAACGCGATGTTACATATGCAGCACCGCTTCGCGTGAAAGTCCGCCTCATCAATAAAGAGACGGGCGAAGTGAAAGAACAAGACGTGTTTATGGGCGATTTCCCACTGATGACGGAAACCGGCACGTTTATCATCAACGGAGCGGAACGCGTCATCGTCTCTCAGCTCGTTCGCTCGCCAAGCGTCTATTATAGTGATAAAGTCGATAAAAATGGGAAACGCGGCTATTCGGCAACAGTGATTCCGAACCGCGGCGCATGGCTTGAATATGAAACCGATGCGAAAGACGTCGTTTACGTTCGTATCGACCGCACCCGTAAACTTCCTGTTACGGTGCTTCTTCGTGCGCTCGGGTTCAGCTCCGATCAAGAAATCATCGACTTGCTTGGTGATAACGAATATTTGCGCAATACGCTCGAAAAAGATAATACCGACAGCACGGAAAAAGCGTTGATCGAAATTTATGAGCGTCTCCGCCCGGGTGAACCACCGACGCTAGAGAATGCGAAAAGCTTGCTCGCGTCACGCTTTTTTGACCCGAAACGCTACGATCTAGCTAGCGTAGGACGCTATAAAATCAACAAAAAACTTCATATTAAAAACCGTTTGTTTAACCAGCGGTTGGCGGAAACGATTGCTGATCCGGAAACAGGAGAAATCATCGCCGAAGCTGGAACGATGATCGACCGCCGGACGCTGAACCGTCTGTTGCCTTATTTAGAAAAAGGTGCCGGGTTGCAGACGTACCGGCCGACTGAAGGGGTAGCCGACGGACAAATTTCAGTGCAAACGGTAAAAATCTATGCGCCAAATGACCCAGACAATGAAAAAGTCATCAACATTATCGGCAATGGTTTTATTGCTGAGGATGTGAAACATATTACACCGGCGGATATTATTGCGTCGATCAGCTATTTCTTTAACTTGCTTCACGGTGTTGGCGATACGGATGATATCGACCATTTGGGTAATCGTCGCCTTCGTTCGGTCGGCGAACTGTTGCAAAACCAATTCCGTATCGGTTTGTCGCGCATGGAACGCGTCGTGCGCGAGCGCATGTCAATCCAAGATGCGAACACGATTACACCGCAGCAACTGATCAACATTCGCCCGGTGATTGCGGCGGTTAAAGAGTTTTTCGGCAGCTCACAGCTGTCACAGTTTATGGATCAAACGAACCCATTGGCTGAGTTGACGCATAAACGCCGTCTTTCTGCGCTTGGTCCTGGCGGATTGACGCGGGAGCGCGCCGGATTTGAAGTGCGTGACGTTCACTATTCTCACTATGGACGGATGTGTCCGATCGAGACGCCAGAAGGTCCGAACATCGGGTTGATTAACTCACTGTCTACCTACGCGAAAGTAAACAAATTCGGCTTTATTGAAACACCATACCGACGCGTCGATCCGGAGACAGGGAAAGTTACGGATCAAATTGATTATTTAACGGCCGACGAGGAAGACAACTATGTCGTGGCGCAAGCGAACGTGCCGCTTGCGGAAGATGGAACGTTCCTTGAGGAAAACGTCATCGCTCGTTTCCGCGGTGAAAACATTGTCGTCAAACGCGAGCGCGTCGACTATATGGACGTTTCGCCAAAGCAAGTTGTTTCTGCAGCAACGGCATGTATTCCGTTTTTGGAAAACGACGACTCGAACCGCGCCTTGATGGGGGCGAACATGCAGCGTCAAGCGGTACCGCTGTTGCAGCCAGAGGCGCCGATCGTCGGTACTGGAATGGAGTACGTCTCAGCGAAAGATTCGGGAGCAGCGATCATCTGCAAGCATCGCGGCATCGTTGAGCGCGTTGAGGCAAAAGAAATTTGGGTGCGTCGGCTCATTGAAGTAGACGGCAAAGAAGTCAAGGGAGATTTAGATAAATACCGCTTGCTCAAATTCGTTCGTTCGAACCAAGGTACATGCTACAATCAGCGTCCGATTGTGAAAAAAGGCGACATCGTCGAAAAAGGGGAAATTTTAGCTGACGGTCCATCCATGGACAAAGGCGAGCTGGCACTCGGCCGCAACGTGCTTGTCGCCTTTATGACATGGGATGGCTACAACTACGAAGACGCGATCATTATGAGCGAACGGCTCGTCAAAGAAGACGTATATACGTCGATCCATATTGAGGAATATGAGGCGGAATCGCGCGACACGAAGCTTGGTCCGGAAGAAATTACGCGCGACATCCCGAACGTGGGCGAGGACGCGTTGAAAAACTTGGATGAGCGCGGCATTGTCCGCATTGGGGCGGAAGTAAAAGACGGCGACTTGCTCGTTGGTAAAGTGACGCCAAAAGGAATGACTGAGTTGACGGCCGAGGAGCGGCTGTTGCACGCGATTTTCGGTGAAAAAGCGCGCGAGGTGCGCGACACATCGCTGCGTGTCCCGCACGGTGGCGGCGGCATTGTCCTCGATGTGAAAGTATTCAATCGCGAAGATGGTGACGAGCTCCCGCCAGGTGTCAACCAGCTTGTCCGTGTCTACATTGTGCAAAAACGGAAAATTTCCGAAGGTGACAAAATGGCGGGTCGTCACGGGAACAAAGGGGTTATTTCCCGTATTCTTCCGGAAGAAGATATGCCGTTCCTGCCAGACGGCACGCCGATCGATATCATGTTAAACCCGCTCGGCGTTCCGTCGCGGATGAACATCGGGCAAGTGTTTGAGCTGCATCTTGGTATGGCAGCCAAAAAGCTCGGTTTGCATATTGCTTCCCCGGTCTTTGACGGAGCCACGGAGGAAGATGTGTGGAACATTCTCGAAGAGGCTGGCATGGCTCGCGATGCAAAAACCGTGCTCTATGACGGTCGGACAGGGGAACCGTTTGACAACCGCGTGTCGGTCGGAATCATGTATATGATTAAGCTTGCCCACATGGTTGATGACAAGCTTCACGCCCGTTCAACTGGCCCGTATTCGCTCGTCACCCAGCAGCCGCTTGGCGGTAAGGCGCAATTTGGCGGTCAGCGCTTTGGTGAGATGGAAGTATGGGCGCTTGAGGCATATGGGGCGGCATATACGCTGCAAGAAATTTTGACCGTCAAGTCCGACGATGTCGTTGGCCGTGTCAAAACGTACGAGGCGATCGTCAAAGGGGAAAACATTCCAGAACCGGGTGTACCGGAGTCGTTTAAAGTATTGATTAAAGAACTCCAAAGCTTGGGTATGGACGTTACGATTTTGACGAGCGATGAACAAGAAATCAACATGGAAAACTTTGATGATGACGACGACCATGCGCCGGATGCCATCATGGTAGACGTTAAGCCGGTCGAATCGGAAGAAGCTGACGAAGAAAAAAATGCGGTAACGAAAGAGTAACCGACAATGACGGCTAGGCGGGGAGCGTTCCCCGCCATAGGCCGTTAAAGCGAACGGATGACGAACAAGCCACGGAGTAAAACCGACGGATCAAAGAGGGAGGTATACCCCTTGCTAGATGTCAATAAGTTTGAGTACATGAAAATCGGGCTCGCTTCCCCGGAGAAAATTCGTTCCTGGTCGTACGGTGAGGTTAAAAAACCAGAAACGATCAACTATCGGACGTTAAAGCCGGAAAAAGACGGACTATTTTGCGAGCGCATTTTCGGCCCGACGAAAGACTGGGAGTGCCATTGCGGCAAATATAAGCGCGTCCGCTACAAAGGGGTTGTTTGTGACCGTTGCGGCGTCGAAGTGACGCGTTCCAAAGTCCGCCGTGAACGGATGGGCCATATCGAGCTCGCCGCTCCGGTTTCGCACATTTGGTATTTTAAAGGCATCCCGAGCCGGATGGGTCTTGTGCTTGATATGTCGCCGCGGGCGCTTGAGGAAGTTATTTACTTTGCTTCTTACGTCGTCACCGACCCAGGTGATACGCCGCTGGAGAAAAAACAGCTGTTGTCGGAAAAAGAATACCGCGCCTATCGCGAGAAATATGGTCAATCGTTCCAAGCATCAATGGGGGCTGAGGCGATTAAAAAGCTGCTCCAAGACATTGACTTGGATAAAGAAGTGGCCACACTGAAAGAAGAGCTGAAAACAGCGCAAGGGCAACGGCGCGCCCGCATTATTAAACGACTTGAGGTGCTTGAGTCATTCCGCAGCTCCGGGAATGATCCAGCTTGGATGGTGCTTGATGTGCTGCCGGTCATTCCGCCGGAACTCCGCCCGATGGTTCAGCTCGATGGCGGACGGTTTGCGACATCGGACTTAAACGATTTATACCGCCGTGTCATCAACCGCAACAACCGGTTGAAACGGTTGCTTGACCTTGGCGCACCGAACATCATCGTGCAAAACGAGAAGCGGATGTTGCAAGAGGCAGTCGATGCTTTGATCGACAACGGCCGCCGCGGCCGCCCAGTAACTGGGCCGGGGAACCGCCCGTTAAAGTCGCTTTCCCATATGCTGAAAGGAAAGCAAGGGCGCTTCCGGCAAAACTTGCTCGGTAAACGGGTCGACTACTCTGGTCGTTCGGTTATTGTAGTCGGTCCAAACTTAAAAATGTATCAATGCGGACTGCCGAAAGAAATGGCGCTCGAGCTGTTTAAGCCGTTCGTCATGAAAGAACTCGTTGAGCGGGGCTTGGCGCACAACATTAAAAGCGCGAAGCGGAAAATTGAGCGCGTGCATCCGGAAGTATGGGATGTGCTTGAAGATGTCATTAAAGAACATCCGGTGCTGTTAAACCGTGCTCCGACGCTTCACCGCCTCGGTATTCAGGCGTTTGAGCCGACGCTTGTCGAGGGGCGTGCGATCCGTCTTCATCCGCTCGTTTGTACGGCGTACAACGCGGACTTTGACGGCGACCAAATGGCGGTGCACGTGCCGCTGTCCGCTGAAGCACAAGCTGAAGCGCGTTTGTTGATGCTGGCGGCGCAAAACATTTTGAACCCGAAAGATGGAAAACCGGTCGTTACGCCTTCGCAGGACATGGTTTTAGGAAACTATTACTTGACGATGGAACGCGAAGGGGCAATCGGCGAGGGCATGGTATTCAAGGATACGGACGAAGCGCTGCTTGCTTATCATAACGGCTATGTCCATCTCCATTCACGCATCGCTATCCATGCCGGCTCGCTGAAAAACGAAACGTTTACTCCGGAACAAAACAACAAGCTGTTGCTGACGACGGTTGGAAAACTCATTTTCAATGAAATTTTGCCGAAGTCGTTCCCGTACATTAACGAGCCGACGACGGAAAATATCGAAGGGCGGACGCCGGATAAGTACTTCTTGGATAAAGGGGTCGACGTGCGCGAAGAGATCCGCAAGCGCGAACTCGTGCCGCCGTTTAAGAAAAAAGTGCTTGGGCAAATTATCGCCGAAGTATTTAAGCGGTTCAAAATTACCGAAACATCAAAGATGCTCGACCGCATGAAAGATCTCGGTTTCCAATACTCAACGAAAGCCGGTATTACGATTGGTGTTTCCGATATCGTCGTTCTGCCGGAAAAACAAGAAATTTTGGATGAAGCTCAAGCGAAAGTCGACACCGTGTTGAAACAGTTCCGCCGCGGATTGATTACCGACGAAGAACGGTATGAGCGCGTCATCTCTGTTTGGAGTGCGGCGAAAGATAAAATTCAAGATCGGTTGATGAAATCGCTCGATAAGCGCAACCCGATCTTTATGATGAGCGATTCCGGGGCGCGCGGTAACGCCTCGAACTTTACGCAGCTCGCAGGGATGCGCGGTTTAATGGCTAACCCGGCCGGCCGGATTATCGAGCTGCCGATCAAATCGTCGTTCCGTGAAGGCTTAACGGTATTGGAGTACTTTATCTCGACGCACGGCGCGCGCAAAGGGTTGGCGGATACGGCGTTGAAAACGGCCGACTCAGGTTATCTCACGAGACGTCTTGTTGACGTGGCGCAAGATGTCATCGTCCGTGAAGAAGATTGCGGCACGGATCGCGGCATTTTGGCGCGGGCGTTAACGGACGGCACGGAAGTTGTCGTCAAGCTTGAAGAGCGTCTTGTCGGCCGCTATGCGCACAAGACGGTGCACCATCCGGAAACGGGTGAAGTGATCGTCCGCAAAGATGAGATGATCACAGAAGATATCGCCAATGAGATCATCAAGGCTGGCATTACCGAAGTATGGATTCGTTCTGTCTTTGCTTGCAACACGCGCCATGGTGTGTGCAAAAAATGTTACGGCCGCAACATGGCGACAGGTATGGATGTTGAAGTTGGCGAGGCGGTCGGCATCATCGCTGCCCAATCAATCGGTGAGCCGGGTACGCAGTTGACGATGCGGACGTTCCATACGGGCGGTGTTGCTGGGGACGATATCACTCAAGGTTTGCCTCGGGTACAAGAGCTGTTTGAAGCGCGCAACCCGAAAGGGCAAGCCGTCATCTCGGAAATTGACGGCACGGTCGTTGCGATTAATGAAACGCGCGACAATCAATATGAAATCGTCGTGCAAAGCGAAGTGGAGACACGCTCTTATGTGGCTCCGTACAATGCACGCCTGAAAGTCGAAGAAGGGCAACACGTTGAACGCGGCCAAGAGCTGACGGAAGGTTCGGTCGACCCGAAACAGTTGTTGCGCGTGCGTGATATTACGTCTGTCCAAGAATACTTGCTCCGTGAAGTGCAAAAAGTGTACCGGATGCAAGGGGTTGAAATTAGCGATAAGCACATTGAAGTCATGGTGCGACAAATGCTGCGCAAAGTGCGCGTTATCGATGCCGGCGATACAGATGTGTTGCCAGGCACGCTTTTGGACGTTCATCAGTTCACGGATGTCAACGCTCAAGCTATTCGGGAAGGAAAGCGGCCAGCAACAGCCCGCCCGGTGCTGCTCGGTATTACGAAAGCGTCGCTTGAAACGGATTCGTTCTTGTCGGCCGCTTCGTTCCAAGAAACGACGCGCGTCTTGACCGATGCAGCGATCAAAGGAAAACGGGATGAGCTGCTCGGCTTGAAAGAAAACGTCATTATCGGCAAACTTGTCCCGGCGGGAACAGGCATGGCCCGCTACCGCAACGTAAAACCTGCCGTCAAGAAGGAAACGGCTAGTGATACCGTTCCATCTAATTAAAAAGTAACGGGGATGGCCGGCTAAGGTGCCCTTGGCCGGCTCTTCCTTGATGAAAAAATTCAGTTGACAACGAACAGAGAAAGTGGTAGTCTAATAAAGGTGTTCCAACAACCTGGTACTTTGGAGGATATGTTACATGTCTTATGAAAAAGTATTACAGGCTGGGAAAATCGTCATTGGAACCAAACAAACGATAAGGGCTTTAAAGGAAGGAAAGGCAGCGGAAGTGATCGTGGCAGAAGATGCCGATTTGCCGATTATCGAAAAAGTGATGGCAGCAGCCAATGAGGCGAACGTGCCGATCACGAAAGTCGATTCGATGAAAAAACTCGGCAAGGCATGTAAAATCCAAGTCGGTGCAGCTGCGGTAGCGATCCTCCGTTGATTGCTTTACCTTTAAAACCTTTGTTTGCATAAACGATGAACCACCTGGATATGTGGGCTTAAACGATATGTGTGAAAGGAGGATTTTTTCATGCCTACAATTAACCAACTGGTCCGTAAAGGGCGCCAGAAAAAAGTATTTAAGTCAAAATCCCCTGCATTGAACAAAGGGTACAACAGCTTCAAAAAAGAACAAACGAACGTGTCGTCTCCACAAAAACGCGGCGTATGTACGCGTGTCGGCACGATGACGCCGAAAAAACCGAACTCGGCGCTTCGGAAATATGCCCGTGTCCGCCTGACGAACGGGATTGAAGTGACGGCTTACATCCCGGGAATCGGCCATAACTTGCAAGAACACAGCGTCGTGCTCATCCGTGGCGGACGTGTTAAAGACTTGCCAGGGGTACGCTACCATATCGTTCGTGGTGCATTGGATACAGCGGGCGTAGCAAACCGGATGCAAGGTCGTTCGAAATACGGCGCGAAAAAGCCAAAAGCAGCGAAAAAATAATGAAGTGAAGAGAATTTTTTCCTGAAAGGAGGAAAAACTATGCCACGTAGAGGCCCAGTTGCTAAACGTGACGTATTGCCAGATCCGATTTACAACTCGAAACTTGTCACCCGTTTGATCAATAAAATCATGATCGACGGAAAAAAATCGAAAGCACAAAAAATTCTTTACACTGCGTTTGATATTATCCGTGAACGCACGGGTAAAGATCCAATGGAAGTGTTCGAACAAGCGTTGAAAAACGTTATGCCAGTGTTGGAAGTACGCGCTCGCCGCGTTGGTGGGGCGAACTACCAAGTTCCGGTCGAAGTTCGTCCGGATCGTCGCGTTTCCCTCGGATTGCGCTGGCTCGTGCAATATTCCCGTCTCCGCGGTGAAAAAACGATGGAAGAACGCTTGGCGAACGAGATTATGGATGCAGCCAACAACACGGGTGCAGCAGTGAAAAAACGCGAAGATACGCATAAAATGGCTGAAGCGAACAAAGCGTTTGCTCATTACCGCTGGTAAGGAGCGCTGCTCAAAGGAAATAGGTGAGAAGGCACGCGTGATGTTGCCTGTTCACCTATCTTCCTGTATATTGTGGCCCTTTCAGCTGCATGCATCTAGCTTCTCTTAATCAATTCAAAGAGAGTTGCGCCATAGATGGCGTCGCCATCTACTTATATTTTATATTGTAAGGAAGGAGAAAATAACCACTATGGCAAGAGAGTTCTCCTTAGAAAACACTCGTAACATAGGGATCATGGCGCACATTGACGCCGGAAAAACGACGACGACGGAACGAATCCTGTTCTACACAGGCCGCGTTCATAAAATCGGGGAAACGCATGAAGGCTCAGCTACGATGGACTGGATGGAACAAGAGCAAGAGCGCGGGATTACGATTACGTCGGCGGCGACAACGGCGCAATGGAAAGGCCATCGCATCAACATCATCGACACGCCAGGGCACGTCGACTTCACGGTTGAGGTTGAACGTTCGTTGCGCGTGTTGGACGGAGCCATTACGGTTCTTGACGCCCAATCTGGTGTAGAACCGCAAACGGAAACAGTTTGGCGTCAAGCGACTACATATGGTGTTCCGCGGATTGTATTCGTCAACAAAATGGACAAAATCGGTGCGGACTTCTTGTATGCGGTAAAAACGCTCCATGACCGCTTACAAGCGAATGCCTACCCGGTGCAGTTGCCGATCGGCGCTGAAGACCAATTCACCGGCATTATTGACCTCGTGGAAATGTGTGCATACCATTACCACGACGACCTTGGCAAAAACATCGAACGCATCGAAATTCCGGAAGACTACCGCGATTTAGCGGAAGAATATCATGGCAAGCTCATTGAGGCCGTTGCGGAACTCGATGAAGAGCTGATGATGAAATATTTAGAAGGAGAAGAAATTACGAAAGAAGAGCTGAAAGCCGCAATCCGTAAGGCGACGATCAACGTTGAATTCTATCCAGTCTTCTGCGGTTCAGCTTTTAAAAACAAAGGTGTTCAGCTGCTTCTTGACGGGGTTGTCGACTACTTGCCGTCTCCGTTAGATATCCCGGCGATTCGCGGTATCATTCCGGATACGGAAGAAGAAGTGGCTCGCGAAGCACGCGATGACGCTCCGTTCTCCGCGTTGGCATTCAAAATTATGACTGACCCGTACGTTGGGAAGTTGACGTTCTTCCGCGTCTACTCCGGAACGCTTGATTCCGGTTCTTACGTCATGAACTCAACGAAACGGAAACGTGAACGGATCGGTCGCTTGCTGCAAATGCATGCGAACCACCGTCAAGAAATTTCGACAGTCTATGCCGGTGATATTGCGGCAGCAGTAGGTTTAAAAGAAACAACGACCGGCGATACTCTATGTGATGAGAAAAATCTTGTCATCTTAGAGTCGATGCAATTCCCAGAGCCGGTTATCTCGGTGGCGATCGAACCGAAATCGAAAGCCGACCAAGATAAGATGGGTCAAGCATTGCAAAAACTGCAAGAGGAAGACCCGACATTCCGTGCGCATACCGATCCGGAAACAGGACAAACGATCATTTCCGGGATGGGCGAGCTGCACTTGGACATTATCGTCGACCGGATGCGTCGCGAATTCAAAGTCGAGGCGAACGTTGGTGCACCGCAAGTTGCTTACCGTGAAACGTTCCGTCAATCGGCTCAAGTCGAAGGAAAATTTATTCGCCAGTCCGGTGGTCGTGGTCAGTACGGTCACGTTTGGATCGAATTCACACCGAACGAACGCGGTAAAGGCTTTGAATTTGAAAATGCGATCGTCGGTGGGGTTGTTCCGAAAGAGTACGTGCCGGCTGTTCAAGCTGGATTGGAAGAAGCGATGCAAAACGGTGTCTTAGCTGGCTACCCGGTTGTTGACATCAAAGCGAAACTGTTTGATGGATCGTACCATGATGTCGACTCGAGTGAGATGGCGTTCAAAATTGCTGCTTCGATGGCGTTGAAAAACGCGGCAGCGAAGTGTGAACCGGTTCTGCTTGAACCGATCATGAAAGTAGAAGTCGTCATCCCTGAAGAATACCTCGGCGACATTATGGGTGACATCACATCCCGCCGCGGTCGCGTCGAAGGGATGGAAGCGCGCGGAAACGCCCAAGTTGTTCGTGCAATGGTGCCGCTGGCCGAAATGTTCGGTTATGCAACATCGCTCCGTTCGAACACGCAAGGGCGTGGAACGTTCTCGATGGTATTTGACCATTACGAAGAAGTTCCGAAAAACATCGCCGATGAAATTATCAAAAAAAATAAAGGCGAATAATTGATTTCTCTTGCTAGTTTCGCTATAAATACTTATGTAAGACTTGGGAACATCTTGTTCCCAAGCATCCTATAATTACTTAACTATATCAATCCATATTTTATTTAAGGAGGATCTTTCTCATGGCTAAAGCGAAATTTGAGCGTACGAAACCGCACGTCAACATTGGCACGATCGGCCACGTTGACCATGGGAAAACGACGTTGACAGCTGCGATCACGACAGTTCTTGCGAAACAAGGTAAAGCAGAAGCGAGAGCGTACGACCAAATCGACGCTGCTCCGGAAGAGCGTGAACGCGGAATCACGATTTCGACGGCTCACGTTGAGTATGAAACAGAAAACCGTCACTATGCGCACGTTGACTGCCCGGGCCACGCTGACTACGTGAAAAACATGATCACGGGCGCGGCGCAAATGGACGGCGCGATCCTTGTTGTATCGGCTGCTGACGGTCCGATGCCGCAAACTCGCGAACACATTCTTCTTTCCCGCCAAGTCGGTGTTCCGTACATCGTTGTTTTCTTGAACAAATGCGACATGGTGGACGACGAAGAATTGCTTGAACTCGTTGAAATGGAAGTTCGCGATCTTCTTTCTGAATATGACTTCCCGGGCGACGAAGTGCCGGTTATCAAAGGTTCGGCATTAAAAGCGCTCGAAGGCGATGCACAATGGGAAGAAAAAATCGTTGAACTGATGAACGCGGTTGACGAGTACATCCCAACTCCGCAACGTGAAGTAGACAAACCGTTCATGATGCCGGTTGAGGACGTCTTCTCGATCACGGGTCGTGGTACGGTTGCAACGGGCCGTGTTGAGCGCGGTACGTTAAAAGTTGGTGACCCGGTTGAAATCATCGGTCTTTCGGACGAGCCGAAATCGACGACTGTTACGGGTGTAGAAATGTTCCGTAAGCTTCTCGACCAAGCAGAAGCTGGTGACAACATCGGTGCGCTTCTCCGCGGTGTATCGCGTGACGAAGTTGAGCGCGGTCAAGTATTGGCGAAACCGGGCTCGATCACGCCACACACGAAATTTAAAGCACAAGTTTACGTTCTGACGAAAGAAGAAGGCGGACGCCATACTCCGTTCTTCTCGAACTACCGTCCGCAATTCTACTTCCGTACAACGGACGTAACGGGCATCATCACGCTTCCAGAAGGCGTTGAAATGGTTATGCCTGGCGACAACGTTGAAATGACGGTTGAACTGATCGCTCCGATCGCGATCGAAGAAGGTACGAAATTCTCGATCCGTGAAGGCGGCCGCACGGTTGGTGCTGGTTCCGTATCGGAAATCATTGAGTAATCAATGAAAAAAGGATGTCCAGTTGATGGACATCCTTTTTCTTTTAGCTAGACATTTCGTTTTATTAGAAGTCTAAGAAATTCTTAATCCGTGAAGGTGCTGGTGAGCGTTCCGGATCGGAAGTGGTACCGAACAGCAACGGCTTCATCATGCCGTTGCTATTCTTTTGGCGGTGGGCTTTCCCAACTTCATCGTCTAGGCATTGTGTTGAAAACGAGGCAGTGGCTATGTATAATGAAGAAGTGTGGGAAAAGCGAAGAAATGACTTGCAATCTCGCTTACATACAGGTATAATATCAAATGTTGGTCTTTGACTGCGATGAAGCGGAAGGTTGCTGACACACCCGGCTGCTTTGCCACAGCCCTGTGCAGGAAATTTCCGTGGAGAAGTCTATTTTCAAAATAGGCGAAGAAGGAGGGAAACCAAATGGCAAAAGAAAAAATTCGCATTCGTTTAAAAGCTTATGATCATCGAATTTTAGACCAATCGGCGGAGAAAATCGTCGAAACCGCAAAACGTTCTGGGGCAAAGGTATCGGGTCCGATCCCGCTGCCGACGGAAAGAACGGTTTATACGATTTTGCGTGCCGTTCACAAGTACAAAGACTCCCGTGAACAATTTGAAATGCGGACACATAAACGTTTGATCGACATCATTAATCCGACTCCGCAAACAGTTGATTCGTTGATGCGGTTAGATTTGCCGTCGGGCGTTGATATTGAAATTAAACTTTAATCTAGTCGATTAGGAGGTGTGACAAATGACGAAAGGAATCTTAGGAAGAAAAATCGGTATGACGCAAGTATTTGCGGAAAACGGCGATTTGATTCCGGTAACCGTCATCGAAGCGACGCCAAACGTCGTGCTGCAAAAGAAAACGATCGAAAACGACGGTTACGAAGCGATTCAATTAGGATTTGAAGACTTGAGCACAAAGCGAGCCAACAAACCGCAAATCGGCCATGCTGCCAAAGCAAACACGGCACCTAAGCGCTTCATTCGTGAAATCCGCGGTGCTAACGTGAATGAGTATGAAGTTGGCCAAGAAGTAAAAGTTGACATTTTCAGCGAAGGCGACATTGTTGATGTTACAGGCATTTCCAAAGGGAAAGGCTTCCAAGGGGTCATTAAACGTCACGGCCAATCGCGCGGACCAATGGCTCACGGTTCCCGTTACCATCGTCGTCCAGGTTCGATGGGGGCGATCGCACCGAACCGCGTATTTAAAACGAAAAACTTGCCAGGCCGCATGGGCGGTGAACGCGTTACGATCCAAAACTTGAAGATTGTGAAAGTCGACCCAGAACGCAACTTGCTGCTCATTAAAGGCAACGTACCGGGTCCGAGAAAAGGATTAGTTATCGTGAAAAGCGCCGTTAAAGCGAAGGCGAAGTAACATCTGGCCAAGAAAGGAGGAACTACGTAATGCCAAAAGTAGCATTATATAACCAAAACGGACAGACGATCGGAGAAATCGAATTAAACGATGCCGTTTTTGGTATTGAACCGAATAAACACGTATTGTTCGAAGCAGTTATTATGCAACGCGCCTCGATGCGCCAAGGAACGCATAAAACGAAAAATCGTGCTGAAGTGAGCGGCGGCGGCCGCAAACCATGGCGTCAAAAAGGGACTGGACGTGCTCGCCAAGGTTCGATTCGTTCTCCACAATGGCGGGGCGGTGGTACGGTCTTTGGTCCGGTTCCGCGTAGTTACAGCTACAAATTGCCGAAAAAAGTCCGCCGTTTAGCGATCAAATCTGCATTGTCGTCGAAAGTGCTCGAAAACGACATCGTTGTATTAGATCAACTGTCGCTTGAGGCACCGAAAACGAAAGAAATGGTGAAAATTTTAAATAACCTCGCGGTTGACCGGAAGGCACTCATTGTAACCGACGAGTTGAACGAAAACGTCTATTTGTCGGCGCGCAACATCCCGGGCGTCAAAGTTGTTGCTGCCAACGGCATCAATGTGCTTGACGTGTTAAACCATGACAAGCTCGTCATTACGAAGGCGGCCGTGGAGAAAGTAGAGGAGGTGCTTGCATAATGAAAGACCCTCGCGACATTATTAAGCGCCCCATCATCACGGAAAACACGATGAACTTGGTCGGGCAACGGAAATATACGTTTGAAGTTGACGTCAAAGCGAACAAAACGGAAGTGAAAGACGCCGTTGAGAAAATCTTTGGTGTCAAAGTCGAAAAAGTCAACATTATGAACTATAAAGGGAAATTCAAACGCGTTGGCCGTTACAGCGGCTACACGAATCGTCGCCGCAAAGCGATCGTAACGCTGACGCCGGACAGCAAAGAAATCGAACTGTTTGAAGTGTAATATTAACGAAGAAGGAGGGACATTCCGATGGCGATTAAAAAGTATAAACCGACATCGAACGGCCGTCGCGGTATGACGGTGCTTGATTTCTCGGAAATTACGACAGATCAGCCGGAAAAATCGCTGCTTGCCCCGTTAAAGAAAAAAGCGGGCCGCAACAACCAAGGGAAAATTACGGTTCGCCATCAAGGCGGTGGCCATAAGCGCCAATACCGGATTATCGATTTTAAACGTGACAAAGACGGAATTCCAGGACGCGTTGCTACGATCGAATACGATCCGAACCGCTCTGCCAACATCGCGCTCATTAACTATGCAGACGGTGAGAAACGTTATATTCTCGCGCCGAAAAACTTAAAAGTTGGCATGGAAATCATGTCAGGTCCGAACGCGGACATTAAAGTCGGTAACGCACTTCCGCTTGAAAACATCCCGGTCGGTACACTCGTTCACAACATTGAGCTGAAACCAGGCCGTGGCGGTCAATTAGTGCGTGCAGCTGGTACATCGGCGCAAGTGCTCGGGAAAGAAGGCAAATATGTCATCATCCGCTTAGCTTCCGGTGAAGTGCGTATGATTTTGGGTAAATGCCGTGCCACAGTCGGTGAAGTTGGCAACGAGCAACATGAACTTGTCAACATCGGGAAAGCAGGACGCGCTCGCTGGTTAGGCATCCGTCCGACAGTTCGCGGTTCGGTTATGAACCCGGTTGATCACCCGCACGGTGGTGGTGAAGGTAAAGCACCAATCGGACGTAAGTCGCCGATGACGCCATGGGGCAAACCGACGCTCGGATACAAAACGCGCAAAAAGAAAAACAAATCGGATAAATTCATCATCCGTCGCCGCAAGAAGTAATGAACGAGCGCAATTAAGAAGGGAGGTTCACTTATGGGTCGCAGCTTGAAAAAAGGTCCATTTTGCGATGAACATTTGATGAAAAAAATCGAGAAGCTCAATGAAACTGGGCAAAAACAAGTGATCAAAACATGGTCTCGTCGTTCGACGATCTTCCCGCAATTTATCGGCCATACGATCGCCGTATATGACGGTCGTAAACATGTGCCAGTATACATTACAGAGGACATGGTCGGGCATAAACTTGGTGAATTTGCGCCGACGCGCACGTTCCGCGGCCATGCCGGTGACGACAAGAAAACAAAACGGTAATGAGAGGAGGTTCTGAATATGCAAGCTAAAGCTGTTGCGAGAACTGTTCGCATCGCTCCTCGTAAAGCACGCTTAGTCATTGATTTGATCCGCGGGAAAAAAGTCGGCGAAGCGTTCGCTATTTTGCGTCACACGCCAAAAGCCGCTTCCCCGATCATTGAGAAAGTATTGAAATCGGCTGTTGCCAACGCTGAACATAACTATGACATGGATATCAACAACTTGGTTGTTTCTCAAGCGTACGTAAACGAAGGCCCGACGTTGAAACGTTTCCGTCCGCGCGCGAGAGGACAGGCAAGCGCCATTAATAAGCGCACAAGCCATATTACAATCGTCGTTTCAGAAAAGAAGGAGGGATAATCCGTGGGTCAAAAGGTCAACCCGATCGGTCTGCGCATCGGCATCATTCGTGACTGGGAATCGAGATGGTATGCGGAAAAAGACTATGCAGATCTGTTGCACGAGGACTTAAAAGTCCGCGAATACATTAACAAACGCCTGCAAGACGCGGCCGTCTCCCGTGTGGAGATTGAACGTGCAGCCAACCGCGTCAATGTAACGATCCATACGGCCAAACCAGGTATGGTCATCGGGAAAGGCGGCTCGGAAGTTGAAGCGCTCCGCAAAGCGCTCGCGCAATTGACCGGCAAACGTGTCCACATTAATATCGTTGAAATTAAAAAGCCGGATTTGGATGCAAAACTTGTTGCCGAAAATATCGCTCGCCAATTGGAAAACCGCGTTTCGTTCCGCCGGGCGCAAAAACAAGCCATTCAACGGGCAATGCGCGCTGGTGCGAAAGGGATTAAAACGATGGTTTCCGGTCGTTTAGGCGGTGCCGATATCGCTCGTTCGGAACATTACAGCGAGGGGACGGTTCCACTCCATACGTTGCGCGCTGACATCGACTATGCAACGGCAGAAGCGGATACAACGTACGGAAAAATCGGCGTAAAAGTATGGATTTATCGTGGGGAAGTCCTTCCGACAAAGAAAAAAGCTGAGGAAGGAGGAAAATAATCATGTTAATGCCAAAACGCGTCAAATATCGCCGTGAACATCGCGGACGGATGAAAGGTCGCGCAAAAGGCGGTACGGAAGTTCATTTCGGTGAATTCGGTTTGCAAGCCTTAGAATCGGCTTGGATCACAAACCGACAAATCGAGGCAGCCCGCCGTGCGATGACTCGTTACATGAAACGTGGCGGGAAAGTATGGATTCGCATTTTCCCATCCAAACCGTATACAGCTAAGCCGCTTGAAGTGCGGATGGGTTCCGGTAAAGGGGCGCCGGAAGGATGGGTTGCTGTTGTTAAACCGGGCAAAGTAATGTTTGAAGTGGCGGGTGTTTCCGAGGAAGTAGCACGTGAAGCATTGCGTTTGGCTTCTCACAAACTTCCGATCAAATGCAAATTCGTAAAACGTGAAGAAACTGGTGGTGAAGCGTAATGAAAGCGAAAGAAATCCGTGATTTGACCACTGCCGAAATCGAGCAAAAAATTAAATCGTTGAAGGAAGAATTATTCAACCTTCGCTTCCAGCTGGCAACTGGCCAACTGGAAAACACAGCGCGCATCCGCCAAGTGCGCAAAGACATTGCCCGTATGAAAACGATCATTCGCGAACGCGAGCTCGCTGCCAATAAATAATGTTTGAGAGGAGGTTTGCGGAATGAGCGAACGCAATCAACGCAAAGTGTACGTTGGACGGGTTGTATCTGACAAAATGGACAAAACGATTACCGTTTTAGTTGAAACGTACAAAAAACACCCGTTATACGGCAAACGCGTGAAGTACTCGAAAAAATATAAAGCACACGATGAACATAACATTGCTAAAGTCGGCGACATCGTAAAAATTATGGAAACTCGCCCGCTGTCGGCAACGAAACGCTTCCGTTTAGTAGAAGTCGTCGAAAAGGCTGTTATTCTGTAATCGTTCTTCACTTAGTTCGGGGAGATAATTCCGAAAGGAGGTTTCGTCGATGATTCAACAAGAATCTCGCTTAAAAGTAGCTGATAACTCTGGCGCACGCGAAGTGCTTGTCATTAAAGTGCTCGGAGGTTCGGGCCGCCGCTACGCGAACATCGGCGATGTCGTTGTAGCTACGGTTAAAGATGCGACGCCAGGTGGCGTTGTTAAAAAAGGTCAAGTCGTTAAAGCGGTTGTCGTTCGCACGAAACGCGGGGTACGCCGTTCGGATGGTTCGTACATCCGTTTTGACGAAAACGCCTGCGTCATCATTCGTGATGACAAAAGCCCGCGCGGTACGCGTATTTTTGGACCGGTTGCCCGCGAATTGCGCGATAAAGACTTCATGAAAATCATTTCTTTAGCTCCGGAAGTTATTTAATGGAACGGAATAGCGTTTCAAGGAGGTGCGAATCCGATGCATGTAAAAAAAGGTGACAAAGTGCAAGTAATCTCCGGCAAAGACAAAGGCAAACAAGGCGTCATCCTGGCGGCATTTCCAAAGAAAAACCGCGTCATTGTGGAAGGCGTCAATATCGTGAAAAAGCATGCGAAACCGTCGCAAGCGAACCCGCAAGGCGGCATTATTGAAAAAGAAGCGCCAATCCACGTTTCCAAAGTGATGCCGTTGGATCCGAAAACAGGTACGCCGACGCGCGTTGGCTACAAAGTTGTCGACGGCAAAAAAGTGCGCTATGCGAAAAAATCCGGAGAGATTTTGGATAAATAACCGTGACGCAGGAAGGGAGGTACTTTTATGAACCGCCTAAAAGAGAAATATACCAAAGAAGTCGTGCCTGCTCTCATGAGCAAGTTCAACTATAAATCGATCATGCAAGTTCCGAAAATCGAAAAGATCGTCATTAATATGGGTGTCGGCGATGCGGTGCAAAACCCGAAAGCATTAGACAGCGCTGTAGAAGAGCTGACATTGATCGCTGGCCAACGCCCGGTTGTGACACGCGCGAAAAAATCGATCGCTGGTTTCCGCCTTCGTCAAGGAATGCCGATCGGTGCGAAAGTCACGTTGCGTGGTGAACGGATGTATGAATTCCTTGATAAATTGATTTCGGTCTCGCTTCCGCGCGTACGCGACTTCCGCGGCGTATCGAAAAAAGCGTTCGACGGACGCGGTAACTATACGCTCGGTATTAAAGAACAACTCATTTTCCCAGAGATCGACTACGATAAAGTCAATAAAGTGCGCGGCATGGATATCGTGATCGTCACGACGGCCAACACGGATGAAGAAGCGCGTGAATTGTTAACGTTGCTCGGCATGCCATTCCAAAAATAATGATCCCATAACGCAAGGGAGGCGAAATCGTGGCTAAAAAATCGATGATCGCGAAACAAAAACGGACGCCGAAGTTTAAAGTGAGAGCGTACACCCGCTGCGAGCGCTGCGGCCGCCCGCATTCGGTTTACCGCAAATTTAAACTTTGCCGTATTTGTTTCCGTGAACTCGCATATAAAGGTCAACTTCCAGGCATTAAAAAAGCCAGCTGGTAATAAACCCATTGATTGGGAAGGAGGTAAAACAAAATGGTGATGACAGATCCAATTGCTGATATGCTAACTCGCATCCGCAATGCGAACATGGTACGTCACGAAAAACTCGAAGTCCCGGCTTCGAAAATCAAGCGGGAAATCGCCGAGATTTTGAAGCGTGAAGGGTTTATTCGTGATGTGGAATATATCGAAGACAACAAACAAGGTATTCTCCGCATTTTCTTGAAATACGGTCCGAACAACGAACGCGTCATTACCGGGCTGAAACGCATCAGCAAACCAGGGTTGCGCGTATATGTTAAGGCTCATGAAGTGCCGCGCGTCTTAAACGGCTTAGGGATCGCCATTCTCTCGACGTCGCAAGGCATCTTAACAGACAAAGAAGCACGGCAAAAAGGTACGGGCGGCGAAGTAATCGCCTACGTTTGGTAATTTATTTGTTCAAGAATGGAGGTGTTTTTGACATGTCACGTGTCGGCAAAAAACCAATTGAAATTCCTGCCGGTGTCACTGTCACGGTGAACGGCAATACGGTTACGGTCAAAGGCCCGAAAGGGGAATTAACCCGCACGTTCCACCCGGATATTACGATCAACGTTGAAGACAATGTGATCACCGTTACACGCCCAAGCGATGAGAAGCAACATCGCGCGCTTCACGGTACGACGCGCAGCTTGCTTGCTAACATGGTCGAAGGCGTTTCGAAAGGCTATGAAAAAGCCCTTGAGCTGGTCGGTGTCGGATACCGTGCATCGAAACAAGGGAAAAAGCTCGTATTGAGCGTCGGCTACTCTCATCCGGTAGAAATTGAGCCGGAAGAAGGGCTTGAAATTGAAGTGCCAGCTCAAACGAAAGTCATCGTCAAAGGGGCAGACAAACAGCGCGTGGGCGAACTGGCAGCCAACATTCGCGCCGTACGTCCGCCGGAGCCGTATAAAGGTAAAGGTATTCGCTACGAAGGCGAAGTTGTGCGCTTAAAAGAAGGTAAAACTGGTAAATAACGCGGCATAGCGAAGCGAAAGGAGTGACATTCGATGATCACGAAAGTTGACCGAAACGCGGTCCGTAAAAAAAGACACGCGCGCATCCGTAAAAAAATCTTCGGCACAGCTGAACGTCCGCGGTTGAGCGTGTTCCGTTCGAACAAACATATTTACGCGCAAATTATCGACGATGTGAAATCGGCAACGATTGTCAGCGCCTCAACATTGGATAAAGAGTTCAGCTTAGATTCGACAAACAACATTGATGCGGCGAAAAAAGTCGGCGAACTTGTTGCCAAACGGGCGTTAGAGAAAGGCATTAAACAAGTTGTGTTCGACCGCGGTGGCTATTTATATCATGGACGGGTTAAAGCATTAGCGGATGCCGCCCGCGAAGCCGGCTTGGAATTCTAATTAAAGGAGGGACACCGATGCGTCGTATTGATCCAAACAAACTTGAATTGGAAGAGCGTGTAGTCGCGATAAACCGTGTGGCAAAAGTTGTAAAAGGCGGACGTCGCCTGCGCTTTTCAGCTTTAGTCGTTGTCGGCGATAAAAACGGCCATGTTGGATTTGGTACAGGGAAAGCGCAAGAAGTTCCGGAAGCAATCCGCAAAGCCATTGAAGATGCGAAGAAAAATTTAATGGAAGTACCGATTGTTGGTACGACGATTCCGCATGAAGTGATCGGTCATTTTGGTGCCGGAGAAATTATTTTAAAACCGGCTTCCGAAGGTACTGGAGTTATCGCCGGTGGTCCAGCTCGTGCTGTATTAGAGTTGGCAGGCATCAGCGACATTTTGTCGAAATCGATCGGCTCGAACACGCCAATCAACATGGTGCGTGCAACGTTCGACGGATTAAAACAATTAAAACGCGCCGAAGACGTAGCAAAATTGCGCGGCAAAACAGTCGAGGAACTGTTAGGATAAGGAGGGAACGATCATGGCAAAGAAATTGGCGATTACCCTCACGCGCAGCGTGATTGGTCGTCCGGAAGACCAACGCATTACCGTGAAAACACTCGGCTTGCGGAAAATGCACCAAACGGTCGTTCATAATGATAATCCCGCCATCCGTGGGATGATTAACAAAGTCGCTCACCTTGTGACAGTAAAAGAAATTGAAGAATAATGAGATCATAAGGAGGTGCTTCGCCATGAAACTTCATGAATTGCAACCAGCGCCGGGTTCCCGGAAAAAAGCTGTTCGTGTCGGCCGCGGAATCGGTTCGGGCAACGGCAAAACGGCTGGCCGTGGTCACAAAGGTCAAAAAGCTCGCTCCGGCGGAGGGGTTCGCCTTGGATTTGAAGGAGGCCAAACGCCTTTGTTCCGCCGCTTGCCGAAACGCGGGTTCACGAACATCAACCGCAAAGAATATGCGGTAGTCAACTTAGATAGACTGAACATTTTCGAAGATGGCACGGAAGTTACACCGGAATTGTTGCTTGAAAAAGGTGTAATCAGCAAGCTGAAGTCGGGCGTGAAAATTTTAGGCAAAGGTCAAATCGAGAAAAAGTTAACGGTCAAAGCGCATAAGTTCTCGGCATCGGCAAAAGAGGCTATCGAGGCGGCTGGCGGTAAAACTGAGGTGATTTAATGTTTCGGACAATCTCCAACTTTATGCGCGTCAGTGATATTCGAAACAAAATCATTTTCACTCTCCTTATGCTAATCGTGTTCCGCATCGGAACATTCATCCCTGTTCCGAGCGTGAACACCGATGTATTAAAACTGCAAGACCAATTAAATGCATTCGGCGTCCTGAACATTTTTGGCGGCGGGGCGCTGCAAAACTTTTCGATTTTTGCCATGGGGGTTATGCCCTACATTACGGCATCAATTATCGTCCAGCTGTTGCAAATGGACGTCGTTCCAAAATTCGCGGAATGGTCGAAGCAAGGCGAGATGGGCCGACGTAAATTAGCTCAGTTTACCCGCTATTTTACGATCGTGCTTGGATTTATCCAAGCGCTCGGCATGTCGTACGGCTTCAACAATTTGGCCGGCGGGATGCTTATTCAAAATCCGGGCATTGGCACATATTTGCTGATCGCGGTTGTTTTGACCGCTGGCACAGCTTTTTTAATGTGGCTCGGCGAACAGATCACTGCCAAAGGAGTCGGGAACGGAATTTCGATCATTATTTTTGCTGGGATCGTCTCCGGCATTCCGACGATTTTGAACCAAATTTACGCCCAACAATTTGAAAATGTCGGGGAAGACTTGTTTTTACGTATTGTCCGGTTGCTGCTTGTAGCGTTGGCAGTTGTTGCTGTTATTGTTGGCGTTATTTACATTCAGCAGGCGTTCCGGAAAATTCCGATTCAATATGCGAAGCGGCTTGAAGGCCGAAACCCGGTCGGCGGCCATTCGACTCATTTGCCGCTCAAAGTGAATCCAGCCGGGGTCATTCCGGTCATTTTTGCCGTATCCTTTTTGATTGCACCACCGACGATTGCATCGTTTTTTGGCACGAATGATGTAACATTGTGGATTCGCCGAACGTTTGACTATACTCATCCGGTTGGCATGACGATCTATGTCGTGCTTATTATCGCGTTTACGTACTTTTACGCGTTTGTTCAAGTCAACCCGGAACAGATGGCTGATAACTTGAAAAAGCAAGGCGGTTACATCCCAGGTATTCGCCCTGGAAAAAATACACAAGAGTACGTAACGAGAATTTTATACCGATTGACGCTCGTCGGCTCGCTCTTTTTAGCGTTCATTGCCGTGCTGCCGGTGTTCTTTGTAAACTTTGCGAACTTGCCGCCTTCCGCACAGATCGGTGGTACGAGCTTGCTCATCGTTGTCGGCGTGGCCCTTGAGACGATGAAACAGCTTGAGAGCCAGCTGGTAAAACGCCATTACCGAGGATTCATCAAGTAAAGAAGGCAAGAGTCGACATCTCTTGTGCGTGGGGGGAGTTAGGATGAATTTAGTGCTGATGGGGCTGCCAGGTGCCGGCAAAGGCACGCAAGCCGAGAAAATCGTAGAAACGTATGGAATCCCACATATTTCAACCGGGGATATGTTTCGGGCGGCGATGAAAGAAGGCACACCGTTAGGATTGCAGGCAAAAGAATATATCGACCGTGGTGATCTTGTTCCGGATGAGGTGACGATCGGTATCGTCCGTGAACGGTTAAGCAAAGACGACTGCCAAAACGGCTTTTTGCTTGACGGATTCCCACGCACGGTTGCCCAAGCGGAGGCGCTGGAAGCGATGCTGGCTGAAATCGGCCGCAAGCTTGACTATGTCATCCATATCGATGTTCGCCAAGATGTGTTAATGGAGCGCCTCACAGGCAGACGAATTTGTCGCAACTGCGGAGCGACATACCATCTTGTTTTTCACCCACCGGCTCAGCCAGGCGTATGTGATAAATGCGGTGGCGAGCTTTATCAGCGCCCTGACGATAATGAAGCAACAGTGGCGAATCGGCTTGAGGTGAATACGAAACAAATGAAGCCATTGCTCGATTTCTATGAGCAAAAAGGCTATTTGCGCCACATTAACGGCGAACAAGAAATGGAAAAAGTGTTTAGCGACATTCGCGAATTGCTCGGGGGACTTACTCGATGATTATTTATAAAACCGAGCATGAAATTGCCCTTATGCGTGAGGCGGGAAAAATTGTTTCCCTTACCTTAGAAGAGCTGAAAAAGCATATTCGTCCCGGGATAACGACAAAGGAACTGGACGCCATTGCGGAGGAAGTAATTCGTTCCCATGGCGCCATTCCGTCGTTTAAAGGGTATCAAGGGTTTCCAGGAAGCATTTGCGCCTCAGTAAATGAGGAACTCGTGCACGGAATTCCCGGCAATCGCATGCTACGCGAGGGCGACATTATTACGGTCGATGTGGGAGCACAGTATGAAGGCTACCATGCTGACTCAGCTTGGACATATCCAGTTGGGGAGATCGACGCTGAGACGAAGCGGTTGCTTGACGTGACGGAACAATCGTTGTATGTTGGACTCGCAGAGGCGAAGCCAGGTGCCCGCTTGACAAACATTTCTCATGCGATTCAAACATACGTCGAAGCGCACCATTTTTCCGTCGTCCGCGAGTATGTCGGGCACGGAATTGGTCAACACTTACATGAAGACCCACAAGTCCCTCATTATGGTCCACCGAATAGAGGACCAATTTTGCGGCCAGGCATGACGCTGTGCATTGAGCCGATGGTCAATGCTGGAAGTCGTCATGTGAAAACATTGGCTGACGATTGGACTGTTGTCACGGTGGACGGAAAACGGTGTGCTCATTTCGAACATACGATTGTTATTACAGAGCAAGGCTATGAAATCTTAACATGAACGGATGCAGGCAGCGCAGTCTCTAAGCGTCGGGGCAGGTCAGCAAGCTTTTCTTCAGAGTTTGCGGTGGCCTTAGACCACTCAACTGATTCAGCGATCAAGGCGGCCGTTTATCGACCTTCTCGATCATCGTGGACATCGCCCGCCTTATGTCCGTTCGGTTTTGCGTAACACAATGTTACTCATTCGAAGGAGGGAGAGCCGCTCGATGGCAAAAGACGATGTAATTGAAGTGGAAGGCACCGTCATTGAAACATTGCCAAATGCGATGTTTCGTGTAGAATTAGAAAATGGGCACACAGTATTGGCCCATGTGTCCGGCAAAATCCGTATGCACTTCATCCGCATTTTGCCTGGCGATAAAGTGACGGTGGAGTTGTCGCCGTATGATTTAACGCGTGGACGGATTACGTATCGATATAAATAAAGAATGCACTCCGTTTAATAGGGAGGTAAACAACATGAAAGTGAGACCATCTGTCAAACCAATTTGCGAAAAATGCAAAGTCATTCGCAGACATGGCAAAGTAATGGTCATTTGTGAAAATCCGAAGCATAAACAACGTCAAGGGTAATTTCCAAGGAGGTGTACAATATGGCACGTATTGCAGGTGTTGACATTCCGCGCGATAAACGAGTAGTTATTTCGTTAACATACATTTATGGGATCGGCAAACCGACTGCGCAAAAAATCTTAAAAGAAGCAGGCGTATCGGAAGACACACGCGTTCGCGATTTAACGGAAGAGGAGCTTGGCCGCATTCGTGAAATCGTTGGCCGCTTAAAAGTGGAAGGCGACTTGCGCCGTGAAGTATCGTTAAACATTAAACGGTTAATGGAAATCGGCTGCTATCGTGGTCTTCGTCATCGCCGTGGGTTGCCGGTTCGTGGTCAAAACACGAAAAACAATGCTCGCACGCGTAAAGGCCCGCGCCGTACGGTAGCGAACAAGAAGAAATAATCATGCAAAGGAGGTCATTTGACGAATGGCACGTAGAACAAATACTCGTAAACGCCGCGTAAGAAAAAATATTGATACGGGCATCGCTCATATTCGTTCGACTTTCAACAACACGATCGTAACGATTACGGACGTTCATGGCAACGCCATTGCTTGGTCAAGCGCTGGCGCATTAGGGTTCAAAGGTTCGCGCAAATCGACGCCGTTTGCAGCACAAATGGCTGCAGAGGCAGCAGCAAAAGCATCGATGGAACATGGCATGAAAACGGTCGAAGTGAACGTGAAAGGTCCTGGGGCTGGCCGTGAAGCAGCGATCCGTGCGTTGCAAGCAGCCGGATTAGAAATTACGGCGATCAAAGACGTCACTCCGATCCCGCACAATGGATGCCGTCCGCCAAAACGTCGCCGCGTGTAACGCCCCTGTATAGAATTTGAACCATTGTCAATAATGGGATATGATAAAGACCATGACAGGGGAGCCGGCTTCGTCCGCTGGCAAGCGTAGATATAGATTTATGGGGGAATGTTATTAGGCGTGTACCGTTTGGTCGGGGTCTCGACGTTTTGAAGGAGGGTATAATAATCGATGATTGAAATTGAAAAGCCGAAAATTGAAACGGTCGAACTGAGCGAAGATGCCAAATACGGCAAATTCGTGGTCGAACCGCTCGAGCGCGGATATGGAACAACCTTAGGGAACTCCTTGCGTCGTATCCTATTGTCTTCACTCCCTGGTGCGGCTGTGACATCGGTGCAAATCGACGGTGTACTGCACGAGTTTTCAACGATTGAAGGCGTCGTCGAGGATGTAACAGCCATCATTCTGAATGTCAAAAAGTTAGCGTTGAAAATTTACTCGGACGAAGAGAAAACGTTGGAAATCGATGTGCAGGGTGAAGGAGTTGTCACGGCTGCCGATATTACTCACGACAGCGATGTAGAAATTTTAAACCCGGACCTTCATATTGCTACGCTGGCGGAAGGTGGTCGCTTGCGCATGCGCATGACCGCCAGACGGGGGCGTGGGTATGTACCGGCTGAGGCGAACAAGCGTGAAGATCAGCCAATCGGCGTGATTCCGATCGACTCCATTTATACGCCTGTCTCCCGAGTTTCCTATCAAGTTGAGAACACGCGGGTCGGTCAGGTGACAGACTATGACAAATTGACGATTGACGTGTGGACCGATGGAAGCATCGGGCCGAAAGAGGCCATTTCCCTTGGGGCGAAAATTTTAACTGAGCACTTGAACATTTTTGTCGGCCTGACGGATGAAGCACAAAATGCTGAGATCATGGTAGAAAAAGAGGACGACCAAAAAGAAAAAGTGCTCGAAATGACGATCGAGGAACTCGATCTTTCTGTCCGTTCCTACAACTGCTTAAAACGTGCCGGCATCAACACCGTTCAAGAGCTGACGCAAAAAACGGAAGAAGATATGATGAAAGTGCGCAACCTCGGCCGCAAATCGCTTGAAGAAGTGAAGGCGAAGCTGGCCGAGCTGGGGCTTAGCCTGCGTAAAGACGATTAAGCGCCAGTCTCCGCCGACAAGGCGGAAGCGCGCTTTAGCCATAGATTTCGCGTTCGGCGTCAACCGATCATGACGGCAATGAGGAACACATTATTTTAAGAGGGAGGGACATTCGATGTCGTACAGAAAATTAGGACGCACTACTTCTCAACGAAAAGCATTGCTTCGCGATTTAGCGACGGACTTAATCATCAACGAACGCATCGAAACGACTGAGGCACGGGCAAAAGAATTGCGCTCGGTTATTGAAAAAATGATCACGCTCGGCAAACGCGGCGATTTGCATGCTCGCCGTCAAGCAGCGGCATTTATTCGCAATGAAGTCGCCAACAGCGAAACTGGCCAAGATGCACTGCAAAAGCTGTTCAGTGACATTGCGCCGCGCTACCAAGATCGCCAAGGCGGCTATACGCGCATTATGAAACTTGGTCCTCGCCGCGGTGACGGGGCGCCGATGGTCATTATCGAACTCGTGTAACGGTTGTTTTATTTCAACAAGGGCGAGACAGTTTCTTTTGAACTGGATCTATGCCCTTTTTTTGTTTACCATCATTTAGCAAGGTATGGTTGAGAATGTGACGAGGCAAGGAGAAACCATTATGGCCGAACCGATCCTTTCGATCGAAGGAGTGTATTTCCGTTATCCGAACCAATCGGAGTATGCGGTACAAAACGTTAGCTTCCAAGCCGAGCGCGGAGAGTGGCTGGCGATTGTCGGTCATAACGGATCCGGTAAGTCGACCATTGCCCGGCTGCTCATCGGCCTGCTTCGGCCGGAGCGGGGCGTCATTCGCCTATTCGGACGCCCGCTCGATGAAACAACCGTTTGGGATGTACGCCGCCGTGTCGGCATGGTGTTCCAAAATCCAGATAACCAGTTTGTCGGGACGACCGTTGAAGACGATATCGCCTTTGCTCTTGAAAACAACGGCATTCCGCGTGATGAAATGGTCGAGCGTATCCATGAAGCTGTCCGCCAAGTGCATATGGAATCGTTTCTCGAACACGAGCCACACCGGCTTTCCGGTGGGCAGAAGCAACGTGTTGCCATCGCTGGCATTTTAGCGCTTCGTCCCGACATGATCATTTTGGACGAAGCAACATCGATGCTCGATCCGCGTGGGAGGGAAGAAGTGCTCGACACGGTGCGCCGCCTGAATCGCCAGCGACGCATCACAGTCGTATCGATCACGCATGATCTGGAAGAAGCGGCGAGAGCAGATCGCATTGTCGTCATGAACAAAGGAGAAGTCATGGCAGAAGGAACGCCGGAACATGTTTTCCGGCTAGGAGGCAAGCTTGAGCGCATCGGGCTTGATCTGCCGTTTGCCGTGAAAATGGGCAGTCGCTTGCGGGAGAAAGGCATTCCGCTTCGGGTGGGATACTTCACGACGGAGGAGTTGGTCGAGGAGCTATGGACATTGTATTCGAAAAAGTAGAGCATGTGTACAATGCCCGTTCGCCGTTCGCCCGCCGGGCGCTATATGATGTGAACGTGACCATTGCGGACGGAACGTATGTCGCCATTGTTGGCCATACGGGTTCGGGCAAATCGACGCTCCTTCAGCATTTAAACGGCTTATTGCAACCGACAAGCGGCACGGTGAAAATCGGCGAAGAGACGATTACCGGCAGCAAGCGACCAAAGCAGCTCAAACCGTTGCGCAAAAAAGTCGGGATTGTGTTTCAGTTTCCAGAACATCAATTGTTCGAAGAAACGGTTGAGAAAGATATTTGTTTTGGCCCACTCAATTTCGGTGTACCCGAGGAAGAAGCGAAACGAAAGGCAAAAGAGCTCGTCAAGCTTGTCGGGCTCAACGAAGACGTGCTGGCCAAATCGCCGTTCGACTTAAGCGGCGGGCAAATGCGGCGCGTCGCCATTGCCGGCGTACTCGCGCTTGAGCCGGAAATGATCGTGCTTGATGAACCGACTGCTGGACTTGATCCCCGTGGGCGTAAGGAAATTATGGAGATGTTTTATCGTCTTCATCACGAAAAACAGCTAACGACGGTCCTTGTCACCCACAGTATGGAAGATGCCGCCCAATACGCCGACGAAATCATTGTGATGCACGAAGGAACAGTATGGGGCCAAGGGACGCCAGAGGAGATTTTTCGTGATCCCGAGCGGCTTGCCGCCATTGGCTTAAGCGTGCCGGAAACGGTCAAGTTGAAGCAGGAGCTAGAAAGACGGTTTGGCGTCACCATTCCGTCGCCATGCTTAACGATTGAACAGACGGCTGACGCCATCAAGCAATTGTTTTCTAAGGTGAGCGTCCATGACCAATAATTTGATTATCGGGCAATATGTGCCCGGCCATTCACTGATCCACCGTTTAGACCCACGCGCGAAGCTGTTGATCGTGTTTGCCTATGTCCTTATCGTCTTTTTGGCGAACAATGTGGTGACCTATACGGTGTTGTCGTTATTTACGTTCGTTTTTGCGGCCCTGTCGCGCATCCCGCTTTCGTTCATTATGCGCGGCTTAAAGCCGATTTTATGGGTTGTTTTGTTTACGATGTTATTGCATTTATTCATGACGAAAGAAGGGGACGTTGTCTATCAGCTTGGCACCTTTTCGATTTATGAAGGCGGCATTCGACAAGGAATCTTTATTTCGTTGCGGTTTTTGCTGCTTGTGCTCATGACGACGATGCTGACGCTGACGACAACGCCCATTGAAGTGACCGATGGCGTGGAAAGTTTACTCGGGCCGCTCAAAAAAATGCGCGTGCCCGTCCATGAGCTCGCCTTAATGATGGCGATTTCATTGCGATTTATTCCGACACTAATGGAAGAGACAGAAAAAATTATGAAGGCGCAAGCAGCACGTGGTGTCGATTTTTCCGGCGGTCGTTTTTCTGAGCGGGTGAAAGCGATCGTCTCGCTGCTCGTCCCATTGTTTATCAGTTCGTTTAAGCGGGCTGATGAGCTGGCAACAGCGATGGAAGCGCGCGGCTACCGGGGCGGGGAAGGACGGACGAAATTTCGTCAACTCGTCTGGAAGCCGTTGGACACGTCTTTTTTAGTCGCCACCGCGCTGCTGGCTGCATTGCTTTTTCTATTACGTTCATAGCGGAGGACTGCCATGACACGACGAATCAAATGCGTGGTAGCGTATGATGGCACGTATTTTTCCGGCTATCAAGTTCAGCCGGGAAAACGTACGGTGCAAGGCGAGTTCGAGGGAGTGCTCAAGCGGATGCATAAAGGGGATGACGTGCGAATCACGGCTTCCGGGAGGACGGACGCCGGCGTTCACGCCTACGGGCAAGTCATTCACTTTGATACGCCGCTTGCTCTTTCCCCTGAGCAGTGGAAAAAGGCGTTAAACGCCCAGCTTCCAGACGATATCGCTGTCCGCTCGGTAGACGAGGCAGACAGCACGTTTCACGCCCGTTTTTCCGCCAAAGCGAAAGAGTACCGCTATAACGTATGGACGGCGGCCGAGCGCGACGTGTTCCGTCGCCATTATTGCGCATGGCATCCGTACCCGCTCCGTGTAGACGCCATGAGCGAGGCACTCGGCTTGCTTAAGGGGACACACGATTTTACGAGCTTTTGTTCGGCCAAAACGGTGATTGAAGACCGTGTGCGCACCATTTATCAGGCCGAAATGGAAGTGGATGGCCCAATGCTTCAGTTTCGGTTTGTTGGAAGCGGCTTTTTATACAACATGGTGCGCATCATCGTTGGTACAGTGCTTGAGGTCGGCCAAGGGAAACGGCCTCCTGACGATATTGAGGCGCTGCTTGCGGCGAAAGACCGTCGGCTTGCCGGTCCCACCGCGCCGGCTGAAGGGCTGTATTTATGGCGCGTGTATTATGATGGTGAAAGTTTCGGTCATTAGCTGAGGGCTGCTCTTCTCTTCATATAAACTGGCCAAAAGCCCTTTAAGCATCGCAATACGAGTGTTACCTGTCGTTTCCAATTAGGAAGGAAGACAAACGTCTGTTTGAGACGGCCGGGAAAGTTGTATGGTGCGCAAGGCTCCCAAAGGAGAAACGGAAGGTTCATGACAACGAATCCTCGTGTAACATTTTCTTGACATTGGCGCACCGGCAAGCTATCATATCATATGGCATGTATTTTCCACGATTAGCCCCGGACAGCAATCGTGTTGAAATAAACCATCAACTTACTTGTTCATTTTTCTTTTAGGAGGGAACTATATTGCGTACGACTTACATGGCGAAACCGAATGAAGTAGAGCGTAAATGGTACGTTGTCGACGCAGCTGGCAAAACGTTAGGTCGTTTAGCTAGCGAAGTAGCAGCGCTGTTGCGCGGCAAACATAAACCGACGTTCACTCCGCACGTCGACTGCGGGGATCATGTGATCGTCATCAATGCAGACAAAGTCGAACTGACAGGGAAAAAGTTAACGAAAAAACTGTATTATCGCCACAGCTTACACCCGGGCGGTTTGAAAGTAAGAACAGCGCTTGAAATGCGCACAAACTATCCGGAACAAATGATTGAACGGGCAGTACGCGGCATGCTTCCAAAAGGCAGCCTCGGCCGTCAAATGTTCAAAAAGCTGCACGTTTACCGTGGAAGCGAGCATCCGCATCAAGCGCAAAAACCGGAAGTATACGAACTTCGCGGATAATTGACAAGGGAGGGTATTTATTTTGGCACAAGTACAATATTACGGTACAGGTCGTCGCAAAAGCTCAGTTGCCCGCGTCCGCCTCGTCCCGGGCGATGGACGCATCATCGTCAATAAACATGACATTCGTGAATACATTCCGTCGGAAGCGCTCATCGAAATGGTAAAACAACCGCTCGTCCTGACGGAAACGCTCGGCAGCTATGACGTTTTAGTGAACGTCCATGGTGGCGGATTTGCTGGCCAAGCTGGCGCTATTCGTCACGGCATTGCTCGTGCGTTGCTTGAAGTAGATCCGGAATTCCGCGCGGTATTGAAGCGCGCTGGCTTGCTGACACGCGATGCCCGCGTGAAAGAACGGAAAAAATATGGGCTCAAAGGCGCCCGCCGCGCTCCGCAGTTCTCGAAACGTTAATCATATCCGTCTATTCCAACCCAGCCAATTTGGCTGGGTTTTTTGCTTATTTCTGCCTTTGGTCCGCACGTATGTTTACGTCCGATCGTTAAACACTACATCGTAAAGGAGCGTGAACAACGATGGCAGTCATCACTTCATTGACGGAAAAAAGGCAGGAAAAGCAGCTTCGCTATGAGCGAAAAATGTTGCGGGAATTGTCGCTCGAGAAACTGCGGGCCAAAGTGCTTGAACATTTTGTCCCTTTCTACCAAACGTATCGGATTTTCCCATCCGTTGTCGAGGAAGGCTGCATTGACTTGGCCATTGAAGCATATTTGCTTGGCGCTCATTACAGCCGGTTTGGCTATTATGGGGAACCAACCGACAGTGTGCGCCAGCGCTGTGTCCGAGAGGAGAAATATTTGGTTGACACGCTGTTTGATTTTCTTTGCTTTTGGGGCAATGTTGAGGATGATATCCGAGGTGAGTCACTTTACTATGCATGCGAGCAATATATCAGTAACTGGTGGACAGAAGGATTTGAACGGGGGAAAAAGCGGTACCGGCTAAAACTTCACTAAATGAGTTCTATTCCCGCGCCTTGTCCCATATAAGATAGAGAAGGGAAATGCGCGGGAGGAGAAACGATGAAAAAAAAGTGGAAGTGGCTGGTCGCTGTTGCTGCGATCACCATCCTCGGTGTTTTGTTATTTCCATCCTTATTTTCTGATCTTACATCGACCAAGCCTTGGAATCTTCCGTTATCAGGGAGAATTATCGTATTAGACCCCGGCCACGGTGGACCAGACGGCGGTGCTGTTGGCGGCGAGGTGGTAGAAAAGGAAATCGCGCTGAACGTGGCGAAAAAACTGCGCGATTACTTGCAGCAGCAAGGCGCGCTCGTGCTTATGACACGAGAGACGGATCGCGACTTGGCCAGCCCGTCAACGCGCGGCTACAGCCGGCGGAAAACGGAAGACTTGCGTGAACGAACGACATTCATTAACAAGTCCGATGCGGATCTATTCATCAGCATTCATTTAAACGCCATTCCATCGCCGCGATGGCGGGGGGCACAGACGTTTTACTACGGTTCGCTCATCGAAAACGAGCGGCTGGCGAAATTTATCCAGGCTGAGCTACGGCGCAACTTGGAAAACACTCATCGGGTGGCGAAAATGATTGACACGGTTTATTTGTTGAAACACGCGAAAAAGCCAGGTGCGCTTGTTGAGATCGGGTTTTTATCGAATCCGGACGAGCGGGAATTGCTCGCCTCTGATCATTACCAGACGCAACTCGCCGCTTCCATTTACAAAGGGGTATTGCGCTACTTTTCCAATGAACCCACGCTTCGTGAATAGCGAGGGTTTTTTTTGAGTAGAACAGCGGCAGCGAAACATGATCTTTACCAAAGGGAAATGGAAATCCTCATTCCCACTATAAGTAAATGGGAAAGAAGGCTGAACATGGCGGTTTCCTAGCAACTTATGGTATAGTAGATAATAGAAACAGTCATTGATTGAAAAAGGGTTGGTGAATACGATGCTGACGGAAAACGACGTGCGAGCCATTCTTGAAAACATGAAAGACCCATTTTTAAACAAAACGTTTAAGGAAACGAACGCCATTCAAGAAATTAAAATTAAAGAAGAGAAGAACCATGTCAGCGTAAAAATCGCGCTCGCTAAAATCGGTACTCCTGACCAACTCCGCGTACAAACGGCGATCGTCCAACAGTTGAAAGACGCAGGTGCTGCTTCTGTCGGACTGCGGTTTGCCGAACTGCCGCGAGAAGTCGTTGAGGAATATAGCGAGAATAAGCAAAGAACGACATATATCGCTATCGCCAGTGGCAAAGGTGGGGTTGGGAAATCAACCGTTTCTGTCAATTTGGCCGTCGCGCTTGCTCGGCTTGGCAAAAAAGTCGGGTTGATCGACGCTGATATTTACGGGTTTAGTGTACCCGACATGATGGGGATCACCGAGCGCCCAACAGTAAGAGGCGATAAGATTATCCCGGTTGAACGGTTTGGGGTAAAAGTCATTTCGATGGCCTTTTTCGTTGAGGACAACGCTCCGGTTATTTGGCGCGGTCCGATGCTTGGAAAAATGCTCAACAACTTTTTTAAAGAAGTCGAATGGGGCGATTTAGACTACCTGCTGCTTGACCTGCCGCCAGGTACAGGTGACGTCGCTTTAGATGTGCATACGCTTCTGCCGTCATGCAAAGAAATTATCGTTACAACCCCGCATCCAACCGCCGCGTTTGTCGCTGCCCGTGCCGGGGCCATGGCCTTACGCACTGAACACGAGATTATCGGTGTCATCGAAAATATGTCGTATTACGAAAGCCGGAAAACAGGTGAACGGGAATACGTGTTTGGCAAAGGTGGCGGAGCGAAGCTGGCAAAAGAGCTACAAACAGAACTGTTAGGGCAGTTGCCGCTTCAGCAACCAGATTGGAATGACGACGATTTTGCTCCGTCCGTTTATGCGGAAGATCATCCGATTGGGAAAATTTATATGGATATCGCCCGAAAAATTGCCGCGAAGTATTGAACAGCTTAAACATAAAGCGTCCGATGCCTTGAGTCGCTCGCGCTCGTTCCTTTGAGCGTTGGCGAATTTTGGCACACGGACGCTTTTTATTCGATTAACCGCCTTCCCCTTGTTGGCTGCCGCCTCCACCTTCTTCGCCTTCTCCTCCTTCCGCATCTTCCTCTCCTTGTTTTCCGCCGCTTTGTTGGAGTGTTTCTGCTGCTTTTGTTAGCATATCTTGAATTTTGGCTTGATATATCGGACTATTTAACGTTTCCATAATCACTGTTTGCAAATGTTGGCGGAATTCTTTACTTTTTAATACATCGATCATCGCCTTTTCCATTTCAGGATTTTTTAGGATGTCGATCATCATTGCTTGATATTCAGGATCTTTCATGAGCGCCTTCATCATTTTTTCGTGTTCTTTTTGCAATCCTTTAGCAAAGCTTTCCGCGAACTTTGTGTCTTTTAGTGCATTTTCCCAAAATTTCTTTCCTTGATCAGACGTTAACACTTGCTGCAGTATCTCTTTTACAGCCGTTTGATCCATGACGAGCTGTTGCTTCATTTGGTCTTCTGACATAATATCTTGAATCGCCTTTTTCCCCTCGTCCGTTTTTAAAATGTCAACAACCATTCGTTTCGTCTGCTCATAATCCGGGGGAGCAGGGCTGGTTTCTTGAGGAGCACAAGAGCTAAGAACGAGAAAACTGAGCAAGAGGAGCGGTATGCACTTGTTCATAAAAATGAGCTCCTTTCTGCAAAAATCCCTCACCCTTAATATGAATGTTGACGAAAAAAATATGCATTTGGACAAATGGAAGCTGGCTTTTTTAGAAGGGCACTGGTAAAATGTTAAGCGGATTATGCTGAAATGATGGAGGATGAAGCAAACTGTGAACAGCCGTAAATGGGTGCGCTTATTTTTTACTACGCTGCTTGTCGGAGGAATTACTACAGCAGCTGTCGGTATGGTTTTAAACTGGAAAGAGTTTGGGCAGCTTCTTCTGAGTGTGGAGATTGTTGAGTTTATGGCTGTGTTATTATGGCATATTGGCGTTGGTTTTATTTTTAGCGTCATTAGCCAAGCAGGTTTTTTTGCGTATTTGACCGTTCACCGCTTCGGGCTTGGTATGTTCCGCTCGCTATGGAATGCGGTGCAACTTGTCTTGATCATGTTTGTGCTGTTCGATTTAGTGTACTTTCGTTACACGGCGTTTGCAGCAAACGGAGAATCGATAATTCCGTATATACTGATCGCTTTGTTCGTTTTGGTGGTCGGACTGGCTGTTGCCTATGCCAAAAGTGCACAAACGAATAAAGGAGCTTTCGTCCCGGCTTTATTCTTTATGGTCGTTGTGACAATTGTTGAATGGTTCCCGGTTTTGCGTATTAATGATCAAGATTGGCTATATTTGATGTTGATTCCGCTATTAGTATGCAATGCATATCAGCTTCTTATACTGCATAAGTTAACAGGCGGCGCGAAACAATAAAAAGTAACATGCCGCCTGTTTTTTATGATCCCGAACCGAGAAAATCTTCACTTCTCCGTGGGAGCATAGGTGGGGGAGCGTTTGGGAAGTTTCCATTCCAAGTTGAGTAAGAAGCAGGGAGAAGATCCAACGTAGAGAAACATTATCGTGCGGTCCCTGGCAGTGTAGGACCGCACGATAGCCAAGAAGCGGACTTTTTGATACGACACACCCCCGCTGTCTTGACGTTAATCAATTCCCTTGCTTTCAGCTTTACCGTTCGCCAATAGTTCAGAGAGACTAGCGTTTTTATAACCGTTTTCTTTCATCACTTCAATAATTTTTGGCAACGCTTTTGCCGTTTGTTTTGCGGAATCGGAGGCATGAAGGAGCACAATATCCCCCGGATCTAAATCGTTCGTGACGTTTGCTACAATTTGCTCTGTCCCGGGATTCAGCCAGTCTTTCGAGTTGATGCTCCAATGCACAACAGTATAGCCAAGAGACTGCGCAATTTTTAGTACGTTTTTGTTAAAGTTCCCCCCTGGAGGGCGCAACAGTTCAACATTTTTAACCCCCAACGTGTCAAAAACTTTTTTCGCCATCATTAAATCCTGACGGATTTTCGCATTCTCAAGTTCTGTGTAGTTGACAAAATTATACCCCATGCTGCCGATTTCATGTCCTTCTTCTTTGATCCGTTTCACAACAGTCGGATGGCGCTCGGCCCAAGAAGCTGATAAAAAAAAGGTAGCGTTTTTAATCCCTTGCTGTTTCAAAACATCTAAAATTTTGTCTGCATTCTCGTCCCCCCAGCTAATGTTAAACGTCAATGCCACCTCATCGCGGTTATTGTCCACTTTGTATACCGCTTTTGGCCCGGAAGGAAGTGAAAAAACCGGACGGTTCATTTCATAAGCGTACAAAATGACAGCGGTAAAAAAGGCGGAACAAATAACAATAAGTGCCTTTTTCAGCGTCCGCCCATTCAGCGCATAAAACATGGCGTCGATCCCCCTTTAAACAGTTGTCCTATGTACATCTTATGCAGACAGCCATTATCGTTATGAAACATATTTGCCGTGCCCATTGCAGCGGTGGAAACAACGAAGAAGGCGGAGGATGGAAATGGAATATGGCCCTATAATTTATTTGTAATTCCAAGTGAAAAATGTATTGCATTTTTTGTTGTTTGGTGTTATATTAATAAACGTCGCTAATCGAACGGGTTGTTCGAAAGCGATAACCAGTCAAAAGATGTTTAAATAAAAAACAGTTGACAAAGGAAATGCTTTGTGTTAGTATAAAGAAGCTGCTTGCAGGAAGTGAGTTCGCTGAACTGGTTCTTGCAAGAGGAAGTAACTTGCGTGTGAGTGATTGGATAAAATGAAATTCCTCAACGCAAGATGATGTTGATTAATCTCGTTCCTTGAAAACTGAACGAAACGAAGCGCAAGCCAATCAACTTTCTTTTGGAGAGTTTGATCCTGGCTCAGGACGAACGCTGGCGGCGTGCCTAATACATGCAAGTCGAGCGGACCGAACGAGAGCTTGCTCTTGTTCGGTCAGCGGCGGACGGGTGAGTAACACGTGGGCAACCTGCCCGCAAGACCGGGATAACTCCGGGAAACCGGAGCTAATACCGGATAACACCAAAGACCGCATGGTCTTTGGTTGAAAGGCGGCTTCGGCTGTCACTTGCGGATGGGCCCGCGGCGCATTAGCTAGTTGGTGAGGTAACGGCTCACCAAGGCGACGATGCGTAGCCGGCCTGAGAGGGTGACCGGCCACACTGGGACTGAGACACGGCCCAGACTCCTACGGGAGGCAGCAGTAGGGAATCTTCCGCAATGGACGAAAGTCTGACGGAGCGACGCCGCGTGAGCGAAGAAGGCCTTCGGGTCGTAAAGCTCTGTTGTGAGGGACGAAGGAGCGCCGTTTGAATAAGGCGGCGCGGTGACGGTACCTCACGAGAAAGCCCCGGCTAACTACGTGCCAGCAGCCGCGGTAATACGTAGGGGGCGAGCGTTGTCCGGAATTATTGGGCGTAAAGCGCGCGCAGGCGGTCCTTTAAGTCTGATGTGAAAGCCCACGGCTCAACCGTGGAGGGTCATTGGAAACTGGGGGACTTGAGTGCAGGAGAGGAGAGCGGAATTCCACGTGTAGCGGTGAAATGCGTAGAGATGTGGAGGAACACCAGTGGCGAAGGCGGCTCTCTGGCCTGTAACTGACGCTGAGGCGCGAAAGCGTGGGGAGCAAACAGGATTAGATACCCTGGTAGTCCACGCCGTAAACGATGAGTGCTAAGTGTTAGAGGGGTCACACCCTTTAGTGCTGCAGCTAACGCGATAAGCACTCCGCCTGGGGAGTACGGCCGCAAGGCTGAAACTCAAAGGAATTGACGGGGGCCCGCACAAGCGGTGGAGCATGTGGTTTAATTCGAAGCAACGCGAAGAACCTTACCAGGTCTTGACATCCCCTGACAACCCAAGAGATTGGGCGTTCCCCCTTCGGGGGGACAGGGTGACAGGTGGTGCATGGTTGTCGTCAGCTCGTGTCGTGAGATGTTGGGTTAAGTCCCGCAACGAGCGCAACCCTTGCCTCTAGTTGCCAGCATTCAGTTGGGCACTCTAGAGGGACTGCCGGCTAAAAGTCGGAGGAAGGTGGGGATGACGTCAAATCATCATGCCCCTTATGACCTGGGCTACACACGTGCTACAATGGGCGGTACAAAGGGCTGCGAACCCGCGAGGGGGAGCGAATCCCAAAAAGCCGCTCTCAGTTCGGATTGCAGGCTGCAACTCGCCTGCATGAAGCCGGAATCGCTAGTAATCGCGGATCAGCATGCCGCGGTGAATACGTTCCCGGGCCTTGTACACACCGCCCGTCACACCACGAGAGCTTGCAACACCCGAAGTCGGTGAGGTAACCCTTACGGGAGCCAGCCGCCGAAGGTGGGGCAAGTGATTGGGGTGAAGTCGTAACAAGGTAGCCGTACCGGAAGGTGCGGCTGGATCACCTCCTTTCTAAGGACGAAAAGCGGAAGCGCCGCGGTCGGCTCTCGAAGCCAAATGTTCTTCACCCGTAGGGGTGCTTGCACCCCGAGGGGGAAGGTTATTTGGCAGAAGAGAGCCAGGCGCTGGAGCTAGACATCATGAAAAGCGGAGGCCGTTAACGGCCAACCATTAACAAATCGCGCTTTCGTTTCGTTCAGTTTTGAAGGAATGAGAATTCCTTCAAATCGTTCCTTGAAAACTAGATAACCGGAAAAGCTGAGGTGCCGCGGTCAGTTCTCGAAGCCAAATGTTCTTCACCCGCAGGGGTGCTTGCACCCCAAGGGGGGAAGGTTATTTGGCGGAAGAGAGCTAGGCGCCGAAGCTAGACAATAAGGAAGAAGCCGAAACGCGCTGTAGGTTAAGCTAGAAAGGGCGCACGGTGGATGCCTTGGCACTAGGAGCCGATGAAGGACGGGGCAAACGCCGAAACGCTTCGGGGAGCTGTAAGCAAGCGTTGATCCGGAGATGTCCGAATGGGGAAACCCCCTGCCCGTAATGGGGCAGGATCCATGCCTGAATCCATAGGGCATGGAGGGCACACCCGGGGAACTGAAACATCTTAGTACCCGGAGGAGAAGAAAGCAAATGCGATTCCCTGAGTAGCGGCGAGCGAAACGGGAACAGCCCAAACCAAGAGGCGTGCCTCTTGGGGTTGTAGGACCGCTCAGATGGGAGTGAGAAAGGAACGGGGTAGACGAACCGGTCTGGAACGGCCGGCCAGAGAAGGTGACAGCCCTGTAGTCGAAACTTCGTTCCCTCCCGAGCGGCTCCTGAGTACGGCGGGACACGGGAAATCCCGTCGGAAGCAGGGAGGACCATCTCCCAAGGCTAAATACTCCCTAGTGACCGATAGTGAACCAGTACCGTGAGGGAAAGGTGAAAAGCACCCCGGAAGGGGAGTGAAAGAGAACCTGAAACCGTGTGCCTACAAGTAGTCAGAGCCCGTTCATGGGTGATGGCGTGCCTTTTGTAGAATGAACCGGCGAGTGACGATGGCGTGCGAGGTTAAGCCGAAGAGGCGGAGCCGCAGCGAAAGCGAGTCTGAATAGGGCGTTTGAGTACGTCGTCGTCGACCCGAAACCAGGTGATCTACCCATGTCCAGGGTGAAGGCCGGGTAACACCGGCTGGAGGCCCGAACCCACGTACGTTGAAAAGTGCGGGGATGAGGTGTGGGTAGGGGTGAAATGCCAATCGAACTTGGAGATAGCTGGTTCTCCCCGAAATAGCTTTAGGGCTAGCCTCAAGGTGAGAGTCTTGGAGGTAGAGCACTGATTGGGCTAGGGGCCCTCATCGGGTTACCGAACCCAGTCAAACTCCGAATGCCAATGACTTATCCTTGGGAGTCAGACTACGAGTGATAAGATCCGTGGTCAAGAGGGAAACAGCCCAGATCGCCAGCTAAGGCCCCCAAGTGCACGTTCAGTGGAAAAGGATGTGGAGTTGCGAAGACAACCAGGATGTTGGCTTAGAAGCAGCCACCATTTAAAGAGTGCGTAATAGCTCACTGGTCGAGTGACTCTGCGCCGAAAATGTACCGGGGCTAAACGTGCCGCCGAAGCTGCGGGATGACCGTTGGTCATCGGTAGGGGAGCGTTCTAAGGGCATCGAAGCCAGACCGGAAGGACTGGTGGAGCGCTTAGAAGTGAGAATGCCGGTATGAGTAGCGAAAACAGAGGTGAGAATCCTCTGCGCCGAAAGCCTAAGGGTTCCTGAGGAAGGTTCGTCCGCTCAGGGTTAGTCGGGACCTAAGCCGAGGCCGAAAGGCGTAGGTGATGGACAACAGGTTGAGATTCCTGTACCACCTCCTTCCCGTTTGAGCGATGGGGGGACGCAGGAGGATAGGGTGAGCAGGCGGCTGGAAGAGCCTGTCCAAGCAGTAAGGCTGGCCAGTAGGCAAATCCGCTGGCCGTAAAGGCTGAGCTGTGATGGCGACGGATTTGATCCGGAAGTCCCTGATTCCACACTGCCAAGAAAAGCCTCTAGCGAGGGAAGAGGTGCCCGTACCGCAAACCGACACAGGTAGGCGAGGAGAGAATCCTAAGGCGCGCGGGAGAACTCTCGTTAAGGAACTCGGCAAAATGACCCCGTAACTTCGGGAGAAGGGGTGCTCTTTGGGGTGATGAGCCCCGAAGAGCCGCAGTGAAAAGGCCCAAGCGACTGTTTATCAAAAACACAGGTCTCTGCGAAGCCGAAAGGCGAAGTATAGGGGCTGACACCTGCCCGGTGCTGGAAGGTTAAGGGGAGCGCTTAGCGCAAGCGAAGGTGCGAACCGAAGCCCCAGTAAACGGCGGCCGTAACTATAACGGTCCTAAGGTAGCGAAATTCCTTGTCGGGTAAGTTCCGACCCGCACGAAAGGTGTAACGACTTGGGCACTGTCTCAACGAGAGACCCGGTGAAATTATACTACCTGTGAAGATGCAGGTTACCCGCGACAGGACGGAAAGACCCCGTGGAGCTTTACTGCAGCCTGATATGGAATTTTGGTATCGCTTGTACAGGATAGGTGGGAGCCAGGGAAGCCGGAGCGCCAGCTTCGGTGGAGGCGTCGGTGGGATACCACCCTGGCGGTATTGAAATTCTAACCCGCACCCCTTATCGGGGTGGGAGACAGTGTCAGGTGGGCAGTTTGACTGGGGCGGTCGCCTCCCAAAAGGTAACGGAGGCGCCCAAAGGTTCCCTCAGAATGGTTGGAAATCATTCGGAGAGTGCAAAGGCACAAGGGAGCTTGACTGCGAGACGGACAGGTCGAGCAGGGACGAAAGTCGGGCTTAGTGATCCGGTGGTTCCGCATGGAAGGGCCATCGCTCAACGGATAAAAGCTACCCCGGGGATAACAGGCTGATCTCCCCCAAGAGTCCACATCGACGGGGAGGTTTGGCACCTCGATGTCGGCTCATCGCATCCTGGGGCTGTAGTCGGTCCCAAGGGTTGGGCTGTTCGCCCATTAAAGCGGTACGCGAGCTGGGTTCAGAACGTCGTGAGACAGTTCGGTCCCTATCCGTCGTGGGCGTAGGAAATTTGAGAGGAGCTGTCCTTAGTACGAGAGGACCGGGATGGACGCACCGCTGGTGTACCAGTTGTCCCGCCAGGGGCACCGCTGGGTAGCTATGTGCGGAAGGGATAAGCGCTGAAAGCATCTAAGCGTGAAGCCCCCCTCAAGATGAGATTTCCCATCGCGTTAGGCGAGTAAGATCCCTCGAAGATGACGAGGTCGATAGGTCCGAGGTGGAAGCGTGGCGACACGTGGAGCTGACGGATACTAATCGATCGAGGGCTTAACCTAGAAAAGTGGCGGCCGGAGCTAGACAGTACGAAAAGCGGAGGCTTCTTCCCACCAAACGGTTATCTAGTTTTGAAGGAATGAATTTCCTGTTGACAAAACCAATGACATGAATATAATAATTAGTGTCTAAGTAAATAAATCATTGCCTAGTGATGATAGCGGAGAGGAAACACCCGTTCCCATCCCGAACACGGAAGTTAAGCTCTCCAGCGCCGATGGTAGTTGGGGCCAGCGCCCCTGCAAGAGTAGGTCGTCGCTAGGCAATGTTGTATCGTTCCGCAATAGCTCAGCGGTAGAGCAACCGGCTGTTAACCGGTAGGTCGTAGGTTCGAATCCTACTTGCGGAGCCATTTTTACGCTTCCATAGCTCAGTAGGTAGAGCACTTCCATGGTAAGGAAGAGGTCACCGGTTCGAGCCCGGTTGGAAGCTCCATCGTTTTTTTGGCCCGTTGGTCAAGTGGTTAAGACACCGCCCTTTCACGGCGGTAACACGGGTTCGAATCCCGTACGGGTCACTCTTTGAAATCAACCGTCCTTTTAAGGACGGTTGATTTAAAAACGTATAATTGCTCTCAAAATTGGCATACTGATTATCGAATACAATATCCCTTATGACGTTGGGCTATAGCCAAGCGGTAAGGCAACGGACTTTGACTCCGTGATGCGCTGGTTCGAATCCAGCTAGCCCAGCCATTATTTTTTTGTGCATAAAATGGTACAAGACGTAGATCAGCATTGTCCCGACGCATCTAACATCCTTGAATTAGCTAGTAGAGGAAGGGGCGGGTAGAGCTAATCGGTACTTTAGAGTGTTATCTTAACCGTGAGCCATTAGCTCAGTAGGTAGAGCATCTGACTTTTAATCAGAGGGTCGGAGGTTCGAGTCCTCCATGGCTCATCATGATGCGGAAGTAGTTCAGTGGTAGAACACCACCTTGCCAAGGTGGGGGTCGCGGGTTCGAGTCCCGTCTTCCGCTTTGAACGGGGCCTTAGCTCAGCTGGGAGAGCGCCTGCTTTGCACGCAGGAGGTCATCGGTTCGATCCCGATAGGCTCCATCAAGAGCAGTCTACTTCGCATTCCGAAGTAGACTGCTCTTTTTTTTTGCCTCTAGTCTCAGCTAAATGAAAGTAGACTAGGAAGTCCCAAAGGTATAAATATTCGAAAAAGTGTCGAGTTGAGTCATCGCCCCCGTTTCCCCTACAATAAGGGCATAAGGGGAAACGGGAAAGGAGAGAAGACAACATGAAACCAATCTCTATTATCGGTGTACCAATGGATTTAGGACAAACGCGACGCGGCGTCGATATGGGGCCGAGCGCAATCCGCTATGCAGGGGTGATTGAACGGCTGGAACGTCTGCATTACGATATTGAAGATTTGGGCGATATTCCGATTGGAAAGGTGGAGCGATTGCACGAACAGGGTGCTTCACAATTGCGTAATTTGAAAGCGGTTGCGGAAGCGAATGAAAAGCTGGCGACGGCTGTTGATGAAGTGGTCAAACGAGGTCGCTTTCCGCTGGTGTTAGGTGGTGACCATAGCATTGCGATCGGCACGCTCGCTGGAGTGGCTAAACACTATGAACGGTTGGGCGTCATTTGGTATGATGCGCACGGCGATGTTAATACTGAGGAGACTTCGCCATCTGGAAACATTCATGGTATGCCGCTGGCGGCAAGCCTTGGATTCGGTCATCCAGCGCTGACGGGGATCGGCGGATACAGTCCGAAAGTTAAGCCGGAACATGTCGTATTGATCGGGGTTCGGTCACTTGATGACGGGGAGAAGAAATTTATCCGGGAAAAAGGGATCAAAATTTATACGATGCATGAGGTTGACCGGCTTGGGATGACGAAGGTGATGGAAGAAACAATTGCCTATTTAAAAGAGCGGACGGATGGTGTCCACTTGTCGCTTGATTTGGATGGGCTTGACCCGAGCGATGCGCCAGGAGTTGGTACGCCGGTTATTGGCGGGTTGACGTATCGGGAGAGCCACTTGGCCATGGAGATGCTGGCTGAAGCGCAAATCATCACCTCCGCTGAATTTGTTGAGGTGAACCCGATTTTAGATGAACGCAATAAAACTGCCTCTGTCGCCGTAGCATTGATGGGATCACTATTTGGAGAGAAACTCGTTTGACGGGCTGCTCGGAGAGCAATGTAAAATCGCTTTTTCCTCGCTGTGATCGAGGGGAGGTCATTCTTTTGACCTCCCCTCTTTTTTCAGTTCTATGATACAATAAACATGTTGCATGAAACTTTTCTTCATCAAGCGCCGTAATATAAGATGAGCCGTAAGGGCGGGGGTATTGTATTTTATGGATCTATTTATTAAAAAAAGAATTAGGGCGATCCGAAAAGGCGACCAAAACGCATATGCCGATCTTGTCGATTTGTATAAAGATAAGATTTACCGCCTTTGTTACCGAATGCTCGGAAATCGCCATGAGGCGGAAGATGCGGCACAGGAAGCGTTCATCCGTGCTTACGTCCATATTGACACATACAATCCAAATATGAAGTTTTCGACGTGGCTATACCGCATTGCCACGAACTTAACGATCGATAAGTTGAGAAAACGAAAACCAGATGTGTATTTGGATGAGGAATTAAACGGCACGGATGGATTGACGATGCAGGCTCAGCTTCCTTCTCGCGAGGCGTCGCCTGAAGAGGCAGTGGAAAGCTTGGAACTACAGGAGACAGTCCAGCGTGCAATTGAGCAGCTGCCGGAGAAATACCGAAGCGTGATCGTACTAAAATACATCGAAGATTTGTCATTGCAGGAGATTAGTGAGATTTTAGGCTTGCCGGTTGGTACAGTGAAAACGAGGCTGCATCGCGGCCGTGAAGCGTTGCGCAGGCAACTGGGCCATTTATAAAAGGGTGGGAGACTATGGAATGTCCGAAAGAAATAGTATCACTTATGCACAGCTATCTTGACGGCGATCTTCAGCCGGATGAGGAGCTACGGCTAAAAGAGCATTTACGTTCGTGCGCCGCTTGTGCTGCCCATTTTCATGAATTAAAAAAGACGGTCGCCTTTCTACAATATGCCTCCCACGTGACCGCACCGTCATCATTTACAGCAACGGTGATGGGGGCCATGCCGAAAGAGAGAAAGACAGTGCGGCTGCGTCGTTGGTTGCACGGGCATCCACTGTTGACTGCCGCTTCTCTGTTTCTTCTTCTCACTGTAGGAAGCGTTGCTTCCTCATGGGGGGGAAAAGGCTCATTTTCCGTTTCGGCTGATGAACCTGTCATCATCCGTGACCATACGGTCATCGTGCCAAAAGGTGAAACTGTCAAAGGGGATATTGTCGTTCGCAATGGATCGATCCGGATTGAAGGAACGGTGGATGGGAATGTGACGGTGATCCGTGGGGAGAAATATATGGCATCGGCCGGGCAGGTGACAGGCGAAGTAGAGGAAATTAATCAAGTGTTTGAATGGATTTGGTATAATATTAAAGAGAAGGCCAGCCGTGCGCTCCAATCACTTGAATGATGGCAGCCATCGTCCGATGGCTTTTTCCATGACCATCAGAAGGTTGGAATTAGAGATAAAGGAAGTGTGAAGATGTCCTTCGAAGAGCTCCCCATCGTGTCGTATTTATTGAAAGTCGTCGACATCCTTGTTGTTTGGTATGTCATTTATAAATTGATTATGATGATTCGCGGGACGAAGGCCATTCAGCTATTGAAAGGTATTTTTTTAATTATTTTAGTTCGTTTTGTGAGTAATTATCTCGGACTTACTACGCTGCAATGGCTGATGGATCAGGCGATCATTTGGGGGTTTCTCGCGATCATTATCATTTTTCAACCGGAACTGCGCCGTGCCCTCGAGCAGCTTGGCCGTGGGCGACTGTTTACCCGCAGTACCGTCAATGAAGATGAAGAGAGGCTGCGGATGGTCGATGCAATTGTGAAAGCGACCGAGTATATGGCAAAACGGCGCATCGGGGCGCTCATTTCCATCGAGCGGGAGACCGGGATGGGCGATTATGTTGAAACCGGAATTATGCTAAATGCACACGTATCGTCCGAGCTGCTTATTAATATTTTCATTCCGAACACACCGCTTCATGACGGGGCGGTGATCATTCAAAAGAATCAAATCGCTGCCGCCGCTTGTTATTTGCCGTTGTCGGAGAGTCCGTTCATTTCAAAGGAGCTCGGGACGCGCCATCGCGCGGCTCTTGGTATTAGCGAAGTGACCGACAGCGTCACCGTCATTGTGTCCGAGGAGACGGGGGCGGTGTCAGTGGCGAAAAACGGCGAGCTGTACCGCGATTTAACGATCGATGAATTCCGGGAACTGTTAACAGGCGAGCTGGCTCCAGCTGCGAAGACCGCCACTTCTTCCCGTTGGCAATGGAGGGGGAAGAAACATGGATAAATTAATGGACCACCCTTGGTTTATTCGCGTTGTTTCTTTATTATTGGCCATCATGCTGTATATGTCGGCCAATGTCGGGGCGAAAACCGGGGAGCAGACGCGCAATACATTTGGCCAGGAAGATACGGAAACATTGATCGATGTCCCGGTTGTTGCTTATTATGATGAGGAGAACTTGATCGTATCTGGCGTGCCGCAATATGTAAATGTCACGCTTCAAGGTCCGGCAAGCATTGTCAAACCAACGGCGCTGCAACGGAATTTCGAAGTGTACGTCGATTTAACGGATTTGCCGTTAGGTACGTATACGGTACCGATCAAATACAAGGACGTTTCCGAGAAATTGAAAGTGAACATTCAGCCCGCTTCGGTGAAAGTGACGATCCGCGAAAAAGTATCGAAACGCTTCCCTGTCAGCGTCGAGTTTTTTAACCGAAACAAAATGCCTGATGGCTATTCTGTCGGCGAACCGACCGTTGAGCCGGGCACTGTGACGATTACTGGATCGAAAGAGCTGATCGATGATATTTCGTTTGTAAAAGCGATCGTCGACCTGGAAGGGGCGACGGAAACGTTGGCGAAAAAAGTGCGAGTTCGGGTATACGATCGCCAAGGCAATGAAATCGATGTTGAGCCGCAGCCATCAGTTGTAGAAGTGACTGTGCCGGTCAAAAGTGCTAGCAAGACTGTGCCACTTCAAGTACAAACAACTGGGGAGCTGCCGGATGGGGTGCGTCTTGTTAGCATCCATCCAGAACCGGAGCAGGTGACGATTTACGGATCAAAAGGCGCATTGGACCGGATTAAACAACTCGATGGGCTGACGGTTGACTTAGATAATGTGAAGGATGATACGACAGTAGAGCTTGATGTTCCACTTCCTGACGGGGTGAAAAGAATTGACCCGTCCAAAATCAAGGTCCACATCGATGTTGAAAAGGTGGAGAAGGCTGAGAACGAAGAGAATAAGGTTGAGAAAGATGAGGTACGAACATGGGAAAACATTCCAATTAATGTTGTCGGCCTATCGGATTCGTACCAGGCCGACTTTTTGGAGCCTGTAGGCGGAAAGATTAACGTCCGTCTCATCGGCCCGCCTGATATCGTCCGTGGTCTGACGAAAGACGACGTTCGTCTCTATGTCGATGTCAGCGGGCTTGATGCGGGTGAGCACCGAGTCACCATTCGATGGGACAAACCGGAACAAGTCCGATGGGAGCCATCGGCAGAAACAGCGATGGTCAATATTAGTGAAAAAGCAGCTGCACAATAAATTGTACAGTAAGGAGAGATTGACCGAATGGGTAAATATTTTGGCACTGACGGTGTACGTGGAGTAGCGAATCGTGAGCTGACGCCGGAATTGGCGTTTAAAATCGGCCGCTGCGGCGGATACGTGCTGACGAAAAGTGCTGAACGTCCGAAAGTGTTGATCGGACGCGATACGCGCATTTCCGGCCATATGTTGGAAGGTGCTCTTGTTGCCGGACTGCTCTCGATCGGAGCGGAAGTGATGCGTCTTGGCGTCATCTCCACGCCAGGCGTTGCCTATTTGACGAAAGCGCTCGGGGCACAGGCTGGTATTATGATTTCTGCCTCCCACAATCCTGTGCAAGATAATGGCATTAAATTTTTCGGTCCGGACGGGTTTAAACTGTCAGATGAGCAGGAGCAAGAAATTGAAACGCTGATCGACAGCCCGGAAGATATGTTGCCGCGGCCGATTGGCTCATCGCTTGGTCAAGTCAACGATTACTTTGAAGGTGGACAAAAGTACTTGCAATATTTAAAACAGACGATTGATGAGGATTTTTCTGGAATGAAAATTGCCCTCGATTGCGCGCACGGGGCGACCTCATCGCTTGCCACCTATTTGTTTGCTGATTTGGAAGCTGATGTCATCACAATGGGCGCTTCACCAAACGGCCTCAACATCAACGAAGGAGTTGGCTCGACCCATCCAGAGGCGCTGGCGGCGTTTGTCAAAGAAAAAGGAGCCGATGTGGGGCTTGCGTTTGACGGAGATGGCGACCGTCTGATTGCCGTCGACGAGCGTGGCAACATCGTGGACGGTGACCAAATTATGTACATTTGCGCTAAATATTTAAAAGAAACAGGCCGCCTCAAGCAACAAACTGTCGTCTCGACCGTCATGAGCAATCTTGGTTTTTACAAGGCGCTTGAGGCGCAAGGAATCAGCAGTGTGCAAACGGCAGTCGGTGACCGATACGTCGTCGAGGAAATGAAGAAGAACGGCTATAATCTCGGCGGTGAGCAGTCTGGACACATTATTTTCCTTGACTATAATACGACAGGGGACGGGATGCTGACGGCGCTCCAACTCGTGAATATTATGAAAATCAAAGGCAAACCGCTCTCCGAGCTGGCAGGGGAAATGAAAAAATATCCGCAGCTGCTTGTGAACGTTCGGGTGACGGATAAAGAAAAAGCGATGGAACATGAACAAGTCAAAAAGGTCATCGCAGAAGTGGAAGCGGAAATGAACGGCAACGGACGCGTCCTTGTCCGTCCATCAGGAACTGAGCCGCTTGTGCGCGTTATGGCCGAGGCCCCGACCGAGGAAGCTTGCCGTACCTACGTCGAGCGGATTGCTGATGTTATTCGTCGCGAGATGGGTGTGGAATAACCGCATGTACTGATGATTAGCCTATGCATAACCGGAACATTATGTTCTGTTTATGCATAGGTTGTTTTATATAAAAAGAAAATGAGAGTTGACGACGATGGGAATGTGCTGTAACATTAACGTTGTTGCCTTTTACTTGAAAGGAGGCGATGGCGGGGCGAAGAGCGGAAATGGATGAACAAATGGCGTGCCGCAACCGTTGGCATGCTCGACAAAGTGGAATGGTTGCACTGGTTTTGACGACAAAAAAGCGCCTGGACTAAGCGCGGGAACGGACGCGCGCTTAGTTGACGAGGAGGAGGTTTATCGAGGTTTTCGGCGGATGCCTCCCGGCTGGAGCGATGACAGCCGCAAGTCCTCTCTTAAAACAAAGGGGTGACCCTTTGGACAAAGGGGAGGATGTCATCGCACAAAACGAAAGGGGAGTCTGCCGCATTGACGGCGAGGCCCCGTTGTTCTTTGACAACTGAACATGGAAGGATCTCGTTAGCGGCAGCCTCCGACGTTAAAGGAGGAAATATTACCATGTGCGGTATTGTTGGTTATATCGGTTACCAAGATGTGAAAGAGATTTTGTTGCGCGGATTGGAAAAACTCGAGTACCGCGGCTACGATTCGGCGGGGATTGCCGTATTAAATGAGAACGGCGTTCATGTGTTTAAAGAAAAAGGACGGATTGCCGATTTGCGCCGCATCGTCGACTCGGACGTCAAAGCGACGATCGGTATCGGTCATACACGCTGGGCGACGCACGGGGCCCCAAGCCGGGTGAATGCCCACCCGCACCAAAGCGCCTCCGGCCGCTTTACGCTCGTGCATAACGGTGTCATCGAAAACTACGAAATGCTGAAACGCGACTACTTGGCTGGTGTCACGTTCCAGAGCGATACGGATACGGAAGTGATCGTCCAGCTCATCGAAAAGTTTGTGCAAGAAGGGCTGACGACGGAGGAAGCGTTCCGCAAAGCGCTCTCGCTGTTAAAAGGCTCGTATGCGATCGCGATGATTGATGCAGAAAACGAGGAAACGTTGTATGCGGCGAAAAACAAAAGCCCGCTCCTCGCCGGTCTCGGTGATGGGTTCAACGTCGTGGCCAGCGATGCGATGGCGATGCTTCAAGTGACGAACCAGTTTGTCGAACTCATGGACGGCGAAATGTTGATCGTCACAAGCGAGAACGTATCAATTCAAACGTTAAATGGTGAGAAAGTCGAACGGAAGCCATATACGGCAGAGCTCGATGCCAGCGACATTGAAAAAGGGACGTACCCGCATTACATGTTGAAAGAAATTGACGAGCAGCCGTTTGTCATCCGCCGCATCATTCAAAAATACCAAGATGACAACGAAGAATTGGCCATTGATCAAGCAATCGTCAATGAGGTGTTGAATGCGGACCGCTTATACATTGTCGCGTGTGGAACGAGCTATCATGCAGGCCTTGTCGGCAAACAATTGATTGAATCGTGGGCGAAAATTCCAGTCGAAGTGCACATTGCCAGCGAATTTTCGTACAATATGCCGCTCCTGTCGGAAAAGCCGCTCTTCATCTTTATTTCGCAAAGCGGTGAAACGGCCGACAGCCGTGCTGTGCTTGTGCAAACGAGAAAACTCGGCCATAAAGCCATTACGATTACCAACGTCCCAGGCTCGACGCTGTCGCGTGAAGCGGACTATACGCTGTTGTTGCACGCTGGTCCAGAAATCGCCGTTGCCTCGACAAAAGCATACACGGCACAAATCGCAGTATTGGCGATTTTAGCGGCGAGTGCAGCGAAAGCGAAAGGTCTCGAATTGGACTTTAACTTGATGAAAGAGCTCGCTATCGTCGCCAATGTGATGGAAATGTTGTGCGATGCGAAAGAGGAAATGGAGAAAATCGCGAGCGACTACTTAACGCTGACGCGCAACTGCTTCTTTATTGGCCGTGCGGTTGACTACTATGTCTGCTTAGAAGGCGCGCTCAAGCTGAAAGAAATCTCCTATATCCAAGCGGAAGGGTTTGCTGGTGGTGAGTTGAAACACGGTACGATCGCCCTCATCGAAGATGGCACGCCGGTCATCGCTCTCGCTACCCAAGAGCACGTCAACTTAAGCATTCGCGGCAATGTAAAAGAAGTCGTTGCCCGTGGCGCGAATCCATGCGTTATCTCGATGCGCGGCTTAGAAGGAGAAGGAGATCGCTTCATCATCCCAGCCGTCCATCCGGCTCTCACGTCGCTTGTTTCCGTCGTACCGCTGCAGCTGATCGCGTACTATGCCGCCCTGCATCGCGGCTGCGACGTCGACAAACCACGCAACTTGGCGAAAAGCGTGACGGTAGAGTGAGCGGTTCGTTGGTCGGAAAAGCTGTTGTTGAATGACAAAAAAGTCGGGTACTTGACAAAAAAGTCGGGAACCGGACAAAAAAGTTAGGTACCGAACAAAAAAGTCGGGAACTGAAAGCCTGTTGGTGAATCCAGCAGGCTTTTGTTTTTTCTATTATCTGCGGAAGATAAAGTCGCATACTGAAAAATAAAGTTATATATTCAATAAAAGTGTTGGCGAATTTTTATGCCAACAATTTTTTCTTTATTTCCGATCAAACAAATATTTGAATAATAAAAGGCATTTTGAAAGTGTTTGTAATATTGTGGTAAATTGATTAAAATCGGTCTTATTTGATTTCTATGGAAGAATAAAATTTCTTTCATCATCTGTGATGCCGCGAAGCGATGCATGGGCATCTAACGGGCAGTATAATTAAAGAAGGAATCAAATGCTAAATATCTAATATATAAAATCAATATGGATTTATATTCTAAAAATATATTTTAGGGGAGTTGTTATTCAATGTGTGGGATTTGTAACTAGACACAAAGAAAGAGATTTAGAAATTCCAAAGCATCGTCAAGATTTAATGACTGCAATTGAAAAAGATTTATTTAATGACGATGATGTATTAGCGGTTTTTTATGGTGGTTCAATCGGGAGTGAAAACATGGATTTATATTCCGACATTGACCTCCGCATCGTTGTATTACCTGAAAAATTCCAAGCATTTATCTCGAACAAAAAAAATCGCCCTAAAAAGTGGGGAAATGTTCTTTATTTTGAGGATTTAGGTCCGTTTGTAACTTATTCAATCGCTCACTATGATTGTTTCGTTAAAGTGGATACATTTTATTATAAACCTGAAGATATTCAGCCTTCCGTATGGTTGAAAAATATAAAAATTGTAAAAGATACAAACGGAATGTTGGCAGATATTTTAGATCAATCAATGGCTTTATCCTATGAACCAACAATTGAAGAATTGGAACTTTGGCGAACAAAGTTTTTTGCGTATTTTCATGAAGCTTATCGCAGAGTAATGAGAAAAGAGTATTATTATGCTTTGAAATGTATTGACAACTTACGTTTATCAATGGCAACAGCTTGGTATATGGAAGTAGGAATCCAACCAAATACGTTTGGTGATTGGGCAAAATACGAAGGGGAAAGAAGCAAGCTAGAAGCTTGGCAACTTTCCCTCCTTGAAAGTTGGGAATGTGGTAGAAATCCCCTTGAAATTATGAATGTGATGAAAAGTATAGTTCCAGAATTTAAAAGAGTTCATAAAAATCTTTGTAATAAGCTCGGAATCGAAGAAAATTCTGAATGGATTAATGGAATTATTGATATGGTGTAACCGTCAAGTAAAATTGAACACTTTTTGCTCATTAATTTTGAACAGTTTCATCGCTGAAAATGGAAATTCTATGCTTCATGCGATAGCTGTCTCCGTTTAAATGAATCACCTCTGCCCGATGAATAATTCTATCTAATACGGCTGTAGTGATCGCTGGATCCCCCAGTAGTTCTCCCCATTCACTTGGTCCCTTGTTGGACGTTAAAATAATGGATGATTGATTGTACAAGTCATTGATCAAATGGAAAAACAAATTGGCTTCTCGTTGATCCATCGCCATAAACATGAGATCATCGATAATCACGAGGTTGGATTCTCTTAGACGCTGAAGACGAATTCGAGATTTGCGAGTGATTTCTTCTGTTTTTAACGCTTGAATCAACTCTCCCATGGTAATAAACGTCACTTTATACCCTTGATCAATCGCCTCCATCCCAAGTCCAATCGCTAAATGGGTTTTCCCTACACCTGGCGGTCCTAATAAAATTAAGTTAAAAAGTTGGTCTAACCATGCGAGTTCCCGCAATTGATGAAATTGCCGTTTTGTCAGTGATGGCTGTTCATCCAGCTGAAACTCGTCCAATGTCTTGTAATACGGGAAAGCTGCCCATTTTAGACGCCTTTCCCGTGCTTTTTTCTCCCGACAATCTTGTTCATACTGTAATACTATGGACAAAAAACGAAGATAGGTCATCTCGTTTGTTTCTGCTTGTTTCACTAGTACAGGCAGGTGAAAAGCCGTTTCTGTCAAACGCAACGTTCGCAATAACTCTTGTACTTTCGCCAGCTGGCTCATTTCGTTCTTCCCTCCAAAATCTCAATATATTCTTCGATGCTTCTGACAGCTGGTTGAGCTTCCAAAACCGAAAGGTTCCCCTCACGTAATGGTTGAATTCGGTTCACTGAAACGACTTTGTCGGAAGTGTTCCATCTATGTTGTCGTTGTAAGTAACCGACCATATCTGTAAATGCAGAGGCGCTATACAACTGTAATTCCATACATTTTTGCAGCGCTTGGCTGCACAGAGAGAGTGGAGATTGAGCCAGCTGCTTTTGAATGAGCTGTAATTGATCCCGTATATATCGTGGATAGTTTTTTCGTATACGTTCGAGATACTCCTTGGCCGCATCCGGATTTTCAAATTCATGGGCAATCCTCTCGAGATACACATCGATCCCTTTCGCTCGATCACGCAGATGATTCCGGTTTTGAATGAGTTTCCCTTTGCCGTGAGTGATCGGGTGTTTCCCTAAGTATTCCCCGGTTTCCAAATCATAGATCAGGAGTTCTTGTTCTGCCTCTTGAATGACGATTTGCACCGTTTTCCCAAACGATGTATAGGTTCCGCACGGAACCGTGTATCGATTGGATTTGTACAGAATGGTATTGTCCTTTCTCACCGTCCTTGTTATACTGTTGGTAAGGTTTGTTTTGGGGACACCAGTCACGTCCAATGATGGAGAGATCGGTCGTAAGTGTGCTTTTTCGAGTTCGAACACATCGGCCGGTCTCTTTTTTGTCGTATTATGAACTCTGCCGTTTCCTGTTCGGCGCAGCCAATTCCATCCTTGTTCATTCCATGCATCGATAGTAGTAAAGATCCGATGTTTGGCAAAGTTATGTTTGATAAATCCTACGACGTTTTCGATTTTCCCCTTACTTTCCGGATCTGCCTTTCGACATACATGAAGAGTCAAGTTTCGTTGTCTCCGATAGGCTTCAAATTCGGCCGTGAGAATGAGATCCCCGGCATTTTCGCTGACCACAATCAGGTTGTCCTGATCGTAAACCAGTTCGTTTGGGATTCCCCCAAACCATTGGAACGCATTCTCGTGCGCTTGGATGACATCTCTCGTCGTAAAAGGACGATTCAGCCACTCCATGTATTTATAACGGGAGTGCGAAAGAACAAAGGCGATAAAATATAACACGATATCCTTTCCTTGTTGATTTTTTACTTTGACTTTTCCAAAATCGACTTGCGCTTGGTGACCCATTGGTGGATCTGGCACTGCTTGATATTGGCGGACAGAAGTTTCTTTTGGGATGTTCCACTCCTCTCGTAAATTCCTCACATAGCTGCGGACCGTACTTTCTCCCACACGGAGATCGGGATATTGTTCCTCCAGCCAATCTTGTACTTGAGACGCTGATAGATCTGGATGCTTCTGAATCCAATGTAAAATAATCTCTCGGTAAGGGTCTAACTTTTTTCTTCGCTGCTTCGTAGAAGCCAGCCATATCGTCATTTCCTCTGGTGAACGTTTTAAATAGTTATATAATGTCGTTCTGGATATGTTTAATTTTTTAGCGATAGTGGCTTTACTAAATCCTTGCTTTAAGAGCTGATAAATTTCCATGTACACTTCCCACTTATCCACCTTTCCATCCCTCCAACAGCTAGATAGCATTCAACATCTATCATAGCTGTTCGGAGTAAAATTGGTAAATGAGTGTTCAATTTTATTTGTCGGATTCTGTCCATTTTAGTTTAGCAGTTACATATGGTTATTTAAGCAGAAACACCCGCACATTTTGCGGGTGTTTTGCTTACACCCATTTCTTTTTTAACTATCCCGAAAATTAGTATTTTCATCATTTGCTAGTGCCGTAAGCACGACATGGAGGTCTATCCTGAAAATGAATATTTTCATTATTCTGATGATGCCGCATAGATGCGGCATGGTTGTCTCCCAGGGAAGAACGAATGAACTTCCATCATCTGTGGTGAAGTTCGTTTCATGGTTGGCTAACGAAGCAGTTAGTCATAATAAACCGTTAATAAATTGATGAAGAAAAAGGTGTATCACTATTCGATACACCTTATTAAATCACTTAAAACATCCTTAATCCAATTGCCTTTCTAACTTCACTGATAACTTTTTGTGATGACTCTTTAGCTTTCATTCGTCCGTGTGCTAAAACATCATATACATAACTGTCTGACAATTTTTCTCTTCTTTCCCTAAACGGTTCAACGATTGAATTGATTGAATCGGATAGAATGGATTTACATTGTACACACCCTATAGTCGCATTACTGCATTGGAGCTGAATCTTTTCTAACATTTCCTTTTCAGTAAAATAAGTGTGTAAATGATAAACGTTGCACCCCTCTTTTGAAGGGTTACCTGCTTGATGTTTATAGATACGAGTGGGATCAGAATATGCCTTCTTTACTTTTCGTTGAATGGTTTCATTGTCATCTTTCATACTAATATAACTGTCGGCGTTATCTGATTTACTCATTTTCCCTTTCCCTGAAAGAGAAGGAATACGAACAGCATTTTCCATAATAGGTCTTGGTTCAGGAAAAATATCTCCATAGAGTTGGTTAAATCTACGTACAATTGTCCTTGCTATTTCCAAATGAACAAGTTGATCTTCGCCGACGGGCACAAATTTTCCTTTGTGTATAAGAATGTCTGCTGCCATCAAAACCGGATAACCTACTAATCCATAATTAACATTATCAGGGTGTTTTTTTGCTTTTTCTTTAAATGTTGGGCAACGTAATAAATCCCCTAATGGCATTACCATGCTTAAATAAGTATGCAATTCACATATTTCCTCTGCAATCGAGGATTGGACATAAAATGTAGATTTATTTGGATCGAGCCCTGCTGTCAAATAATCTTTAGCAATTTCCAAAACATTTCTCGTTAAATCATCTGGTTTAGGGTGAGTAGTTAGTGAATGAATATCACTGATAAAAAAGTATGAATTGTACTTTTCCTGTAATTCAAGGATATTCTTCATTGCACCATAGTAGTTACCCAAATGTAATTCTCCTGTAGGTCTTATTCCTGATATTAATATTTCCCTATTCATCAAAATCCCTCCATTTTGTTGTAGTTTTAATGTTTTGAATTGAAAAAGACGTCCACCAGCCGTCTTCCATGACTAATCACTCCTTTTAGACAACTAAATAAAAAGGCTTTCCATCCACTTGCCAAAGGACGGAAAGCCGCGGTGCCACCTTTGTTCGTTTGTAAAACAACAAACGCACTTTTAGGGTACGGAAACGTAAATTACGTTTCGATACCTTGTCTCTTTTAACGGTGAGACTCTCCGCCAAAACCTACTCTAAATTTCGGTCTGGTTGCTCCGAAGCCCATTCAACATGGTTTCCACACTGATTTGCACCAACCATCAGCTCTCTGAAGTGTCCGCCATGCCTACTATTCTTCATCATCACAAAGATATATGGAATTTTTTTATTTATTATAATCACACGGTAGAATGATTGCAATGTTTTTTTACTAAATTATACAAAAAATCAGTATTTTCATCATTGCTGGTGCCACATAGATGCGGCATGGTTGACTCCCATGGAAGAAAGAATTAACTTCCATCATCTGTGATGAAGCTCGCTTCATGGTTGGCTAACGGGTGCTTTGTTGAATAACCTACATTAAATATAAAAGAGATTGGAACGTTTTCTTGTAACGTTTTTCAAGCTCTTTTATTGATTTGAATTATACTGTGAATTCATTGTGAAAATTGTGCGATTTTACCTGTGACTCAACCTGCGTTTTACTGTTTTGCACCTGACAAGTGAGGTCAAGTCCAAATTATTGTGTAAATTCCCCTTTGATAGACAACATGGACCTGATGACTTGACGTATGGTAGGTAAGACCGGAAAGTCTCCCTGCCGGTCGCCTTCCCGGACAAATGATCATGTTGTCAAGGAACAGGCGTGTCAAGGAGCTTTCGCGGCATATCCTCGCTTCGCTCCGGTATTCCACGTTCTCCTTGACACGGCGTAGAGGTTATCCCACTCTCTTGATCGCCGGAGCCTCCTGATTCACCGATCGGACTCCTTGCTCTTTCGTTTTCCGCCACTGCCAATATTCAGCCATATCCAAGTATTTGCGCCCTGACATCCATTTTTCATCGATTTCGATCAACACGGCACCAACGAGGCGATACACCGATTCCCGGTTCGGAAAGATGCGGATGACCCGTTCTCTGCGGCGAATTTCTTCGTTCAGCCGTTCCACTCCGTTGGTCGTGCGCAGGCGCCGCCGGTAACGGTCCGGATAGTCCAATACGGCGGTGGCGTCTTCGAATCCCTCTTCGAGGATTTGCATGGCTTTTGGGGCTTTTTCTTCCCATTTGGCCAGCACTTGTTCCAATAACAGCCGGGCCGTTTGCTTATTTGGAGCATGAAGAATCCCACGAATCTCCTCGAGCAAGGCATCCTGCATATACTTTGGTGCGGCATCGAGGATATTGCGAATAAAATGTGTCTGGCATCGTTGCCATGTAGCGCCTTGGAAATGCTTTTCAATGGCTTGCACCAGCCCACCGTGCTGATCCGAGATGATCAAGTCCACTCCCCGGAGTCCCCGGTCTTTCAGCCATCCGAAGAACTCGCTCCAGCTGGACTCCGATTCACTGTTTCCGATTTGCAGGCCAAGAATTTCTCGATATCCTTCCTCATTCACTCCTGTAGCGATCAACACGGCTCTGGAGCGTACTCGTCCATCCTCCCGGACTTTCGTATAAATAGCATCTACTAGCACAAACGGATACACGTGTTCATGAAGGGAACGATAATTCCAGTCTTGGATAATCGGATCCAGTCCCTTGCACAGTGAGGAGACCGTGGACTTGGAAAACGAAGTGCCGCATAATTCCTCCGTGATTTGAGTGATTTTTCGGGTAGACACCCCGTTTACCACCATTTCCATTAGTGCCAGTACCAGTGCTTGTTCGCTCCGTTGATACCGTTGGAACAGTTCCGTAGAGAACTCCCCATCTCTTGTCCGTGGAACGCGCAAGGTCAACCGTCCCACCCGGGTCGTCAGCTGGCGTGGATACGAACCGTTTCGATAGCCTTTTCGTTCTTCCGTTCGTTCATAACGGCGAGCTCCCAGCTGTTCTTCTACTTGTGCCTCGAGGATTTGATTGAGGACTTGTTCCAATAGCTTAGCTAATCCCTCATCTCTGGTGAATAACCCGTGCAAAAGTTCATCATTTAGGGTAATATGATATTGAGCCATGGTTGCATTCCTCCTTATGTTTGGTGTTTTTGGTCCACTGTTTATTCTACCAAAGGGGAAGCAACATGGCTCTTTTTCTATTTCCCTTTTTACACAATTATATGGACTTAACTATTATCAGCAGAACGGAAAAGTCGAGAAGAAAACAGTAGGTGGGGGACGTCCAACACCCGGCTACTCTCTAACGGCAACTGGCGAAAAAGTGTCAGACGAACAAATCCAAGAATGGCTCTCTGAGCTTGTGATGGGAGAAGGATTTGCCTACGGATATCGAAAGCTGACCATTCAGTTAAGAAGAGACCATCAGCTTGTGATCAGTAAGAAAAAAGTATATCGATTGTGTAAAGCGATGGACTTACTACGTCCGCAGCGAGAGAAACGGATTCCATATCCGAAGAAACTCGCTCGAAATCGCATTATTACAGGCTCGAATCAGTTATGGGAAATGGACGTGAAATACGGATATATCGAAGGAGAAGAACGCTTTTTCTTTGTTTTGTCGCTCATCGATGTGTATGACCGTTCGGTAATTGATTACCATATTGGGTTGAGTTGTTCAGGAAGCGATGCCGTAAAGACGCTTCAAAGAGCGTTATTCAAGCGTCAGCAATTTGAACAGGCAAATAAACCTGTGATTCGGACAGACAACGGCCCGCAATTTATTTCTCATGCCTTTGAAGCTGCCTGTGAGCGATTTGGAATCGAACATGAACGGATTCCACCACGGACGCCGAATATGAATGCGCATATGGAAGCGTTTCATCGTTTACTGGAGGAGGAATGTCTAGGAAGAATGGCGTTTGACAGCTATGAAGAAGCTTATCAAGCCGTGATGGAGTACATGAAATTTTATAACGAGCGAAGGATTCATTCGAGTATTCTCGATCTTCCACCGCGTGAATTTTACAAAAAAGCGCAAACGGAATCGTTAATCATCAAAGAAGTTCGCGTATAAGGCAAGAGGATTTTGTCTTCTTGCCAAGAAAAAACGAGAAATTTTGAGAATAACCTAAAATTAAGATAGGATGTGTCCAAATTTAGGGGGTCAATCCGGTTAAGTGACAAAAAAGTTGTATACTGGACTCTTTAAAATGAGGGTGTCCCATTTTCTACTTTTGGGACACCCACTTTTTTTAAGGGGGATTCTTCCATCCACTTTTCCAATAAAGGATTATGCCATCTTTCGTTTTCTTGAAAACTTGTGTTCGTCCGCTGTATTGTAAGTTGTGAAATCTCCCTATGTTTCTTAAAAATGAAAAGCTAGACAGATATAATTAGCTTGGATAAAATGGAAAATAAGAACATCTACACAACTGAAAAACACGATTTTTATGGAAGGAGGAGTTCCATACATGGATGCCAAGGCGAAAAAAACGGCTTTACGTGGAATTACATACGGTTTATACATTGTCGGCACAAAAGATGAAAACGGTACTGCCAATGCTTTTGCGGGAAACTGGCTGACACAAACGTCTTTTAATCCTCCATTGGTAGCGGTTGCAGTGAAAGTAGGCACCCGTTCCCAAGAGCAAATTGCCAAAAGTGGCGTATTTAGCGTCAATATTTTGGAAACAGGCCAGAAGGATATGGTCACCGCTTTCTTTAAATCTTTAGAACCGGAAGGAAATAAGCTGGCAGGGTACGAATTCTATACCGAAGAAACAGGATGTCCGATTTTTAAAGATGCGCTCAGCTTCTTTGAGTGCAAAGTTGTCGAAAAAGTAGAAAAAGGCGATCACTATATTTATGTAGGCGAAGTCATTAATGCCGGTGTGCATCGGGAAGGAGATCCGCTGACACTGAAGGAAACCGGATTTTATTACGGAGGGTGATTGGGGTACTCCTAACGTACAAGACTGTTATAAGCGGTTGCGAAAGGAACGGATATAGAAACCACTGTATGGATGAGATGAAGCAGGCGGAAAAAGCCTGCTTCATCTTTAGCAATCGAACTAACGTTTAAAATTATGTTAATAAACAACGATAAAAGGAATAATGATCAGCTTGTTTTAGAAAACATCAATGAATCAATAATATATATCAAAGTTGCATACCTCTTTCATACATCTAAAGTTCATAGTACACCTTATTTATATGTGATAAATCAGTCAGAAGAAATCGAGATTAGTACAGGGATGAAAAATCCTAAAGAACTAAGTCTTATGTTAATTGATGGAAGATTTCAGAGCAACCACCTAAAAATACACGAAGGTAACCAATTAGTGATGCAGATCCCCCATTGTCTCCAAGAGTGAATGGAAAAATTAGTTTTTCAACAACAATCCTTTGACATCATACTTCTAAAAGAGAGGCCATTTCGCCAGACACTGTACATTTCATCACAAAACCGAGAATCATAATGATTTACCATTGTTAGAAATATACCAAAGCTGGTCATATCATGGTTGAACTTAAGAAACAACAAAAAAGCAATAGTGATGGTTGGGCGTAAATATTAAAGAATTTTCCGAATCATTTTTGGAAGCCTTGTTTATCGTCGGATAAAGATTATCAGATTCATTTGAACGAAATGGTTAACCTAATATTTCACATCGTATACTATTTTTCTTTTTAAAAGATGCTTATACATACATATAAGGAGCATTCCTGTTAGAAGTTTTTTCGGGGACTTGAATAAAAAAAGCCCTCTTGGTATGATTCGGGGGTGTCAATCGCACGAATTGACCCCTAATTTGGATACCAAGGAGGACTATACATGAATTCTATCTCAAACAAGAAGATTAATCAAGTCACCGATCAAACGCTGGTTGTTGGGATGGATATCGCAAAGAAAAAACATTATGCCTGCTTTGTGGATGAGCGAGGGAGGGTGTTAAAAAAGCCGTTTCCCGTTCTGCAATCGAGAGAAGGATTGGAATGGTTGTACCAGTGTATCGTAGAAGCCATGAAGGAATTTGGAAAAACCGAGGTGATCGTTGGCATCGAGCCAACGGGACATTATTGGCTGAATCTCGCCTATTTTCTTGATGAGAAAGGCATCCCTCTCGTCATGACAAACCCGATGCACGTGAAGCGATCGAAAGAGCTGGACGATAACCTTCCAACCAAGCATGATGCGAAAGATGCGCTCGTCATTGCCCGGTTAGTGAAAGACGGCCGATTCAGCTATCCGCGTATTCTGAAAGGGATGGAGGCGGAGCTGCGCGTTGGAGCGACATTTCGCTCCAAATTGGTGGAAGAACAGGGAGCAGTTCGAAATCAAATGATTCGCTGGCTTGATCGATATTTTCCGGAGTTTTCCCAAGTCTTCCCGTCATTTGGGAAAATGGCGCTCGCGGTGCTGGAATATACGCCATTTCCGAGTGATCTGGCAGGAAAAGAACTGGAAGAGGTGCTGGCCCTTTACCGGCAAAGTGAGGGATTACAATCGCCACAAAAACCGAAAGCGAAGAAGTTGATGGAATTGGCCCAACACTCCATTGGCGTAACGGAAGGACAACAGATGGCCCGTATCGAAATTGCCACGCTTGTCCGCCGGTACCGCCAACTGGAAGAAGAAATCGAGGCACTGACAGAGCAGCTGATCGAACTCGTACAGACATCGGTCGAGTACGAATGGTTGAAGACCGTTCCGGGCTTAGGCGATGCGACCATCGTAGAATTGTTATCAGAGATCGGGAGTTTCTCCCATTATCAGGATCCGCGGCAGCTTATCAAATTAGCGGGCCTGACGCTGCGGGAACATTCCTCCGGCCAACACAAAGGGCAAAAACGGATCTCGAAGCGTGGAAGAAGGCGGTTGCGCGCCCTCCTCTTCCGCGTGATGATGCCGATGATCCGCCACAACGAAGCGTTTCGGCAGCTGCACGACTATTACACGACACGTCCTGATAATCCGTTGCGGAAGAAGCAATCGATTGTGGTGTTATGCGGAAAATTATTGAAGGTATTGCACGCTGTATGTACGAAGCACCAAGCGTTCGATGCGAAGCGAATGATGCAGGACATCTTTGGCCTCGAAACGGCTGCTTGATGCCTATAGTCTCGATTCTCTAGACAACAAGGATGACACGGAGAAGCTGGCGCGATATCATCCATTCGACCTTGAGTCCCTAAAGGAGCTTAGCCGGCCTCTGCCTGATGACTAGACCGAACGAAGGAATGTAGGCACAAGGATGCCAAGAGACATGGGAGGGTTCGTCATCATCAGCGATGCAGAGATCCACGGTGCATCCCATACGCTTCCTCCACTACAACCAAATTTAACCAGTAGTGGCCGCGAAGCGTACCCAGTCAATGTAAGATATACACATATTTAAGAAATAATGTTAGAATCTTTGTCGAAAAATATTTTTTTGACACCCCTGAGACGGCTACAACCGTTGATATATCAACATTTATAGAGGGAGGGTTTTTATGAAGGATATCCGAATGACGGTGGTCCTTACGTTGTTGTTGCTATTGGTGCTAGTTGGCTGTGCCAAACCGAAAGTGGAGCAAACGGTAAAATTAGGTGGTGCGGTCAAAACAATCGGTGACCTAGTGGTGCTAAGCGGAAACAGCAATCTGCCAAAAGGCGCCGTCGTGCAAATTGTGATGAAAGAAATCGAGGGGGGCAAACAGGTACTCGAGGAAAAAGTAAACGTTGGGGAAGACGGAAGTTATTCATGGAGCGCGAAAAGACCGGAGCGAGCTAAGGAATATGAGCTGGATGTGATGTTTTTGCCAGAACTGCAGCCGAAGCACGTAAAAGAGAAGTATGGTGAAAAGGGAGAGCTTATCAAAAAAGACTCGTCGGGCAGAGTAGAATATCAAACAGACGGACAAACCTATGTAGGAATTAAAATGTATGACCGCATCTTGAAAATAGGCGATGGAATGGGAGGACAGCAATCCATGTTAGCAGAAACATTGCCTCCCCCGGCACCATCTTATTAAAATGCAAGCACTGGCAGCTTACAGCCGAAAGGAACATCAAGCAATCGGTTGCCCATGCTCCGAAGGAGGGGGATCAGCCTTATGAAGAAATGGAAACTCGCCTTGACGGTGCTGGCGGATTTGTTGCTTACCATTTTCACGATTATGGCGATTATCGCGTTTGCGCAAAGCTATTCCTTGTTTCCGAGCCCGCAAATGGTCACGGTATTTTGGCAGCAATTTCAGCAGCTGTTTTGGAGCTTTTTTTCTATTCGTGATATAACGGTTTCGCTCTCGCAATGGCACAATGCTCCCCTGCTCTCAACGATGATGGAGCCGTATGCCTATTCCCTTATTATTTTATGGGGGGCGCTGGCTGTTTCCTTCCTTATAGCCGTTACGGGAGCCTACATCTGCTTTTTGCTTCCGCGTCCGCTGCAAAAAATGGTGAAAGGAATCGCGTTTTTTCTTGAGTCGATCCCCGATGTTATTTTTATTTTTTCTACGCAACTGTTTGTCATCTGGGTGTTTAAAAAGACAGATTTGCTTATTGTCAATCCTGTTGCCGGTTTTGACAATGTATACGTGCTGCCGATTGTCATGATTTCCATTTTGCCTTCCATTCTGCTGTTCCAAATGACATTTCTTGCGTTTACGGAGGAAAAAGACAAGCCATACGTCGAATATGCGCTAGCGAAAGGATTGTCAAAAACGGCAGTGCTATGGCGCCATATGTTCCGCAACGCGCTGATCACCGTGTTTTCTAACGTCCAATATTTGTTTTGGTTTATGCTGTCGAACTTGTTAGTGGCGGAATATTTGTTTAATATGCATGGATTTTTCCGGTTTTTGTATGAGCAGCGCCATACGCCGGAAGTAGTGGCTATCGGTCTTGCCATGCTGTTTTTGCCGTTTTACATCATTGATGTGGCCGGGAAACGAGTGATTGCTTATTTGACGGGAATCGAGAGGGGGGTAGCGTGATGCGCGCATTCCGCAACGTTTATTTTACGACAGGGTTTATCATCGCGGCCGGTCTATTGCTGGCCAGTTTTTTATATTCTTATTGGCTGAAAGACATCATTCCACAGCCGCCGGAGCGGATCTACAATGAGGCTGGGCGGCTCGTTGACGTTCCTCCGTACCCGCCGAGCTGGGTCCATCCATTTGGCGTCGATCGCCAAGGCGAAGATGTGTTTTGGAAGGTCATCGATGGGGCGAAATATACGATTTTCACCGCATTGGCGGTCAGTTTGCTGCGGCTGGCGTTCGGGACGGTCGGCGGAATCATGTATGCTTTTTATTTACAGAAATTTCGTTTTATTGCCGAGTCCATCGTCCGCGCCTTTCGGTTTGTGCCGGCGATATTTTTAACGATGCTCTTTTTTGCTTTCATTCCATTGGAGGAGCAAGGAGCTGGAATGGGAGTGTTGATAAAACAACTATTGGTGCTTGCGGCTGTTGCGCTTCCGCCGTTAATGCTGGTCATCGGCAATGATATCGCTGTCTTTTTGCAAAATGAATTTGTCGTTTCTTCCCGGCTGATGGGAGCTGATAACGTTTGGCTCATCCGCAAGCACGTTCTCCCGTATATGCGGCCGCGGCTGTTTTTGCTGTTTACCCAGCAGACTGTGCAGTCGCTCTTGCTGCTTGTGCATCTCGGGGCGTTTCAAATATTGCTAGGAGGCGTAAAAGTTATATACGATTCCGATGGGTTGGGCCCTCCCGAGAAGGTGGCGTTCTCCCTTTCGAATGAATGGTCCGGCTTGATCGGTCTTTCCTATCGGGAAATGATGCTTGACCAATGGATTGTTGTCGGGCCGTGTGTGGCCTTTATCGTTGCGATTTTTGCCTTCAAATTAATGGGGAAAGGGTTAGAGCAAGTAATTGCTGGAAAAGGAAAACGGAAGCAGCGGAAAAAGCAATGGAGTTCATCGGGAAAACCTGCTTCTTTTCCGCCGCAGCAGAGCGACTTTGAATTTGTACTTTATAAATAAGCTATCCTGAAAATAAGTGATATGCAAAGGATATAAACTTGATAGTATGGGCAATACAGTTGATTTTAACAGAATATCCGAAAGAAGCCTTCCACCTCAAGGAATGTGAAGGGCGACAGCCCAGTAAGTAGTGGGAGATGAATTTCGGTTGGCGATAGCCAACGAATATGATAGTCTGGTTCGAACGGATACCTTCGAAGCGAAGGAAGCATAAAGGGTTCTTGTGTGTGGCTTACTGTTCAGCGAGCACGCATAAGTCGCTTGAAGCCTCCACCTCTAAACGAAGCGTAGGAGGTGGGTAGTTTACTACCATTCGGTATATTTTTAGACATAGGTAGGGATATTCCTTTCTCTGGAATGTGTTTTGGTATAAATGCTAGTTTAAGAATGTACAAAAGTGATTGGATAAGAATGTACAATTTTGATTTTAACATGCATACTGATTTCGAGGTGAAATGGTGTGCATGTAAATTTGAAAATCACAACAGAGATTGAAATTCATAGTTTATCAGATTTGCCAAAATTTAAAACCCTTATGGAGAGTTTGGGAATGAAAATTAATAAGAGTCAATTAGCACGAGATCTCAATGTAGATAGGAGGACGATTGATAAATATTTGAATGGTCTTATCCCAAAAAAGACACGAAAAAGAGGGTCTAAGATTGATAAATACTACGATGTGATTTCTCAATTGCTTTCAAAAGAATCGAAACAAATTTTTTATTATAAACGGGTTCTTTGGCAGTACTTGAAAGACAATCACGGCTTAGAATGTTCCCAATCAGCCTTTCGGGCCTATATTTCTCGGAAACCAGAGTTTCAAGCATATTTTTCTGAGGGTAAACGGACAAAACCGGTTGGTCAGGTCGTTCGTTATGAAACGGAACCTGGAGAACAAGCGCAATTTGATTGGAAAGAAAATATTCGATACGTAACGAAAGAAGGGGAAATATTAAACGTTAATATAGGGGTATTTCTTCTGTCTCATTCACGATTTCGAACTTTTTTATTAACACTTTCAAAATCGCAGAGTGTGTTGATGTCCTTTTTGATGGAGACGTTTGAAAAGATTGGAGGCGTGCCGAAAACCATTGTCTTTGACAATATGAAGACCGTCATGGATGAAGCGAGAACGGAGTATTCGAAAGGGGTGGTCAATGAACGGTTTGATCAATTTGCCAAAGATTGCGGATTTGACATTCATCCGTGTAAAGCCGGTAGGCCTTATACCAAAGGGAAAGTGGAAGCCACGATGAAGCTAATCGATGAAATTCATGCCTATCAAGGTCAATTTTCATATGAGGAACTTCAGAATTTTGTTCAATCCCTTTGTGAACGGATCAATCATAGCTATCATCAAGGAACGGGAAAAATCCCTATCTTAGCCTTTGAACAAGAAAAGAATCTCTTACAACCCCTGCCAAGGAATGAAATAAGAGATTCTTACAAAATCAAACATACACTTGTAAAAGTCAATTCAGCGGGAATGGTTACCTATAAAGGGAATCAATATTCCGTCCCTGCTGAATACAAAGGAAAAACAGTTGGATTACAAGTGTATGATGACCATATTTACGTTTATTATAACATGCATTTGATTACTCAACATAGGATTAGTTCAATAAAACTGAATTATAAACAAGAACATTACATCGAAATCTTGTCGAGGGGATTACCTCATCACCCGGATATTGATGAGCTAGCCAAGAAGAATTTACTTGCGATTCATGAGGTGTATAAAAATGAATAGTAGTTATCAACAATTAATTCAAAACTTAGAGTATCTCAAGTTAAAACAAATGATTTGTCACCTGAATGAAACCATTGATTTTAGTACGAAAAATCAGCTGTCGTTCGTTGATACACTAGTAAAATTAACGAATTATGAAATTGATATGCGTGAAAGAAATATGATTAACTCGATGGTTAAGGTGGGGGCTTTCCCTCACCTAAAGGAATTAAAAGATTTCGATTTTGACTTTCAGCCTTCAATCAATAAACAACAGATTCTAGATTTTACGACATTACGGTTTATTGAAGAGAATGAAAATATTGTTTTTTTAGGTCCAAGTGGCGTTGGAAAAACCCACTTGGCGACTGCGATTGGAATCGCAGCTGCCAAAAAGCGGACAAGTACGTATTTCATTAAATGTCACGAACTGATTTTACAATTGAAGAAAGCGAAAATGGAAAATCGTTTAGACAATCGTTTAAAACATTATGGAAAATACAAGCTATTAATCATTGATGAGATTGGCTATTTGCCGATTGACAGAGAAGATGCAAAATTGTTTTTCCAGTTGATTGATTTACGGTATGAAAAGAAAAGCACGATATTTACTACCAATGCCAATTTTAAGGATTGGGGGGAGGTATTTCAAGATTCAAAGCTAGCCAATGCCATCCTAGATCGTATTTTACATCACGCGACCGTGATTAATATTGTAGGGGATTCATATCGAATAAAAAATCACTTAGAAAGAGAAAAAGAAAACGAGTAAAAATGTACATTCTTAAACAGTCAAAAGTGTACATGTTTATCTTGACATTTACAGTTTTGGTCCAAATCAGAGAATGCCCTGCCTTTTTTCTTTTGTTCTAGCATATTCTTTATCCATCATCTTTCTTGTATTGGGGAAATTGTCTATTTATAAATCTGGAATGTATCCATGTGCAGCAAACAGAAAATCACATATAATTCAATTGATAATAATTATCATTTTTATTAATTTTGTTTTATAAGGGTATTAGATGAATAAAAGGTAATATAATCCTATTAGGCTGATTGACATAATGAAATTACCGATTCATGCTAACACCATTATCTATAGAATAGGGCCAATGTAGCGTTTGTTTGAAATGTATTGACAGGAAGATTCTGTCTATGTAGCATAGTTAGTGAATTGTTTTTTGATAATGATAATCATTATCGGAAATGATGGTGGCCACTCCTATTTGTTTGGTTTCAAGTAACAATGTTCAATGCGGTTAGCTGAAATCAGCAAAGATAATCGGAAGGCTTGCTTCGTTGGTTGTCATCCATTGACCCATGAGTAAGAAAGGAGTGAAAAGAATGGATCAATGGGGAATAGCGGGAAAAGTGGCTCTTGTTACCGGCGCTGCCCAAGGAATTGGGGAGGCGGTAGTAAGGGCTTTTGTTAAGCATGGAGCACTAGTTGCGGCTGTTGACCGAAACGGTGGGCGGTTAGATGCTCTTGTTTCTGAATTACAAGGACAAGGGTATCGGGTGCAATCGTTTTTAGCTGATGTAGCGAATCGCACGCAAGTGGATGAAGTAGTGGAGAAAGTGGAGCATAGTTTAGGTCCAATCGAGATTTTAGTTAATGTTGCCGGCATTTTGCGGACAGGGCCTGTCAGCAGCTTGGCGGATCAAGATTGGGAAGAGGTATTCAAGGTTAATGCGACCGGTGTTTTTTATGTGTCTCGTGCAGTGAGCCAGCGTATGATTCCTCGGCGCTCAGGCGCGATTGTCACAGTAAGCTCAAACGCAGCGACGACACCACGGATGTCAATGGCTGCTTATGCAGCATCAAAAGCGGCCGCAACGATGTTTACGAAATGTCTTGGTTTAGAGTTAGCTCCTTATCACATTCGCTGCAACGTCGTTTCTCCTGGTTCGACTGAAACGGATATGCAGCGAGCGATGTGGACAGATGACAATGGGGCCAATAAAGTGATCGCTGGCTCATTAGAGGAATACCGCCTTGGCATTCCTTTGAAAAAGCTGGCACAGCCTTCAGATATTGCTGATGCGGTTCTATTCCTTGCTTCTGAGCAATCACGCCATATTACACTGCATGATCTCAGAGTAGATGGAGGCGCTACGTTGGATTCATAACATTCCATGGAGGGAACGACGGATGCAAACCAAAACAATGAATCGTGCTACCGCTGAACAGCTGCTCGCTGAATATAAAGCGGGGACATCGTTTTTTCTAGCTTCGCCGCGTCACACTCTGTTAGCCCAAGGAATGGCTGCGGTGGTGCCAACGACTGGCTATGAGAATGAAAAAGCACAAATAATTGATCATATCAAACAAGTGTTAAAAAGGGTAAAACAGCAGGGAATTAGCAATCATCCTATAGCTGTGGGCGCCATTCCTTTTGACCATTTGTATCCCGCTCAATTGGTGGTTCCTTCAGAAGTGGAATGGGCCGGTCCTCTGTCCTTTGGTCAATGGAAGGTGCCGATTGAACAACAGGTAGATCAAGAATATGAGGTAACCCCCATTCCGTCACCAGAGGGTTATAAGGATGCGGTGGAACAAGGATTGCAGCGCATCAAAGCAGGGGATCTTCGCAAAATTGTTTTATCAAGATCCCTTCAGCTGACTTCAGCCCAAAAGGTTGATATTCCGCGGCTTTTGCGGCAGCTGGCTGTACATAATCCAACAGGCTATACATTTGCCATGGCCTTGCCAGATCGAGTTGGACGTACTGATGAAGTAACCCACGAAATCACAGGGAATCGCACGCTTGTTGGAGCAAGCCCGGAGCTGCTTGTTGCCAAATCTGGTATGCAGGTGATCGCGAATCCATTAGCAGGTTCAGCGCCTCGCAGCAACGATCCAGAGGAAGATCGGCGACGCGCTCAGGAGCTTCTGTCTTCAGAGAAAAATCGCCATGAGCACGCAGTTGTCATCGAAGCAGTAGCAAATGCGCTCAGACCGTTTTGCAAGACATTGGATGTGCCGGAAGAGCCTTCGCTCATTCATACAGAAACGATGTGGCATTTATCCACGGTTATTCGTGGCGAACTGTCTTCATCGTCGATTACTTCGCTTGATTTGGCGTTTGCGCTTCATCCGACCCCAGCGGTTTGCGGGACACCGACACCCGTAGCGAAGCAGGCCATTCAAGAGATTGAACCGTTTGAACGCGGCTTTTTTACCGGAATGGTAGGATGGTGCAACGAAGAGGGAGATGGAGAATGGATCGTGACAATTCGTTGTGCCGAAATTGAAGATCGTACCCTTCGTTTGTTTGCCGGTGCTGGTGTTGTAGAAGGATCGAAGCCGGAGGAAGAATTGGCGGAAACATCGGCTAAGTTTCGCACCATGTTGTTAGCGATGGGATTACATGACGACATTCTGAAGTAAAGTATGGAGGAGAAAGCCATGTTAAGCGGATGCGTTGCGTGGCCAAAAGAATTGGCAGATTTTTATCGTAAGGAAGGATGCTGGGCTGGTGAAACGTTCGGCGGTATGTTGCGGCAACGAGCCATGAAACATGGTGAACGGATTGCCGCCACCTCTCGAAAAAGAAAGCTTACATATCAAGAGCTTGATCAGCGAGCCGATCAGCTTGCGGCGGGATTTTATCAGATGGGGATTCGCCCGAAGGATCGCGTGGTTCTTCAATTGCCTAATCAAGTAGAATTTTTTGAAGTATGTTTTGCCTTATTCCGATTGGGTGCACTCCCTGTCTTTGCCTTGCCTTCCCATCGATTCAGTGAAATTCGCTATTTTTGTGAGTTTAGTGAAGCGGTTGCCTATATTATTGCTGATCAGCATGCGGGATTTGATTTTCGAGCACTTGCCCGGCAGGTAAAGAAAGCTGTTCCAACGTTGAAGCATGTCATTGTCGCAGGAGAAGCAGAAGAGTTTCGATCATTAGAAGACTTGTTTATCGAGCCAATGGAGCTCCCTATTGTCCGTTCTAGCGATGTTGCGTTCTTTCAATTGTCGGGCGGCAGTACAGGGTTATCAAAAATGATTCCGCGCACTCATGATGATTATATTTACAGTTTGCGCATGAGTGCGGAAATTTGCCGGTTAAATCAAGACAGCATCTACCTTGCTGTTCTGCCAATGGCTCATAACTTCCCGCTTAGCTCACCAGGAGTGCTAGGAACGTTGTATGCTGGCGGAAAAGTGGTGTTATCGGAAAGCCCTAGCCCAGATGAAGCGTTTCCTCTGATTCAACAGGAGGAGGTCACCATTACGGCGCTTGTGCCGCCACTCGTTTGGATTTGGCTTGATGCCGCGTCTTCGCGGCAATATGATTTATCAAGCTTACAAGTATTGCAGGTCGGCGGCGCTAAATTTAGTGCAGAGGTGGCCAAAAGAGTCCAGCCTGTGTTGGGTTGCAAACTGCAGCAAGTATACGGCATGGCTGAAGGGCTCGTGAATTATACGAGATTAGACGATCCAGAGGAAATTGTGATTCATACGCAAGGAAAGCCGATGTCACCATACGATGAAATCCGAATTGTTGATGAGGAAGACCGCGAAGTGGAGCCGGGAGAGGTGGGGGAACTGCTAACAAGGGGACCTTATACGATCCGCGGCTATTACAAAGCGGAGGAGTATAATGCAAAAGCGTTTACTTCTGATGGATTTTACCGAACAGGTGATTTAGTGCGAATGACTCCGTCCGGTTACTTGGTGGTAGAAGGACGCGTAAAAGATCAGATTAACCGGGGCGGTGAAAAAATCGCTGCTGAGGAAATGGAACATCACCTTCTTGCTCATCCTGCGGTGCGTGATGCGGCGATTGTCTCTATGCCTGATGAATTTCTTGGTGAACGGTCATGCGCGTTTATTATTCCGCGTGATGCGTCCTTGAAAGCGACCGAATTGAGAGCATTTTTGCGCGAACGTGGGGTAGCTGCCTTTAAAATACCGGATCGAATTGAGTTTGTTGATTCATTTCCAAAGACACCTGTTGGAAAAATTAACAAAAGAGAATTGCGCAAAATGATTGCCGAAAAGCTGCAAGCATCTCAAAACACAACGGTATAACGCTGAGAAAGGAAGTGGTCATATGGGCATTCCAGCTATTCCAGCTTATCCAATGCCTTCGTTGTCAGAATTACCAAAAAATAAAGTGTTATGGAAACTTGACCCTAAGCGGGCTGTTTTATTGATCCATGATATGCAAAATTATTTTCTTGACGCTTTTACTCCCAATGCGTCTCCTTTAGTAGAGCTTGTAAGCCATATTCAACAGATTAAACGGGAATGCAAAAAGTTAGGAATACCTGTCGTTTACTCGGCACAGCCAGGAGGGCAAACTCCGGAAGAGCGCGGATTGCTTCAAGATTTTTGGGGAAAGGGCATTGCCGACGATTCTTATCAAAAAGGCATTATTGATGATCTAGCGCCAGATGACGACGATATCGTTCTGACCAAATGGCGGTATAGCGCATTCAAAAAGACGCCCCTTTCTGAAATCTTAAAAGAACAAGGGAGAGATCAGTTAATTATTTGCGGAGTTTACGCTCATATTGGCTGCTTATTAACAGCTAGTGATGCTTTTATGCAAGATATCCAAGTCTTTTTTATCGCCGATGCAGTGGCTGATTTTTCGCGTGAACATCACCAAATGGCGATCCAGTATGCGGCCAGTCGTTGCGCATTTACCATGTCTACGCAGCAGCTTCTTGATGTGTTAAAAAGAACGCAAAATCCGTTGCCACTCAGCTTAGAAGATGTACGGCGCCAAGTAGCCGAGCTTCTGCAAGCAGAAGCAGCTGATCTTTCCGATCAAGAGAATTTAATCGACAGAGGATTGGACTCCATTCGCATAATGAGTTTGGTAGAAAAATGGAGAAGAGCAGGAGCAAAAGTGACCTTTGCGGATCTTGCTGCGCGGCCAACTCTTTCCGATTGGTGGAATTTATTATATTTTCCACGAGAAAAGGTGCTATCGAATCAAGATGCGTAGTATAAGGAGGCCGAATCCATGAATCAGCGTCTGCGTTTGCCTCTATCTGGGGCGCAAGCGGGTATTTGGTTTGCTCAACAGCTGGATCCAACCAATCCCATCTATAATACAGGAGAATACATCGAAATTCACGGGCCGGTTGATCCGGCTCGCTTTGAACAAGCATTGCGTCACGTGTTGGTTAAAGCAGAATCATTGCACGCTCAATTTGGTGAAGATGAAAATGGGCCATGGCAGATCATCGATCCTTCGTCGGATTTCCCATTTTATTTCATTGATATGAGTACAGCCACAAATCCGGAGTCTGAAGCGTTGCTTTGGATGAAAAAAGATCTATTGAAACCGGTCGATTTAACATGCGATCCGCTTTTTACGGAAGCGTTATTTAAGATTTCTGATCAGCGCTTTTTCTGGTATCAGCGCATTCATCATATTGCCATCGATGGCTTTGGCTTTTCGCTGATTGCCCAAAAAGTAGCGGAGACTTATACGGCGCTCATGAATGAGCGCGTGATAGATGATGACGTCTTTGCTTCATTTCGCGAAGTGATTGAAGAAGAGGAGGTTTATCATGCTTCTGAGCAATATGGACGTGACCGTCAATTTTGGCTAGAGCGTTTTCGAGATCAGCCTGAAGCCGTAAGCCTTTCTGATCGAGCGGCGCGCGCTTCGCATACGTTTATTCGAAAAACCGTTCATTTATCTGTTGCTCAAACGGAACGGTTGAAACAGTCGGCTCAATATTGGAAAGCAGGATGGCATGAGCTTTTCCTTGCAGCAACTGCTCTTTATCTTCATCGGTTGACAGGCGCTACAGATGTGATTCTTGGCTTGCCGATGATGAATCGCTTAGGCTCCGTGGCATTGTATGTACCGGCTATGGTGATGAATCTTGTGCCGCTTCGTCTGCATCTGCATGCAGATATGAAAATGTCACAGCTATTAACCGTTGTTCGTCAAGAAATCAAAGAAATCAAGAAACATCATAAATATCGCCATGAGCAGCTGCGCCGCGATCTGAAACTATTAGGAGAAAATCAACGACTCTTTGGTGTGCAAGTCAATATTATGCCGTTTGACTATGGATTGCGATTTGACGGATATCAAGGGACTACACATAACCTTGCAGCCGGGCCTGTGGATGATTTGGCGATTAATGTCTACGATCGAACAGATGGAAATGGCCTAAGAATTGATTTTGATGCGAATCCGGAAATGTATCAAACTGATGACCTTGCCATTCATCAATCTAGGTTTTTACAGCTTTTGGAGACGCTCACATCGCTGCAAGAGGACGTGACCATTGGAAGTGTAGATGTGCTGCTTGAGCAAGAACGCCGCCAAGTAATTGAAATATGGAACGAGACGGCACAGCGTCATTCAGAAGAAAGCTTTTTACAGCTGTTTGAAAAACAAGCACAGCAGTATCCGGAAGCGATTGCGATCATTTGCGAAAGTCAGATGCTTTGTTATAAAGAGCTGAATGAACAAGCCAATCGTTTGGCCCGTTTACTTGTAGAAAAGGGAGCAGGCCCCGAACAGTATATAGCATTGGCTTTGCCACGTTCCATTGATATGGTGATCGCGATGCTAGCGGTGCTAAAAGCGGGTGCAGCTTATCTGCCGATTGATCCTGAATATCCAAAAGAGCGTTTAGCTTTTATGCTTGATGATGCTGAACCGCTTTGCATCATTACAAATTCAGCGACAAACCAGAAGTTATCGGCGATTTCTTCGTTGTCCATGATTGTGCTTGATCATCCAGAAACCGAAGAGGCAATCAAACGCTATCCTAGCACGAATGTTGGAAGTGAGCGCTCTGCTCTTCATCCGGCTTATGTGATTTATACGTCAGGCTCAACAGGAAAGCCAAAAGGAGTGGTTGTGCCATTCCAAAATCTAAATAACTTTTTATTTGCCATGCAAGACAAATTTAGGCTCAATGAGCGTGACCGCTGGCTGGCAGTGACAACGATTGCCTTTGATATTGCTGCTTTGGAAATCTTTCTCCCATTAATGAGCGGAGCAAGATTAATTGTAGCGAAAAAAGAAGCCGTTCAAGATCCGCAAACACTCGCTGCGCTGCTTTCTAAGGAAGAGATTACAATCATGCAGGCGACACCGACACTTTGGCATATGCTTGTGACGTATCATCCTGACAGCATCGCCAGGTTGAGGGTGCTTGTTGGGGGAGAGGCATTGCTAAGCAGCCTTGCATCAGCTTTGGATCAGCTCGGATGCGAGATCACGAATTTATACGGACCAACAGAGACAACGATATGGTCCACGATGGCGACTTTGCAGCAGGATGACATTCATGCTCCTGTGATCGGTAAACCTATTTGGAATACACAAGTGTATGTTTTGGATCGCCATCTGCAGCCTGTTCCTCCTGGAGTAGTTGGTGAATTATATATTGCTGGTGAGGGGGTAGCGAGAGGATATTTGAAACGGCCGGATTTGACTGCCGAACGTTTTGTCGCTAATCCATACGGTCCACCAGGCAGTCGAATGTACCGGACAGGGGATCTTGTGCGCTGGCGCAAGGATGGCTCTTTAGATTATATCGGGCGTGTTGATTATCAAGTGAAGCTGCGTGGCTTCCGCATTGAGATCGGTGAAATTGAAGCCGTATTAACCAAATACGATGAGGTAGAACGGGCGATAGTCGTGGCTCGTGAAGATCATCCAGGCGATCCAAGATTGGTGGCTTATCTCATTCCTTGCGACCCAAAAGGATCGCTTGATCTGGCTGAACTGCGGCATTATGTCAGTGAAAAGCTGCCAGACTATATGGTCCCATCGTCCTTTATGATTTTAGAAGAATTTCCACTTACTCCAAACGGAAAAATTGATCGCAAGGCGCTGCCGGTTCCCGATTGGACGATGACAATGAAGGGACGCAAGCCTCGAACACCGCAAGAAGAAATTTTATGTGAGCTTTTTGCTGAAGTGCTTGATTTGTCAGCAGTGGGTATTGACGATAACTTCTTTGAACTGGGAGGCCATTCGTTGCTCGCTGCGCGTTTAATCAGCCGCATCCGCGATGTGTTGGGCGTGGAGTTGGCCATCGGCAAGCTGTTTGAATCACCGACAGTGGCGAGCCTTGTTCATCATCTAAAAGAAGCAGCATACGGGAAACCACCAGTGAAAGCATATGCTCATAAAGACAAAATTCCTCTATCATTTGCTCAGCGACGTTTATGGTTTTTACATCATTTAGAAGGTCCAAGCCCTACGTATAATATACCGGTCGTTGTGCATTTAACAGGTGAGCTTCAGATTGCTGCTTTGCAACAAGCTTTATATGATGTGGTGGAACGGCATGAAACGTTACGTACGATTTTTCCAGATCGTTCGGGTACTTCAAGGCAAATCGTTTTGGAACCGCATCATGCACGTCCAGAGCTGATCGTTCAAGAAGTTAGCGAAAATGAGTTATCTCGTGTGCTAGATGAAGCAGTGCGTTATAGCTTTGATTTAGCAAAAGAACCACCAATTCGAGCACAGCTATTTGTAATTGGAGAGTATCGATATGTGCTGTTGCTTTTAATGCACCATATTGCAGCAGACGGATGGTCGTTAACTCCTCTGACTCGTGACTTAGCTAGTGCTTATCACGCACATTGCCAGCAGCAAAAAGTAGATTGGCCACCTTTGCCGGTCACGTATGCTGACTATGCTCTTTGGCAGCAAGAATTTTTAGGAAACGAAAACCGTCCGGATCATCTCGTTGCGAAACAGTTGGATTACTGGAAGCAGACGCTTGCCGATTTACCTGAAGAACTGGAGTGGTCGACTGACTATCCGCGTCCTGCGGAGTCCAGTTATGAAGGCGGCGTTGTCGAATTCGAGCTCGATGCGGAGCTCCATCAACGGCTATTAGCTTTGGCACGTGAGAATAAAACAAGCTTATTTATGGTGCTTCAAGCGGGATTTGCTACTCTTCTCACCCGGTTGGGAGCGGGAACAGATATTCCAATTGGCAGTCCAATTGCAGGAAGAAATGACGATGCCTTGGAAGACCTTGTGGGAATGTTTGTTAATACGCTTGTGCTGCGTATGGATACATCGGGAAATCCGAGTTTTCGAGAACTGCTTGCTAGAGTGAAGCAAGTGAATCTATCCGCTTATGAAAATCAAGACGTGCCGTTTGAACGATTAGTAGAGATTTTAAATCCAGTTCGTTCTCGGGCCAAGCACCCACTATTTCAAGTCATGTTTGTATTTCACAATACACCGGAGCCAAAGCTGGAGTTGCAAGGGGTGGAAAGTCGATTAGAAGTTCGCAGTGTCGGCTCTGCCAAATTTGATTTGACGCTCGAGCTTCGCGAAAACCGGATGGAAGATGGCTCGCCGGCTGGATTAATAGGTTTATTTGAGTATAGCCGAGATTTATTCCAGCAGGAGACCGTTGAACGATTTGCCAAGCGGTTACGTCAGCTCCTTAAAGAAGTAGTGGAGAATCCTGAATTGCCGATTGGGCAAATTCATATGCTGCTGCCAGAAGAACATCAACTCCTTCTGAATCAATCAGAGCATCGTCAACCGCATATGTCTATGGAAACACTGCCAGCTTTATTTGAAAAACAAGTCGAACGAGTTCCAGATGCGACGGCTGTTGTTTTTGAAGATCAAAAACTTAGCTATACTGAGCTAAATAAAAAAGCAAATCGGTTGGCTCATTTTCTCATCAGTAAAGGAGTAGGTCCAGAAAGAGTAGTTGCTCTTGCGTTGCCGCGTTCATTGGAAATGGTGGTCAGCATTTTATCGGTATTGAAGGCAGGAGGCACTTACTTGCCTTTAGATCCGAATTATCCTGAAGAGCGCATTGCCTATATGATGGAAGATGCACAGCCGATGTATGTGATTACCAATCAGCAAATGGCAGTGAAGCTTCCGCATACGCCGAATGTGGAGCATATCGTAGTCGATGCGGAGCCTGTTATGAGACAAATTAGCCACTATCCAGAAACGAATCCGAATGATACGGATCGAATCGAAGCTTTGTCGCCATATCATATGGCTTATATCATCTATACCTCTGGTTCAACAGGAAAACCAAAAGGCGTAATGATTCCACATCAAAATGTAGTCCGGCTGTTCCATTCGACCGAGCATTGGTTCCAATTTTCGGAAAAGGATGTTTGGACATTATTCCATTCTTATGCGTTTGACTTCTCTGTTTGGGAGATTTGGGGACCGTTCTTATATGGCGGACGTCTTGTAGTTGTTCCACACCATGTAAGCCGTTCACCGAAGGAGTTTCTTCAATTGTTGGTCGAGCAAAACGTCACAGTTCTTAATCAAACGCCATCCGCTTTTTATCAGCTGATGCAGGCTGATCGGGAAAACAGCGAATTATCGAAGCAGCTTTCCTTGCGCTTTGTGATTTTTGGTGGAGAAGCATTGGAGTTGAGCCGTTTAGAAGATTGGTATGAGCGGCATCCTGAGGATCAGCCGAAACTGATTAATATGTACGGGATTACGGAGACGACGGTGCATGTCAGCTATATTGAATTGGATCGCACGGTTCTTTCTCTGAAAGGGAATAGCTTAATCGGTGGCAATATTCCTGATTTAGAGGTGTATTTATTAGATGATCATCTGCAGCCGGTTCCGCCTGGAGTGATTGGCGAGATGTATGTGGCTGGAGCTGGACTAGCAAGAGGATACTTAGGACGTCCTGATTTAACCGCTGAACGCTTTATTGCTAATCCATTTGGACCGCCGGGTTCAAGAATGTATCGGACGGGCGATTTAGCAAAATGGCGCATAGATGGGACGTTGGATTATATTGGCCGAATCGATCATCAAGTCAAAATTAGAGGCTATCGAATTGAGTTGGGAGAGATTGAGGCCGTTTTAGCAAAACATCCTCAAATTGCCCAAGTCGCCGTCATTGTTCGGGAAGATCAGTCGGGGGATAAACGGCTTGTGGCCTACATTGTGCCGGCAAAGGATGCCGAGTTTAAATCGTCCGAGTTGCGGAAATATGTTGCGGCTAGCCTGCCTGATTATATGATTCCATCCGCTTTTGTCATGATCGAAGCTTTGCCGTTAACTCCAAATGGTAAATTGGATCGCAAAGCGTTACCAATGCCTGATTTATCGATCGAAGTAAGTGGGCGCGGGCCACGAACACCTCAAGAGGAGATGTTATGTGATCTCTTTACGGAGATACTCCGCTTACCGCGTGTCGGCATTGACGATGGATTCTTTGAACTTGGGGGCCATTCACTTTTGGCCGTTCAGTTAATGAGTCGTATTCGTGAGACGTTTGGAGTTGAGTTGAGCATTGGTGATTTATTTGAAGCTCCTACCGTTGCGGGCCTTGCTGAGAAGTTAGAAATGGGAAGCAGTCATCATGCTTTAGATATATTGTTGCCATTGCGAGCTTCCGGTACAAAGCCTCCACTATTTTGCGTACACCCAGCGGGAGGTCTTAGCTGGTGCTATGCAGGATTGATGACATCGATCGGAACGGAATATCCAATATACGGATTACAGGCTCGAGGGATTGCGAAAGCTGAGCGATTGCCAGAGACATTAGATGAGATGGCTGCGGATTATATTGAGCAAATAAAGACAGTCCAGCCGAAAGGACCATATTACTTATTAGGATGGTCGCTAGGTGGAAATGTCGTACATGCAATGGCGACACAGCTGCAGCAGCAAGGAGACGAGATTGCCCTTCTAGTGATGTTAGACGCATACCCTAGCCACTTTTTACCGATTGCTAAGGCCCCGGATGAGCAAGAGGCTTTGATTGCATTGCTCGCTTTAGGGGGATATGATCCGGATAACATGGATGGGAAGCCGTTGAATTTGGAAAATACGATTGAGATGCTTCGGAGTGACGGTAGTGCGCTAGCTAGCTTAGAAGAGTCAACCATCTTCAATCTTAAAAATACGTATGTCAATTCTGTCCGGATTTTAAGTGAATATATGCCGCGGCGCTATAAGGGAGATCTCCTATTCTTTCGTTCAACCGTTATTCCAGAATGGTTTGACCCAATTGAGCCGGAGGCATGGCTGCCATATATCGATGGTCGAATCATTCAATATGATATCGAATGCCGTCATAAGGATATGTGCCAGCCTGGTCCATTGGCTGAAATTGGCCGCATTCTTGCTGATCAATTAAGAAAGAAAGTGATTTCAGTCCGATGAATGAAGGGAGAGGTAGAACATGACCAACCCTTTTGAAAATCAAGATGGGACCTATGTTGTCTTAATCAATGAGGAAGGCCAGTACTCGCTCTGGCCGTCCTCCATTGCAGTTCCGTCCGGTTGGAAAGTTGTGTTTTCCGAAAATACACGTTCTGCTTGCCAAGATTATATTCGCACACACTGGACGGATATGAGGCCTAACAGCTTGCGAGAAATCAAAAAATAGAGCGTAGAACGTGGATCAAGTGAAGTATAGAAGAGAGACTTCTTTGGACCCTTTCACTATATGCTTAATAAAAATTGAACAATTTTCACTTCGCAATGAGCTGTACCAAATCGGAGTTGAGCAGGAAATGATCCAACCGTTAGAACACCTGCTTAACTCTTCTTTTATTTGCTTTACGATCAAGCAAAACGGAAATGAGAGAGGGGAATGCTTGCTGTGATGGAATGGGAAATGGCGGATTCTGTTCCTCATTTGACGAAGCATGCATGCCAGGTTTGGCTCGCTGACATCCGTGATCTACAACCGTGGCATATTCAATTGCTGAACCCGGAGGAAAAGGAAAGAGTACAATCATTTCGGAAAGAACAAGATCGAGCTCATTTTATCATCGGGTGTGTATTAAGTCGCTTTGTATTAGCAGCACAGCTCAATATGGCTCCACATGAAGTGCCGATTGATCGCACTTGCCCGGCTTGTCGCAAGGCTCATGGCCGTCCGCAGTTGCCTGACCGTTCATTCCAATGGTCGATTTCTCATTCCGGCGAGAGAGTTCTTGTGGCTTTTACAGCCGGCACCCCCGTTGGTGTCGACGTTGAGTGGCTCGATGACTCTTACGCTTTAGATATCAGGCAAATGGCGAATGAAGTACTGGCAGAGGAAGAAAAATATCATTTGTTTCAAGCATCACCTCAGGAGCAAAGGAGAGTTTTTTATACATATTGGACAAGGAAAGAAGCGATATTGAAAGCAACGGGTAAAGGGTTGCAAATTTCCCCATTGCATGTGATCGTATCTGCGCCTCATCAAACTCCACGGTTACTTTATTTGAAAGGCGATCCTGGTTGTCTCAACCGTGCAGCGATGTATCCATTAGAGATGGATAATGGTTATGTGGCCTCATTAGCTTTGTTGGGTGAAGCAGGAAAACAAATAGAGCGATATGATGCTCGAATGTTGCTGAGGAAAGGATTTGGCTGGAAAGATGATTATAGAAAGATGGAACAATGAATGATTGGGCAGGGATGGATATGGTTGTTCTCAACCGGAGACCAGCCTTGTTTTTTGGCTGTGTGCCTGCGGACGCCTGTGCTTCGGTTGTTATCGATAATCAACGAATGGAACTTGAATGGGAGGATATTGTGAAACAAGGAATGGTTTGATATACTGTTATAATAATGATAATCATTATCAAAAAACAAAATAACAATGAATAGTCAAAGATCGAATTAACTCGTTCTTTTCATGTATAGATAAAGAAGCAAGAAGGAGGGAGAGCATGGCTCAATCTGAAATGATCAGGCAAGAGACCACGGAGTTTGCTTGGGATCGGTCGTTTTTTAGAATGCGGGAGATGCAGTTCATCAAAGAAGAAAACGGCTGGCAGATCGAACCGCAGCTTACAACTTCTCATGTACTGATGATCGTTAAAGATGGACAAGGACATTTTATGTTAAATAGTCACAGGTATCGGCTGCGGCCGAATACCGCTTATATATGCTCGCCTGATGATACATATGGAATTGAAATAGAAGCAAGAAGTAAAATGTTCTTGTTTAAGTTTGACGTGTTTCAAAGGAAAGGTTCAAGATATGAATGCCTCTCTCATCACGGGGAATGTCTTTTCCCGTTACAGGGGGAAATCCCTGTGTTTCCTGCGGATCGGCTGATCTTATTATGTGACGAAATTTATGATCATTGGCGAAGCGAGGACGAGCTCGAACGGTTTCGCTGTCAGCTTGCTTTCCAACAGTTGCTTTATTATATCATGAAGCATCGTTCCCCTTTGCCTAAAGAATCGCGAACATCGCTAGAGGCTGCTAAGAACTATATGGAACGCTATTTTTATGAGAATTTGACGATTGAGCAATTAGCAAGGATATCCAATGTTAGTCCTAAATATTTTGTTGATTTGTTCAAAAAAACGTATGGAATGAGCGCAATGGATTATTTAACAGAGCTTCGACTGAATAAGGCGAAGCGTCTGATGGCTCAATCCGACGCGAAACTGCGTGATATCGCCCATCAGGTTGGCTATCATGATGAATTTTACTTTAGCCGTAAATTTAAAAAGAAGGTAGGAGTTACACCGACCGCTTATATGAAAAGCCGCCGGAGGAAAATTGCTGCCTATACCTCTCCGATTACTGGCCAATTGCTTGCCTTAAAGATTATTCCTTATGCGGCGCCGCTTCATCCGAAATGGACCGCTTATTACTATAAAATGTATCGTGACGATATTTCTGTCCCTCTTAGTGCTTATCGCAAAAATCAGCATTGGGAATCAAAAATCGAGACACTGTCTCATGAGCAGCTGGATGTGATTATTAGCACAGACGATCTCAAAACGATGGAGAAGGAGAGACTTGAACAGATTGCTCCTATGTTTTATGTTCCATGGATTGAGAAAAATTGGCGGGAACAGCTGATGCTGACGGCTGAATTTTTGGGGGAAGAGAAGGAAGCAGAAAGTTGGCTTCAAATGTATGAACGAAAAGTGAAGTTTGCTAGACAACAGCTAAAGCAGGAAGTCGGAGAGGACACATTTTTAGTCGTGCGCATCTCGAATCAGCATTTATATGCTCATTGCAATCGTAGCATATCAGAGGTGTTTTATCAGGATTTGCAAATGAATGCTGCGTATCCTAAGCGCGGTACTTACAATGAACCGATTACGCTTGATCAGCTTGCTCAAATCGATATGGATCGTTTGTTGCTATTAATTAGGCAGGAAGAAGAAACGTTAGCTTTTTGGAATCAATTGCAATACTCCCTTCCATGGCAAGAGCTGAAAGCGGTTCGCCATCAGCAAGTCTATGTGCTTTCTTCCGATCCGTGGATGGAGTACTCGGCATATGCCCATGATCGAATGATTGATGAATCGTTAAAGCTTTTTTCTGGAATTTGTCCAAAATGAATTTCGGATACTGTCCATGTTCAGAGTGGGAGATCCAAATTATAATCATAAATGATAATCATTATCAAAAGGAGGATAAGGGGAGGACTTAAGAGAGACATGAAGAGAAACTATCTTTATCTAGGCCTCATCGCTCTACTGATTTTTGTATTAAGCGCTTGTAGTGCGAAAGAATCATCAGCTCCTGAAAAATCAGGAGGGGGCTCGAATACAAAACAAGAAACACAAGCGAATTCGAATGAAAAACATACGATTCAGTATCTTGGAAAGGATTATACAGTTCCGGTCAAAACGGATAAAATCGTTATCACGGGAAGCATGGAAACGATGGAAGATGCGCTTGTGTTAGGAGTAAAGCCGCTTGGAGGCATTACGGTTGGTGGCAAATTCCCAGAAATGTTTAAGGACATTACAGGCTCTACTGTCTCTATCGGTGAAAAAGCGCAGCCTAATATTGAGGAAATTTTAAAATTAAAACCAGACGTTATTTTCTCAACGACAAAATTCCCGCCAGATGTTGCGCAAAAACTGGAGAAAATAGCAACGACGATTCCGATTTCTCACATCTCAACAGATTGGGAAGCCAATTTGCGTGTGTTGGCAGAAGTGACTGGAACACAAGATAAAGCTGAAGAAGTATTAAACCAATATAAAAAAGACTTAGAAGAAGCGAACGCGAAGCTGGGAGACAAGCTAAAAGATAAGAAAGTCGTGGCTGTTCGCATTCGAAGCGGTAATATTATGATCTATCCGCCAAATGTATTTTTCAACCCTTCGCTATATACGGATTTAGGATTCACAGTACCTCAAGAAATTCAAAATGCGAAAGCTCAGGAAGTCATTTCTTTAGAAAAATTTAGCGAAATGAATCCGGACTATATCTTTGTGCAATTCTCAGAAGATGAAAATAAAAACAATCCTAAAGCACTTGAAGAGCTACAAAACAATCCAATTTGGAAAAGCATCAATGCTGTAAAAAATGATAAAGTGTTCGTCAACGTTGTCGACCCGCTTGCACAAGGCGGCACAGCGTGGAGCAAAATCAATTTCTTAAAAGCAGTTGTGGAGAAACTCGGCAACGAATAATACAAGGCAGGGTAGCGTCAATATGCAATTAAGGATTTCTCCGTCAGCCCTGATTTTATGGCTTTCACCGGTTGCGATGGTGTTGATCATCATCGCATCTATTTTATATGGGGTCAAAAATATAGATGAGGTGACAGTTTGGAAAGCGATATTTGATTTTGACCCGAATGATGTGAATCATCAAATTGTCAGGCATTCGAGACTGCCAAGAGTGATCGGTGCTCTTTTGATTGGTGCATTCCTTGCGATTTCAGGAGCGATTATGCAAGGGATGACAAGGAACTATTTAGCGTCTCCCTCCATTATGGGGGTTTCAGATGGTTCGGTTTTTACGATTACACTTTGTATGATTATTCAGCCGGGCGCCTCTTCGCTTGAGATGATCATGTACTCATTGGTTGGTTCAGCGGTTGCGGTAGGCTTTGTGTTCTGGATGGCCTCCATCCTGCCCAATGGAATGTCGCCTGTTCGAATGGCGATTATTGGAATGATTATTGGAACATTTTTGAGCAGCATATCAGCCGCTCTCTCTTCTTATTTTCAAGTTTCGCAGAATGTAAGTTTTTGGTACAATGCTCGGTTGCATCAAATGGACCCTAATTTCATTAAATTGGCAGTGCCTTTTGCCATTGTTGGTCTTACTATTGCCCTTATGGTTTCTAAATCGATTACGATTTTGTCGTTAGGAGAGGAAATATCGGTCAGCTTAGGTCAGAAAACGATGGTGATCAAGGCCTTGGCGATCGCCAGCGTGGTTATCTTAACAGGCATTTCTGTTGCCTTGGCTGGAAATATCGGCTTCGTTGGTTTAATTATTCCTCATATGACGAGGTTTTTAGTAGGGGTTGATTATCGCCGAATCATTCCTTGTGCCGGTGTTCTTGGAGCGATCTTTTTGGCGCTTTCCGATATTTTAAGCCGATTTTTGAATTATCCGTTTGAAACACCGATCGGGGTCGTTACAGCTTTGATTGGTGTGCCTTTCTTCCTCTATTTAATTTATACGAGAGGGGGAGGAAAGGGTGCTTAGTCATCCAGCTAAGCGCTATTGGTTAGTACTATTTAGCAATATTGTCATGATATTAGTGGCGATTTATATTAGTCTAACAAATGGAGTATTTGATCTAAGTGTTCAAGATGTCTTAAAAACGCTGCTGCGAATGGATCCGGTTCCGGAACATGATTTGGTGATTTTGGATTTCCGACTGCCGCGTATTGTCATTGCCGCGTTGGTTGGTTTTGGATTAGGAGTAGCTGGGGCGACTATCCAAGGAATTAGCCGAAACGGTTTGGCTGATCCAGGAATTTTGGGCATTAATGCTGGGGCTGGAGCCATGATCGTCATTTTTATGCTTTTCTTTGGAGGTCGCAGGACAGCGGAAAGTGATTGGCTATCGATTTTAGCGATGCCACTGTTTGGATGGGCTGGTGGATTGGGTGCTGCTTTGCTGATTTATCTGTTTGCGCGACAAAACGGTCGTTTGGATACGCAGCGGCTCATTCTTGTAGGAATTGCCGCGGGGGCTGGTTTTGGGGCGGTATCTTTATATTTATCGTTAAAGATGAATCCACAGGATTTTGAAATGGCGACAGTATGGCTTGCGGGAAGCATTTGGAACGCCAATTGGCAATATGTTGTTGCCATGTTGCCATGGATGATTTTGCTTGTTCCCATTATTATCAGCAAAGCTTATATTCTCGATTTGTTCCAATTAGGGGAAGAGCGTGCAAAAGGGTTAGGGGTTTCTACTGAAAAGGAAAAAAATCTATTGCTATTGGCGAGTATTGGGATTGTCAGTGCGTGTGTGTCTGTGTCTGGAAACATCGGTTTTGTTGGTTTGATTGCTCCCCATATTGCCAAGCGTCTCGTCGGGGTTCATCATCAGCGTGTCATTCCCATTAGCGGAACGATTGGCATGTTGTTGGTAGTGGTTTCAGACTTTATTGCTAAAACAGTTTTTGCGCCTGTCGAACTGTCTGTTGGAATTGTCATTGCCATCATTGGTATTCCTTACTTCGTGTACTTGCTATTTAAAACAAAAGTGTAAGAGACAAGAGACATCTCGAAAACTGAAAAATGGAGGGTGACTTATGGAGCTGAGCCAATTATTGCGGGAGCGTCGTTCTGTTCATCTATTTGAAGATCGTCCTGTATCACCTGAGCTTGTCATGGAGATGCTTGATACAGCTGTTTGGGTTCCTAATCACCGTCTGACTCAGCCCTGGCGGTTCATTTTAACATATGGAGAAGGCCTTAAAAAAATTGCTGATGCCGTGCGGAAAATCAAAGAAAACAAAGAAGAGGATCCATTAAAAAAGCAGGAAATCGGTCAAAAATTTTACGATAAAATCATGTCTGTTCCGATGATTTTAACGGTAGTGATGAGAGAGAACCCTAATGAGGTAGTTAGAGAAGAAGATTATGCATCAACAAGTTGTGTGATCCATAATTTTGGTCTGCTTGCATGGGAAAAAGGGATCGGCATGGTGTGGAAGACACCTGGATGGTTGCATGATCCTATTTTTCGAGAAGCGATGGAGATTCAGCCCAAAGAGAAAGTGGTTGGCAATCTCCATATCGGCTATCCTGCCCAAATTCCACCTGCTCGGTCGCGTATTCCAGCTTCGCAATTAACGATGATTTTTGACCAAGCATGAGGCCGAGGTTTGTCATATGTTAAAGGAAGGCCATATTCGGGGAACATTGGCGACGGAGAGTTGGAGGGGGAGAAAGCTGTTGATTTATCTTCCTCCCTCTTATGTCAAAGGCGCTAGTCGATATCCAGTTGTCTATGTTCAGGATGGAGGATATTTGTTTGATCCCTCTCAAAGCGATGCTCTAGTTCAGATTGAGCTTATGTTTGCTCGCGGGGAGCTTCCCGAGCTTTTATTTGTGGGGATTGAGACAAAGAACCGATTGGATGAATATACACCGTGGCATGCGAAGGCGCTATCTGAACGGTTTGCCGATTTTGGCGGAAAGGGCTCACATTATCTTGCCTTTCTCGTCGAAGAACTGAAACCATATATCGATGCTTCCTACCAACCAGATGGACATCAGCAGCAAACGGGATTGATAGGGGCTTCGCTTGGAGGCCTTATCTCAATGTATGCGGCTTATTTATATCCGCATGTATTTGGCAAAATTGGCTGTCTTTCAGGTTCATTTTGGTATGAAGGGTTTCTTCATTTCATGGAGTCGCATATCGTTGCCCCTGAGGTAAAGATTTATATGGATGTAGGAAGCATAGAGGGCATTGAAAAGCAAAATGTGCAACGAGAAATGGTTTCGAGAACAAAAGCAGCCTATGCGATATTAATGAATCAACAGCGAAACAATAAAAGACTCAAATTGGTTATAGAGGAGGGGACTCCTCATGCTCGCCCTTTTTTTATTAGACGATTTCCGAACGCAGTGAAGTGGTTATATTCAGACACATCAAGGAAGTCGTAGAAGGTGACTGATGATTTGATGAGAAAGGAAGGAGGGAGTCGGGGTGGGTTCTAAAAAAGAGGAGTTATGTTCTTCAGCTGTTCATACAGCAGGCGTTAGTGAATTCACGATTCCGCGAACGAAGCAGCGAGTGATGTATTCTAGCTATCGGAATCGTGAATATCGGATTTTTGTCGCACAACCTGATGCGGATCCACCTCCTTTGGGATTTCCAGTGATTTATGTACTTGATGCCAATTCGGTATTTGGGACGATGGTGGAAGCGATGCGTGTGCAGGCAGGACGTCCTGATCGCACAGGAGTTGTTCCTGCGGTGATTGTTGGTATTGGTTATCCAACTGAAAAGCCATTTTCTCCTGCTCGTTTTTACGATTTTACTATGTCTGTTCCGGAAAGCGGATTACTTGTTCGTCCAGATGGAACCGCATGGCCGGAAATGGGAGGAGCAGAGGCTTTTTTGGAGTTTATTGAAACAGAACTGAAGCCTGAAATAGAGCGAGAATTGCCAATCGATCGGACGAAGCAGGCCATTTTTGGCCATTCCCTCGGTGGCCTCTTTGTTTTGCAGGTGCTTTTTACGAAGCCGACGGCTTTCAGAACGTATATTGCCGGAAGTCCTTCGATTCACTGGAGTAAACAGCTGTTGCTTGAAGCAGAACAACGTTTTGTTGCTCGTATCAAACAAGAAACGCTCAACGTTGACGTACTTTTGGCGGCTGGAGAGTTGGAAAGAAGCCACAAAAGCCGAATTAACGCTCATGCTGAAGAACTGGCAGAACGCCTTTCCGCCTTCGCTGATTTTGGGGTATATGTGGAGTTTCAGGAATTTGCCGGGGAAGGGCATGTCACGGTATTGCCAGCCCTCATCAGCCGAGCTCTACGATTTGTATCGAGAAACAGCGTATAACGAATTGTTTCGTCCTTAGGTTGCATCAAATGTTTATCTCAATTTCACACATTAGACAGTAAAAAGATTCATGTCATTCGAGGTGGCAAACAAAAAGGGCTCGGATAGGAAGGGCTGAGCCCTTATTATTATTTTTTCAATCGGATATCAGTTGCTTCTCCATGAGATCCATTCTCTTTCTGTGCAAGCCCCATTGCAATTCACATAACGTTGTACCCAAACCACAAACGCCCAGTCAATGCTTTTGTCATCTTTTTTGGTTAAGCGCCCGAAACCTTTTTGATATAGAAAGCGACCATAAGAAGCAATTCCTCGACCGTTAAGCCCCCGTACTTGATGGAAGAAGGGCTGTTTTTTTGCGAGAATCATCAACGTTTGTAACGGAGCGTTCTTCTGCAAGGGGAATGCTCTTTGTTTTTATCATGTTTCACAGCAAAAATATAATTAAATTCGATAATTATTTATTGAAAAACGATAAATGAATGATTAAAATAAAATCAAAAACAAATCAGTGAGGTGCTCGTGGTGAAACGAGAAACAATTTTTTTGAAAGTGGCTGTTGTGTTGATTGGTCTTCCCGTTCTTGCGTTGTGCATATTTTTGGTGCCTGTGCTTGGGGATGTGGCGGTCAAGTTGTTGCCGAAGTTTCCTTGGATCAAGTATTTCGTTTATCTTGTGTTTGATACGTCCGCGTTGCCGTTTTATTTTGCGCTCTATCAGGCGTTTCAGCTATTAACGTATATTGATCAAAATAGCGCGTTCTCTGAACGGTCGGTGAAGGCGTTGAAGGCAATCAAATATTGCGCTGTTGTCATCTGTGGGCTGCACATGCTTGCCTTGCCGCTGTTTTATCTTTTTGCCGAAAAGGATGACGCCCCGGGTGTCATTTTCGTTGGGTTGTTGGTGCCGTTTGCTTCGCTGGTGATCGCCGTCTTTGCCGCGGTGTTACAAAAGCTGCTTCAACAAGCGATTGAAATCAAACAGGAAAATGAGTTGACCATTTGAGGTGGATGACATGCCGATTATTGTGAATCTTGATGTCATGTTGGCCAAGCGGAAGATGAGCGTCACGGAGTTGTCAGAGAAAGTAGGGATCACGATGGCAAATCTGTCGATCTTGAAAAACGGAAAAGCGAAGGCCATCCGCTTTTCGACGTTAGAAGCCATTTGCAAGGCGCTTGACTGTCAGCCCGGGGACATTTTGGAGTATCGAAGCGAGGAAGGGGAGTCAAATCCGTGAGTAGGGAGGAGACGGCTTGAAAGGGGAGAAACACGAGGTAGCGGTGAACGAATGCCCACCGTTTTGCCTGATGATAGTCCGGGTGCGCCAGTTTTGCAGAAAATCGTGGCTGATCAAAGCGTTTGTGCAGCTCATTCGCTTCGGTTGGGCGCAGGCGTTGTCTTGCGTGTTTCCGGTTGTTATTTTTGCCTCATTGGCGCTGACGAAACTCGCGCCGCTCCCTTTGTTGCCGAGGTATGACTGGCTGCTCATCATTTGCCTGCTCATGCAATGGTGGATGGTGCGATCAGGGCTGGAAACGCGGGATGAGCTCAAAGTCATTACTGTCTTTCACTTGATTGGGCTTGCATTAGAGCTGTTTAAGGTGCGTATGGGTTCATGGGCATATCCGGAAGAAGGGTATACGAAACTGTTTGGCGTGCCGTTGTACAGCGGATTCATGTATGCAAGTGTGGCGAGCTATCTTTGCCAGGCGTGGAGAAGAATGAAAGTGGAGCTTGTGCGATGGCCGCCGTTTTGGTTGGTCGTTCCGCTGGCTGCGGCGATCTACTTGAACTTTTTTACCCATCATTATTGGGTGGACGTTCGATGGTGGTTAGCAGGCCTTGTGATCCTCGTTTTTTGGCGGTCATGGGTCGTGTATGAAGTGGGGGGAATTTGCTATCGGATGCCGATCGTCCTTTCGTTTTTACTGATCGGATTTTTCATCTGGATCGCTGAAAACATTGCCACCTTTTTTGGTGCTTGGCAATATCCAAACCAAGCAAAGGCGTGGAGTCTCGTTCATATAGGGAAAGTAAGCTCGTGGGTGTTGTTGGTCATTGTCAGTTTTCTTATTGTGGCAACGTTAAAGCAAGTGAAAGGAAGAGCTTCTGCCGGCACCGTCGTCAATGATGAACAAAAGGCGCTGCAGACGGGACAATGAAAATGCGTTTCTCAACATATAAAGCCGAGTGGGGCTAAAGGTTGCGCCCTCGGCTTTTTGGTTCGATATAGATTTCGCTGGATCATCCAATAGCCTGTTAGGTGTATCGGGTGTACGGTAAAATCGTTTTGTGTTCGCAGTGACGGCTGTTTTGACTTGTTCAATCTCTTGCTCGTAGTGCGCCGCAACAGTGCGACGGAGTCAAACAGCAATAACGGCGTCATCGGTTTTTTTTAGAACGAACCGGCAAACGGCCATGGGCCGTCCATTTCGAGAAGTAGTTGTTCCTTTTTGTCACGCTCGCGGTAGCACACGTTTTCTCCAATCACTCTTTCTGTTCTTTGTTTGGATACAAACGAAATTTGAATGCTTTGTTTTGCTTGGTCAGATCCAATCCCCTCACTTCTGACCTTGATTTTCAATGTATTTTCTTATGACCTCGATTGGAGCGCCGTCTGTTGTAAGCAGACAAAAACTTCTTGACCAAAAAACATCTCTTTCCATAGTTTTTTCGGATATGAGGAAGATGTTTCTTTATTAGTCGAGAACTTGCACTCTTATAAGCATTGATGAACGTTGATCATTCAGAATTAGGATGTGCTTTGAATAAGATGTGAACATGATTTTTATCGTGATTCCATTCTGTCAAAGTAATGTGATATTGGCTTCCAATCTCAATAAACATATTTTGGAAAATCGAGTGTTTCATCGGTGAATACTTCTCTGCGATCCTTCACGACGAATACAAGATAGTAATGTAAAGAGAACATTGAATGGTTATTACTATCCAATTTCATTGATATATCAGTCCTTTTTTATACCTAAGACTGATTACATCAAAACCTTTGGCTAAAGCCAACCGACATTCATCTCCCGTCTACTCATTGGGCTATCGCCCTTCCCATTCCTTGAGGTGGGAGACTTCTGTCGGAAATTACGTTAAAAATGCGCTTGATTGGGCTCGTGAAGCTTGGAACAACAAGGCAGCAGGAATTGTCAGTGACGGTTCGACTGGCGTAGCCCACGCTGCTGAGCATTTGCGTGGAATTTGCGGTGAGCTAAAAATCGTTGATGTCCGTACACATCCAACATTGTCGTTGTTTACCGATTTCAAGAATGGAACCGTGTTTAAGCCACAGGCGTTCCAAGTGGAACAAGTCAACGTGATGCTTGATGAGCTTTTATTATGGAGCGTTAAAAACTGTACGATAAAATGAAGGCGAACGAATAATGGCGCAAAAATACAAATGGGCGTTATTGATTTTGCGGGTCACTTTAGGGTTGATGTTCTTTATTCACGGCGTTGCCAAATTCCAAATGGGTCTTGGCAATGTAGCCGGTTGGTTTGAAAGCATCGGTGTTGCCGGATTCCTCGGTTACGTTGTCGCCTTCATTGAATTGACCGGGGAAGTGGCCTTAATCGTAGGATTAGGAACAAGAGTTATTTCGGCGCTGCTTGCATTCGTGATGTCTGGCGCGACCTTCACTGTCAAGCTGCCGGCCGGTTTCATGGGCAATAGCCAAACCGCAGGGTATGAATTGGATGTTGTCTTATTGTCTGTAGCTATTGCCCTTTGCCTCAGCGGCAGCCAGCTATTCGCCTTGGATAATAAATGGTTTGGATCGTCAAAGAACTAATAAGACAAGATTTCCCTGTTTCTTCACTAGAAATTTACTTTGGAGCACACGTTACGGAAAAGATGGGAATCACTCCGAACGTGTGCTTTTTGTTGGACGTCCGTTTCTTTTTCCGTTGTCCTACTGTTCATCCCCATTCCTTATCAATCCGATACTTGCGAATGCGGTATTGCAAGTTTTGCCGGCTTAAGCCAAGCGCTTTAGCGGTTTTCGTGATGTTGAAGCCGTGGTGTTGCAGCGCTTTGCGGATGTAGTAAATTTCGACTTCCTCCATATATTTTTCGAGTGGCAGAATGTCTTCTGTATTAAACAAAAAGTCTGTTTTCGGTGCATCGGGTGCAAGTTTCATGCGGAACGAAGCTGGAAGATGATCGAATGTGATCGTTTCTCCCTCGTCCATCATCTCCAACGTTTCATCGATCACCGTTTCTAGCTCGCGCACGTTGCCAGGCCAGTCGTAAGCGAGAAACGCCTCTTGCACGTCATCCGCAAGTCCTTCCACGTTTAAGCCATAGCGTTCATTGCCTTGGCGGATGAAATGGTCGGCCAATGGCAAAATGTCCTCTCTTCTCTCGCGCAATGGAGGCAAAACGATACAGTGCACCGCGAGCTGGTAGTAAAGCGATTTTAGCAACTCTCCTGTCTGGACGGCGTCAATCGGGTCACCGCTTGTCGAGGTGATAAGGCGGACGTCTGCACGAACGGGCTTATGGCCATGGACGCGGGTAAACTGTTTTTCCTGAAGGAAATGCACGAGCTTTTGTTGGAGCGGCAGGCTTAACGAATCGACATCATCGAGTAGCACAGTGCCCCCATCCGCTTGTTCGAACAAACCAGGCTGGATCTCGCCGTTTTCTTCGCTGCCAAACAGCATCGTTTCCATCCAATCGTCCGGGAGCGACAAACACGTTTGCGCCAAAAATGGTTTCAAGCGCCGTTCACTTTCGTAATGAATGCAAGAAGCAAGCAAATCTTTTCCTGTCCCTTTTTCACCCATAAGCAGTACCGGGGCTTCCGAGCGGGCGGCATGGCGGGCTAGGCGAATCGCAGCTTGCATCGCTTCGCTTTGGACGATGATGCCTGCCAGTGAGCGGCTTAGTTCTCCGCGTTGGTGCTGCTCGGCAATCAGCTTGCGGAATTTCGTGACGTCTTTGGCGATTTCCACCGCTCCGATGATGCATCCGTCTTTCCATAATGGATGTGTTTGATTGATCGTTGTCACTGCTTGCCCTTTGTTGTTGAAGTATGTTTGTTGCTTGTTCAATATGCTTTCACCGGTGCGCAGCGCTTCAAGCAATGTGCTCGGCTGTTCCGGATGGAAGCGGAAGACGTCTAAAATGTTCTTATCAAGTACATCCTCGACGTCCATTCCCTCAATGTCCCGCATTTTTCGGTTGTAAATGACTGTTTTTCCTTGTTGGTCGACCGCATGAACACCAAGGTCGATCATTTCGAGAATTTGCTCATACATGGATAAAAGCGTTTCCATCTCCCGGTTCACGATCAGCACCTCTCCTTTCCTTGTATTATAACACAAGTAGCTAGCGAAGAGAGGAATGACAAGGGAGGGGAAGAAGGAGATCGAAAAAATTTTTTGCCAAATATATTGAAAATAGAAAAAATAAGCACCATAATAGAGATGCGGCTGTGAAATATGCGAAAAAAAATTTTGCCGGAGAAAAAACGCCGTTTACTTGATAGAAATGTAAGCGGTTGCGAAATCTATAAGTAGTGGAAGGGAGAGATTTGGATGCCACCAGCGCAGGAATTGAAACGAGAGCTAAAAAGTAGACATTTGTTTATGATTGCGCTTGGCGGGGTGATTGGAACCGGTTTGTTTTTAGGATCCGGATACACCATTCATGAAGCGGGACCTGGAGGAGCGATTGCCGCCTACTTATTCGGCGGATTCGTCATGTATTTGACGATGCTTTCGTTAGGGGAATTGGCTGTGAGGATCCCTGACGCTGGGTCATATCAAACGTATGCGACGAAATTCATCTCGCCGGCCGCAGGGTTTTGCATCGGCTGGCTGTCATGGCTCAACTGGTCAGTGACGGTCGGCATTGAGCTGCTTACAGTCAGCATCCTCATGAAACGCTGGTTCCCTGATGTGCCAACATGGGTGTTTTGCGCTGTCTTCGCCTTGTTGTTGTTTTTGGTGAACGCCTTGTCTGTCAAAGGTTTCGCTGAGGTGGAGTTTTGGTTTTCGAGCGTGAAGGTGTTGACGGTCATCGCCTTTATTGTTCTTGGTTTGGCGGCGATGTTCGGCATCGTCCATATGAAAAGCGGACAACCCGCCCCGTTTTTCTCGAACTTTACAGACCATGGCGGCTTGTTTCCTAATGGGTTTTGGGCGATCTTTACAACGATGATTCTTGTGAATTTTTCCTTTCAAGGAACGGAATTGGTGGGGGTCGCAGCCGGAGAAAGCCGTGAGCCGGAGAAAACAGTACCGATTGCGTTGCGCAACACGGTGTGGCGGATTTTGATTTTCTTCGTTTTGGCCATTTTTGTACTTGCTGGTTTGTTTCCATGGGAGAAAGCTGGTGTTGTGGAAAGCCCGTTTGTCGTGGTATTTGACAATATCGGCATTCCGTATGCGGCCGATATCATGAACTTTGTCATTATTACCGCGGTGCTGTCGGTAGCTAACTCAGGATTGTATGCGACGTCACGCGTGCTATGGTCGATGTCGCGCCAAGGCATGGTTACGCCGTTTTTCAGCAAACTCTCGAAGCGGGGCGTGCCGATCAATGCGCTAATCGCCAGCATTGCCATCGGATGCTTGTCGTTGCTGTGCAGCGTGTACGCAGAAGATACCGTGTATGTTTGGTTGACGGCGATCGCTGGGTTTGGCGCGGTGACTGTTTGGGCCTCCATCGCGCTGTCGAGCTATTTGGGACGGAAAGCGTTTTTGCGTGAAGGCGGCGATGTGCGCGATTTGAAATACCGGACGCCGCTCTATCCGTTCGTACCGCTGGCCGCGTTCATACTGAATATGGCGATAATTGTCGGATTGGCTTTTATCCCTGATCAACGGATCGCGCTTTACTGCGGCATTCCATTCTTGCTCGTGTGCTATGCGTATTATCACCTCGTGGCGAAAAAGCGAATCCATCTTCAACGCACAGAAGAAGAGGTAGAGCTGAAAGCCGCCAAGTAAGTAAAAATCATTGAAAAAAGCCATAATAATTTGCATAATATAACTATGAAACCGTTTTATTGCGAAAAATTTTTTTGCTCGTGAAAAGGAGGACGACGAAATGGTGCAGCCGTATAAACATGAACCGTTTACTGATTTTACCGTGGATGCGAACCGACAAGCATTTTTGGCAGCGCTCGAAAAAGTCGAAGCAGAGCTTGGCCGTGAATATCCGCTTATCATCGGCGGCGAGCGGGTGATGACTGAAGATAAGATCACCTCGGTCAACCCGGCGAACAAAGCGGAAGTAATCGGCCGGGTGGCAAAAGCGAACAAAGAGCTCGCCGAACGGGCGATGAAAACCGCTGATGAAGCGTTCCGCACATGGAGTCGGACGAGTCCGGAAGCGCGGGCGGATATTTTGTTCCGCGCAGCGGCCATCGTACGTCGACGCAAGCATGAATTTTCCGCTTGGTTGGTGAAAGAAGCTGGGAAGCCGTGGCGCGAGGCGGATGCTGATACGGCCGAAGCGATCGATTTTATGGAATATTACGGACGGCAAATGTTGAAGTTGAAAGACGGCATTCCGGTTGAAAGCCGTCCAGGGGAAACGAACCGGTTTTTCTACATTCCACTTGGGGTCGGAGTCGTCATTTCGCCGTGGAACTTCCCGTTCGCCATTATGGCGGGGACGACAGTCGCTGCGCTGGTTACGGGCAATACGGTACTCCTGAAACCGGCAAGTGCAACACCGGTCGTGGCGTATAAGTTCGCGGAAGTGCTCGAGGAAGCTGGTCTTCCGGCTGGTGTGCTGAATTACATCCCGGGCAGCGGTGCGGAGGTTGGCGACTATTTGGTTGAGCATCCGCGCACACGATTTATCAGTTTCACCGGATCGCGGGATGTCGGCATCCGCATTTACGAGCGCGCAGCGAAAGTACAGCCAGGACAAATTTGGCTGAAACGCGTCATCGCAGAAATGGGCGGCAAAGACGCCATCGTCGTTGATAAAGAAGCTGATCTGGAATTGGCAGCGCAATCGATCGTCGCATCGGCGTTTGGCTTCTCGGGTCAAAAATGTTCGGCATGCTCGCGTGCGATCATCGTCGAGGACGTCTACGACCAAGTGCTCAATCGCGTCGTCGAGCTGACAAAACAACTCAATGTCGGCGATCCAGCAGAGCAAGCAACGTTTATGGGACCGGTTATCGACCAAGGAGCATACAACAAAATTATGGAATATATTGAAATCGGCAAACAAGAAGGCCGTCTCATGACCGGTGGGGAAGGAGACGACTCGAAAGGATTCTTCATCCAACCAACGGTATTTGCGGATGTCGATCCAAATGCGCGCATTATGCAGGAGGAAATTTTCGGGCCAGTCGTGGCGTTTGCGAAAGCGCGCGACTTTGACCATGCGCTTGAGATCGCGAACAACACGCAATATGGCCTGACGGGCGCTGTTATTTCGCGCAACCGTGCGAATCTTGAAAAAGCACGTCATGAGTTCCATGTCGGCAACTTGTACTTCAACCGCGGCTGCACAGGGGCGATTGTCGGTTATCAGCCGTTTGGCGGTTTCAACATGTCGGGGACGGACTCCAAAGCCGGCGGCCCGGACTATTTAATTCTCCACATGCAAGCGAAAACCGTATCGGAAATGTTTTAATGCCGGGGTGGCCACGGCCACCCTTTTTCGATGAGGGAGAAATAAAAAGGGGGATTGTGATGGCGACGAAATCTGAACAGCTTATTGAACAGACGGAGCGGTATGGGGCGCACAACTATCATCCGCTACCGATCGTCGTTTCCGAAGCAGAAGGGGTATGGGTCAAAGATCCGGAAGGCAATCGTTATATGGATATGTTAAGCGCGTATTCAGCAGTGAACCAAGGTCATCGTCATCCGAAGATCATTGAGGCATTGAAAAAGCAAGCTGATCGGGTGACCTTGACGTCGCGCGCTTTTCATAACGACCAGCTCGGCCCGTGGTACGAAAAAGTGTGCCGTCTGACGGGTAAAGAGATGGTGTTGCCGATGAACACTGGTGCAGAAGCGGTGGAAACGGCACTGAAGGCAGCGCGCCGATGGGCATACGATGTGAAAGGTGTTGCAGACAATCAGGCGGAAATCATCGTTTGCGAAGGCAACTTCCACGGACGGACGCTCGCTGCGGTATCGTTGTCGTCCGAAGCGGCTTACAAACGCGGGTTTGGCCCGTTACTGCCAGGGATTAAAATCATTCCTTACGGCGATATCGAAGCACTAAAGGCAGCGATTACACCAAATACAGCGGCATTTCTCGTCGAGCCGATCCAAGGTGAAGCGGGCATCCGCATCCCGCCGCAAGGGTTTTTAAAGGCCGCATATGACGTGTGCAAGGCGAACAATGTCTTATTCATCGCTGATGAAATTCAAACCGGGCTCGGCCGAACTGGGAAGCTGTTTGCCTGCGATTGGGAAGCGGTTGTGCCTGATATGTATATTTTAGGAAAAGCATTAGGTGGCGGTGTGTTCCCGATTTCATGCGTTGTTGCCAATCGCGATATTTTGTCGGTGTTTGAACCGGGCTCGCACGGCTCGACGTTTGGCGGTAATCCACTCGCTTGTGCGGTATCGATCGCAGCGCTTGACGTCATTGAAGAAGAAAACTTACCGGCTCGTTCGCTTGAGTTGGGCGAGTATTTCTTAGCGAAATTGCAACAAATCCAAAATAAAGACATTAAGGAAATTCGAGGTCGCGGCTTGTTTATCGGCGTCGAACTGCACGGCCCGGCGCGTCCGTATTGCGAAATGTTGAAAGAACAAGGGCTGCTTTGCAAGGAGACGCATGAAACAGTCATTCGTTTCGCGCCGCCGCTTATCATTACAAAAGAAGAGCTTGATTGGGCGCTTGAGCGAATCGAGAAGGTATTGTCTCAACCGGCCGCCAGCCAGAAGCAATGAGGATCAGAAAATAGAGTAACGGTTGATACGTATATACTGTGAATTCAAAAAGGTGTCCTATTTTTCGATGGGACACCTTTTCTTGTTGCAAACATCCCGTTGCTCCGGCTGTGTAGATGGTTAGACAAGGGACAGTTGCCTTCATTTCCTGTTCGGAAAGAAATCGGTATTAGCCGTGTTTTTTGCTTTGCGGTAATTGCCCATTTTCTGTTAAGATAAGGAAAGGACTGTGCTCATGAGGCATACAAATCATACAGAAACGAAGGACGAGTGACTGGAGGAAGGAAACGTGCAGGCGTGGATTACTGAGTTTATGGAACAGTTCGGCTATATCGGCATCTTTTTCATGATCGCACTTGAAAATATATTTCCGCCCATTCCATCGGAAGTCATTTTGCCGTTTGGCGGATTTATGACGACATACACAACATTGACCATCCCTGGCGTCATCGCAGCAGCCACTGCCGGGTCGGTCGTCGGGGCGATCGTGCTGTATGGTATCGGTCGGTTGTTGTCGGTCGAGCGGCTCGAGCGGATCGTCGACCGCTGGGGCGGATGGCTGAGAGTGAAGCCAGAAGATATCGCCAAGGCGAACCGGACATTTCAGCGCTACGGAGTGTGGGCGGTATTCCTTGGTCGTATGATTCCATTGGTGCGCAGTTTGATTTCGATTCCCGCTGGCATGTCGAAAATGAATATATGGCTGTTTGTCTGGCTGTCGGTGTTGGGAACACTCATTTGGAATACGCTTTTAATCTCGATCGGGGCGGCGCTCGGCCAATCGTGGGAAAAAGTATCTGAAGTGATTGGGATGTACGCCGAAGTGGTGTATGTCATTATTGCTATAATTATTTTGGTTGCAGCTGTCCGCTTTTGGAAACGGCGTCGGGCTTCTTAGTTCCGATATCTTAAGGGGTTTCTTTCCAGAAAGGGCTACCCTCAAGGTTGCTTTTTTAGCCTTGGAGGTAGCCTTTTTGTTCTTCCAGTTTCGTTTGCTTTGTTCATGAGCGGTCTGAGCAGTAGAACACACGAGGGTGGTTTAGTTGGTATCCTGGATCTCTAAGCGTGAGCGTTCAACAATATAGAAAAGGAAGCTCCTGCTTCAAAGGAAACAGGAGTCGAGACAAAGATGAAGGCAATTAAACGAGCTTCGCCGCAATCTTTGGTTCACCATGTCCGTCAAAAGGATTAACGTTTCAATAATAAATAAATGAAGTACGGTGCACCGATTAATGACACAACGACTCCTGCTGGGAGCGGTTCGGCAAGGGCATTGCGCCCAATCGTGTCAGCCGTGAGCAACAGCCAGCCACCGATGAGCATCGAGGTCGGAATGGATCGCTCATGACGAGGCCCGACGATCATTTTGGCGATATGCGGCGCCATCAATCCGATAAAGGAGATGCCTCCAGTTACAGCGACGGCAGCTGCGGCGACAGCGACTGCTGTTGCCATCAGTACGAGCCGCTCGCGGCGAACATGGACGCCGACACCAATGGCCACCGGATCACCTAAATGCAAAAGGTTTAACCGTTTCGACCGGTAAAGGCCGATGAATGCACCGATGACAAGCCACGGCAGCATGGCGAAAATGAACGGCCAATCATCGCCCCAAATGTTTCCGGAAAGCCATCTAGCAATAAAATCAACTTTTGTCCGATCAGCGGCGGAAATGAGAACGATCATGAGCCCGGAGAGCGCCATGGAAAACCCGACCCCAGTGAGCACGAACGATACCGGTTGCAGCCCGGTTGTTTTATTGTAGGAAACGGCGTAAATGGCCGCTGCCGTCAACAGCGCTCCGACTAAGGCGACGAGCGGCAAGGCGTAAAGAAATGTTCCTGCTTCAATCGGGAAAAATAAAAAGAATAAAGCGACGCCGGCGCCAGCTCCGGCGTTGATGCCTAATATACCTGGATCGGCCAGCTCATTTCGTGTGATGCCTTGCAACATCGCTCCTGATAAGGCGAGCGCCATCCCGGCGAGCAACGTAATCACGATGCGCGGCAGACGGAGAGAAAATAAAATAAACTCTTCTTGCATCGAACCGTAGCCAAATAACGTTGGAATAATGCGGCCATATGAGAGTGGCGCTTCTCCAGTACCTAACGCGATGGCAACTGTTGCAGTAATGAGCAGGAAAAGCAGCACCAATACGATCGTGATGCGCATTCTCATTCAAAGCCCCTCCCTTTTTTCCGCACGACAAACAGGAAAAACGGCAAACCGATCACAGCAACGATGGCTGCCACAGGTGTTTCAAACGGGGCGTGAATCGTGCGGGCCGCCGTATCGGCGAGCACCATGGCTATCGCGCCGACTGTGGCCGACAACGGGATGACAAACCGATAATCTGCGCCGGCGATCCTCCGTACGAGATGAGGAATCATCAAACCGATAAAGGTGATGTTGCCGGCAATGGCAACGGACGCTCCTGTTAAGAAAAATACGGCCACAAACAGCCACACTTTGACGGCGGTTGTTTTTTGTCCGACGCCAACGGCGACGTCTTCACTTAAACTAAGGATCGTCAGTTGCCGCGAATACAACACGGCAATGGTGAGCCCGATCACAATGAGCGGAATGATGATCGACAATTGTTTCCATGAAGTTCCGGCCACCCCGCCTGACGTCCACATGGAGACATCTTTCGAGATATGAAAATAAAGGCTGATTCCTTCAGCTGCCGCGAATAAAAGTGCTGAGACAGCTGAGCCAGCTAAGACGATGCGCAACGGTGAGAAACCGCCTTTGCGGGCAGCGCCGATGCCAAAGACCATCCCCGCTCCGGCGGCCGCCCCAAGCAAACAGGCGACCGTGATGATGAGATAATGAGCAGAAGGAAAAAAGGCCATCGTCATCGCCAATGCCGTGTTCGCTCCAGCAGTGAGACCAAGCAGCCCTGGATCGGCAAGCGGATTGCGCGTCATTCCTTGCATGATCGCTCCGGCCACCGCGAGTCCCGCACCAACGATCGCAGCCGCCGTTTCACGCGGCAGACGGAGCTCGCGAATCAAGTCAAGTTGTTTGCCTTGTTCATCGGAAAAGAGTGCGCGCCATACGTCACTCCATGTTGTATCAGCGACGCCGATGGCCATGGATCCGAACCAGATGGCCATCAGCAGGACAAGAGAGAAGAGAAACGTATAACGAAACGGCCATAGCCGGCGGTTTGCTTCCATCGGCGGTTTCCCCCTTTTTCACAAGAAAGGACGGGACATTCACTATTTGTGAACGCCCCGTCTCATCATTATTATTGGCCTAAAAAATGCTTTTTAAAGAAATCGAGCTGGTAGTCTAACGTAATTGGGTCGTTGAAATAAAACGCTTTAGCATCAGCGACAAACATATGACCGTTTTTCACAGCAGGGATGTTTTTAAACGTATTCGTTTCCATAAACGATGTGTCGTTGTCGCCGTTTTTACTTAAGATGAGATAATCGCCGACAAACTGCGGCAATGCTTCAAGGGAAACAGCGTAATAGCCCGGTTTGAGCGCTTGTTCTTCCACGGCTTTTGGCATTTTCAGCTTCATTTCTTGATACAAAATTTCCGTGCCGCGCGCCCAGTTATTGCCGAACACATACAGCTGCTTATCAAAGTTTTCGGCTACGGTGACGGTTGCGTTTTCACCAATTTTTGCCCGGATTTCTTCCCCAGCTTGTTGTGCCCGTTGTTTGAAGTCGTCAATCCACGCTTTCGCTTCTTTTTCTTTATTTAACAGTTTACCAATTTCTAAAAACTGTGTTAAATAATCGACCTTTCCGTATGTAAAGGTGACGGTCGGAGCGATTTTGCTTAATTTGTCGACGTTTTTCGTATTGGATAATCCGATAATTAAGTCCGGTTTTAACGCCATAATTTTTTCAATGTCTTCGTCTGTCACGACTTCCGCGTCTTTCAGTTTTTCTTCAAAGAGCGGATTCATTTTCGACCATGAATCGACACCGACGATCGGAACGTCTAAGGCAAGTACATGCCCGGCAAACGTTGATAAGACGACGACCCGTTTCGGATCAGCCGGTACTTCTACTTCCCCGTTTTCCGACTGATACGTAATCGTTTCTGGCTTTTTCTCCTCCGGTGAAGCGTTATTTTTCTTGTTGTCGTCCGCCGCATTGCCGCAGGCGCTTAACAGGAGCGTAAAAAGAAGCAACAATGACAGCCATGCTTTCCTCATGATGAATAAACTCCTTTCAGCAAATGATACGTAAAACAAACCGGCTTGTTCGTCCGAGGGTCGAGGCCGATGTCAGCATCAATGCCAAACACATCGCGAAGCACATCACGGCAAATGACGTCTTCGCTCGGACCGGCTTTGACGATCGTGCCCGACTTCATGGCGATCACATAATCAGCAAACCGCGCCGCTTGGTTAATGTCATGGAGCACCATGACGATCGTCCGCCCTTCTTCTTTGTTCAGTCGTTCAAGCAACTCGAGCACTTCGAGCTGATGGGCAATATCCAAATACGTCGTCGGTTCATCCAAAAAGATAATGTCCGTCTCTTGAGCGAGCGCCATAGCGATCCAGACGCGCTGCCGCTGTCCGCCGGAGAGAGCGTCAACCGGCCGATGTCTCAAATCGGCTGTTTTCGTCACATGAAGCGCCCAATCGATCGCTTCATAATCTTTTTTTGTTAGGCGGCCAAATCCTCTTTGATAAGGAAAGCGGCCGTACGATACGAGCTCAGCGACCGTTAACCCGCTTATCGCTTCCGGTGTCTGTGGCAAAATGGCCATTTTTTTCGCCAGTTCTTTCGTATGTTGTTGTGAAATATGTTTGCCATCCAAAATGATTGTGCCAGACTGCGGAGAAATGATACGCGTTAGCGTCTTGAGCAGTGTCGATTTGCCACATCCGTTCGGTCCGATAATGGCGGTGATTTGCCGGTCGGGAATGCGAACAGATAAGTGTTCAAAAATTGTCCGGTCATCGTAGCGGACGGTCAACTCCTCGGCGTACAGGCGAACCATACGGACACCTCCTTTTGGACTAGGAAAATGAGAATCAATATCAATATTATTCCCAAACTTCATTATAACGGATTCCTTAAAAAAGACAATAGATTTTTGTGAATAAACCGTGAATTTTCATAAAAACAGTGGCTTACGTCGTTTGAAGAAGGGGGAATTTACATAGGTATAGAGCGAAATAGACGGAGAAAGCAGGGAACCATTGGAGGAAGAGCATATTTTACCATCTTTTCCGATGCTGTACGAAGTACAAAAGGCTTTTTGGCTTCCCCTCGAGCAGCGATCGGACGGAACGGCACTTATACATGGTAAACCGTCTACTTATACGCTCTGTTGCGAAAATGCAACAGATGAACGAAGGGGGATGGAGGAATCGCAACACGCTTTGCCTGTTTGTTGTATTTTTGCAACGAGTTGTTGTTGTTTTGCAACAAAACAGCGAGTAAGATGAATGGTAGAGGTTTGTCTTTTTTGAATATTCATAACAAATTGTTTTGGCATAGAAATTGCTTAAATAGAAAATAAGAAGGGCGGGGATGGCGATGAGAGTGAAAGACATAATGACGAGAACGACAACGGTTATTTTTGAAAACGATTTCCTTGAACAAACAGCTCGCATGTTGGCTGAGCGTAGGATTGAGGGAACGGTCGTATTTCGCCGCGAAGGGGAAATCTCCGGAGTGTTGACGGCCAACGACGTGTTGTTTGGCCTCATGCAAGGGAAAACGACCGTACGTGAAGTGATGCATCCGTCGTTGCCGCCTCTTTCCATCCATGACTGTATCGAAAACATCAAGTTTGGCGATGGTTCGCTCCGTCCGGTTGTTGATGAAAACGGCCGCCTTGTTGGCGTGTTGACGAAAGGACAATATTTGGAGGCGTATGCAAAAGCGGTGCAGCTCCGCTTAAAACATATGGATGCTATTTTCAACGCTGCCCATAACGGTATTATATCGATCGATGCCGAAGGGCGGATTACATCGATCAACCCGCCAGCCGAAAAAATGGCACGAACGACGAAGGAAGAGGCCATTGGCCGGTTTTTAACCGATGTCGTCATCCCGTCCGGCTTACTTGACGTCGTGCGCACGGGGGAGGGACATACGGAAAAATATCGCGTCGGCAAGCGCATCTATATTACGAACCGTTCCCCTATTATTGATGAAGGTCAGGTGGTTGGAGCGGTCGGCGTGTTCCAAGATATTTCCGAGATCGAGTTTATCTCCCATGAACTTGAGACGGTTAAACAAATCGTCAATGAGTTGCAAACGGTGATGGATGCAGCTAGCGATGGCATCGCCATTATCGATCGCCACGGGGGGATCGTCCGGCAAAACGAAAAATGGGCTGCTTTATTCCCGAGTATGGAACATCAACGTGTTCCTGCCCCACTTGAGCGGGTCGTGCGCCAGGCGTTTGACAGCTGCCAATCGTGTTCGATGCTTCATCAAGGGGCGGAAACCGGTAACACGTTGATCGTTTCCGCGGTGCCGATCATCGAGAAGGAAGGCCAGGCGGAGCGGCTCGTCCTCTATGTTAAAGATATGACTGAAATGGAACAGCTGCGTGTTGAACTTGAGGAGACGAAGCGGTTGCTCCATACGCTAAGCCAGAAGGAGGATGGCCTCATTTACCGCGCCCCAGCGATGGCGCATATGGTCAACATTGCCAAGCAGGCAGCAGCGGTCGATGTAACGGTGCTTCTGACCGGGGAGTCGGGTACCGGAAAGGAAGAGCTGGCGAACTTCATCTGGAGGCAAAGTGCTCGCAGCAACCGTCCGTTTGTGAAAGTGAACTGCGGGGCGATCCCAGAAACGTTGATGGAGTCCGAACTGTTCGGCTATGAAGCGGGGGCGTTTACCGGTGCAGCGAAAAAAGGGAAAAAGGGCTACTTTGAACAGGCGGACGGCGGGACAATCTTTCTTGATGAAATTAGCGAAATCCCGCTTCACTTACAAGTAAAGCTCCTTCGTGTGTTGCAGTCGATGGAAATCGTTCGTCTCGGGGCAGAGGCGCCGAAACAAATTGATGTGCGCGTCATCGCTGCCACGAACAAGCCGCTTGAGGAACTTGTCACCGCTGGGCGGTTTCGCGCCGACTTGTTTTACCGGTTGAACGTCATGCCGATTGTCATTCCACCGTTGCGCGACCGGAAGGAAGACATCCCGCTCTTGGTCGACCATTATCGAAAACGGTTTGCTGAAAAATATCAGAAACCACTTGTATTCACAGACGGTGCGCTCGAGGCGATGATGGATTACCACTGGCCCGGCAACGTCCGCGAACTTGTCAATGCTGTGGAGCGCATGTTTGTGACTGCCACCTCATCTATCGTTGATGAGGATCAAGTAGCGAAATGGCTCCACCTTGAGCCGTCGCCGACCATAAGCCCGGTGGCGATAGGGGAAATCATCCCGCTCAAACAGGCGGTGGCCGAAGTCGAGCGACAGCTCATGATCAAGGCGCTCAACAAAGCAAGAACGTATCGACAAGCAGCAAAGCTTTTAGGTGTTGATGCGTCCACGCTCGTGCGCAAGGCACAAAAGTACAAAATCAAATCATTGGGAGGAGAAGACGATGGAGTTTACGTTACCAGCCGAGATTGAATTTTTGAAAGAAAACGTGCGCAAGTTTGTCAGAGAAGTTGTTGAACCGGTGGCGATGGATATTGAGGAAAACGACCACATTCCAGAAGATATTATCGAAAAATCGAAAGAAATGGGCTTGTTCGGTTTAAGTATTCCGGAAGAGTACGGCGGCCTCGGCTTGTCGATGGTCGGCAAATGCGCCATTTACGAAGAGCTCGGCAAAACGCATAATGGCTATACGACGTTAATTGGCGCCCATACTGGCATCGGCACCGTCGGTATCGTCGAGCTTGGCACGGAGGAACAAAAGCAGCGCTACTTGCCGAAAATGGCGACAGGGGAATGGATTGGTGCTTTTGCTCTCACTGAACCGAGCGCCGGCTCAAACGCTGCTGCCTTGAAAACGACCGCCGTCCGCAAAGGCGACCGCTACATTATTAATGGCTCGAAACATTATATTACAAACGCCGTTGACGCCCACGTGTTCACGGTGATGGCCGTCACTGATCCGTCGAAAGGTCCGAAAGGCATCACTTCGTTTATCGTGGAAAAGGATTTTCCAGGGTTTACGATCGGCAATGTTGAACGCAAAATGGGGCTGCGTGGGTCACATTCGGCTGAGTTGTTTTTTGACAACTTGGAAGTGCCGGTCGAAAACGTGCTTGGAAAAGAAGGAGAGGGCTATATCAACGCTTTGAAAATTTTAGCGAACGGTCGCGCCGGTCTTGCCGCCCGCAACCTCGGTTCATGCATCCGCCTGCTCGAATATTGCATGGAATACGCCGAGCAGCGTGAACAGTTCGGCAAGCCGATCATCGAGCAACAGGCGATTCAACATATGCTGGCGGAAATGAGCATGTTAATTGAAGTGCTGCGCTCGACGGTCTATCGCGTTGCCTGGATGGTTGACCAAAAGATGCGTGTCGTCAAAGAAGCAGCCATCGCAAAACTATTCGGTTCAGAAGTGTACAACAAAATCGCCGATATGGCCGTGCAAATTCACGGTGGCCTCGGCTATATGAAAGACTATCCAATCGAACGCTACTTCCGTGATGCCCGCATTACAAAAATTTATGAAGGCACCTCGGAAATTCAACGCAACATTATTGCGAACGAACTGCGGAAAGAATACGGAAAAGTGCGGGTGTAAATGAAAACACTGTGTGCATTTGTATTTGCCAAAGGTGAAGGTATTGGATGAAATCGTTGCATTCGTGATTACGGTCCAGGTATAAATGTGTTGCTTGTCAAAGCCATCAATCGCATTCACCGATTGTCCAATGACATCGGGCGGCCGGCTGATTTTGCCGACTACCCGATCACGGAAGAACAGGTTGCGGGAACTGTTCCGGTGGTTGCTTCCGCCCTGGTTAGCTCCTCATGCCAACTGAAGGGATTCGGGTGAGCGGATGAGGTGTTGTCCGCCATGTAAAGAAAGGGATGTTGCCGAAAATCGTTTTTGTTGCCCTTGGGATGGAGAGAAGTCGTGACAGAACAATAGTTCTAGAGGAGACATACATGGTGCCTGAACCTTCCTTTGCAACGGGCACACGGGCTGTTGCTACATAGCCTGCTAGGGGCCGGTGATCATTCGCGCAAACGGCGCACGAGTGAATCGAGTGACCAAAGCCGGCTGCCGCTTAGCCATAAATGGATAGACATGGCGAGCAAGGCGAGATTGAATTCATAGCCCGTCTCCTGTCCGTTGCCAAGCAAGCCGGCGTCTGCTTTGACGGTGATGATCGCCCCGATCATGATGACGGCAAACGCTGCTGCCATCAGGCGCGTACCAAGTCCAAGCATCATCGCCCAGCCGCCGGCGAGCTCCACAATGGTCACGATGTAGGCAAGGGCGGCGGGAAGGCCCATCGCGAGAAATGATGCTGCTGTTTCCTCAAGCCCTTGATGCCATTTCATCCACCCGTGAACGAAAAAAATAAAGCCGGTGACAATCCGCAATAGGAAAACCCCCAGTTCGTGAAGGCGAGACATTGCCGAGCCCTCCTCGTCCAATTGTCATGGTAGTACATGATATGTCTTGTTTCTTATACGAATTCCTCTCATTCGCGATTTGGAAGCCAATCGGCTACAATGGAATGGAACACGGCTCCTTGTGTGAACATAGGCCGGAACGAGGAGGATGGATATGAACATCGAAATTTGGTCTGACTTTGTCTGTCCGTTTTGCTATATCGGCAAGCGCCGTTTAGAACAGGCGCTTGAACAGTTTCCGCATCGAAAAGACGTTACGGTCGTATTCCGCAGCTTTGAGCTTGACCCGAATGCGCCAAAAGAGACGCCGTTAACCATCCATGAAATCATTGCGCAAAAATACGGGATTACGGTGGAGGAAGCGAAGCGGGCGAACGCCGATATTGGCAGACAAGCGGAAGCAGTTGGTTTGACGTTTCGCTTCGAGACGATGAAGCCGACGAATACGTTTGACGCCCACCGTCTGGCGCAATACGCCAAGGAAAAAGGGAAGCTCCAGGACGTTGTCGAACGGCTGTTTTTTGCGTATTTCACCGAATCGAAGCACATTAGCGACCGAGATGTGCTCCTTGATATCGCCGAAGCGGCTGGGCTTGATCGAAGCGAGACGGAAGCGGTGCTTGATGGCGACCGCTACACGGAGCAAGTGCGGGAAGACGAGGCAGAAGCGGCCCAGCTCGGTGTCCGCGGTGTGCCGTTTTTCGTCCTTAACCGTAAATATGCGATTTCCGGCGCTCAACCGATCGAAGTGTTTCGTCAAGCGCTAGAGAAAGTATGGGAAGAGGAACAAAAAGCTTCATCTTTGCAGCCGCTCGCTGACGAAGGCGGGGCATGCACGGACGGAAACTGCTCGCTCGACTAACCCGTTTGTCAAGCAAACGAAAAACCGGCTAGACTCTGCTAGCCGGTTTTTTTCGTAAGAGGAGGTGAAGAAGGTTAGCCGCGCTTTACAAACAGCGGCAAGTCTGTATGTCCCATCTCGCGCACGTAGACGAACAGCTGCCCTTTATGATGGATTTCATGGTCCATCGCCATCTGCAAAAGCTGCTTTGCTGACATTTGAACTCCGAAGATGGCAGTTAAATCGATTGTGCGATTGAATTCCTCATCACTCATTGATTCTAGCAACTGTTTCGTTTTTTCTGTATACGTTTCCGCCAGCTTGGCCAAATCCGTCTCTGGATCCTCCATTTTTGGCTGGAACAGCGCTGGATCCCCGTGTTTGGCGACGTTGGCAAAGTTGTAAAAGCTGAACACCATATGAGTCGCTAGCTGCTTCGCTGTCATCGACGTCGGCGTCGGTTTGAAGTCGTAATGTGCCTCATCGATTTTGTTGATCAGCTCCATCGTGACATGACGGTGGGAAAGGAAATATTGCACCCATTGTTGTGCGCGGGGCATAGCGATTCCTCCTTTTGGTTATGGATTCCTGTTTTCCATTCTACCATAAACGTCCTCTTTATCGTCAGCGAGGAAGCTTGACTAGAAAGGTAGTCCCTTGGCCAGGAGTGCTATGGACGTCGATGGTTCCGCCATGAGCTGATACGAATTCGTTAGCGATAGCCAGCCCCAGTCCCGTTCCTCCGCGGTTCCGTGTTCTGGCTTCATCCGTGCGATAAAATCGATGGAACAGAAAAGGCAAATGCTCCGGTGCAATGCCGATGCCCGTATCTGTAACGGCAATTTGCAGCATGGAAGGTTCTTCGTCAATCACCACGTTCACCGTGCCGCCTTCAGGAGTATAGCGGATCGCATTGACCAACAAGTTCAGGAATACTTGGGTAATGCGATGCGGATCGACGGAGATCGTTGTGTAGTTTGTCGAACAAGCTAGATGGATGCGGATGTTTTTTTCTTCCGCGCTGGGAGCTACCCGCTCGATGAGTTGTTGCAAAAGACTTTCCATATCTGTTGGTTTCCGTTCAAGCGGCAATTTGCCAGCTTCGGCGAGTGACAGTTGATGCAAATCTTCTACGAGACGAGTCAACCGAATGAGCTCATCTTGTAGCGGCAGCAATTTCTCCGGCTCGATGGGGCGGCGTTGTTGCTGAAACCAATCAAGCTTTCCGCGCAAGATCGTTAGGGGGGTTCGCAGTTCATGGGCGACATCGGCCATCAAGCGTCGGCGAACTTCCTCCGCTTGCTGCAACTGTTTGGACATCTCGTTGAACGTTTGGGCGACTTTGCCGTATTCATCTTTCGTGATCACCGGTGCCTGAATGCCGAATTCCCCTTTTCCGAGACGGTCAATCGCAGGCAGGAGAAGCTCGAGCGGTGCTGTGAACCGTTTCGACAGCCAATGGGCGACGAAGAGGGAAATAAGCACTAACGCGGCAGCGCTGAGCAAGGATAAAGTGGCGACTGAACTTGTGATTCCCTTCCGCACTTTGGCCATATTGCCGACTTCATGGTCGTAGTAGTGCAAAAACGCTACAGTTTTTCCATCTGCTTGCACCTTGGTAGAGATACCTAGACCAATCATCCATGACACTGGAACTTCCCCCGTTGTATATAGCTGCTTGCCCTCGGGAGATAGAAGAACCACCCCAGCTTGTTCATGTTTTTTCATGATATCCGTGTTGAGGCGGATGTGTTGGATGCCGTTCCAAGAGCGATGGTGCGTTTCGTAATAATGAGCAAAAGCAGTTGCCAGTTCGTTCGTTTCGTGACTTCGATCAACCTTTAGCATCACGTCCAGTATATTGATGACGACCACCTTGGTGATGAGGGAAAACATGATTCCCATGCCGATAATAAAGACGGCCATTGTAAAAAACAGCTTACGCCTGATGCTCATATCTGCTCACCGAACCGATAGCCGAATCCATAGACAGTTTGGATATAGACTGGACGGGACGGATCATCTTCAATCTTTTTACGAAGCCGGCTGATATGAGCATCGACAGTTCGTTCATCGTTGAAAAGGTCATCTTCAAAAATGCTTTGCAACAGCTGCAGCCGGCTATATACGACACCTGGCTTTGCCGCTAGAGTGAGCAGCAGCTTAAATTCGGTCGGCGTTAAGGAGATTTCGCTTCCTCGTTTCCATACGCGGCATTGCGCTTCAGAAATGGTCAAGTCGCCGCGTTTCATCAGTTCCTCCTGATTGTCTTGCCCTTCGATTCGCCGCAATACGGAGCGAATGCGGGCTGCCAGTTCCCTCAGGGAAAAAGGTTTGGTGATGTAATCATCAGCTCCCACCTCTAGGCCAATGATTTTGTCAGTTTCCTCTGTCTTTGCTGTGACCATGATGATTCCAACATGGCTCGTCTTACGAAGTTCGCGGCACACATCAACCCCGCTCATTTCAGGAAGCATCCAATCAAGCACCACAAGGGATGGATTGGTTTCTTTTGCTTTTTGCAGCGCTTCCTTTCCCGTTTTGGCTGTGACAATTTCAAATCCTTCCTGTCGCAAAAAGGGCTCCATAAATTCAAGGACTCTTTCTTCATCATCCACTAATAATAACGTGTGAGGCATATCTTGTTCCCCCTTGTTTGTTCTGTTCTCTTTTCATTATAGCCCCATATGGACAGATTTAGGAAAATGTCACTAAACCTGCAAAAGTTCGTCATTAGTTTGCAACATTGTCTAGGTAAAATGTGACCGTAGCATGAAGATGTAACGACAGGGACCAAATTAGGTCATTGGACAGACCAATGTTTCGGGCTGCTTAGGACGATGAACATGAAAAATCCTTTTGATGAAGAAAGGAGGATGAACATGAAACAAATCCTTTTGAACCTGTTGGTTTTGCTTGGGGGATTGGTTGGGGGATTGATCGTATCGATTGTGGTCATCGATGTTAGCTACCAATGGTTTGGTGTATCATTCGGCTCTCTCATTCTCTTGTTGCCGGTAGTTTGTGCAGTCATCGCGCTTACGATGTTTCGACGTAAATGGAAAGAATAGCGAAGCGGGAGGAAGACCATGAGCAAGGAAAGACATCGCAATAAAATGATGTACCTTTCACGATGGATGTTTGCCATCCTTGCGTGGGGGTTGGTTGTCAGTGTGGTGGTTCAGACGTTTTGGGCGGGGATGGCCATCTTCAACAATCCTATATATTGGAAGAATCATATTGTTTTTGTGCATTTCTTTGAAATGGTGCCCATTCTGATGCTGATCGTTGCGTTTGCGGGGCGGCTTCCAAAGAAGTTGTGCTGGCAGAGCGCAGGATTAATAGGACTAATTTTTATCCAATATTTCACCGCTAATTTGAAAATCGTCGGTATGCTTCATCCTGTGATTGCCTTGGGGCTGTTTTTCATGTCTTGGAATGTGGCCCGACAGTCAGGAACATGGCATTTGTCTACGGAACAAGGAGGAAAAGAGAAATGAAGAAGCTGCTTTTGGCTCTCTTCACTGCTTTGTTTGCTGGGTTGCTTGGCGGAATCGTTCTATCGGAAATGATCGCCGTAGCAACGTGGTTCTTCCTTGGTCCGTCCCCTTGGCTGAAATGGCTGAAATATATGCCGATTTATCTGGCTGTTTTTGTAGCGGTTACTACATGGATCGTGTTACACTACAAATCAAACAGAAGGAGCGATAACATTTAGCTGAAAAATGTGGTAGCTGTATTTGTGGAGTCTTTTCTTTCTTATTTTCCTCTTTACAAATGGATTTGCAACCAAATATGAAGTTTTCAGGGGGATTGATTGAAAGCTTTACCTGGGAGCATCTCCTGAAGATATAAATCAACAGGTCGCTTGGAAGTAGGATAGGAGAAAATAGTTAAGTCGCTTGAAGGAATGAAATCAAACTTTCTGAGTCACCAGTTCGGTACGGAGCATAAGGCGCAACCGCAGAAAACGGTTGCGCCTTATTTTGTTGCCCTGGGGAAGTATCTATGGCATTTTGGAATGACATGCTTATTCTAATAGTAACAAATTCTAATAGTAACAAACTCCCAAATGACGGAAAGGGGAAGGGAGATGCCGAAGATTTTTCTTGATCCAGGGCATGGGGGCAATGATACGGGCGCGGTCGGCAACGGATTGCGTGAGAAGGATATCACGCTGTCCATCGCCTTGGAGATAAGCCGCATTTTGCAAAACGAGTACGAAGGAGTCTCGGTGCAGCTGAGCCGAACGAAAGATGAAACGGTATCGCTTGCTGAACGGACGAGGCGGGCCAATAGTTGGGGAGCCGATCTATATGTGTCAATTCACGTGAATGCGGGCGGTGGCACAGGATTTGAAGACTACATTTACCATGGGCTGTCGGAAAGTTCCCAAACGGCCCGCATTCGCGATGTGCTGCATGAAGAAATTGTCCGAGCGACTCAATTCCGCGACCGCGGCAAAAAGAAAGCAAATTTTCATGTGCTAAGGGAAACGAAAATGTCGGCGGTGTTGACGGAAAACGGGTTTATCGATCATAAGGAAGACGCAAAACAATTGACCGACCCTAATTTTTTGCGGATGATTGCCCGCGGTCATGTCAACGGGTTGGAACGGGCACTTGGATTGAAGAAGAAAGCAAGCACTCCGAACAATCCTCCTAGAGATCCAGACAAAGGCACGCCGAGCACCGGCCGTTTGACGCGTGTCATCGTGGATGGGAAGCAAGTCGGTGCTTTTGTTGAACCAGACAACGTGTTGCGCCAAGTGGAGCATTATTTAGGAAGAGCGAAACGGATTGTGCTTGAGCAAGTAGAGGAATGATGGGAACGCTTGCCTAGTTTTAATGAGGCAAGCGTTTTTTCGTCGGTTCTAGTGGAAATGCCGCTTCCTTCTTTGTCCATTCATCATATGAGTATAGCAATCAACGAAGGAAGGGGGAAGGGCAGTGTTTGGCTATTCGATTGTGCAGTTAGCCCGCCGTCATGCGGGGCGGCTTGATCACCCTCTCCGCCATACGCTTGTCAACATGTACAAACCGATGACACGCATGCCATGCATTTTCCACCGTTGGATCGAGCGCTGGCTGCGGAAGTGGCGGACTGTTTCTGTTCTGATCGAGGTTGATGACGATGAAGGGATTGAAGCGCTCACCGAGGCGGAACGGAATCATTTTCGCATGAAAACGCATCACCATTTCCGTCATGTCCCGATATGGAGCGCGACAGTGACACCGGCAGCACTTGAGCAGTTGCTGGAGAATCCAAAAGTGAAAAAAGTGTATCTCAACCGCACGATCAAGGCGGTATTAAACAACGCGGTGCCATCGGCCAATGCGAAACACGTCACTGTCAATGAAACAGAGCTGAGCGGCAAAGGAGTGACGATTGCGATTGTCGACACAGGCATTGACCCTCATCCGGATTTAGAGGGGCGGATTACGGCGTTTGTCGACTTGGTGAATGGAAAAACGGCACCGTATGATGATAACGGACATGGAACTCACTGCGCTGGCGATGCGGCCGGAAACGGACGCATGTCGGACGGGCTATACGCCGGGCCAGCGTATGAGGCGAACCTCGTTGGCGTCAAAGTGCTCAATCGCTCAGGGATGGGTACGCTAGAAACCATTATGCGCGGTATTGAATGGTGCATCGACTACAACAAGAAAAACCCGGCCAATCCAATTCATATTATTTCTTTATCGCTTGGTGGGGAACCACAGCCGTTCCCGGCTGAAAATGACGATCCACTTGTACAAGTCGCTGAGCGGGCATGGGAAAATGGCATTGTTGTCTGTGCGGCAGCGGGAAATGAGGGGCCGAATTATGGGACGATTGCCAGCCCAGGCATTAGCGACCGCATCATTACTGTCGGTGCCCTTGATGACCGTGATACAGCGTCAACACGCACCGATGATGCTGTAGCGCCTTTTTCGAGCCGGGGGCCGACAAGATATGGTGTGACAAAACCGGATCTGGTCGTTCCCGGGGTCAACATTATATCGCTTCGTGCCCCACGTTCGTTTCTTGACAAGATGAATAAGCAAAGCCGGGTTGGTGACTATTATATGTCGATGTCCGGCACATCGATGGCGACGCCGATTTGTGCTGGCATTGTTGCTTTAATGCTTCAGGCCAAACCAGATGCAACGCCGGACGAGATCAAGCAGGCGTTAAGGGACAGTGCCGATTTATGGAAAGAACGCGACCCGAACGTATATGGGGCGGGTTACGTGAATGCGAAGCGGGCCATCGAACAGTTACTGAAGCGTTAGAAAAAAGAGGGAGGCGCTTATTGAGCGCTTCCCTCTTTGCTTTCGCGGTTGTTGTAGCCTCCGCGGTTGTTATAGTCGTATTTCGACGGGTCGATCGGCTCGAAGCCTTTCGGGGTATAGAACCGGAGTAAATCGCCGTAAACGACTTTATCCGATAAATCGAGCTTCGTACGGGCGATTTGTTCGAGACGTTGAATTTCTGGCGTCTCTTCAAGCGGTTCACCCGTTTTTGTATCATAGTATTTACCGTTGACTGATGTGACTGTCGGCGTGACAAAGTCGCCGTTGCGGAACGGAACCATTTCTTGATGGTCTGGCGACAACAAATCCGTTCCGAAGTGGACATAGTTTTTCGTATCGATGCCGAGCAAGTGCAACAGCGTCGGCAACAAGTCGATTTGCCCACCGAACTCGTGAATCGTGCCACCTTTGACGCCTGGCACATGAATGAACAGTGGGACTCGTTGTAACTGAGCGTGCTCATACGGCGTAATTTCCTTGCCTAGAATTTGCGACATCGCTTTGTTATGGTTTTCCGAAATGCCGTAATGGTCGCCGTATAAAATGATGACCGAACGGTCGTACAGACCGGATTCTTTCAAGTAATCAAAGAACTCTTTGAGAGACTCATCCAAGTAACGAGCCGTTTGGAAATAACGGTCGACCGAGCCATCTCCCGTCGTCGCTGGCGCAATCGTTGCTTCTTCCTCGCCAATCGGATATGGGAAGTGGTTCGACAGTGTAATAAATTTCGCGTAGAACGGCTCTTTCAACGTTTCTAACAGCGGAATCGACTCCCGGAAGAATGGTTTGTCTTTCAATCCATAGTTCAAGACGTCTTCGTCTTTCATGCTGTAGTAGCTGGCGTCAAAGAAATGATCAAACCCGAACGATTTGTAAATTTCATCACGGTTCCAGAATGATTTGTAGTTGCCGTGAAAGACAGCGCTTGTATAGCCGTATTGGCGCAAAATGGCCGGAGCCGCATGATACGTATTTTGTCCTTTTGTCGTAAAGACAGCGCCCTGCGGCAGGCCGTACAGCGAGTTTTCTAACATAAACTCCGCGTCCGATGTTTTCCCTTGTCCTGTTTGGTGGAAAAAGTTATCAAAATAGAACGTATTCGGATCGCGGGTGAGCGAGTTTAGGAACGGGGTGACCTCTTCCCCGTGCAGTTTGTAGTTAATGACAAAGTTTTGCAGTGATTCCAGATGGATGTAAATGACGTTTTTCCCTTTTGCCACACCGAAATATTTCGGATTCGGCTCAGCGTACGTCGCTTGCACATGGTTCAGCACCGTCGTAATGTCACTTTTGTTCGCAAACGCCCGCTGTGTCGATGATTTCATGCTTTGGATCGCATCGTAAATCAAGTAGTTGTATACACCTAAATATTTGACGATATAATTGCGGTCAAACGTTCTTGTCAGCAGTTGCGGACGATCGGCCTCAGCAAGCGCCAAGTTGACGCTGAACATTAAAATGGCTGAGGAAAAAATGACACCTTTTTTGAGACGACCGGCCCGCACTTGCGGGAGCGAGAACCGTTTCGAAAAAATGATGACCGCTAAAATGGCCGTGTCCAAGAAATAAAACACATCATACCATCTGAGCAACTCCAAAATACTTCCGCCCAGATCACCGAAGTTTTTCGTTTGTGTCAACGTCGGTAATGTAATAAAATCGCTGAAAAAGCGATAATAGACGATATTGGCGTATAAGATGAACGATAGAATGAAATTAATAATAATAAGCCATCGATAAAAGCGTGTTTCTTTGGCTAAGAATGCTAAACCAAGGAAAAACACCGCTGAGCTGAGCGGATTGATAAATAGCAAAAACTCCTGCATGGAGTTACTAATGCCAAGGTTAAACTCCGCTAAATAAGTGACATACGTCTTCAGCCAAAATAAGAGCACCGCAAAAATAAAAAAACCTATACCTTGGTTAGGGAGAGAACGGTACTTATTTAGCAACTTTTCCCCAATCGTTTTCACGTTCTCTTCTCCTCCTTTGTCTCATATCCATTGTCTCATATTCTTAAACAATTTATTTCTACAATTTTATATAAACAGCTACTGCACCGTGCAACGCAATTTGCGCTATTACATCATTTTACATCGGAACGTCTCCATGTCAAGTAGCATAATACTTCCATTGCCAAAAGTCAATGGAATGTTTTTTTAGGACTGCCGTATGCCTCCTTTCCTGTTGTCTGCTCCCCGTATAGTGTTGGACTTCCATTTATATACCATACATATAGACGAATGGAAGACGAAAAGGTTTCAATGTTTGTTCAAAAATATTCCGATGTCAGTGTCCATGCCCTTTACCCATTTTATTAGACAAAGAGGATGTTATGATAAAAATTGTTGTGGTTTTAATCAGTTTAAGCGGGATCAGATTGATCATCCTGAACCGATACCCCCACCCATTGTCATAGGTAAGTAGGGGGATCAATCGGTGTTTTTCCACATCGACTGTAGATGGGGGAGTGTTCAACAGCTAGCGGAAGGAAGTCGCAGGTGACACAATGCGCGGCGCTTATTACAAAAATGTGTCGAGAAGACAAGAAATATTTCCCCGGAAATCGATGTATGTCGAATGGTGAAAAAGTACCCTTTCTGTCCGGGAAAGCATATAGTGCGGCAGGGGGGATAAAAATGTGGTTATGGATATCGATGATTTTATTGGCTTTTAGTGTAAGCATAGACAGTTTGAGCGTAGGAATGTCCTACGGAATGAGAAAAGTACGTTTCCCTCTGCCTTCGTTGACACTCATTGCGTGTATGTCGGTAGTTATGATATTGATATCGATGAATATCGGTCGGCTGCTGGCGATCTTTTTGCCATGGGGAGTAGAACGGGGGCTTGCATCCTTTATTCTCATCATCCTCGGGGGATGGGCCATCTACAATGTATATAAAACAAGACAGAAGGAGGCGGTGGCGACAGAATGGGAAGATATGGGGCAAGGAAACGCGGCCCATAGCGCCCTCCAAGTATTAACAAAACCTGAATTTGGCGATCTTGACCGTTCCGGTTCAATTAGTCGAAAAGAGGCTGTATGGCTTGGTCTTGCGTTGTCAATGGATGCTCTTGGTGCTGGGATTAGCGCGTCTCTCTTGAATTTTCCATCTTTACCATTTGCTTTGTTAGTCGGATTGTTTAATCCATTGTTCATTCGGCTTGGGCTTATGTTAGGTTGCATGATGGCGGAAACGAAAATGATGAAAAAAGCGACGATATTACCCGGCATCATGCTGATTGTACTTGGATTAATCAAATTGTTTCGTTGACACCTTTGGTGCGGCTCATTCGTAATGGTGAATGAAGCATACATCATCAAAAAGGAGAGAGGTCCGTTGTGGAAAAAATTATTATCTAAATTCGGCATTGGTGCTGCAAAAGTCGATCTCGTCCTGCACCATTCCCATGTTCGGCTTGGGAAGATATTGGAAGGAGAATTTTGGTTAGAAGGGGGAACAGTGGCACAGCAAATCCGCAAACTAGAAGTGGCGCTTGAATTGGAAGTACATGTCCAAGGCAAGTCATACCGCCGCACGGTAGCGATTATTCCGGTCGCTTCTTCGTTCACGATTCAGCCTGGGGAACGGAAGACGCTGCCATTTTCGTATCAATTGCCGCTGCACTTACCGATCAGTCGCTCGATGGTTCGTTATACGTTCGTCACCCGGCTCGATATTGCAGGTGGCGCGGATGCGTATGACCGGGATACTATCGAGATCTTGCCTCCTACAGTGCTCGAACAAATCTTTGCCGCTTTTGCAGAGCTTGGTTTCCGGGAAAAGCCGACGTCTGGGCGCATTACACCGTATGGGCAAGAATTTTCGTTCTTCCCGACAGGTGAATTTCATGGGCTCGTCCAAGAAGTCGAATTTTTTGCCCTTGTCGAGGAAGAAGGCGTGCGTTTACATATGGAAGTGGATGTCCGTCACGGCTTTGGTAAGGAGCGCGAAATGAAGCGAGAACTGTTCATCCCGATCGAACAGCTCCGCGATTCTAGTGCGGCAGCGCGTCTGATTCGAGAGACCGTGGAGGAAACGGTACAGGCAGCTGGAGCGTTCAGTACGTTTGGTGGACAACCGTTGGCCACACCGTCTTCACCGATGTATCGTCATTCCGCTAGTCATTATCCATCTGCTCATCATTCGCACCATGGTCGACACGGATGGACGGGAGCCGTTGGCGGGTTTGCGGCTGGAATGTTGGCGGGAATGATCGCGGAAGAGTTGCTTGATGATGTGGTGGAGGATGTGATGGATGATGTCGCTGACGGATTAGACGTGGGTGACTGGTTTGATGGCGGCGACGGATTTGACGGTGGGGATTGGTTGTAACATTATCCCAAAAGGTAGAAATTATACGGTCTATCAGTGATGTGAAAGATCGGATTTGTTGTAGCCTTATCGCCAAAAGGTGTCTCGCTTTGAAGTGGCCCCCTTGTAAACAGGAATAAAAACATATTTAAACAGCCTGAGTTCTGTATTCATAAGGACTCAGGCTGTTTCATTTTTGGAAAACGTTGGTGGTTATAAAAATAAATATTGTTGTGCGTGGTATTCTTCATCTCTCGCCTGGTTAAAAGCTGTTGACACACATGAAAAAGTGTTCCACTACAATGAGGAAAGCAGTTGCCTCTGGCGTGTGATCTCGTTCAGCTTTTTCATAAAGAATGTCTGCAACGAGCAAACAGTGCTGTCAATGTAACGGAAGGGAGATGTTCTCTCCAAACGAGGTAGCTTCTTCCTTGCGGCAGAGAGGAGCAGATGACTCGACGGCGAATACATAGAATACATAAAAGAAGGAAAACAGTTAAGCCGCATGGCGCTCGAGAAGAGGAAAGGTAAAAATGAAGGAGGCGTCATCGATGCGTTACTATATCGTTTTTGATATCGGTGGTACGTATGTGAAGCATGCTGTCATGAACGAGCATGGCGATTTTTTACAGAAAGGGCGTTATCGGTCGGAGCGTCATGACTTTCATCAATTTCGAGATGACTTACTTCATATCGTTCGTCAAGCTCAAGCGAATTATGAGCTTTCCGGCATCGCGATCAGTTCCGCGGGCAGCGTTGATAGCGACAGCGGCATCATCGGCGGAAGCAGCGCCTTACCGTGCATTCACGGCCCAAACTTTAAAGAAGTATTTGGCGGGGCGACGGGCCTGCCGGTAGAACTGGAAAACGACGCAAACTGCGCAGCGCTCGGTGAGTTATGGAAAGGAGCGGGTCGGGGCTGCCGTGATATTGCGTTTGTCATTGTCGGCACCGGTATCGGCGGGGCGATTGTGAAAGACGGACACATTCATAAAGGAGTGCACCTGCACGGTGGGGAATTTGGCTATATGTTGATGGATGTTCGCTATAAAAACGGAACGGTTGAATGCAAAACATGGAGTGAACTGGCGGCGACAAGTGCGCTGATCCGGATGACTGCTGAGGAAAAGGGAATACCGCAGAGTGAACTGGACGGAGAAAAAGTATTTGCGTTGGCCGAGAGCGGTGATGAAGCCGCGCAAAGTGCGATCGACCGGTTTTACTTCTCGCTAGCCCACGGCATTTTTAACTTGCAGTATGCATACGACCCGGAAAAAATCATTTTAGGCGGAGCCATTAGCAACCGTCCGGATTTTGTTGACGAAATTAACAAGCGGCTTTCGGTGCTGTTGTCGCTCGTGCCGATCGCGAAAGTTCAACCGGTTGTGGCGACGTGCCAGTTTAAAAACGATGCAAACTTGCTCGGTGCCTTGTATCATTACTTAGAGCGTCGCGGAGAGTTAGGGGAAGCATCCGGCTGATCGGCATCCCACTGATGGGGCAGCCCCATTGGATTCATCCGATCCGCGCCGTTATTTGTACAAGCAAAGCGTCCATCCGAACAACGCGTGGGTAGTAGAAATGAATGATTTATAGTACAATAGAGCAGGCGCGGCCGAAAGCGGGGTGCTATTTTGCCGCTTGGCCCATATGTATAGAAAAGGACGATCCCGCGCAGAAAGGATGGACACGGATGGATTGGATGGAGTTATTGAAGGCCGTCATTTTAGGAATGGTGGAGGGATTAACGGAATTTGCTCCTGTTTCCTCGACCGGCCATATGATTATTGTCGATGATCTTTGGCTGAAATCAACCGAGTTTTTAGGCAAATACGCTGCCAATACGTTTAAAGTCGTTATCCAGCTCGGCTCGATTTTAGCTGCTGTGGTTGTGTTCAAAGATCGATTTTTAGACTTGCTTGGTATTCGCGGCCGCCATCCGGGCGGGAAGCCGCGGCTGACGCTTCTTCATGTTATCATCGGCCTTCTCCCAGCTGGGGTGCTTGGCGTGTTGTTTGAAGACTATATTGATGAACATTTATTTTCAACGAAGACGGTGCTCATCGGCCTTGTGCTTGGTGCGCTATTGATGATCGTTGCCGACCGATTCGCGAAAAAAGCAGCACGGGCGCAGACGGTCGACCAAATTACATATAAGCAGGCGTTTCTTGTCGGCTTAGTGCAATGTTTATCGTTATGGCCGGGATTTTCCCGCTCCGGATCGACAATCGCTGGTGGTGTGCTTGTCGGCATGAGCCATCGCGCTGCGGCTGATTTCACGTTCATTATGGCTGTTCCGATTATGGCTGGAGCGAGCGGACTGTCGCTCTTGAAAAACTGGCAATACGTCACCGTGGCCGATATCCCGTTTTTTATCGCTGGTTTTTTGAGCGCCTTTGTCTTTGCTTTGCTCGCGATCCGCTTTTTCCTGCATCTGATTAACCGCATCCGCCTCGTGCCGTTTGCGGTGTATCGGATCGCGCTTGCTTTTATCATCTACTTCTTATACTTTTAAGTCATGCCGCCCGGTGGAATGGTTCCACCCGGCGGTTTTGATTTGTGGGAAAATGCGTTGTACATGGGGAAAAGGAACGAAGAGAAGAAAGGAGAGTTTTCTTCTTAGTTGAAAAACGAGTAAACAACGAGGCGATGCCCTAAACGTGTGCTGGGCATCGCCTCTTTTAGCTAGCGGGCGGTATTTTGAATGAGAGCAAGAAGCGTTTGCAGCGGATCACTGCTGCCGGACTTCTCCATGTTTTTCTTATAGCGGTCTTTGTTTTCATACAGGCGGTGGATAGCGGCCGGCAGTGATTCGTTTGTCACTTCTTCTTCCATCAGCACCTCGGCGTAGCCTGCTTTTTCAAATGAACGTGCGTTTAGGATTTGGTCGCCGCGGCTCGCTGCTTTCGAGAGCGGAATGAGCAGCATCGGCTTACGCAAGGCGAGTAGTTCGAAAATGGCGTTCGCACCAGCGCGGGAGACGACGATATCGGACAACGCCAATAGGTCTGGCAGCTCTTCGTTGACATATTCGAACTGTTTGTATCCTTTTTGGCCTACAAGGCTTGTATCGACGTTGCCTTTGCCGCAAATGTGAACGATATCAAACTCGGAAAGAAGCACCGGCAAGCTGGCACGCAAGGCGTCGTTAATTTTTTTCGAGCCTAAGCTGCCGCCCATGGCGAGCAAGACCGGTTTTTGGCCGTCGAACTGGCACAACTTCCGTCCTTGTTCTGCGCTTCCGTGCTTCAGCTCCTCGCGGACGACGGCGCCAACGTAAACGGCTTTATCGGTGTTGACGTGCTGTTTTGTTTCCGGAAAGGTGAGGCAAATTTTTGTCGCAAATGGCATGGCAATTTTATTGGCCAGCCCGGGCGTCAAGTCCGATTCGTGGATGACCGATGGCACACCGTTCAACCAGGCACCGAGAATGACGGGAACGGAGACGAACCCGCCTTTTGAAAACACGATATCCGGTTTTTCTTTTTGGATGAGGCGGTAAGCTTGCCAAACACCTTTTAGCACATTAAACGGATCTTTGAAGTTTTTCCAGTCGAAATAGCGGCGCAGTTTTCCGGTCGAAACCGAATAGTACGGCACACCGTCGATGCGCCCGATAATCTCCCGTTCAATTCCTTCATGGGAGCCGATATAGACGATGTCCCATCCTTGCTCTTTCAGTTTCGGGATGAGAGCGACGTTAACCATCACATGTCCGGCCGTACCGCCGCCGGTTAAGACGATTTTTTTTCGCAACGTAGATCACCTGTCTTCTTTACAATATGAGAACGTTCAATGACCATCTTTTCTGGCTAAGCCGCCTTTCACGATGCGGTCAATGCGGTGTTTGCCAATAGGGGTGAACCCATTGGCAAGCCGCTTTTTTACGGTCTAGAGGCCATATATCGATATGTATTATAGCAAATTCAAGATCATTTATGGAGGAAACTGAACGACTGTAATTTTCGTATAAACCAAGGAAGCGAAAAAGGTCGCGAGTCGCATGAAATTACCATAATTTTAATTTTGATTTTTCATCGAATTTATATATCATCATCATTAATCTAGCAATTTGTTTAAAAAGAAGATATCCAGTTTCTTAGGTTTTAAAGGAAGGAAATATTGATAAAGTGCTGTTGAGAGGTGAAGGCGATGTTGGCATGGCTTGTTGGAGGTTTGATGGTTGGAATCATTGGTTATGGGGTTGTGCCGACAATCGTCATTCGCAAAAAAAGGTTGCGTCTGTTTTGTGAAGGAACAGCGCCTGACTGCCTTGCTTTGACGTTTGATGACGGTCCCGACCCGTATTATACGCCAAAACTGCTCGATTTATTAAAGAAATATGGAGTGAAAGCGACCTTTTTTGTGGTCGGTCGAAAAGTGGAACGCCATCCGGAGATCGTGCGGCGGATGGTGGAAGAAGGGCATGAAGTCGGTATTCATAATTACCGTCATATCAGCAACTGGCTGCTTCCGCCGCTGTGGCTCGATTGGGGAGTGCGTCGGGCGGCTGCGGCGATTGAGCAGGCGACGGGTCAACGTCCGATGTATTACCGGCCACCATGGGGCCATTTTAATGCTTGGACGCCGGTCGTGCAAAAACGGTATACAACAGTGTTATGGTCGCATATTCTTGGTGATTGGAATGAAAAAATCGGTGCGATGGAGCTGTTCCGTCGCTTGCGCGCTGCCGTGCGCGGCGGGGCGGTCATCGTGCTTCATGATAACGGGGATGCGCTAGGCGCTAGCAAACGTGCGCCGGAACAAATGTTGTCTGCTCTTGAGCTGCTGCTCAAAGACGAAGTAGCGAAAAAGATGCGTTGGGTGACGATTACGGAACTGAGAAACGCGCAAACTAACAAACAAATCTCGTCGATGTGATGGGGGAGCTATGGATACGGGCGCATGGTTGCCTTATGTTCAGTCATATGGATATGTAATGCTGTTTTTGTTTTTATTTTGCGGCATCGTCGGCATCCCGGCACCGGAGGAAAGTTTGCTTTTCTTCGTCGGTGTGGTGATTGCGAAAAATCAATTGCTGCTTTGGCCGACGCTTGTCTCGTGCTGGGGTGGAACGATGGCCGGCATGGTGGCGGCGTATGGCGCCGGCAGACGGTGGGGATCGCCGCTTGTGCAAAAGTATGGCAAGTATGTCGGAATTACAAACGAACGGTGGGAGCGATCCCGCGATTGGTTTTGCCGCTACGGGAAATGGGGCATTTTGTTTGGTTGCTATGTCCCGGGGGTGCGGCAAATATGTCCATATATGGCGGGGGTGAGCCGGTTCCCGTTTCGGACGTTTCTTTTGTTGGCTATGCTGGGGACAGCTGGCTGGGTCGTTCCGCTGACATTGGCTGGTCTATTGCTTGGCCAACATATCCATATCCCCCTGATTTCTTTTCCGCTTGCCGGTTTGGGATTGTTTTTGCTCTTTTTGTTGGCGACATGGATTGGACAGCGGAGACGCAAAAAATCTGTTGAAAGCTAAAGGTGCGATCGATGATGAAAGTGTTGTTTTTGCCGCTGTTTCAAATGAATACGGGACACCATAAAGTGGCCGATACGTTGATCGATTTTTTGCATCGCCAGTTTCCATGGGTCGAAAGCAAAAAAATCGATTTTTTAAGTTATTGCAATGAGCTGATGGAAAAAATGGTGTCGGGAGCTTATTTGCGTTGGATTCGTTCGCATCCTGCTTCATACCATCGCGTGTACAAGACGTTTATGTATGAGGAGTCTCTGCGGCTCGAGTTTATTTCATTTGAGCCATGGCTGCCGTATTTCGAAGGCAAAATGAAAAAGATGCTCGAGCAGGAACGTCCGGATTTAATCGTTTGCACCCATTCGTTCCCGTCGCGCATTTTGCAGCAACTGAAGCGAAAAAAAGTGCTTGCCATCCCAGTAGTCAATGTCTATACAGATTTTTTTATGAACAGCATTTGGGGCAAGCGGTTTATTGATTACCATTTCGTCCCCCATCAGGAAGCAAAGCGGGAGTTGATAGTAAAACACGGGATTGACGAAAGGCGGATCGTTGTGACTGGCATCCCAGTCCATGATACATTTATGAAAATGCCAGAAGTGAGACGGAGAAGGCAGCCGACCCATGTGCTCGTTGCTGGCGGAAACCAAGGGCTTGGCAATATGACGGCGTTTTTGCGGGCGGCTCGAACGTCGACATTGTTTCGTTATTCAGTGTTATGCGGCGCTAATAAGCAGCTGTATCATGAAATTGCTAGCTGGCAGCTTCCTCACATCCGCCCGCTTCCGTACATCAACAGTCCGGAGGAGATGAATCAGCTGTACGATGAGGCGGACGCTGTCATTACAAAACCGGGTGGAGTGACCATAAGCGAGCTGCTTCATAAGCGCATCCCAATTTTCACCATTGACTGCTTGCCCGGACAGGAGCGGATCAATTGGCAATATTTGCGGCGCAACGGTCTTATTTATCACTTGGCTGAGCCGGGCAACGGCGAACGGAAAATGATCCGCCTGTTGACCGATGATGTAGAAAAAAATCGGTTTTTTCGCCGCGTGTCTGACTATTTTGCCGGGGTGGAAAAAACGGGGCAAGAAGCGCTCGCGGAAGTGGTAACAGCAATGCCGCAGCAGCGCATGGCTTGGCGCGCTTTTCGCCCATAGACGAGAGGCTGTCTCAAAAGGTCGTCTAAACCGACCTTTTGAGAGTAGCCTCTGTTTCTTTTTCTTACCATTTGGTTATTTATTCCTTTTTTGAGGCAGGAATTTCTCCTTATTTCCGAATTTTATCCTATTTTTTCCTTGTTGGGTCGGTCGTTGTGGCCCACTTTCTCAAATTGTGGGCAGCACAAACTAGACCCCACTCCAAGGTAATTTTTGGGAGGCCTCTCAATGAAAACCGATGAAATTGCTGATTATGCTTGATTTGCCCAAACACCGGCTCGTTTTCGATTTGCCGTCTTCGATATGTCGTCGCCCCTTCTTCCGTGGACAGCCGTTTCCGGATTTCTTGCCGTTGTTGTTGATTTTTCAAGGAAACGCGGATGGTTTTCGTGTCTTTGCCTTTGGCACATGCTGCTTGAAACGGGCATCCGGCACATGCTGTACAACGATACGTCCGTTTGACGATGACGTACCCGTTGTCGGTCGTTTCCTTCCGTTTATACACAAACACCAGCCGTTCCCCTTTCGCGCAAATCCACTCATCCAATTCCTCATCGTACGTCATGTTCTCGATTCGGCCGATCTCTTTCGCCCACGCTTTCGTTTGTTCCCGGTCCAATGTGTTGTACTTGATCAGCGCGACGATCTGCTTTTTCTCGCAGTACGTGTAGTTCTCCTCACTCCCATAGGCGGAATCCGCAATCGCTCGTTTAGGCATGGGACGCCCATAGGCGGCCAATTGCTCCAAATGTGGAATGAAGCATCCGGCATCCCCCGCCCGTTGATGCACGCTAAATCCAGTGATGAATTGGTTCTCTGTCCCTATCTGCACATTATATCCCGGTTTGAGCTGGCCGTTTTTCATATGGTCGTCTTTCATCCGCATAAACGTCGCATCGGGGTCCGTTTTCGAAAAACTGTTTCGTTCGCCTAACACTTTTTTGTATTCTTCATATTTTTTCTTACGGGGGAGAATGTCTTGTTCCAATTGCTGTTTTGCTTTCTTTAACGTGCGATTCTTCGGCTCTTTCTTTAGATGTTCTTCCACTTGTTCGATCACGGCTTCGATCTTTTCAGACGTGATCGGTGAAGCTTCCAGCTTTTCTTGAAAATCTCCTTCTTGTTCCGACTCTTCATCCTCTTTTACCACCTGTTCGATCGAGGCTACGATTTTCCGGAATTTCTCCTCCAACTTCTGATCGTACTTTTCCGTTGATTTGCGCCAAACGAACGTGTACTTGTTGGCGCTGGCCTCGATTTTCGTTCCATCCAGAAAGTAATCCTCTAGTTTGACCAACCCTTCTTGACGCAGAAGATCGACAATGGAGAAAAACGTTTCGTAAATGATGTCCTTCATCCGTTCCGACCGAAATCGGTTGATGGTGCGGAAATCCGGTGTTTGATGGCCGGATAGCCACATAAAATAAATGTTTTCTTTCAATTGCTTGGCGATTTGGCGAGAGGAATAGATCCGATTGGCGTAGGCATACAGGATGACTTTCAACATCATTTTCGGATGATAGGCTGGGCGGCCTCCGCCGGGATAGAGGGAAACGAGCAGAGCTGGATCCATTTTTTCCACGGCTAGATCCACGATCCGGCAAAGATGATGTTTGGGAATGAGAATTTCAAGATCCATTGGCAAAATGAGTTGATCTCGGTTATAATAAATGTACATAAGAAAACCGTCCTTTCTTGGTAGGGTTGTGGTGACTCTATTATACCAAAAAAGGAACGGTTTTCTTCTTTTTTTGCCCAAAAAAGTGCCCCAAAAGCGAACGCTATGCGAACACTTTTGGGACATCCTCATTTTTTATACTGGATTGCTCCGTCACGGGTGGCGAAACAACCTGCATCGTACATATAAAATATCAGACCGTTGGGCGTGAAACGTGTTACAATAGGAACGATGGCCAAGGAAAGAGGAGGAACGATAATGAAAACGAGAGTTGGAGTGTTATACGGCGGTAAATCGCCGGAACACCAAGTGTCTTTGTCGACAGCGAGGGCGGTCATGAACGCCATTGATCCTCATAAATTTGACGTTATTCCGATTTATATTACACCAGAAGGACAATGGATTAAAGGAAAACGATTGACTGGAACGGTTGAAGAAGTGAAGCAGCTGCAGTTCACTTCGACAGCGACCGCGATGATCCCTGTGTCTTTAAACCAAGTTCCTGCATCGGGTTCTGCAACTGAGAGCGACGAGGAAACCATTGATGTGATTTTCCCGCTTTTGCATGGACCAAACGGCGAAGATGGAACGGTACAAGGGCTGCTTGAAATGCTCAACCTCCCATATGTTGGCAATGGGGTGCTCGCTTCTGCTGTTGGCATGGATAAAGTGGTGATGAAAAACTTGTTTGCCCAAGCTGGGCTGCGCCAAGCGAAGTATGTGTCAGTGACGAAATATGAATGGAAAAAAGGTGGAGAAGCAGTGTATGACCGAATCGAACAAGAGCTTGGCTACCCGTGCTTCGTCAAACCGGCCAACGCTGGATCGAGCGTCGGTATTTCCAAATGCAAACAGCGTGACGATTTAAAAACAGCGTTTGCTGAGGCATTTAAATACGATCGGAAAATTATTATTGAGGAATCTATTGTCGGTCGGGAAATTGAGATTGGTGTTATCGGCAATGACGAGCCGATTTGTTCGGTTGCTGGAGAAATTGTACCGAAAAAAGAATTTTACGACTATGAGGCGAAATATGAAGACGGGCAAACGGAATTAATTATTCCTGCCAATGTGACAGAAGAGCAGTATGAGACGATCAAATCGATGGCCATTGCTGCGTTTAAAGCGCTCAACTTGTCTGGACTGGCACGCGTCGACTTTTTCCTTGCCGAAGACGGTACTGTTTATATTAACGAAGTCAATACGATGCCGGGGTTTACGCCGTACAGCATGTTTCCGCTCCTTTGGCAACATAGCGGCGTGCCGTACTCGGAATTGATCGAACGCCTTATTGCATTGGCATTGGAACGACATCAAGAAAAGCAGATGATTACGTACACATTTGAAAAGTAAAAGAGGGTGAGAGCGGATGATGAAACGGACGGTGCAGCAAATTGCTGAGATGACCGGCGGCCGGTACGCGAATCCGGAGTGGGGGAATATTGCTGTCAGCGGCGTATCAACTGACACGAGGACGATCCAAGCTGGCAACTTGTACGTTCCGCTGCTTGGCGAGACGTTTAACGGTCACGCTTTCGTGGAGGAAGCGGCGCAAAAAGGAGCAGCAGCTGTGCTGTGGGCCGAAGCGGAAGGGACACCGCCAGAAAGTGTTCCGGCGATTGTCGTCGATGATACGCTTTCGGCACTGCAGCGTCTCGCCGCCCGCTACCGTGAACAGCTCGGGCTGAAGGTTGTTGGTGTGACTGGCAGCAATGGCAAAACGACGACGAAAGATATGATCGCTGCGCTTCTTTCATCCCAATATCGCGTGCAAAAAACAGAAGGAAACTTAAACAACCATATCGGCGTTCCGCTCACGCTCCTTGCGCTCGAGGAGGGGACAGACATCGCCGTTGTGGAAATGGGGATGAGTGGGTTTGGTGAAATTGAGCAGCTCACGACGATCGCACGGCCGAATGCTGCCGTCATCACCAACATCGGTGAAGCACATTTGCAAGAGCTCGGGTCACGGGAAGGCATCGCCAAGGCAAAGCTAGAAATTTTATCTGGATTGCAAGGCGACGGTTTGTTCGTCTATCACGGCGATGAGCCGCTTTTGGCTGAGCTCGTGCCAAGCTTGCCGCTTCCTCAGCACGTTGTGACGTTTGGGGAAGGTGAGGACAACGATTATTATCCGACAACTGTGCGCATTGAAGCAGCGGGCACGTCGTTTGTCATCAACGAGCTCCCTCGCCAGACGCTATTTATTCCAGTTTTAGGGAAACACCATGTATACAACGCGCTGGCCGCCATCGCTGTCGCCCGCTTTTTCGGCGTCAGCTGGGAGAACATTGCTGCCGCTCTCTCCCGCTTGCAAGTGACGCGCATGCGTACGGAAGTCGTTAAAACGAAGCGCGGCTTTACAGTGATTAATGATGCCTACAACGCCAGCCCGACATCGATGCGCGCTGCTTTAATGCTGCTCACGGAATTGGACGGCTATCGGAAGAAAATCGCTGTATTGGGCGATATGTTGGAGCTTGGTGACAAAGAGGTCGAGTTCCACCAAGCGATTGGGGAGATGCTGCGGCCAGAGATGGTAGATTACGTGTTTACTTACGGACCACTGGCGCGTCATATCGCTACGGCCGCCACGCCGTTTTTTGATCAAGGCCAAGTGAAGGCGTTTGACGATAAAGCGGCATTGGCCGAGGCGGTGCTTTCCGTCGCAACCCCAGACGATATCGTTTTATTGAAGGCCTCGCGTGGTATGAGGTTGGAAGAGTTACTCGGTTATTGGGGGGAAAATTAGCAAAAGCGAGAAAAACGAAAAGCGGCGCTATGGGCGCCGCTTTTCGATCAGGCCGGGGGGTGGGATCATGATCGGCTGTTTATGCATTCACGGATTTACCGGGAGTCCGGAAGAGGTGGCACCGCTAGCTAATTATTTGCGCGAGCGGACCAGTTGGATCGTAGAAACGCCGACATTGCCGGGACACGGGGACAAGTTGCAGCTCAAAGGGGTTACATATAACCAATGGATTACAGCGTCTGAGCAAGCGTTTCAGGCACTGGCTCAGCGTTGCAATACGGTGTATGTTATCGGTTTTTCAATGGGTGGGGTGATCGCCGTCTATTTAGCGGAAAAATATCCGGTCGCTAGGCTCGTGCTGTTAAGCGCAGCGTTTTATTACGTCAACCCGCGTCAGTTGTGGCGTGACATCCGTGAGATGTTTGCCAACGGTTGGCGCGGAGCGCAGGAGCATCCGCTGTTTCTCCGCTATCGAAACAAAATGATGGCGACCCCATTTTCGGCTGTTAGGGAATTTCGCAAGCTTGTTCGTCATGTGCGCCCTCTCCTTCCTTGCGTTCAAGCTCCCGTACTGATCGTACAAGGGGAGAAAGATGGGATCGTGCCGCTCAAAAGTGCTTATTATTTATATGAAAAAATCGGTTCCGCAGAAAAAACGCTGCTCCTTTTGCCGGATTCGTATCACCATGTTTGTCATAGCGCTAACCGGCATGTGTTGTTTGCTGAGACGGAGAAATTTTTGTGCGCCTCCTATCATTGCAAATGACGGTATAACATGGTATGATAACTGTCAAACCTTTCTCACGAATAAAGGGACGATTTTTTATAAGGAGTTTGGATAACATTGACGACATTTCAAGAATTAGGATTAAGTAAAGAGGTAATGAAAGCTATCGAGCGGATGGGGTTTGAAGAAACGACCCCAATTCAAGCAAAAACGATCCCGCTCAGCCTACAAAATAAAGATGTGATCGGCCAAGCGCAGACCGGAACGGGGAAAACCGCTGCATTTGGCATCCCGATCGTAGAAAAAGTGGATGTGAAAAACGGTGCCATTCAGGCGCTCGTCGTCGCACCGACACGTGAGCTCGCCATTCAAGTGTCGGAAGAACTGTATAAAATCGGTGCGGTCAAGCGGGTGCGTGTTTTACCGATTTACGGCGGTCAAGATATTGAGCGGCAAATTCGCGCCTTGAAAAAACATCCGCACGTCATCGTCGGCACACCAGGCCGCATCATCGACCATATTAACCGCGGGACACTCCGCCTCGAACATGTGCGTACGGTCGTTCTCGATGAGGCCGATGAAATGTTGAATATGGGCTTTATTGAAGATATTGAGGCGATTTTACGTCATGTGCCGACTGAGCGGCAGACGCTGTTGTTCTCTGCGACGATGCCGGATCCGATCCGCCGCATTGCCGAGCGGTTTATGAATGATCCGGAACTCGTCAAAGTGAAGGCGAAGGAAATGACCGTGCCGAATATTCAGCAATATTATTTGGAAGTGCACGAGAAAAAGAAATTTGACATTTTGACACGGCTTCTTGATATCCAGGCGCCGGAGCTGGCGATTGTGTTTGGCCGCACGAAGCGGCGTGTCGACGAGCTCGCTGAAGCGCTCAACTTGCGTGGCTATGCAGCGGAAGGCATCCATGGCGATTTGAGCCAGGCGAAGCGGCTGTCGGTGTTGCGCAAGTTTAAAGAAGGATCGATCGAAATTTTAGTTGCCACCGACGTCGCAGCGCGCGGATTAGATATTTCCGGTGTGACGCACGTATATAATTTTGACATTCCGCAAGACCCAGAAAGCTACGTCCATCGAATCGGCCGCACGGGGCGCGCCGGTAAGACAGGGGTGGCGATGACGTTTGTGACACCGCGGGAAATTGGCCAGCTTCATCATATTGAGCGGACGACGAAGCGGAAGATGGAGCGGATGAAGCCGCCGACACTCAATGAGGCGCTTGAAGGCCAGCAGCGCATCGCCATTGAAAAGCTCCTCAATGTCGCGGAAGCGGAAAACTTATCATTTTACAAGCGGGCGGCCGAGGAGTTGCTTGAAGAGCATGACTCAGTGACGATCGTCGCCGCCTGCCTGAAAATGTTGACGCGCGAGCCAGACACGACACCGGTGAAGTTGACGGAAGAACCGCCTCTAGCAGTCAAACGGGAGAAAAAGCGGGGCAGCCGCCCGGACAGTTCGGCGCGTGGTCGGACGAAAAAACGGCGGATTACGGCGCATTAAGCGCCGTTTTTTCATGACCGGATCACATGAAACATCGGTAACTGGGGACGGATGGCTAAAAAAGGAGCCAACAAGCCGCCGGTGGCGAAGCCAAATAGATGAGCCATGAGATTTCCATCTGGTTCCATCAAACTAAGCAACAAATGAATCACGACAATGACTAATAACAGTTGGGTGTGCTTTGGGGCGATTAAATCGCGGCGAAACAAGGCGAGATAGCTGTACATGCCAAACAAAGCGAAAATGGCGCCTGACGCCCCGACATGGCTGTACATCGGCGGAAGAAGCAATACGGTGGCGATATTGGCGCCGACGCCGCCCCCGATATAAAGAAGTAAAAACTTCCCTTTTCCAAGCGCACGTTCCAGCCACGGGCCGAACAGCCATAGAGAAAGGCTGTTGGCCGCCATATGGTTGAAATCGTAGTGCAGAACGAGCGGGCTAATCAGCCGCCAATATTCCCCATTCCGAATGGCGCCATTCGTCCCGATGATGTATTGCCAAACAGGTTCTAGCGCTGTAAGGGGAAGAACGAACAAAATCCATAAAACGATATGGGCGGACAACACGATCGATACAACCGGATAGAGACGGACGAGTGAGCGGACATTCCCGGCATCGTGAAACATAGCTTTGTCTCCCTTCTTTATCAAAAATCGTATATCCCCCGCGAGTGGGGAAGGTCATGTCCGTTTTTTATAAGCCATCTTATGCACAAAGAGTGTAAAAAATTTGTCGGATCACATAGCACGGATAGGTGGAGAAAGTGATGATCGTTGGTATCGGCATTGATATTGTAGAGCTGGAGCGGATTCAATCACTCCTTGAGCGCAACCGCAAATTCCTTGACCGGATTTTAACGCCGCGAGAGAGGGAGCAGTTTGATCAGCTAGCGCCTGCTAGACAAGTGGAATTTCTCGCTGGACGGTTTGCGGCGAAGGAAGCGTACGCCAAAGCGCTTGGGACGGGGATCGGGCGACACGTATCGTTTCAGGACATTGAGATTGTTTCCGATGAGTATGGAAAACCGAGCATTGCTGCCCGTCGCGACGGAGAAGTTATTCATCTATCCATTTCCCATAGCCGTGACTATGCGATCGCCCAAGTCATCATTGAGCGCTTCGGGCCGGCCAAGCCATCAGATGCTTGCCACGGCTAGTCTGCATATTCTAGACAGTTGTCTCATATATTGTAGTGCATAGACAGAAATCGATATATGAGGCAAAGGGGTTGAAGCGATGGGTAGAAAGGTGCTTTGGGCATTGGTCGGCATCATCTTTTTGTTTGCTTTAGCTGGGTGCGGGTCGAAATCGCAGGAGGAAGTGCTTCGAGCGCTCAATGAAAAGATGGACGAGATGACAGGCTACCAAGCCGAGGCAAAAATGACGTTCCGCACCGGGGAGAAGCCACAAGTATATCATGTCGAAGTGTGGCATAAGCAGCCGTCGTACTACCGCGTCAGCTTGAAAAACGCCGACAAAGGGCAAAGCCAAATGATTTTGCGTAACGATGAGGGAGTATTCGTCTTTACGCCTGCCCTCAACAAAAGCTTCAAGTTTGTCAGCGACTGGCCGAAAAACAGCAGCCAAGCGTATTTGTATGAATCGCTCGTCAAAGATATTTCGAGTGACTCCAAGGCGAAGTTTAAGGCGACGAAAAAGCACTATGTATTTGAGACAAAAACGAACTATCCAAATAGCGAAATTGTTCCGATCCAAGAAATTACGCTGCGCAAAAAAGATTTAGCCCCCGTATCGGTCAAAGTGATGGATACAGACCGCAAAGCACTGTTGACAGTGGAATTTTCCAACGTTGAATTTAACAAAAAATTCGATGATGATGCATTCGATACGTCGAAAAACATGACCGGAGCGCGCCTCGAGGTACCAGCGATGGCGGAAGGGAAAGAACAAGTGATGGAAGTCATGTATCCGAGCCAGCTCCCAGAAGGCGTTCAAGCGCTTGAGGAAAAAGAAGTAAAAAGCGCAGACGGCACACGGGTCATTATGACATTTGGCGGCAAAAAATCGTTTACGCTCGTTCAAGAAAAAGCGGAAGTGCTCCCGGCAACGAGCATGCCAGTGCCTGTCAACGGGGATCCGGTCGATTTAGGATTTACGGTCGGTGCCCTCACTGGTCAAACGTTAACATGGTCGTACAACGGAGTGGAGTTTACGCTTGCCTCCGATGATCTAACGCCAGAAGAAATGGTGATGGTCGCCAGCTCGGTTCAAGAAAAAGCTGCGAAATAACCATGAAATGTGTGAACAAGGCGTGCCTTTCCGCTTTGAAAGCGGAGAGCCGCCTTGTTTTTTGTTGTGGGGAATGGAAATCAGAGCTGTCATCTGCCAATAAGGGTTAACAGCAAGCATAGGCTGCCTCATGCAGAGAGAACAAAGCCGCATGCCCACTTTTCCACTGCGTTCAGTCACTTTTCTGATGTCTAACCTATTCCGTCTTCACTACAGACGTGGTAAACTAAGAAAGAATGAAAACAAATTTAAACGCTTTCAAAACTTACGTGATTAGAAAGGCAGCGAGAGAGGATGGACAACTTTCACCGCGATACGTGGGCAGAAATCGACTTGGATGCTATTTACGACAACGTCGCGAATTTGCGACGCTTTTTACCGGATGGAACACAGGTTATGGCCGTTGTAAAAGCGAATGCCTACGGGCATGGTGACGCCCAAGTGGCGACAACGGCGCTAGAAGCCGGTGCTTCCTACTTAGCCGTCGCCATTTTGGACGAGGCGCTCGCTTTAAGACAAAAAGGCATCAATGCGCCCATTTTAGTGCTTGGGGCGTCCCGCCCGGCCGATGTGGAGCTAGCCGCTCGACATCGCATTACTTTAACCGTGTTTCGCGCCGATTGGTTAGAGGAGGCGGCATCGATTTATAACGGCTCGACTCCCGTTCATCTGCATTTAAAAATGGATACTGGAATGGGACGGCTCGGGGTAAAAGACGAGGAGGAGACGAAGCGTATTACGACGCTGATTGACCGCCACCCATCCTTTATCCTTGAAGGGGTATATACGCATTTTGCGACGGCTGATGAAGTGAATACAGACTATCTTTCTTATCAATATCGCCGCTTTTTGCATATGCTCGAATGGCTGCCATCACGGCCGCCGATCGTTCATTGTGCCAACAGTGCGACGGTACTCCGCTTTCCCGAGCGAGCGTTCAATATGGCCCGCTTCGGCATTTCCATGTACGGACTCGCTCCATCGCCAAGCATCAAGCCGTTGCTTCCATACGAACTAAAGGAGGCGTTTTCGCTTCATAGCCGCCTCGTGCATGTGAAAAGATTGCAACCGGGTGAAAAGGTGAGTTACGGAGCGACGTATACCGCACAAGAGGAAGAGTGGATCGGTACGCTCCCGATCGGCTATGCGGACGGATGGCTCCGTCGCCTGCAACATTTTCATGTGCTCGTGAACGGGCAAAAGGCGCCAATTGTCGGCCGGATTTGCATGGATCAATGCATGATTCGCCTGCCTGAACCGTTGCCAGTCGGTACGAAGGTAACATTGATCGGTCGCCAAGGAGATGAGTTCATTTCTGTTGATGATGTCGCCCGCTATTTGGAAACGATTAATTACGAAGTGCCTTGTACAATCAGTTATCGGGTGCCCCGTATTTTTTTCCGAAATAAGCGTATAATGGAAGTGAGAAATGCTGTTTGCCACGGGTGAAGCGATGCATACTTTGCTTCAGAAGGCAAAGGATAGAAAAGGGAGAAATGACTTTGCAGCGCCGTTGTTTAATGGTATCATGAAATGGAAGCAATGAATGGTTGCAGTTCGTGGAGGTGTATGATTCGTGTCGGAATCTGGCGCAACAACGGAAATCGTCGTTCGTTTGCCGCAGTCGCTGCTGACGGAACTGGACGGGCTTGTCAAACAGGAGAACGGCAATCGAAATGAACTCATTTATCAAGCGACGAAAATGTATATTCGTGAACGGAAAAAACGGCAAATTCGCGAGGCGATGAGACGAGGCTACATGGAAATGGCCAAAATCAATTTATCTATTGCTTCTGAAGCGTTTCATGCCGAATATGAGGCCGACCACACCGTTGAACGCTTAGTTAGCGGGGGGTAATGCTTTGATTGTTAAACGTGGCGACGTTTATTTTGCGGACCTTTCCCCGGTCGTTGGCTCAGAGCAGGGCGGCGTACGCCCCGTGTTGGTGATCCAAAACGATATCGGTAATCGCTTTAGTCCGACGGTGATTGTGGCGGCGATTACGGCGCAAATCCAGAAGGCGAAACTGCCGACGCATGTTGAAATCGATGCAAAACGCTACGGGTTTGAGCGCGATTCCGTCATTTTGCTTGAGCAAATTCGTACGATTGATAAGCAACGGTTGACCGATAAAATTACCCACTTGGACGATGAAATGATGGATAAAGTTGATGAGGCGCTGCAAATCAGCTTAGGATTGATCGACTTTTGATGCGGTGCGAAGAAAGCCCCCTGCCTTAGCGAGTCAAAAAGCGGGAGAGAGCGATGTTTTGTTTGCCAAGAGCGAACGGGCGGATAGGCGAAGCGGTGTTGAACGTGCGACGCTGGACTTTATTATGGCATTTTTGCATCAATGGCAAAGACGGGCAGATCGGCTCTCACAACGGTCTGTCCTTTCATTTTTATTTCGTTCCGTAAAGGAGACTCCTAGCTTCAAGCGCACAAAAGGTGGAGCCCAGCGATTAGCGGGAGAGGAATGTCGGTTGATGTTAGGCCAAACGCATAGTAGTAGAGATGTGTGTGCTGTTCTTTGCGGACGGGATATATAGGATTGTCTGGAGAACATCCAATGCGAAACGAAGCCAAACATTTTATGCGTAAAATATTCAAGGTGCGAAAGAGCTCTCCATCGTCGGATGCCGAGGGTTGGGACGATTCGAAGTGATGCTCAGAGAGACGAAGCGTTGCTTTCGTCGTGGAACTGAGGAGCTCACTTTAAGCAAAGCGAAGTCGAAGTAGTTCACGTATATGGATCACAAAGCAGCTGCGGACAAGTAGCTCTTTTTTTTGTCATCTCGAACCGAAAAGCGCCCATTCTCAGTATGACCGTAGGTAGGAGAGCGTTCAAGCATATATTAAGGGAGGGAAACGATTGACGAACGAACAGCGGCTCATTTCAATCATTGCCACCGAGCAACAGTTGACAGTGAAACAAGTTGAAAACGTCATCTCGCTTCATCAAGAAGGCAACACGATCCCGTTTATTGCTCGCTACCGGAAAGAAATGACGGGGGCGCTCGATGAAGTGCAAATCCGTGATGTGCTCGAACGATGGGAATATTTGCAACATTTAGAGCGACGGAAAGAAGAAGTTATTCGGCTGGTTGAGGAACAAGGAAAATTGACCGAAGAATTGAAAAACGCGATTATAAGCGCTACGAAACTGCAGCAAGTCGAAGATCTCTACCGCCCATATCGGCAAAAACGGCGTACAAAAGCGACGATCGCGAAAGAAAAAGGGCTTGAGCCGCTTGCGGATTGGCTCCTTTCTTGTCCCACCGCCCCATCCCCTAATGAACAGGCTAAGGCATTCATCGATGACGAAAAAGGAGTGGCCACTGTTGACGAGGCGTTGCAAGGGGCGAAAGACATCATCGCCGAACGAGTGGCCGACGATGCCACCCTTCGCCAATGGGTGCGCGAACAAACGTGGCGAAAAGGAACGATCGCTTCGACCGCCAAAGCACCAGAAAAAGACGAAAAGAATGTGTACGAAATGTATTATGACTATGAAGAACCGATCGCCAAAATCGTTCCTCATCGCGTCTTGGCCTTAAACCGCGGTGAAAAGGAAGAGGTGCTACGTGTTTCCGTCAAGGCGCCAGTGGAAGACATCGTTCGCTATTTGCAGCGAAAAACAGTCACGAATGAATTATCCCCTGCCGCCACGCTTGTGGCCGAAGCGGTTGAAGACGGGTACAAGCGGTTGATGGAGCCTGCCATTGAACGCGAGATTCGCAACGAGTTGACGGAAAAAGCAGAAGAACGAGCGATTCATATTTTTGCTGAAAACTTGCGCAAACTGCTTCTTCAGCCACCGCTAAAAGGAAAAACGGTACTCGGCATCGACCCAGCTTATCGAACCGGATGCAAACTCGCTGTTGTGGATGAAACGGGGAAGCTGCTCCGCATTGACGTCATTTACCCGCACCCGCCCCAAGAACGGAAAGAAGAAGCACGAGCAAAGCTTCTACGCTTGCTCGATGACTATCACGTCGACATGATCGCCATCGGCAACGGAACGGCATCAAGGGAAACGGAGCAGTTTGTCGCCGATACGTTAAAGCAAGTGGAACGCGACATTTTTTATGTCATTGTTAATGAAGCTGGAGCGAGTGTCTACTCAGCATCCGACCTGGCGCGCGCCGAGTTTCCGGATTTGCAAGTCGAAGAGCGGAGCGCTGTTTCCATCGCCCGTCGTGTTCAAGACCCGCTCGCTGAGCTCGTCAAAATCGATCCGAAATCGGTGGGTGTCGGTCAGTACCAACACGATGTATCGCAAAAGAAACTGGCTGAATCGCTCCGTTTTGTCGTCGAGACGGTCGTTAACCAAGTTGGTGTCAACGTGAACACTGCCTCTGTCTCTTTATTGCAGTACGTGTCAGGGTTGACGAAAACGGTATCGGAAAACATCGTCAAGCGCCGTGAAGAGCAAGGAAAATTCCGCAGCCGCGACGAGCTGAAAACGATCCCGCGCCTTGGGGCAAAAACGTACGAGCAATGTATCGGATTTTTGCGCATTCTTGACGGGGAAGAGCCGCTTGACCGAACGCCGATTCACCCTGAGCGATACGCGGAAGTGAAGCGTCTATTGCAGACATTAGGATTTACAACCGACGCCATTGGCAGCGATGAACTGCGCCAAGCGCTGCAAGCCCTCGATATCGAAGCAACGGCAGCTGAGCTCGGCATTGGTGAGCTCACATTGCGCGACATCATCGATGCTTTATGCCGTCCGGAGCGCGATCCGCGCGACGAGCTGCCCAAACCTTTGCTTCGTAAAGATGTCTTGAAAATGGAAGACTTAAAACCAGGCATGGAGCTTGAAGGCACGGTACGCAATGTCGTCGATTTCGGCGCTTTTGTTGACATCGGTGTCAAACAGGATGGGCTTGTGCACATTTCGAAACTAAGCAAACAATACGTGCGTCATCCGCTCGATATTGTTTCCGTCGGTGATGTCGTCAAAGTATGGGTCGAGCACGTCGACGTGGCGAAAGGAAGAATTTCGTTATCAATGGTTTCCCCCGAAGAGTGAAGGAAAAAGCACTGCCTTACGAGCAGTGCTTTTTTCGATAAAAAAACCAACATTGGTTTAACAGCTTGATTTGATCGCGGTTTTTCTCATAATAGGCTCGTCTCATTTGATTTTTCAGCCACGTAGGCAAGGCAGTCACCTCCCTGACAACGGAAAGGTAGTATATAATGTATGTAGTTGCACATTGTCCTGTGCCAAAAACATAAGGGGGACGCCCGCTATGGATCAAAAACGGTTGCAAGCACTCGTTGAACAAATTTCCATAAGCATATTTGGCAAACCGTTTCGCCACACTGCCTCTTTCAACCCAAGACTTCGCACTGTCGGTGGGCGCTACGTGCTGCAAACCCACAACATTGAACTGAACAAAAAATATTACGACATGTTCGGTGAAGAAGAACTCATCGCCATTATCAAACATGAACTATGCCATTACCATTTGCATCTTGAAGGGAAAGGCTACCGTCATCGCGACCGTGACTTTCGTGAGCTGTTGAAAAAAGTAGGGGCGCCTCGCTATTGCCGCCCGCTCAAACAAGAAACAAAAGCAACTAAAGCGATCCATACATACATCTGCACATCGTGCGGATTAGTATATAACCGTAAAAGACGAATCAACACCGACCGTTACGTCTGCGGCCGTTGCCACGGTCGGCTCAAGTTGGCTGAAGATGAAACAAAGCAAAACATTTTACAAAAAAGAGGTTGACAATCAAGATTATCATATGCTAAATTATAAAAGCCGTCGCCAAACGGCGAAACAAATAACAACAAACAAAAAAACATATTGACAAACAACAAGTTGCTCAATATAATAAACAATGTCAGTTGTGACAAACGTCAGTATCGACGGAGTTGTCACGAGCAGTCCTGATGTGTTAGATTTCCTTGGGTTAAAGGGTAAATGAAGGTACAGGAGATTATTTGAAGGATGCTTCTTGATTGTTCCGCAATAGCTCAGCGGTAGAGCAACCGGCTGTTAACCGGTAGGTCGTAGGTTCGAATCCTACTTGCGGAGCCACTTTATGGAGAAGTACCCAAGTGGCTGAAGGGGACGGTTTGCTAAACCGTTAGGTCGTGTCTTTACGGCGCGCGGGTTCAAATCCCGCCTTCTCCGCCACTTTTAATATACACGTGGCCCGTTGGTCAAGTGGTTAAGACACCGCCCTTTCACGGCGGTAACACGGGTTCGAATCCCGTACGGGTCACTTATAACGCGGGGGTCCCCCGCGAATTCACGGTCCCGTAGTGTAGTGGTTAACATGCCTGCCTGTCACGCAGGAGATCGCGGGTTCGAGTCCCGTCGGGACCGCCATTACACCAATCGCTGGGCCATAGCCAAGCGGTAAGGCAACGGACTTTGACTCCGTGATGCGCTGGTTCGAATCCAGCTGGCCCAGCCATTCTTATTTCATAAAAAAGTGTTATGAGCCATTAGCTCAGTAACGAAGATTGCATCCTCGAATTTGCTTCGAGTTGTCTCGACGCATATAGCTTCCTTGAATATGCTTGTAGAGGAAGAGACAGGTAGAGCGAATTGATACTTAGCGTGTTACCTCAGTTATGAGCCATTAGCTCAGTAGGTAGAGCATCTGACTTTTAATCAGAGGGTCGGAGGTTCGAGTCCTCCATGGCTCACCATATTTGCGGGTGTGGCGGAATTGGCAGACGCACCAGACTTAGGATCTGGCGCCTCACGGCGTGGGGGTTCAAGTCCCTCCACCCGCACTGATAAACACGCGGTCGTGGCGGAATGGCAGACGCGCTAGGTTGAGGGCCTAGTGGGGGCAACCCCGTGGAGGTTCAAGTCCTCTCGACCGCATTTTATTAAAATAAAAAACTGTTGACAACGATGAACTGAGTTGTTAAAATAAAGTTTGTCGCTCTCAAAAGATGCGCTCGTAGCTCAATTGGATAGAGCATCTGACTACGGATCAGAAGGTTAGGGGTTCGAATCCTCTCGAGCGCGCCATGATCGGGAAGTAGCTCAGCTTGGTAGAGCACATGGTTTGGGACCATGGGGTCGCAGGTTCAAATCCTGTCTTCCCGATTCGAAAAATCATATGCGGGTGTAGTTTAGTGGTAAAACCTCAGCCTTCCAAGCTGATGTCGTGGGTTCGATTCCCATCACCCGCTCCATGAAAAAGTTGAAATGAGAAACGGTATAATCTCGTTCCTTGAAAACTGAACGAAACGAAGCGCAAGCCAATCAACTTTCTTTTGGAGAGTTTGATCCTGGCTCAGGACGAACGCTGGCGGCGTGCCTAATACATGCAAGTCGAGCGGACCGAACGAGAGCTTGCTCTTGTTCGGTCAGCGGCGGACGGGTGAGTAACACGTGGGCAACCTGCCCGCAAGACCGGGATAACTCCGGGAAACCGGAGCTAATACCGGATAACACCAAAGACCGCATGGTCTTTGGTTGAAAGGCGGCTTCGGCTGCCACTTGCGGATGGGCCCGCGGCGCATTAGCTAGTTGGTGAGGTAACGGCTCACCAAGGCGACGATGCGTAGCCGGCCTGAGAGGGTGACCGGCCACACTGGGACTGAGACACGGCCCAGACTCCTACGGGAGGCAGCAGTAGGGAATCTTCCGCAATGGACGAAAGTCTGACGGAGCGACGCCGCGTGAGCGAAGAAGGCCTTCGGGTCGTAAAGCTCTGTTGTGAGGGACGAAGGAGCGCCGTTTGAATAAGGCGGCGCGGTGACGGTACCTCACGAGAAAGCCCCGGCTAACTACGTGCCAGCAGCCGCGGTAATACGTAGGGGGCGAGCGTTGTCCGGAATTATTGGGCGTAAAGCGCGCGCAGGCGGTCCTTTAAGTCTGATGTGAAAGCCCACGGCTCAACCGTGGAGGGTCATTGGAAACTGGGGGACTTGAGTGCAGGAGAGGAGAGCGGAATTCCACGTGTAGCGGTGAAATGCGTAGAGATGTGGAGGAACACCAGTGGCGAAGGCGGCTCTCTGGCCTGTAACTGACGCTGAGGCGCGAAAGCGTGGGGAGCAAACAGGATTAGATACCCTGGTAGTCCACGCCGTAAACGATGAGTGCTAAGTGTTAGAGGGGTCACACCCTTTAGTGCTGTAGCTAACGCGATAAGCACTCCGCCTGGGGAGTACGGCCGCAAGGCTGAAACTCAAAGGAATTGACGGGGGCCCGCACAAGCGGTGGAGCATGTGGTTTAATTCGAAGCAACGCGAAGAACCTTACCAGGTCTTGACATCCCCTGACAACCCAAGAGATTGGGCGTTCCCCCTTCGGGGGGACAGGGTGACAGGTGGTGCATGGTTGTCGTCAGCTCGTGTCGTGAGATGTTGGGTTAAGTCCCGCAACGAGCGCAACCCTTGCCTCTAGTTGCCAGCATTCAGTTGGGCACTCTAGAGGGACTGCCGGCTAAAAGTCGGAGGAAGGTGGGGATGACGTCAAATCATCATGCCCCTTATGACCTGGGCTACACACGTGCTACAATGGGCGGTACAAAGGGCTGCGAACCCGCGAGGGGGAGCGAATCCCAAAAAGCCGCTCTCAGTTCGGATTGCAGGCTGCAACTCGCCTGCATGAAGCCGGAATCGCTAGTAATCGCGGATCAGCATGCCGCGGTGAATACGTTCCCGGGCCTTGTACACACCGCCCGTCACACCACGAGAGCTTGCAACACCCGAAGTCGGTGAGGTAACCCTTACGGGAGCCAGCCGCCGAAGGTGGGGCAAGTGATTGGGGTGAAGTCGTAACAAGGTAGCCGTACCGGAAGGTGCGGCTGGATCACCTCCTTTCTAAGGACGAAAAGCGGAAGCGCCGCGGTCGGCTCTCGAAGCCAAATGTTCTTCACCCGTAGGGGTGCTTGCACCCCGAGGGGGAAGGTTATTTGGCAGAAGAGAGCCAGGCGCTGGAGCTAGACATCACGAAAAGCGGAGGCCGTTAATGGCCAATCATTAACAAATTGCGCTTTCGTTTCGTTCAGTTTTGAAGGAATGAGAATTCCTTCAAATCGTTCCTTGAAAACTAGATAACCGGAAAAGCTGAGGTGCCGCGGTCAGTTCTCGAAGCCAAATGTTCTTCACCCGCAGGGGTGCTTGCACCCCAAGGGGGAAGGTTATTTGGCGGAAGAGAGCTAGGCGCCGAAGCTAGACAATAAGGAAGAAGCCGAAACGCGCTGTAGGTTAAGCTAGAAAGGGCGCACGGTGGATGCCTTGGCACTAGGAGCCGATGAAGGACGGGGCAAACGCCGAAACGCTTCGGGGAGCTGTAAGCAAGCGTTGATCCGGAGATGTCCGAATGGGGAAACCCCCTGCCCGTAATGGGGCAGGATCCATGCCTGAATCCATAGGGCATGGAGGGCACACCCGGGGAACTGAAACATCTTAGTACCCGGAGGAGAAGAAAGCAAATGCGATTCCCTGAGTAGCGGCGAGCGAAACGGGAACAGCCCAAACCAAGAGGCGTGCCTCTTGGGGTTGTAGGACCGCTCAGATGGGAGTGAGAAAGGAACGGGGTAGACGAACCGGTCTGGAACGGCCGGCCAGAGAAGGTGACAGCCCTGTAGTCGAAACTTCGTTCCCTCCCGAGCGGCTCCTGAGTACGGCGGGACACGGGAAATCCCGTCGGAAGCAGGGAGGACCATCTCCCAAGGCTAAATACTCCCTAGTGACCGATAGTGAACCAGTACCGTGAGGGAAAGGTGAAAAGCACCCCGGAAGGGGAGTGAAAGAGAACCTGAAACCGTGTGCCTACAAGTAGTCAGAGCCCGTTCATGGGTGATGGCGTGCCTTTTGTAGAATGAACCGGCGAGTGACGATGGCGTGCGAGGTTAAGCCGAAGAGGCGGAGCCGCAGCGAAAGCGAGTCTGAATAGGGCGTTTGAGTACGTCGTCGTCGACCCGAAACCAGGTGATCTACCCATGTCCAGGGTGAAGGCCGGGTAACACCGGCTGGAGGCCCGAACCCACGTACGTTGAAAAGTGCGGGGATGAGGTGTGGGTAGGGGTGAAATGCCAATCGAACTTGGAGATAGCTGGTTCTCCCCGAAATAGCTTTAGGGCTAGCCTCAAGGTGAGAGTCTTGGAGGTAGAGCACTGATTGGGCTAGGGGCCCTCATCGGGTTACCGAACCCAGTCAAACTCCGAATGCCAATGACTTATCCTTGGGAGTCAGACTACGAGTGATAAGATCCGTGGTCAAGAGGGAAACAGCCCAGATCGCCAGCTAAGGCCCCCAAGTGCACGTTCAGTGGAAAAGGATGTGGAGTTGCGAAGACAACCAGGATGTTGGCTTAGAAGCAGCCACCATTTAAAGAGTGCGTAATAGCTCACTGGTCGAGTGACTCTGCGCCGAAAATGTACCGGGGCTAAACGTGCCGCCGAAGCTGCGGGATGACCGTTGGTCATCGGTAGGGGAGCGTTCTAAGGGCATCGAAGCCAGACCGGAAGGACTGGTGGAGCGCTTAGAAGTGAGAATGCCGGTATGAGTAGCGAAAACAGAGGTGAGAATCCTCTGCGCCGAAAGCCTAAGGGTTCCTGAGGAAGGTTCGTCCGCTCAGGGTTAGTCGGGACCTAAGCCGAGGCCGAAAGGCGTAGGTGATGGACAACAGGTTGAGATTCCTGTACCACCTCCTTCCCGTTTGAGCGATGGGGGGACGCAGGAGGATAGGGTGAGCAGGCGGCTGGAAGAGCCTGTCCAAGCAGTAAGGCTGGCCAGTAGGCAAATCCGCTGGCCGTAAAGGCTGAGCTGTGATGGCGACGGATTTGATCCGGAAGTCCCTGATTCCACACTGCCAAGAAAAGCCTCTAGCGAGGGAAGAGGTGCCCGTACCGCAAACCGACACAGGTAGGCGAGGAGAGAATCCTAAGGCGCGCGGGAGAACTCTCGTTAAGGAACTCGGCAAAATGACCCCGTAACTTCGGGAGAAGGGGTGCTCTTTGGGGTGATGAGCCCCGAAGAGCCGCAGTGAAAAGGCCCAAGCGACTGTTTATCAAAAACACAGGTCTCTGCGAAGCCGAAAGGCGAAGTATAGGGGCTGACACCTGCCCGGTGCTGGAAGGTTAAGGGGAGCGCTTAGCGCAAGCGAAGGTGCGAACCGAAGCCCCAGTAAACGGCGGCCGTAACTATAACGGTCCTAAGGTAGCGAAATTCCTTGTCGGGTAAGTTCCGACCCGCACGAAAGGTGTAACGACTTGGGCACTGTCTCAACGAGAGACCCGGTGAAATTATACTACCTGTGAAGATGCAGGTTACCCGCGACAGGACGGAAAGACCCCGTGGAGCTTTACTGCAGCCTGATATGGAATTTTGGTATCGCTTGTACAGGATAGGTGGGAGCCAGGGAAGCCGGAGCGCCAGCTTCGGTGGAGGCGTCGGTGGGATACCACCCTGGCGGTATTGAAATTCTAACCCGCACCCCTTATCGGGGTGGGAGACAGTGTCAGGTGGGCAGTTTGACTGGGGCGGTCGCCTCCCAAAAGGTAACGGAGGCGCCCAAAGGTTCCCTCAGAATGGTTGGAAATCATTCGGAGAGTGCAAAGGCACAAGGGAGCTTGACTGCGAGACGGACAGGTCGAGCAGGGACGAAAGTCGGGCTTAGTGATCCGGTGGTTCCGCATGGAAGGGCCATCGCTCAACGGATAAAAGCTACCCCGGGGATAACAGGCTGATCTCCCCCAAGAGTCCACATCGACGGGGAGGTTTGGCACCTCGATGTCGGCTCATCGCATCCTGGGGCTGTAGTCGGTCCCAAGGGTTGGGCTGTTCGCCCATTAAAGCGGTACGCGAGCTGGGTTCAGAACGTCGTGAGACAGTTCGGTCCCTATCCGTCGTGGGCGTAGGAAATTTGAGAGGAGCTGTCCTTAGTACGAGAGGACCGGGATGGACGCACCGCTGGTGTACCAGTTGTCCCGCCAGGGGCACCGCTGGGTAGCTATGTGCGGAAGGGATAAGCGCTGAAAGCATCTAAGCGTGAAGCCCCCCTCAAGATGAGATTTCCCATCGCGTTAAGCGAGTAAGATCCCTCGAAGATGACGAGGTTGATAGGTCCGAGGTGGAAGCGTGGCGACACGTGGAGCTGACGGATACTAATCGATCGAGGGCTTAACCTAGAAAAGCGGAGGCCGCCCGCCTATCGGCGAGACGCGCTGGAGGGCCTGCGAGGAGGCTCGAACCAAGCAAAGCTTGGTTCTGCGTGGGTGGTGCCACAGGAGCGTATGCAATGTGTCGCCGCCACAGCAGGACCGAAGCGTCGCGAGCCGATGGCGGCCGGAGCTAGACAGTACGAAAAGCGGAGGCTTCTTCCCACCAAACGGTTATCTAGTTTTGAGGGAATGATCCCACAACTTCATATTGCCTAGTGGTGATAGCGGAGAGGAAACACCCGTTCCCATCCCGAACACGGAAGTTAAGCTCTCCAGCGCCGATGGTAGTTGGGGCCAGCGCCCCTGCAAGAGTAGGTCGCTGCTAGGCAATTCCATTCACCAGGGAGTAGCAACACGCCTAATTCCCTTTTTTCTTTTTTATGAGCCTAATTATACTAGGACTGTCCTTCAGGCTAAGCAAACGGTCTGATCAGGACAGTCCTTTTTGTCATCTCGACCCCGGAAGTGGAAATGGGAGAGCGCTCAATAGGTTCTTTTCGTGTCAATCTCGTTTTTGACGTTGAAAGTGGCAACATGATGTTTTGTTATGGTACAATTTCAAAAGCGAGAGTGAAGATGATAAAATGGAATAAGGTGGAACGTGATGGAGCAGTTGGAACTTATAGTGCATTCCCCTAAAGAGACAAAGGAGATCGCCCGACGACTAGCGGAACAGCTTGAGCCAGGAATGGTCATCGCCTTGGAAGGCGATTTAGGTGCAGGAAAGACGACATTTACGAAAGGGATTGCTGAAGGGCTAGGTATTACACAAAATGTCAACAGTCCGACGTTTACGATTATTAAGCAATACGAGGGGAGACTCCCGCTTTACCATATGGATGTGTACCGTCTTGAGGACGAGTGGGAAGACCTTGGGTTTGATGAATATTTTGCCGGCGATGGCGTTACAGTCGTTGAATGGGCGCATTTGATTGCAGGTCAGCTGCCGAACGAGCGGTTGACGGTTCATTTGTATCACCATGGCGATAGTGAACGAAAATTAGTGTTTGAACCGTTAGGGCAGCGTTACGAACAGTTATGTAAGGAGATTTTTGCGTCATGAAGATATTAGGAATTGATACTTCAAATATGCCATTGGGTATTGCCTTGATGGATGGGAATGTCATTAAAGGGGAAATCATCACGAATGTGAAAAAAGATCACTCAGCCCGGGCGATGCCGGCCATTGAATCGTTGCTTCGGCAGTGTGGGATTACCCCAGACGAGCTTGATTTGATCGTTGTTGCTAAAGGACCGGGATCATATACAGGGGTGCGGATCGGTGTAACGATTGCGAAAACGCTTGCTTGGTCGCTAGGCATCCCGATTGCCGGCGTTTCGAGCCTCGAAGTGCTCGCCGCTAATGGCCGTTATTTTCCCGGAGTGATCGTTCCGCTATTTGATGCGCGGCGCGGACAAATTTATACTGGTCTTTATCGTTATGAAGGCGGTGTGCTCCGCTGCCTTGAGGAGGACCGGATTGTCGCTGCTGATGAGTGGGCTCATCAGTTAAGTCAGCAGGGAGAGGATGTATTGTTAGTTGGTGTGGATGCGCCGTTATATAGTGAACTGTTTCGAAATCATTTAGGCGAGCGCGTTCATGTTGCCCCACCATCGTTGGCGTTGCCGCGCCCGAGTGAGTTAGTTATGCTTGGAAAAGAAAAAGAACGCGAGAACGCCCATGCGTTTGTGCCGAATTATATCCGTCTTGCCGAAGCGGAGGCGAAATGGCTCGCGAAACAAAAAGGGGAAGGAACCGATGGGGATCGATGTACAATTTCGTCCAATGACCATCCATGACATTGACGAGGTCGTACAAGTAGAACGGGCGTCGTTCACCGCACCGTGGAGCCGCGAGTCGTTTTATAATGAGCTGATGTACAATCGTTATGCCAAATATATCGTTATGGTGCACCGCGGACGGATCATCGGATATGGCGGAATGTGGCTTGTCATCGATGAAGCGCATGTGACAAACGTAGCCGTATTGCCACAATTTCGAGGGCAAAAACTTGGTGAAGCGCTGATGCGCCGCCTCATGGATCTCGCAAAACAGCATGGCGCGGTGACAATGACGCTCGAGGTACGTGTGTCCAACCATGTTGCCCAATCGTTGTACCGTAAGCTCGGGTTCCGCAATGGCGGCATTCGCAAACGGTATTATCCTGATAATTTTGAAGACGCACTAGTAATGTGGGTGAAATTGATATGAACGAAGACGTATACGTATTAGGCATTGAAACAAGTTGCGACGAAACGGCGGCAGCCGTTGTGAAAAATGGAAAAGAAATTGTATCGAATGTCGTCGCCTCACAAATGGAAAGCCATCGTCGATTTGGTGGTGTCGTGCCGGAGATCGCTTCGCGCCATCATGTCGAGCAAATTACGCTTGTGATTGAGGAAGCAATGCAACGAGCCGGGGTATCGTTTTCCAACCTTGATGCCGTGGCCGTGACAGCGGGGCCGGGCCTTGTTGGGGCGCTCCTTGTCGGAGTGAATGCGGCGAAAGCGCTGGCGTTTGCCCATGGGTTGCCGCTTGTCGGGGTGCATCATATTGCTGGCCATATTTACGCCAATCAGCTAGTGGCTGAGATGAAGTTTCCGTTATTAGCGCTTGTCGTTTCGGGCGGGCATACGGAGCTTATCTACATGGAAGAACACGGGAAGTTTACAGTGATTGGCGAAACGCGCGATGATGCCGCCGGTGAGGCGTATGATAAGGTGGCGCGGGCTTTGGGTCTTCCGTATCCAGGGGGACCGCATATCGACCGATTAGCTCATGAGGGCGAACCAGTCATTGATTTGCCGCGGGCGTGGCTTGAGGAAGGATCATATGATTTTAGTTTCAGCGGCTTAAAATCGGCGGTGCTCAATACGCTTCATAACGCAAAACAGCGCGGTGAGGAGATTGACCCGAAACACATGGCTGCGAGTTTTCAAGAGAGTGTTGTCGATGTGCTGGTGACCAAAACGGTGCAGGCGGCGAAACAGTACCGCGTTCGGCAAGTGCTGCTGGCCGGTGGGGTGGCGGCCAACCGCGGGCTGCGGTCCGCGCTACAAGACAAAATGAAGGAGCTTCCGGGCGTTGAGCTCGTTATTCCACCGTTGTCGTTATGCACCGATAATGCGGCGATGATCGCTGCAGCAGGAACAGTGCTGTATTGGCAAGGCAAGCGGTCTGATTTGGCTCTCAACGCCAATCCGGGCTTGCCGCTTGTTTAGTGTAAGAAGGGAAATAAAGAGGGGAAGACAGGGCGGTTGCTTGCAGCAGGCGAGCAAACCGCCTTTTTTGTTTGTGGGAACAAGCTTCGGCTGCTTGCGGCGAAAAGGGACTGTGTATATTTTTATCCACAGGTTGTGGACAATGTGGAAAAGATGAGAAAACACCATAAATATAAGGAGAATAAATACACAACGGTTTTTGCACAAAAAAAGAATTTTTTTGTGGATAATGTGGAAAAGTTGGTGAATAACTTATATTTCATAGGTGTGATTGTGAATTGTTTTGTGGATAATGTGACTAACTTAAAAACAGCCCGCCAAAATAACGGGCGGGCTATCGGTTAGAGTGAAGAGTAAAGCTGTTCCCATTCAGCCAATAACTTTTCGACTTGCCGTTTTCGTTCCTCGTTTTCTTGCGATAACCGTTGTACTGTTTCATAATCGCCATAAATGGACGGATCACATAGCTGTTGTTCCACTTCAGCGATTTGCGCCTCAAGTGTTTCGATCTCGGCCTCGATTTCATCTAGACGGCGCTGGCGCTGGCGCTGCCGTTTTTTCTCTTCCTTTTCTTGCTTATAAGCGGATTTGCTCGATTCGTTGCTATCCTGCGTTTTGTCAGGACGGGCGTCAAGGCGCTCCAATTCGCACATCTCCGCTTTTTTGGCGATGTAGTAATCGTAGTCACCTAAATATTCGGTGAGGCCATCGCTCGATAGCTCAAACAGCTTTGTCGCAATCCGGTTAATGAAGTAGCGGTCGTGGGAGACGAACAAAATGGTGCCTGGATAGTCGATGAGCGCTTGCTCGAGCACCTGTTTGCTATCGAGATCCAAATGGTTGGTTGGCTCGTCCAAAATAAGAACGTTCGCTTTTTGGAGCATCAGTTTGGCGAGCGCTAGACGCGCTTTTTCCCCACCGCTTAACGCCGAGACTGGTTTTAAAACGTCATCTCCGGAAAACAAAAAGTTACCGAGCACGGTACGGATTTCCTTCTCGGTTTTATCTGGGTAGTCGTCCCATAGCTCATCCAGCACTCGTTTATTCGATGACAATTCGGCCTGATTTTGATCATAATAGCCGATTTGGACGTTTGAGCCGTAGCGAAGCTTTCCCGCTTGGACAGGAAGCCGCTGCGCGACCGCCTTTAGCAATGTTGATTTACCGATGCCGTTCGGTCCGACTAAGGCGACGCTTTCTCCTCGCGTGATGCGAAAGCTGATTTGGCGGATGACAGGTGTTCCTTCGCCGTAACCAACGGCTAGTTCCTCAGCGGTGAGTACTTCATGGCCGCTCGGCCGTTCAATTGTAAAGGAAAAGGATGCCGATTTTCCATCGCCAGTGGGGCGTTCAAGCCGTTCCATTTTTTCTAGTTGTTTTCGACGGCTTTGCGCGCGTTTGGTCGTCGAGGCACGGGCGATGTTGCGCTGGATAAAGTCTTGCAGCCGGGCGATTTCTTCTTGCTGTTTCTCATATCGTTTTAATTCTTGTTCATACTGTTCGGCCCGCTGCTCCAAATAGCGGCTGTAGTTGCCTGTATACCGCTTGAGCTTCGTGTTGGATAGCTCGTATACTTCCGTGACGACTTTATCCAAAAAATAGCGATCATGGGAAACGAGCAGGACGGCACCGGGGTACGCCTGCAAGTATTGTTCCAACCAGGAGAGTGTTTCAAGATCCAAATGGTTGGTCGGCTCGTCCAAAATCAACAAATCTGGCTTAGACAATAGAAGCTTCCCGAGAGCGAGACGTGTCCGCTGCCCACCGCTTAATGAGGAGATAAGCGTTGTTTTATAATCATAGGAAGAAAACTGCAGACCGTGTAAGACCGAACGGATGTCGGCTTCATATTGATAGCCGCCCTGTTCTTTATATTGTTCTTGTAGTTCGTCATACGCTTTGAGTATTTTTTCATAGCGGGCAGGGTCAGCGAGTACATCCGGGTCACCAAGTTGGGAGCCGAGTGCTGCTAGCTGCTTTTCGATGGCTAGAAGTGGCGCGAACACTTCGAGCATCTCGTCCCAAATAGAGCGCGACGAGTCAAGCCCGCTATTTTGTGCCAAATAGCCAATCTTAATATGACTAGGCTTGATGATTTCGCCGCTGTCATAAGAAAGTTCTCCGGCGATGATTTTTAACAATGTCGATTTTCCTGCGCCGTTGCGGCCGACGAGGGCGATTCGGTCACGGGATTGTACTTCTAGTTTTATATTCGATAAAATAAGGTCAGCGCCAAAATATTTCGTGAGCTGGTGCACTTGCAAAATGATCATGTCGTTTCACCTCTCGGAATAGTTTAACGTATGTCGCCAAAACGGTCAAAGACAGATAAACAAAAATCGTGTATAGTGTATAATTGGAGGAGATTGTTTTGTCGTCGTTTACTCATTTCAATGAGCAAGGCCGCGCGAAAATGGTCGATATTACGAACAAGGAAGATACGGTGCGGGTCGCAGTGGCAAAAACGAGCGTCACCGTCAGCGAAGAGATTTATGAAAAAATGACAAACAACGCCATCGAGAAAGGTGACGTGTTGGCAGTGGCCCAAGTGGCCGGGGTGATGGCAGCGAAAAAAACAGCCGATCTCATTCCGATGTGCCATCCGCTCATGTTAAAAGGTGTCGATATCGCATTTTCATGGGAAAACGAAGCGGATGCATATAAACTCGTCATCACCGCAACAGTGAAAACGAAAGGGAGCACAGGGGTGGAAATGGAAGCGCTGACGGCCGCCTCGGTATGTGCGTTGACGGTGTATGATATGTGTAAAGCACTTGATAAAGGGATGATCATCGGTCCGACGTATTTGGTCGAGAAAACGGGCGGAAAGTCCGGCCATTATCGACGGAAAACCGATTAGCTGGGGGATGAAATGATGAGTAACGAACAACCGAAAATTCCGCAAGCAACCGCGAAGCGGCTGCCGCTGTACTACCGGTTTTTGAAGAATTTGCATGCGTCAGGAAAACAGCGTGTGTCCTCCGCCGAATTAAGCGAGGCGGTCAAAGTCGATCCGGCGACCATCCGCCGCGATTTCTCGTATTTTGGCGCGCTCGGCAAAAAAGGGTATGGGTATAATGTCAATTATTTGTTGTCATTTTTCCGTCGGACGCTTGAAGAGGATGAAGTGACGGAAGTCGCCTTGTTCGGTGTCGGAAATTTAGGTACGGCCTTTTTAAACTACAATTTTTCCAAAAACAACAATACAAAAATCGTGATGGCGTTTGATGTTGATGAACAGAAAGTGGGGACGACCGTCGGCGGCGTGCCGGTTTACCATCTCGATGAACTTGAGGAGCGGCTTTGCGGAAACATTCCGGTCGCCATTTTAACTGTGCCAGCCGTCGCGGCTCAAGCGCTGACTGACCGCCTTGTCACCCAAGGGATTAAAGGCATTTTAAACTTCACTCCGGCACGGCTGAATGTGCCGAAACATATTCGCGTTCATCATATCGATTTAGCCATTGAATTGCAGTCGCTCGTCTACTTTCTGAGAAACTATCCATTGCCATCATAAAGGAGAGAATAAAGCGTGAAATACATTTTGATTGTCCTTGTGATTTTGTTGCTGTTTGGCACGAAAAAATTGCCGGAGCTAGGACGGTCGGTCGGCCAGTCGTTGCGCGAGTTTAAAGACGCGACGAAAGGGCTGACTGATGACGAGGAAAACAAAACTGACCGATGACAAGGCAGGATGGGGAAACGATGAACAACAAAGAAATGTCGGTGTATGAACATCTTGGTGAACTGCGGAAGCGGCTGATCATTGTACTCCTCTTTTTTGTCACGGCGCTCGTTGCCAGTTTCTTTTTTGCTGATGATGTCATTGTCTATTTGCAGCAAACGGCTGAGGCGAAGCAGTTGACGATGAACGCCTTCCGTCTCACTGATCCGATTAAGGTATATTTTCAGTTTGCCTTCGTGATCGCTGCTGTGCTGTCCGCCCCGGTGTTGCTGTACCAAATTTGGGCGTTTGTCAGCCCAGGATTGTATGAAAAAGAGCGGAAGGTGACACTCAGCTATATTCCGGCATCGATTTTTCTTTTTTTAGTTGGCGTCGGTTTTGCTTATTTTGTCTTGTTTCCGTTTGTCGTCCGGTTTATGAATGAGCTTGCTGATCGACTGGACATCCAACAAATGATTGGCATTAACGAATATTTTCAGTTTTTGCTCCATCTCGTGCTGCCGTTTGGTATCGTGTTTCAGCTGCCGATCGTCGTCCTGTTTTTCACCCGCTTAGGGCTCATTACGCCGCAGTTGCTTGTACGCATCCGCAAATACGCGTATTTGGCATTGCTGATTTTGGCGGCAGCCATTACACCGCCTGATGTGTTGTCGCAGGTAATCGTCATGATTCCGCTCACGCTTTTATACGAAGGAAGCATCTGGATCGCCAAAATTGGCTACCGAAAGGCGCAGTTGGCGGCGGAACAAGAAAGCAGTGAGTAAGATCGTGCACAGCAAAAAGAGAGTGGTTATACAGAAAAAACCCTCCCCCAATGGGAGGGTTTCAACGTTTTGGGGCGAAAAACAGGCGGAAGGCGGTGCCAAAATCAAAGGCGGCAAACGCCGCCAAGGCGATAGTCGAAACGTTCCAAACCGTTTCATGAGCGCTTTTGATCGCCAAATACGTAAACAATACACCTAGGATGAAATACGGCAGTGAAAACAGCCGCGGCCGGCTCGTCATAGCCACAACCTCCAAAGCGCTAGCGGCAGTCCAGCTTGGCGCATCATTTTTTCTAACTCATCAGCCAACAAGATTTGAACTACGATCACAAACGTATTCATCGTCACATGGGCGAAAATCGGCACTAAAATGCGGCCGGTTTTCGCATATAAAAAGGCGAACGTCAGTCCCATTGCCGTATACAACAGCAAATGTTCCGGTTCCATATGGGCAATGGCAAAAAGAAGCGAGCTCACGAGCGCGGCCGGCCAAAAGTGATATTTTTCATAAAGAGAGCCAAAAATGATTTTGCGAAAAACAATCTCTTCCAAAATCGGGCCGATAATAGAAGCAACGATGACTAATAGCGGCGTCAAGCGGATGATATCAATGATTTGCCTTGTGTTTTCCGAACCCGGTTCAATGCCGAGCAACCGCCATTCAATATTGGCGGCGATGCTTTGGGCGATAAGTGCCAAAAAGACGCCAGAGATTGCCCACATCGATGACGAAGCGAGGGGAAGCTGTCGCATCCCTCGTTCATCGCGGACGCCGCGAAGCAGCCATAAAATGATGATTAAAGCCGCTAGAAAGCTGATGACCGCCCAATACCCGGAAGCAATCTTGGCGGCTTCGATAGGGCTTTTTGCGCTTTGGCCGATGCCGAGAGCATGCAGAAGCGGCACACCGATAAAGGAGGATAGCTGCATGGCGATGTATGTGATGATGACATACCAGTAATGGCGTTTCAAATCCTCTTACCCCTTTATTCAAATATATCCGTATTGTAACACATGTTTGGTGAAATGATAAGAAAAGCGCGTCAATGGAAGTTGATGCAGTCAACATAAAAAATGTCGAGTGCTGTTTATCGGTTTTGGAAATGTGCAATAATGAAAACGGGTTTCATGCCGGCGGATCCTAGGGTTAACAGCTGTTCAACTCATGTATTCTTTTTTCTCGGAAAAACAGTTATTTTTTTGTATTTCCTACTTGCAAAACTGAGAGAAGTTCATTAATATTATAAGTGTGTTAGCACTCGATAGTAACGAGTGCTAATAAGAACGGCGAAAACTATCGTTAAGGAGGTCGTTTCCCGTGTTGAAGCCATTAGGCGATCGCATTGTCATTGAAGTCGTGGAAACAGAAGAAAAAACGGCTAGCGGTATCGTGTTGCCGGATACGGCCAAAGAAAAACCGCAAGAAGGCCGCGTTGTAGCTGTTGGCACAGGCCGTGTGCTTGATAACGGTCAACGCGTTGCGCCGGAAGTTGAAGTCGGCGACCGTATCATTTTCTCGAAATACGCCGGCACGGAAGTTAAATACGACGGCAAAGAATACTTAATTTTGCGTGAAAGCGACATTTTAGCTGTCATCGGCTAATATATGCGTTTATGACATAGATATTCCAAAAACATACTTACTATTTCATACTTAATCTTTCTAGTATGCGGTTTCACTAATTTATAAGGAGGTAACGGGGTAATGGCAAAAGAAATTAAGTTCAGCGAAGAAGCGCGCCGTGCGATGTTGCGCGGGGTGGACAAACTCGCAGACGCAGTAAAAGTCACATTAGGTCCGAAAGGCCGCAACGTCGTATTGGAGAAAAAATTCGGTTCTCCGCTCATCACGAACGACGGGGTAACGATTGCGAAAGAAATCGAGCTTGAAGACCCGTTTGAAAACATGGGTGCGAAATTGGTCGCTGAAGTCGCTAGCAAAACAAACGACATCGCTGGGGACGGAACGACAACGGCTACTGTATTAGCGCAAGCAATGATCCGTGAAGGGTTGAAAAACGTTGCTGCTGGCGCCAATCCGATGGGCATCCGTCGCGGGATTGAAAAAGCAGTGGCTGTTGCTGTAGAAGAATTAAAAGCTATCTCGAAACCGATCAAAGGAAAAGAGTCGATCGCCCAAGTTGCTGCGATCTCGGCTGCTGACGAAGAAGTCGGTCAATTGATCGCTGAAGCGATGGAGCGCGTCGGCAACGACGGCGTCATCACCCTCGAAGAGTCGAAAGGTTTCACGACAGAACTCGACGTTGTCGAAGGAATGCAATTCGACCGCGGTTACGTTTCGCCGTACATGATTACGGATACGGAAAAAATGGAAGCTGTTCTTGAAAATCCGTACATCTTAATTACGGATAAAAAAGTATCGAACATTCAAGAGCTGTTGCCGGTTCTTGAACAAGTCGTTCAACAAGGCCGTCCGCTCTTGATCATTGCTGAGGACGTCGAAGGTGAAGCGCTCGCGACCCTCGTTGTTAACAAACTGCGCGGTACGTTCAACGCTGTTGCTGTAAAAGCACCTGGCTTCGGTGACCGTCGCAAAGCGATGCTCGAAGATATCGCGATTTTAACTGGCGGCGAAGTCATCTCTGAAGAGCTTGGTCGTGAACTGAAATCGACAACGGTTGCATCGCTTGGCCGTGCGTCGAAAGTTGTTGTCACGAAAGAAACGACGACAATCGTCGAAGGTGCTGGCGATTCTGAGCGCATTAAAGCACGCATTAACCAAATTCGTGCGCAACTTGAAGAAACTACTTCGGAATTCGACCGCGAAAAACTGCAAGAACGCTTGGCAAAATTGGCTGGCGGCGTAGCAGTGATCAAAGTTGGTGCGGCGACAGAAACTGAGTTGAAAGAACGCAAACTGCGCATCGAAGACGCGCTTAACTCGACTCGTGCTGCTGTAGAAGAAGGTATCGTTGCTGGTGGCGGTACGGCATTGATGAACGTCTACAGCAAAGTGGCTGCGATTGAAGCTGAAGGCGATGAAGCAACGGGTGTGAAAATCGTTCTGCGCGCCATCGAAGAGCCGGTTCGTCAAATCGCGCAAAATGCTGGTTTGGAAGGCTCGATCATCGTTGAGCGCCTGAAAAACGAAAAAGCAGGCATCGGCTTCAATGCTGCAACAGGTGAATGGGTAGACATGATCGAAGAGGGTATCGTTGACCCAACGAAAGTAACTCGTTCGGCATTGCAAAACGCTGCGTCTGTCGCTGCTATGGTCTTGACGACAGAAGCGGTCGTTGCCGACAAGCCAGAAGAAAACAAAGGTGGCGCCAACCCGGGTATGCCGGACATGGGCGGCATGATGTAATCCACCTAGTCAAAAAAGGAACACTGGGAATATTCCCAGTGTTCCTTTTCTTTTTGGAGAGGGGAAAAGTTATTCTCTCTTTCTATTGAATGGTGATAGGGAACGCGTAAATAGCGTCCCCCTCTTTCCAAGTGGCATGAATGACATAGATGTACGAGCCTTGCTGTTCAGGCAGCTCAATCGTTCCATTGGGAACTAACTGCCAGTCGACATCGTCGCCGTTCCATACGCCAGCTTCGAGTGTTGATGGGCGATAGTCAAATTGAACGCGAAGTTTTGCCCCCGGAGCAGCGGTATAGGGAGAGAGTTCTTTGACGAGCTGCGGTGGGGCGGCGTCAGCAGTAACTGCTCGTCGGCCTGTTGACCACGTATAAGTTCCAAGTCGGTGATCGACCGTTTCGCCGTTGATGGTTAACCTTCATTTTGGTGGTTCGATATTGCCGAACGAACAGCTGGCAGGCCATAGAAGCAAAATCAGACCCGGGGCCCATCGTATTCGCATAGAGAATTCCCCTTTTTAACCGATAGGTTGCATGAATTGAATACGTTCCCGAATGGCCTTTGATCCGGTGACTGAGCGTCCACTCGGAAGAAGGAGATAAGAGATGGATTGGAGTAAACGAGCGATAAAGAAGGATGTTGCAGCCGTTACTTATTTTTCCGCAACTTCGACTCTTTCCTTTTGCTTCTCCTTCTCCTTAGCTAGCTTCTTATCCCATTTAAATACTTTGTTGAGTAGTTTATAGATCGTTTTGCTTTCTTTGGCAAAGAGCGGTCCCAATATCGCGAGCATGAGAACGTAAAGAGCGGTAAAAGGAGTTAAGATAGGGTTTAACCCCGCTGTAATCCCTAGATTCGCAACGACAATAGAAAATTCCCCACGCGCCGTGATCGTTAAACCAATGTTTGTAGAGGCTTTGTAGGACAATCCAGCCTTTCTTCCGGCGATCATTCCCGCCACCATATTGGCTAGTAGAGTGACGATAACGGCTCCTAATGATAACCAAAACGCATGAATTAAGGTGGATGGTTCAATAGTCAAACCGAAACTAAAGAAAAAGATAGCTCCAAAGAAGTCGCGGAATGGAACAACTAAATGTTCGATTCGATCGCGGTGTTCGGTTTCCGAAAAGACAAGCCCCAGTAGTAAGGCCCCGATAGCTTCAGCGACATGAAGCGTTTCGGAAAAGCCGGCAACGAAAAAGAGAATAGCAAAGATAACGATGATGAATATTTCATCGGATTTGATATTTAACCATTTGTTCAGTAGAGGGGCACCTTTACGAGCGATGACAAAAAATAGCAGCATATAAGCAACAGATGTTAAAACCGATAGGCTGATTCCGAAAAAGGAGGTGGATCCAGCTAGCAAAACCCCTGACATCGTCGTCAAAAATAGGGCAAGGAAGATGTCATCAAAAAGGATCATCCCTAAAATGAGCTCTGTTTCAGGATTGGCCGTTCTCCTTAAATCGACGAGAACTTTGGCCACGATGGCACTTGATGATACACTGAGGAGCCCGGCAATCAGAAGGGTTTCCATCCATGGCATTCCTACGGTTTTGCCATAAACCAATCCTAAAACAAAGTTCATTATGACATAGATGCTGCCACCAACCACAATGTTTTTTCCGGACTTAATCAGCTTGCCGACAGAAAATTCAAGACCTAAATAAAACAGCAAAAAAAGTACCCCGATCCTCCCTAGAAACTGGATAATTTCATTACTTTCAATAAAAGTGAGGTCAATAATCCCAATTGTAGGGGCATGGGGCCCAACCAGCATGCCGATGATGATCAAAAACGGGATAATGGAGAAGTTTAATCTATTGGCAATGATGGATCCAATAGCGACTAAAACGAGTGCCGTTCCCACTTCCAGTACTAAGTGGTTCATTTATTCCCATCACTCCTTATTTGATAGTAGATGATTCATGATCTCCTTTATTTGTTGTCTTTCTCCAGACATGATTAATGTATCCCCAGCTTCAATCAACGTATTTGGACCAGGGTTATAAGATTTTTGAGAATGTTTCTTTTTGATAGCAATAACATTGACGCCGAAACGGTTTCTAATATCAAGCTCTCCAATTTTTTTATTTGCAGCAGGGGCGTTCGGCTCCACTTGAAACCACTCGATAATGAGATCGTCAAAGGCAAATTCCACTGTTTCGAGCGCTTTTGGTTTGTATGCCATTCCTCCAATGATCCCGGCAATTTGCCTTGCTTCTTGGTCGCTTAATGTCACACTGCTAACGACTTCATCATAATCATCTGCGTCAAAGTGATAAATTTCTCTTCGTCCATCGTCATGAATCACAATGACAAGTTTATCTTTGTTTCGAGTAATAATTTCAAATTTGTACCCAATTCCTGGAAGTTCACTTTCTCGAATATTCATCGCAAAATGTTCCTCCTTATTGATGGTTTATTTGTTTTTAAAGCGCCGTATGGATTATGGCGTCTAATATTAACAAATGTGCTAAGGATATGTTTTAGATTCAATCGTCAAATGAATATCCGCGTTGACGATGAGTAGTTTACCTATATGGGGTTCTTATTTTTGGGGTTTTGTGTAAATATAAACCATTTTCGGTTTATATTTAATAAAGATAACAAATGAACCCTTTCCTGTTATCTATTTTAGCTATAGTTATTATAACAGTAAAAAAGGTTCTTTTCACTGTTTTTGACTGAATTGTCTGCTTGAAGGGGGGGAGGGGGTAAAATATACTTGTTGGCTGCTCCGTCTGCTCATGTTCTCTTGTCATGTGATATATGAATATGTTTCGTTTTTCAAATTAGCATACATGCCGTTTGGCTTAGGAATTATCGCTGTCTTTTTTTGTCGTCTTTTCAGTGAACCGTCTCATCAACAAAGAAAGCGATGATGGAATGAGGATTTCCGAAAAGGACTTTAGTTGAGAGAATCCTCTCTCTTTCACGCATTCATGAATCCATCATTGTAGAGGCAGGTTTTTTCCGTAATCGTCTAGCGGACTAATGATTCAACCATACATGTGGCGTAAAAAAGCGCTGCTCTTTTTAGAGGTTGTAGAAGAAAATGAAGTTTTTCGCCGGCCTTCTGTGCCAAAATGGGAATACACATGTAATGCAGGAATACCTAAACAAAGGAGGACGACGTGATGAACGAACGAATAGAGCGCGACTCGCTTGGGGAGGTGCGGGTGCCGGCCGATAAATACTGGGGAGCGCAAACGGAGCGAAGCCGGCAAAACTTCCGCATCGGCAAAGAAACGATGCCGCTTGAACTCATTTATGCTTATGCCGAGCTGAAAAAAGCGGCGGCCATCGTCAACGAGCAAGCTGGAAAGTTGAGTGAAGCAAAGAGGCAGGCGATTGTGACGGCTTGCGACGAGATTTTGGCTGGCCAATGGGATGCACATTTCCCTCTTGTTGTTTGGCAGACGGGAAGCGGGACGCAGACGAATATGAACGTCAATGAAGTGGTGGCTAGACGGGCGAACGAGCTACTCCCTGACGGGGAGGAACGCATTCATCCGAACGACGATGTCAATATGTCGCAAAGCTCAAATGACACGTTCCCAACGGTGATGCATATCGCTATTTATACGAAAATTCAAACGCATCTTCTGCCGGCAATTGATCGTTTGATTGGCACGTTTGCGGCCAAAGAACGTCGCTATGAGAAGACGATCAAAGTTGGGCGCACTCACTTGCAAGATGCGACACCGCTCACATTTGGACAAGAGATTTCTGGGTGGCGGACGATGCTTGAGAAAAGCAAAACGATGATCGTGGAAGCGACCGACAAGCTGCTCGATTTGGCGATTGGAGGTACGGCGGTCGGCACAGGGCTTAATGCGCCGCCATCATTTGGCGAACAAGTGGCCAAACAGTTGCACGCCCAAACCGGCTATCCATTCCGCTCAGCAACAAATAAATTTCACGCGTTAACAAGCCATGATGAGATCGTTTACGTTCATGGGGCGTTGAAGGCGCTTGCGGCTGATTTGATGAAAATCGCTAACGATATCCGTTGGCTAGCGAGCGGGCCGCGTTCCGGGTTTGGGGAAATCGTGATTCCGTCGAATGAACCGGGCAGCTCAATCATGCCGGGTAAAGTGAATCCGACGCAAAGCGAGGCGATGACGATGGTTGCCGTGCAAGTGTTCGGCAATGATGCTGCGATCGGTTTTGCGGCAAGTCAAGGTAATTTTCAATTAAACGTGTTCAAACCGGTCATCGCTTATAACGCCATTCAGTCGGTGCAGTTGCTTGGCGATGCCATCCGCTCGTTTGATGAGCGATGTGCTCAAGGGTTAGAGGCAAATGAAACGAAAATGAAAGAGTACGTGGAGCGCTCGCTGATGCTGGTGACGGCATTAAGCCCGCATATCGGCTATGACAAAGCCGCGGAAATCGCTAAGCTTGCGCATCGCGAAGGATTGACGCTGAAAGAAGCGGCGTTGCAGACTGGGTATGTGACGGCCAAACAGTACGAGGAATGGGTAAGACCGGAGAAGATGATTTAACGGAACAAGACGATGAGTAGATAAGACTGGAGAGAATGGGTTAGCCAAAAACGCTCATCCCCTTTAAGCGGGATGAGCGTTTTTTAGTTGGAGCAGCCTTTCACTACTAGTTGGTTGCTTTGCAGCAGGCAAATGTTAAGTAAACAAACCAATGAGTTCATTAATCGACAAGACGGCAAACAGTGCTAAACACAGGGCGAGTAGCGCATTTGACAGCCAATGGTTCCTTCCTTCATCTGGAAGCGCTTTTTTCGAGTTGAGCAAGTAAAGCAGTGTGACGGCCAAAAACGGCATAAACAGCGCTCCAAGCGCCCCGTAGGCGATAATAAGACCGACCGGCTTGCCGATAAAATGTAAGAGCATCGGCGGAAAAGTGAGCCAAAAGACGTAGAAGCGAAACGCTTTCGACTGGTTGAGCGACTCGGTGCCAATCGGCGTTTTTCGCATGTTGCGAACAAAATCGGCGAACAAATAGGAAACGCCGTTCCAAACGCCGATGACGGATGTAAACGATGCCGACCAAAAACCAAGCAAAAAGAGCCACCGGGCGGCTGGATGCAGCTCATTGCCCATGATCGAGGCAAACGAGACAAGCCCTTGTTCGCCGTTGATCGAGGTATTCGTTCCGTAGAGAAGAGCGGCGCCTAAAATCAGGAGCGACAACGTAAAAATTGCTGTCACAATGTAGGCAACAGCGGAATCGTAACGCATTGGCGATACGTAGGACCGGCCTTTCCAGCCATTTTCCTGAAGCCAATATCCGTAAGACGCCATGGTAATCGAGCCGCCGACGCCTCCGATCAGCCCGAGAGCATACAAAAGCGACCCTTTTGGCAAATCAGGAACGGCGGTTTTCCAAAGATCGTTCAGCTGTGGCAACACAAGCAGTGCCGAACCAACAACCGTCACAAACATCAGTCCGACGAGCACGTTCATCACCCGTTCAAACAGTTGGAACCGCCCCGACCAAGTGATGGCAAAACCAGCGAGGCCATGGATGATTGCCCACGCCCAAAGCGGAATCGATGGGATCATCGCCGACATCGCAAGCGCGCACGATGATGTGCCCGCCGCTCCGTAAACAAATCCCCAAATGATCGCATACACCCCAAAGTAGATGGACGCCCATTTCCCCATCGATTGCCAGCCTTCGAAAATCGTTTTTCCGCTTAATAAATGCCAACGTCCAACTCCTTCGTTCAGCACGAATTTGAACACAGCCCCGACGATAATCGCCCACATGAAAACAAGGCCATAGTTCGTTCCTGCGACAAGAGCAGCGACTAAGTCGCCGGCTCCGACTCCGGTGGCGGCGACGATCAACCCAGGGCCGATCATCTTCCACTTCGATTTCCCCATTTTTTCTCCTCCCCTTTGTTGCAAATCGATTCCAAAAGTTGTGTATATTCGATATCATATTAATAGTATAAACTATATATTGTCTACCTCTAAAAGTCCCATGGATCTCCATAAAAGGAGTTTGATGTAATGAACGAACCGTTGCTTTCTTCAATTGAACAAGTCGTTCGCAATGTAGAACGAGTCATTGTCGGGAAACGCCAAGTCATTGTACTCAGCTTAACAGCACTGTTGGCCAAGGGGCACGTATTGCTTGAAGATGTGCCGGGTGTCGGCAAGACGATGCTCGTGCGTGCGTTGGCAAAATCGTTCAGTACCGAGTTGAAAAGAATTCAATTTACGCCGGATTTATTACCGAGCGATGTGATCGGCATTTCTGTTTATAACCCGAAAGAGCAGCAATTTGAGTATAAACCTGGACCGATTGTCGGCCATATTGTGCTTGCTGACGAGATCAACCGGACGTCGCCGAAAACACAGTCGGCGCTTCTTGAAGCGATGGAAGAAGGGAGCGTGACGGTAGATGGGGTTACCCGCCAACTACCGCAACCGTTTTTTGTCATGGCGACGCAAAACCCGATTGAATATGAAGGAACATATCCACTTCCGGAAGCACAGTTGGATCGGTTTTTGCTGAAATTGCAGATGGGCTATCCGTCACATGATGAGGAAATCGAAATGTTAAACCGGCTTGAAAAAACAGCGCCGCTCTCGGAGATCGGTCCAGTCATGTCGCTTGAGGAATTGCTTGCCTTGCAACGGAAGGTGACGGATGTGCATGTGAGTGATACGGTGAAAGGATACATCGTTGAACTTGTCCAACAAAGCCGTACGCATGAAGCGGTCTATTTGGGCGTCAGCCCGCGCGGGTCGGTCGCCTTGATGAAAGCGGCGCAGGCGTATGCACTCATCCACGGCCGTGATTTTGTCATCCCCGATGATGTCCAGCAACTCGCTCCCTATGTGCTCGCCCACCGTCTGCTTGTCCGTCCGGAAGCAAAATGGGACAAGCTTGATGGGGAAACTATCGTTGCGCAACTGATTGCCCGTACACCGGTGCCGGTGCGAGGGCGGCGATAAAGATGAAACGGAATTGGCGCCGTTGGTTTGCTTTCACCGGTTTGTTACTTTTGGCGGCTGTCTTGTTTTCATACGCCATGTTTCAAGGCGGGTTTGTCAGTTGGTTTTTGTTTTACAGTTTTTTGCCGTTCGGTTTATATGCGCTCTTGATCATGATCTACCCGCTTCGGCGCGCCACAGTGAGCCGAACGGTGCCAGTTGGACACTATCATGTGGGCGAATCTATCCCCGTCACCGTTCGAATTGATTTGCCGTGGCCGATTCCGCTAGCAGTACTCTCCGTTGTTGAGGAAGAGCAGAAGTGCGGAAGAGCAATGTTCGCTTTGTCGTTTCGTCGTCGCCTGTCATTTACCTGGTCGTTACGGTTGCCACGTGGCCGTCATCAATTGGAAACCGTCTGTCTTGAGGTGGGCGATCCATTCGGATGGGTAAGCAAAACAGCCTCATTCCACGTCCCGTGCACGGTAATCGTCTATCCGCGCTATATCGAATGGCCGTTTGAATCGATGCGTGAGTGGTTTGCGCACGGAAAAGCAGCGCGCCCGATTCCGCTTCACCGCGACATGGCGGTGGCGGCCGGTGTCCGTGAGTATGTGCCCGGCGATAAAATGTCGTGGGTGCATTGGAAAGCGTCGGCGCGCAGGCAGGAGCTAATGACAAAAGAATTTGATGAACAGCGCAATAACGATTGGATCGTGGTGCTTGACGGCGCCCCGTCCCCAGTGTTTGAGGAACTTGTCACATTGGCCGCTTCTGTATCGAAGGGGTTACTTGATGATGGAGTGCCGGTAGGGCTGCTCTTTGCTGGAAAAAAGCGCTCGTTCTTAGCGCCGCGATCCCATGACAAACAGTGGCCGTCCATTCTTCTCCAGTTGGCGGAAGTGAACGGCGAGGGCAAAGAGCCGCTCTCGCGCACGTTAGCAGAAGAAACGAACTGGCGTGCAGCTGCCGGGTGTATCATTTTAACCTCCGCGTTATCGATTCCACTTTTGCAGCAATTGCGCACAATAGCATCCAAACGACAGGTCGTACTATATGTCGTCAGCCGGGAGTGGAGTCATAAGCAACAGAGCTGGGCGGACGGGCTCCGCCGCAGCGGGGGGGATGTATTGCACATTGACCCGCAGATGTTGCAAACCATCCGGCAAGGAGGGGAAAACGGATGAAACAAAGGGCGGAGACTATGTTATCCGCCGTGTTACCGAATGGGTTGGCTGCTTGGTTGCTCACGGAATGGCTTTGGCCGCTTGACACAGTTGCGGACACAGCGCATATCGGGACATTCGCGATGTTTGTCGTCATTTGTTTTCTATTTTATACGTTGCGTGTTCCCACCTGGCTTTCTGCCCTCGGTAAAATCGGTTATATATGGTGGGCGCTTGATGAATGGTTTTATGATGAGGCGATATGGGATGTCCCACGCGCATTATGGTGGGACGGCGTTGCTTGGCTTGTCGGGGGAGGAGCATCGATGCCGGACGATGCGCTGCGCACCCTTGCCTTTTTTGTGTCTTTATGGGCGGCTTCGTTTGTTTGGCACTGGCTGGTTGTGCGGCGAAACCGGTGGTTTGTCCCTTATGCGCTCACGGTTAGCTATATTGCTGTGTTGGATACGTTTTTCCCTTACAGTGGAAACGGAGCGATTGTTCGCCTTGTGGCGCTCGGTTTTTTCGCATTCGTTTGGCTGCATGGGGAGCGGATGCGGGCAAAAGGAGGGGCTGCTTATATCCGGAAGTGGCGGGCGGCAGCTCTATCTATTCCTGCTATTGCCGTTACGGCCGGATATGTTGGGCCGAAACTGCCGCCGCAATGGCCGGACCCGGTTGCGTTTATTCGTAGCTATGCCGCTGACTCTGGGGAGGAGTTTGACACGACGACAGCAGCTGTTGTCAAGAAAATCGGCTATGGGCAAAATGATTCTCGCCTCGGCGGACCGTTTATCGCTGATGATACGGTTGTGTTCATTGCTAAAGATGAAGGTCGTCATTATTGGCGTGTAGAAACGAAAGATGTTTACACTGGAAAGGGATGGGAATCATTCCAGAGTGAACAAGTGAAATCATTCAGAAACGGAAGACTGATGGAGCATGAATGGTGGAGCGACAAAGTAAAAACGGCGGAACAGACAGCGGAAATCACCCGCCAAGATCAAGCGTTCCATCTCGTTTATCCGATTGGTTTACAACAAGTGCAAACGTCTGACAACATTGTCTACCGCATGCATATGGCGACAGAAAAAATTTATACGACCGATATAAATGCCAATGCACTTCCCATTCAGCGGTATACGATCACGTATATGGAGCCGGATTTCCCCATCGAGGCATTGCGTTCCGCGGCTCCAGTCCAAGACGCCATTTTTCTGAAGCGCTATACGCAACTGCCGGATACGCTTCCGAAGCGGGTGCGTGATTTGGCAAAGCAAATTACCGAAGGAAAAGAGACGGTATACGATAAAGTGAAAGCCATTGAACAATATTTCCATATGAACGGGTATGCGTACGAAACGACGAATGTTGCCGTCCCAAGAGCCAATCAAGATTATGTCGATCAATTTTTGTTTGAAACGAAACAAGGGTATTGTGATAATTTTTCCACCTCAATGGCTGTGCTTGTTCGCAGCCTAGGTATTCCCGCGCGCTGGGTGAAAGGCTATACATCCGGACAGCTTGCCGAGGAGCAAAATGGGGCTGAGTTTTATAAAGTGCGAAACAACGACGCACATTCGTGGGTCGAGGTTTACTTTGAGGGCGTCGGTTGGGTGCCGTTTGAGCCGACACAAGGGTTTGTCAATCCGTATGCCTTTTCGCTTTCCACTTCCAATGAAGAGCAACAAGCGCCGTCATTTCAACCGGAAGAACAAGAGACACCGCTTGTGCCGCTCGAACAATTGATCGAACCATCTTCGCAGAAACAAGATCGTCATTGGTGGGAGCAGTTAGCCAGCGTCTGGTCATGGAAAACGGCGCTGACCGTGTTCGTTGCGTTGGCTGCGTTGGGTGGCACGCTCTACGTGACAAGACGGAAATGGTGGCCGCGCTGGACGCTTTTTTGTTTTCGCTGCCGTCGAGTTGACGGGCCAGAATGGCTTGTTCCTGCTTACTTGGCATTGTTGCGTCAATTACATGACTACGGGTTGAGACGAAAAGAGGATGAAACGCTGCGCCAGTACGCCATTGAAGTGGATCGTTTATTGGAAACCAATGAAATGGCACGGCTGACAAAATGGTATGAGCAAGTGATCTACGGCGCAAATAGCGACCGTATCGACATCCGTGAGGCGCGTCAATTGTGGGAAAATTTAATAAAAAGGACGATCACTTGACCGACTGCTGTCAAGTTGATAGAATGGATTCAAATTTGCATACGAACAGAACGAAAGCCTTTCATATATGCGTGGGAATATGGCTCACGTGTCTCTACCGGGCCGCCGTAAACGGCCTGACTATGAAGGCAGAAGACGCTGCTATTCTGCCTTCATCATGTTATTTGGGCGATGGCAGCGCTTATTTTTTCGACGGGGTGGATAAGATGAACCAAGAAATGATCGTCGTATTGGACTTCGGAAGCCAATATAACCAACTGATTACTCGCCGCATCCGTGAATTTGGCGTCTACAGCGAACTGCATCCGCACACGATCAGTGCGGAAGAAATTCGCGCGTTAAATGCTAAAGGAATCATTTTTTCCGGTGGTCCGAACAGCGTATATGATGAACAAGCGTTTACGTGCGATCCAGCGATTTTTGAACTCGGGCTGCCAATCTTGGGGATTTGTTACGGGATGCAGCTTATGGCGCACCACTTGGGCGGCAAAGTGGAAAAAGCCACACACCGTGAATACGGCAAAGCGCTTATCCAAGTGAAAAATGATTCTTTGCTATTCCGCGGGTTGCCGGATGAACAAGTCGTCTGGATGAGCCACGGCGATTTAGTGACTGCCCCGCCGTCCGGTTTTATCGTCGATGCGACAAGTTCTTCCTGCCCGATCGCCGCGATGAGCGATGAACGTCGGAAATGGTACGGGGTGCAATTCCATCCGGAAGTGCGTCATTCCATTTATGGAAATGATGTACTGAAGCGGTTTGTTTTCGACGTATGCGGCTGTCACGGCGACTGGACGATGGAAAACTTCATCGATGAGCAAGTGCGTCGCATTCGTGAACAAGTTGGCGGGAAAAAAGTGCTTTGTGCATTAAGCGGTGGAGTTGATTCATCGGTTGCCGCTGTATTGGTGCATCGTGCCATCGGTGATCAGCTCACATGCATTTTTGTTGATCACGGCCTTCTTCGCAAAGGCGAAGCGGAAAGCGTCATGAAAACGTTCCGCGAACAGTTCCAGATGAACGTCATTAAAGTGGATGCGAAAGAACGCTTTTTGGCGAAATTAAAAGGGGTCTCCGACCCGGAACAAAAGCGGAAAATCATCGGCAACGAATTTATTTATGTGTTTGACGATGAGGCGGCCAAGCTCGAAGGCATTGAATTTTTAGTGCAAGGCACGCTTTATACTGACATTATTGAAAGTGGCACAGCAACGGCACAAACGATTAAATCGCATCATAACGTCGGCGGCTTGCCGGAAGATATGAAATTTGAATTGATCGAGCCACTCAATACGCTGTTTAAAGATGAGGTACGCGCACTTGGCACACAATTGGGCATTCCGGACGAAATCGTCTGGCGTCAGCCGTTCCCGGGACCTGGTCTTGGGATTCGCGTTCTTGGTGAAGTGACGGAAGAAAAGTTGGAAATCGTCCGTGAATCGGATGCGATTTTGCGGGAAGAAGTGAAAAAAGCTGGACTCGACCGCGAAATTTGGCAATATTTCACCGTTCTCCCTGATATCCGCAGCGTCGGAGTGATGGGGGATGCCCGCACGTACGATTATACGGTCGCCATTCGCGCGGTGACATCGATCGATGGGATGACCGCCGACTGGGCTCGCATTCCTTGGGATGTGCTCGAACGCATTTCAACACGTATCGTGAACGAAGTGCCGCACGTCAATCGCGTCGTCTACGATATTACAAGTAAACCGCCCGCGACGATCGAGTGGGAATAATATAAAATTGATGGTTAAGTCGTCTATTCCATAAATGGAGTAGGCGACTTTTTTGTGTCCAGAAAAATAGTATATGGTAAAGAAACAATAAAATATTTTAAGATCAAGAAAAATATTTCTTGAAGTAAATAGCCAATAAACCGCGATAAATAAGCGTTTTTATCCTTTGTTACGCAAAGTGACAGCGATGTTATAGATAGTGAATGTTCTTTGAAAGGGTTTTGATTTACAATGAGTGCAACAAATTTAAGCAAGGGGGTCATCAAACAAAAATGACACTAGGAGAAAAAATTAAGAAGGCAAGAATAGAGGCAGGACTTTCTCAAGAACAGCTATCTGAAAAATTAGGGGTTTCTCGTTCTGCAGTTGCGAAATGGGAATCGGGCAAAGGTTTACCGGATATAGATAATTTAAAAAATTTATCCAAATTATTGAATGCGAGCATTGATTATCTGCTTGATGATGGAGAGACTTTGGACGAAATGGTTATGCGTGAGCCGTACAACTTATCAGAGTATGGCAAGGGTCTTAAATCTTCAAAGAAAAATCGTGTTATTCGTGATAAATTCCCAAATGCAGAAATCTACTCGCTTCTTGCTTACCAGAAACTCACAAAAGGAGAAAAGATCGTTGACAATGCACTTGGGTTCTTCACAGACGCACCATTTGGAACACCTGAGTTTCTCAATTATTTGAAAAATAATGATAAACGATTCTATTTGGTCGAAAAGGATGGAAAACAGTTTTTTGTGACGGTGACGGACGAATTTATAGAAACTCGTCAGCTTGCGAATCGAATAGACAGCAAAAAATTTGAAATCGGAAATTGGAAATTTAAAAAGACCGGCAAAATTTAAATCGCTACATGACTTCTGACTGTCCGTATCCAATAGGACATGTTAGTAAAAGTATCTGATCATATAGTTAACGAAGTTAAAGGTATTAAGTACGTTCTATACGACATTACATCTAATCCGCCAGCTCCGATTCAGTGGGAGTAATTCTTGGGATAAAAAACGAATGAAAGGTGAACATTTCCTTTGGAATGTTCGCTTGTTTTCTTGACAGCGGTTGTCCATATTGATACAATGGTCATGGATTGTGAATATTGTCGAATTCCGTCGTATAATCTCGGGAATATGGCTCGGGAGTTTCTACCAAGCTACCGTAAATAGCTTGACTACGAGGGATGTGAAGTAGAGGGTCAATGTCCTCTCTATATTCGTCATTCCTCCTTGGTCAACGCTTCTGGTAGCTGCAGAGGCGTTTTTATTTTTTATAGGGGGGACAAACGTGAGAAAATATTTTCAGTTTGATGAGCTCGGTACAAACTATCGGACAGAGATCATTGCCGGGCTGACTACATTTTTGTCGATGGCGTATATTTTGTTCGTCAACCCGTTTACGTTGTCATTAGGGGCAGTGGGAGATTTCCCGGACGAACTGCGCATTGACCAAGGAGCGGTATTTGTCGCCACCGCTTTGGCAGCGGCGTACGGGTCAATTTTGATGGGGGTGCTCGCCCGCTATCCGATCGCCTTGGCACCAGGAATGGGGCTAAACGCCTTTTTCGCTTTCACTGTCGTATTGCATATGGGGGTTCCGTGGCAAACGGCGCTTGCGGGAGTTTTTGTCTCTGGGGTCATTTTTACGATTTTAACGCTGACGGGTATTCGGGAAAAAATTATTGATGCCATTCCTGTTGAGTTGAAATATGCTGTTGGTGCCGGAATCGGTCTGTTTATTACGTTCATCGGCCTGCAAAATGCCGGCATCATTGTGAATAACGATGCGACGCTAGTCGGGTTGAGTAATTTAAGAGATGGTAATACGCTGCTTGCTATTTTCGGGTTGTTTATCACTGTCATTTTGATGGTGAAAAAAGTGAATGGCGGCGTTTTTTACGGCATGGTCATTACGGCTGTCGTCGGCATGATTTTCGGTTTAATTGAAGTGCCAAAGCAAATTGTTGGTGCTATTCCAGACATTTCGCCGACGTTCGGCGTTGCGATTGAACACTTGCCAGACATTTTCTCTCTCAAAATGCTCGGTGTTGTTTTGACGTTCTTTATCGTTGACTTTTTCGATGCGACCGGCACGCTTTTGGCGGTTGCCAACCAAGCGGGATTGTTGAAAAACAATAAACTGCCGCGCGCCGGCAAAGCGTTGCTTGTTGACGCAACGGCAGTAATGGTCGGGGCGGTATTCGGCACATCGACGACGACATCTTACATTGAATCATCCGCCGGTGTCGCTGCTGGGGGACGCTCTGGATTTTCAGCGGTTGTCACAGGAATTTTGTTCTTGCTCGCCTTGTTTTTCTCACCGCTGTTAAGCGTCATTACCGCACCGGTTACCGCGCCTGCTTTGATCATCGTCGGGGTATTGATGGCCTCGTCGATTGGCGAGATTGATTGGAAGAAGTTCGAAATCGCTGTGCCAGCGTTCTTTACACTCATCACAATGCCGCTTTCCTATAGTATTGCGACCGGCATCGCCGTTGGCTTCATCTTTTACCCGATCACAATGATTTTAAGAGGCCGCGGCAAAGAAGTGCATCCATTATTGTATGTGCTGTTTGTTATCTTTATCTGTTATTTCATCTTCTTGCGAGAATAGAAAAAGAGAAAAGGACTGTTCCTAGGATAAGTTTGACCATCTTGGGAACAGTCTTTTTTTGTATCTATGGATAAATTTTTTCGCATGAGGAGTCGGATGATCTGAATATGGTATAATGGTAAAAAGTTGGAGGGGGAGTTATTGGTGTTTATCCGTTACGTGGAGAAAGATGTGTGGTTAAAGTTGCTGACGCAGGAAGATGCGGAGCCGCTTTTTGCGTTGGTTGATTCGTGCCGTGCGCACCTGCGTCAATGGCTTCCATGGGTCGATTCCACAAAGACGGTGGAGGATTCGAAGGCGTTCATTTCTCAAGGACTGCAAAAGTTTGCGACTGGCAATGGATTTGAGGCGGGGATTTTTTATCAAGGACAATTAGCCGGGGTGATTGGCGTCCATTACATCGACTGGGCCAACAGAAAGGCGAGTATCGGCTATTGGCTTGGTGAATCGTTTCAAGGAAAAGGATTGATGACGAAAGCATGCAAAGCTTGCATTGACGATTTGTTCGTTGAGCAGGGAGTGAATCGAGTTGAAATTCGCTGTGCGGTGGGAAACCAGCGGAGCAGGGCAATCCCGGAACGGCTAGGTTTTGTCATGGAAGGAACGATTCGTGATGCGGAGTGGCTTTACGACCACTTTGTTGATCATGTGGTGTACGGAATGTTGGCCAGAGAGTGGAAGAGATAAAAACAAAAAAACTTTGAATGGACAGTTGACACATTAAAATAGAGGTGCTATATTAATAAAGTCGCTTCGATGCGACGAAAAAAAGATAAAAAATGTATTGACAAGAACAAAAAGAAATTATAAAATATAAGAGTCGCTTTTGATGAGAGTGAATTCATCGAGCGAAAGAATAAAATTTGTTCCTTGAAAACTGAACGAAACGAAGCGCAAGCCAATCAACTTTCTTTTGGAGAGTTTGATCCTGGCTCAGGACGAACGCTGGCGGCGTGCCTAATACATGCAAGTCGAGCGGACCGAACGAGAGCTTGCTCTTGTTTGGTCAGCGGCGGACGGGTGAGTAACACGTGGGCAACCTGCCCGCAAGACCGGGATAACTCCGGGAAACCGGAGCTAATACCGGATAACACCAAAGACCGCATGGTCTTTGGTTGAAAGGCGGCTTCGGCTGCCACTTGCGGATGGGCCCGCGGCGCATTAGCTAGTTGGTGAGGTAACGGCTCACCAAGGCGACGATGCGTAGCCGGCCTGAGAGGGTGACCGGCCACACTGGGACTGAGACACGGCCCAGACTCCTACGGGAGGCAGCAGTAGGGAATCTTCCGCAATGGACGAAAGTCTGACGGAGCGACGCCGCGTGAGCGAAGAAGGCCTTCGGGTCGTAAAGCTCTGTTGTGAGGGACGAAGGAGCGCCGTTTGAATAAGGCGGCGCGGTGACGGTACCTCACGAGAAAGCCCCGGCTAACTACGTGCCAGCAGCCGCGGTAATACGTAGGGGGCGAGCGTTGTCCGGAATTATTGGGCGTAAAGCGCGCGCAGGCGGTCCTTTAAGTCTGATGTGAAAGCCCACGGCTCAACCGTGGAGGGTCATTGGAAACTGGGGGACTTGAGTGCAGGAGAGGAGAGCGGAATTCCACGTGTAGCGGTGAAATGCGTAGAGATGTGGAGGAACACCAGTGGCGAAGGCGGCTCTCTGGCCTGTAACTGACGCTGAGGCGCGAAAGCGTGGGGAGCAAACAGGATTAGATACCCTGGTAGTCCACGCCGTAAACGATGAGTGCTAAGTGTTAGAGGGGTCACACCCTTTAGTGCTGTAGCTAACGCGATAAGCACTCCGCCTGGGGAGTACGGCCGCAAGGCTGAAACTCAAAGGAATTGACGGGGGCCCGCACAAGCGGTGGAGCATGTGGTTTAATTCGAAGCAACGCGAAGAACCTTACCAGGTCTTGACATCCCCTGACAACCCAAGAGATTGGGCGTTCCCCCTTCGGGGGGACAGGGTGACAGGTGGTGCATGGTTGTCGTCAGCTCGTGTCGTGAGATGTTGGGTTAAGTCCCGCAACGAGCGCAACCCTTGCCTCTAGTTGCCAGCATTCAGTTGGGCACTCTAGAGGGACTGCCGGCTAAAAGTCGGAGGAAGGTGGGGATGACGTCAAATCATCATGCCCCTTATGACCTGGGCTACACACGTGCTACAATGGGCGGTACAAAGGGCTGCGAACCCGCGAGGGGGAGCGAATCCCAAAAAGCCGCTCTCAGTTCGGATTGCAGGCTGCAACTCGCCTGCATGAAGCCGGAATCGCTAGTAATCGCGGATCAGCATGCCGCGGTGAATACGTTCCCGGGCCTTGTACACACCGCCCGTCACACCACGAGAGCTTGCAACACCCGAAGTCGGTGAGGTAACCCTTACGGGAGCCAGCCGCCGAAGGTGGGGCAAGTGATTGGGGTGAAGTCGTAACAAGGTAGCCGTACCGGAAGGTGCGGCTGGATCACCTCCTTTCTAAGGACGAAAAGCGGAAGCGCCGCGGTCGGCTCTCGAAGCCAAATGTTCTTCACCCGTAGGGGTGCTTGCACCCCGAGGGGGAAGGTTATTTGGCAGAAGAGAGCCAGGCGCTGGAGCTAGACATCACGAAAAGCGGAGGCCGTTAATGGCCAATCATTAACAAATTGCGCTTTCGTTTCGTTCAGTTTTGAAGGAATGAGAATTCCTTCAAATCGTTCCTTGAAAACTAGATAACCGGAAAAGCTGAGGTGCCGCGGTCAGTTCTCGAAGCCAAATGTTCTTCACCCGCAGGGGTGCTTGCACCCCAAGGGGGAAGGTTATTTGGCGGAAGAGAGCTAGGCGCCGAAGCTAGACAATAAGGAAGAAGCCGAAACGCGCTGTAGGTTAAGCTAGAAAGGGCGCACGGTGGATGCCTTGGCACTAGGAGCCGATGAAGGACGGGGCAAACGCCGAAACGCTTCGGGGAGCTGTAAGCAAGCGTTGATCCGGAGATGTCCGAATGGGGAAACCCCCTGCCCGTAATGGGGCAGGATCCATGCCTGAATCCATAGGGCATGGAGGGCACACCCGGGGAACTGAAACATCTTAGTACCCGGAGGAGAAGAAAGCAAATGCGATTCCCTGAGTAGCGGCGAGCGAAACGGGAACAGCCCAAACCAAGAGGCGTGCCTCTTGGGGTTGTAGGACCGCTCAGATGGGAGTGAGAAAGGAACGGGGTAGACGAACCGGTCTGGAACGGCCGGCCAGAGAAGGTGACAGCCCTGTAGTCGAAACTTCGTTCCCTCCCGAGCGGCTCCTGAGTACGGCGGGACACGGGAAATCCCGTCGGAAGCAGGGAGGACCATCTCCCAAGGCTAAATACTCCCTAGTGACCGATAGTGAACCAGTACCGTGAGGGAAAGGTGAAAAGCACCCCGGAAGGGGAGTGAAAGAGAACCTGAAACCGTGTGCCTACAAGTAGTCAGAGCCCGTTCATGGGTGATGGCGTGCCTTTTGTAGAATGAACCGGCGAGTGACGATGGCGTGCGAGGTTAAGCCGAAGAGGCGGAGCCGCAGCGAAAGCGAGTCTGAATAGGGCGTTTGAGTACGTCGTCGTCGACCCGAAACCAGGTGATCTACCCATGTCCAGGGTGAAGGCCGGGTAACACCGGCTGGAGGCCCGAACCCACGTACGTTGAAAAGTGCGGGGATGAGGTGTGGGTAGGGGTGAAATGCCAATCGAACTTGGAGATAGCTGGTTCTCCCCGAAATAGCTTTAGGGCTAGCCTCAAGGTGAGAGTCTTGGAGGTAGAGCACTGATTGGGCTAGGGGCCCTCATCGGGTTACCGAACCCAGTCAAACTCCGAATGCCAATGACTTATCCTTGGGAGTCAGACTACGAGTGATAAGATCCGTGGTCAAGAGGGAAACAGCCCAGATCGCCAGCTAAGGCCCCCAAGTGCACGTTCAGTGGAAAAGGATGTGGAGTTGCGAAGACAACCAGGATGTTGGCTTAGAAGCAGCCACCATTTAAAGAGTGCGTAATAGCTCACTGGTCGAGTGACTCTGCGCCGAAAATGTACCGGGGCTAAACGTGCCGCCGAAGCTGCGGGATGACCGTTGGTCATCGGTAGGGGAGCGTTCTAAGGGCATCGAAGCCAGACCGGAAGGACTGGTGGAGCGCTTAGAAGTGAGAATGCCGGTATGAGTAGCGAAAACAGAGGTGAGAATCCTCTGCGCCGAAAGCCTAAGGGTTCCTGAGGAAGGTTCGTCCGCTCAGGGTTAGTCGGGACCTAAGCCGAGGCCGAAAGGCGTAGGTGATGGACAACAGGTTGAGATTCCTGTACCACCTCCTTCCCGTTTGAGCGATGGGGGGACGCAGGAGGATAGGGTGAGCAGGCGGCTGGAAGAGCCTGTCCAAGCAGTAAGGCTGGCCAGTAGGCAAATCCGCTGGCCGTAAAGGCTGAGCTGTGATGGCGACGGATTTGATCCGGAAGTCCCTGATTCCACACTGCCAAGAAAAGCCTCTAGCGAGGGAAGAGGTGCCCGTACCGCAAACCGACACAGGTAGGCGAGGAGAGAATCCTAAGGCGCGCGGGAGAACTCTCGTTAAGGAACTCGGCAAAATGACCCCGTAACTTCGGGAGAAGGGGTGCTCTTTGGGGTGATGAGCCCCGAAGAGCCGCAGTGAAAAGGCCCAAGCGACTGTTTATCAAAAACACAGGTCTCTGCGAAGCCGAAAGGCGAAGTATAGGGGCTGACACCTGCCCGGTGCTGGAAGGTTAAGGGGAGCGCTTAGCGCAAGCGAAGGTGCGAACCGAAGCCCCAGTAAACGGCGGCCGTAACTATAACGGTCCTAAGGTAGCGAAATTCCTTGTCGGGTAAGTTCCGACCCGCACGAAAGGTGTAACGACTTGGGCACTGTCTCAACGAGAGACCCGGTGAAATTATACTACCTGTGAAGATGCAGGTTACCCGCGACAGGACGGAAAGACCCCGTGGAGCTTTACTGCAGCCTGATATGGAATTTTGGTATCGCTTGTACAGGATAGGTGGGAGCCAGGGAAGCCGGAGCGCCAGCTTCGGTGGAGGCGTCGGTGGGATACCACCCTGGCGGTATTGAAATTCTAACCCGCACCCCTTATCGGGGTGGGAGACAGTGTCAGGTGGGCAGTTTGACTGGGGCGGTCGCCTCCCAAAAGGTAACGGAGGCGCCCAAAGGTTCCCTCAGAATGGTTGGAAATCATTCGGAGAGTGCAAAGGCACAAGGGAGCTTGACTGCGAGACGGACAGGTCGAGCAGGGACGAAAGTCGGGCTTAGTGATCCGGTGGTTCCGCATGGAAGGGCCATCGCTCAACGGATAAAAGCTACCCCGGGGATAACAGGCTGATCTCCCCCAAGAGTCCACATCGACGGGGAGGTTTGGCACCTCGATGTCGGCTCATCGCATCCTGGGGCTGTAGTCGGTCCCAAGGGTTGGGCTGTTCGCCCATTAAAGCGGTACGCGAGCTGGGTTCAGAACGTCGTGAGACAGTTCGGTCCCTATCCGTCGTGGGCGTAGGAAATTTGAGAGGAGCTGTCCTTAGTACGAGAGGACCGGGATGGACGCACCGCTGGTGTACCAGTTGTCCCGCCAGGGGCACCGCTGGGTAGCTATGTGCGGAAGGGATAAGCGCTGAAAGCATCTAAGCGTGAAGCCCCCCTCAAGATGAGATTTCCCATCGCGTTAAGCGAGTAAGATCCCTCGAAGATGACGAGGTCGATAGGTCCGAGGTGGAAGCGTGGCGACACGTGGAGCTGACGGATACTAATCGATCGAGGGCTTAACCTAGAAAAGCGGAGGCCGCCCACCTATCGGCGAGACGCGCTGGAGGGCCTGCGAGGAGGCTCGAACCAAGCAAAGCTTGGTTCTGCGTGGGTGGTGCCACAGGAGCGTATGCAATGTGTTGCCGCCACAGCAGGACCGAAGCGTCGCGAGCCGATGGCGGCCGGAGCTAGACAGTACGAAAAGCGGAGGCTTCTTCCCACCAAACGGTTATCTAGTTTTGAGGGAATGAATTTCCTGTTGACATTATTTATTTTTTCAGTATAATAAATGGTGTCAAAACTAAATCGCTTGCCTAGTGGTGATAGCGGAGAGGAAACACCCGTTCCCATCCCGAACACGGAAGTTAAGCTCTCCAGCGCCGATGGTAGTTGGGGCCAGCGCCCCTGCAAGAGTAGGTCGCTGCTAGGCAGGCAAAAATGAGGGAGCTATATAGTTCTCTCATTTTTTTGCCTATTTCTAAATGAGTCATTTCTAATGACGCCATTTTAAATCCTCTCCCCCAAAATGTAAAGCGTGATCATCGTTTCCTAGACCCCCTTTTTCATAAAACGATAGGAAACGGAAACTCGCTAAAGGGTGTCCTGCACGGCATGGGACACCCTCTTTTTTTATCTCACGGTAATAGGAACAAAGCGACGACTGCTCTATTTTGATTGGGAGGGGCGTTACTTGCTTTTTTTAATGATAATTTTCTTTTTCTGCTCTTCTGGGATGAGCCGATGCAGGTGGATGAACAAGAGGCCGTTATGGTATGTTGCTTCAATGCGGTCTGCCTTGACAGGAAATGGCAAGGGGATCATTTTTTCGAATTGACCTTGAAAAATGCCTTCTTCCACTAAATCAAATCCTTGAAAATTCAAGTTGATCATCGCTTTTACTTCCAGCGTTTTGTACGATACATACACTTCGGCATCTTCGATTTTTTCTAGCCCCGGGAGGCTGATGACAATGAGCAGTTCGTTGTCTTTTTTGTAAATGTTCATACCCGAAGATGATTTATTGGATGATGGCAAAAACGGTTGGATGTTTCCCCAAAAGTCGTTTTGGAAAAATTGCTGCCAATGTTTTGTCCAATCGGAAAACGGTGTGAACGGGTTTTCATTGGCCATAGCGTCTCCCTCCTCCGCTCATTCATCATATGCCTTCCCATTCGTTTGGTGATTCGGAAAACACGAACATTCATGTTTTTATAATATAGAATGTTCGATTTTACCTTGACATTTTGTCAAAAATCCTGCTAATATAAAATTAACTTTATAGCGTACAAAAAAATCCCTCATATAATTTTGGGAATATGGCCCAAAAGTCTCTACCCAATAACCGTAAATTATTGGACTATGAGGGAAAGGATCTGTTTTGGCTTTTTTCTCATCGACAAATTGTGAAAGCCCAGAACGATGCTTTCCCTCGCTTAAGATTGGGAATGTATGTTCTGGGTTTTATTGTGTTTATTAAAGTTAAGGAGTGGAACGTAATGAACCCACTAGTTGGGGTGGTCATGGGAAGCCGTTCAGATTGGGAGACGATGAAGCACGCTTGTGACATTCTTGAAGAATTGGGCGTTCCGTTTGAAAAAAAAGTTGTGTCGGCGCATCGGACACCGGATGAGATGTTTCGTTATGCGGAAACGGCAGAGGAGCGGGGCATAAAAGTGATTATTGCCGGAGCCGGTGGAGCGGCTCATTTGCCGGGGATGATTGCAGCGAAAACGACACTGCCGGTAATCGGAGTGCCGGTGCAGTCAAAAGCATTGAACGGGTTGGATTCGTTACTGTCGATCGTGCAAATGCCTGGCGGGGTGCCGGTGGCAACAGTGGCGATTGGCAAAGCAGGAGCGACCAACGCAGGGTTGCTCGCGGTATCGATCGTTGGGCTGTTTGAGCCGCGCTATATGGAAGCGCTCAAGGCGCGGAGAGAAGCGATTCGAAAACAAGTAGTGGAAAGCAGTGATCAACTTGACTAAGCGACGGATTGTTCCGGGGCAGATGATCGGCATTATTGGCGGTGGACAACTGGGACGGATGATGGCTCTCGCGGCGCGCGAGATGGGGTTTCGCATTGCGGTTCTCGATCCAACGCCCGGCTCCCCGTGCGGACAGGTGGCTGATGTGGAAATCACCGCACCGTACCACGATTTGAATGCTATTGCCGAACTGGCACGCGTTAGCCATATCATTACGTACGAGTTTGAAAACATCGATGCACGGGCGCTTGAGTGGCTTGAGGAAAACGCCTATGTCCCGCAAGGAAGCCGATTGCTTGCAGTGACGCAAGATCGGGCGCTCGAGAAGGCGGCGATTGTGGAAGCTGGCTTGCCGGTGGCACCGTATGCCGAAGTGAATGGATGGGATGAGTTGGAACAGGCCGTTACGACGATCGGTTTTCCGTGCGTGTTAAAAACGCGACGCGGTGGTTATGACGGCAAAGGGCAATATGTGCTGCGGGGAGAAAGGGATTTAGCCAAAGCAGCAGAGCTATTTGACTTTGGTCCGTGTATTTTAGAAGGTTGGGTGCCGTTTGTGAAGGAAATGTCAGTCATTGTCGCCCGCAATGGCGATGGGGAGACGGCCGTTTTTCCGGTGGCAGAAAACATTCATGTCGAGAACATTTTGCATCAAACGATCGTTCCAGCTCGCATCCCGGAACATGTCGAGGAACGGGCGATCCGTTACGCAAAGACATTGGCAACATCGTTTTCACTCGTCGGGACGTTGGCGGTGGAAATGTTTTTGACAGAAGATGGGGAAATTTATATTAATGAGCTAGCCCCTAGACCGCACAACTCGGGTCATTATACAATCAATGCATGTGCCACGTCTCAATTCGCTCAGCACATCCGTGCTGTCTGCAACTGGCCGCTTGGGTCGACCGAATTGTTGAAGCCGGCCGTAATGGTCAATATTTTAGGCGAGCACGTCGAGTCGATTATTCGACAAATTGATGCGTTTGCTGGCGCGACCTATGTCCATCTTTACGGCAAACACGAAGCGAAGCCGAAGCGAAAGATGGGCCATGTGACCGTGTTGGCGGACAATGTGGATGAGGCGCTGGCGAGATTGGAGTCGTGGCAAATTTGGCATGATCGGAGGCTAGAACGAGTATGATTGAACGCTACACAAGACCCGAAATGGGAGCCATTTGGACAGAGGAAAACCGCTTTAAGGCGTGGCTTGAGGTGGAATTGCTTGCGTGCGAGGCGTGGGCCGAGCTTGGTGTCATTCCGAAAGAAGATGTCCGCCGCCTACGGGAAAACGCGTCATTTGACATTCATCGCATTAAAGAAATCGAGGAAGAAACGCGCCATGATGTTGTCGCGTTCACCCGCGCTGTTTCTGAGACGCTTGGCGAAGAGCGCAAGTGGGTACACTACGGGCTTACATCGACAGACGTCGTCGACACGGCGCTCGGCTATTTATTAAAGCAGGCGAACACGATTTTGAGGCGCGATTTAGAAAACTTTATCCAAGTGCTGAAAGAAAAAGCGCTTGAACATAAATATACGGTCATGATGGGGCGCACGCATGGCGTTCATGCGGAACCGACGACGTTCGGATTAAAACTGGCGCTCTGGTATGCGGAAATGAAACGGAATTTGGAGCGGTTCGAGCAAGCAGCGAAGATGGTCGAAGTCGGGAAAATTTCCGGCGCTGTTGGAACGTATGCCAACATTGATCCATTTGTCGAACAATATGTGTGCGAGAAGCTCGGGTTAACGCCAGCGCCAATTTCGACGCAAACGCTCCAGCGCGACCGCCACGCTTACTACATGGCTACGCTCGCACTCATTGCGACATCGATTGAAAAATTCGCCGTTGAGATTCGCGGTTTGCAAAAAAGCGAAGTGCGCGAAGTCGAGGAGTTTTTCGCCAAGGGGCAAAAAGGCTCATCAGCGATGCCGCATAAGCGCAACCCGATCGGCTCGGAAAACATGACCGGCATGGCACGCGTCATTCGTGGGTATATGGTGACGGCTTATGAAAATGTGCCGCTTTGGCATGAACGTGACATTTCCCACTCGTCAGCTGAGCGCATCATTTTACCGGATGCGACGATCGCACTGAACTATATGTTGAACCGATTCGCTAACATTGTGAAAAACTTGCTTGTGTATCCGGAAAATATGAAGAAAAATATGGAGCGCACATTCGGCCTCATTTACTCACAACGCGTCTTGCTCGCTTTGATCGACAAAGGGATGACGCGTGAAGCAGCGTACGATTTAGTGCAGCCGAAGGCGATGGAAGCGTGGGAAAAGCAAGTTCCGTTCCGCTCTCTTCTCGAAGCGGATGAGCGGATTACAAGCCAGTTGACGAAAGAAGAACTCGACGATTGCTTTGATTACCGCCACCATTTGAAACATGTTGATACGATTTTTGCCCGCTTAGGATTAGAGTAAGTGACAACCGGCTGGTTCTAATGCCGGCCGGTTACACAAAAAATTTTCAATATTCTGTACCACGGAGGCTTGGATGATGCCGACAAAACAACAGCTGCTGTATGAAGGGAAAGCGAAAAAAATTTACGCGACTGACGAGGCAGATGTACTTTGGGTTGAGTACAAAGACAGCGCCACCGCATTTAACGGAGAGAAAAAGGCGACGATCACCGGCAAAGGGCGGCTCAATAACGAGATTTCTAGTTTATTGTTTATGAAATTGCAAGAAGCAGGCGTTGCCAACCATTTTATTCAAAAGCTGTCGCCCACCGAGCAGCTTGTCAAAAGCGTGACGATTATTCCTCTTGAAGTCGTCGTCCGTAACGTCGTGGCCGGGAGTTTGGCGAAGCGGATTGGCTTGGCGGAAGGGACGCCTCTCGAAGTGCCGCTTGTCGAGTTTTACTACAAAAACGATGACCTTGGCGACCCATTACTGTTAGAAGACCATATCACGATTTTGAAGCTTGCCAGCCGCGAGGAGATCGCCCAACTGAAAAGTGAAGCGCTGAAAGTGAACGACGTATTGCGCGCCCATTTTGCCGAGCGAAAAGTGAGATTAATTGATTTTAAGCTTGAGTTCGGCCGCACGACGGACGGTGCCATCCTCTTAGCGGATGAGGTTTCGCCGGATACGTGCCGGCTTTGGGACGCCGAGACGAATGAGAAACTGGATAAAGACGTGTTCCGTCGCGATCTTGGTAGTTTAACAGAGGCGTACGAAGTCATTTTACAACGGTTAGGGGGAGAATCGGCATGTATAAAGTAAAAGTGTATGTGACGTTGCGTGAGAGTGTGTTAGATCCGCAAGGGACAGCGGTGAAAGGGGCGCTGCACAGCTTGTCGTATACGGAGGTGAAAGACGTAAGGATCGGCAAGTTTATGGAGCTTGTCATTGAAGATACCAGTCGCGATATCGATAAGCTTGTTCGTGAGATGTGTGAAAAATTGTTGTCTAACCCGGTCATTGAAGACTATCGCTATGAAATTGAGGAGGCCGTCGCCCGATGAAGTTTGCCGTCATTGTGTTTCCTGGATCGAATTGTGATGTCGATATGTACCATGCGATCGCCGATGAACTCGGTGAAGAAGTGGAATACGTTTGGCATGATGAAGAGAATCTCGAGCGTTTTGACGCCATTTTGCTTCCAGGCGGTTTTTCGTACGGAGATTACTTGCGTTCGGGGGCGATCGCCCGTTTTTCCAAGGTGATGGCCGCCGTGAAACAAGCCGCGGAAGCCGGGAAACCCGTGCTTGGGGTGTGCAACGGATTTCAAATTTTGCTTGAAGCCGGCTTGCTTCCTGGGGCGATGCGCCGCAACCAAGGACTGAAATTCATTTGCCGGCCGGTGCAGCTTGTGGTGGAAAACAATGAAACGATGTTTACCTCTGCCTACGGAAAAGACGAAGTGATCACCATTCCGATCGCCCATGGCGAAGGGAACTATTATTGCGACGAGCAAACGCTCAATCGCCTCGTCGAAAACCGGCAAATCGTCTTCCGCTATCATGGGGAAAACCCGAACGGTAGCTTGGCGGATATTGCTGGCATCGTCAATGAGCGCGGTAATGTACTTGGTATGATGCCGCATCCGGAGCGGGCCGTCGACGCCTTGCTCGGCAGCGCGGACGGACTGAAACTATTCCGATCGATCGTCAACTATTGGAGGGAGACGCATGTCGTTACTGCTTGAGCCGAATGCGGCAATGATTAAAGAACAAAAATTGTATCGTGAAATGGGATTAACGGATGAGGAGTTTGCGCGCATTGAAGCGATTTTGGGAAGACTGCCGAACTATACGGAAACGGGTATTTTTTCCGTTATGTGGTCAGAGCATTGCAGCTATAAAAACTCCAAACCAGTGTTAAAAAAATTCCCGACCGATGGTCCGCATGTGCTGCAAGGACCAGGTGAAGGTGCGGGGATTGTAGATATCGGCGATGGGTTGGCGGTGGCGTTTAAAATCGAAAGCCACAACCATCCGTCAGCGATCGAGCCGTATCAGGGGGCGGCGACTGGGGTCGGTGGCATCATCCGCGACGTCTTTTCGATGGGGGCTCGGCCGATTGCGCTCCTTAACTCGCTTCGATTTGGCGAGTTGACGTCGCCGCGCGTCAAATATTTGTTTGAGCATGTCGTTGCTGGTATTGCCGGATACGGCAACTGCATCGGTATTCCGACCGTCGGCGGTGAAGTGCAGTTTGATCCGGCGTATGAAGGCAACCCGTTGGTTAACGCCATGTGTGTCGGCATCATCCGCCATGAAGACATTCAACGTGGTGTCGCGACAGGTATTGGCAATACAGTTATGTACGTCGGGGCGAAAACGGGTCGCGATGGCATCCACGGGGCGACGTTTGCATCCGAAGAATTAAGTGAGCAATCGGAAGCAAAACGCCCGGCCGTGCAAGTTGGCGATCCGTTTATGGAGAAACTGCTGCTTGAAGCGTGTCTAGAAGCGGTTAAGTCCGACGCGCTAGTCGGCATTCAAGATATGGGCGCCGCTGGATTGACGAGCTCGTCCGCTGAGATGGCAAGCAAAGGCGGCTTCGGCATTGAAATGAATTTAGATCTCGTTCCGCAGCGCGAGACGGGCATGACGCCATACGAAATGATGTTGTCCGAATCACAGGAACGGATGCTGCTTGTTGTCGAGCAAGGACGGGAAGAGGAGATCGCAGCGATTTTTGCGAAATACGGTTTGGAAGCAAAAGCGATCGGTAAAGTGACTGATGATAAAATGCTCCGCCTGTTTTTCCACGGTGAAGTGGTGGCAGAAATTCCGGTTGATGCGTTGGCAAAAGACGCACCGGTATATCATAAGCCGTCGGCAGAGCCGGATTATTATCGCGAATTTCAAGCGATGCCGACATATATTCCGCAAATTGAGGATTACAACCGGACGTTGCTTGGGCTGTTGGCGCAACCGACCATCGCTAGCAAGGAATGGGTGTATGACCAGTATGACTACATGGTGCGGACGAACACAGTCGTTGCACCAGGGTCGGACGCGGCAGTCGTGCGCATTCGCGGCACGAACAAGGCGCTTGCGCTCACCACGGACTGCAACTCGCGCTATTTGTACTTGGATCCGGAAATGGGCGGGAAAATTGCCGTCGCCGAGGCGGCGCGCAACGTCGTTTGCTCCGGGGCGAAACCGCTCGCCATTACAGATTGCCTCAACTTCGGCAATCCGGAAAAGCTGGACATCTTTTGGCAGCTCGAAAAGGCGGTTGACGGAATGAGCGAAGCGTGCCGAACGCTCGGAACACCGGTTGTGAGCGGCAACGTCTCGCTTTACAACGAAACGAACGGCGAAGCCGTATATCCGACACCGGTCGTCGGTATGGTTGGGCTCGTTGATGACCTTTCTCATGTAACGACCCAGCCGTTTAAGCAAGCGGGCGATTTGATTTATGTGATCGGTGAGGCGAAGCCGGAGTTTGGCGGCAGTGAGTTGCAAAAATGGCTGGAAGGTCGCATTTTTGGAAAAGCGCCAGAACTCGATTTGGCGGTCGAAGCAAGCCGCCAGCGTCAGTTGCTAACCGCGATTCGCGCTGGGGTCGTGGCGTCAGCACATGATGTCGCTGAAGGCGGATTGGCGGTTGCGCTCGCTGAATGTGTCATCGGCGCTTCTGGGTTAGGTGCGAACGTGACGGTCAGCGGCGATCTTGTGAGTGAACTATTCAGCGAAACGCAGTCTCGCTTTGTGGTTTCGGTGAAAAAAGAACATCAGGAAGCATTTGAGCAGCTCGTAGAAGCGAAATTAATCGGTGAAGTGACCAATGACAGCATACTGACAGTAAACGGGGAACATGGGGGAACGGTTATTCGCCTTTCGGTCGACGAAATGCGAAACGTCTGGAAAGGGGCTATTCCATGCTTGCTGAAATCAAAGGATTGAACGAGGAGTGCGGCATTTTCGGCATTTGGGGGCATGAGGACGCCGCTAGGCTTACCTATTACGGGCTCCACAGCTTGCAGCACCGCGGCCAAGAAGGAGCGGGCATCGTGGTGGCGAGCGGCGGAAACTTATTCGGTCATAAAGGACTCGGTTTGGTGACAGAGGTGTTTCAAAGCGACACGTTTGATGCGCTTCACGGGTCGGCGGCGATCGGCCATGTCCGCTATTCGACGGCAGGCGGGGGCGGCTATGAGAACGTCCAGCCGCTCCTGTTCCGCTCACAGACTGGCTCGATGGCGCTCGCCCATAACGGCAACTTGACGAACGCTATCGATCTGAAGCTCTCGCTCGAAGCGCAAGGAAGCATTTTTCAGACGACATCGGATACGGAAGTGTTCGCCCATCTTATCCGTCGCAGCCAAGCGCCAACGTTTGTCGGACAAATGAAAGAGGCGCTCAGCCAGATTGAAGGAGCGTTTGCGTTTTTATTGCTGACGGAAACGGCGCTTTATGTGGCGCTCGACCCGCACGGATTCCGGCCATTGTCACTCGGCCGGCTCGGATCAGCGTATGTCGTCGCCTCGGAAACGTGCGCGTTTGATGTCATCGGGGCGACGTACGAGCGCGAAGTGGCTCCGGGGGAACTGCTTATCATCAGCGGCGAAGGGGTGCGTTCGGAACGATTTGCCCCGGAGCAGCCGCGATCCATTTGCAGCATGGAATACATTTATTTTGCTCGTCCGGACAGCCATGTTGATGGCATCAACATCCATACAGCCCGGAAAAATTTAGGGAAACAGTTGGCACTTGAGGCGCCAGCTGAAGCCGATATTGTCACTGGGGTGCCGGACTCAAGCATTTCCGTCGCTATCGGTTATGCCGAAGCGAGTGGCATTCCGTACGAATTGGGGCTCATTAAAAACCGTTATGTAGGTCGGACGTTTATTCAGCCGTCACAAGCGTTGCGTGAACAAGGGGTAAAAATGAAGCTGTCGCCGGTGCGCGGTGTTGTCGCTGGCAAGCGGGTTGTCATGGTCGACGATTCGATCGTGCGCGGGACGACGAGCCGCCGCATTGTCACAATGCTTCGCGAAGCGGGAGCTTTGGAAGTGCATGTGCGTATCAGTGCGCCGCCGATCACCCATCCTTGCTTTTACGGCATTGATACGTCGTCAAAGGAAGAACTGATTGCGGCGAAACATACGGTTGAAGACATCTGCCGCTTAATCGGCGCCGATTCGTTGGCGTTTATTAGCCAGGAAGGGCTGCTGTCAGCGATCGGTCGTCCTGAAGGCATTCCACATCGCGGACAATGTTTGGCTTGCTTTACCGGCCAATACCCAACCCGGGTCAACCAAACTACTCGGCCTTGCATGACAGTCAAATGATCAATGATCAGCGTGCTTCAAGTTGGAAGGGGACAACGGACAGCAAGGTGCTTGTCGCATGCTTGGGTGCAGCGGGCGAAGAAAAGGGGGATTTAGCGTGGTAAAAGCATACAAACAAGCAGGGGTTGACATTGAGGCCGGCTATCAGGCGGTCGCCCTGATGAAACAGCATGTGCAGAAGACGATGCGTCCGGAAGTGTTAGGCGGGATCGGTGGGTTTGGCGGCTTGTTTGATTTATCGTCGCTTGACTACCGCCAGCCGGTGCTTGTTTCCGGTACGGATGGCGTCGGGACGAAGCTGAAATTGGCATTTTTGCTTGACCGACACAATACGATCGGCATTGACTGTGTGGCGATGTGCGTGAATGACATCGTTGTACAAGGGGCGGAACCGCTCTTTTTCCTTGATTATATCGCTTGCGGCAAGGCGGTGCCGGAAAAAATCGCTGCTATCGTCAAAGGGGTGGCTGACGGCTGCGTCGAAGCTGGCTGTGCCTTGATTGGCGGAGAAACGGCGGAAATGCCGGGAATGTATGCGGAAGACGAGTACGATTTAGCCGGGTTTGTTGTCGGCATTGCTGAAAAAGAACGGTTGGTGACGGGACAAACGATCCAAGCGGGGGATGTGTTGATTGGACTTCCGTCAAGCGGTCTGCATAGCAACGGCTACTCGCTGGTACGCCGTATCATTTTCGAACAAGCAAAGCTGTCGCTTGATGAGATTTATGAGCCGCTTGATGTTCCGCTTGGCGAGGAGCTACTAAAGCCGACACGCATTTATGCGAAACTGTTGCGTTCGGTGCTTGGACGATTTACGATCAAAGGGATGGCGCATATTACCGGTGGCGGGTTTATCGAAAACATTCCACGCATGTTGCCACAAGGGCTTGGCGTCCGCATTCAGCGCGGTTCGTGGCCGGTGCTGCCGATTTTTGACTTCCTGCGCGCCAAAGGCAACCTTGAGGAAGAAGAGATGTTTTCGGTATTTAATATGGGCATTGGCCTCGTGCTCGCTGTCAGCCCAGAAACAGCGGCGCCGCTTGTGCAATGGTTGGACGAACAAAACGAGCCGGCCTACATCATTGGAGAAGTGGTGGAAGGAGCAGGCGTGTCGTTTACCGGAGGGAACGAAGCATGAAGCGGTTGGCCGTGTTTGCTTCTGGAAGCGGAACGAATTTTCAGGCGATCGTCGATGCGGTGAAGCGCGGTGAGTTGCCGGCCGATCTTGCCCTTCTTGTGTGCGACCGTCCAGGTGCGAAGGTGATCGAACGAGCAGCACGCGAAAATGTGCCGACGTTCGTGTTTTCTCCAAAAGACTATCCGTCCAAAGCGGCGTTTGAGAGCGAGATTTTGCGTGAATTAAGCGAACGTCAAATTGAGTGGATCGCGTTAGCTGGCTATATGCGCTTAATTGGACCGACATTGCTTTCCGCTTATGAAGGGAAAATCGTCAACATTCATCCGTCGCTATTGCCGGCGTTTCCGGGTAAAGACGCCATTGGCCAAGCGTATCGGGCTGGCGTTTTGGAAACAGGCGTCACCATCCATTATGTTGATGAAGGGATGGACACCGGGCCGGTCATCGCCCAGCGCGCTGTCCCGATTGTACCCGGCGAACCGATCGAAGCGCTTGAGGCACGCATCCATGCGGTTGAACATGAGTTATACCCGGCGGTGTTGCGCATGCTGTTAGGGGAAACGGAACAACAAGAAGAAAGGATCGAGAAGAATGGCAGTCAAACGAGCATTAATCAGCGTGTCTAATAAAGAAGGGATCATTCCGTTTGCAAAACAACTAACCGAACTCGGCATCGAAATCATTTCGACTGGCGGGACGAAACGGGCACTCGAGGACGCTGGGATTTCGGTGATCTCGATTTCCAATGTCACCGGGTTTCCGGAAATTTTAGACGGGCGTGTGAAAACGTTGCATCCGGCCATTCATGGCGGTATTTTGGCGATTCGTAGCGATGAGCGCCATCAAGCAGCGCTAGCGGAGCATGGCATCCGCCCGATCGATTTGGTCGTCGTCAACTTGTACCCGTTCCAGCAAACGATCGCGAAACCGGACGTAACGCTTGCTGAGGCGATTGAGAATATCGATATTGGCGGTCCGACTATGGTGCGCGCGGCAGCGAAAAACTATGCCGATGTCGCCATCGTTGTCGATCCGGCTGATTACCCGACGATAATTGAGGAGCTGAAAACAAACGGATCGATCCAAGCGGAAACGCGGCAAAAATTGGCGGCGAAAGCGTTCCGCCATACGGCAGCGTATGATGCGATGATTGCCGAGTATTTGACCAATCTCACCGGAGAGGAGTACCCGGAAACGTTCACCGTCACCTACACGAAAAAGCAATCGTTGCGCTATGGCGAAAATCCGCATCAATCAGCGTCGTTTTATGCCAAACCGCTCGGTGCGGCTTTCTCGATTGCGCAAGCGAAACAGTTGCACGGAAAAGAGCTATCGTATAACAACATTAACGATGCCAATGCGGCCATCAACCTTGTTCGTGAGTTTCAGGAGCCAGCCGTAGCGGCGATCAAACATATGAATCCGTGCGGCGTTGGTGTCGGTGCGACGCTTCTTGAGGCGTTTACAAAAGCGTACGAGGCCGATCCGGTGTCCATTTTCGGTGGAATTATTGCGGTGAACCGTGAAGTGGACAAAGAAACGGCCGAGCGAATGCATGACATCTTTTTGGAAATCGTCATCGCTCCATCATTTAGTGACGAGGCGCTCGCCATTTTGACGAAAAAGAAAAATATCCGTCTGTTGACACTTGATTTTGCGGCGGCAGACGTCAAGGAAAAAACGCTTGTTTCGGTAAGCGGTGGCTTGCTCGTTCAAGATGCGGATACGTACACGCTTGAGGACGCTGAGTGGAATGTTGTCACGAAGCGCCAACCGACCGAAGCGGAATGCGAACAGCTTCGCTTTGCTTGGAACGTTGTGAAACATGTGAAATCCAACGCCATCGTGCTGGCGAAAAACGGCATGACCGTTGGCGTTGGCGCCGGGCAAATGAACCGGGTTGGCGCAGCGAAGATTGCGATTGAACAAGCGGGAGAGCAGGCGGCAGGCGCGGTGCTTGCATCAGACGCCTTTTTCCCGATGGACGACACTGTTGAAGCGGCAGCGAAAGCCGGCATTACGGCCATCATCCAGCCGGGCGGCTCGATTCGTGACGCTGATTCGATCCGCAAAGCAGATGAGTACGGCATTGCCATGGTGTTTACTGGTGTTCGCCATTTCAAACATTAAACGGCGGCAAAAAGGGGAGGAAGATGATGAACATTCTCGTAGTCGGACGCGGCGGGCGTGAGCATGCGATCGCCTGGAAGGTGGCGCAAAGCCCGCTTGCTGGCAAGCTGTATGCGGCGCCAGGCAACCCGGGCATCGGGGAAGTGGCGGAGTTGGTAAACATCGATGAACTCGATATTGATGCGCTCGTGCAGTTTGCGAAACAAAACGCGATTGATTTGACGATTGTCGGGCCGGAGGCGCCGCTTGCCGCCGGCATTGCCGACCGTTTTATGGCTGAGGGGCTGCGCATTTTTGGACCGAACCAAGCAGCGGCACTCATTGAAGGGAGCAAAGCGTTCGCGAAAGAGCTCATGAAAACATACGGCATTCCGACGGCGGAACATGCTACCTTTTCTTCGTACGAAGAAGCCAAAGCGTATATTGAGGAAAAAGGAGCGCCGATCGTCATTAAAGCGGACGGGTTGGCCGCTGGAAAAGGAGTCACTGTCGCCCAAACGGTGGAAGAGGCGCTTGCCGCAGCAAAAGCAGCACTGGTGGACGGGCAATTCGGCACAGCCGGCAGCCAAGTCGTGATCGAGGAGTATTTGGAAGGCGAAGAATTTTCATTTATGGCGTTCGTGAACGGTGAGAAGGTGTATCCTCTTGCTATTGCCCAAGACCATAAACGAGCCTATGACGGGGACGAAGGGCCAAACACTGGTGGAATGGGAGCCTATTCGCCAGTGCCGCAAATTTCCGCTGATATGGTTCAACGGGCGTTGGAGACGATTTTGCGTCCGACCGCCAAAGCGTTAGCTTCCGAAGGCCGGCCGTTTACCGGTGTGCTGTATGCCGGGTTGATTGCCACTGCGGAAGGACCGAAAGTGATCGAATTTAACGCCCGATTCGGTGACCCAGAGGCGCAAGTCGTGTTGCCGCGCCTAAAAACCGATTTGCTTGAAGCGATATTGGCGGTGATGGAAGGAAAAGAGCTGGAGTTGGAGTGGACGAATGAAGCAGTGCTTGGCGTCGTGCTGGCAGCTAAAGGTTATCCGGGTGCTTACGAGCGCGGAGTGGCCATCCGCGGACTTGACCGGCTCGCTCCGGATGCGTTGTTGTTCCATGCTGGTACGAAGCGGGAAGGCGGAACGCTCTATACAAACGGCGGCCGTGTCCTTTTGTTAGCAGCCAAAGGAGGAACGCTTGCTGAAGCAAAGGAAAAAGCGTACCAGCAGCTCGCGGCGATCGAATGTGATGGCCTGTTTTACCGCCGTGACATTGGCCGGCGCGCTATCGAACGCGCCTCCGCCGTAGATACACGTATGAAAGGGCGATAATACCGCCGATCAATGTTGCTAATACAAACGACATATCGGTCATATATTCAAGCAACATCATCATTCACTCCTTTGTATCGAAGGTGTCCCAACCAAACGTGGGACACCTTTTTTGATGAAACGAAGCGACTCAGCCGAGCGGGAACATAACGATTCGTTCAGCGTTGTTCGAACGGAGTTCTTTATGTCCCGACAGAGCTGGACGCCGATTTATGGTTATGTCGGATTGACGACGGTTTCTTTTTGTTCATTAAGCAGCCGCTCGCGCTGCATATTCTCGAACAAGGCTGTTACCGGACAAAACCGGGTAATCCCTTCGCCGACTTTCATGGCTCCAAGCAAGATGGCAAGCAAATACGATGTGCACCACGGCCGCCGGGCGAACCGAGCTGTCGCCCATGCGACGACAGTTAAGCCAAACGTAATGCGGATCAGCGCGTTCACAATGCCGATATTCGCCATTGGCATGTCCCTCCTCATATTTTTATTGTGAAAATCGCTTTCGTGCGTTAAAATGATTATATGGAACGATTAGGAAACAAGGGACGGGGTGTCAATGGGCGAACAACGCTACCGATGGAAGAGCAGTGAATTGCGCGAACAAGCAGCGGTGATTGATGGCAAACGATCGCCGACAAAAGTATTGGTGAACGCAACGTATTTGCATTCTTATTTCCGTGAATGGGTAAAAGGGAATATATGGATACATGGCGACCGTATTGTGTACGCCGGAGAGCGGCTTCCTGATCGCATCGATGAGTCATGCGAAATCATCGACTGCCGTGGGTATGTGCTCGTCCCCGGCTACATTGAGCCGCATGTTCATCCATTTCAATTATATAATCCCCATTCATTTGCACGTTATGCAGCAATGTACGGGACGACGACGCTGCTCAACGATAATTTATTTTTCCTTTTGCAGCTTGACGATGAAGAGGCGCTTTTATTTTTGCAAGAAATGAATGCGCTTCCAACATCCATGTATTGGTGGTGCCGATTTGACGGGCAAACGGAGCTAGAGCGCGAAGATGAGCAGATATCGAACGCCCGGATCAAACGGTGGTTGGATCAAGAAACGGTCCTTCAAGGCGGTGAGCTGACGTCATGGCCTAAGCTCGCAAGTGGCGACGATATCGTCCTTTACTGGATGCAAGAGGCGAAACGGCGGCGCCGTAAAATCGAGGGGCACTTTCCCGGTGCTTCAGAGAAAACGCTGGTGAAAATGGCGCTGTTTGGTGTAGACGGAGATCATGAGGCGATGACAGGAAAAGAAGTGCGTCTTCGCCTTTGGCACGGCTATACAGTCACGCTTCGCCATTCATCGATCCGTCCGGATTTGCCGGTGCTGCTTGAGGAAATGAAAGTGCTTGGCATTCGGTATTATGACAAGTGCTTATTGACGACCGACGGCTCGCCACCGGCCTTTTATGAAAACGGGGTAATGGATCAGCTGCTTCGCATCGTCATCGAGCATGGTGTGCCAGTTATCGATGCATACGCCATGGCGACGATTAATGCCGCCCGTCATTACGGCATTGAGCATCTTCACGGCAGCATCGCTACCGGCCGGATCGCGCACATCAACTTCTTGCGTTCGGCCCATGATCCAACGCCAGTACAGGTGCTCGCCAAGGGCGAATGGGTGAAGCGTGAAGGGGATTCGTCAGGCTCATGGCCGGCGCTGAAGTGGGAACAGTTTGGTATTCGTCCGCTTTCAGTGTCATGGGAGCTTGAATGGGACGATTTGCAATTTTCGATGCCGATGGGGTTGCGACTGGAAAATGCGGTGATTGTAAAGCCGTACTCCGTGTCGATTGATACGTCGCGCGACCGTTTAGGGCATGATCATGACGAATGCTTTTTAATGCTGCTTGACAGAAACGGCTGCTGGCGCGTCAACACAATGCTCAAAGGATTTTCATCAGCGCTCGGCGGGCTGGCGAGTTCGTATTCGAACACTGGCGATTTCATCTTAATTGGCAAACATAAAGAAGATATGATGCTTGCCTTCCGACGGATGAAGGATATCGGCGGCGGCATCGTACTCGTGGAGGACGGAAACGTTTTATTTGAGCTTCCGCTTCCGCTTAGCGGCATGACGTCTACCTTGGAGATGGAAACATTAATCAATGAGGAAAAGACATTTGTCCGCCTTTTGCGGGAGCGCGGGTATCATTTTGAGGATCCGGTATACTCGTTGTTCTTTTTACAGTCGACCCATTTGCCATACGTGCGCATCACCCAGCGCGGCATTTATGATGTCATGCACAAAACGGTACTCTTTCCTTCGATAATGCGGTAAAATAAAAAAGGAAAAGGTTGTGTGTCCATTGAAACATTGGCTGTTTGTCATCAGTTGCGCAGTGCTGTTACTAGGCGGCTGCACCGCCAAAAGCGAGCCGAAACCAACTGAACCGGCCAAGCCGAGTCCGGAGCAGCCATCCGAGTCTCCGGCAGAGGAGAAACAAATGTTTCCGCTGACCGGATTGCCAACGGAAGGAGATATCGATCAGCGGGTCGTCAGCGTGATGATCAACAACCATCCGAAGGCGCGTCCGCAGTCAGGCCTCCATCAGGCCGATATCGTATATGAGGTACTTGCCGAGGGGGACATCACCCGCTTTTTAGCGCTGTATCAAAGCGAGTTGCCTGAACGGGTTGGGCCGGTGCGGAGTGCACGTGAGTATTATATTGACTTGAGCGACGGCTACCATGCGCTTTACGTCTGCCACGGCTGGAGCCCGGAGGCAAAAGCGCGGCTCGAGCAGGGGAACACCGATTATTTGAACGGGCTGTTTTACGACGGAACACTGTTTCAGCGCGTCTCATTCCGCAAGGCGCCGCACAACTCATACATTACATTTGCCAACATTGAAAAAGGGGCCGAACAAAACGGATACGTATGGACAGATGATATTGACCCGTTGCTGTTTCGCGACGATGAGCCGAGCGGAGAGCAGGTCGAGACGGTTCGTATTACCTATTCACACCGTGCGTATGCCCAAGTGGAATACCGATATGCACCGGAACAAAAAGGGTATTACCGATACAGCGGTGGTGAGCAAACGGTGGATTACGATACACATGAACCCGTCGTGGTGCAAAACGTTATGATCATCGCCGCTCGCCATCAAGTGATCGACAGCTACGGACGACGTGACATTGATTTCACTTCCGGTGGTCAGGGCTACTTGTTACAAAACGGCGTTATGCAGCCGATCGAATGGAAAAACGTCGATGGTCGGCTGTTGCCGTACCGCGACGGGGTTCCGGTCGGATTCGTGCCAGGAAAGACATGGATTAACATCGTTCCCGAACTGACGATTGTGGAATCAAAATAACAAAAAGTTGGATCAGACTGAAAACAATGGGCGAGGAACACGTCCTGAGTCGGCTTTCGGTGAAAGAGACACGGCCGCCCGACGGAGGGGACGTCCTCGTCCCAATGCAAGGGAAATGTAATAATATCTCCTGTATGTTTATCATTTTCTGTCAATAAGAAGATGATTCGAACGTATAAAGTCATGTTTCTGCTAAACAAAACAATTGGAATGCGCAGATGTCGCCAGATGGGCATACAACTTTTGCTTTATCGGAGGAACAAAAACATTACCAACAAGGTAGAACGTTTCTTGGTGATGAGGACATTTGAAAACGAATGACCCGACTCAAACAAGCGAAGGAATGTGCATGGCTCCGTCAATATTCAAGCAACATGAGGAAGCAGGGCAGCAAAGATGCGGCGGCCGCCTACAAACACTTCTTTGGTAGGGGAGCGAAACATCCCAAATTCAAGAAGAAAAACAAACAAAGCAGCGGCTGATCAAGACACAGACATGATCACAAACAACCACGTCAAATGAGAGGAACAAATGTCTCCGAAGAAGTGAACGAACAAAAGTTCGCTTAGATTCGGTTGGCGAAACGAGAAAGAATTTCGCAATACGAATCCGCGAACAGTGTTTGATAGATTGAAGAGATTTTTACGATTAGCGTGGAAGAAACCTAATAAAACACACCAACCATGTAGCGATGGAATCAAAATGGATTTCACTGCAGGTAGCAATGGGAGGGTGTTTCCAAAGATCCATCAATCCACAAAGGCCAAAAAGAGTGAAAAACGAATGAAGCGATAGCAAAGGAAGCTGTCGCGGAAATATGAAAGATAAAATTCAACAAGAAGGAGGTGCAATCCGTTACAGAAAACCGAAACACATAAAAACCTGACTTCCTTGTTCAGAAAGAGCGAAGAAGGCGGAAACAGATCCGACACAATGCCATCCATGTTAGCGAAAGCTAAGCTAGCGTATGTGGTCATGGAAGAATGGAACATAAGCGGATGCTGGAAAACAAGAAGTTGTCGGTATCCATTTGGACAGGCATTCCATTAGTTCAAACGACCAAATGGATACAAGTGCGAATGGAACAGTATCCCTTTTCTGCTTGTCGGCTGCTTTGATCCGTCATCGAGAACATGCAGTCACTGCAGGGGTGTCAAAGTGAAGTAGTTTCTGTCTGAAAGAGTCTTTCGGTGCCATGATTGCGGATACGAAATCGACAAGGATTCAACGCAAATAGAAGCTGAAAAAATGAGTGGAATCGATCACTGAGCACCGAACGTGGGTTGATTCATGAGTGAGGAGTTGAAGCCTTCGGAGCGTCGCACCCACGAGAGTCGTTTCGGCAACATCGGGGTCATGAACAAGGAAGGAATAGAAGGGTTATACGTTTTCTGTAACGGAAACAAGCATGCAAATCGATAAACTGCGCGGCAAAGAGCTCGATCAACTGTTTAAAGCCATTTTGTCGCTGCGCGATATAGAGGAGTGCTACCGATTTTTCGATGATTTATGCACGGTGAATGAAATCCAAGCACTCGCTCAGCGCCTTGAGGTGGCGCGCATGTTGCGCGAAGGGTATACGTACCATAAAATCGAAACGGAAACCGGGGCGAGCACAGCGACGATTTCGCGCGTTAAGCGATGCCTCAATTACGGCAATGACGCGTACGCGATGGCACTTGACCGCATTAAAGAAGAAGAACGCCAGGCGGCTAACGAAGCATAACGCCTGGTGCTGCAAGGAGATTCCTTCCATCGGAAAAGGAACTCCTTTTCTTTTTGCGGATTTGTTATAATGGAACAATGGAGTAATGAGTGGAGGGATATTGTCATGGAAGAGATTCGCGCTTGGCGCCATGTGTTTAAACTAGACCCGAACAAGCCGATCGATGATGAGCGCCTTGAGCGCCTTTGTGAGTCTGGAACGGATGCTGTCATCGTTGGTGGAACGGATGGGGTGACGCTCGATGGTGTGCTCGATTTATTGGCTCGCATCCGTCGCTTCTCGGTGCCATGCGCGCTCGAAGTGACCGATATAGAAGCGTTGACGCCGGGATTTGATGCGTATCTCATCCCGATGGTGTTAAACAGTTGCCGTGTCGATTGGGTGATCAGCCGTCATCATGAGGCGGTGAAACAGTATGGCGATGTCATGAACTGGGATGAGATTTTCGCTGAGGGCTATTGCATTTTAAATGGAGAATGCAAAGCGGCAAAGCTGACAGAGGCTAATACAGCGCTCGATGACGATGATGTCGTGGCGTATGCTCGCCTCGCTGAGCATCTGTATAAGCTGCCGATCTTTTATCTTGAATATAGCGGTACGTACGGCAATCCGTCGTTAGTGGAAAAAGTGAAACGGGCGCTCAGCCGAACACAGCTCGTGTACGGCGGCGGCATCATGACGCCAGAACAAGCGGCCGAAATGGCTCGCTATGCCGATACGGTCGTCGTCGGCAACGCCGTTTACGATTCGTTTGAAAGCGCGTTGGCAACGGTGGAGGCGGTTAAGCGGATCGATGGCGAAAATGAGATCAGTGGTGTAAAATAGAACATATGTTTTATTGGTGGTGGAAACGATGAATTTTTTATCTGAAAAGTTGCTCGCTCATTTAAACAAGGAGCAGCAGGAGGCGGTCAAAACGACGGAAGGTCCGCTGCTCATTATGGCCGGGGCCGGGAGCGGGAAAACGCGTGTGTTGACACACCGAATCGCCTATTTAATGGCGGAAAAGCATGTTGCGCCGTGGAACATTTTGGCCATTACGTTTACGAACAAGGCGGCGCGCGAAATGCGAGAGCGTGTGCAGGCGCTCTTAGGTGGAGCGGCGGAAGACGTTTGGATTTCAACATTCCATTCGATGTGTGTCCGCATTTTACGCCGCGACATTGATCGCATCGGCATTAACCGCAATTTTTCGATCCTCGATCCAACCGACCAGCTTTCGGTGATCAAAGCAATTTTAAAAGAAAAGAACATCGATCCGAAAAAATTTGAGCCGCGGACGATTTTGGGCACGATTAGCGGGGCAAAAAACGATTTGCTCACGCCGGAGCAATTTGCGAAACGGGCGTCGACGTATTACGAAAAAATCGTCAGCGATGTGTATCAAGAATACCAGCAACGTCTTCTCCGCAATCATTCGCTTGACTTTGATGATTTGATCATGACGACGCTTCAGCTGTTTGACCGCGTGCCGGATGTGCTTCAATATTACCAATATAAATTCCAGTACATTCACATTGATGAGTATCAAGATACGAACCGTGCTCAATACACACTCGTGAAAAAACTTGCCGAACGGTTCCAAAACATTTGTGCCGTCGGAGACGCTGACCAGTCGATTTATCGGTGGCGCGGGGCAGATATCCAAAACATTTTATCGTTTGAGCGCGATTACCCGAACGCGAAAGTGATTTTACTCGAACAAAACTACCGTTCGACAAAGCGGATTTTACAAGCGGCGAACGAAGTGATCGAGCATAACGTCAACCGGAAGCCGAAACGGCTTTGGACAGAAAATCCGGAAGGGAAGCCAATCACCTATTACGAAGCGATGAACGAAGCAGATGAAGCGCAGTTTGTCGCTGGTCGCATTCAAGAGGCGATTGAGAGCGGGGCTCGCCGCTACAGTGATTTTGCGGTGTTATACCGCACGAACGCCCAGTCGCGTGTCATTGAGGAAATGTTGTTAAAAGCGAACATTCCGTACCAAATCGTCGGTGGCTTAAAGTTCTATGACCGGAAAGAAATTAAAGATATCCTTGCGTATTTGCGTGTCATTGCCAATCCGGATGACGATTTAAGTTTGCTTCGTATCATTAACGTGCCGAAGCGCGGCATTGGGGCCTCGACGATCGACAAACTCGTCCGCTATGCGGCTGAGCATGAGCTGTCGCTGTTTGAAGCGCTTGGGGAGCTCGAGATGATCGGCCTGAGCGCTAAGGCGACCGGGGCGCTCGCGGCGTTCCGCGGCCAGCTCGAGCAATGGACACAGCTGCAAGAATACGTCTCCGTTACCGAACTTGTTGAAGAAGTGCTCGACAAATCCGGCTATCGCGACATGCTGAAGGCGGAGCGGACGATTGAGGCACAAAGCCGCCTCGAGAACCTTGATGAGTTTCTATCGGTGACAAAGCATTTTGAAAACGCAAGTGATGATAAATCGCTCATCGCCTTTTTAACTGACTTGGCGCTTATCTCTGATTTGGACGAGCTAAACGGCAACGACCAAACGGAAGAGGGGGATGCGGTCGTTTTAATGACGCTTCACGCCGCCAAAGGGCTCGAGTTTCCGGTCGTCTTTTTGATTGGTATGGAGGAAGGCATCTTTCCACACAACCGTTCGCTCGATGACGAAGACGAGATGGAAGAAGAGCGACGGCTGGCGTACGTCGGCATCACCCGCGCGGAAGAAGAACTTGTGTTAACAAGCGCACAAATGCGGACGTTGTTTGGCAACATTCAAATGAACCCGCCGTCGCGCTTTTTAAATGAAATTCCGGCGCATTTGCTCGAGACGGTTTCACGCCGTCAAATGACCGCTTCACGTCCGGTCGTTTCACGCCCACAGGTAAACGGTGCTGTTGGGGTGTGGAAAGTTGGTGACCGGGCGAATCACCGGAAATGGGGAATCGGCACGGTCGTCAGTGTCCGTGGTGAAGGCGACGACCAAGAACTCGATATCGCTTTTCCGAGTCCGATCGGAATTAAGCGGCTGCTCGCTAAATTTGCGCCGATTGAGAAAGTGTAAGAAAGGAGAACGAGTGAACGTATGGACCGCCAACAAGCCAAACGGCGCGCGACCGAGCTGCGCGAGCTGTTAAACCGCTACGGGTATGAATATTATGTGCTCGACCGGCCGTCCGTCCCGGATGCGGAGTATGACCGGCTTATGCAAGAGCTCATCGCTATTGAAAAACAGTATCCGGAGCTCAAAACGAGCGATTCGCCGACTCAGCGAATCGGCGGCCCGCCGCTTGAGGCGTTTCGCAAGGTGACGCATCGCGTCCCGATGATGAGCTTAGCAAACGCGTTTAACGAAGGCGATTTGCGTGATTTTGACCGCCGCGTTCGTCAAGAAGTGGGAGAGGCGGCGTATGTGTGTGAATTGAAAATCGACGGTCTTGCCGTCTCAGTTCGTTATGAAGACGGCTATTTCGTCCAAGGAGCGACGCGTGGCGACGGAACGACAGGGGAGGACATTACAGAAAATTTGAAGACGATCCGCTCGCTGCCGCTGCGCCTCAACGAGCCGGTGTCGCTGGAGGCGCGCGGCGAGGCGTTCATGCCGAAAGCGTCATTTTTACGCTTGAATGAAGAGCGCCAAGCGCGTGGTGAAGAACTGTTTGCCAATCCGCGCAACGCCGCGGCCGGTTCGCTCCGCCAGCTCGATCCGAAAGTGGCAGCTTCGCGCCAGCTCGATCTGTTTGTCTACGGCTTAGCCAATGCTGAGGAGCTGGGCATTGAGTCACATAGCGCGGCGCTCAGCTATTTGCAGTCGCTCGGGTTCAAAGTGAACCCGGAGCGACGGCGCTGTGCCACGATTGATGAAGTGATCGCATTTGTCAACGAGTGGAAAGAGAAGCGGCCGCAACTGCCGTATGAGATCGACGGCATCGTCATTAAAGTCGATTCGTTTGCCCAACAGCGGCAGCTCGGGGCGACAGCGAAAAGCCCACGTTGGGCGATCGCCTACAAATTCCCAGCCGAAGAAGTGGTCACCACGCTCATCGGCATCGAGGTGAATGTGGGTCGCACCGGCGCTGTCACTCCGACGGCAATCTTAGAGCCGGTTCGTGTCGCCGGCACGACCGTGCAGCGCGCCACTCTTCATAACGAAGATTTTATTCGTGAGAAAGATATTCGCATCGGCGATGCCGTCATTATTAAAAAGGCGGGCGATATCATCCCGGAAGTCGTCGGTGTCGTCGTCGATCGGCGCGACGGGGACGAAGTGCCGTTTACAATGCCGACGCATTGTCCGGAATGTGAAAGCGAACTCGTTCGTCTTGACGGGGAAGTGGCGCTCCGTTGCTTAAACCCGAAATGCCCGGCTCAGCTGCGTGAACGGCTCATTCACTTTGCGTCAAGGTCGGCAATGAACATAGAAGGGTTAGGAGAAAAAGTTGTTACCCAACTGTTTAACGCTGGCCTTGTCCATGATGTCGCCGATTTGTACCAGTTGACGAAAGAACAGCTTGTCGGGCTAGAACGGATGGGTGAAAAGTCGGCAGCGAATTTGCTTGCAGCGATTGAAGCGTCAAAGCAAAACTCGCTTGAGCGGCTGTTATTCGGCCTTGGTATCCGTTATGTCGGGGCGAAGGCGGCCCAGCTGTTGGCCGAACATTTCGAAACGATGGAGCGTCTCGAGGCAGCGACAAAAGACGAATTGATGGCCGTGCCGGAGATCGGGGAAAAAATGGCCGACTCGATTACCACTTATTTTTCTCAACCGGAAGCGGTTGAGTTGTTGAATGAGCTGCGCACCTATGGTGTCAATATGGCATACAAAGGACGGAAACGGACGGCTGAAACGCCAGCCTCATCGGTGCTGGCCGGCAAAACGGTCGTCCTGACCGGCAAACTTGCGTCGATGTCACGAAATGAAGCGAAAGAACAAATCGAGCGGCTCGGCGGTCGTGTCACCGGCAGCGTCAGCCGCAGCACCGACATCGTCATCGCCGGTGAAGATGCCGGTTCAAAGCTCGATAAAGCTCAGCAGCTTGGCATTGAGATTTGGGATGAAACACGATTTTTGCAAGAGATAAGCAGGGAGGAACAATGAAACGAATCTCGATCATTAGCAGCTTGGTTGCCTGCCGTTGGATAAAGCGGGCCCGAAAGCGGCTCGCCGTCCTCGGGCTCGCCTCCTTCTGTTTGTTGTCTGCGTGTGCGCCAAAATTTGACCAAGGCGAAGAAGTTGTGCAAAACAAAGGAAGCAAAGAGCAAGAAGCCGTCATTCCGAAATACAACATTTCTGACTCGTATTACCGTGTTGTCTTGCCGTTTAAACCGTCTGGGGCGCGTGGACAGGTTGTCGGCGATTTAAATACGCGACTGGATGTCGATGAATTTGAAACGGGACTCATGCGCTTGGCCTCTGAACAATTCCCCACGGACGATTACTTGTTCCAAGAGGGGCAATATTTGGACGGTAAAACGGTGAACAAGTGGCTCGAACGTAAGCGGACGAGCAACCAGCTAAAAGAAGAAAAAATGAAACCGGAAGACAACATCGGCTTAAACCCGCCGATTAGCGATACCGGAACGAACGAGCAAAAAAATAAACAAAGTCCGATTTATTTGGCGAGCATTTTGGAGCACGACTATTTGGTAAAAGTGGACAACGATAAGGTGAAACTCGGCGGTGTTGCCATTGGATTGGCGCTCAACTCCGTTCACTATTACTCGACCGAGCAAGGCTACCCACGCGAGGTGAAAATCAAAGATGATGTCATTGAACGGGAAGGAAAACAGATTGCCGCCGAGGTGCTAAAACGGCTGCGAAATATAAAAGGACTCGGCAGTGTACCGATCACGATTGCTTTATACAAGCAAGCACCGCGCTCGTCCGTTACTCCAGGACATTTTTTCGCTGTCACTCATGTGGATGAAGGGAGCAACACGATTGACAAGTGGGAAGCGGTGAACGAGGAATATTACTTATTCCCGTCCGATGAAGCGGAAAAAAATCACCGCGACGACTGGCTGAAATTCAATAATTTTAAATCAGACGTTGAGGACTTTTTCCCGAATTACACCGGCATCGTCGGCAAAGGGCTGTATGTCAACGATCAGCTCCAGAAGCTGACGATCAACATAACGATTCCGTTTTATGGTAAAATGGAAGTGATCGGTTTTACGCAATATGTCACCGGCTTAGTAATGGAGAAGTTCCCGGATTACATCACTGTCAACGTTTACATCTCTTCAACCGGCCAGCCAGAAAGTCTTATTGTACGTCAAGCGAAAGTAAACGAGCCGTTTGTGCATATTTATCGATGACGAACCAACCAGGGCACGACATCCTCTCCAGATCAGCTGGGGAGGATGTTTTGTTCATGTGAAGTTTTCGGATGATTGCTCAGGAACAGGGTGTGGCTTATTTAGCCGATAAACGATTCGAAACGGCTAAGGGGCTTTAGGTATGTGGGAATGGCTGAGCGGTATCATGCAACGGTTCTGTTCCATCACGGTGTGATCCAATCCCGTCGCTTACCGATTGCGACGAATATGGGAGAAATTAGTGGGATTGGCACTTGGTTGGATGGATGACCAATTGGTAAAATGATGGTTAGAAGACGGTTTTTGGCATTGGAAGGCAACAGCTGCCTTTGTCATGCTTGTGTCAAAAAGGGGCGATCGCTTGTCCCGAAAATACGCGGGTAAAGGTGTGGATATAAAATGAAAGCAATTTGTGTATTTTGTGGATCAAGCTATGGACAGAACAGCAAATATAAAGAAGCAGCGCAGGAGCTTGGGATGTTTTTAGCTCGCCGCGGCATTACGCTGATTTACGGCGGAGGAAAGGCTGGGCTGATGGGAGAGGTGGCCGAGGCAGTGCTAGGCCATCAAGGGCATGTCGTCGGGATCATTCCACAGTTTTTGAAAGATCGAGAAGTAGCTCATGATCGGTTGAGCGAGTTGGTCGTCGTCGATACAATGCATACGCGCAAGGCGAAAATGAACGAAGCAGCCGACGGGTTTATCGCCCTGCCTGGAGGATATGGAACGTACGAAGAGCTGTTTGAAGTACTGTCGTGGTCTCGCGTCGGCCTTCACCAAAAACCGATCGGCCTGCTCAATGTGGACGGCTTTTTTGACCCGCTCCTCGACTTGCTTCGGCACACGGTTCAACAAGGATTTGCCGCCCCACAAGATCTCGAGCTGATCGTGAGTGCCGGGGATGTTCCGACGCTATATGAGCGGATGAGCATGTTCCGCCATCGTCGTGGGCAGCGATGATGGCGGGGTGGTTTGCCGCTAAGTCTTTAAGCCGGCGAATTGTTTACTTCATATGCGGCGCAGATGCCGGATTCAATGGCTCCTTGAATCCAGCCATGGTGCGTGGAAGTATGTTCCCCAGCAAAATGAACCCTTCCTTCGGGGGTAGCAATATAGGGGGAAATCTCTGTTATTTGATTCGGCTTCATCAGTGTAAAGGCGCCGCCCGAGTATGGATAGCGTACCCAGCTATGACTTGTTCCGGTTTCAAATTCGCGGTACACTTGTTCACCATAGAGGACGGCTAAGTTTTTTAACGTGTATTCGAGCCGCTCTTCAGCGCTTAAGCTGTCCCACGGGATCGTGTCGTCTTCCCACGTATAGCTGGCCAATACGACGCCTGGTCCAGTCGTGCCGATGCCTTGGCTTGGATATTGGGTGTAGCGAATTGGCAAATCGGACACTGTTCGTCCCCCGAACAAGCCTTCTTTTTCCCAAAAACGTGTTTTAAACTGGATGCCGGTTTTCGTTGAACCGACATAATGAAGTTCGCGAATGGCTTTTCGTTTATTCTCGGAAAACGAATGGCGTGGTTCAATGTCGACAAATTGCAAAATCGAAAACGGGATGGTGACGATCACTCGATCGGCTGTGATTTGAAATGGCTGAAGAATTTTTGTATGGATCGCATGAATGGTGACACTGTTTTTGTTTTGGACAATTTTTTGCACTTTATGGCTAAAGAGCAGCTCATCCTTCAGTTGCGGCAAAAAGGCCTTTGGAAGCCGATCGTTGCCGCCAACAATTTTATAAAAGCGCATGTTCGGTGTAAACAATGTCATCAGTTCGCGCAACAGCCCAAGAAACGACAATTCCGGGAATCCTTCGAGCGAGAGGACCGCTTTGATCATATCGATAGCACCTACCGATAGCCTTAGGCCGAACGGGTTGTAACGCAAATAGGTGTCAAACGAGTAGCGGTCGAGCTGTTCGATGACAATCGGCCAATGTTTCTCTGGGTTTTGTTCAATGAATTGAATGACTGGGCGAACCGCCATTTGCAATAGTTCGGAAGCCGTTTTGCCTCGTTCATAGGAAGCGATGGGAAAGCCAAAGAGGTCGGGATGTCGTTCGTATTCGCTAAGGCGCGCTTTGATACCGCGAAAATACAAAATGTCGCGCGGAGTGCTGTTGACAAAAGGGTGGATCGGCAAGTTGAACTTTTGGATGTATTCCAACGTCAAGCGGTGGGTGTGTGGAATGCGCATCGCGCCCGCTTCGAAATACTGGTCATCGCGAAAGTCGGATCGGATCGTGTAGATTCGGCCGCCGACCCGCTCAGATGCCTCAAGAATGGTGACGCGATGGCCCGCCTGTTTCAGCAGTGATGCCGCCACAAGCCCGGCCATGCCAGCACCGATAACGACGATCTTTTTCGGTATGGATGTTTTCTTTAACCCGTTTCGAATAATCGAGATCATCGTCTCCATGGGCAGTCTCGGAGAAATATAGGGATGCGCCACGTGTCAATCCCCCTTTGCCATTTTCACTACATTTGGATGAAACTACGGTTATTCCATCCTATTCAGCAGCAAAGGGGGATATGTGAAAAGCATCTGTCACGATTCAGAAACGATATACGTCCCTCCAGCTAGCTCGAAGCGGCGCCTTGGCTGAATGCCGGCGATCCGACATAAAAATGGCCTTGTTGACGGGCGATCGTCGGCTTTGTAAAAGCGGAGAGCGATGCCGCCAACGGTTAGCTCCGCATATGTTCCCTCTTCATCGTGCCTAACCTCGGGTACCGGCAAGCCAAACAGCCGGCGGTAGCCGTCGATGGCGCGATCGAGATCGAGCGTATAGAGGCTAATCGACGACAAAGAAGGGGAACCGATCGGGTGGCGCATCAGCGGCGCCAATTCATTCATCCGCATGTCGTCGCTGTCGCCCCATTCGATGAAAAACGGGTAACGGAACGCGCCGCCTGTGTCGTCTTCAAGAAACAGCATTGACCACGTGAGCAACTTGCCGTCATCGCGCTGGCGACTGCCAGGGAACGGCCCGATTGGGGTGAATCCTTTGTTCCGTAGCTGCTTTGCCAATGATTCGATATCGTTCGTCCGGAACGCTAATTGAGAAAAGCCACTTCCCTCTTGGCTGTCGGCGACAAGCTGGGTGATGAGCGGATTTCCGCATGTGTTCGCCGTCTGCATGTCAGCGATGCCGATCCATTCAATGTAGCAGAGCGGCTTGAAATAGCACAATGCGTTATACGTTCCCCATGACAAATGGCGGCCGCCATGGGAGGCCGTAAACCCTAATTGCTCAAACGCTGCTTTCGCTTGTTCGGGGCGCTCGGTTAAATGAACGAGATGGTCAAACGCGATATTCATGGCATTGGGCTCCTTTCCTATATGAAAATGGATCAGTAGGACAGCACTTCTTTTCGTTTGACAGATGATGCATTCGTTATCGACCGTACGGTGGGCGATGAAATCTAAGTCCAACTGGATGTCTTCGATTTGAGGCCAATGATTCGGCACGGGAATCTATGTTTTGTTCGAGGTGGTTTCTAAACCGAGAAGGTTCCCACCTTCACGCATGAGCACAAGTGGAAGATGAATCGGAGCCTTTCACCAAGCGTGGAACGTATAAGGATGTCTTGGTTGACAGCCTGCTGTGGCGAGCATTCTCAAGCATCTCCCATCTTTAAGTGTAAACGTAGGTGGGAGAGTGTTCAATTCTAATGAAGCGCTTTCTCGTAAGGCGATGTGCATCAGCTGCAAGAGCATCGGTTCCCTCTTGGCGATGAAGAAAGGGCGGAAACGATGCTGTGCCATTCTTTTCCCCAGCGTGAAGCAAACCTTGGTGTTGACGCCGTTATTATTCCAAGCGGATCTCTTGTTGTTTCTCACGCATTTCTGACTGTTCCGGCTGAATGGCGATTTATTGCCGCTCGAGTTGTTTTTGTTGATAAACTGACGCAATGGGACGTCCATCGTGTTCAGGCTGTCGAGCGCTTAGGCAAAAGCGATGTTTCGTTCATCGTTACAAGTTCCTTTTTATCAGTTATGGCGTATATGTTCGTGTATGTCCCATTGACAACCACTCAAATTGGTCCGGAATGTTGCTTTATTTCCTTAAATTTTGGTATCATCATAGTATTGTGGAAGGTCGACCATGTCGGAGGTGAATACGATGTCGCGAATTTCGATTGAACAAGTAAAACATGTCGCGGATTTAGCGCGGTTAGCGATGACGGATGAGGAGGCAGAACTGTTTACGAAACAGCTTGACGCCATCATTACATTTGCCGAGCAGTTGAATGAGCTGGATACGGAAAATGTACCGCCGACATCGCACGTGCTCGATATGAGAAACGTGATGCGCGAAGATGAGCCGGAGCCTGGACTGCCGCGCGAAGAAGTGTTGAAAAACGCGCCGGATCAGCAAGACGGCCAATTCCGTGTACCAGCCATTTTAGAGTAAGGAGGGGGATTTATGTCGCTCTTTGACCATACGGTGTCCGAATTACATACGTTATTGCAGAAAAAAGAAGTGTCCATTTCGGATTTAGTTGATGAATCATACCGCCGCATCGGCGAAGTGGAAGAAAAAGTACAAGCGTTTTTAACGTTAAACGAAGAACAAGCGCGGGCGAAAGCGAAAGAGCTTGACGACAAGCTGGCGAAAGGCGAGGAAACAAACCCGCTGTTTGGCTTGCCGATCGGCATTAAAGACAACATTGTCACCAAAGGACTGCGCACGACATGTGCCAGCAAAATTTTATATAACTTTGATCCGATTTATGATGCGACCGTTATGGAACGGCTGAATGCTGCGGGCGCGATTACGATCGGGAAGCTGAACATGGACGAGTTTGCCATGGGTTCGTCGACGGAAAACTCCGGGTTCCAGCTGACGCGCAACCCATGGGATTTGGAGCGCGTTCCAGGCGGTTCAAGCGGCGGTTCGGCCGCGGCAGTGGCGGCAGGCGAAGTGCCGTTTTCGCTAGGATCAGATACGGGTGGTTCGATCCGCCAGCCAGCAGCGTTTTGCGGAGTTGTCGGATTGAAGCCGACGTACGGTCGCGTGTCGCGTTTCGGGCTCGTCGCGTTTGCGTCGTCGCTTGACCAAATTGGTCCGATTACGCGCACGGTAGAAGATAATGCATATTTGTTGCAAGTGATCGCTGGCGTTGACCCGATGGATTCGACGTCGGCGAATATTGACGTGCCAAACTACGTTGAGGCGTTAACAGGCGATATCAAAGGGCTGAAAATCGCTGTGCCAAAAGAATATTTAGGCGAAGGCGTCGCCGAAGAAGTACGCCAGTCGGTGCTTGCGGCACTCAGTGTGCTGGAGAAGCTTGGAGCGACATGGGAAGAAGTGTCGCTGCCACATTCGAAATATGCCTTGGCGACGTACTATTTGCTTGCTTCGTCGGAAGCATCTGCCAACCTTGCCCGCTTTGACGGTGTCCGCTACGGCTACCGGACGGACAATGCGAAAAACTTGATCGATATGTACAAACAAACGCGGAGCGAAGGGTTCGGCAGCGAAGTCAAACGCCGTATTATGCTTGGGACGTTTGCCTTAAGCTCGGGCTATTACGATGCGTATTACAAAAAGGCACAAAAAGTGCGGACGTTAATTAAACGCGACTTTGAAAATGTCTTTGAACAATACGATGTCATCATCGGTCCGACGACGCCGACGCCAGCGTTTAAAATCGGCGAGAAAACGAGCGATCCGCTGACCATGTATATGAACGATATTTTAACGATTCCGGTCAACCTTGCGGGTGTACCGGCGATTTCTGTGCCGTGCGGCTTTGTTGATGGCTTGCCGGTCGGCTTGCAAATTATCGGCAAGCATTTTGATGAAAGCACGGTCTACCGTGTCGCTCACGCCTTTGAACAAGCGACCGATTACCATAAGCAAAAACCGGTGTTATAAGGGGGGATAGACGATGAATTTTGAAACGGTCATCGGACTTGAGGTGCACGTCGAGCTGAAAACAAAATCGAAAATTTTCTCAAGCAGCCCGAACGCATTCGGTGCGCCCCCGAATACGCAAACGAACGTCATCGATTTAGGGTATCCGGGTGTGCTGCCGGTCTTGAACCGGCAAGCGGTCGAGTTTGCGATGAAGGCGGCGATGGCGTTAAACTGCGAAATCGCGACCGAGACAAAATTTGACCGCAAAAACTATTTTTATCCGGACAACCCGAAGGCGTACCAAATTTCGCAATACGACCAACCGCTTGGCAAAAACGGTTGGATTGAAATTGAAGTGAACGGGAAAAAGAAAAAAATCGGCATCACCCGCATCCATCTCGAGGAAGATGCCGGTAAATTGATGCATACAGGCGACGGCTATTCGCTTGTTGACTTTAACCGTCAAGGGACGCCACTTATTGAGATCGTCTCCGAGCCGGACATCCGCTCGCCGGAAGAAGCGTACGCCTACTTGGAAAAATTAAAAGCGATCATCCAATATACCGGCGTTTCCGACTGCAAAATGGAAGAAGGGTCGCTTCGCTGCGACGCCAATATTTCGCTTCGCCCGCTCGGTTCGGACAAGTTCGGTACAAAAACGGAATTGAAAAACCTCAACTCATTCAACTTCGTCCGCATGGGGCTCGAGTACGAGGCGAAACGGCAAGAGAAAATTTTGCTCTCCGGTGGCGTCATCCGTCAAGAAACGCGGCGGTTTGACGAAGCGACGAAAACGACCGTTTTGATGCGCGTCAAAGAAGGTTCGGAAGACTACCGTTACTTCCCAGAGCCGGATTTGGTCATGCTTTACATTGACGACGAATGGAAAGAGCGCGTCCGCGCCTCGATTCCGGAGCTGCCGGACGCCCGCCGGAAGCGGTATGTCGAAGAGTGGGGCTTGCCAGAATATGACGCCAAAGTGCTCACACTGACAAAAGAAATGGCCGACTTCTTTGAAGCGACCGTTGCGAACGGCGCTGATCCGAAACTGGCGTCGAACTGGCTCATGGTAGAAGTATCCGGTTACTTAAACTCCGAACAAAAAGAGCTTCATGACATCGCCTTGACGCCGGAAAGTCTAGCTGGGATGATCAAGCTCATCCAAAACGGCACGATTTCGTCGAAAATCGCGAAAAAAGTGTTTAAAGAGCTCGTTGAACACGGCGGCGATCCAGAGAAAATCGTCAAAGAAAAAGGGCTTGTGCAAATTTCCGACGAAGGAGCGCTGCGCAAAATCGTGCTAGAAGTGCTAGATGCCAACCCGCAGTCGGTGGAAGACTATAAAAACGGTAAAGACCGTGCGCTCGGCTTCCTCGTTGGCCAAGTGATGAAAGCAACGAAAGGGCAAGCGAACCCGCCGCTTGTCAACAAGCTGCTTGTTGAAGAAATCAATAAGCGATAAATCAAAAGACAAGGCTGCTGACCGGCAGCCTTGTCTTTTCATTTTATTTTTTAGACTTTTAAAAAAATACAATTGACATCCCTCAATGGAAATGATAGATTTTTAGACAAAACCAACTGAATTAGTTGGATATAGACATCAAGAGGAGCGAGAGAGGAAGAATCAAAACAGAGAGGGATGAGAACGATGAGTGAAGAACGTGCATTCCGCCCAGAGACGCTCGCCATTCATGCGGGGCAACAACCGGATGCAGAAACAGGTTCGCGAGCGGTACCGATTTATCAAACGAGTTCGTATGTATTCCGTGACAGTGAGCACGCGGCCAATTTGTTTGGATTGAAAGAGGAAGGATACATTTATACGCGTATTATGAACCCGACGAACGATGTGCTTGAAAAGCGAATCGCGGCGTTAGAAGGCGGCGTTGGAGCGCTGGCGCTGTCATCGGGGCAGGCGGCAGTGTTTTATTCGCTCATCAACATCGCCTCGGCGGGTGATGAAATTGTATCGTCTTCGTCCATTTACGGCGGCACATACAACTTGTTCGCCCATACGCTGCGCAAATTTGGCATTACGGTGAAGTTTGTTGACTCGTCTGATCCGGAAAACTTTGAGAAGGCCATTACTGGCAAAACGAAAGCAGTGTTTGCTGAAACGATCGGCAACCCGAAAAACGATGTGCTCGACATTGAAGCGGTAGCTGATATCGCTCATCGCCACGGTATTCCGCTCATCGTTGATAACACGGTTGCCAGCCCGTACCTGCTGCGGCCGATTGAGTTTGGCGCTGATATCGTTGTCCATTCGGCGACAAAGTTTATCGGCGGGCACGGCAATTCGATCGGCGGTGTCATTGTCGACAGCGGCAAGTTTGACTGGAAAGGAAGCGGCAAGTTTCCGGAGTTCACCGAACCTGATCCGAGTTATCATGGTTTGGTGTATGTCGATGCTGTTGGGGAAGCAGCGTATATCACGAAAGCGCGTATTCAGCTGTTGCGCGACTTAGGGGCAGCGCTGTCGCCGTTTAATGCGTTTTTGCTTTTGCAAGGATTAGAGACGCTTCATTTACGGATGCAGCGTCATAGCGAAAATGCGCTCGCTGTTGCTAAGTTTTTGGAAGAGGAAGAAGCCGTCGAATCCGTCAGCTATCCAGGGCTTCCAAGCCATCCGTCACATGAACTCGCGAAAAAGTATTTGCCAAACGGGCAAGGTGCGATCGTTACGTTTGAAATCAAAGGTGGCGTCGAAGCCGGGAAAAAATTGATCGACTCGGTGAAGCTGTTCTCGCATTTGGCCAACATCGGTGATTCGAAATCGCTCATCATCCACCCAGCCAGCACGACGCACGAGCAGCTGACCCCGGAAGAACAGCTGTCCGCCGGTGTCACCCCAGGTCTTGTTCGCCTGTCTGTCGGCACGGAGTCGATCGACGACATTTTAGAAGACTTACGCCAAGCCATTCGCCAAAGCCAAACCGTGGCGGTGAAGTAGTGGGCATCAACAGATGCGTATACAACACTACCATGAAATTTAGGGATTGAGAAGTGAGGGCTGAACTAAAACGCACGCGCGTTTTGGATCAGCCCTGCTTTTTTACTCCCAAAGAAGAATTGAGCTCATTCTAGTCGGATAGCGACTGCCATCAAAAGAAAGATGCCTTTTTTATATGGAAAGAGGATAGATCATTGACACACTTGTGGTGTAGAAATTCGTGAGGGGTGTGCTCATTTTAAACGTGCAACTGTACGAAGTGCAGATCTAATGTTCATTGAATAATCAAATGGAAGTGATTGAGCGAACCGAATAGTGCCCTGTATTTGAAAAGAATGAGGAGCGCTTTCGTGTAGCGGTCTTCCTCGTTACGTCAACTGCACCATCCTGATCTTGAACAAGCAAGTCGTCATGTAGAAGATGTTGTGTATTTTGCCAATAACCTTTTGAGATAGTCTCGTATACACAATAAATTTAAGAACATTATAAAAAATATACCCGTGGTGCTAGATAAAATGAGATAAGTATAAAAATAGCCCTTGCATGAAGGATCTCCTTTAAAATGAAAGTGCTACCAAACATTCAAAAGGAGAGTTCACATGCAAGAGCACTTTCATTTTACAACAGACGAAGCGAAAATTCAAAAACAATATGCAGCGATTTTATTCTTTGTATCTGGACAATTGTCTTTAATTCAGATGTATTTACAACGTCGAAATCGCCATTTGTTGAAGCAAGAAGATGAGGTCATCATCGCCGTCCATGTTCTTGGAAAGTTGTTAGGTTTTACATCCGAACGAGCTTGGCACCGATTTGTGATCGGAAACTTATTTTCGAAAGATTTATTTCCTGAACGCTCTCGATATAACCGTCGTTGTCGAAATCTTGGCTTTGCCGTCAAATGGATCCGATATCAACTAGCCAAACGTGGGCAACATCATGCTTATGCGGTAGTGGATAGCTTACCCATTGAACTCTGCCACCACGCACGAATATATCGCGTCAAACGGTTTCAAGGAATCGCAGATATTGGGTATTGTGCATCCAAAAAGATGGCTTACTATGGATTGAAGCTTCATCTCCAGATCACTGACCAAGCGCTTCCGATGGGATATGTCCTGACCGAAGCATCCTGCCACGACCGGACAGCTGCGGAAACCGTGATGGCCCAACTTCCTCATCCGTATACACTTGGCGACAAAGGATATGTGAGCCAAGCCTTGCAAAAGAAACTATACGATGAATACAAAATCGCTTTTTGGACGCCTGCTCGGAAAAATCAACGAGTTGCGCAATCAAAAAAATGGAAACAATGGATGAAGCAAAAACGCAAAATCGTCGAAACTGCGTTCTCGGTTTTAGTGGATTCATTTCGGATTACGGAAATTCGTGCCAATTCGGTTTCTGGATTTGAAACAGCGCTTGATGGCATTTTATTGGCCCATTCTCTCGTTGTTCTTGGGCTAGTGGAGCGTTGACGCTCAACTAGCACCACGGGTATTATAGATTTATCTCAAGATAAACAAATGGAGGATATCAACGTTCCTGGCTGGTATATTCCTCCAATGAATGCTTTTTCAGACACCGAAAGGAGAAAATGGCCATCGGGTTTCTTTAACATTGGGTTGTCTCACGGTATACCTGCTTTACTCATTGTCTTGTGCAATGCCAAAAAACTGAATATTTACGTAGATGGGCAAGATGAATGCATTCAAAGAATAGCTGATTTTCTTATGAAGTTTCAAATTAAAGATGAAAATGGCTCTTATTGGGGGACTCATGTTTCTCTAGAGGAATACAAAAATGGCTCTGTCCTAAACAAAGATACAAGGGATGCCTGGTGTTATGGCACGCCTGGTGTTGCTTATTCGTTACTTATAGCAGGTAAAACTCTAAATAATCAATCATACATTGATTGTGCTGTCAGCGGAATGAAACTGGCAAGCAAACGGCTTTACAACATTTTTTCTCCTTCCTTCTGTCATGGTTTATCGGGAGTTGCGTATATATGCAACAGATTTTATGAAGAAACGAATATCAGCGATTTTAAGGAAGCCGCCTGCAAATTAGTCGATGATATAATAAAATTTTATAATGAGGAATTCCCTTTTGGCTTTAAAAATATTGAGGAGAGCGAAGGAAGCACGAAATATTATGATTATGTGGGACTAATCGATGGAACAGCGGGAATTTTATTGACGATATTAGCTATACAAAACTCGAAAAAAACGCCTTGGGATTGTGCATTTTTATTATCTGAAGTTTAAATGTTGTTTATATACAATGGAAAAGCCGACTGATCGATGGTTGGAGGCAAGCCGCAGAGGGGGTTCCATCATACCTTGGCGTACCGATCGGTCGAACAACTCCCTAAAAAGGGTGTTGTTCGATCGACCAGTCATCGATCAAATATGTTGGAAAAGGTTCATAGACAAGAGGCGTCTTTCACCCGGGCGTCACTCAAGACGTGCGCATTTTTTAGTAAAAAGCAACAAAGAGTAAAGCTTCACATTGCACCTATGAACAAACGCAACGGTGTTATGAGATTACCCCATGATATGGGGATGGAATAGGTTAAAATGCGATTCAACTGTATGGGGGATCAAAAGATGAATAACAAGAAAATTTTGGTCGTTGATGATGATGAAGATATTTGCTGCACCATTAAACAATATTTGGAGCTTCATCATTATCAGGTAGAAACGGTCCACAGCGGCGTAGAAGCGTTGAAGATGATAAACGACGATTTTGATTTGATTGTGTTGGATATCATGATGGAAGGAATTGACGGAATGGAGCTGTGTACAATCATTCGTGATCGGGTTGATTACCCTATTGTATTTGTTAGTGCTAAAACGCTGGAGGAAGATAAGGTTCAAGCTCTGGCGATCGGTGGGGATGATTACATCACCAAACCGTTCAGCTTAAAGGAGTTAAAGGCGAGAATTGATTCTCATTTAAGAAGGGAAGAACGGATTCGTTCAAACGAGAGATATCTTTTGAGTTCTAAAAATATTACGATTGATCTTTTGGCTAACGAAGTCTTTTGTAAAGGAAAGAAATTACCGTTAACAAAAAAAGAATATGAGATTGTTAAGTTGTTGATGCTCAATAAAAAGGTCGTTTTCTCCAAAGAAAGAATCTTTGAACGAGTATGGGGGATTGACTCCGACAGCCAGTTAGACACTGTTACAGAAAGCATTAAAAATATTCGAAAGAAAATCAAGGCCGTCGATCCAGAAACCTCTTATATTCAAACATTATATGGGCTCGGTTATAAATGGGATGTGACCGATGAAAAAGAATAAAACGATTAAACGAGATTTTTATTTGTTAGTTGTGAAAGTCGTGTTGGCAACGGCAATCTCTTCGGCCGTTACTTATTTATGCTTAATCTATTTGATTATTACATTAGCCACGAACGATGTGGTGAAACCGACAAATTATTTCGTGAAGGATTTGGATTTGATTGAAAAAAAGGTGAAAGAAAACGAAGAGGCGATTTTCAAGGGGAGATTAATTCCCATCCATCGTTACAGTGAAAAGATACAGGGAGAAGTTGTAGACATCAGCGGTAAGCATCTGTATGGTGATCGAGAAATTATAGACGATCAAGTGGATATTAGTCAATCGATCAACCGTGAGATTGTAAAAGGAAGCTATGTGTATCGGTTCATTCCCTTGAAGCATGATAACGCCATTCAGGCGGTATATGTGTTGAAAGCGCCTTTTGGGTTCATCATTAACAATCAAAATCGCTTCGAAGCCGTGTTGATTTATGCTGTGATGTTTATTTCTCCGTTGATCTTTTTTATTGTCTATTTGATTTTCTTTACATCTAGGCTGTACAAATCATTGTTTCATAATGTCAAACTGTTGCTCCAGGCTTCGGATCACATTGCAAGCGGGAATTTTGATTTTCAAGTCTCGGGGTTGAAAAGAAAAGAGTTTATCAAGATCCAGGATTCCTTTAATACCATGATCAGTGCACTGAAAGAAATGGTGGAACGTTTAGCAAAGACCGATGACGAACGAAAAATGATGGTATCATCGATCGCACATGATATCAGAACCCCGTTAACGGTCATCCAAGGACAAATTGATTTGATTCAAGATTTGAGAAAGTTGGACCACTTTGATGTCACTCCCCATTTAGAGATTATTCGCAAAAACTGTGGGAAGATGACCATGTTGACAGATAATTTGTCGTTGCTCTATAAAGTAGAGAATGACCACTTCTCATTGAATGGAAAAGAAGTGGATGTAAGGCAAATCCTTGAGGAGAAAAAACTAGAGATCTCAACAATGGTTTACCATCAAAAATCGATAAACATTTGCTTTGATGTGAATTTGCAAAAATCATCTTACATACTTGATGAAGCGATGTTAATGAGAGTGTTGGACAATATTTTATACAACAGCCTGAGGTTTACAAAAAGCGGAGAAATTAAGTTGGAAGTCTATGATGAAAAAGAGGGGAATGAGTGGAAAATCTATTTTCGCTGTTCAGATACAGGAACGGGGTTTAAAGAAAACGATACGTCTTTGTTGTTCCAGCCTTTTTACCAGGATAAGCAGTATAAAAATCATGTTGGATTAGGACTGTATATTGCCAAACGAATTGTGAATCATCATGGCGGTGAAATTTGGGCCTACAACAATGAAAAAGGCGGAGCGACGGTTGAATTTTATATTAAGGAGCTATCTGATTAATCATCCAATCTTATGGGCTTTCCGCCGTTATAGAGAGTGGAGAATGCAGCTAGGGAGGAATTTCTCTTTCCCTAGCTGACAGTCTCTAAGCCTTTATTTTCTTTTAGCAATCAAAAATTGGTGGTTCACCGTAACAGCCACTTCTTCATCTGGGTTTACGCCTTTGATGCTGTATACCCAACCAAAGTTCAAGTGAGTTCGTTTTTCATCCGTTTGATCGGGAATGACTTCGATCTTTCGCAGCTCTTTTTTACTCAAGATTTGATGATGCTCATTGATGGTAATCGTCTCCGCTACTTTCCCGATCGGTTTGTTCAATTGATTCCGATCGACTTTTGCTGCTTGAATCATGTACGTTCGGCCTTGATAGTGAATTTCTTGCAAATTTTCTTTGTTCAACTCGTATTTTGGTAATTTCCGATCGATCTCCATATTTTGTGTGGCTGTCTTTTTTAAGTCACTGACAAGTGAACAACCTCCTATAAAGAGGATTCCAATCAACATGAGGAGTAAGATGGAGTTTTTCATCGTTACTCTGAAACCTCCTTTTTTACCATCCCATTGAGAGGGAGCAGTGAACTTTCATTCATGTGGTTGATTTCCTTCCCAACGATGAAACCAGATCGAACCGATGATGGTGACGATGATGAAGCTTAGAAGGGCGTAGGCTATTCCTTCCCATAATGATAGCGAAAAGGAATTTAACAACTGCGCCCCCAAGGCTTGCTTTACTTCGGGCATCATAAGAATCGGAAATTGTGAGAGACGAACAGCCCAAGCCCAAGGAATATAGCTCCATACGTGATCGCCTAAGGAAGTTGCGCCAATCAGGGCGGAAATGAGAAATCCGCCGCTTCCTACTGCGATCGAGGCTCCCATTCCAAAGGCAAAGCTGATGAACAGATGCAAGGAAAAAAGGATGAGTGAGCCCACGATGGAGAGCATGGCTCCTTGCAAAAATAACTGATAATGAATGTGCGCCACTTTGAGTACGTATTTCATTCCAAAGAGCATGAGAATCGTCGCTAGCAAGATGTCCGCGCATGCAATAAAGATGAGCAGCGTGAGTTTGCCAACATACCATTGAACTTTGGATACAGGACCGGTCAAGATGTTCATGAAACTTCCTGCTTTTTCTTCTTGATAGGACATCAGCCCAGTCAGTAGGGAGATAATGATCGGTAAGGAAACGGCCATTACTTCAAAAAATCCTTGATAGATTTTCATCTGCCAAAACGTAGAGGTACGGTAGTGCGAAAAATACCATACCATAAAGAGAGAATAAATGATTGGCGTGATGATGACCATCATCCGAATCGCTGTGCGTTTTGTTTTTATCCATTCGGATGACAGAAGGCGAAGAAACCACATGTTAATACACTTCCTTTCGCGCAAACCAAACGGCGGTTAAAAAAGATAACAATAGAAACATGACAAGGGCAATCGCCAGGCCTATTGGAATGACAGAAGGATCCAATAGCGGACTCCCTTTTTCCAAAGGAACACCGTTCGGATGAACCCCGACGATCGGGCACATCATCCTCATTCCCCAGCTCCATGGGATGAACAGCCAATACGGTTGTGCGGCCATGACTACCCCTAAGGCGAGGCCGATGACACTGACAATGATCGAGACTACCATCCCGAACCGCTCGGCCACAAATAATCCGATCGGGATATAGGCTAAAGAGGTCAACCAAATGACCAAGCTGGCGAATACGGCGACCGTAGCTGATGAGAGGCTGTTGGGAAAAAGCCATTTCAATAAAACAAGCAAGATGATCAGCTCTATTGTTGAGAGCAACATGTAATAGGCGATGACGGTGATTTTGCTCCACCATAGACGCACGATGCTAATGTCGTGACAACGCAATACTTTATCGTTTCCTGACTTTTTCTCCCTTACCGTTGACAAGGAAGCGATCAAGGCTGTTCCAATCGGAACAAAAATCAATGGCCACCAATTAAATACGGCATATTCGAAATAATTGTGTGTGGAATTTACAGTTGGCATGGTGATGATGGCGTACAGGACAAAGAAAAGCGGAGCGATGAATACAAGTTTTTTCGCAAACGTCCGCTTATATTTTAAACGTTCTGACTCGAACATATTGAGCATGATTTCCATCCTCCTTCATTACTCGTTCACTACATCGACAAAGAGTTTTTCGAGATCTTGACTTTCGTCTATTTTCCCTTCGTACCTGAGTTTTCCGTTTTGGATAATGCCAATATAATCGGCTAATTGCTTAACTTCGGACAAAATATGGCTCGATAGAATGACGGTGATCCCGTTTTTGGTAAACGATTGAATGAGTTTTCGCAAGTCCTGTATGCCTAATGGGTCCAAGCCGTTTGTTGGTTCGTCGAGAATGAGCAGCTTTGGATGGTTTAAAAGCGCTTTGGCAATTCCTAATCGCTGTTTCATTCCGAGGGAAAATTGAGATGCTTTCTTTTTCCCTGTATTTTCTAAGCCGACGATGTTCAAAACTTCTTGGATCCGCGACTCAGGCAAATGAAGCAATTTAGCGTGAACAAGCAAGTTTTCATGAGCCGTTAGATTGCCGTAAAGAGCAGGGGATTCGATCAGCACACCGATATCTTTTAAGTCTTTTCTGCTCCAAGGATGGCCGTTGATCATGATTTCCCCTTTCGTAGGACGCAAAAGCCCTGTCAGCATTTTTAAAAGGGTTGACTTTCCGGCTCCATTTGGTCCGAGCAATCCATAAACCGTCTGTTTCTTGACTTTAATGGATACATCATCTACGACGAGTTGTTTCCCAAACGCTTTGCTTACATGATGGGTCTCTAACATATACTCTCCCATGTTCATTCTCCTCCTATATATAGAAAATTGGGTGGTGATGTTGTTTTTAGCTGGCATTAGCGAAAGGAGCGATGGCGATATCCGTGCTGTGTTTCATATTAATGGCTCAATGTAATGTTTTTATAAGAAAATGAGCACATGGATGATGTTTTTTACAGATTGGGCTTCGTACCTTGGTTTATCGTTTGCTGTTGCCGTGATCAGCGCTCTTCATTGACCAGTGGATGAAAATGATTGGAAATATCGATGGATTTGAGCGGTTAAGTTGATGTCACATGTGGTGAGGAAACAGAATGGTCAAGGGGGCTGTTGTAGTTCGTACATAGGGAGTGGGAGGCGGATGAATCATCATAAGGGGTAGTGTCCATTTTCATGGTGAGGCGGTTGACTAATGAACAAAACATATCATTTGTAGGGTGGGAATCACCCAACCCACAATGATTTTCAAATCTTATTTATGGCAGCAAAAACTGGACTGAACTTCCTCCGTTTTGTATCCTTACTCAAATAATCATTGACAAGCATTCATTTTGATTAATACGAACGTCAGGGGTTATATCTATATAAATATTCTCGCCCGCTCCGGGGCGAGTAAGCAGGGGAGAGTGGTGTTCGAATTCTTGTTGGGGTGGCGCCAAAGGGCTGATTACAGCTACAGCCCTTTTGGCGTCACTTTCTTTTCCACTTTGCGCAGCAACCAGTCAAACACAATCGCCAAAATGGCAGCTGGGATGGCGCCGGCTAAAATCAAGTTTTTATCGGCGATACGCAAACCGCGGTCGATCAAGTCACCAAGCCCGCCAGCGCCGATAAACGTCGCTAAGGCGGCGACACCGATCGTCAACACCGTTGCTGTGCGCACGCCGGCCATAATGACCGGAAGAGAGAGAGGAAGCTCGACCATCCATAAAATTTGTCGCGATGTCATCCCCATCCCTCGTCCGGCATCAACGAGCGCCGGGTCAACGCCGAGAATGCCCGTGTACGTGTTACGCAAAATCGGCAATAGGGCATAAAGCGTCAAGGCGATGATCGCCGGCAGTTTGCCAATGCCGAAAATCGGCAACATAAACCCAAGCAATGCTAAGCTTGGAATCGTTTGGATGATGGCGGCAATGCCGATAATCGGCTCAGCGAGTTTGCGATACCGCGTCAACACCACACCGAGCGGCACAGCAACCGCAATGGCGATGCCCATGGCAATAGCAGATAACAGTACGTGCTCTTGAAAAGCGATCCAAATCTCTTCTTGTCGTTCGATAAACGTTTGCAATAATTCCATTGTACCCCTCCTTGGTGGAAAAACAGCGGCAGATGGATAGCCGCTTGGTCATCGTGTTATTCCTTCCTTGGTGAAACAATCGTTGGCAGATGGACTAGTTTTCCCCCTTTGGGGAAAAGCGACGGGAAATGAGCCGCGACTTCATCATAGTATGCCATTCGGCAGAAAGGCGGCGGGTCAGCCGCCACTTCGTCCTCGGCTGAAACCGGCCGCCAACCGGATGAGTGATTTCAGCGGCTACTTTTCAAACAAGCAGTCGCATCCCCTTGTCCATAAACCACTTATCAGCAGTTCAACCCTTATTTTAATCGAGCCATCGTTTCAAGCGGTTTGCCAACAAGATGGACAGAAACGGGACATTCCTCTCCACCTATATCTCATTCATTTTTTTATGCATGTTGTTGAAATGTCCACTCAGCAAGCGCACGCATCATGCTCGAGCGCGTAATACCGCCAACAAGGCGATCGCCGTCGAGCACTGGAATGATGCGTACATCCGAGTCTTGGAACAAAGCAGCGACGTCGGTGACACCCGCTTCTTTTTGTAATGTCGTCACATCGTAATCAGCGATGTCCGCAACAAGCAAATGTTCCTCATTGTATCGTTGTTCGATTTGTTTGAGTGTCACGATGCCGAGAAACGAGTGCTTTTTATCGACGACAACCAAACTGTCTACTTTTCTCGCTTTCATTAGCCGGAACGCTTCGGCTAAGCCACGCCGTGGCGAAATCGTTGCGACGTCATCGGACATTAAATCTTCCGCTGTTGGCACGGCTGTTTGGCGAGTTCGCATTTGCAGCCGATCTTCACCAATAAATTCGCGGACAAACGAGTTCGCTGGTCGCCGAAGCATTTGGTCTGGCGTCGCAAACTGGACGATTTCACCGTCTTTCATCAGCGCAATCCGATCGGCAATTTTAATCGCTTCGTCCATATCATGGGTGACAAAGACAATGGTTTTGTGAATCTCCTCTTGCAGACGGATGATGTCATCTTGCAGCTGTTCACGGCTGATCGGGTCGAGAGCGCTAAATGGCTCGTCCATCAAAATGATGTCCGGTTCAGCAGCCAAGGCGCGGACGACACCGACACGTTGCTGTTGGCCGCCGCTGAGCTCCGACGGATAGCGATGCTTGAATGTCGCTGGATCTAAGCCGACGAGCTCAAGCAACTCATCGACCCGCTTTTCATAGGCGTGTTTTTCCCATTTTTTCAGCTTCGGCACGAGCGCAATGTTTTCCGCGATCGTCATATGTGGAAACAAGCCGATTTGCTGGATGACATAGCCGATGTTACGCCGCAGTTCGACCGGATCAAGCTCAGAAATGTCTTGTCCATCGATATACACTTTTCCCGATGTCGGCTCGATTAAGCGGTTGATCATCCGCATCGTTGTCGTTTTCCCGCAACCGCTCGGCCCGATGAGGGCAACCAGCTCTCCTTTACGGATTTCAAGATTGATATTTTTTAAGGCAACGAACCCATCTTCATACTGTTTTGTTACGTTTTCAAACCGAATCATCCACATTCCTCACTTTCTAGTCGATCAGTCCTTCCGATTTCAAGAAGTCAATCGCCACCTTGCGCGGCTGTTTCCCTTCCAAGTTCACTTCGCCGTTGAGTTCCATCATTTTTTCGTCAGTTAAAATATTCGCTAGTTGATTGAGTTTTTCTTCCAATCCCGGGTTGGCATCCAACACTTCTTGGCGGATGATCGGTACGGCGTAGTATGGTGGGAAGTACTGTTTATCGTCTTTGAGCACAACGAGGTCATATTTCTTAATACGGGCATCCGTCGTGTAGGCCGTGATGACATCAATCTTTCCATTTTTCGCTGCTTCGTATTGCAAGTCTGGATCGATGTTGACCGTTTTCTTGAAGTGGAATCCGTACGTATCGACAAGCCCATCATAGCCGTCGCTTCGCTCAAAAAACTCGGCGTCTGACCCAAATGTGAGGGAAGATGAATGGTTCACTAAATCGGAGTACGTTTTAACTCCGAGCTTTTCAGCAAGGTCTCTCCGCATCGCTAATGCATACGTATTGTTAAATCCGAGTGATTTGAGCCAAGCGATGTTGTATTTTTCCTTATATAATTTCTTCGTTTCATTGTAGATTTGTTCGGGCGTTTTCGTTGGATCGTACGGCTGTTTTAAAATGTTTAAATACCCTGTCCCTGTATATTCGACATACATATCGATGTCCCCGTTTTCAATGGCTTGCTGCAACATAAAGGCACCGCCTAAACTTTCCTTCACCTCGACATCCAAATCGGTGTTGGCTTTCACATATTCAGCTAGTACATGCGTCAAAATCATCTGTTCGGTAAACTTCTTTCCGGTAATTACGATTTTCCCTTTCGCATCACTTTTTCCGCTGCAGGCGGCCAATCCTAAAACAAGCCCGACAGCGAGCAAAGACATGAACCATTTTCGCAACATAATTCCTCCTTTTTCTGCTAGTATCATAGGGGAGAAGAGAATAAAAAAAGCGGCAAAATGACGCGGAGGGGTGAAAAGCGTCATAATAAAAGGGTAACGTAATATGGGGGTAGCTGGCAAATTTGGTATCGGCCGATCTGTCCGTCTGTCGCTTGCTCTTGTAGTGATCAGTGTTCTCTCCTCCTTGATGCTTATAAATGCTCGGGAATGCTCTCAGATCCTCCCGAATACTCCGAACTCAAGATATTCTGGTTGACCCCAATGTTACCGCCGCCCCGTCAGTTTACCGGTCTCCCGAGCGGGCTCGCCAAGCTCGCCTTCGTCATCGCCGAAAGCTTGCAGCCCATGGCCAAGAAGATGAAGCAGCGCCAAACAGCAGGCGGCCAAGAGGTGGCCCTCGGGCGGCTGTTGTTCGGATGTTTCGAGACATAGTTTGCGATTGTGTGAAGAAGAGGAGCTCCAATTGCGAAATGAGGTGAGCGAAATAATGAATAGAATGGATGGCCTCGTACGAACAGTGGGGAATGGTGAAAGAAAAGATACATATTGCGAAGCGAATGCTGACGCAAGAGATATAACGTGAAGGCGATTAGTGAACTGACCTGATTGTCGGTGGCAGTGGTGGGCAAACTAAAAAAGTAGAAGATCCATGTGGGGACACTAAGAAGCAAGATTCGTTTGTCGTCGACCTCCAATCGTGCAAAAACCCCAGGGGGTCGACGACATTTGTGTTTGTCACTGGGTTCCTACAGCTATCACGAGCGAGCATGATTGACAGAATTTTTCGACCGTGTTATTCTGAAGGCAACAAGGGATGAAAAAGCTTGATATAACAGCACTTTTTGGGGTTTGTATCGTACCTATGAGGGATTGAAACTCTGTCGATGAACTGAATTTTTATTTCGCCTGCGGTTTTTATCGTACCTATGAGGGATCGAAACGCCTCTGCTTATAAATAAAGAAAGAAGGAATTATAGAAAGCAGGGTATTCTCATGAGACTGACCATTACCATGAATGGGCGGCAGGGTCCTGTGTCGCTGCCGCTTCATTATCAGCATTTGTTGCAAGGGCTATTGTATCGATCACTAGAAAGTAAACAACTCGCGACGTTTTTACATGAGATTGGATTCCGCCATGAGAAGCGGTCTTTCAAACTGTTTACGTTTAGCCGCCTTTTTGGACGACATGAAGTGGACCGGGTGAAGAAAACGATACGGTTTTTGGACGAATTCCAATGGCATATCGATACGATCCTTCCAGAGTTGACCGAGCAACTCGGGCAGCAGTTGTTGCTGCGGCGGGAGATTTGGCTTTACGATCAGCCGGTTGAAGTCAAAAGTGTGAAAATGGACAAGGTTGAGATCCGTCAAAGCACAATCGAGGTGGCTATGCTTTCTCCGCTAACTGTATACAGCACATATGAGACGATCGATAGAAGAAAGAAAACTCATTTTTTCGGGCCGGATGATGAGGTATTTCCCCATCTCATTGAGCTGAATTTTCGCCATAAATATCAAGCGTACTATGGTGTCCCGCCGGTGGAGAGATTGTCAATTCAACCCGTTCATGTCCACCAACGCCATCGCGTTGTGACACTATTCAAAGATATGTATATTACAGGGTGGTTGGGGCATTACCGTCTCTCCTCTTCTCCCGAGCAGTTGACGTTTTTATACCACGTTGGCCTGGGCAGCCGAAATTCCCAAGGGTTCGGCATGTTCTGCCTAACGGGTAAATAATTCGATTCCTCTATTGTCGTCGACCTCCAATCGTGCAAAAACCCCAGGGGGTCGACGACATTTGTTTTTGTCACTTGGCTCCTACAGCTATCACGGGTGAGTGTGATTGACAGAATTTTTTGACCGTGTTATTCTGAAGGTAACATGGGATGAAAAAGCTTGATATAACAGCACTTTTTGGGGTTTGTATCGTACCTATGAGGGATTGAAACGAAGCAAGATTAGAAGAAATCGAAAAAGAACTAGATCGTTTGTATCGTACCTATGAGGGATTGAAACATTTAAGGAGAATAAATAATGTCAAAAGAAAAGGCGTTTGTATCGTACCTATGAGGGATTGAAACTTTTTTAGTTCGTTTCTCATTTCTTCGCTTGGTACACCGTTTGTATCGTACCTATGAGGGATTGAAACTCAGATGTCATCAACGGGGCGCCTAACGTTCCGCACGTTTGTATCGTACCTATGAGGGATTGAAACTACGTACGTAACTACGGTGAGCGTGTTGCGATTCGCGGTTTGTATCGTACCTATGAGGGATTGAAACCAAGGACAGACCGAACCACTACCCGACGTTAGTGGCGTGTTTGTATCGTACCTATGAGGGATTGAAACTACGTACGTAACTACGGTGAGCGTGTTGCGATTCGCGGTTTGTATCGTACCTATGAGGGATTGAAACATGACAAACGCGGAATGGGCAGCTATTGCCCTCTGGTGGTTTGTATCGTACCTATGAGGGATTGAAACCGTTAGGGGTGTTGGACGATGAGGCTTAGCGAGCGGTTTGTATCGTACCTATGAGGGATTGAAACTCTCCCTCGTACGCCGCCGTTTTATGTATGTCGGTAGTTTGTATCGTACCTATGAGGGATTGAAACTAAAGGTACTCGCTTCATTTTGCAAGTACCTAAATGGTTTGTATCGTACCTATGAGGGATTGAAACCTCGCTCAAACCGGCTTGCATCGACTTCAAAATACGTTTGTATCGTACCTATGAGGGATTGAAACCTCTTCTCATCACCTCACGCGGTTGTTGCGTTCTCTGTTTGTATCGTACCTATGAGGGATTGAAACTATGACCGATGCGCCGGTCATCGTACAAACGCCATTCGTTTGTATCGTACCTATGAGGGATTGAAACTTACGACGAGTACACATATGACCCGAACGCCGGGGGTTTGTATCGTACCTATGAGGAATGGAAACTTTATCGATTTTGGAGATGGAGCATATCATGTCATCATCAATTTATAAAACACTCTTGCTGTGGTTTTTTATTTTGCGAAAACATCAAATGAAACTTTCGTGGAGAGTGGAATGAAAGAAAGAATTTTATGTTAAAGGATGATGATGTATGAATAATAGAATACAACAATTCTGGAATGATTTTTGTAAGGCAACTGGTCAGGAGGGGATTGAATATAAAGATGCCTTTCAGTTTGGAGCTTTTCCTGATCGGTTGGCTGATTTAGTTGTTAAAGGAAAGAAAACAGCGACAACTTCAGGCTACGTGTTTTATGAGTTAGAAAAAGAACCTATCCCTAAAGCTGGTGAATATTATATTGTTTTGGATGGTCAGGGAGAGCCAGTCGCAGTCATTCAAATTCAATCCGTTGAAATTGTTCCGATGAATGAGGTGACAGAGGAATTTGCTTTAGCGGAAGGCGAAGGAGATTATCGTTCTTGGTGGGATGCACACGAAAAATTTTTTACCGAATCATTAAAAGAATACGACATGGAATTTTCACCAGATATGTTAGTTGTATGTGAACGATTTAAAAAAGTATATCCGAAATAAGGCGGTTAATTTAAAGAAATGATTTAGAGCATCTGAATAATGAGGTGACCCCTGTCAAGGAGTCAGGAATAAAAAAGCGGATGTAAACAGCCTGGGTTCTGTATTCATAAGGACTCAGGTTGTTTCGCTTTTTGCAAACTTTTTAAACTCTGCACCATGTGTTTTCTGTGAAAGTGTGTGCCCCTTAGTTCCTCATTTCCATGCCTAGGTAAGGAGCAAACCTTGCTCATGGGTTTTTTTATTTTTTCATAGAAAAATCCCCTCCATAGTAAACAGATCCGCGGGCTTTCTTTTTCTGTCTACTATAAGGGGATCATCTCATTTCTTTACGGACACCTTCTTTGCGTTCGATTCCGACAAGACGCTTAGTGCCGACTATGAAGGCGATGTGTCCAAGTGGTGAGTTTTTCTTTCATCTCTTTGCGCCACACGCTTGATGAACGACGATGGGCATAGCCGACTAAGGCGCCGGTGACAATGAGCAAGAGGCTGGAGAAGGCAAAAATGTAGGCGATGGAAAATAGACTGGCGATGGAACCTGCAGCGGTAGGACCGGTCAAGTTGCCAAGAAAGCGGCTGCTGGCGGTGACGCCGAACACCCGCCCTTGAATGCGGCGTGGGCTTTGCACATTGATGAGTGCCTGAATGGCTGGCCATACGCCGCCGACTACCAGCCCTTGCAAGAAGCGCCACACGTACAGGGCGTAAATATTGTCTGTCCATACTTGCGGCAAGGCGAACAAACCGGACAGCACAAGCAGTATCGGTAATGTTTTCTCCTGCCCGATCCGGTCGCCGAGTTTTCCTAAGTACGGCGCGCCGATGATCGTCGCAATGCCGGTGATGGATGAGGCGAGGCCGGACAGAAATGCAAGATTGCTTGTGTTGCCGACTAACGATTGGACAAAAATGGTCATCATCGAATTGACGCCAAGAACGGCGATTTGTACAAGAAACGTAGCGATAAACAAGATGATGAGCGGCCGATGTTCGAACACTTCCTTGAAGCTCGCTTTGTTCTTTTTCGTCTGCGGCACGACCGGATCTTTTTCGAGCCAAAACATTACAGGCAAGAGCGTAAGCAAGATGCAAAGCCCGGTCACCAAAAACACCGGACGGAAGCCAAATAGGTCGGATAAAGCGCCGCCGATGAGCGGTCCGATAATGTTGCCGGCGATACTTCCGGTTTGCAGTGTTCCGAGTGCCTCGCCGCTATGGTCTTTTGGAACGATGCGGGCCAAATAGGAAAACGAGACGGTGATGAATCCCGAGAAAAAGCCAACAAGAAATCGGAGCACAAGCAGTGCCATCGGCGATGCGGCAAACGCCATGCAGGCGGTGAGGAGGCCCATGCCGATTCCAGCGCGAATCAAATTGGCGCGCTGGCCGTATTTATCGGCAAACATGCCCCAAATCGGTGCCATAATCGCAGCCGATAAAAAGGTGGCGGAAAAGACGAGCCCTGTCCACATGCTTAAGGCATGATGTTCAGTGACACCCATTTGCCATAGGAAGAGCGATAAAAAGGGAATGACCATGGTCATTCCAGCCGAAACCATAAAATTGCACAGCCATAAAATGCGGACGCTTCGCTTCCAGTCCATGGGAGGTCATCTCCTGAATTATTTCGTTTCTCTAATCATTCTACTACAATGGAAAAATAGAGGAAATGATTTTGCTCATCCATGGCGGGAAATCAACTAGAGCGGAACAAACCAATCCCCCTTGCCAGGTGGGGCAAGGGGGTCATCTATGTGAAAAGGGGGGGAGGGGGAGATTAGGCGTTCGTCGATTGGGCTTCCTTCCATTTCGCTAATTCACGTTCCACTTCTTCCTCAAACGGCACAGGGGACAACACAGCGTTCGTTCCGAATCGAGCAGCGGACGCTTCGGCTTCTAACGCGATGACGCGTTCTTCCATGCGGGCGAAGCCGCGCAGCGCCTCATCGGCAGAAAACGAAGCGAGTGTCGTGTCGATTTGTTTTAACGCTTTGGCAGCATTGACGCGTGCGGTGAGCTCGAGCTGTTTGGCGGCAAGCTCGTCATATCGTTCGCGCAGCTGATTGAGGCGGCGGACGATTTCGGCTGTTTTTGCTTTGATCGTTTCATATTGTTGCTTGTAGGTTTCTAGTTTCTTCTCATACAGCAGTTTGTCGCCCAATGCCAACTTGGCGACGGCTTCTTCGTTGCGTTCGAGCGCCAACTTGGCTTGACGATTCCGCTTTTCCACCGTTTCTTCCGCTTGCGCGATGAGCGTTGCATAACGCTGTTCGGTGACCCATTGTTGGGCGAGCGCTTGGCGCCCTTGTTCGAGTTGTTGTTCGAGTTCGCGTAAATATTGTTTCGTCATGGCAATCGGATCTTCCCATTGATCGATTTGTTCGTTCACTTCAGCGAGAACGATTGTTTTGATCCGGCGGAACACACCCATTTGTTTTGCCCTCCTTTTGTACAATTTTTTCCCATTCATCGAGCCAGTCGGTGGAAATGGGTGCGGTTGTTGGTTTCCATGTTTCCGCGGCTACTGATTTTCGCGTTTGATGGCGTCCGAAGGCATATACGGCGGCCAGCGCCAATCCGAGTAACACCCATTTCGGCAACAGGGCGGCGATCCCTAAGGTGATAAGCGCCCAGCCAATCCAGCGCTTCGATCGCTTCGCCACAAGCCATATCGCGCCAACGCCGACAAGCAGCAGTGGGATGAACCACATGAGCAAGCCGGGAATCAACCAGCCTGCGCGCGGCTCTACACGAAAGATCAGGTGGTGATGCCCAAAGCCGCCGTGCATGCCGTCAAACAGAACACTTAGGCGCCTGTACACGATCACTTCATGTGGCGTGAGCACATGAAATAGGCTGACCCCGGCGAGCACAATAAGGGCGAGCAGAGCGAGCGCTCGAAGTTTCTTCAATATCGACACCTCCTTTTTCGGTGGTGGACTAGCTTACAGTTTGCATTGTAGTAGGCGAAGGAGAAAATTAGGTGAAAAGCGAAATCTTTTTAAACTGATTGTGAATAGAGAATGAAAGGTGTCCCGTTCTATAGGGGACACCTTTCGTTGTGATAAGAAAAGCTGTGGGTTAAGCGGGCAGGAGGACAAGAAATTCTGTCCCTTGGCCGAGTTGGCTTTGAACGTGGATCGTACCACCATGGGCGTCGACGATCCATTTGGCGATCGATAGTCCCAGACCGTGGCCACCTTGTTGGCGGGAGCGCGCTTTGTCGACACGGTAGAAGCGGTCGAAAATCCGGCCCATATCTTCCGGCGGAATGCCGATGCCGGTGTCTTTGACAGAAAGGACGAATTGTTTCGGTTCGGTGCGGATCGACAGCGTCACATTCCCGCCTTCTGGGGTGTATTTGATGGCGTTATCAAGCAAAATGTATAGCAGTTGCGTCAACTTGTCCGGATCGGCTGTCACCATCGCCTGCTCCGGGGCGTGAAAATTCATTGTGATCTGTTTTTTCGCTGCCAGCTCCGAGATGAGCTGGAATGTTCGCTCAGCGTGCGGGCGGAAGTCAAACGTTTGTTTCGCCAGCTCCAACGCGGCATGTTTTGCATCCGCGCGGGCGAGCGTCAAGAGGTCGTTCATCAACTTCGTGATCCGCTTCAACTCTTCACGAAGGCGATCGAGCAGACGGTGGGCCAATTCGTTTTTCATCACATCTTCTTCCAGTGTGAGCGCCTCAACGGATGAAAAGACGACACTAAGCGGCGTGCGCAACTCATGCGAGGCGTCGGCGACAAACTGGCGCTGCCGCTCGTACGCTTCTTCAATCGGCACGAGAGCTCGCTTGGACATAAAGAAACTAAGCGCCACCCCGACGGCGAGAAACAGAATGGCAAGACCGATGAGCACGATCAGCAGCCAATGAAACACTCCAAAAAACGATGTCACGTCCATCCCGATATAAAGCATGCCGACGACATCTCCCCGAATGACGAGCGGGTGGGCGGCGGTGAGCACTCGCCAATCACGCGCAGCGTCGCGGGCTAGGCCTGGCATATGTTTAGGCAATGATACGGTCAGATAGACTGGGGTCTGTTCGTTCGTGTCCAGATGAGACAAGGCGCTTAAAAAATACGGGCGCAGGCGCCGGTGGACTTCATCCCCGGCGAGCAGACGGCCGGTTGGGCTGATGACGTAAAAAAAGAGTTGATCTTCGCTGAACAGCACGAGACTTTGGTCATCGAACAAGTCAAAATTGCTTTGTTTTAACAAAAACTGTTCAATGGTATTGGCCTCCTGTTCGGCGAGGCGAGTGATGCGCTGCTCTTGCTCGGATGTCGTGATCCAATAAAACAAGGCGGCGGCAATAACGACAAACAAAGCGAGAAATAAGGTGAAAATGCCGCTATAAAGCGCGGTCAGCCGCCAATGAGTGCGGCGGAACAAGTCCGCGTTACCTAAACGGCGCAGCCATTGGCGCCACTCGTTCCAGTTATTTATCAATTTTATATCCCACTCCCCGCACCGTTTGGATGACATCGTCTTTCAACTTTTTACGAAGCAATTTAATCGTCGCGTCAATCGTTTTCATGGATACATCAGCGTCCCATCCCCAGACGCGGTCTAGGATCGTCTCGCGCGGCACAACTTGGCCTTGGTTTTGGACGAGAAGATCGAGAAGCTGAAACTCGCGCGGGGTAAGGGAAATTTCCTCATTATTGCGATGCAGCGTATGGCTTGTTCGATTCAAGGTGAAGCCGTGAAAAGTTACTGTTTCCTCTTGAAGCGGGACGAACGTGCGCCGAGCGAGCGCTTTTAAGCGGGCAACAAGTTCATCAATTTCAAACGGCTTAACCAAATAATCATCCGCCCCAGCTTCAAGCCCGGTGACGCGGTCTTGCACTGCGTCTTTTGCCGTCAGTATCAAAATGGCGCCCGTATAACCATTTTGCCTCAATCGTCGGCAAATATCGACTCCATCGCCGTTTGGGAGCATCCAATCGAGCACGACGACATCGTAAAACTCCGCCATCGCGTAGTCGTACGCGTCTTCTCCTTCTTGTACCCAGTCGATATGGTCAATCCCTTTTTTCTTTAACAAATGGACGATTAGTTCCCCTAAGTGGAGATCATCTTCGGCGAGCAATACTTTCATGGCCGTTCCTCCCGTTTCCCATCATTTCTTTTATCATAACAAAGATGCGTGAAAAAAAGGTGAAAATCAGAAGGGAAGGGAGGAGTCACTCCGAAGAGATGGTTTCTTTCACTATTTTTTCACTTTTCTTGACTATGATGATGGGGGAAGAGGAAATGGGAGGAACAGAAGATGCGATTGAGCTCTAGTATGACGCCGACAGCTAAGTGTCGGACTGGGTGGTCTTCGCTATGCGTGCGACCGATAGATGTCGGCGATAGGATGGTGTTTCATCCGCCTTTTCGCTGTTTCGCCAGAATGCGAGCCAATCTGTCTAATGCTTGGTTATCGATGACGATTCATCATCAAGGAGGAGAAGAGCTATGGACATGATGACATTCGAACCAACACCACCCCCACAACCGAAACGACGCGGTCGTTTCGTGTCATGGCTGGCGGCTTCTGTCGCGGGAGCGGTGATCGGCAGCGTGGCGACATGGTATGTGGCGCCCAAATGGCTGAATCAAGGAAACGTCGCCCAAACCCAATTGACCCAAACGAATGGGAAAAAAAGTGAAACATTGCCGTTGCAGCCGACTGCGAGCACAAACACGAATATGATCGCGGCGATCAACGAAGTGGCTGATGCTGTCGTTGGGGTCATCAACATCCAGAAGCAAGCGGATTTTTTCTCTAACCAAGTGCAAAATACAGAAGCGGGAACAGGTTCGGGCGTGATTTTCAAAAAAGATGGCAATACGGCATACATTGTGACGAACAACCATGTCATTGAAGGAGCGAACGAAGTCGAAGTGGCACTTGCGAACGGAAAAAAAGTGAAAGCGGACATCGTTGGCGCCGATGCGTTAACCGATTTGGCCGTCTTGAAAATTCCGGCCAATGGCGTAACGAAAGTAGCGAGTTTCGGCGACTCGTCAAATGTACCAATCGGCGAACCAGTCGCGGCAATCGGCAATCCGCTTGGCCTTGACTTGTCGCGGACGGTGACGGAAGGGATCGTCAGCGGCAAACGGACGATGCCCGTATCCACCTCAGTGGGTAATTGGGAAATCGATGTCATCCAAACCGACGCGGCGATCAATCCGGGCAACAGCGGCGGTGCGCTCATTAACAGCGCCGGGCAAGTCATTGGCATCAACAGCATGAAAATTGCCCAAACGGGTGTTGAAGGACTCGGCTTTGCCATCCCGAGCGAAAACGCCCAACCGATCGTCGAGCAGCTCATGAAAGATGGAACAGTCAAGCGCCCGTACCTTGGTGTCCAACTCGTCGATGTCGCTGATTTGTCTGCCGACGTACGCAACGACGAACTGAAACTTCCATCAAGCGTGACACAAGGCGCTGCTGTCACCGCAGTCGAACCGTTCTCGCCTGCGGCCGAGGCCGGGTTGAAGTCGAAAGATGTCATCGTGGCAATCAATGGGGATAAAATCGACAGCGTCAGCGCCTTGCGCAAATATTTGTATACAAAAACATCGGTAGATGAACGCATCAAACTGACCATTTATCGCGATGGATTCGAGACAACCGTTTCGGTGACGCTCAAAACCAAACAAAACAATCAATCATAAGAAAATAACGCCTCTTTTCGGCTGTATCAGCTGGGAAGGGGCGGTTTTTTATTTGAAAAGCCCCCCTGCGAATACAATCGACTTGACGGTGGTGATCACGCATCTTTACTGCAGGATCGACGAAAAGACTCTGAATAGCGCGGAGGAACCACTACAGCACTTAGGATGTGTAGGATGACGGCTTCGATTCCCTTCTGGTACATACAGCAACGAGGTGAGAAGGAGAATGGGAAGCAGATGAAGGCAGCTGAGATTCCATCCAATGTGGTGAGATGCTCAAATCCTCGGTCGGCGTCCGGTTATATTGCTGATCTGAAAAGGAGTGTGTGGTAGACTTGGTAGGTAGTTTGACGTTGTTTCAAAGAGTTTCTCTTTGAAGCGAAGACAAGGGGAGATGAATCAGGAGGTGTCTTATTCACTGTAAATGTCAAGATAAACATGTACACTTTTGACTGTTTAAGAATGTACATTTTTACTCGTTTTCTTTTTCTCTTTCTAAGTGATTTTTTATTCGATATGAATCCCCTACAATATTAATCACGGTCGCGTGATGTAAAATACGATCTAGGATGGCATTGGCTAGCTTTGAATCTTGAAATACCTCCCCCCAATCCTTAAAATTGGCATTGGTAGTAAATATCGTGCTTTTCTTTTCATACCGTAAATCAATCAACTGGAAAAACAATTTTGCATCTTCTCTGTCAATCGGCAAATAGCCAATCTCATCAATGATTAATAGCTTGTATTTTCCATAATGTTTTAAACGATTGTCTAAACGATTTTCCATTTTCGCTTTCTTCAATTGTAAAATCAGTTCGTGACATTTAATGAAATACGTACTTGTCCGCTTTTTGGCAGCTGCGATTCCAATCGCAGTCGCCAAGTGGGTTTTTCCAACGCCACTTGGACCTAAAAAAACAATATTTTCATTCTCTTCAATAAACCGTAATGTCGTAAAATCTAGAATCTGTTGTTTATTGATTGAAGGCTGAAAGTCAAAATCGAAATCTTTTAATTCCTTTAGGTGAGGGAAAGCCCCCACCTTAACCATCGAGTTAATCATATTTCTTTCACGCATATCAATTTCATAATTCGTTAATTTTACTAGTGTATCAACGAACGACAGCTGATTTTTCGTACTAAAATCAATGGTTTCATTCAGGTGACAAATCATTTGTTTTAACTTGAGATACTCTAAGTTTTGAATTAATTGTTGATAACTACTATTCATTTTTATACACCTCATGAATCGCAAGTAAATTCTTCTTGGCTAGCTCATCAATATCCGGGTGATGAGGTAATCCCCTCGACAAGATTTCGATGTAATGTTCTTGTTTATAATTCAGTTTTATTGAACTAATCCTATGTTGAGTAATCAAATGCATGTTATAATAAACGTAAATATGGTCATCATACACTTGTAATCCAACTGTTTTTCCTTTGTATTCAGCAGGGACGGAATATTGATTCCCTTTATAGGTAACCATTCCCGCTGAATTGACTTTTACAAGTGTATGTTTGATTTTGTAAGAATCTCTTATTTCATTCCTTGGCAGGGGTTGTAAGAGATTCTTTTCTTGTTCAAAGGCTAAGATAGGGATTTTTCCCGTTCCTTGATGATAGCTATGATTGATCCGTTCACAAAGGGATTGAACAAAATTCTGAAGTTCCTCATATGAAAATTGACCTTGATAGGCATGAATTTCATCGATTAGCTTCATCGTGGCTTCCACTTTCCCTTTGGTATAAGGCCTACCGGCTTTACACGGATGAATGTCAAATCCGCAATCTTTGGCAAATTGATCAAACCGTTCATTGACCACCCCTTTCGAATACTCCGTTCTCGCTTCATCCATGACGGTCTTCATATTGTCAAAGACAATGGTTTTCGGCACGCCTCCAATCTTTTCAAACGTCTCCATCAAAAAGGACATCAACACACTCTGCGATTTTGAAAGTGTTAATAAAAAAGTTCGAAATCGTGAATGAGACAGAAGAAATACCCCTATATTAACGTTTAATATTTCCCCTTCTTTCGTTACGTATCGAATATTTTCTTTCCAATCAAATTGCGCTTGTTCTCCAGGTTCCGTTTCATAACGAACGACCTGACCAACCGGTTTTGTCCGTTTACCCTCAGAAAAATATGCTTGAAACTCTGGTTTCCGAGAAATATAGGCCCGAAAGGCTGATTGGGAACATTCTAAGCCGTGATTGTCTTTCAAGTACTGCCAAAGAACCCGTTTATAATAAAAAATTTGTTTCGATTCTTTTGAAAGCAATTGAGAAATCACATCGTAGTATTTATCAATCTTAGACCCTCTTTTTCGTGTCTTTTTTGGGATAAGACCATTCAAATATTTATCAATCGTCCTCCTATCTACATTGAGATCTCGTGCTAATTGACTCTTATTAATTTTCATTCCCAAACTCTCCATAAGGGTTTTAAATTTTGGCAAATCTGATAAACTATGAATTTCAATCTCTGTTGTGATTTTCAAATTTACATGCACACCATTTCACCTCGAAATCAGTATGCATGTTAAAATCAAAATTGTACATTCTTATCCAATCACTTTTGTACATTCTTAAACTAGCATTTATATATTCACAAAAACGAGCTTACATTCTATAACAAGATTATCCTATCAAGTAGAGAAGGAGGGAATATCATACCCTTATAGCCAAAAAATATTTCTCTGAGTATCAAAGGAGAATTGGGGACGTTTGATGTCTGTGACTAGGAAGCTATCCGTGTAAGGTTTTCATGAGTTTCAACATAACAACAGTGTTCGAACAGCATATTTTTACATAATGAAAAACAAATCTGTCTGTTTATTTAACAGAATGTATAATGAAATTAACGATCTGATAATATAGAATATTTTTTGGATTTTGTCTTTATTAAATATTCTATAAATGGATGGGGGTTCTATGAGTGAAACATGACATTTTTTCAAAAGACCCACGCTATAAAATAGCTCGCAAGGAAGTTTGGATTGGGATAGGTTTGGTGATTTTCAATTTTATTTGGTGGTATGGTTTTGCTTATGGATTAGGATCTGTACCGGCTAACCAATACAGCTATATCTTTGGATTTCCTGCTTGGTTTTTTTACAGCTGTATCCTTGGTTTAATTGTTATGTCCTTGCTTGTTTTCACTGTTGTTAAATTCTTTTTTAAAGAAGTTCCGTTTGACGAGGACGAAATCGATGGAGAAGGGAGGGGGGTAAAATGAATTGGGAAGTAATTATACCATTAATCATATTCCTTTTGATCACTTTTAGCGTTGGGGTCTGGGCGAATAAATATGTCAGTAAAACTAATTCCTTCCTTCAGGAATATTTTTTAGGGAGCAGGGAATTAGGTGGGTTTATTTTAGCCATGACTATGATGGCTACATATGGTAGTGCCAGTAGTTTTATTGGAGGACCGGGTGTTGCTTATACGACGGGATTAGGTTGGGTTTTGTTGTCAATGGCACAACTACCAGCAGGATACTTTGTGTTAATGATTCTTGGAAAGAAGTTTGCTATTGCAGCAAGAAAGTATCAAGCAATTACCTTAATCGATTTTTTGAAATCAAGATATGAAAGTAAATGGGTTGTGCTACTCTCCGCTTTAAGCATCATTATCTTCTTATTTTCAGCAATGGCTGCTCAATGGGTAGGGGGAGCTAGATTAATTGAATCGTTAACAGGTTTGTCCTATACAACAGCACTATTTATTTTTGCTGTTTCTGTGTTGGTCTATGTTATAATTGGTGGTTTTCGGGCTGTGGCTATGACGGATGCTATTCAGGGAACCGTTATGTTTATTGGTACTTTCATTCTACTCATTGCCACCATCGTTGCCGGTGGAGGAGTATCAAACATTATCTCAGAGCTAGCGACAGAAAATCCAAATTTAATAACGCCATTTGGTGCGGAAGGAGAACTTACTCCATTATATGTATCTTCATTTTGGATTTTAGTAGGTGTTGGAGTTGTCGGATTGCCACAGATCACAGTTCGAGCCATGTCTTATAAAAACGCTAAGGCGATGCATCGAGCAATTATTATTAGTACCGTATTTGTTGGTTTTATTATGCTTGCTATGCATCTAATTGGAGTTTTTGCACGAGTAATTATACCAGGTGTAGAGATAGGCGATAAGGTAATGCCATTGCTTACCCTTCATGTTCTGCCTGCTTGGTTAGCAGGGATTGTATTGACTGCTCCATTGGCTGCTATTATGTCTACAGTAGACTCTTTGTTAATATTGGTTAGTTCTTCTATAGTGAAGGATGTTTATCTAAACTACATCAAACCGGAAGCAACGGAGAAACAAATTAAAACAGCAAGTTTTGGAGTAACAACGATTATTGGAATACTAGTTTTTCTGATGGCATTAAGTCCTCCAGATTTGTTGATTTGGCTAAATCTTTTCTCTTTTGGCGGTTTAGAGGCTGCGTTTATTTGGCCAGTTATTCTAGGACTGTATTGGAAAAAGGGGAATAAATACGGAGCCATTGCTTCCATGATTGTTGGTGTTGGCTCGTATATTGTCATTCACACATACTTTGGTAATTTATTCGGTTTACACACCGTAGTAGTGCCTGTTCTTTTATCATGCATTGTTTATGTGCTTACTAGTCTAATTACAAATAAAACGATGGGAATGAAAGTAGACTATGGGTTAAGTCATCAAACAAAGGAGGTTTAATTCATGAATAATTATGTTACGGATTCTACCCTTCGCCTTCTTCGAGATAGGGAGGAAGTAGTTAAGCTTACACAGGCACTTGTGCGAATTCCAAGTGTGTATCGGCCAGGAGATCCTGAGGGGAATGAACAAAAAGTGGCTCAATATGTAGCGAATTATTTAAAACAGATGGGAGTTGAGGTGCATATAGAAGAAGTAGAACCGGGACGCCCTAATGTTATCGGTATTATCGACTCTGGAAAGCCGGGGAAAACCATTCTTTTTGAGGGACATACGGATGTAGTAACAGAAGGGGATAGAAGTGCATGGACTTATGACCCTTTCGGAGCGGAAATTGTTAATGGGAGAATTTATGGAAGGGGCACAAATGACACAAAAGGAAATTTAGCTTGTATGATCACCGCTGTTCATTCTTTATTGAGGGAGAAAGAACAATGGAAAGGAAAAATTATACTTTGTATTCCTTGTGATGAAGAAGGAATGATGATCGGGATTAAGCACTTTATCCAAAGAGGTTGGGCGAAGGGGGTTGATGGTGCGATTATTTGTGAGCCGGAAGAAAATCAAGTATGTATTGCGCAAAAAGGAGCGATGAGGATTGTTATTCGTGTATATGGAAAGATGGCACATGGGGCGATTCCTTTAAGTGGTATAAATCCAAACACAAGAATGGCGAAATTAATATGTGAGTTAGAACAACTAGAGAAACGAGAAAAAGAAAGATTAGGGAAACATCCGTTGCTTGGCTGGCCAAGTATTACTCCAACCATTTTGAAAGCACCTGTGCATGGGGATGCCCAAATAAATGTAATTCCTGATCAATGTATGACGACGCTGGATATACGAACGATTCCGGGACAGGATCACGAAGAGCTCTGTGAAGAAATTCAGCGTATCTTTGAACGGTTAGCCAAGGAAGATCCAGATTTTAAAGGGGAATTTGAAGTCATTGAAAACAGACCATGGACGAAAACGAGTAAAGATGAGCCAATTGTAAAGGCAGTGGCAGAAGCAGTGAGGAGAGTAACGAAAAAAGAACCTTATTACAATGGTGTACCCGGAGCGACGGATGGTACCTTTTTACACCTGGAAGGCATACCTATTGTAACTATTGGAGCAGGAGATCGTGAAATTCCTCATCAAGTTGATGAGTACGTAGAGATTGATGAACTCGCTGAAACGACTGAAATCTATAGAACAGCAGCTTTGCTGTTCTTAAATGAAGAGGTTTAGAGAATGAGGGAGTTTCGGATAGCAGTTCTTCCAGGTGATGGAATAGGTCCTGAAGTAATGAATGAGGCGTTAAAAGTTTTACGGATACTCAAAGATAAAGATTACACATTTCAATTTCATGCAGATATGTTTTTGTGGAATTCAGAGTATTACTTGCAGCATGGGAGAATGATGCCAGAAAACGGTCTAGATATATTAAAGAATTACGATGCCATCTTGTTCGGTGCTATCGGAGACCCACGTGTGCCTGATGATATATCTGTGTGGGAATTGATTATGCCAATACGGAAAAGGTTTTGTCAATATGTGAATCTTCGACCTGTGAAAAAACTGAAGGGAATTCCTGAACAATTTATCCATCAAGAACGCCCTATCAATTTTGTAATAGTAAGAGAAAATGCAGAGGGTGAATATTCTAATAGTGGAGGAAGAATATATCAGGGAACTGATCAAGAAATAGCTGTTCAAAATACAATCATCACAAGGAAGGGAACAGAGAGAATAGCAAGATATGCATTTCAATATGCTAAAAAACATGGTTATCAAAAAGTTATAAATGCAACAAAGTCAAATGCGGTAGTCCACTCGATGAAATTGTGGGACGAGGTGATTGAGCATGTTGCCAGCGAATATCCAGATATTCAATTAGAAAAGTACTATATTGATGCTTTAGCTGCATACTTTGTTCAAAGACCTGATACACTTCAAGTTATTGTCGCCTCTAATTTATTCGGTGATATCCTTTCAGATTTAGGCTCTGCTTTAGTAGGGGGACTAGGTATATCGCCTTCCGCTAACATCAACCCGGAAGGGGTATTTCCATCGATGTTTGAGCCGGTACATGGGTCAGCCCCAGACATTGCGGGAAAGGGAAAAGCGAATCCGATTGCCCAAATTTGGTCAGCAGCGCTAATGCTTCAATCTTTAGGTAGAGAGGATTTAGCTAGTATTATCTTAAAAGCAATTGAAAAGGTAACCGAGCACGGAGAAAAATTGACAGAGGATCTTGGTGGCAATTCAACAACCGCTGAAATGGGAGAAGAAATCGTTCGACAAATAGTCAAAATAATGGGCTAAAGGTAGAGAGGTGAGATCAATTGTGTATGCGCTTTCTAGACAAAGTCGTTATCGTAACAGGAGCAGCAGGAGGTATGGGGAAAGCAGCCGTAAAGCGTTTTTTAGATGAGGGGGCACATGTTGTGGCCCTCGACCTTTATCCTAAAGGGATACCGGAGACAGCCGATCACTTTTATCCATTGGCTGTAGACGTAACAAATGAAGAAAAAGTAAAGCAAGTATTTCAGGAGATTCGAAATCAGTTTGGCAAAATAGATGCACTTGTCAACTTTGTAGGGATAGCACAACAAGCTGAACCGATTGAACAAGTGTCTTTAAATAAATGGATGAAGATTTTAAATACAAATGTTACTTCTTTATTTTTGCTTTGTAAAGAAGCGGTTCAGATTATGAAAGATACACGAAACAAAGGGGCAATTGTTAATGTTGCTTCCATTTCTGTCGTCCGACCAAGACCGGGATTGCAATCCTATATCGCTTCTAAAGGTGCAGTTGTGTCCTTTTCTCAAGCTCTAGCTCTTGAACTGGCCCCTTACCAAATTAGAGTCAATGTGATTCATCCAGGACCGTGTGATACTGATATGTTAGGAGAATTTGCAGCTCTCGGATCTGATGTGAATGTGGTGAAGGAGGAAATATTCAAAAAAAGCATTCCGTTAGGGGAATTAATCCAACCAGAGGATGTAGCGAGTACCGCTTTATATCTTTGCTCAGACGAGGCACATATGATTACAGGGAGTGTTATTCATGTCGACGGTGGACGCGGTATATGAGGAATCCATGTTTTGTTGATTTATATCCAGCAGGGTCATAACAAGATATAAAACTGTTGCAGATAGGGAGTAGATACTCCAAGAAAAAATTTTAATAGGGGCGAAAGTATCATCATCGCCCTTTCTTATGATGGGTTGAGATAATCACTCATTATATACAGGCGCATTGAAAAATCAACATTTGTCCTCGCCTGCACAGAACTTCTTGCCCTGCAACCTAGTTTGCAGATGGCATCTACGGGATCTTTGGAGCAATTGCTATTTGGATTGCAGGATGATGCGGGAGGTTAACTCTTCATCTTGCATATGTATATAGCAGTGAGATGCATATAAGGGGTTTTGCGATGATCATTATTTAAAGTAAGGGGATGGGCATGAAAAAACGAAAAATGTATGTAGATGGAAAATGGATCGATAGTAAATCAGGAGAGGCAATCACCGTTTTCAACCCTGCAAACTATGAGCCGATTGCTCAAGTTCCTCGTGGTAATAGCGAAGATGTAAATGATGCAGTTGAAGCTGCACGAAGAACATTTGAGTCACAGCAATGGAGGAACGTGAAACCGCATGAACGAGGTTATATTTTGCTTGAGATGGCTAAAAGAATACGAGAGTGTAAAGATGAGTTGGCACGATTAGAAACATTAGATGTCGGAAAGCCTTTGTCTCAGTCATATGCAGATGTGGAGGCAGCGGCACGATATTTTGAGTTTTACGGAGGGGTTGCCGATAAAATAATGGGGGAAACCATTCCAGTTGAGCCGGGAATATTAGATTATACTATTCGTGAACCGCTCGGTGTCACAGCACATATTATTCCATGGAATTATCCTATTCAAATTTCTTCAAGAAGTGCCGCAGCAGCAATCGCGGCAGGAAATGCTGTTGTCATGAAACCAGCTGAAGATGCTCCTTTAACTACGTTAAAGTTGGCAGAGTTTTTCGACGAACTAAACCTTCCAAACGGAATATTCAACGTAGTGACAGGATTTGGACATGAAGCAGGAGCAGCTTTGGCATTGCATCCAGATATTGACCATGTGACATTTACTGGATCGGTAGAAACAGGAATATCTGTTATGCAGGCTGCAGCTAAGAACGTCGTTCCTGTTACGTTAGAACTAGGAGGGAAATCTCCAAATATTGTATTTTCAGATTGTGATAAAGAGAAAGCTTTACATTGGATAGTAAAGTCAATTATACAAAACGCTGGTCAAACCTGTTCGGCTGGTTCTAGGCTCATTATTGAAAAATCGATCAAAGATTCGTTTGTAGAAGCTTTAGTAGAAAGATTTAAAAACATGACAATTGGTCCGGGTATAGAGGATGTTGATATTGGACCTATTATTTCAAAAAAGCAGTTTGACATCATACAGAATTTCCTTTCGATTGCAGAGAGAGAAGGGAAGATACTTGTAGGTGGACGGCGAGTAATGATTCCAGGAAATGAGAAAGGATATTATGTACAGCCCACTATTGTTGATGAAGTGGATGCAAATAGTCCATTAGCTCAGGAAGAAATTTTTGGACCTGTGTTAACGGTACTTACGTTTGAATCGGAAGAGGAAGCCATTCAAATGGCTAACGGGACTAAATTTGGGCTTGTGACAGGCATTTGGACATCAGATGTAAAGAGAGCTCATCGTGTTGCAGAAAGGGTTCAATCTGGACAGGTCTTTATCAATAATTATGGGGCAGGCGGAGGTATTCAAATGCCTTTCGGCGGATATAAACGAAGTGGGTTCGGGAGAGAAAAAGGACTAGAAGCATTGAGAAATTACACACAATTAAAAAATATAGCTTTGAAATACTCTGACTAGGCTTAATCGTTACTAGTTTTGTATTTGTGGCGATGATAAAGTCTTCATTATTTAACGTGGCGTTTGAATGGATTGAAATGTCAAGGCCGATTATTTTTTCCCCAAAATCGCCGGTTTAAAATTCCCCAGAAGGACCTCATTGATCCTTCTGTTTTTCTTGTTGGAGCCTTTTTTCCCGCAATCGATAGCTTTCCCCCTTTAGGTTGAAAATAATAGAATGATGCAGTAATCGATCTAACATCGCTGTCGCAAGAACCGAATCTCCCACGATTTCTCCCCATTCCCCAAAGCTTTTGTTGGAAGTGAGGATAATCGGGGCATGTTCATACCGACGGGCGATGACCTGAAATAAGTAATGAGCGCTGTTCGGGTCCAATTTTAAGTACCCCATTTCATCAATAATGAGAATGGTTGGCTTCACAAACATGCGAAGCTTTTTTTCCAGCTTTCCTTCCTGGTCGGCTTTTCTTAACTGAGTGACCAAATCATGGGCGGTAATAAAATACGTTTTATACCCTCTTGCGATCGCCTCCATTCCAATCGAAATAGCCAGATGCGTCTTTCCAATCCCCGGCGGACCGAGAAAAAGAATATTCTCCTTTCGATCAATAAACGATAAGGTAAGCAGCTCTCGAATCCGACGCTCATCCACGGAAGGAAGTGCGTTAAAATCAAACGTATCGATCGTCTTGCGATATGGCAGTTTGGACAGCTTGATGAGCGTTTGGATCGATCGTTCCTGTTTTTCGACGATTTCTGCCTCTAATAAGCGGAATAAAAACTCCGAATATGGTATATTATGAGTAGCTGCGTATTCTGCCATGGCGGACCATCGTTCCGCCATGACAGGCAAATGGAGTCGGTGGCAATACTCGTGTATTCGTTCTTTCATGAGCTTTCCCCTCGCAGGAATGCGTCATAAACGGACAATGGACGAGTATCCACTTCCACCGAAACAGGCGAAATGGTGGCGGCCATTTCCGTCTGTTTCTTTTTTATTTTTTCGGCGAATGAAATCACTTTTTTCTGTTGGTCCACGTGAGAAATCTCCTCCCCTCGAAAGTACAATCGAATATCTCCATTTAATCGCTCCTTCACCAGAATTTCTTTGCCCGCATACTCCGACGATAAGAGCCATTGTTCCCCTTTGTAAGAGAAACTGCCATCCCAATGCACCTTCCGATAGGAAAGATAGCTCGTATCGTAATCTTTCAACGGAAGAGGCTTGAGTGACTCCTCGGCCCAACGCTCTTGCGGAGAAATACCGGTAGTGGCGTTTGGCTTCCGATTCGCCACTTGATCGAGCCAACGATGGAGAAGGAAATTTAATTCCTCGATGCTTTCAAACGCTGTCCCCACATAGAAGTGATCCATGATATACTGAATGGCTCGTTCGACTTTTCCCTTTGTCTGGGCCCGGTAAGGCCGGCATACTTTTGGAATAAATCCATAGTAACTCGCAAATTCGGAAAATCGTTGATTCCATTTCACCACTCCTTGTTCTCGCCCGTCTGTAACGGTCTTCATATTGTCAAATAACACCTTCTTCGGAACCCCGCCAAAGTACTTGAAGCTCTGAATCAGGCATTCCATTAAGTGTTCCTGATCCTGGCTGGTCGTAAATACCGCGTATTTCATCCGCGAATAGCCTAACGTGGCCACAAATAGCGATAACTTGACTTTTTTCCCTTCGATCACGACCTCCCCAACTTCTTTCCAATCGACTTGCATTTGTTCGCCAGGAAGCGTTTCATAACGAACGGTGTATTTCTTTTTCGCCGTCTCTCGGAAAGGTTTCATATAGTCTTTTAAAATCGTCTTTCCTCCCGTATAGCCCTGTTGTCGAATTTCAAAAAACAACTTTTCGCTATTAAACACCCCATCTTCTAACATTCGTTTTTGAAGATACGGCTTAAATGGATCTAACTTGCTTTTTCTTTGTTTTCGCTTGGATTTGGAAGGAGGATTGGGGGAGTGAATATATTTTCGGACGGTTTTCCGATCGATCCCCAATTCCCTCGCAATATCGGAAATACTCATTCCCCTTTCATACATCTCTTTGATCATAAAAAATTCCCCTCTCGTAATCATGAACCATAGCTCCTCTCGTTGACACTATGGTTCTATTGTAAGTGGGGAATTTTATTCCGGCTATATTGGGGATTTTATCATCGGCTTTAACATGAAAAGAGGGTGTCCTCAAATTCGTGCAATTTAGGAAAGTTTCTATAACAATAAATAAGCCAATTATCTAATTGATTGACGACCAAAAAAGAGACACGAACCGAACTCCTTGATTACAATAGGCGTATGCCCATCACGAGTCACAAGGAGGTTCGTGTCTCATGTGTATAACGACGAGATCTCACGAGGAGAGCTCAGTTGACCATTGAGATGAGTAAGTCTGCTCACCTACAGTTTCAATTGGGCAACGACTCCCGGAAGCGGCTGCACCACCATAATTTGATTTTTCCGATGCTCCATCCGGTTTCTGTTGTTTGAAGTGAATGAACACGCCAATACATGGGTGGATGGGACATAAACTGGAATTCCAAAAATCTGAAAAACCAAGAATCTCTTTCTAAGGAAGAGATTTTTTTGTCCTTTTTATTCGCTTCTTGCTCTTTTTCAAAAGTAACGTAGTATCCTGCAGACTTTTCCAATGCTCGATCTTGATATTCACACAGGATCGTCAAGCTGTTAGCCATTTGAGCATTTCCACCGTCCAACAGCGTTGCTCCTAAATGATCTGCCCGTACTTCCATCCACTGTGTGAATAGAGATTGGAAAGCAGGAAGCAGAAAAATCAAGAGCCAAAGGCTGAGAAAAACAAAGATTTGAGCATGTTCCAGCCAATTTTGGAAATCTTTATAGAAAAGGAAAACACCAGCTAAAACCAACCCAATCAACAAAAATCGCAATAACTGTCCCATCAAGACATCTCGCTTTTTCACATGAATCGCCTCATGAGCCAAAATGCCTTCAATGGCTTCATGGGGAAGTTTCAGCGTTTCTGAAGTCAACGCTACCAATGATCGACCAATATTCGCGCCTATCGCAAAACCGTTATATTCGGCCGATTCCGTGACATAAATATCGACATGGGAAAGGCCGGCACGTGAAAAGACTTTCTCGATGATTGGCAGCAAATCGGGATCGTCTATTTTCTTCATATCTAAAGCGATTTTTAATACGCGATCAGAAATCCATAGATTGAATATCCAAAATAGTACCATAACAATGGTTGTTACGATCGGTCCGATCCCCATCAAAGTAAACAGTGTGATGAGAGCTGCATAAGCTCCCACCCCTTTCACCGTGGCTGCAAAATACCATTTTCCTAAAAGACGTTTCCAATTGTTTTGATGATAGAAAGGCTTTACTTCGACCTCTTCCATTTTATGTATTTCTTCTTTGAGGAGAAATGTCATTGATTCCGATGGATCCGGAGTGAAATAGACTTTTTCACCGGAAAAAGATAGCTTCCACGTTTTCCCCATGCTGGTCGTATAGTCCATGTTAGGAGAGAATAAAGAAAAAAGCTGGAATAGTTGCAACACATCCGGCCGGGTTTGAACGCTGACTTCTGAAAGTTCCTCCAATGGATACTTTTTTGTTTCAAACAAAGATACAGCATATAGTACTTCTTCGTGTTCTGCGTAAAAAAGGCGGAGAGAGCGAAACAACTCCACTCTTTTTGTCAGTCCAACGACAAGAGAGACGAAGCTATATAAAAGTATGAGCGTGATCGGGGAATCCGGTCCGAAAAGGAAGTAAAGAACAGCGATGACTATAAACAATCCGGAAAATAAGAAATCCACTAAAAGGCGCTCTTTATTTTTAGACAAGACAATTTCTCTCGCGCCTTGTTCTTTTAGTTGATCGATGATCTCTTGCAATTGGACCTTGCTTCTTTCTGGTACCGGAGAGCTAAAAAAGCTAAATACAAATATAAAAAAAATAGACACCGTTTTTATAAACCCTTGATCTAAGAACACATAGACGATCCATCCGATTCCGAGTATAGCAGTGAGGATATATACATATAAAGAAGGACACCATTTTTTAAAAAAGTATGCCAAGAAACTGAGAAAAAAGCCGACCACAGCAGTCCAAATCGATATAGTCACATCTGGCATCAGTTGCTCCCCCTGTCTAGTTGAAAAAAGTGCAAGAAAACCCCCAGTCATTATTTATCACTTAAGTAAATCCACTAACACCCATTGGTAACGAAACTCCTCCTTTCTACATGTAGGTAGGTTGACAATGACATATTGTTGAACGTTCATGAACGTTTTCTTCTAATCTTGGTTTTTTTTTCTAATTATCATTATAGCAGGAATAGGTCCTTTTTGTATATCTTTTTCTTTTTTCACTCCACTGCGCTTGTTGGGGAACCTGAATGTGACCTACAATATTTTCATCACATGTAACGGATAACGATCATTCATGTAGGAGAGGAACCGTATGATTAAGAGAACCGTTTTTGTATGACTCATGTTGTTGCCTTCCTCATGATTCGGGATTCACGCTTACGAAAGCGAGCGGTCAGTGCCCTGATATGTTCTTTGCATGGGTGGATCAGCAGATTGTTGCTGATGTTTTGGCCATTCATTGTAGTAAAGGTGGGGCGAGCATGTCATGACGGAAGGGCATCGGCATCGCCACGCTCATTGCTGGCATCATTACAAACACATTCTGTCGTTCGTATTTGTTTGTTGTTGTACTCTTGGTTCCAGTATTTGTTCTGAACAACTCAATGGATGGGTCAGCCAATTTTTTTGGACTTGATTTTCTGAACCTAGGAACAATCGTTTGTGAACAGAATGTATGTTTTTTCTCTGGAGACAGGAAACATGAGGAATGTTGTCGAATATTGATGGAGGTGGAAAAATCATGAAACCTCTAACGGCTTCGGTCGTATGAATAGGTGAGGGGAAAGGAGGGAGGGAGAAGTTGTTTGGCTATCCGCCTGAAGTCGTATACGGAGCGGTGCTGGTGGTCAGCGCACTATTGACGGTTTTGTATTTTTTCTTCAGCGATGTGCTTGACGGTTTGTTCGATGTGGCCGCTCATCCGCTGTTTAGCCCGCAGCTGGTTTTATCGTTTTTCATCGTCGCAAGTGCGGTTGGACTGTTGGCGGAATGGTATACGGATTGGGCGTCTCATTGGATCATTTGGCTGAGCGTTGGAGTGGCACTTATTGTTGTACTGCTTTTGCACTTTTTCGTCTTTTTGCCGCTTCGGTCGGCTGAGGCTTCGCTTGTGTATACGGACGCCGAATTGGAAGGGTCGCTAGCGAAGGTGATCGTGTCCGTGCCGCCGGATGGGTTTGGTGAAATTCTCATCTCCCGTAAAAGCGGTGCAGTGGCCAAAGCGGCGAAGAGCATGAACAATGAAGCCATTCCGTCAGGGGAAGAGGTCATCATCGTGCGAATGGAAAACGGCATCGCTGTGGTGGCGAGGCACGATCCGTATCAGCTTTCCATCTAACATAACGAAAGGGGAAATGTCATGACTGTTGAACCATGGTTGATTGTAGTTGGTGTCGTTGTCTTGCTTCTCATCGGACTCATTGCTATTTTTATTGCTCGTTACCGTACAGTCGGTCCGGATGAGGCGCTTATTGTCACAGGCAGCTACTTAGGAAACAAAAACGTCCATGTTGATGAGTCAGGAAACAAAATTAAAATCGTCCGCGGCGGCGGTACGTTTGTTGTGCCGATTTTCCAACAGGCTGAGCCGCTCAGTTTATTGTCGATTAAGCTGGACGTGCAAACGCCGGAAGTGTATACGGAGCAAGGGGTGCCCGTGATGGCGGACGGGGTGGCGCTCATTAAAGTCGGCAGTTCGATCGGCGAAATTGCGACCGCAGCCGAGCAGTTTTTAGGCAAAACGCGCCAAGACATGGAAAACGAAGCGCGTGAAGTGCTTGAAGGCCATCTTCGCTCCATCCTCGGGTCGATGACGGTTGAAGAAATTTATAAAAACCGCGACAAATTTTCTCAAGAAGTACAGCGTGTCGCCTCACAAGATCTCGCAAAAATGGGGCTTGTCATCGTCTCGTTCACGATCAAAGATGTGCGCGACAAAAACGGCTACCTTGACGCGCTCGGGAAGCCGCGCATCGCTCAGGTGAAACGTGACGCCGATATCGCGACAGCAGAGGCAGAAAAAGAGACGCGCATCAAGCGGGCTGAAGCTGACAAGGAAGCGCGCAAAGCAGAGTTAGAGCGGATGACGGAAATCGCCGAGGCGGAAAAAATCAATCAGCTCAAACTCGCCGAATTCCGCCAAGAGCAAGATATCGCCAAAGCGCGTGCCGACCAAGCGTACCATCTCGAAGAAGCGAAAGCAAAACAAGAAGTTATGGCTCAACAAATGCAAATTAAAATCATCGAGCGGCAAAAACAAATCGAGCTCGAAGAAAAAGAAATTTTACGCCGCGAACGGCAATACGATTCAGAAGTGAAGAAAAAAGCCGATGCCGAGCGCTATGCGATCGAGCAAAAAGCGGCAGCGGAAAAAGCGAAACAAATCGCCGAAGCCGATGCGCAAAAATACCGCGTCGAAACGCTCGCCAAAGCGGAAGCCGAGCGCATCCGCCTCGACGGGTTGGCGAAAGCTGAGGCTGAGAAAGCAAAAGGGGAAGCAGAAGCGGAAATTATCCGCCTGAAAGGTCTCGCCGAAGCGGAAGCGAAACAAAAAATCGCCGAAGCGTTCGAACGCTATGGCCAAGCAGCCGTGCTCGACATGATCATCAAGATGCTTCCGGAATATGCGAAACAAGTGGCGAGCCCGCTGTCCAATATCGAGAAGTTGACGATTGTCGACACTGGCTCAGGAGCGGGAGGCGGTGCCAACCGCGTCACCGGTTATGCGACGAACTTAATGGCGAGCTTGCAGGAGACGTTAAAAGCGTCAACTGGCATCGATGTCAAGCAGCTGCTTGAAAATATCGCCCAAGGCGGGACACCAGCCTCACCCGTGAACCCACCTACTGCTTCGGGGCAACAAACGAACACGAACGAATAATTCAGCTGTCTCTAGCGCCTTTGGTCGATCCAAGGGCGCTTTTTCTGCTTCATAGTTGCGCAGGGAGCGCCGTTTCGCTATGATGTGGAATAGTGGAAGGTTCCTTTTCAAGGATGGAAAAAGAGGAAGTAGGTTGATGATGAATGAAACGAGCTCGAGTGATTTATAATCCGACATCGGGACGGGAGCTGTTTAAGCGCCATTTGCCCGATGTGCTCGTCCGATTAGAAAAGGCTGGATATGAAACGTCGTGCCACGCCACTGAAGGGCCGGGGGATGCGACGAAAGCAGCGAGACAAGCAGCCGAGAGGGAATTTGACCTCGTTGTGGCGGCAGGCGGCGATGGAACGATTAACGAGGTGGTCAATGGCATTGCGAATCAGCCATACCGCCCGAAGCTCGGCGTGATCCCTGTTGGGACGACGAACGATTTCGCCCGTGCTATCGGTGTGCCGCGTTCGATCGAAGGGGCGTGCGAGGTGATCGCCACGGGTGAACCTGTCGCGATTGACATCGGCTCTGTCACCAATGAAGACCAGACACGTTATTTCATCAATATCGCGGGCGGCGGGCGCCTGACCGAGCTCACCTATGAAGTGCCAAGTAAGTTGAAAACGATGCTCGGCCAGCTGGCCTATTACTTAAAAGGGATTGAAATGCTTCCGTCGATTAAGGCAACGGAGGCGCAAATTGAGTATGACGGCAAACTATTTGAAGGCGAAATCATGATGTTTTTAGTCTCGCTGACCAACTCGGTCGGCGGCTTTGAAAAATTAGCGCCTGATTCGTCACTCAATGACGGCCTGTTTGACTTCATCATTGTCAAGAAAACGAATTTGGCTGAGTTTATCCGTCTCGTCACGCTAGCGGCGCGCGGGGAGCACATTAACGACCCGCATGTCATTTACACGAAAGCCAATCGGGTGAAAGTACGCTCTTCGATGCAGCTGAACTTAGACGGCGAATTCGGCGGCATGCTTCCGGGCGAGTTTGTCAACTTATACCGCCATCTCGAAGTATTCATGCCAAAAGAAAAAGCAGCACAAGTGAGAACAGGGCCATAAGCCTGTTCTTTTCTTATGTCCTCACGCTAGAAGGGGCACGCTAAACATACACGATGGTCAGAAAGGGGAACGACATGGCGAAACAACAAGCACCGGTCGCCAAAAACGACTACTATGACGTGACATTCACAGATTTGACTCACGACGGTCTTGGCGTCGCGAAAGTGGATGGCTTTCCGTTGTTTGTGAAAAACGCGCTTCCAGGCGAGCGGGCGAAAGTGAAAGTGATCAAGGTGAAAAAAGGGTACGGGTACGGCCGCCTCATCGAGCTGTACGAACCGAGCCCGGACCGCGTCGAGCCGCCCTGTCCCGTTTATCGCCAATGCGGTGGCTGTCAGCTGCAACATCTAAGCTACGAAGGACAGCTGAAGGCGAAAGAAAAACAAGTGAAAGAAGTGCTCGCCCGCATCGGCAAGCTAGAACACGTCACCGTCCATCCGGTCATCGGGATGAAGAACCCATGGCGCTACCGAAATAAGGCACAAGTGCCAGTCGGTGAGCGCGAAGGGGGACTGATCGCCGGATTTTACAAAGAGCGAAGTCACGAGATCATCGACATGGACGCTTGTTTCATCCAACAGGAGAAAAATGATGTCGTCGTCCAAGCAGTGAAACGGATCGCCGAGCGCTATGGTGTCCGACCGTACGATGAACTCACCCACCGCGGCGTGCTCCGTCATATTGTCGCCCGCTACGGAGCGGCAACAGGTGAGGTGATGGTCGTGCTCGTCACCCGCACCGAACGTTTGCCGCACGAACAAGAGATTGTCCGCGACATCATCCGCGACATCCCTGACGTCAAATCGATCGTGCAAAATATCAACCCTGAGCGGACGAACGTCATTTTCGGAGCGAAAACGCGGGTATTATGGGGAAGTGAGTTCATCACCGACCGAATTGGCGACATCCAATTCGCCATCTCGGCTCGTTCATTTTACCAGGTCAACCCGGAACAGACGAAAGTGCTGTACGACAAAGCGCTTGAATACGCTGAGCTAACCGGAACGGAGACAGTCATTGACGCCTACTGCGGCATCGGCACGATCTCGCTCTTTTTAGCCAAAAAGGCTAAACATGTCTACGGCGTTGAAATCGTCCCCGAAGCGATCGAAGACGCCAAACGCAACGCGGCGCTCAACGGCATCACAAACGTCACGTTCGCTGTCGGCGCTGCTGAAGACGTCATCCCGCGTTGGTACGAAGAAGGCATTCGTGCCGACTGTCTCGTCGTTGACCCTCCGCGTAAAGGCTGTGACGCGGCGCTGCTCGAGACGATCATGGCCATGAAACCGCCGCGCGTCGTCTATGTCTCGTGCAACCCAGCCACCTTGGCCCGCGACTTGCGCATCTTAGAGGATGGGGGTTACGAAACGATCGAAGTCCAGCCTGTTGATATGTTTCCTCATACGGCTCATGTAGAAAGTGTAGCTCGATTAGCGTTAAAGATAAGAGCGTAAATAAACTCTTGTTAAAAACTCTTCTTGCCAAAAACCGAAGGAAAGTTTTGCTCATATAACAAGAACATCCTTCTCTATCCAGTTGACTGAACGGGTTAGGATGAAAAAGCAACCATTTTTCCAGAGAAACGGGACAGGTTCCTGTTTCTCTTTTTTGTTAGGGAGTAAAGGCGCAGGGGAAGAAGCATTCACTCGAATAAGGTAGACTGGTTCACGTTGAATGTTCAACGCTGAGCAGTTTCATCGTTTTAGCACAGGATCCCCCTACTTCCACGAATGAGAAAGGCGGAGCCCGATGAGTAAGTGGGGGAGGAAGGCGTCTTCCTCCTCTCTCTTCTAGTATGCTATTCACTAAATAATTGCTCATTTTTAGCGGGTGTTTATACAGGATGGAATTGAAAAATGGGAGCGATTGCTTACTCCCGTCGAAGAACAGAATTTTTTTCTATAATCTGTGGTGCCAGGACATGTTTCCGTTTCGCTGCAAATGGTTGAAGAAGCACAAACGAATACGGCATGGGTTCTCGTGAATACTGAACCCATGCCGTATTTCATTTACACGTATCTATTTAGCCGATACCTGTTTGCCATATTTATTTTTTCTTTCATTTACCGCGTGCAAGTGCAACTAGGTGTTTTGGCGTGCGTGAAAGTGAGAAACCTAAACCTTATGCTTCTAGTTTTTGCGTTTCTTCGTTATAGACATTTACATCCAATTCTTTAGTGATGCGGCTGGTGACTACACCAGCGGTCATGCTTCCGCTGACGTTCAAGGCAGTTCTTCCCATGTCAATCAGCGGCTCTATGGAAATGAGCAATCCTGCTAATGCTACTGGCAGATTCATCGTTGATAGCACTAAAATCGCCGCAAACGTAGCCCCACCGCCAACGCCTGCAACCCCAAATGAACTGATGGTGACGACTAGAATCAGCGTCAAAATAAAGGAAGGGGAAGTTGGATCGATGTTGACGGTTGGCGCGATCATCACGGCAAGCATGGCAGGATAAATGCCAGCACAGCCATTTTGCCCAATTGACAGCCCAAATGAGCCGGCAAAGTTGGCAATGCCTTCCGGAACGCCAAGCGCGGTTGTTTGTGCTTTCACATTCAATGGAAGAGTGGCTGCGCTTGAACGGGAAGTGAATGCAAACGACAGTACCGGAAGCACTTTTTTCACGTAAGTAATAGGGTTGAGTCCGGCCAACGCTAAAATGATCAAATGAATGGCAAACATAACGAAAAGTGCAATATAAGAAGCGACAACAAATTTTCCTAGTTTTGCGATTGTGTTTATATCGCTTGTCGCAGTGACCCGGGACATAATGGCTAAAATTCCATAAGGCGTTAAGCGGAGCACCAACGTGACGATACGCATGACAATAGCGTATAAGGCATCCACTATTTTTTTGAACATTTCCGCTTGTTCAGGCTGTTTTCTGGCAACCCCTAAATAAGCAATGCCGACAAAGGCCGCAAAAATAACAACCGCTATAGTGGATGTGCTGCGTTGTCCCGTGAAATCTAAAAATGGATTGGCCGGAAGCAGTTCGATAATTTTTTGCGGGAAAGACAGGTTTTGAATTTGTTCATATTTTTGTTCTAACTCCTGTCCGCGCGTTTGTTCCGCTTCTCCTGAAGGAATTTCCATCGCCTCTAATTGAAATCCTAATGAGGACATGATGCCGATCGAAGCGGCGATCGCCGTAGTACCCAATAATAGACCAATAATGAGCGTGGCAATTTTCCCTAAATGATTAGAGACAGAAAGTTTAGTAAACGCCATAACGATAGAAATGAAAACTAATGGCATAACAATCATTTGCAATAGCTTGACATATCCTGTGCCGACAATGTCAAACCATTGGGTGGACTGCTGGACGATAGCGGAACCAGCCCCATACACTCCCTGCAATGCAAACCCAAAGACGATTCCTAGTCCAAGAGCAGTAAACACCCGTTTGGAGAAGGAAACATGTTTCTTTTGCATGTAGACCAAAACACCAATCAATAACAGCAATATAGCAATGTTAAAAATAATTAGGTAAATATTCATCGTCAATCCCTCCTGACACGTAAAATTACTATAATGATTAAAAACCGATATGTCAAGTAAGCTTTATTTATTGTATGAAAGAGTTTATTAAGATAATCTTGGAAAATAAACCACTGTTTATTGAGGGGAAAGTTTTTTCGAAAACAACTTTTCCAGAAAATGAGTTCTTCGAACAGACCGTAATGAGAATCAAAATCTTACCTCACCCATTTTGAGGTGAGGTTTTTAATATGTTTTCTTACAAAAGTGTAAGACAGGTGTAAGGAAAGATCTATGTTTCTCAGTTTATATCCCTTGTACAATGAACATGCAAAGTCAGTTGCTGGAGGGAATTCAAATGGAAGAAGTGTTACAAGTAAAAGAAATAAACAAAATTTATCAAGGAAAGGTAGCATTCCAAGCTTTAACCAATGTATCGTTCAGTGTAGAAAAAGGAGAATTTATTGGAATTATGGGGCCGTCGGGGTCAGGAAAAACAACATTATTAAATCTCATTTCTACAATTGATAAACCCACATCAGGAAAAGTCCTGATTAACGGGCAGGATCCGCATCAGTTAAAAAAAGAAAGGTTAGCCGAATTCAGGCGGAAAGAATTAGGATTTGTATTTCAAGACTTTAATTTGTTAGACACATTAACATTAGAGGAAAATATTATGCTGCCTCTAACATTGGAAAATGTTGACCCGGAGTTGATTGAGGAGAAAGTAAAAACCATATCAAAAAAATTAGGGATTGATGCCATCTTAACGAAACGGACATATGAGGTATCTGGCGGACAGAAACAACGTACGGCGATTGCCAGAGCAATCATTCATCAACCTAAGTTACTATTAGCGGATGAGCCGACTGGAAATTTAGACTCGAAAGCATCAAAAGACGTGATGCAGACCTTGCAAATGATTAACGAAAACGATCAAACAACGATGTTGATGGTCACTCACGACCCATATGCTGCAAGTTATTGTCATCGAGTCATTTTTATTAAAGATGGTAAATTGTACAACGAAATTTATAGAGGAACGGATCAAAAGGCATTTTTCCAACAGATTATGGATGTTTTATCAATGTTAGGTGGGGATAGAGATGACTTTTCCACAGTTCGCTTATAAAAATATTACACGTAATTTAAGGGCGTACATGGCTTTTTATTTAAGCAGCTCGTTTGCAGTAATGATTTTCTTTATGTTTGCCATGTTTATCTTCCACCCTGCGCTCGAAACAGGTTATATGAACAACATTGCCAAAAAAGGCATGAAATTTGCGGAGTGGATTATTTTTGGCTTTTCCATTTTCTTTATTCTTTATTCTTTAAGTACTTTTTTAAAGACACGGAAAAAGGAATTTGGAATTCTCACCATTCATGGAGCATCTCCTAAACAACTTCGATGGCTCATTACATTGGAGAATGTATTCATTGGTCTTGCTTCCATCATCACAGGTATATTAGGTGGAACGGTGCTTGCTAAATTCTTTTTTATCGCAGGAGCATATATGGTCAAAATGGAGCCGCTGCAACTCTATTTTCCTTTAGAAGCACTGGGGATAACAGTCGGCGTATTTCTTCTTCTGTTTATCCTTATTTCACAATTTATGTTATTTACTATTCACTCTGAGGAGGTCATTTCTTTACTAAAGGGGTCAGAAAAGCCTAAAAAAGAACCGAAGCCATCTATCCTTTTCTCTGTTCTCGGCATCTTATTTTTAGGAACAGGATTTGGCATGTCTTTATTTGCGGGCATCGATATGGGAAGTGCCGTGGTTATTACTTTGTGTACGGTGATCGGAACGTACTTGTTTTATAGTCAGTTAAGCGTCTGGATGATACAACTATTGAAAAGAAATAAGAAAATGTATAGAAAAGGGATCAATCTGCTATGGATTTCAGATTTAACGTACCGCATCAAAGATAACGCTCGTCTATTTTTTATCGTAAGTATTGTTTCGGCTGTAGCTTTTACCGCAACCGGTACATTAGCAACATACAAATTGATGTTTTCCACAGCAGAAACATCATATGCAATGGAATTTCTGTCTTATGCAACGAATCAGGATGAAAAGAAGCAGTTGGAATTTATTAAGGAAAAACTAGAACAAGAAAATATTGATTACCAACAAACCATATTCAAAGCGATTGAAGCCCGGCAAGGACCAATGAGCTATCCGGTTTTAGTCGTTTCACATCAAGATTGGGTAAAACAATTCCCTGAGTTACAAGCTCCGAATATTCATGATGGAGAAGGGATATATTATGGGGAGGCAAAACGGGGAGGTTATACCATTGTAAATGGTAATAAGACGAAATTGCTAACAGACGACCAGCAAATGTCGATTACGTTACAGTCCATTGAAGAGCCGGTATTTTACCTTAGCGATATATTGGTTGTAGATCATAACACGTTTAGACAGCTGGAACAGAATCATGAGTTAAGTACGATGTACGGTTTTCAATTCGAAAATTGGAAAGAAAGTTTGGAAATCAGTCAAGAGATTCAAAGCCAAATCGTAGGTGAAACATTCAATCCTAATGCCCAGTACTTTTCAAAAGCTGTTCGATATTTTGAGACGGTCCAATTGCCAAGTTTAAGCTTATTTATCGGCTTGTTTATCGCTATCATTTTCTTCTTGGCGGCTGGGAGCTTCTTGTATTTTAGATTATTTGCTGATCTATACGAGGAAAGAAAAAAATACAAATCACTTGCAAAGATTGGGTTAAGCGAAAAAGAAATGGTGAAAATCTCGACGATTCAGATGGCCATTCTTTTCTTCCTTCCCTTCTTGTTAGCGATTATTGAAACAGGTTTCGCTCTACATGTGTTACAGAGGGAAGGTGGATATTTTCATGTATTCCAATCAGGCGTTATCACCATTTTAGGGTTTTTGGGCTTGCAAATCATATATTTTATCATTATGAGTCATAGTTACAATAAACATTTAAAAGAATACGTATTTCGATAATGGACAAATAAGGAGAGGTAGAACATGAAAAAAATCATAGGGATGATCATTGCTCTTGTTGTCGTATTCGTTGGATTTTTTACGATTGTTCCGGAAGAAGATAGAGATCACATCAATCCTTTTATTCCGAAAGAAGTCATTTATGTCCAAATTTATGAAGACCCTGCCCCGCATGGTCAAAGATATAAATACACTCTTACTGGCTATACAGAAGATGGGGAAGAAAAGGAAATTACATTTACTGCAGGAAAAGTGTTAAAAGAAAAGGCCATTTTAAAAGTGAATGCCAAAGGATCTTTTGTAGAAAAGTGGGAAGAAATTCAGCCTGAAGAATTGCCTGAAAAAGTAAGAGGAAAAATGGATTCTGTACCATCCAATTGAGTACAAAAAGACAAACACTGCTCCATCAAATATGTCCGCGATGACCATTTAAGCCACGGAGAATGTGTGGCCAAGCGAAAATTACGGATGTGATTCCGCCTCAATCAAAAATAAATGTCCGATTCAGGTCCGGAGCTCGGGAAAACATCATTTTCCGATTTCCGGGCCTGTTTCATTTCACCCCCCTTGATGATCAGCGCACTTGCTTTATCCCCTACCAACGCTCGCAATATGTAACGAAGAAATGACCATCCCCTTTCAGCAAAAGAAAAGGCAGATTATCATTTTCAAGCATAGAGCACAAGAAAACCTCATTCTGTAAAATCAAGCGATTACATGACAAGCAATGGTATAATTAAATGATAAGTTATTGCGAATATTAAAATGATGGGGGATGTATGATGACCACACATAAAATTTATAAAATGAGTTTTTCAAAAGTTTATCCAAACTATATAGCGAAAGCAGAGAAAAAAGGGCGTACGAAATCAGAAGTGGATGAAATTATCCGTTGGTTGACAGGATATACCCAGGATGAGTTGGAAGCTCAGTTGGAAAAACAGGTAGACTTTGAGACATTTTTTGCTGAAGCTCCGCAATTAAATCCGAACCGGGTTTTGATTAAAGGAGTAATATGTGGTGTTCGAGTAGAGGAGATTGAAGATCCGTTGATGCAGAACATTCGTTATCTGGATAAGTTAATAGATGAGCTAGCAAAGGGAAAGTCCATGGAGAAAATCTTGAGAAAATAATCATGAAAAAAGAGGAAAACACGAGCAATATTCTGGATATCCAATCAAATAAAAGGGGAAAAATTTATTATTTATGTGTAGGATGAACCAACAACGGGGCTTGACGAGGCGAGGCAGCGGCGGTCGTTCGGGCTGTTCGAGACGTATTTGTGATTATTTGAGGAAGAGGAACGCCAATTACGAAACGAGGTGAACCAATGGAGACAAAGGAAGCGAAACAAGGAATGGAGTGAATCACCTCGTACGAGCAGCAAGGAATCGAGAAAGGAAAGGTGGACACCGCGAAACGGATGGTGGCGAAATGATGCGACGTGACGGCGATGGGTGAGCTGCTCGGATTGCTGATGGAAGTAGTGGACAAACAGCAAAAGGAAAAGGCTCATGTGAGGGCTCGAGGAAGCAAGAAGCGAACTTCGTTTGTCGTCGACCTCCAATCGTGCAAAAATCCCAGGGGGTCGACGACACTTATTTTTGTTGCTGATTCCCTACAGCCATCATGGACGAACATGATTGACGGAATTTTTCGACCGTGTTATTCTGAAGGTAACATGGGATGAAAAAGCTTGATATAACAGCACTTTTTGGGGGTTTGTATCGTACCTATGAGGGATTGAAACCCCGAAAAAATGGGGAGTGGAGGAAGCAATCAAAGTTTGTATCGTACCTATGAGGGATTGAAACAATGTGGAATATTTAGAAAAGGCATAGTGTGAGCATGTTTGTATCGTACCTATGAGGGATTGAAACTCAACAATGTTTTCGCTATATTATGGTCGACGAGTATGTTTGTATCGTACCTATGAGGGATTGAAACGCGCGGGAGCGCTCGCAGGATTTCTCGGAATTGCGGTTTGTATCGTACCTATGAGGGATTGAAACATAGCGGACGCCGGTACAATAATCCGCTTGCGTCCGTTTGTATCGTACCTATGAGGGATTGAAACGGTATTCTAGGCGTAATCGTCGCTGATGGTAAGGCAGTTTGTATCGTACCTATGAGGGATTGAAACTTTATCCGTCGTTCCGGGTAGTTCGTTGTGAAAGGTGTTTGTATCGTACCTATGAGGGATTGAAACCGAATCAGACAACAGGAGATGTGTGGCAATACGACGTTTGTATCGTACCTATGAGGAATTGAAACTAATGATGAATCTTTCCATGTCCTCCGTAACGTGTAGTTTGTATCGTACCTATGAGGGATTGAAACAAGTGATTGAAGAAGGCGAATTTCTCGCAAAACTTGGTTTGTATCGTACCTATGAGGGATTGAAACATACTGGTACTCCTCCATTGTCAGCAATGTTGGTATGTTTTTATCGTACCTATAAGGGATTGAAACTTCCAAACGTACTGAAAAGATACGATTCCGCAACGTCCGTTTGTATCGTACCTATGAGGGATTGAAACCACAAAATGCAAGCCAAATCGCGATAAAGGCAAATGTTTGTATCGTACCTATGAGGGATTGAAACTGTAAGTGGGCAAAGAACCGCCGAATGGATCCGAACGTTTGTATCGTACCTATGAGGAATTGAAACATCCGAGCCACACGAATTTCGATGTTATGGCCGGCTTGTTTTTATCGTACCTATAAGGGATTGAAACGATACTGTAAGAGTATACAGTTTATCGCCATGCATTGATTGACGAAGTGGTGGCGGAAATCCATCGGTTAAACGAAGAAAACTTCCGCGTACGCCAACATATCCAATATGTACACAAGTTCCAAAACCGGAAAGCATGGAGCTGTTTAACGGCGATGGATGTCAATGAAATCAAAGAACATCTTGCACCGCTCATTGTTCCGCTCAACGATGATGAACTGGCCAAGCGCTTTGATTTGCTGATGTATACAGTTGAGTTGGCGAAGTTGCAAACAAAAAATGCGACGAAGCCAATTCGGAGCATGATTCGCACCACAGAAGCGTTATCTAAGCTCGGATCGATTCCGCAAGTGCAGGAACAAAAATGCATCATCGAAAAGGTGTAGACGGAAGAGTTTTGGAGCGAAGCCGATAGTTTTGAATTGGAAGCTGTTCGCGAAGCGTTGCGCGATTTAGTGAAATTCCTTGAAAAAGAAACACAAAAATTTTACTATACGAACTTTAAAGACCAAGTGCTAGAAGTCAAAGAAAACGGTCCAATGTTTACTGTCAATGATCTGAAAAGTTATCGGAAAAAGGTAGAGCATTATCTGCACGAACATCGCGACCAGATGGCCATTTACAAGCTACGAAACAACAAAAAGTTAACGGTGCAAGATTTGAAAACGCTTGAGCATATCCTTTGGAACGAGCTTGGCACAAAAGACGATTATCAAAGAGAATTCGGCGATACACCGATTACAAAGTTCGTCCGCCAAATCGTCGGCCTTGACCCGCAGGCTGCCAATGAAGTGTTTTCCGAATTTTTGTCAAGCGAGCGATTGAACATCCAGCAAAGCCGTTTTGTCAAACTGATTGTCGATTATTTTGTGAAAAACGGAGTCATGGACAAGCGGGTGCTGCAGGAGAAACCGTTTAAAACCGTCAGCAGCATTGTCGAGCTCTTTAAAGATAACATGGACGACGCGCGGAAGATTATTAGTATTATCGATGAGATGAATAAGAATTCTGAAGATATTGTTGGGGCGTAACTATATCATAAAATCTTTCCACTTTAATGGTAAAAGAACAGGCATCTTAGGGCGCTCATTTATTGCTCCTGAGATGCCTGTTTCAGTTAGATATGTTGAGTAAAAATATTTAAATAAAAAACAGTACCTTGTAATAAACAATACTGTATGGTATATTGTTTGTTGAAAGGGATTTGTTTATCACAGTACTGTGCAATAAATAGTAGTGAGAGTGAGGTAACACCCCAATGAACACGCAGTTTAAAAAAGGAGTATTAGAGCTATGTGTACTTGCACTATTGAATAAGCAGGATCGTTACGGTTATGAGATCGTTCAAAAAATTTCGGAGCAAATGGTTATTTCAGAAGGATCGGTATATCCCTTATTAAGGAGACTGAAAAAAGAGGATTATTTGACAACGTATTTGCAGGAGTCGAATGAAGGTCCTCCTCGAAAATATTACAAGCTCACGGAAAAAGGGAGAAACCATCTTCGGAATCTTCATGAAGAGTGGATGCAATTTTCTGAAGGGGTCAATCAAATCATAAAGGACGGTGGATTACATGAATAAACAACAATTTCTAACGGCTCTTGAAACGGAGTTGAAAAAGCTTCCTCACGAAGAACGTGAAGAAATTATACAAGATTTTGAAGAGCATTTTTACATTGGAATGGCTAATGGAAAATCTGAAGAGGAAATTTCTCAATCACTTGGTTCCCCGAAACAGATCGCCAAAGAGATCGCTGCTGTTTCCCGTATCGAAAAGATCGAGACAAGCGCCACGGCCGGAAATGTTTTACGTGCAGTATGGGCTGTGATCGGATTGGGGTTTTTTAACTTTGTAACTGTGTTTGGACCATTTTTGGCATTGCTGGCAGTGGTATTTGTCGGGTGGTTTATAGGGGTGGCTTTTATTGCCTCTCCATTAATACTGCTGGATTCTGCAATCAACCATCCTGGAATGTTCGATCTGTTCAGTCTTTTCTTTTCGATAATGCTTTGTGGAAGCGGTTGGTTCATTGTTAGGGGCATGTTGTACGTCACAAAGGTATTGACTGATCTGTTGGTGCGTTATTTAAGATATAATGTTTCACTGGTCAAGGGAGGCTTAAAGCATGATTAACACTAGACATATATCTTTTCTCGCGCTCATTCTATTGGTAGTTGGAGCAATCGGGAGTTTCATCACATTTAAGCCTGCAAGTAAGCCATTTTCCGTATCGGAAGAGAGAATATTGACTGATAAAACCATCACAGACATTGAAATCAGAGCGAATGATGAAAATGTGAACATCTTTTCTACCAAGGATTCAAAGACAAAAGTACAATTGACTGGGACCAGCGTAGAAAAAATGGATCACTATTTTTCAGTTGAAGTGGAAGATGGCACCTTATTGATCAAATTAAAGGATGATAAACCATTTTTTGATTTCTTTCATTTTAGGGGAACATCCCTAACTTTGGATGTATACTTACCTGAAAAGGTATACGAGTCATTACACGTAGACATGAACAATGGAGAGATTCAGGCTGAGAAGTTACGTATAAACAATATTGAAGCGAAATTGGCAAATGGTTACTTAGAAATGAAAGATATCGTTGCAACGATGTTAAAGGCTGATTCAGATAATGGGGAAATTCATCTTGAGAATATTGAAGGCGAAATTTACGGTAACGTCAATAACGGACAAATTTATCTGAAAACCAATCACTTGGATCGTTCATTAACACTTGAATCCGACAATGGTGATATTGAAATTAAAACAGATCAAAAGCCAACAAATGCAGTCCTAGATATCAAAACAAAAAATGGTGAAGTGACTGTTTTCGGGAATTCTAACTGGGACACTGTGATTGGTAACGGAGAAAACCAAATCAAATTAACAACTAATAATGGAGATATAAGAATTGTGAAATAAAGAAAAACAGATAAAAAAACAAACAGTCCATCTCCCGCTCCTTATTGGATGAAGCGGAGAGAGGGATAGAGAAAAAACATTAATCGTTCAAAGAAAGTTGAATACACATATGGCGAAACCAAGAGGGAAGAAACATCCACGTTCTTCCCTTTTTCTTCTTCTAAAAACCGAAAAAATTACGGGACGAAAAACAAGTTTATTTCAAATAGGGACGTGAGAAGAGGAACGAGGTTATTGAAAATGGACAGCAGGCGTGATCCCAAAAATAAATTTCCGATTTCCAGATTTGAAGAAATCTAGACTTTTATGAGGTATAATGGAAAAAGATTTGATGGGAATTTTATGGAAGGTCATTGACGAAAGGTGCGGGCTTGGATGGTCAATCATATGATTCAATCAGTAGCAGAAAAGTTATCCTGTCTTCCTTTTATTGAAGGCGTTGTGTTGGGGGGCTCTCGTGCAAGGGGGACTCATGAAGAGGATTCGGATATTGATATCGGTATCTACTACAACGCAGAATTATTTGATCTCAATGCGATGAACCAGGTTGCTGCAGAATTGGACGACGAGCGTAGAAGCAACCTTGTTTTCCCTCCTGGAGCATGGGGGAAGTGGGTGAATGGAGGCGGGTGGCTGGTCATCAACGGGTATCATGTCGATTTCATTTTACGTGATATCAAACGTGTGGAACAAATCATCAAAGAAACCGAGCAAGGAATGGTCACTGCCGATTATCAGACCGGGCATCCCCATGGTTATATCAGTGCCATGTATCGGGGGGAATTGGCGATCAGCAAAATACTATATGCGAAAGATGAAACCTTCTGCCAATTAAAAAAACGGGCGGAAACTTATCCCGCTGCCTTGCGGAAAAGTTTAATTGACTTTTTTATGTTTGAAGCAGAATTTTCTTTATTGTTTGTAAAGAAAAATGTAAAAGCAAATGATAAATATTATATTGTAGGCCATGTTTTTCGTATGATTTCATGTTTAAATCAAGTAATATTTGCATGCAATCATGCTTATTGCATTAACGAAAAGAAGGCAATCAAGCTGATTGAAACATTTGAGCATAAACCTGAGAACTATGCGCAAAAGGTGAATCGCATTTTTGAACTACTTGGTTCTTCGCTTATGGAATGCTGCGACATGACGGAGAAGCTTTACAATGAAGTGAAACAACTTGTATCGGAGATAAATCACTGTTGAGATGAGGGGAAGAATGCTGAAGTCCGATGGTAATTTGATGTTTACGGTTGAACATCTTGTTTTTACTGCTGATGGAACATAAGACTGGATCATCATGAGTGATCGCTTCAGTCTGTCCCCTGAACAATAAACAGCAAAGGAGTGTGGCATGATGCGATTGGAAAATCGCTTTACACCTAGGAGTGATGAGGAACTCCAGAAGCTTACGGTGGGTGAACTGAAACCGCACAATGCACCGATTACTCTTGTCGAATACGATCCGCGTTGGCCTGAATTGTTTGAACGGGAAGCAAAACGGATTCGTTCCGTACTCGGCAGCAAAGCATTGCAAATCGAACATGTTGGCTCAACTTCGGTGCCAGGACTTTGTGCCAAGCCAATCATTGATATGCTGCTGGTTGTGGAGGATTCTGCAGACGAGCCATCATATGTTCCGGCATTGGAAGCAGCTGGCTATCGACTGCGAATTCGAGAACCTGAATGGTTCGAGCATCGTTTATTTAAAGGACCGGATACTGACATTAACTTACATGTGTTCAGCAAGGGAACGTCTGAAATCGATAAAATGTTACGCTTTCGAGATTGGTTGCGCTCGAACGAGAGCGACCGTGACAAATATGCGCAAGTGAAGCGAAGTTTGGCAAAGAATAAATGGCGGCACGTTCAGCACTATGCAGATGCGAAAACATCAATCGTGCAGGAAATCTTAGCACGGACGAACGATTCAAATGCTAAATAAGAAGAAAAGGTGATCTTCTAAAATTTGAGTTGTTTCTATGAACAGACAAGTTCTCGAAAATGAGAAAAAACCATTGCTATGTTCCCGCAAACGCAATGTTTAAGAGATAATCCATTAGCTCGTGCCACGTTGAGTTTGTGGCGAAGATCCGTGAGGTAAGGAACGTGGGGCGGCTTGTCCGGCCCTGTTATTCATTTATTTCAATCCATTGCTAACGATCCTTAATTGTACCAACTGCCGTGGCGCTAGTATATTTATTAAAATCATCGGTGGCTGCTGCTTTGTTAAGTGAAATGGATTATAATGGAAAAGGGTTTTGCGCATGCTCATGCGCCTTGAGCTTAATGAGAGAAGACAGCGGCTAAAGAAGCCTAGCACAAAAAGGGCGTTTCTAGACGGAAAGAATATGCTCTATTGTTTCGTCCATCAACAGTAGACACCAAACGTTTTGTTCGTGTTTCATGAGTGTGGGTACGATGTTTCGCTAGATTGTGCCCGAACTATTTTCTTCGCCTTTCATCATATGAAGATCTCGTTCCTCTTATGAGGCTGAATAGTTGCAACATCTATTTATCCAAGTATATATAAACTTACAAAAAAAAAGGGTTGTATATGATAAAGAAAGGAAAAAGAGGAAAGAACTATTCTGTTTCCGATCACATCTTTGCAATAACTGTTGTATCTTTCATGTGCTTAGCTATTATTTCATTTCCTTTTCTGCTTTTTTATGCAGTCATGCATCTTATTTCGTTGACAACTGATGTGCGTATTCATTCGCTTGGAACCTTCTCTTCGCTCAAAATTATCCTGACATTTTTTATAACGACTGTAGTCACCACAGGGATGGTAGATACGATTTTTTCGATTATCTTGAAGCGTTCGAAAGGAATGTTTGGTTTTCTTTCCGAAGCGCTTTTGATGCTTGCTTTCTTCTATCTTTATGTTTTGGTTTATTCTCTTGTGTCTGATGACATTGTAATGACCGATAAAGGTCGTCTTTATGTTTCTTTCTTTTTGTTTCTTATGTATGTATCGATTCATCTAGTATATATTGGTGCAAAACGGCTTTATGAATTAATCACCCGTCATGCTAGTTGAGCGTTAGTGCTCAACTAGCTCAAGTGTCACTAATGAACATACGTAATCAGGCGCCAACTAACGCTACTTCAAATTCAGTCATCGAATGAACGCACATCTCCGTGATCCGATCGAATGTTAGGTCACACTTTCATTTTATAGCACATCCACCAGCAAGGACTGTTTGTATGTTTTCCGATTTTATCTAGCATTACGGGGGATAAGGATAATTGAAAGCCTAGAAGTAGAATGTTACGGGAGAACCATTGAATGATATTGAGCTGCACAATATCGCTAAATCATTTGATGATAAACATTACATACTAAAAGATATCAACTTGTCGTTACACGAAGGGGACCGTGTAGGCATTATTGGGGCAATTGGTTCGAGGAAAACCAATTTGTTAAGAATAATCTTGGGATTGTATACTCCAACATCTAGGAAACATATCCAATCATGACATTGGGTATTTACCTTCTACTAAAGGGATTATAGAAGAGTTTACCGTGAGAGAAAACCTCATATTTTGGGTTCAAACTTATCAATCTCCTCTCTATGTGGTTTATTTTTCTAAATCAAAAATAGACATAAAGGGGCTTTTCATTAAAATCATCACTGCTATTCTTATATTATCGGCATTAGCATGGATAAGCAGGTGATGCCTAAAATTTCGTATAATGCAAGATCGTATCTCTGATTCAAAATTCCTTCTCTCTCAATGAAAAGAAGGAAGATTTTTCTGTTGTGATGTTAAATAGGTCCTTGGTACGTAAGGGAACCAAAGGAGTTTTCATCCCACGAATGTTCGAATTCGTTTGATTTGTGGAAATCATTATTTAAATATAATAAATATCATCTGTAAATGTCTTGGTCCCTAGCTGATGGATCGACTGGGTTCCGGCCGATCTTTAAGACCACTCCGAGTCAGTGATGTTGTCTAGCTGCTCCTTCTCAATATCTTAAGCAGCTGTCAAGCATTTGTTCACTTGGAATAATGAGAGCATAACATAGAGCCGTCCAAGCTCAATCGGCCGACTAGGGTCGATTTTTTCATTGTTCTAACATGTGAAAGTTGTTCTATTGGAGTCGCGAGATAGGGCAATCCACTGCTCGCTGGGGCAATCGTTCGTCCCAGCAGAGAAGGATTTGGAAAGGTTTGGGCCTGAATGAAAGTATTTACGTTGAACCAAATAAAAAACGACCGGCGACGATAAAAAAGCTTGACGTCGCTAGTGGTGTTGGCTCAAAATTTATTCTAAAAAAACAAATAAAAATGTCTTGCTTCTGCGCTCATAAAACAAGAGATGTAAAGTTTATTCCGAAAATACCAAAAAAAACTATTATAAAAAATTATTGAAACATTAGTGTGTGATATTTATAATAAACTTAGCTGCGTGTTATACAACAAAAGTAACTGATTAGCCGAGGAGGGATTTATTTGATTGAAAAATTTGTCGAAACAGTCAACGGATTATTATGGAGCCCTCTATTAATCGTTTTTATTGTTTTTTGTGGTTTGTATTTTAGTATTAGGACTAGATTCCTGCAGATTCGTCACTTTAAAGAAATGGTTAAGCTTGTGACGACCGGGAAGGGCTCTGATGCGGGAGTATCTTCATTCCAAGCGTTGACAATGTCGTTATCAGGCCGCATTGGTGTAGGGAATGTGGCTGGAACGGCAACGGGGATTGCGTATGGGGGACCCGGGGCCGTATTTTGGATGTGGGTGATTACCTTTATCGGCGCAGCGACGGCTTATGTTGAGTCCACGCTGGCACAAATTTATAAAGAAGAACAGGATGGACAGTATCGAGGTGGCCCAGCTTTCTATATTGAAAAAGGGCTTGGTTGGAAATGGTTTGCGATCGTTATTGCCGTAGCTATCCTTCTTGCGATGGCGGTGTTAATGCCGGGAATTCAGGCGAACTCTATTGCAGATAGCGTTTATAACGCGTTTGGCATTAATAAACTGGTTACGGGAATGATTGTTATTTCTATTCTTGGTTTTACCATTTTCGGAGGAGTTAAGCGGATCGCCAGAACGGCTGAAATTGTTGTTCCTTTTATGGCTGCTGGATATTTGTTAATCGCCATTGCGATCATTGGTGTGAACTTTGACAAAATCCCAGAAGTATTTGCTCTTATTTTTAAAAGTGCGTTTGGTGCTGAACAAGTGTTTGGTGGCATTATCGGATCGGCTGTTATGTGGGGCGTAAAACGTGGTCTTTATGCTAATGAAGCTGGTCAAGGTACAGGTGCTCACCCGGCAGCGGCTGCTGAAGTATCTCACCCGGCGAAGCAGGGGTTAGTGCAAGCGTTTTCAATTTATTTGGATGTATTCTTAGTCGTAACGGCGACTGCACTGATGATTTTATTTACAAATCAATACAATGTCATTAATGAAAAAACAGGAGAACCGATCGTTGTCAACCTTGAAGGTGTAGAACCGGGTGCTGGTTATACGCAAGCGGCTGTTGATACGCTCCTACCAGGATTTGGTTCAGCATTTATCGCGATTGCGCTATTCTTCTTCGCTTTTACAACGATGTACGCCTATTACTATATTTCTGAGACAAACCTCGCCTATCTCGTACGTGGTAAAAATAAGGGAATTGCTTTTTTGGGACTAAAAATCATCTTTTTGGCTGCCACGTTCTATGGAACGGTAAAAACAGCAACAACGGCGTGGGCAATGGGCGATATCGGGCTTGGCATTATGGTTTGGTTAAACTTGATCGCAATCTTATTACTATTTAAACCAGCCTATATTGCTTTAAAAGATTACGAAGAACAGTTGAAACAAGGCAAAGACCCAGAGTTCAATTCATCGAAATATGAAATCAAAAACGCGACATTCTGGGAAAACGGATATAAGAAATCTGAAGAGAATCAAAAGAAAGCCTTATAAGAGACGGTTGCTTTGTCGCAACAATCCGTGTCTAGGTTGCCCAGTACATGAATAGCAATGATCTAAGGAATATGTGACGTTTCCTGAACAAGGTGAGGAGTGATGAATGTGACGAACGTGAGTATTTCTTCTGTTATTCTATTTTTGTTTGTTGTCTCAGTCATTTTGTTTGTGTATGGCTTTGTGCGAAAGAGAAAAGCTGTGAAATGGATGGCGCTCTGTTTTTTTAGCGCGTCTATCGGATTAGCTGTCTTTGTCATTTTGTTAATGCGTTATATGTAAATGAACATCAAGTCCACATTTTGAGGATGATGGGCATTATTTACTTTTATTAGCATTTGTTGAGTGGAATGTAGAGAAGGGAAAACCGGCCGTACAAAATAAGCAAACGGCCGGTTTTCTATGAATATTAGTGGTTGATTCCACCGATTTCGAAAACGATTTGCGTCAGCGCTCCGTTGATCAGCGCCAAGGTCTGTCGAGCAGTTTTTCAACATCGTTGTTTTCGGACTTTTAAGGAGCCTTCGCGGATGCCGTGTTGGACGTTAACGAGAAACGAACGAACCCCAGCCGGACAGCGTTTTTCATGATGCCGGCATGGGTGTCATCGGCGGCTTGTTGCGCTGATGCGTCTTTGCCCAAGACAGTGCCGAGAGCGGCTGCGAGTTCATGGGTAGGCCGAAACGTTCGTAAATCGCGTTTTCATGGCTGGCCCCGGTCGGGACAGTTTGAATGGCCCTGCTTTCGCTTTTCAGACACCATGCAAAGGGGGATGCCGTTATGCTTTGATGGCCACTTGTTTTCCTTCTTTGCGTCTTTTCGCATATTCTGCTGTGGCGGTAAAAAGGACATCCGAGGATGAGTTTAGGGCAGTTTCGCATGAATCTTGCAAAACGCCAATGATGAAACCGACCCCTACGACTTGCATGGCGATATCATTCGGGATACCAAACAAACTGCATGCTAATGGGATAAGGAGGAGCGACCCCCCAGCGACACCGGATGCCCCCGCGGCGGCGATGGCGGAAAGAACGCTAAGAATGAGTGCAGTGCCTAGGTCAACTTCAATTTCCAACGTATGAACCGCAGCGAGCGTTAAGACAGAAATCGTCACAGCGGCGCCAGCCATATTAATCGTTGCGCCGAGCGGGATCGAAATAGAATACGTATTTTTATTGAGCCCAAGCATTTCGGATAACCGCAAGTTTACAGGAATGTTTGCGGCCGAGCTGCGTGTAAAGAACGCTGTAACCCCGCTTTCCCGAATGCATCTCCAAACGAGCGGATACGGATTTTGCCGAATGTTAAGAAAGACAATGAGTGGATTCATAACGAATGCCACAAAACACATCGTCCCAAGAAGAACTGCTAATAATTTTCCATAATCAATCAAAGCGGAAAGCCCGTTAGTGACAATGGCATCGAAAACAAGCCCCATGATGCCGATGGGCGCGAAATTGATAACCCATGTAACAATTTGCGAGATGGCGTCAGAGAAATGAGCGATGACATTTTTGGTTGTCTCCGGCGCCGTCCTTAATGCGATGCCAAGCAATACAGCCCATGCCAAAATGCCGATATAGTTCGCATTCAATAAGGCGTGAACAGGGTTATCGACAATATTAAACAGCAATGATTGAATCACTTCCGTTATGTTGCTAGGAGGAGAAACCTCTTTTGCGCTTTCAGTTAACGATAAATGAACCGGAAAGAGAAAGCTGGCTACGACGGCAGTGAGACTGGCTAGGAACGTGCTAAACCCGTATAGAATCAGAATATGTTGAATATTTGTTTTTTGTCCGCTTTGATGCCGAGAAATGGCTGAGATCACGAGAAAGAACACTAATACAGGCGCGACCGCCTTTAGAGCGCCAACAAATAACGAACCGAAAATGGAAGTCCATTTTGTCGATTCCGGAACGGTAACTGCAAGTGTAATCCCGATGATGATGCCGATAATGATACGTTTGACGAGGCTGACTCGATTCCATTTGGCAATGAGTTGCTTCATAACACGTTCCTCCTGATCATTCATGATGAGCGTATGAGAATAAATTCCACTGTACGTATACAAATGTTTTCTGTAGGTGAACACTCATTAGTTTAACATGAATATTAGTAATTGATAAATAGATTGTTATATCTGAATTATTTTAACTATAGAAAAATAAGGTGAATATTTAATGAGGTGGTCATGGCAGGCTGTTGCTTTGTATTCGCCCGCCCATCGTGTACAATACATAAAGAGTGACAACACACCGCTCATCTTGGAAGGAGGAAAGCCATTGATAGACGGCGCAAAACAATCGTTCATTACGGACATTGAGCAGTTAGATAAAAAAGGGGCCGGACAAGCGGTCGTTTGGCAGGAAGAGGAGGGGAAGAGAAAAAAGCTCAAACTCACCATTCCATCCACGCTTCCTGGTGAAAAGGTGCGGGTTTTGATTGATCGTCCGAAACGACGGAAGGCCAATGCTCGATTGGAAGAAGTGATCGAGGCACATCCAGAGCGGCTCGAGCCGCCGTGTCCGCACTTTGACCGCTGTGGCGGCTGTGTCTGGCAGCACTGGCAATATGAAGGGCAATTGCGGCATAAAACAGAGCACGTGAAGGCGCTCTTGGAGCAACATGGATTTGATCCGAACGTTGTGCGCGAGACGATCGGAATGGAACATCCGTGGCATTACCGCAATAAAATGGAGTTTACGTTCTCTCCTGAGGGACTGCTTGGACTGCATGAGCAAGGGAATTTTCGGCAAATCATCTCATTGGAGACATGTCTCATTGCGGGTGAACGGATCGTTAAAGCTGCCATGGAGGTGGCGCGTTGGGCTCGCGATCACCAGCTGCCTGGATATCACAAAGATACCCATGAAGGGTTGCTTCGCCACGTCATGGTGCGTGAATCGTTTGCGACCGGGGAAGTCATGGTGGCGCTTTTCGCGACTGAGGCACCAGAAGGGGAGTTAAAGCAGGCCGCCGATGATTTGACGGAACGGATCACAAAGGCGCTTCCGGAAGTGAAGAGCTTGCTTTGGCTCGAGAATCGGGCGTGGGCGGATCGCGTCCAGGCGGAACAAACGCACGTGTTGGCCGGTCGTGATTTCATTTATGACGAATTGTGCGGGTTCCGTTATCGCCTCTGGTTCGATACGTTTTTCCAAACGAACCCCGTGCAGGCAGCCAAACTAGTCGAACTGGCGTTGGAAATGGGGAAACCGCAGCCTCACGAAAAAATGATTGACCTCTTCTGCGGAGTAGGCACGTTTTCCTTGCCATTCGCCAAACGAGTAAAGGCGTTAGCTGGCATTGAAATTGTGGAAACATCAATCGAATCAGCCAAACGCAACGCGAAAGACAACGGCATTGACAATACGTACTTTTTGGCGCGAGACGCCCGGCGTGGCATCGATGAGGTGCTCGAACAATTCGGAAGACCGGAGCTGTTGCTTTTGGATCCTCCGCGTTCGGGTGCGGGCGGAAAAGTGATGCGAAAAATCGGCCGGTCCCAGCCGGAGCGGATCGTTTACGTCTCGTGCAACCCAGAAACGTTTGCCGCAGATATTGCAGAATTAGTTCCATTTGGATATACATTAAAAACCGTCCAACCGGTTGACATGTTCCCGCATACAGCACACGTTGAGTGTGTCTCGCAGATCGTTTTGAGAGAAAATTAAGCAGGAAACGCTTTTGTTTCCTGCTTTATTCAATTTTTGGAGCGGAGAATCGATAAAAAATTTTTGGAGTTCCATCCGCTTTAATTTCAATACGATCAATGAGACGATGCAGAATTTCCGGTGTTAATTCATCAAAGTTTAAAAATTGGGCCAATTCCTGTTTCAACTTTTGGATGTTCTCGACAACTTTATGGCTTGATAACAAAGATTCAAGTTCTTTTTTTGAAACGACAAGCTCATTGATTTCTTTGCTATTTGCCTCAATCATATCTTGATAATCCTCTTGGGTGATTTTTTCATCGGCGAGCAGCTCGATATATTTGCGTTTTCGTGCTTTTAAGGCGTCAATTTTCTTGTTTATTTTATCCAGTTTCTTTTGGACGGAAAGTTGAGATTGTTTTGCTTTTTCTTCGAGTTGTTTTAAATAATATTCCTTATCAATTTGCTGCATGAGAGACTGGATGTCATGAATGATGGTTTGTTTAAGCACTTCCTCTTTGATGACATGGCTGCTGCAAGCTTTTTTGCCGAATCTGGCATATCCACCGCACACATAACCTTTACGATTTGAGCGATACCACATGCCTTTGCCGCAATCAGCGCAATAGGCAATATTCGTAAATAGGTGCCGTTTTGGAGCAGGGATTGTTTTTGAACGTAATTTCATCTGATGTTGTACAGCTTCAAATACGTCTCTTGGAATAATCGGCTCATGAGCGTTTGGAATAATAATTAGCTCCTCATCAGACGCCTTTTTTCGTTTGGTGCTTGTAACACTCACAGTCGTTGTACGCCCTTGAACCAAATCGCCTGTATAGTGCGGGTTGGTTAAAATGAGTTTGATGGTGGAATCGTTCCATTTGTCGCCCGCATTCTTTTTTCCAGCCACTTCAGCTGGTGTTGGTATCCCTTCGTTATAGAGCCTTCTTGCTATTGAATCGCGTCCATAGCCTGCCAGATATTCATTAAAAATTCTGCGAACAATGTTTGGGGTTTCATCATCTCGAATGTGCAATTTTCCATCTTTGATTGTATATCCGTAAGGGGGCGTACTTCCTTTAAAAAGCCCTTTTTTAGCACGGGTCTTGAGAGTTTCTTTTACTCGTTCACTGGTGCGTTGAGCTTCTTGTTCATACATCCAAGCATAAAGACCGAACATGTGTGTATTTCCTTGTAAGGTGTTAATAGCTCCATCTAGCGTAATGATGTGAACCCCATGATTTTCACAAAGATTTTTGATTTGATAAGATAGTTCTCCGTTTCTCGCTAAACGCGAAAGCTCTTTGGCTAGAATAACATCGATTTTTTTGTTCATTGCATCGTCAATTAATCGCTGCAGATTTTTGCGCTTTGCTGTAGTTCCTGATTCAACATCGATGTAAACTTCATACAAATCCCAGCCCTTATCTGCGATGTAGTTGTAGAACAATTCTTTTTGATACTGTAGAGAAGCTTGTTGTTCTAACTTATCAGAAGAAACTCGTACATAAACGCCACATCTCATTTCGCATTCAATCCTTCCTTGCTAAATTGAGATGTAGCAGTGTTCACCTTTTTAGCATTATTGACAATTTCGTCAATTTTATTATTAATAATGGATTTAATAAGTTCAGAAAAGGTTACTTTAGGGTCACTATAAATGCGTTCTATAGAATTTAATGGTTTCTTCATGATAGTTGGCTCCTTTCATTTAAAGGTAAGTCTAAAAATAAAAACCGCAGAGTACCCAGCCACATCCACATACATTAAGTGGCTTAGTAACCTCTGCGGTTTTCGCTTTTTGTCGGGTTACGGAGTCAGTATTTAATTTTTTGTTTGGAGATCTTTTTAAGGATTAATTTTGAATACATTATATCTTTGTTTTTTTATATTTTAAGGGCTTTTCTAAAAAAATTGGTGGTTTCATTTTTCGGTTTTTTACCCATCGAGCAAATTCATTACTCGGTTAATTGCCTGTCTAGGTAACCTAGACGGGCAATTAACCGAACTCCCCATATCAAAAAGCCTTGTGTATCAAGGCTTTTTGACGTAGTGCCATGGAATGAGAATCAGAAGATAAAATTATTTTTCGGTTAGTCATTTAATTTAAACGTGTGATTTTTCGGTAAGTTGTTTAATTTCTTTTTCTAGCTCTACAAAGGGAGATAAACGGAAATCGATATCTACTCGTTTGCTTGCAAAATGTATGTCGACACGGTTAATAAACATTAGTGATAGTGTCCGTTTCTCAATATCACTGAACTGGTCGAAAGAGGTTAAATATTCAAAGCGTTGAAATACCTTGTCAATCTCATCGTTATTCAACAGTAAATCAATTTGTTCCATAGCGGAATGTAGTTGTGCAAGTTTTTTCTGCATTGTTTCTTTTGCAGAAGAAATATGTTTTAAAAACGCGCGTTTCTCATTGTTCCCCTCAATCATTCGCTCGTTGTATAATAGCAGCTCATTCTGTTTTTTTGACGACTCTTCTTCTCTGCGCAAGGCTTTTTTCCAGCGAAGAAGCAGTTGTTGAGCATGGCTTCTCATCTTGTATAACTGTTGGGTCCATTGAGTAGAGAAACGTGTAAATACAATTTCGTGAACAGCGTTCATATCGATTTTTTGTCTACAGTTCGGACAGACATATTTCATATATTTTTTAGTTGATTGGCTAGGTGTATCAACCTTAGTTTTTAAGGAAACCTTGCAATTTTTACAATAAGCAATCCCCCGTAAATAAAATGGCGTATCAAATTGTTTCGTTTGTTTTTTGAGTTCCCTCATTTCATTGACGAGATGCCAAAGATGGGGCGGCACAATAGGTTCATATACATTTTCAATGAAAGTGATTTCTTCTTTTGGTTTACGGGAACTAGAATGAGCGCTTTTTCGGACGTTCCAAGTTAAATGGCCAGCATAGATATAACGATGTAAGATTGCATCGATTGTATTTTCATGCCATCCATTTCCGGTTGGCGAAGGAACATTGCATTCGTTTAGAAGGTTTGCGATTTTTTCATTGCTATACCCCCAAGAAGATAGATAAAAAATGAGCAAAACAATAGGGGCATTTTCGTCAGGAATCAATGTTTTGTAACCGGTTTGTTCGTCAACAGTGACTTTTTTATAACCAAACGGTGTTCGGCTGCCCGGACGGATTTTTTTAGCTAGCAAACCATCTTGGGTATCTTTAGTCCGTTTGGATTTAATGATAGATTCCTGTCCGGCAAATAACAATTTCATTTCCGTAATCGTATTATGTGCGTCCCATTCGCCAGAAACTGTGGTGCAAAAGAACTTACAATTTGGTTTGAGAGACTTAATGGGGTTGTAAATTTGTGTTACAAAACTGTTGAATGTACGATCTATTCGGCTTTCTTCATAGAAGAACACAGCATCAGCTTCGTTATTGATAATGTACATAAAAAGCTCCCGCATGCCCGGTCGATCCGTAGCGGTTTTTCGATAGGCGCTGACTGCGTCATCAATACACCAGTGAATAATTTCGTAACCTTCCGCTTTTGCCTTTATTTCAATCTCGCGCTTTTGAATCTCAATTGAATGGTTATCCAGTTGCTTATGACTGGAGCGGCGAATATAACCGACCCCTTTATTTAATTTGGGTATTGTCATGTTAAAACCTCCGATTTGAAAAATTCGTGGAAAAATAACTCACAAATTACATAATCATGGTGGACAATTAAGTTTTTAATCATCATTTTTGCTAGTAAGCGGCGCTCATGATCTTCTAGATTTTCCCGCAGCATTACTTGAATGAGCCGCACCAATTCGTTAATCTCCCGTAAGCATTCATTTATTTTTTGTTCTTTTTGCACAATATTGTTCAACTTCGACTCTAATGCACGTATTTCTTCTAAAAGTTTTTTGGCTTCATTGCAAGGTTTGGATAGGTTGTATGTGGTGCATAGTTTGTATTCAATATGTCGAATGGCTTGCAAACAAGCTGTTTTATCCTGATCATTGGCTTTTTTTAATGAAGTGAGAAACGAAATGCATTTCTTTTCCAATTCGTTTGTATTCAGGTTGTTTAATGCTTCTGTTACAATTTCATCAATCATCCTGTTAAGTTGTTGAATTGAAATATCGACTAATTCATGGTTTCTGTTGCATAAAAAGTATCCTTCAGTTCCCACTGTGTTCATTTTCAATGACATTTCGCTGTTACAGATGAAGCATATAGGTCGAATGAATACATTGTCTTGCGTTTTCGCTTTAAGTTCATAATATTGCTTTTCTAATTGTTCCAATTTTTTATTTGCACTCTTGTATTCATCGAGTGTGATAATTGCAGGAACATGCGGCAAACGATGATATTCGTTCTGAGTCATATAGTAACCGGCGTAGAATGGTTGTTTTAATATCTTTAGCACATCTTCCACTTTTCGCTTCATTAATTTTTTATATTTGGTCAATAAGGACAGAAATTCTTCAAGGGTTTCAACATTTGCAGCTTCAGAAAATAGCTGTTTAACCAGTTCGCCGCGCTGTTCGTTGATTGAATAAGAACGACCATTCTCTGTTTTGGTAACATCGTATCCGAATATGCGATGGGGAGCTTGTTTTCTTGCGTCAGATGTGCGTTTATTAATCAGATGGCCCTCATGTTGGGCAAAAATAGCATATGCTCCTTCTAAAACAATATCTTTATTAAATTGTGGTGAATTAGAAGCTGTAAAAATCACATTTACGTCATGTTTGATTAGTTCTGAGATAATCGTTAAATACTCGTAGAAATCACGAGCTAAGCGATCACGTTGGTAAACAAGCAGTGTGTCTACTTTGTCCTCTCGTACTAAATCAAGCAATTTGACCAGTTGTGGACGTTTGTGGAGAGGAAGCTTGGTTGCTGATATACCGTGATCGCAAAGGATTAGCACCTCATCGGGATTATATTGCTCTAAATAACGTTTTGCGGCATTGAGCTGCATTTCTTCACTCTGGTTCTCTGAACTAACACGCATATATAACACTTTTAATTGTGCTGGTGAATCCGGCATGAATTAACTGTCCTCCTTCTCCAAAATTTTTTTGTTTTCCATGCTTCTTGACAACAAGGAAGCCTGTAATAGAACATCTGTACTTATTTCATTTAAAAGAATCTTTTCGATTAAGCGTTCTAACCATAATCTCGACTCTTTCGGCAATTCCTCGCTAAACGTTACTTTCCCGATTTTTAAATCCGTTTTCATCAGAGATCCTCCCGTCAATTTTTGTTAACAATCATTGACGGGAGCATTCGGTTTTATACACTATTTCATATTTTTTGAGGCGTTATTTTCTTTTAAATGGAATTGCAGTTGTACACTGAGAGTTTTTTCTTTTGCATGTGGACGTTTCTTAATCATAATCCTCGTCTTATGCCCCGGAACTTTCAATTCAGTAAAAGATGGCTTCATTTGTCCTCCACCTCCAGATATAAAACTTTAAAAAGTTCTATGATCCTCTGGGAAAATCCATATTTTGTACAATTTTTCAGGCATTCTTCAAGCCAACTGTAACATTGATTTTCCTCATTCATTGATGCTTTTCACTCCTTCTGCCAATGTAAAGCATTAAAAATAAGAAATCCGCAGAACATGTGCATCAATAAATTGACAGCAACATGCAACCTGCGGATCTCGCTTGTTAGTGGTTAACATGTTATTTAGTTGCTAGGTTCTTTAACGATGTGAAAACCATTTTGTTTTATAATTAAGTTGTCTTCATAGAAAATCATCCTTTCTAAGTGAGTGAAATGCTCAGGGTTTTAATCATTAATCATCCTACTTTTAAGAAATTAATATTCTTATAGGTAAAAAGAACTATTTCTGAATGCGAAAAAAAAGCGCTCTATTTATAGCGATCTTATTGTTGTGTTATTTGTATTTTGCAGACGTTCTCTTCTTCTTTGGCGTTTTAATCGCTGGTTATAGGTGTTTTCACAGGTACTGCGTTTTCTATTAGGAAGAAATGCCACTTCAAGAGACAAACCGAACCAAATCCAATAAGCGAAGGACGTGAACTAACATGGATGATCATAAAGAATACTGCCCATATTGTGGCACAGATTTGCAGGGAGATCCGATTCCAAAAGAATTGCAGCAGCATTACGGAAATGCCACACATTTCAGCAGAAAAATCGGCATATCCAGTTTGGAAGCAGACCGGGTGATTCGGTGGCAATGTCCTGATTGTAAGGGAGAATGGGAGCGGGAGTAATAGAGAATAAATCTAAATCATATATAAGGCGTATTCGCTAGTCTGACATATGGAAGTAGTGATGGGACGAAAACGGAAAGTAGCTGCCCGATTGCGGAGCTGGCTAACCATTTACCTTAATAACTTTTATTTTTTATACAACCCCTGTATTGAGTCTGAATTTGAATACAAGATGATGCATTAGCGTTATCATAATATCTTTGCAGTCATTATTTTTCCTTTTTTGACAGTTGATTGAATCCAGCGAAATCAAAGTTTCTAACGCCGATAAAACTATGTATAATTAAGTTTGGAAATAATAAGGAGGCAGCTATATGATTACAGGAGAACTAAAGAACAAAGTCGATAAAATATGGGAAACGTTTTGGACAGGCGGAATTACGAACCCGCTGACGGTCATTGAACAATTTACATACCTCTTATTTATTAAAGGCCTCGATGAAGCTGAAACCCAAAGAGAACAAGAGGCTGCTTTATTAGGAATTGAGTTTGAACGCATCTTTCCTGAAGATAAACAACACTTGCGTTGGAGTAAGTTTAAAAATCTAGAAGCTTCGCAAATGTATGAAATAGTATCGAAAGAAGTATTTCCGTTCATTAAAAGCTTGCATGGCAATAAAAATTCTGCATATGCCAAGTATATGAGCGATGCGATTTTTATGATTCCTACGCCGCAAGTGCTTTCCAAAATTGTGGACGGCATTGATAAGCTCCCGATGAAAGACCGTGATTTACAAGGGGATTTATATGAATATTTGCTGTCAAAAATCGCGACAGCAGGTACGAACGGCCAATTCCGTACGCCGCGTCATATTATCAAGATGATGGTAGAGTTAATGAAACCGACTCCAGAAGATATTATTGTCGACCCGGCCGCCGGTTCCGCAGGTTTCTTGGTAGCGGCAGGAGAATATTTGCGTAAACATCGCAGTGACTTATTTTTAGTGCAAAGTTTAAAAGAACATTTTAATAATCATATGTTCTACGGTTTTGATATGGACCGCACGATGTTGCGGATTGGCGCGATGAACATGATGCTTCATGGCATTGAAAATCCGAATATCGAATATCGCGACTCCTTGTCGGAACAAAACAAAGATAAGGACAAATACACCCTTGTCCTTGCCAATCCGCCGTTTAAAGGCTCATTGGATTATGAAGCTGTTTCTAGTGACCTATTAAAAATTACAAAAACAAAGAAAACCGAGCTTTTATTCTTGGCGTTATTCTTGCGGATTTTAAAAACGGGCGGGCGCTGCGCGTGCATCGTGCCAGACGGAGTGTTATTCGGAAGTTCGAAAGCACATAAAGAAATTCGCAAAGAAATCGTGGAAAATCATAAATTGGAAGCAATTATTTCCATGCCAAGCGGCGTGTTTAAACCATACGCCGGCGTTTCTACGGCGATTATGATTTTCACGAAAACAGGCGTCGGCGGTACGGATCAAGTATGGTTCTATGATATGAAAGCCGATGGCTATTCGTTAGACGACAAGCGAACCCCAATTGAAGAAAATGATATTCCGGACATCATTGCGCGATTCCATAACCGTGAAGCAGAAAAAGATCGGAAACGGACAGAGCAATCGTTCTTTGTGCCGGTGGAAGAAATTCGTGAAAACGAGTATGACCTTTCGATTAACAAGTATAAAGAGATTGAGTATGAAGAAGTGGAGTATGAAGCTCCGAGTGTGATACTAGATAAGATTCAACAATTAGAAGAAGAAATTACTCAGGGCATATTGGAACTAAAAGATTTATTAAAATGATTGTATAAGATGGGACCGGTGATATTATGAATCTAGCACAGATCGTAAAAAAACGCGATTGGTTACTTGTAGATTTACCGGATGTTGTTTTTTTTCAAGAAGGACCGGGCGTAAGAAATAATCAATATACAACAAGCGGGGTTAAATTATTAAATGTAGCTAATTTACAGGACGGAAGAATAGTACTAGATAATACAGATAGATATATTTCTGAAGATGAAGCATATGGTAGATATCAACACTTTTTAGTTGATGAAGGTGATTTAATAATCGCAAGTTCTGGTATTAAAGTCGAGTATTTTGATAAAAAAATGGGGTTTGTAGAAAAACACCATCTTCCGCTTTGTCTTAATACCAGTACTATAAGATTTAAGAGTTTAGATAATTCAGTTCTTGATATCAGATACTTTATGTATTTTTTAAAATCTAACTATTTTAAAAAGCAACTATCGCGACTAATTACTGGTTCAGCACAGCTCAATTTTGGGCCTAGCCATTTAAAAAAAATTAAAGTAATTTTGCCTGATATATATACTCAGAAAAGAATTGTATCTATATTAGACAAGGCCCAAGAACTCATTGACAAACGAAAAGCCCAAATTGAAGCGTTAGACCAGTTAACGCAAAGTGTGTTTTTGGAGATGTTTGGGGATCCTGTTGCCAATAAAACATGGGAAAGACGACCACTTAAAGACATTACAGATGTAAGGGATGGAACACACGATTCGCCTAAGTATGTTCCAAGCGGTTATCCTTTAGTAACTTCTAAAAATATTAAAAATGGGAAAATAGATTTAAGGAACGTAAACTACATCTCGGAAGAAGACTTTATAAATATTAATAAGAGGTCTAAAGTTGATATAGGAGATATTATTATGCCGATGATTGGCACAATCGGAAATCCAATTATCGTCGACGAACAGCCAAATTTTGCGATAAAGAATGTAGCATTAATAAAATTTAACAATCCTTGTGTAATCAATATATATATAAAATATTTATTGAATTCACATTATCTTGATTATATTCTCAATAAAAATAAACGCGGAGGAACACAAAAGTTCTTGTCTTTAACGGACATAAGAAACATGGAAATTCCGTTGCCGCCAAGAGATTTGCAAGCCAAATTTTCTGAAATAGTAAAAAAAGTTGATTCCCAGAAAGCAATTCTTCACAAAAGCTTGACAGAGCTTGAAAACAACTTTAACTCTCTCATGCAACGCGCATTTAAAGGAGAGTTATTCAACGACTAGCGAGCGATAAGAAGTTAGTTTCGGTTAAGGGAGGGGTATTTGTTGTTATCCAACTTTCATTTTTTAATAGGAAAACCTCATTATGAGAGTTTTACGAATGCGTGTTTAGAAGCGGAGAAAAGTTTAGTTGTGAGTCCGGCGACGTGCGCGATTTTAACGCGCCGTGCGCTGGAGCTTGCCGTTAAGTGGGTGTACAGCTTTGACAGCGCTTTGAAAGTTCCGTATCAAGATAATCTTTCCAGTTTGATTCATGACAACGTCTTTTTGTCCATTATTGATGAAGACTTGTTGCCGTTGTTGCGTTACATTGTCAAACTGGGAAATGTCGCGGTTCATACGAACTCGATGATTACGAGGGAAGAAGCGATTCTTTCCCTGCATAATCTTCATCAGTTTGTGTCTTGGATTGATTATTGTTATTCCGATGAATATACGGCTACGGATTTTGATGAATCGTTGCTGCCAATCGGAGAGGAAAAGCGCGAGCGTCCGGAAGAATTAAAAGATTTATACGAACGGTTAAGCTCCAAAGATAAACGTCTCGAAGAAATGATGAAAGAAAACGAACAGCTCCGCGCCCTTCTCACCGCCAAACGGGAAGCGAATACAAAAGAGTACCACTTCCAAGTCGATGAACTGAGCGAATGGGAAACAAGAAAGAAATATATTGATTTAGATTTGAAGCTTGCTGGTTGGGAATTTAAAAAGGACGTTATTGTGGAATACCCTGTCGTTGGCATGCCAAATCAAGAAGGAGTCGGCTATGTCGATTACGTCCTTTTTGGCGACAACGGGAAGCCGCTTGCGGTTATCGAAGCGAAACGGACAACCGCTGACCCGAACAAAGGAAAGCAACAGGCGAAATTGTACGCCGACTGCATTGAGAAAATGCACGGCCAACGTCCGATTATTTTTTACACAAACGGTTTTGAAACGTATATTTGGGACGACCTTAACTATCCGGCGCGGAAGGTTTCCGGCTTTTACAATAAGGAAGAATTAAGCTTGCTTATTGATCGTCGGACGATGAAGAAGCCGCTAAAAAATGTGCAAATCAATGACAACATAACGAATCGCTATTACCAAAAAGAAGCGGTTTTAGCCGTATGCGACGCGCTCGAGAATAAACGGCGCAAAGCGTTGCTTGTCATGGCGACGGGGAGCGGCAAAACCCGGACGGCGATTTCGATTGTCGATGTTCTTACCCGTCATAATTGGGTAAAAAATATTTTGTTTTTAGCGGATCGCAAAACGCTTGTAACGCAAGCGAAAAATAGTTTTAGCCATTTGTTGCCGAACTTGACGCTTTGCAATTTGCTCGATAACAAAGACAATCCAGAGGAAAGCCGCATGGTGTTTTCGACGTACCCGACGATGATGAACGCGATTGACGAAGCGAAACGAAAAGACGGCAAACGTCTCTTTACCGTCGGGCATTTTGATTTAATTATCGTCGATGAATCCCATCGCAGTATTTACAAGAAGTACCGAGCAATTTTTGACTATTTTGACGCGATATTGCTTGGGCTTACCGCCACACCAAAAGATGAAATTGACCGCAATACGTATGAAGTGTTTGATCTGGAAAACGGCGTGCCGACCTATGCCTATGAGTTAGATCAAGCGGTTCAAGATGGCTATTTAGTGGATTATCGTACCATTGAAACAAAGCTTAAATTTCTTGAAGAGGGCATTCATTACGATGAGTTATCTGATGAAGAAAAAGAACGATATGAAGAAACATTTGATGATGAAGTAGGCGAGGATATTGACAGTGCCGCGTTAAATGAATGGCTGTTTAATGACGATACGATTGATACGGTACTCAGAGATTTAATGGAAAAAGGAATTCGCGTAGAAGGCGGGGACAAACTCGGCAAAACGATTATTTTTGCGAAAAACCATCGCCATGCGGAACGGATTGTGGAGCGCTTTGATCAATTGTTCCCTGAATACAAGGGAGGCTTTGCACGGGTCATTGATTACAGCGTGAACTACTACCAAACATTAATCGATGATTTTTCCGACCGCAACAAATTGCCGCAAATTGCGGTATCGGTCGATATGCTCGATACTGGAGTGGATATTCCGGAAGTCGTCAACCTTGTGTTCTTTAAAAAGGTACGCTCCAAATCAAAGTTTTGGCAAATGATTGGACGCGGAACCCGTTTATGCAAAGACTTATTCGGAGCCGGGAAAGATAAAACGCATTTCCTTATTTTTGACTATTGCGGCAACTTCGAGTTTTTCCGCGAAAATCCAAAGGGAATCGAAGGAAAAGCGGTGGAGAGCTTAACGGAGCGTCTATTTAATGCCAAAATCGAAATCATTAAAGAACTGCAGCATTTACAGTACCAAGAAGAAGAGTATATTGCCTATCGCAATGAATTGATTGACGAGGTGCTAGCGGAAATCAATAAGTTAAACGAAGAAAACTTCCGCGTACGCCAACATATTCAATACGTACACAAGTTTAAAAACCGGACTAAATGGGACTCCTTAACAGCGATAGATGTTAATGAAATCAAAGAACATATTTCGCCGCTGATTGTTCCGCTAAACGATGATGAATTGGCGAAACGTTTTGATTTACTCATGTACACGATCGAATTGGCGAAGCTGCAAACGAAAAATGCCACAAAGCCGATTCGGAGTGTGATTCGCACCGCAGAGGCGTTATCTAAGCTCGGTTCCATTCCTCAAGTGATGGAACAAAAATACATTATTGAAAAAGTACAGACGGAAGAATTTTGGAGCGAAGCCGATATTTTCGAATTGGAAGCCGTTCGCGAAGCGTTGCGTGATTTAGTGAAATTCCTTGAAAAAGAAACGCAAAAAATTTACTATACGAACTTTAAAGACCAAGTTTTAGAGGTCAAAGAAAACGGTCCGATGTTTAATGTCAATGATCTGAAAAATTATCGAAAAAAGGTGGAACATTATCTGCATGAACACCGCGACCAGATGGCCATTTACAAGTTGCGAAATAATAAAAAGCTAACCGTCCAAGACTTAAAAACGTTGGAGCATATTCTTTGGAATGAGCTTGGCACACAGGAAGATTATAAAAGAGAATTCGGAGACACACCGATTACAAAACTCGTCCGCCAAATCGTCGGCCTTGACCCGCAGGCCGCCAACGAAGCGTTTTCCGAATTTTTATCAAGTGAACGGTTGAACATCCAACAAAGCCGTTTTGTCAAATTGATTGTCGATTACTTTGTGAAAAATGGAGTCATGGACAAGCGGGTGCTGCAGGAAGAACCGTTTAAAACCGTCGGAAGCATTGTTGAACTCTTTAAAGACAACATGGACGACGCGCGGAGGATCATTAGCATTATCGATGAGATTAACAGAAATTCAGAAGATATTGTGGGGGCGTAACTATATAATAAAATCTTTCCACTTTAATTATAAAAGAAAAGGCATCTTAGAGGGTTCATATATTGCCCCTAAGATGCCTGTTTAATCAACTGTGTAATTAATGAAATGGAAAGATGTTTAATAATTTAATTCATTAATGTAAAGAAAGATAGAGAGACAAAATAAAAGGATTTTGAAGAATTAGGGTGAAGATGGTGTCAAAAACAGTTTCTCAATTAACTTCTTCCTATCACCAAGATTGCGTAAGAGTAACTTTTATTTTGCACTAAACAGCCCGAATGGCCACGATTTGGCCCTTATAGCCCGTCGAGGGAAAGGAATATGTCCCATTAAATCACCAGACTTTTAGATATTAGCAAAATGAATCTGGTGTAAGAATATGAACTTCGAACAGCTAAAGAATTTTTTGATAAAATATTATTATTTGAATACAAGAAAAACGGTATATATTATGAGTAGTTCTATAAGGTGGGAGGGATAAGATGAAAACAAAACAAATTAAAAAAGGAAATAATATTCTTTTCTGTAATATTAATAATGAAAATAAAGTTCTTAAACCCCAAGATGTGGTCACTACTTGGAATAATAGTTTTAAAGAAGTTCTTGCTGACGGTAATAATCAAATAGGACTGAGACCACCTCAATTTGGAGCAATTTGTGCAATTCGCTCATTTTGGACAGTTAGTAGAGAAGCAGCTACTATTGTTATGCCTACTGGAACTGGAAAAACAGAAACAATGTTAGCTACAATTGTTGCCGAAAAGTGTTTAAAGACTTTAATTGTGGTTCCTTCTAATCTACTTAGGCAACAAATTTTTGATAAAGCAAAAACATTTGGGGTTCTTTACCAAATTGGTATTCTTGATGACAAATATGTTCTGCCGCCCAATGTTGCGCTGTTAGCAAGTCAATTTGATAATTTTGAGGAATTTAGGGAATTTGTTGATCCAGCTAATATTATTGTTACAACTATGCAATTAGCGAATTTATTCCCAGATGAATATAAGAAATACCTTGCACAAGAATTTGATACTTTAATAGTTGATGAAGCACATCATATTAGTGCAAAAACATGGAGTAAATTCAAAAGTTTTTTTGTTAATAATAGAATTCTTCAATTTACGGCAACTCCTTTCAGAAATGACGAAAAAAAGATGGATGGAAAAATTATATATAATTTTCCTCTATCAAAGGCTCAAGAACAAGGATATTTTCAACCAATAATGTTTTATCCATTAGAAGAATTTAATGATAAGAAAAGTGATGAAATGATAGCGAGGGAAGCAGTTAAGCTATTGGAAGAGGACATTGATGCTGGATACGATCATATATTATTGGTTAGGGCTAGTACAAAAAATCGTGCAAAGGAATTATACGATTCTATATATAATAAGAAATATAAAAAGTTTAAACCAGTTTTGTTAATTAGTGGTCTTAGTGATAGTGAAAAGAGAAAAGGGATTCAAGCTTTGAAAAACTTAGAATCTAGAATTGTAGTTTGTGTAAATATGTTTGGAGAAGGCATTGATATACCAAACTTAAAAATAGCGGCAATCCATGATAAATACAAATCCCTTCCTATAACTCTTCAATTTATTGGGAGATTTGCCAGAACAAAAAAAGGTTTAGGAGATGCAAAAATTGTAGCAAATATTGCAAATGAAGAAGTGCAAGAAGCTATAAGAGATTTATATAATAGAGATTCAGATTGGAATCAATTACTATCAATCAAATCAGAAGGGCTTATCAATCGTGAAATAGCTTTACAAGATTTAGAGGAAAGGTTTAAAGGGAACGGTATCGATAAAATTGGTATAAAACAAATTATTCCAAAAGTTAGTATGTATGCATATATAGTAAAAACAAAATCATGGGCATGGGAAAAGTGGACTACAGTTCTCGATGAAAATATATGCAAGTACTATATTAACGATGAAGAGAAAGTTTTAGTCATTATTGAACCGAAAGAAAGTAATGTTGGATGGACTACTCAACATAATATTTCAAACCTTAGTTGGGAATTATATGTAATTTACTGGAATCAAGACAAAAATGTTGCTTTTGTTAATGCCACAGATAAATCTTTAGCGAATAAGCTTGTTGAAGCTATTTTCGGGGAGAGTAACAGAATAACTGGAGAAAATATATTTAGATGTCTATATGGTATTAATCGTCTTATGCTTGCGACGGTTGGTTTAAACTCTGCCATTAATGGCCCAATAAGATACAAAATGTTTGCTGGCGTAGATATAGCACAAGGTTTATCTGAGGCCTCAAAAAGTAATAGTTATAAGTCTAATCTTTTTGGAGTCGGATACAATGGCAAAGGAAAGGTTAGCATTGGTTGTTCCCATAAAGGGACTATTTGGGCGAAATGGGTTGAAAGTATAGATTATTGGATGAATTGGTGCAATGAGATAATAGACAAAGTTTTAGATCCTACTATTGATCCTCAAAAAATACTAGAGGGAGTATTAGTTCCTAAAGTCATCAAGGAACTTCCAAATGAAATTCCCTATAGAATTGATTGGCCATTGGAGTTAGATTTTTTTACTGATGATAATTTATTTTTAGAACGAGATGGAATTAAAATACCTATATACGAAGTTGATATTAAATTGCCAGAAATACAATCAAAAAAGGATGTATTACAATTCTATGTTGGAAATGAAGGTTTTAAAGAGAACTTTGAATTATCAATATCGGATAATTCTTTCCGAATTAAATCAGTTTCCAAAAATAAGACAAGAATTGTTAAGAGCAAGAAAAAAACTCTTCTTGCTGATTTCTTTCAAGAATATCCGCCAATAATTAAATTTGTAGACCAGTCAACTCTTGAAGGAAATTTATATGTAACATTAAAAGATAGCCATGAGGACAAGAGTTTTCCGTCAAATCAAGTTTTTTCTTGGGATTGGAAATCAATGGGGGTAAACATTAAAAAAGAATCACAGACAATCGAAAAATTTTCTGATTCCATACAATATAATGTCATAAAAAAATTACTAGATACTGGTGACTACTGTATTGTTTTTGATGATGATGATGCGGGGGAGATTGCCGATATAATTGCTATAAAGGAAAGTGAAAACGATATTATTTTTGAATTTTATCATTGCAAGTATTCTCACGGAGATTCACCCGGTTCGAGAGTTAGTGATTTATATGAAGTCTGTGGTCAAGCAGAAAAGTCAGTTATTTGGAAACAAAATACTAAAGAAATTGTGAAAAGAATGCGTAAAAGAGAAATTCAAAGGATGGAAAAAAGTACTGTATCACGATTTGAATTAGGGGATCTTGATAAACTAAAAGAAATAGAGAACAAACTAAGAGTGTATGGTTCTAAATTAGAAATAAATATTGTTCAACCGGGAGTGGATAGTAAAAAGATAACTGGGGATATGGATAGAATTTTAGTTTCTACTCAATCTTATTTGCTTGATACATATGGAATTCGGATGAATTTGATATGCAGTTAGTTTAAAAACCAATTACAGGTATTATTCTTTAACTTTTAAATCGAATGCTTACCATTAAACAGGATCTATCAGGAAACTGTGGCTCAATCATTAAAGTGTTATTATTGAAATCCACATTGAAAGAATAAGGAGGAGACGGATTGAAACTATACATATGTGAAAACGATTTCGATTTACACCACGGTTACAAGACTGGATTCTTTGAAGGATTTTTGCTTAATAGAATGGTAAGAAATTTGGAGATTTGCTCTTTCTTTAACTGTTTTTTAAACAAGAATACACAACATTCGTGTTTTATAAACTTATTAACCTATTAACCACATAGAATGTTACTAATAGGATTTGGTACCGTCAAGAATTTTGTGTAATGTAAGATAGATAGGGTATCTCTGAAATAGATTTAGAATAGAGGGGAAGACTGGTTTCCTCCACACAGGAGACTGAATATTCAGTCTCCTGTGTGGAAAGAGAGAATCCCCCTTATCTCATTGATTTACATTATTTGGTTAATTATAACGTTCTTCAAACATTCGTTGAAGGGCTTCATGTGCTTCGGCAAATCCTCGCAACTTTCGCCCTGCCCATTTCTCATTAAAATCTTGGATGGTCAAATACACGACTTTTTCAGCGGCTTCTAAACTACTCAAACTGTTCATCGGCTTTAGACGTTTCCGAATCTCTTTGATCGTTCGTTCAATGGCATTGGTCGTGTAAATCAAACTTCGAATACTGCTTGCCCGAGTTCGACAGTTTTGAGGCCATTTTAGGCAAATGAAAATGGCCAAAATGCTGTTATATCAAAGATTTCGCGATGCGGATCCTAGAAAAAAACACTGAATTTCATAGGCACACGACTTGTTTATTTTAACTTTTAAAACAGCTGAATATCGGTTATAATATAGGCATGTACATACGGCGAGTAACACGCAAAAACAAAGATGGAACGACCGTGGCGTATCTCCAGCTTGCTCACAACGAATGGGATCCGAAGGCCAAATATGCGAAAGCGAAGGTGATTTATTCGTTTGGGCGCGAAGACGAGGTGGATCGCGCTGTCTTGGAGCGTCTGGCCAAAAGCATTTCGCGATTCCTTTCTCCTGAGCAGGCTTGGGAAATCGAGACGTTGACAGGAGAAGTGTCGGATGACTTTCAGTTTCAATCAAGCAAACGCCTTGGTGGCGCTTGGCTTTTGGATCAGCTCTGGAGACAACTGGGATTGGGAGAGATTCTCCACTCCTTGTTTGCCTCCCGACATCATCAGATTCCGTTGGAACGGCTGATTTTTGCCATGGTGGCGAATCGTGCCCTTCATCCGTCAAGCAAGTTGGCGATGGAGGAGTGGGTGGAGAAAGACGTGCATATCCCTCATCTTCCCCAAGTCGCCAGCCACCAGTTGTACCGGGCGATGGATGAGCTGCTGGCTGTGCAGCCGGAATTGGAACGCCAAGTGTTCCATGCCGTGGCCGATTTATTGAACCTGGAAGTCGATTTGATTTACTTTGATACGACTTCGTCGTACTTCGAAGTGGATCCATCCGAAACACCAGAAGGAGAATCGCTTCGAAAGCAGGGGTTTTCCAAAGATAAGCGTCCCGATTTGGTCCAAATCGTCATTGGACTGGCCGTTACCCGGGAAGGAGTCCCCATTCGCGCTTGGGTATGGCCTGGCAATACGATGGATATGACGGTCATCAAACAGGTGAAACAAGACTTGATTGGCTGGAAGCTTGGGCGTGTGATCAGCGTGATGGACCGCGGATTTTCGTCTGAAGAGAATTTGCGAATCTTGCAACAGGCCGGGGGACACTACATTGTCGGCGAAAAAATGCGGTCCGGCAAAGCCGCCGTCGAAGAGGCCCTAAACCGTCGCGGGCGCTACCAACAAGTTCGCGAGAACTTGCATATCAAAGAAATCATCGTGGGCGACGGAGAAGCGCGTCAGCGCTATGTTCTCGTGTACAATCCCAGCGAAGCCGAACGCCAACGCAAGGAACGGGAAAAGCTGCTCGAATCGCTGAAAGAGGAGTTGGAGGGGCTTCGCCAACTCCCCAATGAAGCTCATCATAAGGCCACCTGCCGGCTGCGTTCCCATCCGTCCTACGGAAAATACTTGCGTCAATTGAAGGATGGAACGCTTCGCATCGACAAGCAAGCGGTTCGTGAAGCGGAAACGTACGATGGCAAATATCTCATCCGAACCTCCGATGACACCTTGTCTGCCGAGGATGTCGCGCTCGGGTATAAGCAACTGGTGGATATCGAGCAGGCCTTTCGGACGTTGAAATCAACACTCGAGCTGCGCCCCATGTATCATCGCTTGGAAGACCGTATCCGGGCGCATGTGCTGCTCAGTTGGCTGGCTCTCTTGCTGGTTCGGATCGTGGAGATCCGAACTCATGAATCGTGGCCGAAAGTAAGAGACGAATGCGAGCGTCTCATGCTTGGACATTTTTCTTCAAAAAACGGCGACCTTTATCAACGAACCGAACTGACGGCCAAACAAGCGCTATTCCTTGCGGCTCTAGGGCTGGAACCTCCTCCAAAGATTCTAGGCATCCACCCTCGCACCTAGATACACGCCCGAAGTGTGCCCAAATGCCTCCGATCCCTTTTGTATCAAGGGGCGAGAGGCATTTTGTTTGCCTAGTGACTGTCGAACTCGGGGCTTGGATAATCCATAAATGTAAGGAGGACATCCAACTCATTGGCCCAAGATTGAACTTCTCTCGGATACTTGCTGGACCATTTCGACTCAAACTGTTGAAACATCTGTAACGCCATCTCCTTATTCGGTGCGCGATAAATCAGTTTGAGATCCTCTGCCACTTCAAATTGATCTTTTTTCCGAACACGATTTAAGGTATTACGTACTTTGTGAACGACACAGCGCTGCACATCGGCTTTCGGATAAACGGCTTTAAAGGCTTCCTCCAGTCCCGGAAGGCCATCGAATACACCAAGAAGTACTTCCTGTAATCCTCTCTTGTAGAGATTGTGGAGAATCTCTTGCCACCCATAGGCACTTTCTTGTCCTCCTACGAAGAAGTCGAGAATTTCACGATACCCTTCTTCGTTTACACCTAACACGACATAAATGACCTCTTTTTCTACCGTATCTCGACGAAGTTTCACGTACAACCCATCCAAATATAAGACCGAATAACGCTTGGGTAGGGGGCGATTATGCCATTTCTCGATGTCTTCCCTTACCACATCCGTGATATGGCTAATCGTTGTTGGTGAGTAGGCATTTCCTAAAATTCGTTCGATAAACTTGCCAATTTCACGCGTACTCATGCCACTTTGATACATCTTGATGACGGCTTCCTCGAGCCAGCCGGTATGGCGTTGGTAAGGGGTGAACAACTGCGTTTGAAATTCCCCGTTTCGGTCTCTTGGAACAGAAAGGCCTTCGATACGACCATACTGCGTATCTAGGTTTCGATGGTAATAGCCGTTTCTTCTATTCGACGTTCCCTTCTGTTCAATTTCGAGGAAACTCTGAATTTCTTCCTTCATGATCAACTCTAATTTTTCCTTTACAAACTGACGAATGGCGTTTTCCAGTTGATTGAGCCAGTCTAAATTCGGTATACTTTTAGACATAGGTAGGGTTCTCCTTTCTCTAAGATTTTTGGCCAAATCAGAGAATACCCTACCTTTTTCTTTTGGTCTAGCCAAATGCTTGACACAAAATTTTATACATCATCTAGGATTTGAAATTGTGATCTGTAAATTTTAATTAGGTTAACACACCACTAAATCAATATGTTTTATATTCTTGTTAGATAACCTTGATGAAGGAAGGATTAATAGTTAACAAGATACATTACAGATATATTCTACATAAAAGGGAGTAATAGTTTGTGTCAAGAATTAATAGAAATGATTTATGCCCATGTGGGAGTGGAAAAAAGTATAAAAAGTGTCATGGAAGTATAAAGCCGATAAGTGAACTATTTAAAGATCCACATGTCGAATGTATATGTGGAAGTGGCTTACATCCTTATGATTGTTGTGGGGCATACCTTGCTTCTATTCAAAGAATTAAACCTTCTATAAACGAAAGCCAGTATACCATAAAGAATAATAGTTATAGTGAAAAATACGCAGGAAAAGTTTATTTTGCTATTTTGTCAACTTTAAAACCAGAATGGAATATTTTTAGAAATTTTTATCTCTATGGTTTGGAAATAAATGGTCGTTTTTTTAGACCTAAAACTCTGGATAATGTCGTTGAAATAAAATCGGATACTTATACCTTTTGGAATATTAAGTGTAATCTAGATTATTCTACGGGAGCATTTTTAAGTTTTAAAAGTTCTTCTAATTTGACAAAGGATGAATTACAAATAGCTGAATGCAATATTTCAATTTCTGAACCAATTTATAAAATAGAGGTTCCAAACATTAGAATTACAAAAGATCACTATTTAAGGTTATTTCATCATACCTCTAAAGATGGGGAGCGAGGGATTACTAGTAGTAAAGAAATATGGCCTTCGCCATATAACCTTCAAGGGAGTACAAGAAAATTAAAGAACATTCATTTCGCATATTTTACTGATCTCCCTGAGTTGAAATATGAAAGTGACTTATTTAATGTTGCAATGCGTGAAAAAGGTCGAGCAGTTTTTCGAACAGATGATGAATCTCAATATGAATATGTAGAAATTTATGAACAGCCATCTTATAAACGAGAAAGGCGTTTAACCTGTTATATTAATATTAAGATGTTAGTTCCAGTCTCTGCTATATACCATCAACAGGGTGGAAGTCAATATATTGAGTTTTTTCACCCTCATATTTTTAGAATTGGAGTAAAACCAGATAAAAGAATACCAATTGAACCTTATGAGGACGGATGGAGAATACGTTCCAATGCAATTACACCACAAAAGGTTAATGTATTTCCTATTGCTAATGGGAACCGATTATTAGAACTGAGTAATATTTACCAAGATAAATATATAGAAAAATAAAAAGGCAGTTTTTCAAGTTAGGCAAACACTGCTACATCTATATGTTGTCTGCGATCACTACTCAAGTCACGTTGAGTTGGTAGCATTGATGTCTAGGGTGGATAAATAAGAAGGGTTGAAGTATTGATAACTTTATTATCAAGATGTCGATAGTCTGGTTTATTGGGCAAATGAAGCTGCTTACCGATGGAAATTACGAGGCATTGCCATTTGGTCATTAGGGCAGGAAGATATGCGGGTGTGGGAAGCATTGCCTAAACAAATATAAATAATTCAAGGGTGTCTACAAAATGTAGGCACTCTTTTTATATAGATTATTTTAAAAACTAAAGAAGGAAACTTACTGTGAAGGATATATGGAATTGGATACAAATTATTGTTACAGCACTAGGTGGTTTCATGGGTTGGTTTTTAGGAGGGTTAGATGGCTTTTTGTATGCATTGATTATATTAGTTGTTGCTGATTATATCACAGGAATTATGTGTGCAATTGTCGATAAAGAACTATCTAGTGAAATTGGTTACCGAGGGATATTTAAAAAAGTGTTAATTTTTATATTGGTTGGTGTCGGGCATATGATTGACACTCATTTGATAGGAGATGGCAGCGTTCTTAGAACAGCGGTCATCTTTTTTTATTGTTCAAATAAAGGTATTTCTATGCTAGAAAACGCTTCACGATTAGGTTTACCAATACCAGAGAAGTTAAAAAATGTACTTGCTCAGTTACACAATAAAGGGGGAAATGAATCATGAATTTAAAAAAGTTATATTTAACAAAGAATGAGTGCTATAAAGCGGGAAGAAAGATTACACCAAAAGGAATTATGGTTCACAGCACAGGAGCAAACAATTCAAATTGAAAGCGCTATGTTGGTTCGGATGATGGTTTACTAGGGAAAAATCAATACAACAATCACTGGAATCAGCCAAGACCAGATGGTAGGCAGGTGTGTGTTCATGCATTTATCGGAAAGTTAAAAGATGGATCAATTGCGACATATCAAACGTTACCTTGGAATCATCGTGGTTGGCATGCGGGTGGAGATGCGAATAATACACATATTGGCTTTGAAATTTGTGAAGATAATTTAACGGATAAAACTTACTTTAATAAAGTTTATAAAGAAGCGGTTGAATTGTGTGCGTATCTTTGTAAACAATACAAATTAACTGAGAAAAATATTATCGGTCATTATGAAGGGTATCATAAAGAAGATTGCTAGTAATCATGGTGACCCGCGTCATTGGTTTTCTAAATTTGGCAAATCAATGGCTACGTTCCGAGCAGATGTGAAGAAAGAATGAGCGGAAGGAACAACAACTTCTAAACCATCAACTGGCGCTAAAAAACTGTATCATGTGCAGATTGGTGCTTATAGTGTTAAAAAGAATGCAGACAAGCAGTTAGCAAAAGCGAAGAAAGCTGGATTTAAGGATGCGTTTGTGAAGTATGAGTAAATGGAAGTAACCGAGGAGTATATTATTCCTCGGTTGTATTCATTGCTTAGAATTGGTATTACTTTTGAAATCGATTTTGTATGTTCCTAATACTCATCAAACTTCTTCTTTATTTTTTGTTTTAATTTAAAACTAAGGCGATTTGTATGCTCATTATTTTTTACTAATAATTGATATGCTGAAATAATAGTGATAGTACGAACAGATAAAGCAAGGCCAACAGCTATCAAAAAAACAAAAATCGGATAATAAGGAACTAAGATACCCATTTCTAACTTTTTCTCCAAAGCAAAAGCTAGAAAACCTACTGCTAATAAAGAACCTCCAACTATTGTTGTTCCTAAATGTTTTCTTTTAAATCCTTCATATCTTGTTCTTAATTCTTTAATATAATTTGAATCAAACAATAACACTTCTTTTTTTAGAACTGTATATTGTCCTTGATCAAAGCCTAACGTAGCAAAAGAAATAATACCTAATGTTGCGATGATAATAATTAATAGAACACCTAGAAGTGAGGTGGTTCCTAAAATAAAATATGGTTCAAACGCTAGTGCAAACAGTCCGAAGCCTATACCAACATGGTTAGCAATTTTTTTTGAACTTAATAAAAAACCTTCTGCCATTTCTCTACTAACATAATAACCATCTTCTTTATCATCATTATTTTCGGCAGACTCTTTCAATAAGTAATCAATAGATACCTCAAAGATATTCGCAATCATCAATAGTTTTTCAGTTTCGGGGAATCCTTGACCATTTTCCCATTTACTTATTGCTTGTCGAGTGGTGTTTAATTTTTCCGCTAGAGCCTCTTGAGACAGTCCTTTCTCTTTTCGTAACTTAACAAGTTTTTCTCCAAAATTCATTTGTTGTAACTCCTTTCATGTTATTAACTATATTGTATAAAACATCGATATTTTTTCTATCCTATTCTAGTTGCACTTTGTCAACTTCTAGTTGCACTTTGTCAACTTGTGGTTGCATTGTTGTTATTCCGCACTTTAAAGCTTATTTTATTAAGTCTATACAAATTATATTTATTATATTTAATAAATAAAACTAAAGTTTTTTTAGAAATTTCGGTACCGTCAAGAATTTTGTGTAATGTAATGGGGTAGGGTTTCTCTGAAATGGATTTGAATTGATAGGGGACTGATTTTCTCCACACAGGAGACTGAATATTCAGTCTCCTGTGTGGAAAGGGAGAATCCCCCTATTTTGTTTATTTACAGTATTTGGTTAATGATAACGTTCTTCAAACATTCGTTGAAGGGCTTCATGCGCTTCGGCAAATCCTCGCAACTTTCGCCCTGCCCATTTCTCATTAAAATCTTGAATGGTCAAATACACGATTTTTTCAGCGGCTTCTAAACTATTCAAACTGTTCATCGGTTTTAGGCGTTTCCGAATCTCCTTGATCGTTCGTTCGATGGCATTGGTCGTGTAAATCACACTTCGAATACTGCTTGGATCATCCATAAATGTAAGGAGGACATCCAACTCATTGGCCCAAGATTGAACTTCTCTTGGATATTTGCTGGACCATTTCGACTCAAACTGTTGAAACATTTGTAACGCCATCTCCTTATTCGGCGCGCGATAAATCAGCTTGAGATCCTCGGCCACTTCGAATTGGTCTTTTTTCCGAACACGATGGAGCGTGTTGCGGACTTTGTGAACGACACAACGCTGCACATCGGCTTTCGGATAAACCGCCTTAAAGGCTTCCTCCAACCCCGGTAGTCCATCGAATACGCCCAGAAGCACTTCCTTTACGCCCCTGTTGTATAGTTGTTGAAGAATCTCCTGCCATACATAGGCGCTTTCCTGTCCTCCCACAAAGAAATCAAGAATTTCGCGATATCCTTCTTCATTCACCCCTAACACCACATAAATGGCTTCTTTCTCCACGGTTTCGCGACGAAGTTTTACGTATAAACCATCCAAATATAAGACAGAATAACGCTTGTGCAGTGGACGAGTGTGCCATTTCTCGATGTCTTCCTTCACTACATCGGTAATACGGCTGATCGTTGCAGGAGAATAGGCATTGCCTAAAATTCGTTCAATAAACGTGCCAATTTCACGTGTGCTCATGCCACTTTGATACATCCTGATGATGGCTTCCTCAAGCCAGCCCGTGTGGCGTTGGTAAGGGGCAAACAGCTGCGTTTGAAATTCTCCGTTTCGGTCTCTAGGGACCAAAAGACCTTCAATCCGGCCATATTGCGTATCTAGATTTCGTTGATAGTAGCCGTTTCTCATATTCGATGTTCCGGCTTGTTCTATGTCGAGGAAATTCTTGATTTCTTCCCGCATGATCAGTTCTAATTTTTCCTTTACAAACTGACGAATGACGCTTTCCAGTTGATTTGTCCAGTCGACATTCGGTATACTTTTAGACATAGGTAGGGTTCTCCTTTCTCTGGAATGTGTTGGTCCAAATCAGAGAACACCCTACCTTTTTTCTTTTGTTCTAGCAAAATGCTTTACACAAAATTTTATACATCATCCATTAGGGCGTCTTAAAAAAGGAGGAAAATTTATCTTTATAGATTTGTTTCAAGATCCTAAATATTATCCAGATCCTAGCAAGATAGATATAGCTATCGAATCCCGAAATGGTATGATTACTGAGCGAGTTCGCTTAGATAAAATCATTGAGTTACCATTTCCACTGAAGCATAAAAAGGTTCTGGGTTATGCGGAAATCATTACTGGACGAATCGTTGACAAAGATTCGCGTTAAAGAAAGGGGTTCCTGACCTTGAGCTTTTCCTTCAGGTGACTTTGCCGGAGGCCGCAAACTTAAACAACCCATCCCCATGAACGCAAGATTCAATTGGCTCATTCCATGACGATTGTTTTGTATTGCTTGTGAAATTGTCATCGTAAGGAAAAGCCCGTTCCCTAGATGAGAAGGGAACGGGCTTTATTATCTTGAATCAAGAAGTTGGTGTAGGGCGTTCAATGGTGAAAAGACGGCCCGTGTTCAAGGTTGCTTAGGAGGCCGATGAAAATCACTGGCTTTGGGGGAACTCTAAACAGCAAGTCTTATGTATGAAAAAACCATCTTTTTGCGGTATGATTTTGGCTCAATCCCCCCACTTTTCGATGAGGAGGGTGTAAGAAAAGGGTGCATTTTTAAATCAAACTAATGTATAATATACTATACAGAATATACAGAAAAATAGTAAATTATTAATGGGCGGGATGAACGATGGATTATTCCATTTCCATTGACGACAACGCTAGGAAGTGGTTAAGGGAGAAGGGGAGTGTATTGACCATTTCGAAGTTCCAAGCGACCCATTGTTGTGTCCCGGCATCAGAAGTGTGGGTTGAATTTCAGAGGCCTGAAAATGAAAGCCTTTACAAAAAGATTGTTCAACACGGGATTACGTGTTTTATAGAAAAAGGTCTGGAGTTTAAACAAAACCATCTGAAGGTGAAACTGACTGGTCCACCCTTTTTTAAAACGATTCGGGTGGAAGGGCTCAAATATTTTTAAAGGGGGGAGAACGAATGGTGGGAGATCGGTTGACCCGCTTTGCCCATGAGTTAGCTAACAAATTCACTTTATATTTTGATGTATACCGCGATGAACAAATCAGCGATTTCCCCCTCGCGTTTATTGCCCACTACAAGCGGAGAGACGAACGGTATATGGTAACAAAAAAGATTAAAGTATACGGTGTGGAAAACCAACAACTTGTTTTTGCTACTGTCGCAAATGAACCCGTCTCGTTACCATTTGTCAGGCGATTTCGGGATGTCATCGATCAACATAAACATCAATTTATTCAAGAACATACAGAACATATGTCTACGATTGTACTCGGCCTTATCATTGCGGATGGCAAACTCGATGAAGTGGTTTTGAAGGAGGTGAGGAAGTATCGAAAAGTAAAGTTTTTAAAATTCGGCTGGCACGGGTGGGTTGAGATGTATATGGCCGTCCTCCATCCTACTCAAAAAACCGTTCATATCCACCCGAAGGGAAGGTCGTTCGTCAAGTCGATCGAAACTCTAATGAGGGAGGATAAAATTAGCCTATGAGCGCGGTGACCTTATTGCTGATTTCGGCTATTGCCTTTATTGTTGCTTATTTTACGTATGGCAAGTATCTTGACCGCAAGCTCGGCGTGGACCCAAACCGGCCGACGCCGGCGGTGGAGATGGCGGACGGGAAGGACTATGTTTCCACCAATCGACCCGTTTTGCTTGGTCACCATTTCGCTACGATTGCGGGCGGCGGTCCGATTGTTGGTCCGATTTCTGCGGCGGTATTCGGTTGGATTCCGGCTGTGTTGTGGATTGTGTTAGGAAGCATTTTCTTTGGCGGGGTGCATGACTATGCCTCGCTGCAAGCATCGATCCGCCATAAAGCCCAGTCGATTGGCACGGTCATTAAAGAGTATATCGGCAAGCGCGGCCAAACATTGTTTTTATCGTTCTCTATCGCGACCATTATTCTTATTGTTGGCGTGTTTATCGTGTTGGTTGCCGATACGTTTGCTAACGTTCCGGCGGCAGCGACTGCTTCCATATTGTTTATTTTCGTGGCGATGTTGTTCGGCTTTTTCGTCAACCAAATGCGCGTCAATTTTGTGTTGGCGAGCATCATCGGCGTCATTGTCATGTTTGCTTGCGTTTGGATCGGCATCGTGTTCCCGATTAAAATGAGCGCGACGTTTTGGGTGTTTTTCTTGATCATTTATTCTTATGTAGCCTCCGTGTTGCCGGTTTGGTTGCTTTTGCAGCCGCGCGATTATTTGAACTCGTATTTGTTGTACGGTATGATGCTCGGTGGGTTTATCGGCATTCTTTTTGCGAATCCGACGCTTCAACTCGCCGGCTTCACCGGCTTTTACAATGAAAATTTAGGTCCGTTGTTCCCGATTCTCTTTATTACGATTGCCTGTGGCGCGATTTCTGGTTTCCATTCCTTGGTGGCGAGCGGCACGACAGCCAAACAGTTGGACAACGAACGAAGCGGCCGTTTCATCGCCTACGGTGGGATGCTGATTGAAGGGTTTTTGGCGGTGATTGTTGTCTGCTCGGTAGCGTATTTGACGACGGAGCAGTTCACGCAGCGACTCGCTGAGTTAGGCGGGCCGATCCCCGCTTTCTCTGCTGGTCTCGGGTATTTTATGAGCCATTTTGGCATTCCGGAAACGGTAGGCACAACCTTTGTTGCTCTGGCTGCCTCGGCTTTTCTCATGACAACGTTAGATTCAGCGACACGGCTCGGGAGATACGGTGTGCAAGAGTTTGCGGAAGGAAGATCCAAGACGTTTGCCAATCCTCATGTAGCAACAGGAGTGATCGTCGTCGGTGCGGCGGCGCTGGCGCTCTCGGGAACGTGGAGCGATTTATGGCCGCTATTCGGTTCTGCCAACCAAATGCTTGGCGCGTTGGCGTTGTTGGCCGTCAGCGTCTGGCTTGTTAAAAGAGGGACGAAGTCGTGGTTTGCGATCATCCCGATGATATTTATGTTTATTGTGACGCTTTCCGCGTTGCTTGTCTTCATGAGAACGAATTTCTTGAGCGGCAATATCTTCCTTGTGGTTTGTGGGTTTATCTTGTTTGTCTTGTGTATCTTCCTCGTCCTTGAAGCGTATCGTTCCTTTACAAAACCGAAAGATAAAGATACGACGGTCAAAGCGTAATAGGTTAAGGCGATACTAGAGTTGCTGAACATCCCCTTTTGGTAGACTTCTGTCTATTGAAAGGGGATTTTGTTATGCATGACAGTATTTTTTACATTCTAGAAAGTTGGTGAAACACGAGCGTTTTCCATTGTGCAGCGGTCTTCTAGGTGGAGTAAGGTTTGTAAAGCTTTTCTATTTTGATAAGTTTCGTCGTTGCACCGTGTTCCTCAATAAATCCTCCTTTCTAAGGCTCTGCTTCATAATGGAATTGGCCTAAAAGGTCGATGATTGCGTCGTAAACACGGCGCCAGAGAGGGCTTTTTTACATAGAGAAACTTTGTGACTCTGCTCTTACATGCATTTGAGAATTGTGAAGTAACGGAAACGCTTGCGGTTCACTAGCTTCCTAGGTAATACGTATATTTTCTTTCTCATAAGTATATATGGACTACGTTTTATCATCTCCAATGAAGGGAGGAAGTCTCCCTATGCTCCCCGCTCATGATACATGTACGGTTTATCATGGAACGAATCTGTTCGCCGCAAGGATCATTAGAAAGATCGGGATACGGCTTGATGTGCAGAGAGAGCTTACTGATTTCGGAAAAGGCTTTTATGTTACGTTAAACCCTCAACAAGCAAAAAACTGGGCGCAGATTAGGGCCATGCATCCGCAAATTTCTCCCGACTTACTGGCCCAACTTAATATGAGCCAGTCTCAGTATTTCAATCACCCGGAGATTAAAATTCCAGCTTGTTTAGTGTACGAGCTGAATGTAAGCCAGCTGCGGCAATTAAACGGAAAAGAGTTTTCCTTGCCTCATGAGCCGGGATGGGAGCGCCATCAGCGGTCATGGGAACGGTTTGTGTTAGATTGTCGTACGGGGAAGAGACATCATTACGACTATGTGTATGGACCGGTAGCTAAGGGGCATTTGACTAATATTGAGAAAATCAAAGTTTCCCGTACAAAAGATCAGCTTTCTCTAAATAGCATGCGGGCCGTAAAATGTTTATCCACATTAGATATTGTGGCTTTCAAACCGGAAGACATATATATGAAAACGTTCTTGTTAAAGCAGCTGTGGAATCATATACAGAACTCGGAAAATGCTAGAAACTATAGATTTTTACACGAAATCCGCAATGAGTTGATGATGATTGGCAACCTGACTAGCCGTCAGGCCGATAAGATGTTGCGCCAGTCTTTAACGTCTCTTCCATTCAGTTCAATTATCATGCACGAACCGGCTGCTTATTGGGCTTTTTCCGTTTTGTACGGGATGCGGAAGCTTTGGTATAAAGAGTATGAAGTGTACATGAAAAAGAAACATGGAGCACGTAAGTAAGAAAAGCGGCTGCAGCGTGGTCGCCCGACGCGGTTTGCCGCCATTTTTATTATGTTTTTCCTTTTTTTAAAAAATTGTTGTATAAGACAGGCTCTATGTAATCGTTAGAGGCAATAAGTACGAGTTTGTCTTGATTGTCGTATACATAGTAACGATCAGCGAAGTCTTTAATGGCTTGAAACGTTCGTGGGACTAGCTTGTGTGTATTTTCGATTACTTGATAAGGAATTTTTCTTCCGGTCATCTTTGCTCTTTCCTTGGCTCGTTGTTTCGCTAATTCGAGAGGAATGTCAACGATATAAATATGCACTTTATAACCGGCTTTTTTTAGCTTCTTCATCAACTGTTTGTATGCCCTCGTTCTAGCCATGGTTCCTTCGTAAATGAAATGTTTGCGATGGCGAATCAGCTGTTTCAATAATAAATTGCTAATGTCGCGGGATTCTTGATGAACGAGACGGGCGGCGTCATTTGGATGAGTTTTTTGCAGCGAGTGATATTCGGGAATGTAGGTTTTTATGTCATCAGGATCTACGATGATTGCCTGTACACCTTCTTCAGCTAATTGTTTTTCAATCACCGTTTTTCGCATCATCGTCTTTCCAGAGGCTGTTCCGCCGCCAATAAGAATGGCTATGGGCCTTTCCGTTTTTGGGGGAGAAGGGGCTTGTTTCATGATCGCATGAACGATCCTCATATGCATGGCGTGACGTTTCGGACTGTATTTATAGCCTTTCACCGAATACATTTCTTTTGTGCTCTTTATTTTTGCGTGATTCCGGTTGAATTTTTTTGTGAATATCCATTTTAAGCGTTCTAGTGGCCTTATGAATTTCATGGGGGTCACCTTCCTTTTGCAGAAAGCTCTTGCCTTTGAACAGTGAAGAAGATGGCTTAGCCCCCTTTAGAGGAGCGGTATTTCTTCATGCCAGTGGTTTTGGAAAGTTTCAAATATCAAGGTTTATGTAGTAGAGAAACGTCTTTTGGCATCGTATAATTCATTAAAATAAACACTCTTTTCAGCGCCCGCGCAGGAGATAGGAATATGTCATCTATTCATATCCAATGTATGCACCAAAAAGCGAAGGTAACATAAAATGAATGGAAACTTTTGCTTTAGTTTCAGCATTCGGAAATGGAAGGTGGAGCAAGGGGGACAGTATTTCCTGCTGTTGTCATCGTATAACATTGTCTTCAACGAAAGAGGGGGCTGGGTGATGAAGAAGACGTCGGTATTCGGGTTGCTTTTTTTATTGCTGATTTCTGGTTGCGTGAACGAGTCGGGCGACAAAGTCAAACTAAACCAGCAAATACAAGAACAGGCGCAGCTCATTGATCAGCTGAAACAGCAGAACAAAGAATTGGCCAAAAAAGCGGCAGAGTGGCAAACAATGAACGAGAAAAAGGTATTGTCCGCTGCATTGGCGATTGTCGAGGCGCTGAAGGCGAAGGATATGGATCGGCTTGCGATGTACGTCCATCCAGACAAAGGGGTGCGTTTCAGTCCGTATGGCCATGTCGATATCGCCAACGATGTCGTGTTTGCGAAAGACGAGCTCCCTTCACTTATGAAAAGCAACCGTATTTATCGATTTGGTACGTTTGACGGGTCTGGGGAGCCCATCATGATGACGTTTAGCGATTATTTTCAGAAGTTTGTTTATGATGTGGATTTTGCTAATCCACATATGATTGGAAACAACATCGTGATCGGGAAAGGCAATACACTAGAAAACATTCATGAAGTATATCCTGATGGAGTATTTGTGGAGTTTCATTTTACCGGGTTTGACGAGCAATATGACGGTATGGATTGGAAGAGCTTGCGCCTTGTCTTTGAACAAGATGGCGGCTCATGGAGATTGGTTGGGATTGTTCATGATCAATGGACGACCTAAGTACTGCTGGCATTTTCGCTGAAAGAAACCATGCTGTTTCGTCTGTAGAGCAGCGATAGGGGGACATAGGGGTAAGATGTCGATGTGCTTCATTATGGGACAAAAGAGGCCGATGGCCCCTTTTGTTTTTTAGCTTTAGCTATGGCGTTGAATCACATTGGCCAACAGTTGCGGCAATGATGCGATATCGTTCGGTCCATAGGTAAACCGGACGAGCGTTTCGTCCATATCAAGCGCTTCGGCGAGCAATCCAGCGAATCCGCGCGCTTTGCGGTCAATTTCTAAAATGGTTTCCACTCCATGTTCAGAAACAAAAAAGACAGCTTCCAATTCGTCAAGGCGCCCTCTAAATGCTCCCCTTGTCGGTCGAAATTCAAACTCTTGGACAAACGGCAGCCGCCGTTGCCAATAGCGCGGCGCTTGTTCGCATTGCACATGGCGGAGACGGAATCCTAGCTGGTGGGCGGCCTCGAGAAATGCTGCGACGAGCGGGTGCGGTTCGATTGTGAGGTAGTCTCGGTCTTGTGGATCAAGCGCCATTTTAATGTCAAGGCCGGTTTGCAGCCATACTTTTGAAGAGCCGAGCGTAATTGGCACGTCATATGGCAAGGCGAATTGAAACGGAATCGTTTTGGTTTCATTCGGCTGGATCGTCATGGAGTCGGACACCCGGTACCGGGCGAGTACGGCTTTTTCTTCGACTTTCTTATCATCGATCTCGCGAATATACGTTGTCACTAAAGCGAGATAAATTTCATCAATGCGCTGTTCAACACTGCCGCCGCGAACCTCGACGACTCCTTCGACCGTTTCCCCTTGGGCGTATTGCGCTTTGGCAAGTTTCGTATCGACGGTGGCCGCCCCAATGCCGATGGAGCTTAACAGTTTTTTGAACAATCGACTCTCCCCCTTGTCGGTGATGGTTCTTATTCGGGAATACGCAATTCCTAGTAAAAAGGTTCCACATTTGTTATAGCACAATGTTTGAATAAATTCCACTATTTTGGAAAACGAAACGTTTTTTGCTAAAATGGCGTATATCGATGAGAGAGGTAGGTCAGCAATGAAACGGGTTATCCACGTGGTCGGGGCAGCCATCTGCAATGAACAGGGGGACGTCTTATGCGCGTTGCGTGGGCCGCAGATGTCGTTGCCGAACGTTTGGGAGTTTCCAGGCGGCAAAGTGGAAGAAGGAGAGAGTTCGGAAGCGGCCTTAGTTCGAGAAATTCGTGAGGAACTTGGCTGTACCATTTCGGTCGGCAAGCTGTTAGCTGATGTGTTCCATAAGTATGAACACGCCATCGTTCATTTGCAGACATATGAAGCTCGCCTCATCGATGGGGAGCCGCGGGCACGGGAGCATGCCGAGCTCCGGTGGGTGCCGTTCTCTCAGCTTCGTACCCTGGCATGGGCGCCCGCTGATCTCCCTACCGTTGAGGCACTGTTGGCAAAGAGCTGTTCATAGGCAAACGAGGCATTGATTCCGATGAAGGAAAACGGAATTGGCCCACAGTCATTCAATGAAGCCTTGGAGCCAACTGCTCCAAGGCTTCACTCTTCACCGTTGCAAGAGGTGACCGCGGGAAGTACAATTCCGCATGAGAAGATTTGTTTATGGTATGAGTTGGTGATGTTTTGCGCTACTTTAAGGTCAGCCTTTTTCCGTCAATAGTTAAGAAAAGTAATGGAAAACGTCGTACCTTTTCCGAGTTCGCTCTTCGCTTCAATCATGCCGCCATGCGCTTCGATGATCGATTTCGCTAAAGCCAATCCGATGCCGATCGAGTCAGGTTTTTTCGACGTTTTGGCCTTGTAAAAGCGTTTGAAAATGTGAGGGAGATCATCTTGGCTGATGCCTTCTCCCGTGTCGGCGATCACCACCCTTGTATAAAGCGGATGGGAGACGATGGTGATATCGATGTTCCCTCCCGGTGGGGTGTGTTCGATGCTGTTTTTTATGATATTGATGAACGCTTCTTTCAACCAAAGACGGTCATGGTTGAATTCAACTTCTTCACTGTTTTCAAAGCGAATATGAACATTTGCTTCGACCGCTTGCTCACGCAAATCGTCGATCGATTGCCAAACGGTTTCGTTTAAGCTTTGCTGTTGGCGATCCATTTGCAATGCTTTTGCGTCGAGTTTTGCGAGTTTGAGGAGGCTTTGAATGAGCCATTTCATTCGCTCGAGTTGTTTTTCGTTTTGCAATAAAAACATGCGTTGCTGTTCTTCCGACAGCTGTTTCCCTAACATAATTTCATTGTAGATGATCATGGAAGAGAGTGGTGTTTTGAGCTGATGGGAAATGTCGGACAATAAATCGGCTAAAAACCGTTTTTCCTTTTTCAGTTCATCTAATTGATTCCGGATCGTATTCCGCATGCCGTTAAAGGCGACCGCTAGTTTTGAAAAGTCACCTTCCCTTGTTTCGCTCATAATGATATTGAAGTCGCCTTCCACCACCTTTTCTGCGGCGAGCGCAAGTTGCCTAATGCGACTGTAAAGCGTTCGATATTGTGAGTAATTAAGGAGAAAAAGCGACAATGCCATCAATAGAAACAACAACACGACTGCACGCTCGTTTTTTTGAATCGCCGTGTGGACATAAGGAAATAATTCGTCGTTCAATTGCTCCGTTAATCCGTATTGCGCTAGGATCTCCTTCCCTTTTTCCTCTTCTTCACGCGAGATTTCTGTTGTCATGAACGGGACGATATCTTGCTCGAGTTCGGGGTGTTCCTCGACAATTCGTGAAGCAATGGAACCGAAGACGGCTATATAGTCACTTTTTAATTGCTCATGGTGAAGCTTTAACATGATGAAAGCAACGAGGAAAAAGAAAGCCATTAATGACAATAACACACCAGAGCTAAGACGCAGTTCAGGGTTCATAAAGTCGCGGCTCATCACAGTATCTTCTCCCTCGTCACTTCTTTATTCCATTTGTACCCGAGGCCTCTTTGCGTTACGATATATTGAGGCTCTTTAGGGTCATCTTCGATTTTTTCCCTTAGCCGTCGAATATAGACGGCTAACGTGTTTTCATCGAAAAATGCTTCCGTTCCTTCGGCAAGTTCGCGTAAGATTTCGTCGCGGCTCATGACGGTGCAAGGGCGATCCATCAATGTGAGCAGCAGCTTATATTCTTGAGCAGAAAGAGAGATTTTTTGTCCGTTTTTCTCGACGGTGGCCGCGAGCGGGTCGACGGTGATGGTGCCGCTTTTTAATATCATTCCCGTGGCTCGATGTCCTGCGCTTCTTCGGAGCAGCGCTTTAATTCTTGATAAAAACACGCCGACGCCAAACGGCTTCGTGATGTAATCGTCCCCGCCGAGCTCCAAGCCGAGAATGATGTTCACTTCTTCATCAAGCGCGGTCAAGAACAAGATCGGCACGTCGCTTGTGGCGCGAATATGTTTGCATAAATCATAGCCGCTTCCATCGGGCAAATTGATGTCTAAAATGATTAAATCAAACGATTGCGAGGCAAATAGCGCTTTTCCTTCTTCGAGAGTGGAAGCGCGACACACTTCATAGCCCTCGTCTTGCAAGGCGAATTCAATACCGAGTGCGAGCGATTCATCATCCTCGACTAGCAGTAGTTTGCTCATTCGTGTTCCTCCTTTGTGTACTCTAGCCGTTCGTTTCCTCCCTTTTATGATAGCTTGCCGAATTAGAAAAATAAAGGATGCGGATTATGGCGATCCGCATCCTTACCGTGTTCGTTTAATACTCTTCCCGAATCGCTTCAATAAGATGTTCTTTCTTCATTCTTGCCAAAGGTGGCAATATGGATAAATAAGCGATCACAACAGCGGCCGCTCCAGCGATGAGCATCGCTGTCCACGGAGGTTGCCATGAAAATTGTTTCACGTCAATGAAAAACATGTACATGAGATAGGACAGGCCGCATCCAATGATCGAACCGTACAGTGTCCCCATCGTTCCGTACATCACGCCTTCAAGCACAATCATTTTCTTTAATCCTTTGTTCGTTAAGCCGATCGCTTGCAAGGAAGCGAGCTCTCTTTTTCGTAAAAGGATATTGGTCGTTAAGGTGTTGATAATGTTGACGCTGCCAATGAAAGAGACGACGATGATAAAACCGTACACTAATATTTGCAGCATAAGAATGCTTGACTTCGCTTTTCGGTTTGTATCGATATGGTTGATGAGCATGACAGAAGGGTAGGGACGAATCACCGCTTCGATTTGTTTTTCTGCCTCCTTTTCACTCTCTGCCGTTTTCAGTTTAATATTCCATTGCACCGGTTGCAGTTTTTGTTGCGACAGCAAACGCTCCGCGACTGTCTTTGTTGTGATTAGTTTTAATCTGCTTGGATTGCTGCTGCGAAAGTGAAACGGATCGTCCTCGACAACGGCGGCCACTTTCACTTTTTGCATCGCATCTTTATAGGAAACGGGCGCGCGTTGGCCAACATCTTTTTCTAGATAGATTTCATCCCCCGGTTGCAGATGGGCGATTGGGCCGTTGTAAAATTTTTTTGTTTTGTCATTATAAAATTCGTTGTTCTTAATGACAATGACCACGTTTTCTTTTGTCAGCTGTTGTTCATCAATATTTCCTGCTTCCAAATAGCGACGGGCTGCCTTGAGTGATTCGCTGTCATAAATGTTGATCGTGGCTTCTACCATTATTTTTTCGCCGTCAGGCCAATCGATCGGTTGGTAAATGCCTTCGAACGGTTGCACTGCCTTCAGCTCGCTCTCTTTGTCGATAATGGCATAAAAATCATGTGATTCGTAAGCTTCGTATACTTTATCAACTGTCGGCAATGCTCTAAGGGCAGCAGAGATGGATGCGGCCGTCCCTTTCGCCTCTGGCGTGTCTTTTACGATGGAGAAATGAATGTTTCTCGACTCGTTGGGATGTTCGCTGATCATAAAAGCCATGTCCATGAATGATTTAAACACAATAAAGAGCATGACGCTAATGGTAATTGAAAAGACGGTAATGCGGTATCGTTTGCGATCTCGCTTCATATTTTTCGCTGCCAACATACCTTCAAAGCCGAGCCACTTGCTGATCCACCTGTTTTTGCGCTTTTTTATTCGTTCTTTTACGATCAGCGCGCGACTGCTGATCGCTGCTAACGGCGAGATGCTGCCAGCGAAACGAGCTGGAAGCCAAGCGGAGACATAAATGGATGTGAGCCCGATGGCTGCGCTCAAGAGCAAGATGTTGCGAGAGATGATCGGCGGTGTGGCGAACAGCGCTTCGTTCGCAATCAGCTTAGATGCGAAAAAGATGCCGTAAATGGCGACAAGGCCGCACAGGAGGCCGAGAGGGATCCCGATCAATGATAAAAAGGTCGCTTCTCTTATCACAACAGCTCGGATTTGTTTTGGTGTCGCCCCGATCGCTCGTAATAAGCCGAATTGTTTGATCCGTTCAACAATACCAATTTGGAACGAGTTATAAATGATGGCGATCGTAGAGATCACAACGATTCCGATGATAATGGCGACCGCTGCATACAGTCCGATGGCCTGTTCATTGTCACCGCCGGCTCCTTGCAAAATAAGCAACTTCGTGTTTAGTTGAACATATCGGTCGTCGGACAACTTCTTCAGCTCGTTAACGGTTTTCTCCAAGTCCGCCTTTTCACTAATTTCAACAAGAAGAGAGGCTTTCGTTTCATCGATTTTGTTCGTTTTTGACAATAAGATGCCTTTGTTGCTTATTTGATTTTCCACATCGTTTCCTAATATGCCGGAAACGGTGTATTGTTTATGTTGCAGTGTGATGCGGCTTCCAACCGTTGCCTGAGGATCGATTTGTTTTAGCAACCATTCCTCTAAAGCCGCTTCTGTTTCATTCTTGGGAAGCCGGCCTTTTTTCACATGCGTCGGAAGCAGCTCTAATGCACGGTTTGTGGCGATATATTCCGTCACCATCACCTTTTCGTTAATGCTCATTGTTTCGCCGATGGTGAAAAATCCGTATCTTGAAACGTTTGGATTATGAATGACTTTGTTGACCGTATCGCTGTCCAATTTTGTGAACATGACATGGTATGCGCCTTTGGTTTGTTTTGTTTCTTCAATTTCTGCCTGCTGTATCCAAAAGAGGAACAGACCGATCGCTGAGATTAAGGAAATAGATAACGTAATTCCTAATATGGTGAGTGCTGTTCTTTTTTTGCTTGCTTTTAAGTACTTCCATGTAAGTTGCTTATAGCTCCTCATCCTCTTGTTCTCTCCTTTGTCGGCCAGAGTGTTAGCTTCGCTGTAAATATTGGTCGGAAATGATTTCGCCGTCTTGGATGGTCACAATGCGATCGGCCATCTCGGCGATTTGAATGTCGTGCGTAATTAAGAGGATCGTTTGGTTATACTTTTTCGCTGTAAACTTTAACAACTCTATGATGTCTTTTGAATGTTTACTGTCGAGATTACCGGTTGGTTCATCCGCGAGTATAATGGATGGTTTGTTTAACAGCGCTCGACCGATGGCGACGCGTTGTTGCTGTCCGCCTGATAATTCAGAAGGGAGATGGTTGCGTCGATTCGAAAGTCCTAATATGTCAATCAGCTCATTTAAATACGCTTTATCGACTTTGTCGTGATCGATCAATGCCGGCAGCGAAATATTTTCTTCAACCGTTAATACGGGGATAAGGTTGAAGAATTGGAAAATAAATCCGATTTTCCGTCTGCGAAAAATCGCCAGCTTTTCTTCGTTGTAATCGTAAATATTTTCACCGTCGATGAAGACATTGCCGCTTGTTGGTCGATCTAGTCCGCCGATCAAATGCAATAACGTACTTTTCCCGGAACCAGATGCACCGACAATCGCTACAAATTCCCCTTTTTCTACGGACAAATTAACATATTTCAATGCTTCCACTTTGTTTTCTCCTGTTCCGTAAGCTTTATATAAGCGTTCCACTCGCAAAAGTTCCATTTTTGTGACCCCCAATCATTTGTTCACTGTGCCTTCATTGTAGAAAATGGAATAGGGCTTTTCCGTGCATGGAAGCTTACGGTCATCTTACAATTTTGTAAGGGAACGAGAACGGATGAGTAGTTGTGCGTATACGGTTTCATATAAAGCAAGGAGAGTGTGCTGACGATTTTAGGGAATAACGGCTAGGGAACGATGTCTTTTTTAGTATGTCCGGTTCTGTTGATGGTTCAGGGGTTTTGGTGAAAATATATATTTTTGCATGATTGATATCCTATTTATTATCGTTGCGAAAGAAGGCTCCTGTTTCCAATGCGTGAAGAGTACTGTTCGGTGAGTAGAGGAAGGCAAATGTCGGGTAGCTTAATGGGGAAATGAAAACGAACAAGCCTGTTGACAGCTGCCTTCACGGCAGCCCAACAGGCTTGTTTTGTTGCCCGTGCTTAGCGGGCAGGAGATAGTTTTTCTGCGACGGTGCATGATTCAGCTAAAGCGATGTCGGCGATGGCGTCTTTCATGGTGACAAGGCCGCGCTCATTTGGATTTTCGATCAAGCGGCAAAAGTCAAGAAAGCGCGCTTGAGCGCTCGCCTCGTACCAGCCGTGGCGGTCTGAGAGGGCAACCGTGCGTTCGTACAGGATACGCGGGGCGTCTGATGGTGCAGTTGATGACAACAGCCGGTTGGCTGCTTGCCCAATTTGTTCGATGGCGCTAGCGGACGGTTGTTTTGGAATGGCATCGAGCAGATTGTCAATGCAGGCCGCTTCATCGGCCGAGACGAGACCGGAGACGGACAGCTGCATCGGAATCCAGCCGTCAAGCGTAATGCGCCCTCGTGTTGTATGAATGTCCCAATGCGTTGATTCTGGGGCGGCTGGGTCCATTGTAAAGCCGTGGTAATAGTGAACCGGAATGTGGCGACCGCCCTGCTCGTGGATGACAGTGGCTCCGACGCGCGGTCGTGTGCCGTCCGTATTCGTTAAGGCGAATCCCCGTGCTTCAGCCGCCTCACCGAACCAGTGGCGTCCGACTTCGAAAAAGTGGACACCGTGCTCGATGAAAATACCGCCGCTTTGCCGTTCATCCCAAAACCAATGGCCTTGAGCGACGCGGTGGGCCGCATTGTGTAGGCTCGCATAATCTACAGTCCCAAGCAGGGCATGGTGGATGAGTTGTTTGACGGCCTCCACAAGCGGGTGATAGCGCAAGACGAGATTGACGGCCAGCGCCCGTTGTCGGCGATTGGCAAGTTCCATGTTGGCGTGGAGCTTCTCGGCAGCAAGGGCGCCAGGCTTTTCGAGCAGCACATGTTTTCCTTTCTCAAGCGCTTGTTTGGCGAGCGGAGCGTGCAAGTGCGGTGGAGTGGTAAGAATAACAATATCGACATGCGGGTCAGCGATCAGTTCTTCTGCTTCACGATATTCGCGCACATCATCTGACTTTGGCTTTCGGCGAAGATAAGCGTCGAGGACACGTCGGCGTTTGGCATCCGTCCGCCCAGCGACAGCGGCAAGATGAAAGGAAGGAAGCGGGGCGAGCGCACCGGCGAGAAATTCTGCGAACGCACCGGCGCCGGCGATACCGACGCGGTAATAGAAAGATGAAGAAATCATGGCGTATTCTCCTCCTTCCCCACATATATATATATCATTACTAATCTTCATTATACCGCAAAGAAAGAGGGGGGATTTCAAGTTTTTAAACTTGTAAACAATGAATAATTATTCATCGACAGTATCTGACAATCATTTTGCTTGCGTAACAGAAGGAATATTATGTATATTATTACTAGCAACCGTTGCAGCTGAGTGCTAGCAATCTATGAATCACTTTCATTTTCTCGTTCATCCGTCAAGATGATTGTCTGTTTTTTGCGAAAAAATCATATGGAGGGATGACGAAATGAAAGCATTGTTGCTGGCTGGAGGATTAGGTACACGTCTTCGTCCATTGACCGAAAACATCCCCAAACCGATGGCCCCAATTGCAAATCGGCCGTGGCTTGAGCACCTCATTATTCATCTTCGCGATCAAGGAGTCAATGAATTTGTCATCGCTGCTCACCATTGTTCAGAAGTGATCCGCCGTTATTTCGGCGACGGGAAGAGTTGGAACGTCAACATTACATACGCGCTTGAACCATTCCCGCTTGGAACGGCCGGGGCAATTAAAAATGCCGAACGTTGGCTTGATGAGCGATTCCTCGTGTTTAACGCCGATATTGTACATTTGCCGCAATTGATTCCTCTGCTTGATTTTCACCGACAGCACGGCGGCATCGCGACGATTGTTTTAACGGAAGTCGACGATCCGTCCTCCTATGGAGTAGTTGAACAAGATGACCAAGGACAAATTTTGCGCTTTATCGAGAAGCCGCGCCGTGAGGAAGCGCCGTCCAACCGGATCAATGCCGGTATGTATATTTTGGAACCGGACGTAATGCGCTACATTCCGGCTGAGCAGGAAGTGTCGATCGAACGTGAAACATTCCCGCGCTTAATCGAAGAAAACACTGGCGTTTATGGTATTGTCAGCAGCGGATATTGGCGCGATATGGGAACGCCGGCCCGTTATCGCCAAGTGCATTGGGATGCCTTGAACCGAGAGTTTCCGCTCCCGATCAAAGGGCGTGAGATTCAGCCGGGCGTGTTTGTCGGTGAAAATGTCAAAATTAGTTCGGGTGTGCTGTTTGTACCCCCTGTACTAATTGGTCATAATGTGAAAATCGGGCATCAAGCAGTCATCGGCCCGTATGCCGTCATCGGTGACGATTGTCAAATCGGCTCCCGCGTCCATTGCGCGCATACGATTGTCTGGGATCGTTCCCTCATTCGTGATCGCAGCCGTTTGCAAAACAGCATTTTTGGCTACCGGACGGTGACACCGGCTGGAGAAGTATTCGAAGATTCGATTATTAATCAGTTTAAGGAGGCGGTGCAAGCATGACCCGAATTGCGTACGTCAGTACATATCCGCCGCGCAGGTGCGGATTGGCTACGTTTACGGAACATCTTCGTCAAAGCATTGATAGCGTCCGCGGAAAGGTAGAGGGGGATCGGGTGATTGTCCTCTATAACGAAATTGATGGTGATGACGCCTATCGCGGCAATCCTGCGTATTGGCCGCTTCCAGCGCAAAATCGTGCCGCTTATGAGAAGATGGCCAGACGGGTGAATGAAAGTGATATTGATGTGGTCGTCCTGCAGCACGAATTTGGGATTTTTGGCGGCGAGGCCGGTGAATACATTCTCGATTTCATCGCGGCGCTCCAAAAACCGCTCATAACGACATTCCATACGGTGTTTGCTGCTCCTGAGCCGCCGTATCGCCCGATTCAGGAGAAGATCGCAGCGGCAAGCGATGCAATTATCGTCATGAACCGGCAGGCTATCGGGTATTTAGTAAAGGCGTTCGGTCTCCCAGAGGAAAAAATCGTCTACATTCCGCACGGCGCTCCGGGGCCAAGCAGCGAGGAACGCCAATCTCTACGCTCCCGCCTCGGATTTCACGGCCGTAAAGTGATGTTTACGTTCGGTCTGCTCAGCCGCGGCAAAGGCATTGAATCAGTGCTCACCGCGCTGCCGGGCGTCGTCCGCAAGGTGCCGGAAACGTTGTATGTCATCGCTGGCCAAACGCATCCGGAAGTGAAGAAACGGGAAGGTGAAGCGTACCGTGAGGAGCTGAAAGCATTGATTCATCGGCTCGGACTCGACGATCATGTTCGCATGGAAGATCGGTATTTCAGTGAGGAAGAGTTGATTGATTACTTGACGGCGTGCGATTTGTATGTCACTCCATACCCTGGTATGCAACAAATCACAAGCGGTACACTCGCTTATGCGGTCGGCGTCGGACGTCCGGTTGTTTCAACACCGTATGAGCATGCACGTGACTTGTTGCAAGGTTGTGAAGAACTGTTGTTGCCATATGGGAATACGTCTGTCTGGGAAGAGCGGCTCGTGCAGCTGTTGGCCGATGAGGCGGCGTTGGAGCGATGGGAGAGAATTGTGCGCCAAATTGGGGCAAACACGCATTGGCCGCGTGTCGGCGAACAGCATATCGCCTTATTTGAACGTGTATGCACCGCCGCCAACAGCGGGGAGGTGAAGGCGGTTGACTTCGTCAGTCATTAAGTTCGACCATCTAGAGCGCATGACTGACGACACCGGGCTGCTCGAACATAGCCTCGGCCGCATTCCGCGTCGGCGCGAGGGCTATTCGACTGACGATAACGCCCGTGCGATATGGGCATGTTTAGAGTGGCTTGCCCTGCTTAAAAATCGAGAGATGGAGAAACGTCTGTATCGCTTGCTTGATCGATATTTGGCATTTCTGCTTTGGGCGCAAAACGACGATGGAACATTTCATAATAATTTTTTCTTCGATCGGACGAAAGAAGAAGAGACGCCGTCAGACGACTGCCTCGGGCGGTCGTTTTGGGCGGTGGCGTCGGCGTATATTCAGTTGAATGATCCAGCTCGGTGCGAGGCAGCTGCAGATATGTTGCGGCGGGGGATGCCGGCGGCGTGGAAGCTTCACTCGCTGCGCGGCATCGCCTGGGGGTTGGCAGCTTGCGGCCTCTTGCTTGAGAAAGCAAGCCCACCCGGTGTCGACAAGGAAGAATTAGCGACGCTGGCCGGACGATTTGAGCGGCGGTTGCTTGAGGCGTATTGGACGCACACAGACGATGGTTGGCGTTGGTATGAGCCGGAGCTGACCTATGGGAATGGCGTGCTGCCGTGGGCACTTTGGACGGCGTATCGGCGCGCACCGAGGCAAGAGGTGAGGGAGGTAGCGGAAGAAAGCCTTGCCTTTTTAATAGAAATGATGAGCGGACCGGAGGGAACGATCCGTCCGGTCGGCAACCGCGGCTGGTGCAGCCGCCGCTACCGCGCTGACTGGGATCAGCAGCCGATTGATGTGATGAAGCTTGCTTTAGCGGCGCGCGAAGCATATTGGGCAACGGAGGACGAGCGGTATCGCGACGTTGTCCGCCGCTGTCTCGCTTGGTTTTACGGGAAAAATGATGGCAACGTTCCGTTAGCCGATCGAAGCGACGGTAGTTGTTGCGACGGGCTTGGTCCGAACGGTCCGAACCCAAATCGAGGGGCGGAGTCAACACTATCATACTTATTAACAGCAGCAATCGCTCAATCGATTTCGGTGGAGGTGGTTTTCGATGAATACGTCGATAACGAAACCGTTCGCATGGCCAACACACGTATTTAAAGAGTATGACATTCGCGGGCGTGCCGGCGAGGAACTTGATGAGTCGTTTGCTTATTGGCTTGGACGGGCCTTTGCTGAAATGATGCAAAATGAGGGCGAACGGAAGGCGGTTGTTGCCCATGACAACCGCCTGTCGTCGCCGGCGCTGCATCGATCGTTGAAAAACGGGTTGCTTGATGGCGGCTGTGATGTCATCGATATTGGGCTTTCGACGACACCGATGTTTTACTACAGCTTATACAACACGGACATTTCATGTGGCATGATCGTTACCGCAAGCCACAACCCAGGCGATGAGAACGGATTTAAAATCGCCATGGGAAAAACAACGATTTATGGCGAACGCATTCAAGCGCTGCGAAAGGCGATGGAGCGGCTAAGCCAACAACAGGCACAACCCGAAGTGACGCGGGGGCGTGAGGAAACGCTTGACCTGGTCCCGGCATATATCAAGATGTTGAAGGAGAAAATTCAGCTCGGTCCACGTCAGCTGAAAGTCGTTGTCGACTGCGGCAACGGCACCCCGTCGATCATTGCGCCAAAAGTGCTCAAAGAATGGGGCTGTGATGTCATCCCGCTCTATTGTGAATCCGATCCGACGTTCCCGAATCACCATCCTGACCCGGTTGTGCCGGAAAACTTAGCTGATTTGATCAAAACGGTGCGCAAGGAGCAGGCGGATCTAGGCATCGCATTTGACGGTGACGGCGACCGGATCGGTATCGTGGATGAAACGGGCACGATCCGCTGGGGCGACCAACTGATGGTATTGTTCTGGCGTGATATTCTCAAGCGCCATCCGGGAGCTGAGGCGCCGGTTGAGGTAAAATGTTCGCAAGCGCTCGTAGAAGAAATTGAGCGGCTCGGCGGCCGGCCGTTTTTCCACCGTACCGGTCATTCACACGTAAAAGCGACGTTGCGCCGCCGACCGGCCATTCCGTTTGCCGGCGAGATGTCCGGGCACTTATTCTTCAATGATGAATTTTATGGTTACGATGACGCCTTGTACGCTGCGGGACGGCTGCTTCGCCTCTTGTCGCATGACAAGCGCCCACTCTCTGAGTGGTTTGCTGACGTGCCGTATTATGTGGCGACGCCGGAAACGCGTGTCACCTGCCCAGAGGAGAAAAAACCGGTGGCCATCGACGCTGTGAAAAAACGGTTTGCCAGCCGTTATCCGGTCGTCGATGTCGACGGTGCTCGTATTCAATTCCGTGAAGGCTGGGGATTGGTGCGTCCTTCGAACACGCAACCGATTCTTGTCTTGCGCGCTGAAGCGAAGACGGAAGAAGCGTTGGCGGAGATTAAACGGCAGTTGGCTGATTGTTTGCATACGCTCGAGCTTCACGTCAATTGGTAACTTTGCTTTTGTCCAGATCGATGTGCCTACTTGTTCGTTATCTTAGATAGCAGCTATTTTTCCGGCGTCGGCCGCCCGTTCCATAGGGCGCCGCGCCGGATTGTTTTGCTTTCGGTTAAAGCAGAAACTTGATATCTTGCAGTTCATTTGTTCATAATAGATAAGGAAAAAACATAGTTTGGGAGAGTTGAGGGTGAATTGACGATTAATGATTTGTTGCAATATGTCCAAGATGCGTATGCGGCATTAACGGGGTTAAGCATGATTATTGTGGATTATGACGGCAATCCGGTAACGAAAGTATCGAATATGACCGAGCTGGCAGAGCTCGTTTTATTTGTCGAGAAAAAGGGAGTCGCCTCGTTTTTTTGCCCTCGGGAGTTAGCGATTGATGGGCGACAACGGCCGACTGTTGTACCAGCTGGGCATTTCGGATTGAAAAGCATCATTGCTCCCGTGCTTGTCGACGGGAGGGCAGAATATTGGGTTTGGGCTGGTGTGTTTGTTGAGGAAGAAACGAAAGAGTTGATTGGCGATAATGCCCAGAAGTGGACGGCGGCCATCAAACAGGCAGATGCACTGCCCGTTGGCGCGGTCGAAGCAAAGTTGAACGAAATTGAAAAGATGGCAGCCATATGTGGAGAATTAATCAGCAGCGAGCGCCGCAAACAAAAATACCATGAGTACGGACAGCTACTTAAAACAGCGGTAACCGATCATTCGGCTGTAAATCGTATGGACAAGCTGCTTCACGAGCTGCGCAAGATGGATGAGTGCCTTGATATGGCGTTGTATATCGAAAAGCGCCAGCAAGGATGGGTGGTGGCGGCAACGAACGGCGAAAAAGCCGCGCGCCTATATGGCAAAATGATCGATGAGCTGTTTCCACCGCTCTCCTTCCCTGAAATGTCGCTCTGTCCTTCTTATTTTCAAAATGTTGCGTTAGATCCACGCTTTTCGTTTTTTGTCCGTCATGGCATCCGCCCGAAAGCGATGATCATATATCCGGCGATATATGAGCAAAAAGTGGAAGGATGGGTCATTGTTGGCAGTGAGACAGCATCCTCATTGCCAGCAGCGATGAAGCCGCTTGGCGCTGCGCTCGTTCAATATGAGCATTTGCTTGTGAAATGCGCGGCCGCTGATATGAAAATGAACCGTCATTTCATGCGGTTGACAATGTTAATGGAAATTGGTCGGGCGATGCACGTCGTGCAAAATGACGAAGAAATCGTTCGCATGATGACCCAGTTTGCGCTCGAGCTTGCCTACGGCGATTTCGTTTGTACCATATTGTATGTTAATGGCAAGGCAGTCACCGTTCATGAAGGAGCGATTTCCGCTGAAATGGCGTCTTGTTACCAAGAGGATGTGCTTCGCCACTATGGACGTAGTATTAAACAGGTGGCGAAAAGTCAAGTCCCGTCTTTGCGCCAAGTAGGAGACAAAACCGTGATGGAAGTGCCGTTTTTTGTCCGTGATGGCTATTATGGCGTTCTTGCGGTTCATTTAAAAGAAACGGACGAGGCGAAAGAAGCCGAAGTGTACGTGACAGCGTTAGTGGCTGTTGGAGTGATGATGATGAATAGCGCAGCTCAAGATGGGAGCGGGCAGACAGTTAATGTTCAGATGTTGTCCGAACAGCTGACATCTCGAGAGATGGATGTGCTTGAACTGCTCGTCCAAGGTTGTAGCAACCGCGAAATTTCAGAGCGTTTGTTCATTAGTGTACATACAGTAAAAAATCACATCACGAATATTTTTCAAAAGATAGGTGTCAACGACCGGTCACAGCTGATTGCCCTTGTGTATCAGTTAAGTCATCGTCGTCATGAAGGGAGCATCATCGGACGATAAGATCCATGATGTTCCTTTTTTATCATCCTAGCCGAGGAGATTTTGTACTCAAAAGTGAAATTAAGGACTAAAAGCATAGGAAATTGGAATGTGATATGTTTTTTATTATAATGTTATTGTGGTAAATAAGAACTATTTTTGTGTAGATGGAATAATTAAGAAAGAAGAAAGCATAGCATTCCAACCTGTTTTTCCCGGCGCTAGAGTGTGCAATAGTGAAAAAGATGATATACTGCGTTTGACTGCGCGTGCAAGCACAGAAAGATAGGGGAATGCCGATGAAGCATATGATCATGATTCGAACGATGACGATCATGAAAACGGTGGACATTTTAAAAGCGATGGACATTACTGAGCAGTTGGCAAACGAGATAGGCTTTTTGCCACGCGACTGTCTCTTTCTTCGCTTGGCGACGGAGGAAGCGTGTACGAACGCATATGAATATTGTCAAAAAACAGGGAGACTACCATTTAGAATATTTTGGAAAATTGATACAAGCCAGTTTACGATTATTGTTAAGCAGCGAGGGGGATGCTTTTCTGTCGCCAAAACCGACAACGTGAACACTGGGGCGCGCGGCAGAGGGCTGCAGCTGATCGCCCATATTGTCGACGAGGTATTCGTGAAGCGAACGGGAAATAACGTCTTGCTTTGCATGTGCAAATGCAAAAAAAAAATGAGTGACCATTGGAGGAAGCTAGGATGGAGACGAGACAAGGGGCAATTCGCACACTGACATGGACGGAAGATATTACATTAAATAATGTTGAATCGTTTCGTCAAGCGCTTGAACAGTTGCTGGCCGAACGGGCTGACCAGTTGATTGTTAACATGGAAGCGGTCAACTACATCAACAGCGCCGGGCTCGGCATGATTGCCGACAGCGTGATGGCGGCCAGAGCCCAGCAAAAAGAACTGGTCGTTGCCGGAGTGAAAGGGTCGCTCGCAGAAATTTTCCGTATTGTAAAATTTTATTCGTTTATGAAATTATTCGCCACGGAGAAAGAAGCAATTGATTATTTAAGCGGAGAATGACGTTTTATGATTGATGAGTTTTTGGAATATCTGCGACATCACAAAAACTTTACATGGCGGGAGTTGTTCGACAGACTTGAAAAAATGAACATGCTGTTCGGGTCGAATGATTATGTATACTGGTTGGCAGCACCGGATAAAAGAAAAATATTGTTCATTTCTTCGTCGTGTGAGCAGCTATACGGCCTGCCTCCGGCTGCCTTTTATCATGATGAGGATATATGGATGAAAATATCCTACCCCGACGACCATGCCAAAGCGGAGGCAAAATGGGCACTCCCTTGGGAATCTAAGGTGAGTACACAAACATACCGCATCGTTAATCAGCGGGACGGGTCTGTGCGTTGGGTGCTTGAGCGGATAGTTCCTGTGCTTAGTGAGGCAGAGGAAGGAAACCTGATCAGCGGCTTTGTCATGGACATCACGGAGACGAAAAGAAACAGGGACGAGATTCGGCTCGCTGAGCAAGTGTATGCGTCCATCGAACAGGCGATGCTTGTGACTGACGATGAGTTTGCCGTTCGGTTCGTCAACTCGGCGTTTACGAAAATCACCGGCCATAGTACGGAAGTCGTCGGCCAGCCGCTGCATACGCTCTATGCTGGTTATTACGCTGCCTGGTTTTACGAAGTGATCAAAAACGGAATTGTGGAAAGCGGGCAATGGCAGGGACGGGTGCGCTGGCGGCGGAAAAACGGATCGGTGTCTGTTAGGCGAACAACGGTGCGGGCTGTTCACAATCAAGAAGGGAACATTTCCTTTTACTTATTTTTGTTTTCCGGCCTGCATGAGACGCCTTATGCGGAGGCAATGAAGGATGATTTAAAGCTGGCCCGCGAAGTGCAGAAGCGTGTATTAAGCAAACCGTTGTCAGCCAATGGAATCGACATCGCTGGCACATACATTCCGTCGCAGGAGTTGGGCGGCGACATGTATGCATGGTATCAGATCGACAACCAGCGGTACGGCATTTTTTTAATGGACGTGATGGGGCATGGAGCGGCGGCTTCACTCATTTGCATGTCAGTTCGCTCGCTCCTTAACGGCATCATCCGCAAAGCGATCGTCCCACAAGCCGTGTTCTACGAGTTGAACCGTCATATGCGCCAGCTGTATCATGAAAACGGGCAGATGACGTATTATTTTACTGCTGTGTATGTCCTTGTTGATGTGAAGAAACGGATGATCGAGTATGCATCGGCCGGCCATCCGCCCGGATTTTTATTCCAACCGGACGGCACGGTATTCGAATTGGATCGCGGGTGTGCGCCGATCGGGTTGCTCCCTGGGCTTTTCGTTGATAGCGGCCAGTTGCGCTATGAGTCTGGGGCGACGCTTGTCCTGTATTCCGATGGGGCTATTGAAGGGGAGGCGGGTTCTGTCCGCCAAAATATTGAGACGTTCCGTGATACGCTAGCGCCGTATGTTTCTCTCGATGAGCGTGCGCTGTTAGCCTGCTTACGCCGTCATTTTATCCAAAAAGGATCGCTTCGGGACGATTTCTCAGCGGTGGTTGCTAAGCTTAGATAGGGGGAAAGTCGCCAATGTCAGCCGACTTGGCAGGGCTGTCATGTTGGGACTCTCCATTTGTGAGTAAAAGGATGCCCATTTTTTCGGGCATCCTTTTACATGCTATGAAAAGGCCAACAAGTTTACTCCCGCCGCAAACACAATGAAAGAAGCCAATGTTTTAATCCGTGTATGCGGCAGGCGTTCAAACCATTTCAGCCCTATGTGTACACCAGCCAATACAGCGACGGCCCCAAGCAAAAAGTACAGAACGAATGAATCGGTAAAGTCTCCATGAATCCCGTGCAAAACGATCGTAAAACTATTCATGATGACAAAGGACGCTTGAAGATTGGCATTATAGCTTTCTTTTTCTTTATAACGCATCAGAAAGTAAAAGACGAAAAAGGGGCCGCCTACGGCAAAGATCCCTCCGATTATTCCGCCGATCAAACCGATCAACATAGGAAAGATCGGCTTTTTAAACGATGGGGCATAGGCGTTTTTTTCACTCATATAAAGATAAATAACCATCCCAATGAGTACAAGGCCCAACAGTTTTCTCATGATCTCCGTCTCGCCATAGAAGGTTAGGATAAAGAATGACAATATGCGGCCTGCTAAGGCGAAACTTAAAATAGAAAGAAGGTCTTTGCCTCGAATGTGTTTTCTGAACTTGACCGCCACGTGGAACGATATGATGAGCGTCAAAGCCAACACTAATAGTGTGCTATTCTTAAAGGTTAATACCATCGGCAAAAGCCCCATAGAAAACAACCCGAAGCCAAATCCGCTTGCTCCTTGAATCAAACTGCCGACAAAAAGAATGGCAAATACGAAAATAAGTTCCCACATATGTTGTCAAGCCTTTCATAAAAAATGGCGTTGTCTACCCATGACCTCTTGCTGCTGGCCATTACGCAAAGGGAATCTTTCTAAGTTTACTATATACGAATTTTTCACCAATACTACTTTTATGAGAAACTTTTCGCCGTAGTTGGTCCGAAGCGGGCTGGGAGCTCCTGGCTCTTGGCCGGCCTTGATCGTATGGACGTCTCCCTGAGATTTAGGCTAAAATAAAGACAATTGTACTGTAGGTGATGAATACAATATAGAAAAGGTAGAAGGGGGAAAGATACATGGCAGTGACAAACCCGGCTGGATTTTGGAGGCGGCTGTTGGCAAACTTGTTAGACGCTATTGTCATCGGCATTCCGATTTCAATCATCGGCTATTTGATTACAGGTAGTGCGGAAGAGAACTGGTTTACGAATTTGGTAGAGTTGTTGTACGCCCTAATTGTTCCTGCTGTCTGGTATGGGTATACGGTCGGTAAGCGGATGATTGGCATCCGGATTGCGAAAGTGAATGGCGGCAAGGTTGGCATCGGCACGATGTTTTTGCGCTTGTTCGTTGGCGGACTTGTTTATGTTATCACGTTAGGCATCGGTCTGATCGTTAGCGCCATTATGGTGGCTGCAAGGGAAGACAAACGGTCGATTCACGATTTTATCGCCGGAACGTATGTCACAACCGAAAAGCCGACGGTGTAAATAAGGAAAAAGCGGTCTTCCAACTGGAAGCCCGCTTCAGCTTGTCGACAAAGTCGACAAGCTGTTTTATTATGAAGGTAAGACGAGGGAGAAATGGAGGAAAGGAACGATGCTTCGGCCACACCAAGAAGATGGGCGCTATACCGAAACCACGGTGAAACTGGATGATCTGGTTCCAGAGGATCACTTGGTAAGAAAGCTGGATGCGGCCATTGATTTTTCTTTTATCTATGATGTGGTGAAAGATCTCTACTCTCCTGATCATGGACGTCCGAGCATTGATCCAGTGATGTTGTTTAAAATGTATTTGATTCAGTATGTATTTGGGATTCGCTCCATGCGTGAAACCGTCGAACAAATCCGAACCAACGTCGCCTACCGTTGGTTTTTAGGACTTAGTCTTCATGATCCCGTTCCTCATCACTCGACGCCAAGTAAAAACTATGCGCGTCGTTTCGCTGGAACGGATGTATTCCATCAAATTTTTTCACGGATTTTAAAAGAAGCCTTTGAACACGGATTGGTAGATTCGAGTGTCTTGTACGTAGACTCCACTCATGTCAAAGCAAGCGCCAATAAAAAGAAGTTTACAACGGAAATGGCAGAAGTCGAAGCCAAAGCCTACCAACAGGAACTCGAAAAAGAAATCGAACGGGATCGGATCGCTCATGGAAAATCGCCGTTGCCATCTGAGAAAAAAAAAAACGGGAAGTAAAAGTAAGCAAAACGGATCCGGAGAGCGGACTGTTGGTGAAAAATGAACGGGAGCGAGTGTTTGCCTATTCGTATCATACAGCTTGTGATCGCAACGGATGGATTCTACAGACCTACGTGACGGCAGCCAACGTCCATGACAGTCAAGCGTTTTTTGTGCTGTTCGAACGAGTGAAACGGGAAATCCAATCATGTCCGGAAGCCGTGTGTGTAGACGCAGGATATAAAACTCCTGCCATTGCCAAGTATTTACTCGAACAAGGGGTAAAGCCGATTTGGCCGTACACTCGCCCGAAAACAAAAGATGGATTCTTTCGGAAATCAGATTTTGTGTATGACGAATATTTTGATTGTTATCTATGCCCCAATGATCAAGTTCTATCTTACTCTACTACGAATCGGGAAGGGTACCGGGAATACAAATCGGACCCGGCGGTGTGCCGAAGCTGTCCGTATCTTCATCAGTGCACGCAAAGCAAGAGCTACACCAAAGTAGTCACTCGCCACGTATGGCAGGACTACTATGAAGAAGCAGAGCATTTGCGGTATGTTCCGGAATACCGGGAACTCTATGCCCTCCGAAAAGAGACGATTGAACGGGATTTCGCCGATATGAAAGAGAAGCATGGTCTGCGCTGGACGCATTACCGGGGATTGGAAAAAAATGAGGCGCAGGCGATGCTTGTTTGTGCTGCCATGAATTTAAAAAAACTGGCGAATTACCTATGGAAGGCGAAGCACCGCCCTTTCTTTTCCTTTGCATGGCTTCCCATCCTACCCACTTTTTTTGAAAACATAGTCTATTTATGGAACAAAATGGGTTTCAGACATTCGTCTGAAACCCATTTTGTCAACAGTCTGAAGCGGTCTTCCAACTGGAAGCCCGCTTTTTATGTTGATGTTCAAGATAGATAAACTTCGGGGGGCAGGCGGCTTAGAAGGTCATGTGGGGAAATATCCCAGTTCTATGCCACCGGTAGCCAGAGATGGTGGGTGTCGTCGTGGAGAATCGCAAAATACGTTTCATTATAATTTTTTGGGCTAAGCATCTCCGCAATGTAATATCGGCAAAATGTTTGGATGTTCGATTAGGCACAAAGAAGGAAAACCTATGCACATTGCCGAATATGTCAATGCTGTATAAAACATTTTTAGGCGATAGAAAAAGGGGGAGAAAGGTTTGTCGTTAATGAGCTATATCATCCGCACGATGTTCGTCGTGATTCCGAGCACGGCGGTAATCGGCCTTGCGATATGTCTAGCTAACAGCATTCGCGGGGCGGCGTTTTGGTGGACGTTAGCCGCTACGTTGCTGCTTGGTGCGATTGTTGGCTTCATTTCGGCAACGCTGAATTATCGGCGGTTTGTTGCTCCAATTGCCGTCATTAACAAATACTTAAGCAAGATGACAAGTGGGGACTTAACAGTGCGCGTACCGCTCAACAGCGTGCGGCAGTTGCGGCCGATTGCCACATCGTTAAACAATATGGCGGATGCTTGGCAAGAGGTGATAGGCCGCATTCAACACCATGCGGACGAAGTGTCGCAGTTTTCCAACCAGTTAGCTACTGTTGCCGAACAGACGACGAGGGCGACAGAACAAATTGCGGCAACGATGGACGGACTTGCTTCCCATGCGGAAGAGCAGGCGAGTGCAGCCCGCGGCACAGCGGAATCCGTCAATGATATTTCCCGAACGCTCAGTGATGTTGCCCGTCAAACAAAAGAAGTGGCACACAGCGCCCAAGAAACGGCAACAAAAGCAGGGGATGGCAAGCAATCTGTGATGCAAATGTCTGAGCAAATGCAATTTATTTATGACCACGTTCAATCGCTCGGCCAAGTCGTTAAAGGGCTCGGGGAGCGATCGAACGAGATTGGACAAATTACTGAAGCGATTACGAGCATCGCGTCACAGACGAATTTACTGGCGCTCAATGCGGCGATCGAAGCGGCGCGTGCCGGTGAGCAAGGGAAAGGATTTGCCGTTGTCGCGGACGAGGTGCGGAAGTTGGCGGAGCAGTCAGCGCACTCAGCGCAGCAAATTTCCGATCTGATTAGCTACATCCAGGAAGAGACGAAGCAGGCAATCGCCTCCACGGAACGGGTCGTCGCTGAAGTGGCGCAAGGGTTGGACGTCGTCGCTGTTGCCGGTCAGTCGTTTGCCGATATTCGTGAGGCGGTCGGTCAAGTAAGCGAACAAATTGGACAAGTATCGTCTGCGATTGAACAAATGACGGGCCATGCCCGCCAGGTGGATGAGGCGTTCCAACAGATGACCAAAATTGTCGAACAGTCAGCAGCTAGTGCTGCCAATGTATCGGCAGCGACTCAAGAACAAATGGCTTCTGTTGAAGAAATTGCTTCTTCGTCGGCATCGCTCGGTCAGATGGCGGACGAGATGCGGACGATGTTAAAGCAATTTTCGGTGTGAAGCGGAAAAAAAGCGCGTTTACTGAGGAAAGAAACACGGTACATCAGTTGTGATATGGAATAAAATGGTTTGTTTATTTTCTCATTATGTAGTAAAATAAAAAAAAGTCAGTCATCATTGTTATACGCTTATCTGCTAGGGGAGTCCGAGAGCCGGGCTGAGAAAAGAACGCGATGAAGTTCTTTGACCCTTTGAACCTGATCTGGGTCATGCCAGCGTAGGGAAGCAGGCAGCGGGAACAGATGGACGCTTAGACTGTTCATTTGGCCTTTTTGCCTTGATCGGGTTCCGTGTTGCGGGACCCGTTTTTATTTTTCACGGCAAAGAGCGGCTCGTTTTTGCCTTTGCTTCGGCTGGCTTGGCCTCGGATCCTAAACCATCGTTGATTTAGAGGGGGAATCCGTATGGAAAACATTCGCTCGTTTATGTCATTTCCAGCCAGCCGGAAAGTGTACGTCGAAGGATCACGGCCGGACGTGCGCGTGCCGATGAGAGAAATCGCGTTATCACCGACGAAGACACCGCAAGGAGAGGTGGAAAACAAACCGGTGCGCGTCTATGACACAACCGGTCCATACACAGATCCTGATTTTGAGCCGAATGTAGAAAAAGGATTGCCGCTTCTTCGCCGCAACTGGATTGTTGAGCGAGGAGATGTCGAAGAAACGGAGCCACAGTCCACCGCCGGCCGTGCGGCGTCGCTTCCGTTTGCACGACGTCCGCTGCGGGCGAAGCCGGGGAAAGTGGTCACGCAAATGCATTACGCCAAAAAAGGAATCATTACACCGGAAATGGAATTTGTCGCGATTCGCGAACAAATCGACCCGGAAATCGTCCGCCAGGAGGTTGCCGCTGGCCGAGCGATCATCCCTTCGAATATTAATCATCCAGAAAGCGAACCGATGATCATCGGCCGCCGTTTTCATGTAAAAATTAACGCCAACATCGGCAACTCGGCTGTTTCTTCCTCGATTGAGAATGAAGTGGAAAAACTGCTGTGGGCGGTACGCTGGGGTGCTGATACGGTGATGGATTTGTCGACCGGCAAACAAATTCACGAAACGCGTGAATACATTATCCGCAATTCGCCAGTTCCAATCGGAACAGTGCCGATTTATCAGGCGCTTGAGAAAGTAGGCGGCGTACCAGAGAAGTTGACATGGGACGTGTACCGCGAGACATTGATTGAGCAGGCTGAACAAGGGGTTGACTACATGACGATCCACGCTGGTGTGCGGCTTCATTACATTCCGCTCACCGTCAATCGGACGACCGGCATCGTCTCACGTGGCGGCTCAATCATCGCGCAATGGTGTTTGGCCCACCATGAAGAAAACTTCTTATATACGCATTTTGAAGAAATATGCGAGATTTTAAAACAATACGATGTTGCCATTTCGCTTGGTGACGGCTTGCGCCCGGGGTCCATTGCTGATGCAAACGACGAGGCACAGTTTGCTGAACTTGAGACGCTCGGTGAGCTGACGAAAATCGCTTGGGAGCATGACGTGCAAGTCATGATTGAAGGACCGGGGCATATTCCGATGCAGAAAATCCGCGAAAACGTCGAGCGAGAACAAGAGCTTTGTCATGGTGCACCGTTTTATACGTTAGGGCCGCTTGTCACCGACATTGCGCCGGGATACGACCACATCACGTCGGCGATTGGCGCCGCGATCATCGGTGCCTACGGGACGTCCATGCTTTGCTATGTGACGCCGAAAGAACATTTAGGGTTACCAAATAAAGAGGATGTGCGCGTCGGGGTCGTTACATATAAAATCGCCGCCCACGCCGCCGATTTGGCGAAAGGTCACCCAGCCGCCCAGCAGCGCGACGATGCGCTCTCGAAAGCGCGCTTTGAGTTTCGCTGGAATGACCAGTTCAACTTATCGCTCGATCCGGAGCGGGCTTGCGAGTATCATGATGAAACATTGCCGGCTGAGGCGGCGAAAACCGCTCATTTTTGCTCGATGTGCGGGCCGAAATTTTGCTCGATGAACATCTCACACGAGCTGCAACGGAAAATCAAAGAAGAAGGAATGAAAGAAAAGGCGAACGAATTTGTGCGCGGCGGTTCATCGCTGTATCGGTAAGGAGAGGATACGTTTTGTATACCGGACGTTAACTAGGCGTCCGGTTTTTCTTTTATGCTTATAAAGCGGTAGTGTAGATGGGGGTGAGAAAAGCAACGAAAGGGAGCTCCTTCCATTCGATCGATATTCTAATTATTTGAAATGAATAATAAAATGATTTACGAGAGGAGATGAGCTAGACGAGACAAATGATACATGTTCACCAAAGCAACAGTTCCATCGTTCAGAGAGGGCAGTTGCCAAACAACGGTGAGTGATGATCCGGCTCCAGCCAGCATCGAACACCCTGTCGTTTGCTTGTTCCGCGCCTCAAACAATCGAATCGAAGGGGGAGAGGCCGCGATGAAGATGGCTTCCGACCTTGTGAGAAGAATGCCGCCGTATTTATTTTCGGACTTTGAGCGAAAAAAGGTCGAGCTTGCGAAAAAAGGGGTTGATGTCATCGATTTAGGCATCGGGGCGCCAGATTTGCCGCCGCCGTCGTTTCTTATTGAGACGCTGAAACGCGAGCTGGATGACCCACGCAATTATACGTATTCTCCGTACGCCGGCTGCCGCGAATATCGCGAAGCCGTTGCTGACTTTTATGAGCGGCAGTATGGTGTCAAGCTTGACCCAGACACTGAAGTGCTCGCTTTGATTGGCTCAAAAGAAGGCATTGTCCATCTATTGCAGGCGCTGATTGATCCGGGGGATGCAGTGCTTGTTCCGAACCCGGGCTATCCGGTGTATCGAACTGCTATTCACCTTGCCCGAGGCACGCCGATCGACTTGCCGCTGGATGCAGCCCGTGACTACGCACCACAATTTTCCGCTATTACTCCATCCACTTATGATCGAGTCAATATCATGCTATTAAACTATCCAAGCAATCCAACAGCATCATTAGCCACCATCGATGTTTTCATAGAAGCAGTCATGCTTGCAAAAAAACATCGTTTTCTTATCGCCCATGATTCAGCCTATTCATTATTGACATTCGGTGATGCCTTTGCTCCGAGCGTGCTGCAAGTTGACGGTGCCAAAGAAGTAGCCATCGAATTTGGATCTTTATCGAAAAGCTATAACATGGCTGGTTGCCGCATCGGTTATATCGTCGGCAATAAGGAGGTCATTCGGGCGCTCTCCATCTTGAAAAGCAATATTGATACGTGTCAATTTTTGGCGGTGCAAAAAGCAGCGGCCGTTGCATTGCGGAGCGGAGATGAAGCCGCAAAGGAGAACAACCGCATTTATGAAGAGCGGATGAAGGCAATGACGGTTGCACTTTGGCAAATAGGCGTGCCCGTTCAGCCGCCTCGAGCGACGTTTTTTCTTTGGGTGCCAACGGCGGTCGGTTACTCTTCCGCTCAGTTCGCCGCTCGGTTGCTTGATGAGGCCGGGGTGATCGTTACACCAGGGACGGCGTTTGGTTCAGCAGGGGAAGGGTATGTGCGCATATCACTCGCCGCTCCGAAGGAACGGCTGCTCGAAGCCGTTCGGCGCTGGAAAGCGATTGAATGGGAGGGACGGCCATGAAAAAGCGGGTGATGCGTGGCCTTTCTGTCCCGCAAGCGATTGTCGAATGCTTAAAACAAGAGCGTATTTCTCATTTGTTTGGCGTGCCGGGAGAAAGTTATTTGCCGCTGTTGGATGCGTTGTACGATGAACCAACCCTTCAGTTCATTTCTGCCCGCCATGAAGGAGGGGCGGCGTTTATGGCTGAAGCGTATGCGAAAGCGTCCGGCAAACCAGGTGTCGTCTTAGCGACGCGCGGAGTCGGAGCGTCTAATTTGGCCATCGGGGTTCATACAGCACGTCAAGATTCGACCCCGCTTGTCGTCCTGTTAGGACAAGTGCATCGCCGATTCCGTGGTCGTGAGGGATTTCAAGAAGTAGAACTAGACGAATGGTTTCGGCCGCTTGCGAAATGGGCAGTCGAAATCACCGACCCCGAGCGCGTTCCAGAACTCGTGCAACGGGCATTTCGGGTGGCGAAAACGGGACGACCTGGTCCGGTTGTCGTCTCTATTCCTGAGGATGTGTTTGCGTCAACGGTTGCTGAGGCGGTGTTGATGACGATGGATGTGCCGCGCCCAGCCCCAGCGGATGATGAGGTGAAGCGGATTGAAGCGGCACTCGCTGCTGCCCGTCGGCCGCTCATTGTCGCCGGTGGCGGGGTGAAGCGGGGGCGCGCTGAGCAGGCGCTGCGTCGCGTCGCTGAACAATATTCCCTTCCGGTTGTTGCCGCATTCCGCCGCCATGACGTGTTTCCGCATGACCATCCGCTTTATGTCGGCCATCTCGGTCTTGGCGCACCGGCAGCTGTCGTTGAGACGGCCAAGCAGGCGGATGTTATTTTGGCGGTTGGAACGCGGTTGGCGGAAGTAACAACGCAAGATTATACATGGCCGCTGCCGCATCAGATGCTCATCCATATCGATATCGACGAGGAGGCGCTTGGCAAAGTGTTTTCAGCGGACATCGCCGTTGCGGCCGATGCCCACGAGGCGTTGTGTGCACTGTTAGGGCGGCATATCGTCCCGACGTGGAATGAATGGGTCTTGGAGCGCCGACAAGCTTATGAAGAAACAGCGAGGCTGCCGCAGCCGCCAAGAAACGTGCAAGAAGCCATCATCGCTCAGCTACAAGCGCAGTTGCCGGACGATGGAATGATTACGAACGATGCCGGCAATTTTGCCGGCTGGCTGCACACCTTTTTCTCCTTCAAGGAACAGCATATGTATATTGGCCCAACATCAGGAGCGATGGGATACGGGCTGCCGGCGGCCATCGGCGCGAAGCTCGCCCATCCGGAACGGCCGGCCGTTTCGTTGTCAGGAGATGGTGGGTTTCTCATGACGGCGGCCGAACTCGAGACGGCGTCCCGTTATGGCGTCCCGGTCATCAGTCTCGTGTTTAACAACCGGATGTATGGGACTATTCGTATGTATCAAGAGCTTCAGTTCCCAGGACGAGTGGTCGGCAGCGGACTAGGTGAAGTGTCGTTTGCCAGATTGGCTAGGGCATTAGGTGCCAACGGTGTTACGGTGGAGACAGCCGATGAGTTTGCCGCTGCCTTTAAGCAGGCGCTCACTGCGACGAAACCAACCGTGATTGAGGTGATGACGGAGCCGGAACAACTGTCTGTGACGATGAGACTGTCAGACAGATGAAAACATTGGAGAAGAGTTTCCGCATTGAGACCGAGATAGCCCATGAATCATGCAATGAAAAGGACAGCTGTAGCAAAGTAACAGCGAAACGACATCTACTCGTACAGCGAATCAATAGACAAAGGAGGATGACGATGAAGGCGTTGAACTTTATTAATGGAAAATGGCAACCGGCTTTGAGCGGCCAATGGGCGCCGGTGATCAATCCGGCAAATGGGGAAACGATCGGTGAAGTAGCATTATCTGCAGCGGCTGATGTCGATGCTGCTGTCAAAGCGGCAAAAGCGGCGCAAAAAAAATGGGCGCTCGTGCCGGCTCCGAAACGAGCGGACGTATTATATAAAGTCGGTTTGTTGCTGAAGGAGCGGAAAGAACAGCTTGCTCGGCTGCTGACAATGGAAATGGGGAAAGTGATCGAAGAGGCGCGCGGCGAAGTGCAAGAAGGCATCGATATGGCGTTTTACATGGCGGGGGAGGGACGACGGTTATTCGGCGATACGACCCCGTCTGAGCTAAAAGACAAGTTTGCCATGAGCGTTCGGGTGCCGGTCGGGGTTGTCGGCATCATCACCCCATGGAATTTTCCGATTGCTATCGCGACATGGAAATCGTTCCCGGCCATTGTCGCCGGCAACGCTGTCGTCTGGAAACCGGCACTTGAAACACCGTTTATGGCGCGCGAGCTGGCAGCGATTTTCACCGAAGCCGGTCTGCCGGATGGGGTGTTTAACGTTGTTCACGGCGACGGCCCGACGGCAGGGAACGCGCTTGTTGAGCATCCGGACGTTCCGGTCATTTCATTTACGGGCTCGAATGAAGTCGGCCGTCAGATTGCCGAGAAGTGCGGGCGCCTGTTGAAAAAAGTGTCGCTCGAAATGGGTGGGAAAAACGCTGTGATCGTCATGGATGACGCAGATTTGACGTTGGCGGTTGACGGTATTGTTTGGAGTGCGTTCGGCACATCGGGGCAGCGGTGCACGGCGTGCAGCCGAGTTATTGTCCATGAGCGGGTGAAACAAGAGCTCGAGTGGCGTCTGCTTGAAGCGGTGAAGACGTTGAAAATCGGTGACGGGCTGGATGAAACGGTCAAAGTTGGTCCGGTTATCCATGAAGAAGCGCTGCAAAAAATCGAACGCTATGTGCACATCGGCCGAGAAGAAGGAGCGAAACTGCTTGTTGGCGGCCATATATTGAGCGATGGAGACTATGCACGCGGCTTTTATTACGCACCGACGATTTTCACTGACGTCACGCCCGACATGCGTATCGCCCGCGAAGAAATTTTCGGCCCGGTTGTGTCGATCATTTCCGTCCGCAGTTTGGATGAAGCGATCGCTGTTAACAATTGTGTCGACTACGGATTGTCCAGCGCTATTTTCACTCGTGATGTCAACAATGTGTTCCGGGCGATGCGCGATTTGGATACCGGCATTGTGTATGTCAATGCAGGGACAACGGGTGCAGAAATTCATTTGCCGTTTGGCGGCACAAAGGGGACAGGAAACGGTCACCGTGATTCCGGCGTCGCTGCGCTTGATGTATTCACTGAATGGAGAAGCATTTATGTCGATTTCAGTGGCAAGCTGCAACGGGCACAAATCGATACGGATGATTGAACTGTTCAGTCGTCTTTATAGTTAGTGAAAGAGAAGTGAGCATCAACGCCAAACATTGATGGTGAATGAAAGCAGTAGCTGCGATAAAGACGAACAAAAGCAGCAGTCATGTAAGCAGATGGAAAAGAATCCGTGATAGAGGAGGGAATGAATGGTGAAGGTGCTCGTGCTTGGTGCGGGGCTGATGGGGAAAGAAGCTGCACGCGATTTAGTGCAAAGTGAAGACGTTGAGGCAGTGACGCTGGCTGATGTCGATTTGGCCAAGGCAGAGCAGACGGTACGCCACCTTCAGTCTGAGAAACTTGTTGCCTTGCGGGTGGATGCTGGGGATCAACAGCAGCTGTCCACCTTAATGAAAGGACATGATGTGGTCGTCAACGCCTTGTTTTACCGGTTTAACGAAACAGTGGCGAAAACGGCGATTGCCACAGGCGTCCATTCTGTCGATTTAGGGGGGCATATCGGCCATATTACCGACCGGGTGCTTGAACTCCATGACCAAGCCCAGAAAGCTGGGGTGACGATCATCCCCGATCTGGGCGTCGCCCCAGGAATGATCAACATTTTATCCGGTTACGGGGCAAATCAGCTCGATGAGGTTGAATCCATCCAACTGTACGTCGGCGGCATTCCCGTTCAGCCCGAACCGCCGCTTGAGTATAACCATGTGTTTTCGTTAGAAGGGCTTCTCGACCATTACACCGATCCGTCTTTAATTATTCGCGATGGTAAAAAGCAAGAAGTGCCATCTCTGTCTGAGGTTGAACCGATTTATTTCGAACGGTTCGGCCCGCTTGAAGCGTTTCATACATCAGGAGGGACGTCGACGCTGTCACGCTCGTTTCCGAATTTGAAACGGCTTGAATATAAAACGATCCGCTATCGTGGCCATGCGGAAAAATTCAAGCTCCTCGTTGACTTGAATTTGACGCGCAACGATGTCGAGGTGGAAGTAGGCGGCCACAAAGTTAAACCGCGTGACGTGCTGCTTGCGGTATTGACTCCGATGCTTGATTTAAGAGGTAAAGATGATGTCGTCTTGCTTCGGGTGATTGTCGGTGGACGGAAAGACGGAAAAGAAACGGTGTTTGAATATGAAACGATCACGTTCAACGATAGCGAACGTAAGGTGACGGCGATGGCGCGCACGACCGCTTATACGATTTCCGTCGTCGCCCAGCTTATCGGCCGAGGGCTGATTACGAAACGCGGCGTCTATCCGCCTGAGCAAATCGTTCCCGGGAATGTGTACATCGACGAAATGAAAAAACGAGGAGTGGTGATTAACGAGAAGAAAACGGTTCGCTTATGAAAAAAGCATCATAGAGTGATGATAAGAGATGATGACAATGATCCGAATAAAAACACGCCTGTTTCTCACCGAGAAACGGGCGTGTTTTCGTTTTGTCCGCAACGGTTGCTTTTATACAGTTTTCGTTGCCGATGGCTCCCGTTTGCGCCAGGCAAGGAAAAGGAATGCAACAAGCGACAGCGCCATGGCGATCATAAACGGCGCCTTTGCGGAAACGGCGTGACCGATGACGCCAGATAGCACCGGAGCGATGGCCGCCCCCATCCAGCGAACGAAGTTGTACATGCCGGAAGTGACGCCGCGTTCATACGGCGATGTTTCCATCACATAGCCTGTAAACAAGGCGTTGTTTAAGCCGGATACAAGGCCCGACAAAATGATAAGGACGATCATGAACCATGTTTGTTCAGCGACCGCTAAAAGCAGCAATAAAACGGCAAACAGCAATAAGCTGTAAGGCAATATTTGTTTCGGTTCGTATTTTGTTTCAAGTCGGTGGGCCAACGCTGCCGATCCGTAGGCGAGGCAAAGCCCCCAGCCGAAAAAGACAAGACCGATTTGAATCGCCGATAACTTAATGACCAGAGGCGAATAGGCCAAAACAACGAAAAAGCCGTAATAATAAAGCATCCCGCCGATCGCCCCTTTTAAAAACGGCGGAAAGGCGAGCAGATGCCGCATTTCCTGCCATCCGACTGCTTTTTTCGGTTTTCCTTTGTTTGGATCATACACAAAAAATGCGACAAGCAAAAAGGCGATAAAAATGAGCACGCTTGTGCCGATAAACGGGTAGCGCCATGAATGTTGGCCCAGCAGTCCACCGATGAGCGGACCACCGGCCATGCCGAGGCCGATCGCCGCCTCATACAAGCCGACAGCGGTGCTTGCCTGCGGCGTCAAAGCGATTAACAGTGTCATAGCCGTTGCAAAAAAGGTGGCATTGCCAAGCCCCCAACCGGCGCGGAAGATCGACAGTTGTGGGATGTCGGCGGCAAAACCGCACAATAATGAGAAAATCGTGACAAGGCCAAGTCCGATCACCATCATTTGTTTATCACCAACGCGGCTGACGACAAGTCCAACGGGAATCATCATGACCGCCATCGTAAAAATATAGGCGGTAAACAACATTTCCACTTGCCAGTGGGTCGCGCCGATGCTTTCGGCGATGACCGGCAAAATCGGATCGACGACCCCGATACCCATAAACGCCAAAAAGGCGGCGGCAACGGTAATCCAGCGCGCCCGTGTTTGTTTTCTTTCCTCCACTATTCTTCTCTCCTCTCTTCTAGAATGGCGTCTATTTGCTCTGCCATTTGTTTCAGTTCTTGTTTCAGTGTCGCCATTTTCTTCATTTTGTCATCAAGCATGGCAATTTGTTGGTGCAACCCGGCGGCCATTTGTTCGAGTTCACGCTGCTGTTCGCTGCTAACGATGGCTTGGCGGTATTCTGCTCGATGCGTCTCAATTTTTTCTTTCAATGTTAAAAAGTGCTGTAACTCCTGCAGCGAAAAACCGAGCACTTCGCGGGCGGCGACGATGTTTTTCAGCTGCTCGATATCTTCCTGCGTATAAAGGCGTGTGCCGCCCTCACTCCGTGCCGGCGGCTTGATCAAGCCGATTTCTTCATAATAGCGGATCGCCCGCTTTGTTAAGCCGGTCGCTTTGGCGACGTCATCAATTTTCAATCGTTCCATCCTGGGCCCTCACTTTCGCGTGATCGCGATACACGGTGTTTTCTACAGATATAACGTTAACGTGAACGTTATATTTTTGTCAATAGGTATTTGGAATGGGATGGAAAAATCATCGCACAAAAAAGGATATCCCTGCTAGACTCGGGATATCCGGTTATGTGAGGGCTGTATGTCCGTTTTTTTGGCTTGAAGCGCTTCTTTCACCGCCGCCTCGATTTCTTGATAGCTCGTGCAGCGACAAATATTTGACTGCAGCCATTCTTGAATCGTTGACTGATCAGCGTTTGGATGCTGCTCGATGAGCGCATGGATGTTCATAATAAAGCCAGGCGTGCAATAGCCGCATTGAAAGGCGAAGTGACGGACAAAGGCGTGCTGAATAGGAGTATCGCGGAGCCCCTCGATTGTGGTAATTTCTTTACCAACAGTCTCAATAGCAAGCATCATGCACGATTTGATTGGTGTGCCGTTGACTAAGACAGTACAGGCACCGCAGTCGCCATTTAAACAGCCGGGTTTGGTCCCGGTCAGTCCGAGCTCGTCCCGCAAGACGAATAGTAGTGTTTCGGCTTGACGGGTGATGACCGTTCGTTGTTCTCCGTTAATGTGCAACACGAGCTCACATTTGGTCGTTTCTTCCATGTCCGTATGTTGACCTCCCGTCTAGATGGTTTCCCCTAACTCGCGAAGTGCGTCTTCAAGTAGCTGAGCGGCAACAAACAGTCGATAGTCTGCTGAGCCTTCAATATCATGCAAAATCGGGCGTGGGAAGGCGTTGACTGCCGCCTGAATCCGTTCTGTCGCGGGGCGTCTTCGGTCATTTAGATGAGCCTCAACTTTAGCCGAACGGAACGGGAACGGACAGACGCCGCTAAAGGCAGCGTGAATGGTTTCGTCTTTTTTTAGCGCCGCAATGGTGACAAGCGGATAGCCGATTTCACCTTGCTTGCGGCGCTTGTGGTGAAAGTGAGGAAGTTCCACAGCGAAGCGGCGCACTTTTATTTGAACGACAAATTCGCCGCGACTTAGCTGCAGATGTTGATGAAACAAGTCATTGATACGGGACTGACGGACGCCGTTTGGGCCAGCGATGACGATGTCTGCCTCAGCGACGAGCAGCGCGAGCGCTGTTTCGCGGTAAAAAATTTGCCCGCATAGGTTGCCGCCGAGCGTAATTTGGTTGCGCGCCGTCCGGTCAGCGACTTCTTTCGCTGCTTTGGTCAACAAAGGAAACGGGTTCGCTTCCACGAGTTCGGTGAGCGACAGCGCCGCCCCGAGCACGAGAGGATCGCTGTCGGCGTCAAGCACACGGCATTCAGGAATGGCTTTCATGTCAATGACGGCGGCGGTAGAAACGAGACCGAGGCGGGATAGGGTGATGATTTCCGTGCCCCCGCCATAATATAGTGGTCGTTTCCCTTTTTGTTCCAGTTCTATAAACATCGCCACCGCTTCAGCGATCGACTGTGGACGATAGTAGGCAAATTCAAAGGGAACCATAGCTGTCTCCTTTCTGTTTCCGCCAAATGAGTTCGGGAACAAGCGGCAGTTCGTTTAGCGGCACACCAGCAGCAAGCGATAAGGCGTTTGCCAAAGCAGCGGGCATGCCGAGCAAGCCATGTTCACCGATGCCGCGCGCACCGTACGGAGCGTCGATTTGTGGGGTCTCGATAAACTCCACGATGTATGTGGGATGTTCTCCGAAGTGGATCGGCCGGTACGTGCGCAGCTGCGGATTTAAGACACGCTGCGCTTCATCAAAAAGAAATCCTTCTCGGCTGGCAAAGCTCAGACCCATGCTCATCGCTCCCATCGCTTGACCGAGTGCCGCTTTCGGGTTGAGCACTTTGCCGGCATCGATGACCGCGTACGCTTTCACAATGCGGTACGTGTAGTCGCGACGGTTGAACTCCACTTCGACCCCTTCAGCGCATACGCCCCACTCCGGTCCCGGTTTTCCGGCGCCGGTTTCCGGGTCAAGCGGAGTCAAGCGGCGTAAAATATAATGGCCGCGCCCGATCACTTGTCCGCCGATGGCGTTGCCGTTCGGAAACTTGTAGCCGTAGGCAATGTCTTTCACTGGAATGAAAATGGCCGGATCATCGCGTAAAAAGACACGTCCGAAGCCAACTTCTAAATCGTCAGGAGTAACCCGCAGTACGCAGGCGGCGATCTCTTTCAGCTGGCGAATGGCATCATCGGCGGCGGCTAAGGCTGCACGCCCGGCCATAAATGTCCCACGGCTAGCGACCGTTTTCCAATGTTCTGGTGTCGTTTGTGTATCGATGTCCATTTTGACATGAACGTCGTCCACATTCATTTTTAGCCGCTCGGCCACGATTTGCGCGAGCACTGTTTTCGTGCCTGTGCCGATTTCGACGACGCCGGAGATGACGTTGACGCTGCCGTCGGAATTGAATGTTAAAATGACGCCGGAGCTTGAGTCCGTGTCGATCGTTGACGTTTTCCAACCACCGCTGATGCCTTTTGCTCGTACGGTATAGGCGTCAAGCTCGATGCGCTGCCATTCATCCCAGCGCATCAACTCCCGTAGTCGATCGAGGCAAGCGGGCATATCCCCTACATTGCTTTTTGTGAGCCGTACTTGTGTCGGGGTCGTATGCCCCGGGCGGATGGCGTTTTTGCGTCGCACGTCCCATGGGTCAAGCTGAAGAACTTTTGCCAATTCGTCGATGGCTCGTTCAACGGCAAACGACTGCTCACAATGGCCGAAACTGCGGAACGGTGTTGCATACGGCCGGTTCGTATAGACACAAAGTGAGTCGCACCAGACATGTTCGACGTGGTATGGGCCAGTACAATCGACAGCTGCGGCACGGCTGACGTCGATCGCTTTGTCGGAGTAAGCACCTCCGTCAAACAAAAAGACAATTTCCATCGCTTTGAAAACACCGTCTTTTGTCGCGCCGATTTTGACCGTTGCTTCTAAGCCGATATGGACAGGCGAGGTGACCATGTCACATTCGCGGTTGTTCCAGACGCTCACTTTCCGGCCGCCGACCGCTTTTGTGGCGAGGTAGGCGAGCAGTTCAAGCTGCACGGGCGCCTTGCCGCCGTAGGCACCGCCGACAAGCGGCGTATGAACGACGATTTTGCCGGCTTCTTCGCCAAAATACGTATGAATGAGCCTCTTGATCATAAATGGTGACTGCGAGGAGGCAGAGATATGGATCGAGCCGTCCGGCCAAATTTCTGCTGTGGCGCAACGCGTTTCCATTGCCACGTGGTCGGACGGGGCGAATGATACACTCGTTTCGATGATGACGTCGCTTTCGGCAAACCCTTGTTTAATGTCGCCTTTGCGGATTTTGGTCCGATGGGCGATGTTTGTCCCTGGCTCAGGGTAGGTCGTCTTATTTCTTTCATAACGGTCGAGCTCTTCGTGAAGCAAGGGAGCGCCTTCTTTCAGTGCTTCGCGCGGCGAGCCGACTGCTGGCAACGGCTCATAAACGACGCGGATGAGGCGGGCCGCCTGTTCGGCCTGCACGAGTGTATCGGCGACCACAACGGCGACAACTTCTCCGTAGTATCGCACTTTATCGGCAGCGATCGGCGGGCGGTCGCGCATGTCTTCGCCTGTGAGCGGCAATCCTTTGCCGGTCAGGACGGCGCGAACGCCGGGAGCGGCAAGCGCTTCGTGCGTTTCGATGGAGATGATGCGCGCATGAGCGTACGGACTGGTGACGAGCTTGGCATGAAGCATTCCTTGTTCTTTGAAATCGTTCGTATATTTCGCTCGGCCGGTCACCTTATCCCATGCTTCTTTGCGGATGATGCTTTTACCGACGGCCACGAGAATGTCCCTCCTTTACTTCTCGATAGATGACAGCACGCTCATAGTCCTCTTTTGTGTCGATGTCCATGCCGATTGACTCGTCGCCTTCGTATAAGAGACCGCGCCAATGGGGCTCACAAAACAGCCTGCGCCCGCCAGCATCTCCCCTAAGTGCCAATAAGGCAGGAAACATCTGTTTTCCCCAGATGACTGGAGGCATGGGGGTGCCGAAGCGGGAAAAGGCGGCGTAATCAGGATGGTGCTGGCGATAAAAACGGGCAAGAGCATCGATCGTTTCTGTCGTGACAAACGGCTGATCCGCCAATAATACTGCGGCAGCGTCCGCCCCTACAACAATCGTCTCTTGTAAGCCGCAGGCAAGCGAGTGTGCCTGCCCCCGGTGGCAGGCGGCGCAACGGACAAGACGGCATTTGTCGTGGTTTAGCAGCGCGTCAGGAAGCCAAACGAGCGCATCGGTTGGTGGAACGACAACGATGATAGGTGAGAGGCAGGAATGAAGCGCTGCCTTGAGACCGGCCGTCCCAAGCGTCCCATCCCCCCAAGGCAAGGCGCGTTTATCCGTTCCCATCCGCCGACTCTGCCCAGCGGCCAAGTAAATGCCTGCAATCGTGAGTTCACTCATCGTGCAGTCTCCATCGGCCCTCCGCGCAGCACGTTAATTAGTTCGGCGGTGATGCTTATAGCAATTTCATGCGGGCTGCGCGCTCCAATTGGCAGTCCAATTGGTGAACGGACAAACGGCGGGGCCGTTCCAGAAGGAAAGAGTCGGTCTGTGCGCCGCCGCGGTCCAAGCACGCCGAGGTAGGCGAGCGGTATGTCGGCTAACCATCTCATAAGTTCCCGGTCGCGCTCAAACTGGTGAGTCATAATAACGACAAAGTCGCGCTCGGTAAGGTGAAGTTTCGGAATGGTTTCATGCGGAAAGCCGACGACCCAAGCGTCCGCGTCCGGCACGTGCGACGGTTGACAAAACGCCGGGCGCCAGTCGCTGACCGTGACGGAAAACCCAGCGGCTTTAGCTGCCGAGACGAGTGGCGGAGCGTCGGGACCGGCGCCGAAAATCGTAAGACGCGGTTTTGGCCAAAAATGCTGAATGAAAAACGTGTCCTCTTCCGTTTCATACACACCGTTCCGGCCACGGAAAAACGGTGTGCCATGCAACTCTTTCAGCCATTCCGGCCTCGGCGGCGAAGAATAGCCGCCGAAGCGCTCCCCCGTTTCGCTTTGGAAAAACGGCTGCTCCCTCGGATCGGTAATGCTTCGAGCCATAAACACATGTTCACCGCGGTCAAGGCAGCGTTTCAATGCCAGCCAATCAGGTTTGGTGTTGCTTGTCACCGGTTCAAGCCAAATGCGGACAAGGCCGTTGCAACCAGCCCCTTGTCCCCAAGACCAATCATCTTCGGCGCGCAAGTCAAACGATATGGACGTCGCCTGACGGTTTGACAGCACGTCGAGGGCGTGCGCGGCCACCGCTTCCTCAAAGCAGCCTCCGCTTAATAAGCCAGTTGTCTTTCCATCCGCTTCGATCCACATCCATGTGCCTTCCTTTTGATAGGCTGAACCTTCGACGTCAATAATGATGGCGAATACACCATCGCCCGGCGCAGCGGCCATGGCATCGAGCACGGCATAGTAGCTTTCCATGCTTATCCTCCTTCCGCGTTGCACCAAAGGCGGCTAAGCTGATGAAAGTAAAGCGTGACGATCAATAAACGTTCGTAATGGTAGCTGTCTTTGGCACAAGCGTTTCACTCCGAGTGCGGATGAGCAGGCGCGTTAACTGTTCAAGGTTGTTGTTTGCCCACCATTGGTTTTCTCCTTTCGAGATGAGCCGGACTGCAGTTGGCGAGATTGGGGCCATTGCCCTTAATGACAACGATGTGATTGCTTTTTGCCGTGATGAAGCCGCAGCCGTTCGAGCAAATGTCGCAAAGTGGAATCCACCTATTTGTTGCTCTCGTCTTGCACATATCTGTTTATGTCTTTGTGTGGTATCTCCATATGAAGGAGAAATGATCGGCGGTGATGATCGTTTGTAACGGCTAGTGCGATGGATAGCTGGCGGAACAGTACGGCAAAAATGGGGAGGTGCGGCCGTAGTTGCGGCGTAGACGGGAAGATGTGACAGCAATACGTTTGTTTCAGCGCGAAATGGCGGCATCGGTTCGTCCCTCCCTTTCAAAAAAGGCTCTGCTATCATTATATTTATGTAAAAAATGACCATGACTGAAAAACAAAAGAAGCCAGCCGGCGTTGGCTAGCTTCTTTGTTGATCCGTTTTCTTTTTCCCGAGCCGTCCTGCTCGCTTTGCTGCTTCCCGCAGCAAAAACTCGATATGACTGTTGACACTACGAAACTCGTCTTGCGCCCATTGCTCCAACACAGCATATAAATCATGGTCAATGCGTAAAGGAAATTGTTTTTTCTTTGTCATCGCACTCCACAACCGTTAATATAGGCTGCCCGTGTTGATCACCGGCTGGGTGGCGCGTTCGGAGACGATCGCCACCATTAAGTTATTCACCATCGCTGCCTTTCGTTCATCATCTAACTCTAAAATGTTTTCTTTGTCAAGCTGTTCAATCGCCATTTGCGCCATGGAGACGGCTCCCTGGACGATTTTTTTCCTCGCTGCCAAAATGGCAGCTGCTTGCTGGCGTTGGAGCATAGCGCCCGCAATTTCTGGGGAGTAGGCTAAGTGGGTGAGGCGTGCTTCAACCACTTCGACCCCAGCAACGCGCAGACGTTCTTGCAGTTCCGCAGCAAGCACATCAGAAATGACATCCGCGTTGCCGCGCAACGTGACTTCGTTATCGTCCTCAAACGTATCGTACGGATATTTCGTGGCGACATGGCGGATGGCCGCTTCGCTTTGAATTTCGACGAACTGTTCATAATCGTCCACATCAAACACTGCTTTGGCTGAGTCAATGACGCGGAAGACAACGACGGCGGCGATTTCGATCGGATTGCCTTGGATGTCGTTGACTTTCAGTTTGCTGCTGGTGAAGTTGCGCACGCGCAGCGACACGTTTTTCCGGACTGTGAGCGGTACGGTGAGAAACAACCCGCTGTCGCGAATTGTGCCAAAATAGCGGCCGAAAAAGGTGAGCACTTTCGCTTGATTGGGATGGACGATTGTGATGCCGGTGGCGAGCAAAACAGCAATGATGAAAAACAAAATGGCGGGCAAAAACAGCTCTTGAACGAGGAAGAAAAACCCGACAATGAGAAGCAAAACGATGCCACCGATGCCGATAAAACCATTGATATACCATGATTTCTGTTCCCTCATGATTGTCCCCCTCAACTCATATTAATTTGATATTTTAATGATATCACATATTCAATAAAATGTAAATTATGTGTTGTTGTGGATTTTTACCAAAACGATGTTTGACTGTTTCAATTAAACGTTCTTCTTCATCTGTAAGGAAAAATCAATCGAGCGTTGGCATACTCCTAATCTCTAGAAAATAGTCTCACTTGTGACGCACATGTTATGTTGATGGACCTTTATTATGATAATAAGTTAATGTGTTAAAATTTGGAAAAAGCGTTGACTCGGTTTTCCTTGCCGTCATACAATAGAAAAAAAGAGGAAATTAGGGGCAGCAACCAAATGGGGAAAGAAAAATCGGTGCGCATTGGTCGTCAGGCGCTTTTGCTGGCGATGCTTGACGAAGGAGAGGAAGGAGCAATTCTCGACGAGCTTCGGGCGAGCAACTGGCGCTATTGCCAAGGACGCGTTGGGGCGATGGAGCCGCAAAAAATCGTCGCAGCGATCGAAACGGCGGCGAAACGTCATGAAGTGGTTGACGGCAGTTTATACCGCGACATGCATGCTTTGTATCATGCCATTTTAGAGGCGGTGCACGGCGTGACGAGGGGGCAGGTTGAGTTAGGAGATTTGTTGAGAACGGCTGGCCTTCGTTTCGCTGTTGTGCGAGGAACACCGTATGAACAGCCAAAAGAAGGGGAATGGATCGCCGTCGCATTGTACGGGACGATCGGCGCTCCGGTGCGCGGGCTTGAGCACGAAGCGGTCGGGCTCGGAATCAATCATATATAGGATTGCAGGAAAGGGAGACGTGCGGCGGCTCGGACAATGAGATAGAGTAGGATCAGCCTAGAGCGATGAGTCATGAGGAGGCGAATACTGCCTGAAACGGCGGGGCGCCTCCTTTTTGTTTTTTGATATGAACGAAGGGAGATGGGTTCATGATTGTGTTGACTGGGCATTCATTAACGATTGCCGAGGCAAGACGCGTCATTTATGATAGAGAACCGGTGGCAGCTGCTTTGGAGAGCATGGAAGCGGTTCGGAAAAGTCGAGCAGCTGTGGAACAGGCGATTGCGAGCGGCAGGACGATTTATGGCGTGAATACCGGCTTTGGCAAACTTGCCGATGTGCGCATTGATGGAAGTGATCTTGAGCAGTTGCAAATCAATCTTCTCCGATCGCACGCTTGCGCAGTTGGTGAGCCGTTTGCCGAGGAAGTGGTGCGGGCGATGCTTCTTTTACGGGCGAATGCTTTATTAAAGGGATATTCCGGCATAAGGCCGGTGGTGATTGAGCGGCTGCTCGCGTTTCTTAATTCCGGTATCCATCCGATTGTTCCGCAGCAAGGTTCCCTCGGCGCCAGCGGCGATTTAGCGCCGCTTGCCCATTTGGCGTTGGCGCTTGTCGGTGAAGGGGAGGTGATGTACCAAGGGCAGCGGATGCCTGCCATCCAAGCGCTTTCGCAAGCGGGAATTCCTCCGCTCTCTCTGAAAGAGAAGGAGGGGTTGGCGCTTATTAACGGTACGCAGGCGATGACAGCTATGGGGGTGATCGCTTATCTTGAGGCGGAACAGCTTGCTTACGACAGCGAGTGGATCGCCGCGTTAACAATCGAGGCGCTTTATGGCGTGATCGATGCGTTTGATGCCCGCATCCACGAAGCCCGTGGATTTTTAGAGCAGGCGGAGGTGGCCGAGCGGCTGCGTCGCTATCTAGATGGCAGTCAGCTTATCACAAGGCAAGGAGAGCGGCGCGTGCAAGATGCGTACTCGATCCGTTGCATTCCGCAAGTGCATGGAGCATCGCTCAGAGCGCTTCGCTATGTAAAGGAAACACTTGAAATCGAAATGAACGCTGCTACGGACAATCCGCTTATTTTTGCGGACGGAGCCGTGCTCTCGGGCGGCAATTTTCACGGCCAACCTGTTGCGATCGCCATGGATTTGTTAAAAATCGCGGTGGCGGAACTGGCCAATATGAGCGAGCGGCGTATTGAGCGGCTTGTCAATCCGCAGCTTAGCGAAGGCTTGCCGCCGTTTTTAAGCCCAGAGCCAGGCCTACAGTCGGGGGCGATGATCATGCAGTACGTTGCCGCTTCGCTCGTATCAGAAAACAAGACGCTGGCCCATCCAGCAAGCGTTGATTCCATCCCGTCATCGGCCAACCAAGAAGACCATGTCAGCATGGGAACGACTGCTGCCCGTCATGCGTATCTGATCGTGCAGAATGTGAGAAAAGTATTGGCCATCGAGCTCATTTGCGCTTTACAGGCGGTAGAGGAGCGCGGCATTGATCAGCTGGCACCGTCAACAAGTCAGCTTTACCATCAGGCGCGCCGCATTGTTCCTTCCATTGTGGCGGATCGCGTGTTTTCCCGTGATATTGAAGCGGTGGATGCTTGGTTGAAGCAGCAGGCGATAAGAGACCGTTTGGCCGGCGGAGCGAGCGTGTAAAACAAGTCATAGGACAACATACGTCCTCCGGTTTGGAGCATATAGTAATATCGTCAGCCATTTTTCGCATCTAGTCATAATGGAGGCGATACAAAATGTTTACTCATACAGTCCAGCCGGGGGATACGCTGTTTTCCATCGGCCGCCGGTACGGTTATTCATTGGAAGATCTTCGTCTTGTCAACGGGATGGTGGAACCGAACATCGTCCCTGGCCAGGCGTTGCTCATCCCACTTTACACCTATACGGTGCAACCAGGGGACACGCTGACAGCCATTGCCCGGCGGTCGTTTGTCACGCTTGAACAATTGCGTGCGGCCAATCCTAATGTCAATCCAAATGCCCTGCGCCCAGGAATGAAAATCGTCATTCCCGATATCTCATGGTATCAGGCGACGACGTTCGGCTACTACGTCGTTCGCGAACCGAGTGCCGACAGGGCGATTATTCGTGATTTTGCTCCGTATTCATCGTATATCACCCTTTTTGAATATCACTTTGCCCCAAGCGGCGATATAGTGAATGAATTGAATGATGCGGCTGCTGTTGAGGAAGCATGGCGAAACCGGGTGACGCCGCTTGTTGCCATCACGAATTTAACGCCGGAGGGGTTCAGCCCAACGCTTGTCAGCCAAGTGTTGAACAATCGAGAGGCTAGGGCGAACCTCGTTGAAAACATTTTTTATTTAGTGTCGCGAAAAGGATATGGTGGGGTCAATATTGATTTTGAGCAAATTCGTGGCGAAGACCGCGATTTGTTCACTGGTTTTCTGCGCCAGCTGCGCGATCGGCTCAAGCCGGCTGGATACGTCGTAACGATCGCTGTTCCAGCGAAAACAAGCGAAGACATTCCATGGCTAAAGGGGTACGATTATGGCGGCATTGGCACGGTTGTTGATTATATGTTTATTATGGCATACGATTGGCACCATTCGGCAAGCGAGCCTGGCCCGGTGGCACCGATTGGTGGGGTGAGGGCGACGTTGCAGTTTGCTGTTGAGCGTGTCCCCCGCCAAAAAATTTTGCTAGGGCTCCCGCTGTACGGATATGACTGGATCATCCCGTATCAGCCTGGAATGCTCGCTACAGCGCGTTCCAACCAGGAAGCACTGCTTACGGCCATGCGCTATCAATCCCCTATTCAGTATTCATTGGCGGATGAATCCCCATTTTTCCGGTATACCGATGCACTCGGAAACGTTCACGAAGTATGGTTTGAAGATGTTCGAAGCATGGGACAGAAAATGAAGTTGGCTCGGCAATTTCAACTTGCCGGCGTTGGAGCATGGCAGCTCACACTTGGATTTGCCCCAGGGCCGTGGCTGCTGCGTAAGTTTTTTACGGTTCGAAAAGTTTGATTTGATGGTCTAGCACCGCCAAGCCAGTGAAAATGATAGAAGGCTGGCAGTGCATATATCTTTGTCACTTTGAATCAACTTTTCTCGCTTTCTTGGCAAACAGCTACCCCTGGAGCTGTTGCCATTTTTTTGAGGATGTATCGGCCAAGCCATCCTATTCCTCGAAGTTGGTGAACCGAAAAAAGCTGCAATGTCTTGCCCCCGCTCGTAGCATGGCATATTGTACGGTTGTCCCTTTCACCGATTTGCGGTAAGATGAAAAAGAAAGAAAGGGGAAAGGGTGGACAGACCATTGACAATTTCTGCCGCGGCATTATTGGCGTTATGGAAGATTATTGCGATTGATATTATTTTGTCGGGGGATAATGCGGTCGTCATTGCAATGGCGACGCGCCGGCTGCCGAAAGACCAACGGAACAAGGCGATCATTTGGGGAACGGCAGGGGCGGTGTTGCTGCGCATTTTGTTTGCGGCCATCATTGTCTTTTTGCTCAACATCCCATTCGTTCACTTCATTGGCGGGGTGCTGCTCGTATGGATTGCCTATAAAGTGCTCGTGGAGCGGGAAGAGGAGGCGAATGTCCAAGCGTCAGATCGATTGTTGAAAGCAATCATGACCATTATTATCGCCGATGCGGTGATGAGCCTAGACAATGTTGTCGCTGTCGCTGGGGCGGCTGAAGGGCACATTGGCATGCTCGCGCTCGGGGTAGCTATCAGCATCCCCATTATGATTTTTGGTTCTAAAGCGATCGTCCGGGTGATGGAAAAACACCGGTGGATTGCTTACGTTGGGTCAGGCATTTTGGCATGGACGGCCGGAAAGATGATGGTGGAGGATGAAGGAGTGCTTCACCTTCTCCATCTTTCGCACGGTCCGTTCGTTTATGCTGTTGCGGCCGGCGTGACGATTTTTGTTTTGGCTGCCGGTTACATTGCGAATAAAAAGGCAGAGCGTGAAGAGGGGACGCTCATTTAAGCAAACATGTTTTCTTCGTAGCGCAAGAGGTGGTGGGAAGCGATGGACATCCGACGCATTCTCGTGACAGGACGGCTTTATGATGAACTCGCTGCCCTTCTTCCGGACAAGCGGCCGGATAAGGAGTATCGTTTTGTGGCCGAGGAGGAGCTGAAAGCAGATGATTTTGTCTGGGCGGATGCGTACATTGGCTTTCAGCCGGCCGGGCCGTTTTCGCTGGCCAATTTACGTTGGGTGCATTCACTCGGCGCCGGGGTCGATGCGTTTTTATGGGGGCGCGAGTGGAATCGAAACGTCCTGTTGACAAGGACAATCGGCACGTTTGGGGAGCAGATCGCGGAATATTGCCTCAGCTACTTGCTGCGTGATGCTCAATGCCATGACGTTTATGCGTGGTATCAAGAGCAGCGGCAATGGAAGCCGATCGCACCGAAGCGGCTCGGTGAACAGCGGATCGTCATTTACGGGACGGGAGAAATCGGCCGGCGCATTGCCGAAACGCTGCGGCTGTTTGGCGTTTCTCCCATTGGTATCTCGCAAAGCGGGAAAGCGTCAGCGCCGTTCTCTGCCGTTTATCGTCCTGAGGAGGCCGAGGAAGCGCTGGCGGTGGCGGATTGGGTGATCGCCGCGCTTCCGCTAACAGCGGAAACACATCACCTCTTTGACGAAACGTTTTTTTCCCGTCTCCACAATGCGGGCTTTATCAATGTCGGGCGTGGGGCGACGGTCGATGAAACGGCGCTTGTCGGCGCGTTGGAGAACCGAAATATCCGTCTCGCTGTGCTCGATGTGTTCGAAGAAGAGCCGCTGCCACCGCATTCGCCGCTATGGGAGCATCCGAACGTCCTCATCACGCCTCATATCGCGGCGCTTACATCGACCGAAGATGCTGTCCGCAGCATTTTAGACACGCTTCGTTGCATCGAAGCGGGTACACCGCTTAACAATGTGGTCGATGTCAGCCGACAATATTGAAGGAAAGAACGGTGCCCGATTCAAAAGGGGCACCGTTTCGTTTTGGTCAACGGTCGGTGACGACGATATACGCCGCTTTCATTGGCCCGTGGACGCCAACGACCAAGTTCATTTCAATGTCGGCTGAATTGCTCGGGCCGGTGATGAAGTTGATGCATGATGGAACGACGGCGCCTTTTTCGATTTGCTCGTGAATGTAGGCTGCAGCTTGCGTCATGCGCGGCACGACAGAGCTTTTTGGAACGATGGCGATATACGTCTTTGGCAAAAAGTGAATGGTCCGTCCTTGCTCATTACGGGAAAACAACACGACCGTCCCCGATTCGGCGAGGGTGATTTCGCTAAAAGCGATGCCGACGTTTGCCTGTTCAGCCGCATCAATATTTTGGCGCCCAAGCGACGAATTCCAAACGTGAACGGCGGTTTGTTCGGCTGGCCATTCGTCGTGAAGCAAGGCGGATAGCCCGTACTCGGCAAAGCGCGGGTCATCGGGAACGATGACTGGACCGCCACCATAGGCCGCCACTTGTTGTTTGAGTGCACCGGCCAGTTCGCTGCTTGTCGTCTCGATATAATCCGTATGAATCAGTTTGCACTGTTCACGGAGTGCTGACAATAAGTCGTCCTGGCTATAGCCGGCGAACACTGTCCATTGCGGCGCATAATCCCATTGTGGTTGGGAGACGCCGGACAGGCGCGGGCTTCTCCCAAGGCGTTTGGCGATATTTTGTAAAAACGCGTCACGGTTTTGAATCGTACCACGCGTCATGATGGATTTCCTCCTTTTTGACGATTGCGGAACCAGTCACGGAATCGTTCGTTGTTCGGTGCGGGAAACACGCGGCTTTCCGTCCATGCTTTCAGCGGGCCGGGGCCTTTCGTGATACGCCCGTCTTCAGCAAACGGGGCGAAGGCGCTTGGCGCCAATTTCGTGCCGAAACGGTACAATGACGGTGAAGCGGTTCCGAGGCGAAACGCCTTCATTGCCAATTTTTCTGCGACCGGCGCTTTTCCTTCCCTCTCGACGATGATTTGGCGATGTTTGATCAACAGTTCATGAAGTGGAATTTTCACCGGGCACACTTCCGTACAGGCGGCGCAAAGGGAGGACGCGTATGGAAGCTCTTTGTAGTCGTCATACCCCCCTAAAAGTGGTGACAAGACCGCGCCGATCGGGCCGGAGTAAATCGAGCCGTATGAATGGCCACCAATATGGCGGTATACTGGACAGACGTTGACACAGGCGGCGCAACGGATGCATTGCAGCACCGGCTGAAACTCCGTACCTAAGATCGATGAGCGTCCGTTGTCAACGATGACAAGATGGAACTCTTCAGGTCCGTCGGCGTCGCCTTGCTCGCGTGGACCGGTGAGGACAGTGATGTAGCTTGTCAATTTTTGCCCGACGGCGCTGCGCGTCAACATGCTGACGAGTACTTCCATTTCCTTGAATGTCGGAACGATCCGCTCCATTCCCATCACTGTGATTTGTGTTTTGGGCAAAGACGTCACCAAATCAGCGTTGCCTTCGTTTGTGACGAGCGTGATCGAGCCCGATTCGGCGATGGCGAAGTTGCAGCCGGTGATGCCGATGTCAGCGGTTAAATAGTCGCGCCGCAGCGTTTCACGAGCATGACGCGCAAGTTCAACTGGATCGGACGACTTATTGTAGCCGAGCTTGCGGTGGAAGACGTCACGAATTTGCTCTTTGTTTTTATGAAGCGCCGGGCCGACGATATGTGACGGTGGGTCATGGTCGTCAATTTGTAAAATGTACTCACCGAGATCTGTTTCGACGACGTCACAGCCGATGGCTTCAAGCACCGGGTTTAAGTTGATTTCTTCGGTCACCATCGATTTTGATTTGACAATTTTTTTCGCTTGTTTTTCCAAAGCGATGCGTCGGATGTAATCGTTCGCCTCTTCGGCTGTCTGGGCGAAAAAGACATGCCCGCCCCGTTTGGCAACGTTTTCACTGAGCTGCATTAAATAATAGTCCAAGTTTTCGAGAGTATGCTTTCGAATTTGTTCAGCGAGCGAGCGCCACTCCTCCCAATGGCCGAGTTCTTCGATGACGCCAAGCCGCCGCACATAGCCGCGGTCTTGCATGCCAGCGACTGCCCCGCGCATAAAGTCATTTTGTAAATTTTCTTCGACCCGTTTCCAAAACGGCCCGTTTTCGATTTTCATTGGCATCTTCGTTCCCCCCCTTTTTTAGTTGCGATGATTTAATACTTCGGCGATATGCATGACGCGAATCGGTTTGCCGACCCGTCCGATGCGTCCCCCGATGTTCATTAAACAGCCGCAGTCGGCGCCGATTAAGTAGTCGGCCTTCACTTCTTCGATATGCTCGATTTTTTCATCAACCATTTGTTCAGAAATCGGACCCATTTTAACGGAAAAGGTGCCGCCGAATCCACAGCATTGATGAGCGTTAGGCAGCGGAACAAGTTCAAGTCCTTTGACATGTTCTAACAGGCGGAGTGGGGCTTCTTTTTCGCCAAGGAGCCGCGTCATATGACAAGACGTATGGTATGTCGCCCGCCCAGGAAGTGAGGCACCGACATCTTCAACTCTCAACACGTTGACGAGAAATTGCGTCAGCTCGTATGTTTTCGCCGCTAGGCGCTTTGCTTCCTCTTCCCATTCCGGATCACCACGGAAGATGTGTGGATATTCTTTTAACATTGCTGCACACGAACCGGACGGGGTGACGACGTAGTCCGCATCGGCGAACGCACGCATCATTTGTTTCATCGCTTCTTTTGCATCTTTGATATAGCCGCTGTTATACGCCGGCTGCCCACAGCACGTTTGCGCCTCCGGAAAGTCAATCTCACAACCGAGCCGTTCAAGCAGTTCGACGGTCGCCTTGCCGACATTCGTATAAAAAAGATCAATGAGGCATGTGACGAATAACGATACTTTCACTTACTCTCCCTCCTATTTTATCTAGCAGAGTGAACAGGTCATCTGATGACTATATGTCTATTATAAATGATTTTTTCAGATTTGTAGTTCTTTTTTGTAAAAAATGCACTCAGTTTGACTGCTGAGTGCGAATGTAGCGATACAACACGTTTTCGACATTAGTCAAATGCTCAAGCATGCGCGTCCGAGCTTCGTCTGGATTTTGTTCGCGAATGGCTTCGAAAATGGCTTGGTGTTCAGCAAGTAGCTTTTCGGTCGTCGTTTGTTTCGAAAACAGCCAAATGCGGCGCGTTTCTCGCATCGTTTCGACGATCATGCCCGATACGCTGTTCATGATGCTTGTGAGCATCGGATTTTGTGACGCGGCCGCAATGGCCATATGGAATGCGAAATCTGCTTTCTCGCCAAGCTCATCGCTGCCAATCCCTTCTTTCATTTGCCGAAGGGCTTCCATCATCGCTTTAAGATCACGGTCTGTCCGCTTCGTAGCAGCGAGCGAGGCGGCGCCTGCCTCAAGAAGCTTGCGTACTTCAAGCAAATGCCAAATATCTTCCTTGTTCATTAAGACGGCAATCGATAACGGAAACGTCATCATTGTCGGATCGAACTCACGTACGTACGTTCCTTCTCCTTGTTTGAGTTCGATTAGCCCCATCGCTTTCAAAGCAGTGAGTGCCTCGCGAATGGCGGCCCGTCCGACTTGAAACTGTTCGGCCAGCTGTTGGACGGAATCGAGTTTATCGCCAGGCTTTAGCACGCCGTTTTTAATCATGTCGAAAATAGCTTCGGCCACTTCTTCATAAATTTTTTTTGTTTTAATCTGCTTAAACATCAATGGATCCACCTCAATACGATAAAGTAGATTCCCGATTGTAGGGAAGACATATTCTGCACTGTCTATTATGATATAGCATCATGGTAAGAGACAAGCGCTATTTGTTGCTAGCAGAAGAGCACAACGAATAGAAAGTTCAAAAAATTTAAAAACAACTATTGTCTTTTAAAGAAAACGCTTTTATAATTTGAGACAGACGACGTTTCTTATCTGGTCATCTGATGACTGGAAGAGTGAAATAAAAAGATGAGAGGCCGATCATTGATAAACGTCGTTAAGCCAGTCGCAAAGGGGAGGGGAAAACCGCATGCAGTGGAAGCAAGATTTTACACCGATTGCTGACCAGTTATGGTTGTCGGCCATTGTCGCACTCATTCCGATTTTGTATTTCTTTTGGGCGTTGGCTGTCAAACGGATGAAAGGGCATGTTGCAGGGCTGACGACGTTGCTGCTTGCAGTTGTTCTGGCTGTAATCGCTTACAGAATGCCGGCTGGAAAGGCAGTCATGTCGGTGACGCAAGGCGCGGTGTACGGATTGTTGCCGATCGGTTGGATCATCATTACGTCTGTCTTTTTATATAAGCTGACAGTGAAAACCGGCCATTTTGACATTATTCGTAACTCCGTCGTTTCGCTTACCGAAGACCGACGACTGCAGGCGTTGCTCATCGCTTTTTCGTTTGGAGCATTTTTGGAAGGGGCAGCCGGGTTTGGTGCACCGGTAGCGATTTCGGCAGCACTTCTTGCCGGGTTAGGGTTTAATCCGCTTTACGCTGCGGGCATCTGTTTGATTGCCAATACGGCACCGGTCGCGTTCGGGGCGGTCGGGATTCCGATCATCTCGATGGAAGGGCCGACCGGCGTGCCGGCGATGGAAATTTCGAAAATGGTTGGGCGACAGCTCCCGTTTTTATCGGTGTTCATTCCGTTCTACCTTGTACTGATTATGGCGGGATGGAAAAGAACCATTGAGGTGTTGCCAGCGATTATCGTTTCTGGTGTTTCGTTTGCGTTGACGCAATACTTATCGTCAAACTTTTTAGGGCCGGAGCTGCCGGACATTTTGTCTTCGCTCGTTTCGATCGTCGCGTTGGCTGTTTTTTTGAAATATTGGAAGCCGCGAAGCACATTCCGCTTTGCGACGGAATCGGAGGTAGCGGTCGCCGGCCAAGTGGCTCGTGCGACGCACAGCAGCGGAGAGGTGTTCCGGGCGTGGTCGCCGTTTCTCGTGCTGACGGCGTTGATCTCGCTTTGGGGCATTCCGCAAGTGAAGGCGGCTCTTACCGGTCATTATGAAGGGACAAACAGCTTGCTGAAGTTTGTCAACATCATCGGCTCGCATTTGACATTTGCGCCGCCGGTACCGGGCTTGAACAACCAAATTTTAGATGCGAATGGCCAACCAATTGCCGCTGTGTATAAGCTGGAGTTGCTCGGTGCAGCGGGAACGGCTATTTTGCTGGCGGCGGTTGTGACGAAGTTTATTGTTAACATTTCGTGGAAAGACTGGGCGCAAACGTTTGTGGAAACGCTGAGTGAGCTGAAATATCCGATTGTCACCATCGCTTCGGTCGTTGGCTTTGCCTATATTGCCAACTCATCGGGCATGAGTACGACACTTGGGATGGCGCTGGCGAAAACAGGTCCGCTCTTTCCTTTCTTCTCACCATTTTTAGGTTGGCTAGGCGTGTTTATTACCGGTTCCGATACGTCGTCGAACTTATTGTTCGGCAACTTGCAAAAAGTGACGGCGACATCGATTGGCATGGAACCCGTACTGGCGTTGGCAGCCAACTCGTCCGGCGGGGTCGTCGGGAAAATGATTTCGCCGCAGTCGATCGCTGTTGCCTGTGCAGCCGTTGGCTTGACTGGCAAAGAATCCGACTTATTCCGCTTCACAGTCAAACATAGCTTATTCTTAATCATCTTGATTGGCATTATTGTTTACTTGCAATCGACGGTATTGTCATGGATGATTCCATAACGGTAACGGAGGGGGACGAGGCTTGGCGAAGGTGGGCAAGAGGCGCCAAGCCCGGCCCCTTTTCCGCTGTCCATGAGCATCAACCACTTTGGAAGAGGTGAGACAGTTGATTCCAAACGAAGCGAAAAAACGGTTGATTCAAATTGTCGGAGCGGAAAATTACGATGATACGAAGGCTGGGCGGCTCGTTTATTCCTACGATGCGACGCCACAGTTCCAATCGCTTCCCGATGCAGTTGTTGCACCCCGAAATACACAAGAGGTGGCGGAAATTGCGAAAATTTGCAATGAATATCGAATTCCGATCGTACCGCGTGGATCGGGAACGAACCTTTGTGCGGGTACATGTCCAGTTGAAGGCGGTATCGTCCTGCTGTTTAAACATATGAACCGCATTTTAGAAATTGATGAAGAAAACTTGACGGCGACTGTTCAACCAGGGGTGATCACGCTCGACCTCATGAGAGCCGTTGAGGAAAAAGGGTTGTTTTATCCACCAGATCCCGGGTCGATGAAAATCTCGACGATCGGCGGCAACATTAGTGAAAATTCCGGCGGCTTGCGAGGTCTCAAATATGGAGTGACACGCGATTATGTACTCGGATTAGAAGTCGTCTTGGCAAATGGCGATGTCATCCGCACGGGCGGCAAGCTGGCAAAAGATGTGGCTGGCTATGACTTAACTCGTCTGCTTGTCGGAGCGGAAGGGACGCTTGGCATTGTTACCGAAGCAACGTTGAAACTGATCCCCATGCCAGAGACGAAACAGACGATGCTTGCTCTTTACCAAGATTTAGAGGCAGCTGCCCGTTCTGTATCGAAAATCATTGCCAATCAAATCATCCCCGCAACGCTTGAGTTTTTAGACCAACCGACGTTGGAAGTTGTTGAGGACTACGCTCGCATCGGTTTGCCGACCGATGTGAAAGCCGTTTTGCTCATTGAACAGGATGGGCCAAAAGAAGTCGTGGAACGCGATATGAAAAAGATGGCTGATATTTGCCGCTCAGAGCAAGCTGTGTCTGTTGAACTTGCCCGCTCAGAGGAAGAGGCTGAGGCGCTGCGGACAGCGAGACGAGCGGCGTTATCGGCACTGGCTCGCTTGAAACCGACGACGATTTTAGAAGATGCGACCGTGCCACGTTCGGAAATTGCAAAAATGGTGAAAGCCATCAATGAGATCGCAGCGAAATATCAACTCAAAATTTGTACGTTCGGACATGCTGGCGATGGCAACTTGCATCCAACCTGTCCGACCGATGCCCGCAACCGCGAGGAAATGGAGCGGGTAGAAAAAGCGTTTGAAGAAATTTTCGCCAAAGCGATTGAATTAGGAGGAACGATCACTGGTGAACACGGTGTCGGAGCGATGAAAGCACCGTATCTGGAATGGAAGCTTGGACCGGCTGGCATTGCTGCCATGAAAGCGATCAAACAGGCGCTCGACCCGAACAACATTATGAATCCAGGCAAAGTGTTCGCTAAAAGCACGAGAAAACGGGTGGTGGTGACACGATGACAACGAAGACAGAACAAGCGCACATTCAAAAAGCGTTTCAAGAACGGATGGATGAGGATGAATTAATGAACTGCATGCGCTGTGGTTTTTGTTTGCCGTCGTGTCCAACATACATTGAATCCGGACAGCAAGAAACCCAGTCGCCGCGCGGCCGGATCGCCTTAATGAAAGCAGTTGTGGATGGGCTGATCGAGCCGGATGAGGAAGTCGAGCGGTCGCTTAGCTTATGTTTAGGCTGCCGGGCATGTGAACAAGTTTGTCCGTCTGGCGTCCGCTATGGCCATTTGCTTGAAGAGGCGCGCAATATTATCGCGCAGCACAAGCGAATGCCGCTTCACGTCCGTCTTGTGCGCAAGCTTGTATTTGCCGGGCTGTTTCCATATCAAGAGCGAATGCGAAAGGCGACCGCATTTCTCGGTTGGTATCAGCGTTCCGGCTTGCGGGCAATTGTCCGCAAAACTGGTCTGCTTCGCCTGTTGCCGGCATCGTTCCGGCAAATGGAGCGCGTGCTGCCGGACGTGCCGACGGCAAAAGAGATGAAAAATCGGCCACATCGCCTGAATCCGGATGAGCCAGCAAAAAAACGAGTCGCTTTTTTCACCGGCTGTTTGATGGATACGATGTTTATGACAACAAACGATGCGACGATGCGTCTATTGCAGCTCGCCGGCTGTGAAGTCATCATTCCGCCATCTCAAGGTTGCTGTGGAGCGTTGCACGGTCATGGGGGGGAAAAAGAGATGGCGAAAGAGTTAGCGAAACGAAATATTGCTGCTTTTGAACAGTTGGACGTCGACTATATTGTGACGAACGCAGGCGGTTGTGGTGCGTTTTTGCTTGAATACGATCACTTGCTGAAGGACGATCCAGAATGGTGCGATCGGGCGGCGGCGTTTGCCGCGAAGATCAAAGATGTCTCTGAAGTGCTTGTCGAACTCGAGTTTCATCAACTGCCGCTTCGCGTTGCGCCGCAAACGATCACCTACCAAGATTCGTGCCATTTGCGAAACGTGATGAAAACAGCATCAGCTCCGCGCCGCCTGCTGCGAGCGATTGAAGGGGCTGAGTTTCGTGAAATGAAAGATGCCGATCGCTGCTGTGGTTCGGCCGGCATTTACAATCTCGTTGAGCCAGAAATGTCGATGCAAATTTTAGATTATAAAATGGAAATGGCGAAACAAACGAAAGCCACGACGATCGTCACCGCGAATCCAGGGTGTTTGCTGCAAATGAAGCTTGGCATCGAGCGAGCCGGGTTGACAGAAAGCGTCCGTGCGGTCCATATTGTGGATTTGTTGCTTGAGGCGGCTGAAGGAGCACAAGCAGTAAGAGAGGAAGAACGCATCCGGCAAACGTCGTAATGCGAGGTCGGTGTAAACCTTTCCGTGTGGATCGGCGGCTCCAACGCGACGAAAGCACGAAGGCAACTGTTCATTCATATGAAAATGAAAACCCCCGCGTCCATGGCGGGGGTTTTCATGATGAATGGTAAAGTATCCATCCGTACAAGTGGTCGACCATTTGTTTTTTGTCGATGGCTAGAGGGAGCCTAGCTCGTTACAGCGCTGTGCTGAGCCGTTTCGGTATCGCCTGCAACGCTTTTCCGGTGCCGATGGCGACCGCCTCAGCTGGGTTTGGCGCCACATGCACCGGCACGTGCAGTGTAGCACTTAGCCATTGCTCAATGCCGTGAAGCAAGGCTCCTCCTCCAGTGAGAACAATGCCGCGGTCGATAATATCGCCGCTTAGTTCGGCCGGGCACTCTTCAAGGACAGAACGAATGGCTTCGGCAATTTGCAGAAGCGATTCTTTGATGGCCTGTTGTACTTCAGCCGGATCAAGGGAAACGGCTTTAAGAAATCCAGTAACAAAATCACGGCCGTGAATGGTCATCGGTTGCGTCAAGCTAGTTCCCGGAGCACTGCCAATTTCGATTTTCACTTGTTCAGCTGTTTGTTCGCCAATTAACAAATTGTAGCGTTGGCGAACATATTGCATAATGTCTTCGTCAAGCTGGTTGCCGCCGATACGAAGCGACTGACAAGCAACAACGCCGCCAAACGAGATAATCGCAGCTTCCGTTTTGCCGGCTCCTAAATGTACGATGACGTTGGCGACAGGTTCGCCCACCGGCAAATCAGCTCCAATAGCCGCTGCGACTGGCTCTTCGATGAAATGAATATGCTTCGCTCCACAATGTTTGGCGATTTCATAAAAAGAGCGGCGTTCGACGGAGGTGGCGTGAAACGGAACGCTCATAACGATGCTCGGTTTTTTGAAGGAGAGGCCGAGCTGTCTGCTGGATTGTTTGAAGACTTGTTGCAACAACGCTTTTGCTTGGTCAAAATCAGCGATAACGCCATTTCGCAGTGGATAGGTGACCTCGACATGAGCCGGAGCTTTGCCGATCATTTGCTTTGCTTTTTGGCCGATCGCCATCAGCTTGTCCGCTTGACGGTTATAGGCGATCGCTGCCGGTTCGTCAAAAAGAAGCCCCTTCGTTTGACTAAACAGCCGGACATTCATTGTCCCTAAATCGATGCCCAGCTCTGAGGAAGCGAACAATGAAAACACCTGCCTTTATCAAAAATCGATGAACGGACAACAAATCATCATCTATAAACATTCGACATATGTCGTTGATTTATGACGGTTATGTTAGATGCATACAAGAGAATTGCTTATGTGGCATATTTATGATTCTTCGAAAAGCATCGTTGCGGGCACATGCAAGGTTCGTGAATTAGCCGGTCTCTGTTTTTGGATGAATTCACTTCACTTATCAGACGATAGGGAAAGGAATGCAAAAAAATTTTTATTTTCATGTATAAAAAACGAAAAGGGAGGAAATGAATAATAGCGTAACGTTTTCCAAGTATTCCCCCGATCCCCTATGAATATATATTGGGCTCTCCGATTGTGGAGAGCCGCTTTTTTTGGCCATAATAAAACTCCCTGCCTATTAGGCGAGCCTAATAGGACAGAGAGCTCTTCGTTCACTGAAACCATTACAACCGTTTAGCTCCGACATATTTCGTTTTCCAGTAGGAGCTGTTTAAATTATCAATTTTAACACCGCGCGAAACGGCATGGATGACTCGGTTGTTTCCAATGTAAATCGCAACATGGGAAACGCCTTTTGTTCGTTTCGAAGTGTTAAAGAACACTAAATCTCCCGGTTTTAAATTCGACTTATGTACATACTTACCTTTTTTATACATTTCTTTGGAAGAACGGGGCAAAGTAACGCCCACTTTTTTATGTGTGTAATAAACAAACCCGGAGCAATCGAATCCTTTTGGTGTTGTGCCGCCATACCGATAAGGAGTGCCGATGAGCTTTTTGGCTTCAGCGATCAGGCGTGTTTTATTAGCTGCTGCACTGGTGTCAGAAACGTTTACAAACAAGGAGGAAAATAGGACAATCATAGACAGAGACAAAAGAGTAAGCCATTTTTTCATTTTCCCTAAACCCCCGACAAGATCTCTTTCGATTCGACATCATTTGACTATAGTATAACAGAGGAAAACAGTCTTGTTTTTTACAGTTGAATTAAATAATGTTACAATGAGATTACAAACATAAGACCTAGTAATAATGGTTTATGTTAATCTTTTTTCTGTGTTCTTTTCGAGATATGGTGCTTATATATCCATATTTTTTTGGTTCTATAGTCCTATGGTAAGCTTGAGTGTATGTCGGAAGTTGTCGAACGAATAGGAACGGCGGAGGGAAGCGAGTTGGGAGAACTAACTTTATAATGAAAGAAGCGCGTCGAAAAATCTATGACGGTGATGATTGATGTCGAATAAATTCGAATATCTTGTATACATATTAGGAGTTCTCTTGACAGCTAGTGCTGTTTATATGTATGCCCATCGGATGGCAAAGCAGCACGGGGCATTGTCACCATGGAGCGCAGCACCGAAGCTGACTGCCGCCTTCTTTATATGTTCACTCTTTCTTTTAGGCGGCGGAATAGCCTGGATTGATGAAGCGGAGAACCGCGAATATGGTGAATACAAGGAAAGCGCGAAGCAAATCGCCGGCATGATTGCCAGTGATTTGGCCGCCAGGGGACATGAGCAGCTTGATGAAAACGCGGATCGTCTGCCTGTGTATCATTCGATCCTAGCTGCACTTGGACGATGGCAGCAACACGGCCTCGTGCGTAGTGTATATACGTTAAAAAAGAACGAGCACGGCGAGTTGTATGTTGTTGTGGCTCCAGCGGTCGATGGCAGCCGGAGCGGCCGCATCGACGGAAAACATGAGCAGGCTGTTCCGCCCGGGACGATTTACCGTCATGCTTTTGCAGAAATAGAGGAAGCGTTTCGCGGCCGATTTGCAATGGAAAAGCATCCGAGGGCGGACGGATCCGGGAAAAGCATCAGCACATTTATGCCGATTCATGGGCTTGACGGGACAGTAAACGCAGTCGTCGGCATCGATTATGATGCGAAGGTATATGAGCGGCGCTTGAAAAAAGAGCGGCAAAAGGCAGCAGCAATCATGATGATGATTTATTTCATTGCCGTCTCCATTTATTTGTTGGTGCTGCATCGACAAATAGGACGGAAGGTGTTGGCCGCCCATAAAAAAACGCTAGCGGCGAACGAGCAGCGATTGCGGCAGTTGGCAGAAATGACGATGGAAGGAGTCATCGTGTGTGCCTCCGGGAAAATTGTCGAGGTCAACGAAGCGGCATGCCGTCTGCTTGGTTATAGGGAAAGCGAACTCGTTCACTTGCCAATCAATGATGTAGTTGTCGACGGATCAATGAGGCCGAGTTGTTCGAACAACGGGGTGGAGCGATTTGAAATCGAGCTGCGCCGAAAAGATGGAGCGGTGTTTCCGGCGGAAATCGTTCAGCATTGCTACGATGATGAAGGGCAAAAAGTAACGGTCGTCGCCGTCCGCGATTTAACGGCGCAAAAACAAAACGAAGAGCCTATGCACGATATCGTCAGCCATGACGAATTGACCGGGCTGGCGAACAAAGAGGCGATGTATAAGGTAGTGGAGCGCCGTCTTGCTGATGCAAAAAGATTTCATCGAGAAGCAGCAGTTATGCTTTTAGAGGTGACTAGCATTAAGACGATTAACGATTTTTACGGCTATGCCGTTGGAGATGAAGTGTTGCTCCATTTGGCACGTCGTTGGAGTGAGCAAGAAGGAATAACGGTCGGACGTTGGAGCGGGAATGAATTTATCGCTGTGCTGCCAGATAGCTCAAATGAAAAAGCAGAGGAAGCTGCAAAACGGTTGATTGAAGTTGCAGACGAACCGATTGCTGTTAACGGCCTTGAATTATATGTGACTGTAAACGTTGGCATCAGCGTCTATCCAAAGGATGGAGAGGAGACAAAAACGTTAATCCGCAAGGCAGATATTGCTCGCTATGAGGCGAGGGAAAAAGTGGTGAGTGATTTTCTCTTTTTCAACGAACCGATGGCTGACCGGCTGCATGAAAAGATGGCCATGGAACGTGATTTACGGCGTGCGCTTGAAAGGGAAGAGTTCGAGCTGTACTACCAGCCGCAGATTCGGCTTTATGATCGACAAGTCATTGGTATGGAAGCGCTTATTCGTTGGCGCCACCCGGAAAAAGGATTCATTCCGCCATCCCTATTTATTCCAATCGCTGAACAAACAGGAATGATTATTCGAATCAACGAATGGGTGATTCGCACCGCCTGCCAGCAAACGAAACAGCTGATCGATCAGTTTCCCCATTTGTCTGTCTCTGTCAATTTGTCGCCGTACGAATTTGAAAGCCGACGGTTTGTCGATAAGCTCGCCCGCCTGCTCGCTGACACCGGGCTGCCGCCGCACCATTTAGATCTTGAAATTACAGAGCGAATGACGATGGATACAGAGCATGCATTCGATATTTTGTCGAAACTGAAGTCGCTCGGCGTGACGATCAGCATGGACGATTTCGGCACCGGTTACAGCTCGCTCAGCTACTTGACTGATTTGCCGATCGATCGGCTGAAAATTGACCGTTCATTTGTCCAGCATATTCAAGGAAAAAAAGATGTCATCTTGCCGTCCATTATCCGCCTCGGGCATAATATAGGTGTAAAAGTATTAGCCGAAGGAGTAGAAACAGAGACCGAAGCGGCCTATTTACAAGGAAAACGGTGTGATGAAGCGCAAGGATATTACTTTTCCCCGCCGCTTCCGTATGGCGAATTTGTTCGTTTTTTAACTGAACAGCATGCGAGGCGGCAGGCACAGGAGCTGACGTAAAATGGATGGGTTTTGGCGCATTGCCGAAGAGAAAATTCGTGAAGCGATGAAAAACGGAGAGTTTGACGAGTTGCCTGGTTTTGGGAAGCCGCTTGAGCTCGAGGATGTTTCCCACATTCCGGAAGAGTTACGGATCGGGTATTTATTGCTGAAAAACGCTGGGTATGTGACGGAAGAGACGGAATTGCGAAAAGAACTGATGACGCTTGAAGATTTGCTTCGCTGTTGCGAGGATGACGAGAAAAAGAAAGAACTGATGAAAAAATGGACAGAAAAACAGCTCCGCTTTGCTGAATTAATGAAAAAACGGCAACAAACAAACTCAAAGGCACTGCGCGATTACGGGCGGCGCATTGAGGAAAAATTTCGCTAAACGTTTTCGCTCAATAAACATAGGGAGGTTCGATTTTTTGCGAGCCTCCTTATTTTTTATGCAATGATGACCAAAAAACGGGGAAAAATAGGAAGGAACGATCGTGGGAAAGGAGAGGTAGCAGCATACGCGAGGAAACTGTTAACTAAGCGAGTCTAAGTTGCCGTGAAGAAAAAACGAAAAAGAAAAGGAGTGAAAAAACGTGAAAAGCGTATGGATGGCATTTTTTGCTTCTCTTGTGCTGGCGATGCCGTCATGGGTAACTGCCGGTCATCATGAAGCCGTCAACGTTCATTTGCCGGTCGGGCATATGTGGAAGCACGGAGCGCTTGATGAACAAAAGTGGATGGAAATGGTTCAAACATATACGCCGGAGCAAGCTGGCGAGTGGAAAAAAGTACTCGACGAACGGAAAGCGCTGCGCCAACAGTTCGAGGATGAAAAAGTAAAGAAGGCAATGAAAGAAAAGTACAAGCAAATGAAAAAAGAGCGTGAAGCGGCGCTTGATCGGCTCATCGATCAGCTCGCGAACAAAAAAATAACGAAAGAACAGTTTAAGCAAGAACTGAAACAGTTACATAAAAAGAAACATTGGATGACAAAAGAAGAGAAACAGCGACTCCATATGCTTCACGAGCAAACAAGACAGGCCATGGAGAACAATGACCAAGAGGCAATGAAAAAACTGCTTCCACAATGGCTCGAGCATATGAAAAAGGAAAACGAGCGGTTGGCGAAATGTCTTCAAGAAGTCAAAGAAGGGTGATATAATGAAAGAAAAGCCGTGTTCCATGCACGGCTTCTTTTTTTATCATTGAATTGGCTGATGGAAGGGAACGAGGCTCATCGCGAGGGGAGGGGTATGTCATGGGATACCCGGTCATTCTCCATTTACGCGGCCGACGGGCGGTCGTTGTCGGCGGGGGGAAGGTGGCGGCGCGGAAAATCCGAGGACTGCTAGAGGCAGGAGCAGATGTTGTGATGGTCGCCCCTGAAGCGGAACCGGAGCTTCAAGCGTTAGCAGCAGCGGGAACGATTGTCTGGCGTATCAAGACATTTGCCCCTAGTGATTTGGAAGGGGCGTTTCTCGTCATCGCTGCGACGAACGATGACAAGGTGAACGAGGCAGTGGCACAGGCGGCAGCGCCGGGGCAACTGCTCAATGTCGTTGATGCCCCACAACGGTGTGATTTTCATGTTCCGGCGGTCATCCGCCGCGGCCCATTAACGATCGCGGTTTCGACCGAAGGAGCAAGCCCAGCGGTCGCCCGCCGCATCCGCCGCGAACTTGAAGATCAATACGGAGAAGAGTACGGGCCGTATCTCGAGTTTTTGCAGCAAGCCCGCGATATCGTGTTGCGCGAAGTCGCGGACCCCGAGGGACGAAAGCGGCTGTTTCAGGCGCTCGCTGCTGATTCGTTCCGGCAAAGCGGTCGTTGGGGCGAGGAATTTTCTCACTTATTGGCAAAGGAAAAAGAACGAAGCAGCAAGAAGGGGAGAGAACGCTGAACCTCTCGATATACACATTGTGGATGGCTTCGGTTTGCTTGCTTCCTAGCAGTCGTGAAACAAACGAGAAGAGGGTGTCCTAAAAGCAGCGGAGCACCCTTTTCAGCACTGTATAAAGCGTTGAACATCTCCGTAAGAGAATGTCTATCTCTCTTGAAAAAAGGCGACCTTTTCAACGGCTCCTTTCTGTTAATCGTCCCACCGGTACGTCCAAAACCGCTCTGTTTTCAGCCAGGCGAGCGCGTCGCCGCGCTTAGAGGCTGCCTGCATCAGCCCTTCCGTTTGGGAGCGGTGAGCGCGAATGGCGGCGAGTTTCGTATCAATCACTGAGCTAACATCGCGGACAATATCCGGCTGACCGAGGTCTTGTTCGCAGTTTTTGGAAAAGGCGACACAATAAACGGTCGGCCGTTGCTCTTTTGGCCACCGCTTCAAAGCGCGGATGACAGCAGCCCCGCATGCATCATGATCGGGGTGGACACTGTAGCCAGGATAAAATGTAATGACAAGCGACGGGTTTGTTTCTGCGACGATGGCTGCAATCCGGTCGGCAAGTTCTTCTTCATCTTCGAATTCGACGGTTTTGTCGCGATAGCCGAGCAAGCGCAAATCGTGAATACCGAGAACGCGGCATGCTTCCTCTAATTCTTGTCTGCGAATCAATGGCAATGTTTCACGATTGGCGAACGGGGGCACGCCCATATTTCTTCCCATTTCGCCAAGCGTCAAGCAAGCGTATGTCACCGGTGTGCCGCTTTGCACATACTGGGCGATTGTTCCCGAGACGCCGAACGCTTCATCGTCCGGGTGGGGAAAGACAACGAGTACATGTTGTTCGTTCATCGGACTCCCCTCCTTAGGCAAATGGCTTGTCACTCAGCTCAAGAGCGACCGCCAGTTTCCCTTCATAATCATGTCCTGCTAACAGCAATTGTCCTTCTTTCGTCCATTCCCAATGGGTTAACCCTTCAGCATACACCCAGCCGATGTCCAGCTTCAGCCCGACGCGATATGGACCTGGACCGGTGATTTTGCCGCGGGTGAAGCGGATGAGGGCGTTGCGGATGTAAGCGCCAGCGGAAAAAAAACCTTCGTTATGATGAGAAGCGTATGCTCCGTTCGTTGTTTCTAAATGAATATATATGTCGCGGTTAGCCAAGCGGTTCAGTGCCTCTTGTACAGCGGTGGTGTCGATCGGCTGCATGCAGGTCCCTCCTTTAGTTGCTTTCTATATATTGTACATGACGAGAGCATAAGAACGGAAATATTTCGTCTCTCATTGTATAATAGAAAAGGCTACATCTTGGACTCATCCACACCTTAGAGGCGTTGAATAATGATTCAGCGGAAGGAAAGGGTGAGGAGAAATGGGGTTTCAAGGTAACGGTGTCACTGTGCTCAATTTTGACGGTACGTACCGGCCACAAAAGCGGCTGTTTTGTTTTCCACACGAGTGGATTGATCTCGCTGACGTACCGGAGACAAATTTGTATTGCAGCGAAGCGGCGCTTGCCGAGATTGAAAGACGGTTACGCCGGCGGCGAACCCGTGGGGCGGTGCTGATCGGGAGCGGCAACTACCATTATGTCACGTATTTGTTGTTAAGGGAAATAAGCGAACCGTTTACGCTTGTGCTGTTTGACCACCATACGGACGCTGAACAGGACGAAAGCAGCCTCATTTCATGCGGATCGTGGGTGGCTCATGCGCTTCAGTACGCGCAGCTGCGAAAAGTTGTGATTGTTGGCCCATCATTTTCTCCGCGTAATCTCCGTTTATCTCCAAACATCACTGTTTTTCCATTTGCTGATCATGATGAATGGCCGAATGAGCTTCTGAAGGCCATCCCGACCGGAAGCGTGTATATAAGCATCGATAAAGACGTGCTTCGTCGCGAAGACGCAGTTACGAACTGGGATCAAGGAATGATGACGCTTTCTCGATTGCTCGCTTGCTTGCGTCTGCTACTATTCTATAAAAAAGTGTTGGGTGTAGACATATGCGGTGAATACCCGAAAGCCGTCATCGATGTGTTTCATCCGCTTTGCCTTGAGGCACAGTGGAAAAATGAACAGGCGAATAGTGCCATTTTAGAGACGTGTTTTCGTTACGCTACTTCCCATTTGCGTCCGGCTTAACAGGGGAATGCCTAAAAGGCCGATGAAAATCGCGGGTTCCAATCATCGATGATGGTTAAGTGTTCCAAAAATCAAAACCGCTATAGTAAGCTTTTGATAACATCATCCATCTTCTAAAGTTGCTTTCATCTTAAGTTAAAGGGAGCAAGTGGACATGCAGCCATCAGGGCTGCCTTTTGTCTGCAGGGAAAGGTGGCTTCTTTGGGCGGTCAGTGACCAATCGTACAAACTGTACTGAACATGGCGCTGGTGTTAAAGCCCGCCGCCGTACATAATGCGAAATTGTTTTTCATCCGGTCGGACGTCGCGCTGCTCAATGTGCATACGAGAGACTTTAGCAAACATCGTTCCGGCTTCAATCGTATCCAAAAAGAGCTGGACGGCACTTTCATGGCCTTGGGCTTCCATTTCCACCGTCCCATCGTCATTGTTTTTTACCCAGCCGGTCAGCTGTCGCTTCAGTGCCTCGTGCTGGACGAAATAGCGAAAGCCAACACCTTGTACACGTCCTTCGACAATGACATGAACCCGTTTCATATGGTAAAGCCTCCTTCATTGGGACCGTTCTGCTTCCATCATATAATAGATACGGCCTAATGTACATGAAAAAAGGAGCTTGTCTTTTCAAGCTCCTTTTTTCGCCAACGATAGCGACAATACTTGCTCTTGAATAAGTGTTACGAGACGCGGATGATAGCCTAAGTAAGAGCATAAATGCCACTGTTGGTGTGAAACAGGCAGCGCCTCTAGTTTCCGTTCGATCGTTTTCATTAAGACGCCGGTAAATAATAAATACGGAACGACAAACACATGCCGATATATGGATGCGTTCGCCTGCTCAAGCCCTTCGTCAAGCGTCGGATGGATAGCAGCGAGAAAGCAAATGTCAACGTGCGGCACGTTCGTTTTTTCTTTCAGGAGCCGAGCGATAGCGGTGATGTCGCGCTTTGTATCCGGGTCGCTGCTGCCGCGGCCGATGAGAAGAATCATCGATTCGTTATCAAGTGGCGTCGGATGTTCACCGATGCGGTCGATGATGATATCGATCATCGATTCATGGACGCCAAACGGGGTGCCGCAGACGATTTCAAGAGATGGATGACGCTGTTTCGCGAGCTCGAGCGCCGCTGGAATGTCGTGCTTCGCGTGTCCCGCGGATAGAAGCAGCAGTGGAACGACGATGATGCGCGTTGCTCCTTGGGCGACGCAACGGTCAACGCCAGTCACAATGTCCGGTTCTGCCAGTTCAACGAAGCAAAGTTCCTGAATCGGGATGTCGATGGCTGCTTTGCATTGTTCGACGAAACGAGCCGCCTCATAGCAGGCTGCAGCGAAGCGGCTGCCGTGACTGACATATAGAATGGCTTCCATCACGACCGCCTCACGATGTTGCACCAGCAGCTGCAGATGACGCCAACAGCCGTTCGAACCATTGAATGTTGGCGCGTAGCCGGACGACATCCCCGATGATGATCATGCTTGGATTTTCAATGTTTTCTTTAGCAACGATCCCGGCGATCGTCGTCAGCGTGCCGGTGACTGTTCGTTGAGCCGCTGTTGTTCCCCATTGGATAACCGCTACCGGCGTCTCTGGCATTTTGCCATATTTGATTAGCTGTTCGCAAATATATGGCAAATTGTGGACACCCATGTAAATGGCGATCGTATCAATGCCCTTGGCAAGGCTCTCCCATTTGATATCTTCACGGATTCCGTCGCGCCGATGTCCGGTGACAAAGGCAACGCTTGAGCTGAACTCGCGATGGGTGACGGGGATGCCGGCATAAGCCGTCGCAGCGATAGCAGCGGTGACACCAGGAACGATCTCAAACTCAATCCCATGTTTGACGAGCGCCTCAGCCTCTTCGCCGCCGCGCCCGAATACGAACGGGTCGCCGCCTTTTAGACGGACGACGTTTTTTCCTTTTTTGGCGTGCAGGACGAGCGAATGGTTGATCGTTTCTTGTTGCATGACGTGGTAGCCGGGCAGCTTGCCGCAAAAGATGAGCTCAGCGCCCGGTTTGGCATACGACAACAGCTCTTCGTTAATGAGGCGGTCATATAAAATGACATCCGCCTGCTGAATGCATTTTAATCCTTTGACAGTGATGAGTTCCGGATCGCCGGGACCGGCGCCGACAAGATACACTTTGCCCATCGTTGTTTCAGCCCTTTCTTGTATGATCCCAGCTGGCCATCTAAAGGCGGTGCTTTTATTGTGAACGGCTTAATTTGGCATGAAAACGACTTTGTTCAATGGTCTCCCACTCTTTTTTAGTGGGAGACAAGAAATGGCGGTCAGTTTGTTTCGGCGGCCGGAATGAACCCGCGCTCGCGCAGATAGGCGAGCACTTGCTCGACGCACTCGTCGACAGAGTAGCGGTGTGTTTCAACCGTCAACTCAGGCGCTTCCGGCGCTTCATACGGTGAATCAATGCCAGTAAATTCGCGGATTTCGCCGCGGCGCGCTTTTTTGTACAGTCCTTTTGGATCGCGTTTTTCACATTCTTCAAGCGGGCAATTAACATAAATTTCGATAAACTCGTCTTCTTCGACGAGACGGCGGACAAGTGCCCGGTCTTCGGCAAACGGAGAGATAAATGCGGTGAGAACAAACTGTCCGCTGTCGACAAACAGCTTTGCCACTTCGCCAATGCGGCGAATGTTTTCCGTCCGGTCGGCCGCAGAGAAGCCGAGGTCTTTATTGAGCCCATGGCGGATGTTGTCCCCGTCTAATACGTAGTTTTGAATGCCGAGCTCAAACAGCCGTCTTGAGACGGCATTTGCTACGGTTGATTTGCCGGAGCCGGACAACCCGGTGAACCAAAGGATGGCGCTATGATGACCGTTACGCTCGCGCCGATCTGTTTTTGTGACCGATGTATGATGCCAAACAATGTTCGTGCTCATGATGCTCCCCCTTTAGCGAGCTGATGGAGTGACCGCTTCACGTTTTTGTAGTCCTTTGATCAAGACGGCAGCCACTTCCGGACGGCTGAACGTGCTTGGCGGTACTTGCCCGTTGCGCAGCATTTCACGGACTTTCGTGCCAGAAAGGACGACGTGATGTTCAGCGTCATGCGGGCACGTTTTCGTCGACGCCATGCCTTCGCATTTGGTGCAATAAAAGCTATGTTCGAAAAAGAGCGGCGTAATCCCGAGTTCTTCAGCCGTAAAGTTCGAGAAGATTTTTTGTGCGTCATAGGTGCCATAATAATTGCCGACACCGGCATGGTCACGGCCGACAATGAAGTGTGTACAGCCGAAGTTTTTGCGCACCATGGCATGGAAAATGGCCTCACGCGGTCCGGCATAGCGCATAGCCGCTTGGAAGACACCCAAGAAGACACGATCTTTCGGGTAATAGTTTTCAAGCAGTACTTGGTAGCTTTCCATCCGGATGTCAGCCGGAATGTCATCTGCTTTCGTTTCGCCAACGAGCGGATTTAAAAACAAACCATCGACAATCTCAAGCGCACATTTTTGAATGTATTCATGGGCGCGATGAACCGGATTACGTGTTTGGAAGCCGACAACGGTGTTCCATCCAAGTTCGGCAAACCGTTTCCGCGTTTCTGTCGGATCGAAATAAAACGCGGCGAACTGTCCTTTATCAGTTCGTTTGACAAGCGTGATCTCTCCACCGACGTACACATCCGGTTTTTCAAACAGTTTGCGCACGCCAGGGTGGGCGAGTTCGTCTGTTTTGTAAACGAGCGTTGCTTCCTTCGTTTTGTCCGGACGGTAAATATCGGCAATTTCGATGACACCGTAGACGTCGCCGCCATAAACGAGTTTGGCTTTATCGCCGATGGCGAGCTCTTTTGCCTTTTCTTCCGTCACTGCGAGTGTGATCGGAATGCTCCAGACGGTGCCGTCAGCGAGGCGCATCGTTTCCACGACCGCATCGTAGTCTGCTTTCGTTAAAAAGCCAGTAAGAGGGCTGTACGCTCCCGTGCCGATCAACTCCAAATCGCTTAATTCTGCATTCGACAGTTCGATCGTTTTAGTTACTTCATTGAGCGGATAGTCCGGATTCCAACGGTTAATTAATGTACCGCCATGCGGGATGCTTAAACTCATGTTTGTAACCTCCTAGGATGATAGATTTTAAGATTTAATATTTAAGATTAAATGCCACCGCCATGTTCATGAAGCGAGCGTTCTTCTTCGACAGCCGTTTTTTTCAAGCTGATAACGCCGAGCGTCGCTAAACAAACGCTGAAAATGGCGATGACAGTATAAACATCGCTGTCGAGCAATAGTTTAATAAGGCTGTATGAAATGACAAGAGAAAAAATCGGCGAAACAAGCCATACTTTTAAGAGCTGCACAACAATTCGCTTCTGCCAGATGGATAAACCGCTCTTTGCCGTGCCAATGCCGATAATGGCCGATGTCGTAATTTGGGTGAGCGGTACGGGCAAGCCAAACAGTGATGAGATGATGACAAGCAACGCCCCAGTACCCGATATGGCGCTCCCTTCAAATGGAGAAAAATTTGTAATTTTCTTTCCGTTCGTTTCCAACACACGGCGTCCAAGCAGGAGCGCTCCAGCAGCGACGGACAAACCGCCGAGAATCGTTGCTGGCCCAACCGAGATCAATCCGGCACCGACAAGCGGCCCGACGGCATTGGCGACATTGTTCATGCCGGCGGAGAACGCCTCGAAGCAGCCAGTGACAATCAGCAAGGTCATAAACGTTTTTTGCCAACGGCCTTGCTCAAGCTGTGGATATTTCCGCTTGAGCGCTAAAAACCACTTGCCGACGGCGAGTGTAAACGCAAAGGCAATGATCGGAATGACGATCCACACCGAGACAATGAATAGCAATTTATTGAAGTATACCGCTTGGTAGGCAATACCGACACCGACGACCGCTCCCACGGTGATCTCGCTCGTCGATAACGGGATGCCCATGATGTTGGCAGCAAACAGCGAAATGGTTGCCGCTGTTAAAATAATGACAACGATTTTGACGGTAAGGATCGAAGAAGGAATAATTCCCGAGCCGATCGTTTTCACCACTTCTCCGCCACCAAGGCTGCCAAGAAAAACGCTGATGCCACAAAGAAGGAGGGCGACCGATTTTCGGGGAATGGCACCCGATCCGTAAGCGACGCCCATCGAGGCGGCCGCACCGCTCGCCCCAATGTTCATGGCGAAGAAAAAGGAGACAATAAAGGCAATCGCAAGGAGCATATGTGTTCCCCCTATGTGAGATGGAGCCCGCACTCTGTCTTCCCTTGGCCGGCCCAGCGTCCGGAACGCAAATCGTTCGGATCTAATGCCGGCGCTGTACACGGGGCACAGCCAATGCTCGGGTAGCCGCGGTCATGGAGTACATTGTACGGAAGACTATGTTTATACACATAGTTCCATACGTCTTTCCATGTCCAATGGATGAGCGGACAGACTTTAATGGAGCGGAACTTATCATCTTTATTGACATATTCGACATGGCGCCGTGTCGGCGATTGTTCGCGGCGCAAGCCGGAAATCCAAGCGGTTACTCCAGTCAACACTTCGCGCAGTGGAATGACTTTGCGCAGCTCGCAACATTTGTTTGGATCACGTTTCCATAACTCGTCGCCAAACTGCGCGGCTTGTTCTTCCAGCGTCAGGTGCGGCTGTTTCATGATGATGCGGAGGGAAGGATATGTTTCTTTCACCTTCGCGATTGTATCGTACGTCTCTTGAAAGTGCAGCCCGGTATCTAAAAAGACGATTTCCGCATCCGGCTTTACTTGGGAGATCAAATCGATCAGCACAATCCCTTCGATGCCAAAGCTGCATGCGTACACGATTTCGTCACCATATTCGCGGTACGCCCAAGCGAGGACGTCAAGCGCCCCTTTTGTTTCATTGTCAGACGGAAAAGACGGTTTTTCTACCGTTTCCCACCGATCATACGTGAGCATCGTTTCCCCTCCTTATAAATCAAAGAAAATCCACGCAATTAGTCGGATATTTACTTAGTAAACGGCAGCCCGGTGACAAAAATGCCCTTTCCATTTTGGAAAGGGCAAGAAGAACGAGTGACGTCTTATCTTCCAAAATGGAATCCATTTTGCTGGAATTGGCACCTTGCTAAATGAAGCAGGTTGCCGGAGTTCATCGGGCCAGTCCCTCCCTCGCTCTTGATAAGCGTTTGTAATGGATGTAATTGATTAAAATTTTAGCACAATTCTCGCTGGTGTCAATCTCAGTTTTTCGATGGGAATTATTTTTTTATCATTCTAAAGCGAGAAACCCCAGTTGAATGTAGGTGGGAGAACGTTCAAATATGGATGGTGGTCTAAGCATATCATTTTAGAGAAAGGCGCGAAACTATTTTTTACGTAAGTTCCCAAGCTCTTCAACAATCGCCTGCATTTCGCTTGGACTAAACGTCTCGCGCTTCATGACCATCTCATAAATGTCTTTCAATTCATCATACCATTCTTCGGAAAAATGGGACGGTTTAAGGGCGTCAAAGTTCATCACTTTCAATTTTTGCTTCAGCTGCTCGATCATATATTCGACGTTTTCCGCCGACCGTTTCGATAAATCCATTGTTTGGCCCCTTTCATGGCAAGATATCATGTATTGTACCATACAGGCGGGGGAAATAGGGAGGGGTTATATGGCTGGTTTACCTGCTGAAAAACGGACAATGTAGTAAAATATAGATGAATGTGCACCATATGCCGGAAAGCAGCATAAAAAGTCTAGACGAAAGGAAAAGAAGAAAAACTAATGATCGGAGACGTGCCGTAGAAATAGCGAAAGGGGTTGTTGTTCGGATGGTCAAAGTGTTGTTTGTTTGCCTTGGAAACATTTGCCGTTCACCGATGGCCGAAGCGATATTCCGCCATTTAGTGAAAGAGCGGGGGCTCGATAGGGTTATTGCCGTTGATTCGGCGGGGACGGGCAGTTGGCATGTCGGCGAACCGCCACATGAAGGGACAAGACGCATCTTAAACGAAAACGACATTGATTATTCCGGCATCCGTGCCCGGCAAGTCGAACGCCGCGATTTGGAGGAATTTGATTATATTATCGCCATGGATGCCGCCAACTTGAACGATTTACGCCGACTAGCTGGATCCAATTCATCGGCCGTAATCGCCCGCTTGCTCGATTTTGTGCCGGATCGGGAAAAAGACGATGTGCCGGATCCATATTATACTGGGAATTTCGTGGAAGTATATCACCTTGTCCGTTCTGGATGCGAGCATTTGCTTGAGGCGATTATCCGTGATCATCGGCTTGTTGCGGGCGAATAAAGAGGAGCAAAAAGGGATGCACTCGCTTTGAAAAAACGGGAAAGGAGGGCAGCCCGTGTTAGTGAATATGATGTTCGTCCGCGAGTTGGCGCGGCGCTTTACAGAGGACGAAATTCCACGGTTGTCAGCGGAACTGGCTTATTACTTTCTTCTATCGCTGTTTCCGTTTTTGCTGTTTTTAATGACCCTGTTGGCGTATTTGCCTATTCCGCATGAAGATGTGCTCGCTCTTGTGCGGCAATACGCGCCAAAAGAGGCACTTCATCTCATCGAAACAAATGTGCATCACTTGATGGACGTGCAAAATGGGAAACTATTGTCATTAAGCATCATTGGTGCTGTTTGGTCCGCCTCAAACGGGATGCGCGCTATCATGCGGGCGTTCAACCGCGCTTATGATGTGGAGGAAAATCGTCCATTTTGGGTGGCGCGCGGATTGTCGGTCGCGCTGACGCTCGGGATGATCGCCGTGATTATCGTCGCGCTCGTGCTGCCGGTATTCGGACGAACGATCGGGCTGTTTTTGTTTTCTGCTTTAGGGTTATCGGAACAGTTTTTAACCGTATGGAATGCATTCCGCTGGACGACAAGCTCGCTGTTATTGTTTGCTGTCTTCACCGCCCTTTATTATTTCGCCCCGAACAAACAGTTGCGCTGCGTCAATGTCGTGCGCGGCGCCTTATTCGCCACCGCCGGCTGGATTGCGACGTCGCTGGCGTTTGCCTATTATGTCAACCATTTTGCCAACTACACAGCCATGTACGGAAGTCTCGGCGGGTTGATCGTCTTGATGATTTGGCTTTATTTATCCGGCATGATCCTCGTTTTAGGTGGAGAAATGAACGCAATTTTCGATTGTGAACGTGAAGGGAGAAAGCGGATGCGTTAACGTGTATAAATGGCTCGAAAACCGGATAACGTAACGGTGTGGGGGATTTTCATACAGGGGGGATAACGATGGCTAAGCATACGAAAAAAGACGGGGGAACGAAACAAAAAGGAAAAAACAGGCCAAAACATAAAACGAGCAGCAGTGCCAACGGTCAAAACGGTTATCATTGAAAAAGGGTGATCTCTTGAGATCACCCTTTTTCACGCGGGTACAGGCGATTCAGCAACAATCTCTTTACTCGACACTTTCTTCGTGATAGTGGTAGTAACGCTCGTAAATATACTCGATTTCTGCATCCGTCATATAGGCAAGTTGTTCTCGCGATAACCCCCGTACTTTTTCGATAAACTCGATCATATTTTTCCGTTCCGCTCTGCTCATTATCGCCACTCCTTTACTCTGTTTTAAAACAGAAACTAAATATCTTGGTTTTATTATATAACAGAGGAAACAGAGTGGTCAATGAATTTTTTAAAAAAATAGAAAAATAAAAAATGCGGTCAAGCCGCTTTTTCTCGTTCCCGTCGTCTGGCAAGGCAAACGGCTGGAATGAGGAGAACAGCGCTGACCGCAAGGAAAAAAGCGTCCGCTGTCACATCAACAGCGCTGCCGGCAAGTGGCGGACCGATGATGCTGCCGAGGCTGTATAGCATGCCGGACAACAAATTGCCGGCTGGAAGGAGCGTTTTCGGCAACAGGTCGGTCATATAGGCAATGCCAAGCGAGAAGAGTGACCCCGTAAACATTCCCGCCGCAAACAAGCAGGTAGCAAGCCCAACTGTCGATGTGTCAACAACGAGCGCGGTCAAAAAACAGCTGATGCCGGCCAGCAGCGCGCCCGTGATGGCAACACGACGCCCGAACCGGTCGCTAAGAGCTCCGAGCGGAAGCTGAAAGATGATGCCACCGAATGAGAAAAACGGCAAAATCAACGTAATCTGTTCGGCGCTCATCCGTTTATGCAAGGCGTACAGTGGGAAAACGGAATGAATGGCCGCTTCCAAAAAGCCATAAGCAAGCGGCAGCAAGAGCGCCGGCCACGCATATTTCCATGCACCGATCCATCGCCCGGCAGCGGAGGAAGAGCGTTCAAATGCTTTTGGTTTTTCATTTGGCAGACAAAAGACGGCAATCCACCCGATGAAGCTGAGGAGAGCGGCCAAATAAAACGGCAGCGCCTCGTTAATCGAGGCGAGTGAAGCGAGAAGCGGGCCAGCCGTAAAACCAAGGCCAAACGCTAGGCCGTACAGCGACAGCCGCCGCCCGCGCTCAGCCGGCGGTGAAAAGTCGGTAATCCATGTTTGGGTCGCAAAATGAAGCATATGATCGCCCATTCCGATGAAAAAACGAATAACCAACCAAAGGAAAAATGAAGAAAAAAGTGGAAAAAGGATGAGCGAACATATTACAATAAAACCACCCATGATAATCATGGGCTTGTATCCATATTTGCCTAGTGGATGCTCCAAAAACGGTGAAATGGCAAGCACTCCTATATAAAGTGCGGCAGCGTGCGCTCCGTTAACGGTTGAAGAGACACCGCTTTCGTCAAGCAACATGGCTAACAACGGAAGCAGCATCCCCTGAGATAAGCCGGAGATGGCGACAATTCCGGTTAAAATGGCAAAACGCATCGTTGCACCCTCATTTCTGTAAAATGGCGGACAATGAAACGAACAGGGCCGCGCTTTTTTACGGACCAATGTATCGTTCGTATTCATCGTACATATGAATGATGGCCAATGCAACGAAAAACGTTTCGAAGAAAGGTGGAATGAAAACGAATGAACAAGTTGTTTGCGTGGATGACATGGATCGGCGTGCCAGTATCCGTCATCGGTGGCTTTCTCCACTGGCCGACCGTTTTGATGTTTGTGTTGTACTGTTTAACGATTGTCGCTCTGGCCAGCTATATGGGGAGAGCGACAGAGAGTTTAGCGATCGTCTCTGGACCGCGCATCGGCGGACTTTTGAACGCTACGTTTGGCAACGCAGTGGAGCTTATTATCTCCATTTTTGCCTTGCGGGCCGGGCTCGTTGATGTGGTGCTTGCTTCCTTGACTGGTTCAGTGCTCGGGAACTTGCTTTTAGTGGCGGGGTTATCGTTTTTTGTCGGCGGCCTGAAATACAAACGGCAAGAGTTCAATATCTATGATGCTCGTCATAACGCGGGCCTGCTCACCTTTGCCATTTTTGTTGCGTTCGTTATCCCCGAAGTGTTCACGGCGGAGATGGCACCTGACGAACGGCTTGTATTAAGCGTCGGCATTTCAATCATTATGATTTTGCTTTATCTAGCCGCCCTTTACTTCCGGCTCGTCACTCACCGCGGTGTTTATCAGCATAAATCGGATGAAGTGGAAGAACATGAGGAACCGGAATGGGGAAGAGGAAAAGCGACTATTATTTTAGCGCTGGCGACGGCGGCAGTTGCTTACTTATCGGAGCGGCTTGTCCATACATTTGAAACAGTTGCTGAATCGTTCGGCTGGAGCGAGTTGTTTATTGGGGTGATTATCGTCGCGATCGTCGGTAATGCGGCTGAGCACGCTTCCGCCATTATTATGGCGTATAAAAACAAAATGAATGTCGCTGTGGAAATCGCGGTCGGATCGACATTGCAAATCGCCATGTTCGTCGCTCCTGTGCTTGTGCTTGTCTCACTTTTGTTTCCGGAAAAAATGCCGCTTGTCTTTTCGCTTCCTGAGCTTATCGCGATGGGGGCTGCAGTCCTTTTGACGATCGTGATCTCTAATGATGGGGATACGAACTGGTTTGAGGGAGCAACACTGTTAGCGGCATATACGATTATGGGAATCGGCTTTTACTTGCTGTAGTCATTGCACCCGGGCATTCGCTGCCCGGGTGTTTTTTTGGCGGATGCGGGGAAATAAGGTGCCAAAGTAGGATGAAATTTTCACCGCGACGGATAAAGGACGTATTTTGAAAGAAAATAACAGTGAATACGGAAAAGAAAGGAGCGAATGTAATGAAAAAATGGGCCGTTTCCTTATTGACGGGCGTGCTTCTTCTCTATGCGGCGACGGTTCCGACAATGGCAGCTTCCGGCAAACCGGCGCCTGGCACGGTGATCGATATATCAAAAGAAAATACGTATCCGAACCCGACGCAAGATTTGCCGCATTTAGAGCCAAGTTCGTTTACGAAACAGCTGTTGAAATCAGCGAACGTAAAAATTGAGAATCCGGAATTGATCCATCTCTTTAACGAATCCTCAGCGGCGAATACCCCTTGGGCTGTCGGCTACCGGGCGACGATTTATTTAGGCCAATGGCCACTCAATTACCAGTCGCTTGAGACATCCACGAATTGGGAATATCAAAAGGTCAACACGAATTTTCTCGATAACCGCAGCGGTGAGGCTGCGCAAAAGTTATATTATAGACAAGAAATGCAAAAGCACATCCGCGGCGGATTGACGGCAAAAGTGCCGAACGAAGAGGCGGTGAAGCGGATGATGTTAAATAAGGCGATGGAAAAAACGAAGCTGCCGCTATCATTCAGCACGGTTGTTGGAATTGGTACGAAAAAAGACCAGTCATACAATGTGCCGGCCAAAAAAATGGGCTATTTGTATGCATATGCTCCGGCCGTGAATGAAAAAGGAAAAGTGACGTATGGCGAAGTGTACATCGTTTTGAAAGGGAACAAAAAGAAAATCGTTGTCAAAAACGTGACGACAAGAGGGGTCGGGGCATGGATTCCGGTGCAAGACCGTCTATACATGTCTTATGTTATCAGCGACCAACCAAGATAACGAAGGTGTCCCAGAGGTAATGGGACACCTTCTCTTATGCCGCTATATGCACGTGAATGACACCTATCGGCCGCACTTTGTTTGTTCGAAGTTTCTTTTACCGTGCAACGCGTGCCGAACGTTTTGTAAAATCGACATTGCGGTAATAGGTTTGTTTGACAAGCACGTTTGGTCCGAGGCAACGCGCGGCCGGACAATGGCAAAGAAGTTCGTTAGCGAGTTTCGAACGGCGCCATTGGCGATACACGTCCGGCAACGAATCATGAATGATGTTGCCAAGTGGCGGTTCATCACCGAAATCGGTAACGATGACATCACCGGTAAAAATGTTGATGTTAAGCCGCGAGCGGCCGTCCGGGTCGTTGCGCACGGTGACGTTTTTGCTTTCATACAGCCGCTTTAATAGGCGAAGATCGTCTTCATTATCACTGCATGGATAAAACGGCAACGTGCCAAACAACATCCACACATTTTCATCACGAATATCGAGTAAATGATGGATCGCTTGGCGCAACTCCTCTAAGCTTAACGTCTCAAGCGCACCCGCAAAATCGCTCGGGTACATCGGATGAATTTCATGCCGCCGGCAGCCCATTTCCTCGACGACTTGGCGGTGGATCGTTTCCAAATGACGAACCGTCCGCTTGTTGATCATTGTTTCTGCGGACACCATTACCCCTGATTTCGCCAGCGCTTTCGCGTTATCGAGCATACGCTGGAAATATTTTTCACGCTGGGCACGCGTCGGTTTCCGTTCCATCATGGCAAAGCCGCCGTCGACAAAATCGTCGATCGTCCCCCAGTTGTGGGAGATGTGGAGCACATCCAAATACGGAATGATTCGTTCATAGCGAGCTAAATCAAGCGTTAAATTCGAATTGAGCTGCGTCCGCACCCCGCGTTCGTGTGCATAGCGAAGCAGAGGAACGACGTATCGTTCCACCGATGTTAACGACAGCATCGGTTCGCCGCCGGTGATGCTTAAGGAACGCAAATGCGGAATTTCTTCGAGACGACGGATCAATAAATCAAGCGGCAACGCATCCGGATCTTTCGTTGCCAATGTATAGCCTACGGCGCAATGTTCACAGCGCATATTGCAAAGTGTCGTTGTGGTCAACTCAATATTGGTCAACTCAAGTTTCCCGTATTCTTCAATATCGACATATGCCTCCCACGGGTCATATGCCGGTGTAATCGCCGGCATTGTCGATGAACGCATGGCCTTCTTCTCCTTTTTCCATTTAAAATCCCACCGTCCATTATCAGCCTCCGTCTTCACGCTTGTCAATCGTTTTGGCTCGTTTCTTATACATTCCATTTGTATGACGATGGTGCGGCCATCATGTTGTGGAAAATAAAGATTTTTTACACAACAAGGAAAAAGGGAGTATAATAAAGGAAGATTGGACAATTGGATGAACAGGGGAAGGGGCGTTGAACGGAAATGGACAAATTCCAGCAAAGCATGTATGACTTAATCGTCGAGACGTCGACGAAGTTGCCTAAAGACGTTCGTCGAGCAATCGCTCAGGCAAAAGTGCGTGAAAATCTGGGGACACGTGCAGCTATGGCGCTCGATACAATCGTTGAGAACATTCAAATGGCTGATGAAAACGTTTCACCGATCTGTCAAGACACCGGTTTGCCCACATTTAAAATCAAAGTTCCAGTCGGCGTGAATCAAATTGAAATGAAAAAAGCGATCCGTGCCGCCGTTGTCGAAGCGACGAAAAACGGCAAGCTGCGTCCGAACTCGGTCGATTCGCTCACTGGCAAAAACAGCGGCGACAACTTAGGAGAAGGCGTACCAGTCATTAAATTTGAACAATGGGAAAACGATTACATTGACGTCCGCTTAATTTTGAAAGGCGGCGGCTGTGAAAACAAAAACATTCAATACAGCCTTCCGTGTGAACTCGAAGGCCTCGGCCGCGCCGGACGCGACCTTGACGGCATTCGCAAATGCATTTTGCATGCGGTGTACCAAGCACAAGGGCAAGGATGCAGCGCTGGTTTTATCGGTGTCGGCATTGGCGGCGACCGCTCATCCGGCTATGAGCTTGCCAAAGAGCAGCTGTTCCGTCCGGTCGATGATGTCAACCCGATTGAAGAGCTGCGCCAACTTGAAGAATACATTATGGAAAACGCCAATAAGCTCGGCATCGGTACGATGGGATTTGGCGGTGAATCGACATTGCTTGGCTGTAAAATCGGCGTTATGCACCGCATCCCGGCGAGCTTCTTCGTGTCCGTTGCCTACAACTGTTGGGCGTTCCGCCGTATGGGCGTGAAAATCGACCCGCAAACCGGCGAAATCATGGAATGGCTATACCAAGATGGCGAGGATATTGATTTGACCAAAGAACTTGAAAAAGCAGAAGCCGCTGCGGCGCTTGAACAAGGGGAGACGCGCGTCATCGATCTTGTTCCGCCGCTATCTGAAGAACAAGTGCGCCAGCTTCGTGTCGGCGATGTTGTCCGCATCAGCGGCATGATTTATACGGGACGCGACGCCATTCATAAATATTTAATGGACCATGATGCTCCGGTCGATTTGAATGGGCAAATCATTTACCATTGCGGTCCGGTCATGTTAAAAGATGAAGAAGGCCGTTGGCATGTCAAAGCGGCAGGTCCAACGACAAGCATCCGTGAGGAGCCGTACCAAGGTGACATTATGAAAAAATTCGGCGTTCGCGCTGTCATTGGCAAAGGCGGCATGGGTGCGAAAACATTGCAGGCCTTAAAAGAGCATGGCGGTGTCTACTTAAATGCCATCGGCGGTGCAGCTCAATATTACGCTGACTGTATCCAATCGGTAGAAGGCGTCGATTTGATGGAATTCGGCATTCCAGAAGCCATGTGGCATTTGCGCGTTGAAAATTTCACTGCTGTCGTCACGATGGACTCGCACGGCAACAGCTTGCACGAGGATGTTGAAAAATCATCGTTGGAAAAGCTGGCCCAATTCAAAGAGCCGGTGTTCAAATAAACGTGAAGAAGCAACTGCAACCGAATGGCTAGTGAAAAGATGGCTTGGCCCCAAAAGCGTGTTTTGTATGCGCTTTTGGGGCTTTTTTGTAAAAAATGGCGCGCGTAAAGCGTTGGCGAGGGAAAACAATAAGAAAAAGGAAAAAGACGGTGGCTAAGGAGGAACTCTGCGCATGAAATGGCTTCTTTCCCTCGTGTTCATAATCGCACTCGTTCCCACCCCCGCTTTAGCGGCAAGCAATGCGCCGATCCATTGGGGATTCAAGCGGAGTGAAAACCATGAACCCCCGTCAGCGGGGAAAGAGCTTGATGAACTGTTGGCGAAGTACGATGCTTTTTATTTAGGCGATACGAGTGAAAAAACAGTGTATTTAACGTTTGATAACGGCTATGAAAACGGCTATACGGCAAAAATTTTAGATGTGTTAAAAGAAAAACAAGTGCCGGCTACTTTTTTTGTCACGGGCCATTACTTGCAAACCGCACCTGATTTGGTGAAACGAATGGCTGCGGAAGGGCACATCATCGGCAACCATTCGTGGCATCACCCTGATTTGACGACAGTAAGTGATGAGCGGCTGCGTGAGGAGCTGGAAAAAGTCAAAGAAAAGACAGAGGAATTGACCGGGCAAAAAGGGATGGTGTACCTTCGTCCGCCGCGCGGCATTTTTAGTGAACGGACGTTGTCCCTCGCCCGCGACCTAGGCTATTATCATGTTTTTTGGTCGCTTGCCTTCGTCGATTGGCAAACCGATCGCCAGCGAGGGTGGCGATATGCGTACGACCAAATGATGAAACAAATCCATCCAGGTGCGATTGTGCTTTTGCACTCTGTCTCGAAAGATAACGCCGACGCGCTGCCCAAAGTGATCGATGACTTGCGCAAACAAGGGTATACGTTTGCCAGCTTAGATGAGCTGATGGGGAAAAAGATGGGACTCCATCCGTGGCTGTTTCGCCCATAAGGCGCTTTATAATCACATATGGAGCGAAGTGTTTGGAGATGAGGCGTTTGTCCCTGCCTTTCCAACTGAATCGTATGCGGCTGCTTTGTCCGATTCGTTGGTTTGGCGGGGCGTTTTTCGTTATAATAAGGGCACGGACCAACGAAAAAGGTGAGGACAATGTGGAAACGAACGATCACCGTGCCTGCGCCGTATGATTTTGCCCATGTGCTCGACCGGCTTTCGTTAGATCCGCTGATGGCGGTTGACGTAGAGCGACAGCGCATCACCGTGCCGCTTCATCTTGACGGCTTAAAGATACCGGTCGTAATTGAAAGCATCGGCACAAAAGAAGCCCCCCGTTTTGTTGTTTTGGCACCGCATTCCAATCGGCAAGAAGACATTCTTGAGCGCGTCTCCCATTTATTCCAATGGCAGACGCCGCTTGCCCCGGTGTACGATCATTTCCGCACGACCGAGCTGGCGCCGCTGTTTGCCCGTTATGAGGGGCTGCCATTAGTGCTTGATTTCGATTTGTATTTTTGCCTGATGAAATGTTTCATCCATCAGCAACTTCATCTCAAAGTGGGCTATCGACTTACAGAACGGTTTGTCAAAACGTTCGGTGAGGAACGGGACGGCGTTTGGTTTTACCCGCGCCCAGAAGATATCGCCGCCCGCTCGTATGATGACTTGCGCGCCTTACAGCTGAGCAGGCGGAAGGCGGAGTATATCGTTGATGTGTCGCGTCTGATTGCCGACGGAACGCTGCGACTTGATGACCTCGAGCAAATGGAAGACGGTGAAGTGATGGAGCGGTTGACCGCCATACGAGGCATCGGGCCATGGACCGTGCAAAATTTTCTCCTGTTTGGGCTTGGCCGTCCGAACGTCTTTCCGCCGGCTGATATTGGCTTGCAGCGGGCGGTTGAACGACTTTTTCAGCTTCCGAAGCGGCCGACTGCTAGCGAGCTGGCATTGCTCGGCGAACGATGGAAGCCGTACACGAGTTATGCGGCTCTTTATTTGTGGAGAAGTATTGAATGAGAGGGACTGATATGACAAAGCAACAAACGAAGGTAAAGATTCAAAAAGGCGATCAATTTCCGCTGACGATTCAGCGCATCGGCATTAACGGTGAAGGGGTCGGTTATTTTCAAAAACAAGTTGTCTTTGTCCCCGGCGCCTTGCCAGGTGAGGAAGTGATCGTTGAGGCGACAGACATTCACCCTACCTATGCTGAGGCGAAAATCAAACGCATCCGAAAGCGCTCGTCTCACCGCGTCACGCCGTCATGCCCGCTCTATAACCAGTGCGGCGGCTGCCAGCTGCAGCACTTGTCGTACGAGGCGCAGCTTGAAGCGAAGCGTGACATTGTCATCCAAGCGTTGCGTCGTCACGTCCGTCGTCTCGATGTCGACAAAATTGACATCCGCCCGACGATCGGGATGAACGATCCGTGGCATTACCGAAACAAAAGCCAGTTTCAAGTCGGAGTGAAAAAAGGAAAGGTGCTCGCCGGGCTGTACGGCCTGAACTCACACCGGCTCATCGACTTGTCGGAATGTCGCGTCCAACACCCACAAACGACGCGCGTGACCAACATTGTCAAAACGATTTTGCAAGATTTGCGCATCCCCATTTACAATGAGCGGACAAGAACAGGCGTCGTACGGACGATCGTCGCCCGCGTTGGCTTTCATACGGGGGACATCCAGATCGTTCTTGTCACGGCGACGAAAGATATTCCGCGCAAAGAGCTGCTCATTGACGAAATTCGTCGCCGTCTTCCAGAAGTGAAATCGATCGTGCAAAACATAAACGGCGAAAAAACCTCGCTCATTTTCGGCGACGAGACAGAAGTGCTAGCAGGAGATGAATACATTCAAGAAACGCTCGGCGATTTGTCATTTGAGCTCTCCGCGCGCGCCTTTTTCCAGCTTAATCCCATCCAAACGGTGAAATTGTACGATGAAGTGAAAAAGGCATCCGCTCTCACCGGAACAGAGAGGATCGTTGATGCCTATTGCGGCGTCGGCACGATCGGTCTTTGGCTCGCTCGCGACGCCAAAGAAGTGCGCGGCATGGATACGATTCCGGAAGCAATCGAAGATGCAAAGAAAAACGCCAAAAAACACGGCTTTGAGAACACGCATTATGTGGTCGGAAAAGCGGAATATTGGCTGCCAAAATGGGTGAAACAAGGATGGAAGCCGGACGTCGTCATCGTCGACCCGCCCCGCGTCGGCTGCGACCGAGCGCTGCTTGAGACGATCCTTCGCGTCCGCCCGCAAACGGTCGTCTACGTCTCATGCAACCCATCCAGCCTTGCCCGTGATCTTGATACCTTGGCTAGGGCGTATCGCGTCGACTACATTCAACCGGTCGACATGTTCCCGCATACGGCGCATGTGGAGACGGTTGCGAAGTTGATTTTAACAAGATATTCATAAATGGAAACAAGGATAATGGTTGTTCATCAAAATCTGTATGAAAAAGGTCCCTTTTATGGTACCTGTGTCACTGCTTGATCTTCCTTATTTAGGGATTTTTATTAAAGTAAAAAGTGCCTGATCAGACGAAAAATTAGATTCCTTCGTTTCAGGCACTTTGATATTTGTTTAGCTCTGCCGGTCTTTCTGGATAGAGATATCAAGTGGGCCATCGTCAGTGCACTTTGGTTCTTGAGGTAACCTGTAATGACATAACGGTTTGTTTCATTAGGCAAGAGGTAGACATTCGACCCATACATGGTCACGGATCAAAAAACTTTTACTAAAGGCAACTGATTTTTATTATAATTCACTGACTCCCTTGATTTCATAAAACAGCAATCATATTTTCGTTAAGCAAGAAAAACCGGAAGCAATATTTCATCAACCAATAACTCAAGACGTTTTGCATCCATAGTCTCTCTGCGCAGGAGATTTTCTACTCGGATGAGGTCAAAAGGCAAGGTCAGTGTCGCGTCGCTGACCTCTTTTATTTTTTCTCCCCGGTTTTTTGCGAACCCAAGCAGTTTACGCATGACCAAGATATTTTTATTTCTAGCGTTAGTTTCAATCTTCGACAATTTTTCGCTGTCTTGTCCTATCTCAAATAAAATCGCATTCATTATTTCAAGCCCACCCTCTGTATAAATGCTTTGATAGAGGGTAAGCAACTGCAACAAGTCACCACGCAGGCTTCCTGTGTCCTCGATCTTATCAATCAATTCCCCGCCGAGCGCGTTCTTCGTTTTATATTCCATGATTTCATGGATTAGGTCAAATTTTGTATTCCATCGCCGGTATAAGACAGTACGGCTGGTTTTCGCAGCATGTGCGATTTGCTGAAAAGTAAGATTGGTATAACCGACTTTTTTGATCAACTCTATCGTGGCGTTATAAATGCTTTCGATCAGTGCGTCTCCTCGTCTACGCACATTCTTGCTCGCATCGTTCATTTCATTCACCATCTCTCCGCAAAGTGTTTGCCAACACGAGTTTTTCAAGCTTATATTTCAGCAAAAATCGGAAAACATTATATCATAATTTAAAAAAAATTTTAAGGTACATATTGAACCTTATTTTTAAATCATTTATACTAATTAAGGTACAATATGTACCTTAATTAAAAATAGGAGATGGAAATATGGGAAAAGAAAAATTACCAAAAGGAATGATTAGCATCGCGTGGATTTTGGTGCTTGGTGCAATTCTGCCTATGTTGGACTCCACGATCATCAATATTGCGGTGAACGATTTAGCCAAAGCGTTCTCAACCACCTTTGCGGTTACGCAATGGGTGGTGACTGGATATGTTCTCGCTTTGGGGATGGCAGTCCCGCTTTCCGGTTGGCTGATGCAAAAATATGATGGCAAGAAAGTATACATGGTTGCATTGGGACTGTTCTTAATCAGCTCGCTTCTTTGCGGTCTTGCATGGGATATGCAGAGCTTAATCGCATTTCGTATGCTGCAGGGGCTCGCTTCCGGCATCATAATCCCAGCGCTGACGACTTTGGTTGTACAAGCTGCTGGCAGTGAAAACCTGGGCCGTGTCATGTCCGTTGTCGGTATTCCGGTGGTTTTTGGCCCTATTGCCGGACCGGTTATCGGAGGATTCATTTTACAGCACTTATCGTGGCATTGGTTGTTTTTTGTAAACCTTCCTATAGGGGGCATAGCATTACTCATCGCACAATGGAAATTGCCGAAGTTCGAGGCAATGAATAAATCTGCAAAACTGGACTGGATAGGGATTCTGTTGCTGGCCATGTTATCTGGAATGGTTGTCTTTGGCGTGACGGAGATTAGGGCACAGAACACGCGAGCAACTGGCATCCTGGCATTCGGCATTGGCGCTATCTCGTTGGTGGCATACTTGCTTTATGCGTCGAAGAGAAAGGATCAAGCATTGATACCACTGGATCTGTTCAAATCAAAAAATTTCAGTGCTGCGTTTCTTTCACTGTTTTTAGCCGGATTTGCCACCAATGGGCCTATGCTTCTCTTCCCGATGTTTTTTCAAAATGTACTTGAGCTCAACGTCATTACAGCGGCACTTTGGCTGATTCCCCAAGGTGTGGGAATGCTGGTCACACGGCCTTTGATCGGTAAAATGACGGATAAGCTCGGGGCACGGTATGTAGTACTGCCTTCCATTGCCATAACCATCATCGGGACACTTCCATTTGTATTCTTTGATGCCGACACGTCGCAATGGCTCATATGGTTGGTACTGTTTGTACGAGGAATAGGCGTCGGAGGGATCACGGTCCCTGTGATGAGTGATTCTTACGTAGGGCTCCAAAAGCTGCAAGTCCCAGCAGCCAGCGTTGCCACCCGCATCATCCAAAACGTTGGAGCCGCCTTTGGTTCCGCCATTTTGGCAACGGTGGTCAGCAACGCTCTAAATGTGAAGGAGGCTACAGCAGCCAACTTTGCCGGCGCTTATCACGCAGGTTTTATCACAAGCTTAATCTTCATGGTAATTAGCATTCTGCCTGCACTGTTTTTGACAAACAAGATGAGCATAGCGAGGGTCGAAGGACAGTAATCTGCATCTAAGGCTTTGATTGTGAAATATATGAGTTGCTACTCTCATTAGAAATCAGAATGGCCTCTTGTCGGTGATCATTGACAAGAGGCAATCAGACTGTTGAAAAACGATTTTGTCAAGGGACAAAACCGTTTTTTTTATGATATATGTTGAGAAAACAACTGATGAGGAGAAACCACTTATGTACTACTACCAATCGAACGTAGAGATTCAACAAAATCGTCAAACTTATGAATCCATGTATGATCCGAGGTACCGTCAAGAATTTTGTGTAATGTAATGGGGTAGGGTTTCTCTGAAATGGATTTGAATTGATAGGGGACTGATTTTCTCCACACAGGAGACTGAATATTCAGTCTCTTGTGCGGAAAGGGAAAATCCCCTTATTTTGTTTATTTACAATATTTGGTTAACAATAACGTTCTTCAAACATTCGTTGAAGGGCTTCTTGCGCTTCGGCAAATCCTCGCAACTTTCGCCCTGCCCATTTCTCGTTAAAGTCCTGTATCGTCAAATATACGACTTTTTCAGCGGCTTCTAAACTGCTCAAACTGTTCATCGGTTTTAGGCGTTTCCGAATCTCCTTGATCGTTCGTTCGATGGCATTGGTCGTATAAATCACACTTCGAATACTGCTTGGATAGTCCATAAAGGTGAGAAGGACATCCAACTCATTTGCCCAAGATTGGACTTCCCTTGGGTATTTGTGAGACCATTTGGATTGAAACTGTTGAAACATCTCCAATGCGATTTCTTTATTCGGAGAACGATAAATGAGTTTCAGGTCCTCCGCCATTTCGAATTGATCTTTTTTCCGAACACGGCTGAGGGTGTTGCGGACTTTGTGCACGACACAGCGCTGCACATCGGCTTTCGGATACACCGCCTTAAAGGCTTCCTCCAACCCCGGAAGGCCATCGAAGACGCCAAGAAGCACTTCCTTGACGCCTCTTTTGTAGAGCTGTTGGAGAATCTCCTGCCATACATAGGCGCTTTCTTGTCCTCCTACGAAGAAATCAAGAATTTCACGATACCCTTCTTCGTTCACCCCCAATACCACATAAATAACTTCTTTCTCTACCGTATCCCGGCGAAGTTTCACGTACAAGCCGTCCAAATATAAGACCGAATAACGCTGGTGTAGTGGACGAGCGTGCCATTTCTCGATGTCTTCCTTCACGACATCGGTAATCCGGCTGATCGTCGCAGGAGAATAGGTGCTTCCTAGAATTCGTTCGATAAACTTGCCAATTTCACGCGTGCTCATGCCACTTTGGTACATCCTGATGATGGCTTCCTCCAGCCAGCCCGTGTGGCGTTGGTAAGGGGCAAACAGCTGCGTTTGAAATTCTCCGTTTCGGTCTCTAGGGACCAAAAGACCTTCAATCCGACCGTATTGCGTATCTAGATTTCTCTGATAGTAGCCGTTTCTCATATTCGACGTTCCAGCCTGTTCAATTTCGAGGAAATTTTTAATTTCTTCCCGCATGATCAGTTCTAATTTTTCCTTTACAAACTGACGAATAACACTTTCCAGTTGATTTGCCCAGTCTACATTCGGTATACTTCTTTTAGACATAGGTAGGGTTCTCCTTTCTCTGGAATGTTTTGGTCCAAATCAGAGAATACCCTACCTTTTTTCTTTTGGTCTAGCAAAATGCTTTACACAAAATTTTATACATCATCTGATCCGAACCATATCTTGGTTCCCATCGATAAATGGATGGATTGAAACAGTGTATATCAGTTACTTGAACCGTTTTATCCAAGTACCATTGGTCGCTCCACGATGGATCCGTTGATTTTTGTAAAAATCCTCATGATTCAATATCTAGAAGGGTTTCGATCCGTTCGGTTTACCTGTAAACAAATCCAGCAACACGCCACGTATCGCTGGTTTTTAAGCATTTCCGCCACCGAGAAAGTCTCTTGCCACTCCAGCGTTTCCAAGTTTCTTCGCCATCGGGTCGATCCTGGTGTATGGGAAGCGTTATTTGGTCATGTCCTTCAATGGATTCAAGAAGATGGTTTCTTGTCTCCGGATACGTGGGCAGCGGATGAAACAGAGTGAAAAAGCGAATACCAATAAACAAAAACGCATCCAAGTGATTCAGACGATGGTGGTGAAAGAAGATGAGGGCGTGTTACAACTGGTCAATGAAAAACGACAACATCATGGAAAAAAACCGTTCGCTCCCAAAGCAGAGAAGCTGGCAACCAAAAGGATGATCTGTAGCACCACAGATCCAGATGCTGAGTTATCGGTTAAACACGATCCGCGCGGTCTCTTTGCGTTCCACGATCATCGAATCGTTGACACCTTGCATCATTTTATTTTGGACGCTTACGTAACGGCCGCCACCGTGCCTGGCCATCGGATTTTGATGGGGCGAATCGAGCGGGTTGAACATCAAGTAGGATATTCTCTCAAGGAAATCGTGTTAGACGCTGGCTATGATAACGCCCGACTAGCAAGAGAATGAGAGAAAAAAGGGATTTTGGCGTATATATCGTATCGACGTTTTCACCGAAAGGAACATCCCGATTGTCGTTCCGCAAAGTTCCAACAAGTCACAGACAGACGATGTGGATGCGTGTCCCTTTGGCGTAAAGTTCACCTATTCGACGTCCACCCGTTCTGGATATCATGAGTACAAACCAGCCGTAAAAGGAAGTTGTGTGGGATGTCCTGACGCAACAGGCGCAAAGGATCGTGTATTTCGAGTTTCCGTTCATCAAGATATCTACGAACAGATGCGGAAACAACGATGATCGATGAGAGGAAAAGTGTTGCGATCGGTACGTCCATCGACCATTGAGCGAAGTTTCGCCGAAAGCAAAGAACTCCACGGTCTTCGTTTCACACGATACCGTGGAGTCCAGCAAGTACAAATTCAGGTTTGGATCACCGCCATGATCCAAAACCTCAAAAAGTGGACCAAATTGCGATCAATCCAACAATATGGTCACCTACCAAATGGAAGAGAAAAAGAAAAGAAAAAGTTCACCCTCCTCATGAGCTTTTTCTTGACGTCTGACTTTTTCAACACCTTGAAAAGCTAAGCAACACGTTGCTTAGCTTCAGCTTGTCGACAAAGTCGACAAGCTGTTTTATTATGAAGGTAAGACGAGGGAGAAATGGAGGAAAGGAACGATGCTTCGGCCACACCAAGAAGATGGGCGCTATACCGAAACCACGGTGAAACTGGATGATCTGGTTCCAGAGGATCACTTGGTAAGAAAGCTGGATGCGGCCATTGATTTTTCTTTTATCTATGATGTGGTGAAAGATCTCTACTCTCCTGATCATGGACGTCCGAGCATTGATCCAGTGATGTTGTTTAAAATGTATTTGATTCAGTATGTATTTGGGATTCGCTCCATGCGTGAAACCGTCGAACAAATCCGAACCAACGTCGCCTACCGTTGGTTTTTAGGACTTAGTCTTCATGATCCCGTTCCTCATCACTCGACGCCAAGTAAAAACTATGCGCGTCGTTTCGCTGGAACGGATGTATTCCATCAAATTTTTTCACGGATTTTAAAAGAAGCCTTTGAACACGGATTGGTAGATTCGAGTGTCTTGTACGTAGACTCCACTCATGTCAAAGCAAGCGCCAATAAAAAGAAGTTTACAACGGAAATGGCAGAAGTCGAAGCCAAAGCCTACCAACAGGAACTCGAAAAAGAAATCGAACGGGATCGGATCGCTCATGGAAAATCGCCGTTGCCATCTGAGAAAAAAAAAAACGGGAAGTAAAAGTAAGCAAAACGGATCCGGAGAGCGGACTGTTGGTGAAAAATGAACGGGAGCGAGTGTTTGCCTATTCGTATCATACAGCTTGTGATCGCAACGGATGGATTCTACAGACCTACGTGACGGCAGCCAACGTCCATGACAGTCAAGCGTTTTTTGTGCTGTTCGAACGAGTGAAACGGGAAATCCAATCATGTCCGGAAGCCGTGTGTGTAGACGCAGGATATAAAACTCCTGCCATTGCCAAGTATTTACTCGAACAAGGGGTAAAGCCGATTTGGCCGTACACTCGCCCGAAAACAAAAGATGGATTCTTTCGGAAATCAGATTTTGTGTATGACGAATATTTTGATTGTTATCTATGCCCCAATGATCAAGTTCTATCTTACTCTACTACGAATCGGGAAGGGTACCGGGAATACAAATCGGACCCGGCGGTGTGCCGAAGCTGTCCGTATCTTCATCAGTGCACGCAAAGCAAGAGCTACACCAAAGTAGTCACTCGCCACGTATGGCAGGACTACTATGAAGAAGCAGAGCATTTGCGGTATGTTCCGGAATACCGGGAACTCTATGCCCTCCGAAAAGAGACGATTGAACGGGATTTCGCCGATATGAAAGAGAAGCATGGTCTGCGCTGGACGCATTACCGGGGATTGGAAAAAAATGAGGCGCAGGCGATGCTTGTTTGTGCTGCCATGAATTTAAAAAAACTGGCGAATTACCTATGGAAGGCGAAGCACCGCCCTTTCTTTTCCTTTGCATGGCTTCCCATCCTACCCACTTTTTTTGAAAACATAGTCTATTTATGGAACAAAATGGGTTTCAGACATTCGTCTGAAACCCATTTTGTCAACAGTCTGAAAGCACCAAAGGTGCTTAAAAAATATATTTCGAAAGATGCTCCTTATCGGAAGCATTGGTCTATTTTAGATAATGAATGGAGGGGGATTCTTGAGATCTTTGAGTAACACCCGAGTTCGACAGTGACTAGGCAAACAAATCGCCTCCCAGCCCTTGATACAGAAGGGCTGAGAGGCAATTGGGCATACTTCTAGCGTGTATCTAGGAGCGAGGATGAATGTCTAGGATCTTCAGAGGAGGCTCCAGCCCTAGAGCCACAGAGGTTTTCCTTTGTTTGGTCGTGATCTTTGTACACTGATAGAGGTCACGATATTTTGAAGAAAAATGTCCTAACGTGGAGCGCTGACATTTGTCTCTTACTTTCGGCCACGATTTTACTCTCGATTCGGATCAAGAGGAGGATTAGACCGTGGAGAAGCACGTGAGCATAGATGCAATCCTCCAATTGATGGTACATTGACAGTAACCACGGTTACCCATCGAATGTACATGTCTATATTATAAACAAAAAAACTTTATATTAAAAGGATTAAATTATAAAGCGTGTGCCTATGAAATTCGGCGTTTTTTCCTAGGTTAACCACCGCTAAACCCTTGATATAACGGCATTTCTGGCATTTTCATTTGCCTAAAATGGGCCTCAAACTGTCGAACTCGGGTAACAATGACCAAAGGAAACAAGAATCCCCCACTTCCACCGGCATTAGCCGGTAAGTGGGGGTAGTTCAATCTTTTTTGTATAGGCGGATGATTGAATATTAATGTGTTCCTAAAAATCCGTACATAAATAGAAAAATAAAGATAAAGGTTAATACGGCACCTAGTATTGTTTGATTAAGTGTGTTTCCATTACTGTTTAAATTTTTTAAAAAGCTTGCTAAATTTAAAAACCACAAAACACCTATTATTGGTAAAACAAGTAAGTATATATATTCCATTTAAAAAACTCCTTTTACTTGTAAAGTTTGAACTCCCCCGGATTGACCCCCTAAATTTGGACACATCCTATCTTAATTTTAGGTTATTCTCAAAATTTCTCGTTTTTTCTTGGCAAGAAGACAAAATCCTCTTGCCTTATACGCGAACTTCTTTGATGATTAACGATTCCGTTTGCGCTTTTTTGTAAAATTCATGCGGTGGAAGATCGAGAATACTCGAATGAATCCTTCGCTCGTTATAAAATTTCATGTACTCCATCACGGCTTGATAAGCTTCTTCATAGCTGTCAAACGCCATTCTTCCTAGACATTCCTCCTCCAGTAAACGATGAAACGCTTCCATATGCGCATTCATATTCGGCGTCCGTGGTGGAATCCGTTCATGTTCGATTCCAAATCGCTCACAGGCAGCTTCAAAGGCATGAGAAATAAATTGCGGGCCGTTGTCTGTCCGAATCACAGGTTTATTTGCCTGTTCAAATTGCTGACGCTTGAATAACGCTCTTTGAAGCGTCTTTACGGCATCGCTTCCTGAACAACTCAACCCAATATGGTAATCAATTACCGAACGGTCATACACATCGATGAGCGACAAAACAAAGAAAAAGCGTTCTTCTCCTTCGATATATCCATATTTCACATCCATTTCCCATAACTGATTCGAGCCTGTAATAATGCGATTTCGAGCGAGTTTCTTCGGATATGGAATCCGTTTCTCTCGCTGCGGACGTAGTAAGTCCATCGCTTTACACAATCGATATACTTTTTTCTTACTGATCACAAGCTGATGGTCTCTTCTTAACTGAATGGTCAGCTTTCGATATCCGTAGGCAAATCCTTCTCCCATCACAAGCTCAGAGAGCCATTCTTGGATTTGTTCGTCTGACACTTTTTCGCCAGTTGCCGTTAGAGAGTAGCCGGGTGTTGGACGTCCCCCACCTACTGTTTTCTTCTCGACTTTTCCGTTCTGCTGATAATAGTAGGTTGAGCGATTGATTTCTAGAATCTCCAATACTTTTGTAATCGGATATCTTTTCTTGATCCACTGCTCGGCTACTTCCAATTTTTCAGTAAGTGAAGGTTCTTCTTTTTTATCAAATCACGCAAAATCGCGATTTCTAAATCTTTTTCCCCTAATAGCTTCTTGAGCTGCTCGTTTTCTTCCTCCAGCCGTTTGATTTCAGCTGAAGAGGGAGAGGAAACCATTTCTTGTCCTAGTTTTCCTTCTTCATATGCCTTCACCCATCTTTGCACAAGATTCGGGCTAAGCTCGTATCTTCTAGCTACCAATGCTTTATTTCCGACTTCTAATGCTTCTTTCACCACTTGTAGCTTAAATTCCTTCGAATGTTTTCTTCGTTTCATGTAATATCAAAAGCCCCCTTCATTTGGTCACTTCGATTATAAAAAACACCTTATCGAGTGTCCAAATTCATTAGGGGGCTAATGAGCAATGACCTGCTTCGCATCAAGTGTAATACTGTGCTGGATAGAAAGTGTTGTGCTAAAAGGCAAATCGGATTGCCATCTATGACAAAGGTGGATCTCTTTCATCTTCAATAGGACTTCATTGATCACGCGGATAGAAGGTACCCGTATCACAATTTGGAGAAACAAGGTAAGACAAAACAATCTTCATATGAGAGGGTTTTTATATGAAAAAGAAAATTTTTGCATATGTAGGGACAAGGAATGAAAACTCTCAACTTATCCATTATATTAATAATCTAAAAAAAGACGTACTAAAATATAAAAATGATGATATTGAAATAGAGTTTAACACGAGTGTTGATTATCCAAAATTAGACATACGCCTTCCATAAATTTGGGCATACTCAAACAAAGCAGCGGCCATCCCGGATTTCCAATCGAGAGGAAGCTGCCCAGAGAAAAAACGGCGAACGAACGAAATGAAGGAAAGAGAGACGTTCGTCTGTTTTTTGGTTTGATCATACAGCCATCGCAGCAACACATACGCGATGAACGCCGCAAACAGTTGGTTGTATACCGCATTTTCCGTCGTGCCAAACAAGGTCGGGACATTCAGATATTGCTTCACCCAACGGAAAAAGACCTCAACAGTCCAACGTTGTTGGTACATGTCGGCAATGGTTTCCGCAGACGCATGGAAGAGGTTCGTCACGACCCGAATGTCGCGGCCATTCGCATCTCGAAAGATCACCACCCGGTGACGCTTGGTGGAGCGGCATTGTTTCGTCCCCAACTGGCACGTGAAGTCGGCTTGAACCGATGAGGATGTGCTGGAAAGGCGTTTCAAGCTTTTTTTCTGATGAAGTTCGATGTTGTCCTTCATCCGAATGACAAAGAGCTGATGCTGCTCCACAAATCGATCGAGGCGTTCGATTTTGAAATACGCCCGGTCTTCCACCAGCACTTGTTGAGCGTTCGTCAACTGTTCTCCCACCGGGCCATCATGACGCAGTCCGATGGTTTCCACCACGTCTGCCGGCAACGAGGATTCCGGCGAATACGCGACGTGCAGCTTCACTCCGGCGCGTTCGCCGTGATACGGCGCCCATGGCAGGCGGTTTTTCCCGACCGTGACGGTCGTCGAATCCACCACCCGAAGCGGTTTGGGAAACCGAAGCGAGCGGCGGGTTTGGCGGTTGCACTTGGAAATGATCAACGCCAACAAGCGTTTCATGATGTCATAGGGAACTTCTTTCGCTTTCTTGGATACAGTTGAATAATGGAATCGCGGCAATCCATACAGAGGCCCCACATCGGCTCCGTGGCGAAAGCTTTTCCATTGATGCATGGCGGCCAGCAGGAAGAAGTGAATCAACTCGCGCAACGTAAAGGTTCGAGACGAATCACGATACCCAACCGCTTCGGCAATCAGTTGAATCTCTTCATCCGAAACAAGTTTTTGCATCAAATTCGGGAGTGTGGTATGCTTGTTCATAGAGAGCACCTCCTGGGTTTGTTTGTGTCGCTACTCACATTCTACAGGAAAGGTGCTCTTTTTTCTATACCCTTTGGATTTTATTGGATAATCAACACGCCTGAGAGTTTAATATTTTTACAGCTTATAATACAAACATATATAATTCCCTAGGATGTAAAAACTGTTTCAATAAAGGATTTTGTAATCAGGATAAAATAGAAAACGATGATATGGCTTTATTAAAAGCTAAGATGCTGGAAGCTGATTTTCTAATATTATCAAGTCCTGTATACTCTCATAATGTTTCAGGAGATACAAAAACATTCATTGATAGAATAAGTTATTGGTGTCATCTTCTTAGACTAGCTGGTAAACCAGGTTTAGTTATTGCTTCAGCATCTAGCAATGGAGCACATTTCGTTATTGACTATTTGGAAAAGATTTTTAGATATTTAGGGGTATTAGTAGTTGGAAGAATAAGTATCTTTAGTGTTAAAGAACCTGATATTTATGAACGTGAGAAATGCGCTAAAATTATAAATGAATATCTCACTGGTAATCTTAAAGTAAAAAGTAACGAAGATTTGGAAGCTGTTTTTCAGACAATGAAATATATTATTAGTAACCAATCAGAAAACCATGCAGAATTTTTATATTGGAAAAATAGCGGAATGTATAACTGCAACACTTTCCAAGAATACCTAGATAAATTGGAGTATAATCTTGTATGAGATTTTATAATTGTACTTTAATAATTTTATTTATCCACTAGGAGATTGAATATTCAGTCTCCTAGTGGAAAACACGAACATTTTTTAATAGAGTGATTGAAAAGCTACGCAACTTTCTATAAGAACATCTTTTATTAAAGTTTTGGTTTATCGCTCTTTATATTTAATTACAAAATTTACATAGGCCCCCATAACAGAAAAATTCGTTACCATCGAAAGGATGAAAACGAATCCAGTCGAAGTATCTCCTTGCAACTGTAATCTGTTGGAAAATAAATCTATCGAGATGTTGGTGTCAATACTCAACATATTAAAATGTTTCCAGGACGAAAGACCGGTGTCAAAGATGCGGAATGGATCGTGGACTTATTACGTCAATGGATATTAAGAGGAAGTTGCATTCCCAACCATGCGCATGGGAGTGGCAGGAATGGATCCGCTATCGTCGCAGTTCCATCGAGGAACGGACACGACAACTCCATCGCATTCAAAAAGTACTCGAAGGAGCGAAAATCAAGTTATCCTCAGTGGTGTCAGAAATCAGTGGGGTTTCCGCACAGAAGATGATTCGGGCACTGATTCAAGGCACCGATGATCCAAAAGTGTTGGCTCAATTGGTTAAAAGGCGGCTGAAAAAAAGCGAAGAGCTCCAGAGCGTGTGGAAAGGACTCCTCTCTTCCCATCAGCGAATGATGTTAGCTGAACAACTGCGACAGTGGAATATTTGGATGAAGCGATTGCCTGATTCGATCAAAAGATTGAGGAGTGAATGCGCCCTTTTGATAAAGATCTGGAGCTCATCGATAAGATTCCAGGAGTAAACCGGCAGAGTGCGGGACAAATTCTTGCGGAAATCGACACCGATATGAGTCGTTCTTTTCCGCGGACGATCTCGTTTTATGGGCTGGGCTGGCTTCGGGAAACCATGAAAGTGCAGGAAAATGAATATCGACACGAACGAAAAAGTTGAGGGCTTGTTTGGTTGATTGTGCTCGAGCCATGCACTACAAAAGGACATGTATTTGTCTGCCAAGTATTCATCGCATTGCCGCCTGGAGTGGGAAAAAACGAGCCGCCTTTTCATGAATAACTTGTTAATCAGAATATGTTAGGGAGGATTTCAATGCAAAATATAATTTATAGACCTAGTATTTTACTTCTAATTATATTCTTTATTTCCTTGATAGTTACTAAATTATTTCCATCATTAGCATCGACTATTTTCGATATATGGATTTTGGGCATTTGTTTGATTATTGCTATTTTTTTGCACGAATTAGGACATGTGATATTTGCGTTATTGTGTAGATTTAATTTCCATTTTTTTACTTTTGGTCCCTTTTTAATTGAAAAAGTGCAAGGAAAATTAAGAATACGTGAAAATAAACATTGGATTTATTTCGGTGGAGTTTCTTTTGTAACCCCTACCGTTGCAATTTTTTCTACAATAAAAGCAAAATGGGGATTATTTTTGCTGGGAGGCCCTTTGTTTAGTTTGATAGCATTTCTTGTATTTTTTATGATTGGGAAGATTTATCAGAACGATTTTATGCTATGGTGTTCCATTTTAAACATTATGATATTTATAGCCACCTCATTTCCGATTACAAAAGGGGAAGTAAACGACGGAGGAAATATATTTTTATTATTTAAAGACAGGGAACAAGCGGGTTTACAGATTTTAAAATTTCAAATACTTAGTGAAATGTTTAGTTCAAAAAGACCTATGGAATGGGATAAAGATCTGATTGAAAAGTGTAAGGAAATCATTAAAGAAAAAAATCCGCTAGAAAATCATATGATCTATACATTTCTTTTTTATTATTATTTTGACATTGGTCATGTGGAACAGGTTTTTTCAAGTATACAGCCAATCATAAATGAACCACTTACAAAGGAAAATAAATTTATCAAAGGTAATTTTAACAGTTTATACATACTCTATAAATTTTTATATGAAAACAATGAAAAAAACTTAGAAGAAATAGATAAATTATTTAAAGGAGTATCAAAATTAGATTCATATGCTTATAATCGTTCCCTTGCCATCATTAAGTATTTAAAGGGGGATGTGAAAGGAGCAAAAAGTTTGATAAACAAATTAGAACATGAATTAAGCTATACTAATGGTCAAGGTGTGTATCATGTTGAAAAAGATATCTTACAAAAATTAAGATTAAAAATGATGATATAATTAGCACATTATTTTGGACTACCTTTTTCAAATTATTATTTCAGTTCAAAATCTATATACATGCAACATGAAGAGTTAACTTCTCAGTCATCCTGCACACCCTAAGCGCTGCAGCACTTCCTCCGGACGTTCGTGGATGTAGTTGACAAACCGAGTAATGGCTTGAATGATATCGTTGCGATCCTTGTGAAATACATTGGCAATCACCGTATCTTTCAGCCATTTCCATAAGCGTTCGATCGGGTTCAGCTGTGGCGAATAGGGAGGAAGGTAAATAAAGTGAAAACACTGCCCTTCTTCCCGCAAAAACTCCTTGACCATTTTGGCATGGTGAATGCGGGCGTTATCCAACACCAAGACCATGAGACGGTCCGGATAGCGCTCTTTGAGCATTCTCAAGAAATCCAAGAACGTCGCGGCATTGGCAGCGGTCGTTTGATGAAGCACCGTTTCGCCATCGTGGATGTTGACCGCGCCAAACAGCGATACGTGGGCATGATGGCCGAACGTCGGCACTTGTTTTTGGCGGCCGACTGCCGACCATGTGGACCGCAAGACATGGTAAGAGCGGATATGTGTTTCATCAAGGTACAACAAGACCGAATCAGGATCCATTAAGTTTTTTTTATGAAGTCGATCTGTTTCTCAAAATTCTTTTGTCGATCCGGATCGCCTTTGGCCAATGTGTAGGTCGGCCGTGTCCACGACAGCCCTTTGCGGTGCAGGAGTTTTCGCAACGCTTCGCGGGAAATGCAAACACCGAAGTGCTTTTCGACATAGGATTGCAGGAGTTTGGTGTTCCACGCCGAAGCGACGTCCCAGCCCAGTTCTACGGGAGTGGTGGTCAACACAAGCTGTTTGATCTCTTCCTGCTGTTCTTCGGTGAGAAACGGCTCCCGCCCGGGGGCGAAATCCCGATGAAGCAAGAGCTCCAGACCGCCTTCGTTGAACAGCGACACATAATGGGAAACGGTTTGTCGGCACACGTTGACCATGGAGGCCACCTCTTTGCCCAAATAGCCTTCCATGACCAGGCGAACCGCCATCACCCGTTGGCGAAGAAGGGTGTTTTTGATTTTCCGTTCCTGTTTGCGAAGTGTCCGAGGTGTCCATCCGTGATCGTTGGTGATTTTGAGACGTTTCATGCAGAATTCCGCTCCTTTTCCATGCTTTTCCTTAGGAGCAGTATAACCGGAGTGGGAACCACTTATACGAAGGTTAACTTTTCAATGAGCATATATATAAAAATAGCGCGCAATCTTTGCGAGTTATTTTAGATTTTGCACAGTATCTCGTATGATTTGCACATTCTTTTGAAACGAAAGGAAGCTACTATTCGCCCACTTCCTTAGTAAAAATGTTCTTCTGTTGCTATACGGACAATTTCCTCGTCGATCTGCTGGCAGCTGTACAAAAACATTTTCCGTTCGATATACGCTCCGACTTCCTTTTTGGTTAGTAGCTTCATGTAATACTGTATGATGATTCGCTGGCTCAATGGCCGATGGTGGTTCAGCCCAAGTCTCGTTTGTAAATGGGGGAGTCTGGATAAAATCCAATAACATAGGGATTCGTCGAATCCATTTGAAAATTGAACAAAATCGTGATACCCTACAGGAACAGGAACGCATCTTTGGCCAGATGCATTTCATACAAAATGAAGACGGGAGCAATCCTTCTTTCGCTGTACATGAGCTTAATACCTTATTGAATTTGATAAAATAGGCCGATCTTTCGGTATTTTGGTTCTTTTTCCTAATCCAAGGGCAAGTCCACGATAAAAATCCGTGACTCCCTTAGTGGGTAAAGGAAAATAGAAGACGTGATACATTGAGCGTAAGTTTCTACGTTCACCTCAAAGTCATGAATGTGAATCATGGTCATGTCTCTCCACCGTAACTAAAAAATTTAGAATATTTTTTTGGGTAAGGGGAGAGAGGGATTCCGAAGGAATTTGCAAAAATAAAGTATTTTAATGCAGAAATACAATGATAATTTACATTACATCTGAAAACTTGTCTTGACCCGCGGCTGAAGCCGTATTTGCTTCAGCTGAAAAAAGAATTCACGACATATCGCTTGAAAATTGTGATGGAATTGAAAAGCGGCTATTCGATCCGCATCTATGAAATTTTGAAAAGATGGCAATTTATAAACGACGTGGAAATTCCGCTCGATGATCTGCGGAAAATGGTAGGCGCGACCGACAAGTATCTCGAATACCATAATTTCAAAAAAAGAGTCCTTGCTCCGGCGCAAAAGGAAATCTCGGCGAAGACGGACCTGGCGTTTGCGTATAAAGAAGTGAAAAGCGGCAGGAAAGTCGTGGCGATCCGCTTTTTCATCCGCGAGCGGCGGGTGGGCGGAAAAGGTGTTGTTCCGGAAATTCCGCATGAAACAGGCGGCGTCGATGCGCTATATTCCCAATGTCTTGCCCGCTTTGCGGAGCGCGGCCAGCCGCTGCCGCCAAAGGCATTCGCAAGGATAGCGCTGCTGTCGCAAAAAGTGTTCGGCGAGGACTGGATTGATGAATTAACGAAAATGATCGATGACGTTGTAGAGCGAACCGATATTCGCGAGCCGTTGTTTTTATTATACGAATAAAGGAATCAACGTTTATTTCTTCTTTTCTTCCTAACCATATTCCTCTTCCATTAGCCAAGGAGACTTGGGATTGTCCATGCGAAGCGCGTCCAAGAGACCGTTAGCTGCACTAAAAAACATTTTGTGAAACGCAAAAAGAAAAAAACGGCACTTACAGGCGTTTTTTCTTTTTGGAGAAATTCATGCCCGATCGGTTCAAACGCGTTGACGGGCGAATTTTGAACGCTTATAAACGCTTTTTTATCCGTTGGCTTGGCGTAGAGAAAAAAGTTGGCATATTGATGGAATCATCTTGTATTTGCCACCGCATCCGCTTCTTTTGCTTCGAATCGTGCCCTTCTCTCCGTCTGGAAAATAAATCCGCTTTTTGCTGTTTTTTATGCGATTTCGGCGACTCATCGTTTAACTTTATCGTTAACTCCATTTTTGTCAAAACAGAATTTTCAAGGCTCAAATTTTCGAAAAAAATCATTTTCGACAGCCTAGCCTGATAGGAAAATATTCTCTCTGACAGTTTGATTTCTTCCCGCATGATCATTTTCCTTCACAAACTGACGAATGACACTTTCCAGTTGATTTGCCCAGTCGATATTCGATACACTTTTAGACATAGGTAGGGTTCTCCTTTCTCTGGAATGTTTTTCGTCCAATCAGAGAATACCCTACCTTTTTTCTTTTGTTCTAGGCAAAATGCTTTTACACAAATCCATTTTTTCCAAAGTAACACCTGAAATACGGGGTTTTTTACTATTATCGCCACTGTTGACATACGTATCATGGATCTCCACAAGAGGATACTCTTCCCAACCATTTTTAACAGCATGAAAAGTGCTGTTCTTTTTGCACTTTCACATAATAACAGCCAATATTCCTTCATAAAAAAGAATTTCTGCTGCATTGGCATATCCTCATAAGAAAACTCTTCAAATCTGTAAATCGGAGTAGTTAGAGTATAATCTTCGACTGATACAGAGAAAGCCATAAAATTCCTCCTAACAGTCACAGACACTATTAACAATGCAAAGACATCCAATCCAATCATAGCGGTTTAAAGTGACACACCATTTCACAAAAACGTATGTTACTATCATTCCCTTTTTTACTGTTGAACGCGCTTGATTAAAACATCAAGCGAAACGGAAACATATTTCCCTGCAAAGGGGATAAATGGTCACTCATTTTGTTAACGATGGCCTTATGACCGATATTTTTTGGTTCATCACCAAATTTTGTGATTTAGTGACAAAAAAGAGAACCCGAGTTCGACAGTTTTGAGGCCATTTTAGGCAAATGAAAATGGCCAAAATGCTGTTATATCAAAGATTTCGCGATGCGGATCCTAGAAAAAAACACTGAATTTCATAGGCACACGACTTGTTTATTTTAACTTTTAAAACAGCTGAATATCGGTTATAATATAGGCATGTACATACGGCGAGTAACACGCAAAAACAAAGATGGAACGACCGTGGCGTATCTCCAGCTTGCTCACAACGAATGGGATCCGAAGGCCAAATATGCGAAAGCGAAGGTGATTTATTCGTTTGGGCGCGAAGACGAGGTGGATCGCGCTGTCTTGGAGCGTCTGGCCAAAAGCATTTCGCGATTCCTTTCTCCTGAGCAGGCTTGGGAAATCGAGACGTTGACAGGAGAAGTGTCGGATGACTTTCAGTTTCAATCAAGCAAACGCCTTGGTGGCGCTTGGCTTTTGGATCAGCTCTGGAGACAACTGGGATTGGGAGAGATTCTCCACTCCTTGTTTGCCTCCCGACATCATCAGATTCCGTTGGAACGGCTGATTTTTGCCATGGTGGCGAATCGTGCCCTTCATCCGTCAAGCAAGTTGGCGATGGAGGAGTGGGTGGAGAAAGACGTGCATATCCCTCATCTTCCCCAAGTCGCCAGCCACCAGTTGTACCGGGCGATGGATGAGCTGCTGGCTGTGCAGCCGGAATTGGAACGCCAAGTGTTCCATGCCGTGGCCGATTTATTGAACCTGGAAGTCGATTTGATTTACTTTGATACGACTTCGTCGTACTTCGAAGTGGATCCATCCGAAACACCAGAAGGAGAATCGCTTCGAAAGCAGGGGTTTTCCAAAGATAAGCGTCCCGATTTGGTCCAAATCGTCATTGGACTGGCCGTTACCCGGGAAGGAGTCCCCATTCGCGCTTGGGTATGGCCTGGCAATACGATGGATATGACGGTCATCAAACAGGTGAAACAAGACTTGATTGGCTGGAAGCTTGGGCGTGTGATCAGCGTGATGGACCGCGGATTTTCGTCTGAAGAGAATTTGCGAATCTTGCAACAGGCCGGGGGACACTACATTGTCGGCGAAAAAATGCGGTCCGGCAAAGCCGCCGTCGAAGAGGCCCTAAACCGTCGCGGGCGCTACCAACAAGTTCGCGAGAACTTGCATATCAAAGAAATCATCGTGGGCGACGGAGAAGCGCGTCAGCGCTATGTTCTCGTGTACAATCCCAGCGAAGCCGAACGCCAACGCAAGGAACGGGAAACGCTGCTCGAATCGCTGAAAGAGGAGTTGGAGGGGCTTCGCCAACTCCCCAATGAAGCTCATCATAAGGCCACCTGCCGGCTGCGTTCCCATCCGTCCTACGGAAAATACTTGCGTCAATTGAAGGATGGAACGCTTCGCATCGACAAGCAAGCGGTTCGTGAAGCGGAAACGTACGATGGCAAATATCTCATCCGAACCTCCGATGACACCTTGTCTGCCGAGGATGTCGCGCTCGGGTATAAGCAACTGGTGGATATCGAGCAGGCCTTTCGGACGTTGAAATCAACACTCGAGCTGCGCCCCATGTATCATCGCTTGGAAGACCGTATCCGGGCGCATGTGCTGCTCAGTTGGCTGGCTCTCTTGCTGGTTCGGATCGTGGAGATCCGAACTCATGAATCGTGGCCGAAAGTAAGAGACGAATGCGAGCGTCTCATGCTTGGACATTTTTCTTCAAAAAACGGCGACCTTTATCAACGAACCGAACTGACGGCCAAACAAGCGCTATTCCTTGCGGCTCTAGGGCTGGAACCTCCTCCAAAGATTCTAGGCATCCACCCTCGCACCTAGATACACGCCCGAAGTGTGCCCAAATGCCTCCGATCCCTTTTGTATCAAGGGGCGAGAGGCATTTTGTTTGCCTAGTGACTGTCGAACTCGGGGAGAAAGCACTAACGAGATCCTGGCAATAATGTTAGTGGTGAAATAAACATTAAGGAGGTCTCGTAAGTGCTTTCTATATCACTAGGATTGCCAGAATTTAAAGTGATTAAACAAGAACTTCTTTCCTATGGTTATGCGATTCATGTAGAGAAAACAGAGACACAGGAACGTTGCCCTCATTGTGGGTTTGCCACTTCCTCTGTCCACGACAGACGGACAAGAAAAGTACGGGATTTGGCGATTTTCCATCAACCGGTGAACTTGTTCGTAAAGGTAAAGCGCTATCGGTGCTGGAATGGTTCCCAAGTGTTTTCCGCCTCTTTGGAATCGATTTCACCCAATCAACACTACACCAATCGATTTTGTGAGTACTTGTATGAACTTTGCGAAGGTTCCACCATTCAAGAGGTTAGCCGAACAGAGCCCTTTTGCTTCTTTTCAGGAAGCAGCCAACACGCTTGAAAGGTGGAAGGAGCCTATTCTTTCCTACTTTTTGTGCCCATATACGAATGCCCGAATTGAGGGGACGAATCACAAGATCAAAAACATCAAACGCCGGGCATATGGCTATCGAAATCTAGAACGGTTTCGTTTGCGTGTATTTCTGGAGTGTACAGGGAACACTACAGGCAGTCAGGCTGCTTAAGCGCTCCCTTCTTCCGCTATCGGTATGATAGTTGATAGAATGGAACCCGTCAAGGAAAGCACTTGACTGTTTCCATTCTACCAACTTCGTGGTCTGTATGCGGAAGAAGGATCCTGACTGATGAACCTATTTCATCCAGCTAACATGTCTCTAGGATTGAGTAGAAATCACAGAAAATGGTGAAGACCCAAAAAATGAAAGGAGATAAGGTGACGATTTATTTCGCTAAAAACGAACAGCATACATCGATCGATGGGAAACAGGACGTTGTCTACAAGTTTTTTGCCTCTATTAAATCGAATCATAGTCATCAAGCAGTGCAATTTATATATTCGATTACTTGTGAGGATATAAATAAGAAATGTCACATCGACGTGGCCAAAGAAGAAGAACGAGCGAAAATGTTAATGCACTCTATTAAATTTCAAGATTGAGGGAGAGAGCATCATGCCGCAAAACTTAGTGTTGGATACCGATCTGTTACGCGCGAGAATCATGGCGTTAGAATATGATCATTTGACGGAAGCGGAAATTCGCCGTATTTATATGGAAGAAGCGGGAAAGGCCCCTCGCCTACATTAAAGTCTATCATTCAGACGATTTTAAAGAGGGGCAGGATTTTGGCTTTGACGACACGATTATTCATTTTTACGATGAGAAACAAGGGATTAATCAAAAATATACAATCACTCGTGGAAGTGAAATGTCGGAACATGATACGTGGAAGTCACTTGATCAGGGGGCAACAAAGTGATGATAGAGAGCTTTTAGAGTTTGGTGCTAAAGCCATATAAACAATAAATGGGGACTTGCATACCAAGTCGGGTTTTCTTTTTTCTCCCTCGCTTATTCTCGCTTTTTATTCGTCAGCAACGATTGAATTCCCCTGCTGTCCTCAAAAAACGGACAAAATTCCTCGTTCTTTTTATCTAAAAATGGATAAAATAGCACTTTTTATTAAAAAGGGCATTGTTATATGATACGTATGGATAGAATGGAACAGAGTGGAAAGGAATGGGTGGCCTTGAAAAGATATTGGCAAGCGTTATGGTTATCGGCACTTGTATTGATGGGAGGATGTCACATGGAGGAACAGAAAGAACAGCCGAAGGAATGGCCGGACACGGTCGCGTTTCAGGATGAGTATACCCGAAAGTTTCTCGTGTCGCCGAAGGAAGTAAAGGACGGATATTATTTGTTCCGTTCACAAACAGGTGGTTTTACAATGTTGTTTCCAGAAGAAGCGAGAATGGACGAAGGGTTGTATGAAAAGCATGAAAAAGAGTACGAACGTTCATTTATAAGGGGAAGTCGACAAAAGGAAAATGTCGCATATACTATCCATGTCATTTATGAAAATGACGAAATAACGGAAGATATAGATACGAATCTATTTCTATTATCGTCAAGAGCTTATGCGAATTATGATGGAGAATATAAAAAAATGAAAGGAGATAAGGTGACGATTTATTTCGCCAAAAAAGAACGGCATACATCGAACAATGGAAAACAGAACGTTGTCTACAAGTTTTTTGCCTCTATTAAATCGAATCATAGTCATCAAGCAGTGCAATTTATATATACAATTGGTTGTGATGATATAAATAAGAAATGTCACATCGACGTGGCCAAAGAAGAAGAACGAGCGAAAATGTTAATGCACTCTATTAAATTTCAAGATTGAAAGGAGGGGGGGATGATGCCGCAAAAATTAGTGTTGGATACCGATCTGTTACGCGCGAGAATCATGGCGTTAGAATATGATCATTTGACGGAAGCGGAAATTCGCCGTATTTATATGGAAGAAACGGGAAAGGAACCTCCCGCCTATATTAAAGTCTATCATTCAGACGATTTTAAAAGGGGAGGGATTTCGGCTTTGATGGAACGATTATTCATTTTACGATGAGAAACAAGGGATTAATCAAAAATATACAATCACTCGTGGAAGTGAAATGTCGGAACATGATACGTGGAAGTCACTTGATCGGGGGCAACAAAGTGATGATAGAGAGCTTTTAGAGTTTGGTGCTAAAGCCATATAAACAATAAATGGGGACTTGCATACCAAGTCGGGTTTTCTTTTTTCTCCCTCGCTTATTCTCGCTTTTTATTCGTCAGCAGCGATTGAATTCCCCTGCTGTCCTCAAAAAACGGACAAAATTCCTCGTTATTTCTATCTAAAAATGGATAAAATAGCACTTTTTATTAAAAAGACCATTGTCATATGATACGTATGGATAGAATGGAACAGAGTGGAAAGGAATGGATGCCGTTGAAAAAATATTGGCAAGCGTTATGGTTATCAGCACTTGTATTGATGGGAGGATGTCACATGGATGAACAGAAAGAACAGCCGAAGAAATGGCCGGACACGGTAGCGTTTCAGGATGAATTTACTCGTGAGTTTATGGCATCAACGAAAGAAGTCAAAGAAGGGTACTATTTGTTTCAATCGAAAACAGATGGGTATACGATGTTATTTCCTAAAGACGCTGTAGTGGCAAAATGGCTGTATGAAAGAGATGGAAAGGATTTCGAATCATTAGCTATCGGATGGGACAATGAGGAGGAAAATTTAGACTATTCTATAGATCTTCAATATGAACAAGGTGAGCACATGGAGGATATTGAAACCAATTTATATTTATTATCCTCTCGGGCTTATGCGGATTATAACGGTTCATATATGAAACAAGAATATAATGACAAAACTATTTATTTTGCCAAAAGCCAAAAAGACATTTCGGTGGATGATAAACATGATACGGAATATTTGTTTTTTAGTTATATTAAATCAAACAATAGCCATCAAGGAGTTTTATTTATATATTCAGTAAATTGCAATGATGCTAGGAAAAGTTGCCAAGTAAAGGTGGAGGAAGAAGAAAAAACAGCCAAAATGTTGATGAGGTCTATTACGTTTTATGATTAAGGAAGGGATACGCTGTGTCGCAAAAACTTGTGTTAGATACGGATCTGTTGCGTGCGAGAATCATGGCGTTAGAATATGATCGTTTGACGGAAGCGGAAATTCGCCGTATTTATATAGAAGAAACGGGAAAGGAACCTCCCGCCTACATTAAAGTCTATCGTTCAGACGATTTTAAAAAGGGGAAGGATTTCGGATTTGACGGCACGATTATTCATTTTTACGATGAGAAACAAGGTATTAATCAAAAATATACAATCACTCGTGGAAGTGAAATGTCGGAACATGATACGTGGAAGCCACTTGATTGGGCCTATAATCTCTTTGGGATCTTTGTGGGGAAAAGTCACAAACAATATAGCCACGCATTTCGTTTCGATAAAATAGTGACCGAAAAAATTAACGAGGAATTAAATCAGAGAGGAGCGACTATAAAACTCCAGGCAATAGGGCTTGGTCATTCGTTAGGTGGCAATCATGCACAAATGTTCCAGCTCATTGAGAAAGTGTTTGATCAAGTCTATGTGATCAATGATGCACCACCAAGTGTTTATCATTTGGCGTATATAGATCGTGGTTTTCGAAAAGAAATAGAGAAAAAATTTGATATTGAGTCTATACAAAATGACAACGCCATCTACTCTCTCCCCCCTGCGGAGTTGAAGGCGTTTGCGGAGGAATATTATAAGAAGCGCGTAGATGAACATTCGATCCATCATTTGACTGCTCAGGAGGATCTGCTGTATGCGGTGAGCGGGGTGCGGGGATTTATTGATATAGGCAGCCGTGACTGGATCGATACGAACAACCAATTTACGAGCCTCAAGGGCTTGATTGAGAAGATCCCTGATCAAGATGTAAAGGCGATTCAACTGTATTTCTCGCAATATGCGGATGTATACAATGAAAAGGGCTTGGACGGGGTCGTCCAAGCGATGACAGGGGTCGATCTCGAGTGGATCGAATCGCTTACACAATATGATGTGGGCGATTATGTATGGAACATGCCTGACATCGTGGAAAAAGTAAGCGATATGTTCAAGGACATGAGAGAGAAAATCCCGGAATTGTTAAAACATATAAAAATATTGCAGCGACATAAAGAGGCGATTCTGCAGGCATTCGTCGACTCCGGTTTTCTCACCATGGAACAAAAAGAAGCGATTTCGCAGGAAGTGAAGCATATTGAGCAAGATGTCAAGAAGCTGGATCAGATATTGAGCGATGTGCGGAACAACGCGGTTTGGTTCATGGCGCTCGGGGGGCTTTCATCGGGGATCGCACTATTTGTCGTGTTCAAACAGATCAAACATTATGTGACGGATATCCTCGCCCGGCTTCAGACGATTAACCGACATATGGCTGATGTGAGAGAAGCTGCGGTTACGAGTGTCGACGCGCATTCGCTGCATAAGGTGATCAACACCCTCGCACGCGCAAAAGGAAGAGAGTATGACAAGCAAGGGAATATGATCTTAGTAGGGTGGATCGAGACGGAAAAGGGGACGAAAAAGATTCGCCTGAACATATCGTCAGCGGTACGTCTATATCAGAAGGGGCTGCGCATTACGGAGGAGAAAGAAGCGGTGTTGCGTCAGATAAAGCGGCTTTATATCCAAGAGTATGTCGAAGATTTTGAGGGGAGAAAGCGACAGCTCATAAGAAAGATCGAAGACATGGAACAAAACCCAAGCGCCTACCAGCACTTGTTGGGCTCGTTTTCGTATGACGCGCAACAAGTGTATGTATTGCGTCGAATTGATGTGCATGAGTCGATTCCTACGATGGATCCGTCCATTCCTGATGCGTTTGAAGGAATGTTTGCGTCCTACGAACAAGAGATTGCCAAAGGGAGGGAGCTCATCGCCAACATCAAACAGGCGTTTGAGCAGTTTTTTGAGAAAGACAAGCAGTTAGCCAATCTTTTTGATTTGCGCTATGAGTAAAGAGGGATGTTACGTATGAGACAATTGAATATGCTTTACCATTTTGATGTGGAGCAAGATTTGATGGACAAGGCAACGGGATTTATTCAACTGTTGCATCGAATGCAGGAATGCGACAGGGATTTAGTGCAAGTGGTCCGTGACGCCATGAAGGACATGCAGGGAAAAATAGCTGATAAAACCAATGAAGCGATCGAGCAATATCAAAAGAGGAACGAATGGCAGTGTGAAATGTATCAAAACAGCATGAAGACAGCTGCCCTGCGCTATACGAATATGATCAACGATATGAGGGGACAGAACATCACTTTGTATTACGATGTAATCGTACGAGAGATGAAGGGATAAAAATTCTCATCGGAGATAAACAGGGGGACAGCCGGAAGAGAACAAGATAAAAAGTGCCTTCGAATGGTCGGAGCCTAGTGACATAGGTCTATATTCACCATTTTTTTTATTTTCAGTCGTTTTTATTAAGGTGGATATGAAAAAAGTAGATACTGAGATTAATAAAATATGGTATAAAATACTTATTTTTATATAAATGTATTTATATTGTTGCTTGATGGTAATTTTCTTGTTTAAAATTGTAGGGGAAAAATCTGGTTAAAGGGGGACTGGAAAATGGCAGGCGTGATTCGTCTCACACCGGAAGAACTGCGTGGTGTTGCCAGACAATATAACGTTGAGAGTTCTAATGTCACCGAACTCATTGCAAGGCTCGATCAAATGAGTCATACGCTTCAAGGGATTTGGGAAGGTGCTTCGAGCGAAGCGTTTATCCAACAGTATCAAGAGTTGCGCCCATCATTTGAAAAAATGGCTGTTCTATTGAACGAAGTGGGGCAACAATTGCACAATTCCGCTACCATTTTGGAAGACACGGATCAACAAATTGCCAGCCAAATTCGCGGATAAAGGGAGACATTCGGAAAAAAGCGCTACAAATCTTACAAAAGATTATGGCGCTTTTTTCTGTATGCATGTTAGATAAAGAGTTCAATGCTGTTCCTCTTGAACACCGTGAGTGTTGCGACCATTCCTTCCAAGCCCATGTAGGTGCCGCCTATCGGATGGGGAGGTCGCCGCAGGCAACAATGAAGCTTCATTTTTCAATGAGCATGTATATAATCGGAGGATTCCCAACCATGTATATTCAGGTCACGATTGACCTTCGCCATTATACGCACGATGTACTAGATCTTCGTTTATCCGATCTGTATTCGATTAAGAAGATGGTGGAGATTGTTTGGCAGTTAAAAAACATATCGACGCCACCGAGGGAAGGCTGCTGGGTGCGGGTTGAAAATAAACAAGCGGTCTTCCCTGGTTGTGCGACATTACAGGCGAGCGGTATTACCAATGGGGACCGCATTGTGATTTTGTAACCATCGAGAATGGGATAAGGAGCATTATTTTATTATGAGTGAAAAAAAGACGTATTTGGAAACGCAACTAGATGCTGTCATGATCAATGATCAGCCATATACGGTCATCTTTCAGCGCGCCAAATTGAAAATGCAGGATCCGTTGGAATTAGAGGTGCTAAAGGAAGTTGACCCTTGCATCGTGCGGGACATCGATGTATCCGAAGATGAGGTAAAAGTGGTGATCAAACCGCCTTCATCGTTTTTGACGTTTGCGGCGATAAGAAAGACCACATTACTTTCTCGCATCAGAGCCGCTCTCCATCTTGTTTCCAAGGTGAAGCATCATTCCGCTCGCCGATTGATTTTCATCGTCTGTCCGGAAAACCTGATGTTTAACCGGGCATTGGAGCCGTTTTTTCTACATGTGGGCGTGAAAGAAAGTTTGCCCCCTGATGAGTGGGATGACGAGCGCCTTCTTCGTGAAGTGAAAGCGACGGTGCTTGCTTTGACGGAAGGCGAATATCGCTTTGACGAATACTTGAAGTTTCATGAAACGTTGAAATGTTCCCCGATTGCGAAGGAATTATGGCAAGCGGATCATTTGGATGCGGTGTTAGCAGTTTTAGAGAAATGGGTGGATGAAGAAGAGGCAAAAGAACGGGCTAAAGTGCACATTCCCAAAAAAAGATGGAACATGCAAAGGTACATATTTTTTTCGGTCATCGGATTGTTAATCCCTGCAATCATCTATGTATTTTATTCTTTCTTTTTTGCGCAGCCGAAGCAAGAGGCCTATATCCAAAGTACAGAGTTGTTTTTGCAAAATAAATATAGCGATGTCATTACCACGTTGGAAGATTATGCGCCCGAAGACATGCCATATGTCATTCAGTACGAGCTTGCTTCTTCTTATGTCATGACGGAATCTCTCACAGAAGAGCAGCGTCAAACGGTATCGAACAATATTACGCTCAAAACAGATGAGCAATATATGTTGTATTGGATTTACATCGGCCGTGGTCAAAGTGAAGAGGCGCTTGAATTGGCGCGGACGATAGAGGATCGGGATTTAATTGTGTACGCGCTTTTAAAATATCGAGAACAAATAAAGGGCGATGCAGATTTGTCAGGGGACGAAAAACAGAAAAAATTGGATGAAATTGATCAGGAAATAAAGGAATACGAGAGGGAACGAAAAGAGAGCGAAGCTCAATTAGAGGAAGAACAACAAAGCGAACAACAGCCGCCGGCCTCCACGCCAGCCGCTGATTCATCTAGTGAGACAACGCAATCGTCGCATGAACCGTCTGCTACTAACAATCAAAAGTCCCAAAAGTAAAAAAGCGCAGCTGTGGGCATCTTAGGAGAGGATTGTATGAGCCAACTATGGGTTTTGTATGAAACGTATTGCCAACTGTTTTCGCTGACAAACGAAGAGAAGGTCATTGTCATTGGCAATCAGTTAGAACACCACGTGACCGTTTCATCTTTTTCATTTCGCAACGGATATATCCAAATCGAAAAGAAATCGGACGGCTCGACGCTTGCGGTATTGCAAGGAGGCCGACAGATCGGCGAGCTAAAGCCCGGATGTTCCATTACGGTTGACGTTGATGGGCAACAAATGACGATCGCATGGAGCGGTGAAGAACAGAGAAAATATGTTTATTATGTCGGGCAACAAAGCGAGGTGCTTGTCTCCAATGATCCTCAAGCAGATATTGAGACAACGAATGCCCGCTTTTCGTTGCGAAAGCATCGGGGACAATGGGTCGTCATCCCAGACGATGATGCTCCATTGTTTTTAAATGGGGTGCAGCTATCCGATGCTGTGTCGCTGCGAAACGGCGATGTTCTTTTATGTCCATATATGCAGTTTGTGTTTATCGAAGAAGATTTGCTTGCGGTGACCAGTAGCGAAGAGGTGGTTTCATCGCTGACCGAAACGATGCCGCCTCTTTCCGAGATGAAGAAAAAATATCCGATGTACCGTCGGACGCCGCGTATGATTTATGAGTTGCCGAGCGACAAAGTGAGCATTTCATTCCCGAGTCAGGAAGGGGACGGTGACCCGCGTGGTTTATGGTTGATGGTGTTGCCGCCGGTTATGATGTTGCTAGTGATTGGCGCGGTGGCTCTCATACAGCCTCGGGGCGTTTTCATTATGATTTCGATTGCCATGTTTGCAACGACGATCGTAACATCGACAGCGCAATATATGCGGGAAAAAAAGGCACGCCAAATGAGAAAAGAAAAACGTCGGCGCATTTATACAAATTACTTGGAGCAAAAGAGGGAAGAGCTTCAAGCGTTATCCGAAAAACAAAGAAACGTATTATACTATCATTTTCCGTCCTTTGAGCAGATGAAATCATTCGTCATGCAAGTGAACAGCCGCATTTGGGAAAGAACGGCGGAGAGCGCCGATTTTCTTCATGTGCGAATCGGAACGGCGGACGTGCCGGCCACTTATGAGGTGTCAGTGAGCATGGGCGATTTGGCCAACCGGGAAATCGATGATTTGTTGGAGCAGGCACAACATATAGCCAAGGTGTATCAAACCGTAAAACATGTGCCGCTTCCAATTGATGTGTCACACGGAGCGATCGGAATGGTTGGGAAACGATCCATTGTGAACGGTGAAATTGAGCAGTTGGTGGGTCAAATCGCGTTTTTCCACAGCTATCATGATGTGCGGTTTGTGGCGATTTTCTCAGAGGATGATTATAAGCATTGGGAATGGATGAAATGGCTCCCGCATTTTCAATTGCCGAATTCATTCGCCAAAGGGCTCATTTATAACGAGCAGACGCGTGATCAATTGCTGTCATCGATATACGAGATGTTGCGGGAGCGTGCCTTGGACGAAGAGAAAGACAAAAAACGGTTCTCCCCACATTTTGTGTTTATTGTAGCCGACCGTTCGTTAATTGCGGAACATGTGATTTTAGAGTATTTGGAAGAAAAAAATGAAGACATTGGCATTTCCGTTATTTTTGCTTCAGAGACGAAGGAGAGCTTAACGGAAAACGTTCATACGCTCGTGCAATACATTAACGAGCGGGAAGGTGAGATTGTCATTCAGCATCGGAAGGCGGCACATATTCCGTTTCAGCTGGATGAGCATTCAACAGAAGGAAATGAATCATTTGCCCGAATGCTACGCTCATTGAATCATCAAAAAGGAATGAGCAATTCAATACCAGAAAAAGTAACTTTCTTAGAAATGATGCAAACACGCCGGGCAAATGAGCTGCAGATCGTCCAAAACTGGTTGTCATGTCAAACGTCCCGTTCGTTGGCCGTCCCAATTGGATTGAAGGGGCGAAACGACGTTGTCGAATTAAATTTGCATGAAAAAGCGCACGGGCCGCACGGGTTAGTCGCTGGAACGACGGGATCGGGGAAAAGTGAACTGCTGCAAACGTACATTTTGTCATTAGCAGTACATTTCCATCCGCATGAAGTCGCCTTTTTAATTATTGACTACAAAGGGGGCGGCATGGCGCAACCGTTTAAGAACATGCCGCATTTACTCGGCACGATCACAAACATTCATGGCAGCAAAAACTTCAGCGCTCGGGCGCTCGCGTCCATCAACAGCGAATTGAAAAAACGGCAGCGCCTTTTTGATCGTTATGAAGTCAACCATATTAATGACTACATGGAATTGTACAAACAAGGCAAAGCAGAACAGCCTTTACCACACTTATTTTTAATCGCCGATGAATTTGCGGAATTGAAAAGCGAAGAGCCGGACTTTATTCGTGAATTAGTAAGCGCCGCTCGCATCGGCCGGAGCTTGGGCGTCCATCTCATTTTGGCAACGCAAAAGCCACGGGGTGTCATTGACGAACAAATTTGGAGCAATGCTCGCTTTCGGATCAGCTTAAAAATGCAAGATGTAAATGACAGCAAAGAGATTTTGAGAAATGGTGACGCCGCAGCGATCACAGTGCCGGGAAGAGCTTATCTGCAAGTTGGGAATAATGAAGTATACGAACTGTTTCAATCCGCATGGAGCGGTGCACCATATGTGGAGGAAGGAGTCGAGGCGGAGGATGAAATTCATATCGTGACCGATTTAGGTCTTGTGCCGGTGTCGAATGTGGCGACGGATCGGAAGCGAAGCCGCCAAAAGCCAAAAACGGAAATTGAAATGGTAGTCGAGCAAATCATTGAGACACAAAAACAATTAAACATCGAAAAATTACCAAGCCCATGGCTTCCGCCGCTTCCTCCACGTTTAGCGCGCCCAGCCTCAGTGACAGCGGAGGCCAATGCCTTTCCGATCGGCTTAAAAGACGAGCCAGAACTGCAAAGTCAGTCTGATTATTTCTATCAATGGCTTGAAGATGGGAATATTGGTATTTTTGGTTCGGCAGGATACGGAAAATCAACGACGATGATGACGCTACTTCTAAGTTTTGCGGGTGCCTACAACCCGGCGCAGCTTCATTATTACATCTTTGATTTTGGAAACAGCGCGTTATTGCCGTTGCGCCAGTTGCCGCATACAGCTGACTACTTTCGGTTAGACGATGAAAAGAAAATAGAAAAGTTCATCAAGTTCATGAAAGAGGAAATGGAGCAGCGCAAACAACGGTTTATGGAAAAAGAAGTGAGCACGATTAAATTATATAATGCGCTGTCAGAAGAGAAGCTTCCCATTATTATAGTGGCACTTGACAATTTTGATGTTGTAAAAGAGGAAATGCCTGACTTTGAAACGCAGTTGATTCAATATGCCCGCGACGGGCAATCCCTTGGAATCTTTTTCATCATGACAGCGACAAGAGTGAGTGGAATTCGCCCGCCGCTTATGAACAATTTAAAAACAAAAATTGTTCATTACTTCATTGACAGTTCGGAAAAGTTTTCGCTGATTGGGCGAACGCCGTACGATGTTGATCCGATTCCGGGCAGGGCGCTGGTAAAAAAAGATAATGCAGCTTTAACGCAAATCTATCTTCCGGCTGACGGGGAAGACGATATCGAAGTGCTCGAGAATGTCAAACGAGAAATGGAACGATTAAAAGAAGTATATCAACACATACCGAAGCCAAAACCGATTCCAATGCTTCCACCGCGGCTGTCAATGTCCGTCTTTACAAACACGTATGTTCAACACCGAGCTTCAGGATTCATTCCTGTTGGGCTCGATGAGCAAACGGTTCGCCCAGTGGCGATCAACATGCGGACGGATCCGCACTGCTTGATTGTCGGGCAATCAAGAAAAGGAAAAACAAACGTGGTCAAGGTCATTTTAGAGTCCTTACTTGTGCAAGAACCGGAAAGCATCGGCTTATTGGATGGAATCGACCGGGGACTCGCCGGCTACGCGAATCGGGACGACATTACTTATATAGAAGCAAAAGAGAGACTAGCGCAGTGGTTGAACGAAGCGGATGCTGTGTTGCAACAACGAGAGAGGGAGTATATTCAAGCAGTCAACGAAAATCGTGCGACAACGTTGGCGTGGCCGCCGGTTGTATTCGTCGTTGACAGCCTCTTGCGCCTTCAGCAAGAAACCGACAGCATCATGCAAGGCCGGATTGCCAACATGATGAAGCAGTACAGCCATCTTGGATTCCATGTGTTTGTTGCTGGAAATGCCAATGAATTTGTGAAAGGGTTTGACGCATTGACAGCGGAGTTGAAACAAATTCGTCAGGCCATTCTCGTAACGAAAAAATCTGAGCAAAGCTTGTTTGCATTGCCTTTTACAAGAAACGAACAAGAAATTGAACCGGGATTTGGCTATTTTGTCGTTGGTGGAAAAGACCAAAAAATCCAAATTCCAAAAGTCGAATAAATCAAAGGATCGGGAGAACGGATATGAATGGAAAATGGAAAATCGCGAAATTGATTGGATTGATCATCTTCATTGTCAGCCTTCCCGTACTGTTTTTTGCTTTCATTGGCCAAAACCCAATGAAACAAACAAACAAGGCGACCAATCATATTGCCGTTGTCAATGAAGATATGGGGGCGAAATACGATCAGAAAACCTATTTCTTTGGCAAGGAGATCGTCCCCGCCCTTGCCGACCGTTCAAGTTACCATTGGTCGGTAGTGAACCGCAGTCAGGCGGAGAACGGGTTGAAAAACAATGAATACGATGCAGTCGTGTATTTGCCTTCTGATTTTTCTCGAAACATTTTATCGTTTAATGACAAGCAACCATTAAAAGCCACAGTGCAATATAAAATCCAGCCGAATTTGGATGCGAAGCATAGGGAACGGGTGCAAAGAGAACTTGAAGCATCCAAAAACATGATCAATCAAAAAATGTCCACCCTCTATTGGAGTTACGTGGCGCAAGAGATAGCGGCGATTCGGAAGAAATTTAACGACATCTTAGAAAAAGAAATCGCGTTCCAGAAGGCGATGTACGCTTTTTATACCCCTAGCTCAGCCAAACTCGCCGAAGAGATTAAAAGGCAAAAAGATATGCTGCAGGAGCTGCTTGAGGCATCGAACAATGCGAAAGATTCTTCCGCTGGCACTTTGCAAGGAATCGAAGAGGCGGAAGCAGAAATCACCGCTTTTGTTGACAGCCTGAGCCAATACAGGGAATATCAACAACGGCAAAACGAACTTCTGCAAGAGGGGATTCATGAATACAAAAAGAGATTTAACGAACGAATGGATTTGATGCTCGGGAAGCCATGGGAGGTGAAGCCGGACGTTCGCCATCAAGAGCAAAATTTACTTGAATCAATCACCACTTTGCGAAACACGGTGGCAGAAAGCCACACATCACTAATGACCTTCAATGAGCAGCTGAAACAATCAACGGTTCAGGAACAATTTGAACAGTTGCTCACATGGAAGAAAGAGTTTGTTCGTCAGTATCAGATAGAAGTCAACAATCAAACGCTCGATCGTTTGCAGCAGTCGCTCATTGAGTTTCGACAAAAACTGCAATCTCCTTCCCCGGGCCAAACAGACGAAGAGCAACCGGCACCAATTGAAGCGCCACCGCAACCTGCCGATGAGAATTTGTTGGATGCATTGCAGCAACAACTTGCCAATTTGAAAGCACAATGGCAAGCGTTCAAACCGCAGAGTCCGCAGGAAAGCTGGGAGCATATTGAAGGTTCGATAAGCCAACTTGAGACGGAAATGGAAAAGACGAAACAAGCGTGGCAACAACAACTCGCTTTGCAACAGCAATGGCAGCAAAAATATGCACAACTCGTCGAACAGCTGAACAAACAATTAACTGAAGGAAAAGCCGATTCGATCGACGATATTGTGCAGCAAATCAAGGAAAAGGAACAGGCGGTTCTCGCGTCGCCGGCGCTGCCAGAAAGCCGCAAACAAGTGTTGTCATCTCATTTTGAAGCGGTGATTCAAAATCGAAATACAGCCGATCTTCTAGACTATTTTGCATGGTTATCGATTTTCGACGAGGCAGTGCAGCAAACAACTCGTTTTGATGAAGAGTTAGTTGATCAGCTCTTGATGAATTGGAATCAAAGAGATGCTATTTTCCAGATGCTATCGGATGTGCGAGGGTATTTTGAGGAGCTGGAGCAACACTCAGCGTCTTCGCTGAAAGAAGTGGAAGCGGCTGAAGAAAGTACAGAATCATTTATAGAGACAACGCTTGGGTATATACAGGAATACGATGAAAACGTGCAAAAAATGCAAGAGACGATCACAGGCCAGTTGCAGGAGCTCAGCGATGCGGTGAGCGAAGTGACGATGCAACTGCAAGAGGCGGTAAATGAAGGACAACAAACAGAAGAGATTTGGAGAGGAAACGATGGGGAATTTGTCATAACGATCCAACAAAACACGATGCAAGATGTACAACAAATTTCCGATCTCATCGCCTCGATTGCCGAAGATCAAGATCACATTGTTGATTATACAAATGAACTGCATGAAAAAATAGATTCAGTTCAAACGAAAGCAGACGAATTGAATGATAAATGGGCGGCCAATGTGAATACGACAAAGCAAATTCGCAATGACGTATATCGCCTTTTAAACAACACGATGATCGATCAACAGGCCAATGGCTATGTGTACGATTATTTAACAAACCCTGTGCAAGTAAGGGGCGATTTACCAGAGGAACAAACGACGTATACGCCGCCGGTTGTAGTGTTGATCATTGTTTTGCTGTGCGGCATGCTCATCGGTTTCTTCCTTCATTATTATTCTAATAGCCCATTCATGTTGCAGCTTGCTCTATTGCTCCTGATGAATGTGGTGGTTGGGTTAATCATCAATATCTATAGCTTGAAAATTTATCCGATGCAAGATGTGCGAGCCATCAAGTGGAGCGTGTTGACGATCGTTTTGTTATTCTTCTGTTCTTCGATGGTTCGATTGGCATTTTTGATCGGACCGTTTACCGGTTGGATTCTTGGAGTCGGGCTTGTACTTTTCTTCATCACTCCATTGCTCGATTTAGTGTTGCCTAACTTCCATTTTGAGCATCCGATTGCAGAAACGTATATATCGATTCAATACGGAGATCAACAAATCTTTTATTCGACCGTCGTAATGATGGGGGTTCTGTCATTATTGATGGCGGCTGTCCCGTTTTTGAAACATCGCCTTGCCGACCAACAAGAGGAGGGGGAAATGTATGAAGGATAAGGGGCGTTTTTCGTTCCTTTTCCTTCTTGTCCTGTTGTTGTTAATGACAGTGGCGAAGGAGGTAAAGGCGGATGAAGGGCCATCAGTGGAACCAAACCAATATGAGAGGAACCCCGTTGAATTGCGCACAGACTATATTCGGGAGCAGTCACTTTTAAACGGGAAAAAAGAGCTTCCAAAAGAACAGTTGACATTGACATTTCAGCGATCGACTCCTTCTGTTTTGGAGCGGACAAAAGCGCAATTGTTTTTATCTTCAGAGCGAAACACCAATACGATCACCACGAAAGCCGAAAAGTTAAAGCTGTTTTCATCAGCGAAGGAAATAACCACCTCGTCTCGTCCCGCATCGAATGAGGAGGAAGCAACGAATTCGTCCCATTTGCTTTGGGTGTTTGGGATTCTCATTTTCGCACTGCTTGCAGCGATGTTTGCGATCGTCGTCCCCCGAATGAAACAGTTTGTCCGTTAAGGAGTTTAACGGGGGATGCAAGGGGGCATTGCGGACAGGTGAGACGATGAGTGAGGAACATGAAATTGGGGAGGGAATCCAAGTGTCATCGACGTTAGAGTCAATTGAAAAGGAAATAAAGAGGAGAGCATACGAAACAGCGATCTCCATTTTACGGTCTTACCAAGGGCAAGTGCATGAAGCAATGGGAGAATTCCGAGATGGCATTCGCAGCTTTCATCGCGCCAACGATGAATATATTCCGCACTGGCAAGGAGAGGCGCGGGAAGCGTATGAGTGGATTTATGCTGATTTAAAGCAACTCGAGACACGAATTGGGACGACGGCGGATGAATTGGTTGACGAAATCAGCAGGGAAATCGCCCGTCTTCGTCGAAAGATAGAGGAGTTGTAATCCACTATGATTCGATTGAAGCCTGATGAGTTGGAAACGGTCGCCGGACATATTCCCGAAGCGGAAGATGCGTGCCAACGGGCACGGACGACGTTATCGTGGGAGCTCTCCTCCCTTGTGATGAATCTCCCGGGCGTCAGCACACCCGCGATCGAAGAGCTGAGGGATGAACTCGTTCATTGGCTGAAGCGTTATGAAGACAAACTGAACGAAGCCGAAGAACTTCTGTATCGCACCGCCGCCGCGATGCGCCAAGCGGACCAAACGCTCGCCGACAATATGAAGGAATTGGGGTTGGAGTTTCTCGGATGGTACGACGTGCAACGACTATTCGGCGAGTACGATCCGGTCACTGGGGAGCGCCTGTCAGCGGGAGATCGGCTGCTGGCAGGCGGGATGTTGCTATTGTCGGTTGTTCCACCGGCCAAAGGCGCCGGCATAGCCGGAAAAGCAGCGATCAAGGGAGCGAAGGCGCTCGACACCGCTTCCACCTTGTCGAAAGTGAAACATGTCGTGCACGGTGATAAAATAAAAGGGTTCTTCCAAACAATCTACCATCAAGTCGTCAAAGCGCCGTTGACGGAAACCGCCCGCCTGTTTAAGAAGCAGTGGGATGAATTCGTCGAAAGCATTGCCTCCGTTTCCTGGCAGCCGGCATATGCCGGCGATGTGGGCTTAGCATTTCAGGGAGGGATGAATGAAGCGAAAGATGTATCCCTCAACATGATAAAGAACGTTGAGGGGGGAGCGATTGGGAAGAGTGCTAAGGGTACGGGTAAATTTAGTAAGTATGATGTAGGATTATATAAAGAAATAAAAGGTGTACCGGGGTTAGATGCACATCATGTTGGACAAAAAGTAATTATGAAAAAATTCATTCGAAATTATGATCCAAATAATGCACCAGCAATATTAGTACCAAAAGCTGGACATACAAGAAAAGGTCCTAGGGGAATAGTTTCGAGAAGTTCAAAAGGAATTGAGAGTGCAAGACAATTATTAGCAAGAGATATAATGGAGTTAAGAAGAGTATATCCAGACATTCCTAATTCTCAACTTCGAAAATTAATTGAATTAAATAAACAATTGTATCCAGAGATGAGAAGGAGATGAGATATATGAATAAAGAAGAGTTTGTTAAACTTTTACATCAGTCAATTATAAAAGAAAATCGTAATTTTTATCGAGATATATTCAATAATACTGATATTAATGAAGTTACAGACCCCTATTGGAAAGAAGCATTGATGTTTTATTCGGAACTATCAGATAAAAATAAAGAAATATTATTTAAAATAATCGAACAAGTAGAAGTGGATGCTGTATCTAATATTTTAGGGGTGTTAGATGGGGTAGTATCAATAGGAGAAGAGGATATTGAGTTTAAAGTGACAATTAACAACAATAATGAACCAATTAATGGAGATTTACAAGACCTATTTTTGGAGTATGATGAAGAGAATAGATAACAAGTTTAGGAATACATTTTATATTTACTGATATACCATTTATAACTTTCTTTTAAAGCAATTTTTGAATTTTGAGATCTAAGTGTTATCAATAGAAATCAAAAGCTTCTATACTAACCTTCAGTGACTATAGCTTCTCAAGGTTTTTTCATTTTATAACAGAGCTAAGTAGCGATGCATCAAACAGACCAAACGCTCGCCGACAATATGAAGGAATTGGGGTTGGAGTTTCTTGGATGGTGCGCCTATTCGGCGAGTACGATCCGGTCACTGGGGAGCGCCTGTCGTTTGGGGATCGGCTGCTGGCAGTTGGGATGTTGGTTATTATCGGTTGTTCTACCGGCCAAAGGCGCCGGCATAGCCGGAAAAGCAGCGATCAAGGGAGCGAAGGCGCTCGACACCGCTTCCACCTTGTCGAAAGTGAAACATGTCGTGCACGGTGATAAAATAAAAGGGTTCTTCCAAACAATCTACCATCAAGTCGTCAAAGCGCCGTTGACGGAAACCGCCCGCCTGTTTAAGAAGCAGTGGGATGAATTCGTCGAAAGCATTGCCTCCGTTTCCTGGCAGCCGGCGTATGCCGGAGTAGGCCCGGCGTCTCGGGTGTGGATGAGTGGGTCCAAGAATGAAGTTAAAGATGCCACTTTCCACATGATAAAGAAAGCTGAAGGAGAGGCGGTTGGACGGGGGACGAATAAACTTTATAGAGGAGATAGTTTGTTGCACTCATCTAAAAGACCTAATGGAATTGGTAAACCGTTTATATCAGATTCAGGTAATTTAGTTCCTGCAAATAGTAAAGGCATATATAAAAATCGGCAAGTTACTGTTATAGAGCATATTCTCGGAGGTTACAGAAGGAAAGCAAAATCAAATAGTCCCTATATTAGTTTTACCGGTAACAAACTCGTTGTTGGAAATTACGGAGATTATTTAATAGAGTTAGATATTTCTTCTTTGAGAAAAGCCATTAGGTCAGGAGAAGTTAAGAATGTAGCTATTTTATCTCCGAAACAGATTCGAAAATTAATCGAACGAGATAGATCTTTTTCTGATTTTTGGAAGAAAAGGGCATTAAATTGGACTGAGAGAGATAATGAGTATTTGATAAGAGGTGAAGTACCTAGCAAATTCATAAAAATTTATCCTAGGGAGTGAGTATTAAATATGTTTCTATATTTTCAAAATGAATGTCTAGGTGAAATACAGGATATTAACACTGAAGGTATGTGGGTATACGGTAAACTTATAGCGAATCAAAATATGGTGAAGTTTAGGAAGTTTTTTGAGGATCTAACGAATGAGGAAAATCATTTTAAAGAAAGTGAATATAATGAGGAATGGTTGAATGATGATAATTGGTTTGTTGTAGATAGTCATGGAGATAAAAAGGGAATTTATTTACCTGCTGTGTATGAGGATGGAGAAATAAATTGGAGATGGAGATAAAGCTTAGGGTTAAGAAAAAACCTTGAAAGGTAACATGCCTTTCAAGGTTTTTTTCTATTGTACCTGCCATCGTGACTGTATTACAAGCATTGCCTCTGTTTCGTGGCAGTCGGTGTATGGGGTGTTCAGTGTCTCTGGTGTGGATGAGTGAGGCAAGAGACGCGTCCCTCAACATGATAAAGAACGTTGAGAGGGAGTAGTTGTAACTGCTAAACTAAAATGGACAGAATCCGACAAATAAAATTGAACACTCATTTACCAATTTTACTCCGAACAGCTATGATAGATGTTGAATGCTATCTAGCTGTTGGAGGGATGGAAAGGTGGATAAGTGGGAAGTGTACATGGAAATTTATCAGCTCTTAAAGCAAGGATTTAGTAAAGCCACTATCGCTAAAAAATTAAACATATCCAGAACGACATTATATAACTATTTAAAACGTTCACCAGAGGAAATGACGATATGGCTGGCTTCTACGAAGCAGCGAAGAAAAAAGTTAGACCCTTACCGAGAGATTATTTTACATTGGATTCAGAAGCATCCAGATCTATCAGCGTCTCAAGTACAAGATTGGCTGGAGGAACAATATCCCGATCTCCGTGTGGGAGAAAGTACGGTCCGCAGCTATGTGAGGAATTTACGAGAGGAGTGGAACATCCCAAAAGAAACTTCTGTCCGCCAATATCAAGCAGTGCCAGATCCACCAATGGGTCACCAAGCGCAAGTCGATTTTGGAAAAGTCAAAGTAAAAAATCAACAAGGAAAGGATATCGTGTTATATTTTATCGCCTTTGTTCTTTCGCACTCCCGTTATAAATACATGGAGTGGCTGAATCGTCCTTTTACGACGAGAGATGTCATCCAAGCGCACGAGAATGCGTTCCAATGGTTTGGGGGAATCCCAAACGAACTGGTTTACGATCAGGACAACCTGATTGTGGTCAGCGAAAATGCCGGGGATCTCATTCTCACGGCCGAATTTGAAGCCTATCGGAGACAACGAAACTTGACTCTTCTATAAATGCTAGTTTAAGAATGTACAAAAGTGATTGGATAAGAATGTACAATTTTGATTTTAACATGCATACTGATTTCGAGGTGAAATGGTGTGCATGTAAATTTGAAAATCACAACAGAGATTGAAATTCATAGTTTATCAGATTTGCCAAAATTTAAAACCCTTATGGAGAGTTTGGGAATGAAAATTAATAAGAGTCAATTAGCACGAGATCTCAATGTAGATAGGAGGACGATTGATAAATATTTGAATGGTCTTATCCCAAAAAAGACACGAAAAAGAGGGTCTAAGATTGATAAATACTACGATGTGATTTCTCAATTGCTTTCAAAAGAATCGAAACAAATTTTTTATTATAAACGGGTTCTTTGGCAGTACTTGAAAGACAATCACGGCTTAGAATGTTCCCAATCAGCCTTTCGGGCCTATATTTCTCGGAAACCAGAGTTTCAAGCATATTTTTCTGAGGGTAAACGGACAAAACCGGTTGGTCAGGTCGTTCGTTATGAAACGGAACCTGGAGAACAAGCGCAATTTGATTGGAAAGAAAATATTCGATACGTAACGAAAGAAGGGGAAATATTAAACGTTAATATAGGGGTATTTCTTCTGTCTCATTCACGATTTCGAACTTTTTTATTAACACTTTCAAAATCGCAGAGTGTGTTGATGTCCTTTTTGATGGAGACGTTTGAAAAGATTGGAGGCGTGCCGAAAACCATTGTCTTTGACAATATGAAGACCGTCATGGATGAAGCGAGAACGGAGTATTCGAAAGGGGTGGTCAATGAACGGTTTGATCAATTTGCCAAAGATTGCGGATTTGACATTCATCCGTGTAAAGCCGGTAGGCCTTATACCAAAGGGAAAGTGGAAGCCACGATGAAGCTAATCGATGAAATTCATGCCTATCAAGGTCAATTTTCATATGAGGAACTTCAGAATTTTGTTCAATCCCTTTGTGAACGGATCAATCATAGCTATCATCAAGGAACGGGAAAAATCCCTATCTTAGCCTTTGAACAAGAAAAGAATCTCTTACAACCCCTGCCAAGGAATGAAATAAGAGATTCTTACAAAATCAAACATACACTTGTAAAAGTCAATTCAGCGGGAATGGTTACCTATAAAGGGAATCAATATTCCGTCCCTGCTGAATACAAAGGAAAAACAGTTGGATTACAAGTGTATGATGACCATATTTACGTTTATTATAACATGCATTTGATTACTCAACATAGGATTAGTTCAATAAAACTGAATTATAAACAAGAACATTACATCGAAATCTTGTCGAGGGGATTACCTCATCACCCGGATATTGATGAGCTAGCCAAGAAGAATTTACTTGCGATTCATGAGGTGTATAAAAATGAATAGTAGTTATCAACAATTAATTCAAAACTTAGAGTATCTCAAGTTAAAACAAATGATTTGTCACCTGAATGAAACCATTGATTTTAGTACGAAAAATCAGCTGTCGTTCGTTGATACACTAGTAAAATTAACGAATTATGAAATTGATATGCGTGAAAGAAATATGATTAACTCGATGGTTAAGGTGGGGGCTTTCCCTCACCTAAAGGAATTAAAAGATTTCGATTTTGACTTTCAGCCTTCAATCAATAAACAACAGATTCTAGATTTTACGACATTACGGTTTATTGAAGAGAATGAAAATATTGTTTTTTTAGGTCCAAGTGGCGTTGGAAAAACCCACTTGGCGACTGCGATTGGAATCGCAGCTGCCAAAAAGCGGACAAGTACGTATTTCATTAAATGTCACGAACTGATTTTACAATTGAAGAAAGCGAAAATGGAAAATCGTTTAGACAATCGTTTAAAACATTATGGAAAATACAAGCTATTAATCATTGATGAGATTGGCTATTTGCCGATTGACAGAGAAGATGCAAAATTGTTTTTCCAGTTGATTGATTTACGGTATGAAAAGAAAAGCACGATATTTACTACCAATGCCAATTTTAAGGATTGGGGGGAGGTATTTCAAGATTCAAAGCTAGCCAATGCCATCCTAGATCGTATTTTACATCACGCGACCGTGATTAATATTGTAGGGGATTCATATCGAATAAAAAATCACTTAGAAAGAGAAAAAGAAAACGAGTAAAAATGTACATTCTTAAACAGTCAAAAGTGTACATGTTTATCTTGACATTTACATCTTCATGTATGTCGAAAGGCAGATCCGGAAAGTAAGGGGAAAATCGAAAACGTCGTAGGATTTATCAAACATAACTTTGCCAAACATCGGATCTTTACTACTATCGATGCATGGAATGAACAAGGATGGAATTGGCTGCGCCGAACAGGAAACGGCAGAGTTCATAATACGACAAAAAAGAGACCGGCCGATGTGTTCGAACTCGAAAAAGCACACTTACGACCGATCTCTCCATCATTGGACGTGACTGGTGTCCCCAAAACAAACCTTACCAACAGTATAACAAGGACGGTGAGAAAGGACAATACCATTCTGTACAAATCCAATCGATACACGGTTCCGTGCGGAACCTATACATCGTTTGGGAAAACGGTGCAAATCGTCATTCAAGAGGCAGAACAAGAACTCCTGATCTATGATTTGGAAACCGGGGAATACTTAGGGAAACACCCGATCACTCACGGCAAAGGGAAACTCATTCAAAACCGGAATCATCTGCGTGATCGAGCGAAAGGGATCGATGTGTATCTCGAGAGGATTGCCCATGAATTTGAAAATCCGGATGCGGCCAAGGAGTATCTCGAACGTATACGAAAAAACTATCCACGATATATACGGGATCAATTACAGCTCATTCAAAAGCAGCTGGCTCAATCTCCACTCTCTCTGTGCAGCCAAGCGCTGCAAAAATGTATGGAATTACAGTTGTATAGCGCCTCTGCATTTACAGATATGGTCGGTTACTTACAACGACAACATAGATGGAACACTTCCGACAAAGTCGTTTCAGTGAACCGAATTCAACCATTACGTGAGGGGAACCTTTCGGTTTTGGAAGCTCAACCAGCTGTCAGAAGCATCGAAGAATATATTGAGATTTTGGAGGGAAGAACGAAATGAGCCAGCTGGCGAAAGTACAAGAGTTATTGCGAACGTTGCGTTTGACAGAAACGGCTTTTCACCTGCCTGTACTAGTGAAACAAGCAGAAACAAACGAGATGACCTATCTTCGTTTTTTGTCCATAGTATTACAGTATGAACAAGATTGTCGGGAGAAAAAAGCACGGGAAAGGCGTCTAAAATGGGCAGCTTTCCCGTATTACAAGACATTGGACGAGTTTCAGCTGGATGAACAGCCATCACTGACAAAACGGCAATTTCATCAATTGCGGGAACTCGCATGGTTAGACCAACTTTTTAACTTAATTTTATTAGGACCGCCAGGTGTAGGGAAAACCCATTTAGCGATTGGACTTGGGATGGAGGCGATTGATCAAGGGTATAAAGTGACGTTTATTACCATGGGAGAGTTGATTCAAGCGTTAAAAACAGAAGAAATCACTCGCAAATCTCGAATTCGTCTTCAGCGTCTAAGAGAATCCAACCTCGTGATTATCGATGATCTCATGTTTATGGCGATGGATCAACGAGAAGCCAATTTGTTTTTCCATTTGATCAATGACTTGTACAATCAATCATCCATTATTTTAACGTCCAACAAGGGACCAAGTGAATGGGGAGAACTACTGGGGGATCCAGCGATCACTACAGCCGTATTAGATAGAATTATTCATCGGGCAGAGGTGATTCATTTAAACGGAGACAGCTATCGCATGAAGCATAGAATTTCCATTTTCAGCGATGAAACTGTTCAAAATTAATGAGCAAAAAGTGTTCAATTTTACTTGACGGTTACAGTAGTTGAGAAGAGTGCTATGGGGTACGGGTAAACCTTTACAAAAACATCATTATGCTACTAATAAAAGTAAAAAATATACTTCACAAATAGAGGCTATAACCAAAAAATATGGACTAGATTTGGATGGCGTTTGGAATATAGAAATTACTACCTCATCAGGGAAGACATCCAAATGCTTATCATGAGTATGTGTTAAGTAATATTAGGAATTTTGATAAAATAGCTAAGGGGGATAAAAGGAAATTTTTAATATTATTTGAACAACTAAAAGAGGAAATTAGAAAGAACCCAGAGATGCTTTATAAAGATTATTGGAGGAAGAAATAATGAGGTTTTATAAGTTGCTAATGGATGATAGTGACGATAGAGATGTAGTAGCACACTGTATAGATACAAAGGGATTTGAACAATATGAATTATCGGAAGGTAAGTACATTCATAATTGGAATAGCGAAATCACCTTTTACTTTGACCCTAAAGAAGCAGAAAAGTTAACAGATTATTTAGCAAATAATTTAGGATGGTTTATAGTTTCTGAAAGATTTAAAGCGATTTTAGAAGAAGTAGATAGTGGTATACAATATCTTCCTGTAAATGTAGTAAATAAAGGTGAAAATAAAATTTTAAAAGGTTTTTCTGTAGCTAACATTTTGAATGTTGTTGATGCATTAAACTTAGAACATTCAGATTACAGTGTGTTTGAGCTTGATGGTGAAAGAATATATAGTATTAAAAAATATGCTTTATGTAAAGAGGCAATACAATCAAAGCATATTATTAAACTCAAGGGTGATGAAATTCCAATATTCATATCAGAAGAACTTAGAGAATTAATAGAGAAAAATAATATAACAGGATTTGACTTCTTAGAGGTTAAAGTAATCTGATTTTATACAGTAATATGGCTCTGAATCATAAGGATCTGACTTCCTTAAAAGAACCAAAAATATCACGAGTGTTGATTATCCAAAATTAGACATACGCCTTCCATAAATTTGGGCATACTCAAACAAAGCAGCGGCCATCCCGGATTTCCAATCGAGAGGAAGCTGCCCAGAGAAAAAACGGCGAACGAACGAAATGAAGGAAAGAGAGACGTTCGTCTGTTTTTTGGTTTGATCATACAGCCATCGCAGCAACACATACGCGATGAACGCCGCAAACAGTTGGTTGTATACCGCATTTTCCGTCGTGCCAAACAAGGTCGGGACATTCAGATATTGCTTCACCCAACGGAAAAAGACCTCAACAGTCCAACGTTGTTGGTACATGTCGGCAATGGTTTCCGCAGACGCATGGAAGAGGTTCGTCACGACCCGAATGTCGCGGCCATTCGCATCTCGAAAGATCACCACCCGGTGACGCTTGGTGGAGCGGCATTGTTTCGTCCCCAACTGGCACGTGAAGTCGGCTTGAACCGATGAGGATGTGCTGGAAAGGCGTTTCAAGCTTTTTTTCTGATGAAGTTCGATGTTGTCCTTCATCCGAATGACAAAGAGCTGATGCTGCTCCACAAATCGATCGAGGCGTTCGATTTTGAAATACGCCCGGTCTTCCACCAGCACTTGTTGAGCGTTCGTCAACTGTTCTCCCACCGGGCCATCATGACGCAGTCCGATGGTTTCCACCACGTCTGCCGGCAACGAGGATTCCGGCGAATACGCGACGTGCAGCTTCACTCCGGCGCGTTCGCCGTGATACGGCGCCCATGGCAGGCGGTTTTTCCCGACCGTGACGGTCGTCGAATCCACCACCCGAAGCGGTTTGGGAAACCGAAGCGAACGGCGGGTTTGGCGGTTGCACTTGGAAATGATCAACGCCAACAAGCGTTTCATGATGTCATAGGGAACTTCTTTCGCTTTCTTGGATACAGTTGAATAATGGAATCGCGGCAATCCATACAGAGGCCCCACATCGGCTCCGTGGCGAAAGCTTTTCCATTGATGCATGGCGGCCAGCAGGAAGAAGTGAATCAACTCGCGCAACGTAAAGGTTCGAGACGAATCACGATACCCAACCGCTTCGGCAATCAGTTGAATCTCTTCATCCGAAACAAGTTTTTGCATCAAATTCGGGAGTGTGGTATGCTTGTTCATAGAGAGCACCTCCTGGGTTTGTTTGTGTCGCTACTCACATTCTACAGGAAAGGTGCTCTTTTTTCTATACCCTTTGGATTTTATTGGATAATCAACACGCCTGCAAAAATATCATATAAAAATTTTTCACTTTCTACTTTGGAATTGCTTAATTGAAATTAAAAAGGACAGCACCAAAATTATTGGTCACTATAGTGTGAGTAATGTTTAAGAGCAACACTTAAAGCTAAAATCGCAGAACTTATAGATAAGAAATATGAAAAATGATACCTTGATTGGCCACAAGCTTTTCAAGGTTTTTGTTTTAAAAACGAAGTTCACTGCTCGTGTGTCCTCGAAAATCTCATAAAAACAAAGAACTGATCTAGCGTACTACCGCCGCGATGCGCCAAGCGGACCAAATGCTCGCTGGAAATATAGAGGAATTGGGTTTGGAGTTTCTTGGATGGTGCGCCTATTCGGCGAGTACGATCCGGTCACTGGGGAGCGCCTGTCGTTTGGGGATCGGCTGCTGGCAGTTGGGATGTTGTTATTATCGGTTGTTCCACCGGCCAAAGGCGCCGGCATAGCCGGAAAAGCGGCGATCAAGGGAGCAAAGGCGCTCGACACCGCCTCTACCCTATTATCGAAAGTGAAACATGTCGTGCGCAGCGATCAAATCAAAGGGTTCTTCCAAACGATCTACCATCAAGTCGTCAGAGCGCCGTTGTTGGAAACCGCCCGCCTGTTTAAGAAGCAGTGGGATGAATTCGTCGAAAGTGTCGCCTCCGTTTCCTGGCAGCCGGCGTATGCCGGAGTAGGCCCGGCGTCTCGGGGATGGATGAGTGGGTTCAAGAATGAAGTTAAAGATGCTACTTTCCACATGATAAAGAGAGTTGAAGGGGAAACGGTTGGAAAAGGGATAATTAGTAGTACAACGAAGTAGAAAGTAACTATAAGACTAAAAGCTACTAAGCTATCTTCAGAAAAAATCCAATTGGATTGGTTACCTGATAAATATTCTGTTGTAGAAGTAAAAGGAACAGTTAAGGTTGCGGGCAAGGAAGTAGATGTGTCAAGAAGAGTTTACCAAATAGAGATTGAGAAAAATTATGTGCCGAAAGATCCTGCAGCAGCCGGGGTGACTAATAAAGAACTGATGTTGAAAGGAAAATCCCCTTATGTTGTTAAAGACAGGAAAGAAAGTAAAGTCGAACTTCACAAGCTGATTCAAAAAGAGCCTAGGGGAATGGTTGAGATTGCTGAATCTATACATAATAAGTTCAGCAGAGAATTACATGGCTTGGTAGAGGACGGAAATAGTTTTAGAAATGATTCGTTGCTTGAAAAACAATGTAATAATTTTAGGAGCAACTATTGGAAAATGCGTGCAAATGAAGATTAGAAGGGAGGAAAAATGTGATGAATGAGAAAATAAAAAAAATGATCGAAGAGTATGGAGAGGAAAGGGATTTTTTCGGAGGCGCATCAGAGCAGGAGATCCGAAAAGCTGAAGAAATACTCGGTTTACAGTTCCCTGAAAGTTATCGTGCTTTTCTAAAGGAATATGGCTCAGGCGGTATATGCGGGGTTGAAATCTTAGGTATTGAAGGAAATCTTGGGGCTTCTGTAGTAAAAGCAACAGAAAGATGGCGAAAGTTAGGGCTAGATAAGAAACTAATTGTTATCGAAGATTCAGGAGAATTTGTTCGATGTATGTATTCGGCGGATGTTCGTGACGAAAAAGTGTATAGTTGGGTTAGAGGAGGGAAAGAACTTTCCGTTCGCTATGATACATTTGATGATTATATAATGGATATGTTTCAAGAAGGAATTGATAACTTGTAGGTATATGAGAAAATGAATGGATAAAATTCTGGGTTGAATTGGAAAACGCAAATAAAAATAAATCTTGATTGGCGACAAGCCTTTCAAGGTTTTTGTTTTAAAAAACGAAGTTCACTGCTCGTGTGCCCTCGAAAATCTCATAAAAACAAAGAACTGATCTAGCGTACTACCGTTGCGATGCGCCAAGCGGATCAAATGTTCGCTGACAATATGAAGGAATTGGGGTTGGAGTTTCTCAAGTGGTACGACGTGTAGCGCCTATTTGGCGAGTACGATCCGATCACTGGGGAGCGCCTGTCAGCGGGAGATCGGCTGCTGGCAGGCGGGATGTTGCTATTGTCGGTTGTTCCACCGGCCAAAGGCGCTGGCATAGCCGGAAAAGCAGCGATCAAGGGAGCGAAGGCGCTCGACACCGCTTCCACCTTGTCGAAAGTGAAACATGTCGTGCACGGTGATAAAATAAAAGGGTTCTTCCAAACAATCTACCATCAAGTCGTCAAAGCGCCGTTGACGGAAACCGCCCGCCTGTTTAAGAAGCAGTGGGATGAATTCGTCAAAAGTGTCGCCTCCGTTTCCTGGCAGCCGGCATATGCCGGCGATGTGGGCTTAGCACTTCAGGGAGGGATGAATGAAGCGAAAGATGTATCCCTCAACATGATAAAGAACGTTGAGGGGGGAGCGATTGGGAAGAGTGCTAAGGGTACAGGAAAAGGTTTATTGCCGGGCGAAGGGAAAGTAGGAACTTACAAACAATTAATAAAACAAGGCAAAGCGTTTGATAACCTTACTCCACACCATATGCCATCTGCTGAAAAAAGCCGGTATAAAGCGAAATGATGGTGTTAGCATGAATATGGAACAACCACATCCTGGTACTGGGGGAAGACACCGTAGGACTTATACTTATGGACTTTCTGGAGAAAAATTAAACGATTATTTAAATCTTAGCTACCGAGATGCACTAGCACATGATATTTGGGATGCTCGAAGAATTTATATGAAGGATGGGCTATACACTCCGAAAATAAGAAAAAGTTTAAGAGATGTAATTCAATTGAATAAGGAATTGTACCCAGAATTATTTAAGAAGTAATTATTTATAAGGAGGGAATATTTTTGGATATTAAGTCGGAAATAAAAAAGGTATACGATAACCGTCTGCTTAAGACAGAAAAACAAGTGGAAGAATTTGAGCAAGCTTTAAAAAATATATATGAATATGGTGAGGTTTCAATTATTAAAGATTTAATTTTAGCTTTTGATGATAATACTGAACACCATGAGGTAATGTTTAACTTGGTGCATACTATTGAGCATTTATATAAGAATAAAATAGAGGAAGGGTTAAAACTAATTGCTACTTCTGTGCCAACGGTTATAAGTTATGGGAGGGAATGGATAGAAATTTTACATTACAGAATATTAAATCACCCCCATGTGCGTACAATTTATGCAAAAGTTTTGGAGAATATCGACATCAAAACAAGAAATATTATTAAAGATTTGTTAGGAGATATAAAGAAAGAAGATCCAGAATTGTTTGGTGAGTCAGTAGATGAGGTATTAGATAATATTTAAGAACTAATTATGAAAACCTTGATTGGCAATATGCTTTTCAAGGGTTTTCTATTTTCAATCTAACAGCTATATCAAATAATAAAGTGTGTTTACGAGAGAATTTAAGTATGTTTTTTACCAACATTTTAATTCAGAGCTCATAATGGTTCACCTACAACGAGCTTGGCTGCAATGCATGGTAAAGCGACTAACGCCACGAATACCCTTCGAGTACACTTTAAAACACGAGAGAACGCTTTCTCGTGGCGAGAAATAGGGTATAAACTTTTAACTTTTAACCGACTATGACAATAATAATAAACTGGCAAATTATTTTTGTATTGTATTTTCACTAGAGACGGTCGTATAATACTCGTCATTATTAAAAAGCGTTACATAAATTGTAATTTTTGTAACGGGAGGGCGACACATTGAACGTTGTCGGGTATATACGAGTCTCAACGCAAGGACAAGCAAGAGATGGTTACAGCTTGAAATATCAAGAAGAGGAAATCAAAGCATATTGTGAGAAAAACGGCTGGAACTTGATCCATATTTTTAGAGATGAAGGCATTAGCGGGGCAAAAATGAATGAAGAAGCGTTCGAAGTAGACAGGGTGGGTTTACAGGAGATGTTGGCCCACCTTTCTTCTCTCCAAATTAAGTATGGCGTGGTGTTAAACACAAGCCGGTTGTGGCGCTCTGACATGGTGAGAGTGTTGATTCATCGAGAGTTACAGAAGTATGGGGTGGATATTAAAAGTATTGAACAGCCATCCTACAGTATCTACAAAAAAGACCCAAGCGATGTATTGGTCAATGGACTAATGGAGTTATTAGACCAATATCAGCGATTGGAAATTGCTTTAAAACTAAAGAAAGGTCAGCATAAAAAAGCAAAAGAAGGAGGATATGCCGGAGGAAGGGTGATCTTTGGCTATACGAAACCAAAAGGGGAAAAGGAACTCAAGGTACATCATGAACAAGCTAAAGTGGTCAAACGGGTCTTTGAACTAAAACGAAAACATCCTCAAGGGTCTTTAGCTCACATTGCCAGGGTGTTAAATGATGAAGGGTACAAAACCGCTCAAGGAAAACCATTTACAAAAGTACAAGTAAAGCGAATTTTAGACCGAAAGAGCTTTTATCAAGGGATGTATACCTACGGCCCCATACAAGCCCATGGCAAACACGAAGCCATTCTTTCAAACGTCACTTAAAAAATTCATGAGTTTTCTTATATATCGATATAGATGATGCCTCCATGGACAGGCTGATGTACCAATGCGCACCGGAAGGTGAACGCTCGAACTAACGGATTGACCCCCTAAATTTGGACACATCCTATCTTATTTTAGGTTATTCTCAAAATTTCTCGTTTTTTCTTGGCAAGAAGACAAAATCCTCTTGCCTTATACGCGAACTTCTTTGATGATTAACGATTCCGTTTGCGCTTTTTTGTGAAATTCATGCGGTGGAAGATCAAGAATACTCGAATGAATCCTTCGCTCGTTATAAAATTTCATGTACTCCATCACGGCTTGATAAGCTTCTTCATAGCTGTCAAACGCCATTCTTCCTAGACATTCCTCCTCCAGTAAACGATGAAACGCTTCCATATGCGCATTCATATTCGGCGTCCGTGGTGGAATCCGTTCATGTTCGATTCCAAATCGCTCACAGGCAGCTTCAAAGGCATGAGAAATAAATTGCGGGCCGTTGTCTGTCCGAATCACAGGTTTATTTGCCTGTTCAAATTGCTGACGCTTGAATAACGCTCTTTGAAGCGTCTTTACGGCATCGCTTCCTGAACAACTCAACCCAATATGGTAATCAATTACCGAACGGTCATACACATCGATGAGCGACAAAACAAAGAAAAAGCGTTCTTCTCCTTCGATATATCCATATTTCACATCCATTTCCCATAACTGATTCGAGCCTGTAATAATGCGATTTCGAGCGAGTTTCTTCGGATATGGAATCCGTTTCTCTCGCTGCGGACGTAGTAAGTCCATCGCTTTACACAATCGATATACTTTTTTCTTACTGATCACAAGCTGATGGTCTCTTCTTTTAACTGAATGGTCAGCTTTCGATATCCGTAGGCAAATCCTTCTCCCATCACAAGCTCAGAGAGCCATTCTTGGATTTGTTCGTCTGGCACTTTTTCGCCAGTTGCCGTTAGAGAGCAGCCGGGTGTTGGACGTCCCCCATCTACTGTTTTCTTCTCGACTTTTCCGTTCTGCTGATAATAGTAGGTTGAGCGATTGATTTCTAGAATCTCCAATACTTTTGTAATCGGATATCCTTTCTTGATCCACTGCTCGGCTACTTCCAATTTTTCAGTAAGTGAGGGTTCTTCTTTTTTATCAAATCACGCAAAATCGCGATTTCTAAATCTTTTTCCCCTAATAGCTTCTTGAGCTGCTCGTTTTCTTCCTCCAGCCGTTTGATTTCAGCTGAAGAGGGAGAGGAAACCATTTCTTGTCCTAGTTTTCCTTCTTCATATGCCTTCACCCATCTTTGCACAAGATTCGGGCTAAGCTCGTATCTTCTAGCTACCAATGCTTTATTTCCGACTTCTAATGCTTCTTTCACTACTTGTAGCTTAAATTCCTTCGAATGTTTTCTTCGTTTCATGTACATCAAAAGCCCCCTTCATTTGGTCACTTCGATTATAAAAAACACCTTATCGAGTGTCCAAATTCATTAGGGGGCTAATGAGATCTTATATTGGATAAACAGTTTGAATAAATGAAGATTTTTACTTTGAAGATAAATCACGATAATCAATAGTTGAACTGATACAAAACGTAAAGTCGATACATACTGTTTTTGAAGTTTGGATTGACCTATTGTAAAATGAGAGTGCTCTTACAATTTAGAGAGATTCTCATACAAGGGCTATTTTATGCTCATCTAATTTTATCTAGCATCACGGGGATTATATCTTATTTAATGAATGTAGCGGGATTGTTTAAAAGCTAACAGTAAAATTACGAAGGAAAACAGGATGAGTGGTAAATGAAAAAAGTGATAAACATAATTTGGAATATTAGTTTTATATTTTATTTATTAGCACTGGTCATGCTGTTGTTTGTAGGAGTTATGTTTGTGGGAGCTAGAGGGCATGTATGGACAGACTTATCGTTAATCGAATATTTAAGGCGTTCTTCAAATTTCGTTCCATTTAAAACGATTAGTATATATATTAAGGCGATGTTTAACGGAAGTTTGAATATAAGTATACCGATAAAAAACCTCTTGGGTAACTTAATTATGTTTTTACCAATGGGAATTTATCTGCCTTACTATATTAAAAAGATAAACAAGGTAGGTAGGTTTACATTCTCGATGATTATATTGTTATTTGTGATTGAAGTAACACAATTAGTGACAAGAAGAGGAAGTTTTGATATTGATGATTTTATACTTAATATCGTAGGTGCTTGGATAGGTTTTATTATTTGGAAAACAAAAACCGTTCAGAGGTTACTTAAATTAGATGTTTCTTACTCTTCAGCTAAAGAGGGCTTTAGATGAATAAGACTAAACTCAGATACAGAACTTCCGGTTGATTGGAAGTTCTGCTTTTTTATATAAAATCAGCAATAAACTTTAACAGAGCCTATTCTAAAATAAAACAGCGCTTATTCCCTACACTGCTTAAACATCTAACAAGGCCGAAGAATTGGTTTATCGAATCGTCGAAAAAACGCTACTCACCAGAGTTAGGGAGATGGATGATGTATCTGCTCTTGTTCACTCGATCCTGCTTTTGTTCCACCATGATGAGATGGAATCAGTTGATTCAATGCGGTGGGGAAACTGTGTATGAGACATGAACCTCCTTTCAGGTAGTTAACAGCACGTTGATGTTAACTAAGGAGTTTGGTTCATGTCTTTTTATTTGTCTGATTGTAAGTTTGCTTATCTGGGGAGTGTGGCCTTCGATATGTGCATATGACAGGTTTACGGCATTTTTATTTGGACAGTAGTTTAGCCACAGGCTGGGCTGTGTGGGTGATGGCGCATCTACCAATGCTCACATTCTTTTTTCTGCTCCATCAAACGAAAAATACGCCTCGAGTCGTAGTCAAAATATATCTTCGGAACATGATGGGAGGCAGGGAGTGTGCGGTACGATAGAAAGCGAAGGGAGGCGAAAGGATGGCAAAAAAGATCGGGTTGTTCATTGCCAGCGCGGCCGCGTTGATGGTGCTCTTGTTTCACCTCGGGCCGCTTGTCGGATTGGCGATCACGCTGGCGATCTTGTACTATGCGTTCAAAAAGTATTTGAAAGCTCCATCGACGTTTGGAAAAATCGCATGGGCGTTGATTGGCTGTGCGGCGTTAGTTATCAGCGTTTCGAATGTGCCGGCGCTGATTGCGCTTGTCGCGGCATATGTCTTGTATGTCGTGTATAAAAAATGGAACAGTGCGAAAGGTGAGCGTACCGTTCCAGAAACCGATGACCCGTTTGTCAATTTTGAAAAACAATGGGCTGAGCTGCAAAAGCATCATTAATCATATGGATGGAAAAGGAGTGGATCAATGATGGGATTGTTCTCACGTTTGAAAACGATCATTGAGGCTGATCTTCATGAATGGCTCGATGAAAAAGAAAAGAAAAATCCAATTGCGTTGCTCAATCATTATTTGCGCCAATGTGAGCAGGAAGTTGAGCGGGTACGGCAGTTGCTTGAGCGCCAATATGTGTTGAAAGAGAAGTTTGCCCGCGAACATCACGAGGCAGAACAGATGGCGGAAAAGCGGGCCAAGCAGGCGGAGGTAGCCGAACGAGCTGGAGAAGAGGGATTGGCCGAGTTTGCGCGGCGTGAGCAGGCGCAATATACCGAACGGGCGGCCCGCTTAAAGCAACTGCTCGAACAAGCAAGCCACGAGCTGTTTGAGTTGGAAGCGAAATATGAGGACATGAAGCATAAGCTGAAGGATATGCAGATGCGGCGTATGGAGTTGATGGGGCGCGAAAATGCGGCGCGGGCACATTACCGGATTCATCGGGTGATCAATGGGGACACCGGTCCTGCTCAGGCAGCGTTTGCGGATGCTGAAGTTTATCTTGATCGCCTTGAACGGCAAGTCCAGTCCGATTATTATCGGAACACGATCGATGCGCGCATCGCTCAGTTAGAAAAGCAGTTGCAAGAAGGGAAATAACCGGATATGCTAAAGGCGTACATAGTTACGCCTTTTTCATTTTGGACAACAGGGGGCTCCCCACATGCTTGATCAGCAGAAGAAAACCGATTATGTCAGCTGGGCTGTCTTGCTCATCTTTTTGCTTTTTGTTGTCGAAATTGCATTTTTCCATCCTGGGTTGCTGTTTTCCATCGGATTAGCGATCGCTTTGCTTTATATCGGAAAACAGTCATGGCCACGCAAACGGGGGAAAGTGCTTTTTTGGATCGGTGGCATTAGCCTTGTGTTTCATGTGTTTACGATGGTGACGGCCCGGTTGGTCATTGTTGCTGGCTTATTTTATGTTCTGTGGAAATTCTTTCAATCCAAGCAGCAACCGACTGTCATTCGGCCAGTCATCATTGAAGCGAAGGACAGTCAAGGGGAAGTCATCGACCGAAAGCCGCTGTTTCATAATGTGCTGTTTGGACGGCAAACGACTCCCGAACATGTGTATGAATGGGATGATGTGAATATTCAAACCGGCATTGGCGATACGGTGATCGATGTCAGTAACACCGTCTTGCCAAAGGGAGAAGCAGTCATTGTTGTGCGCGGCTTGATCGGTCATGTGCGCGTGCTTGTCCCGTATGAAGTAGAGACAAAGGTCGTCCATTCAGCTATCTTTGGTGGGGGAACAGTGTTTGGGCAAGAAGCAAGGCATTTGCTTAACCAAACGCTCATTTATCAAACCCCTTCATATCAAGCGGCCGAGAGAAAACTGAAAATTGTCACCTCACTGATGATTGGTCACCTTGAGGTGAAGCGGTTATGAGCCGACCGTTGATGGTTTCTGTTTTGTCAGCGCTGATTCTTTTCATTTTGTTATCCCTTTCCTTTGTTTACGTGTTTCCGCCGGAGACGTGGGCGGAGTTGTGGGACAAAACGGTGATGGGCGTACCGTTTTTGCTGTTTGTGTCGGTTGTCAGCTTATTGATCGGGATCGCGAGCGGACTTGTGTTAGATTTCGTTTGGCGTAAGCAGCGGCAAGTTGTTATGCAGGCGCTCGAGCAAATTGAACACGGTGAAATGGGGGAACTTTGGCGGGAAGAGCCGTCACCGGAACTTCAGGACCTTTGGCGGCAAATCGAGAAGCTGCAAACGCAATGGCTCGAGCAAACGAAACGTGTTCAAAAATTAGCGGCAGAAAAGGTCGAACAGGAAGAACGGCTCGTTGAACGCATTCTTTCCGAAGAACGCACGCGGTTGGCGCGGGAGCTGCATGACTCCGTCAGCCAACAATTGTTTGCCGCTTCCATGATGATGTCAGCGATTACAGAAACAATGCCACCCGATGATGAACGGCAACGCAAACAATTGAAAATGGTTGAGCAAATGATTCACCAGTCCCAATTGGAAATGCGGGCGCTGCTTTTGCATTTGCGGCCGGTTCAGCTAAAAGGAAAGTCACTGCAAGAAGGGATGGAAGAACTGCTGACAGAATTGACGGGCAAAGTGCCGCTCGAGATGAAATGGAAAATCGAAGATGTTCCCTTGGATAAAGGGGTGGAAGATCATCTGTTCCGCATTTTGCAAGAGTCGCTTTCCAACACATTGCGCCATGCAAAAGCGAAAACGGTTGAAGTGTTGCTGATTGAACGGGACGGGTTTGCCATTTTGCGCGTCACAGACGATGGTGTTGGCTTTGATGTGGAACGTTCGAAAAGCGGTTCGTACGGGTTGCAGCATATGTATGAACGGGCGGCGGAAATCGGTGGAACATTGAAAGTAGTCAGCTTAAAAGGCCAAGGAACACGACTGGAAGTGAAGGTGCCGCTTGTGTATAAGGGGGGATGACCGTGATAAAGGTGTTGCTTGTCGATGATCATGAAATGGTGCGGCTTGGCGTATCCGCGTATTTATCCGCTCAACCGGACATGGAGGTGATCGGCGAGGCGGAGGACGGGCAAAAGGGAGTTGAGCTTGCTCTCACATTGCGCCCTGATGTCATTTTGATGGACCTTGTGATGGAACCGATAGACGGCATTGCGGCAACGCAGGAAATCATGAGTGCATGGCCGGAGGCGAAAATTATTGTTGTGACGAGTTTTTTGGATGATGAAAAGGTGTTCGCAGCGCTCGAAGCAGGGGCGACGAGCTATTTGTTGAAAACATCGAAAGCAAGTGAAATTGCCGACACCATTCGGGCCACGTTCCATGGACAATCGGTGCTCGAGCCGGAAGTAGCGGGAAAAGTCATGCAAAACCGGCGAAGACAACGAGAGCGGCTGCCACACGAACAGCTTACGAGCCGAGAGATGGAAGTACTTTTATTAATGGCGCAAGGAAAAACGAACCAAGAAATGGCCGATGAATTGTTCATTTCACTCAAAACGGTGAAGGTGCATGTGAGCAACATTCTCGCCAAACTTGGTGTCCAAGATCGGACGCAAGCGGTCATTTATGCTTTTCGTCATGGGTTGGTGAAATGATGCGTGCATCATTTAGTTGACATGTGTAAGAATATCGCCATGTTCATACGAAAACCGCTCCACTTCATCAAGACGAACAAGAAGATGAAACGGGAGCGGTTTTGTTGTTTGCGGTGGATCAGAACGGTTGATCTGCTGAGAGAAATCTCGTTTGTTTGACCAATTTGCGAAGATTTCGGTCACGGTGAAGCACTTCCGTTTGTGAACACTTCGACAGAGGATGGGATGTCTGCGAGTTTTTCTTCAAGATGATCGATTCATTCAGTTGTTTGTTCATCCTTACGTTTCCTCATGAAGCGGTTTATAATGCCACCAACTTTGCCGTACAATAAACTCATACAATAAAGAGCATTGGGTAGAAAAAGAAGGTGACCATGTTGGAAGCAAGGTGGAAGTTCGATAATAGTTATGCAAGGCTGCCAGAACGCTTGTTTAGCAACGTTCTCCCTACGCCAGTGCGTGCGCCGAAATTGGTGGTGCTCAACCGTTCGCTCACAGCCGAGCTTGGGCTGAATGAGGAAGCTTTACGAAGCGAAGAAGGGGTGGAAGTGTTAGCGGGAAATCGGATTCCGGACGGGGCTAGGCCGTTAGCGCAGGCGTATGCTGGTCATCAGTTCGGTTATTTCACCATGCTTGGGGACGGACGGGCAGTGTTGCTTGGCGAGCACATCACTCCAAGCGGCAAGCGGGTCGACATTCAACTAAAAGGATCTGGGCGGACGCCGTACTCTCGTGGCGGAGATGGGCGTGCGGCGCTCGGGCCGATGCTGAGGGAGTATATCGTGAGCGAGGCAATGCATGCCCTCGGCATTCCGACGACCCGAAGCTTGGCGGTCGTGACAACAGGAGAGACCATTATACGCGAAACTGAACTGCCTGGGGCGATTTTAACCCGCGTTGCGTCGAGCCATTTGCGTGTCGGCACATTTCAATATGCAGCGCAGTGGGGGACGAGAGAAGAGCTGTGCGCGTTAGCTGATTATGCGCTTGAGCGGCATTTCCCTGAGTTTGAGGCGGTTGCGAACCGCTATTTGTTTTTACTTGAACAAGTCATCAAGCGCCAAGCGGAATTGATCGCAAAATGGCAGCTTGTTGGCTTTGTCCATGGGGTGATGAACACCGACAATATGACGATCAGCGGGGAAACAATCGATTACGGGCCGTGCGCGTTTATGGACACGTATGACTTGAAGACAGTGTTTAGCTCAATCGATACGGAAGGACGGTACGCGTACGGTCATCAGCCGTATATCGGAGGCTGGAACTTGGCTCGTTTTGCGGAGAGCTTGTTGCCGCTGTTGGATGATAAGAAGGAAAAAGCGGTGGAGTTGGCTGAAGAAGCGCTTGGCCAATATTCAAAATGGTATGAGTACTATTGGCTTGGCGGGATGAGAGCAAAATTGGGACTTGCCGAGGAACAGGAACACGATGCAGAGTTGATCACCGAGTTGTTGCGGTTGATGGAAGAATACCGTGCAGACTATACGAACACATTCCGAGCATTGACATTAGGTGAGTACACTGGAATGGAGCTGTTTGACACTTCTGAGTTTCGTGAGTGGCACGAGCGGTGGCAAACGAGGCTTAGCAAGGAATCAGTCTCGCGAGAAGAAGCGTATGAACGGATGCGCCGTCACAATCCAGCGGTCATTCCGCGCAATCATCGGGTTGAAGAGGCGTTGGCTGCTGCAGTCAATTGTGGAGACTATCAGGTCATGGCTCGACTCCTTAAAGCGTTGGCCGATCCGTACGCTTACTCGCCGGAACAAGCGGAATACGCCGAACTGCCGCCGCCATCTGACCAGCCGTATCGGACGTTTTGCGGGACGTAATAAAAGGGACTTAGCAGCTCTTTTTTACTGTCAGTCCGGTGATGCTTTAATTCAATCATAAAGGTGAAACGAAACAATACGAAAACAAGAAAAGGAACTTTCCTATATCCAGAAAAAGGGACGAATGTTAGGAGCCCTTTTTTCTTTTTTCCTCTTTACTTTTACGTTACGTCAAGGTGTATCGTCATGAATAGGGAGGTGAGGAACATCGAATACACCGTGCATGAACTGGCCAAATTGGCAGGAGTGACAAGCCGGACGCTTCGGTATTACGATGAGATTGGTTTGCTCAAGCCGGCACGGTTGAGCGATGCCGGGTATCGGCTATACGGACCGCGTGAAGTCGATCTTTTGCAGCAAATTCTCTTTTACCGTGAACTTGGCGTGGATTTGGAAACGATCAAACAAATCGTTCATTCCCCGGAATTTGACGAACTTGAAGCGTTGCGGCAGCATCGCCAACAGCTATTGGAAAAAAGACGCCATCTTGATGCATTGATTGCGAGCGTTGAAAAAACGATTATTGCCAAAGAAGGAGGAATCACGATGAGTGACAAAGAAAAGTTTGCCGCGTTCAAGGAGCGGTTGATTGAAGAAAACGAGCGGAAATATGGAGAAGAAATTCGCCAGAAGTATGGCGACGAACAGGTCGATCGTTCCAACAATAGACTGCGGAATATGACAAAGGAACAGTTTGATGAGGCGGAACGGCTCGGCAAGGAAGTGCTAGAGGTGTTGAAAGAAGCGATGCAAGATGGTGACCCGGCCGGAGAGAAGGCGCAACGGGCGGCTGATTTGCACCGTCAATGGCTTTGCTTCTGGTGGGATCATTATTCCAAAGAAGCTCATGCCGGGTTGGCGCACATGTATGTTGAGGATGAACGGTTCAAAGCGCACTATGACCAAGTGCATCCGGGAGCGGCTGAATTTCTTAAAGAAGCGATTTTGATTTATACGGGAATGAAGAAGTAAGCCGGGCGCAGCCTGTTTCCTATCGGGAAGCAGGCTGCATTTTTTGTGGGGAGGAGTGGATGATGGCCAGCGCGCACAAAAAGTACATAGATAATCTAATTGCAATCGCTGTTTGTTATCATTAAAATGGAGGCACAAAGAGAGTCGTAGTAAGATGGGGGATGCAGTGTCGTTTGTTTCTGAAGAAAACAGAAAAGATTTGCATTCCCGTCTATAGCACACGCTGAACGAATTGTACTTTATTCAACGAGCGCTGGATGAATCGACGATTGTCGTGATTACTGACAAAACAGGAAAAATTACTTATGTGAATGAGGCGTTTTGCTGCATCTCCCAATATAGTCGGGAAGAATTGAGCAGCAATCCCCATCGTTTAGTTGAATTCAGGGCACCATAGCCCTGAGTTTTTTGGGAATATATGGAGGAAAATTGAGAAAGGGAAAATACGGAGGGGAGAGATGAAGAATAAGGAGGAAGATGGAAGTTATTATTGGGTTCAGTCGACGATTGTTCTTTTTTAGATGAACAAGGAAAGTCATATAAAATATGTTTCCATTCGTACAGATATTACCCGTTTATAACAAATTGAATATATGGCGAAACACGATGATTTAACGGGCCTTCCCAATCGACGGTTGTTAAAAGAACAGTTTCCACAAATGGTCGAGGAGACGAAAGCGAAGGGACATCTATTGGCTGTCTATTTTATTTATTAAAAACTTGCCACATTCAGCGGATGACCAAGCGATTATTGCTGCAGACATCAAGATGGCTCGCCAATTAGGCATTGACACCCTTGCGGAAGGAATTGAAAATAAAGAGCAAATTCAACAGTTAAAAGAAATGGGGGCAACAGCGGGCAAGAATATTTTTGGAGTCCGCCTGTACCGGAAACGGACTCGTTTTTGGACCGCACGAAGTGAGCAGTTTCAATATACATAACGAGAAAAACGAATGAAAGGAGTGGATGACATGGAAACGCTCAGAAAGCAACTGAGAGCCATTGACCAAAAGGGATATAAAGCGTACAAAGCGATTGAAGGGACCTATTCTTTTCCGGCGTTTACCCTTGCCATTGACCATGTGCAAGGAGACCCGTTCGCTGAACCATCGAAAATTCGAGTGATCGTGCCGCGGGCAAAGACAGTGTTAGCGGCAGAATGGACCAATACGACGCCGCGCCGCATCCGCTGCGAAGATGTGGTTGCGCGCCGTGTTCACTACGAATTACGGCAATGGCCATCGCGGGCGCGTGGGTCAGGAAAAAGCGGGCTTGTGTTGATCGACGCTCCAGGGCAAAAAGTGCTGGAGCGTACGGCGGTGCTAATTGGTGATGAGACGATTACTGTTTGTTTATCGGTTGGCTTGCCGGCCAATGGGCGGCGCATTTTAGCGAAAGAAGCGGAGAGTATTTTTTTCGAACAGATTCCGGCCGTGATCGAGCGGGCGGTGTATGGCCTGCGCGAAGGTGACATTCGACCCGCAGTCGAGTTGGCCGATCAGCAGCACACTATTCGGCGTTATTTGCATGAGCACGGATTGGTGGCGTTTATCGCTAACGGCTCCATATTGCCTCGTGAAAGCGGAGTGAGCGATAAGCCGCTGCGGCAAGGGGCGGTACCGTTTCAAAGCCCGCCGGAGCTCGAGGTGGCGATCCCTGTGCCTCACCGCACTGAGCCTGTGAAAGGCATGGGCATCCCGAAAGGAATTACACTCATTGTCGGCGGCGGTTACCATGGAAAATCAACACTGCTTCAGGCGTTAGAGCATGGTGTGTATGACCATATCTCCGGTGATGGACGGGAGTTTGTCATCACGGACAGCAGGGCAGTGAAAATTCGCGCCGAGGATGGACGCAGCGTTGCGCATGTTGATATTTCCCCATTTATCGGCATGCTGCCATATGGAAAGGAAACGACGCGTTTTTCGACGGAAAACGCGAGTGGCAGCACCTCGCAAGCCGCGAGCATGATCGAAATGATCGAAGCTGGGGCATCGGCGTTTTTGATTGATGAAGATACAAGCGCCACCAATTTGTTCATGCGCGATGCACGCATGCAGGCACTCATTGCGAAAGAGGCCGAACCGATCACTCCTTATATCGACAAAGCTCGCCAACTGTTTCATGACTATGGCATTTCGACGGTGCTTGTCGTCGGTGGTTTAGGAGACTATTTCGAGATTGCTGATGTTGTGATTAAAATGGAACAATATGTTCCGTCTGATGTGACCGTTGAAGCGAAACGGATCGCCGCAAACATGCCATCGGGGAGGAAGGCGGAAGGCGGGGAGTCGTTCGGCCACATTCGTGAGCGTATCCCGCGCCCGGAAAGTTTAAACAGCCAAAAAGGAAAAAAAGCAAAGGTCACAGCGAGAGGGCGGCATGTGATTCAATACGGGCAGACAGATGTGCTTCTTTATGCGCTTGAACAGCTCGTTGACGACAGCCAAACAAGGGCGATAGCTGCCGCGTTGTTCCATATCGAGCGGAAAGGATGGCTGGATGGAAAGAAGACAGTTCGTCAATTGCTTGATGCCATCGAGGAACAGTGGGACCGGCATGGGCTTGGCTCTGTTTCTTTCCGAAACGGTCATCCTGGTGAACTCGCTCGCCCGCGTCGTTTCGAATTGGCGGCGGCACTCAATCGGCTTCGGACGCTTCGGTGCAGCCAATAATAGCAGGCTGGCAGGAGAAAGGGGGCTCGTTTTCTCCTGTCAGCCAAACGAAATAGAGAACTAGGGACTTGTTTGTCTTATCAATCAAAACAGAAGCAACAGTTTCGAGAATGGTAACAGCTTGTGGGCACAAACAAGACAGCCCTTCGATCATTTCGTTTCGACTTCATAAAAAACAAGATAATCCTCATGCTGATAGTGATGCAACCAAAAAATAGCTGACAAAATGTGCTTGAATCCGTCTTTCTGACGGCGTTCCTATGATTTTGCTCTAGCGCTATCTGTCGATTATCGTTATAATTATGTTTATCAGTTCAACGCGGTGGAGGGCGGCAACGAAGTCGCCGGTTGGTGAGAGAGGGATCGGGGCATGAACAAATCCAAAGGCTGGATCGAATCTGAAATCAGCAAAGCCTTAACAAAGTGGGAGAAGGATTTTCTCGGCCGCGGTTCGTTGTCTGTCAAAACCGACATTTTGCGCGATATGATTATCGTTTCCTTGCATGGTATTTTGACGCCTGCCGAATACGCCCTTTGTGAGTCAAAGGAAGGAATGCTGGCAGTGAAGCGATCGCGGACGAGTTTGGTTGAATCCGGAGTCAATGACTTAAAAGAGATGATTTTCGAAATTACCGGTGAACAGGTGAAAAGCTTTCATACCGATTTAAGCACCCAGACAGGTGAGCGAATTATCGTCTTTAAACTGTTCAACAATTTGGAAAAACAACTGGTCAAATAAATGTTTTAGATGACAGGTTAACAAAATTGTTTTATAATTAAAATAATTTTTATCATCCTTAACTGAGAAACCTCTACGCGTGAGCGTAAGTGGGGGTGAATTGGTATCCTTCACCAACTGTGGAACGCATGCAGTTGGGGGGCTAAGAATCACCTACGTTTAAGTGTAAACGTAGGTGGGGGAGCGTTCAAATGAATAAAGAGGACGTTATGGTCAGGAGTCCTTCAAAAAACCTACATCTGCTTAGGTTCGTTGAAGGAAAACTGACCGGCGTCTGTTGCACAACCGACGACGGGAGATCTTCAAACAATCAATGAGTGATTGGCTGAAGGTAAACCGGCTATGGGCAATCTATGGGCAATGGAAAGGCCTTTTTTGGCCTCCTTTGCTTGATTGACATAGCCGGTTTTTTCTTTTTCTCCCGAACAACAGGAAGAGAACGGGGAGGAGATGTGAATGGGGATGGAATGGTTCGTATGGGGCTGGTTAGTAGCGGTGGGGATCGTTTTTGCCAGTGCGATTATATGGCTATTTCCACGCATGCCGGAGCAGTATGTGCGTATACACGTCTGGTTATTGCTTTTGCCGGGAGCGGCAGCGCTGGCTGGATGGATCAGCGCTGGAACCGTGGAAGTCGGGATGTGGCGGTTCGATACAGTCAGCTGGTTGGTCGGTATCTATATCTCGCTCCTTAGCTGGGTCATTCAACGGTTTGCCCTCCGTTATTTATATGGTGACCGTGCTTACCGGTTTTATTTTTCATTGTTGACTTGGACGGCATTTGCCGCCTCACTCACATGGGCGGGCGGTGATTTGCGGTTGATGGCCATATGCTGGGGGATGCCATTGATCGGTCTTGTGGCATTAACCGCGTTGAAAAAAGAGTGGGGGCCAGCTCGGTTTGTCGCCCGGCAGATGGCATTGGTATTTGGCATCAGTTGGCTTGCTGTTACCGTCGTAGCCGTTTGGCTCGGAACAGCGACTGGCGAATGGCAGCTTGCTTCTGCGTTGTCGGTGGAACCCCTTGCTCGTCTAGACGCTTGGGAGAAAGCGGTGATGAACGGGTTGCTTATTTTGGCGGCTATCATTCCGGCTGGGCAATGGCCATTTCACCGCTGGCTGATGGAATCGGCAGTGACACCGACACCGGTATCGGCGATCATGCATGCCGGGATCGTGAATGCCGGTGGGTTATTGCTTTGGTGCTTTTCTCCCCTCTTTAGCGGGACAGGGGCGCATGCGGCGCTGTTTCTCATCGCCTTTTTCTCGATTTTGATCGGGACAGGGATTAGTCTTGTGCATGTTGATTATAAGCGCCAGCTTGTCGCGTCAACGATGGCGCAAATGGGCGTCATGTTTGTGCAATGTGCCCTTGGTTCTTACGGAGGAGCGGTGGCGCATTTAATGCTGCACGGGTTGTTTAAAGCGACGCTTTTTCTGCAGTCCGGTTCTGTCGTTCCACAAGTGGGCCGGGCGGGATATCGAAAGGCGGGCGGTTCATGGCGAAGCGGCATGATCGTTGGAGCACTGCTTGGGACGGCTTTTTGGCTTTTTGCTTCCGGTGAACCAGCTCGATTGTTAAGTGCGCTTCTGTTTGGCGCTTCGGCATCAGTTGCTTGGGGACGGCTCGCTGACTTTCGCGAAGGCCGCTGGTTTGGCTTCGCTGTGGTCGCCACTTTGGCATTTGTCTCGGAAACGGTGCGTCATCAGTTTATGGTGCTCTTCAATGAAGAGAGGGTGTTCTCGTTTGTTCCGTCTGCTTCATTTGAATGGATGGTAGGCATGTTATTCGCCGCCGCAGCGCTCGCTGCCGTATGGATTGCAAACCGGCGCACGTCGATGCTTGCCGTTCGTCTGTATATGCGGTTTGTGCACTTTGGAGAACCGCGTCCAGCGGCGATGGAGACGCATCCACATTATTTGACAACCTATATGAAGGAGGGAATGGCCCGTGAGTAAAAGTGCAATGTCGCTTGAGCGAACGGTTGTAATGTTGAATGAAGATGACACGCAAGGCCGCCCGCTTGCTGACCTTGTCAAGGAAGCGGCAAAGGCGATTGCTCCGCTTTGGCCAATTTCGTCATTTATCGCCCGCCATCCATGGATGGGATTAGAAGGGGAGCTGTTTGCCGATGCAGCCGACCGATGGCAACAAGTTTATGGGATTGACTTGTATCCGCCGATGACCGTGTTCTATACAGCATTGGAAAAAGGGGAGATTGATCCTGTGTTCATTGAGCGGCGGCTGCAGAGCTGGCTTGACAAACAGTCACTCCCGGTGCCACGTCACGAAGCGGAACGGCTTTGCCGCTCCCTCCTTTGGAACGACACCGTGCCGGAAGAAGCGTTCAGTCTCCCAGAGATGGCTCAGTTAGCGGAAGGAACGCAACTGCGTCCGATGGCTGTCCAGCCGATTAGCAAGCGGTTGGATCAAATTGCTAAACGGCTCGATCAACAAATGATCAAGTGGTGCAAGTTATTTTACGATGAAAGTGGAGGAACATGGACGCTTCCTCAACGTGAACAAGGTTTTTATCAGGCATGGCGCCAGCTTGTAGTCACGGACCCGTCGCTTTCAAAAGATGAGCGGAAACGTTTTTCCGGTTGGCCGCATGATAAACATGAAGCACTGAACTACGCGCTCGAAAAGCTAGGGATACGGGACGAAGACGTGGTTGCGTATTTGGAAGCTCATTTGTTGGCATTGCCCGGATGGGCCGGTATGGCAGTATGGAGATCGCATCGAGCAGGCGATGAGGTGGGCGGATTGATCGATTATTTAGCTGTCCGGCTCTCGCTCGAGTGGGTACTTACGGCCCCGCATTTGCCGTTACACGGGGAAGAAAATGGAGAGCGCCGCGATGTTCTTCCACTGTTGGCAGCCTGGTTTTATTGGACCGGAATGACGCCGGAAGACTGGCGGCGCTTGCGGACGAACGAACAACAAGCCCGCCTGGCTTTTGCGGATCGCTTTTGGCGGATTGACCGCCATCACCTTTGGCTTGAGGCGTGGGAAGATACAGATGAAGCAAAGCTAAAAGAGGCGGTGTCCACACGTCATCGGATGAGCGAACCGGAGCAGGTCGCGGCTCAGTTATTGTTTTGTATTGACGTTCGTTCCGAGCCGTTTCGCCGTCATTTGGAAGCAGCTGGGCCGTTTGAAACATACGGATGTGCGGGATTTTTCGGCTTGCCGATTCAAACACGCGTGCTTGACAGCGAAGACGTCCATCCGTCATGTCCGGCAATTGTCGATCCCCGGCATGAAATTCGCGAAGTGGCGCCCCCTGAAGAAGTGGAGCCATATCGCTTCCGGCGTGATATGTTTCGCTTTGTCAGCAAGACGTTTAAAAAAATGAAGCAGCATGTGTTGGCTGGATTATTGCTTCCGGAAATGAGCGGGCCATGGCTTGGCTTACATACGCTCGCCCGGAGTGCGGCTCCGGCTTGGGCTGGGCAGGTCATTCGCTATACTAAAAAGTCGGTGGAACAAAAACCAAAGACGACGTTGTCGCTTCACTACCATGAAGGGGATGAAACGACCGGCCTGCCGATCGGTTTGACAAATGAAGAGCAAGTCGAATATGTGAAGCAGCTGCTTGTCACCATCGGTCTAACGTCCTCGTTTGCCCCGCTTGTTGTCGTTTGCGGTCATGGAAGCGAAACGACAAACAATCCGTACGCCTCGGCGCTTGACTGCGGGGCGTGCGGCGGTGTTGCAGGAGCGTTTAATGCTCGAGTGTTTGCCGCACTGGCGAATTTACCTAGTGTGCGAGCTGAGCTAGCAAAAGAGGGAATCGTCATTCCGGATGAGACCGTGTTTGTCGCTGCTGAACATATCACGACGGTTGATGAATTGCGCTGGTTGGAGGTGCCGCCGTTATCGGAAGCAGCCCAACAGTCGTTTGATCGGCTCAAGCAAGCACTTCACGATGTGAGCCGCCAGGCAAATGCTGAACGGATGATGAAGTTGCCGCATGTTGGCGGCAAGCCGCGCGATCCGGTAGCAGAAGCACAGCGCCGCGCGGTTGACTGGAGCGAAATCCGTCCGGAATGGGGATTGGCAGGAAATACTGCTTTTTTCATCGGACGTCGGGCATTAACGAAGGGTGTTCATTTGGATGGAAGAGTGTTTTTGCATAGCTACGATTGGCGCGACGACCCGACCGGTGAAGCGTTAGCCCGCATTATTGCCGGACCGGCGACTGTCGGGCAGTGGATTAATTTGCAATACTATGCGTCAACAGTCGCTCCACACTATTATGGAAGTGGCGATAAAACGACCCAGACGGTCACAGGCGGCATCGGTGTCATGCAAGGGAATGGAAGCGATCTGCTGGCCGGCTTGCCGTGGCAGTCAGTCGTGTCCTCCGACCGCGAGCTGTTCCATTTCCCGCTCCGGCTGCTCGTCATTATTGAAGCGCCGTCCTATTATATCGAGCGATTGCTCAATGAAAACAGCGAATTTCGGCGCAAAGTCGAGAATGGTTGGCTCCGTCTGTCCTCCATTGATCCAAATAGCGGGGCATGGATGAAATGGGGGGACACCCATTCCTTATCAGTGTGGTCACGTGAAATGGGAATAGGAAAATAATTGCCGCTTGCTCGGTTTACGTAGCAAGCGATTTTTTTATTAAAAATAAAAACGATTTGCTGTTATCGCGGGTATATAAAGTGAAAACTCCTTTCAGGAGGTGGAGAGATGGAAAGGGAGCTAATTGAGCGAATCCAGCACGGCGATGAAGCGGCGTTCGCTGAATTGTATGAGCTTTATGGAGAATATGCTCTGCGCGTAGCGGCAGCGGTGACTGGCAGCAGTGCGAACGCGGCGGATGCTGTACAAGAAACGTTTATCCGCGTGTATGACCATATCGGGCGCTTTGACCCTGCGAAGCCGTTTCGACCATGGTTTTATCGCATTTTAATCAATGAATGCCGGCGGTTAATGAAAAAGCAGCGAGCCGTGACGATCTTGAGCGAGGAGATGGGGGCTGCCGATCTGCTGACGTATGAAGACCGTTACACGTTTGCACAGTATGAAGAGTTATATAAGGCGATCGGGCGATTGAAGGAAAAGCAGCGCATTCCTGTCGTGTTGAAATATTTGCAAGGATTTACCACTGAGGAAATTGCTGATATTCTCGATTTAAACGTCAATACAGTAAAATCACGTCTGTTTAAAGCACGAAACCAACTAATGAAATGGATGGAAATGGAGGGAGAAAGGGGTGCGACAAATGGATGAACGGAAATGGGATGAAATGATTCAAGAGGCGTTGTTGTACGGAACTGATAAGGCAGCTGAGCAGAAAGAAGAGGTCTGGATGCATATTCGCTCTCGGATGGTAAAGCAGCAACGGAAACGTCGCCGAGGAGGCAAGTGGATATGGACGATGGCTTCGGCGGCCGCAGCAGTCATGCTGGCGTTTTTATTCACTCCTCCTGGCCAAGCAGCGATCGACCAAGTGAAGCAATGGTTTGTCCCGAAAAAAGTGGTCACAGAAGAAATTGAAGGACAAAAAGAACAAAAAGAAGTGACATTAAAAGAAGGGAAAGCCGGTTATGTCATTTACATTGATGAAAGCATGTACCGGCTGGAAAAAGGGGATGGATATGATCGGATTGTGCCGCTTCATCAAGGGAACGCCAACATTCCACCGGTATATATGGAAATTCGTCAAGTGACAGACCAATCCCCAGAAACAGTTGCCGCTGAGCTAGAACAGGAAGTGAAGGGAAAATATCCGATCATTATTCAAAATGGCAAGGTAAACGAACCAGTGGCTGGCTATGTGATTCAGGGAGAAGCTGGGTATCAGTGGAATGACGAAGTCGTTAGATATTATGTCGTTCCGAACGGCAAAGGCGGCGCGTTCATTATCGAACAACGGTATTTTCTTGAAGCAAGCGAAGGTCATGGCGCCCGGTTTGACCATATGTTAAAGCAGTTTCACATTGTCGATAAGCAACAAGGAAAATAAACGGTCTTCTGTCAGTCGGCACACAAAGGCAGGGAAAACAGTAGCGGGCAACGAAATAAAGTAGTAGATGATGTAGTAAACATTAGGCGCGAAGGAAAGAGGGAAAGCGGATGAAAACGCAGTTTATTGCTGGTCATGCACGACTGCCGGCTGGAATGGCGGCGAAAAGCCTTTACGATACGTTGACGATTACCGCGGAAATTGATAAAAAGTACGGGGTGATCGTGGAAGCGTCGTGCACGCTCGCGACTGAACACGGCCGTGACTATGTTGCTCGTCTGCTTCGCGGTCATTCGCTGCGTGATGGCATTGACGGGCTGTTAGCTGAGCTTGACGCGGGGTATTTAGGCAAAGCGCATTCCGCTCTCTGTGCGGCGCTGAAAGATTTGTACAAGCAATATTGTAAAATGGACGAGAAAGAACAATAAGCGGCTGTTCCTCATCGGCGGATGAGGACAGCCGCGTTTTTGCACAGAGCGGCGATTTGGACAACTGCCGTTTCGCTGTTGTTTTAGTTCTCGTCTGGCCGCCATGCCGGCAATGTTTTGCGCAACGGTTTGTCCTTACGGTAGCCAAGCACGTACTCAGCCTGCATAATCGTATGAATTTCCCGTGTACCTTCGTAAATGACCGGTGCTTTCGAGTTGCGTAAGTAACGCTCGACTGGATATTCGTTCGAGTAGCCATAAGCGCCATGGACTTGAACCGCATCATCGGCTGCTTGGTTGGCATAGTCACAAGCGATCCATTTGGCGAGCGACGTTTCCCGCGTGCAGCGTCGACCTTCATTTTTCAGAAATCCGACTTTGTAGACAAGCAGGCGGCTGATTTGCAAGCCGGCTTCCATGCGGGCGATCATTTGCTGAACAAGCTGGTGGCGACCGATTTCTTTACCAAACGTTTTTCGTTCATGGCAATATTTGACGCTCGCCTCTAAACACGCCATAATGAGGCCGACGGCGCCGGCAGCGACGGTGAAGCGGCCATTGTCGAGTGCTGACATGGCGATCTTGAACCCTTCTCCTTCCTCACCGAGCAAGTTTTCTTTTGGGACGCGGACGTTGTCAAAAAACAGCTCGCCCGTGTTGCCGGAGCGGATGCCGAGCTTCCCTTTAATCGGGCGCGACGAAAACCCGGGCATTGTCCGTTCGACGATGAAGGCGGAAATGCCGCGATGTTTTTTCGATTTATCCGTGTAGGCGAATACAAGGAAATGGTCGGCGATGTCAGCAAGGGAAATCCACGTTTTTTGCCCGTTTAAAATATAGTCATCGCCATCACGGACAGCGGTCGTTTGAATCGAAGCAACGTCTGAGCCGGCGTTTGGTTCGGTTAGGCCAAAGGCGCCGATTTTTTCCCCGCGGGCTTGCGGGATGAGATATTTTTGTTTTTGTTCTTCCGTCCCCCATTGCAATAGCGTCAAGCTGTTCAGACCGGTGTGAACCGAGACAGCGGTGCGGAAGGCGGTGTCACCGCGCTCGAGCTCTTCGCAGACGATGGCGAGCGAGTTGTAGTCCATGCCCATGCCGCCATATTGTTCTGGAATGCAGACACCCATTAAATTGAGCTCGGCGAGCCGTTTGAAAATGTTGCGGTCAAATTCGCCGCGCTCATCCCATTCTTTGATATACGGCATAATTTCTTTGTCGACAAACTTGCGAACCGTTTGCCGCAACATCTCTTGTTCTGGTGTAAAGTCGAAGTTCATCATCGTTTTACTCCTCCTATGCATCTATTGTATATGTCCGCGTTTGCTTGGCGCTTGCGGGCGCCGAGCCGTTGCGGGAAGCCATGTCTCTTGCGTTGGTCAGGACGATTCGTTTCGGTCGCTTTGGAGCGTTTGTTCGTTTCGCCATCCGATATCGGATTCGTTGTTATGCTCGCCAGCGAGCGGCGGTGGAAGCCGATAGGATACCGGCGTTTCAGATAGCTTGAGCGGGCTGGCGACAAGCGGGAGAGAGCCGACGGTCGGATGATGCATGATGACCATCATTTCACGCGCTGCCGTTTGTGGGTGGCGAAACAGTTCATCTAGCGTCTGTACCGGGCCGCACGGAATGCCTTTTTCAGCAAGAAGGCGTTGCCATTCCGCTCTCGTCCGTTGTTTGATCTCTTCGTTCAGCCGCCGGTTGAGTTCATCGCGATGGGCAACGCGGCCCGGATTTGTCTGAAAGCGAGGATCAGTTCCGATCGAACGATCAGATAACAACGAACAAAGCGCTTGAAACTGTCGGTCATTACCGACGGCGATGACGATCGGCCCGTCGCTCGCTTCGTATGTTGAATACGGAACGATGTTCGGGTGTTCATTGCCGAGCGGTTTTGGAATGTTGCCGGATAATAAGTAATTAGCGGCAACATTGACTAGTGCGCCGATAGCGCAGTCAAAGAGCGATAGATCGATTTTTTGTCCGCACCCCGTTTTTTCACGGGCGAGCAATGCCGCTTCAATAGCGATGGCCGCGTACAAGCCAGTAAATACATCTGTAACGGCCACGCCGACTTTGAGCGGGCCGGTGTCAGGGGTGCCATTAATGCTCATCCAGCCGCTCATCGCTTGAATGATGTAGTCGTAGCCGGCAAGTGGAGCGAGCGGTCCGGTTTCGCCGAACCCGGTGATCGAACAATAGATGAGGCGAGGATTCAAACGGGACAGCTCTTCATAGCCAAGTCCCCATTTTTCCATCGTCCCGGTTTTGAAGTTGTGAATGACAACATCAGCCGTTTCCGCCAAGCGGCAGACCGTTTTTCGCCCTTCCTCCGTTTTTAAATCGGCGGTTATGCTCCGCTTGTTGCGATTGACGGCCGTATAGTAGGCGCTCATGCCGTTTTTAAACGGCGGTCCCCAAAACCGGGTATCATCCGATCCACCCGGTGCCTCGACTTTGATGACATCGGCACCTAAATCGCCTAAAATCATCGTCGCATACGGACCTGCCAACACGCGGGACAAGTCGAGCACACGCACACCATCGAGTGCTCCTCCCATCGGGTTTTTTTCCTCCTTTCCCTTTCACATGCAAAAAGCCGGTTCCCTGCCAAATGTGCGAAACAGGAACCGGCTCAAGCGGACTGAGGGGGGCATTCCGGCACGGAGATGCCGTCAGGCCGCACAGTTCTTTTTCGGTGACGAGTATATGAAAATCAATGTTGTCTACCAAGCAGCAGGACAAATGAGCAGATGGTGCGTCCGTCTGGTCTGCACAACCGGCCAAGCTGACAGGAGACGGCTCGCTATATTTATTATAAAATTTTGATAGATAATTGTAAATAGTCTAAACATTACTCGCAAAAAATACTCGAGAGCTAAAGTCAGCTAAAGAGTGAAGCAAACATCCGTTTTGTTGCATTAACAATGTAGCGATTGCCGCCGCCGTTTCCCACTTTTTAAGCAAAGACCAAGCAGCTGATTACGATAGTCGGCAGGAAAACATCGCAGTCTGAGACCAAAAGCGCGCAACATTCGTCTATATCCATATATAATTGTAAAGAAAGGGGAAACGCTGACGTAAAGGAAGTGATGGTGCATGTTCCGCATTTTAGTGACGGCAGACGCCAATTATCTTCCACCGCTGAAAGTGCTCATGCATTCGTTATTTTGCAATAACCGGCGCCCGTTTACATTTTATTTGCTTTATTCGCGCATTGCGGAGGAGGAGATCCGGGCGCTTAGTGATTTTGTTCGCAAGCAAGGGCACGAGCTTGTGCCGATTTATGTGGATCCACAACTGTTTCATGATGCTCCGGTGTTTCGTCACTATACGGCTGAAATGTATTACCGGCTGGCGGCGCATATGTTTTTGCCTTCGGATGTCGAGCGCGTGTTGTATCTTGATCCGGATATTGTCGCTATCAACCCGATCGATGAGCTGTATGAGATGGATTTTGAGGGCAATTGGTTTATCGCCGCTGAGCATACACATTCCACGAAAGTAGCCAACTTGTTCAACAAACTCCGACTGAAGACACCGAATGCCAAGGGCTATTTCAACACAGGCGTAATGATGATGAATATAGCGATGATGCGGCAACACGTTCAGCTAGAGGAGATTTATCAGTTCATTCGCGACAACCGGTTTAAACTCGTCCTTCCCGATCAAGATGTGCTTAACGGACTGTATTGGGACAAAATTAAACCAGTCGACGGGTATCGCTACAACTACGATGCTCGTTACTATGATTTTTTACAGCTGCTGCCGAATCCAAAGCATGATTTATCGTGGATTGAGAAAAATACGGTTTTCATTCATTATTGCGGCAAAGAAAAACCATGGAAACAAAATTATAAAGGGGAACTCGGCCTGTTTTACAAGCGGTACAGCCAAATGCTTGAACTGGAAGGAGAGGCGATGGTGTAACCCGGTCGAGACAAAGGGAATTAGCCGCTTGTAAGCAAGAGCAGAAAAGCAATGTCAGTTAGGTCAATCAAAAACAAACGAATCAGCAAGGAGAAGAGAGCACTCGACTTGCTTTCTGTTATGGGAGGCATAACCCGCGACATTGCAGCTTGGAAGTGAGGGAGGCAAGCAAAAGGTGTCCCGTTAAGCGGGACCCCCTTGTTCGACTATCGTTTGCGTTCTTGCCGGCGGATGCCAGCCGCTGCAGCGCGCGCTTGCGCTTCGAGGTCTTCGTGGTCGGCAAATTCTTCGGAATACTCGACATCAATGTTGTCTTTCAGCTGCTTCGGCACCTGTGGTAAAGTCGCCTTATTTTTATCACGTGCCCGTTGTCCGCGAGATCGGCCCATTGTCCATGCCCCCTATAGAAAAGTGGTGAATCGTACGATTCATTCTTTAGGATGGCAAGGACAGAGCGGTTGTATAAATAGCAATCGTTTCTAATGGCGCGCTTTTTTAGCCGTATAACCGCCCGCTTGGTCGGCCATTTTAAAATCGCGGGCATAGCTCACTTCTTGGGCGCTTGTCAGTGTATGTTTTACTTTTTCACGTTTTCGTTTTTCCGCCATCACTCGTTCCCTCACTTTGCATCAAGATTCATTCAGTTCCATTTTGGACGACACGAGCCGTTTTTATGCATAAAAAGAGGATGTCTGGACGGACATCCTCTTTTTGGATCGTCATGCGTTCTCCCGTGTTTACGCTTCTTTCCGTTGTTCCTCTTCAAGCGTGAAGGAGGGATGGCGCATCGTATAAAGCGTGTAGTTGTCTTTCGTAATTTCATACAAATTGTACACATCCGCACCGATTTGTTCGAGCAGCGTCCGCCGCGTTTCATTGGCCGATGTCACATACGGTAGCTTTTCCACTGCCTTAATCGAGCGGACATTGACTTTACGGATGCGTAAAAATACTGTTTCGATGGAAAGTTCATAAAACAGTTCATGGAAAAATGCTTCTTTGGCGCGCCGGTTGTAGCCGAGTCCGTGGTATGGTTTGCCGAGCCATGTTCCTAAAAAACCGGCACCATCTTGTATATCAAAGAGGCTGATCGTGCCGATCGAGTTTCCCCATTCATCCAAAATCGTGCGTGAAATGACCTCTCCTCGTTCTTCGGCCTCAATGAGCTGTTTTGTCATAAACAAAAACTCTTCGTACGAGCTGGCTTTTTGGCGCACAAAAGGGAAGACGTCCGGGTGCACCATCAGCTCGTATAGCGCATGGCAGTCTTGCAACTCGCGTTTTTTCAGCATGGCCAATCCCTCCTTTTAAATGCCGAGGGCAGCCTCCCAACGCGAGTAGGACCCACCCTCGAAATTTTTTTATTAAAACTTCGTTAAAAAAATTTCGGGGTGGGAATCGAACCCACTAGAACCAGCGCGAGCGCTGGTGGCGCACCATTTGCCTTCCCCTTATTCCTGTTTGTATGCGATTATGAACAACAACTGTTCTGAAGTCTTCTTTATCATACACGATTAGATGGAAAAAAGAAATTGCTTTTTTGTTAATTTTTTTTGGATATTTTTTGTTCGTCTTGCGACAAAACTAAATCCTTGAGACAATCTTCTAACGTTGGAAATGAAAAGCGGAACCCGGCTTGCAGCAACTTTTCCGGGATGACGCGTTGTCCTTCCGTAATAAGCATGCTCATTTCACCGAGGAGGAGGCGAAGCGCTGCTGCAGGGACCGGAAGCCAGTGCGGACGGCGAAGCAGGCGGGAAACCGTACGGCCGAACTCATCCATTTGTACCGGATGAGGCGCCGTGAAGTTGACGGGCCCTGCCAGCTCATCATGTTCGATGATATAGGCGATTGCACGGGTGACGTCCTCAAGATGAATCCATGACAGCCACTGATGTCCGCTGCCGATCCGGCCGCCGATAAATAAACGATATGGTATGACCATCATCGGCAAGGCGCCACCGTGGCGAGCGAAGACAACACCAAACCGGGCATAAACGGTGCGGATGCCGCTCTGTTCGATTGGATGAGCCGCCGCTTCCCACGCTCGAACAGTTTTAGCGAGAAAATCAGCGCCATAATCGGTCGTCTGCTCGGTAAAGGTAGCGGAGTCGGAAGTGCCGTAAACACCGATGGCACTCGCGTTGATAAACAGTGACGGACGCTTAGATAGCGAGTGGATATAGTTGACCATTGCTTCGGTAGCTCGAAGACGGCTGTCAACAATCACAGTTTTTTGCTTCGTCGTCCAACGCTTTCGATTGAGCGGCTCGCCGGCCAAATTTAGCGCCACATCGATGGCGGTTGGTTTTTGGCTGTCGTTGAAGGAAAGATAATGAATGTTTCCTTCAGAAGGCTTGGGTGAGCGAGTGAAAATATAAACGTCATGCCCTTGTTTAGAAAAAGAGTGGGCGAGCGCCTGGCCGATTAGTCCAGTTCCACCATTTATGGCAATGCGCACAGTTCTTCCCTCCTTTTATTTTATGCATAAGGAAGCGGGAAATCATCGCATGCGGGTGACACGTTCCCTTCCCATTTCGCCGTTTATGTCGAGAATTCCTCTCTATGGTAAGATAAAGGAGAGGGGGAACGAGGCATGGGAACGATTGTTGACATTACGGTGACGAAAGAAAACGCTGAGCGGTTTTGGATCGTCATTCACCGCGACAACGAGTCAGCGTTAAAGCTGACAGTCGACCAAGACGTATTGCTTAAATTCCGTTTGAAAAAAGGGATGATCATCGACGATGCCCTTCTTCGTGATATCGTCTATGCCGATGGGATAAAAAAAGCGTACCAACAAGCGCTCTATTTTTTGGCGCATCGGATGCGATCGGAGCAAGAGATTGTTGAACACTTGAGAAAAAAAGGTGTTGTCGATCCGGTCATCGAAGAAGTGCTTGAAAAACTTCGCGCCGAGCGGTATGTCGATGATGAGGCGTTCGCTGCTGCTTATGTGCGTACGCAAAAGAACACATCTACCAAAGGACCGCGTCTCATTCAGGCTGAACTTGAGCGGCTCGGCGTACCTGCGAGTGTGATTGAACAAAGCTTAGTCGAATACTCGTTTAATGAACAAGTGATTGCAGCCCGCTCGCTTTACGAAAAGGCAAAAAAACAACGGCGGGCAGAGTCGGCGCGCGCTTTTTTGGAGCGAGTAAAGCAACAGTTGATGCGCAAAGGGTTTTCGCATGAAGTGATCGCTATCGTCCTAGCGGATGGGAGCGGCCATACCGAGGAGGAAGAGAGAGAAGCGCTACATGTTCAGGCAGAAAAGATTCGTCGCCGCTATGCGCATCACCCGCGCCCGCTTTATGAACAAAAAATGCGTCAAGCTCTTTACCGGAAAGGGTTTTCGCTTGCTTTGATCGACGAGTGGCTGCGCAGGCAAGATGACGATGGATGACCATCGCAACTAAAAACGGGAAAAGAAATGGTGCTGCCGGTTAAAAAAGAAAAAGGAGATGGCCAAAAATGCTCAAAGAGGAACAAAAACGATATAGTGAAATGACAAAAGAAGAATTACAGCAAGAAATCGCTGTCTTAACGGAAAAAGCTCGCAAGGCGGAACAGATGGGCATGGTGAACGAATATGCCGTTTATGAGCGGAAAATTGCTATGGCAAGAGCGTATATGATGAATCCAGCTGATTTTCAGCCTGGGGAGATATACGAGATTGAAGGGGCGCCAGGGGAGTATTTTAAAGTGCGATATTTAAAAGGGGTGTTTGCTTGGGGATGGCGGCTGAAAGGAAACGGAGAGGAGGAAGCGCTGCCGATCTCATTGCTGCGAAAGCCTAACTTGCCGTAAGTAAAAGCATGCAAGGGAGGCTTGACAATCGAAAACACGCCCCTTCCTCTATCTTTATCCGGTGAGCGGCACAGAGAGCCATTTGATGTTTGAAAGAAAACCTAGGGGATTGCCCCTAGGTTTTGTTACGACCGCTTGCGCGTTTCTCGCTCTAAAATGATCAAGTTAAGCGGTTGCCGCGTTTCACCGTTTACTTGCGCGTGGGCATGCTTGCGGTTAGCCCATGGCTGCGGGAACGGATTCGAATACAAGTTGTCATAAAACGCCTTGCGCCGATGGTGACCCATGACTGTTCACCTCGCTGCGGAATATGCTGGGGAACATGGCGGATAGCACCATGCTCCCACGTTTTTGCTCACTATTAAAAGAAGTCGCTTCGTTCACCTGAGGCGCGCATCCGTTCTTGCGGGTGGGTGTTGGTCGTACCGTCAGCCCGCTTTGATGCATACTCGGATTTGGCGCGTGGCTCTCCCTCAAACTTGTTGTTGTTTTGGTTTGGGAAGTTGTGCTCCTTATTCCGCACCGCACATTCCCCCTTAATGGAGTGCTCGTGTTGGGATGGCCAACACGTATTTTTATTATGGGATAATCGAGTGTGCTTATGTGTGCAAATTGTTGGGACAAACATGGGCGCTGGTGACCACTGTCAGTTTGGTGCGAGTTCGAGTTTTTTTCGTAGTCTTCCTTCGCTGAAAATCCATCCGGTGTATGAGCTGACAATGTTGAGGTTCCGGTCAAGCTGAACGACAGCGACGAACGAATAATATCCTTTACTCCGGTAGCGCAAGTCGGTAAAGCGTACTTCGTAATGGTCATCGTATTCGTTCATTTCCCAACGGTATACCGGGGAAAAGGATAAAAAAGCAGCAACATTTTCATCGCGTTTGGCCGCATTCATGACTGGGTGGTCTGGAAGCGGCCGCTTTTGGAAACGGGCGAGAATGAGAAGACGACCGCGTTTGATGCGGGCGACATAAAATTCGTCGCTCGTCGAAATGGCTAAGTGCCATTCACGGGGGCGCCACGTCGGTACGGTAATGATCTCGGTCACGCCATCGATCGTGGAGCGAACGAGCTGTTTTATGTTGGCCTGTTGGCGGAAGCGAAGCACGTAATATGCGGCGATGATTACATAGATGGTGAAAAATGTATAACCTGGGTGGGCGCCGAGAAGCAGTCCACCAATCCCGAGCAAATGGAGCACAAAAATGATCGGATCAAACGTATGAACGACGCCAAGAGCGATCCATTTTTTCGTAAACGGGCGCAACGCTTGTGTCCCGTAAGCATTAAAAATATCGACAAACACGTGAAAGGCAACGGCAATAAACGTCCAGAGCCAAACGCGGAACCAATCTGTCTCCGGATAGACGGCGGTCATCACGCCAACGATTAATAACGGCCAAAGAATGACGCTCGGAATCGAGTGGGTAATACCGCGATGGTTGCGAATATATTTGGCATTATTGTGCAATTTTAAAATCGTATCGATATCTGGCGCCTGTGAGCCGGCAAGCGTGCCGATCAACACAGCGCGCGATAAGAGCGGATCGTGGGCGATGGCGGGATCGAGCGAAGCAAGGCTGCCGAGCGCCACTCCCATTAAAACGTGTGTGCCTGTATCCAACGTCAAGGCACCTCCTTTATTAGCGTCGTTTGTTAGTATATCCCGCATGGAGCCCGGCCAATAACCGCTCCGTTTCAGAGCGGTTGGTCGGTGAGGTAAATAATAGTATCGGTAGTGTACCACATGATGCTGTCAGTCAGCGAGGGACAGAATGACTAAATCGGTGTCTATTTGTTGTTGGGGACATCTAGCAGGGAAGGAAAAAGGCTTGATCGGGGACGGTTTTACTCGAATAAAAAGCGCCCGCGCAATCGGCGGGACGCCTCATTCGTTTTGCTAGTCGCTTGGATTGCTGTCCATTTTTTTGAAAGTCTATTTGCTTGCTGCTATTTTGTCCGCTAACCAACTGGTTAGCTATCATTTCCAAGACGTTGGCCGATCGCCTTAAGTGCGGAAAGGAAAAATCGAACGGCGCGGTTGATATCCGGGTCGTTGAGCGCCTTAAACAAGTCGAACAGCCCGACTTTTGTCGGTTCGACAGAGGTCTGTTCGTACGCCTCGATAGCACCGGAGGCGATATGTTCAAGCAGTTTGGCTGTCCGTTCCGGATCAAGAGAAGAGGCGAGGCTGGCCCAGGCGAACGCGTGATTGACCATCGTTGTTACGGGTTTTTGATTGAGCTGGCCGACGACGATTTTTGCTACGTCTTCCCGCGCTTTTAATAAAGCGTTAGCTGCCTCAAGCAAACCGCTTTCGTGCAGCTGTTCGATGAACTCGAGGAGTTCGTGAACTGCTTCTTCACTGTCACCGACAGCCGCTTTTAGTTTCGTCAGCGCTTCGGCCCGTTTTTCCTCTTCGGTCATCTCATGTTTTTGAATGGTGGTAATCGGTTTAGCCACCGATTTTCACCTCCTTTTCCGCTTCCGTGAGCGGTACGTAATCGCGGCGTCGCCATTTTCGTTCGACCTCGACGCCGTTTTGCGGATGCCGCTTTTGAAAGCGTGGGTTTGTACGCGGCAGCGGCGTCTCTCCTGATCGTTCAAGCACTTCCATACGCACTCGGGCTTGCTTATACGCCGGTGTATTTGTGCGATGGTCGGTCTGTGGACCGGTTAAAATGTTAATAGCGCTCTCATTGGCGGTTGAATGCATCGGCAAGAACAGCTCATTGCCTCTGACCCGGTCGGTGACGAGCACGCGCACTTTGACACGGCCGTATGGTGAGATGAGCCGGACGAGCGCCCCGTCACTAATGCCGCGCTCTTTGGCGAGTTCTGGCGACACCTCAACGAAAATGTCCGGAAACTTGCGCTGGATGCCTTTTGATTTGTACGTCAAGTTTCCTTCGTGGAAATGCTCAAGCAGCCGGCCGTTGTTGACGAGCAAATCGTACTCTTCCGGGTATTGCACCGGTTCGACCCAGTCAGCTAGCGCAAAGCGAGCTTTGCCGTCCGGGAAGTTGAACCGCTCTTTGTACAAAAGTGGTGTGTCGGCGCCGTCATAGCTGCCCCAGCATAAGCTGTTCCAGCCTTCGAGCCGGTCATAATGCGCCTGCGAATAGAGTGGAGCCAAGCTGGCGATTTCGTCCATAATTTCGCTCGGACCGGCGTAATTCCAGTCGGCGCCAAGCCGTTTTGCGATTTCTTGAATGATCCACCAATCCGGTTTGGAGTCGCCAAGCGGCTCGAGCGCTTGGTAAAACCGTTGGATGCGGCGTTCGGTGTTTGTGAATGTTCCTTCCTTTTCTAAGCTCGGCGCTGCCGGCAAGATCACATCAGCAAATTGCGCCGTTTTTGATAAGAAAATGTCTTGGACGACGACAAAGTCGAGTTTCGCTAACGTGTCTTGCACGTGGTTGGCGTTACAGTCGACAAGCGCCATATCTTCACCGATGATATACATCGCTTTTAGATCACCGCGTTCAGCAGCTTCAATCATTTGAATGTTGTCAAGACCAGGTTTGGCATCGATGCGGACGCCGTACGCTTTTTCAAATTTCGTGCGCGCTGCGTCATCGGTCACATGTTGGTAGCCAGGCAGCCAGGAAGGGAGCGATCCCATGTCACAGGCGCCTTGGACGTTGTTATGGCCGCGCAATGGGAACGCACCGGCGCCCGGACGCCCGTAGTTTCCGGTTGCGAGCAGCAAGTTGGAAATCGCCGCCGATGTGTCGCTGCCGCCTGTATTTTGCGTCACGCCCATGCCCCAGAGGACGCATGTGCCGTCTGCTTTGTGAATCATTTCAGCAATGCGGATGAGATCGGTTTTGGCGATGCCGGTTATTTGTTCAGCATAATCGAGTGTGTATTTTTCTAGCAACTGTTTAAATTCATCAAAGAAATGGACGCGTTCGCGAATGAACGATTCATCATGCCAGCCTTGGTCAATGATATATTTCGTTACTGCCATGAGCCACACTTGGTCGGTGCCTTGTTTCGGACGGATGAACAAATCGGCACGCTCGGCCATTTCGTTGCGGCGCAAGTCCGCGACGATCAGTTTTTGACCGAACAGTTTATGCGCCCGTTTTACGCGAGTCGCAATGACGGGATGTCCCTCAGCGGGGTTGGCGCCGATGATGATAACCAAGCCGGCGGAAGCGATATCATAAATCGTGCCGGAATCGCCGCCCATGCCGACCGTGCGGAACAAGCCGTCAGTAGCTGGCGATTGGCAATAACGTGAACAATTGTCGACGTTGTTCGTTTCAAACACTTGCCGAGCCAGCTTTTGCATTAAATAGTTTTCTTCATTGGAAATTTTCGATGATGAAATAAAGCCGATGGCGTTGCCTCCGTATTGTTGCTTGATGGCGCCGAGCTTTTCTGCGACCAAGTCAAGCGCTTCCTCCCATGTCGATTCGACGAAAGTGTCCCCTTTACGGATGAGCGGTTTTGTTAAACGCTCTTCGCTGTTGATAAAATCCCAGCCGAATTTCCCTTTGACACACGTTGAAATGGCGTTGACAGGCGCTTCGGAAACAGGTTGGATTTTTAAAATCTTGCGTCCTTTTGTCCATACTTCAAACGAACAGCCAACACCGCAGAACGTACAAACCGTTTTCGTTTTTTTGATTCGCTGTTGGCGCATAGCGGCTTCAATTTCGGAAATGGCGAAGATACTCGTGTAATTCGGCTCAACTTCTTTGACAAAATCGATCATTGGTTTGAGCACATCTTGGTCTAAACCGGTCATAAATCCGGCTTCGCCGAGCATCGATTTTTCCATTAAAGCGTTGCACGGGCAGACGGTGACGCAGTGTCCACAGCTGACGCACGACGATTCGTTGATCGGCACGCCGCCATCCCAAACGACGCGCGGCCGTTCCGCTTCCCAGTCAATGGAGAGTGTTTCATTGACTTGTAAGTTTTGGCATGCCTCAACGCACTGCCCACAGGCGATGCATTGGTTCGGATCATAGCGGTAAAAGGGGTGTGACATATCTACCTCGGACGGGTCGACTTTCGGACGGTACGGATATGTTTGATGTTCAATTTGCATCATTTCCGCTGTGTTATGCAGCTTGCAGTTGCCATTGTTGTTGTCACATACCGTACAATACAAGAGATGGTTTTCCAAAAGGCGATCCATCGCTTCTTTTTGTGCCACTTTCGCCCGCGGTGAGCTAAGTTCGACGACCATTCCGTCTTCCACTAGCGTTGAGCAGGCGCGAAGAAGCGAGCCGTTAACTTCAGCGATGCACGTGTCGCACGTTTGAATAGCGCCAAGCTCCGGCGTGTAACAAACTTGCGGGTGAGGGAGACCGTGTTCATTGACAGTTTCTAAAATGGTCATCCCTTGTTTGACGTGATACGGGCGTCCATTGATGGTGACTGTTACCGTTCGTGTTTCCATCATCACTCCTCCTTTGCAAAATAAAAACTCCACCAGCGATGAGAAGCGTGTTTCATCGTGGTGGAGTAGTTCTTTAGCATGGCGATACTAAACAACCAATCCAATATTCACTAGATTCGTAGAAAAATAACAAGAGAAACCTTATTATTTTTCCACTATATACACATCTGTTATAGTTTATTATAGTATGGAGAAACATAGAACACAATGGATGAACAGGAAGTTTTTCAAACGTTGGCGAAAGGAGAGGGGATGGAGATGTCGAGAAAAGAAGCCGCGTTTAATGATATTGTGCGCAAAGTGCGTAAACAGTTGTTTGGCAAAGGACCGGAACGGATTAAAACGTATTTTGTCGACAACTTGGCGATCTCCATTTTGCATGGCAATTTAACGCCGACGGAAAAATTTATCGCCCGCACGCCGGAAGGGCGGGACATGGTGCATGCAGCAAGAACGAAAATGATTCAAGATGTGTATGCCCAACATGTGCCTGATGGTATGGAAGAACTTGCTGGATCGAAACTGCTTTACTTGTTCAGTGATATTAAAGTAGAAGAAGATATGGCCGTTTCCGTGTTTGTGTTTGAAAAACCGATTGAATTGTGACAAATTTGTGAACAATTTTGGTTGTGTTTCGCGATTGTTCATGGTATGCTTATGAATGTAAGTAATGTGAAAATAGGGAGAAGCCTTGTCGGCTAACGGGGGGTGTCCGGTTGGCAGAAAGGTTTCGAAAACGGATGTGCGTTGGTTTCGCTGCAGATCGTACTGGGTGTAAACTACCGCCGCCTTTCGTAAGCAGAAGGATGATTGACCTTCTGTATCGAAAGGCGGCGGTTTTATTTTGAACAAGGGAGGAGGGGGGACTTGTTGGACGGGTTTGTGGCCAAAAGACGGTATATCGTTAAATATCGAAATGGGCAGCTGGCCGAGGAAGAAGATGAGATCGCGCTCGAGTTTCCGCTGACGGTGGTAGTCAACGGGCAAGAGTTTGCGACAATCGTCTGCACACCGGGTCATATCAATGAACTTGTCATTGGTTTTCTGGCGTCAGAAGGAGTGATTCGTGTAATCGATGACATTAAGGCGATGACGATTGACGGGGAGCGGGGCTTCGTGTATGTGGAGCTCACCTCAGACGAGCTCCCGGCAAAACAGTTTTACGCGAAGCGATTCATCGGCTCGTGCTGTGGAAAAAGCCGGCAATTTTATTTTTACAATGATGCGAAAACCGCCAAAACGATTGTCGGCGGCATTACTGTCAAAGCGGATGATTGTGTGTGTTTAATGAAAACGTTACACGAACAGTCAATTGATTTTGCGGCAACCGGTGGCCTTCATAACGCTGCGCTTGCCACGCCGGATAGAATTGTCGTCATCCGCTCTGACATCGGCCGCCATAATGCGCTTGATAAATTGTACGGTTACTGCTTGCGCCATCAAGTGGCGATGAAAGACAAGCTTATTGTATTCAGCGGTCGCGTCTCGTCAGAAGTGCTCTTGAAGGCGGCGAAAATGGGCATAAGCATCCTGTTGTCGAAATCAGCGCCGACGACGCTAGCCTTAGATTTGGCGGAAGAACTTGGAATTACCGTTGTCGGTTTTTTACGTGGACAGGATTTTAATGTGTATACGCATGAGAAGCGTATTATTATCGAATGAAAGGGGAGAAAATGCCTTGAAAAACCGCTGGCTGATTGCTTTATCCGCTGTCGGCATCCATATCTCCATTGGATCGGTTTACGCATGGAGCAACTTTACGAATCCGTTGAAACAATTGTTTGGTTGGTCGGATCAAGAAGTCGCTCTCACATTCAGTATTGCGATCTTATTTTTAGGATTATCCGCCGCATTTCTCGGCCATTTTGTTGAAAAGCATGGACCACGGAAATCTGGACTATTGGCTGCCATCTTCTTTGGTCTCGGGGTGACTGGGTCCGGATTAGCGGTAGCACTTGGATCGAAGTACTTGCTGTATTTGTTTTACGGTGTGTTGGGAGGAATAGGGCTTGGTGTCGGTTACATTGCGCCCGTGTCGACGCTCGTCAAATGGTTTCCGGACCGTCGAGGGCTAGCGACAGGACTGGCGATTATGGGATTTGGGTTTGCCGCGGCAATCGCGAGTCCTGTGATGAATAGTTTGATTGATTCCGTTGGTGTACAAAATACGTTTTTTATTTTAGGTATCACGTATTTTGTCATTATGACGGTATCTTCCCTTTACTTAGAAAAACCGCCGGAAGGATGGCTGCCGGAAGGATTTCAAGAAAAAGTGAAGGCCGGAAAAGCCAAGCCTTCGCTTGACTTGGCGCAATTGACGGCCAATGAAGCTGTTAAAACAAGACGGTTTTGGTATTTGTGGTTTATGCTGTTTATTAACGTCACATGCGGCATTGCTGTTTTAGCGGTGGCCAAGCCGTTAGCGGTAGAAAGCATCGGCATCAGCCAAACGGCAGCGGCGGCACTGGTTGGCGCCATTGGGGTATTTAACGGGCTAGGGCGCATCGGTTGGGCGTCAGCTTCCGATTATATTGGGCGGCCGAATACATACACGACATTTTTCGTTTTGCAAATTTTGATTTTCTTCTTGTTGCCGAATGTATCCATTAAATGGCTGTTTGTTGTGATGCTGACGATTGTGTATACGTGTTATGGCGGCGGGTTCGCCTGTATTCCAGCATATATCGGTGATTTGTTCGGAACAAAACAGCTTGGCGCCATCCATGGTTATATTTTAACTGCTTGGGCAGCCGCCGGGTTGGTCGGACCCATGTTTGCGGCATATATTAAAGACACAACTGGCTCTTATGAAGGAAGTTTAGCCTTTTTTGGCGGATTGTTTGTCATCGCTCTCGTTTTGTCTTTGCTTGTTCGCATTGATATTCGTCAAATGCGTGCTCAATATGAACAGACAGCCTATGTTTCCACGACAAAAGAACAATCCCATCACGTATGAGTCAACTATTTTTCGGTGAAATCTAACGTAGATTCTTGATGAGAATCACGGACGTTTGTCTGTTGTGTTTGTGAGGAATGCCAGACAAAGCGTAGTAGGAAGGAAGCTACATTCCTATCAAAAGGACTCTCTCCCTGCTAGGATAGTGATTGATCCAAACAGCGGAGGGAGTCCTTCACTAGTTATAAACCTTTCATCCTGCAAAATGGTCTATGCTGTTTCCCCATTCTCATGTTGTCACGTTTTCAGCCTCTGTGTTTTTCCAACTGCCGATGCCGTGATGTGCATCGTTTTTACGTCATATCTTGAGCAAGATCTTCGTCTCTCCATGTTCTGTAGTGGATCACCCAGCCGTTTGTCTTCCTGCATGCTGCAAGTCATGTTGGGGGTTTTTTGGTATAATGGGATGGACAATAGACACCATGGGGGACATAATGAATATGACAACGTGGACAAAACGGTTTCCTGCCCGCGAGTTTCAGCGCGATTTGCTTGATTGGTTTGCCCGTGAGCGCCGCGATTTACCGTGGCGCCAAGACCGCGATCCGTATAAGGTTTGGGTATCGGAAGTCATGTTGCAGCAGACGCGCGTCGAGACAGTGATTCCGTATTTTGAAAAGTTTATCAGGCAATTTCCGACGCTAGAGGCGCTCGCTGACGCCGATGAAGACGAAGTGCTGAAAGCGTGGGAAGGGCTCGGCTATTACTCGCGTGTGCGCAACTTGCATGCAGCGGTAAAAGAAGTGAAAGAGCGCTACGGAGGAAAAGTGCCGGATAATCCGGATGAGTTTTCGAAGTTGAAAGGAGTCGGTCCGTATACGGTCGGGGCTGTATTGAGCCTCGCCTACGGCGTGCCAGAGCCAGCGGTCGATGGTAACGTCATGCGTGTGTTGTCTCGTTTGTTTTTGGTGACGGATGACATTGCTAAGGCGTCAACACGAAAGCGGTTTGAACAGATTGTCCGTGAAATTATGGCGTATGAACAGCCTGGGGCATTTAATGAAGCGTTGATTGAGCTGGGTGCTCTTGTTTGTACGCCGCGCCGCCCATCGTGCCTTCTTTGCCCGGTGCAAGCTCATTGCCGGGCGTTCGCGGAAGGGGTGCCAGAGGAACTGCCGGTGAAAACGAAAAAAACAGCGGTGAAACAAGTGCCCCTTGCGGTCGCGGTGCTGACTGACCAAGATGGGCGCATTCTGATTCGCAAACGTGATCATACCGGTCTGCTGGCAAACTTGTGGGAATTTCCAAGCTGTGAAATGAAGGGCGAAGGTGAGACAGAGAATTTGGAAAGGGCGTTTTTGAACGAGCAAGGTCTCGACGTCAAGCTTGGTGAACCTATCGCTTCGTTTGATCATGTTTTTTCCCACTTAGTTTGGAAGCTGACGGTGTTTTATGGACGATTGCTTGATGGCGAGCGGCTGGAGGAACCGTATCGATTGGTGTCAGAGAGGGAGCTAGAGACATACGCATTTCCTGTGTCACATCAGCGCGTTTGGCGGGAATATCAAGAGCACGCAGGCGAAGTGCGCCGCCTGCGTTAATCGGGAACTGGCATCGTGCCATGCGTGTACGTCGCTTCGCGGCGCCCAAGGCCGCCGCGCGCTTCAATTTCTTCAATAATTTCCCGATGAATCGTTTGCCCTTCGATGTTTAAATACGGAGCAATTTGCTGGAATGAATGGTGGAAATAAGCGAGTTCATCATCGGTCCATTCCGTTTTTGGAATCATTGACAGTTCAGTCATATCGCGGCCGACATACATAGGCTGCGCCTCCTTTGTTTGCGGAATTCGGCTATATTATACGTAAAGGAGTGGAAAAACATGAGTGGAAAAGTGGCGGTCGTTACGGGAAGCAGCCGCGGCATTGGTAAAGCGATTGCTTTGCGACTGGCGCAAGAAGGATATGATATTGTCGTTAATTATGCTCGCAGCAAAACAGCAGCTGAAGAAACAGCACGTGAAATCGAAGCGCTCGGCAGAAGAGCGCTTGTCGTCAAAGCGAACGTTGGCGACGTCGAGAAAATTCGTGACATGTTTGCCCATATAGACGAAGCGTTCGGGCGGGTCGATGTGCTGGTGAATAATGCCGCATCCGGCGTGTTGCGACCGGCGATGGAGCTGGAAGAAACGCATTGGAATTGGACAATGAATATCAACAGTAAGGCACTTTTATTTTGCGCCCAAGAAGCAGCAAAACGGATGGAAAAAGTCGGCGGTGGAAAAATCGTCAGCATCAGCTCACTCGGCTCGATCCGCTATTTGGAAAACTATACGGCTGTCGGCGTGTCGAAGGCGGCACTTGAGGCTCTTACGCGCTACTTGGCCGTCGAGCTGGCACCAAAAAATATCGCCGTCAACGCCGTTTCTGGCGGAGCGGTTGATACGGATGCGTTGAAACATTTCCCGAACCGCGATGAGCTACTCGCTGATGCGGCGGCGAACACCCCAGCCGGGCGCCCGGTGAAACCGGAAGATATCGTTAACGCCGTCTTGTTTTTGTTATCCGATGCGGCTGAAATGATTCGCGGACAGACGATCATTGTTGATGGTGGAAGATCTTTACTTTTATAATGTCGGCGGATAGAACGGCCACCTCCGGGGCATAGTAAGGTACGTGGAGGTGAGAGCAATGGCCAAACAACCGAACAAAACATCTGCTGGCACGAACATTCAAGAAGTAAGACAACAAAATGCACAATCGTCGCAAGCTGCTCAAGCTGGCCAATTCGGCACTGAGTTTGCGGCTGAGACGAATGTACAACATGTCAAACAACAAAATGCGCAAGCAGAAGCCCGCAAAGCACAAAACGCTAATCAGTAACCGATCATTATAAATGGCCGATGCCATCGAGCGCTAATGGCGGCGTATGTTGCCAAGAGAGCGCAGGCAAGAGGCCGGATAGGAAAGTCAAAAAGCGGAGGCAGTACGCCTCTGCTTTTTTGTCGACAAAAGCTGCTAAGGCTCTACATAATTAGCTAGAGGATTTGAAAGGCGGGTCGCGAAATGATAAAGCAGACGGCAGGACAAAGGGGAAGGGAGAATAGGAGGAGCATGGAACAGATTTGGGTGGATGAACGGGAAGAAACGTTATTTTTGTGGCATGAAATGGAGCGCTGTCAGGAGATTACCCGCCAGTTGGAGGAACTCGAACGCGAAGCGCCGACCATTGCTCTTCGTGAAGAAGTACGGCAAATGAAACAGCAAGTCGAAGCCATTCGCCGCGTGTTTGAGAGACAGATGTCATCTAGCGCTTGAAGCAGGCCGCATCCTTCAGCGCTGCACCGCTAGGCCGCTTTTGCTTCGGCAAGGCGGCTTTCTTTTCATTTGCGAAGTAAACAAGGTATAATGAAAAGAAGAAGCTCCCATCGGAAAGTAGGGAAGAGTGATGCCAGCATACCCACGGGAAGGGAAAATCATTCAAATCCATAGCTACAAACATAATGGGACGATCCATCGCATTTGGCAGGAAACGGTCGTGTTAAAAGGAACATCAGCGTATGTAATCGGCGGCAACGACAAAACGCTTGTCATGGAAGCGGACGGCCGGACGTGGGTGACACGCGAGCCGGCAATTTGTTTTTTTCACGCCAAGCATTGGTTTAACATTATCGCTATGATTCGCGAGGACGGAGTATATTATTATTGCAATTTAAGCTCCCCGTTTGTCTGGGATGACGAGGCGCTGAAATATATCGATTACGATTTGGATATTAAAGTGTTTCCTGATATGACGTACATGCTTCTTGATGAAGACGAATACGAGCGGCATCGCCGCGAGATGAACTACCCGGATGTGATTGACCGTATTTTAAAAAATAACGTCCAGAAGCTCATTGGTTGGATCCAAGAGCGGAAAGGACCGTTCGCGCCCGAGTTTATTGACAAATGGTACGGAGTGTTTCAGGCGTACCAAAAATAGCGGCATGAAAAAAGCCTGTTCGGCACCGCTGACAGGTTTTTTCTGCTTTTTCAGGGGGGATCTCCATGGGAAGTATCCGTCGTTACTGGCAGTTTGTCCGTCCTTACCGTTGGCATATCGCTGCCACAATGGTTATTGGCATCATAAAATTTTCTATTCCGTTACTCATTCCATTGTTGTTGAAATTCGTCGTTGATGACGTGATCGCCAATCACGCACTTTCACTTGAAGAGAAAACAAACCGCCTTTGGCAGGCGCTCGCCTTTATGCTGATCGTCTTTCTTGTCATTCGGCCGTTTGTCGAATATTACCGGCAATATTTCGCGCAATGGACAGCAAGCAAAGTGTTATACGATATTCGTCAGCAACTATTTCATCATATGCAAAAGTTGAGTGTTTCGTATTATGCGAACCACCGGACGGGTGAGGTGATCTCGCGCGTTATCAATGATGTTGAGCAGACAAAAGAATTTATTATTACTGGGTTGATGAATTTATGGATCGATATGGCAACGATCTTGATCGCCCTCGTGATTATGGTGAACATGGATGTCAAAATGACGCTTATTTCTGTCAGTACGCTGCCGCTTTACGCGTTTGCGGTCAAATATTTTTTTGGCCGCCTGCGTCAGCGCACCCGTCAGCGTTCACAGGCGCTCGCTGAATTGCAGGCATATTTGCACGAGCGAGTGCAAGGGATGCCGGTCGTGAAAAGCTTTGCGATTGAAGACGAAGAACAGCGGCGTTTTTCAAAGCAAAACGGTCATTTTTTAACGAAGGCGCTTATACATACGAGTTGGAACGCTAAATCGTTTGCAGCGGTCAATACGATTACCGACATCGCGCCGATCGTGGTCATCATCTATGCGGGGTATGAAGTGATCACTGGACAGATGACCGTCGGTACCATGGTGGCCTTTGTCGGTTATATCGAGCGGCTGTATACACCGCTTCGTCGCCTGGTTAATGCCTCGACGACGTTGACGCAGTCGTTTGCCTCGATGGATCGCGTGTTTGAATTTTTGGATGAGCGGTATGATATTGATGATGCGCCACAGGCGATTGAGTGTCGCTGTGTGAAAGGCGATATCGTCTTTGACCGCGTCACGTTCGCCTATCACGACGGTGGGCCGCTGGTGCTTCGCGATGTGTCGTTTTCCGTCAAAGCGGGGGAAACGGTCGCCTTAGTCGGTCCAAGCGGTGGTGGCAAATCAACGCTTGTTAGCTTAATTCCGCGTTTTTACGATGTGACCGATGGCCGCATTTTGCTTGATGGCATGGACATTCGCTCGTTTCGCGTCCGCAGCTTGCGCGATCAAATTGGCCTTGTGTTTCAAGACAACTTTTTGTTCAGTGATTCAGTGAAAGAGAATATTTTGCTCGGCAAGCCGGACGCGACGGATGAGGAAGTCATCGCTGCGGCGAAAGCAGCGAACGCTCACGAGTTTATTATGAGTTTGCCCGACGGCTATGACATGAGAGTCGGTGAGCGCGGCGTCAAGCTTTCCGGCGGGCAAAAACAGCGGATTGCCATCGCTCGCGTGTTTTTGAAAAATCCACCGATTTTCATTTTTGACGAGGCGACGTCGGCGCTCGATTTGGAAAATGAGCAATACATTCAAGAAGCGCTTGATCGTTTGGCGAAAAACCGCACGACGTTTGTCGTCGCCCATCGTTTGTCGACGATCACCCATGCTGATCGCATTTTGTTCATCGAAAACGGGCAAATTGTCGAAAGCGGCACGCATGAGGAACTCATGGCGAAACGAGGGAGCTATTACGAGTTGTTTATGGTTCAACACTTATGATAGTAAACAAAAATATTAATATTATTGAAAAACATAAAAAAAGCGGTTTTGCCTTAGGCAAAGCCGTTTTTTATTGTTTTATTTCTTTTTAGATAATTTTAATTTTTTATAATATTATATTGTATTATAGTATGATGCATGTCATAATTTTGTTGAGAGAGAAAAAGTTTCATGAAATGGGGTTATGAGGGGGGAGGGGGAGGATGGAAGCACCTTTATTGGAAGTTCGGGGGCTTCGAACCTCTTTTTTTACAGATGACGGGGAGATTCCCGCTGTCGATGGTGTTGACTTTTCTGCTCGTGAGGGTGAAGTGCTCGGTATCGTCGGGGAGTCTGGATGCGGAAAAAGCGTCACATCGCTGTCAATCATGGGATTATTGCCAAAAGGAATCGGCAAGGTGGTCGGCGGTGAGATTTGGTTTAAAGGTGAGAATTTAGTCGAAGCCTCAGAGCGACGGATGAAGCAAATCCGTGGGAATGAGATCGCCATGATTTTTCAAGAGCCGATGACGTCATTAAACCCATTATTCACCATTGGCGATCAGCTAGTTGAGGCGATTCGTCTTCATACAAAAATAAGGAAAAAAGAAGCGAGAGCACGGGCGGCAGAAATGCTCAAACTTGTCGGATTGCCGCGCGCCGAACAAATGCTGGATGAATATCCGCATCAGTTGTCAGGCGGTATGCGTCAGCGGGTGATGATTGCCATGGCGATGGCGTGCCAACCGGCGCTTTTGATCGCTGATGAACCGACGACAGCGCTTGATGTGACGATTCAAGCACAAATTTTAGCGTTGATGAAAGAATTAAACCGGACGTTCGGCACAGCGATTATGATGATTACTCATGATTTGGGAGTTGTGGCTGAAATATGTGATCGTGTGATCGTGATGTATGCCGGTCAAATTGTTGAAGAGGGAAGTGTTCAGGCGATTTTTCGACGGCCACAGCACCCGTACACCGCCGGTTTAATTCGCTCGATTCCCGATATCCGTGGTAAAAAGGAGCGTCTGTACTCCATTCCTGGACAAGTGCCGAAGCCGGGGAGCGTTCGCTGTGGTTGCCGGTTCGCTGAGCGGTGTGAATATGTGTTTGACCGCTGTCGTCAAGAGGATCCGCAGCTATATGAAACGGGCGAACAAGGACATCGCACCCGTTGCTTTTTGGCGCTAGAGAAGGGAGGGGGAGTCGATGAGCGACCTGTTGCTCGAAGTGAAAGGGCTTAAAAAATATTTTCCGATTACCGGTGGCATTTTTGGCAAACAAATCGGAATGGTGAAAGCGGTTGATGATGTGACATTTACCGTATATCGCGGCGAGACACTTGGGATCGTCGGTGAGTCCGGTTGTGGCAAGTCGACGACAGGACGAATGCTGATGAGACTGATTGAGCCGACGGATGGTTCGATCACTTTTGAAGGAAAAGAGGTAACGGCTTTATCCAAAACAGAGTTGCGTCGGTTGCGGCGCGATATGCAAATGATTTTCCAAGATCCGTTTGCCTCCCTCAATCCGCGCCATACGGTGGAAAAAATTTTAGAGGAGCCGTTGATTGTTCATGGCATCGGGTCGAAAGAAGAGCGGAAGCGTCGGGTGCGTGAGATGCTTGAAGTTGTCGGGCTCGGTTCGTATCATGCGAAACGTTACCCGCACCAATTTAGCGGCGGTCAGCGCCAACGCATCGGCATCGCGCGGGCACTGATGACCAATCCGAAGCTGATTATCGCCGATGAGCCGGTCTCAGCGCTCGATGTGTCGATTCAAGCACAAGTGCTTAATTTGCTTGAAGATTTGCAGAAACAGTTTGGCCTTACATATATTTTCATTGCTCATGATTTGGGAGTGGTACGGCATATTAGCGACCGAGTCGGCGTCATGTATCTAGGAAGGATGGTCGAACTAGCGGACAGTGAGTCGCTATATGAAGCGCCGAAACATCCGTATACGAAGGCGCTTTTGTCTGCTGTGCCGATTCCCGATCCGGACCATAAAGCGGAGCGTCAGCTACTCTCCGGTGATTTGCCGAGCCCGGCCAATCCACCGCAAGGGTGCGCATTCCATACGCGCTGCTCGGCTTGTATGGACATTTGTCGTGCTCAACGTCCAGCATTAAAAGAAGTAGCGACTGGACATTACGTCGCCTGCCATTTATATGAATAAACAGCAGGCGGTGTGATGATAGACAAAACAAGTAAGGGGGAGAAACGATGAGAAGAAACAAATGGTTTACCTGGCTGGCCATGCTGCTTGCCGTTGTGCTTGTCTTTGCCGGCTGCAGCAAGCCGAAGGAAAGCACAGGGGGCAGCAGCGAAAAACCATCGGCCCAAGACACTCTTGTCTATGGCCGCGGTGGCGATTCGGTATCGCTTGACCCGGCGACAGTGACGGATGGTGAGTCGCTCAAAGTCACGAAAAACATTTTTGACACACTGCTTGACTACAACGATAACGACACATCCGTTAAGCCAGCATTGGCGACGAAGTGGACGGTTTCTGAGGATGGACTGACGTACACTTTCGAGTTGCGTCAAGGTGTAAAGTTTCATGATGGCACGGATTTTAACGCTGAAGCAGTTGTATTCAACTTTGAGCGTTGGGCAAACGGCAATGAAGACAAGTTCCCATACTATGGCTCGATGTTTGGCGGCTATAAAAATGATGAAGGCCATGTCATTAAAGAGGTGAAAGCGATTGATGACTATACCGTACAGTTTGTGCTGAAGCGTCCGCAAGCGCCGTTCTTGAAAAATATCGCCATGCCGCCGTTTGCCATTGCCAGCCCAGAAGCTGTGAAAAAATACGGTGACAAATTTGGCGAACATCCGGTTGGCACCGGACCGTTTATCTTTAAAGAGTGGAAACGAAACGAACGGATCATGCTTGAGAAAAATAAAGAATATTGGGAAAAAGGTTATCCGAAGTTGAATCAGCTTATTTTCGTTTCCATTCCGGACAACTCAGCGCGCCTCAATGCCCTTTTAAAAGGGGAAATCGATATCATGGAAGACTTGAACCCGACGGACTTAAAACAAGTGGAAGGAAACAAAGAGTTTCAAATTTTTAAGCGTCCGTCGATGAACGTCGCCTATGTTGGACTGACAGCGACGAGAGGCCCTCTGAAAAACAAACTGGTGCGCCAAGCGTTGAACCATGCAGTCGATAAGAAAGCAATCATCGATGCGTTTTACGCCGGACAGGCGGAAGTGGCAAAAAATCCGATGCCACCGAGCATTCCAGGGTATAACGATGCCATTCAAGACTACCCGTTTGATCTAGAAAAAGCCAAACAATTGCTCGCGGAGGCCGGATACCCGAACGGCTTTGAAATCGAACTTTGGGCGATGCCGGTGCCGCGTCCGTATATGCCGGATGGGCAAAAAATCGCTGAAGCCATTCAAGCAAACTTTGCCAAAATCGGTGTCAAAGCGAAAATTGTGTCATATGAATGGGCGACTTACTTAGAGAAGCTCGCTAAAGGGGAAGCGGATACCTTCATGCTCGGTTGGACCGGCGACAACGGTGATGCGGATAACTTCCTATACGCGCTCCTTGACAAAGACAGCATTGGCAGCAACAACTACACGTATTTTGCGAACGATGAGCTTCATAACATTTTAGTTGAGGCGCAAACAGTCAGCGATGAAAATAAACGCAATGAGCTGTATAAACAGGCACAAGAAATTATTAAAGAAGAGGCACCGTGGATTCCGCTCGTTCACTCGACTCCGCTGTTAGCCGGCAAGACAAATATTCAAGGGTTTCATCCGCATCCGACTGGCTCAGACAAATTTACAAAAGTGGAATTTCAATAATCAGTTGGGAGAGGGGAAGGAGCGCATCTTCCCCTCTTTGTTTACCGCACGTTAAGGGAGGGATACTTGGGTGCTGTCGTATATAGTGAGAAGGGTGCTGATGATTATTCCCGTCTTATTTGGCATGTCGTTAGTTGTGTTTTTTATGATCCGAGCGATTCCTGGCAACCCCGCACAAGTCATTTTAGGACAAAAGGCGACGAAGGAAGCAGTGGCGGCTTTGACCCATAAACTTGGATTGGACGAGCCTTGGTATGTCCAATATGTCAAATATATTGGCGGGTTGCTGCGTGGCGACTTAGGGGAGTCTATTCGCACCGGCGCTCCCATCGCCGAAGAAATTTGGCCGTATTTGGCGGCAACGCTCGAGCTGTCGTTAGCAGCAATGTTGATTGCTGTTGTGATTGGTGTCAACGCCGGCATTATTAGCGCTTGGTTTCAGCATTCATGGTTCGATTATATTGCGATGGTATTAGCGTTAATCGGCGTTTCGATGCCCATTTTTTGGCTTGGGTTGATGGAGCAGTGGTTGTTTTCGATTCAGCTCGACTGGCTGCCGACGTCAGGTCGGGAGGACGTGCGTAACCCCATTGAGCCGATTACCCATCTCTACTTGATCGATACACTGCTCAGTGGAAATACGGAGCAGTTTTGGCAAGTCGTCCAACATCTCGTGTTGCCGAGTATGGCGTTAGCGACGATTCCGATGGCGATTATTGCCCGCATGACACGCTCTAGCATGCTCGAAGTGATGAAATCGGATTATATCCGCACCGCAAGAGCGAAAGGGGTAAGCATGTTTTGGGTTGTGTATAAGCATTCGTTAAAAAACGCCATTATTCCCGTATTGACTGTCATCGGCTTGCAAACAGGGCTATTGCTTGGCGGAGCAATTTTGACGGAAACGATTTTCAGCTGGCCTGGCATTGGACGTTATATTTATGATGCAATCGGTTACCGAGATTATCCAGTTATTCAATCAGGAATTTTAATTATTGCTGCCATTTTCATTTTCATTAATTTAATCGTTGACTTGCTTTATGCAGCGATTGATCCGCGTATTAAGTACAATTAACGAAGAGGGAGGCGTGTGTATGGCTGAATTAGCGCGCACACCGGCAACGCCACCGACAGCGATTGAGGAAGAAAGAACTGTTTCATTATGGGGAGAAGCTTGGCAACGGTTTCGAAAGAATAAAATCGCGCTTGTTGGGACAGGGATCGTCTTATTTTTTATTATGATCGCCATCTTGGCGCCCTGGTTGGCGCCGTATGACTACAAAGAACAGCAGTTGGCTGAGCGGCTGCAACCGCCTTCGAGTGAGCACTGGTTTGGAACGGATGATTTTGGCCGCGATATTTTCTCCCGTGTGATTTATGGAGCGCGCATTTCATTATGGGTAGGGTTTTTCTCTGTGCTCGGGTCGATCGTTGTCGGCTCATTGCTTGGCATTATCGCTGGCTACTACGGCAGATGGATCGATGGAGTGATTTCACGACTATTTGATATTATGCTAGCATTTCCGAGCATTTTATTAGCGATCGGCATCGTTGCGGTGCTCGGCCCGTCTTTGCAAAATGCCCTTATTGCCATTGCTGTCATTAATGTGCCGAACTTCGGCCGTTTAATCCGTTCTCGCGTGTTAAGCATTAAGCAGGAGGAATACATTATGGCGGCAAAAGCAATCGGTATGAGCGATTGGCGCATTTTGTTTCACCATATTTTGCCCAACAGCCTAGCGCCGATTATTGTTCAAGGGACATTGGCGATCGCTACTGCCATTATCGAAGCGGCGGCACTTGGCTTTTTAGGATTAGGGGCACAGCCGCCAAACCCAGAGTGGGGGAAAATGTTGTCCGATGCGAAAGATTTTTTAACGCAAGCACCGTGGACGATGATTTTTCCAGGACTGGCGATTATGTTAACCGTGCTCGGTTTTAACTTAATGGGTGACGGGCTGCGCGATGCGCTTGACCCACGGATGAAAAGCTAAAACAGGCGGCCCGCTATGAGCGGCCGCCTGTTGACTTTTCGAGCTGTTTCGTCAGCTCCTCATCATAATGGTAATGGTGGAAGCTATCAATTAACTTATCTAAATGCTCAAGCCGATCCCCGTAATCGATGATCGCTCCAATTAAGGAGAACAACCGGTACTCAGCGGGCAGCTGTCCTTCGGAGTAAAAGGTCGCCGCGAGCCGTTCACGCTGGCGGTATATTTCTTCGGCTCTCTTGTTATGGGGAAGCGGTTTTGCCTTATGGATAAATTTCAGCAATAGCTGCTCATGATAGTCAAGCAAGTGGCTGAGATGCAAGCTGATGGCTTGGTGGAGCTCAGCAGGCAGACGTCCGAGCTCGTTTTCAAGGCGATGAAGCCATTTTAATACTGACAGCGCTCGGTCAGCCGCAGCAATCATCTGGCGGTATAAAACGAGCTTGCGCGATTTTTGGAAGCGCTGGCGACGGAAATACGTGCGCTCTTCCTTATACATGAAATAAAGATGCTTGAGTTTCGTCATTTCATCGAGCAACGTTTCGATTTCATCTTTTAAATGATGATGGTCGGCAACTTGTTGCTTATGCAGTCGGATCCATTTTAAAATCGTTTCCGTCTCACCACTAATTTTTTCGTACAACTTTTTTTCGTACTTTGGCGGCAAGAAAATCAAGTTGACGAGAAAGGCGGCGAAAATGCCGAGCATAATGGTTAAAAAGCGGATAGCTGCAAATTCGATAAACTGGCGTTCCGTATATTCCATAATCGCGATAACGGTCACAAGCGCCACCGAAATCGTCGACGATTCAAGACGCATTTTTAGGCAAAGAGCGATGACGATCATGAGCGTCAAGCCGACGATAAGTGGGTCACGGCCAAGGATGAGAACCGCGGTGATTGCGAACAAGGCGCCGATCACGTTCGCTTGTACTTGTTCAATTAATGATAAGTAGGAACGATAAATGGTCGGCTGCATGGCGAACACCGCAGAAATGCCGGCAAACACTGGTGATGGAAAATGAAAAAGCGCCGCTAAAAACAGAGCCAACGCCACGGCGATTCCCGTTTTAAAAATGCGGGCACCGAGCTTCATCTATGGAAATCTCTCCTTTTCGATTTGGTAAACCATTCTGTACTATACACACTTTTATCTATGAGTTCAAGGGGAAAATATAACGCCCCGCCGAAATCGGCAGAGCGTTGAAAAGATTCAGAAGGCAGTCTTGCTATTGGCGGTGCGTCGGTTAGAGAGGCGGGTATTCATTTCCTGATAAAAACGGGTTCCATCAAGCCATTGTGTTTGCCCGGCAGCAGAGCGGATGAGCGCTAGCGGCTGCCCTGGAGTCAGCGACTTGGCGGTGTCGCCATATGGCTTGGAGGTGATGAACACACGGGAAGGAGTGTCCATTTTCCAAAGCGACTCGGCGGTGTTGGCAATCCATATGGCTTCCTGTTCCGAACAGGCGGCAAAAAGAACATGTGGTTGTTCCAGCGGCGACAATCCGTTTTGTTTAGCCTTATTTGGCATGAAAGCAAGTCCGACTGCTTCGAGCAGGCTGTAACCGTCAATGTAAATGAGCGTCTCGACTGCCGAAATAGACGTTTTAGCGCTATGAACAAGCATGCCGGCTGAACCGAGACGCTTATAGCAAAGAGGCGCGCCTGCTTGCCCGACATAAGCGAACGTAGCAGTTGAGGCGAGGAATGGATGAGATACATCCGGTTCGCGCAGCAATTGGGCTAATGTGTCAGCTTGATAGACCACATGGGTATGGCTAAGCGAGGCGACGCGGACGATTGAATCGCGCTCCATTGCCGCCATCAAGCGGAACAAACGGTCGGATAAGGAAAACACATCCCTCGGCAACATAGCGATTTGTAAAAACAAGGTATTGCCATCCGAGGATGGTCGGATGGATTCGAAAAGAAGAACAAAGCCGAACTGTTTGCAAAGTTGGCGGAGATGCACCCGAATCGGATCTGCGTCAGCCGACCGAGAAATGTGTACATGGCCGACGATGAAATGATCATTTGTTGCAATTTCTGGGTTTTGTCCGGCGTTGGCAAGTTTCTCCATCCATAGCTTGCGTGGGATATCGAGTTGGATGATGACGTTCCCTTTTGCCGGATGCCCCCATTGCGCAAGCGCCCCAAGGACGGATTGGACATGCTCGTTAGTCGGGATGTCCTGCTTTTCTACTGCCGCCAACAAAAAAGCACCTCGTTGTTCTGCTGCGTTTGGCGAACGATGTGTGTGTTGCTCCATATATACTAGGCGCGGTCGGGAGGGGGTTCTCCCATCGGCGCCGGTCACCTCCTCGAATGGCTTGCTGGATGAAAAATGACAGTCTTAATTTTCAGAATTTGTTGTTTATCATATCATGTGGGTTGCAGGAAATCAATGGTTCCTTATCTTGTGGCGGTATTGTTCACAAAATTGTCAACATCAGCAGTCGTATAAATAAACAGCGCCCGCCTAGCAGCGGGCGCTTCAGCTTGTCGACAAAGTCGACAAGCTGTTTTATTATGAAGGTAAGACGAGGGAGAAATGGAGGAAAGGAACGATGCTTCGGCCACACCAAGAAGATGGGCGCTATACCGAAACCACGGTGAAACTGGATGATCTGGTTCCAGAGGATCACTTGGTAAGAAAGCTGGATGCGGCCATTGATTTTTCTTTTATCTATGATGTGGTGAAAGATCTCTACTCTCCTGATCATGGACGTCCGAGCATTGATCCAGTGATGTTGTTTAAAATGTATTTGATTCAGTATGTATTTGGGATTCGCTCCATGCGTGAAACCGTCGAACAAATCCGAACCAACGTCGCCTACCGTTGGTTTTTAGGACTTAGTCTTCATGATCCCGTTCCTCATCACTCGACGCCAAGTAAAAACTATGCGCGTCGTTTCGCTGGAACGGATGTATTCCATCAAATTTTTTCACGGATTTTAAAAGAAGCCTTTGAACACGGATTGGTAGATTCGAGTGTCTTGTACGTAGACTCCACTCATGTCAAAGCAAGCGCCAATAAAAAGAAGTTTACAACGGAAATGGCAGAAGTCGAAGCCAAAGCCTACCAACAGGAACTCGAAAAAGAAATCGAACGGGATCGGATCGCTCATGGAAAATCGCCGTTGCCATCTGAGAAAAAAAAAAACGGGAAGTAAAAGTAAGCAAAACGGATCCGGAGAGCGGACTGTTGGTGAAAAATGAACGGGAGCGAGTGTTTGCCTATTCGTATCATACAGCTTGTGATCGCAACGGATGGATTCTACAGACCTACGTGACGGCAGCCAACGTCCATGACAGTCAAGCGTTTTTTGTGCTGTTCGAACGAGTGAAACGGGAAATCCAATCATGTCCGGAAGCCGTGTGTGTAGACGCAGGATATAAAACTCCTGCCATTGCCAAGTATTTACTCGAACAAGGGGTAAAGCCGATTTGGCCGTACACTCGCCCGAAAACAAAAGATGGATTCTTTCGGAAATCAGATTTTGTGTATGACGAATATTTTGATTGTTATCTATGCCCCAATGATCAAGTTCTATCTTACTCTACTACGAATCGGGAAGGGTACCGGGAATACAAATCGGACCCGGCGGTGTGCCGAAGCTGTCCGTATCTTCATCAGTGCACGCAAAGCAAGAGCTACACCAAAGTAGTCACTCGCCACGTATGGCAGGACTACTATGAAGAAGCAGAGCATTTGCGGTATGTTCCGGAATACCGGGAACTCTATGCCCTCCGAAAAGAGACGATTGAACGGGATTTCGCCGATATGAAAGAGAAGCATGGTCTGCGCTGGACGCATTACCGGGGATTGGAAAAAAATGAGGCGCAGGCGATGCTTGTTTGTGCTGCCATGAATTTAAAAAAACTGGCGAATTACCTATGGAAGGCGAAGCACCGCCCTTTCTTTTCCTTTGCATGGCTTCCCATCCTACCCACTTTTTTTGAAAACATAGTCTATTTATGGAACAAAATGGGTTTCAGACATTCGTCTGAAACCCATTTTGTCAACAGTCTGCAGCGCCCGCCTAGCAGCGGGCGCTTGAATGGCAGAGGCATGCCGGCCTAGAGCACTCGTGATTGAACCAGACAATGCGCGGCGTAAAGCTGTTTCTTTACTAATTGAAAAACGTTACCCGTGGTGCTATATACATGCAACATGAAGAGTTAACTTCTCAGTCATCCTGCACACCCTAAGCGCTGCAGCACTTCCTCCGGACGTTCGTGGATGTAGTTGACAAACCGAGTAATGGCTTGAATGATATCGTTGCGATCCTTGTGAAATACATTGGCAATCACCGTATCTTTCAGCCATTTCCATAAGCGTTCGATCGGGTTCAGCTGTGGCGAATAGGGAGGAAGGTAAATAAAGTGAAAACACTGCCCTTCTTCCCGCAAAAACTCCTTGACCATTTTGGCATGGTGAATGCGGGCGTTATCCAACACCAAGACCATGAGACGGTCCGGATAGCGCTCTTTGAGCATTCTCAAGAAATCCAAGAACGTCGCGGCATTGGCAGCGGTCGTTTGATGAAGCACCGTTTCGCCATCGTGGATGTTGACCGCGCCAAACAGCGATACGTGGGCATGATGGCCGAACGTCGGCACTTGTTTTTGGCGGCCGACTGCCGACCATGTGGACCGCAAGACATGGTAAGAGCGGATATGTGTTTCATCAAGGTACAACAAGACCGAATCAGGATCCATTAAGTTTTTTTTATGAAGTCGATCTGTTTCTCAAAATTCTTTTGTCGATCCGGATCGCCTTTGGCCAATGTGTAGGTCGGCCGTGTCCACGACAGCCCTTTGCGGTGCAGGAGTTTTCGCAACGCTTCGCGGGAAATGCAAACACCGAAGTGCTTTTCGACATAGGATTGCAGGAGTTTGGTGTTCCACGCCGAAGCGACGTCCCAGCCCAGTTCTACGGGAGTGGTGGTCAACACAAGCTGTTTGATCTCTTCCTGCTGTTCTTCGGTGAGAAACGGCTCCCGCCCGGGGGCGAAATCCCGATGAAGCAAGAGCTCCAGACCGCCTTCGTTGAACAGCGACACATAATGGGAAACGGTTTGTCGGCACACGTTGACCATGGAGGCCACCTCTTTGCCCAAATAGCCTTCCATGACCAGGCGAACCGCCATCACCCGTTGGCGAAGAAGGGTGTTTTTGATTTTCCGTTCCTGTTTGCGAAGTGTCCGAGGTGTCCATCCGTGATCGTTGGTGATTTTGAGACGTTTCATGCAGAATTCCGCTCCTTTTCCATGCTTTTCCTTAGGAGCAGTATAACCGGAGTGGGAACCACTTATACGAAGGTTAACTTTTCAATGAGCATATATATAACTACTACTAAAGATGGATCTTATTCAGTACATAGTGGCACTTCTTTAGCTGCAGCTCATGTAACAGGAGTAATTTCATGGATTATAGCAAATGAAGAAAGATATAATTTACAAGTAAATGATCCTAAACTAATAAAAAAGATTCGTGGAATATTAAAAAAGTATTCAATAGACCTTGGTGATCCAAACTACTATGGGAATGGGTTTATAAAATTAAATTAGGGGTGAATTGTTAATGATTAAGAGAATTATATCTATTATTCTATCAGTTGTTCTTTTTATTGGACTCTTACCAAATAAAGCTGTTTGGGCCAACGATTCTGTAGATGAAATACAACCGAATGAATACAGGGTACCGTCAAGAATTTTGTGTAATGTAAGATAGATAGGGTATCTCTGAAATGGATTTGGAATGGATAGGGAACCGGTTTCCTTCACACAAGAGACTGAATATTCAGTCTCTTGTGTGGAAAGGGAAAATCCCCTTATTTTGTTTATTTACAATATTTGGTTAACAATAACGTTCTTCAAACATTCGTTGAAGGGCTTCTTGCGCTTCGGCAAATCCTCGCAACTTTCGCCCTGCCCATTTCTCGTTAAAGTCCTGTATCGTCAAATATACGACTTTTTCAGCGGCTTCTAAACTGCTCAAACTGTTCATCGGTTTTAGGCGTTTCCGAATCTCCTTGATCGTTCGTTCGATGGCATTGGTCGTATAAATCACACTTCGAATACTGCTTGGATAGTCCATAAAGGTGAGAAGGACATCCAACTCATTTGCCCAAGATTGGACTTCCCTTGGGTATTTGTGAGACCATTTGGATTGAAACTGTTGAAACATCTCCAATGCGATTTCTTTATTCGGAGAACGATAAATGAGTTTCAGGTCCTCCGCCATTTCGAATTGATCTTTTTTCCGAACACGGCTGAGGGTGTTGCGGACTTTGTGCACGACACAGCGCTGCACATCGGCTTTCGGATACACCGCCTTAAAGGCTTCCTCCAACCCCGGAAGGCCATCGAAGACGCCAAGAAGCACTTCCTTGACGCCTCTTTTGTAGAGCTGTTGGAGAATCTCCTGCCATACATAGGCGCTTTCTTGTCCTCCTACGAAGAAATCAAGAATTTCACGATACCCTTCTTCGTTCACCCCCAATACCACATAAATAACTTCTTTCTCTACCGTATCCCGGCGAAGTTTCACGTACAAGCCGTCCAAATATAAGACCGAATAACGCTGGTGTAGTGGACGAGCGTGCCATTTCTCGATGTCTTCCTTCACGACATCGGTAATACGACTGATCGTTGCAGGAGAATAGGCATTGCCTAAAATTCGTTCAATAAACTTGCCAATTTCACGTGTGCTCATGCCACTTTGATACATCCTGATGATGGCTTCCTCAAGCCAGCCCGTGTGGCGTTGGTAAGGGGCAAACAGCTGCGTTTGAAATTCTCCGTTTCGGTCTCTAGGGACCAAAAGACCTTCAATCCGACCGTATTGCGTATCTAGATTTCTCTGATAGTAGCCGTTTCTCATATTCGACGTTCCAGCCTGTTCAATTTCGAGGAAATTTTTAATTTCTTCCCGCATGATCAGTTCTAATTTTTCCTTTACAAACTGACGAATAACACTTTCCAGTTGATTTGCCCAGTCTACATTCGGTATACTTTTAGACATAGGTAGGGTTCTCCTTTCTCTGGAATGTTTTGGTCCAAATCAGAGAATACCCTACCTTTTTTCTTTTGGTCTAGCAAAATGCTTTACACAAAATTTTATACATCATCGAATACAGAGATGATATAGACATTGTTGAAAATAACTCTGAAGAAATTGTAGCTGAAACAAATGTTTCAACGGTTGATGAAGATATAACTGTTTCTGCTTCCTGGGACAAAATAAACAATGAATTTATAATAACGTCAGTAGAAAAAGATTCAGAAGGAAATGAATTAGTTAAAGAATATGAAGTAGAGTTAAAAGAAGCATCAGAAGATAAAATTGTTGCTGTATTTAAAGATACTGAAACAAACGAAGAATTTGTGGTAAACTCAAATGAAGCTCATGCGTCGATGGCATTTCTAGCTCCAATTGGGGTTGTAATAGGTGAAGCGCTTTTATCTCATTTAATTGCTGCATCTGCTGCAGTGGTAATAGCAGGTGTAACATATACTGTTGCAAGTAAAGTTGCCAGTAAATTAAGAAATAAAAGTTATGATCACTATGCAGCTGTGATAAGAAAGGGAGACGTGTATATTGGTAATCCAATATCATACTCAGCCGCAGTTGCTAGAATGAAGTCTGGTGGCGATGTTTGGTCGAAATCATATTCTTTAGCTGCAAAAGTGGCTCGTGGAGCAGGAAATGGTAGGACTCCTGTGGGACCAGAGAGACACGGTAATGGTAAGCCAGGATACTATTGGCATTTTCATACTTATAACAGAAGTGGCGGGCATTCATTCTATTAATTTTAAAGGAGCAGATTCTTATGATTCAAAAATTATTTGATAAATATAAAGAGCTTAAAATTCCAAATAAATTTACACTTCAAGAAGTAGATTCTATACTTAAGGAAAAATATAATGCTGTAGAAATTGATAAACAGCAATATACTCATTTAAAAAAAGATCCTTACATTAATTATGAAAAAATTGCTAAATCTTACAAGTTAGAAGATAAAGATGTTTTAAGCAATCTGTTTAGTGATGAGGAAAAAAATAATTTTATCGAGATTATAAAAGAGAATAGTAATTATCCGATACACCCTGAAGAAGATTACAATAAAGCTCTTGAACAAAGAAATTTACAAGAAGGTAAATTACTCTTAATTTTTCTAGAGTCTGAAGATGGAAAATATATTAGTTCTTTTACATTACAGGGACAATGTGAAAAGCTATACAATGAGCTTGTAGTATTTAAAGGAATAGACCCCGATGAATGTGATATACAAAATGAAAACTTTGTACACTACTTAGAAGCTCTTTTAAAAGCTGGCTATATAAAAGAATAGTCTATTTGTTTAAAAGAAGACGGTGGCTTATTATATGTGCCATCGTCTTTATATTTTCATTACTCGTTTTATAAGATTAAGTTATAAAAAAAGATCTAAAATTGTCACTCAAATGACACCATATAGTTAAGAAGGAAATGTTCACCTTTTATCGAATTGAGTAGGCGAAAGGAGGGATAATAAATGATAAGTGAACCTAGAAGTAAATTAGATTATCTGTTAATTTATTTCGAACTTCTCTCTAAGATAAAATATGGTGATTCATATGTTAATTGGACTTCTCAAGAATTAGAAAGAGTATCTAAACAGATTCGCGAAGAAATAGAAAAACTTCGATGATTGAATGAAAAGCATCCCATTTCGGGGTGCTTTTTTATTTGGAGTGATTTTATGCCGAGCAGACCACTAAAACCATGCAACAAGATCGGTTGCACTAACTTAACAAGGGATAGATATTGTGAGCAACATAAACATCTATTCGAGCGAAGGAAACGGTCAAGGAAGAATGACAGGGACTATGACAAACACAAGCGCAACCAACAAGCAAGAGCCTTCTACCATAGTCGAGAGTGGGAAAGAACAAGACTGGCCGTGTTATCAAGAGATAACTACTTGTGCCAGCGATGCTTAAAGGAGAAACGGATTACAAGGGCGGTTGTCGTGGACCATATACGACCATTGCTTGTTGATTGGGAAAGACGGTTAGACATGAGCAATCTACAATCCCTGTGTGCTAGCTGCCATAACAAGAAGACGGCAGAGGACAAACGGCGGTATGGGTAGGGGCGGTCAAAAAAGTTTTGCAAGGGCCTACGGGACCGGCGGGGGCCAGGCAAACGCGCACAAAATTCGTTTTTTCTCATAAAAGGGGTAAGCAGGACCCGAGTTCGACAGTCACTAGGCAAACAAAATGCCTCTCGCCCCTTGATACAAAAGGGATCGGAGGCATTTGGGCACACTTCGGGCGTGTATCTAGGTGCGAGGGTGGATGCCTAGAATCTTTGGAGGAGGTTCCAGCCCTAGAGCCGCAAGGAATAGCGCTTGTTTGGCCGTCAGTTCGGTTCGTTGATAAAGGTCGCCGTTTTTTGAAGAAAAATGTCCAAGCATGAGACGCTCGCATTCGTCTCTTACTTTCGGCCACGATTCATGAGTTCGGATCTCCACGATCCGAACCAGCAAGAGAGCCAGCCAACTGAGCAGCACATGCGCCCGGATACGGTCTTCCAAGCGATGATACATGGGGCGCAGCTCGAGTGTTGATTTCAACGTCCGAAAGGCCTGCTCGATATCCACCAGTTGCTTATACCCGAGCGCGACATCCTCGGCAGACAAGGTGTCATCGGAGGTTCGGATGAGATATTTGCCATCGTACGTTTCCGCTTCACGAACCGCTTGCTTGTCGATGCGAAGCGTTCCATCCTTCAATTGACGCAAGTATTTTCCGTAGGACGGATGGGAACGCAGCCGGCAGGTGGCCTTATGATGAGCTTCATTGGGGAGTTGGCGAAGCCCCTCCAACTCCTCTTTCAGCGATTCGAGCAGCGTTTCCCGTTCCTTGCGTTGGCGTTCGGCTTCGCTGGGATTGTACACGAGAACATAGCGCTGACGCGCTTCTCCGTCGCCCACGATGATTTCTTTGATATGCAAGTTCTCGCGAACTTGTTGGTAGCGCCCGCGACGGTTTAGGGCCTCTTCGACGGCGGCTTTGCCGGACCGCATTTTTTCGCCGACAATGTAGTGTCCCCCGGCCTGTTGCAAGATTCGCAAATTCTCTTCAGACGAAAATCCGCGGTCCATCACGCTGATCACACGCCCAAGCTTCCAGCCAATCAAGTCTTGTTTCACCTGTTTGATGACCGTCATATCCATCGTATTGCCAGGCCATACCCAAGCGCGAATGGGGACTCCTTCCCGGGTAACGGCCAGTCCAATGACGATTTGGACCAAATCGGGACGCTTATCTTTGGAAAACCCCTGCTTTCGAAGCGATTCTCCTTCTGGTGTTTCGGATGGATCCACTTCGAAGTACGACGAAGTCGTATCAAAGTAAATCAAATCGACTTCCAGGTTCAATAAATCGGCCACGGCATGGAACACTTGGCGTTCCAATTCCGGCTGCACAGCCAGCAGCTCATCCATCGCCCGGTACAACTGGTGGCTGGCGACTTGGGGAAGATGAGGGATATGCACGTCTTTCTCCACCCACTCCTCCATCGCCAACTTGCTTGACGGATGAAGGGCACGATTCGCCACCATGGCAAAAATCAGCCGTTCCAACGGAATCTGATGATGTCGGGAGGCAAACAAGGAGTGGAGAATCTCTCCCAATCCCAGTTGTCTCCAGAGCTGATCCAAAAGCCAAGCGCCACCAAGGCGTTTGCTTGATTGAAACTGAAAGTCATCCGACACTTCTCCTGTCAACGTCTCGATTTCCCAAGCCTGCTCAGGAGAAAGGAATCGCGAAATGCTTTTGGCCAGACGCTCCAAGACAGCGCGATCCACCTCGTCTTCGCGCCCAAACGAATAAATCACCTTCGCTTTCGCATATTTGGCCTTCGGATCCCATTCGTTGTGAGCAAGCTGGAGATACGCCACGGTCGTTCCATCTTTGTTTTTGCGTGTTACTCGCCGTATGTACATGCCTATATTATAACCGATATTCAGCTGTTTTAAAAGTTAAAATAAACAAGTCGTGTGCCTATGAAATTCAGTGTTTTTTTCTAGGATCCGCATCGCGAAATCTTTGATATAACAGCATTTTGGCCATTTTCATTTGCCTAAAATGGCCTCAAAACTGTCGAACTCGGGACACAAGTTTACAAAAGAAAAGATTTATTTGAAGTTGATTCGCCAGTGATTGTTTATTGGGATCACTTTCATTATGTGGTATTAGAGAAAATAAATAAAAGGGGATACCATGTGTTGGATCCTGCTATTGGTCGATGCATTTATTCTAAAGAGGAGTTTCATAAACATTTCACAGGTTATTATTTGGAATTAAAACCCAACAATAATTTTAAAAGGAAGAAACCGAACAATGTTTGGCTACCATATCTAAAAATAGCCTTTGAGAAACCTAAATTATTATTTTCAGTCACGAGTGTTGATTATCCAAAATTAGACATACGCCTTCCATAAATTTGGGCATACTCAAACAAAGCAGCGGCCATCCCGGATTTCCAATCGAGAGGAAGCTGCCCAGAGAAAAAACGGCGAACGAACGAAATGAAGGAAAGAGAGACGTTCGTCTGTTTTTTGGTTTGATCATACAGCCATCGCAGCAACACATACGCGATGAACGCCGCAAACAGTTGGTTGTATACCGCATTTTCCGTCGTGCCAAACAAGGTCGGGACATTCAGATATTGCTTCACCCAACGGAAAAAGACCTCAACAGTCCAACGTTGTTGGTACATGTCGGCAATGGTTTCCGCAGACGCATGGAAGAGGTTCGTCACGACCCGAATGTCGCGGCCATTCGCATCTCGAAAGATCACCACCCGGTGACGCTTGGTGGAGCGGCATTGTTTCGTCCCCAACTGGCACGTGAAGTCGGCTTGAACCGATGAGGATGTGCTGGAAAGGCGTTTCAAGCTTTTTTTCTGATGAAGTTCGATGTTGTCCTTCATCCGAATGACAAAGAGCTGATGCTGCTCCACAAATCGATCGAGGCGTTCGATTTTGAAATACGCCCGGTCTTCCACCAGCACTTGTTGAGCGTTCGTCAACTGTTCTCCCACCGGGCCATCATGACGCAGTCCGATGGTTTCCACCACGTCTGCCGGCAACGAGGATTCCGGCGAATACGCGACGTGCAGCTTCACTCCGGCGCGTTCGCCGTGATACGGCGCCCATGGCAGGCGGTTTTTCCCGACCGTGACGGTCGTCGAATCCACCACCCGAAGCGGTTTGGGAAACCGAAGCGAGCGGCGGGTTTGGCGGTTGCACTTGGAAATGATCAACGCCAACAAGCGTTTCATGATGTCATAGGGAACTTCTTTCGCTTTCTTGGATACAGTTGAATAATGGAATCGCGGCAATCCATACAGAGGCCCCACATCGGCTCCGTGGCGAAAGCTTTTCCATTGATGCATGGCGGCCAGCAGGAAGAAGTGAATCAACTCGCGCAACGTAAAGGTTCGAGACGAATCACGATACCCAACCGCTTCGGCAATCAGTTGAATCTCTTCATCCGAAACAAGTTTTTGCATCAAATTCGGGAGTGTGGTATGCTTGTTCATAGAGAGCACCTCCTGGGTTTGTTTGTGTCGCTACTCACATTCTACAGGAAAGGTGCTCTTTTTTCTATACCCTTTGGATTTTATTGGATAATCAACACGCCTGATTTTCAGTATTAATTGGGTCAATGTTTATTCAATTACTGACTATAATAATGCCTTTACTTACAAAATTTGCAATAGATGAGATTGTTGGCTTAAATCATTACGAGTTTTTTTACAATTTTCTTCTCAGTATTATTTTTCTGGTTTTAATTAATGGAGTAATCCATTTTTTACGCGGCCGTTTTTTAGCCAATTTAAGGGTTCATCTTGATTGGAAATTAATGAGCAGGTTCTTTAAACATTTAATTAATTTACCTTTTCAGTACTTTCAAATGAGATCATTTGGAGATATAGTATACAGGGCAAATGCCCATATAATGATACGTGAACTTTTTTCTCAACAGACCATCATGAGTTTTTTAGATTCTACTTTAATTCTTATCATACTTGGATATATGGCAATAAATTCACCTTGGTTAACAGGATGGGTAATTTTATTTGGGTTATTGAATGTATTATTATTAACCTTAACACAAAATGCGATTAAGCAGCGCTCCGAAGAGGAATTATCTGAACAAGCTAAATTTCAAGATGCACAAGTTGAAACATTATATGGTATTTTTGGAATCAAAATGGCCGGTGTAGAACGACAAGTTTTTAATCAGTGGGAGCGCTTGTTAAAAAATCTATTAAGTGCATTTAAGAAAAAAGAATATTATTCTAATAAAATAAATGCTTGCATAGTGAGTTTGGAGCTGGCTGCTCCTTTAATAATTTTAGCTTTATCATTACACCAAGTTCAACTTGGAAACATTACTGTTGGGACAATGGTGGCATTCTATTCATTAACAGGGACTTTTTTCGGACTGGTATCTTCTTTAGTTGATACAGTACAAAGCATGATAATGATGGACACTTATTTACATAGGATAAATGATGTAATGGAAGCTCCAACAGAAAAAATGATGATGTATAAAATTTTGTGTAAAGCATTTTGCTAGACCAAAAGAAAAAAGGTAGGGTATTCTCTGATTTGGACCAAAACATTCCAGAGAAAGGAGAACCCTACCTATGTCTAAAAGTATACCGAATGTAGACTGGGCAAATCAACTGGAAAGTGTTATTCGTCAGTTTGTAAAGGAAAAATTAGAACTGATCATGCGGGAAGAAATTAAAAATTTCCTCGAAATTGAACAGGCTGGAACGTCGAATATGAGAAACGGCTACTATCAGAGAAATCTAGATACGCAATACGGTCGGATTGAAGGTCTTTTGGTCCCTAGAGACCGAAACGGAGAATTTCAAACGCAGCTGTTTGCCCCTTACCAACGCCACACGGGCTGGCTGGAGGAAGCCATCATCAGGATGTACCAAAGTGGCATGAGCACGCGTGAAATTGGCAAGTTTATCGAACGAATTCTAGGAAGCACCTATTCTCCTGCGACGATCAGCCGGATTACCGATGTCGTGAAGGAAGACATCGAGAAATGGCACGCTCGTCCACTACACCAGCGTTATTCGGTCTTATATTTGGACGGCTTGTACGTGAAACTTCGCCGGGATACGGTAGAGAAAGAAGTTATTTATGTGGTATTGGGGGTGAACGAAGAAGGGTATCGTGAAATTCTTGATTTCTTCGTAGGAGGACAAGAAAGCGCCTATGTATGGCAGGAGATTCTCCAACAGCTCTACAAAAGAGGCGTCAAGGAAGTGCTTCTTGGCGTCTTCGATGGCCTTCCGGGGTTGGAGGAAGCCTTTAAGGCGGTGTATCCGAAAGCCGATGTGCAGCGCTGTGTCGTGCACAAAGTCCGCAACACCCTCAGCCGTGTTCGGAAAAAAGATCAATTCGAAATGGCGGAGGACCTGAAACTCATTTATCGTTCTCCGAATAAAGAAATCGCATTGGAGATGTTTCAACAGTTTCAATCCAAATGGTCTCACAAATACCCAAGGGAAGTCCAATCTTGGGCAAATGAGTTGGATGTCCTTCTCACCTTTATGGACTATCCAAGCAGTATTCGAAGTGTGATTTATACGACCAATGCCATCGAACGAACGATCAAGGAGATTCGGAAACGCCTAAAACCGATGAACAGTTTGAGCAGTTTAGAAGCCGCTGAAAAAGTCGTATATTTGACGATACAGGACTTTAACGAGAAATGGGCAGGGCGAAAGTTGCGAGGATTTGCCGAAGCGCAAGAAGCCCTTCAACGAATGTTTGAAGAACGTTATCATTAACCAAATACTGTAAATAAACAAAATAGGGGGATTCTCCCTTTCCACACAGGAGACTGAATATTCAGTCTCCTGTGTGAAGGAAACCGGTTCCCTATCCATTCCAAATCCATTTCAGAGATACCCTATCTATCTTACATTACACAAAATTCTTGACGGTACCGAAAAAATACCGGAGAAAGCTATAAAACTAGAAAAACTTTCAGGCAATATTAGACTAGAAAATGTTAGCTTTTCTTATACAAAATATAGTCGCCCCGTACTTAAAAATATCAGTCTTGAAATAAAAGCAGGGCAAAAAGTTGCGATTGTTGGACCATCAGGATCAGGTAAAAGTACACTGGCCCGGATGTTATTAGGTTTATATGAACCAAATGTAGGTGAAATATTTTATGATAATGTTAATTTAAAAGATATAGATAAGCAGTGGTTACGGAGAAAAATTGGAGTTGTCCCTCCAGATGCCACTCTTTTTAACAAATCCATTCTTCACAATATTTCAGTTTACGAGGAAAATCCTTCTATGGATGATGTAATTGAAGCTGCGAAAATTGCCCAAATACATGACGAAATAATGGCTATGCCAATGGGTTACTACACACCTGTCTCTGAAATGTCGATGAATATATCAGGTGGCCAAAAACAAAGAATTATGTTAGCAAGAGCCATTCTACAAAAACCTGCTATTTTGATATTAGATGAGGCAACAAGTTCATTGGATAATATTAATGAGAAAAATATTGATAAACATTTAAATGAAATGAATTGTACTCGTATTATAATAGCGCACCGTTTAAGCACAATTAAAGATGCGGATTGCATTATTGTTCTGAATGATGGAAAAATAGTTGAATCGGGGACTCACTACGAGTTAATGAAAAAGAAAGGCTTCTATTACAATCTTTATTATTCAAAGAGTAATAATGAGGAATTAGACGCCGTTTTGGAAGGTGAAATTTAAATGACTACTTTATTTGTAAACGAAGTCAAAAATCAAAGTATCGATATAGGGGATATGGACCGCTATCATTTTGAGTTTCTTCAGCCGATTTTGGAACATAAACGCTTTGTCTTCCTTGGGGAGAGCAGCCATTGCGTCAAAGAATACAGTCTAGCAAAAGTAAGCCTGATTAAATATCTTCATGAAGAATTGGGGTTTCATGTACTTGCCTTTGAAAGCGAATTGGGGCCATGTATGATCGGCGATTATCTGTCTGATCAACTTGATTCTAAACGTTTTATGGCGGGTACCATTGGGCGTGTGTGGCAAAATGAATTTGTCCTTGGATTATTTGACTATATGAAAAAAATGAAGCAGGAGCGGCCGCTGTATTTTACTGGTGTGGATGTTTATCAAGGAAAAAAGGAGAATTTGTTTTCGGAATTCCTCGAGTCTTATTTAACGGGTCCGACCAAACAGAAGTTTGTCGATTTTGAAAAGCGGGCGATCGAGGTTTTGATTGCAGCCGATAAACGGAAAATCAAGCGTTCAATGCGCCAAAATATAAGGGAAGAGATGGAAAGTAAGGGCATGGAATTGATTGAGGAACTCAAACAGCATTGTTTTCCGGACAGCAAGATTTATAAAATTGTCCTCCGTACGATGGAAAATAGAGTAAATTACTTGAAAGCAACTTTAGAAAAAAGTTTCTCGAAACTTTTTGAGTATCGGGATGCATTAATGGCAAAAAACCTAGAATTTTTAGCACAGGAAATATACCCAAATGAAAAATTTATCATTTGGGCACATAACATGCATATTAGCAAAAATACTTCCGCCAAGCGCCTGTCTGCCTATAAATCGTTTGTGGAAAACCTCTCCCAAACGATTAAGGAGAAAAGTTTTGTATTGGGGTTGTATGCAAAGGAAGGCAAAATGTTGGATTATACAGGTAAGGAATATCCAATAAAAAAAATGAATAAAAAACATTTGGAAAGCCTTCTTGACCATTCCCCTTATCAAAATAGTTTTATTCAGTGCAATGGAAACTGGGCACAGAAAAAGTGGCGGGCCTATGAGGGCGGAGGAATGCCTACTTCCTTTGTACCTGCACAACAATATGATGGGATTTTATTTTTTAAATATGTTTCCCCAGCTTACTTTGACGTTTCTGAGAAGAACAGAGAAGAGTAATTTGAAGCTATGAAATGATCAATGACATTGTGGAATGGTCAGCTAAAAGGTGAATTTGGAATAAATCCATTCTGTCGTGGCATTACTTAGAATTGTTTGGTCTAGAATACATCTATTATGTGTTTTGTAACACGTTCATTTATTAAAAAAGGTGATAAGATGATGTATAAAATTTTGTGTAAAGCATTTTACTAGATCAAAAGAAAAAAGGTAGGGCATTCTCTGATTTGGACCACAACACATTTCAGAGAAAGGAGTACCCTACCTATGTCTAAAAGTATACCGAATGCAGACTGGGCAAATCAACTAGAAAGTGCTATTCGCCAGTTTGTAAAGGAAAAATTAGAGCTGATCATGCGGGAAGAAATCAAAAATTTCCTCGAAATCGAACAAGCCGGAACATCGAATATGAGAAACGGCTACTATCAGAGAAATCTAGATACGCAATACGGTCGGATTGAAGGTCTTTTGGTCCCTAGAGACCGAAACGGAGAATTTCAAACGCAGCTGTTTGCCCCTTACCAACGCCACACGGGCTGGCTTGAGGAAGCCATCATCAGGATGTATCAAAGTGGCATGAGCACACGTGAAATTGGCAAGTTTATTGAACGAATTTTAGGCAATGCCTATTCTCCTGCAACGATCAGTCGTATTACCGATGTAGTGAAGGAAGACATCGAGAAATGGCACACTCGTCCACTGCACAAGCGTTATTCTGTCTTATATTTGGATGGTTTATACGTAAAACTTCGTCGCGAAACCGTGGAGAAAGAAGCCATTTATGTGGTGTTAGGGGTGAATGAAGAAGGATATCGCGAAATTCTTGATTTCTTTGTGGGAGGACAGGAAAGCGCCTATGTATGGCAGGAGATTCTTCAACAACTATACAACAGGGGCGTAAAGGAAGTGCTTCTGGGCGTATTCGATGGACTACCGGGGTTGGAGGAAGCCTTTAAGGCGGTTTATCCGAAAGCCGATGTGCAGCGTTGTGTCGTTCACAAAGTCCGCAACACGCTCCATCGTGTTCGGAAAAAAGACCAATTCGAAGTGGCCGAGGATCTCAAGCTGATTTATCGCGCGCCGAATAAGGAGATGGCGTTACAAATGTTTCAACAGTTTGAGTCGAAATGGTCCAGCAAATATCCAAGAGAAGTTCAATCTTGGGCCAATGAGTTGGATGTCCTCCTTACATTTATGGATGATCCAAGCAGTATTCGAAGTGTGATTTACACGACCAATGCCATCGAACGAACGATCAAGGAGATTCGGAAACGCCTAAAACCGATGAACAGTTTGAATAGTTTAGAAGCCGCTGAAAAAATCGTGTATTTGACCATTCAAGATTTTAATGAGAAATGGGCAGGGCGAAAGTTGCGAGGATTTGCCGAAGCGCATGAAGCCCTTCAACGAATGTTTGAAGAACGTTATCATTAACCAAATACTGTAAATAAACAAAATAGGGGGATTCTCCCTTTCCACACGAGGCTGTCTCAAAAGGTCGTTAAACCGACCTTTTGGGGACAGCCTCTGTTTCTTTTCTTTACTATTTGGTTATTTATTCCTTTTTTGAAGCAGGAATTTCTCCTTATTTCTGAATTTTATCCTGTTTTTTCTTTGTTGGATCGGTTGTGGCCGCCCACTTTCTCAAATTGTGAGCAGCACAAATAAGCCCCCATTCCAAGGTAATTTTTGGGAGCCCTCTTAACAAAAAGCGCTGAAATTGCTGGTTGTGCTTGATTTGCCCAAACACCGGCTCGTTTTCGATTTGTCGTTTTCGGTACGTCGCCGCCCCTTCTTCCGTGGACAGCCGTTTACGGATCTCCTGCCGTTGTTGTTGATTTTTCAAGGAAACGCGGATGGTTTTCGTGTCTTTGCCTTTGGCGCATGCCGTCTGAAACGGGCATCCGGCACAAGCCGTACAACGATACGTCCGTTTGACGGTAACGTACCCGTTGTCGGTCGTTTCCTTCCGTTCATACACAAACACCAACCGTTCCCCTTTGACGCAAATCCACTCATCCAGCTCCTCATCATACGTCATGTTCTCGATTCGGCCGATCTCCTTCGCCCACGCTTTCGTTTGTTCCCGATCCAACGTGTTGTACTTGATCAGGGCGACTATCTCCTTTTTCTCACAGTACGTGTAGTTCTCCTCACTCCCATAGGCGGAATCCGCAATGGCTTGTTTAGGCATTGGACGCCCATAGGCGGCCAATTGCTCCAAATGCGGAATGAAACATCCGGCATCCCCTGCCCGTTGATGCACGCTAAATCCAGTGATGAATTGGTTCTCTGTCCCAATCTGCACATTGTACCCCGGTTTGAGCTGGCCGTTTTTCATATGGTCGTCCTTCATCCGCATAAACGTGGCATCCGGATCCGTTTTCGAAAAACTGTTCCGTTCGCCTAATCTTTCTTTGTATTCTTCATATTTTTTCTTACGGGGGAGAAGATCTTGTTCCAATTGCCGTTTGGCTTTCTTTAACGTACGATTCTTCGGCTCTTTCTTTAGGCGCTCTTCCACTTGTTCGATGACGGCTTCGATCCTTTCGGACGTGATCGGTGAAGCTTCCAGCTTTTCTTGAAAATCCCCCTCTTGTTCCGCCTCTTCATCTTCTTTCGTCACCTGTTCGATCGAGGCAACGATTTTCCGGAATTTCTCCTCCAGTTTCTGATCGTACTTTTCCGTTGATTTGCGCCAAACGAATGTATATCGGTTGGCATTGGCTTCGATTTTCGTTCCATCCAGAAAATAATCCTCTAACTTGACCAGCCCTTCTTGACGCAGAAGATCGACAATGGAGAAAAACGTTTCGTAAATGATGTCCTTCATCCGTTCCGACCGAAATCGGTTGATCGTGCGAAAATCCGGTGTTTGATGGCCGGATAGCCACATAAAGTAAATGTTTTCTTTCAACTGCTTGGCGATTTGGCGAGAGGAGTAGATCCGATTGGCGTAGGCATACAGGATGACTTTCAACATCATTTTCGGATGATAGGCTGGACGCCCTCCGCCAGGATAGAGGGAAACGAACAGAGCCGGATCCATTTTTTCCACTGCCAGATCCACGATCCGGCAAAGATGATGTTTGGGAATGAAAATTTCAAGATCCATTGGCAAAATGAGTTGATCTCGGTTATAATAAATGTACATAAGAAAACCGTCCTTTCTTTGGTAGGGTTGTGGTGACTCTATTATACCAAAAGAGGAACGGTTTTCTTCTTTTTTATCCAAAAAAGTGTCCCAAAAGCGAACGCTATGCGAACACTTTTGGGACATCCTCGTGTGGAGAAAATCAGTCCCCTATCAATTCAAATCCATTTCAGAGAAACCCTACCCCATTACATTACACAAAATTCTTGACGGTACCGAAGTTGTGTTATACAGAGGTTTTTATAACGACATTAAACATGAAACGTTGAGGAGAATTTTTTCAATTATTCATTGCCGTTTGAACAAGTTGTTCTCATTTATGAACTACAAAAATAAACCAGGAGTTGGTGGTCATTATAATGCTCATGAAAGTAGGGAGCTGATTGATCTTATTAACCAAATAAGAGTGATTCAAGCAACTTTAAAAGAGGAAAATAGCGAGTTTTATTTTGAAATAGACAGTTACTATGAAGAAATACTTGAAACTTGCATGCAATTTTTATCTGAAATTGGAGGCAGTTCGATTCCTGAGGATTTCCCTAAAATAAATATTATTGAACATAAGCCTATTTTTACTCTTGTTAACTCAACAATGGTTGAAAGCCCCTTTAACATGAAATCAGCAGTCAGAATTCGGCTTATAGGAGAGGGATCTTATGCTAAAGTTTTTAAGTATAGGGATCCTTACTATAATTGTGATTTCGCTATTAAAAGAGCAAACGAAGACCTTCGTCCTGATGAACTAGAAAGGTTTAGAAATGAGTATAATGTTCTGAAGACTCTTAACTCACCTTTTATTATTAAGGCATACCATTACAATGAAGAGAAAAATGAGTACACTATGGAATTAGCTGATCAAACGTTAGAAAAATTTATAAGTAGAAATAATGGCTCAATATCTTTTGATACAAGGAGAGCTTTAGTTATTCAATTATTAAACGCATTTGAATACATCCATTCAAAAGGAATTTTACATAGGGATATTAGTTATCAAAATATTTTAATTAAACAATATGATGATGGTTCTTCATGGGTAAAAGTGACGGACTTTGGTTTGGTGAAGCGTCCTGAGAGTAAATTAACTAGACAAGGTACGGAAATAAAAGGGGTTATTAATGATTATTCTGATTTAAGAAAAGTTGGTTTTGAAAATTACGAGATAAGGCATGAAACATATGCACTTGCCCAAGTGATTTATTTTATACTTACTGGCCGAAAAGGTGAATTCACAAGAGAAAAAAATACTGAGCTCAAGAACTTTATTTTAAAAGCTGTTTCAGCAAATAAAGAAGAACGTTTTACAAGTGTTAAGGAAATGAGAGAAGAACTGATAAGGGTAGTGTTACCTTCTCTCAAATCAGAAATCAAATGTTAAATTAAATTGAATTAAATATTGAGAACACCTGTAATTTTTGTTATGAGAATTCGACGATTACTAAGTAAACAAATCGCCTCTGAACCCTTCTTTATCAAGGGTTGAGAGGCGCTTCTAGGATTCCTAGAGAAGTCCCACCTCTATAGATGTAAAGTGGGTATCCATATTTCTGAATTTCTATAAATTTAATGTTTATACCCGTGGTGCTAGATAAAATGAGATAAGTATAAAAATAGCCCTTGCATGAAGGATCTCCTTTAAAATGAAAGTGCTACCAAACATTCAAAAGGAGAGTTCACATGCAAGAGCACTTTCATTTTACAACAGACGAAGCGAAAATTCAAAAACAATATGCAGCGATTTTATTCTTTGTATCTGGACAATTGTCTTTAATTCAGATGTATTTACAACGTCGAAATCGCCATTTGTTGAAGCAAGAAGATGAGGTCATCATCGCCGTCCATGTTCTTGGAAAGTTGTTAGGTTTTACATCCGAACGAGCTTGGCACCGATTTGTGATCGGAAACTTATTTTCGAAAGATTTATTTCCTGAACGCTCTCGATATAACCGTCGTTGTCGAAATCTTGGCTTTGCCGTCAAATGGATCCGATATCAACTAGCCAAACGTGGGCAACATCATGCTTATGCGGTAGTGGATAGCTTACCCATTGAACTCTGCCACCACGTACGAATATATCGCGTCAAACGGTTTCAAGGAATCGCAGATATTGGGTATTGTGCATCCAAAAAGATGGCTTACTATGGATTGAAGCTTCATCTCCAGATCACTGACCAAGCGCTTCCGATGGGATATGTCGTCACCGAAGCATCCTGTCACGACCGGACAGCTGCGGAAACCGTGATGGTCCAACTTCCTCATCCGTATACACTTGGTGACAAAGGATATGTGAGCCAAGACTTGCAAAAGAAGCTGTATGATGAATACAAGATCACTTTTTGGACGCCCGTTCGGAAAAACCAGAAAATCCATCAATCGAAAGCATGGAAACGATGGATGAAACGAAAGCGCAAAGTCATTGAAACCGTGTTTTCCGTTCTCATTGATCAGTACCGGATCACAGAGATTCGATCCAACTCTGTTTCTGGATTTGAATCATCTTTGGATGGCATTTTACTCGCTTATTCACTCGTCATTCTTGGGCTAGTTGAGCGTTAAAGTTCAACTAGCACCACGGGTAAACGTTGTTTTTGAGCCTTTCAAAAATGGCAGTTGTCGGGAAACATTCATTTTTCTTTAGCCTGCTAGAGGCAAGGGTCGCATGCCATGCCGATTATAGTTGTCGGAACGCGCGACCGACCGCGTCAATCGTGTAGGCGATGTCGTCTTCTGTATGGGCGAGAGTAATAAACCATGCCTCATACTTGGACGGTGCGAGATTGACGCCTTGCTTGAGCATTAGCTTGAAAAATTTCGCAAACAACTCGCCATCGCTCCGCTGGGCCTGCTCATAGTTTTCAACTTTTTCTTCTGTAAAGAAGACAGTCAGCGCGCCTTTGAGGCGATTGATAGTTACCGGCAGGCCGCATTGGCGGGCATGAGTCATGATCCCTTCTTCGAGCATGGCGCCAAGCCGGTCAAGATGCTCGTATACGCCTTCTTGTTTCAACACTTCGAGGCAGGCGATACCTGCGAGCATCGATGCTGGATTACCAGCCATCGTCCCAGCTTGGTAGGCTGGGCCAAGCGGAGCAACTTGTTCCATAATATCTTGGCGTCCGCCGTACGCCCCAATCGGCAAGCCGCCACCGATAATTTTCCCCATGGCCGTCATGTCAGGTTCAATGCCAAGCAAGTTTTGCGCTCCCCCGTACATAAAACGGAAAGCAGTGATGACCTCATCATAAATAACGAGCGCCCCGGCTTCATGGGCGATATCGTTCACGGCTTCTAAAAAGCCGGGTTTCGGAAGGACAATTCCGAAGTTGCCGACGATCGGTTCAACCAATACGGCCGCGACGTGTTCGCCCCAAACGTTCATCGCCTCACGGAATGATTCCACATCATTATATGGCACCGTAATGACTTCTTGGGCAATGCTTTGCGGCACGCCAGCTGAATCCGGCGTCCCTAATGTCGAAGGACCTGAGCCGGCGGCGACAAGCACGAGGTCGGAGTGACCGTGATAGCAGCCGGCGAATTTAACGATTTTGCTGCGGCCGGTGTAAGCTCGAGCGACGCGGATGGTCGTCATCACTGCTTCTGTTCCTGAGTTGACAAACCGCACTTTCTCAAGTGAAGGAATCGCTTCTTTTAACATTTTCGCAAATGTAATTTCGTGCGGTGTCGGTGTGCCGTACAACACCCCTGTTTCCGCGGCGCGCTGGATGGCCGCGGTGATGTGCGGGTGGGCATGTCCGGTAATGATCGGTCCGTAGGCGGCCAAATAGTCAATGTATTTGTTGCCATCTACATCCCAGAAATAGGCCCCTTGCGCCCGTTCCATGACGACCGGAGCGCCACCGCCGACTGCTTTATATGAGCGGGATGGGCTGTTCACCCCGCCGACAATGTGTCGAAGTGCTTCTTCATATAATTGTTCCGATTTTGTCCACTGCATCGCTTGATATCCTCCTGTTTCCGATGACTGCCCCTTTATTTTACCATAATGTGCTGTTCACTGTGGCTGTCGTGCTCGCTAGAGAGAAGACATCATTTGGTCATTGCGGGAGACGAGGGGGAAAAGTAAGCCGACAACCGATATAGGATATGCGTTTTCAGCACATTAAAGATATTTCCACAAATTCCTCGCCAGCTTCTAGAAGACAAAACAGGTGAAAATAACATGGATTTATGTATAATTGCAACATAGAAGGAAGGCGGCAGCCTGTCTTCGTTTGTTCACTTCAAAGAGAGGCAGGAGGAGAAGGATGAACGCTATTGAAGTAGAGGAGTTGCGAAAAGAATTTAAAGTGCACAAAAGCCGCTCCGGCCTCGTCGGAGCGTTTCGTGATTTATGGACGCGCCGTTACATGACGGTTCGTGCGGTTGACGGCATCTCCTTTACCGTCAAGCAAGGGGAAATGGTCGGCTATATCGGCGAAAACGGTGCTGGTAAATCGACGACGATCAAAATGTTGACTGGCATTTTGACACCGACATCCGGTCGCATCATTGTCAATGGGATGAACCCGCATAAGGAGCGGGAGAAATTTGTGCGGACAATCGGTGTTGTCTTCGGCCAGCGCTCACAATTATGGTGGGACATCGCTGTTCAAGAGTCGTTCCGACTGTTAAAAAAGGTGTACCGTGTCCCGGATGAGCAATACGCTCGCCATATGAGCGAAGTAATTGAGATGCTTGAGATCGGCCCGCTCCTTGACAAACCGGTGCGCAAGCTGTCGCTCGGGCAGCGGATGCGCTGCGAGCTCGCCGCTGCGCTCATTCACAATCCGCCCCTATTGTTTTTAGATGAGCCGACAATCGGTCTAGATGTGCTTGTCAAGCTCAACATCCGCCAGTTTTTGAAACAGTTGAACGAACGGTATGGAACGACGATTTTATTGACGACGCACGATATGTCGGATATCGAAGCGCTGTGCGAGCGGGTGATTATGCTCGATGAAGGGAAAATCATTTACGATGGTTCGCTTGAGCAGTTAAAAGAAAAATGGGGGCAAGGAAAACGGGTCGCCTTTACATTTGCTGAAGGAAAGGACGCCTCCATCTTGCAAGAGCTGACCGCCGGATTGGATGTTGTCTGGAAAAAAGGCGAACAGTCCAACGTCTGGGTGGCGCACGTTCCATCAGGAGGAGTTCCGGAAGTCGTCAGCCGCGTCGCCGCCCGCTATGCGCTGCAAGATATCCGCATTCATGAAGTGTCAACGGAAGAGATTGTCCGCAATATCTATGAGGAAGGTGCGGTCCATGGATAAATATGTGGAAATGATCCGCATCCGCTTTTTAATGATGCTTGCCTATCGGACAAACTATTATACTGGCATTCTTATTTATGCTATTAACATTGCGGCGTATTATTTCCTTTGGGCGGCTATTTACGGGGACAAACCGTCGATGCAAGGGATGTCGCTTGGACAAATGACGACGTATGTTGCCATTTCTTGGCTGTCAAGGGCATTTTATTTTAACAACATCGACCGTGAAATCGCTATGGAAATTCGCGATGGAAAAGTAGCGACCGAGCTCATTCGCCCATACAGCTATTTAGGGATGAAGGCGGTTCAAGGGCTCGGCGAAGGGTTGTTCCGTTTGTTCTTTTTGTCGTTGCCCGGGCTTTTAGTCGTGTCGCTCTTTTTGCCGCTTCAGTTTCCAGAAAACGCCCATACATGGCTGTCATTTAGTTTGTCGCTCCTGCTTAGCTTTGTTATTTATTCAGAGCTGAACTTGCTAGCGGGGGTGGTGACGTTTTTTACATTCCGTAACGAAGGGTTGCTCAGGGCGAAACGGTTTATCATCGATCTGTTTTCCGGGCTCATTTTGCCCGTTTCCTTTTATCCGGATTGGGCGCAACGACTGATGGATTATTTTCCGTTTCAGGCGATTAGCTACATCCCAAGCATGATCATTACGGAAAGCTTCCAAGGCGCCGACGTTCGTGACGGCTTGATCGTGCAGGTGGCATGGTGCGCGCTGTTGCTTTTACCAATCGGGTTGTTATGGCGGATGGCGAAAAAGCGGCTCGTCGTGCAAGGGGGGTAAACGATTGTTTTATATATCGGTCTTTTTTCAATACATGGCGCAATATATGAAAACAAAATTGCAATACCGTACCGATTTGCTCATTGAGTGGTTGTCCGACTTCATGGCTCAGGCAGTCAATCTCGTGTTTTTGCTCGTCGTTTTTGGCCATACACCGCTCCTTCACGGTTGGACGCGCGATGAAATTTTGTTTATTTACGGCTTTTTTCTTGTGCCGTATGCGGTATTTGGCGCTTTTTTTAATCTATGGGATTTCAATGAGCGCTATATTGTCCAAGGAGAAATGGACCGTGTGTTGACTCGCCCGGTGCACAGCCTATTTCAGATCATTCTCGAACGGATGGAGCTCGAATCGTTGTTAGGGGCTATACCGGGATTGATCATTATGGCGTACGCTAGTGTCCGGTTATCGCTGACGTTTCATTGGTATGATTTCTTTATCTTTATTTTACTTGTGATCGGCGGTGCGTTCATTTACGCCGGCATTTTCATTTCGCTGGCAACCATTAGCTTTTTCGCTGATGCTCGCACCTCGATTATGCCGATGATGTACAACATTAGCAGCTATGGCCGCTATCCGATCGATATTTATCATCGGGTCATTCGCTATATTTTAACATGGGTGCTTCCGTTTGCCTTTGTTGGCGTCTATCCGGCTTCGTATTTTCTTAACAAGCAAGAGTGGTATGATTATGCGTTTATGACCCCGGTTGTTGGCGCGCTGTTTTTCGCCATCGCTATAATGCTTTGGAACGCCGGGGTTAGGAGGTACCGAGGGACGGGGAGTTAACTGCCTCGTCCATTTTTTTGCTTAATGGAGGTTGTCATGAAAATGACAAACAACGTCCAAACAATTGCCATAATCGTTTACGCATAGTTTCGATTTCATCGCGTAAAATAATTTGTGAATGTATTCACAATAATAAGAAGGGAGAATAGTGATGAAAAACGGAGGAGGAAACAGAGTAGCGGTTGTCGGCACAGGGTTTGTCGGTTCCAGCTATGCATTTGCTTTAATGAATCAAGGGATTGCTGATGAGATTGTGCTCATTGATGCAAATGAAAATAAAGCCAAGGGCGATGCGATGGATTTAAACCATGGGAAAGTGTTTGCACCGAATCCCACCAACATTTGGTATGGGGATTATCGTGATTGTCGTGATGCTGATTTAGTCGTCATTTGCGCCGGTGCCAACCAAAAACCAGGTGAGACGAGGCTCGATCTAGTCGATAAAAATATCGCCATTTTCCGTTCGATTGTCGAATCGGTTATGGCGTCCGGGTTTCAAGGGTTGTTTCTTGTCGCTACCAATCCGGTCGACATTTTGACCTACGCGACATGGAAGTTCAGTGGCTTGCCTTATGAGCGGGTGATCGGTTCGGGGACAATTTTAGATACGGCACGGTTCCGCTTTTTGTTAGGTGAGTACTTCGATATTGCCCCGACGAATGTACATGCCTACATTATTGGCGAACACGGCGATACTGAGCTTCCGGTCTGGAGTCAGGCTGATATCGGCGGCGTGCCGATCCGCAAGTTGATCGAATCAAAAGGAGAGCAGGCAAGGGAAGAGCTGGAGCACATTTTTGTCAACGTTCGTGATGCCGCTTATCAAATTATCGAGAAAAAAGGGGCGACGTACTACGGCATTGCCATGGGGCTCGCCCGCGTGACGCGCGCCATTTTGCATAACGAAAACGCTATTTTGACCGTCTCGGCTTACTTAGACGGTTTATATGGCGAACGTGACGTCTATATCGGTGTACCGGCGGTCATCAACCGTCATGGTATTCGCGAAGTGATTGAGCTTGAGCTAGACGATAACGAGCAAAAATGGTTTCAACATAGCGCAGCGACACTGAAAGGTGTGTTGGCTCGCTCCTTTGCGCAGTAAGTCAAGGCGTTAACTTTCTACAAAAATGGAGAAGGGCTCTGCTAAACGGGTAGTCTAGGCAGGCAGCGCAGCTTGACGCTGCTGTTTCAAGTACGATCACTATCGAGATCGCGGCGGTTCACTCCGTCATAATTGTCCATTCGGCCACGTATATATGAACAACGGACAAGGATGGAGGGAATGTGATGGATTACGCCTTCCTCGGAGTGGTTACCGCCGTACTGCTCGGTAGCATCACCTCAATTTGGACAGCGCGCGTTCAAGCGACGCACCGCCTCTCACTCGACAGTCTGTGGGTGCTCGTTCAATGGTATGTAACGATGCTGCTCGGTTTTGCCATGATTTATATGATTTTGCAGGTGAATGGCCATGCAGTGTTCACTCCGTCCTCAAATAGCGACGTGGATAACCGCTTGTCTTTGCTTGGGGATAGCTTGTACTTAAGCGGCATAACGCTCTTATCAGTGGGATACGGAGATGTGACCCCGATCGGCATCGGACGGTGGATCGCGATCACTGAGGCGTTGCTCGGCTACATTATGCCAGCTGTCATCGTAGCGCGCACCGTATTTGATTGGGACCGCCGCTAACAGTTGCAATTTTCTTCCCACTCCGTTACGCTAAAAGAAAATAAAGCAGACGGAGGGAACGTCATGATAATTGCCATTGGCCAACCAGCCCCGGATTTCACCTTGCCGGCAAGCAACGGGAAAATGGTTTCGCTTTCAGACTTCCGAGGCCAATATGTCGTGCTTTATTTTTATCCGAAAGACATGACGCCTGGATGCACGACTGAAGCATGTGACTTTCGTGACCGCTATGAGCAGTTTACCAGGTTGAATGCCGTTATTTTAGGGGTAAGCACGGACCCAGTTAAGCGGCATGAAACGTTTATTGAGAAATATCAACTGCCGTTTTTGCTTCTTTCCGATGAACAACATCACGTAGCAGAACTATATGGGGTTTGGAAGAAAAAGCGGAATTTTGGTAAGGAATATATGGGCATTGAGCGCTCGACATTCATTATTGCTCCCGATGGAACGTTGGTAAAGGAATGGCGCGGGGTGAAAGTAAAAGGACACGTCGATGAGGCGCTTGCGGAAGTTGCCCAATTGGCCTCATCTAGGTAAGCGTCCAAGCGACATAAACTGTTTTACATATGATACATAGTAACCTCCTCAAATGAATGAAATGTGGTGGGCGGAAAATATTTCTGCCCCCTTTTTTTGTTAAAAGAACGTTTAAGCCCATATATTAATGGTATCTATATTGACAAAAGGCATACATTCCTTGTAGACTAATTATAAATATTATAAAATGATAATTTTTTTTATCTTTTGCAGAGAGTGAGGTGCATGACGGTGTCTGTCAACGAGCAACTGAAGGAAGCGCTGGACATGCTGAAAAAGACGGGCATACGCATCACGCCACAGCGTCATGCGATATTGGAGTATTTGATCAGCTCGATGTCCCATCCGACGGCTGATGAAATATATAAAGCGCTCGAAGGGAAATTTCCTAATATGAGCGTAGCTACCGTCTACAATAACTTGCGCGTCTTTAAAGAGGTCGGGCTTGTCAAAGAGTTGACATACGGTGATTCGTCAAGCCGGTTCGATTTTGTCACATCCAATCATTATCACGTCATTTGTGAACAGTGTGGCAAAATCGTGGATTTTCATTATCCAGCGCTCGATGAAGTTGAGCAGCTAGCTGCTCATGTTACTGGATTTAAAGTCGATCATCATCGCATGGAAGTGTATGGAGTATGCCCTGACTGTCAAAACGAGAAGGGGCGGACACATTAAAAAAGCTGATAGCGCGACAGCGGCTATCAGTTTTTTCTTTTTTTATTGTATTTCTCATCGAATTCTTTTCCTTCAAGTTCGCGATCCAACGTCAGGGGCTCGCGGCAAAACATACATAAATCAACGCGTCCAAGCATTTTCGTCACCTTACCGCATGATGGACAAACGACTTGGACAGCTCTCGTTGAGAGTGTACCGATCCAAAAGTACACGATGCCACTTGCGACGAGAAATAAAAGTCCAAGCACCATAAACAGCGTCATGATGATCGGGGACGTGCGGAAAAACAGCCCAAGATACATGACGATGACGCCGACGAAAATCAAGCTTAAAGCAAATGTGCGAATTTTGTTGATTTTACTCGAATATTTGATACCCATGGTCGTCCCTCCTACATACATCACTATACCATAAAACAGGGGACAATCGTGAAGGAGAAATCAACAAAATTGATGGGCGTTTTTTACTCAGAATAGAGGAATTTCTCGTCTTTTGTCGAATAACGAACGACAACAACGAATTCTCATCTTTGCCGAGGAACGAACGATAGCAATAAGACATAGATTGTGGGATGCATGTAATCGCAGCATAAACGGCCGCTAGCAACATTTTTGTTATCTGTATAAAACAAGGTTGAATCATTGACGACGTTGGAAGGGAGGAAGCCGTTACAGAAAAACAACTGGCCCCAAAAGTGAAAGAAAATATGCTCTCTCCGTCGATTTTTTTGAGGGGGAGAGCTCGGAAGATGTCACAGCTTTACCTGTTTTCTGTAACGGGAACGATTTATGGAAGAATTGCTGCGTCCCATTTATCAAGAATGGGCAAGCCGTTGCAATACGCTCGGAATTTTACTGATTGAGAAAAATGAGGGACATGAGACGGTGACAGATACGTTTGATGCGTTGTTGCTCGTCATTGTCGATTTGCAAAGTGAGCCATTGTTTTTAAAGCATTACTCGATTAATGGTGAGAAGGCAGCACTTTATGCAGTGAATGAACAAAAATTAAACGAATGGTTTGTTCTCGGGTCACATCGAAAGGCCGTCGATTGGGTATTCAATGGAAAAATCGTGTTTGACCGCAATGACTACGTTTGGCAGTTGCGTCAACGTCTTGAGCAATTTCCTCCTAGGGAACGGCAGCTGAAAATGGGATTGGAATTTGCCAAACTGATTCGTCGTTATACTGATGGCAAGGCACTGTTTAGTGCTCGACATTGGCTTGATTCATACAACCATATGATGCACGCCTTGCACCATTTAGCACGGTTAACAGTCATCGAGCATGGCCTTTATCCGGAAGTGACGGTATGGAATCAAGTAAAGCAAATGGATGGGCAAATTTATAAATTATATGAGGAGTTAGTCGGTAGCGAAGAACCGCTTCCAAAACGACTCGAGCTTCTGTTGCTGGCGAGCGAATTTTTAATTCATTCTTTTGTGGCACCAGGATCCTCCCATTTATGTGAGGTGCTAAAGCAAAAAGAGGGAGCGTGGAGTATCGAGGAAATGACCCACCACCCACAGTTTGCCCCCTATTCGGTCGACCTTACCATCATGCTTGAATATTTAGTAGAAAGAAAAGTGTTAAGTGCGGTAGAGGTACCGACAAATGGGGAAAAAATGTTTGAACGTTATTATACTTTGCAGGAAGAGAAAAACTGATGAGCCTTTCCGTCTGGGCTCCCCTTTGTTTAACCTGTTTCAGAAAGAGGTTCCTCAACTTTGAGGGGGAAGTGTCATTGTACGGAATCACACCCGTTAACTTTTTGTAATGAGACGGGGGAACCCGAGCGCACCGCCTTCGCTATCGTAGGCGGAAGGAGCGTATCAATTTCGGTTAGGCATGAAAGTTTAGATCATGAACACAGAATGGTTGAAGAAATTTCGGCAGCCCAGCAAAGATGGGCTGTCTATCCAAAAAAGTAAAAAAAGCTATTGACTTCTATGTCGAACGATGATATATTTTAAATCGCTGCCGCGACGAAAAAACGTTGCGAAGCAAGATGAATAAAAAAGTGTTGACAACTCATAATAAACATGCTAACATATAGAAGTCGCTTCGAGAGAGCGAAAAACAAACTTGTTCCTTGAAAACTGAACGAAACGAAGCGCAAGTCAATCAACTTTCTTTTGGAGAGTTTGATCCTGGCTCAGGACGAACGCTGGCGGCGTGCCTAATACATGCAAGTCGAGCGGACCGAACGAGAGCTTGCTCTTGTTCGGTCAGCGGCGGACGGGTGAGTAACACGTGGGCAACCTGCCCGCAAGACCGGGATAACTCCGGGAAACCGGAGCTAATACCGGATAACACCAAAGACCGCATGGTCTTTGGTTGAAAGGCGGCTTCGGCTGTCACTTGCGGATGGGCCCGCGGCGCATTAGCTAGTTGGTGAGGTAACGGCTCACCAAGGCGACGATGCGTAGCCGGCCTGAGAGGGTGACCGGCCACACTGGGACTGAGACACGGCCCAGACTCCTACGGGAGGCAGCAGTAGGGAATCTTCCGCAATGGACGAAAGTCTGACGGAGCGACGCCGCGTGAGCGAAGAAGGCCTTCGGGTCGTAAAGCTCTGTTGTGAGGGACGAAGGAGCGCCGTTTGAATAAGGCGGCGCGGTGACGGTACCTCACGAGAAAGCCCCGGCTAACTACGTGCCAGCAGCCGCGGTAATACGTAGGGGGCGAGCGTTGTCCGGAATTATTGGGCGTAAAGCGCGCGCAGGCGGTCCTTTAAGTCTGATGTGAAAGCCCACGGCTCAACCGTGGAGGGTCATTGGAAACTGGGGGACTTGAGTGCAGGAGAGGAGAGCGGAATTCCACGTGTAGCGGTGAAATGCGTAGAGATGTGGAGGAACACCAGTGGCGAAGGCGGCTCTCTGGCCTGTAACTGACGCTGAGGCGCGAAAGCGTGGGGAGCAAACAGGATTAGATACCCTGGTAGTCCACGCCGTAAACGATGAGTGCTAAGTGTTAGAGGGGTCACACCCTTTAGTGCTGTAGCTAACGCGATAAGCACTCCGCCTGGGGAGTACGGCCGCAAGGCTGAAACTCAAAGGAATTGACGGGGGCCCGCACAAGCGGTGGAGCATGTGGTTTAATTCGAAGCAACGCGAAGAACCTTACCAGGTCTTGACATCCCCTGACAACCCAAGAGATTGGGCGTTCCCCCTTCGGGGGGACAGGGTGACAGGTGGTGCATGGTTGTCGTCAGCTCGTGTCGTGAGATGTTGGGTTAAGTCCCGCAACGAGCGCAACCCTTGCCTCTAGTTGCCAGCATTCAGTTGGGCACTCTAGAGGGACTGCCGGCTAAAAGTCGGAGGAAGGTGGGGATGACGTCAAATCATCATGCCCCTTATGACCTGGGCTACACACGTGCTACAATGGGCGGTACAAAGGGCTGCGAACCCGCGAGGGGGAGCGAATCCCAAAAAGCCGCTCTCAGTTCGGATTGCAGGCTGCAACTCGCCTGCATGAAGCCGGAATCGCTAGTAATCGCGGATCAGCATGCCGCGGTGAATACGTTCCCGGGCCTTGTACACACCGCCCGTCACACCACGAGAGCTTGCAACACCCGAAGTCGGTGAGGTAACCCTTACGGGAGCCAGCCGCCGAAGGTGGGGCAAGTGATTGGGGTGAAGTCGTAACAAGGTAGCCGTACCGGAAGGTGCGGCTGGATCACCTCCTTTCTAAGGACGAAAAGCGGAAGCGCCGCGGTCGGCTCTCGAAGCCAAATGTTCTTCACCCGTAGGGGTGCTTGCACCCCCGAGGGGGAAGGTTATTTGGCAGAAGAGAGCCAGGCGCTGGAGCTAGACATCACGAAAAGCGGAGGCCGTTAATGGCCAATCATTAACAAATCGTGCTTTTGTTTCGTTCAGTTTTGAAGGAATGAAAATTCCTTCGAATCGTTCCTTGAAAACTAGATAACCGGAAAAGCTGAGGTGCCGCGGTCAGTTCTCGAAGCCAAATGTTCTTCACCCGCAGGGGTGCTTGCACCCCAAGGGGGAAGGTTATTTGGCGGAAGAGAGCTAGGCGCCGAAGCTAGACAATAAGGAAGAAGCCGAAACGCGCTGTAGGTTAAGCTAGAAAGGGCGCACGGTGGATGCCTTGGCACTAGGAGCCGATGAAGGACGGGGCAAACGCCGAAACGCTTCGGGGAGCTGTAAGCAAGCGTTGATCCGGAGATGTCCGAATGGGGAAACCCCCTGCCCGTAATGGGGCAGGATCCATGCCTGAATCCATAGGGCATGGAGGGCACACCCGGGGAACTGAAACATCTTAGTACCCGGAGGAGAAGAAAGCAAATGCGATTCCCTGAGTAGCGGCGAGCGAAACGGGAACAGCCCAAACCAAGAGGCGTGCCTCTTGGGGTTGTAGGACCGCTCAGATGGGAGTGAGAAAGGAACGGGGTAGACGAACCGGTCTGGAACGGCCGGCCAGAGAAGGTGACAGCCCTGTAGTCGAAACTTCGTTCCCTCCCGAGCGGCTCCTGAGTACGGCGGGACACGGGAAATCCCGTCGGAAGCAGGGAGGACCATCTCCCAAGGCTAAATACTCCCTAGTGACCGATAGTGAACCAGTACCGTGAGGGAAAGGTGAAAAGCACCCCGGAAGGGGAGTGAAAGAGAACCTGAAACCGTGTGCCTACAAGTAGTCAGAGCCCGTTCATGGGTGATGGCGTGCCTTTTGTAGAATGAACCGGCGAGTGACGATGGCGTGCGAGGTTAAGCCGAAGAGGCGGAGCCGCAGCGAAAGCGAGTCTGAATAGGGCGTTTGAGTACGTCGTCGTCGACCCGAAACCAGGTGATCTACCCATGTCCAGGGTGAAGGCCGGGTAACACCGGCTGGAGGCCCGAACCCACGTACGTTGAAAAGTGCGGGGATGAGGTGTGGGTAGGGGTGAAATGCCAATCGAACTTGGAGATAGCTGGTTCTCCCCGAAATAGCTTTAGGGCTAGCCTCAAGGTGAGAGTCTTGGAGGTAGAGCACTGATTGGGCTAGGGGCCCTCATCGGGTTACCGAACCCAGTCAAACTCCGAATGCCAATGACTTATCCTTGGGAGTCAGACTACGAGTGATAAGATCCGTGGTCAAGAGGGAAACAGCCCAGATCGCCAGCTAAGGCCCCCAAGTGCACGTTCAGTGGAAAAGGATGTGGAGTTGCGAAGACAACCAGGATGTTGGCTTAGAAGCAGCCACCATTTAAAGAGTGCGTAATAGCTCACTGGTCGAGTGACTCTGCGCCGAAAATGTACCGGGGCTAAACGTGCCGCCGAAGCTGCGGGATGACCGTTGGTCATCGGTAGGGGAGCGTTCTAAGGGCATCGAAGCCAGACCGGAAGGACTGGTGGAGCGCTTAGAAGTGAGAATGCCGGTATGAGTAGCGAAAACAGAGGTGAGAATCCTCTGCGCCGAAAGCCTAAGGGTTCCTGAGGAAGGTTCGTCCGCTCAGGGTTAGTCGGGACCTAAGCCGAGGCCGAAAGGCGTAGGTGATGGACAACAGGTTGAGATTCCTGTACCACCTCCTTCCCGTTTGAGCGATGGGGGGACGCAGGAGGATAGGGTGAGCAGGCGGCTGGAAGAGCCTGTCCAAGCAGTAAGGCTGGCCAGTAGGCAAATCCGCTGGCCGTAAAGGCTGAGCTGTGATGGCGACGGATTTGATCCGGAAGTCCCTGATTCCACACTGCCAAGAAAAGCCTCTAGCGAGGGAAGAGGTGCCCGTACCGCAAACCGACACAGGTAGGCGAGGAGAGAATCCTAAGGCGCGCGGGAGAACTCTCGTTAAGGAACTCGGCAAAATGACCCCGTAACTTCGGGAGAAGGGGTGCTCTTTGGGGTGATGAGCCCCGAAGAGCCGCAGTGAAAAGGCCCAAGCGACTGTTTATCAAAAACACAGGTCTCTGCGAAGCCGAAAGGCGAAGTATAGGGGCTGACACCTGCCCGGTGCTGGAAGGTTAAGGGGAGCGCTTAGCGCAAGCGAAGGTGCGAACCGAAGCCCCAGTAAACGGCGGCCGTAACTATAACGGTCCTAAGGTAGCGAAATTCCTTGTCGGGTAAGTTCCGACCCGCACGAAAGGTGTAACGACTTGGGCACTGTCTCAACGAGAGACCCGGTGAAATTATACTACCTGTGAAGATGCAGGTTACCCGCGACAGGACGGAAAGACCCCGTGGAGCTTTACTGCAGCCTGATATGGAATTTTGGTATCGCTTGTACAGGATAGGTGGGAGCCAGGGAAGCCGGAGCGCCAGCTTCGGTGGAGGCGTCGGTGGGATACCACCCTGGCGGTATTGAAATTCTAACCCGCACCCCTTATCGGGGTGGGAGACAGTGTCAGGTGGGCAGTTTGACTGGGGCGGTCGCCTCCCAAAAGGTAACGGAGGCGCCCAAAGGTTCCCTCAGAATGGTTGGAAATCATTCGGAGAGTGCAAAGGCACAAGGGAGCTTGACTGCGAGACGGACAGGTCGAGCAGGGACGAAAGTCGGGCTTAGTGATCCGGTGGTTCCGCATGGAAGGGCCATCGCTCAACGGATAAAAGCTACCCCGGGGATAACAGGCTGATCTCCCCCAAGAGTCCACATCGACGGGGAGGTTTGGCACCTCGATGTCGGCTCATCGCATCCTGGGGCTGTAGTCGGTCCCAAGGGTTGGGCTGTTCGCCCATTAAAGCGGTACGCGAGCTGGGTTCAGAACGTCGTGAGACAGTTCGGTCCCTATCCGTCGTGGGCGTAGGAAATTTGAGAGGAGCTGTCCTTAGTACGAGAGGACCGGGATGGACGCACCGCTGGTGTACCAGTTGTCCCGCCAGGGGCACCGCTGGGTAGCTATGTGCGGAAGGGATAAGCGCTGAAAGCATCTAAGCGTGAAGCCCCCCTCAAGATGAGATTTCCCATCGCGTTAAGCGAGTAAGATCCCTCGAAGATGACGAGGTTGATAGGTCCGAGGTGGAAGCGTGGCGACACGTGGAGCTGACGGATACTAATCGATCGAGGGCTTAACCTAGAAAAGCGGAGGCCGCCCGCCTATCGGCGAGACGTGCTGGAGGGCCTGCGAGGAGGCTCGAACCAAGCAAAGCTTGGTTCTGCGTGGGTGGTGCCACAGGAGCGTATGCAATGTGTCGCCGCCACAGCAGGACCGAAGCGTCGCGAGCCGATGGCGGCCGGAGCTAGACAGTACGAAAAGCGGAGGCTTCTTCCCCCAAAAACGGTTATCTAGTTTTGAAGGAATGAAAAAAAGCTTGACAATAAGCTGTTTTTCATTATAATAATACTTGTCTGTTGTTGCCTAGTGGTGATAGCGGAGAGGAAACACCCGTTCCCATCCCGAACACGGAAGTTAAGCTCTCCAGCGCCGATGGTAGTTGGGGCCAGCGCCCCTGCAAGAGTAGGTCGCTGCTAGGCATGATAAATGGAGGATTAGCTCAGCTGGGAGAGCACTTGCCTTACAAGCAAGGGGTCGGCGGTTCGATCCCGTCATCCTCCACCACTTTCAATCGTCGCGGGGTGGAGCAGTCCGGTAGCTCGTCGGGCTCATAACCCGAAGGTCGCAGGTTCAAATCCTGCCCCCGCAACCAAAATGGTCCCGTAGTGTAGTGGTTAACATGCCTGCCTGTCACGCAGGAGATCGCGGGTTCGAGTCCCGTCGGGACCGCCATCATTTCAAAACTATGAAATAAAAAATCACATGCGGCTCGGTAGCTCAGTCGGTAGAGACGAGCATCAGCATCATCGAATTTGCTGCGAGTTGCCTCGACGCATCATACTTCCTCGAATCGGCTAGTAGAGGAAGAGGCACAGGGTAATTCAATGAACTAGGTAGAAAATAACATATGGCTCGGTAGCTCAGTCGGTAGAGCAAAGGACTGAAAATCCTTGTGTCGGCGGTTCGATTCCGTCCCGAGCCACCATCATTGTGGATATGCCGGCTTAGCTCAATTGGTAGAGCAACTGACTTGTAATCAGTAGGTTGCGGGTTCAAGTCCTGCAGCCGGCATCCTTCATATGAGCCATTAGCTCAGTAGGTAGAGCATCTGACTTTTAATCAGAGGGTCGGAGGTTCGAGTCCTCCATGGCTCATCACAATGCGGAAGTAGTTCAGTGGTAGAACACCACCTTGCCAAGGTGGGGGTCGCGGGTTCGAACCCCGTCTTCCGCTCCACTCGTTTGCCGGGGTGGCGGAATTGGCAGACGCACAGGACTTAAAATCCTGGGGTAGGTAACTACCGTGCCGGTTCGAGTCCGGCCCTCGGCACTTGCGCTCGTAGCTCAATTGGATAGAGCATCTGACTACGGATCAGAAGGTTAGGGGTTCGAATCCTCTCGAGCGCGTTGACGGGAAGTAGCTCAGCTTGGTAGAGCACACGGTTCGGGTCCGTGAGGTCGCAGGTTCAAATCCTGTCTTCCCGATTTTCCTGTGGGGCCTTAGCTCAGCTGGGAGAGCGCCTGCTTTGCACGCAGGAGGTCATCGGTTCGATCCCGATAGGCTCCACCATTCAAATATATAAATTTGGCGGTGTAGCTCAGCTGGCTAGAGCGTACGGTTCATACCCGTGAGGTCGGGGGTTCGATCCCCTCCACCGCCATTATTATCGGACCTTTAGCTCAGCTGGTTAGAGCAGACGGCTCATAACCGTCCGGTCGTAGGTTCGAGTCCTACAAGGTCCACCATTATTACGTTACTTTTTGGAGGAGTACCCAAGTGGTTGAAGGGGTCGGTCTTGAAAACCGAGAGGCGTCGCAAGGCGCGCGGGGGTTCGAATCCCTCCTCCTCCGCCATCCATTTATCCATGAATAAATTTACATCATGCCGGCTTAGCTCAATTGGTAGAGCAACTGACTTGTAATCAGTAGGTTGCGGGTTCAAGTCCTGCAGCCGGCACCATCAATGTGGCGGCTATGGCGAAGTGGTTAACGCACCAGATTGTGGCTCTGGCATGCGTGGGTTCGATTCCCACTAGTCGCCCTTTCTCTTCTTCCTTAATTTATATTTGTTGCGGGTGTAGTTTAGTGGTAAAACCTCAGCCTTCCAAGCTGATGTCGTGGGTTCGATTCCCATCACCCGCTTTTATGGGCCTATAGCTCAGCTGGTCAGAGCGCACGCCTGATAAGCGTGAGGTCGGTGGTTCAAGTCCACTTAGGCCCACCATTTTCCATTGCATATTGTCAGATGATTCGATATAATACTAATCGAGCATTTCTTGATTATTCCGCAATAGCTCAGCGACGAGCCCTTACTTCATCGAATAGGCTACGAGTTGTCCCGACGCATTCAGCTTCTTTGAATTGGCTAGTAGAGGAAGGGACACTGAGCATAAACATCCTCGAATAAGCTGAATCAGCTAGTAGAGGAAGAGACGAAGTAGATTTGGAAGAATGTTTCTTAGTTATTCCGCAATAGCTCAGCGGTAGAGCAACCGGCTGTTAACCGGTAGGTCGTAGGTTCGAATCCTACTTGCGGAGCCATTATGGAGAAGTACCCAAGTGGCTGAAGGGGACGGTTTGCTAAACCGTTAGGTCGCAGTTTTGCGGCGCGCGGGTTCAAATCCCGCCTTCTCCGCCATGATTGGCCCGTTGGTCAAGTGGTTAAGACACCGCCCTTTCACGGCGGTAACACGGGTTCGAATCCCGTACGGGTCATCGTTGTTGGCACCAGATATTCTGGTGCCCCTTTTATACGACGAATTTTGTCGATTTTTGCGTTTTTTCTTGCCATGTACGTACTGTTTTGTTATAATGAGTTTCGTTAAGTTTTAAATAAAATATTGGGGACAACGCAGTGTTTCGTTTCGTCATAGAACGAGGCATTGCGTTTTTTTATTATACTAGCAATTGTGCGTCGGCCTCACCGCCATGGATTTGCGTAAACATCGTTTGAATAGCCTGAAGTTGGCGATTGGCAACATCTTCAGGAATCGATGGAAGAAAATAAACGATTTGCAAAGCGTTTTTCGTTCCTTTTGTCACCGCTGTGCGTTTGGAATCGACGATTGGGCTGCCGAACGGACCGTGTTCATCTTTGCTGACGAGTTTATTCGCAAAGTTGACGGTGCGTCCATTTAGAGCTATGTATTCATCTTGTTCTGTACCTACGGTAATCATCACGGATCCTTGGATACAATCAAGATCGTAAATGCCGAGTGGTATTTTATAATAGAGCGAAAAGAAGTTGTTTACATCGACTGCTGAATGGATCGATGGAACAAAGTTTTTTTTCTGGATACGACGGTATAAGCTTTCACTTGAGGGTCGGTAACGCCCTGGATCCGTGCCGATTTGTTTGAATGCCTGACGCCATTCGGCGAGCTCGGGAATGTCGGCGATGGCTTTTTCCTGTAGCTCAAAGTAAATCGACTTTTGAAACAGTTCAAGCCGGCCTTTTAACATTTGCGGCGAGTCGCCGATTTCGATATGGTGGTAGCGGATCACGCCAAATTTGCCCGAAGGAAGACGTTGTTTTAATTCTTCTGATATGATGCATTTCATATGAATCACCCCGTGTTTCATTTTACCATATACCTCGAAGGGAGGGAAAATAATGGACATTGTCTCTTTGAAACAGGAAGTGATTGAATACAGCCGGTCGATCGGCATCGATAAAATCGGTTTTGCAAGCGCTGATCCGTTTGTGGAACTAAAGGAGCGGCTTCGTCGGCAACAGGAGCTTGGCTATCAATCCGGATTTGAGGAACCGGATATTGAAAAGCGGACAAATCCGTCGTTGCTTCTTCCCGAGGCGAAATCGATCATTGCCATTGCGCTTGCCTATCCATCAAAAATGAAAGATGCTCCACGCGGGACGAAAAATGAGCGGCGTGGCCTTTTTTGTCGTGCATCGTGGGGAAAAGACTATCATGATGTGTTGCGGGAACGTTTACGCCAACTTGAAGAATTTTTACTTGCGAAGGTACCACATGCCCGTGTTCGTTCGATGGTGGATACGGGAGAACTCGCTGACCGGGCCGTGGCAGAGCGGGCAGGGATCGGTTGGAGTGGGAAAAACTGTTCCATTATTACGCCGGAGTTTGGTTCGTACGTGTATTTGGGTGAGATGATTACAACGATTCCGTTTCCGCCCGATGAACCGATCGAAAACCGGTGCGGCACATGTACGAAATGCATCGATGCGTGCCCCACAGGGGCGCTCGTGCAAGGGGGACAACTGAATGCGCAGCGGTGCATCTCATTTTTGACGCAAACGAAAGGCTTTTTAGCCGATGAATTTCGTGAGAAAATCGGCAATCGGTTGTACGGTTGCGATACGTGCCAGTTGGTCTGCCCGGAAAACAAGAAGAAAGATTTCCACTTGCATCCGGAATTCGAGCCGGATCCCGAGGCAGCGAAACCGAAGCTCATCCCGCTTCTTCAGGTAAGCAATCGTGAGTTTAAAGAGAAATTCGGCGCAATGGCAGGCTCATGGCGCGGGAAAAAACCGATCCAGCGCAACGCCATTTTGGCGCTCGCCCATTATAAAGACCGGACAGCTGTTCCGCATTTATTGCGGCTGCTGAAAGAAGACAGCCGTCCCGTCATCCGTGGGACAGCAGCGTGGGCGCTCGGGAAAATCGGGGATGTAAGTGCCAAGCCATATCTCGAAGAGGCAAGACAAACGGAAACAGATTCAGATGTAGTCGCCGAAATCGAAAAAGGGTTGAAACTGTTGACAGAGGTAAAGGAATAGGGAAAAAACTGCCGCTTCCTCACATAAGGTAGTAACAAAAACGAAAGTGGGGAGCGGCATGAAAAAGCGGCTGCATGATTGGCTCGATAAGCGGGCGCACTCATTTGTCTCGGAAAGCAATATCCAAGGCGATGAAGAAATTACTAGGAAGCAGCAACTTTGCCAAAGGCGTGGGGCAGAAATTGTCCGTTGCACTATTCGAGGGCAAATTATCGGCAGACAGACAGTCGAGCGAGAGACAAAAATGGTTTATATTGCCCATCATCAATTTTTAATTAAGCACGGGGCAACTTTATATATTGAGGAGCAAGTCGAGGAGCGATGCGCCCGTTTTTTAGGCACCGAGTTGGTGGATGATAAACGGGTTAGCCGGATGGGGGAATACGTTGAAGCGCCTCGTGTCGAACGTGAGCAATGGACAGGAGAGCGCCTTTCTTACCAATATGACCGTGCTCAGGCGGTACGGTATGCAGAAACGTGGTGGAATCGGCATAACCCGGCGTTTCCGTCTTTTTCTGTTGATTGCACGAACTTTGTTTCCCAATGTTTGTATGCGGGCGGAGCGCCAATGACCGGCTATCCGAACAGGGCGCGGGGATGGTGGTGTCAAAACGGAAGCTGGAGTTACAGCTGGGCGGTCGCCCATTCGCTGCGCTGGTATTTGAGTGGATCGCGCATCGGTCTACAGGCGGTGGAAGTCCCTGAACCAGAACAATTGATGGCAGGTGATGTCATTTGTTATGATTTTCAAGGGGATGGACGCTTCGACCATTCCACCATTGTGGTGGCCAAAGACCAAGATGGGATGCCGCTTGTGAATGCCCATACGACGAACAGCCGAATGCGGTATTGGTCATACGAAGATTCGAGCGCCTATACGCCGAACATCCGGTATAAATTTTTTCACATCATTGATCGCAAATAAACGACGTTGTTGAGGTGAACGAAATGCCGCTTCATGTAGTACTATACCAACCAGAAATTCCAGCAAATACAGGGAATATCGCCCGCACATGTGCGGCGACGGATACAGCGCTTCATTTGATTCGTCCGCTCGGGTTTTCGACGGATGATAAAATGTTAAAGCGCGCCGGGCTTGACTATTGGCCATATGTCAATATTTCGTATTACGACTCCATTGACGAGCTGTTTGCCCGATTTCCGGGGGGAGAATTTTACTTTATTACGAAGTTTGGCCAGCAATATTATGACTCGTTTGACTTCAGCGATCAGAAAAAAGACATTTTTTTTGTATTTGGCCGCGAGACGACCGGGTTGCCGAAGGAGCTCCTCGAGGCCAACAAGGATCGTTGCTTGCGCATCCCGATGAACGACAAAGTCCGTTCGTTGAATTTATCAAATACGGCGGCTATTTTAGTGTATGAGGCACTGCGTCAGCAACGGTTTCACGGATTGTCGTAAACAAAAAAACGACCTTCGCTATGGAGGTCGTTTTTTTGGGCTTTATTGTTTGACACCCGGTTTGTCTTCGTACCCAGCCGTGAAAATGGCTGTTAAAAAGGCGATGATAACTCCTAACATCAGCAATGTGCGCATCGTTTTTTCCTCCCTTGCAATGAAAGTGGCAGGCGTTTCCCCTTTATTATAACGAATATGGCCGAGCATGTGAATGACTGCCGCGAACTGTTCGAAGACAAAATTTTTTTTGTGGCGAATGATACGGGACATCCTCGCATAAATTGTAATAATCTTGCTGTAAGACATCCAAGGGTGAGGAGGTCCTTTATGGATATTTTAAGAAAGATCGCACGGTACCGGGAAGAGGAAGAGAGGCTGAGATGGGAAGGAACGTTCGCTGAGTATTTAGAGATTTTAAAAGAAAAGCCGTGGGTCGCCCAGTCGGCTCATTCGCGCGTTTATAATATGATTAAAGACGCTGGGGTTGAAGAGGTGAACGGGCGGAAACGGTATAAGTTTTTCAGCCAGCATTTGTTTGGGCTCGAGGAGGCGCTCGAGCGGCTTGTTGAAGAATATTTCCACCCAGCGGCAAAACGACTTGATGTACGCAAACGGATTTTGCTGCTGATGGGGCCGGTTGGCGGCGGAAAGTCAACGTTGGTAACGCTTCTGAAGCGCGGGCTTGAGGAGTATTCAAAAACGGAGCGCGGCGCCGTTTATGCGATTAAAGGTTGCCCGATGCATGAAGATCCACTTCACCTCATTCCTCACCATTTGCGCGACGATTTTTACCGTGAATACGGCATTCGCATTGAAGGGGAGCTGTCGCCGCTCAATATGATGCGGCTTGAGAAAGAATACGGTGGTCGGATTGAAGACGTGATGGTCGAACGCATTTTCTTCTCAGAAAATCGGCGTGTCGGCATCGGGACGTTCAGCCCGTCCGACCCGAAATCGCAAGATATCGCTGATTTGACGGGAAGCATCGATTTCTCGACCATTGCTGAATATGGTTCAGAATCCGACCCGCGGGCGTATCGGTTTGACGGCGAGCTGAACAAAGCAAACCGCGGCATTATGGAATTTCAAGAGATGTTAAAGTGCGATGAAAAATTTCTTTGGCATTTGCTATCGTTGACGCAAGAAGGCAATTTTAAAGCGGGAAGGTTTGCGCTTATCAGCGCTGATGAACTGATCGTTGCCCATACAAATGAAACAGAATACCGCTCGTTTATTTCCAATAAAAAGAATGAAGCACTCCATTCGCGCATTATCGTGATGCCGATCCCGTACAACTTGCGTGTCTCGGAAGAAGAGCGCATTTATGAAAAAATGATTCGAGAAAGCGACGTTGCTGATGTGCATATTGCCCCGCACACGCTGCGCATTGCGGCCATGTTTACGATTTTGACGAGGCTGAAAGAATCGAAACGGCCGGATGTGGATTTATTGAAGAAAATGCGCCTGTATGACGGAGAGATGATCGAAGGGTTCAACGAAGTCGATGTAGAAGAGCTGAAAAAAGAGCATCCAGACGAAGGAATGAGCGGCATCGACCCTCGCTATGTCATCAACCGCATTTCGGCTTGCATCATCCGAAAAGAAGTGCCATCGATTAATGCGCTCGATGTGCTTCGTTCACTGAAAGAAGGGTTGGATCAGCATCCATCCATCTCAAAAGAAGATCGTGAACGATATTTGAACTTCATCTCGCTTGTGCGCAAAGAGTATGACGAAATCGCCAAGCAAGAGGTACAAAAGGCGTTCGTGTATTCGTATGAAGAGTCGGCGAAAACGTTGATGGATAACTATTTGGATAATGTCGAAGCATATTGCAACAAAACGAAACTGCGCGACCCGCTCACTGGCGAGGAAATGAATCCGGATGAAAAACTGATGCGCTCGATTGAAGAACAAATCGGCATTTCTGAAAATGCGAAAAAGGCGTTCCGCGAAGAAATTTTAATCCGCATCTCCGCCTACGCGCGCAAAGGACAAAAGTTTGATTACAATTCGCACGAACGGTTGCGCGAAGCGATCCAGAAAAAGCTGTTTGCTGATTTGAAAGACATCGTGAAAATTACGACATCGACGAAGACCCCCGATGAGCAGCAATTGAAAAAAATCAACGAAGTTGTCGCCCGTTTGATTGATGAGTACGGGTATAATTCCACATCAGCGAATGAATTGCTCCGATATGTCGGCAGCTTGTTGAACCGTTAGGCATGCCTCGAGCATTCGGGCATGCTTTTTTTACGCCGATAATCGGGCTTGTCCACTTCTTGATTCCTTGTCCATTTTCCACATTCATCTGTCAATTATTTCGAATTTTTGCATAGGATAAAATAAACAACTTGGCATAGTGATGGTCCGTTTTGATGACGCCAACATAAGTATATGCGGGAAAATGAAAAGTGTGAAAATGATTTTAACAAAGGAGGGGAAAAAATGAAGGGGAATTTTATTGTATCGAAAGAAGACTGGTCCCTCCACCGCAAAGGATATGACGATCAAAAGCGCCATCAAGAAAAAGTAAAAGAAGCGATCAAAAATAACTTGCCGGATTTAATTACGGAAGAAAGTATTATTATGTCCAACGGACGTGACGTCATTAAAATTCCGATTCGCTCGCTTGATGAGTATAAAATCCGCTATAACTATGAGAAAAATAAGCATGTCGGTCAAGGAAACGGGGACAGCCAAGTCGGTGACGTGGTAGCCAGAGATGGAAGCGGGGAGGGGAAGGGGCCAGGAAAAGGCCAAGGAGCTGGCGACTTGCCAGGCCAAGACTATTACGAAGCCGAAGTGTCGTTGATGGAAATTGAAGAGGCGTTCTTTAGTCAACTGGAACTCCCGAACTTGAAGCAGAAAGAGCGCGACCAAAACGTTGTTCAGCATATCGAGTTTAACGATATTCGCCGCACCGGACTGATGGGGAACATCGATAAAAAGCGGACGATGCTCGCTGCGTTCAAACGCAATGCCATGAGCGGCAAACCGGGCTTTTATCCGATTTACCGCGAAGATTTGAAGTTTAAAACGTGGAACGAAGTCGTCAAACCGGAATCGAAAGCAGTCGTCTTAGCGATGATGGACACAAGTGGTTCAATGGGCATGTGGGAAAAATATATGGCGCGCAGTTTCTTCTTCTGGATGACACGCTTTTTGCGCACGAAGTACGAGACGGTGGACATCGCCTTCATTGCCCACCATACCGAAGCGAAAGTCGTCAGTGAGGAAGAATTTTTCACCAAAGGGGAAAGCGGTGGAACGATTTGTTCGTCGGCTTACCGCAAGGCGTTGGAACTGATTGAAACAAAATATTCGCCGTCACGCTACAACATTTATCCGTTCCACTTCTCTGACGGGGACAACTTGACATCTGACAACGCCCGTTGCGTCAAGCTTGTTCAAGAGTTGATGAAAGTGTCGAACATGTTTGGGTACGGGGAAGTTAACCAGTACAACCGCCATTCAACGCTCATGTCAGCGTACCGTAATATTAAAGATGAAAAATTCCGCTATTATATTTTAAAGCAAAAATCAGATGTGTTTCATGCCATGAGAACGTTTTTCCGCAAAGAAGAAAGCGAGCAGCCGGTTTGACCCTCTTGCAAATGAAAAAGGGGGTTTTTCTTTATTAAAAAGGAGGGGAGGGCGATAGCCCTCCCTAGCAAGTTATTGCTTTTGCAGTGTGGCCACCATGGCGAGCACAGCGCCAAGCACATCTTTTCCCTTAGGGGCGTGCACTGTCAAAAGCATCGGCGCCGGTTGGGTGCTGGCGATCACATGGACGGTAACACCGTCAGCTTGAGCGATGTACCAAAGAGCATCAGTGAACGGTTTTGGAAGTTGATTAGTTTGCTGACGGGCGGCGTTGGCGTCAATCGCTTGGGCATGTTCTTTGGCCAATTGTTCATAGTTTGTCTCCTCATTAGGAAGAAGGCGGATGCGGGCAAACGTGTCTCCATGGAGCAGTACATCAGCATGCGGTTCTTCGGCGTCGAGTGTCCATCCCTCTAGGACATAGAGCGAAAAATGTTGGTTGTCGCTTGTTGTCAACGTTGCTGTTCCTGTGACCGTTTGATTTCCAATTTGATAAGACAACGAAGTCGTCGGGCGGGAAAAGTCGGTTTCATCCCCCTTCGACCCATTTTGCCCCCCTCCTGCTTGCTTTTGTTCATCAACAGGGGGAATTTCTTGGCCGGTTGGTTCTGATGGTTGCATGTTGGTAGAAGTCTCGTCTAGACTAACTGTTTGTTTTCCTTTCGCTTCTTCCTCTTTTGATGAAGGTGTCTCCGTACCGCAACCGGCAAGAAAGGCAGCGGTGACGGCAATCAAGAAAAGCGATTTCCAATATGGAACCATCTTGATTCCTCCTTGCTATCCATATACCATTCATTATAGCAGTTGAAACAGTGGAAACAAACTGAATCTTCCCCTTACTTTTCCTTTTTTCTTACTTTCTTTTTATTTTCCGCGTTCAAGGCGATATGTGCGCCTCCCCAAATGATAGTGACGAGCAGAGCGAGTAAAGCAAATCCGTGAAGCATATGAACCCCTCCTTTTGTATACTAGATGGTGAAATCAACATAATGGATGAAACGCGTTTCAAGTCAAGCGTTTTTTAGGAAGGGGTGGGAACGTGGCGAACATCCGTGATTTGGCGAAAGAAGCGGGTGTGTCAGTATCTACCGTATCAAGGGTATTAAACGGGTATCCATATGTGAGTGAGGAAAAGCGGAAGGCAGTTTGGGAAGCAGTTGAGAAGCTCAATTATACAAAAAACATCCAAGCCGTTCATTTGGCAAAAGGAAGGACAATGATTGTCGGAGTCATGCTTCCGTACATTCATCATCCTTATTTTTCAGCGGTCATTGAAGGGATTTCCAAAGAGGCGCTTCGTTATGGTTATCAGTTGCTTTTGTTTCAGACGAATTATGACGTAGAGCGGGAACTCGAGGCGTTAGAGCGGTTGCGAATGAAGCAAATGGATGGCTTGATTGTCTGTTCTCATGAAGTGGGATGGGAAATTTTTGACGCATACCAAGAAGAGGCCCCCATCGTTTTATGCGAGCAAGTGACAGAATATGATTTTTTCACGGTCTATATCGACCACTATCAAGCGTTTGCCAAAGCTCTTCACTATTTGGTGAAAAAAGGACATCGACGGATTGGCTATTGCATCGGGAGAAGGACAGGACCGAACAGCCAAGCGCGAGAAGCGGCGTATCAAGATGTGTTGCGTGATGTCGGCGTTACGCCCCAGCGCCAATGGATTTTTGACGGCTGTCTATTTCTTGAAGACGGAAAACGCGTGATCGAACAATGGATGGCAATGGAAGAGCGTCCGAGTGCATTGCTTGTAACGAGCGACCAAGTGGCAGCCGGTATCGTATTGGAGGCACGACGCATCGGGGTGCGCATTCCAGAAGAGCTTACTATCATCGGGTTTGATAATGATCCGCTGGCCGAAATGTTGGGCATTACGACAGTGGCACTCCCTCATTTTACGTTGGGGGAAAAAGCGTTTCGGCTTCTTCACCATTGGCTGGAGACAGGAAATGTTCCTCGAAAACAAGAAGAGTTGCCTACCCGGTTGGTCGTGCGGGCTACCGGGTAAGCTATATTCGTTTCAACTGATAGCGGTTGACGGGGCGACCAATACTGCCATATTGCACATCGAGCACAACCTTTCCACTTTTCTCAAGGTATTCTAAGTAGCGGCGAGCGGTGACGCGGGCGATGCCGACGCCTTCAGCCACTTCTTCAGCGGAGACAGGGGAGCACTGTTGGCGCAAATAAGTGACGACTTTTTCCAATGTCACTTCGTTTAATCCTTTTGGAAGTTCAGGGAGTGGGTCGACATACCGTTCGGCCGTTTGCCGCAACGCATCGAGTTCTGCTTGAGTGAGCGACTGTTTTTCGGCGAGCGATTGGCGGAATGCCCGATAGTTTTCTAGCGCTTGCTTGAGCCGTTCAAATTTAAACGGTTTGACAATATAATCAAACGCGCCGTTTTGTAAAACGCGGCGTACTGTTTCAATATCACTTGCGGCCGTGATGGCTAGAATGTCGACTTCATGCCCACGGGCGCGAATTTCCTTTAACGTTTCAAGGCCATCTAATTGCGGCATGTAAATGTCAATGACCGCTACATCAGGGTGGAGCTCCTCGATGAGGCGCAGTCCTTCTTCTCCGTTCCCGGCGAGGCCGACGACGGCAAAACCGTTCACTTGTTCAATCATTTGTCGGTTCACTTCTTGGACCATTGGGTCATCTTCAATGAGCAATACACGGTACATTGTCTTTCCCTCCTTTGGCTTGGGGCAGGGGCTTGTCGAATGCGGCTGCCACTGTATGAATAAGGTTACATATCAAATGTAATGGTAAATACGGTCCCTTTCCCTTCCTCAGACTGAACATCGATGTGACCGTTTCCTTTTTCCACAATTTGCTTCACTAAATATAGGCCGATGCCGCGCCCGTTTTGTCCTTTTGTTGAAAAGCCTTCGTCAAAAATGCGATCGATATGCTCGCGAGCGATGCCTTGGCCGTTATCTTCGATTGAGAGGGAGCAAATGTCTTCATTTTGTTCAATACTAACGTAAATTTCTTTTTCCCGACCGGTTACCCCTTGGAACGCATCGAAGGCGTTTTCAATTAAGTTGCCAAGGAGAACGACGAAATCATGGTGGTCGAGGCGCGGCGGAAAACGATAAAGGTGGCTGTGCCGGTCGATCGTCACAAGAATGCCAAGCTCTTTGCCGCGGCGGATTTTGCTTAACAATAACCCTGAAATGCTTTCGTCCTTGATGTTGCGGCTTAAAAACTGCGTGAGTTCCTCCTGCTCTTCTGTAACTTGAAACACGTATTCAAGCGCCTTCTCAATATGGCCAAGCTGGATCAGTCCGGCAATCGTATGGAGCTTATTCATGTATTCATGGTTTTGCACACGCAAGGCATGGACAAACGCTTTTACCCCCGTTAGTTCTTCAGCCAGCCGTTTCACTTCTGTGCGATCTTGGAAAATGCCGATTGCACCAACGGTTTTCCCATTGACTTTAATCGGGATGCGATTGCTCCAGATCGTTAAATTGCCAAGCTGCAGCTCTTTGTTATAAATCGGCTTGTTCACTTTCAATATTTCGGGAAGATACGTATCCGGAATGACAGAACGGATGGGCTGCCCAATCACATCCCCTTCGATACCAAGCATTTGTTTCGCCCGATCGTTAAAAATAGTAATATTTTCATTGCTGTCGATGGCGATGACGCCTTCGTGCATAGCGTTAAACGCCTCTGTTCGCTCAACAAGCAGTTTGGCAATTTCATGCGGTTCTAGTTCAAACATTTGCCGCTTAATATGAGAGGCGAGCAGCCAAGCTCCACTTCCACCAGCGAGCAACGACAAAATAACGGCCATGGCGATTTCTTCTTTTAGCGTATCAATTGCTTCTAAAAACGTTGGCAATCGGTAGGCGGCGATGACGACGCCAATCTGTTCATGGTGGCGATTCATAATAGGGACGAAGGCGCGAACTACTGTCCCGATTTCTCCACGTGCTTTTGATGTGTATGTATGTTCCGCGAACGCCGGCCCTTCATCAGCCCCGCGGGAGACGGTGCCAATCATTGATGGAAGCGGATGAGAGAGACGAATTTTGTTCATATCGAGCACAACAATATAATCAGCGCTATGGATGATGCGTACCCGTTCGACGATCGGGTTTACGAGCGCCCGGTTTTCCTTTGGCCCGACAATGTGCTGCTTGACTTCCGGCAGTTCGGATACGGTGCGCGCTGTCAATAGGGCGCGTTGGCTTAACTCTTCTTCCTTTGTATGGAAAAAGTCGCTTATAATAAAAACACCACTCAGCAGCATCGAAAAGCTGACGATAACAAAAATTAAAATCGTAATTTTCCAACGGATCGGCAGTCGATTCATCGGTGAACTCCTCTGTTTAGGCAGAAAATTCATTATTATTTATTCTAACATGATTCCGGTGATATGATAAAAAAGAAGAAAACGATGGACGAAAACGGTGTGGACAATGGGAAAGCTATGGAAATTGTGGGTACTCCTTCTTATGATCGGCATCGGCCTTGTTGCTTGGAACGTCAGCCGCCAAGCCGATCAGGAACGGATTGTGTACGACGATGAACAAAAAGGATTGCAAAAACAAATTATCATCTATTTTAGCCACGTCGTTGCGGAAAATACGCCGAAGGGGCTAGCAGCGCAAAAGTTTGCCGAACTCGTGGAACAAAAGACGAACGGCCGTGTCAAAGTCGAAGTGTTCGCGAACGGTTCGCTTTACTCGGATGGGGAGGAGCTTGATGCGCTGCTGCGCGGTGATGTACAAATGATTGCCCCGTCATTTTCAAAGGTCACAGAACTGATTCCGGAGTGGCAAGTGCTCGATTTGCCCTTTTTATTTCGCGATGATGACGATGTGCGTCGTGTGTTCACTGGAAAAGTCGGAGCTGAACTGCTCGGAATGCTTGAAGAAAAAGGAATCAAAGGACTAGCGTTTTGGAGCAACGGCTTTAAACAGATGATGGGAACAACTCGTCCGCTTATCGAGCCTGATGACTTCCGGGGCTTGCGTTTTCGCATTATGCCGAGCGAAGTGATCGATAAGCAGTTCCGCTTGCTTGGCGGTGAACCGGTTGCCGTTTCGTTTGACCATGTATACCGGGCGCTTGAGCAACATGAGTTTGATGGTCAGGAAAATACGATTTCCAACATCTATTCAAAGGGGTTTTACAAGTTTCAACCATATATTACGATTAGCAACCACGGCTATCTTGGCTATGCAGTCATGATGAACCGATCGTTTTGGGACAGTTTGCCGAAAGAGATTCAACAAAAAATAGCCGAAGCGATGACCGAGGCGACCCAATGGAATTTGCGGCAGTCAAAGGCACAAAACGAGCGGGAATTGCAACAGCTGAAGCAGCAAAAGAGCGTCCAGCTTTACTTGTTATCGGAGGAGGAAAGAAAGAGATGGGAACAGAAATTTGCCCCGTTGTATAAGGAGTTTACGAGACAATTCGGTTCTAGAATGTTGAATGAAATCAAGGGATTCCGTGAATAAGCTTCCATCAGTGGAAGCTTTTTTTATGGGAATCAACGCAGTTTTGTAGTTGCAACTTCGCAAACGTTTAAGACCAAAAAGACCAAAATGACCATTATCACCATAATATTTTTATTTGGCTGACTTTTCTTTATGATGTTGTTGAAAGCGTTGTCAAGACGGTGAAAGGAGTGGGAGAAATGAGGGGGAAATTCAAAAATTTAACCGTACAAGTCATTATCGGTATTGTTTTAGGGATTATCGTCGGATTTTTATTTCCGGAATTTGGTTCTAAATTAAAAGTGTTAGCTGATGGATTTATTAAGTTGATTAAAATGGTGATTGCCCCGATCATTTTCTTTACCGTTGTGATCGGGATCGGCAATATGGGAGACTTGAAAAAAATTGGCCGCATCGGCGGAAAGGCCCTCCTTTACTTTGAGATTGTGACGACGTTTGCGTTGGCGATTGGAATTGTTGTTGTTAACCTCATCAAACCAGGGGTTGGCTTCAACACTGATGCAGCCAAAGGTGGCGACATTTCACAATATACGAAGCAAGCGGAAGAAACAAGCCATGGGTTTGTTGATTTTGTGCTAAGCATTATCCCGGATAACGTTGTCGCGGCGATGGCCAGCGGGGAATTGCTTCCGGTGCTCTTCTTCGCCGTTCTGTTTGGATTGGCGGCGGCTGGTTTAGGGGAAAAAGCCAAACCAGTGCTTTCCTTGTTTGAGCGGATCGCAGAAATTTTCTTTGGCGTCGTCAACATGGTCATGAAGGTATCACCGATCGCCGCATTTGGTGCGATGGCGTATACGATCGGCACGTTCGGTCTCGGCTCGCTCGTGTCGCTCGGCAAGCTGATGGGATCGGTATATATTACGATGGCGCTCTTTATTTTCATCGTGCTCGGCGGGATTGCCAAGTTTTACGGATTTAACATCTTTAAGTTTCTCGCCTATATTAAAGAAGAATTGTTGCTCGTTCTTGGCACGTCTTCATCTGAATCGGCTTTGCCGCGGTTGATGGAGCGGCTTGAAAAATACGGTTGCTCGAAGTCGGTCGTTGGCCTTGTCGTTCCGACTGGATACTCGTTTAACTTGGACGGCACATCGATTTATTTGTCGATGGCGGCCATTTTCATCGCCCAAGCATACGGGATTGATTTAAGCATTTGGCAAGAGTTGACGTTGCTTGGAGTGTTAATGCTCACCTCGAAGGGGGCAGCAGGGGTGACCGGTTCGGGCTTTATCACCCTAGCCGCCACGTTAGCGGCGTTCCCAATGATTCCGGTCGAGGGTATCGCCTTGCTGCTTGGGGTCGACCGTTTTATGTCCGAGGCGCGGGCGATTACAAACATTATTGGCAACGCAGTAGCCACGGTTGTCGTTTCGAAAATGGAAAATGAGTTTCATCCTTCTGCTGAACAAAAACTAGCGGAAGGGAATATGACCATTGCGAAGTAAGAAACATGGGGCTGCTCCAAAAGGCCGCACAGTTGGCCTTTAGAGCAGCTTTTTTCTAGTACATTTAAGAAACGGAGTGGACTTCACTTTATGTTTCCGGCGCTAAACGATTTTGGGTAGTGAAATACTACACTCCTATACAAACAACAAAGGGATGATGACAAGAGAGTGATGAATACTGCAGCCAAAATGAAAGTAAAGTAAGCACGTTTGAATCAAAATCCAAACGGCACCTTTGGGCATATATTTTGCTTTTTCTTGGCTGTTTTCCCATAATAAAACTATATAGATGTTGAAGGGGGAAGTAGAGTGAATAGTTTGCAAGATTGCACTGTATTACATAACGGTGTGAAAATGCCGTGGGTCGGTCTTGGTGTTTACAAAGTAAAAGAGGGAGAGGAAGTAAAAGGAGCGGTGCGTACCGCATTGGAGGTAGGATATCGCCATATTGATACGGCCGCTTTTTATGAAAACGAGGAAGGGGTCGGACAAGCGATCCGCGAATCGGGTATTCCGCGCGAGCAAGTGTTTGTGACAACGAAAGTATGGAATACGGACCAAGGATATGAAACGACGCTCAAAGCGTTTAATACAAGCTTGAAAAAGCTCGGCTTTGATTACGTTGACTTGTACTTAGTCCACTGGCCGGTGAAAGGGAAATATAAAGAAACGTACAAGGCGCTTGAAAAGCTGTATAAAGACGGCTATGTGCGCGCGATTGGTGTAAGCAACTTCCAAATTCACCATTTGCAAGATGTACTAGCCGATTGTGAAATTAAGCCTATGGTCAACCAAGTTGAGTATCATCCGCGCCTAACGCAAAAAGAGCTGCATGCGTTCTGTCGAGAAAACGGCATCCAGCTTGAGGCATGGTCGCCGCTTATGCGCGGGGAAATTTTAAACGAACCAACAATCGTTGAGATTGGGAAAAAATACGGAAAAACACCGGCGCAAGTCGTGCTGCGTTGGGATTTGCAAAACGGTGTCGTGACGATTCCGAAATCGGTGACGCCGGCGCGCATTAAAGAAAACGCTACTATTTTCGACTTTTCGCTGACAGATGAGGAAATGAGACAAATCGATGCGTTAAACTTGAACAAGCGGATTGGAGCCGATCCGGACAATTTCAATTTTTGATGAATGGATCGGTTAAACAGCGCCCATCGTCGGCGCTGTTTTTTCTAGAGATATGATGAAACCAAAGCGGTATGTTTGACGTATGAAACAATGAACAAGTACAATAAATAATAGTATATACATTGGATGATCATTAGAAAAACGGAGGGTGCTGCGATGCTATTCCATCCGATGGATATTTTCATTTTTATTGCTTTCTTGATCTCGCTTTGGGCACAATGGAAAGTGTCGAGCAACTTCAAAACTTGGTCCGAAGTCCCGGCTTCATCAGGCTTGACGGGAGCGGAAGTGGCGCGCATGATTTTGGATCGTCACGGCTTGCACCATGTGCCGGTTGAGGTCGTGCCGGGGCGGCTTTCTGACCATTACGATCCAATTTCCCGCGTCGTTCGTTTGTCCGAACCGGTCTTTTACGGGCGCTCAATCGCATCCATTTCCGTTGCCGCTCATGAAGTCGGCCATGCTGTTCAGCATCAGCAAGGGTACGCGGCGCTTGTTCTTCGCCACCGGATGTTTCCAATTGTGAACTTCGCTTCCGGTGTGGCTCCGTTTTTGCTGTTGGTGGGATTTTTGCTTCAACAATTTTCGTTGCTCGGTCTCGGCATTTTGTTCTTCTCACTGGCAGTGGCGTTTCAGATTATTACGCTACCCGTCGAGTTTAATGCAAGTGCACGGGCGAAACGGTTTATGCTCGCTGAAGGAGTGATCGCTCCAGATGAAACGCGCGGCGTGAACAAAGTGCTTGGGGCAGCAGCGTTGACGTATGTCGCTGCGACATTGATTGCTGTGCTTGAGTTGCTGAAATATGTACTCATTTTTACCCAAGCGAACAATAGCGAAGAGTAAACCGTTCGCCGCCGCTTCGGACCGCCCGCCGTTGGCGGCCGTTCGGCGGCATTACTGTCTATAGGGTGCTGTTGAAACTTTTATTCGCAGGAGGTGTAACCTGGGCGCTCCATCCGCGCTCAGAGACAAATTGGACATAGCCAGTTTGCTGTTAGTGGCATTGCTCATCGCTTGCACCGCCTTTTTCGTCGCTTCGGAATTTGCGATCGTCAAAGTGCGCAGTTCGCGCATCGACCAACTTGTTAATGAAGGAAATAAACAGGCGGTGGCGGCGAAAAAAGTGATTTCGAATTTGGACGGTTATTTATCGGCGAACCAGCTTGGCATTACTCTTACTTCACTTGGCCTTGGTTGGCTTGGGGAGCCGACGGTGGCGCGGATGTTGCTGCCGCTGTTTGAACGCCTCCATTTATCGGAATCCGTCTCCCACTTTTTAGCGTTTATTATTTCATTTTCACTCATTACGTTTTTGCACGTTGTTGTCGGTGAATTGGCACCGAAAACGTTTGCCATTCATAAGGCGGAAGCGATTACGTTGTGGACGGCTAAGCCGCTTATTTGGTTTTACAAAATCATGTATCCGTTCATTTGGACGCTCAACAATTCTGCGCGGCTCGTGACACGTCTGTTCGGCCTTAGGCCGGTGGCCGAGCATGAAATCGCCCACTCCGAAGAAGAGTTGCGTTTGATTTTATCGGAAAGCTACAAAAGTGGGGAAATTAACCAATCTGAGTACCGCTATGTTAACAACATTTTTCGTTTTGACGACCGTGTGGCCAAAGAAATTATGGTACCGCGTAAAGAAATCGTGGCGTTAGACATTAACAAGAGCGTCAAGGAGAATTTAGCCATTATTCAAGAAGAAAAATATACGCGTTACCCAGTTATCGATGGAGATAAAGACCATGTACTCGGGCTTATTAATGTAAAAGAAGTATTTACAGATTTTGTTGCTAACCCGTCAAACGAAAAACAAATGAAAGATTACATCCGTCCGATTATTCAAGTCATTGAATCGATTGCCATTCATGACTTGCTCGTAAAAATGCAAAAAGAGCGCATCCACATGGCGATTTTAGTGGACGAGTATGGCGGTACGTCTGGACTTGTTACGGTCGAGGACATTTTGGAAGAGATTGTTGGCGAGATTCAAGATGAGTTCGACATTGATGAAACGCCTTTGATCCAAAAAATTGATGACCGATTTATTTTGGATGGTAAAGTGCTCATTGGCGAAGTGAATGACTTGTTGGGGCTAGAGCTTGATGATGACGATGTCGATACGATTGGCGGTTGGGTTTTGACGAAATATTACGACATTCAGACGGGTGACAGTGTGGAAATTGATGGTTATCTCTTTACGGTGAAAGAAATGGATGGCCATCATGTCAAGACGTTGGAAGTGGTGAAAAAAGAACCAAAGCCGGATGAAGAGGAAAGCGAGCCGGCGGATGCGGGGGAAGAGGAGCAGTTGCGCTTGTAAGGCAGACGGGAGAACCGTCTGCCTTTTTATCATCTTTATCGACCACATCTCCATCCCAAGCAAAAACAGGGAGCGCTCAATGGTAAATGTGTGAGAGATCAACCGGGAAATCGTTCGTCGGCGCGAGGCAAACGATTTCTTCATTAGTAAACGGATGGCGGAACGTTAGTTTAACGGCATGAAGCGCATGGCGATGAAACGTTGGTTGGCCGCCATAAAGCATATCGCCGACAAGCGGGTGACCAAGATGGGCCAAATGGACGCGAATTTGGTGTGTCCGCCCGGTGTCAAGGTTTAGCTCAACGAGCGAGGCGGATGGAAACGTTTCAAGCACGCGATAATGTGTCACTGCCCTCGCTCCTGTTTTTGAGACGCGCCGGCGCGTCGGATGATGGCGGTCACGACCGATCGGCGCGGAAATCGTACCTGATTTCGGTGACAGGCGGCCATGAACGAGGGCGACATACGTCCGCTTAATGGTACGATGAGCAAGCATTCGGTCAAGCGTCGCCCCGGCGAGCGGATGTTTGGCAAATAAAATCGTCCCTGACGTATCACGGTCGAGCCGATGAATATGGCGCACTTTTGTCAAAATGGCCTGCGATTGCAAATAAAAGGCAACCGCATTGGCAAGTGTGCCCGTCTGTTTTGGCTCGGATGGATGGATATCGATACCAGCTTCTTTATTCAAGATGAGCAAGTGCTCGTCTTCCCATAAGACGGAAAGCTCCCGGTATTCCGGGATGATTAGTGACGGCTCTGATTCATACGCATAAAGCTGAAGTCGATCCCGTTCACGAAGTGTCGTCTGCCAAGAGACGGCTTGGCCGTTCAGTTTGACGCCCTGTTCCATTCGCCAGCGGTGGGCGAGTTTTTTTGAAGCGGCCCAAACTTCTTTGAGCAGCTGCTCAATGGTCAGCCCACTCCATAGGCTGGGGATGATGCATTCAAGCCAATCGCCTTTTCTTGTCCACAAACGTTGCTATACCTCCCAGTTCCCTGTAGTCGAGGAAACACTTTCTACCTCTATAGGTGTATTGAATATGATACACTCATAGTATCGTTTTAGCGATGGAGAACGCAAGCATTGTAACAAGAAAAGGTGGTATGAACATTGAAAATTATGTACGCGGTGACTCCAGAGCAAGAAAATTACATGCATTATTTATTGAACTATTTCTACACTGACATTTTCCCATACTATTTTGATGATGAGCAAATTCACCAATTTGAGGAACTTGGCATTCTTTCGTTGGAACATGAGCATGTTACATATAACGGAACGATGAAAGAGGCGTTTCAAATCATCTCAGCGCTGCAGTCGTTGATTACGGTCATCGAACATATTGGTGAGCAAGGAGAGTGCGAACAATACGAGTGGTTGTTTGTGCGTAATCAAAACATTTTGGCTCGTCATGGCATCTCTTTTCCGTTTCAGGCAAAGCAGTTTACCCATAAGAAGGCGCTACGGTGCAGCGTCTATTTTCCTGCGACGAGCCAGTGGGTGATGTAAGGAAAAAGGAGCTAAGCCGCCATCGGGCGCAGCTCCTTAGTTTTTTTGCTCCGACAATGAGGAGAACCATTGGCGGAACGTTTGTTTATCGTGATACCCTTCAATGCGTTTCGTCTCTTTTCCGTTTTCGTAATGGACGATGGTCGGGGTGGATTCAATCCCATATGTATCCCAGCCATTTTCAAATTCGAGCAAGTTAAACAGTTTTAAATCGATGCCAAGCTGTTTGGTTAACGGCACGACAATTGGCGTTGTCCGCCGACAATGTGGGCATGTTGGACTGTAAAAATAAACGGTAAGAGACTTTCCATCGGCTAGCTGTTGTTTTAACTCGTCAGGCAAAATAATGTTTTGGTAATTCGGATCATCGAGTTGATCGATGGTGGCCGGATGCAGCTCGCTTTTCTGATAAGGATTATTTTTAGCTGCTTCTTTTTGTTCATACAACGTAACAAAAGCAATAGCAGCAAATAAAACGACAATTACCCCGCCAAATATGAGCAGTTTTTTCAACGTTCATTCTCCTCCTTTTGCTGCCGCATAACAGCAAGGCTCAAGAAAATGATAATGGTAAAGGCCGTCAACGCCAAAAATGGAATGGTAATAAAGCCGAGCCAGTTAATGTATTGTCCTGTACATGGGACACGGCCACAGCTGATGGCGTAGTCTTGGAAAAACGGGATCTTTTGTAAGGAATAGTGATATAAAGAAATCATGCCCCCGATAATCGATAGCGCCAAACTATAACGGGCAGCTGTAAAATCTTTGCGAACGATGGCGATTCCTAAAATGATGACTTGTGGATACATAAAAATACGTTGAAACCAACATAAGTCGCAAGGAATAAAACGAAGCACTTCAGAAAAGTATAAACTCCCAAGGGTGGCAACAAACGCTGTCGCCCAAGCGAACAACAATAAATGTTCTCTTCGTTTTTCTTCCTCCATGTGTGCACCTTCTTTCTTATGCAGTGCTGACGACAGTAGCCATCTTGGCGAGAAAATTAGCGGGGAAATCGTCATTTTCAGCTTTGGCTTCCCGATTACTGCTTTCTTTCAGCGAAAGAACTTAACTTCATTATAAGGGATGAAAAATGGCACGTCCATTCGCAACCGCCAAAGGGCATATTTTCTATCTATTATCCCCCAGCAAACGAGCCATACTAATCGGTGAAAGGGGAGGATTACATTGACCAACAACAATGCGAACAAAGTGCAGGACATTATGACGAAAAACGTCGCGACCGTTTCGCCGAATCAAACGGTGCAAGAAGCAGCGCAAATCATGAGCCAAAAAAATATTGGCGCGCTTCCGGTTGTGGAAAGCGGGCAAGTCAAAGGGATGATTACCGACCGCGATATTACGCTCCGCGTCACATCCCAAGGGAAAGACCCGGCGGCAGTAAAAGTATCAGATGTCATGACCAACCAAGTCGTCACTGGTACGCCAAACATGAGCGTCCAAGATGCGGCTAACGTCATGGCGCAGCACCAAGTTCGTCGTTTGCCAATTGTAGAGAACAACCAGCTTCAAGGCATCGTTGCTTTAGGGGATATCGCGACGAACAGCGCATCAAATGAAGCGGCTGAACAAGCGCTAACGAACATTTCCGAACCGTCACAGCCACAAGGATAATGGAAGAAAAAGGGTGTCCATATTTTCCAGGACATCCTTTTTCTTTTAGCAGGTATGTTGTATGATGGTAACGAATACATAAAGAGGAGAAATAAAGATTGGAGGTAACAGCAATGGAGTGGAGACAAAAATATGAACAATGGCTTCGCGAACCGCAGTTGGATCCAGAGCTGAAGCAGCTTCTGGAGCAACACCGTGACGATGAGCGGTGGCTCGAAGATTGTTTTTACAAAAATTTGGAATTTGGCACCGGCGGTATGCGCGGTGAAATTGGACCGGGGACGAACCGAATGAACATTTATACGGTTCGGAAAGCCTCGGAGGGTTTGGCACGATACATACAATCGTTTGGCAATGAGGCGAAACAGCGTGGAGTCGTCATTGCCTACGACTCCCGGCATAAATCGCCGGAATTCGCCATGGAAGCGGCGAAAACGTTAGCTACAAACGGTATTCAAACATACGTGTTTGATGAATTGCGGCCGACGCCGGAGCTGTCGTTTGCCGTTCGTCATTTGGGAGCATTTTCTGGCATTGTCATTACCGCCAGCCATAACCCACCGGAATATAACGGCTACAAAGTATATGGTGAAGACGGAGGGCAGCTGCCGCCGGATACTGCTGATGAAGTGATCCGCTACGTCAATGAAGTCGAGAACGAGCTCGCCATTCATGTCGAGGATGAAGAAACGTTAAAAGAAAAAGGGCTGATCCGCATCATTGGCCAAGAAATTGATGAGGCGTATGTGAATGCCGTAAAAACCATCTCGCTTCATCCGGAACTGGCTCAAGAGACGGATATTCGCATCGTGTTTACGCCGCTTCACGGCACGTCAAACAAACCGGTGCGCCGTGTGCTAGCTGAACTTGGCTACCAAAACGTTTTTGTCGTTCAGGAGCAAGAACAGCCGGATCCGAATTTTTCAACTGTTGCCTCACCAAACCCAGAAGAGCATGCAGCTTTTGCCTTAGCGATTGAGCTTGGCAAGCAAGTAAATGCCGACTTGCTCATTGCCACCGACCCGGACGCAGACCGGCTCGGCATTGCTGTAAAAAATGAGCAAGGAGAGTATGTCGTTTTAACCGGTAACCAAACGGGTGGGCTGCTGCTTCATTATTTATTGTCTCAGCGGAAAGAAAAAGGTTTACTGCCACAAAATGGCGTCGTCTTAAAAACGATCGTGACATCCGAGTTTGGCCGGGCGATTGCTGACTCGTTCGGTTTGGAGACGATCGATACGCTGACCGGATTTAAATTCATTGGTGAAAAAATCAAGGAATATGAACAAACGGGTCAGTATACGTTCCAGTTTGGCTATGAGGAAAGTTACGGATATTTAATCGGGGATTTTGCACGCGATAAAGATGCGGTACAGGCAGCCGTTCTTGCAGCGGAAGTGTGTGCGTTTTACAAACAGCAGGGGCTGTCTCTGTATGAAGCGCTTCTTCAATTGTTTGACAAATACGGGTATTACCGTGAAGGGCAACAGTCGCTCACGTTAAAAGGCAAGGAAGGAGCGGAAACGATCGCTGCTATTTTATCGTCATTCCGCGAGCAACCGCCGGTTGAGGCAGCTGGGAAAAAAGTGACAGTGATCGAGGATTACAAAACGAAGGAGCGGACGAATACGTTAACTGGGGAGAAAACTGCCATCACACTTCCAACTTCGAACGTCTTGAAATACGTATTAGAGGATGGCTCTTGGTTTTGTCTGCGTCCATCAGGGACGGAGCCGAAAATGAAAGCGTACTTTGGTGTCAAAGGAACATCACTGCAAGATAGTGAAGAAAAATTGGCGAACCTTACTGATGCTGTCATGCAACGAGTGCATGACGTCTTGCGTACCGTTTCGCCTTCTTATGCTCAATAATCAATGAACAATCAACGGCGGGGAATTGGACGAAACCAATTCCCCGTTGCTTTTACGAGTAAAAATATGCGTACTGCTCGACTCCCATTTTTTGTTCACTCACCTCAAGCGCATGATCAATATAGCGCAATAAGGCAGTGAGCCTCTCCTGAATGACGGAGTAGTCGTGCTCGAAATTATAGGCGTGGAGAAATTTCTCAATTTTTTTCGACAGCATGTCATCAGGCGTGCGCACCATTAAAATGAGCAAATTGTCCCATTCGGAGCGATGCGTATAATAAAGCGCCCTATCATAGTCGATGGTGTTCAAGCGGCATGCCTCCTTTATCAAGAAGGAGTCATTGTTAGTGTATGACGGCTAAACGTTTTGTTGCGCTGTAAATGTTGTGTCATGAGGGAAAATATAAATTATAACCGAAATGGAGAGAAAAAAGGAAAAGTAAATGTTTTAATTTTTCGACAATAATAGTATCCTCTAAGCAAGGGGATGATGAGAATGAACAAACGACACGAGGGACAAGAAATGATAAAGATGTGCAAATGGATGGCGTCTGTCGGCTTAATCGTTGGAATAGCACTTTTTTTGCTCAGTTTTATCGCAAACGCTTACAATAAAGACTTTTTCCTAACGATCGTCAGCCTCGGAATCATCGGAGCCTCCATGGTCATGTTTGGATTTGGCTTGTTTATGGGCTTGTTGATAGAAACGTATCAACGCGATTCGACCGAAAATGTATAGTGCGGGTAGAGAAAGAAAAAGCACCGGCGTTCAATCCGGTGGTTTTTGTTTTTGTTGGGCATGCCAGTAGAAAACCGTGAAAATGAAAACGGCCAGAAAAACGGAAAATAAAAATGGACGGTAGGCATCGATGTACTGCCTGAAAGCCATCCAGCGGCTTTCGAAATAGGTGCCGATCGTCAAAAAAACCGCGACCCACACCACCGCTCCACTGTAGGCGAACAAGGCAAATTTTCTCCAATCGTAAGCATTCACGCCGGCCCAAAAGGCGGCGAGATGCCGAACGCCCGGGATGAAATAGCAAATGAATAATACGGCTGGGCCGAGCTTCGAGAAGAGTGTTTTCGTTTGTTGGAGCCGCTTTTCTGTTATATGGAGCTTTGGGCCGAATTTATGCAAAAACGGCAAGCCGAGCGTAATTCCAAGAATGTAACCGAGCGAAATGCCGGTAGTTGCCCCAAACAAGCAGACAAGAAAGGCGAGCGGATACGAAAATGCGCCGGTGGAGACGCGGTAACCGGTATAGATCAACAATAGTTCGTCAGGAATCGGCAGCCCGACGATGCCAAGCATAAGCGCGATCATAATGCCGACATAGCCAAAGTGATCGATGAGATGGTGCAAATAATGTTGCAAATCATCACCACGCTTTGCTGCAATTTTTATATGACCATTATAATGAAAAAAGTGAAAAATGAAAATGAGTGGCAGCCGGGGAACGATGACAAACGATTGAACGTATCAAAACGCCTTTTTCCTCATACATTGTGATAAGGGGAAAAGGGGGGATTAGGATGCGGCAGGACGAGCTGAAAGAGCTGGAACGGGCGATTGCTGAGATTACGGAAATTGCTGAAGGATTTGGTCTGGATTTTTACCCGATGCGCTATGAAATTTGCCCGGCGGACATTATTTACACGTTCGGCGCCTACGGAATGCCGACGCGTTTTTCCCATTGGAGTTTTGGAAAGCAGTTTTACAAAATGAAGCTGCATTACGACTTAGGGTTAAGCAAAATTTACGAACTCGTCATCAATTCGGATCCTTGTTATGCATTTTTGCTTGATACGAACACGCTTATTCAAAATAAGTTGATCGTCGCCCACGTGTTGGCGCATAGCGACTTTTTCAAAAACAATATTCGCTTCAGCAACACGAAGCGCGATATGGTTGAGAGCATGGCGGCGACAGCTGAACGGATTAAGCGTTATGAACATCAATATGGAAAGCTGGAAGTGGAAAAATTTTTAGATGCCGTCTTGGCCATTCAAGAGCATATCGACCCGTCGCTGTTGCGGCCGAAATTGTCATGGACATGGGAAGATACGGAGGTGTACGAGGAAGAAGAACAGCCAAAAACATCAACGCCATACGATGACTTATGGTCGCTTGATGAACGGAACAAGCCAAAAACGCCGCCACGGAAAAAACGGCGCAAGTTTCCGCCGCAGCCGGAAAAAGATGTGCTATTGTTCATTGAAGAATATAGCCGCGAGCTCGAGGACTGGCAGCGTGATATTTTGACGATGATGCGCGAAGAAATGCTCTATTTTTGGCCACAGCTCGAGACAAAAATCATGAATGAAGGCTGGGCGACGTATTGGCATCAGCGCATTTTGCGCGAGATGGATTTGACGAGTGATGAAGCGATCGAATTTGCTAAACTGAACGCCAACGTCGTGCAGCCGTCGCGCACCGGCATCAACCCGTATTATTTAGGATTGAAAATTTTTGAAGACATTGAAGAGCGATGGAACAATCCGACGGAAGAAATGAAAAAATATGGCGTCAAACCAGGATCGGGACGAGCGAAACTTTTTGAAGTGCGTGAGTTGGAGTCCGACATCTCGTTTTTGCGTAATTATTTGACGAAAGAGCTCGTCATGCGTGAAGATATGTATTTATTCCAAAAGCAAGGAAAAGATTACAAAATTGTGGATAAAAACTGGGAGAATATCCGTGATCAGCTCGTCAGTATGCGGGTGAACGGCGGATTCCCATACATTACAGTGAATGATGGCGATTATATGCGCAATGGGGAGCTATACTTAAAGCATTGGTACGAGGGAATTGAATTGGATTTGAAGTATTTGGAAAAGGTATTGCCATACATTTATCAGTTGTGGGGACGCCCCGTTCATATGGAGACGGTCGTCGAAGAAAAACCAATGCTGTTTACGTATGACGGGAAGACGGTGCATCGCAAATATTTATAATTCAGGGCAGGGATATCCTGCTTTTTTTGTTTGTCACGATGGATATGTGAAAAATGACACAAATTATTCGAAATTATGCCGGATAATGTTGCTGATCTTATGAAATAATATGAAGTGGATTATTTGTGATAATTGTCACAAACTCATCAATATTGTCTGTTTGTCCGGGGGGATGGTTATGTGGGAGCGGCATGAAAAAAAGCTTGTATTTATTAGCTTTGCTGTTGCGGCAGTGGCGTTGCTTTCCTTGATTGGCCGCTTGTTTTCATAAGGGGGGATGAATCATGAACGGCTATGATCCAGTGTTGCTTAGCCGTATTTTGACAGAATTGACGTTAACGGTCCATATTATTTACGCCACGATTGGTGTCGGGGTCCCGCTTATGATCGCTATTGCTCAGTGGGTTGGGATTCGCAAAAACGACATGCATTACATCTTGCTCGCCCGACGTTGGACGCGCGGCTTTGTCATCACTGTAGCGGTCGGGGTGGTGACTGGAACGGCGATCGGCTTGCAGCTATCGCTTTTATGGCCGAACTTTATGCAGCTGGCTGGTCAGGTGATCAGCTTGCCGCTATTCATGGAAACATTTGCTTTCTTTTTTGAAGCCATTTTCTTGGGCATTTATTTGTACACATGGGATCGGTTCAAAAATCAAAAAAAACATTTGCTTTTGCTCATTCCGGTGGCCATCGGCTCTTCGGCATCAGCCATGTTTATTACGATGGTGAACGCGTTTATGAATACGCCGCAAGGGTTTGAGTTGAAAAACGGAGAGCTTGTCAACATTGATCCTATCGTGGCTATGTTCAACCCAGCGATGCCGACAAAGGTCGCTCATGTGTTGGCAACGTCATATATGACGTCGGCATTCGTGCTCGCCTCGATCACTGCTTGGCATTTATGGAAAGGCAACCGCCACATTTACCATCGTAAAGCACTTCATTTAACGATGAAAACAGCTTTTATTTTTTCCGTAGCTAGTGCGTTGGTCGGTGACTTATCCGGAAAATTTTTAGCCGAATACCAGCCAGAAAAGCTGGCAGCCGCTGAATGGCATTTTGAAACGAGTTCCCACGCGCCGCTTATCTTGTTCGGCACGCTTGAAGAAGACAACGAAGTGAAATATGCTTTGGAAATCCCATATGCTCTTAGTATTTTGGCCCATAACCATCCCGCCGCAGTTGTGACTGGACTGAATGATATTCCGGAAGATGAGCGTCCGCCGCTGTACATTCATTACTTATTTGATGTGATGGTTACGATCGGTGTGTTTTTAATGGTTGTCGCAGCCGTATATTGGCTTGGATCAATTTTCCGATGGAAATGGACGGCGAAAAATTGGTTTTTTGGGCTGTTAGTGGCAGGAGGGCCGTTGGCGATGATCGCGATTGAGGCTGGATGGTACTTAGCGGAAGTCGGGCGGCAACCGTGGATTTTGCGCGGCTATATGAAAACCGCAGAAGGGGCGACAACGTCCGCGCATGTTGATACGATGCTTGTTTTGTTTTGCCTTTTGTATATAGTGTTGGTCATTGCAAGTGCAACAGTGCTCATTCGCATGTTCCGCCGCAACCCGGTCGAACGGGAGCTGGAAGAACGCGCGAATAGGGGGGAGGTGGCGCCATGACGCTCGAAGTCATCGGCATCTCGGTACTATGGTTGTTTTTGTTCGGCTACATTATTGTTGCCTCGATTGATTTCGGAGCCGGGTTTTTCAGCGTTTATAGCCATTGGGCAAACCAACAGCATATTTTGCATCGCATCATTCAGCGTTATCTTTCCCCTGTATGGGAAGTGACGAACGTCTTTCTCGTCTTTTTCTTTGTTGGCATTGTCGGCTTTTTTCCAAAAACAGCGTATTATTACGGATCGATTTTGCTTGTTCCTGCAAGCATTGCCATTGTTTTGTTAGCCATCCGCGGCTCGTACTATGCGTTTCATACGTACGGGGAGACAGAGCGGAACTGGTATTTGCTCGCTTATGGATTGACGGGTTTGTTTATTCCCGCCTCACTGTCAATCGTGTTGACGATTTCCGAAGGCGGATTTGTAGAAGAAAACGCGGCGGGTGTTGCGCTTGACTATGGGAAGCTGTTTGCGAGCCCGTTGTCATGGAGTGTTGTGTTGTTAAGTGTGACGAGCGTTCTTTATATTTCTGCTGTTTTTTTGACGTATTATGCGGACGCGGCTGGGGATGAACAAGCGCGGGCGCTGTTACGCCGCTACGCCCTTCTTTGGAGCGGGCCAACGATGTTGTCAGCGCTGCTCATTATATACCAGCTCCGCTACCATAATCCTGAGCATTATGACAATCTATGGAATGTAGCATGGATGTTGGTTATTTCCTTTTTGTTTTTCGTCATCACAGTTTGGCTGCTTGGGCGGCAGCGGCGATTCGGATGGGCGTTTATTGCGCTTTTGTTTCAATATGCGTTCGCCTTTTACGCCTATGGCATTTCGCATTATCCGTATTTGCTATATCCCTATTTGACGATTTATGACGGGTTTACGAATGAAACGATGGCCATGGCGTTGATCGTCGCGTTTATTGCAGGATTACTGTTGTTAATTCCGTCGCTTTATTTACTTATGCGTCTCTTTTTGTTTAACAAGGCGTACGTCAAAGGAAAATGGGAAGGAGGAAAAGGGTGATGCAAACATTTTTGATCATGTATGCGCCGATGGTTGTCGTCGTACTGTCGGTCGTTGCTGCGTTTTGGGTTGGCTTGAAAGATGTGCACGTGAATGAGTAAACACTTTCAATGTTTGATGATGCATAGTTTGCCGTCAATCGCCCACACTAGCGGATGATAACGAATCAAGAAAGGGTGGGCGATCATGAAAGAAACATTGCAGCGTGTGAAAGAGCAGTTGGAACAATCGTTTAACGAACCACACTCGACGAGCCTTGACGGGGCGATTCATGAACTGGAGCAGTTAAAAGCGAACGCTGGAGACAAACAGAAAATGATCGAAGATGTGATCCGTGCGGTGACTCACGCGCGAAATGCACGAATAGAGCTTGCCGAGGCTGGCGATGAATCGGCAACGAACGCTTTCGCTGAGGCCTACCGTGCGCTCGATCAAGCGATTGAATCGTACAGCGATGTTGATAACGATCCGGTGTAAGGCAGGTGGGGATGTCCCATCTGCTTTCTTCTATGACGGTAATGCGGTAGGTCAAATCAGTAGACGATTGGTAACAAACATGGTACAATAACAGCGGATAAAGGAAGAGAAAGGTTTTCTAGGGTTCCGCGGCTGCTTTGCGGCCGGCCTGTGACCGAGAGAAAACGCGCGGCATTCTCGCGTACACGGAGGGACAAAAGCCCGGGAGGAATATCATGTTGATATTTCTCACGGCTTTTTTTATTTTTCAAAAGGAGGAATGAAACGTGGCGTGGGTATACCTAGTTGTCGCCGGGATATTCGAAGTCGTCTGGGCCATTTCGCTGAAATATACGGCTGGGTTCACCCGCCTGTGGCCGTCTGTCATGACCGTTGCCGGGATGGCAGCCAGCTTTTATTTTTTATCGATGGCGATAAAAACATTGCCGATTGGCACCGCCTACGCGGTATGGACAGGAATCGGGGCGTTTGGGGCGGTTGTCATTGGCATGCTATTTTTAAATGAGCCGGTTAATGCGCCGCGGATCGTCTTTTTATTATTCATTCTCGTCGGAATCATCGGTTTAAAGTTTACAGCTGGTCAGTAAAAAGGTGGAAGGATCAAGAGATGATCAGCCGGTTTCGAAAACAAGAATCCATTTCCACTTTCCGTTTGGCGTGGAAAAGATTGATTTTTTGTTGTCATTGGGAAAAATTGAGTTGACAGGACGTATAAACATTGAATATTATGTAATTGAAAGGTAAATATCCTTTTGTTAAAGGGGAGTAGCTTTAACAGCAAAGTCGTCAGTTCAGGGTGTACGCCCTCGGCTTTGTTGGCAACGGTAATGTTGTTAGCGAGACCTTTACCTGTTGTGGTAAAGGTCTATTTTATTTAAAGACCTTTACCAAGCGTGGTAAAGGTCTTTTTCATTTCATGAAACGAAAGGGGGAGGATAACCGTAAAGGAAAGTGGACTCGACTTCGTGGGGAATTGTGAGAAAAATGGAGGGAAATGTCATGCGCAAGTGGTTGAGGTGGCTTCGTTTTGTTGTTAACGTTCGGCGTTTTCTTCCGTTTTTATTTGAATTTTTTGCTTCGCGCGAGGTATCAGTGTGGAAAAAGACGTTCTTCGTTGGATTGTTGCTGTTGTATATTGCGTCGCCGTTTGATCTCATTCCTGATTGGTTTGCGCTATTTGGCTTTATCGATGATTTTACCGTTTTCATGTTTATTTTGCAGCAAATCATTAAGATGGCTCCGGCTTCATTAAAGGAAAAATATAACTTGTAAAGGGGGATGTCTGTGGATTTATTTTCTCCAGAATTTTGGACGGCGTTGCTGTCGATTGTTATTATTGACCTTGTGTTGGCGGGGGATAATGCGATTGTCATCGGATTGGCAGCCCGCAATTTGCCAAAACATCAGCAAAAAAAGGCGGTGATTTGGGGGACTGTCGGTGCTGTCGTTATCCGAGCGATGGCAACGATTTTCGTTGTATGGCTCCTTAAAATTCCAGGCCTCTTGCTTGTCGGTGGTCTTTTACTTATCTGGATCGCTTATAAGTTGCTCGTTGAGGAAAAGGGGCATGATGATATAGAAGCGGGGGGGAGTTTATGGGAAGCAGTCCGCACGATTATTATTGCTGATGCATTGATGGGACTTGATAACGTGTTGGCGGTGGCTGGTGCCGCGCATGGGCATTTCCTCCTCGTTATCTTAGGGCTGTTGATTTCCGTTCCGATTATGGTGTGGGGCAGCACGCTCATTTTAAAATGGATCGAACGCTTCCCGATCATTATTACGATTGGTGCTGGCATTCTCGCTTGGACGGCATCAAAAATGATCGTCGACGAGCCGTTTTTGAAAGGATACTTTGCCAACCCTGTGATTAAATACGGATTTGAGCTGCTTCTTGTCGCTGCTGTCATTGCGATTGGAACGCAGAAAAAAAGAAAGGCCGCCAAAAAACCGCATTTGAAAGTCGCCAATGAATAATTGGCGGCTTTTATAATGGGCGGTGACGGGACAAACAGCTACTTCCATTTCAACAAAAGGATTTGTAACAGCCGACCGATGGCTACCCCAGGGATGACCGATAATATTGGCAGCCAAATGGGCCCGAAAAATATGCCGGCAATCGTGACATCGAACGAGTATATTAAGCCGACCGTCACAGAGTAGGCGGAACAAACAAACGGCAAAAATGAGTATGGTGTTTGTCCGCCACCAGCATCTTTGAATGCATCCCACAAGGTGAAAAAATATAAACAAGGGTAAAACATCAGCCAATTAATTTTCACGATGTTCGCTGCTTCATATGTACGGCCTAAAAAGCTGAGCCAGATCGCTTCATTAAACTGTGATTGTGTGTTAATAAGCAGTTCCAAAAAAATAAACACGATTCCTTTTATATACTTCCTGTTTAACAATTGTCCGAAACCGGGCAAAGCAATGCTCCACAACAATGTTTCCATCGCTTTCACTTTCTCGACCCTTTACTGAAATAATGATCATTGCTTCAACTGGTGCACCATGAAGCGGAGCGAAGAGCAGCAGAGGAGGATTTAATGGACAAAATGCGGTGCACATTTACATTTTTTGCAATGAAGACCTATTTTATACTTTTTGGTAATAGTAAATCAGGGAAATTCTACCTGATGATTTAAACAGTACAAAAGTAGAGGAAAAAATATATTTGATTTTTTCAGAATAATAAATATAATTGTAATATAAATAATTTTGGTAAGAGACGTAGCAAGGAGGAAGCATATGAAAGGACTAAAATCGATTTTGTTATGGGGATTGATTTCTGTTCTCGGGGCTGCAGGGTTTGCCATTTTGGCGTTAAGCCGCGGCGAGTCAATCAATGCGATTTGGCTCATCGTTGCCGCTGTCTGTACATATGCGGTTGCTTATCGCTTTTACAGCCGGTTTATCGCTCGTAAAGTGTTTGGACTTGACGATAACCGAAAAACGCCGGCGGAAGTGTTCAATGACGGGAAAGACTATGTTCCGACGAACAAATGGGTGCTGTTTGGCCATCATTTCGCTGCTATTGCCGGTGCGGGACCGCTTGTCGGACCGATTTTGGCCGCACAAATGGGGTATTTGCCGGGAACGCTTTGGATTATCATCGGTGTCGTCCTCGGTGGAGCGGTGCAAGATTTCATCATTTTATTCGCTTCCATGCGCCGCAACGGAAAATCGCTTGGCGAGATGATTAAAGAAGAAATGGGGCCGGTGACGGGCTTTATCGCAGCGCTTGGTATTTTAGGTATTATGATTATTTTATTGGCTGTGTTGGCGCTCGTTGTTGTGAAAGCGCTTGTTGGAAGCCCGTGGGGAATGTTTACGATTGCGGCAACGATTCCGATTGCGATTTTAATGGGGATTTACATGCGCTTTATCCGTCCGGGACGTGTCGCAGAGGCATCGCTTGGAGGGGTTATTCTTCTGATCTTGTCCATCGTGGCTGGACAATATGTATCGGAACACCCGACGCTTTCTGCAATGTTTACGTTGAAAGGTGAAACAATTGCCATCTTAATGATTATTTACGGTTTTGTCGCTTCGGCGCTGCCGGTATGGTTGCTTTTGGCGCCGCGGGATTATTTGAGCACGTTTTTGAAAATCGGAACGATCGTCGGTCTTGCGCTTGGTATTTTAGTCGTCATGCCAGATTTGCAAATGCCGGCGGTGACAAAATTTATCGATGGTACAGGACCGGTCTTCGCCGGTAACTTGTTCCCGTTCTTGTTTATTACGATTGCTTGCGGTGCGGTGTCCGGATTCCATGCGCTCGTTTCGTCCGGCACCACACCGAAGATGATCGAGCTTGAAAGCCATTCGCGGCCGATTGGTTACGGCGCGATGTTGATGGAATCGTTCGTCGCTGTCATGGCGATGATCGCCGCTTGCATTTTGACACCAGGAGCATACTTCGCGATTAACAGCCCGGCGGCGGTGATCGGTACGGATGTTGCGCAGGCGGCAAAAGTTGTGTCATCGTGGGGATTTACGATCACCCCTGACATGTTGGCGGAGCTGGCGAAAGACGTTGGCGAGCAAACCGTGTTGTCGCGCACGGGCGGGGCTCCAACGCTGGCGATTGGTATGGCGGTCATTTTATCAGACATCATTGGCGGTAAGGCGCTCATGGCATTTTGGTACCACTTCGCCATCTTATTTGAGGCGCTCTTCATTTTAACGACGATTGATGCCGGCACGCGCGTTGGCCGCTTTATGATCCAAGATATTATGGGGACATTTTATAAACCGCTTGGCAAAACGGATTCGCTCGTTTCAAACTTAATCGCGACAACTCTTTGTGTATTGGCGTGGGGCTATTTCTTGTATCAAGGTGTTGTTGATCCGCTTGGCGGCATTAACACACTATGGCCGCTGTTTGGCATCGCCAACCAAATGCTCGCTGGCATCGCTTTATTATTCGCAACGACAGTTCTGTTTAAAATGGGCAAAAAAGCGTATGTCTGGGTCACGCTTGTGCCGACGACATGGCTGCTCGTTGTCACATTGACGGCCGGGTACCAAAAGCTGTTCCACGAAGATGTGAAAATCGGATTTTTGTCGCATGCCAAACTGTTTAAAGAACATTTGAGTCAAGGAAAAGTGCTGGCGCCGGCAGCGAATGAGGCGCAAATGCGGCAAATTATTATGAACGACTATATTGATGCTGTGCTATGTGCGATTTTCATGCTTGTTGTGATCGCAATGCTCATCTCGGCGCTAAATATATGGATCAAAGTGTTGCAAAACAAACATGTGCCGCTCAAAGAAGCGCCATACGTGCCGCGCGACAGTGAAGAAGGAGCGAAGAACTATGCCTAAATGGTTGCAAACCATTTTGTCTTACCGTCGGCAGTTTCTTGACTTGCTTGTCGGTGTGCCGAACTATGAAAAATATGTCGAGCATATGAAAACTCATCACCCAGGTGAGCCGATTAAATCACGAAAAGAATTTTTTTGTGAGGCGCAAGAGGCACGTTATAACGCCAAAGGCGGTAAAGTGTCGCGCTGTTGCTAGAGGTGGGAGGGAAGAAGGGGTTGATCTCCCTTCTTCTTTTTTGTCTTTGTGAAAGTGAGAGAACGCCTTAACTTTCCAATTTGAGAAAAGAAAGACCACCTTCACAAAACAGCTTGACTCATCTATAAGATGTGGGACTAGTGCTTCGGTAAAAAGAGATTGGCCATGCCGGCCAATAAAACAAGAAGAAAGGGGTTATTATATGCGAATTCTTGTCGTTGGTGCTGGCGCTGTTGGAGGGTATTTCGGCGGTCGATTGCTTGAAAAAGGGGGGGATGTGACATTTCTCGTCCGTGAGCGGAGAAAACGGGAACTTGAGGAACATGGACTCGTGATTCACAGTGTACATGGTGATGCGGTGCTGAAGCCGAAACTGATGGTTGCCGGGGAACCGTCCGAGCCGTTTGACGTTGTCATATTTTCTAGCAAAGCGTATCACCTGGCGGGCGCTATCGCCGATGCTAAGCCATATATTGGCCAAGAGACGATGATTTTGCCGCTGCTAAACGGCATGGCTCATATGGATACTCTATGGGAGACGTTTGGACGCAGGAATGTCCTCGGCGGCCTTTGTTTTATTGAAACGACACTGAATGAGAAGGGGGAAATCGTGCAGACAAGTTCAGCGCATGATGTCCGTTTTGGCGAGTGGTCAGGGGAACGAACGGAGCGGACCGAAGCGCTTGAATCGCTGTTTGCGGGAGCCAATGCCCGCTTTCGTTTGAGCGAACGAATTGCCGCTGATATGTGGAATAAATACTTGTTCATCGCGACGATGTCGGGCGTGACAACGCTGTTTCGTGCTCCGATTGGGCCAATTCGTTCCGGTGAATACGGGGGAGCCATCATCGATCGGCTGCTTGGGGAAATTAAGGAGATTATGCAGGCACACGGTGCACCGCTAACTGATGAGATGGCCGAGCGGCAGCGCATTCAGCTCGAACAAATCGCCCCGACGATGAAATCATCGATGCAACGCGACATGGAAAAAGGGCAGCTGATTGAAGCCGACCATTTGCAAGGGTATTTGCTGCTGCTTGCTAAGCGATATGGCATTCAAGCGCCGCTGCTTGAAACGGTGTACCATAATTTGAAAATTTATGAAGCGAGTCGTGCGGCTGGTGAATAACCGATGCTGGCTGTTTGGCGGGAGCTTGTAAGTTCTTTGCCAAATGGCCGCTTTTTTTGTAAAAGAGAGTTGTTTCTCACAGTAATGTAGTGTACAGTTAGTAGTGAAAACGTGTGCACAAAAAGGGGGAGGCAGCCTTGAAGAAAACATGGTGGAAAGAGGGCATCGCCTATCAAATTTATCCGCGCAGCTTTATGGATGCAAACGGCGACGGCATCGGTGATCTTCGCGGGATTATGGAAAAACTGGATTACTTAGTGGAGCTTGGAGTTGACATCATCTGGATTTGTCCGATTTACCGGTCGCCGAACGCCGATAACGGATATGATATTAGCGACTATCATGCGATTATGGATGAGTTCGGAACGATGGACGATTTTGATGAACTGCTCGCTGAAGCCCACCGGCGCGGGCTGAAAGTCATTTTAGATTTGGTTATCAACCATACGAGCGACGAACATCCGTGGTTTATTGAATCGCGTTCATCGCGGGACAATCCGAAGCGTGATTGGTATATTTGGCGCGACGGCAAAGATGGGCGTGAGCCGAACAACTGGGAAAGCATTTTCGGAGGTTCGGCGTGGCAATACGACGAGCAGACAGGACAATATTATTTGCATATTTTCGACGTGAAGCAGCCTGACTTGAACTGGGAAAATGACGAAGTTCGCCAGGCGCTGTATGAGATGATTAATTGGTGGCTCGACAAAGGAATTGACGGGTTCCGTGTTGATGCCATTTCCCATATTAAGAAAAAGCCGGGTCTTCCCGACTTGCCGAATCCGAAAGGGTTGAAATATGTACCTTCGTTTGCTGGCCATATGAATCAGCCGGGGATTATGGATTATTTAAAAGAATTGAAAGAGCAAACGTTTGCACGTTATGATATTATGACGGTCGGCGAGGCGAACGGGGTGACCGTTGACGATGCTGAACAATGGGTGGGCGAAGAAGACGGCATCTTTAATATGATTTTTCAATTTGAGCATTTAGGGCTATGGCAGCGGCGGACTGATGGCTCGATCGATGTTCGGCGGCTGAAGCGGACGTTGACGAAATGGCAAAAAGGGTTAGAAAACCGTGGATGGAACGCGCTTTTTTTAGAAAACCATGACTTGCCCCGTTCTGTTTCAACATGGGGGGATGACCGTGATTATTGGTTGGAGAGCGCGAAGGCGCTCGGCGCGCTCTACTTTTTCATGCAAGGGACGCCGTTCATTTACCAAGGCCAAGAGATTGGTATGACCAATGTGCAGTTTTCAGATATTAACGATTACCGTGATGTCGCTATTTTACGGCTGTATGAGCTCGAACGGGCGAAAGGACGAAATCATGATGACATTATGCGCATCATTTGGCAAACAGGTCGAGATAATTCGCGCACGCCGATGCAATGGTCAGACGCTCCGAATGCGGGATTTACTAGCGGAACGCCGTGGATCAAAGTGAACGAAAATTATCGCACCATTAACGTAGAGGCCGAGCAGCGTGATCCGAATTCAATATGGTCGTTTTATAAACGAATGATTCAGCTGCGGAAAACAAACGAACTGTTTGTTTACGGAACGTATGATTTACTTTTAGAAAATCATCCGTCCATTTACGCGTATACAAGAACGCTCGGCCATGAACGGGCGCTTATCATTGTCAATTTATCTAACCGTCCTTCGCTTTACCGCTATGACGGCATCCGCCTTCAGTCGGACGATTTAGCGCTTGGCAACTATCCGGTTCGGCCACATAAAAACGCGACCCGCTTTAAGCTCAAACCGTATGAAACCAGGGTCTACGTCTGGAAAGAATAAGGAGGAGTCTTCCTATCCGCGTTGAATAAATAAAGGTGGAAGGGAGATGAGCAACAATGTCAACGATCGATCCGATTCGTTATCCAATCGGAACGTTTCAAGCGCCGGCACAGTTTCGTGCTGAGGACGTAAAAGAATGGATTGCGGCCATCCGCGAGCTTCCAGATGCATTGCGGGCCGCTGTTGCGGGTTTGAATGATGAACAGTTGAACACGCCGTATCGCGATGGCGGTTGGACCGTGGCTCAAGTTGTTCACCATTTAGCTGATGCGAGCATGAACGCATTTTTGCGTACGAAATGGGGCTTGACAGAGGATAAGCCAGCCATTAAGCCGTTTGAAGAGAGTGAATGGGCGAAAACGGCCGACGCCCGTTCGTTGCCGATCGAGCCGTCACTCATGTTGCTTGAAGGGCTGCACGTGCGGTGGGCGACGCTGCTTGAGTCCATGACGGAAGCGGACTTTCAACGTCTTATTTGCCCTGAAGGGGCGAAACAAGCGATGCCGCTGTACGTGCTGACCGCGCTGTATACATGGCATGGGAAGCACCATACTGCGCAAATTATGTCATTGCGCAAACGGAAAGGATGGTAAAAGCTGCCGAATTGGCGGCTTTTTCATTTGTATGAAAAAATATGGCTCGAAAACATTTTGTTTAAACAGAAGCATACAGTTATGTTATACTGACAAATATTAAGGGACACGAAATACATATTTTATTAAGGGGGATCGGCATGAATGCGCAACAAAAACATGTTGTTGCGGAGCAGAAAGAAAAAATTTGGACGCGCAATTTCGTTTTAATTTGCTTAGCTAACTTTTTCATCTTTCTTGGGTTTCAAATGACGTTGCCGACATTGCCGCTGTTTGTCGAATATTTAGGAGGCAACGATCAGTTAATTGGCCTTGTTGTCGGAGTATTTACGTTTTCGGCGCTTATTGTCCGTCCGTTCGCTGGCCATGCGCTTGAGACACGAGGGCGCCGATTTGTGTTTTTGTTCGGATTGTTGATCTTCGTCATTTCGGTTGGCTCGTACAGCTTCATCTCTAGCATTTTCCTTCTCTTCTTAATGCGGGTTGTTCAAGGGATTGGCTGGGGGTTTTCGACAACGGCATCCGGCACGGTGGCGACAGATATCATCCCAGCGAACCGCCGTGGGGAAGGGATGGGTTATTACGGGTTGTCAGGGAATATTGCCCTCGCCTTTGGGCCGTCTCTCGGACTCGTGCTGGCGGCTGCCATTCCGTTCAGCCATTTATTCATGATTTGTGCGGCGCTTGGCGTGGCGTCTTTGTTGTTTGCCGCGGCCATTACATATAAAAAAGCAGAAGCGGGACATGATAAAGGTGAAAAAAAATGGGATCTTTACGAAAAGACGGCCTTGATTCCGTCGGTGCTGCTGTTCTTTTTAACGGTGACATTTGGCGGCATTGCCTCGTTTTTGCCCTTATATACAGCGCAAAAACAGATCGGAGGCTTACAGCTTTACTTTTTGCTTTACGCCCTCGCTTTAATGGTAACCCGGACGTTCGCCGGCCAGCTGTATGACCGGAAAGGACATCGGGCCGTCTTTCTTCCTGGTGCGGGGCTCGTTTTGCTGGCGATGCTTATGCTTGCTTGGCTGCCAGGGGAATGGGCGTTATTGACCGCAGCGGTGCTGTATGGGTTTGGATTTGGCATGGTGCAGCCGGGGCTGCAGGCATGGTCGGTTGAGCGGGCGCCTGTTCACCGAAAAGGGATGGCGAATGCAACATTTTTCTCGTTTTTTGATTTAGGCGTTGGCATCGGAGCGATCGTCTTCGGTCAAATCAGCCATTGGTTTGGCTACCCGAGCATTTATTTAGCTGCCGCCGGTTCGGTGCTTATTTCGATGCTCGTTTATTTGAGTGTGCTGCGCAAAGAACAGCCGCTCCGCTCAGGACAAAAAAGAAACGCTTAAGGTCAGCCCTTAAGCGTTTTTCTTTAACGTCGCGAATGCACTTCATAAATGGCGAATTTTAAATAGTCGCCTTCATCAGCAGCGAGTAGCTTCGGGTGGTCATAGCCGGCGCCGCTCCAGTATACTTGGCGCAGCACTTTTTTGGCGTCAAACGCCGCGTCGGCAACCATCTCTTGAAACATGTGCGGACGGACATGGTAAGAGCAGCTCGAAGTGACGAAAAAGCCGCCGTCTTTGACAAGCTTCAGCCCATTTAAGTTGATATCTTTATAGCCGCGCAACGCTTTCGGAACCGCATGGGCGGATTTGGCGAACGCCGGTGGGTCGATGATGACGACATCCCACTGTTTGCCGGCGCGCACTGACTCGCGCAAATAATCAAAGGCGTTGGCGACGACAAAATCAACGTTTGTAAAGCCGTTTAAGGCTGCGTTTCGCTTCGCCGTTTCAATCGCATGTTCGGAAATGTCGACAGCGGTGACGTGTTTTGCTCCGTACAGACAGGCGTTTAGCATAAATGAACCGGTATGAGTGAAGCAGTCAAGCACGGTTGTCTCCGGGCCGATGAGCGGGCGGAGGGCGGCGCGGTTTTGCCGCTGGTCGAAGAAAAAGCCGGTTTTTTGACCACCTTCAATATCGACAATATATTTGACGCCGTTTTCCTCGATTTCGATTTCTGTTTCTGCTTCTCCATACCAAAAGCCTTTTTCTTGTTTAAGTCCCTCAAGTTCCCGAACGTACACATCGTTGCGCAAATAAATGGCTCTTGGTGCGAACACATCAAGCAAGCCGCGCAAAATCCAATCTTTACGTTTTTCCATTCCAAGCGCCAAAATTTGTACAGAGAGCACATCCTCGTATTTATCGACGATGAGCCCAGGCAGAAAATCGGCCTCTCCATAGATGGCGCGGCAAGAGCGGATGCCGGGAATCATCCGTTCACGGTACGCCCATGCCTGGCGGATGCGCTCGATAAAAAACTCCTCATTCAGTTCGTCATCGGGGTTTTGCGTCAGTATGCGCACAATGATTTGTGAGGCCGGGTTAATGTATCCTTTCGCCAGCCAATAACCTTGGTGGTTATAGACATCGACGAAATCACCTGGCGTAATGTCCCCTTCAATGCGGTCGACTTCACTTTGGAAAATCCATGGATGACCTTGTTCAAGCCGCTTTTTTCGTTGGCGTTTTAAAATGACTTTTGCCATCAATTCCACTCCCATTCGATAGTCAGTCGTTGCGTTTTAATCATAGCGAATCATGGTGGGCGGCGCAACGCCGGACGGAAAAAAGAGTTGACAATCACCGCTGCCGTGATATGATAAATTTGAATAGGAAAATGTCATCATGATGGGACATCCACTAGGGGGGCCTTTAGAAAGGCTGAGATCAAAGTGTGCCTTTGAGACCCTTAGCACCTGATCTGGGTAATACCAGCGTAGGGAAGTGGAGAGGAGCTACACATGGGGTAAGGATGGTTTTGCCTTGCCTTGCGAAATGGTATGCCCAAGCCGCTTTCTTTACGCTAGTTAGTAAAGGAAGCGGCGTTTTTATTTTTTGGAAAAGGGGGAGAAAGAATGTCAATTGCCAAGCAAATTTGTGAAGCCGCCGAGCGGCGGCGAATATAAGTTTTTGAAGATGGCGTACCCGTTCGAATGATGACAGTCCGTTAGACTGACATTGATGGAGCGGGGGACGATTGTGGAAGGAGAGGCATGCGATGGTGAAGACAGCAAGAGGATTGAAGTTGGCTGACATTTTGACAACGATTGTGATTGCAATCGTGTTTGGTGTCATTTACAAAGTATGGTCCCCAGTATATGAAGTCGTGAAAGTGTTCGGGGTTCATGCCGATCAATTGGTTTACGGCATGTGGTTTATCGCTTCATCGCTTACCTATTTGCTCATCCGTAAGCCAGGAGTGGCGCTGCTTGCCGAAATTGCGGCTTCGTCCGGCGAATTGATCATGGGGTCGCAATGGGGGCTTGAGGTGCTCATTTATGGAGTTGTTCAAGGATTGTTTGCTGAGCTTGTGTTTGCGGCGTTCCGCTATCGGCGCTTTGACGTGTTCGTCGTATCGTTAAGCGCAGTCAGCGCCACGGTCGGTTCGCTCATCATGGACTTTTACAAAGGATATATCGAGGCGCTAGCCCCATGGAATATGGCGCTCTTTTTGCTGGCACGTTTTGTTGGTGCCATCCTCATTTCCGGCGTGTTCGCTGTCTCGTTGGCCAAGGCGCTTGAGAAAACCGGGGTGACACAGATGTGGCGGCCAGCTTCAAAAGAAGATTATGATGCGCTGAACCGATAAGGCGGCTGATAAACGATGGGACATGGAATTACAATCGATCGGCTGCGCCTCAAATTTCCCGGACATCGTGAGCTGTTGTTTCACGATTTATCACTGTCGATTACCGCAGGGGAGAAAGTGCTCTTTCTTGGCCCATCTGGATGTGGCAAGTCAACGTTGTTGCAAGTGATGGCTGGCATCATTCCCAACTCAGTCGATGTGCCGATGAAGGCGGAACATCTCGAGCTGCCAAAACGGTGGGGCTATGTGTTTCAAGACCCGGATGCACAATTTTGCATGCCGTACGCGGATGAGGAAATCGCATTCGCTCTTGAAAATAGAGGGGTACCGCGCGAGGAGATGCCCGCCCGCATTCGCGCTCTTTTGGATCAAGTTGGGTTGACAATCGAACCGCATACGGATATTCATACACTCTCCGGCGGGATGAAACAGCGGCTGGCGCTCGCTTCCGTGCTTGCGCTTGAGCCGGAGGTCCTGTTTTTGGATGAGCCGACCGCACTGCTTGATGAGGAAGGGACAAAAGCAGTATGGCAAACTGTCAAGAAGGTGAGCCGCGATAAAACGGTCATCATCGTCGAACATAAAATCGATCATGTCCTTGACTTTGTTGATCGGATTGTGCTGCTCGGCCGTGATGGAAGAGTCATGGCTGATGGCAAGGCAAGAACAGTATTTTCCCAATATAAAGATGTCATCAGCGCTGAAGGCATTTGGCATCCGGGCGTTTGGGACGAATACGACCGGAGGGTACAGCGGCGGAAGTGGCGGGAAGGAGAAGAACTCCTTTGTCTTCGCGATTTTCGTGGTTTTCGCAAGCGGGAAGTGAAAATTAGCGTTTCCGAAGCGGTGGTGCGGGCAGGTGAATGGATTGCTGTCACTGGCCGAAATGGTGCCGGTAAGAGTACACTCTTGCACGCACTCATGCAGCTCATCCGTACACAAGGAGATTATCGGTTGTTAGGAGATGATGTCAAGCAGCGGCAGCCATTGCATCGTCATATCGCTTTTGTGTTTCAAAATCCGGAGTTCCAATTTGTCACCCATTCCGTACGGGATGAGCTCGCTTATTCGCTCCGGCTCGAGGGGCGTTCGAGCGAGGAAACAGAAGAAACAGTCGCCCGTCTTTTGCGCGAATTTGACCTTGTCGGCCAACAAGATACGCATCCGTACCAGCTGTCAGTCGGCCAAAAGCGTCGATTGAGTGTGGCTGCCTCCGTTGTTGCCGGCCAACGACTCTTTTTGCTTGATGAGCCGACATTTGGGCAGGATGCGAAAAATACGTTCGCTTTGCTCGAGATGCTTGAATCGTACCGTGAACAAGGGGCAGCGATTGTGATGGTCACTCACGATGAACAAATCGTCCGCCGCTTTGCGACGAGACGTTGGGTGATTGAAGGCGGAGCACTTGTCCAGGACGAGCGGTTAGGTATCCGGGAGTTGGCGTTCGCCGAAGGAGGAGCCGGGCAATGAAATGGGAGATTCACCGCCGTGAGACATGGCTTCATGAGACGAATCCGAGCTTGAAGTTGATCGTGCTCGTTATTCTCTTTTTTGCTGTTTTGTTCATTCATAATCCGAACGTACTGATCAATTTCTCGCTCGCCCTTTTTGTTTTGTTTTGCTTTGGGACGGGTTATTCGGCGAACGCACTTGTTTGGATGTTTTTGCCGTTCTTTCTCATCTTTGTTTCTACCGCTTCATCAATGATGATGTTTGGTGAAGGAAAGACGACATGGTTTCGCTGGGGGCTCATCCATGTTACGGAAGAGAGCTTTTGGCGCGGTGTGCATCTTGGGTTTCGCGCCTTGGCACTCGGGCTATTGGGTTTAATTTTTTCCTTGACGACCCGGCCGGTGCATCTATTTTACTCGCTGATGCAGCAGCTGAAGCTCAAGCCGAAATATGCGTACAGCTTTCTAGCAGCTGTCCGTTTGCTGCCGATGATGATTGAGGAGTTTCAAAACGTGCATTATGCTTTGAAAGTACGCGGCGTGCCGAATCGTGGAGGGTTTAGCAAAGTGAAACGCTACGCCATTCCGCTTTTATCGCAAAGCATTCGGCGCGCTCAGCGCATCGCGGTGGCGATGGAGGCGAAACAGTTTTCAGGCAGCGGCCCGCGCACGTTTTACTATGAAATCGGGTTTGGCAAATATGACGTTCTGTTTGTTATTTTGTTTGTCGTTTTGTTATTTGTTTCCTATCATGTTGGCATTCATTATCCGTACATTTCTATAAACGATGTACGGTAGAAAGAAAGGGATCTAGATGGGAACGCTTCATTTCGTTTCGACCGGTCGGCAGACGGCCGATGAGTTCGCCGCCATTTGTCAGCACATCCATCCGTACGCCGATTGCATTCATATTCGTGAAAAAGAGAAAACAGCGCGCGAGGTTGCCGCGTTTGTCACTGCGCTGCTTCGTGTCGGGGTGCCACCCCAAAAAATCATCGTCAATGACCGCGTCGATGTGGCTGCAGTGTATGGCGTCCATGGAGTGCAACTCGCCTACCATAGCCTACCGGTGCGGGCTGTCCGCCGCTCATTTCCGAGTTTGACAGTCGGATGCTCGGTGCATGGGCTGGCGGAGGCGAAGCAGGCGGAAGAGGACGGTGCCCACTTTTGTTTATTCGGCCATATTTTTCCGACCGCCAGCAAACCGGGGGTGCTTCCGCGCGGCGTAGACTTGCTGAAGGAAATAGCCGCTGCTGTACATATTCCCGTCATTGCCATCGGCGGCATCCATGCCGGCAATGCCCGCCGAGTGCTAGAAGCGGGGGCAGCGGGAGTGGCGGTGTTGTCGGCGATTTTTTTCGCAGCTGATCCGGTCAGTGAAGCGAAACGGCTAGCTGAAATTGTCAAGGGGGAGAGGATCAAGTGACTATACATTATTATGACGTTGCCATTGTTGGCGGTGGGGTGATCGGGGCGGCGGTGGCCTTCGAGCTTGCCAAACGGAAGTATCGCGTCGCGATTTTAGAAAAAGGAACGATGGCTGGTGAGTCGTCGAGCGCAGCCGCCGGCATGCTCGGAGCACAAGCAGAATTTTCTACGCCAAGTCCGCTCGTGCCGCTCGCCTTAAAAAGCAGGACCCTTATGCCGTCCTTGGCGGAAGAGTTGAAGGAACGAACGGGGATTGACATCGGCCTCGTCGAAAAAGGGATGATCAAAATAGCGACAACGGAGGAAGAGGCGGAAGATCTCCGCCGGCATTATACATTTTGGAGCGCGACGGACCAGCCGGTGCGCTGGCTGACGAAAGAGGAAGTGCTTGAGATTGAGCCCCGCCTCTCAATGGAAGCGATTGTTGGGGCCATGTACATTGAAGGCGACGGACAAGTGAGCGCCCCGGATTTGGCTGCTGCTCTCGTCCATGCTGCTGTATCAGCCGGCGCTCGCTTATATGAGTATACAGAAGTATTGAACATCCGTTCAGACGCCGGTGGGCATCACCTTGACACAACGGATGGAACATTTTCGGCTGAGGCGGTCGTCATCGCCTCGGGCGCCTGGGCGTCGCAGCTTGGCAACCTGCTTGGGCTTCCTCTTTCTGTGTCCCCAGTCAAAGGGGAGTGCGTCATGGTGCGTACACCGGTTCCGTTGTTGCAGGCGACCGTGTTTGCCAAAAACGGTTGCTATATTGTGCCGAAGCGAGGCAACCAACTGTTGATTGGTGCGACGTCCACTCCGGGCACATACGACCGGCATGTGTGCGCCGGCGGGGTCATGAATTTGCTTCATCGCGCTGCCCGCCTGCTTCCGGATGTCAAACAGGCAGAATGGGTGAGGGCGTGGAGCGGCATCCGTCCGCAGACGAAAGACGGTTTGCCATATATCGGCGAACATCCGGAGCGACACGGCGTGTTTGTCGCTGCCGGCCATTATCGAAACGGGATTTTGCTCAGCGCGATTACCGGGCAGCTAATGGCCGACTTAATCGAACGGAAAGAGCCTGAGGTTGATTTGTCACCGTTTTCTTTGACACGCCATTCAGAAGAAAAGGTGGGGATTGAATGACATTGATCGTTAACGGGGAGACGATCACCGTGCCCGATGAGGTGAAAACGGTTAGTGATTTGCTTTCGCATTTCCGTCTTGATAATAAACTGGCGATTGTGGAAGTCAACGTTCGCATTATTCAAAAGCATGAGTACGGAATAACGACGCTCGCGAATGGCGATCGCGTCGAAATCGTTCATTTTGTGGGAGGCGGTTGAGATGTTGAAAATCGGTCCATATGAATTTTCTTCACGGTTGTTGCTTGGAACGGGCAAATATCCGAGCCTAGATGTGCAAAAAGAAGCGGTGGAAGCATCGGGGGCGGAAATTTTGACATTTGCGGTTCGGCGGATGAACATTTTTTCTCCAGAGCAGCCGAACTTTTTAGAGCAGCTCGACTTAAGCAAATATAAGCTGCTGCCAAACACTGCCGGGGCGAAAACAGCCGAAGAAGCGGTGCGCATCGCGCGGCTAGCGAAAGCATCGGGGTTATGTGATATGATTAAAGTAGAAGTGATTGGCTGTGACAAAACGTTGCTCCCGGATCCGGTTGAAACGTTAAAGGCAGCAGAAATGCTCCTTGAAGAAGGGTTTATCGTGTTGCCGTATACGTCTGATGACGTTGTGCTGGCAAGACGGCTGCAGGAGCTTGGCTGTCATGCGGTCATGCCAGGGGCGTCGCCAATCGGGTCAGGGCAAGGCATCATCAATCCGCTCAATTTGAGCTTCATCATCGAGCAAGCGACTGTGCCGGTTATTGTTGACGCCGGCATCGGCGGCCCGGCGGATGCAGTGCTGGCGATGGAGCTTGGTGCGGACGGGGTGTTGCTAAACACCGCTGTTTCTGGTGCAGCTGATCCAGTGAAAATGGCAAAAGCGATGAAGCTGGCGATTGAAGCGGGCCGACTTGGCTATGAAGCCGGGCGTATCCCGAAAAAGCGCTATGCGTCAGCGAGCAGCCCGATGGAAGGAATGAGTGTTGTTTGAACGAACGATATTCCCGACAGCAATTGTTTGCCCCAATCGGTGAGGCAGGACAAAAGAAAATACGGGAAAAGCATGTTGTCTTAATCGGCGCTGGAGCGCTTGGCACGGGCAATGCTGAAGCGCTCGTACGCGCTGGGATTGGCAAATTGACGATCATTGACCGCGACTACGTCGAATGGAGCAATTTACAGCGCCAGCAGTTATACAGCGAAGCGGATGCGAAAGAGCGGCTGCCAAAGGCGATCGCTGCCAAGCGACGTCTCGAACAAGTAAACAGTGATGTCCAGATTGAGGCCATTGTCGGGGATGCCGGTCCAGAGGAGTTGGAGGCGCTTGTGGCTGAGCAGCGCCCCCATTTACTGATTGATGCAACCGACAATTTTGACGCGCGCATGGTCATCAATGATGTCGCCTATAAATACAGCATTCCGTGGATCTACGGTGCCTGTGTCGGCAGCTACGGCTTAAGCTACGCCTTTATCCCCGGGCGCACACCGTGCCTATACTGCCTGCTAGAAACGGTGCCGCAAGGGGGCTTGACGTGCGACACGGCCGGTATTATTAGCCCGACGGTGCAAATGGTTGTTAGTTACCAGACGGCAGAAGCGTTGAAAATTTTAGTCGAAGACAGGGAGGCGTTACGCGGCAAGCTCGTCTCGTTTGATCTTTGGACGAACGAATATGCGGCCATTCGCATTGATGCAGTGAAAAGAGATAATTGTCCGACGTGCGGTCATGATCCGTCCTATCCGTTTCTTTCTTATGAACAGCAGACGAAGACGGCCGTGTTGTGTGGGCGTGATTCCGTGCAAATTCGCCCGTCTGCCCGTCGGCAATACGATTTAAATGAACTGGCAGCGTTATTTCGACGTCAAGGGCTTCAAGCTGAAGCAAACCCATATCTCGTCTCTGTTTCGATCGGCGACAAGAGGCTCGTCGTATTTGGTGACGGCCGTGCACTTGTGCACGGTACAAAAGACGTGCAAGAGGCGAAAACGATTTATTACCGGTATTTAGGGTAAAACCGTTGAGCATGAAGGGAGCATCTCTCGAACATACGGAATGGGGGCGTCCGTGTCAAGGGGCGTCCCTCTCTTTTAGCTGTCACGAAACTGTCAAAAAACGTTCTTTCTTTGCCCGCTTCTCCCGCTTGTTCATATGGTACGATGAGAACGGGAGGGAAAGATGAATGGTTGAGTGGTCAATTACGCTGAATATCGCTTCATTGTTGGTGCTTATGTATTTTATTGGAGCTTGTTGGCTTGAATCCTAAAACGCGTCGGCGCGTCCCGGCGCGTTTTTATTTGGATGTATATGGAAATGAAACGCTTCAACTATAGCCAGTTGGCGAAAAATTTGTTATATTTAAAGTAAGGAATGGAAACCGACTGCGAACGACATGTGCAGCCATTTCCGCCCGGTGAAGCAAACTTTGCTTTCACAGGCATGTTTCGGTGAAAAAATGGATATGAATAACATAGTCATGTTCCTATAGGAGTGTGAAGATTCTTTGGAAGAGTGGCCGTTAAGGTTGTTCGGTTGGTTTTTTCTTTTCCTGCTCGTCAACGCATTGTTTGCTTCAGCCGAGGCGGCTTTTTCATCAGCAAGCAAAGCCCGGTTAAAGCATTATGCGGAAGAGCACCCACACAACCAGCGTCTCCAGGCAGTGATCGAACAGCTTGATCGTGCATTGTTGGCGCTTGCCATTGCCAACCGTCTGACGAGCATTACAGCGGTTGCGCTGTTTATTTATATCGCTGCTTCACTACTTGGGGAACAGACTGGTTTATTTGTCTCGATTGCGGTGATGACCATTTTGTCCATCGTCTTCAGTGACATTTTGCCAAAATCGATGGCGAAAGAGCAGGCAGAAACGCTTGCGATTCGGTATGTCAGCCTCGCCTATGGGCTGATGAAACTCATGGCGCCCGTAACGGCATTGTTTCAAGCGATGAGGGAACGAATTTCTCGACGGTTCACCAACGGAGCTGCGGCGCCGGCCGTCACGGAGGAAGATATCAAAGTGATGGTCGAGTTAAGTGAAGAAGAAGGGGTCATTGACAACAAGGAAAAAGAACTGATTCAACGTTCGCTCGATTTTGATGAGATTTTAGTCGAAGAAATTTTCACACCGCGTGCCGATATGGTGGCGGTTGAGGTGAATCAGCCGATTGAAGAGATTCGTGACGTATTTTTGGAAGAAAGGTACTCCCGCATTCCAGTGTATGAAGGGGATATTGATAACGTCATTGGTATTTTATCGGAGAGTGACTTTTTCAGCGAACTTGTACAAAACCACGATGTGCGCATCCGTGAATTGTTGCGCCAGCCGCTGTTTGTCGTCGAGTCGATGAAAGTGTCCGACTTGCTGCCAGAACTGCAAAAAAGCAAAGTACACATGGCGATCGTCGTCGATGAGTTCGGCGGCACAGCCGGCTTGATTACGCTCGAGGATATTATCGAGCAAATCGTCGGCGAAATATGGGATGAACATGACGAAGCGGTGAAAACGGTGCGCCAAATCGATGAACATAGCTTTGAATTCAGCGCCGAACTACCGCTTGACGAATTTTGTGAAGTGATGAAGATCGATGTGCCAGAAAGCGAATCGCGTACGTTGGGTGGCTGGATTTTTGAAATGTTTGAACGCATTCCGGCAGTCGGCGAAACGTTGCAGTACGGTCCGTTGACGCTGACCGTTCGCCAAGTTGATAATCGACGCATTCGCAAAGTGCTTGTCTCTTTGAATCAACCACTCGCCGGGCAGGCGGGAGGCATGTGACAGTGAGATGAAAGAGCCCCAGGCTAACTGCCTGGGGCTTTTGCCATCTATTATGAAGTTGTCTGTGAAATGATTATTGAACGTTACCGAATTGGCCACCGAGTTGTTGTTGAGCCATTGCTACAAGGCGTTTCGTAATTTCGCCGCCGACCGAACCGTTTGCACGGGAAGTCGTATCAGCGCCAAGGTTGACACCAAACTCTTGAGCGATCTCGAATTTCATTTGGTCGATGGCTTGTTGGGCGCCAGCGACTAACAGTTGGTTATTGTTATTGTTGCGTGCCATAACTGATCATCTCCTCTTGTAAATTTTAATGGCTGGGTTGGCTGGATTTGCACCAGCACTACACGCCGTAAGGCGTGCTGCCAAGCTTGGCTGAACCCAACGTCCACCCGCTTTTGCCTTCGCCAGCATAGGTGTTGTGGCGAGTGCCTCTTTTGCTGGTGGTACTCATAGTTTGAGTTGTTTTTAGTCCGTTATTCATCTTGATTATATGGTAATTTTTTACGTTTTATCGCTGCTATCATTAGGGAATATGTAAAATAAGGAGCATCTTATAGGAGGAAACAGCATGAATGTATGCCCGCTTTGCAACGGGCTGCGCCAGATAACGGTATATTGCAGCTACTGCCGGCAGCCAATGGAAGACCAAGGAAAAATTACGGACTATTTTGATGATTACAGTCCGTATATGGATGGGGACCTTATGAAGCTTGTTGATGGTTACCCGTACACATATACGAATCATGAGTGTGTTCATTTGTTTTATTGTCCGCATTGTCAAGAAGAGGAAGTACGTTTTATTAAAGAGTAGGCTCTAGCACAATGCTAGAGCCTACTAAATCTATATAGAAACAAATGGGGGCTTACTTTTCATCTGCAGAGCGAATACGCCGTTCCGTTTCGATGTCAAAGAAATGCGCTTTGTTCATATCGAGTGCAAGATCGAGGCGGTGACCCGGCTTAATTTCGGTGCGAGCATCAATGCGAGCGACAAACTCTTGGCCGTCGATGTTCGAGTAAATCATCGATTCAGCACCAAGCAGCTCAGCGACTTCGACGTGAGCCGTAATTTTTGTTGCCGGTGAAGCCTCTAAGAAGAGCGGCTCGTCGTGAATATCTTCCGGACGAATCCCTAAAATGACTTCCTTGCCAATGTACCCTTGGTCGCGCAATACTTTCATTTTTCCTTCCGGAATGCCAAACGATGTGTTACCGACAACAAACTTGCCGTCTTGCAGCGTCCCTTTAATAAAGTTCATGGCCGGGGAACCGATAAAGCCGCCGACAAAAACATTTTCCGGTCTTTCATACACTTCGCGCGGCGTCCCAACTTGCTGGATGACGCCGTCTTTCATGACAACAAGGCGAGTTGCCATCGTCATCGCTTCCGTTTGGTCGTGGGTAACGTAAATCGTCGTCGTTTCCAAACGTTGGTGGAGCTTGGCGATTTCCGAACGCATTTGCACGCGCAGTTTCGCATCCAAGTTCGAAAGCGGTTCATCCATTAAAAATACTTTCGCGTCGCGGACAATCGCACGTCCCAACGCTACGCGTTGACGCTGTCCACCGGAGAGCGCTTTCGGTTTCCGGTCTAAGTATTGTTCGAGTCCGAGGATGCGAGCTGCCTCGCGGACGCGTTTGTCGATTTCTGCTTTCGGGAACTTGCGCAACTTTAAGCCGAATGCCATGTTGTCATAAACGCTCATATGTGGATAAAGGGCATAGTTTTGGAACACCATGGCGATGTCACGGTCTTTTGGCGGCACATCGTTCATCCGCTTGCCATCGATATAGAGATCACCTTTTGAAATTTCCTCAAGACCGGCGACCATCCGCAATGTTGTCGATTTGCCGCAGCCGGACGGACCGACGAAGACGATAAATTCCTTATCTTGAATATGTAAATTAAAGTCTTTAACGGCGGTGACATTGTTGTCGTAAATTTTGTAAATATGGTCAAGAATGAGTTCTGCCATCGTGAATCCCCCTGTTATTGAAATCGTTTTCCTATAGCAATAGTGTATAGAAAAATACGAACATTCGTAAATGGACAAGGTGCACAAAAAATGCCGCCTGTTTTCGGCGACATGACGAGATGGCATATCGGCGGTTAAGTAAGGCGGCGATGCAAAATAGCTAAGTAGATCGCCACTGCTCCCTTAAATCGCTTGATGTCAATACCGGTTTGCTCCGTCCACTTATCGATCCGGTATTGCAAACTGTTTCGGTGCATGTATAGTTTTTTCGCTGCCATGGAGACGTTTAAATTGCATTGTAAAAATGTCTCCATCGCTCGTATTTCATCTTCATCAAATTGATCAAGGAACGATAAGATTCGGTCGGTCTTATCATCGCTCTCAGCGCTAAGGAGAGGAAGTGGAATGGCATCTTCCCACTCATACACCGTTTGCTTCGGCCAAAAGCGACGAGCGGCGGAAAAACATTCTTTTTCGAGGAGAAACGACTCGTGTAATCGATCATCGACAGGGCGAACCGGGCCGATGAATAGATGGATCGTAGTGTAAAAATCGGCGGCGAGCGCGTCAGCCATTTCCGCCAGCAAGGGCAGTTCAGCCGTCCGTTTTTGCTTGGCTTCGATGATTAGTCCGTTCTTGTCTTTGTCCCAAACGATCGTTATCGGGGACTCAAACAAGTTGTGGATCGTTTCGGCAAACTCGGTTTTATTTGTGATCGGCTGATTGACGGTAAAGTGAATCAGACGGCAGTACGGGGTGGTCAGCATGGCAGGCGCTGACGGGTCACCGTTTTCCATCCACCGTTTCCACACTCGCTCCTCTTCACTTTCACGTTCCCGACGATGTTCGGTTGGAGTCAAAAACAGCGCTAACAATCGCTGTTCTCGTTTCGTTAACCGCTGTTTGGCGATGCCGATTTCATCGCCATCGGCGGTGTAAAACCATTCATATGCCTCTGGGTGTTCCGGCTGGCCGTTAATGACGATATCCCCTTCATAAAGTGACTCGAGCTCCTTTAACATCGCGGCGCAACCCTTTCTATCGTTTTTCATTCATTATAACAAAAAGCCGACTTTCCCGGCGGAGGGAAAATCGGCCCATCGGTCAATCGCCTGCTTCATAAGGCGGTTCCTCTTTTACAAGGTCGCGCGCTTCTTCGATATTCACCTCATCATCGTGGCCGTACACATTACCGCCGGCCATCCCTTCATTAATCATGCGGTCGATATCCATATAATACTCATTGCGGCCTTCGTATAAAGCGTCTTGGCGTCCGGCTTCTTTCCGTTCCATCGTCTTGCTCCTTCCTCATTGTTTTTTCTAGTTTGTGCGGAATCGGCATACATTATCCGCTGGCTTCATATGGATAGAGCAGAACAAGCGAGGAGGAGTGATATGGCATGATCGTTCCCATTCAAAAGTTAATCAAAACGACCATCGTAGCTGAGAAAAAGGCGAGGCAGCTTGCCGAGATCAGAAAGGACGAGCCAACATGGACTAGCTACTTAGATGAGGCGCGGCGGCAACGGCAACTCTGGCAATATGTGCACTATTTAGTGGCTGGCGTTGATGTACAATGCGGTGAAGGAAGAGAGAGAAAAGAAGTGGAGACCAGCCGTTTTGACTTGCTGCAATCTCTTGCTGAGGCAGAATGGGAAAAGGCAAAGTTATGCCAGGACATTAGTGGACGACTGGATGGCGCGGCCAAACAGGCAGTCAGCCAAGTGTTTCGCCAAGCTCTTCGATACAGCAGTGAGTTTTTGGCTATGGCGCAAGATGAGCTAATTCGGCAAACAGCTGATTGAGCCTCCTGAGCCGATGCATTTCAATTTCCGGCTCATCAAACACCATCGGTTTGGCATTGATTTCATAAATGTACAGCTGCCGCTCACGACTGACGCCGATGTCAGCGGAAAACTCTCCGACAAAGCCGAATCGCTCGCTGAGCCGCTTTCCGCTCAGCGCAATCAGCTGCTCGAGCTCCTGTTCATCGATACGTTCTTTGACTTCTGTGTATGGCAACACCGTTCCACCATGAAAGACATGGGTTGTCACTGACTGTGTCCTAGCAAGACGGACACCGATGCCGGTAATTGTGTAGCGGTCGTGTTGCCAATGAGCAAGCACGCGCAAATCGTAGCGGCAACCATTCCATGTGTCGGCGTCCGCTGCTGCTTGAACAATGTAACGGCACGATTGGACAAGCGGTGCCAGTTCATCGAGCGACTCCAGCCGTTTTTGGCTGCGGGGGGATTCGCAGACAACCGCCGCCCCAGGCAAAGCGGTGAGGCGGAACAATCCACTTCCTCTTGACCCATTATCTTGTTTTACATAGATGCAACCGTATTGATCAAGCCAGGCGCGTACATCGTCCACCTTGTCAACAAGTGCAGTCGGCAACAAATACGGCCAAAGCCGACGATCAGTCCGCAATGCGTCGTAAACGTCCGATTTGCGGAAAAAGGAGCGGTTGACGAGCGGGATGTTATGGGCGGCAAGCCGGGCGACTGCGGTTTGAAACGGCTCGGTTTGTTCTTCTTTCCAGCTTTTTATTCGATTGTAGACGACATCTGGCAACGGAGTGAGTGCTTCAACAAAACGCTCAAGCGACGGGACGAATACATAGCCGGAAACTGTTTTTTCACCGATGCTGGTGGCCGCACTGACGATGGCGATGCCACCGTCGGCATGGATCGAGCGAATGACTGTCTCAAGCCATCGCTTTTTCCTGCTAAGCAAGGCAGGGATAGATGATTCGCTCACTAAAATACCGACAAGCGGCCCGACCCGTCTGCCTTTCGTTCGGACAGCAAACGTGAGATCAGGAAGAGAAGCGGCGAAGGCGAGCTGACCGTTGCCAAATCGGTAAAGTCCCTTCCTTTCCTTGCAAACCCACTCACCGGTGTCGCGTCGGAAGCCGATTGTGATCATGACCAAAGCGCCTCTGGTTCGGTGATGGCTGTTTTGCTTAGGTGGACAGCATAAGCGAGCGGCAGCAATACCGTGCGCTCATCGGCTTCTTTGAGCCCTGGGTGCTGAAAAATCGAACGTCCTGGTTTGGAGTTGGCTTCGAACATCCAAATTTCCCCTTGTTTATCTACACCAAGATCAAAGCCAATTTCACCGATCAATGTTTCTGATGTTTCATCAAGGCACCGGCTAAGCGTGAGAGCGACATGATTCAGGCGGGTTAGCATGTTGTTTCGCTGAGCAGTGTCCGGAAAAATTTCTTCGAGCGTTTTGACGATTCCACCGCTGTTCATATGAGTGGTGATGCTTTGTCTTCCGGCGATTTTGGCCGCGATAGCGCTCACTTGCCATTGGCCGTATTCGTTTTTATTGGTGTGGACGCGAAAATCCGTCGGTCGACCATTGACGGTCATGAGCGGCACAGCCTGCTGAATGACATAGCGATGAAGCGGCGCGTCGGTGAGTAAATGATGCCATAGCGCCATGGCAGTTGGAAACACGGCGGTTTTCGTTTCTCCTTGTTCGTCGCGAGAGCGGCATTCGTAGACATTGTTTTTTTTCGTCAAATGATAGATGCCGCGGCCGAGGCTGCCATCAGCCGGTTTCACGTATGCTTCCGTGTAGCGGGTGAGAAACTGTTCGATCGTCTGCTTTGTGATGTGTGCGGATGTCGCTGGCAAATATGGTTGTGCTTCAGGATGGGCGGCAAGCCGGCGGTAAATATCCCATTTGTTAAAAAAATGGCCGTTAAAGACCGGAATGCCATAGGCGGTTTGCAGTGTCTCGGTGACCGTTTGAAACATTTCGCTATTTTCGATGCGCCGGTTTGGCAGGCGGTTGTAAATGACCGTTGGCAATGGAACCGTATGGCGTTCCCAGCCTCGTTCTGTATAAAAATAGCCGTTGACCGTTCCGTTTTCCCAATCGATATGGGGGGTGCCGAACAAAAAGGCAAATCCACCGACTTGCTTCTCTTGCGCCAACAACTTGGCGAAAAAGAAGCTCCGGCTTCCAACAGGGCGATGGAGCGACTTGGTGAACCCAGCGGTCAAAATGCCGACAAGCGGGCCGAAATGGACGGCTTCTGCAGTCAAAAAGACATGAACGTTAGCGGCAAATGGAATGGATAGGCGCCGGGCGACGTCACTTGTTATGATCACACAGTCAGTGAGTGTGGAAGAGGATACAATTCGGCATGGGACAAGCAGGCTGCCAAACGCAGCTGCCGTTTGTCCAGACGCTTGAACTGAAGCCGGCAAGGTGACCGTGTTTTCTCCTGTTTCGTCAATCATTAACGTATAAGTCATCGGCTATTCACCCCGCTTGCTAAAAACAAACAGTAGCGGAGCGGTGCTTCATAGATCGCGTTTTGCTGCTCGGGTGGGAGAATGTTGATCACTTTTCTTCCCGGTTTCGAATTCACATCCAAAATCCAGACCGCCCCGTTGTCAGCCACGCCAAGGTCTAAGCCAATCTCAAACAGCGAGCCGAATTCGTTGTCGATATAAGTTGGCAGTGTGCGGATGATCGTTTCGATGCCATCAAGGACTAAGACGCGCTTTGGAGAAGGCAGGTAATCGAGCCAATCGGCAAACGGTCGAATATCGGCGCCAGATCGGATGTTCGCTACCCATGTTCCCGGACGTCCGACTCGCACAGCCCGTACCCGTTCGACCCAACGGCCGCCTTCATCTTTTTGCAATAAAAAGCGGAGATCAAACGGTTCGTGTGCCGGGGTGGACAACGAAAGAAGAGGCTGCAGCATATAACTATCGCGGCGGTTCAAAGAGGTAACGAGCTTCTCAAGCTCTCTCCGGCGTGCAATGACCGCCCGTTCTTGACCGAGCCCGTCTTGGACGGATAACGTTTTTCCTTGTTTTTGAATAACGTAAATGCCGCGCCCGCTGGAACCGTGCATCGGTTTGGCGACGACGGCTTGTTCATGGCGGAGAAGCTCGAGTATGTCATCGGTGCGTTCAAGGCGAACAGTAGGCGGTACATACGCTGACAAAAGCGGATGGGTAGAAAGCGATTCAAACACATCCCATTTGCCCGGCAATCCGTAGCCTAAAAAGACTAAATCAGGTCGCTGTTTCAGCCAATGCATAATCGGTTTTGCTTTTTTTGAACGGTCGTCATGACCGTAAAAGCAACGGTCGTATAAAAACGGCGGAATAGTAAAAACGGCATCCATCCATTCGTTCGTCTCCGGCTGAAAGACAAAGCCGTGAACATGTTCTGTCTGTGGGTCGATATTTAGTGGCGAAAAACGATAAACCGAAATGCCATAGTGATTGGCGCGTTTGGCCACCTCGGTAAAATATGTGAGCTCTTGTTGTTCGTCAAGAGTGACAAAACCGAGTGAAATCAACATCGTTCACTCCTTTTCCTCCATCAATGTCAAACAATACTCGATGATCGCTTTCGCCGATGGGCGAACAGTTTGTGGAGCGGACGTCATATCCGTTTGTTTCGACGGCTTTGTATTCACTTCAATGATCCATGGCTGATCATGAACATCGATGGCGAGATCAATGCCCAACTCCCCGTATAACCCTTCCGCCTCAAGCGCCAGCACGGTTGCTGCTTCCATCGCAATTTCTTTGAGAAGCTGTTTTTGTTGGAAAGCGTCTGACGCCGTATACCATTCCCTCAATACCGTATTGATCGCCATCAGTTCCCCGCCGCGAGCGAGGTTGGCGACAAACTGGTCGGGCGGCGCCACACGGGCAACCGCTGAGGTGACGCGCCAATGATTGTTGCGGACGCGATGGCAAAGGAGTCGGAAATCGACCGGTCGGCCGTCAATCGTGTGGATCTCCAGTCCTTGCTGAATGATCATTGGAGCCTTCGTTCGACGTCGCAAAGCGGAAACTAAAGTATCTATCGAGCTGTATGTGGTTGTCGAAGCGGAAGTGGAATGACGGAGGCGAATGGTGCCGTCCGAACGTTCAAGACGGAAAATTCCCCGCCCTTGGCTGCCGTGGATCGGTTTAAGAAAGACAGATGGGAAGGCGGTGAGAAAGGCTTCAAGCGTATCTTCATTGCTCCATAACGCCGTTTTTGGCAAATACGGATGCAAGTACTCATGTTGCTCGAAGTAGCGGTACACTTCCCATTTGTGCAAAAAACGATGATTGAACATCGATCCGCCTTCTACAGCAAGCCGGGTGAGCAATTCAGCAAACAAAGGGGAATGTTCCGATTGTCGCGAGTGGAGCCGGTTGTAGATGACGTCAGCTGGAGGCACGTCCCGTTTCATCCATTCGCCGCCAATCCACTGGTAGCCGATGCGTTGCAAATAAAGCGACGGCGATGTGACGTAAAAAAAGAGGCCGCGCTCTTTTGCGCACTGCGCTAATTCCTCACAAAAACAATGAATAGAGCCAAACGATGGTTGTTCAGTTGTTTCCGTTATTTCCGTTAACACTGCAACGGTTCGTTGTTCGCTCATCGCAGTCCCTCATTTGCGCATTCATCAGGCAAGCTCTATAATGAAAAATTAGGCAAACGTTTATATCGTATCGTATGATGAGGGCTGCCGTTTGGTGACAGCGGCACAGACGAAAGGGGAAGGCGATGAACACGTTCGTTTATTTGTTGTTTATGATGGCAGTCGGGGCGCTCATTGGCGGGATGACGAATTTTATCGCTATCGTCATGTTGTTTCGCCCGTATGAGCCGATATACATATTTGGAAAGCGACTGCCGCTAACTCCCGGTTTGATCCCAAAACGGAGGCGAGAACTTGCCGAGCAACTCGGGAAAACAGTCGTTGAGCATTTAGTGACGCCGGAAGGGCTGCGGCGTAAGCTTACGGATCCCGTCTTCGTCGCAGAGGTGGCCGATTGGGGGCGCGAATGGTTGAAACGATGGCTTTCACGTCGGGAAACGCCGGCACAGCTGCTTGAACGCCTTGGCGTTCATGCGCCGGATGAATGGCTTAGTGAACTGGCAGCTAAGCAAGCAGGGCGGGCGTATGAACAATGGAGTGAAACATGGCGTCTGCGGCCCATTCGCGATCTATTGTCGCCGGAACTGAAAGAAACGATGGAATCACGCATTGAAAGCTTGGCCGACTACTTGGCCGACCGGGTGATCGACTATTTCAGCAGCGAAGAAGGGAAGCGGCAGATTGCTGGCATGATCGACCGTTTTTTTCAAGAGAGAGGGATGGTCGGAGGTATGATGCAAATGTTGCTCGGCAATGTTAATTTCGTCGATAAAGTGCAGTCAGAGCTTGGCAAATTTTTACGCCATGCCGGTACAAGGGCGATGTTAGCCCGTCTTCTTTGGACGGAATGGAACAAATGGATCAGCTATCCATTAGCTGCGGTCGAAGAGATGATCGGCCGCCAGCGCATCAAGGAGACGGTGAGCGCCGCCGCCCGTGGTCTTGTGCGAAACAATGACTGGCTCGACCGTCCGCTCGCCGAGCTGATCGCTCCGTATGAACGAGAACTGTTCGACCGCTTCGTTCCGCAAGCAGCGAACGCAGCGATCCATGCGCTCAGTGATAAGATCGAGGGAATCGTGGGGAAGCTCGGATTGGCGGACATTGTCCGCAATCAAGTTGAGTCGTTTTCACTGAGGCGATTAGAGGTGATTATTTTATCGATCGCCCGCCGCGAGCTGAAAATGATTACGTATTTGGGCGCTTTGCTTGGCGCAATGATCGGCGCCGTTCAAGGAATCATCGGCTTATGGCTGTAGCTGGAGGCATATCGCCGACCGCCGGCGCATACGTTAGAACGTGAACAATATTGATGTAGGAGGATCCTTTTCATGTCTGAATCTCTTCACGCACTTGCCAGACAGCTTGAGCAGGCAATTCGGGCGAGCCAGCCATTTCAGCAATTGAAACAGGCGTACGAAGATGTCCGTCGTGATGAAACGGCCTATCAGATGTTTGCGAATTTCCGCGACATTCAGCTTCGGCTTCACGAAAAACAAATGCGCGGAGCAGCCATTTTGCCCGATGAAATCGAACAGGCGCAAAAGGCGATGGCACTCGCTCAACAAAATGCGAAACTAGCTCGCCTAATGGCGCTTGAACAACAAATGAGCATGACGATTGCCGAAGTCCAACAAATCGCGATGAAACCGCTCGAAGAGTTGCATCGTTCGTTGATGGAAGAAAAATAGGGAAGAACACCCGGTCGGGTGTTCTTTTTTTGTCCGTTTTGTCATAGTCATGAGAATGATAAGAAATGCAAAGCTGCCGCTAGCAGATGAAGAGGCGGCTTTAGTTGACGGAAAACGAGGCACAGACAAAAGGGGGAGACAGCCGTGTATTATAAGCTGTTAGCACTCAACATTGATGGAACGATTTTGAAAAATAACGGCCGCCTGCCACGTGAAACGAAAGAGGCGGTCGCCTATGTGAAGCGAAAAGGAGTTTACGTCACGTTAATGACAAGTCGCAATTTGCTCTCCGCCCGCAAGGTGGCAAAAGCACTGCGACTTGATGGGATGCTCATCACCTTTCAAGGGGCGATGATCGGCAAAACGCTTGATGACAAACTGTTTGAAGCGGTGATTCCTGAAGAGCGGACGTTTAACATCGTGCAAATTTTAGAAAACTTTAACTGCAATATTCGTCTGATGCATGAGCGGTATTCGCTCGGTAACCGGAAAAAAGTGAAAAAAAATCTCGTCGTACAGACGGTGCTCTCGTCAAGCGACCCATTTTTCTACCCGACCCAGTTTGTCGATTCACTCGGCGATGTGCTGATCGATGAACCGGTGGCCGTGCCGAAAATCGATGTTTATTTTGCCGAGGATGAGGAGCGGGATGAGGCCGCAGCTGTGCTGGCAAAATCTGTTCCATCCATTGATATGATTATGCATCCGAACGGAAAAATGGAAATTGTCCCGCAAGGGGTATCTAAGCTCACTGGACTGCGTCGGCTTGCTCAACATATCGGTGTATCGCTCAAAGAAACGGTAGTGATTGGCGATGGTGTTGACGATTTGCCGGCAATTGAGGCAGCTGGGCTTGGCGTCGCCATGGGCAATGCACCGGTCGAGGTGAAGAGGGCAGCCGATTGGGTGACGCGCTCAAACGAACAGCTCGGCGTCGCTTACATGGTGAAGGAACATTTCCGCAAACAACAACGAATAGAGTTTTTGCAAAAGCTCAAAACGAAACAGTAAAGGGCAAGGGAGGGTGTTCCAAAAGAAGAGGGACACCTTTTTTCTTGTCTATGCGCATGAAACAATATATTTTACTTCTCAAAGAAAAATGAGCTGTTCAGAATTTATATCGCTCGTTTGAAGCGGCACCTTTCCACAAAGGGCAGCGAAGGAGGTGTATTCTTCCGCTTGACGAGGGAAACAGCAGTTCTGTACACTGAAAGAAGTTTGACAGAAAAGGTGATGAACGTGCGTATCGAAATTCAAGGACTGCCGAATCCTGAACGGTTTCAGCGTCCGCTTGAAGTGATAACCGAGCTGTTTTTCGAATCGCCTGTGCTTTCGTTTGCGTCGCTTCTTGAAGCGGATGCCTCCGTTTCGTTTACCGTTAACGAAAACGGTCGCATCACCGTTTCCGGAATGCTTGTCGACAAGGCGACCGGGCGCGTCGAGGAAGCTACGTATGAGTATGATGCACCAATAGGAGCGGACGGGAAAGCGCGTGAAAAACGGTTGAAAAACGCCATCTTCCATGTGTATGTAACGCTTCTTGAACGCTATACCAACATCATTCAGCCATGGGGCATTTTAACCGGGGTCCGTCCGGTGAAACTGCTTCATCAGCTGCTGCGTTCCGGGATGACGAAAGAAGAGGCGCATCAGAAGCTAGCGGAAGAATATTTAGTAACAAAAGAAAAAATTGAGCTAATGCAAGCGATCGTTGACCGCCAGCTCACGGTTGTGCCGGATTTGTACGATTTGTCCCATGAAGTGAGCATTTATATCGGCATTCCATTTTGTCCGACGAAATGCGCTTATTGCACGTTTCCGGCGTACGCGATCAACGGCCGCCAAGGGTCGGTTGACGCCTTTTTAGCCGGGCTTCATTACGAAATGGAAGCGGTCGGCCGCTTTTTGCGTGAACGCGGTATCCGGATTACAACGATTTATTACGGCGGCGGGACGCCGACGAGCATTACAGCTGAGGAGATGGACCAACTATACGCTCATATGTATAAGGTGTTTCCGGATGTCGACCGCGTCCGCGAAATTACAGTCGAAGCCGGACGACCAGACACCATTACCCCTGAAAAGCTCGACGTCTTGAAAAAATGGCAGATCGATCGCATTAGCATCAACCCGCAGTCATACATTCAAGAGACGTTAAAAGCGATCGGCCGCCATCATACCGTTGAAGAAACGATCAACAAGTTTCACTTGGCACGAAAAATGGGGATGAACAACATTAATATGGATTTAATTATCGGTCTGCCTGGCGAAGGGCTGCCGGAGTTTACGCATACGCTTGCCGAGACAGAACAGCTCATGCCGGAGTCGCTCACCGTTCATACGCTATCGTTCAAGCGGGCCTCAGAAATGACGAAAAACAAACAAAAGTATAAAGTCGCCGACCGTGAAGAAATACAAGCGATGATGAAAGCGGCCGAAGAGTGGACGAGCAAGCATGGTTATGTGCCGTATTATTTGTATCGACAAAAAAATATTCTCGGCAATCTCGAAAATGTCGGTTACGCCTTGCCAGGACATGAGAGCATTTACAATATTATGATCATGGAAGAGCAGCAGTCGATCATCGGACTCGGCTGCGGGGCGTCAAGCAAATTTGTCGACCCGAAAACAAGGAAAATCACCCGCCAAGCGAATCCAAAAGAGCCAAAAGTGTACAACGAACATTTTATGGAATACACAGAAGAAAAACTAAAAATCATGGAAGCCATTTTTGGTTAAATGAAAACACCCCGGGCGTTCCGGGGTGTTTTGCTTAGCGGTGAAACAAAATCAACTTGCCGCTCGCGTTGACGCAGCGGTGGGTTTTATCAAAACAGCCGCGCTCGCGAAGCTTTTGTTCGCCGATTTTTTTTGCTTCCTCATCATTGGCAGCTTCAAATGTCTCATCAAGCAACTTTTCTCCGTTACGTTCAAAAGCGGTCAACGTATACGTCGGCATGTGAACATCTCCCTTCGCTGAATCATGATTCACTTCTTTTTCATTAGCGAATCATAAGGAAAATTCCTGCTTGTGGTTGAAACTTTTTTTAGGTGGTAGACGTTATATATAGGGGTGGAAATTTCATTTTATTTTGGGGGAATGTGGATGAGTTTAGAGATCATTGATGTGACGAAGCGATTTGGTCAGACGACGGCTGTTGATCATTTGACGTTGACGGTTCCAGAAGGGAAAATGTTTGGATTGCTTGGGGCAAATGGAGCGGGAAAAACGACGACCTTTCGGATGATTTTAGGGCTCCTATTGCCGACAGAAGGCACGATTCGGTGGCAAGGAGAATCGATTGATTACTCTAAAAGTCATCTGATCGGTTATTTGCCGGAAGAGCGCGGATTGTATCCGAAGTTGAAAGTGCAAGAGCAGCTTTTGTATTTAGGACGGTTGCGCGGAATGAAAAAGGCCGATATTGTCCCAGAAATCAATCGCTGGCTCGAGCGTTTTCATATCCGTGATTACGCCAACAAGCGGGTTGAGGAGTTGTCGAAAGGCAACCAACAAAAAATCCAGTTTATTGCCGCTGTGCTTCATCGACCGAATCTATTAATCTTAGATGAGCCTTTCAGTGGACTTGATCCGGTAAACGTCGAGCTGTTGAAAGAGGCGGTGCTTGATTTAAAACGAAACGGAACAACCATTGTTTTTTCAAGTCATCGGATGGAACACGTCGAAGAGTTGTGCGAGCATGTATGCATTTTGCGAAGTGGGCAAGCAATTGTATCTGGGGCGCTGCGCGAGTTGAAACGGTCATTTGGCAGGAAAAATCTTCTCATTCGCGGCGAAGGAGCATTTGAAGAATTGAAAGATTTTCCTGGCGTCCTTCGATACAGTCAAACGGCTGAAGGGGTGCGATTGCAAATCGCCAATGAAGAGACAGCGCAAGCTATCTTCCGCCATATCGCAGATCGGGTGACGGTGCGTCTATTTGCTTTGGAAGAGCCGTCTTTGCATGATATTTTTATCGAAAAAGTAGGTGCTGCGTATGAATAAATTTTGGCTTGTATTAGGACATACGTATGTGACAAAGCTCAAGGCGAAGGCGTTCCTGATCACAACCGCTATTACCTGTCTCTTGATCATCGGATTGGCCAATATTAAGACGATCATCGAGTTTTTCACCAGCGATGAACAGGAGCATGTCGCGGTCATTGACCGTACGGAATCTTTGTACAAAGCGCTCGAAAAGCAGGTGAATCGTGAAGAAATCACGTTAACTAAAATTACCGATATGGAAGACGAAGCAAAAAGGGCTGTCAAAGAAGGAGAATGGGATGGATTGCTCATATTGTCTATGGATGCGGAAGGATTACCGGAGGCAGCTTATTATGCGAATACGATTGCAGATAATCGAACGCCTGAAGAACTGGAGCGAGTGTTAAATGAGCTGAAAACAGCACTTTCTGCTGCTAAAATCGGCCTCACAGAGGAACAAATGGCCGTGCTTTACCAACCAGTTCCGTTTCAAAAGGTGGCGCTAGAAGAAAACGCGAAAACCGAAGAGGAGTTGAACCAAGCGCGTTCACTTGTTTACGTCCTTCTGTTCGCAATGTATATGTTTGTCCTCATGTACGGAGGTATGATGGCTACCGAAGTCGCGACAGAAAAATCGTCGCGTGTGATGGAGATTTTAGTGTCGAGTGTTTCTCCCGTTCAACATCTGTTTGGCAAAATTATCGGCGTGGCGCTTGTCAGCTTGACACAGTTTTTCGTTTTCTTTGCTGTTGGGTTCACCGCTCTCAAAATGAACGGTCAGGAATTGTGGCGCTTTCTAGGGTTTGACAATGTGTCGATGTCGATATGGGTGTATGCGCTCATTTTCTTCCTGCTTGGTTATCTCTTGTATGCGGTGTTATTTGCTGTGCTCGGTTCGCTCGTCAGCCGTGTGGAGGATGTGCAGTCAGCGATTACCCCGGCAATGATATTGGTTATCGTCGCATTTATGATCGCCATGTCTGGATTGAATATGCCGGAATCAGCGTTTATCATTGGTGCCTCGTTCATTCCTTTTTTCACCCCGATGCTCATGTTTTTGCGCGTCGGTCTCGTTTCAGTACCGATGTGGGAAGTAGCGCTCAGTTTTGCCTTGTTATTAGCGACGATTGCTGTGCTCATTTATATCGGCGCGAAAGTGTATCGCGGCGGTGTGCTCATGTATGGGCGGATGAATATTTTCAAAGATATGAAACAAGCCGTTCAGCTGACAAAAAAATAAGCGGTGTAAAGAGACGATGGAGCCCGGTTTCCTTGCCTAGTCGGCAAGGCTTTCTTTTTGCGGTTCGACCGTTATGATATACTAAAGGGTACGTAAAGAGAAACGGAGGAGAACAAACGTGGCGAAAGGCATTATTCATTATGAAGTCGGGGAACAAGTCGATTTGTTTTTGCTCATTAAATCAGCAACCAAAGGCATTGCCAGCAACGGCAAGCCGTTTTTAACATTAATTTTACAAGATAAAAGCGGCGACATTGAAGCAAAGCTGTGGGATGTGTCTCCTGACGATGAGGAACGGTACGCGCCGGAATGCATTGTCAAAGTGGTCGGTGATATTCATAATTACCGCGGCAAACTGCAGCTTCGCATCCGCTCGATCCGCCCCGCCCATCCGAGCGAAGCGGTGCGTGTTGATGATTTTTTAGAGACTGCTCCGCTTACTCGTGAGGAAATGAAGGCGAAAGTGATGGATTACATATTTTCCATGGAAAATCCAAATATTCAGCGCATTACGCGTTATTTGCTAAAAAAATATGAAACGCCGTTTTTTGAGTATCCGGCAGCGACGAAAAACCATCATGAATTTATTTCCGGACTGGCGTATCACGTCGTCTCTATGCTCGAACTCGCTGAGGCGCTCGTTCGCTTGTATCCGTCGCTCAATAAAGACTTGCTTTATGCCGGCATTATTTTGCATGACCTTGGCAAAGTGATCGAACTGTCCGGCCCAGTATCGGCGGTGTATACGCTTGAAGGCAATTTGCTCGGTCATATTTCAATCATGGTCAGCGAAATTAGCAAGGCGGCTGAACAGCTCGGCATTCAAGGCGAAGAGGTCGTCATTTTGCAACATCTCGTGTTGTCGCACCACGGAAAAGCGGAGTGGGGCAGCCCGAAGCCGCCGCTTGTCAAAGAGGCGGAAGTGCTTCATTATATTGATAATTTAGATGCGAAGATGAATATGATCGACCGTGCACTGGAAAAAGTGAAGCCAGGCGAGTTTACCGAGCGCATTTTTGCCCTTGACAACCGTTCATTTTACAAGCCGGCGTTTTTGGCTGTTTCAGCGCCAAAGACAGCGGGTAATGAGAAATAGCTACAGGGATAGGAGGGATGAGACGGGATCGAACCACCGATCATGGAAATCATCCCAATTCTCCAACATAGTTGAAAGAAGGCTCGAACGAGCGGCGATGACAGAGGAGGAAAGCAAAGGGGAAAGAAAAAACGAGACGAGCATAAGCGTTGTCCCGAAGAAAGAGGCGGTATATCCGCCTCTTTCTTTATGCATACGGTTGCCTGCTTGTGCGTATAGTTTAGTAAGACAAGCACAGTAAAAGGGGGATGGAGATGCTTAGCTTGCCGTGGTGGATCTACTTAGTTGTTGCCGGTATTATTTTCAGCGGTTATATGACCGTGAAAACAGCAGCGCGCGAGCGGGAAATCGATGAGGCGTTCATTGAAAAAGAAGGGGAGATTTATATGGAGCGCATCCGTCAGGAGCGCGAGCGGCGAAAGCAGGCAAAGTCCTTGTAATCAAGGGCTTTTTTTTTGGGGTCATCATTTGAAAGCGCTTTTTCAAAAAATTCCCTTTCTTTTTTAAAAATTCGTGTTAGGATAATAATATCAAAGGGACTACCTGGAGAATAAAGTGAGGGATGACAGTGGAACGCGTGTACAATTTTAACGCCGGCCCGTCGGCGCTGCCGTTGCCGGTACTCGAGCGGGCGCAAAAGGAGCTACTCAACTTCCAGAATACTGGCATGTCGGTGATGGAATTAAGCCATCGCAGCAAGGAATATGACGCCGTCCACAATGCGGCGAAAGAGCGGCTCAAGCGACTCCTCAACGTACCGGATGGCTATGACATTTTATTTTTGCAAGGTGGGGCGAGTCTGCAGTTTTCGATGGTGCCGATGAATTTCCTCACCGAAGGGAAAATCGGCTGCTATGTTTTAACCGGTTCATGGTCGGAAAAAGCGCTGAAAGAAGCGCAAAAAATCGGTTTGACGACGGTCGTCGCTTCAAGTAAGGAGGCGAACTACACGTATATTCCATCGTTGGACGACGTGAAATGGCCGAAAGATGCTTCCTACGTCCATATTACGTCCAACAACACTATTTTTGGTACACAATGGAATGAGTTTCCAGACGTGCCGGTTGATCTTGTTGCTGATATGTCAAGTGATATTTTGAGCCGGCCGTTTGATGTCAGCAAGTTTGCCTTGATTTACGCTGGAGCGCAAAAAAATCTTGGCCCGTCGGGAGTCACGGTCGTCATCATCCGCAACGATTTGCTTGAACGAATTCCGGATGGGCTGCCGACGATGCTCGACTACCGGACGCACCAAAAAAGCAATTCGTTATACAACACACCACCGACGTTTGCGATTTATATGCTGTCGCTCGTGCTCGAATGGGTTGAAGAACAGGGCGGAGTGGCGGCAATCGAAGCGCGCAACCAGCAAAAAGCAGCTGTGCTGTATGAGGCCATTGACGAAAGCGGAGGCTTTTACAAACCGCATGCGGAAAAAGGAAGTCGCTCGCTCATGAACGTCACGTTCACACTGCCGAGTGAAGAACTGACGAAGGCATTCCTCGCAGAAGCGAAGGAGCGAAACTTTGTCGGACTTGGTGGACACCGATCGGTTGGGGGCTGCCGAGCGTCGATTTACAACGCTGTACCGCTTGAGGCGTGCGAGGCACTCGCGGCATTTATGAACGACTTCCGTCGCCGTTTTGCCTGAAAATTTTTTCTTCACTTTTATACTGCAAAGTGATATAATGATAGAAAAATTCTCAAGCAAGAGAATAGGTGAGGAGAGAAGAGGAGAGATGAGCATGAATGTGAGAACATTAGTATCGATGGCGCTGTTAGTCGGAATCGGAGCTGTGCTGCACGCGGTCATTCCCGGGTTGTTTGCCGGCATGAAGCCGGACATGATGCTGGCGATGATGTTTTTGGCAATTTTGTTGTTTCCAAGTGCTAAAGCGGCTGGTATTGTCGGTGTCGCCACCGGCTTGATCTCGGCAATGACGACGACGTTCCCGGGCGGGCAGCTGCCAAATGTGATCGATAAAATCATCACCGCCTTTGTTGTGTTTGCCCTAGTGACATTGCTGAAAAAATATAGCCAAACGGTTATCGGAGCCGCGGTGCTGACGGCTGTCGGCACCGTCATCTCCGGTGTGGTGTTTTTGACGGCGGTGCTTTTGATCGTCGGGTTGCCAGGTGAAGCGGCGTTTTCGACGCTGTTTGTCACCGTTGTGCTGCCAGCTGCGGCGTTGAACACGGTGGCGATGGTCATCGTCTATCCGATCGTGGCATCGATTTTCCGACGGATGAACGTCACAGCGCACGTGTAAACGGCAAAAAACCCGATCATTGTTGGTCGGGTTTTTTGCTATCAAAGTGGGTAGGCAAAAAAAGCCCATTGCTAGCCTGGTTACTACCTTCTGTTATGTGAAAATTCAAATAAGTGCTAGGCGTAGCCGAGAAGCCAGGCAACGAGCAGACAAATGGACGCTATTCCAATATAGCGCACTGCCTGCTCTTTCAACAGCGCTTTCGGCGGATACGCCCGCGCTTTCCATAAGGAAACAAACGCGTTTATAAAAAAACAGAAAAATAAGAATCCAACAGCAGCAAACAGCCATTGTATATACATCATTATGTTCTCCCCCTGTATGCAGCAAGCGCTTTTATACTTACTAATATGAATATGCAGAAAAAATTATAAAAATAAATATTTTTGTCTTTATTCCTTTTTGTTTTATTGATATAATAGAAAGTAAAAAATACGGTGAGGGAAGAGTGGGTGGAACGATGAAATCGACGGAACAACATTATTCCATCAAAGAGGCCATGTTATTTAGCCAACGGATCGCCCAGCTGAGCAAGGCGCTGTGGAAATCGATTGAAAAAGATTGGCAACAATGGATTAAACCGTTTAACTTGAACATTAACGAACACCATATTTTATGGATTGCGTACCATTTTAAAGGCGCCTCCATTTCGGAAATCGCCAAGTTTGGTGTGATGCACGTCTCGACAGCATTTAATTTCTCGAAGAAGTTGGAAGAAAAAGGGTTGCTTTCGTTTTCTAAAAAACAAGATGATAAGCGCAATACGTACATTGAGCTGACGGAAAAAGGCGAAGAAGTGCTGATGAAATTGATGGAGACATACGACCCAACAAGAAATGCCGTCTTTAACGGGGCGCTGCCGTTACGCGAGTTATATGGTAAGTTTCCTGAAATTTTAGAAATGATGTGCATCGTCCGCAATATTTATGGGGACGACTTTATGGAGATTTTTGAACGGGCGTTCGAAAACATTAAAGAAGATTTTGTTGAGCAAGATGGCAAACTCGTCAAGCGGGCGCCAAAAGCGGAAGAGCACGAGAAAGAACTGGCCAGCCAGGCTAACTGACAGTTCGGATGAGTGTTTTTAGCTCTGTCATGAGCGGCACGAACATTTGTTGAGCCAACATGGCATCAACTGTTTGTTCAAGCGGAAGGTTCGGATGAAGCATCCCGGCAAATTGCACGAGCAGGGGAGTGAAGATTGTCAATCCTTCCGCTTTTTGCTGCTCATATTGTTCAGCGAGCTCCTGGCAAAACGAAAGGAACGCGTCGACTTCTTCTTTTGTTAAATCAGCGCGGATGATGAGAGAATAAAACGGTTTTTTTGCTTCATCCACCATTTCCATCAGCAATGACTGGTGAAATTCGAGCTTGGCCACTCGCTTTTCCAATGATTCCATACACCGTGCTCCTTTGGCTGACATAAAATTATGACGGCTTTTACGTATATTTTACCGAATTTGTTCACATTAACCAATAGAAAAAATCGGTTCGCCATGCTCGGAAGAGAAAAAAAGATTGATTTCTCACTATGAACGATGTAAAGTTAAAGCCATGGGCGGCGTTTGGCTAAGATGGGGAGGAGGGGAACAGCTTTGGCGCTTTATTTTATCCCTCTGGCGGTTATGATTTTGTTTTTGGTGAACAAGCTCACCCACTCGCTCTGTGCACAGCGCGATATTCCGGAGGAGCAACAGCCGGCCGTTTTTCGCACGATTAATGTACTTATTACGATTTTATTGATTTCTTCCTATTTCGAAGTATTGTTTACATAAAAAGCTGCCCGCCCTGCTCACAGGTGAAGATGGGGACGATGAAGAAAAAGGGTGCTCCCGGCGTGGGAGCACCCTCTTTCATTTAGTAGATGACACAAGCACAGCCGACAATGATTAGCAAAATAAACAGCACGACAATTAACGAAAACCCTCCGCTATAAGGTGCGCTCATCGTAACACCCCCTTTCGGCAAGGAGAACACCAGCACAGTGCTTCATCCCCATCATATGTATGGCAAGCGTACATGTGATGGGCAGATGACTAAAATGGAAAGAGGTTTTTTTTTGGCTGTAAATGTGATATAGTTATTGTCGTGGTTTAGGCGGACAGGTGTTTTGTTTCCCCGTGCCGTTGACATGTTGAACAGGTCTAAAAGCTTGATGCCGGAACATCAATAGCCGGCCTCGCGGAAAAGGAAAAACGAAAAAAGATATAGGGGTTGTGAAACAAATGAAAAAATGGATGATGGCTACCGCCGTTGTTTCGCTTATGGCTTTGTCGGCCTGCAATAACGGCGATTCAGAAGCAGTTGTGGAAACGAAAAACGGTGCTATTACGAAAGATGAATTTTATAATGAGATGAAAGAGCGTGTCGGCAAGACAGTGCTACGCGACTTGATTGATGAAAAAGTGTTGAGCAAAAAGTACAAGGTGACCGATGAGGAAATTGACCGTGAAATCGAACGGATTAAGGAAGCGTACGGCACACAGTACGACCTGGCTGTACAGCAAAATGGAGAAAAAGTGATCCGCGAGATGATCAAGCTCGACCTGCTACGGGCGAAAGCGGCTATTGAAGACATTAAAGTGACGGATAAAGAGCTGAAAGAGTATTATGACAATTACAAGCCGAAAGTTCGCGCCAGCCATATTTTAGTGGAAGATGAAAAAACGGCGAAAGAAGTGAAAGCGAAGTTGGACAAAGGCGAGGACTTCGCCAAGTTGGCGAAAGAATACTCGCAAGATCCTGGCTCGGCTTCTAACGGCGGTGACTTAGGCTGGTTTGGCGCAGGGAAAATGGTCAAAGAGTTTGAAGAGGCTGCCTACAAGCTGAAAGTCGGCGAAGTGAGCGACCCGATCAAGACGGATTACGGTTACCATATCATTAAAGTGACGGATAAGGAAAAGAAAAAAACGTTTGACAAAATGAAAGAAGAAATAACGTTTGAAGTGAAACGGAGCAAACTCGACCCGTCAACGATGCAGTCGAAAGTGGACAAGCTTGTGAAAGATGCTAATGTCAAGATCAAAGACAAAGATTTGCAAGATGTGCTTGAGCAACAATAAAAACCGGGAGCAGGAAACCCCTGCTTCCGGTTTTTTAGTTGAGCTGTTCGCGGATTGTGGCGGCGATCGCTTGCAAGTCGGCAGGCGTATAGTCGCTTGCATGTGACTTCCAAACAGCTCCGAACCCGTCGCCTTTGCCATAGCGCGGAATAAGGTGGAGATGGTAATGGAACACCGTTTGCCCGGCTGCTTCGCCATTGTTGTTCAGCAAATTGAGCCCGGCTGGTGAGAACGCTTTATTCAATGCGTTGGCGATCGTCGGTACGACGCTAAACAGCCGACTGGCCATATCAGGAGTGAGGGTAAAAACGTTTTCTGTATGTACTTTCGGGATGACAAGCGTATGCCCTTTTGTCACTTGGCTGATGTCTAAAAATGCGAGCACGTGCTCGTCTTCGTACACTTTCGCCGCCGGCAGTTCGCCCTTAATAATTTTGCAAAAAATGCAATCGCTCACGGAAACGGTCACCCTTTCCTTTCGTTTTCTTCATTTTACCATAAAAAAACCGGGATGTAATCCCGTGAAACGATTACATCCCGGTCGATGAAAAGGGGAGAGGATCATTCAAATGTGCGTTTGATGAACACCCCATTTGCGACAAAGTCGTTTAGACGTGAGCGCTTCCTTTGTTCAAGGTGACCATCCCCTTTTGGACAGGTTCGTTGCTTTCGAGCAACAAATAGATGGTCTTTATTTATGAACAGTTACAACGTCTTGCAGCTCACAAAGGTGTCTTTGACAAACACCCCATTTCAGATGGATTGTTCATCGGTTTTTATTTGGTGATTCCCCATCCCCTCTTCGCTATTTATCATGCCCGGGATAAGAGCATTTATACAGAACGACGAAAAGAACTTTTTTGGTAACGATAGACGTTCTTTGGTAAAATGGGGACAAACGTGATTCAAGATACGGAAAGGAAGCGAACGATGACGCTTTTGCAAGTGGAGCACTTATACGGGGGATATACGTCGCAAAACGTGCTTGAGGATGTGACGTTTACGGTTGAACGTGGAGAAATGGTCGCATTAATCGGCTTAAATGGTGCTGGCAAAAGTACGACGATCAAACATATTATCGGGCTGATGGAACCGCGTCGCGGTACGATTTCGGTCAACGGATATACGTTGGCTGCGAAGCCGGAAACGTACCGGAAGCAATTTGCTTTTATTCCCGAAACACCGGTGTTGTATGAAGAATTGACGCTTGAAGAGCACTTGCGGCTAGCGGCGATGGCGTACGGACTTAGTGAAGAGGAATATGAGCGCCGCCTTCCGCCACTGCTTCGTGAGTTTCGCTTAGAGCGGCGGCTTTCCTCGTTTCCAGCGCACTTTTCCAAAGGGATGAAACAAAAAGTGATGATTGTTTGTGCTTTTTTGCTTGAGCCGCCGCTTTATGTTATCGATGAGCCGTTTCTCGGCCTTGACCCGCTCGCCATACATGCGTTGCTGGAGCGGATGAATGAACAAAAGGCGAAGGGGGCAGGCATCTTGTTGTCGACACACATTTTAGCGACAGCGGAGCGATATTGTGATTCGTTCATCATTTTGCATCAAGGACGCGTCAAAGCGAAAGGGACACTTGACGATATTCGCCGCCAGTTCGGGCTTAAAGCGGCGACGCTCGATGAAGTATATATCGAATTGACAAAGGACGATGCGCCATGATCGATGCCCGTAAGCTTTGGTGGCAGCGTCTCCGAGCCGAGGGGAAAAAGAGGGCGCGCTATTTGCGCTATATGTTGAACGATCACTTGCTCGTTGGTTTAATCATCGTTCTTAGCGGTGTAGCGGTCACGTACAAGCGTTGGGTCGAGACGCTTCCCGACTCGTTTCCATATGCGGCCATTGCTGCGGTGGCGTTCGGCTGGGCAGCTGCAGCGGGGACGGTGCGCACGTTGTTTCGTGAGGCGGATACAGTGTTTTTGCTGGCTGCTGAATGGCAGCTGCGCCCGTATATTCGCCGGGCATTTCTCTTCTCAGCCATGTGGCATGTATACGGCCTCTGCTTGCTGCTTTTGTTGGCCGGCCCGCTTCACTCCCGGTTTTCTTCGGTGCCGTGGCCGCTTTTTTTGCTTGGACTCGTCGGCTTAAAGTTTTGGAATTTATGGGCCGCTTGGAAAGGAAGTTACATCGCCGAGCCGTCTTTTCACCGCCAAAGCGCGCTCGCCCGCTTTGGGTTAGCCGCATTAGCCGTTTATTTTTGGCTGGCAGACGCGCCATGGCTGTTTTTAGTGACGATTGTTGCGCTGATGGTGGCTCTTTCGATTTACTTAGCACGTTTAACGAAAGATAAAATGTGGAAATGGGATCGGCTTATTGCCGAAGAGCAGCGCGCAGCAAGAGCGTTTTATCGATTGGCGAACTTGTTTACCGATGTCCCCGAATGGAAGGAGGAAGCGAAGCGGCGACGCTGGCTTGACCCGTTGCTTCGTCTGATCCCGCACGGGCAAGGGAACGCCTTTTTTTACTTGTACGTACGCACATTTCTTCGCGCTGGCGGGTATGCGGGGTTATACATCCGTTTGACGATGATTGGGAGCGTGTTGCTCGTTGTGGTCGATCACGAATATGCACAGGCAGCCATCTTGTTTTTGTTTCTTTATGCGACCGCCATTCAGTTATCGGTACTACCTTCTCGCCATCGGTATTTGCTATGGACACAACTGTACCCGCTGCCGCGAACGCAGCCAGCTGCTGCTGCCATTCGGTTGTTCTCTATCTTGCTTATCGGACAAAATACCGTGTTTCATCTTGTGTTGTTTGCTGTTTCCCCGCACTTTCTTTGGCTTGTCACATGGGTGGGTGGAATCGTTTGGGGCGTTTGGACGGCCAAACGATATGTACGCCCGCGACACGAGCGAAAAGCCGGGCGCTAACGCTTTTTTGTGTTGGCGCCGGCATTTTTTATTTTTGGTGAACATGTCTCCGCACTATACACCTTTGTCCACACTCACACTTCTGCTTGTGCTTCTTCCTTACATCTCTGTTCCCGGATTGTGCTTCAGACTGTTGTTTGCACTTTGTTCTCACACCTCTGAGCACGTTTCATATGCTGTAGTACACCGGCCTAGGTGCACGTCCGGGGGGACGGGCTGGAAGTTGGGGAGAAAGGGGATTGGTTTATGGGTGTAGAGCTTGTGGCACTGCACTGGATTTACTTGCTGTTTATCGTGCTCATTATTGGGTTTATGGTTGCCCGCAAAGATACATCGCTCGTTTGCATTGCCGGCATTTTTTTGTTGGCGGCGGTCGCCACCCATTCACTGAGCGCGGCAGTGAGCGGGGTGTTTAACAGCTTTATTTACGCCATTACCGAACTGTTGCCGACGATTTTAGTCATCTCGATTATTGTCGCGATGAGCAAAGTGCTGTCGGTGACTGGTATTAACGATGTGATGGTGTCGCCATTTGTCCGTTTTATTCGCACGCCGGCTTGGGCGTATTGGACGATCGGGATGTTGATGATGGTGATTTCTTGGTTTTTCTGGCCGTCTCCGGCCGTTGCCCTGATGGGGGCGGTGCTATTGCCAGCGGCGGTCCGCGTCGGGCTGCCCGCGCTAGGGGTGGCGATGGCGATGAACTTGTTCGGACACGGTATCGCCCTTTCTGGTGATTTTATCATTCAAGCGGCGCCGAAATTGACGGCTGATGCAGCCGGATTGCCGGTTAGCGAGGTAATTGCTGCTAGTGTACCACTCGTTTTTGTTATGGGGGTGGTCACGACTGTCACCGCATTTTATTTGTTGCGCCGCGACATGAAGCGAGGGCGCTTGACGAGTGGGGATGCAGAAATCGCTGCGGCCACCGATTCGACGCTCGAGAAAACGGGTGGGCTGCTGGCCGAGCCAACCAAAAAATGGCTGGCGTTTTTGATTCCGGTGCTGTTTGCTCTTGATGTTGTTGCGATGTTTTATTTGCACTTGCAAGGCGGCGAGGCAACGGCTCTAGTTGGCGGCACAGCGATTTTTATTTTAATTCTCATTTCTATTTTAGCTCACCGACAAGAAAGCTTTGAGGAAGTGACGAATTATTTTATCGAGGGATTCCAGTTCGGGTTTAAAGTGTTCGGCCCTGTTATTCCCATTGCTGCCTTTTTCTATCTTGGCGATGCCGGGTTCGCGAAAATTATCGGTGACTATTTGCCACAGGCGTCACAGGGCATTGTCAACGATTTAGGGGTGGCTTTAGCCCATGCGGTGCCGTTGAGCAATGAGATCGGAGCGGTGACGCTCACAATCGTCGGGGCCATTACCGGTCTTGACGGCTCCGGGTTTTCTGGTATCTCGCTTGCCGGTTCGGTCGCCCATTTGTTCGCAGTTGCCATTGGTGGCGGAGCGGCTACGTTAACGGCACTTGGCCAGATTGCCGCCATTTGGGTCGGCGGTGGCACGCTCGTTCCATGGGCGCTCATTCCGGCGGCTGCCATTTGCGGAGTCGACCCATTTGAATTGGCGCGCCGCAACTTAATTCCAGTCGCTGTCGGTTTAGCGGTCACGACCGTTGTCGCCATGTTTCTCATTTAAAGAAAACGCTGTCCCGTGCGGCCGGGGCGGCTTTTTTGTTATAATAAGCATGTGTTGAAAAATCGGGCGATTTTTTGACAGTTTGTTTCCTTCTCTATACATTGGACAGCGAAAGCTGTATAGTGAAAAAGAGATAAGCAATGTGAATGTGCAAAAAATGAGAAAACGGTTGTCTGGAATAGATGAAAGAAAGGCGGATGGAGATGACAAGACGAATCAACGATACCTTTTTGCGTGCCTGCCGGGGTGAAAAAACGGCTTATGTGCCGGTCTGGTACATGAGGCAAGCTGGACGGTCGCAGCCGGAGTATCGGGCGCTGAAAGAAAAATATTCACTATTTGAGATTACGCACCAGCCGGAGCTTTGCGCTTACGTCACGAGGCTTCCGGTTGAGCAATATGGCGTTGATGCTGCCATTTTATACAAAGACATTATGACCCCGCTGCCAGCGATCGGTGTGGATGTAGAAATTCGCGGCGGCGTCGGGCCGGTGATCGCCAACCCGATCCGCTCGCTCCATGATGTTGAACGGCTAGGGGAGATCGATCCAGAACATGATGTGCCGTACGTGCTTGAGACGATCCGGCTCCTAGTCAACGAACAACTCGATGTGCCGCTCATCGGGTTTGCCGGCGCGCCGTTTACGTTGGCCAGCTACATGATTGAAGGAGGTCCATCCAAAAACTATCATAAGACAAAGGCGTTTATGTATGCCGAACCGAAAGCGTGGTTCGCTTTAATGGACAAGCTCGCTGAGATGACGATCCGCTACGTGAAAGCACAAATTCAAGCCGGGGCAAGCGCGGTGCAAATTTTTGACTCTTGGGTTGGCGCTGTCAATGCAGACGATTACCGGACATTTATTAAGCCGGCGATGGCGCGTATTTTTGCTGCCTTGCGTGAAGAAGGAGCGCCGCTCATCATGTTTGGCGTCGGTGCGAGCCACTTGGCACACGAATGGAATGACTTGCCGCTTGATGTCATCGGTCTTGATTGGCGGTTATCGATTCGCGAGGCGCGCCGTCGAGGCATTACAAAAGCCATTCAAGGCAACTTGGATCCAGCAGTGCTGCTTGCGCCGTGGGATGTGATCGAGGAGCGGGTGAAGCGTATTTTGGACGAAGGGATGGAGCAGCCGGGCTATATTTTCAACTTAGGTCATGGCATTTTCCCGGATGTCCAACCGGCGACATTGAAACGGCTGACTGCCTTTATCCATGACTATACTTCAACGAAATAAAAGAGGTGCAACACAATGGCGAAAAAAACGGTCGGACTGCTTGTTATGGCGTATGGAACCCCGTATAAAGAAGACGATATCGAACGATATTACACGCATATCCGCCATGGAAGGAAGCCGCCACAAGAACAAATTGACGACTTAAAAGCGCGCTACCGAGCGATCGGCGGGCTGTCACCGCTCGCTAAAATCACGGAAGCGCAGGCGAAACAGCTCGAGAAGCGGCTGAACGAAATGCAGGATGAAGTCGAGTTTTGCATGTATTTAGGGCTGAAACATATCGAGCCATTTATCGAGGATGCGGTCGAGCGCATGCATGCTGACGGTGTGAAAGAGGCGGTGGCAATCGTTTTGGCGCCGCATTATTCCACATTCAGCATCCGCTCGTACAACGAGCGGGCAAAAGCGGCGGCGGAAAAGCTTGGTGGCCCGGTTATTTACACGATCGATCAATGGTATGACGAACCAAAGTTTTTGCAATATTGGTCGGAAAAAGTGAAAGCTATTTTCGACGCCATGAAGGAACGTGAACGGGAGCAGGCGGTGCTCATCGTATCAGCCCACAGCCTGCCGGAAAAAATCATCCAAGCTGGTGATCCGTATCCGGCGCAACTTGAAGACACGGCAAAGCGCATCGCCGAGCAAGCCGGTGTCACTCATTACGCCGTTGGTTGGCAAAGTGCTGGAAATACACCGGAGCCTTGGTTAGGCCCGGATGTGCAAGATTTGACGCGCCAGTTGCACGATGAACAAGGTTATACATCGTTTGTTTATGCGCCGGTCGGCTTTGTCGCCGATCATTTAGAAGTGTTGTATGATAATGATATTGAATGTAAACAAGTGACCGAAGAAATTGGCGCCCGCTATTACCGGCCAGAAATGCCGAACACCGATCCACTGTTTATTGATGCGTTGGCGACGGTCGTGCTAAAACGGCTTGCAAAAGAAGGCGATGAGCATGAGTGAAGAGAAACGGACGGTTGTCATTATCGGCGGTGGCATTACTGGTCTCACTGCTGCCTACTACTTGCAAAAAGCGATCAAAGAACAGCGTCTGCCGCTGACATGTAAGCTTGTCGAAGCAACACACCGGCTCGGTGGAAAAGTGCAGACGGTCATCCGTGACGGCTATGTCATTGAGCGTGGCCCAGACTCTTTTTTGGCAAGGAAAACGAGCGCGTTCCGTCTTGTAAAGGAAGTTGGCCTTGAACATGAAATCGTCCACAATGCGACTGGGAAATCGTACATTTTAGTAAACGGCCAATTATATCCGATCCCAGGCGGAGCGGTGATGGGCATTCCGACGCGCATCGCCCCGTTTTTAACGACTGGGCTGTTTTCTCCAGTCGGCAAGCTGCGAGCGGCACTCGATTTCGTGTTGCCGCCGGTGAAAACAAACGGTGACATGCCGCTCGGCCAATTTTTTCGCCGCCGTTTAGGCGACGAAGTGGTGGACAATTTGATCGAACCGCTGCTGTCTGGCATTTATGCCGGTGACATTGACGAAATGAGTTTAATGGCGACGTTCCCACAGTTTTTTCAGCTCGAACAAAAATACGGCAGCCTCGTTCGAGGAGCAAAACGAACGACGCCAAAAGAACAGAAAGAGCGAAAAGGAGCGTTTCAGACATTAAAAACCGGCTTGCAGTCGCTCGTTGAAGAAGTGGAAAAGCGGCTTGAACCGGGCAGTGTCATCAAAGGGACGCGTGTCGAGCGGATCACCCGGGCTGGTTCGGTGTACCGTCTTCAATTGAGCACTGGTGAAACATGGGAGGCGGACAGCGTGATCATCACTGTGCCGCACCACATTGTACCGGACATGCTCGCTGATTATCCGTTTTTCGCCCCATTTCGTTCGGTACCGCTGACATCGGTGGCGACGGTGGCGCTTGCTTTTCCGGAGAAAGCGATCCGCCAAGATATTGATGGCACTGGGTTTGTCGTCTCGCGACGCAGCGATTACACAATGACGGCGTGCACGTGGACGCATAAAAAATGGCCGCATACGACACCGCCTGGCAAAGCGCTTTTGCGTGGCTATGTCGGACGACCGGGGGATGAAGACATCGTTGATCAGCCGGACGATGAGATCGTCCGCATCGTGCTTGATGACTTAAACAAAGTGATGAAAATTGATGGCCATCCGGAATTTGCCGTCATCTCCCGTTGGAAGCGGGCGATGCCGCAATATACAGTCGGGCATCGAGAGCGGCTGGCGGCGATTAAGCAGCATATGGCGGCGGAGCTGCCAGGGGTGTTTTTAGCTGGCAGCTCCTATGAAGGTCTCGGATTGCCTGATTGCATTGATCAAGGGGAGAAGGCGGTCCGTGATGTGCTTGATTATTTGCGGCAAGGGGAATCAAACCGATCGGCAGAAGCCGTGTACAGCAGCGCTCAATAAGCCGTTTAGTCATCGACTCATCAGCCCTCAGGCAATGCTTTGCCTGGGGATGAATGGTGTCGTTTCTTTAGGTAGAGGGTGCCGCAACTGTGTCTTAAGATGTGTATTATTTTTGCCCTTTACGCCGGAGGCAGGTCTATGATAGGATAAAAATGAATTGACCAAATCGTTCATTCAGTCATATTAAAGGATGAGGCTAATGGCAAGCGATCGTAAACGGCAGATTATCGAAGCAGCAGCTCAATCGTTTGCTGCTTTCGGCTACAAGGCAACGACGATGGAACAGATCGCCAAGCTCGCCAACGTCGGCAAAGGGACGATTTACACGTTTTTTAAAAGCAAAGAGGAGTTGCTTGATGAAATCGTTTCGTCCTTGATCGCGGAAATCAAAGTAGAAGCTGAGCAAGCGATGGATTCGTCGTTGCCGTTTTCCGAAAACGTTCATCGAGCTCTGTACCGTATTTTAGAATTCCGCCAGCGCCACCAGCTGACAGCGAAGCTGCTCCAAGAAATGCGCAGTATTGGCACGATAGCGGTGCAGGAAGTGCTGACTAAGTTCGACCGGGCGATGGTTGAGTTTATTCGGCAAAAAATTGAGGCGGCGGTGGAAAAAGGGGAAATCCGCCCATGCAATGCGGAAATAACGGCGTTTTTAATGCTAAAGATGTACATTGCTCTCATTGTCGATTGGGAGAAAGATCATCAACCGCTGACAAAAGAACAAATTGCCGAATTGTTTGCGCTTTATTTTTTACAAGGATTGTCCAAGTAGATAATCCTATCTTTTTTTGATCTTTTTGACTAAATGAACGAATTGGTCATTTATTTAAAGGAGGGAGCCACTCTATGTTGATAAAAGAACTGCGCACGATTATCTTCCGCCCGAAAGTGCTCATTCCGATTCTAGCGATTTTGCTCATTCCTCTTCTTTATAGCGGATCGTTTTTATGGGCGTTTTGGGATCCGTACGGCCATGTAGATCAGCTGCCGGTGGCGGTCGTCAATGAAGATAAGGGAGCGGTGCTTGACGGCAAGAAAATTAACCTTGGCGACGATGTGGTAAAGCGGCTGAAAGAAAATGGAACGTTTGATTGGCAGTTCGTCAGTCGCAAGCAAGTGGATGATGGTTTGAAGAACCAAAGGTATTACATGGCCGTCATTATTCCCAGTGATTTTTCTGCTAACGCAACAACGGTGCAAAGCGGCAACCCAAAGCCGCTGAGACTCGTATACATCCCAAATGAAGGGGCGAATTATTTAGCTGGAAAGATTGGCGATTCTGCCATTGAGGCAATAAAAGAAGAAATTTCGAAAAATGTAACAAAAACGTATGCAGAAACAATGTTGACGAACATGAAGGCAGCAGCCGACGGGCTCGATAAGGCAAGTCAAGGAGCAAATCAGCTGCACGATGGGCTCCGAACAGCGGGACAAGGAAGCCGTTCACTTTCCGACGGAATGGAAGCGGCGGAGCGAGGAAGCGCTAGTTTGGCCGCTGGAGCGGAAAAAGTCAAGGACGGGGCGTCTGATTTGTCCCATTATTTAACCGAGTTAGCTGAGAAATCATTGACGTTTGAAAACGGGTTACAAGAGGCGAGTGACGGGGCAAAACAACTACAAACTGGAGCGACGGCACTTCAGGATGGGCTTGGAAAATTGGCAGTCGGCAGCCAAAAACTTGCTTCTGGCGCTGTAGAAGCTCAAAATGGGGCATCGTCGCTCGCGAATGGATTGCACACTTCGCTTCATAGTATGAAAGAACTGCAATCACAATTGCCATCTCTCACTAGTGGGGCGAACGAGCTTCGTGACGGGGCGGCTGAGCTGGGTGAAGGAATTCAAGCGTGGCAACAAAAGGCGGGTGAGGCGGCTGACGGAGCGAGTGAAGTGAACATAGGGCTGCAGCAGTATGCGGCTCAACTTGAAAGGCTGATTGAGCAAACGGACGATCCGCAGCAAAAAGCAACTTTGCAGACGCTTTATGAGCAGCTTCAACCGCTTGTAAAGGGAAGCGAGAGTGTAGCAACTGGCATTCGCGGGCTAGCTGACCAAGCGGGACGCATCAAAAACGGTGCTTCTCAGCTTGCTGACGGTGCAGCGGCGTTCGCTTCGGGGCAGCAGGCAGTGCAAGAAGGCATCGGAAAGCTCGTTAACGGACAACAGCAGCTTGTCGATGGCGCTGATCGCTTAGTGGCCGGCCAACAAACACTGGTCGATGGTGCGAAGGAGCTTGAAAACCAGCTTCAAGCCGCTTATCAAGGGGCACAAACAGTCGCAGTCGGCAGCAGCAAGCTGGCTGATGGAGTCAACCAACTTGCTACTGGTTCCAGCCAGCTTGTTTCCGGAACAAGTGAGTTGGCGGACGGGGCGAACAAACTTTCCGACGGCGTTTCTGCTGTGGCTGAAGGTGCGACTTCGCTCCATCAAGGATTTGATAGTCTTCTCCGCGGTGGACGATCGCTGTCAACCGGACTCGTACGGCTTGAACAAGGAGCGGGTGAGTTGGCTGACCGCTTAAGCGAAGGAGCGGAAAAGGCAGATAGTATTCAAGCGAACGAGCGTGTATCCGAGATGATCGCAGATCCAGTACAAAACGACAAACGGCCACTCCACCACGTGCCGAATTATGGAACTGGCTTTGCTCCGTACTTTTTATCGCTTGGCTTGTTTGTTGGGGCTCTGCTATTGACGATCGTCTTTCCGTTGCGTGAACCAGTCGAACGGCCGTCGTCCGGGGTGGCTTGGTTTTTTGGAAAATGGGGAGTATTGGCTATTGTGTCGGCGGCACAAACACTGTTGGCCGATGCATGGGTGTTGTACGGGCTTGACTTGCATGTACAAAGCGTTTGGCGCTTCCTGCTGTTTACGTGGATCATTAGTATGGCATTTATGATGATTGTCCAATTTCTCGTCACCTTGTTTGACAATCCGGGCCGGTTCCTGGCCATTTTGCTGCTCATCGCCCAGCTTATAGGAAGCGCCGGCACGTACCCACTTGAGCTCATTCCGGACGCACTGCAATCGCTTCATCCGTGGTTGCCGATGACCCATGCCATCCATGGGCTGCGGACCGTTATTTCGGGCGGTGATTTCGTGTTAATGTGGAAGGAGGCGGCGATATTGGCTATAGTGGCGACAGTCTTTGCTTTAGGGACACTTGCGTATTTCTGCCTTCTTTATCGCCGCCGCTATGCGGTATGGACAGAAACTGAAACAACGGTTGAAGCGTGATTGGTTTTGACTTGAAGAGCGTCATTTCATGAGCAAAGGGTTGATCCCAAAAGGTTGTAAAACGTCCTTTTGAGATCAGCCCTTTTGTTTGATTTTCATTGTTTCGGAAAGGAATTTCCCTCCCTTTTAAAGCAGCAATCCGTTGTTTCTTTGTCGCAGCGGTGCTATGGTATTATGAGATGAATGAGAGATGTTAGCTGTGCGTCAGGCTTAGCGTCAAAAAAAAGCCCCCTTGGAAGGAGGCATTACGGAAAAGGCAGGCTGCATCGGGGAACAGCCTATCGCCGGCGGGGCAGCCGGCAAACGTGACGCAAGGGCAGCGTCCGCTCACCTATTGGCGGTAAGCGGAGCCAAGGCAGTCAGAACAGATGTTGCCGTAACATTCATGCTGTTCATCCATTTCTTTACCGCAGTGCATGCATTTTTTGGGCGGTAGGTTTTTGAAAAATTCTAACACTTTTACTAACATTTCGATCCCCTCCGTTGTCTTGGTAGCTTTATTGTACTATAACACAAAACGATGTGTCAATATGTGTTTTAAAACAAAAAGGCGACAAAGATGAAAAAATGAACACAATTGTGTATGATGAAGACAAAATGAATGAAGGGAGAGAACAGGAAATGAAAGTAACGGTCATCGGCTATTGGGGAGGGTTTCCAGCCGTCAATGAAGCAACATCGGCGTATTTGTTCGAGCATGACGGTTTTCGCCTACTTGTCGATTGTGGGAGCGGAGCACTTGCTAAGCTGCAAAATTATACGACCGTAGAAGATTTAGATGCGGTCATCCTTTCTCATTACCATTACGACCATATCGCTGATATTGGCCCGCTTCAATACGCGCGCCTCATCCATAAAACATTAGGAGCTGACTTGCCGGTGCTGCCGATTTATGGTCACACGGAAGACGAGGAAGCATTTGAGCGCTTAACGCATAACGGCATTACGGAAGGGATCGCCTATGATCCGAAAGGGGAGCTTGCTGTTGGGCCGTTTTCAATTACATTTCTAAAAACGGTTCATCCGGTGCCTTGCTACGCGATGCGTATTACCGCCGGCGACAACACGATCGTGTATACGGCTGATTCTAGCTATATACCGGAGTTTGTGCCGTTTGCTAAAGGAGCTGATTTGCTCATTTGTGAATGCAACTTTTACGCTGGACAAAACGCAGCGCCTGCCGGACATATGACGAGTGAAGAAGCGGCAACCATCGCTGAAGGAGCGGGCGTTGGTGAACTATGGTTGACGCATTTGCCGCACATTGGCCGTCATGAACAGCTCATCGAGGAGGCGGGACGGACGTTTCGCGGTGTCATTCGCCTTGCCCGAACCGGTCTTGTCTGGGAGCGATAAGTTGAGCAACGAAAGAACAGCAAAGGAAACGCTTTCTCTTGCTCTTTGCTGTTCTTTTTTTTATAATTGGTATAGTTCGAATTTTTTTACTTATAAAATGAATGGGTATTCATTCATTTTGGGGGGATGATGATGAATTTAACAGCGCGGCTAGCGCAAATGGCGAAACAACTACCAGACAAGGATGCATATGTGTTTATGGGGGAACGATGCACGTATCGGCAATTGAATGCTGCCATATCACAATTTGCTGATGGACTGGCGCAACTTGGCATTCGCCAAGGAGACCATGTCGCCCTGTTGCTTGGCAATTCTCCTCAGTTTGTCGTCAGTCTGTATGGAGCGCTTCGGCTTGGGGCGACAGTGATTCCGATTAATCCGATTTATACGCCGGAGGAGATTTCCTACATTTTACATAATGGCGATGTCAAGGCGGCGATCGGACTCGATTTGCTCGCCCCGCTGTTTGCCGAAGCGAAGAAGCGGCTGCCACTATTGAAGTATGCGATCGTTTGTGAAACGCCACAAGGGAAAGAAAAAGGTATTTCATTGTCGGGAGAGATGAAATCGTTTGCAGAAGTGTTGGCTGCCGGCAGCCCAGATTTTACAGGGCCGGAGCTGAAGGATGATGATGTCGCTGTTATATTGTATACGTCCGGAACGACCGGCAAGCCAAAAGGAGCGATGCTTACCCATAAAAACTTGTACAGCAATGCTCAAGACACGGCGGATTATTTAGGCATTAATGAAAATGACCGCGTGATTGCTGCCTTGCCGATGTTCCATGTCTTTTGTCTGACAGTGGCGCTCAACGCTCCGCTGATGAATGGAGGAACAGTACTTATCATGCCAAAGTTCAGCCCATCACAATTGTTTGCGCTAGCCCGCGAAGAAAAGGCAACGATTTTTGCCGGTGTGCCGACAATGTACAACTTCCTTTATCAACATGAAGAAGGAAGTGCAGACGATTTACGGACGCTTCGTCTTTGTATCTCGGGTGGTGCTTCTATGCCAGTCGCGTTGCTTGAAAACTTTGAGAAAAAATTCAATGTGATCGTTTCAGAAGGGTATGGACTGTCGGAGGCGTCGCCGGTTACGTGTTTCAATCCGCTCGACCGGCCGCGCAAGCCCGGTTCAATTGGAACGAGCATTAAAAACGTTGAAAACAAAGTCGTCAATGAATATGGTGAAGAAGTGCCGATCGGAGAAGTAGGCGAGCTTGTCGTCCGCGGTCCCAATGTCATGAAAGGGTATTACAAAATGCCGGAAGAAACAGCCGCTGCCTTGCGAGACGGTTGGCTGCACACCGGTGATTTGGCGCGCATGGACGAAGATGGTTATTTCTATATCGTCGACCGAAAGAAAGAGATGATTATCGTCGGTGGATACAACGTGTACCCGCGCGAAGTCGAGGAAGTGTTGTATAGCCATCCGGATGTCGTTGAAGCCGCTGTGATCGGTGTGCCAGATCCGGATTACGGCGAGATGGTACGGGCGTTTGTCGTCACGAAAAATCCAGAACTAACGGAGGAGCAATTGCTCGCCTACTGCCGCGAGCGGTTAGCGAAGTATAAAGTGCCGGGTGAAATCGACTTTTTAGAGGAACTTCCGAAAAATGCGACAGGAAAAATTTTACGGAGAGCATTGAAAGAACGGTTGACTGCTTCTCACACTTAATAGTGCTGAATGTTCAGCACTTTTTCTTTTTTTTGAATAGTATATTGAAATTAAAGAGATAAACTTATATAATTTGACACATAAAAGCATAAACGTTCAAAAGGACTAAATTTATCTACATAGGGGGGATCGGATGATGGGCAAACATATGCAGCGGCTTGTGGCGTTATGCGCAGCAAGTATTTTGGCGCTTAGCGGCTGCACTGGAGCGAAAGAAACGGGAAACAGCCAAGGAAACGACGGCGGGCAGGAAGCGAAGGAAAAAACATATAAAATTGGGGTGACACAAATCGTCGAGCATCCGTCACTTGATGCGGCGCGCGAAGGATTTGAGCAGGCGCTAAAGGACAAGGGGCTGTCCGTCAAGTATGATGTACAAATCGCCCAAGGCGACCAAAGCAATAACCAAACGATTGCTACAAACTTTGCCTCCGATGGCGTTGACTTGATTTTCGCCAACTCGACGCCAAGCGCACAGGCGGCGCTTAATGCAACAAAAGACATTCCAATTATTTTTACGTCAGTGACCGACCCGGTTGGCGCCCAACTGGTTCAATCGATGGAACAGCCAGGCGGCAATGTGACAGGTACGACCGACACACATCCGGAGGCGATTCCGAAAACAGTGGAGTTTATTACTAAGTATATTAAAGGTAACCGTGTCGGTATGGTGTATAACGCCGGTGAACAAAATTCAGTCGCCCAAGTCGATCAAGTGAAAAAAGCAATGGAAGGCACCGATTTGAAAATCGTTTCTGCATCAGTATCTACGTCGGCCGAAGTGAAACAGGCGACTGAATCGCTCGTTGGCAAAGTTGACTGTCTGTACATCATTACCGACAATACGGTCGTGTCAGCACTTGAGTCGGTCATTCAAGTCGCCAATGAACATGACATTCCTCTTTTCGTCGGCGAGCTCGACTCGGTGAAGCGCGGCGGGTTTGCAGCATATGGGTTTGACTATTATGACATCGGTTACGAAGCCGGGGAAATGGCGGCGCAAATTTTGCAAGACGGCAAGAAGCCGGCCGATCTGCCGGTTCAATACCCACAAAAATTAAAGCTTGTCATTAACAAAAAAGCGGCGCAAGAAATGGGAATTGAACTCAACCCAGAATGGGATTCGATCGCTGAATATATCGAATAAACGGTTATCCCTCCTTCCGTGAAGGGGGGATTTATTGCCAAAAAGTAGGTGAGAATTGTGTGGACAGCGATGTTTGGTTCTGTGGAAGTGGGCTTGATTTATGCCATCATGGCGCTTGGCGTCTACTTGTCATTTCGCATTCTGGATTTTCCTGATTTAACGGTTGACGGCAGCTTTGTTACCGGCGCATCGGTCGCTGCCGTGATGATTGTCGGTGGAGCGAATCCGTTTGCTGCTTCGGCCGCAGCGCTTTTAGCAGGTTTTGCTGCAGGGACGTTGACAGGGCTGCTGCATACGAAAGGGAAAATTAACCCGCTTTTATCCGGCATTTTAATGATGATCGCTTTGTATTCAATTAATCTGCGTATTATGGGAAAATCGAATGTACCGCTGTTGCAGCAGGAGACGGTCATTACGAAGATCACAGCTGCTTGGCAACAAACTGGATTCGATGCGGTGCTCAATCAACTGCTTTCCTTTACGGGATTTGCACCGCGGACATGGGCTATCTTATGTTCGATGGCGGTGCTAACGTTGGTGGTCAAAGGGGTTCTTGATTGGTTAATGAAAACAGAGGTTGGGATCGCGCTGCGGGCGGCCGGAGACAACAAACCGATGGTAGCGAGCTTTTCCGTCAACACAGATTGGCTCATCGTCTTTGGACTCGGGCTGTCAAATGCGCTTGTCGCCTTTTCTGGAGCGCTTATCGCCCAGTATGGGGGATTCAGCGATGTCAACATGGGGGTCGGGATGATTGTCATCGGTTTAGCTTCGGTGATTATCGGCGAGGCGTTGTTCGGCGCCCATTCGGTTGTGCGCGCGACGTGGGCGGTCATCGGCGGCGCTATCGTTTATCGTCTTATTTTGGCGCTCGCTTTACGTGTCGAGTTTTTGGAGACGGGCGATGTGAAATTGATTACCGCACTCATTGTCATATCGGCGCTCATCGTGCCAAACGTGTGGGCGGCACAAAAAGAAAAGCGGCGGAAAAAGCGGAAAGCGCAGCAATTGGAAAGGGGGGAGCCCGTTGCTGGAGCTAAAACGAATTACAAAAGTATTTAATGAAGGCACGGCTGATGAGAAAATTGCGTTGCGCGGCATTGATTTAACGCTTTCCCCCGGCGATTTCGTCACCGTCATCGGCAGCAACGGTGCTGGAAAGTCGACGTTGATGAACATCATCGCTGGGCGGCTGTCTCCTGACACGGGTGAAGTATGGATCAACGGCCGCAACGTGACGACGCTCAAGGAGCACGTGCGCGCCCGCTATATTGGACGCGTCTTTCAAGATCCAATGGCTGGCACTGCACCGCATATGACGATTGAAGAAAATTTAGTGCTCGCCTACAATCGGACGAAGCGGCGCACGCTTCGCCTCGGCGTCACGAGGCAAAAGCGTGAATGGTTTCGGGAAACGCTACAATCGCTCCATTTAGGGCTGGAAAATCGGCTTACCGCCAAAGTGGGCCTTCTTTCCGGTGGAGAGCGGCAGGCGCTCTCGTTATTGATGGCGACGTTTACGAAGCCGGATGTGCTTTTGCTTGACGAGCATACTGCTGCCCTCGATCCGGCGCGGGCCGAGCTTGTGACCGAACTGACGAAGCAAATCGTCGCCCAACACAATTTGACGACACTGATGGTGACGCACAATATGGAGCAGGCGATTCGCCTTGGTAATCGGCTCATCATGATGGATGGCGGACAAGTCATTTTTTCCGCCGAAGGAAAGGAAAAAGAGGAATTGACGGTCGAGCGGCTACTTGAGGAGTTTCAGCGCATCCGAGGCAGCCAATTCGCCAGCGACCGCGCTGTGCTCAGCTCATAAACAAAACGAGGTGTCCCAAGGAAGAGCGTGGGGACACCTCGTTTGTTCAACTAAGCCAGTCAAGCGTTGCTTGTGGCCGGTTGTGTCGCCTTTTGGTAAGCGGCTTGCAACGATTTTGTTACCGTTCCTGGCTGGCCGTTGCCGATTGTTGTGTCATCGACTTGAATGATCGGAATAATAGCTGAGGTTGTGCTTGTTAAAAATAGTTCGTCTGCTTCGGCAATATCATGAACCGAAAACGCTTTTTCAATCAGTGGGATGCCAAGATCGGCGCAAAACTGCTTCACTTTCGTGCGGACGATGCCGTTTAAAATCCGTTCTGTCGCCGGATGGGTGTACACCGTTTCGCCTTTGACAAGAAACATATTGGACGAACTGCCTTCGGTCACGACGCCGTCACGGTGGAGAATGGCTTCAAACGCTCCACGCTCGACCGCTTCTTGTTTCGCTAGCACGTTCGGCAACAAATTCAAGCTTTTAATATAGCAGTACTCCCAACGAACGTCTTTCGTTAAAATGGCGCGTACGCCGTGTGTCATTTCATCTGTTTTTCTTGCCATCGGTTGGATGTAGGCATACAAATTGGGACGATTTTCTGTCGGGAACGCATGGTTGCGCGGAAAGCTGCCTCTTGTCACTTGCAAATACAAAATCGCATCTTCGTGCACATCATTCATACGGCGAAGCTGTTCAAGCCGCTCGGACAGCTCTTCGGGAGCAAATGGGACAGACAAGCGAATAGCCGCTGCCGAACGGTACAGGCGGTCGAGATGTTCTTGAAGCCAAATATATGCTCCGTTGTATAGGCTCACTACCTCATAGACGCCATCGCCAAACTGCAAGCCGCGTTCTTCCATGGGATATGTTACTTGCTCGCAGCGGAGAACGCCACGTTCGGTCAATACATACGGTTTCACTGACATAAAAGTGCACTCCTTTTCAATTGCGCGAATAATAAATCAATTCGATTATATCATAAATTGATTTCCTCCCCTACTCCCGCTTTGCTCTAAGCGGGGGTTTCCTGATTAATAGAAATAAAAGAATTGACATATGTTCGGGTTGCGAAATGACAGCAATTTTTAGACAATAAACATATCAAACTAGTGAAACGGGGGAATGGATGGATGGAAACGACATGGACGGCTAGTAAAATGGCGCCGTTTCGTCAAGGGATGCAGGCCGGAGTGGCGATCGCCATCGGCTATATGCCGATTGCCCTGACGTTTGGGCTGCTTGCCAAGACGACCGGGCTGACGCTCGCGGAAACAGTGCTTATGAGCGTCATCGTCTTTGCTGGCGCCTCGCAATATATTGCGCTCAGCTTGCTTTCGGTCGGTACCGGTATATTTGAAATCATTTTAACGACATTCATTTTAAACATTCGCCATTTTTTAATGTCCGCTTCCCTCAGCGAAAAAGCGGAGCCGGATGAGCTTTGGAAAAAGGCGCTGTATGCATTTGGCATTACGGATGAAACGTTTTCTGTTGCGGCTATGAAAGAGGGAACGGTCAACGCCTCGTATATGTTTGGATTGATTATGATGGCGTACGGTAGTTGGGTTGTCAATTCCGGCATCGGTTATGCTGTCGGGAAGAGTTTGCCGGAAAGCTTGCAAGACAGCATGTCAGTCGCTTTGTACGCCATGTTTATCGGCTTGCTCGTCCCGGCGCTAAAAAAGCAGCGGAAAACGGTATGGTTGGCAGGATTGGCCGCCGTATTCAACTCGCTCGGTACCTTTGTCTTTCATCTATCTAAAGGATGGTCGATCGTACTGGCGACGCTTCTTTCGGCAGTCGTTGTTCAATGGTTGGCGAAAGAGGGAGGGAATAAGGATGAATAACGCGATCATTTGGATGATTATTGGCATGGGACTCGTCACTTACTTGCCGCGAATGTTACCGCTTGTGCTGTTCGGACGCGTCGAGCTGTCGCCATTTTGGCAAGGGGTGCTGAAAAATGTGCCGTACGCTGCACTTGGTGCACTCGTTATTCCTGATATTTTTTTCATTCAAGACGATATTCTTTTTGGGATCATCGGTTTTGCGGCGGCTGTGATTGCGGCCTGGCTAGGAGCGAATGTCATTATTGTCGTGCTTGCTTCGGTCGCAGTTCTTAGTTGTTATTCTATGCTTATTTAAAGTGTCAATCGTTCAATGCGAATGGTCAATAAAAAAGGGAGCAGACAATGCTCCCTTTTTCATTTCCATAGGTTGCCCGTATATCGAACCGTCATGATAATTCATCCATAATCACTTCGTACACTTCATCAACACGAAATCGTGATTCCCCCATGCCGATCTGTTCAATGACCCGTCCGTCCCGATTGAGCAAGTAAGCGAGTGACGTATGCACCATCATGCCGTTTCCGGGGTCACGGTATTGGAAGTTGAAGGCGTCTGCCGTCTTTTTTGTCTCTGCTTCACTGCCACGCAAAAACACCCACCCTTGTCCATCAGCAGTCACTCCAAACGTATTCGCATATGTTTGCAGTTTTTCCTTCGTGTCGCGTGCGGGGTCAATGGTGATCGTAACGAATTCCACGTCACGCCCGAACACTCCAGCTTTTTGCAGCCGGTCGCGCAGTTTCGCCATCTGCATCGTCGTATTTGGGCAAATATCCGGGCAGTTCGTATAGATGAATTCGACAAGTCGAACTTTTGGAGGCAAGTCGTCAAAGGAATAAGGGGCTCCCCATGCTGTTTCCATCGTCACATCATCGGGCAGACGCATAGCAGACGGTTTATAAACAGCAAAGTAAAAGATGCCGATGCTAATGCCAACAAGCACAAGGGCTGCGACAATCATATACCATTTTTTCATGATCATCACTCCTCTACTATTGATCATACCAAAATGATGGACAGAAAAAATATCGTTTTTATGAACGTTATGCGTCTATTTTCTTAATTAAAAAAAGTTTCAAAAAAACACTTGCATTTTTTTCTAACTGTTATATAATAAAAACCGTAAACATAACAATGTAATATAACAATAGGGATGGGGGAAGGAAAAATGGCGTCATTTGCTGAACGTGTCCGACAATTGGAGGAAAGTTGGAAAAATGAAGAGCGCTGGAAAGGGGTCGTCCGTCCGTACAGCGCCGAAGATGTTATTAAACTGCGCGGCTCGCTTGATATTGAGCATACGCTCGCTCGACGCGGAGCTGAAAAGTTATGGAAGCTGTTAAATACGGAAGATTACGTTCATGCGCTCGGTGCGTTGACCGGAAATCAAGCCGTGCAACAAGTGAAAGCTGGATTGAAGGCCATTTACTTAAGCGGCTGGCAGGTAGCGGCCGATGCCAACCTCGCAGGACATATGTATCCGGATCAAAGCTTGTATCCGTCCAACAGCGTTCCGCATGTAGTCAAACGTATTAACCAAGCGTTGCAACGTGCAGATCAAATCCAATATTTAGAAGGTAGTGGAGATGTTGACTATTTTGTGCCGATCGTTGCTGACGCGGAAGCTGGATTCGGCGGCCAGCTGAACGTGTTTGAGCTCATGAAAGCGATGATCGAAGCCGGGGCGGCCGGCGTCCATTTCGAAGATCAGCTGTCGTCGGAGAAAAAATGCGGCCATTTAGGTGGGAAAGTGCTCTTGCCGACGCAAACGGCGGTGCGCAACTTGATCGCAGCGCGGCTTGCTGCTGACGTCATGGGTGTCCCGACTGTGCTCATCGCTCGCACCGATGCGAATGCTGCTGACTTGATCACAAGCGACATTGACCCGCGCGATCAACAGTTTATTACCGGCGAACGGACGACGGAAGGGTTTTATCGCACACGGGCAGGCCTCGACCAAGCGATCGCTCGCGGACTTGCTTACGCGCCGTATGCCGACCTTATTTGGTGTGAAACGAGCGAACCAAATTTGGATGAAGCACGCCGATTCGCGGAAGCGATTCACGAGCAATTTCCAGGTAAGCTGCTCGCGTACAACTGCTCGCCGTCATTTAACTGGAAGAAAAAATTGGACGACGAAACGATCGCCAAATTCCAGCAAGAGCTCGGTAAAATGGGATACAAGTTCCAATTCGTCACTCTCGCCGGCTTCCATGCGCTCAACTACAGCATGTTTGAGTTGGCACGCGGCTACAAAGATCGCGGCATGGCAGCATACGCCGAACTGCAGCAAGCCGAATTTGCCGCTGAAAAGTACGGCTACACGGCAACGCGCCATCAGCGTGAAGTTGGTACTGGCTATTTCGATGAAGTCGCTCAAGTCATCTCCGGCGGCCAGTCGTCCACAGTCGCCTTAAAAGGGTCAACTGAGGAGGAACAGTTTACAACTGCTTAATGTAAATCAACAATGGATGTAGATGAAGGCCCGGTCTCTCCGGGCTTTTTTAGTGCATAAAAGGAAAAAGATGGCGCACCCTATAGGCATAGGGAGGCGATGGGATGGAAAAGAGAACAAATGATCTGCCGGAATTGATGCCCGCTGAATTTCGCGTTAGTACAGATCTCCATTTTGAACAATGGACGATGAATGAGGAAACGTACGCGGGCGATTCAGTCGGTGAACATACTGCGCTTGAGCAGGCTAATGAATACTTAGCAGCCAAAGAGATCGGCCAAATATTTGAAAATTCATAGCATACCCATGACGATCGTCATGGGTTTTTTTATGATAAAAAGACTAATAATTTTTTTCAAAATATAGAAAAATATAACTTTTGATGGTATGATAGAAGTAGTTATCAGTTGATTAGGAAAGGGGATGAATCGATGAAAGTGAATGAATTTATCGTGCTAGAACATTTTGTCGTAAGCCGTTATACAATGGCAATTCTTCCGTACTTGTTGAACAGCGACATCTATGCAAAAGTCATTGAGGAAGATGGCGAATATATTGTCAAAAAAACGCCAACCGACATCATTAAACAGAGCTGTGATTATTATGGATGCAGCTTCCAAGGTAGAAAAGAAGGAACAAAGGCGTTGATCGGCATCACTCATAAGGCACCGATCGCCGTCGAACCGTCCAATGGAATTTATGTCTTCCCGACTTCTTCCCCGAGAGATTCCGGCTGCGTTTGGTTGTCCCATATGCATGTCTATAGGTATGAACCTGCTAAATATGAGCGAACCGTCGTCTATTTCCGCAACGGAAAAAGCGTATTCCTCGATGTATCCTACAAATCCTTTATCAATCAATTATATCGAACGGCTCAATTGCGGACGAAACTGTCAGACCGAATGGAAGCAAGAGAGCGCAAGCTACAATACATATTCCGCATGCAGCAGAAAAAAGAAAAAGATGTGCCAGAGCATTGATGGTAAAAATGGGCTTTCACAAAGATGAGTTCAAATTGCACGACCGAGCGTGTAAAATAAAAATATAAACGGCATTTGAATGGAGAAAGATGCATGAATATGGAAACATTCGAACAATGGTTCACGCTCGATTACGTGCTTTCCTTGCTCGAACATTACCGCTCATTTGGCGTGTTTCCCGGCATTGCCGCGACGCTGCTCGAGTCGTTTTTTCCGATTTTGCCGATGGTCGTTTTTGTCATGGCGAACGCCGCTGCGTTTGGATTGTGGAAAGGATTTTTCATTTCTTGGCTCGGTGCTTCGCTTGGATCGCTCATCGTGTTTTGGTTAACGCGGAGAATCGGCCGGCAGCGTTTCTTTCATTTTGTCCGCCGCCATCAAAAAGTGCGTCGGTTCATGCACTGGATCGAACGACACGGATTTGGCCCACTGTTTTTGCTTTATTGTTTTCCTTTCACTCCGTCAGCGCTCATTAATATTGTCGCTGGGCTGTCGGGCATCAGCCGCCAACAGTTTGTGCTTGCGGTATTGCTTGGAAAGATGGTCATGATTTTTATGATTAGTTTTATCGGTTATGACATCGTGGCGCTTGTTCGTCAGCCATTGCGCACGGCTGGAATTGCTTTGGTTGTTTTGTTGCTTTGGTATGCAGGAAAACGGGTAGAAGCAAGATTTTCGCTGACAGAAAAACAACATGGCGAGGGGGGTGGGGAATGACGAAAGAAAAGAAAAAGGAAAAACGGAGATATCATTGGCCATGGCTGACCGTCGTTTGCTTCATCGTGGCGCTCCGTTTTTTTGTTTTCAGCAGCTACATGGTAGAGGGAAAATCGATGATGCCGACGCTGCAAAGCGGCAATTTGCTGATTGTCAATAAACTGTCCTACGAAATCGGATCGATCCGCCGATTTGACATTGTCGTTTTTCATGCCAACCAAAAGGAGGATTATGTAAAGCGGGTTATTGGGCTGCCGGGGGACCGGATTGAATATAAAAACGATATATTGTATGTCAATGGAAAAAAAGTTGACGAACCATATTTACGACCGTATAAGAAAAAATTGATTAGCGGCAAGCTGACGGGCGATTTTACCCTTGAAGAGGTGACCGGAGAAAGACGAGTGCCGGCCGGTTGCATTTTCGTGCTTGGCGATAATCGGCTTGGCAGTTGGGACAGCCGCCATTTCGGTTTTGTCAAAATCGATCAGGTCGTCGGCAAGGTCGATCTTCGTTATTGGCCGTTTGAACAGTTTGCTTTCCGTTTTTAGGACAGCGACTTGCAAAACTCGGTTGTCGGAGCGCCAGCTAGAGAAAAACTTTATTTCTTTGCCGAAATTTGCCGTCCGAAGCCCATGATTGGAAACGTGAGCTTCGGGCGGCGTTGCTTTGAAATCTTTTTATGGGATTGCTTGGGGTAACGATGTTTTGATGTTTCGTTGCTGTAGTAGATGAATAGAGCTGATACAGCTCGTCAAATACGAACATGTGTGCTAAAATGAAGGATAAAGGAAATGAATGGTGGTGATTGCTATGTCGCTGCGGTTTTTGCTTGGCCGGTCAGGAAGCGGAAAAACGACTGCCTGCCTTGAAGAAATTCGCCGCCAGTTACAAGAAGATCCAAAGGGAAGGACAATCGTCTATCTTGTCCCGGAACAAATGACGTTTCAATGCGAATACGCGTTAATACATACGGAGGGAACGGAAGGGATGATCCGCGCCCAAGTGTTCAGTTTTCCCCGCCTCGCTTGGCGCGTGCTGCAAGAAACAGGCGGCATGAACCGTTACCATGTTCACGACGTTGGCGTGCAAATGATGATTCGCAAAATTATTGAACAGCGCAAACAAGAGCTGAAGCTGTTTGGACGCGCGGCAGACAAAAGTGGTTTTGTCGAACAGCTGCATGAGATGATCGCAGAGTGCAAGCGGTATTGCTTGACGCCGGATGAACTCCGCCGCCATGCCGGAGTGCTTGAAAGTGGATCAGGCCAACCAGGCCGTCGACTGCTAGCGGATAAGTTAAGCGATGTGGCACTCGTTTATGAAGAATTGGAACGAAGCCTTCTTGGCCATTATCTTGATTCGGAAGATTATTTGCGCTTGCTTGTTGAGCACATCCCCCGCTCCAGCTATTTGCATGGTGCTGACATTTATATCGACGGCTTTCATCATTTTTCCCCTCAAGAATATATGGTCATAGAACAGCTTCTTCACCGCTGTCGGCGCGTCACCGTTTGCTTGACGGCCGATCGCCCGTACGATGTCGGGATGCCGGACGAGCTCGATCTCTTTTACTTGCCCGCACAGACATACCGTCAGTTGCGTGAGCTCGCTTTGGCCAACGATATTATGATTGAATCGCCGGTCGTGCTTTCCGTAAACCGTCGCCACCAAGACAAGGCGCTTGCCCATCTTGAAGAGCAGTTTCATCGCCGCCCGCTGCTTCCGTACGAAGCGGAGACCGACGCGATCTGCCTTTACGAGGCGGCCAACCGCCGCGCAGAAATTGAGGCGGTCGCCCGGGAAATCATCCGTCTCGTTCGTGACGAAGGGGCACGCTACCGCGACATTGCGCTCATCATCCGCCAGACGGAGGCATATCGTGACCTTGTGAAAACAGTGTTTTTTGACTTTGACATCCCCTATTTTATGGATGAAAAGGAGCCGATGCATTATCATCCGCTCATTGAACTTGTGCGTGCGGCTTTGGAGACGGTGGTGACGCGTTGGCGCTATGAGGCGGTTTTTCGCGCTGTAAAAACGGATTTGCTCTTTCCGGTTGACGGCGATTTGGCCATGTGGCGTGAGGCGGCTGATAAGCTCGAAAACTACGTACTTGCCCATGGGGTGAAAGGCGAAAAGTGGACGAGCGACGAACGTTGGACATATCGCCGCTACCAGGCGCTTGACGGGCTGAATGTGCCGCAGACGGATGAAGAGCGGCAGTTTGAAGACAAGCTCAACGAATGGCGTGAGGCGTTGGCCGCGCCGCTTCGTCGGCTTGAGCGCCGTCTGCGGAGAGCTGCCGATGGGCGCGGTCTTTGCACGGCTTTATATCTCTTTTTAGAAGAGTTGCAAATTCCAAAAAAACTAGAGCAAATGAGCGCTCAGGCGGAAGCGGATGGACGCCTCGTCGAAGCGCGCCAACACGAACAAGCGTGGAATGCGGTTGTTGATTTGCTCGACCAATATGTCGAAATGCTCGGAGCGGAACCGTTGCCGCTTGCCGAGTTTGCCAAAATTATCGAAGCTGGGCTCGACCGGCTCGAATTCGCTCTCGTTCCGCCAGCGATCGATCAGGTGATCGTCGCTCAGCTCGACCGTTCGCGCCTGATTGATGTCAAGTATGCATTTATCATCGGCGTCAATGACGGCGTCATCCCAGCCAAAGTGAAAGATGAGGGATTAGTGGCCGAGGTCGAGCGAGAGCAATTGCGCGAACTCGGGGTGGCGCTTGCACCAGGAGGGCGGGAACAGCTATTTTACGACCCATTTTTTGTTTACTTGGCTCTTGCCTGCCCGAGCCGACGGCTATACGTTACGTATCCGCTTGCTGATGGTGAGGGGAAAGCGCTCATGCCGTCCCCGCTCATTAAGCAGTTAGTTCAATTGTTTCCGCGTGTATCTGTTCATTTATGCGGCAATGATCCGTTCGATGCTCCCGAAGAGAAGCCGGAGACGTTTGTCACCGTGCCGCGGGCGACACAGACGTACCTCATCAGCCAGCTGCGGGCGTGGAAGCGAAATTATGGTATCGATCCGCTTTGGTGGGATGTATATAACGTGTTAATCAGTCATCCGGAGTGGAGGGCGCGAGTAGAGCAGGCTGTGTCAGGGCTGTTTTATACGAATCAGGCGGTGCTCAAAAGAGAATGGAGCCGACGGCTGTACGGAAAAAAAATTCAGGCGAGCGTCTCGCGCATGGAGCAGTTTCAAAAATGTCCGTATGCCCATTTCGCCTCGCATGGGCTGCGCCTGAAAGAGCGGAACGTCTTTCGCCTTGAGGCGCCGGATGTTGGACAATTGTTCCATGCTGCCATTAAGCAAATTGCTGACCGAGTGCGTGAACAGCACCTTGATTGGAAACAGCTATCAAGATCAGAATGCGAGCGGCTGTCGGCCGAAGCAGTCGAGCGGATTGCCCCGCTCATCCAGCAACAAGTGTTATCAAGTTCTAACCGCTATGAATATATGAAACGAAAATTAAAAAATGTTGTTGCCCGCACGACGCACGTATTGAGTGAACATGCGCGGGCAAGCGGCTTTGCTCCGGTCGGGTTCGAGTTGTCGTTCGGACCGGGCGGCGACTTGCCCCCGCTTCGTTTCCAGCTTCGCGACGGAACAGTGATGGAGCTCGTCGGACGAATCGACCGCGTTGATAAGGCGGAAAGCAGCCAGGGCGTGCTCCTTCGTATCATCGATTACAAATCGAGCGCCAAAACGCTCGATTTGACGGAAGTATATTACGGCTTAGCGCTGCAAATGTTCACGTATTTGGATATTGTGCTGACGTACGCTGAACAGCTTGTTGGAGAGCCAGCGTTGCCGGCAGGGGTTCTTTATTTCCATATCCACAATCCGATTATTCAAGCCAAGCAATGGCTTGACAATGAAATGGAAGTGGCGAGAAAGTTGCTTGAGCCGTTCCGGATGCGCGGGCTGTTGCTCGCCGATGCCGAGACAATTCGGCTGATGGACAGCCAAACAGAAAACGGGCAATGGTCGCTCATTGTGCCTGCCCAGCTGACGAGAACCGGAGCGATCCACTCGCGTTCTTCAGTGGCGAGCGCCTCTGATTTTGCCGCGTTGCGCCAACACGTCCGCCGCTTGTTTGTGGATATTGGTGGGCAAATTGCCGACGGGGTCGTCTCGATCGCCCCGTACAAGCTGAAAAACAAAACGGCGTGCGAGTTTTGCGCCTTTAAACCGGTATGCCAATTTGATGAGGCACTGTCCGGCAATGGATATCGGAAACTCACGCCACAGACGAAGGATGCGGTGATCGAAACATTAGGGAAAAGGGAGGAAGAGTCATGAACGCCACGTTTCGCCCGAAGCCCGCTGGAAGTCGGTGGACGGATGAACAATGGAAGGCGATTGCAGCCGGCGGCCGGGATATTCTCGTCGCTGCGGCGGCCGGATCGGGAAAAACGGCTGTTCTCGTCGAGCGAATTATTCAAAAGGTGACGGCGGAAGAAGGGGCGGTCGATATCGATCGCCTGCTCGTCGTCACGTTTACGAATGCGGCAGCGGCCGAAATGAAAGCGAGGATTGGCGAAGCGCTTGAACGGGAGCTTGCCAATCGGCCGCATTCGCTCCATTTGCGGCGTCAACTCAGTTTGCTCAACCGCGCTTCGATTTCGACGCTCCATTCGTTTTGTTTGGATGTGATCCGCAAGTATTATTATTTGCTCGATTTGGACCCGTCGTTCCGCATTGCCGATGAGACGGAAATCGAGCTGTTGAAAGAAGATGTCCTTGAGGAACTGCTTGAGGAGGAATACGGGAAGGCGGACAATGAGCGCTTTTTCGCTGTTGTCGATGCCTATACCGGTGACCGCAGTGACGCGGAGCTGCAGGAGATGATTTTGGCGCTTTACGAATTCTCCCGTTCCCATCCGGCACCGGACGAATGGTTGGCCGATTTAGTATCGATGTATGATGTCGATGAACAAACGAATGTCGAGACGCTGCCACCGGCACGCTATATCGCCCAACACGCAGCGATGGAGTTGGCGGCGGCTAAGCGGTTTATCGGCTTGGCTTTGGCGCTTGCCGAGAAAGAAAGCGGGCCAAAGCCGTACGAGAAGCGGCTGCGCGAAGATATGGACTTAATCGCTGATTTGGAAAGACGGCTGTCCGGGTCGTGGGATGAGCTATATCATGCGTTGCAATCGCTGTCGTTTGGTCGTCTTCCTCCTTGCCGCGGCGACGGATTTGACGCAGAACTCATCGATGAAGCGAAATCGTTGCGTGATCAGGCGAAGAAGAAAATCGAAGCACTGCGCGACAACGTGTTTTCGCTCCATCCATCCGCCTGGCTTCGCCACATGCGTGAGATGAAGCCGGTCGTCGAAACGATCGCCGCTCTTGTCCGCCGTTTTTCCGCCATGTTTGAAGCAGCGAAACGGGAGAAAGGGATCGTCGATTTTTCCGACTTAGAGCATTACTGTTTGCGCATTTTGCGGCAGTACGATCCGGAAACTGGCGAATGGCAGCCGTCATCCGCGGCTTTGGAATACCAGGCACAGTTTGATGAAGTACTCGTTGATGAATATCAAGATACGAACCTTGTCCAAGAAACGATTTTGCAGCTCGTCAAAAAAGGAAGCGAGCGAACGGGCAACTTGTTTATGGTTGGCGATGTCAAGCAGTCGATTTACCGATTCCGCCTCGCTGAGCCGATGCTGTTTCTTGATAAGTACAAACGGTTTACCGCTGATGGAGAAGCAGGAGGAATGAAAATCGACTTGGCGAGCAACTTCCGTAGCCGTGCTGAGGTGCTTGATGGAACGAATTTTTTATTTGCACAAATCATGGGGGAAGCGGTCGGGGAAATGGTTTACGATGAGGCGGCGCAGCTCAAGTACGGCGCCGATTATCCGGAGGGAACGGATGCCGTTCCGGAAGTGATGATCATCGATCGGCAGCGTACGTCGGAAGAGGACGAAGAGGAAACAGCCGAACTTGAGGCGGCCGAGCTTGAGTCGCGTTTGATGGCGGAAAAAATTAAAGAGATCGTTTCCCGCCCGTTTTATGTGTATGACCGCTCAAGTGGACAACAGCGGCGCGCCATGTATCGCGATATCGTTGTGCTCGTCCGTTCGATGACAAATGCGCCGCAAATGATTGAACAGCTGCAGGCGCAGGGCATTCCGGCCGCCGCTGATTTATCATCTGGTTATTTTCAGGCGACGGAAATTTCGGTTATGTTGTCGCTGTTGAAAGTGATCGACAACCCGTATCAAGATATTCCGCTAGCGGCTGTGCTTCGCTCACCACTATTCCGGTTTGATGAAAATGAGCTTGCTATGATCCGCCTCAGCGACCCAAAAGGCACGTTTTTCGAGGCGTTGCAAGCGTTTTGTCAAAAAACAGCAGAAACGGGTGAGGAAGAGAACGCTAAGGAAAAAGCGATTTCCTTTCTCAACAAGTTGGAAGAATGGCGTACGATGGCGCGCCGCCGTTCATTAGCGGATCTGATTTGGCAGCTGTATCGAGACACACAATTTTATGATTTTGTTGGCGCTTTGCCGGGCGGAAAGCAGCGGCAAGCCAATTTGCGCGCCTTGTATGATCGCGCCCGGCAATATGAATCGACGTCATTTCGAGGGCTGTTCCGCTTTCTCCGCTTCATTGAACGGCTGCAAGAGCGCGGCGATGACTTGGGGGCGGCCCGTCCGCTTGGCGATCAGGAAGATGTCGTGCGCGTCATGACGATCCATAGCAGCAAAGGACTCGAATTTCCGATCGTTTTTCTTGTTGGACTTGCCCGCCCGTTTTATACGCGCGACTTGCATTCCCCGTATTTGCTTGATAAAGAGCTCGGTTTTGCCGCCCGGTTTGTCCATCCGCGGCTGCGCATCAGCTATCCGACGCTGCCGCTGTTGGCCATTCAAGTGAAAAAGCGGCTTGAGCTGCTTGCCGAGGAAATGCGCATTTTGTACGTCGCGCTCACAAGGGCGAAAGAGAAGCTGTACTTGCTTGCTTCCGTCAACGATGCGGATAAGGAGATTGAAAAATGGAAAGGGGTAGCTGCTGAAAGCGGTTGGCTCCTTCCTGACGATGTGCGTGCATCAGCCCGCTCGTACTTAGATTGGATCGGTCGAGCGCTCATCCGCCATCGAGACGGGCGTTCTTTAGTCGAGGTGAATCGGCCGGACGAAATTGCTTTCCATCCGTCGGTGTGGCGTTTTGAGATCGTGTCGGCGGCCAAACTTCGCAACGCTGAGGTATCAACCGATCGGGAGGATGGCGGCGCGCTTGTTGCGCTCGAACAAGGCCGCCCTGTTCCAACTCAAGGGGAATGGGAAGAGGAAGCAAGGCGGCGCTTATTGTGGCGGTATCGCTACGGCAAGGAGACGGTCGTGCGCGCTAAGCAGTCAGTCTCAGAACTGAAAGAACAGCAGGCGTTATTTGGCGAACAGGCGGACGAATGGCTGCCGCGCAAAGGGACGGCACCGCTGTTCTCCCGGCCGCGTTTTATGCAGGAAAAAACGTTGACACCGGCCGAAAAAGGAACTGCGCTTCATGTGGTCATGCGCCATCTCGACTTGCACGCACCGATGGACGAATCGTCAATCCGCAGCCAAATCATTCGGCTTGTGGAAAAAGAATTGCTGTCGGCTGAGCAAGCGGAAACGGTCGATGCCGCCGCGATCGTCGCCTTTTTCGCCACGGACATCGGCCGCCGTCTTTGCGCCGCCCGCGAAGTATACCGAGAAGTGCCGTTCAGCTTAGGGCTTCCGGCTGACGAGCTATACGGCAGCGAAGGGATGGAGAGCGGCCGCCGCCTGCTCGTGCAAGGGGTGGTCGATTGCGTGTTTGCCGATGAACGCGGTTATGTGGTGATCGACTATAAGACGGATGAGGTGACGGGCCGTTTTGCCGGCCAAAAAGAGGAGGCGACCCGCTTTTTGCTTGGTCGTTACGGGGGACAAATGCGCCTCTACCGGCGGGCCATTGAACAAATTTGGCGCGTGCCGGTGGCGGAATGTTACTTATATTCGTTTGACGGTGAATATTTTCTTGCAGTGGAGTGAAGCGGAGGGGGAGAGACATGCGCATTTTGCATACGGCGGACTGGCATCTCGGGCGAACACTCGAGGGTCGAAGCCGGTTGGCTGAGCAGGAGGCGTTTATCGATGAGCTCATCGAAATTGTCGAGAAAGAACAAATTGACGCCATTTTAATGGCCGGTGATGTATTTGATTCCGTCAATCCGCCGGCGGCGGCGGAACAATTGTTTTACGAAAGTTTAGCCCGCCTGTCCGACAAGGGACGGCGGCCAGTCGCCGTCATCAGTGGAAATCATGACCATCCGGACCGCATCAGCGCCGCCCGGACGTTGCTTTCCGATTATCATATTTTTCTGTTCGGCCGTCCGGAAGCTTCCGTTTGCCGAATTGATGTCCCCTCATGCGGGGAGACGATGATGCTTGCTCCGTTGGCCTATCCGTCCGAATCGCGCCTTGCTGAGCTGCTGTCGTCTGATCATCGGGAAGCGGTGCTTCGTGACCGTTATGATGACCGCATCCGTGCACTGTTAGAGATGATGGCCGCTTCATTCACTGAAAAGACGGTCAATATAGTGATGAGCCATCTTTATGTCGCCGGCGGCCGTACGTCCGATTCTGAGCGGCCGATTGAAGTAGGTGGCGCCTATACAGTGGCGGCGACGAGTTTGCCGAAAGCCGCCCAATATGTGGCGCTCGGTCATCTACACCGGCCGCAGGACGTCAAACGGGCGGAGACGGCAGCACGCTATTCCGGTTCACCGCTCGCTTATAGCTTTTCCGAAGCTGGGCATGCCAAATCGGTCACGGTCGTTGATGTGCACCCGGGCGGGGCGGCTAGCGTGACGGAAATTCCGCTTGCCGCCGGCAAGCCGCTCGTCCGTTGGAAGGCGACAGAAGGGCTCGCCCAAGTGTACCGTTGGTGCGAGGAAGGAAAAGACCAGTCGTGCTGGGTTGATTTGGAGCTCCATGTGACTGAGCCGTTAACAATGGAAGAAATTTACCGGTTGCGCAAGCTTCATCCAGGTTTTGTTTATATCCGTCCGGTGTTTCCCCAACGGGTGGAAGAAGAGGCTGAAGTGAGCCGCGAGGCGCTCTCGCTTGAAGAGATGTTCTGCCGTTTTTACAAACGGCAAACAGGGGGACAGACGCCGGATGAAGAGCTCGTCCGCCTTTTTTTAGAGCTGGCGGCGGAAGAAGAGCAGGAGGGGGGAGAGGAGTGAAGCCGATTTCACTGACGATTGCCGGGCTTCATAGTTTCCGCGAAAAACAGACGATCGATTTCACTGTGCTGTGCGATGGTGGCGTGTTTGGTATTTTCGGTCCGACCGGAAGCGGCAAATCAACGATTTTAGACGCCATTACGCTAGCGCTGTTCGGCAGTGTTGAGCGGGCCGCTAACCGCACTCAAGCGATCATCAATCATGCTGAACAAGAATTGTTCGTCTCATTTACGTTTGAGCTCGAAAATGCGGCGGGAGCCAAACGGTATACAGTGGAGCGCAGCTTGAAAAAGGTGGACGAGTGGCGGACGCGAAGCGCCGTCTGCCGGTTGATCGAACATCAACCGGAGCCGGTCGTGCTCGCTGACAAACTGTCCGATGTGGACAAAGCGATTGGACAATTGCTTGGTCTGACGATGGAAGATTTCACCCGGGCGGTCGTCTTGCCACAAGGCAAATTTGCCGAATTTTTATCGCTTAAAGGGGCAGAGCGGCGGCAAATGCTGCAGCGCCTGTTCCATCTTGAACGGTATGGGGACCAACTAAACAAAAAGCTGAAAGATCGGCTTATCGCCGCTGAACAAGAAGAGGAAAAAATCGAAGCGGAGAAGGCCGGGCTTGGTGACGCGTCGAAAGCAGCACTCGAGCAAGCGGAGACAGAGGAGCGGGAGCTGGCAGCGCTGCTGGCGAAGCGAAAAAAAGAGCTTGAGGAAGTCGAAGCAAATGTTGAACGGACGAAACAGCTTTGGGTGTGGCAGCAAGAAAAAGAAACGATCGAAAGAGAGCTGGCTGAGCTGCGTCGGCATGAGCCGGATATCCGTGCGCTCGAAGTAAAAAAAGAGCGCGCTGAGCAGGCTGAGCGCATTTGGCCATACTGGGAACAGTACGAACAGGCGCGACGTTCACAAATAGCGGCCCTCAAACGGTACGAAGAGCTGGCGCGAAAGCTGGAGACGGCCAAGGCTAGCCACGAGGAAGCAGTGCGCCGCTATGAGCAGGCACGGCTGGAAAAAGCGAGGCGAGAACCAGAGTTGCTGGCGCAAACAGAGCGGCTGCGCCAGGCGGAACAACTCGAGCGGCAAATGGAGACAATCAAGCGCGAGCTTGCTGCTCTCGATGAGGAGCACAACCGTTTGGCGGTTCGGGAGAAAGCGGCGCAACGTCAGTTCGAAGAGGCGTCTGCTTGGTATGAACGCGGCATGAAGCGGCAGCAGGAGCTAAAAGAAGAGCTGCAACGATATACGGAGGCACTAGCTAGAAAAGACGAAGTAGAGCGGGCGCATGGGGAGAAGCGGCAGATCGAGCAAGCGGCATCAGCCGTCGCCCGTGTTGATGCACAGCTTCGGCAAAAGGAAGAGGTTTGGCGCCAAGCGGAAGAGGAACGGATCAAGAGGGAACGTCAGGCGGCCGTTGCCGGCGCTCGGCTTCATCAGCTGTTTCGACTTGTGGAGAAAACGTATCATTCCGTCTGTGAGCGGCAGCAAGACATCGAAAAACGGCTGTATGCGTTGCAGCAGGACATCGAGGCGGAGCGGGAGCGGATTGAGGAAGCGCGAACGGCAGAACTGGCGGCTGTACTGGCAGAACGACTCCGCCCCGGGGAGCCGTGCCCGGTGTGCGGGTCGCGCGAACACCCACATCCGTCCACCAAGCCGTATTCCACCGGCCAGGGGCGACTGCCTGATCTTGAGCAGGAGCGGCGACAATGCGAGCAAGATTTACAAACTTTGTTTTCATTAAAGGCGCAGCTCGAACAGCTTGCGGGGCTTGCTGCTGGTCATGGGGTACCTCCTGTCTTTACTGAGGGCCGCCCGACAGAAGAAGTGAGCGATGTCTTCGTTGAAGTACGAGCGCTTCAGCAGGATATCATTGAGCAAAAAGAATCCGTTTATCGGGCGCTTGCACAATGGAACGAAGCGGAAGCAGCAAGGCGTGAAGCGGAAAACGCATGCCGATGGGCAGCAGCTGATATGGAAGCGTTGCAAGCTGAGAGGCGGCGTCTAGAAGAAGAACGGCAGCGGCTTGAACAGCACTGGCGGCAGACCTACCCTTCTTTTTCGCTCGAGACGATCGACATCGTATACGAGCAGCTTCGTGAACAAGAGAAAAAGTGGCGCGATGTGCAAAAACGGCTTGAGGATAGTGTGCCGTTTTTAGAAGAAAAACAGCGGGCAAAAGAGAAAGCGGCTGAAGAACAACGTCGGATCGAGACGGAGCGGGTTCGCCTTGACTCACTCATTAGCACCAAACAGCAGCTATGGGAAGAGTATGAACGACAGCGACGCGAGAAAGCTGGTCCTAACCCGGTGGCTCAGCAACTTCGGGAAGCGGAATCGGAATGGCGCCGGCTGCAAAACGATGAGCAGCAGGCGTATGATGAATGGCAACGTGTCCAAAAAGTGTATCAAACGCTAGAAAGCGAGACAAAAGTGGCCAAGCAGGCGGTCGAAGAAGGCGCACGTCGTGAAGAAGAAGCGCTCGCCCGTTGGCGCCTCGTCCTTGCCGATACTACGTTTGCCGATGCTGAAGAAGCTGAACGGGCGAAAGCGACGAAGGAACAATGCAGCGAGTGGGATGAAGCCATCCGCCGCTATTGGCGCCAAGTTGAACAGGCGGAGCACCGTCGGGCTCAACTTTCGGCGGCCCTTGGCGAGGAGGCAGTGAGCGCTGAACAATGGGAGATGTTGCAGCGTGTATACGCCGAGCTAAAAGCGGAAATGGAAACGATGACGCAACAACTTGGGGCGGTTCAAGGAAAAGTGGCGGAGCTGAGAAAAAAACATGCTCGTTTTGTTGAACTCGAGGCAAAGCAAACGCAGCTCAGCCGGCAAATCGAGCGGTACAAGCAACTGCAGACATTGCTTCGTGGCAATAGTTTTGTCGAGTTTATGGCGGAAGAGCAACTCGAACAAGTGACGGCCATAGCGGCTGAGCGGTTGCAACGGTTGACAAGGCACCGTTACTCGCTTGAACTTGATTCACAAGGCGGATTTCTCATTCGCGATGACGCCAACGGCGGCGTCAGAAGGCCAGTGGCCACGCTCTCCGGTGGGGAAACGTTTTTGACCTCATTGTCACTGGCGCTGGCGTTGTCGGCGCAAATTCAGCTGCGCGGCGAATATCCGCTCCGGTTTTTCTTTTTGGACGAGGGCTTTGGTACGCTTGACGCCGAGCTGCTCGATATGGTGATTTCCGCTTTGGAGAAGTTGCATACACAGCAGTTGGCGGTCGGCGTTATTAGCCATGTCCAAGAAATTCGCACGCGTCTGCCGCGGAGGCTCATCGTTGAGCCAGCGGAGCCATCGGGCCGCGGCACGCGCGTCCGGCTGGAAACGATGTAGAGAGCGTTCATTCAATGAACGGAACGAGTTTTTGGTAAAGTAAAAAAGGGGGCAGTCTGCCCCCTCTGTTTGTTGGCTTTTGGTCATGTTCAGTTGTTAGCGGTAACGTTTTGGTCAAACACATCTGAGTCAATCGTGTTCGTAAAGCTAATGACGTTGTTCGTCATGATGAGGTCACCAGTATTAAAGCCGCCGGATCCGCCTAGTGCTTTTGTAGCGACTTTCGGTGCAATATACAGGCAATCACCCATTTGGACGACGGCGCCGCCTTCGACGGAATTGATTTTAATCGGTCCAACGAATGAAGGCATTACGAATCCCTCCCTCTTGTTGGCGCAGGACCGTCTAGATGGCGGATATGTTTAATTCGTGACTCCGCCTCTACGGTGGAGGTTGACCCGATATGAACGATAGACGAAGAAGAAATCCCGAGCACGCGGACTGACCGAGCTGAAATGACCGGAGATTGATGGAGCGTCTGCTTTGAAGTGATCGGCGACGGAAAAGACCAGCGTGGGATCGGTTTTGTAAAGACGGGGAATGTTTGTTCTCCTTCTGAACCGAAAAACAACTCGTGTTGCCGCTGAACGGCTAAATCGCATGTACGGGCAGAAATCCGTTCTGAATCGCCGATTTGCAATACAGAGCTAATGACTACTGTTTCCGAATGAAATGCTTGCACAACTGACGTTCGCTTCACGATTCTTCCCCTCGAACCTGCACGAGCGGAACGAACGGACCGATAATAAGCGATTCCGGCGGTGTGTCAAACGCAGATGATAAGTTGATCACATCGGCGTCGCCGATTAAAAACAGTGAGGCGCTGGCGACCGCCACAAGATGGATATCGCTGACGTGCACATCGCGGTTGATGACGGTGTAATTCACGTTTATCCCCCCCCAGAAGGCAAATGTTTGAGAAACGCATCAAGCGATTGTTCGATGTCAGCTTTCACTTTTTGAAAAATTTCATTTTCGACCGTCTCATCGCGGTCACCTGGCGGAACATAACCATTGTTCGCTTTCTCCTGCAAATAAAAACGAATGCGTTCGTCCGTTTGCCGGGCAATGTCTTGCAAAATAAATTGCCGGTACGTATCGTCAAGGCTGCGGCCGTATTGGCGTTCAAGCTGTTTTAGCGTTTCCGGTGCTTCCTTGTTGAGGTAGGAGGCCACTTTTTCTTGAATGGGGCGCATCAGCACGGGTTCCGGCTTCGAAATCACTGTTTTTTCTGGGTCAACGGCAAAGTCTTCAATTGTTTCCCCGGTTCCTGGAGGGGTGATTCCGATGTTTAGCGTCCCTTCAAGCGTCTCGATTTTGAGTTGATCAAATTTATATTCAATCCGTTCGATCGATGTGCGCGGCTGGGCCTCGATTTCCTGAAGCTGGGCTTCGAGAATACGAAGGCGTCGTTCAAGCACCCGTATTTTTTTGGTTTGCCATGATAAATAGCGGTGTAGCTTGACGAAATACTCGTATAAACTCATCGTGCACTCCCATCCTCTCCTAAGAGCCCTCTTACTTCAGTATATGGACGTCCCCTGGTTCTCATCACTCTTTTCTGTTGAGTTTAGAGATTGGCCGAATGGAGAGGAACGAGAGGGCCGACCGGTTGCGCTTGCGGACCGAGCGGTACAGTCGCTTGCGGGGCTGGACCGGTGAATCCACCGGTGTTGGAGAGCGTCGACAGTGCCTGAATGCTGCCAGCACTGCCAATTTGCAAAACGGATGAGTTTGTCACCGAACCGATCCGCAATTGATGAATGCAAATGCTTTGGCTGATATAAAAATTCAACCTCCTTCCCCTCCTCTATACGTTGCCAACGACATTTTCGTCGGCAACATCAGCGTCATTCGTGTTCGTATTGCTGTAATAGTTATAGATATAAAGCCCGTCGCCAGTGTTAAACGAACCGGCTCCAGCGAACGTTTTTGACACACTTTGCGGGGAAATCGCAAACACATCTCCAATATGGAACACGCCGCTGCTCCCGACGCTGTTCAGTTTCACGATTCCGACAAAAGCCGGCATGGGGCATGCTCCTTTCATCACTTCGTAGGTAATACTAGTGTATGGGCACAAGTCGGAAAACGTTCGCTCTAATTGTTGGCTGTATTATTCGAGTCGGAAAAGTCCGGATCTCCTGTGTTCGTAAAGCTAACAAACGTATTCGTCTGCAAGAAATCTCCGCAGTTGCTGCCACCTGCGCCGGCATGCGACTTACCTGTGCTCTTTGGCGCGATTTGTAATACATCGCCAAAATTGACGGTGCCATCCCCGCTCACATGGGTAATTTTAATCGGGCCACTAATAAATGAAGGCATAAGACTTCCTCCTCCCCCCGTATCTTTAATTATATTGTATGAAAGGGGAGAAAAATCGGTTCAGTGGAGGACAGAGGTCTAGGTGGCCGCCAGCTTGGCTGCATACGATAAAAAAAGGGGAATGGAGAGAAAGGAAGGAGAAGGCGATGCCAGCAATCGTCATTGGCGGGATTAAGGTTACGAGCGTGGACGGCAACGGCACCGTAAACATGGGGGATGTGTTACAAATCGCTCCCAAAAGTACATTAAAAGCGAACTCCGGTGCCGGCGGTGGCAATACTGCTGAGTTTTTGCAAACGAACACGTTTTGCAGCGTCACGAATACGATTGATTCAGATGTGTTTGATTCTGGTGTAAAAGGAAACAACTAGACGGTCGACAATGAAAAAGACCGTCTTTTTCTTTTTTTCTATCTTCACTATATAATGTTATTGGGAATTTTCTAAAATATATGGTCGGGGAGATGAACGTACCGCTTTGTGCATACCCATCGGAATGCCTGCTGAATAAAAGCAGCGGAAGAAAGCAAAAACCGGCTATCCGATGATCGGATGCGAAGTGAAAGTCGTCAACGATCATGGAGAGGAAGTGCTGCAGAGTGGACGGGTAATCGGTGAGGTGATTGCCCGCAGCCAAAGGGGATTGGAAAAATGACGAAGCGACAGTTGGTTGCATGCAGGAGATATGACGACAGGACATAATGATATCGTCAGCCGAAAAAAGGATATTATTAGTGGAGAAGAAAACATTTCCTCGGTTGAAGTCGAAGGAACGCTTTATGCTCATCCATCTATGCTCGAAACGGTCATTCGTTATCGCCGTGTCGCATGAAAAATGGGGAAACGCCGCATGCATTCGTCGTTGTTCAACCCGGGCATACGAAGAGGAACTGATCACCTTTTCGCGGGAAAAATTGGCTCACTTTAAGGCGTAGCATTTGTGGATGAACTGCTAAAGACCGCCTTTGGAAAAATTCAAAAAGTGTATTTACACCGTCAATAGTGGGATTCACTCGAAAAAGCGGGGTGTTACGTAAACGGATGACGTGACGGATGCACCACTGCGCTAACCAGAGACACGAAATGAAAACGACAGGCGGACGAATCGCCTCACATGACGGAAGGGCGCGGTTCGGCGGGGACATGACCGCTAGCTGTAAAGTGAGCTGATGAGGCGTTGGGTGATGCGATGATGTTGCTGAATAGGTGAGCTGGCCTCCTCGACATAACGGAGAGATAGAAAGAAGGGATCATGTGACGCCTTTATCGGCAGATCGAATTGCGGCAGTTGATGTTTTGCGCGGATTTGCTTTGTTTGGTATTTTGCTTGTTAATATGCGTTATTTTTCGTCACCGGCGTTATATGTGGAAGACGTTGACGGCAACACCTTCAACCGTGTGGTTGCCGCAGCGATCGATCTTTTGTTTGAAGCAAGCGCCTATCCGCTGTTTGCCTTTTTATTCGGATTCGGTACGATCGTACTTTACCACCGATTGCATCAGCGTGGGGAGCGGCCGTTTCCGATTTTGCTGCGCCGCTTCCTCCTTTTGCTTGTGATCGGCATCATTCATGCGTTCGGCCTTTGGTTTGGCGATATTTTAATTCCGTACGCGCTCGCCGGGCTTATTTTGCTTTTGTTCATGAACGCCCCGTCACATTGGTGGCGGATGGCGGCGTTGGCCGGTTTTTTCTTTTTTCACATCCTCGTAATATTGTTGCTATTCATGAGTATGCTGGCCGGGGGAACGGAGACAGCTGAGGGCCAAGCGGCAGAGGCAGCTGCCGCCCTTCACCATTATCAAAGCGGAACGTTTCGCGAGGTATTTTGGCAGCGATGGCACGATTGGTCGTATCTCAATGGTGATGGCGGACTTTTATTTACGTTGTTGGCTGTATTGCCGTTTTGTTTCCTCGGCGGATATGCCGCTAAAGAGCATTGGCTCGAGGCCGGACGCTATCCAACCGCTGCGCTGCGACGCTTGATGAGTGGAGCGCTATGTCTTGGCCTGGCGTTAAAAACGATTCCGTATTGGGCTGGGGCCAACACGTTGACGATGTATATTCAAGACAACTTTGGAGGTGCTGTTTTGGCAGTGTTCTACGCCATTGCTGCCATGTTGGTTTGCAGGAAAACGAACTGGCAGCCAGTGTGGCGATGGCTGCAAGATGCCGGAAGAATGTCGCTTACTCACTATCTCACACAGTCACTCATTTGCACCTCCCTTTTTTACAGCTATGGTCTTGGATGGTACGGACAATTGAACGAATGGCAAGGAGCGCTATTGGCGATCGGGATATATGTCGCTAGTTTATGGGCAAGCCACTGTTGGTTCACCCGATTTCGTTTTGGCCCGGCAGAGTGGCTGTGGAGATGGGGAACGTACGGGATGCGTCCACCTTTTCGACGACAGCCGGGTCAATAAAAAATCCGTCCCTCATTGGACGGATGGAACAGGCGGTTCAAAAACCGTGGTTTGCTGCAAATATTGGTTGATCAATCGGTCAAGCTCTTGGCTGCATTGGATCGTTTCTTTCGCTGTAAATCCATAGGTGAGAGCCAATTCGATCATTTGTTGTCGTTTTTCTTCGATTAGTAGGAGAACCATTTCCTTCACCATCAATTCTATTGAAATGTTGGTTAAGGCTTGTCGCTACCAGTGACCGAGGTGAGACCTTTGTTGTATGACTAAGGTCATAACTGACAGCTATAGTGGAAACTAAACATTATTATACATATAACGACGGAAAAAGGAAGCGATTCGGGAAAATAAGTGGTAAATTTCCTAATTTAGACAAAATTCTACAAAAAACAGGACTTTGTCTCGTGAATAGCGAATAGAATAGTCAATGCGCTGCGATGGGGGGATGCAGTCTGTATGCCTGCTCCCGTGCATTTGAACACTTAGGTAGAGAAGGAGAGGAAGACAGTGAAACTAATTACGGCTATTTTCAATGGAGGAGAACCAGCAATCGGAGTGGTGCCGGAAGGGGAGGAGACGGCTATTCATTTGCGCCGTGCTGAACGGGCGATGGACGGGAAGGAGACCATTCCGTCATCCATGCTAGAGGCCATCGCCCAAGGGGATGCTTTTTTGGCTCGAGCTCGGGAAGTTGCCGATTGGGCTCTTCGCTACTCGGGAGCGAACTACGTCTATCGCCTTGGTGATATTCGCCTCCTTGCCCCGATTCCGCGGCCGGCGAAAAACGTTTTTTGCATCGGCAAAAACTATGTTGACCATGCGCTTGAGCTGGGAGATGCCGCTGATGTACCGAAGCATTTAATCGTCTTCTCGAAAACGCCGACGACGGTCATTGGCCATGAGGAAACGATTTTGCGCCATGCGGATGTCACTGACGAAGTGGACTATGAAGGGGAGCTCGCATTGATCATTGGTAAAAAAGGGCAGGCGATTCGCCGCGAAGAAGCGCTCGATTACGTATTTGGATACACGATTATCAATGATGTGACCGCCCGTGATTTGCAGGAGCGACACCAACAATATTTGCTCGGCAAAAGCTTGGACACGTTCTGTCCGATGGGGCCATGGATCGTGCCAAGCAAATTTGTAACAAATCCGAACGATTTACGCATTGAAACGCGAGTGAACGGCGAAGTACGGCAGCAGGCGAGCACAAAACAGTTTATTTTTCCGATTGAATCGATCATTGAGACGATCTCAAAAGGCATGACGCTTGAACCGGGCGATATTATTGCTACAGGAACGCCGGCTGGGGTCGGCAAAGGAATGAATCCGCCGCGCTTTTTGCAAGCAGGTGATGTCGTCGAAGTGACCATCGAGGGAATCGGCACGCTGCGCAACAAAGTCGGGGAATGAGCTAAGCACAAACAGAGATAGCATGCCGCCGAAAAGGGTTATCAAAAATAGAGGAGTTTTTCATCTTTCGTAATGTTTGTCAACAGCTTGCCGCCCATGCTATGATGAGAATGGACTTGGGAAAGTTGGAGGGATACACATTGACACATGCCCATATTACGAGCTGGTTCATTATGATTATCTTATTCTTGATCGCTGTATCGATGCAGCGTTCAGGGGCGGCCAAAGCCAACATTATAAAAATGGTTTTGCGGCTGTTTTATATTATAACTATCATTACCGGTTTGCTTTTGTTGCATAGCATCGCCTCGATTTCTGGACTTTACTGGCTGAAAGCGCTCGCCGGATTATGGGTAATTGGAGCGATGGAAATGGTTCTTGTGGCGGGAAAAAAAGGAAAAAGCATGGCGGCAGGATGGACGCAATGGGTGATTGCGCTTGTTGTGACGTTATTCCTCGGTTTGCTGTTGCCGCTCGGCTTTGATTTGTTCTAAACAAAGCGGTAGCCCAACAGCGGGTTGCCGCTTTTTCCTTCGAGAAAAATGTAGTATGTTAAAATCAATAATTATTTTTTAGTATTCTGATTGTTTTGTTGATGGGGGAGGCGTTATTGTTCATGCGTTCGTTGCGTTGCCGCCATGCCGAGGAACTGTACCGGCTAGTCGAGGATGATTTTTCTGCGCTGCCTGGGTCATTGTTCATCCAAGTTGCCGCTGACGATGAAGAGCAGGTTCGCCATACGGTCGAGTTAGCGGCACGCCGTTGGCCGAGCGCCCATCTTGTCGGAGTGGCGGGATCATTGCCGATCATCGGCGAAACAACGTTTTTAGCCAGCGTGATGTCAATGGCGCAATCCAGTGTTTCGTCGCTGGCCTTGTCGGCGGTTGACTCTGCTCATCCGACCGAGCTGGCCGCGCAGATCGCAGAGGCGGTCATTCACGAAGAAACGGCATTGCTCTTATTATTTACCGATTGCCGCGCTGCTTTGCTGCCTCTTCTCCGTCATTTGCCGCTTGCCAACGAACGGATGACCATCGTCGGCTGCACCCTTCCGGACGGTTGCGCTTTATTTTCGCGCGACGGCCGTCTTGATAAGGGGGTGGTCGCTGTCTCATTCAGCGGCGCGTCACTTCGGGTCCGCTGTTTCTCCCCGTTTTTATGGGAACCTGTTGGTTTGGCGTTCTTAGTAACGAAAAGCTCCGACCAACAGATCGGCGAGCTCGACGGGCAAAAAGCATCACTTTATTTAGAACGCTATTTAGGGAAAGAATTTATTGATCGATTACCATTTTCTGGAATGGAGTTTCCTTTTGTTGTGGAGCGGAACGGATATTATGATTGCTTGCCGATCATAGGGATGGGTGAAAACGGAACGATCACGGTCAACGGCCATGTTAGTGAAGGGGAAAAAGTGAGATTTGCTTACATGCATGCTCCCTCATTTTACTCAAGCATGCACGATTTGACGATACAAACGGCTAAGCAACCAGTCGGGGACATGATATTTTACTATAGTACGGCATTAGAAGGGTATACGCGTCCAATGCTTGAGGGGATGGTTTCAGCGTTCGGGAAAGCTACTTCATTTCCGGCTATGGAGGTTATGGTAAAAGACGCGTATACAACTGGGCGGTTAGGAGCGTTTGCTGCTGTTTCATTAATGGAAGGGGCAGTGTCGACACAAGACAGGCCAACTTTGGATATACCGCAGCCGCCGGAAGGGATAACGACGTTAGCTCAGTTGATGTCGACATCATCACGCGATATGGAACGGCTTCATGCCCGCCTGCAGATGTCTGAACAGCGATATAAATCACTGTTTGAACATAATACCGATATTGTGTATTCCACCGATTTGCACGGTCATTTTACAAGCGTCAACCCTGCCTTTGAACGAGTGCTTGGCTATAGGAAAGAAGAAATTTTATATACCAATTCCCTCAAGTATGTTCATTCAAGCGACATCCCCCGCGTCACCCGCTATTTTTACCGGGCACTGCGCGGAAATGTGCAAACGTATGATTTGGAAATTCCGACGAAGTCAGGAGAACGGCTCCTTTTTCAAATGAAAAACATCCCGATTATTGTTGACGGGAAAAAGGTCGGCATTTACGGGATCGGGCACAACATTACAGAGCAAAAGAAAGCAGAGGAGAAAATTTCTTATTTGGCGTACTACGACCCGGATACAAACTTGCCGAATCGGACGAAATGGATGGAATTGTTTTCTAAACAACTGAAAAGAGCGAAACAGAAACAGCAGAAAGTAGTAATCGCCTTAATTGATCTCGACCGGTTTAAATGGATTAACGACAGTGTTGGTCATTACGCTGGCGACGATATTTTGCGTCAACTTGTTGAGCGTATGAAGCGCGTGCTGCCGGCCGGAGCGCAACTTGGACGATTTCATGGCGATAAGTTTTGTTTGCTTTTTCCGTTAAAAACGAGCGCCGGGGCGGCGACCGAAACCGCGCTTCAACTTGTACGCGAAGTATCGAAACCGACAGTGTATAGCCAAAAAGAGTTTTTTATTACGGCCAGTATCGGATTAGCCGTGTTTCCCGATGACGGAGCGGACGAACACACGTTGTTGCGCCATGCCGACATGGCAATGAACAGCGCGAAAAAAAGCGGCGGCAACCGGGTGGAGCGCTACTGTGCTCAAATGAATGAAGAAGCGGTGCACCGGCTGGAAATGGACAGCTATTTACGCAAGGCAGTCGAAAAAAATGAATTGTTCCTTTGCTATCAGCCCATTGTCAACGTACGGACTGGTGCGGTCATCGCTACAGAGGCACTTATTCGTTGGCGGAACCCGCAGCTTGGACTGGTGCGGCCGGATGAGTTTATTCCACTGGCTGAAGAAACCGGATGGATTCATGAAATCGGGCGTTGGGTGCTGCAAACTGCTTGCCAACAGACGAAGCGATGGCAAGAGATGACGGGCAATGACAAACTAGCTATTTTTGTCAACGTTTCTGCCGTACAGTTTCAGCATGAACGATTTGTAGATGATGTGAAACGAGCGCTCAAGCAGTCGAATTTGTCGCCGTCATGCCTACATCTTGAACTGACGGAACATTCGATGCTTCGTCATCTATCGAGCACGATGCGAACGCTAGACGAATTAAGGCGGCTTGGCGTTGGCATCGCCGTTGATGATTTCGGGAGCGGGTATTCTTCGTTCCATTATTTAAAGCAGCTGCCGGCGACTATTTTGAAAATTGACCGGGCGTTTATCGAGCATTTGCATGCTAATGCGTCCGATGCGGCTATCGTTAGCGCGATGATTACAATGGGGCGCGGGTTAGGGCTCGAAACGGTTGCTGAAGGGGTCGAGACGCTAGAACAGCTTGAACGTCTCCGCGACTTACAATGTAGCTATGCTCAAGGGTATGCGCTTTGTCCGCCGCTTATGGCTGAAGAGGTGACTCCGTATGTGGCAGGGCAGCAATAAGTATTTTTATCTAGTTGATCAATAAGGATAACGTCGCCACCGTATCCGATAAAGTGGCTGTTTACTTTTCAGTTGAAGGCGGGATACCCGGTCAGCAGCGAAACAACGCAGCTGCCGACCGCTTTCGTCTTCAGCCGATTTGGGTGCAAATGGCCCGTTCACCGTTGTTCAACGTGATTTCAAATCGGTCGCTGGATGCTTGGCCGCGCTCATAGTAATGGTGGACACTACCGATCTGTTCGGTGTTGTCATAAATGATGAAATTGACGCCGGTTGATTTGGCAAACAATAGGCCGTTGTAGCAATACAGGCAATCGTAAAGAGAAAAACCGAGGCTGTTTAGCCATTGAACGAACTGAAAAAAAGCTGGATCGGGGAGCGAGGCCAGCCATTGCCGATACGCATATGTCAGCCGTTTGCGGAAACGGATACGGTCGCCGTTTGTCAGGGGAAAAATGCCGAGATCAGTAGCGATCATGCCGGTTTCTTGCCACTGTCCGGATAGCCAGTGACCATAGCGGAACAGCTCGATGCCTTGTTCCGCCATTTCTTCGACTAGAGACGCTTCCTCCGCCTCTTCATCAAAAAATATCCATTCATCGTTCACAAACTCTACAGTTCCTTGCACGTAAGCACGGGGCTGTTCAGCAATACACTGCAAGCGCTCTTCAATATCCAATTTTTTCATCCTCCTTGTATTCCTCTTTTTTTCCACTTTTTTGTTTGTTTATTCGTTTGGTTGTTGTCTTCGGACAATTCATCGAAATCAACGATAGTGCATAAAATGGAATCATGCCGAAGCGGCAATGACTATCGCTCTGCTAGGAGGAACGATAGTCGAGGATAGCCGCGAGGAAAAAGGGGAACGGGCGATCGAAAGAACAATGTGAACGGTTCGGGCGAACAAATATTTATTTGCCATTTTTGATAAAGAAAGGATTGGTTCGTATGTGTGGCATCACTGGCTGGGTGCATTTCGGGCGTGATTTGCGCCGTAAGCAAGAGGTGATTACCAGGATGACGGAGACGCTCGCTAAACGTGGACCGGACGATACGAATACATGGCTCGACACTCATGCTGCGTTCGGTCATAAGCGGCTCGTCGTTATTGACCCGGCCGGCGGCAAACAGCCGATGATCCGGAACAAAAACGGACACCGCTACACGATCGTTTACAACGGTGAGCTATACAATACGGAAGACATCCGTAAAGAACTGTTGCACAAAGGCTACCGGTTTGACGGCCATTCTGATACAGAAGTGCTGCTCGCCGCTTATATAGAGTGGAAAGAACAATGTGTCGATCGGTTAAACGGTATTTTTGCCTTTGCTGTTTGGGATGAGGAGCGGGAACTGTTATTTATGGCGCGTGACCGTCTTGGAGTCAAACCATTGTTTTACCGTCAACAGGCTGAAGAGTTGCTGTTCGGCTCCGAAGTGAAGGCAATTTTAGCTCACCCTGATGTAAAAGCAGAAGTCAGTTATGAAGGGTTAGCGGAGGTATTTGGGCTCGGTCCGTCGCGCACACCGGGACATGGAGTATTTTATGGTGTCCAGGAACTGCGCCCGGCGCACGCGTTAACCTTCTCCCGTACCGGGCTTCGCGTCTGGCGGTACTGGAACGTCGAAAGCGATGTCCATCGTGATTCGCTCGGGGAAACGATCGAGAAGCTGCGTTTTTTATTGACCGATGCTGTCACACGCCAGCTCGTTTCCGATGTGCCGGTATGCACCTTTTTGTCGGGCGGCGTTGATTCAAGCGCCATTACAGCGATTGCCGCCAACGCTTTCGCCGCTAACGGGAAAGGACCGCTCCATACGTACTCGATCGATTATGAAGGAAACGATCAATATTTTCAGGCGAACGATTTTCAGCCAAATACAGATGCGCCGTTTATTGAACAAGTGTCAAACAAGTTTCAAACGATCCACCATCGCTGCGTGATCACTCAAGAAGAGCTGTTCCAACATTTGCGTGATGCAGTGATCGTCCGTGACGTTCCAGGCATGGCTGATGTCGATTCTTCGCTCCTTTGGTTTTGTAAACAAATTCGTGAGCAGTTTGTCGTGAGTTTATCTGGAGAATGTGCGGATGAAATTTTCGGCGGCTATCCGTGGTTTCATCGTCCAGATGACTTAGCAAGAAAAGGGTTTCCGTGGATGCGCTCGATTGAAGCGCGCATTGGCTTGTTAAAAGAAGAATGGCGGAAAAAACTTCGCCTTGACGACTACGTGCAAATGCGTTATGAAGAAACGCTTGTTGAAGTGCCGCGTCTTGAAGGGGAAAGTGCCGAGGCGGCGAAGCGGCGTGAACTGTTTTACTTAAATATGATTTGGTTTATGACGACACTGCTTGACCGGAAAGACCGGATGAGCATGGGGGCGAGCCTTGAGGTACGTGTGCCGTTTGCTGATCACCGGCTCGTTGAATATGTTTGGAATATCCCATGGGAAATGAAAATGTACGGAGGACGAGAAAAAGGTATTTTGCGCAAAGCACTTGAAGGGCTGCTTCCGCAAGACGTGCTCTATCGAAAGAAAAGTCCGTACCCGAAAACACACCATCCGCTGTATACGAAGTTGGTGAAGCAATGGCTCAAGCAACTGCTTCGTGATCGTTCTTCTATCTTGCACGAGTTTTTCGATCAAGAAAAACTGACGGCGCTTGTTGAATCGGGAGGGAAGTCGTTCCAAATGCCATGGTTCGGGCAACTCATGACCGGACCACAGCTGCTTGCTTATCTTGGCCAGGTGCATGTTTGGTTTGACCATTACGGCATTCATATTAAAGAATAAGAGCTGCGTGAGGGCGCAGCTCTTATTCTATTGAATAGCAAAGAGAGCAGTACTATGCCATTTTCGCTTGCGGCGCCACCGCTTTTTTCATCCAGATGCGCGACCGCCATCGCCAAAGCATCAATAGTCCGCGCAACCATTCATCAGCGATGAACGATAGCCAAATGCCGACAAGGCCAAACCCGAGGGCAATGCCAAATACATACGCTACCGTCACTCCGACTCCCCACATGGACAAAATGCCCATATAGACAGGGAATTGCACATCCCCGGCCGCTCGGAGCGAGCTGACGATGACTAGATTGAAGGAGCGGCCTGGTTCTAGGATGATGGTCAACAGCAATAGTTTACGGCCAAGGTTAATCATTGACCGGTCATCAGTAAAGAGTGAGAGCAATGGTTCGGCGAACCAATAGGTGACAGCGGCCATTAGCACTGATATAGCGATTGCGCTGTATAAGCTTTTTAAGCAGCGGTCGTACGCTTCTTTGTACCGTCCGGCGCCGACGAAGTGGCCGACAAGAATTTGCGTCCCTTGGCTGACTGCAATGCCGAATAAAAACACGAACATGATAATGTTTTGTGTATACACCCTCACGGTTAGCGCTTCAGCGCCAAGCCATGTGATGAAGTAGGTGATGACCATTTGCGCTGTATTGTAAGAAAGATGTTCCCCGGCTGCTGGAACGCCGATTTTCAGCAACGAGCGCAAATGGCGGAACGGTAGCGTACGAAACGCCCGCGGGGCAAGGGAAATGCCTGCTCGTTTGGACAATAAAGCAACCAACACCGCAAAACCGATCAGCCGGCTTACTGCTGTTGAAATGGCCGCTCCTTCCGCCCCGAGGGGAGGGAGGCCAAACGATCCGAAAATAAGGAAATAGTTGCCGATGATATTCAAGACGTTCATGCCAATCGTTACATACATCGTATCCCGCGTAAAGCCGTAGCTTTTCAAGATGGCACCGACCGTCATCATGAGCGCCTGAATGAATGAAAATCCGCCGACAATGGTTAAATAACGGTTCCCTTCATCAAGCAGCTCTGCCGGCAAATCCATCATCCGCAAAATCGATGAGCTAAACGCAGCCAAACAGGCGCTCAACAGCAGTCCAAACAACAAGTTAGCGGCGATGGAAACAAGTGATACTTCGATCGCTTCTTGTTCTCGCTTGGCGCCTAAATATTGCGCGACGAGAACTGCCGTTGCCAAGGCAACGAAGTTGAACAACACGATCGTTAAGGCGATGATTTGATTTGCAACCCCGACGGCAGCGACCGCATGATCTGAGTACTGGCTGAGCATGAGCGTGTCAGCATTGCCCATCACCATATACAGCATCGTTTCAATAAAAATAGGCCACGTCAATGAAAACAGTGACCACGTTTTGGCCTCACGGCGCATGTTGTGACAACTCCTTTTTCTTATTCCGACTAGAACGATATATCAAGTTTAGCCAGTTTGTTGCATAATGGAAAGAGAGAGAAACGATTTCACTTGCATTTTTCCGACAAGAAAAGAGGGGATGACGATGGACTATGTCACGTTTTCGTTGCCACCTTTGCCTGTGTTCATTAAAGGGGCGGAAAGTGTATTTCCAGCAGGAAAACGTCATTTCCGCCGAACGTTTTCGGTCTTCGACTTGCTTTATGTCAAACAAGGCTGCTTATATATGACGGAAGACGGACGTGAATTTGCCGTTGGCAGTGGACAATATTTACTGTTGATCCCGGGAAGGGAACATTACGGGCATCGTCCGTGCAGTGAACGGACGGAGTATGTTTGGCTTCATTTTTTGTTGACGGATTATGAAGTGGTTGCCGATCACCCAGTCAGTCGGCAAACAGTGATGGAAAAAGAGGCGACGTACACGGAACCGATCCAATATCGGCTCGCCATTCGCCAATATGGGGAATTAAAACAACGAGAGAGGGCTGAACAGCTGCTCAACCAGATTGTTGAGTCAAACGTCGATCGGGATATCGAGCGGCCGCTGCGGCAGTTGCTTCTGTTTGTCGAATTCCTTTGGCACTTGCAAAAGCAAGAGCTTTCTGTTCCAAACGCTTCAGAACAGGTCAGCGCTGCGGCGGTGGCGTATATCGAAAACCATTTCTGCGAGCCAGTGACATTGGAGAGGGTTGCTCGCGAGCTTCGCTTTCATCCGGATTACGTCACTCGGTGCATGCAAAGAACGCTCGGGATGGGCTTTAGCCATTATTTGGCGTACTACCGATTGTCAAAGGCGAAACAATGGTTGGCTGAAACAAATGAAACGGTCGAGGCCATCGCCAAACGAGTTGGCATTGATGACAGCGCTTATTTCTCGCGTTTATTTAAAAAAATGGAAGGGATGACGCCGACTGAGTATCGGCGTATAGCCCAACGCGTATAACACCGGTGCAGCGGCTGCACCGGTGTTCATATATTGGCTGCTATTATGATTGTCTATGAAACAGGTCTACCAACGTTCTATTGCATAAAGTACAAACCCATAGGGCGGTAAGGAGGTGCAAAGCGTTTCTGCCTCGGCTGCAAACCGTTCCCCAGTCAAGAGGTTAACGAGCCATGTTCCTCTTGCATCGAGCGGGATCGGGATGTCGGCTTTTTGGTCGCTCCGATTGATGATGACTAACACCGTTTCATCTCCATCTGTTTTTTTGTAAATAAGATAGTTCATTTCATCATCGGCATGAAGAAAGGAGATTTCCCCGCGGCGTAGTGACCGATACTGTTTGCGCAGCGCTATCAGCTGCTTGACGTGTTGGTGCAGCTCTTTGTTTTGTTGCATCGGATCCCACACCATGCACTTCCGGCACTCGGGATCGTTTCCGCCCGTCATGCCGATTTCATCCCCATAGTAAATGCATGGTGAACCCGTGAACGTCAGTTGAAACAAAAATAACAACTTCACCTTGCGGATATCCCCGCCGCAAACGGTGAGAATTCTTGATGTATCATGACTGCCGAGCAAATTGAATGCGGCCTCGTTGACATTGTTCGGATACGAATGAAGTACATGCACCATTTGATTAGCAAACTGGCGTGCACCAATCTCTTCCTTGGCGAAAAAGCGGAGCACCCCGTCTGTAAACGGGTAGTTCATGACCGCGTCAAACTGGTCACCGCGCAGCCACGGCATCGCATCATGCCAAATTTCCCCGAGGATGTATACGTCCGGTTTCAGTGCCTTTACTGCCTGGCGGAACTCGCGCCAAAATTCGTGGTCGATTTCATTGGCAACATCAAGCCGCCAACCGTCAATGTCAAACTCACGAATCCAATATGTCGCAACATCAAGCAAATAACGCTTCACTTCTGGATTGGCGGTGTTCAGCTTTGGCATTTGTGGCACGAATGCAAATGTATCGTAATTCGGCCGCGGCTCTGTTTGCAGCGGAAATTCATGAATGTGAAACCAGTCCTTATATTTTGAGGACTCACCGTTTTTCCATACATCTTGGAACGGGGCGAACTCATAGCCGCAATGGTTAAACACGGCATCGAGCATAACGCGGATACCTTTTTCATGGCAACGGTCGATGAGCGTTTTCAACGTTTCTTTATCCCCAAAGTGTGGATCGACTTCAAAATAATCAGCGGTATCGTATTTATGGTTTGACGGAGAACGGAAGATCGGCGTTAAGTAAATACCGGTAATACCAAGGTCAACAAGGTAATCGAGATGATCGATAATCCCTTGCAAGTCGCCGCCAAAAAAGCTGGTTGGTGTTGGATCCTCGTTCCCCCACGGCCGCGATCCTTCTGGACTGATTGATGGGTTGCCGTTGGCGAACCGCTCAGGGAAAATTTGATACCAGACTGTATCCTTTACCCAATCCGGCGCCTCGAATAAGTCGACTCGATGAAGAAAGGGAAAGCAAAAGTAGTAAGCCGTATCATCGATTGGAGCCTCAAAGTAAAACCCTTTTTCTGTATAAACGAGCTTCTCCTCTCCTGAATACAGCACGAACCCGTAGCGTAACCGGCGATAGGGAGGTTTGACTTCGGCGAACCAATAATCAAACAACTCGTCACTTCCTGTTTTTCGCATCGGCATCGTTTGAAACTGCCAAGCTCCGTTTTGCCAGTCATACGGGTCACCATGCAGCAGCTCAACACGATCGATATCGTCTTTTTTTGTTCGAAGACGAAGATGGAGTGTCTCACTATCATAGGCATAGGCGTAGTTGTCAGCCGGGCGGTGGTAGATGGCTTCTTTCCTCATTTGGCCTCTCCTCCTTCATATATGAAAGCAATCGTTTGCATGATTGCCATCCTCTGATTAAAGAGTACGAAAAGAGAGAAAAAAAGTCAAATTCAGTAGAAAAAAAAGCTTGTAAAATGAAAAATAGGCGATATAATAGAAATGAGCAGTGCAATCGTTTTCACAGAAATAGTTTTAGTTTATCTGTGCAAACGATTTCCTATTGATTGGACTGCAGTGATTATGTAATGACAAATAGGAGGGGGATTATGAGGAAGGCATTCTCTTTAGTTCTCATGGCTGTAATGTTGATTGGCATGTTGGCTGCCTGCGGACCGAAACGGGACGTTGAGCAATCGAAGCAGGCGAACCAAGGAACGACGGAAAATGCGCAAAAACCGGAAAAGCTCGTCGTTTGGGTAAACGACGACGAAAAACAAAAACAAGCATTAAAAGATATTTTCCAAAAGTACACAGAAAAAACCGGGATCAAAATCGAAATGGTTGCGGTCAGCATGCTTGATCAAACGAAAAAACTAGCGCTTGACGGCCCGGCTGGCAAAGGTCCAGACGTGTTCTATCAACCGCATGACCGCATCGGCGACATCGTGCTGCAAGGGTTGGCCGACCCGATTGATCTTGGTGATGCGAAAGGCGAGTACAGTCCGACAGCGATTGAGGCGGTAACGTATGACGGTCAAACGTATGGCGTACCAACAGTGGCTGAAACGTATGGAGTTTTCTATAACAAAAATTTAGTGTCAGAAGCGCCGAAAACGATAGATGATTTGATGAAGATTGCCAAGGAAAAAACGAATGCGGCGAAAGATCAATACGGATTTTTAATGGAAGCGGAGAACTTCTATTTCGTTTACCCATTTTTTGCTGGCTACGGCGGCTATGTGTTTAAAAATGAAAACGGCAAATACGACACGAGCGACATCGGATTGGCGAATGAAGGAGCAGTCAAAGGAGCGGAGCTCGTTCAATCATGGTTTCAAAACGGTTATATTCCAAAAGAAGTCACCAATGACGTTATGAACGGTCTGTTTACGAAAGGAAATGTAGCGGTAGCCATCACCGGCCCGTGGAACATTGCCTCGTATAAAGAAGCGTTAGGTGACAAGTTGGCGACAGCGCCGCTGCCTGTGCTCGAAAACGGTGAGCATCCGAAATCATTTGTTGGTGTCAAAACGTGGATGTTGTCTGCTTACTCGCAACATAAAGAATGGGCCGTTGATTTCATGAAGTTTGTGACGAATGAGGAAAATTCGCTTCATTACTATGAAGTAGCCGGAGAAATGCCGGCGAACGAAAAAGCGTTGACGAATGAGAAAATTACGAATGACCCATTGATCGCCGGCTTTGCTGAGCAAATCCAATACGGTGAGCCGATGCCGAACGTGCCAGAAATGTCGCAAGTGTGGGACCCGATGGGGAACGCCCTGCAATTTATTGCCAAAGGCGACGACCCGAAAGCAGTGTTGAATGAGGCGGTCAAAACGATTCAAGATAAAATCGCGGCCAGTGGCGCTGGAAAATAACATGTCATACGGTGGTGGATAGGCTCATGTCTATCCACCATTCTTATCCATCAATAGGGGGGAGTTCGGATGTCGGAAGCAAGCGCTCGTCATCGGCCGGAGGTGGCGATGGTGCTGTCATTGCTGTTTGCTGGCCTTGGTCAATTGTACAACCGTCGATATATCAAAGGGATTGTATTTATTGTCATTGAAGCAGCCTTTTTAATCACATTTTATAACTTTTTGAACATCGGGTTGTGGGGACTCGTTACGCTTGGGGAAATCCCGATGCTCGATCACTCAATTTTTCTGTTGATTCAAGGATTGGTTTCGGTCATCATCATCGCTTTTGCAGTCGCGCTGCACATTGCGAACATCATTGATGCGCGAAACGACGCCCGTCGGCGGCAGCGTGGCGAGCCCGCCCCCTCGCTTATTGAATCATGCCGCAATGCGTGGGACCGAGGGTTTCCGTACATCTTTGTGACGCCTGGACTTGTGATGCTTTTGTTTATCGTCGTGCTGCCGCTGTTGTTTATGGTGTCGCTTGCGTTCACCGACTACAATTTGTACCACTCGCCGCCACGGCATTTGTTGAATTGGGTCGGATTTGAAAACTTTAAAAACTTAGTGTCGATCCCAATTTGGAAGAGCACGTTTTTCAGCGTTCTCTCGTGGACGATTGTGTGGACGGTCGTGGCGACGACGATGCAAATTGCTCTTGGGTTGTTTTTGGCCCTGTTGGTCAACGATCCGCGCATTAAGTTTAAACGGTTCATCCGTACGGTGCTCATTTTGCCATGGGCCGTGCCATCGTTTGTCACGATTTTAGTGTTTGCGGCGATGTTTAACGATAAATTCGGGGCGATTAACCGTGAAGTGCTGAACTTGTTCGGATTGTCCATCCCATGGATGACCGACCCGTTTTGGACGAAAGTGGCGCTCATTTTAATTCAAACGTGGCTTGGGTTCCCGTTTGTATTTGCGTTATTTACCGGTGTTTTGCAAAGTATTTCCCGCGATTGGTATGAAGCGGCCGACATCGACGGGGCGACGCGCTGGCAAAAGTTCAAATCGATTACCTTGCCACATGTGCTGTATGCGACCGCACCGCTATTAATCATGCAATACGCTGGGAATTTTAATAACTTTAATATCATCTATTTATTTAATGATGGCGGCCCGGCGGTGCGTGGGCAAAATGCTGGCGGGACGGACATTCTCATTTCGTGGGTGTACGATTTGACGTTTACGACGAACAACTACAATATGGCGGCCGCGATCTCGCTCATCATCGGTTTGATTGTCAGCGGATTTGCCATCTATCAATTCCGGCGCACCCGTTCCTTTAAAGAGGAGGGGAACATTTAATGAACCGCAAATGGAAATCACACATAGAAGTAGCGCTCATTTACTTGTTTATCGCGTTTATGTTTGTCGTCATCGCCTATCCGCTCCTGTGGACGATCAGCATGTCACTCAATCCGGGCACAAGTTTGTACTCAGCATCGATCATCCCGGAAAAATGGACGCTTGAGCATTACAAATGGCTGTTTACGAGTCCGGATAGCAATTATTTACTTTGGTATAAAAACAGCCTGTTTGTCGCGGCGGCCAACGCGGCGTTGTCCGTTTTGTTTACGGCGCTCATCGCCTATGCGTTTTCACGCTATAAGTTTATCGGGAGAAAAACGGGGCTGTATTTGTTTTTAGTGTTACAAATGTTTCCGTCACTCATGGCGATGGTAGCACTGTATATTTTGCTTAATATGCTCCATTTGCTCGATTCACTTTGGGGACTGATTCTTATTTATGTCGGCGGGCAAATCCCGTTTAACGCCTGGCTTGTGAAAGGTTATTTTGACACGATTCCGCGCGAGCTTGACGAGGCGGCACGCATAGACGGAGCCGGCCATTTCGGTGTCTTTTTCCGCATTATGCTGCCGCTTGCTAAGCCGATTTTAGCCGTTGTCGCTTTATTTAACTTCATGGCGCCGTTTACTGACTTTTTACTGCCGTCCATTGTCTTGCGCGATCCGGAGAAATTTACGTTGGCAGTCGGGTTGTTTAACTTTATCAGCGACCGATTTGCCAACAACTTTACCCGCTTTGCTGCCGGTTCCATTTTGATTGCCGCTCCGATTGCCATCGTCTTTTTATTCCTGCAACGGTATTTGATTTCCGGCTTAACAGCGGGTGGCACAAAAGGGTAAGAATCGCTATCATAAATAGTGGGCTTACCCGTTTCCAAACAGAAAAAATAGACAGTAAAGGAGGGAAACGGAAATGGGGAACCGGCTTTTTATGCTGTTCATCCTTCCGTTCCTTCTTTTTTATGCCATGCCGGTTGCGGCGGCGGAAAAAGAAGAACGGACGTGGCAAGACGAAGCGATTTATTTTATTATGGTCGATCGTTTTAACAACATGGATTCAACGAACGACCAAGACGTCAATGTCAATGATCCAAAAGGGTATTTTGGCGGTGACTTAAAAGGGGTGACAGCGAAGCTCGATTATATTAAAGAAATGGGCTTCACTGCCATTTGGCTGACTCCCATTTTTAAAAACAGGCCGGGCGGCTATCATGGCTATTGGATCGAGGACTTTTACGAAGTCGACCCGCATTTTGGCACGCTTGATGACCTCAAGACGCTCGTCAAAGAGGCGCATAAGCGCGATATGAAAGTGATTTTGGATTTCGTGGCTAACCATGTCGGCTACGACCATCCGTGGCTTCATGACCCGGCGAAAAAAGATTGGTTCCATCCGAAGAAAGAGATTTTCGACTGGAACAGCCAAGAGCAGGTGGAAAACGGTTGGGTGTATGGACTTCCCGATTTGGCGCAGGAAAATCCGGAAGTAAAAAACTATTTAATTGACGCAGCCAAATGGTGGATTAAAGAAACCGACATTGACGGTTACCGACTCGACACGGTACGCCATGTGCCGAAATCGTTCTGGCAAGAGTTTGCGAAAGAAGTGAAAGCGGTAAAAAAAGACTTTTTTCTCCTCGGCGAAGTGTGGAGTGATGATCCGCGCTATATCGCTGATTACGGAAAGTATGGCATCGACGGGTTTGTCGATTACCCGCTGTACGGTGCGGTGAAGCAGTCTCTTGCCAAACGTGATGCATCGCTTCGGCCGCTCTATGATGTATGGGAGTATAACAAGACATTTTACGACCGCCCGTATTTGCTTGGATCATTTTTGGACAACCATGATAACGTCCGATTTACGAAACTCGTCATTGATCATCGGAACAATCCGATTTCACGCATGAAAGTAGCGATGACGTATTTGTTCACTGCGCCGGGCATTCCGATTATGTACTACGGAACAGAAATTGCGATGACTGGAGGTCCTGATCCGGACAATCGCCGCCTGATGGACTTCCGTGCCGATCCAGAAATCATCGATTATTTAAAGAAAGTGGGCCCGCTCCGCCAACAGTTGCCATCATTGCGGCGCGGCGATTTTACGTTGTTGTATGAACAAGACGGCATGGCGGTGTTTAAACGCCAATACAAAGACGAAACGACGGTCATTGCCATTAACAACACGAGTGAAACGAAGCACGTTCATCTGACGAACGAACAGCTGCCGAAAAACAAGGAATTGCGTGGCTTTTTGCTCGATGACCTCGTCCGTGGCGATGAGGATGGCTACGATATTGTCTTGGATCGTGAAACAGCAGAAGTGTACAAATTACGGAACAAAACGGGAGTTAACGTGCCGTTTATCGTTGCAATGGTTGCGGTTTACGCACTATTTATCTTGTTTTTATACATGGTGAAAAAACGAACAAAACGGACAAATGAATAAAGAAAGGAGGTAGTATATGACCGTTACGATTAAAGACGTCGCCAAACGAGCCAATGTCGCGCCGTCGACCGTCTCGCGCGTGATTGCCGATAGCCCGCGCATCAGTGAGAAAACAAAGCAACGGGTGCGCGAGGCAATGAAAGAGCTTGGCTACCATCCAAATTTTATTGCCCGCAGCCTCGCAAGCCAAGCGACGCAAGTGATCGGCATCGTCATGCCAAGCTCAGCTGATCAGGCGCTGCAAAACCCGTTTTTCCCGGAAGTGATCCGCGGCATCAGCAAAGCTGCCCATGAAAAACGGTACGCCTTGCAAATGTCAACCGGGGAAAAAGAAAGCGACATTTACGAACGGGTGATCGAGATGTTGCAAGGGCGGCGTGTTGACGGAGTGATTTTGCTTTATTCGCGGCAGAACGACAAGTTAATGAAATACTTGCAAAAACATGGCTTCCCGTTCGTTGTCATTGGAAAACCGCACCAAAAAGCGGAACAAGTGACCCATGTCGATAACGACAACGTCCAAGCTGGAAAAGATGCCACCAACTATTTAATCGACCATGGCCATGAGCGCATCGCTTTTGTCGGTGGCAATCCACAATATTTTGTGACCGCCGACCGTCAAGAAGGCTATGAAGAGGCGCTGCGTGAAGCTGGACTGTTGTACCGACCGGAATACGTCGTTCATGAAGAGTTTTTGCAAGAAGGCGGCCGCGAGGCAATGAAGGAGCTGCTTTCTCTAGCCGAGCCGCCGACCGGGCTTGTCGTTGCTGATGACCTCATGGCGCTCGGGATGGTCAAAACGCTCGATGAAATTGGTCTTCGCGTTCCGGAAGATGTGTCGATCGTCAGCTTCAACAACACCTTGCTCGCCGAAATGTCGCGCCCGCCGTTGACTTCCGTCGATATTGGCATCTTCCAACTCGGCTATGAAGCGGCGAAAAGTTTAATCGAAAAAGTCGAAAATCCAAATGAACCGATCAAGCGCATCATCATCCCACACCGGCTCGTTGAGCGGGGATCGTGTACGAGGCGGTGATATGACTGAAGGAAAGACGTCCATCATAAGGATGGGCGTCTTTTTTCTTCCCCTGTATAAAGAAGGAAAAGTGACTCGTTCTCTGTAAATAAATATAGTTGCAAACACAAAAATTTGACAATTAAGAAATGTTTGTATACGATTGTATACGAGTATTAAAAAGAGAGGAGCTCTTGTATGCATCCGGAACATCGGTTTGATCCGCAAGATGGATTGGATGTTTTTCGCCGTCTGAACCGTTACATGAATGAACTGTTTGGATCGCAAGATGAGGTGCTGACAAATATTCTTCGTTCGATTGAGGTCCATGGTTTGCCGCCGATTTCCGTCTCACCGGCCACCGGGAAGTTGCTCACGATGCTTGTGGCCATCTCTGGCGCCAAAAGAGTGCTTGAAATTGGTGCGCTAGGTGGCTACAGCGGTGTTTGCTTAGCGCGAGGAATGGGTCCTGAAGGTACGTTAACGTCGCTTGAATTGGTCGAAGACTATGCGCGTTTGGCGCAGCACCATCTCGAAAAAGCCGGTTTTGGCAGTCAAGTCACGTACATCATCGGTCCTGCTTTGGAGAGTCTTAAGACGCTTGTTATGGACCGCCAATATTTTGACTTTTTCTTTATTGATGCGGATAAAGATAACTACGTCAATTACCTCGACTATTGCATCCAATTAGCGGAGCCGGGAGCGATCATCGTTGCTGACAACACATTGGCTGGCAGCGGCATCGGTTCACCGCGCGCCCTCGAACGACGTGGAGAAATCATGAAGCAATTCAATGAAACTGTAGCGCTTCACCCTCAGCTTGACGCTATGTTCATCCCGATCGGCGATGGTGTGACTGTAGCGCGAGTGAAAGAGTAAAGTGGATGGAAAGGAGAAAACGATGATGCGTGGAAGAGAGGGACATTTTTGGCCCGAACATGGTAAGCTGCTTGATGGATGTCCTTCGTGGAAACGAGAACGAATGGGCCAAGGGTCTCATCGCGGCGCTAAAACGTTCCGTCGCAGGCGGGCGCTCGAATTTTTAGAACGTCTGTACGTCAAGCGTGCAACGTTGAAGCAGCAGTTGCAAACACCGGAACTGCAATCGATCCATCCGGTGTTGACCGGAGAGCTGAAAGCGATTGAAATGGTGATGAATGAGTTCATTCAACTGTTTGACATTCATGAAGAGGAATTAAAGATGATGCCGATGTCTAGCAACACAGATGAAGCTCAAGGCAAAGAGGACCAAAATGAGGAAAAGTAAGCGGAACATTTACACATAAAATGAAAGGGAGAAGAGGACGATGTTTATTCAAATGCGCAAAATCACGGTAGCGGAAGGATACGCAGATCAAGTAGTCGAACGGTTCAGCCAGCCGGGAATCGTCGAACAGCAAGACGGATTTGTCGATATGAAAATTTTAGTCAAAAAAAGACGCCGTGGTGACGACGAAGTCATCCTTTTGGTCACATGGGAATCGGAAGAGCATTGGAAAAAATGGGAGAAAAGCGATGCCCATATCGCTAGTCATAAAGCGAGACGTAATGAGTCAAAGCCAGAGTTCATTCTCAATGTCGAAGTGAGTCATTATGAAGTCAAAGCGGTGAAAAGCGCTGTGGCGTCATCAGTTCGAGGAGATGAGCGGGCTTTTTAAATTAAATTGATGCATTCATAAATTTTGAACCCATAACAATAGGCCGATGGTTTTTTAACACTCATTTGACAGAAGTGGGACTGATGCTAAAAAGCATTGTCAGCCCATATGTCGATTTAGTAAGTCAGAAAGCGCCATCAAGCAGTTTTTCTATTCGAAAAACCTAACAGATACCTTGTTTTTCTTTATGCAAGAACGATCAATAGGAACAAAATAATCATTTCATCAGTCTTCTCGATTCATCAAGAGCGCTTCCTTTATCATGTTCAAGACATTCTTATGTTTTTTGTATACCTACCTAAAAACAAATGACCACATCATTTTTTTGAGCCATATGAAAACAAAGCGGCCCGTCTCTTTGGTGATGGAGACGGGCAAAGAGAAGAGGGGCACCTTCGAAACGAAGGAGAGGAACATCATAATGTTATCGTAATGGTTCTTTACATATCATTCCACTTTTTTGTAAGAAAAGATAACGTAATTTTATGAAAAGGTGTTGGAACAGTGGCCGCCAATTTCACGGAAGCCGTTGTCATCAGCCGCTAATGAATTTGCCTCCGTCAACGTGAAGGATTTGCCCAATCATGTACGACGATTCATCGCTCGCCAAAAAGACGTAGCACGGGGCGACTTCACTCGGCTGGCCTGGCCGTTTCATCGGGGTGTTGGCGCCGAACGTGGCGACTTGTTCGCTTTTGAATGTCGATGGGATGAGCGGCGTCCAAATGGGGCCTGGGGCGACACCGTTGACACGGATGCCTTGGCCGACGAGCGCTTTGGCGAGCGAACGGGTAAAAGCAACGATTGCCCCTTTCGTTGCCGAGTAGTCGATGAGTTGCTCGTTTCCTTCATAAGCGGTAACTGAAGCAGTGTTAATAATGGTGCTCCCGTTTTTCAAGTGCGGGAGCGCCGCTTTCGTTAAGAAAAAGTAGCCGAACACGTTCGTGCGGAACGTTTTCTCTAACTGTGCGGCGGTGATGTTAAGCAAGTTCGGCTGCGGGTGCTGTTCGGCCGCGTTGTTGACGACGATGTCAAGCTTGCCGAATGTCTCGACGGTCTGTTTCACCGCTTCTTTGCAAAAGGCTTCGTCCCCGATGTCTCCCGCAATGGCTAGACACCGTCTTCCTTCCTGTTCGACGAGCCGTTTCGTTTCCTCGGCGTCCTTATGTTCGTTTAAATAAACGATCGCCACATCGGCACCTTCTTTAGCGAAATGAACCGCGACCGCCCGACCGATGCCGCTGTCACCGCCACTGATGATAGCGACTTTATTTTCGAGCCTGCCGCTTCCTCGATAAGTGTCTTTGATGGTGACTGGCTGCGGGTTCATTTCACTTTGCAGACCCGGTTGGCGTGTCTGGTGCTGCGGAGGCAGCGTCGTTTGTTGCTTTGTGACCATATGTTCTCCTCCTTGGCATGTATTGTCATCGTTAGTATGGAACGGAGGAGGGGAAATATGTGCACAGAGACGATGAAGGAGCCGGTAGTTTTCCGCCCGCGTTTCACTTCATATCGCGATTTCTTCAATCGATGGTTTATCATTTTCCGACAGAAGACTCCCTCTTCAATTTCGTACAGGGCGTAGGCCAGAAATCAGGGGGAGATGAATGGCAGTTGGTGATAAAACACTTATTCATGATTATAACAATTATAAAGATGATTGAGTCCATTGTCCGATGATCTGTTTGTCGTAAAAATAGGAAAACGAGCCGGCCGATTCAGCCAGCTCGTTTTCTGTTTATAACACATTGAAATACCTTGCTTCCGGATGGGCGAAGACAATTGCTGAGACAGATGCTTCCGGCTCCATCATATAGCCGTCAGTCAGACGGATACCGATATCTTCCGGGTGAAGGAGACGGAACAGTTTTTCTTGATCTTCCAAGTTCGGGCAGGCCGGATAGCCGAACGAGTAGCGCTGGCCTTGGTATTTGGCGGCGAAGCGCTCTTCCATCGTGAAGTCCGGGTCATCCGGGAAGCCCCAACGGTCGCGCATAATTTGGTGGATGCGTTCAGCGAACCCTTCGGCGATCTCGAGCGCCAATGCTTGGATGGCATGGCTTTTCAAAAATTCGCCTTCGTCTTTCCAGCGCTGGGCGAGTTCACGGATGCCGCCCCCGGCGGTGACAGCAAAGAAGCCGACATAGTCGATTTCCCCACTTTCTTTTGATTTCAAATAATCGGCAAGACAAAGGAACGGCGCCCGCGGCTGGCGCGGGAAGTCAAACGTCTCAAGCACGGTTTGCCGGTCGACAGGATCGTAAATATAAACGCGGTTACCGTCGCTTTGTGCCGGGAAAAAGCGATAGACGCCTGCGGGCTGAATCCAGCCGCGCTCCTGCACTTCAGCGAGCAATTCATCGACAACTGCTTTTAAGGCGAGCGCTTTTTCGTCTTTTTCTTCTAACAGCCGCTTCACTTTTCCTTTCAAACCGAGATGATGGCCGAGCACCATTTGCCAGTTGACGTACGGCAACACGTGCCCAAGCGGTACATCACGCAGCACGTGGCGGTCGAGGTCGGCTGGGATATAGACCGGGACATCGGTCGAGACGTTGGATTTGACAGCTGTGGCGGCACCAACCGCCCGTGCCGGTTCGTTCTCTACCCTTTCTTTTTTCATATAATCGATCGTACCTTGTTGGATTTGGTTGGCAAGGGCAAGCCCGTCCATGGCGTCTTTCGCGTACAAGACGATGCCATCATATTCCGGCGCGATTTTGTTTTCTGTAAACTTGCGCGTCAAAGCGGCGCCGCCGACTAAAATCGGGGTCGAAATGCCGGCTTGACGCAAATCTTGGGCGGTAACGACCATCTGTTGGGCGGATTTGACAAGCAAGCCTGATAGCCCGATAATGTCTGGCTCGTGTTGGCGCGCCGCCTCGATCAGTTGCTGCGGGGCGACTTTAATGCCAAGATCGACCACCTCGTAGCCATTGTTGCTTAAAATAATGTCGACTAAGTTTTTACCGATGTCATGCACATCACCTTTGACAGTGGCAAGCAGCACTTTTCCTTTTGTGCTTCCTTCTTTCTTTTCCATATATGGTTCTAAAAAGGCGACAGCCGCTTTCATCACTTCCGCACTTTGTAGGACTTCGGCGACGATGAGCTGGTTGTTGTTGAACAACCGTCCGACTTCGTCCATGCCGGCCATGAGCGGGCCGTTGATGATCGACAGCGGGTCGGAGTACGTTTCAAGTGCTTGTTCCAAATCAGGAATAAGCCCGTCTTTCGATCCCTCGATGACGTAGCGGGCGAGTCGCTCTTCCAAGCTCAAGTTCGTCTCTACCGGTTTGGCGGTTGTGATTTTGCTTCGGTAAAATTCGATAAATGCATTTAACGTTTCGTCACTTGTGTCAAACAGGAGCGCCTCGGCCATCCGCACTTCGTTTTCTGGAATCGAGGCGAATCGCTCAAGCTTCTCGGTGTTGACGATGGCATAATCCAAACCAGCTTGTGTGCAATGGTATAAAAAGACAGAGTTTAGCACTTCGCGCCCGGCTGGCGGCAAGCCGAACGAGACGTTGCTGATGCCGAGCATCGTTAAACAGTCAGGCAGCCGCTCTTTAATGAGACGGATGCCTTCGATCGTTTCTTTTGCTGCACCGATGTACTGCTCATCACCGGTGCCGACTGGAAAAACAAGCGGGTCGAAAATGATGTCTTGCGCCGGAACGCCGTAGCGGTTCACGAGCAAGTCATACGAGCGCAAGGCGATCTCAAGCTTTCGTTCGGCGGTGATGGCCATCCCTTGTTCATCGATCGTCCCGACGACAACGGCAGCGCCGTATTGGTGAAGCAGCGGTGCGATTTTCGCAAACCGCTCTTCGCCGTCTTCGAGGTTGATCGAGTTGATGATCGCTTTCCCTTGCGAATAGGTGAGAGCGCACTCGATGACGCGCTCATCGGTCGAGTCGATGACAAGCGGCACTTTCACTTTTTTGATCACGTGGCGGACGAATTGTTCCATATCGTACCGTTCGTCGCGGTCTGGGTCGGCAAGGCAAATGTCGATGACATGAGCACCGTTTTTTACTTGGGCGCGGGCGATTTCTGCCGCCTCTTCGTACTTGCCTTCGGCGATGAGACGCTTAAATTTGCGCGAGCCGATGACGTTCGTCCGTTCGCCGACAAAGAGCGGGCGCATCGTTTCATCGTACATGAGCGCCTCGATGCCGGAGACAGCGTGTATGTCAAACGAAGACGGGATGACTCGCGGCGGAAGATCGCGCACCGCTTCGGCAATGGCGCGAATATGGTCCGGTGTCGTGCCGCAACAACCGCCGACAATGTTGATCCAGCCTTTTTCAGCAAAACGGCGAATTTTCTCTGCCAACATGTCCGGCGTTTCATGGTAATGCCCTTCTTCGTCCGGCAGACCAGCATTTGGATAGCAGCTGACCGCTGTGTCGGCGAGCGTGGCGAGCGTGCGCAAATGGTCGGTCATAAATTCCGGACCGGTCGCGCAGTTTAAGCCGACAGCGATCGGATTCATATGGCGGATGGAGATGAAAAACGAATCGATCGCCTGCCCGGCAAGCGTCGTGCCCATCGGTTCAATCGTTCCAGAAATCATAAGCGGTACGCGGCGGCCGACGGCTTCAAACGCTTTGGAAATGCCGATGAATCCCGCTTTGACGTTCAGTGTATCTTGGCACGTTTCCAAAAGTAGAAGGTCGACACCGCCTAACAATAGTCCGCGTGCCTGTTCTTCATAGGCGGTAACAAGTTCGTCAAACGTCGCTCCGCCCGTCACTGATAACGTCTTTGTCGTCGGTCCCATCGAGCCGGCGACAAAACGCGGCCAGTCCGGCGTCGAGAACAATTCGGCCGCTTGTTTCGCCAGTTTCGCGGCCTCGATGTTCAGTTCGAGCGCTAAATGCCCAAGGCCGTATTCGTCAAGCACGATGCGTGTCGCCCCGAACGTGTTCGTTTCGATTATGTCGGCGCCAGCTTCCAAGTACGCTTCATGAATATGGCGGATGACATGCGGGGCGGTGAGGGTCAAATATTCGTTGCACCCTTCGTACGCCTCGCCGCCAAAATCAGATGCTGATAGGTTGGCGCTTTGGATCATCGTCCCCATGGCGCCGTCGATGACAAGAATTTTTCGCTGTAGTTGCTGTTCTAAGGTGATGTTAGCCATGAACAACCTTCCTTTCTTTGGCGGCCGCTTCTTTTTCGTGAATGTAGCGGATGAGCTCAACCGTCATGTCATAACGCAAAAACGGCGTAATTAAATAAATGCCGTTAAACAAGTCGAATGCAGCGTCAATAAGCGCTTTGGCGATGGCAATTCCTTCGCGCGTTGCCTCGACTGGGTCGTTGCCGCACGCCGCCATGCGGGCGCGAATCTCATCGGAAAGCGTAATGCCCGGCACTTCATGATGCAAAAAGTCGGCGTTGCGCGCGCTCACAAGCGGCATAATGCCGATGTAGATCGGTGTGTGAAGATGCTTCGTCGCTTCGTACACCTCAACGATTTTCTCTTCTGAATAAACAGGTTGGGTCAAGAAATAATGAGCGCCGCATTGAATTTTTTTCTCCATGCGTTCAACGGCTTTATCTAAATGGCGGACGTTCGGATTGAACGCTGCGCCGATTGAGAAGTTCGTTTTTTGCCCGAGCGGTTTGCCGGAGTACGACAGTCCTTCGTTAAACTGGCTGATTAAGCGGATTAAGTCGAATGATGATAAATCATACACCGATGTTGCTCCAGGAAAGTCACCGATTTTCGATGGGTCGCCGGTAATAGCGAGCACATCGGTAATGCCGAGCGTATGCAACCCCATTAAATGCGACTGCAAGCCGATCAAGTTGCGGTCACGGCACGTAATATGGATGAGTGGACGGACGCCGAGTTGTTCTTTCACGATTGAGCCGACCGCGACGTTGCTGATGCGCGGCGTGGCGAGCGAGTTGTCAGCGAGCGTTAGTGCATCAATGCCGGCATCATGGAGCGCTTTGGCTCCGACGAGAAACTTGTCAATACCTAATTGTTTTGGCGGGTCGAGCTCAACGATCACCGAGCGGCGCGTGCGGGCTAATTCTGAAAGCGGCGTTACTGCCGACGGGTTGTCGGCTTGCACTGATACTGACACGGCACGCCGTTTTACCGTTTTTTTCGTCACGGGTTTCCGGTCTTGAAGCGCCCGAGCCATCGCTTCAATATGTTTTGGCGTCGTGCCGCAGCACCCGCCGATTAAGCGCACCCCTTGGTCACGAAACGCTTTAGCCGTTTCCTCGAAATATTCGGCATTTGTCTCATAGACGAGCCGACCGTCGCGGTAGTCGGGGAGGCTCGCGTTCGGGTACGCCGATAAAAAGGCGCGCGTTGGCAGCGGTACTTCTTCCAGCGACTGAAGCATATGGTAAGGCCCGAGCCGACAGTTCAGCCCGACAACATCGGCGCCAAGCGCTTCTAAGCGTGCGAGGGCATCAGCGAGCGGCGTGCCGTCTTGCAAGACGCCAACTTCATGAAGCGATACGTGGGCGATGATCGGTAAGGTTGTCTCTTTGCGGGCGATGGTGAGCACCGTCTCTAACTCTTCTAAATCGTAATACGTCTCAAGCAGCACGCCGTCCACGCCCTCAGCAAGCAAGACAAACAGCTGCTCGCGGAACGTCCGCTTCACTTCCTCAAGCGGCACAGCGCTTTTGTTCAATGTGCGCAGTCCGCCGATTGTTCCGAGTACGTGCGTCCGCCCGTTCGCCGCTTGCTTGGCGAGCCGCACCGCCGCCCGGTTGATGGACGGCACCTCGTCCTCAAGGCCGTAGCGGGCGAGTTTTACATAGTTGGCGCCGTATGTATTCGTCTGGATGACATCAGCGCCCGCCGCGATATATGCCTCGTGAATATGGACGATTTCTTCTGGTTTTGATAGATTCAATTCTTCAAAACAACGGTCAATACCATGGGAATATAGAAGCGTCCCCATCGCCCCGTCAGCGATCAGCACGCGTTGTTTTAACTCATCAAGCAATCCCACGTTCCGATCCCCCCGTTTCTCCGTAAATAAAAAGAAAAAAGCCTTCTAAGAAGAAGACTTGTCATTCGCTTCTTCTTATCTTCCAGGCTTCCGCCTGTCTGGATTTAGCACCTTGGCCGCGGCCAGGTTGCTGAGGGTTCACCGGGCCAGTCCCTCCCCCTCTCTTGATAAGAATGTTTGTATGAAGTTGTTGGGCAATGTTCTGACTATTACTCTATAATTTAGCGCATTTTCTGAAATTGTTCAATACAGTAAAGAGGGAAAATTGAAAAAAATGAGGCGAAGGGAAGGGGAGTTTGGAGGAGGATCATCGTAATGAAAGGTGTTGCTAACATGTATGAACATCTGTCTATGGAAGAAGTGCAGGATCGCTGAATCTTTGTTTTTTCGCTCGTCATGTTGAATGCTATTTTGACAGTTGTCTTCCTTCGGCGAAAGCACTTAGGAGTGGTTGTTCATTTTCTGTTGCTCTCTGTCGCAGTCGCCTTAGCGTTGAGGGGTATCATGTTTGACTTTATTGATGTGCAGGCATCGGAATCAATCTTCTTTCTGCTTGGCAAGGCGGGAATATCGGTGAAGAGTGGGATGAGGAGTTTGCTAGTTGAAATCGCAAAGCTTTCAAGGCGATATGAACCATGGGAAGCCCGTCATTCCAAGTTGAGGGGGGGGTTCTGTTGCTTTTGTTCTCCCTTATTGATTTTTACTAATGCCCGTCATGATTTTTCCATTGCCCTTTTGTCATTCATATGTTCTAATTAGGAATGATGGAAATGGAAAGGGTAGGGGGTGCAAAGGTGAGCAGACAAGAAATCATCCGCTTTGACCATGTGACAAAAGAATATGATGGGACAGCGGTATTGGATGATGTTAGTTTTGAGATGGAGAGAGGAAAGTTTTATACATTACTTGGGCCGTCGGGATGCGGGAAGACGACGATTTTGCGGCTGATTGCCGGGTTTATTGAGCCAACTGATGGCACCGTTTATTTCCATGGGAAGCCGATGAATGACGTCCCACCAAACAAGCGGCAAGTCAATACAGTGTTTCAAGATTATGCTTTGTTTCCGCATTTGGACGTATTTGAAAATGTCGCCTTTGGCTTGCGCATAAAAAAGATGAAAGAAGCCGACATTCGCCAAAAGGTGAGTGAAGCGCTCCGGTTTGTCAACTTGGAAGGGTATGAGCGCCGGCGCATTCAAGAAATGTCCGGCGGCCAACGTCAGCGCGTTGCGATTGCGCGGGCGATCGTGAATGAGCCGGAAGTGCTGCTTTTGGATGAGCCGCTATCGGCCTTGGATTTGAAGCTGCGCACGGAAATGCAGTACGAGTTGCGGGAGCTGCAGCGCCGATTGGGAATCACGTTTGTGTTCGTCACGCATGATCAAGAGGAAGCATTGGCTATGTCGGATTATATATTCGTTTTGAATAAAGGGAAAATCCAGCAGTTCGGTACACCAAAAGAGATTTACGATGAACCAGTCAATCGGTTTGTCGCCGATTTTATTGGGGAATCGAACATTTTATCGGGGCGCATGATCGAAGATTTTCTTGTCGAGTTTGCCGGACAGCGTTTCGTTTGTGTTGATCATGGTTTTGCGCCTAATGAACCGGTCGACGTTGTCATCCGACCGGAAGATTTGGAACTTGTGGCGCCGAAAGATGGTCAGATCGTCATTCGTGTCGATTCGCTGCTCTTTCGCGGTGTTCATTATGAAATTTGCGGCTACGATGAAAACGGCAACGAATGGCTTGTTCATTCGACAAGAAGAGCAGAAGTGGGGGAAACGGTCGGTCTCCGGTTTGAACCAGAGGCGATTCATGTCATGCAAGTCGAGAGGGAGAAAGGAGACGTAGAATGGAACGGGCATGGCGGAACTGGTATTTGATCCCCTACGTCGTATGGCTTGTTTTGTTTGTTATCGCACCGATCGTGTTTTTAGTGTATGAATCGTTTTTGGATATCGATGGGCAGTGGACGATAGCCAATTATGAAAAAGTGCTGACGCCCATTTATTTGAAAATGATGGCTTATTCATTCTGGTACGCATTTTTAATTACCCTTGTATCATTATTGATCGGTTATCCAACTGCCTATTGGTTGACAAAAACAAAGCATAAACAGCTATGGCTGTTGTTGCTCATTTTGCCGATGTGGGTGAATTTGTTGTTGAAAGTATATGCGTTTTTAGGATTGTTCGGCACGTACGGGTTGGCCAACGCCTTCTTGCAAGCGATCGGCATCGGAGCGCGGCAGCTGTTGTTTACTGATTTCAGCTTTGTGTTCGTCTCGGTGTATATTTTTATTCCGTTTATGGTGCTGCCAATTTTTAATGCGTTAGAAGAATTGCCGCCGACCTTGATTGATGCTGCCCGCGATTTGGGCGCTTCGGCGTGGACAACGTTTCGCCGTGTCGTTTTCCCGCTGACGCTTGGCGGGGTGAAAGCCGGCTGCCAAGCGGTGTTTATCCCCGCGTTGTCGTTGTTTATGATTACGCGTCTTGTTGCGGGCAATCGCGTCATTACGCTTGGTACCGCCATTGAACAGCATTTTCTCGTCACCCAAGATTGGGGGATGGGGGCAACGATTGCCGTTGTGTTAATGATCGCGATGGCGATCATTGTCTTCTTGACAGGAAGCGGAAGGAAAGAGGGAAGTCGATGAAACGTACACATCGGTGGGGGCGCTTATATTTGCTGGTTGTGTTTGCTATTATGTACACGCCGATTGGGTACTTGATGTATTATTCGTTCAACAGCGGCGGGACAATGCACGATTTTCAATCATTCACGTTGGAATGGTATCGCGAGGTATTGTCAGATGATCGATTGTTGATCATCGTGCTCAATACGATTGTCGTCGCTTTGTTGTCAGCGGCAGTCGCGACGATTTTGGGCGTCATCGGGGCATTGGCCATTTATTATGTCAAGCGGCAACGGACGAAACATACCCTTCTCGCCCTCAACAACGTGCTGATTGTCAGTCCGGATGTCATTATCGGTGCTTCGTTTTTATTGCTGTTTACGCTGGCTGGCATTAAGCTGGGGTTTACGTCCGTGCTGTTGTCCCATATCGCCTTTAGCGTGCCAATTGTCGTATTGATGGTGTTGCCAAAACTCGAGGAAATGAGTCCGACGTTAATCGATGCGGCGCGCGATTTGGGAGCAGGGCCGTGGCAAGTGCTGTCGGGCGTTGTACTTCCGTTTTTGACGCCGAGCATATGGGCCGGATTTTTTATGGCGCTCACCTATTCGCTTGATGATTTTGCCGTGACATTTTTTGTCACCGGAAACGGCTTCTCGACGTTATCGGTAGAAATTTATTCACGGGCGCGCCAAGGCATTTCCTTATCAATCAATGCGCTGTCGACATTGCTGTTTTTGTTTACGATGTTGCTTGTCGTCGGCTATTACGTGCTCAGCCAAAAAGGCGGGAGAATGTATGGGATAGGGGGGCGGAAGTAGGTGAAACGGCTTGTTCAAGGATTTGCTGCTATATTCATCGCCGCGTTCGCCCTCATGTTCATGACCCAGCAGCTGAACGAAGCGGAAGGATATGGAGGCGACAAGACGGTCAGTGTGTACAACTGGGGCGATTACATCGACCCTGCGCTTATCCGGAAGTTTGAAAAAGAAACCGGCTGGAAAGTGATTTACGAAACGTTCGATTCGAACGAGGCGATGATGGCGAAAATTGCTCAAGGCGGCGCGACGTTTGATGTTGCCGTTCCGTCCGATTACGCCATCAGCAAAATGATTGAGGAAAACTTGCTCTTGCCGCTTGACCATAACAAGCTGCCGAATTTGAAATATATCGAACCGCGGTTTCTCGACTTGTCGTTTGATCCGCATAACCGGTATTCGGTGCCGTATTTTTGGGGGACGGTTGGCATTGTCTACAACCGCGAGATGCTTGGCGGCAAAACGATCACCGACTGGAACGATTTATGGGATCCAAGCTTGCGTAATCAAATTTTGCTTGTCGATGGGGCGCGTGAAGTGATGGGGATGGCATTAAACAGCCTCGGCTATTCGCTCAATGATACGAACAAGCATCATCTGCGAGAGGCAAAACAAAAGCTCGACCGGCTCATGCCGAATGTGAAGGCCATTGTTGGCGACGAAATCAAGCTGCTTCTCGTCAATGAAGAGGCGGCCATCGGTGTCGTCTGGTCGGGCGATGCGGCGGAAATCATTGCCGAAAACGACAAGCTCGATTATGTCGTGCCCGAAGAAGGATCCAACTTATGGTTTGACAATATGGTAATTCCAAAAACGGCGAAAAACATCGAGGGAGCGCACGCGTTTATCAATTTTATGCTTGATCCAAAACATGCGGCACAAAACGCTGAGTATGTCGGCTATTCGACGCCGAATAAAGCGGCGCTTCGCTATTTACCGAAAGACATCGCCAACGACCAGCGTTTTTATCCGGATTTAGATTCGGTCGGACGTTTGGAAGTGTATGAAAACTTAGGAAAGCGCATGCTTGCCTACTACAATGAGCTGTTTTTGGAGTTTAAGATGCATCAAAAGTAAACAATCACCGGATGAGCGAGTGCGTGTCTAGAAAAACTCGACACGCGCTCGCTTTTTGTTGAAAAAGTTAGTGCTTTCTTTTTCTCGGGATCGTCAGTGTCTTCCAGTGATCGGCGTTTAGCTGTTTCGCGATATAGACGATTTGTCCGATATGATACGAATAATAATACATTTGCCGCTCAATTGCTTCGATGACGGAATGGGGTTTGACGCGGATCGTGACCGTCCGCAACAAGTCCGTTGCTTGCAGTTCGTTCAGCGTTTGAAAGAAAGCAGACCATCCCTTTTCCCAGTAAGCTTCTATCTTACCATACAACCATAAAAAAGCAATATATAGTACGATTTTTTAAAAAACATACTATATAATGTGTTTCGGGTAGCTGTTTTTTTATTTTGTCAAGCAGAAAAAACAATAGAAAACAGGGAAAAAGGGAGAAAAAATTCCTTATTCATTGAAGATCTTTTTTAAACCGTTTAACTATTAGCTTTTATTTCATTTTCTAACTCTTCAATTTCTAAATGCCATTTATCTCGTGTACTATACAAAATTTCGCATACTAATTTTGAAAAGGAGTCTTTATTTTGATTTATCTCTTGCTCTAACTGTTTTAAATCCGCTTTTAATTTTTCAACTACTTCTTTTTTTTCGTCGATAGATATATATTCGTAAATTTTTTTCATGAATACCACTCTCGTTTCTACCCGAAGAATTGATCAGAGTTAATTTAATGATTTCTCCCTTACCATATTCACTATAATAATCCAAGTAAAGAAAATAACTCCTTTTTGCTACGTCTGCGCACTACTGGAAAATCTGGTACGCCACCACGCAAAACGTCGCTGCTTCGAATATGACGATGGCCGCCCCAGCGCGAATCGCGCTCGTCGCTTCAACACTCGGCCGCCCTAGCGCGGAAGGAGAAACGATGCGCCTTGTCGGGCCGATTGTCGGTGTGGCGCTGGTGATTATCGTTCTTGGCGTGCTTATCGGGAGAGCAGCGGCGGGAATGTAGAGGTCGCCTGCTTACTTCAGTCCCTGATATCATATGATCGGTTTTTGCTCTAATTCCAAGATAAGCTGCTCTTTTCCCTTGCTATAAGAATCCATATCATAAGCGAACTTGCCGGCTAGCTTCTCTTTCAAAATTCCTATCGTTCTGCTTGTAAAACAAAAAGCGGATGGGAGGTTTGCCTCATCCGCTTATCGATAATTCACAAACTGCACATCAATCGGCAAATCCGCTTCGCGAATGGCGGCGATCACCTTTTGCAAGTCATCTTTGCTTTTGCCGCTGACGCGAATTTGATCGTCTTGCACTTGGCTTTTTACCTTTAAGCCGGTGCTTTTAATGATCGTATTGATCTTCTTCGCATTATCTTTGTCGATCCCTTGGACAAGCTTGGCGCGCTGGCGTACCGTGCCACCCGAGGCCGGCTCAATTTTGCCGTATTGGATGTTTTTCGTCGCCACCCCACGCTTAATGAGCTTGCCAATCAGAACGTCCTTCAACTGTTCAAGCTTAAACTCGTCGTCGGAGATGAGAACGAGCTCATCTTTCTCTAGGGAAATGTCGCTTTTGCTTCCTTTGAAATCATAGCGCGTTTTAATTTCTTTCATGGCGATGTTGATGGCGTTGGTCACCTCGGCCAAATCAACTTTCGAGACGATATCAAATGAGCTTTCTTTCGCCATAATAAACCTCCCGGGCGTGTGATGTACTTTCATTATAGAAAAAGGTGGGAGGAAAGACAACCATAATCAAAGGAGGGAGAAGATAGGTTGCATCTTTTAGCCGGAAGAGGTCAGCATGTAGTTTCATGCGGAAAGTGGGGGAGGGGAGAAATATGAAAAAAGGCGGTGTTTCGGCCGCCTTTTATCATTTTGCTTATAAATGATCCGTCTTCTTCGAATACGCGAATTTCCCGGCTTCGCGATTTTTTTCGCGCATCATGTTTTTCTCATGGCGCTTCGCTTGGTTGTCGCGTGCTTTTTTGTCGTTGTCGCTTGTGTTTGGCATGGACAGCCCTCCTTAAATTCCGATCATGTGCCATTAGTATGCAGCAAGTCAACATGAAATATCACGGAAAGGGGGAAGGGAGTTTATGGAAGAGCACCTTGAGAATTTCCATGAGGGGATAGGGATTTGAATAGTCACACCTTCTTGAACCGGGGGCGATAAACGCCAGTAAGGTGCTTGCCCATAAAGGCTTAGGAGATCCAAGTCGGCATCCGCGCGAAGGAATAGGAAAAGCTCGTGCACAAGAGCGTCTTGGATGTCATTTAGACGGCGGAAAGCTTAGAAGGTTCTCGAGATTAACTGCGGTGAAAAGAACAGGCGCCCATGTTGTGCAGGCGCCTGTGTGTTGTTCGACGGGAACGTCGTCAGATTTCAATGGATTTATTCAGAAAAAACAAAGCGATCGTCCCCGGTCCGGCGTGGGCGCCGATGGCGCTGCCGATGTCGGAGAGGAAAAAGCGTGTACAGCCGTACGTTTCTTCGATCATTCGCTTCAGCTCAAGCGCCGTTTCTTCGTCATCGGCATGGCTGATGCCGATCATTTGTTTTTGCAAATCATCGCCGCGTTCGCCCATTAGTTCGACCATTCGTTTCAACACTTTTTTTCGCCCACGCAGCTTTTCGAGCGGGATGAGGGCTCCGTCTTCAACATGGAGGAGCGGTTTAATATTGAGTAAACCTCCAAAGGCGGCGGCGGTTTTGCTGATGCGGCCGCCGCGCGCCAAGTATTCGAGATTGTCGACGGTGAAAATGTGTTCCATATGGCGGCAGTACGCCTCAATTGTTTCGCAAAGCAAGTTGTATGGGGTGTTTTTTTCAGCCAGCTCGACCGCTTTTATGACGGCGAGCCCTTGGCCAAGCGAAGCGCATTTTGAGTCGATGACCGTCAGGCGAAACTCAGGATATTCCTCAAGGAGTTCGCTGCGGACGGCCATGGCAGTCTGGTATGTACCGGATAATCTCGATGAAAAGGCGATGTACAGGCATGGCCGGTTTTCTTTGGCGTATGGCAAAAACAGCTCCTTCATTGCCAGTGGACTCGGCTGTGACGTTTTCATTGCATGGCCTTGGCGCATGGCGTCGTACACTTGTTTCGGTTCGATCGTCACACCGTCTTCGTAGTCTTGGCCGTCCCAATGGACGACAAGCGGCAAAAAGGCGATTTGATGCTCGTGAAGATAAGATTGCGGCAAATCTGCACCGCTGTCGGTAATGATTTGAATGGACATTGTTTGTCCTCCTCTTTTCTCCTTCCGTGTTCCGTGCGTCCGCATCGGATGAACGAGCGGTTTTCGCAGGGGAACAACGATTGATGTCTCTATGTTCAGTGTAGCGGTTTTGAGCCCGGAATACAATGGAAAATCGGCCACGAACAAAAAAGAGCTGCGGGAATCCCGCAGCCGTTATTGAGTGAGCTCGTCAAGCTCAGCTTGAAATTGACGCAACTGCGCTTTTTCGGCCGTATTGGAATGCGCGTAAGCTGAAGACAAGGCGTTTTTGGCGATGGCGATGGCGCGGTCGACGCTCATATCGATCTCGCCGTTGGCTGCTTGTTTCGCTTGCGCAACGGCTTTACGCGCCTCTTGAAATAAACGGTTACCCATCGCTATGCGCCCCCAAGCGACGTTTCTACCGCTTGTTCCGCTTTCCGCGCTTCCGCTTCGGCGTACGTCAAATGGTAAGGGATTCGTTTGTCATGTCGTTCGACTGCGTCGACACTTTGCTGGATAAAACGCTTTGATTTGTTCCGTTTGCCCATGACGGATTCCCCCTTTAAAAAATGAAGACGCACGTTGCGTCACGTATAGTGTAACCGCGGACAGGGAACAGTAGTAAGGAAATTCATTACAAACAGCCGTTGGTCACTGTCAAACGGCTTTGTGCGTCAGGAAGGTCCACAGTCGGTGAGAAGCAGAAAGAAAGCAGTAGGGAGGCTTGTGAAACCTCCCGTGGTGAGATGGATGGAATAGCTATAGGCCTAGAACGTCTTGCAAATATACACCGATGCCATCTTCTTCATTCGTTGTTGTCACATCGTCAGCCACTGTTTTCAATGGTTCGATGGCGTTGCCCATGGCGACGCCAAGCCCAGCCCAATCAATCATTTCTAAATCATTGTCTTCATCACCAAAAGCAATGACGCGTTCCCTCGGGATGCCGAAGTAATCGGCGACTTGTTTTAAGCCGGCGGCTTTATGGACGCCGTGGCGGATGATTTCAATGACGTGCCAAGGTTCATTCCAACGCCGATGGTGCAACACATTGGCATATACATTGGATAAATGGGATCGGATTTGTTCGATATGCTCACGGTCTGTATAAACGAGCACGCTCGTCGGGTCTTTGCCGAGCGAGCGGCGCAAATCGCCGATTTCCACGGTTGGGTTACCGAGACGGATGATGTCGAGCAAGACGTCGTCATGTTCGTGAGAATAGACGTCGTCCATCACTTCTGCCAAAATGTTTTTGATTCGATACGTTTCCCCGAGTTCGACAATGTCTTTAACGACAGGCAATGGCAACGGAAAATGGCGCATTCCCCATGACGGTTGGCGCGGGTGGTGAACAAACGCACCGTTGAAATTGACAATCGGTGTGGTGAGGTTCAGTTCCTCGTAATACATGCGGCTCGCCCGATACGGCCGGCCGGTGGCGATAACGACCAAATGGCCAGCGTCGATCGCGCGGCGAATCACATCCTTTGTAAATGGGGAAATCGTCTTATCTTCTTTCAACAACGTCCCATCAAGATCTAAGGCGATTAAATATTGTTTCATTACGCTCTCCTTTGCTTTTGGCCATTTTTTTCCTAGTACATAGTGTAACTCTTTTTCGAAATAATTGTCTACATGGTACAATATACCATGATGAAAAGGAAAAGGGGTTTGTATAACAATGGTCATGATCGAAAATGAACAGTTGGCCGAGGTGCCGGTTCTTCATGTCGTTAAGCCGGAAAAGAAGCTGGAACAGCTGCCTCTTATTTTCTTTATTCATGGTTTTACGAGCGCCAAGGAACATAATTTGCATTTCGGCTACTTGCTCGCGGAGGCGGGCTATCGTGTCGTGCTGCCGGACGCGTTATTCCATGGCGAGCGGGACGAAGGGTTAAGCGAACGGAGGTTGCAGCTGTCGTTTTGGGACATTGTCGTACGGACGATCACGGAAATAAATGAGATTAAGAATGATCTTGTCCAGCGCGGCCTTGCTGATCCGGAACGGATCGGAGTCGCCGGAACATCGATGGGTGGGATCGTCACGTTTGGAGCGCTCGCTGTGTATCCATGGGTGAAGGCGGCAGTGGCGTTGATGGGTTGTCCGAACTATAGCGCCTTTTTTGATGCGATGATTGAAGAAGGGAAACGGCGCCAAATTGACATTCCGATGCCGCCGGCGTTGCTTGCGCTCGAAAAAGAAAAGCTTGCCCGCTATGATTTATCGAAACAACCGGAAAAACTCGCCGGACGGCCACTGTTCATTTGGCACGGGAAATGTGATGGAGTTGTCCCGTATGCTTATACATATGAGTTTTACGAACAAATTAAACCACTTTATGAAGGAAACGAAGATCGGCTGAAATTTATTACCGATCCGCACGCGGGTCATAAAGTGACACGAGAAGCGTTTTTAGAGACGGTGCGTTGGTTTTGCGAGTATGTGTAAGCAAAGTCGGCAGTGAGCCCGTCGCCGTGGAAAATGAAGAAGGATTTTATGAACGAAATCCGCCTTTCAATGCAAAGAAAGGCGGATTTTTTCGTTTAGGCACCTTTTTTCATTCAAATGAATATTTGAATATAAAAAAGAGATATGATACGCTATATTCAAATGGATGTTTGAATATTGGCGGGAGGAGAAAAGACATGCATCGCCCGGATGTGTGCGACGTCTACTGTTATGATGAAGAAAAGGTCGACCGTGTTCAGCGCCGGCTGCATGATGAAAACATTGCCGCCATTGTGCCGTTTTTCAAGGCGCTGGCTGATGAAAACCGAGCGAAAATTGTATATGCGCTTTGCGGAGAGGAAGAACTGTGCGTCTGTGATTTAGCGAATGTGATCGGGGCGACGGTGGCGACGACATCGCATCATTTGCGCATTTTGTACAAACAAGGAATCGTGAAGTATCGAAAAGAGGGAAAACTCGCCTTTTACTCGCTTGATGACGAACATATTCGCGAGTTGTTACTTGTGGCGCTTGCTCATCGGAAAGAGGGGGATGGCCGTGGCGAATGAACAGGCGTTGGAGCAACTCGAAACAAAAACGTATCGAGTGCAAGGGTTAACGTGTACAAACTGTGCCGCCAAGTTTGAGCAAAATGTCAAAGCTTTGCCCGGCGTCAAAGAAGCGAAAGTGAATTTCGGCGCCGCCAAGCTGACCGTATGGGGGGAGGCGACCATCGAGGAGCTCGAGCAAGCGGGGGCGTTTGAGCGGTTGAAAATTCGTGAAGAACGCGAGCGCATAACCCGCCGGGAGCCGTTTTGGAAGAAGAAAGAAAACTGGAACATCCTTGCCTCCGCCGTATTGCTTCTGATTGGGATTGCGGCCGATGCGGCGGACGGTGGTATTTTGGCGGTCGCTATGTATTTGGCGGTGATTGTGATCGGCGGTTATTCCCTGTTTTCGACGGGGCTGCGGAATTTAGCCCGCTTGCAGTTTGACATGAACACGTTAATGACGATCGCCATTCTCGGCGCAGCGGCGATCGGCGAATGGCAGGAGGGAGCGGTTGTCGTCATTTTGTTCGCCATTAGTGAAGCGCTCGAGCGCTACTCGATGGATCAAGCGCGGCGGTCGATCGCGTCGTTGATGGAAATGGCGCCCGCTGAAGCGATAATCCGGCGCGGTGCAGAGGAAATGACGGTTCCGGTCGAGGACGTTCGCGTCGGGGATGTGATGATCGTTAGACCGGGAGGGAAAATCGCCTTGGACGGCGTTGTCGTCAACGGGGCATCCACAGTTAATGAGGCGGCGATTACCGGTGAAAGCATGCCGTCGGAAAAAACAGTGGGTGATTCGGTGTTCGCCGGGACGTTGAACGGAGAAGGGTTTCTCGAAGTGAAAGTGACGAAGCGGACGGATGAAACGACGTTGGCGAAAATGATCGATCTCATCGAAGAAGCGCAAGCAGAACGAGCTCCGTCACAAGCGTTCATCGATCGGTTTGCCCGTTACTATACCCCGTTTATTATTATCTTTGCGCTATTTATTGCCATCGTGTCCCCGCTTTGGATGGGGGGCGCTTGGCTTGATTGGGTGTACCGCGGTCTTGCTGTTCTAGTCATCGGCTGCCCGTGCGCGCTCGTCATCTCGACACCGGTGGCGATTGTCACCGCTATCGGAAATGCAGCCCGGCGCGGCGTGCTCATCAAAGGAGGCGTGTATCTTGAACAAATCGGCCGGCTGCGAGCGGTTGCCTTTGATAAAACCGGGACGTTAACGAAAGGGAAACCGGCCGTAACCGATATCATCGTGTATGAAGGGAAGCGTGAACGACTGCTGGCAGTGGCTGCTGCCATCGAAAAACGGTCACAGCACCCGCTTGCTTCCGCTGTCGTTCGTCAGGCGAAAGAGGAGGGTGTTTCGTTTCTTGACGTGCCGGTTGATGAATTTCAGTCGTTAACAGGTCAAGGGGTGAAGGCTGTCGTTGGAAACGAAACGTACTACATTGGCAGTCCGTCCTTGTTTGTCGACATGCTCGGCCGTTTGCCGGATGAAGTGGAACAACGAATCGCCGCCTTCCGTCAAGAAGGAAAAACCGTGATGGCAATAGGCACTGCCAGTCGGCTTTTGGGGCTGATCGCTGCGGCTGATCAACTGCGGTCATCTGCGCCAGATACGATCAAAGCGATGCGGCGCCTCGGGGTTAAGGAAGTGGCTATGGTCACAGGCGACCACGAGCAAACCGCTCAAGCCATCGGCCGTCAAGCGGGCGTATCGGACATTCGTGCTGGACTGCTTCCTGAACAGAAGTTAGCAGCGATCCGTGAGCTGAAACAACGTTATGGCATGACGGCCATGGTCGGCGACGGGGTGAATGATGCCCCTGCCTTGGCCGCAGCCGATGTCGGTGTGGCGATGGGCGGAGCGGGAACGGACACCGCTTTGGAAACGGCTGATGTTGTGCTGATGGCTGACGATTTGCGTCAGCTTCCATACACCATCCGTCTCGGCAGCCGGACGCTTGCGATCATCAAGCAAAACATTGCCTTTGCATTAGGGTTAAAAGTGTTGGCGCTCATTGCTGCTGTGCCGGGCTGGCTCACCCTTTGGCTTGCGGTGTTCGCAGATATGGGGGCAACGCTGTTGGTGACATTAAACAGCATGCGCCTGCTGCGGGTGAAGGAGTAAGAAGGGGGCTGTCAGCACACAGTTTCAGGTTACATGTTTTGCTTGAGTAGCAGAAGCGGTCGACTTGATGGAGTGAAGCAAGAAAAAGACACGGGGTGAAATTGCATCCCGTGTCTTTTTGTCTGTCGTTAGTTAGGGTTTTACGCCTAACACCATGGTGGAAGCTCTCTTCGACATTCGGCTGATCAATCGAAAGAAAAGGGGAGATGGCTCCTATGCAAGATTCATTTTGACAAGGGGGAGCGGGTAGCTGTGGCTGCATCAAACTGAAGTTCATCATCAGGCGAGCGGTCCGTCCGTTTCCATTGGCATCGATGAGGATGAGTATATACGAACTAAAAATAGAAACGAGCGTCCAGTTGAATCGGATGAAGAGAAATGTCTGGAAAGCGGTGAGTGACCAAAGGAGAGATGAAAAAGGCTGCCCACCTAATATGGAGGGACAGCCAAAGAACGGTGAGGTCGTTTAGGCAAAGTAGCCAAGCTGCCGCAACGCTTCTTCGCTCATTCGATCCGGCGTCCACGGCGGGTTCCACGTCACTTGGACGCGCACGTCGCGGATGCCGTCGATTTGTTCAAGCGCCCGTTTGACGCCGCCGGCAATCGAATCATGAAGCGGGCAGCCGGGGGTCGTGAGCGTCATGAGCACATCGATATGGCCATCTTGAATTTGCAAATCGTAAATCAACCCTAAGTCGACTACGTTAATGCCAAGCTCCGGATCAATGACGGTTTTCAGCTGTTGAACGGCAAGTTCACGAACATCCATCGTTCATTTCCTCCTTGATCGTGATTCCCGAAAGGCCAAGAAGGCCAGGGGGGGTTCATCTCTTATGCTTGATGAAAAAGAAATGCTATCGTATGGTTTCTCAAATGGAAAAATGGCATGGCCGAGCGTCACCATCCTCGACGTCGCCAACGAGCCACCAACGGATTTCGTTATTTCCGGAAGACGGCTAAAATTGTTCCGGCAAACAAGACGCTTAATCCGGCGAATAGCGCCTGGGCAACGGCAAATAGCGGAACGTTGGCGAACAAAAGCGCCACCGCAGCCAACACCAAAGCGACAGTGAATAGAAGACACTGGATGGTAATCGACCGTTCATTCATCATTTGTTTTAACGTCGGCACGTTTTCTTGGCCGACTTTTTCACTGTAGCGGTGCGTCCACCATAAAAACGGCACGATTTTGAACAAATAGCCGACAATGCTAAAGATGATCCAGCCAAAAATGAATAGATAGACGATGATGCCAAGCAGCCGTCCACTGCCGACAACGACGGCGACCAAGGCCGCAACGTGCAATCCAAGGCCGATGGCGATGGCGAATAACGAAAACTGAAATGGACGGTCGAGCACTTTTTTCATCCGCTTTTGCAAAATGGTGTACACATGCCAAGCGAAAAGAGCGAATCCGGCTGTTAGCAAAGCGGCACCGATGGTCAACAATGCTCGGCCCGGCAAGAAGAGCCCTATTAGCGCCACTGCGATTCCGCTCGTGTATAACGCGTACACATAGCGTGCCGGCTGCATCGAAAAACCGTGAGCGAGCGAAAACATCGGCGCCATTTTATACGAAAAGCCCATAATGAGCAGCGTAAACCAGCCGCACAGCCCGAACAGCACGTGCAGGCCGAACACCATTTCATGGCTGTTGGCGCCAGTGGCGGCGAAAAAGTGAAACGTAAGCAATGCTCCGGCGGCGGCCGTCAGCAACAAAAACAGCAAGGAAGTCGCGACAAACAGCGTCATGACGGTTTTGTTTCCTTGTTGTTTCAATGTCATTGCCATTTGCCAAACAAACAGCACAATGCCAAAAAATAGAAGTAACCCAGGGAAAAACGCTTGGTTTGGCATAAACGCTAAGTTAGCGGTAAGCGTGACGATGCCGACAGCGGTGACGGCAAACTGCCAGAAACCGAGCCGCTCGCTCCAAATCGGTGTCAAAAAGGCAACCGGAACGAGCTGGTACATCGCCCCCATCGCCGCCATTAGGGCGAAGCCGAGCAAGGCCAAATGGGCCGCCGACCATACGAGCGGCAGCCGAAACGTACCGCCGCTCAGTGCAGGAACAGCCGCTAGCAGCACAAGCTGCGATACGGCAAGCGCCAACACGGCAAAAATGATAAAGGAAAACGGAAGGCGAATGTCCGTTTCCGTTCCGGTGCGGGTCGGAAACATAGTGCTCATCCTTTCGTAATCCGAATTTCAAAGCTGCCGTCTTCACGTGCAATTGTCTCGTGCCGGTAGCCGAGCTCATCAAGCTGCTCGTACAAAAACATCGGTCGGCGGTCGTTAATGATCGTCAATGTCTCACCAGGATTCATCTTAGCAAGGGCAGCGAGCGTCCGCATCATCGGCTGCGGCGGCTCGAGCCCGCGGTTATCGAGGATCATTGGTCTCCCCCCTGCTTGATGAACGTCACTTTCCAATGCTTTTTTTCGATTTGTTCCGCTTCGTACGTAAATCCTTTCGCTTTCATAATTGGAAACAACGGCAGTGGCTTGAACGGAGCATGCAAAATGAACGTATCGCCCGGCTGCAGCGGTTTAATGGCGTTCATAATTTTTTCAAACGGTTCTCGTTTTTGCCGCAAATCTTCGCGTACATCGAGTTCAATCGTTACACCCATGCATATTCTCCCCTTTTTGCTATTATGATAATCATTTTCATTGCTGGATGTTGTGATATAGCTCACAACCATGCGGTCAGAAAACGTTGTTTTTGCCGCTAGTTTGAAAAAGAGTGATGTTTTCCTCTGAATGAGTGATGTTTCTAAACGAACAATCATTTTCTCTCTCGATGGCTCTCAAGTGAAAGGAAAAGCCACATTTATCCAAGTTTCCTGCTGAGCCGCATTTGTTGTGAAATCCAAAGTCTCTCAGAAGATCAGTGCTTGACATCAATGGTTTTGGAGAGCGCTAAACATCAAGGTGTATCTATTAGAGAAGCGCCTTTTTGTGCAGCGGTTTTGATGAAATCGCCACTCTTTTAGACATACGGGGAATTAGAAAAAGATTTCTTTTTCAAGCGCTTCCTGGTCGATCAAATAAAAGCCGTGTTCATCGACATTGATCAACCCTTTCCGCTTCAGTTGGCTCAACGTTCGGCTGACTGTTTCGCGGGCGGTACCGATCATGTTGGCCAGTTCACGGTTCGTCACATGGGTAGTGAGGCGATACCATTTCCCTTGTTTGACAGCATTTGTCCGCGTCAATCGCAACAAAAGCAGCACGATTTGTTCGTACGTATTATGAAGCACTTGTGCTTCGAGCCGGTTTTGCAAGTCAACGATTTTCTCGCCCATAACGCGAAACAGTTTCATGCATAACTCAGGACTGGCCATCAGCACTTGTTCAAAATCATGGATCGGAATGGCGATCAATGTCGCTTCTTCCACCACTTCAGCATGGGCTGGGTACGTGCCTTTTAAGAAGAAGCCGGCGTGCGGAAACATTTCCCCTGTCTGCAAAATCGAGACGATTTGTTCTTTTCCGCTTAAATCAGTTTTGTAAATTTTTACAGTTCCAGAATGAATGAAATAGACACGTTCTAACGGATCGCCCTGCATAAAGACAAATGTCCGCGGCTTGTAGACGCGCACATGGGAAATGGAGACAAGCGATTCGAGTTCGTAATCGGACAGTTCGCGAAACAACGGAACCGTTTTTAAACGATCTTTCATCCAATGGTTCGCCATGGCGTTCTCTCCTTTAAAAATATGAAAAAAATGTGACAGCTGTTAGTTGGAACAGGTGGCAGCGGCTTTTGGAAATCCGCGCCGTTTCACCTTTTCTGTCTTCATTGTATAAACTCTCACACTTTAACGATGTGATATAAATCATAGTTGACATTTGTCTCGGCTCACAAACCGCTGAGCTCTAGAACGCTACAATGAGGGCGAAGTCAAGAGAAGGAGGTTGCTTCATATGGAAGTGAATCGAACGGTCCGCCCCAATATCCAAACGGGGCGGAAAACGACTAACAGTTTTCTTAAATCCATTCTCATTTTTACCATTTTAATTAGTTTTACTGTCCTGCTTGTCGGCGGGTATTGGATTTTTAAAGAAATGGCGCCAAGGCCGAAGGAGGTGCGCAGTGAAAGCGGCGAAGTGTTGATGACAAAAGAAACGATCATCGGTGGGCAAGCCGTCTTCCAAAAATACGGATTGATGGATTATGGCACAGTGCTTGGCCATGGGTCGTATATGGGGCCGGACTATACAGCGGAAGCGCTAAAAGTGTATACGGAAGGCATGCAAGATTACAAAGCGAAAGAACGGTATAACAAACCGTTTGCTGATTTAACGGATGATGAGAAGTCGATCATCCGTGAACAAGTCATTAAAGAAATGCGGAAAAACCGCTACAATCCGGTTACTGATGTTCTCGTCTTGACAGATGCGCAAGTATACGGGTTGGAAAAAGTGCGGGATTATTACCGCGATGTCTTCACCAATGGCGACGGCTGGGGATTGAAAAAAGGATTGATTAAAGAAAGCGACATGCCAAAAGCGAATCGTGCTTGGGTTGCCGATAGCGATCAAATCCAACAAATTGCCGACTTTTTCTTCTGGACGGCTTGGCTGTCGAGCACGCTAAGAATTGGCGACGAGATTACGTATACAAACAACTGGCCGTACTATGAGGATGCTGGCAATACGATGTCGTTTTCCGCGGTATGGTGGAGCGGTGCTAGTGTTACGATTTTGATTTTGTTTATCGGGATTATTTTGTACGTGTTCTATCGCTACCAATTAAGCATGCAAGAGGCGTATGCGGAAGGGAAGTTTCCGGTCATCGATTTACGGCGGCAGCCGCTGACTCCGTCACAAGTGAAAGCGGGCAAATACTTCGTCGTCGTATCGGCGCTCTTTTTCGTCCAAACAATGTTCGGGGCATTGCTTGCTCACTACTATACGGAACCGGACAGTTTCTTTGGCATCAAATGGATCTACGACATATTGCCGTTTAACATTGCCAAAGGGTATCACTTGCAGCTGGCGATTTTCTGGATTGCGACCGCATGGCTTGGCATGGGGATTTTCATTGCCCCGCTTGTCGGCGGACAAGAACCGAAAAAGCAAGGATTGCTTGTCGATCTGCTCTTCTGGGCGCTTGTTGTCCTTGTCGGCGGCAGCATGATCGGTCAATGGCTTGGCGTCAACGGCTATTTAGGAAACGAATGGTTCCTCTTGGGCCATCAAGGTTGGGAATACATTGAGTTGGGCCGCATTTGGCAAATTATTTTAGTCGTCGGCATGCTCCTTTGGCTGTTCATCGTCTTCCGTGGCGTCAAACGCGGGCTGAAGCGGGAAAGCGACAAAGGCGGGCTCATTCACTTGCTGTTTTATTCAGCCATTGCCGTTCCGTTCTTTTATATCTTTGCGTTCTTTATTCAGCCGGATACGAACTTTACGATGGCTGACTTTTGGCGCTGGTGGATCATCCACTTATGGGTGGAAGGGATTTTCGAAGTGTTCGCCGTTGTTGTCATCGGGTTCTTGCTCGTTCAATTGCGACTCGTAACGAAAAAATCGACGGTTCGGGCGCTTTACTTCCAATTTACGATTTTATTAGGCAGCGGGGTCATCGGCATCGGTCACCACTATTATTACAACGGGTCGCCGGAAGTATGGATCGCCCTTGGCGCGGTGTTCTCGGCGCTCGAAGTTATTCCGCTCACGCTCCTTATTTTAGAAGCGTATGAGCAGTACAAAATGATGCGCGACGGTGGAGCCAACTTCCCGTATAAAGCGACATTCTGGTTCTTGATTTCCACAGCGATCTGGAACCTAGTCGGCGCGGGTGTGTTTGGTTTCTTGATCAACTTGCCGGCGGTCAGCTACTTTGAGCACGGTCAATTCTTAACACCGGCTCACGGTCATGCGGCGATGATGGGCGTATACGGCATGTTTGCGATCGCCGTGCTTCTTTACTCGCTGCGCAACATCGTCAAACCAGAAGCGTGGAACGACAAATGGCTGAAATTCTCTTGCTGGATGTTAAACATCGGCCTCGCCGGCATGGTTGTCATCACACTCCTTCCGGTTGGGATTTTGCAAATGAAAGAGGCGTTCATCCACGGTTACTGGGCGTCGCGTTCGCCTTCGTTCCTGCAACAAGACGTCGTACAAAACTTACTCCTTGTTCGCGCCGTTCCGGATACGATCTTTTTGATCGGTGTCGTCGCTTTGCTTGTCTTTGCCATCAAAGCGTTGTTCCATTTGCGCAAGCCGACGCACGGTGAAGGGGAAGAGTTGCCGGTGGCGAACTTGGCAGAGGAAGAATAACAAAAGGGAGGATGTCCCAAAAGTGTTCGCATAGCGTTCGCTTTTGGGACACTTTTTTGGATAAAAAAGAAGAAAACCGTTCCTCTTTTGGTATAATAGAGTCACCACAACCCTACCAAAGAAAGGACGGTTTTCTTATGTACATTTATTATAACCGAGATCAACTCATTTTGCCAATGGATCTTGAAATTTTCATTCCCAAACATCATCTTTGCCGGATTGTGGATCTGGCAGTGGAAAAAATGGATCCGGCTCTGTTCGTTTCCCTCTATCTTGGCGGAGGGCGTCCAGCCTATCATCCGAAAATGATGTTGAAAGTCATCCTGTATGCCTACGCCAATCGGATCTACTCCTCTCGCCAAATCGCCAAGCAGTTGAAAGAAAACATTTACTTTATGTGGCTATCCGGCCATCAAACACCGGATTTTCGCACGATCAACCGATTTCGGTCGGAACGGATGAAGGACATCATTTACGAAACGTTTTTCTCCATTGTCGATCTTCTGCGTCAAGAAGGGCTGGTCAAGTTAGAGGATTATTTTCTGGATGGAACGAAAATCGAAGCCAATGCCAACCGATATACATTCGTTTGGCGCAAATCAACGGAAAAGTACGATCAGAAACTGGAGGAGAAATTCCGGAAAATCGTTGCCTCGATCGAACAGGTGACGAAAGAAGATGAAGAGGCGGAACAAGAGGGGGATTTTCAAGAAAAGCTGGAAGCTTCACCGATCACGTCCGAAAGGATCGAAGCCGTCATCGAACAAGTGGAAGAGCGCCTAAAGAAAGAGCCGAAGAATCGTACGTTAAAGAAAGCCAAACGGCAATTGGAACAAGATCTTCTCCCCCGTAAGAAAAAATATGAAGAATACAAAGAAAGATTAGGCGAACGGAACAGTTTTTCGAAAACGGATCCGGATGCCACGTTTATGCGGATGAAGGACGACCATATGAAAAACGGCCAGCTCAAACCGGGGTACAATGTGCAGATTGGGACAGAGAACCAATTCATCACTGGATTTAGCGTGCATCAACGGGCAGGGGATGCCGGATGTTTCATTCCGCATTTGGAGCAATTGGCCGCCTATGGGCGTCCAATGCCTAAACAAGCCATTGCGGATTCCGCCTATGGGAGTGAGGAGAACTACACGTACTGTGAGAAAAAGGAGATAGTCGCCCTGATCAAGTACAACACGTTGGATCGGGAACAAACGAAAGCGTGGGCGAAGGAGATCGGCCGAATCGAGAACATGACGTATGATGAGGAGCTGGATGAGTGGATTTGCGTCAAAGGGGAACGGTTGGTGTTTGTGTATGAACGGAAGGAAACGACCGACAACGGGTACGTTACCGTCAAACGGACGTATCGTTGTACGGCTTGTGCCGGATGCCCGTTTCAGGCGACATGCGCCAAAGGCAAAGACACGAAAACCATCCGCGTTTCCTTGAGAAATCAACAACAACGGCAAGAGATCCGTAAACGGCTGTCCACGGAAGAAGGGGCGGCGACGTACCGAAAACGACAAATCGAAAACGAGCCGGTGTTTGGGCAAATCAAGCACAACCAGCAATTTCAGCGCTTTTTGTTAAGAGGGCTCCCAAAAATTACCTTGGAATGGGGGCTTATTTGTGCTGCTCACAATTTGAGAAAGTGGGCGGCCACAACCGATCCAACAAAGAAAAAACAGGATAAAATTCAGAAATAAGGAGAAATTCTCGTTTCAAAAAAGGAATAAATAACCAAATAGTAAAGAAAAGAAACAGAGGCTGTCCCCAAAAGGTCGGTTTAACGACCTTTTGAGTCAGCCTCTTTTTATTGCGATGATTTTTGTTTGTGAGCGTTTTCATTTATCTGTGGCATTTGTCTGGCTGTACGCCTTCTTTTTCCTTTTGCTTTTCATGGCAAGGAAAACAGTACAACGTTTCTTTTCCTTCGCTGATGACGCCGTTTAAAAACCCATGCAAGCAATGGATCGGCTTGCCGCATTGCGCGCAAAAGCCAACAAGCTCTCCCAATCGCCATTTCTCCTTTCACGGGGATTGAAAATGTTCACCAGCCGACTGTGATGTTCGTCACTACTGTCTTAGGCGAAAGCAACTATGATAAGTATATAATTCATTATACTACAAAGGAGGCCAACGTTATGAGCCAATTTGCTGCAAAAATCCATGCACCGGATTATCCGCCGCGCGACCGCCATCCGGCGATTTTTCGATTGTTTGATAGCTTGAAACCAGGAGAAGTGATGGAGCTCACCAATGACCATGACCCGCGTCCGTTGCAATATCAATTTATGATGGAGCGTCCAGATCAGTTTACGTGGGAGTATTTAGAAGAAGGGCCAGATGTCTGGCGTGTGGCCATCGGCAAAAAATAAATCAACCCCCCCCGTTAGGATTTCCGTCTGCAGGCGGAAATCTTTTTTTCATCCGTTCGTTATGGTACGGTAGGAGTAGACGATGTTCGGAAGGGGAATCGCGATGAAACGAACCATTGCTGGAGCGGTGCTCGCCGGTGGCCAGTCGCGCCGCTTTGGGCGGCCGAAGGCGTTTGCATTGCATCAAGGCGCTCCGTTTTTCACCTTGTCCGTTGCAGCGCTCGCTCCGATCGTTGATGAATTGTATATCATCAGCCATCCGTCGCTTGTTGATGAGTTTCGCCGGCAAACGGACATCCCGGTGTTGTTGGATATGGAGCGATACCGTGGCTGTGGGCCTCTTGCCGGGATTTATACGGCTATGGAATGGAGTCAATCCGACTGGGTGTTCGTCCTGCCGTGTGACATGCCGTATATGCGGAAAGAAGTGACGGAGCGGCTCGCTGCGTACGCCGACTCGGCGTTTGACGCCATCGTTCCGCTTCATGGCGACCGCACGGAGCCCCTCGTTGCCTTATACCACCAGCGGCTTGGTTCGGTGATTGCCGAACTGCTTGATGCCGGTGAACGGCGGATGACGGCGCTTCTTGACCGTGTTCGTGTCCGTTATGTCGATACGAATGAGCTTGCCCAAGAACAAAAAGTGTGGCGCAATGTGAATACACAACAAGAATACGAAAGCTGATCGGAGCTGCCGCATTAGCGGAAGGGAACGTCGCCTAGGTAGGTGTTGTCATTGCGCTTCATGGTCTGCTAAGTCACCAGCTTCCGAGGGGAATGGATGAATGAGCGAATGAATTTTCGTGTCTCACGATTGAATGGATGCGCCTTTTGTGTAGATATACAACCTAACGATTGACGAAGAAAAACTTTCTACTACATCAAATCGGCAAGAAAGAGGGGAAGCTGAGACTTAAATCGACAAAAAAGAATTTATTGTTTAATTTATTGAGGATGAGTCGTTTTTGTTCATTTCCTTCGCCCACTCAGCACTTTCGCAATGATCAGCTTCGTTCGTTTTGCCACTTCATGGATGGACGGCGCATCGAGCAAGTTTTCGGCGATTTCCATTGCTTTTGTTTTTCGGCTTGTTTGGTTGCTTGCTTTTTTCATGTATGATCTTGTGGTCTGCTTCCTCTTTTTTCATCTCCTTTTTCAACATGTCTTCTCGTTGTTGCTCGAGCTCTTCGACGAACAGGCAGAACTCTTTGTTCGTTTTGCTCCACTTCTTTCCCTTTTCGGCAGTTGTTGATGGATGAACATGTCGGTGGCCGCCAGAACGTTGGTGATGGTGTACAGCTGTTCCCGTTCGTCATCGATCCGTTTTTTCGCTGATCGTTTACCGGTCAAAGCGGGGGCGAATGAGCGGAATGAGGAGCCGTTTTATCGTCTTTTTTGGAATGAGCCGTTTGCCCTTTTACATGGTTTCCTCGATGGCATCTATCCCGTCGGTTGAACAAGTTTATTCGTCTCATTCATTATGTGATGAAAATCACATAATGCGCCCAGTCATTGCGTTACAATGGAGGCCAAGGAGGGAACTGTATGCGCGACTTCAATGAAAATCCGTTTATCGTGATTTGGGAATTGACGCGAGCGTGCCAATTGAAATGCCTTCATTGCCGCGCTGAGGCGCAATACCACCGCGACCCGCGCGAGTTGACGTTTGAAGAAGGCAAAAAGCTCATTGACGAGATTTATGATATGGATGAGCCGATGCTTGTTTTTACCGGCGGCGACCCGCTCATGCGGCCGGATGTGTACGATTTGGCAAAATATGCGATTGATAAAGGATTGCGCGTGTCGATGACGCCAAGCGCGACGCCTAACGTGACGAAGGAGGCGATCCGCAAAGCGAAAGAAGTTGGCTTGGCGCGTTGGGCGTTCAGCCTTGACGGACCGAACGCCGAGATTCACGACCATTTCCGCGGTACGAGCGGCTCGTTTGATTTGACGATTCGCGCGATTCAATACTTGCATGAGCTTGACATTCCTGTGCAAATCAACACCGTCATTTCACGGTACAACGTTCATGTGCTTGATGAGATGGTGGAATTGGTTGAGAAGTTGAAATGTGTTCTTTGGAGTGTCTTTTTCCTCGTCCCAACAGGGAGAGGGAAAGAGTCGGATATGATTTCCCCCGTCGAGCATGAACAGGTGTTCCGCTGGCTGTATGAAACGAGCAAACGCGTTCCGTTTGACATAAAAACGACGGCCGGCCAACATTACCGTCGCGTTGTGTTGCAGTCGAAAATGCGCGAAGGGAAAACGGCGAAAGATGGCATTCACTACGAAGATGTCTTGAATAAAGGATTAACCGGGCAAGTCGATGGGCTCGGCCGGGCGCCAAGAGGGGTGAATGATGGCAACGGCTTCGTCTTTATTTCCCATATTGGCGACGTTTATCCGAGCGGGCTGTTGCCGGTCAAAGCCGGGAACGTCCGGGAAACGCCGCTCGCTGACATTTACCGAAATTCGCCGATTTTCCAAGACTTGCGAAACCCAGATAAATACAAAGGAAAATGCGGTGTCTGCGAATTCCGCCATGTGTGCGGCGGCTCACGTTCGCGTGCTTATGCTGTAACAGGCGATTATTTGGAAAGCGAACCGTACTGCATCTATATTCCGAAGGCGCTGCGAAACAAAGGAACAAATTGTTGCTAGGCCAACGATTGATCAACATCACATTTGGATGTTAGGTTGTCTTTCTCTTTTCGAAGGGAGCACCCGCTTTGTTTATGTTTGATTTTGCGCTTGACAAAGAAAGACATTCATTATCCAAGAATGAACGAATTGTCATGGTCACACTTGGGCTGGTTGAGCGCTGACACTCGATTAGCACTACAGGTTAGGTATAAATAATCACTAGACACGTTGTAAAAAATGGTAATAAAATCATAATTTACACTATATTAGCTTATGTTACCATTTATACAAAGCATAAGCGGAGAGTGAAGAAAGAATGTCTTACATGTCAAGCGTGTTGGATCATGATTATGAAAGGGTGCAGTGCGGGCAATGATTCATGTAAAGCCAGATGAGCTAGAAACAGTCGCTGGACATATTCCCGATGCGGAAGATGCGTGTCAGCGGGCGCGGATGACGTTATCGTGGGAGCTCTCTTCCCTTGCGATGAATCTCCCCGGCGTCAGCACGCCCGCAATCGAAGAGCTGAGGGATGAACTCGTTCATTGGCTGCAGCGTTATGAAGAAAAGCTTAATGAAGCCGAAGAGCTGTTGTATCGCACCGCCGCAGCGATGCGTCAAGCCGACCAAACGCTGGCCGACAACATGAAGGAATTCGGATTAGAACTGATTGGTTGGTACGACTTGCAACGCGTGTTCGGGGAGTACGACCCAGTCACTGGAGAGCGCCTATCGTTTGGTGATCGGCTGTTGGCAGGAGGAATGTTGATTGCGTCGATTGCTCCTCCCGCAAAAGGAGTCGGCATGGCAGGAAAAGCGGCGACCAAGGGAGCGAAAGCGATCGACACCGCCTCTACCCTGTCGAAAGTGAAGCATGTCGTGCGTTATGATAAAGTGAAAGTGTTCTTCCAAAGGATCTACCATCAAGTCATCAAAGCGCCATTGGTGGAAACCGCTCGCCTGTTCAAGACGCAATGGGACCAATTAGTGCAGAGCATCGCTTCCATTTCAATGCAGCCGGTATATGCCGGAGTGGGTTCAGCGCCTCGGATGTTGATGAATGAGGCGAAAGATGTATCTCGCCATATGATTCAGAAAGTCGATAATGTGATTGAGAAGGGGACGACTAATGTTAAACCTAAAGATTTTAGTCCTCTAGCTCCTGGAGGAGGATTAGCTGCACATGAGGCTCGGGGCGGGCATCTAATTGCCAGACATGTTGGGAAGACAGATGAAGAGTTATTACAACGCTTAAAAGATAATCCTAAAATAAAAGGGGCATCGACTTTCAAAGATCGAGCTACGGCTGAAAGAGTAGCCAGCGAAGTTTTAAACGATCCAAATAACCAGAAAATGATCCAAGAATGGTTAAGCAATCCAAAAGCGAAATCGACTTTGGTTCTGCCTTATCAAGGTACAGAAATTATTGGCCGCGGGGTACAAAGAGGTTCGACGACAGTTGAAAATATGACAAATGCTAAGATAGTATTAAAGAAAGATGGGGCAGGGAATTTTATTTTAACTGGTTATCCAACTAAATAACGGAATGGAGGGTAAGATGCTTGCTGATCAAAAATAATCCGGGAGATCCAGTTTTTCAGTTTCTAGCTGGAACGTTTCATCAAGACATTGATTCGCCTGAGGAAGCATTACAAGAATTGTTAACAGAAGAAAGTAAGGAATATCTTGAGTCTGCGATTGCATTTTTAACGGAATTCATTAATAGCGAGTATTCAGATGATGAAAAGAATGAATACATACAACACTGTGCAGACGGGGTATATTTTCCTGCCCTTGGAGTGACTCCAATCCAATGGCTAAAAAGTGTAGTAGAACAATTAAGGGAAGCTGTAAAAACAAAATAGAATAGTAAATGATTAAGGGCCTTGAATGAGTCAAAACTCTTTCAAGGTTTCTTTTTTATATCAGACTTTGAAAGGTAACATTTTCCTCACGCTATGCCCAAAGTGTTGTAGAATCTCTTGAGATGTTCAGAGATGTAATCTCCAAATCGAGTGATCAAATGTTGTATATCATGTTGAGCCTGATGAAATACATTCGCCCTAACCGCATTCTTTAGTCATTTCCACAAACATTCAATCGGGGTGAATTGCGTCGAATACGTGGAAGATAAATAAGATGAAAAAATTATTCTTCCTCTCCCCAAAACGCTTTGACCATGTTTGCATAATAAATGCATGCGTTATCCAACGCCAAGATGATGCGATGAACGGATAATAACTGTTTTTCCCCTTGTTTTACTTGATCATTTGGCCGCAGGCAACCGTCCCCTTATTGGGCTGTTACCTTTATTTGCTTTGCAGCGCCTATCTGCTGTTTATGAGGCAAGAAAGACGCACAAATGAGCGAGCAGAGGTGATGGCGATTCCATAGCCAACGTGATATTTACAGTAAAATGGAATTCCTTGAAGCAGTTCAAAAAAGCCTTTCACTAGTCGGATGCCCTCGAAGGATGGGGCACTTTTTTCCTCTATACTAGGATAAAAATATGTATATTTTTGTTGATCTTAAGGATAGATGGCCTTTTAGGACATTCCATTTGTTAGTTTTTCTCATACATACAGTGTATGTGTAGCACAAAAATAAAGTTAGGAAGCCAATTTTGACAAAACCATGACATCAATAAAAAATGTGATAAACATCACAAACTTTCCGCCCTCGGTCACGTATGATGAAACTACAAACGATGCCTAGCGTTTGGAAGTAGAGTCCGGGAGGAAAAAGGAGGGCTTTTCATGAATAAACAAAAAGCATTGTTGCCGATTACGACATTAGCCATGACGTTTTCGTTCGCTGTTTGGGCCGTCTTTTCCCCGCTGGCGAGCACGTTCCAAGAAATGTACGGGTTGACATCGACACAAAAAAGTATTTTAGTCGCCATTCCGGTGTTGCTTGGTTCAATCATGCGTCTGCCGCTTGGCATTTGGACGGACCGGATTGGCGGGCGTAGGCTGTTTTCCCTGTTGTTGTTGTTTTTAATCGTGCCGCTCATTGGCGCGGGGTTTGCGGATTCATATGCGATGTTAATGTTTTGGGCGTTTTTCATCGGCATGGCCGGGACATCGTTCGCGATCTCGGTAACGTTCGTGTCGCGCTTGACTCCTCCGGAAAAGCAAGGGACGGCGCTGGGGATTAACGCGATGGGCAACTTCGGCACAGCAGTGGCCAGCTTTTCCATTCCGTCAATTGCTGCTGCTTTCGGTGTTTCGTGGGCGTTTTGGGGAATGATCATCCCGATCGTCATCATGCTTATTCTCGTTTGGTTTTTCACACCGGATATGCCGAAACCAAAGCAACAAAAAACGATGCGCGAATCGCTGTCCGTGCTGAAATATAAACATACGTGGACGTTGTCGCTGTTTTACTTTGTCACATTCGGAGCATTTGTCGCTTTTGGTATTTACTTGCCGTCGCTCCTCGTTGACTTGTATGGGTTGACACCGGTCGATGCAGGGATGCGTGCCGCTGGATTTACCGTACTCGCTACGCTTGCGCGACCAGTTGGCGGCAACCTCGGCGATAAAATTGGCGCCGAGCGGGTGTTGACGTTCGTCTACGCTGGAATGACAATCGGCGCGTTAGTGATCGCGTTTTGGATGGAAAACATTTGGGTGATGACGGCAGCCTGCCTGTTGTTAGCGGTGATGTCTGGCTTAGGAAACGGTGCGGTCTTCAAACTCGTGCCACAGTTGTTTCCGGCAGAAACGGGGGCTGTTACTGGTCTTGTCGGCGCTTGGGGCGGACTGGGCGGCTTTTTCCCGCCGATTTTAATGGGGATCATCAAAGACGTCACTGGTTCTTACGTGCTCGGGTTTCTGCTTCTTAGCTTATTTACGTTGATCTGCTTCTTATTGAATCGAATCGTCTTTGGCAAAAAAGCAGGCGAACCGGCAAATCGGTACGCATCGTAACACCTTAAAGAGGTCAAAAGCATGTGCTTTTGGCCTCTTTTTCATTTGGGAAGACGACGGATTTAACGAAAGAAAGACAAGTGACGGAGGCGGAGATGATCAAGAGGCGAAGGAGGGTTTTCCGTTAGCCAACGTGAGAACGCCCATTATCGTTTTCACAGTAGTGATAAAACATATTGCTCACTGTTTCACAAACCCTTCAAATATGCGTGTTCATTGGTGATAAAAATCACTAGGGGGAAAGCGAAAATGGCGTACGCTCAAGGTGTAAACGAATTTCGCTAGAGGGGGGAAGAACGATGAACCGAAATGTATATGCAGTGTTGTCGACCGTGTTAGCCGCCTCACTTTTAGCGGCGTGCAACAGCGGGGGGGAACAGGTGAAGGCAGAAAGCAAGAACAAAACGGCAGCCACGCAACAGTCGGAGCCGAATGTTATAGCGGCGCACAAAGGGGTGAATCAAGCGCCGGTGCCGTTAAAAATGGAGCGGGTCGGCCCTCATGATGTCCACATCGAAATGACAGCGCAAATCACCGACATTGAAATTGACAAAGGGAAAATTTACAAAGCATGGACATTTAACGGTCAAGCTCCCGGACCGCTCGTCGTTGTCAATGAAGGGGATACGATCCATTTTACGTTGAAAAATATGGACCCGGTCGTCCCGCACAGCATGGATTTTCACGCCGTTCACGCTTCACCGTCAAAAGATTTTATTGATGTGATGCCGAACAAATCGGGAACGTTCACCTATCCGGCAAATAAACCAGGTGTGTTTATGTACCATTGCGGTACGAAGCCAGTCTTGCAGCATATCGCCAACGGCATGCACGGCGTGATCATTGTCAAGCCAAAAAACGGTTATCCGACCGACAAGGAAGTAGATCGTGAATATGTGCTCATCCAAAATGAATGGTATAAATACAACGATATGAACGATTTCCAAAACGGTGTGCCAAGCTATGTCGTCTTCTCGTCCAAAGCGCTCAAACCTGGTGATCCAAATACGAACGGGGAGACATTTACCCTTAAAGAAAAGCCATTATTGGCGAAAGTCGGCGAGAAAATCCGCTTGTATATCAACAATGTCGGTCCGAACGAAGTAAGCTCATTCCATGTTGTTGGTACAGTATTCGATGATGTGTACCTTGATGGCAACCCGAACAATCATTTGCAAGGGATGCAGACGGTGATGCTTCCGGCGAGCGGCGGTGCCGTTGTCGAATTTACTGTCACTCGACCGGGAACGTATCCGATCGTTACTCATCAGTTTAATCATGCACAAAAAGGAGCCGTCGCCATGCTGAAGGTAACCGAAACCGGCGAAGACGACGGCACAGAAACGAGCGGACATTAATTGATCCCGTTCCCAAACAGGATGGATGCCGCCCAAAGCCTTATATTTCCTATATTATAAAATGGTTAAGAGAAAATGAAGTGACATGCGTCACTTTCAGTCAAAAAAGCGTCCGCAAGCTAGTTGTCGGACGCTTTTTCAATGCAGATAAGTCAATGGGACAAAATGGCTTGCTCGTTGCTTTGCCCTGGAGGGACGATCGGATAGACGTTTTCTTCCTCGGCAATATTGAAATCAAGCAAGACTGGCCCATCATGTTTTAACGCTTTTTTTATGATATCTTCCGCTTCCTCTTCTGAATCGACCGCATATCCTATGGCTCCGTATGCTTCGGCAAGCTTAGCAAAATGGGGGGATGTAATCTTCACTGCTGAATAACGCTTTTGGTAAAACAGTTCCTGCCATTGACGCACCATTCCTAAGTAGCCATTATTCAAAACGGCGATTTTAATTGGAAGTTTGTAGGCGACGGCGGTCATCATCTCTTGTACATTCATTTGAAAGCTGCCATCCCCGCTGATACAAATCACCTTCTTGCCCGGAGAGGCGACAGCGGCGCCAATGGCTGCCGGAAGTCCATACCCCATCGTTCCGAGCCCACCTGACGTTAAAAATGTCCGTGGTTTTGTAAATGTATAGTGGTGGGCCGTCCATATTTGGTGTTGCCCGACATCGGTAACGACAATGGCGTCTTCTTCCGTCAAAGCTGAGAGCAGGCGAATTACGTTTTGAGGCTTTAAGCGGCTCGTCGATGTATCGAAACGGGGCACTGTCCGCTGCCATTTTGTTACCTCTGCCACCCAGTCTTTCGTATGTTCCCGAACGAGCGGGTAACGAAGCCGACCGGCTAAAGAGCGGAAAAATTGTGTTGCATCCCCGACAATCGGAATATCAACATGGATATTTTTATTGATTTCCGCAGCGTCAATATCGACGTGAATTTTTTTCGACTTCGGTGAAAACCCGCTAATTTTCCCCGTTACCCGATCGCTGAAGCGCACGCCGACACAAATCAATACATCACATTGATGAACCGCCTTGTTGGCCGCGTATGTTCCGTGCATCCCCACCATTCCTAAGTAGAGCGGGTTCGTTTTATCGAAGGCACCGATTCCCATCAGGGAACTGACGACAGGGATTTGGCTTTGCGTGGCCACCTCGCGCACCCACTCCGAAGCGCCGGAATGAATGACCCCACCGCCGATAAACAAGACTGGCTTTTTGGCGTTTTCAATGGTGGTGATGGCCGCTTCGAGCGATTTTCTCCGAATGTTTTTCGGCTTCGGAAGTACGGCTTTTTGCATCGGGTACGCCTCCGCCGTTTCCTGGTGGAGGAGATGGGTGGGAATTTCCACCGTCACCGGTCCCGGCCTGCCATCGAGCGCGATTTCGTAAGCGCGCTGAATAGTGGATGGAATATCATTGATCTTGCTTACTTGCAAATGGTATTTCGTCACTGGCGTACAAAGACTCAACATGTCGAGATCGGGAGCGTATAAATGCTCTTCCGGTGAAGGCCGTCCAATAATGGCAAGCAGCGGTATAGAATCGCTTAATGCGGTGGTGATTCCGGTAATGCCGTTTGTGACTCCTGCCCCGATGATTGCCACGCCGAGCTTCCCTGAAGCGCGGGCATAGCCATCAGCGGCATGAACAGCCGCCTGTTCGTGTTTCATTTCGATATATGACAGGCCTGGATGGTGGTTTAGCACATGGCGTACAGGCAGCATGCTTTCATGGCAGCAGCCAAACATATGGGCGATTCCTTGAACGGCTAACGATTCAACAAGTACATCAGCCCCGAGACGTGTGGGAAGATGAACCATGTTTCCACTTCCTTTTTTAATTTTCTTACATTTTAAACAACGGATGTGAGCACTGTATGTGAATATCATCACATTAGGGTATAAGGGATATCTTTTTCTGTTTTTGCATAAGTGATTAGGCGTTTGGAAAATATAGGTGAGAAGAGAAAATCGGTGCAAATAAGGAAGTGAGATGATGAAATGAGTGGGCCGTCACTACGGAAATTGGAAGCGCACCGTTCTATTCATCATGGCGCCTTTGTCGAAGCGAAGCGTCTGACCGAATTGCTGGAAACGTTGTATACGGATGGGCGTTACGAGCATGCGGCTGAAGTGGCTGATGCCCTTGCGGAGCATTGGGAGAAACGGATCATCGCCCACGCTGAAGCGGAAGAAGAGGGCTTTTACCGCGAAAAAGCAGAGGAGAGAAAGGAGTTGTCCGAAACGATCGCGCAGCTCAAACGTGACCATGACATGATGAGAACGTTGATTGCTGAAATTAGGCAGCGGTTGTCAGAACAGATTGACCGCGAGGTGTTGACCCGCTTTCACGCATTGCTTCACATTAACCGCATCCATAGCGCTGATGAAGAGGCATTGCTCTTTTAGTTCAAGGGAAAGAAAGGAGAGGTAAACCAAAATGAACGAAAAACCTGCCCCGCTTTTGCGCAAACTGAAATACTTCGGGCGGTCGGAAAAAATCGCTAGCCATGCCGAGTTGTCGCCATACGGACGGGACGCAGAGAAAACATACCGCCGCCGCTGGCAGCATGATAAAGTGGTTCGCACAACCCATGGGGTCAACTGCACAGGCTCATGCAGTTGGAAAGTGCATGTAAAAGACGGCATTATCGCATGGGAAACGCAGCAAACCGACTATCCGACAACAGGACCCGATATGCCGGAATATGAGCCGCGCGGCTGTCCGAGGGGAGCGAGTTTTTCCTGGTATATATACAGTCCGCTTCGCGTCCGCTATCCGTATGTGCGCGGGGCGCTGTTGAGGCTTTGGAAAGAAGCGCTGCAACAAGAAGGAGACCCTGTGGCTGCGTGGAAGTCGATTGTCGAGGACCCGGAAAAAGCGAAACGGTACAAACGCGCCCGTGGAAAAGGAGGATTCGTACGGGCGAAATGGGATGACGTTTATACGATGATCGCCGCATCGCTTATTTATACGATTCAAAAATACGGGCCGGATCGCATTTTCGGGTTTTCACCGATTCCGGCGATGTCGATGGTCAGCTACGCGGCCGGGGCGCGGTTTTTGAATTTGATCGGCGGAGCATTGCTCAGTTTTTATGACTGGTATGCCGATTTGCCGCCGGCTTCTCCGCAAATATGGGGGGAACAGACGGACGTCCCGGAAAGTTCGGACTGGTTTAACTCGAGCTACATGATTGTCTGGGGATCCAACTTGCCGCAAACACGCACCCCAGATGCCCATTTTTACGTTGAGGTGCGCTACCGGGGGACAAAAGTCGTCGCTATTAGCCCTGACTATGCCGAATTTGTGAAGTTCGCCGATAACTGGCTGCCGGTGCAGCCGGGGATGGACGGAGCGCTGGCGATGGCGATGACCCATGTGATTTTGAAAGAGTTTTATGTCAATCAATCGGCTGATTATTTTACTGACTATGTTAAAAAGTACACCGATTTGCCGTTTTTAGTCATGCTGAAAAAGCACGGGGATCGTTATGCGGCCGGTCGCTTTTTGCGGGCGAGCGATCTTGGCATGCCGCTTCAGTATGCAGAGTGGAAAACGATCGTTTGGGATGAGCAATCACAGACGTTTGCTGTTCCTAATGGGACGATTGGCCATCGTTGGGAGAACAACGGGAACTGGAATTTGCAACTAAACGATATAGACAATAAACGAATGGGAATTCAGCCGGCTTTGACGTTCCTTGGCCAGCAAGACGATACTGTCATCGTGCAGTTTCCACACTTTGAAGCAGGAAACAAAACAGTGCTCGAACGAGGGGTGCCGGTCAAAGCGATCGAGCAAAACGGAGAGACGGTGTACGTCACGACAGTATTTGACTTATTGCTTGCCAAAATGGGCGTCAACCGTGGGCTGCCTGGTGATTATCCGAATGACTACGATGACATGAAGCCATACACGCCGGCATGGCAGGAAGCGATTACTGGCATTGATCGAAAGACGGCGGCGCAAATCGCCCGCGAGTTTGCCCAAAACGCTCTCGATTCAAAAGGCCGTTCCATGATCGTCATGGGATCCGGCATTAATCATTGGTATCACTCCGATACCATCTACCGGGCGATTTTAAACCTTGTCTTGTTAACCGGATCACAAGGAGTCAACGGGGGCGGTTGGGCTCATTATGTCGGCCAAGAAAAAGTACGCCCGCTCGAGGGTTGGCAGACGATTGCCATGGCTCGCGACTGGGGAGGCCCGCCGCGACTGCAAAACGGGACGTCGTTTTTCTACTTTGTCACCGAACAGTGGAAGTATGAAGATCAAAGCATGGATGAACACGTCTCCCCGCTCGTCGACAAGCCGCGTTACGAACATGGTGGTGATTACAACTATTTGGCTGCCCGGCTAGGCTGGCTTCCATCTTATCCGCAGTTTAATGCCAATAGTATTGCGCTAGTGGAACAGGCAAATGCGAAGACGAATGAAGAAGCTGTTCAGTATGTTGTTGAGCAAATTAAAAAAGGGAACATCAAGTTTGCCATTGAAAATCCGTCCGATCCGGTCAATTTTCCACGCGTGATGTTTGTCTAGCGCGGAAACCTCATCGGCAGTTCAGCAAAAGGACACGAATACTTTTTGAAACATTTGCTCGGAACCCATCATGCCAATTTAAGCGAACAAAATGATGACCTGAAAACGAGCGAGATCGTTTGGGATGAGAACGCGCCGGAAGGCAAACTGGATTTAATGGTCAACATTGATTTCCGTATGGCCGGAACCGGGCTATATTCGGACATCGTTCTTCCAGCGGCGACGTGGTATGAGAAATATGATGTCAGCAGCACGGATATGCACCCGTTTGTCCATCCGTTCAATCCCGCCATTGCCCCACCGTGGGAAGCAAAATCGGATTGGGACTTTTTTAAAGGCTTGGCCAAAACATTTTCTGAGCTGGCAGCCCACTATTTTTCGAAGCCGGTGTCAGATGTCGTCGCTACCCCGCTGTTGCATGATACACGCGATGAGATCGCGCAGCCGTTTGGGGTGGTAAACGATTGGAAAGATGGAACGACAGAGCCGGTTCCGGGAGTGAATTTTCCGCGCCTGCATATTGTAGAGCGGGATTATAAGGAAATATACAACAAGTTTGTGGCGCTTGGCCCGATCGTCCGTGAACAAATCGGGGCGAAAGGGCTCAGTTGGGATGCCAAGGAAGAATACAAATGGCTGCTTGATACGCTCGGTTCTTCAGCGCTAGAAGGCCCGTATCAAGACTGTCCGAGTTTGTTGACAGACCGGGATGCCGCAGAAGCCATTTTGGCTCTTTCAAGCACAACGAACGGTTCCTTGGCCCTCAAAGCGTGGGGAGAAATGGAGAAAAAGACGATGCAGCCGTTAAAAGATTTAGTCGTTGAACGAGCCGAGGAACATATTACCTTTCAGGCTATCACTGCTCAACCGCGGCAAATGTTGACGACCCCTGTCTTTAGCGGAAGCGAAACCGGAAATCGTCGCTACTCTCCGTTTACGACGAACGTCGAACGATTGATTCCTTGGCGGACGTTGACAGGTAGGCAGCATTTCTACTTAGACCATGAAATTATGTTTGAGTTTGGGGAAGAATTGCCGACGTTTAAAGCGCCGCTTCGAAAGCTTGCTTTTTACGACCATGACCGGCGTCCGCGTGTCAGTGGCAAAGAAATCACACTTCGTTATTTGACGCCGCACTTTAAATGGTCGTACCACAGCACATATTGGGATACGCTGCCGATGTTGACGATGTTCCGCGGCGGGCCGACTGTCTGGATGAACAAAGAAGATGCCGCAGAAGCCGGCATTGCTGACAACGACTGGATTGAAATGTACAACCGCAATGGGGTGGTCATCGCCCGGGCAGTCGTCAGCCATCGCCTGCCGCGTGGAGTCGCGTTTATGTATCACGTGCAGGAACGCCATATTAACGTGCCCGGCTCGCCAATTAGCAAACTGCGCGGCGGCACATTTAACAGTCCGACCCGCATCCATGTTAAACCGACTCAAATGATTGGAGGCTATGCGCAATTAAGCTACGGCTTCAATTATTATGGGCCGACAGGAAACCAGCGGGACGAGCAAGTGATGATCCGCAAACTTGAAAAAAGGGAAGTGGATTGGCTTGAGAGTTAGAGCGCAGTTTGGGATGGTCATGAATTTGGACAAGTGCATCGGTTGCCACACGTGTAGCATTACATGCAACAATACATGGACGAATCGTCCCGGGGCGGAATATATGTGGTGGAACAACGTGGAAACGAAACCGGGCATCGGCTATCCGAAAGAATGGGAAAACCAAGATGCGCATAAAGGAGGCTGGGTGCTCAAAGACGGGAAGCTCGAGCTACGCGCTGGCGGCCGGGTGAATAAACTGTTAAACATTTTTTACAACCCCGATATGACGGTGATCGACGATTACTATGAGCCTTGGACATACGATTATGAACAGCTGATCAACCGCCCAGAAGGGGAGCACCAGCCTGTCGCCCGGCCTAAGTCGCAGCTGACTGGCGAATACATGGACATCACGTGGGGGCCGAACTGGGAAGACGATTTGGCCGGGGTATATGAAACAGGAAAACGCGACCCGAACGTAAGAGGCATCGAAGAGAAAGTGAAATTTGAGTTCGAACAAACATTTATGATGTATTTGCCGCGCATTTGCGAACATTGTTTAAACCCGCCTTGCGTCTCTTCTTGTCCATCAGGGGCGATTTATAAGCGAGATGAGGACGGCATTGTGCTCGTTGATCATGATGCGTGCCGGAGTTGGCGGTTTTGTGTGACCGGCTGTCCATATAAAAAAGTGTACTTTAATTGGAAAACGCATAAGGCAGAGAAATGTACATTTTGTTTTCCGCGTATTGAAGCAGGATTGCCGACGGTTTGTTCAGAAACGTGCGTCGGCCGTCTCCGTTACATCGGCATTGTGTTTTACGATTTGGATCAAGTTGAGGCGGCCGCTTCGGTCCAAGATGAAAAGGAGCTGTACCACGCCCATTTGCGCATCTTTTTAAATCCGTATGATCCGGACGTGATTGAAGCGGCACGTGAAGCGGGGTATACGGACGATTGGATTGAAGCAGCGCAACGCTCACCGGTTTATAAGCTTGCCGTCGAGCAAAAGATCGCGCTCCCGCTTCATCCGGAATACCGGACGTTGCCGATGGTTTGGTATATTCCACCGCTCAGCCCGATCATGGGGGCGTTTGACGGTGGACTGGACGACATTCATCCGCATGTGATTTTCCCGGCGATTGACCAAATGCGCATCCCGATTGAGTATTTGGCTAATTTGTTGGCTGCCGGCGACACTGAGGTCATCCGCACGGTGTTGAAAAAAATGGTGGCCATGCGCAGCTATATGCGGGCGGTGAACTTAGGAAAAGAACCGGACCGGAGTATTCTCGAGAAAGTCGGAATGGATGAACATACGGTCAAGGAAATGTATAAGCTTTCGGCTGTCGCGAAATATTCCGACCGCTATGTCATTCCATCTTCCCATCGGGAGAAAGCCGGCAATGCGTTTTACAGTCAAGGGACAGCGGGCTATGCGTTTATGGAGTCTTGTTCCGGCTGCTCTGGATATGATGCGGAAAGTTTTTACCAATTTTATTGGGGGGATGAGGATGGAAGAGCATCAGAAACTATTTAAGCTTGCTTCCATTTTGTTGCAATATCCGGAACGAGAATGGCTCGAAGACGACCGGCTGTTTTATGAAATTTCTCAGCTCGCCAACCATACCGCTCGCAAACGGTTTTTACAGTTTCTTGACTACGCGAAAACAAAAGAGATTGACGAGCTATGTGAGCTCTATGTGAGAACGTTTGATTTGAGCGATCGAACGACGATGTATATCACGTACTACTTGTTTGGCGATCAAAAAGAGCGCGGCCAAGCGCTGTTAAAACTAAAAGAAGCATTTCGGCGCGCTGGTTTGGAACTGACAGGGGATGAGCTGCCAGATTATTTGCCGCTCATGCTTGAGTTTGCCGCTGTCGCCCCAGTCAACGATGCGAAAAACGTCCTTCTCGCCCACCAGAAAGCCATCAAGGGGCTGGCGGACAGGTTGCAGGAGGTCGACCACCCGTATTTCTTTGTTTTGGACGGCTGCCTTGCCGGCATGGCTGCTTTCTTTGAGGAAACAAGAGGGGTGGATATTCCAATGAGAGCGGAGGAGGCCACATGACACTGCTTGATCAGTTTCTTTGGGTGATCTATCCGTATATCATGTTGACGTTATTTGTCGCTGGCCACATTTACCGTTACAATACTGATCAATTTGGCTGGTCGGCCAAGTCAAGTGAGTTTCTTGAGAAACGACGGTTGCGTTGGGGAAGCGTTCTTTTTCACTGGGGCATTCTCTTTGTGTTTTTCGGCCATGTCGCCGGCATTTTAGTGCCGAAGACGTTTTATGAATCAATCGGGATTACCGAGGAGATGTATCATTTTGGGGCGGTCTGGTTTGGCGGCGCTGCCGGGGTTGCGACTGTAATTGGGGTAGTATTGCTTTTATGGCGCCGGTTTAGCGTTCGCCGCCTTCTCCGCCATAGCAGCAAAAGCGATCTCGTTGTATTGCTGCTCCTAACGATTGTCATTTTGACAGGGTTTACAAATACGGTCGGATATACAGCGACCGGGGGAACGTTCGATTATCGAGATACGATTGGCCCTTGGTTTCGCGGTCTTTTAACGTTTCGGCCGCTGCCGCAGCTTGTCAGTGATGCGCCGATTGGATTTCAAATTCATATTCTCTCCGCCTTGCTGTTATTTGGCATTTGGCCGTTTACCCGTCTCGTGCATGTGTGGAGTATCCCGCTGACATATTTAAACCGGCATTACGTCGTCTATCGCCGGATGCGGGCGAAAAAAATTTAGGGAAAAAGCAGGGCTGTCCATAAAGGGGGGTAACTCTTTTAGGACAGCCCTCTAAGTTTTGTTCATTTTATTCAATGCAACAAATGTCTGGCGGGCAGTCTTCACATTGGATTTCCGTTTTTAAATAGTTCAAGTCGTGAACAGTAATTTTCCCTCGCTTCATCGAAATAATTCCGTCTTGCTTTAATGCATTGAGCATCCGATTGACGCTTTCACGCGTCGTGCCGCAAAAGTTGGCCAAGTCTTGGTTTTTTAACGTTAAATCAATGAAGATGCTTCCGTCTTCAAGCGGGACGCCATAACTGTTGCATAAGCGAATAAGTGTTGAATAGAGCGCCCCCTTTTTGCCGTTCATAATCAAGTCACGAAACTTTGTTTGCGTCCGTCGGGCATGCTTGCTGATCCAGCGCATATATTCAAGGGTAAGGGTGGGATTGATCAGCAACTGCTCTTCTAATTCATTTTTATTCATTACCGCTGCTTCACCCGGTTCAATCACTTTGGCGGTCAATAAATAACGTGGATCGTCCGTAAACAGCGTCAGTTCGCCGACAATTTCCCCGCTTCCACAAATGCGGAAACACATTTCTTTTCCGTCCGGACAAATTTTGCTTACTTGCACCTTGCCGGACAGAATCAAATACAGCTCATTGGCGGGCATCCCTTCTTGAAATAAAAACGAATGTTTGCGAAGCGGGATCACTTTTTTCGACGATTGCAGCCATGAGCGCAAGAGGGAAAAATCGCGGTTCGCCGCTGTGCGGCTTTGCCGTTCCATGATTGACACCTCCATTTGTTCGGCTAATTCTATTGTAAAAAAAATCACAGCAGAGACAGAGTGAAAAAAATCACCCTTTGCCACTTTTTTTGTGCAGGTTGTCACAAATTTTTCTAAACCGGATTTTCCCACTCCTATGATACAATCATTGTGAGTAGTGTCACAGCGTTTGTCTGCTTGTTTCCGTATAGTAGATGGGGATGTGGCAAAGAGAGGTTGATTCATGACAGCGTTTTGGTCACCAGTTTGGTTATCGATAAAAGTATCGCTTCTCGCCGGCTTGATTGTCGCGGTCTTAGGGACAGCGGCAGCGAGATGGATGGCGCGCCGTCGGTTTCGCGGCAAGACAGTGGTGGAGACGGTATTTATGCTGCCGTTGGTGCTGCCGCCGTCGGTCGTCGGTTTTTTGCTCGTCGTCTTGTTTGGCCGACATAGCCCCATTGGCCAATGGATAGAATCGTCGTTTCACACCACTATACTGTTTACGCCCGGCGCGGCGGTGATGGCCGCCGTGGTTGTGTCATTCCCGCTCATGTATCAGGCGGCCAAAACCGGGCTTGAAGCGGTCGATCCAACCATTGAAGGGGCGGCGCGCATCGATGGGGCGAATGAGCGCCAAGTCTTTTGGCATATTTCGCTGCCGCTTGCCAGACACGCGTTATTATCCGGGGCGGTGCTGTCGTTTGCACGCAGCCTTGGGGAGTTTGGCGCAACGCTCATGTTTGCTGGCAATATTCCGGGAAAAACGCAAACGATCCCGACTGCCGTCTACATGGCCATGGAATCGGGAAGGATGGAGTTAGCATGGGCATGGGTAGCGGTCACGATTGGATTGTCATTTAGTTTATTGGTCTTTGCGACGAAACTTGGTCGTTTACGGGAATAAAAAAAGCCGCCTGACAACATCGTGCGGCGAACGAAACAGAAAGGAGGGAGCGCGATGAGCGAGCGCAACCGGACGGACGTCATGGATCGCCTGTCTCGCCCGCTTCGCGATTTGCGGTTATCGGTGATCGACCAATGCAACTTTCGCTGCATCTATTGCATGCCGGCCGAAGTGTTCGGGCCGAATTTTCGCTTTTTGGCGGAAGGCGAGCTGTTGACGGTCGAGGAAATGGCGCTTCTATCGGAATGTTTTGTTGAGCTTGGCGTCGAAAAAATCCGCCTGACAGGGGGCGAACCGCTCTTAAGGCGTGATTTGGACGCGCTTGTTGCCCGGCTGTCTGCGATTCCCGGCCTGCGCGATATCGGCTTGACGACCAACGGTGTTCATTTAGTGAAATGGGCGCAGCGGTTGAAAGAAGCCGGGTTGAAGCGCGTCAACGTCAGCTTGGATGCGTTAGATGATGATATTTTCCGCAAAATGAACGGCATCGGCGTCGGCGTCGCTCCTGTGTTAAAAGGCATTGAAGCCGCCCGGGCGGCGGGACTCGGCGTCAAAGTGAACATGGTCGTCAAAAAAGGGTGGAACGACTCGCAAATCGTGCCGATGGCGTCGTATTTTAAAGACTTAGGCATTCCGCTCCGCTTGATTGAATTTATGGACGTCGGCACGACCAACGGCTGGGATTACTCCCATGTCGTGACGAAAAAAGAGATGTATGAGCAAATCAACGCCATGCATCCGCTCGAACCGATCGAAAAAGCGTATTTCGGCGAGGTGGCGAGCCGCTACCGCTACGTCGGCACGGAGGTGGAAGTCGGTTTCATCGCCTCAGTGACGGAAACGTTTTGTCGAAGCTGCACAAGAGCGCGCATTTCTGCAGACGGGAAGCTGTATACGTGTTTGTTTGCCTCGAAAGGCGTGTCGTTGAAAGACAAACTGCGCGCTGGGGCAACGAAAGAGGAACTGAAGTCGTTAATCACCGCGGTTTGGAACCAGCGGACAGACCGCTATTCAGAAGAACGGACGGAAGAAACGGCGAAACAACGGGTGAAAATTGAAATGTCGTATATTGGGGGGTAACAAAGAAGCGGGGCTGCTCTTTCCATCGAAGAAGCAGCCCTGCTTTTTATCGCTCGACGCGCCTGCCTTTACCTTAGAAATGGGGGAATGGTTTGGCTTGCTTACGCCTTCACCGCTGCCAACACGCGCGGGAAGAGGACGTTGTTTTCTAAATGGATGTGGGTAAACAAATCTTCTTCGAGTGCCGCGAGTCGGCTGTAAACGAGCCGATATGTGCCGCACGCGTCTTCCGGCGGGGTGAAGTCGTTTGTGATTTCGCGAATTTCTTTGATCAAATCGCCGGCCGCGTCATGTTCATTGACGAGTTCGCGAACGGCCCGCTCGACCGCCTCTCGGTTTTCCGGCGATGGGTTGTCGGCAAATTGTAAAATGAGCGGAAAAGCTCCTGTTTCTTCTTTAATCAAGTGTTGCTCAAGCTCCATTTTTAACTCATGGAACAGTTTATGCACGCGAGAAAGGTGCGGGTGGTGCATGCCGTGTACGCGCAATACTTTTGTGACATATGGGCTGAGCTGCGGCAGTTCTTCGTTCAAATAGCGGTGGTGTGTGCTGACGATATGATCGACCAAGTCGGTCAGCGGCGCTTCGCCCCAGTTTCCAGTCGGCTTGTTTTGTGCCTCTGCATAAAGGGCGTTCAGCTCGCGAAGGAGCGCTTCGCCATCAAGTCCGCGCTCTTCAATGGCTTCTTTTAACGGGCGCTGTCCGCCGCAGCAAAAATCAATGCGTCGTGCTTTAAATAAGTCGGCTGCTTTCGGAAATTGCGTAACAATATCACCAATCAACGATTGTTCGGTAAAACGCTGTTCCATTTCGGATCCCTCCATTGATCAAATCGTTACAGTTTCAGCATAACGTGTTTGCCGCTAAGGTGTTGTGATGGATCTCACATATACGAAAAAAAGTGGACAGTGATGCGTGTGATAAACATCACAACAGCCTTCTTCTTCTTTATCGTACAATAAAGAAAAGCGGACTTTTGCTGACTGCTTATGGAAGGAAGTGTCCGCTTCATAATCGAAAGAATACATGCTCAGTAGGTAACATACAACATTTTGACAAAAGAATGAGTTCCATAAACAGAAAAAGGGGAGACGGGTATGTGGCCGTTGGTGAAAGGACGGCAGTGGGAGGAGGAAAAAGCAAAACTAGAGCAGCAAATCGCCGAGATGAAAGACCAGCTCACTAGACAGAAGGAATCGATTCACGAGACGGTGGCCGGCTTGCTCGGGGAGTTGCAGGAAATCGTTCATCAACATGAGGTGGTCAACGGACAACATCATGAATTAGGCCGACTCGTTGACCGAACGAAAGAAAAAGTCGATAATGTCAGTATGCTCAGCAAGTCATCATACGCGATCTCCGACCGTCTGTGCGAACAAGGAAACTCATTGGCGGAGACAGCTGGCCAGATGGTCGCGGCAGCAAAAGAAGGCATCCGCATGTCAGGGGAAATGGAGAAGGCGATGGGGCAGCTCGGCAGCGAGATGGAGGCGACGTCGGCCGCAATGTATCGGTTGCGCGGCCGTTCGCAAGAGATTGAACAAATTGTGAAAGTGATTAAAGAAATCGCTGGACAGACAAATTTGATTGCATTAAATGCCTCGATCGAAGCCGCCCGTGCCGGGGAGCATGGAAAAGGGTTTTCCGTCGTCGCTGCTGAAGTGAGAAAGTTGGCTGAGCATACGGCGGACAGCACGGAAACGATTCATCAGTTAACCGATGCCGTGCAGCAGGAAATTGAGCGGTCGCTAGAGCAGACGGAAGCTATTTCGTCTCTGATCGAAACGGTTGTCCAAATGAGCATCCATACAGCTCGCAAATGGTCGGCGATGATGGAGCTGATCGATCAAGTCGAAAATCGGGCCAAGGACGTGCTAAACTATATTCAAGAACAATACCGCTATGCGGATGAAGTGATGCAAGAGCTCGAACAATCGGCCTCTTTGTTCAGCGAAACGCGGGAGATGATTTTGCGACATATTGCCGATGCGAGTGTCGTTGATGAAAAGTTGGCAGAAGGCATAAAACAGCTGCAACAATGGCAACAACGTTAAAAGAATGATATCGTTGCCGCCAGCCGTATGATCGAAAGGAGAGAGAGACATGGTCGAAAGACGAACCCCGATTCCCGTAGCGGAAGCGATCAATCGGGTGATGTGCTATGCCGGGGTGGGGGAAGAGGAAACGGTGCCGCTTCGGCAGTCGTATGGCCGCTATTTGGCGGAAGATTTGTGCGCCGACCATGACGTGCCACCGTTTGACCGCTCCCCGTATGACGGATTTGCCATTCGCGCCGCTGATTCGCAAGAGGCGGGGCTGAACCATCCAGTAGAGTTTGAGGTGATTGAGGCAATCGGCGCCGGACAAGTCGCCACCAAGACGGTCGGTCCGTTTCAAGCGGTGCGTCTAATGACTGGGGCACAAATTCCGAATGGATGCGATGCGGTCGTCATGTTGGAGCTGACCAAACAGTATGAACGGGATGGAAAAACGTATATGTCGATTAAGCGCCCGTTCCGCCCAGGAGACAACATCTCGTTTCAAGGGGAGGACGCAAAAAAAGGGACGCCGCTTGTCAAAAAAGGAACGCGCATCAATCCGGGAGTGGCGGCGCTGTTGGCGACGTTCGGCTATGCCGAAGTGAAGGTGGCGAAAAAACCGCGGATCGGATTGTTTGCGACCGGCAGCGAGCTGCTTGATGTCTCTGAACCGCTCGTTCCAGGGAAAATCCGTAACAGCAACGCCTACATGATTGAGGCACAGGCACTAAAAAGCGGCGCTGAGCTGATCTATTTTGGCCAGCTGGCCGATGACCTTGACGCATGCTTTCACGCCGTGCGCGAGGCGCTCGACCAAGTGGACATGCTCATTACGACCGGGGGCGTCTCGGTCGGCGATTACGACTATTTGCCCGCCATTTACGAGCGGCTTCAGGCGAACGTTTTGTTTAACAAAATCGCCATGCGCCCGGGAAGCGTGACGACCGTCGCCGAGTGGAATGGCAAGCTGCTGTTTGGGCTATCTGGCAACCCATCGGCATGCTATGTCGGCTATGAACTGTTTGTCCGCCCGGTCGTGCGGACGCGCTTGTTTTCTACCAAGCCGTATTTGAAGAAAGTGAAAGCGACGCTTGGCGCCGATTTTCCAAAGCCGAATCCGTTCACCCGCTTCGTGCGCAGCCGCGTCGAAGCGATCGATGGGCGACTCATCGTCAAACCGGTCGGCATGGATAAGTCGAACATCGTCACCTCGCTCGCGGCGGCCAACGCCTTGATGGTGCTGCCAGGCGGGACGAGAGGGTTCGCTAAGGATGACGAAGTGGACGTATGGCTGCTCGATGATGACGAGGGATCGAGCGAATGAATGTCTGGCAAGTTGTCGGCTATAAACATACGGGCAAGACAACGCTCGTCGAAAAATGGGTGGCGGCCGCTGTCCGGGAAGGATGGCGCGTCGGGACGGTGAAGCATCATGGCCATGGCGGCGAGCCTGCACGGCCGGAAGGCGTCGATTCCGTCCGTCATGAGCGGGCTGGGGCGGTGGCGACAGCGGTGGAAGGGGACGGGCTGTTGCAGCTGCACCTCCGCCGACCGTTGTGGCGGTTGGATGATGTTTTGGCGCTTTATGCTCCGCTTCGGCTGGACCTCGTGCTGGTCGAAGGATATAAGCAGGCGCCGCATCCGAAAGTGGTGCTTGTGCGCTCCGAGGAAGATTGGGCGTCGCTTCAGCACCTCGCCAACATCCGCGCCGTCATCGCTTGGGAACCGCTCTCTCGACCGTTGCCGCACCCGGTGTTTTCGATGGCTGATGATGCCCGATATATCCCATGGTTAATGAATGAGGTGAGAATGCGGACATGACCGAATCGTTATTTTCTATCACGTCCGAGCCGATTTCGGTCGAGGCTGTGATGAAAAAAGTGATGCGTCCGGAAGCGGGAGCTGTTGCTGTGTTTGCCGGCACGGTGCGCGAATGGACGAACGGCAAGCGGACGCTCTTTTTACAATATGAAGCGTACGTGTCGATGGCAGAGAAAATGCTGGCGCAAATCGGGGCGGAAATCGCGGAAAAATGGCCAGGAGCGAAAACAGCGATTACCCACCGGATCGGACGCCTCGAGATCGGCGATATCGCCGTCGTCATCGCGGTTTCCTCGCCGCATCGTGCGGAAGCGTATGAAGCGAACCGCTACGCCATCGAACGGATCAAACAAATTGTGCCGATTTGGAAAAAAGAACAATGGGAAGATGGCAGCGCATGGATTGGCGATCAACTGGAAACAAAAGCATATCCGTCCGGAAAACCGGAGGTGAATGAACCATGATCCGTCTCTTGTTTTTTGCTCATTTGGGTGAACAAGTGGGCGAGCGGCAAGTAACATGGCCGCACGTCCCAGAAACGGTAGGGAAGCTGAAAGAAGAAGTGGAAGCGCGTTACAGCTTATCGCTTGAGCGTGTCATGACAGCGGTCAATGAGGAGTATGCGCACGATGATGCACCGCTTCAAACGGGCGACACAGTTGCCTTTATTCCACCAGTGAGCGGGGGGTGAGAGCGATGGCGAACAAAAGCAAATGGGTGATGCCAAAGCAACATGGCGCTTGGGCGATGCTCATCATCCCGTTTTGGCTCGGCGCCTACGCCGGTGGGGTTTCGTGGATTCACGTGCCGTTGTTTATTGCTTGGCTTGCGCTCTATTTGGCGACATACCCGCTGTTGATGGCAGTCAAAACGAAACGAAAAGAGCCGTACGTACCCGCTGCCATCCGCTATGGCGCCATCGCGGCGCCGGCGCTTGCCGTTTCCCTTTGGCAACGGCCGTCCCTTGTTTTCTTCGGATTGGCGATGATCCCGTTTTTCCTAGTAAACACCTATTATAGCCGGAAAAAGAACGAACGCGCTTTCTGGAATGATGTCGCGGCCATCGGGGCGTTTTGTATCGGTGGCCTAGGTGCCTTTTATGTTGGGCGTGGGGAGTTGACGTTAGAAGCGTTCGAATTGGCTGTGTTTTCCTTCCTCTTTTTCATCGGCAGCACGTTCTATGTCAAAACGATGATTCGTGAAAAGAAAAACGAGCGGTACAAATGGCTGTCATGGGGCTATCACGCCTTGTTGGTTGCCGGTTTGATCGCCACCGGCGAGACGTTTGCCGTTTTGGCTTACGCGCCGAGCGTCGTCCGTGCTGTATACTTATACGGCAAAGCGCTGCCGATCATGAAACTAGGAATCTTGGAAATCGCCAACGCGGCATACTTTTTCATCGCGATGATCGTTCTCTATTCTTGAGTGAGCTCCCCAAATGAGAGACAGCAACGACCATTTGGAGGTTTTTCTTTTCGTTAAGAGACGCAACTCTCAGCACGCTTTGTCTTGTCTGGTCATTGATTGGGTGAGAACAATCATTTTTTCAGTAAAAGAACAGGTAAGAAGATACGAATGGATCAAAGAGGATGATAGAGTTGAGTTGGATATATATGAAAAAAGGGCATCGGGAAAAATCTTAGAAGTCATTCAAAACATGAGCAATTGAGGCGGTACGATGGGCGTTTGTTCAAAGGATTGTTCGATTAGGAAAAAATCAAACATCATGAAATAAATGCATGATAAAGAGGGTGTCTCAAAAGCGATGAGACACCCTTTCTCACTACGAACGACTTCGCGATTCTCTAGTCACGTTTTGTTAGGGGGGAGATGTTCTCTTGAGCCAGTCCTTGATTGTTAGCTGTCTCCTGCTCATCAGTCGATGCTGCACAGTTCGGGTGGACAGCCTTCGCAGGCAATTTCATCGCGCAAGTATTGCAAGTTGTGGACACGAATTTTTCCTTTTTGCACGGAGATGACGCCTTTTTTCCGCAAGTCACCGAGCATGCGGTTGACAACCTCGCGGGCGGTGCCGCAAAAGTTGGCGAGCTCTTGGTTGGTGAGCGGAATGTCGATCAAAATGCCATCTTCCTTCATGACGCCATAGCTGTTGCACAAACGGATGAGCGTCGAATAAAGCGCTCCTTTTTTGCCGTGCAAAATGAGATCGCGGAATTTCGTCTGTGTTTTGCGGAAGTGGAGGCTCATCCATTTCATAAACTCGATCGCCAACTTCGGATTGTCAGAGAGCTCTTTTTCAATCACCTCGCGCGGAATAGCGGAAACGACGCTGTCTTCGAGCGCTTTCGCCGTCAGCATATAGCGGGCGCCGGGACAAAAGAGCGTCAGTTCGCCGATCAAATCCCCTTGGCTGCAAATGCGCAACGTCAGCTCCTGTCCATCCATGTTCGTTTTGCTAATTTGAATTTTGCCTGATTGAATATAGTAAAGCTCATCTGCTTTTTCCCCTTCTTGGAACAAGTACATTCCTTTTTTGACCGGAATCGTGCGGTAAATCGCCGAAAGTAACTCCCGCAGTTCTACAGATACATGTTCCATCCCATCACAACCTTCTATATCATATACCGTTATAAAAAATTTTACAGTAAGAAAAAGGGAAGTCAATATAAGGACAGTGGAAAGATTGAAAAATTGTTGAACATTCTCGGAACCGTTTGTGACAAATTGGGCGTCTGAGCGGAGAAAGAGCATAGATGGAAAAGTGTGATTTCGCGATTGCTTCTGTTTTCATTGTTTCACCGTTTAGCGAACAAAGGAGAGAAAAAATCTTCAAAAATTATTAAATATACATTTGATTTTATTTTTATGCAGTATTATAATGAGAACTACATGAAGCATATAGGTAGGTGGACGGGATGAAGGTGGCGATTATTGGGGCGACAGGATACAGCGGTGCAGAGCTGTTCCGCCTGTTGCAAGCTCACCCGCACGTTGATCGCTGTGACGTCTACTCGTCGTCACAAGATGGGGTGCATTTATCGGAAAGCTTCCCGCACGTCGGGGCGGTTGACGGGGCGGTATTGCATAAACTTGATATCGAAGCGCTTGCCAAGTATGACGCGGTTTTTTTCGCTACGCCGCCCGGAGTATCGGGAGAGTGGGCGCCAGCGCTTGTTGACCGCGGAGTGAAAGTGATTGATTTGTCGGGAGATTTTCGCTTGAAGGATGGAGCGGTATACGAGCGATGGTACGGGCGTGAGGCGGCGCCGGCTGCGTATTTAAAGCGGGCGGTGTACGGATTGACAGAGTGGAACCGGGATGCGGTGCGCGAGGCCGAGCTTCTATCGAATCCAGGCTGTTATCCGACGGCGACGTTGCTTGGTTTAGCACCGCTTGTAAAAGAAAGACTCATTGAAGAGGACTCGATTATCGTTGACGCCAAGTCGGGTGTATCCGGTGCGGGGCGAAAAGCCGGGCTTGGGACGCATTTTTCGGAAGTAAACGAAAACGTGAAAATTTATAAAGTGAATGCCCACCAACATATTCCAGAAATTGAGCAAATGCTTGGAACGTGGAACGGAGCGATGAAGCCGATTACGTTCAGCACCCACTTGATTCCAATGACAAGGGGCATTATGTCGACGATATACGCGAAGGTGAAGCAGCCGTTTTCGCTGAACGACTTAATAGATTTATATAAAACAAGTTATGAAGATGCATCGTTTGTCCGCATTCGCCAGCCAGGACAGTTCCCGGCGACGAAAGAAGTGTACGGCTCCAACTATTGCGATATTGGCCTCGCTTATGATGAGCGGACAGGACGGGTGACGGTCGTGTCAGTGATCGATAACTTAATGAAAGGCGCTGCTGGGCAGGCAGTGCAAAATTTCAATCTGATGATGGGATGGGATGAGGTCGAGGGCCTTCGCTTCTTGCCGACTTATCCGTGAGCGTGAGGGAAGGGGGAACGAAACGATGACGGTAACGAAACAAACGGCGCAAGTGACGGTGCTTGCTGGTGGAACGGTCGTCACGCCGAAAGGGTTTCAGGCGGCTGGGGTGCATGCCGGGTTGCATCATTCCAAAAAAGATATAGGGGTGATCGTTTGCGACGTGCCAGCTTCGGCTGCCGCTGTGTATACACAAAGCCATTTTCAAGCTGCACCGCTGAAAGTGACGCAAGCAAGCCTTGCGGTTGAGCAAAAATTGCGGGCGGTTATCGTCAACAGCTCGTGCGCGAACGCCTGCACCGGTGAACAGGGGCTTCGCGATGCGTATGAGATGCGCGACTTATGTGCGAAACAGTTTGGCTTCGCTCCGCACTATGTGGCGGTAGCATCGACCGGTGTGATCGGTGAACACTTGCCGATGGAAAAAATCCGTGCTGGCATCGAAAAGCTCGCTCCCGGAGCGACGATAGCGGACGCTGAAGCATTTCAAACAGCGATTTTAACGACCGATACGGTGATGAAACACGCGTGCTATGAAACGAAGGTCGATGGCAAAACGGTTATCGTTGGTGGGGCAGCGAAAGGATCGGGGATGATTCACCCGAACATGGCGACGATGCTCGCGTTCATTACGACCGACGCCAACATTTCGTCGCCAGTGCTGCAGGCGGCGCTGCGTTCGATTACCGATGTCTCGTTTAACCAAATTACAGTCGACGGTGATACGTCGACGAACGATATGGTTGTTGTCATGGCGAGCGGTTTGGCCGGAAATGATGAGCTGACGCCGGACCACCCGGACTGGGAAAACTTTTACGAAGCGCTGCGGGAAACGTGCGAAGATTTGGCGAAACAAATTGCCAAAGACGGCGAAGGGGCAACGAAGCTCATTGAAGTGCGCGTTCACGGAGCGAAAACGGATGATGAGGCGAAAAAAATCGCCAAGCAAATCGTCGGCTCCAATTTGGTAAAAACAGCTGTCTACGGTGCGGATGCCAATTGGGGGCGGATCATCGGCGCGATCGGTTATGCTGATGCTGATGTTGATCCCGCAAATGTCGATGTTGCCATCGGGCCGATCGTGATGTTAAAAGGGAGCGAGCCGCAGCCTTTTTTGGAAGAGGAAGCGGTCGCCTACTTGCAAAACGACATGATCGTCATTGATGTCGACCTTCATTTAGGTGAGGGCTTTGGCATTGCATGGGGCTGCGACTTAACATATGATTACGTGAAAATTAACGCCAGTTACCGGACATAAGGGGAGAGGAAAATGGAGAACACGGTCGTGATCAAATGCGGCGGCAGCGTGCTTGATGAGCTATCTCCCGCTTTTTTTGCCAGCGTGAAAACGATGCGCGAACAAGGGATGAATGTCGTCATCGTCCACGGTGGCGGGCCGGAGATCGGAAAGATGCTGAAACAGTTGAACGTGCGAAGCGAATTTGTCAATGGTTTGCGCAAAACGACGAAAGAGGTGCTTGCCGTTGTGGAAATGGTGCTGTCCGGTAAAGTGAACAAGCAGCTCGTCACGATGTTCAAACAGCACGGTTTACCGGCAGTGGGCATTTCAGGGGTAGACGGAGGGCTGCTTGAAGCGGAACCGATTGACGGGATTAAGCTTGGCTACGTCGGCCGCGTCACAGCTGTTCGCGTCGATTTGCTGCAAACGCTACTTGCCGCAAACTACATACCGGTCATTTCACCGCTTGGCGTTGGTCGGAGCGGACAAACGTACAACATTAATGCGGACACGGCAGCAGGGGCGATCGCGGCAGCCATCGGCGCTAATCAGCTCGCGTTTGTGACGAACGTGCCCGGCCTTTTGCAAGACGGGACGCTCATCGGGGAAGCAACAGCGGAAACGGTCGAGCAGCTGCTCAAAGACGGCGTCATCACCGGCGGGATGATCCCGAAAGTGAAAGCGGCGCTCTCCGCCTTATCCGATGCGTTGCCGAAAGTGATGATTGTCAGCGGCAAAACGCCGTTTTATGAGCAAGGAACATGGCACGGGACAACAATCCGTAAAGAAGTGGGGGCATATTTATGAGCGCACTGTTTCCAACCTACAACCGTTGGAAAATTTCTGTTCAATCGGCAGAAGGGACGGTTGTGACTGATGTCAATGGAAAACAATATCTCGATTTCGTGTCTGGCATTGCTGTTTGTAACCTCGGCCATCGTCATCCGCACGTCAAGAAAGCAATTGAAGAGCAGCTGAACCAATATTGGCACGTATCAAACTTGTTTACGATTCCGATTCAAGAAGAAGTCGCCTCCCAGCTTGTTGCCCACAGCGCCGGCAATTACGTCTTTTTCTGCAACAGCGGAGCCGAGGCGAACGAAGCGGCGTTGAAGCTGGCACGCAAACATACGGGAAGGCATAAAGTCATCACATTTCATCAGTCGTTTCACGGCCGAACGTTTGCGACGATGGCCGCGACCGGGCAAGAGAAAGTGCATAGCGGATTTGGTCCATTATTGCCGGAATTTATACACTTGCCGTTTAACGATGCGAGCGCGCTCGAGAAAGCGATGAACGATGAGATCGCGGCAGTGATGCTCGAGATCGTTCAAGGAGAAGGTGGTGTCCGCCCGATTGATCCAGTGTTTTTGCAAACAGCTGCCGAGCTATGTCAAAAATACGGTGCGCTCTTGATCATTGACGAAGTACAAACCGGCATCGGTCGGACCGGGAAGCCGTTTGCGTATCAACATTTTGGCATTGAGCCGGATATTATGACGGTCGCCAAAGGACTGGGCAGCGGCATTCCGGTCGGTGCAATGATCGGCAAGGCGTTTTTAAAAGATTCATTCGGCCCTGGAGTGCACGGGTCGACGTTTGGCGGCAACCCGATCGCGATGGCCGCCGCCAAGGCGACACTTGAAGTCGTGTTCGATTCGGCATTTTTACAAGAGGTTCAAGAAAAAGGGAGCTACTTGCTTGGGCGGTTAAACGAGGCGCTCTCCCCGCTTGAAATTGTCAAGGACGTGCGCGGACTCGGACTGCTTGTTGGGGTGGAATGTCAAACGGAAATCGCTCCACTGTTGCCTTTGATTCATGAAAGCCGCTTGCTCGTTTTGCCGGCCGGACCGAAGGTGATCCGACTGTTGCCACCGCTTGTCGTGACGAAAGACGAAATCGATCAAGCAGTGGATATTTTAACGGCAACATTGAAGAATGCCAACGCCTCGGCTGTCTTGTAATCAAATTAGGCAGTTGACGGCTTCATTTTTATTCTTGTTTTTGCATAAAAATTCTCTAACGGTTATAAAAATTAAACGATGAGGTGGCGCTAATGAAAGCGTATTTGCATCTGGCCAGTGGAAAAACGTTCAGCGGTAAGCTTGCCACCCCGCTTGAAAAAAAGGTGAGCGGGGAGATCGTTTTTTTTACCGGTATGACTGGGTATCAGGAAGTGCTGACCGACCCGTCGTATAAAAATCAAATCATCGTCTTTACGTACCCACTGATCGGCAATTACGGCATCAATGATGAAGATTTTGAAAGCAAACGCCCGCATGTGGCAGCGGCCGTCGTCTATGAGGCGAGCAACGAAGGGTTTCATTATGGAGTGAAATACAGCTTGGCTGAATATTTGCGGCACTGGAACATTCCGCTGCTCACTCACGTTGATACGCGCGCCCTTGTCAAAGAAATTCGCATGGAAGGAACGATGATGGCAGAACTAAGCTCGTCGCCCATCCCAGCGGTGATGGATGAAGAGACAACATTTCCTGTGTGCGCCGTGTCGACGAAAAAGATGGAGACGTACGGCCAAGGCGGACCGCATATCGTGCTAATCGATTTCGGTTATAAAAAATCGATTTTACAGTCGCTCGTATCACGCGGCTGCCAAGTAACCGTCGTGCCGCACGATACGGCGCCGGAAGCGATCGATGCGCTTAAACCGGATGGCCTTGTCCTCTCAAACGGCCCCGGAGATCCGAAACAGCTAAGCGTTCGGCTTCCAGCCATTCGCCAGCTTATCGACCGGTATCCAACTTTAGCCATTTGCCTCGGCCATCAGCTTGTTGCCTTGGCGTACGGGGCGGATACGGAAAAGCTTCGCTTCGGGCACCGCGGCGCCAACCAGCCAGTGTGGGATGCTGTAAAACAAAAAGTGATGATCACGTCGCAAAACCATAGTTATGTCGTCAAAGAGAAAAGCCTTGAGGGCAAGCCGTTTGCCATTCGTTTCATCAACATCAACGATGGCTCAGTGGAAGGCATGATCCATCGCGATAAACCAATTTTGTCGGTGCAGTATCATCCGGAAGCTCATCCGGGGCCGCAAGATACCGGCTATATTTTCGATGAATTTTTGCAAACCGTCGCAAAGGGAGAGAAAGTATATGCCTAAAGATTCCTCGCTTCAGTCGATTCTCCTGATTGGGTCGGGGCCGATCGTCATCGGCCAGGCCGCTGAGTTTGACTATTCTGGGACGCAGGCATGCATCGCCTTAAAGGAAGAAGGATACCGTGTCATTTTAGTGAACAACAATCCGGCGACGATCATGACCGATGACGTCCATGCTGATGCTGTGTATTTTGAGCCGCTCACCGTCGACGCGATCGAAGCGATCATCGCCAAAGAGCGTCCGGACGGGCTGCTGGCGACGTTTGGAGGCCAGACCGGGCTCAACTTGGCGTTTCAACTGTATGAAGCCGGGGTGCTCGAAAAATACGGGGTGAGACTGCTCGGAACACCGATTGAAGCGATCAAGCGCGGAGAAGACCGCGAAGCGTTCCGCGCGTTGATGCATGAGCTTGGCGAACCAGTGCCGGAAAGCGAAATTGTGACAAACGTCAAAGAAGCGGTCGCGTTTGCTGAACAAATCGGTTTTCCGATCATTATTCGTCCCGCGTATACGCTCGGCGGGACGGGCGGCGGCATCGCAGAGAATATGAAGCAGTTTATTGCATTGGTAGAAAAAGGGCTAGCGGAAAGCCCGATCCGGCAATGTTTAATTGAGCGGAGCGTCGCTGGATTTAAAGAAATTGAATATGAAGTGATGCGAGATCAGTCAAATACGTGCATTACGGTTTGCAATATGGAAAACGTCGATCCGGTCGGTGTCCATACGGGCGACTCGATCGTCGTCGCGCCGTCGCAGACGCTGACGGATGAAGAGTACCAAATGCTCCGCTCGTCAGCAGTGAAAATCATTTCAGCGTTAGGTATCATCGGCGGCTGCAACATTCAGTTCGCCCTTGATCCAAATAGCAAACAATATTACTTAATCGAGGTGAATCCGCGCGTCAGCCGTTCGTCGGCGCTTGCGTCAAAAGCGACCGGCTACCCAATTGCTCGCATCGCAGCCAAGCTGGCTGTTGGCTATACGCTCGCCGAGCTCATCAACCCGGTGACGAAAACAACGTACGCCAGTTTTGAGCCCGCATTGGATTATGTCGTTGTCAAGTTTCCGCGCCTGCCGTTTGACAAGTTTCCGCATGCCGACCGGAAGCTCGGCACGCAGATGAAAGCCACCGGAGAAGTAATGGCGATCGATCGCAATATGGAACGGGCGTTCCAAAAAGCGGTTCAGTCGCTTGAGGGCAAAAATAATGGATTGTTTTTGTCGGAACTTTCGGCAAAAACGAATGACGAACTAAAACAGCTGCTCGTCAATAAAGACGACCGCCGCTTTTTCGCCATTTTGGAACTGCTTCGTCGCGGTGTGACGGTCGAAACCATTCATGAGTGGACGAAAATTGACCGTTTCTTCCTTTGTACATTTGAACGGCTCGTTGCGCTCGAAAAGCAGGCGGCAGCCGTTACGCTCGATACGATCGATGAAACGATGTTCCGTTTCTTAAAAGAAAAAGGGGCAAGCGATGCTTTTTTGGCCGAAACGTGGAGCGTAACCGAGCTTGAGGTGCGCAACAAGCGGAAAGAACTTGGCATCGTGCCGTCATACAAAATGGTCGATACGTGCGCAGCCGAGTTCCATTCGGAAACGGATTATTATTATTCCGCGTATTTCGGCGAAGATGAGCGAAAACAAGCAAGTGGCAAAGAAAAAGTGCTGATCATCGGCGCGGGGCCGATTCGTATTGGCCAAGGGATTGAGTTCGATTACAGCTCCGTCCATAGCGTGTTCGCTTTGCAAAAGGAAGGCTATGAGACGATCATGATCAACAACAACCCGGAAACGGTGTCGACCGACTTTGCCATTGCTGACCGCTTGTATTTTGAGCCGTTGACATTAGAGAGTGTCCTCGATGTCATTGAAGCGGAACAAATCCAACATGTGATCGTTCAATTCGGCGGTCAGACGGCGATCAATTTAGTGAAAGGACTCGAAGAAGCAGGGGTACGGCTGCTTGGTGTCACCTACGATATCATCGATCAGCTTGAAGATCGCGACCGCTTTTACCAGCTGCTTGAAGAGCTCGACATTCCGCATGTGCCCGGTCTGATGGCGAACGATGCTGAAGAGCTCGTAGCCAAGGCGGCGGAGATCGGTTACCCGGTGCTGCTTCGTCCATCTTATGTGATCGGCGGCCGCGGCATGTTTATCATCCGGAGCGAGGCGCAGCTCGCTGCATTGATCGAACAAGGTGAGTTGACATACCCGATTTTGATCGATGCGTATTTGGACGGAAAAGAGGCGGAAGCGGATATCGTGACAGACGGGACGGACATTTTGCTTCCGACGATTATCGAACATGTCGAAAAAGCCGGCGTTCATTCCGGTGACAGCTACGCTTGGCTGCCGGCGCAGACGCTCACCGAGGAAGAAAGAGCCAACATCGTCGACTATGCGAGGCGGATCGCCAAAAAGCTTGGTTTTAAAGGAATCATGAATATTCAATACGTTATTGCTGACGGAAACGTATATGTGCTTGAAGTGAATCCACGCGCCAGCCGGACAGTGCCGATCGTCAGTAAAACGACTGGCGTGCCGCTTGCGCAAATTGCGACAAAGTTATTGCTTGGGAAATCACTTGTCGACATTCCAGGCGGAAAAATGAGCGGATTGACGGTTATGCCATACGTCGTCTTGAAATATCCGGTCTTTTCAACTTACAAGCTGCCAGGAGTTGACCCAACGGTTGGGCCGGAGATGAAGTCAACCGGAGAAGGCATCAGCATTGCCATGACGAAAGAAGAAGCAGCGTACAAGGCGTTTTATGCCTATTTGCAAAAGAAAGCGAATGCGAATGAGCTATATGTTATCGGCGACATCGACGCGGAGCTGGCGGCGGAGATTGAAACGAAACAGCTGAATATCGTTACGGATGTTTCATTTGCCGACTGGGTGAAACGCGACGGAGCGCTGGCAGTGATCGACTTGCGCAAGGAGGAAGGCGAGGCGCCGAAACGGATGGCTGCGTTGTCCCAACAATTACTCGTCTTCACGGAGCGTGAAACGCTCGATCTCTTTTTACAGGCGCTCACTGTAGGTCAGCTCGATGTACAGCCGATCAGCGGTTGGATTAAAAAGAAAAAACAGGCAGAACAGGCGGTGATCGCATGAATACAGTGATGTCATTAAAAGGGAGAGACTTTTTAACGCTTCTTGATTTTTCTACAGAAGAGATTTTTGACTTGCTGGCGTTAGCAGGCGACCTAAAAGCAAAGCAAAAAGCCGGCATGCCGTATACGCCGCTTGCCGGCAAAACGATGGCGATGATTTTTGAAAAACCATCGACGCGCACGCGCGTATCGTTTGAAGTCGGCATGATTCAACTTGGCGGCAGTGCGCTTTATTTAAACAGCAACGACTTGCAGCTCGGTCGCGGTGAAACGATCGCCGATACGGCTCGCGTCCTGTCGCAATACGTCGATGTCATTATGATCCGGACATTTGCCCACCAAAAAGTCGAAGAGTTGGCCGAATACGCATCGATTCCGGTCATCAATGGCTTGACGGACGACGATCATCCGTGCCAGGCACTGGCGGATTTGCTGACGATTTATGAAGTGAAGAAAACGTTCCAAGGTATCAAGCTCGCTTATGTCGGGGATGGCAACAATGTTGCCAACGCACTCTTGGCGGCTGCGGCGAAAGTCGGCATGGATGTGGCCATCGCTTGTCCACCGGGTTATGAGCCGAAGGCAGCTTATGTAGAAGCGGCGCGCCAAATCGGGGAAAAAACAGGCGCGGCGGTCACAGTGACGCACGACCCGCTCGAGGCGGTGGCGGGAGCGGATGCGATTTATACGGACGTCTGGACGAGCATGGGACAGGAGAGTGAGAGTGATGAGCGGCTGCAAGTATTTCAGCCATATCAAGTAAATGAAGCGCTCGTTAAAGCAGCGAAACCGGACTATATATTTTTGCATTGCTTACCAGCCCATCGCGGCGAGGAAGTGACGGCCGGTGTCATGGATGGTCCGAATTCGATGGTCTTTGAGCAGGCCGGCAATCGTCTTCATGCACAAAAAGCGATTTTAGTGTCGGTTTTATAATGGAAAGAACGGTGTCCTGCCAAGTGTGGTGGGACATCTTTTTTACTCGGGGCGGCGCAACTGATGATTTTCGGAGGTAATGGAACGATTACAGGCAAAGCAACCCACTGTGCTTGCTGTCTCCTGTCTAACAAGTCATCATTTTCCTTCTTATGAATCGCGGCGAAACGGGGAATGATAACAAATGCAATCGAAGCAAGGGGGATGAAACAAATGGGCCAACCGCGCCATTTTAAACCTGGGGATAAAGCTCCGAACAACGGTGTTTACATTGAAATCGGCGAAACAGGTGACAATGTAAAAAATCCGAAAAAGCTGAAACTAAAAGCCGGCGATACGTTCCCGGAAACGTCGAATCATAACCGGCATTGGACATATTTGCGCAAACCTTAATGTGCGAAAAAAGCCATTCCGTTTTGGAGTGGCTTTTGATTTGCCGTGCGCCGTGCAATCCGCTATAATGATTTATAGTCAAAGAAGGTCAAATGGAGGGAACGGCATGGACGCAAGCCGTTTGACAGAAAAACTGCAAGAAGCGCTCATGGCGGCGCAGTCGCTCGCCAAAGAACGCCATCATCAACAGCTTGATGTTGAGCATCTTCTGAGCGCGCTGCTTGAACAAGAAGGTGGCTTGGCGCCGCGGCTGCTGGAGCTTTCCGGTGCCGATCGGAACAAGGTAGTCGGTTTTCTAAACGAACAGCTTCGTCATAAGCCGGAAGTGCACGGGACGGAGGGGCAGCTATACATTGCCCCGGCGTTGGCGCGGCTGCTTGACGAAGCAGAAGCCGAAGCGAAACGAATGCAAGATGAATACGTGTCGGTCGAGCATGTGCTGCTCGCTTTGCCGTCCGGCGCCGAGCATATCGCCCGGCGTCTGGCGTCGTTTGGGTTGACACGTGAAGCGCTGTTGACAGCATTGACAAAAGTAAGGGGGAATCAACGCGTGACAAGTCCGCATCCGGAAGCGACGTATGAGGCGTTGACAAAATATGGGCGCGATTTAGTCGCCGAAGTGAAGGCGGGAAAAATCGACCCGGTGATTGGCCGTGACAGTGAAATTCGTCGCGTGATTCGCATTTTGTCACGGAAAACGAAAAACAATCCAGTGCTGATCGGCGAACCGGGCGTTGGGAAAACGGCCATTGTTGAAGGGCTCGCCCAGCGCATCGTCCGCAAAGACGTTCCGGAAGGGCTGAAAGACAAAACGATTTTCGCGCTTGATATGAGCGCGCTTGTTGCCGGGGCGAAGTTTCGCGGCGAATTTGAGGAGCGGCTGAAGGCGGTACTGAACGAAATCAAAAAAAGCGATGGCCGTATCATTTTGTTTATTGATGAGCTACATACGATTGTTGGTGCCGGTAAGGCAGAAGGGGCGATCGACGCCGGCAATATGTTGAAGCCGATGCTCGCCCGCGGCGAACTGCGCTGCATCGGGGCAACGACGCTGGATGAATATCGACAATATATTGAAAAAGACCCAGCGCTCGAGCGCCGTTTCCAGCAAGTGCTCGTCGAAGAGCCGAGCGTTGAAGATACGATTTCGATTTTGCGTGGATTAAAAGAACGGTACGAAGTGCACCATGGCGTGAAAATTCACGACCGTGCGCTCGTCGCGGCCGCAGTATTGTCTGACCGTTACATTTCCGACCGCTTTTTGCCTGATAAAGCGATTGATTTGGTCGATGAAGCGTGCGCAACGATCCGCACGGAAATGGAATCGATGCCGTCCGAGCTCGATGAGGTGATGCGCCGCGTCATGCAGCTTGAAATCGAAGAGGCTGCCTTAAGCAAAGAAACAGATGAGGCAAGTCGGACACGGCTTGAGGCGCTGCAAAATGAACTTGCTAACTTGCGCGAGAGAGCGAATGCCATGAAAGCAAAATGGCAACAAGAAAAAGAGGCGCTCGATCGTGTCCGCCGCGTGCGCGAGGAGCTCGAACGGGCCAAGCGCGAGCTTGAAGAAGCAGAAAACGACTACGATTTAAACAAAGCGGCTGAATTGCGCCATGGACGCATCCCGCAGCTTGAGAAACAACTGAAGCAGCTCGAGCAGGAAGCAAGCGGCCAAGGAGAAGGAAAGCTGTTGCGCGAGGAAGTGACGGAAGAAGAAATCGCCGAAATTGTTTCACGTTGGACTGGCATTCCACTCACCCGCCTTGTGGAAGGGGAAAGAGAGAAGCTGCTTCGTCTCCATGAATTGCTGCACGAGCGGGTCATCGGCCAAGACGAGGCGGTCGAACTTGTCGCTGATGCCGTCTTGCGGGCGCGAGCGGGCATTAAAGACCCGAATCGCCCGATCGGTTCGTTTCTTTTTCTCGGCCCGACCGGTGTCGGCAAAACAGAGCTCGCCAAAACGCTCGCCGAAGCGCTGTTTGACAGTGAAGAGCAGCTAATTCGTCTTGACATGTCCGAGTATATGGAAAAGCATGCCGTTTCCCGCCTGATCGGGGCGCCGCCTGGTTATGTCGGCTACGAGGAAGGCGGCCAGCTGACAGAGGCGGTGCGGCGCAAGCCATATTCCGTTTTGCTGCTTGATGAAATCGAAAAAGCGCACCCGGACGTGTTTAATCTTTTGCTGCAGCTGTTGGATGATGGACGGCTCACTGACTCGCAAGGACGGACCGTCGATTTTAAAAACACGGTCGTCATTATGACGTCTAACATCGGCTCGCCGCTCTTATTAGAAAGCCGCAACGGCGAAATCGAAGAAGAGACACGGAAACAGGTGCTTGATCAACTGCGCGCCCATTTCCGCCCCGAGTTTTTAAACCGGATCGATGATGTCGTCTTGTTTAAGCCGCTGTCAACGAATGAGGTCAAAGGCATCGTCGCTAAGTTTGCCCGCGAATTGTCGCGTCGTTTGGCCGATCGGCATATTGAGCTCGTGCTGACGGAAGAAGCGAAACAGCATATCGCCGAAGCCGGCTTTGATCCGGTATACGGCGCCCGCCCCTTGAAGCGGTTTATGCAAAAGCAGATTGAAACCCCGCTTGCCAAAGAGTTGATCGCCGGGCGGGTGAAAGATTACAGCACTGTCACGGTCGATGTCGAAAACGGCCAGCTTGTGATCCGTCCGTCCGCGTAAAAACGTTTTTAGGCGAAGGGGCTATATCACTGACGGGAGAGATGGTTTCTTTTGACGGCAACGAAAAATGGTGCGGCGGTCCAAAAGGTGTCCCGATATAGTGTTCGGGGCACCTTTCTTTTCTTTCACCGATCGTCAAGGGTATAATGAAAAGAAAAAAGAAAGGAGAGTGCTTGGTTGGCGCGGGAACGAAAAATTTCGCTGAATGAGCTGTTTGCCCAAACGAAACAACTTCTCCTTGAACACGGATATGAAGGATTTACGTTTGGCTTGCTGGCTGAACGGCTTGGAGTGGCGCGGAGTGCAATTTATAAATATTTTGAGAACAAAGAGGAATTGATTACTACATATATGGTAAATGAAATGGAAGAAGTGTTCATAAAATTAGAACATATACATGTGTATCCTACCTTTGATGAGCAATTTCGTTTTCTGCTCGATTTCATCTTATATCATAATGATCTTCATGAAATGATTTCGATTGGAAAACGAATTCCAGAAAACCATCCAAAAGTGCAGGAAAATAAACAGCGTCTCGCCCAGTTTCACAAGAGAATGTATGAAGAGCTAGAACATTTAATCAAACGGGGAAAACAGGAAGGGAAAATAAAGCCGCACCTTCCGAACCAAGTAATTCTTGGTTATATTTTTCAGTCAGTCTCTGTTCCTCATTTTCCCGGCATCTCTCTTGCTGAATGGGTGGAAAGCATTAGGGAGATCATTATGTACGGGGTCATGAATAGAAATTGACAGTTATGTCACTTTCCCATTATCATTAAGTTGTATTTAAAGTGACAAGTTTGTCACTTTTGTTGATCAAACGAAATGGAGGATGAGTAATGAATCGATGGCTGCAGACGGTGACAGACCGGGTAACGACGAAAAAAGGGATGTGGTGGACACTAGTCGTATGGTTTATTGTCACTGTTGTGTTGGCCGTTGCGGCGCCGAGTGTAAAAGATTATGAAGTATCGAGCATTGAATCACTGCCGGAAGATGTACAGTCGATGGTGGCGCAAAAGAAAATCGATCAATACTTTGCGAATAGCGACGGCATCCCTGCGATTTTTGTTTTTCGTTCTGATGACGAGCCGATTTCAACAGAAGAATTGCAGCGCTTGTTGGCCGATATTGAGAAAAACCACCAAGAAGCACTTGAACAGCTTGTTCCAATTGCTTCCCTCCCACCGCAAGCCGCAGCACGGTTTTTTGCTGAAGATGGGAAAATCGCGGTTGTTCCAGCGATTTATCAGTCTTCATTGGAATCGAAAGAAATTCGCACGATCAATGACGATATTCAGAAACTCGTCCATAGCGAAAGCGATGTAAAGCTTTATATTACTGGTCCGGCTGGCATCGCGGCGGATACGCTGGAATTGTTTTCGCGCGCCGATGTTGTGCTCATGCTCTCAACAGTTGGACTGATTCTAGTGCTGCTGATCATCATTTACCGCTCACCACTATTGGCGCTCATTCCGCTTGTTGTCGCTGCGTTTGTGTATGAAGTAGTCGTGCAGCTGCTCGGGCTGTTAGGGCGAGGAGGACTTGTCATCTCCAACCAAACGGTTTCGATTATGTCCATTTTGCTGTTCGCTGCGATTACGGATTACTCATTGTTTATCTTTTCCCGCTACCGGGAGGAGCTGAAACGGTACGAGAACAAGTGGGAGGCGATGAAGCAGGCGATGCGCGAGACCGGGCTGCCTGTCCTGTTTTCAGGGGGCACCGTATTGGCAGCGATGCTCGTGTTGTTTTTCGCCAAGCTAGGGGATTATCGAAATTTTGCCCCGACGTTTGCTCTCACGATGGCCATCATCATGATTGCTTCGGTCACGCTGATCCCGGCTTTGTTCACGTTGTTCGGACGTAAAGCGTTTTGGCCGAACATTCCGCGTGTCGGTGATGCCAAAGAGAAAGGAATGCGGACATTTTGGGAAAAAGTTGGTCGGTTTGTCGTTCGCAAGCCGCGTCTGACCGTGGCTCTCATCAGCTTGCTCCTTGTGGTGATGGCTGCTCATACGTCAGCATTGCGCTATGAGTATGATCTAATCAAATCATTCCCGGAAGATATGCCGTCGCGCCAAGGATACGAATTGCTCGAGAAGCATTTTGCAAAAGGAGAGTTGGCGCCAACAACGGTCTTGTTTGAGGGAAAAAATGCCTTGACGCCACAACAAATGAAAGAGTTGCAGGAACAACTCGAGAAACAGCCGCTTGTCAGTGAGGTGCGTCCGGCCGGCACAGCGGATGATGGACGTGTGGTCTCGTTTACACTTACATTTCGGGAAAACCCATACGATGTCAAAACGATTGATGCGTTAGAACGGATCATCGATCGGAAGGAAACGATCATCAAACAAAGCGGGCTTGATGGACGACTTTATTTCGCCGGAGAGACGGCAGCGAAAGTGGATGAGCGGGTCGTAAACAACCGCGATATGGTTGTCATTGTCACGTTGGAGACACTTCTTATTTTCCTTCTGCTCATTGGGTTGACAAAGTCCGTAAAACGATCGCTGTATATGATCGGAACGATTCTCGTTTCGTTCGCGGCGGCACTTGGGCTTGGCATTTGGTTGACGGATTTGTTGTTTGATATCAAAACTGTCAGCGACCGTGTGCCGATTTATGCGTTTGTGTTTTTAGTGGCGCTTGGTATTGACTACAATATTATACTCGTGTCGCGCTTCCAAGAAGAGTGGAGAACTCATTCCGTCAACGGGGCGGTCGAACGAGCGGTAGCCCATACTGGCGGCGTCATTTCTTCCGCTGGCCTCATTTTGGCGGCGACGTTTGCCGTGTTGATGACTCAGCCTGTACAACTGTTGTTTGTGTTCGGTTTCCTCGTGGCCATCGGTATTTTACTTGATACGTTTCTTATTCGCGGGATGCTGCTGCCCGGGCTTATTGTCTGGATAGAGAACGGACGGCAGCGAAACGTTCAAACGGGCAACGAATAATGTACAAAAGAACGGACATAAAAACAACGCCTTGGAGTTTTAACAGCTCCAAGGCGTTGTTATTGATCAAAGGTTTTCTAGATTAATGATGGTGCCCGGCTGGCTCGTCCGGAATCAAGGCTGCTACTACAACGATCAAAATCGTAGCGACGACACTGATGATCGCGCCGGTCGTAAAATCATAGCTAATGCCTTGCATCGAGCCCATAACATAGGTCGCCATTTGCACGAGCAAAAACGTCCAGAAAAATGTCCAAAACAGGCGCATCTTGTTTCCTCCTATCTTCGCATCATTTCTTCCCTTATCTTATCACAATTTGTTCATTTAGGCATATACCCGGACGTTTTTTTTCGTCGGGCATATCGTATACTGTACAATTATGTATCGCCAAACAAGGGTGAATGGAAACGATGGCAGGACAACAACGGTTTTTCCAACTTGATGGGCAATGGTGCATCGTTCACGTGCCGGAGCGCCCGAACGGGTTTGCCCTTTTTTTAATGGGGGACGGCGATCATTTCGTGAACGAACAGACGAGTTTTTGGCTCGAGCATCCGGGGCGGCGCCAGTGGCTGGAGGAGTGGCTTGAACGTGGGTATACGGTGTTTTACTCTCATTTGTACGGCCGGCATTGGGGAAGCCCAAAAGCAGTCCGGCTGGCGCGTCAGCTTATCTACTCAGTACTGAAAAGCGAAATTGTCAACAAGCGCATTTATATCGTTGCCGAAGGAATGGGCGCACTTGTCGCCTCGCAGCTGCTTGGCGCCATGCCAAGGCAAATCCGCGCCGTCGCCATGATCAACCCTTGCCTTGATGTACGTGCGCAGCTCAGCTATGCGCAGGAACATTCGTTGATGTATCGACGGATGGTGAAAGAAATCGCGCTTGCCTATGGCATGAAGGAAGAAGAGGTGCCGGAGGCTGTTCCGTCCCTTTTTCTCAGCCCTCATGATGTTCCGGTGACGATTTGGCAGCTCGCCGGTGTGAGCGAATATCCGTCCGCACTGCACAGCCGCAAATACGAACAATGGATGAAAACGATGAACGATCGAGTGCGCGTCGTTTATCATTTACTGGAAAGGCGGCGCCAGCTGGCAGCGCAAATCGGACAATTTTTTCGCCAGTACAATGAGCTCCCGTAAACAACGAAGGCAGACGCATCGCTTGGTTGCGTCTGCTATTTTTTTATGAAATCGACGAGTGAAGAGATCTTTTTGACAAGCGGTTTTAACTGTTGCAAAGAGTCCGTCAGCACGCTGACATTTTCAAACAGTTTCATAAAATCAATGTTTGGCAGCGGGGGCGGATCTGTCTCCTCCCGCTCTTCCCGCCGGTCGGTTTGGCGTGGGGGGAACGGGCCGAACATGAGGCGAGAGAAGCGATCATGCGGCTCGCGATGCTGTTCTGGTGTTGGATTGTTCGCCATGTAGCGTCCTCCCTTTCGTACCATCTTTACTTGTCATTGTATTGTATGAGCGGAAATGAAAAACGGTTTGGACAAATGCCTTTAAGTACAGAGAAGCGCCTGAATTCTCTTTGCTTTTCTTTCAAGGGGATCTCCGCTTTTCTATTGCGCACATGCGCTCTTTCCGATAAAATTAGTACCAAGTAATAATAATTGGTTATGTGGATTGATTGTATATTGGGAATTACGCTGTATTCAAAAGGATTTTCGGTTATTTTGCAAGGAAAAAGGAGATGAGTAGCATGGGAGCAGGAATTATCGGCGTTGGTTACTATGCACCGGAAAAGGTGTTGACAAACGCTGACTTGGAAAAAATGATGGACACATCAGATGAATGGATTCGAACGCGCACGGGGATTGAAGAACGGCGCATCGCTCCAGATGAGATGGATACATCTGACATGGCGTATTTTGCTGCTGAGAAGGCGCTCGCTCACGCGGGCATTTCCGCGAAAGACATTGATTTGATTTTGGTAGCTACCGTTACTCCGGACCGCCCGTTCCCGTCTGTTGCGTGCATGTTGCAAGAGCGCCTCGGTGCTGTCAACGCTGCAGCGTTGGACATTAGCGCTGCCTGCGCCGGGTTTATGTATGGGGTCGTGACGGCGAGCCAATTCATTGACAATGGTGCATACAAGTATATATTGGTAGTAGGCGCGGAAAAACTATCAAAAATTATTGACTGGACCGACCGGAATACGGCAGTGCTGTTTGGCGATGGCGCCGGGGCGGTCGTCATGGGGCCGGTGTCACCCGGACGCGGCATTTTATCCTTTGAATTAGGCGCTGACGGAACGGGAGGAAAACATTTATATCAAGACGAATATATCATCATGAACGGCCGTGAAGTGTTTAAGTTCGCTGTCCGGCAAATGGGAGAGTCAAGCTTGAATGTGCTCGAAAAAGCTGGCCTATCGAAAAATGATGTTGACTTTCTGATTCCCCACCAGGCGAACATTCGCATTATGGAGGCAGCCAGACAGAGGCTCGAGCTGCCGGAAGAGAAAATGTCAACAACGATTCGCCGATACGGCAATACGTCAGCCGCGTCCATTCCAATTTCACTCGCTGAGGAATTTGAAGCGGGGAAAATTAAAGATGATGATGTCATCGTCATGGTTGGATTCGGCGGCGGGCTGACGTGGGGTGCGATCGCCTTGCGCTGGGGCCGCTAACAACTTTTAGATTATCGGAAAAAGGAGAGACGAAGCGATGGAAAAAAGACGAGTTGTCGTGACCGGGATGGGGGCTGTCACCCCACTCGGCAATGACGTCGAAACAACATGGAAAAACATCATTGCCGGTCAGTCTGGCATCGATATTGTCACTCGTGTCAATCCCGACGATTTTCCAGCGAAAGTGGCGGCGGAAGTCAAAGATTTTGACCCGACGGTGTTTATGGATCGCCGCGAGGCACGGAAGATGGATCGTTTTACACAATACGCCGTGGCCGCAGCGCTTATGGCGGTGAAAGACGCCAATCTGGAAATCAATGAACAAAACGCTGAACGAGTCGGTGTCTGGATCGGATCTGGTATCGGCGGGATGGAGACGTTTGAGCAACAGTTTGAAACTTTCCAGAAACGCGGCTACCGTCGGGTGAGCCCGTTTTTCGTGCCGATGATGATTCCGGATATGGCGGCTGGACAAGTGTCGATCATTCTCGGGGCAAAGGGAATCAATTCGTGCACAGTCACTGCTTGCGCGACTGGAGCCAATTCGATCGGCGACGCGTTTAAAGTCATTCAGCGCGGTGATGCCGACGTGATGATCACTGGCGGAGCCGAAGCGCCGATTACGACAATGTCGTTTGCCGGCTTTTGTGCGAACACAGCGCTCTCGACGAATCCAGATCCGAAAACGGCAAGCCGCCCGTTTGATAAAAACCGTGACGGATTTGTCATGGGCGAAGGAGCAGGCATCATCGTTCTTGAAGAGTTGGAGCACGCGTTGCGTCGCGGAGCGCCGATTTATGCCGAAATTGTTGGCTACGGCGCCACCGGAGATGCTTACCATATTACGGCGCCGGCGCCGGGCGGTGAAGGGGGCGTGCGGGCGATGCGCCAAGCGCTCCATGACGCTGGCTTGCAGCCGGAGGAGATCGACTATATTAATGCCCACGGCACAAGCACAGAGTACAATGATAAGTATGAGACGTTTGCCATTAAAGAAGTGTTCGGTGATCATGCGTATAAGCTCGCCGTCAGCTCAACGAAGTCGATGACCGGCCACTTGCTTGGGGCGACCGGTGCGGTGGAAGCTATTTTCTCGGTGTTGACGATTCGCGATGGTATCATTCCGCCGACGATCAACTACGAAACGCCAGATCCGGAATGCGATCTTGACTATGTGCCGAATGAAGCACGCAAGCAAGAAGTGCGCGCAGTCTTAAGCAACTCATTTGGATTTGGCGGCCATAACGCGACATTGATTTTCAAAAAATATGTGTGACGAACGGAAATGAGAGCCTTCGGTTGAACGAAGCTGCCCCCGTTAGGCATAACTAACGAGCAGCAGTTCGTTCAAAGCGAGGCTCTTTTTTGATTGGCGCATCCCGCTCTGTTTCCGCCTTTGTTCACCGTCTTTTCTTCTCCAACATAATGTAAGAGGGAGGGGAGGAGAGACGATGGGACTGTTCCCAACTGACCGGTGGCTCGAACAAGACCAGGGGGATCCGCTTCGGCTATGCGCACGGTTGGTTCCGTTTTTTGGGGATGCGTCAGCGCGTGATATTCATCAATATTTGCGTCTGTATGGCATGTATCGAAGTGCTCGGCAAGCCGTTCGGCTTTTGCCGGACATGAAGGCACAGCGTCTATGGGAGCGGGTCGGCCGCCAATATGACCGGCAGCGCGCGGCATGGGACGGACCGGACGTTCCGGTGTTTTTGCTGCCGGCGGATGATGAGAACCCGAAACTTGCGCGTGAGTTTCACGGAAAAGGCGGCGTGGCATTTGCCGATAAGCTGTTTTTCTTTTTGCTGTCCGATCATCGTGACGACGAGATTGCTGCGCTCGTAGCGCACGAATACAATCATGTCTGCCGACTGCAAAAACTGCCGGATGGCGGCAAAGAAGCGACGCTGTTGGATGCCGTGATTATGGAAGGGCTGGCAGAACATGCGGTTGCTGAGACGGTCGGTGCCGAGAAGTGCGCAAGCTGGACGGCGTACTATACAGATTGGGAGTTAGAGCGATTTTGGCGCCGCTACATCGCTCCAAACCAAGACGTGGCCGTTTCGCATCCACTTAGCACCCGGATTTTGTACGGGATTGGTTGGTATCCGAAAATGGGCGGCTATGCGGTGGGACACGCCATCGTTCAGCGCTGCCTTGGGCGGGGGCATTCATTGACGAAACTGATGGCGATGGAAGCGAAACAAATCGTTGCTTTAGCTGGTTTTGACATCATCAAATAAACAGGTTGTCCATCGGGGCGGCAAACGAACAGTCATGTTGTCCACCAGGCCGACATATATGTAGAGCAAGGAAGTGGACAAGAAGGAAGGGAAGCCCGATGGTCCGCCTGTTTTTTTATTTGGTCGGTTTCGGTTTTTCGGTCGTGGGCGGTATGGTTATTATCGCGTATTTAAACATTATTACCCCGGAACGAGGCTTCAGTGACTATATGGTTTATATCGCGACAAGAGCAGAATGTTATTTATTGCCGCTTGGTTTGCTTTTGATGTGGGGAAGTTTGTCGTTTCCAGGCCGTAGCTCATAGAGGGGAAAAGAGGGCGAAATGGAATAAAATTCTGCCCCTCTGCCTATACTGATGGACAAACACGTCTGGAAGTGAGGGGTATTACATGCTTTACTTGCATGACATTTGGGTGAACTGGTTTGAAGGCGAGGAGAATGGATACAACGTCTGCCATTTCCATGAATGGCGCAAAGACGATCAAATCGAGCTGCTTGACCAGGTACCGCTTTTAAAAGTGTCCCCGGCTTTGTTCCATTATATTGAAAACAGCTTGTCCGACCTTCCGAAACCGCTTTTAGACGATGTTTATCAAAAAGCGTATATCCGCAAAAACCATGAACGCATCCAGCTGGACTATTGTTTCATCGTGACGGATGGGGTCGGCATTTTGGCCGTCGATACGATCGGATACCACATTCCGATCCGTAAAAGTCGGCTCATTCCGCGGCAAGAGCAACTTGTTTACGAAATGGCAGCCGAGGCAGAGGAACAAAAATATCCGTTGCCAAAGTATGAAAAAGAATATCATATTTTATCACCGGCCCCGGAACTGATGTGCGGGCTAACGCGGAAGGAGCGGCAGCTGAAACAATTGCTGTTTATGGCGCTCGATCAGCTGTATTCAACGAAAAACAGTGCGGAAGTGCGCTATTGGTATACAGAGTGGGCACCGGAAAAGTATTCGGACATTCAAAAAATGTCGTTTGAAGAAGCATGGGAACGGTTGTATGAAGAAACAAAATACGGTTGGTCGGAACGCCACGAGCAGTTGTGCGAAAACTTGATTAAAGGTCAGCCATTTTTTGAGAAGCTTTGGGAAACACAGCAAGAACCGAAAGTGAATTAAAAAACGGGCAGGCGCCTCGTGCCTGCCCGTTTTTGTATGGCTGCATTATGCTGATTTTTTACCGACGCCGCCCAAGCCCCATGGCTTGTTCCATTTTGCGCACCATTTCCGAGGCGACACGGTTCGCTTTTTCCGCCCCTTCGTCTAGGACGCGGTCGAGCTCTTCACTTTCGAGCCAATGATAATACCGCTCTTGGATCGGTTGGAGCGTTTCAATGACCACTTGGGCCAAATCGGATTTAAAGACCCCGTATCCTTTTCCTTCGTATTGCCGCTCAAGTTCGTCAATCGGCTGACCCGATAAAATCGAATAAATGTTGAGCAAGTTCGAAATGCCCGGTTTCGCTTCCTTGTCATAGCGAATCGTTCCTTCTGAATCGGTCACAGCACTTTTAATTTTCTTTTCAATCGTTTTGGCGTCGTCAAGCAGCGTAATAAACGATTTCGGGTTTGGGTCAGATTTGCTCATTTTTTTCGTCGGATCGGTAAGCGACATAATGCGGGCGCCGATTTTCGGGATGCGCGCTTCCGGGATAGTGAACAGCTCGCCGTACCGTTTGTTGAAGCGCTCAGCTAAATCGCGCGTCAGCTCGATGTGCTGCTTTTGGTCTTCGCCGACTGGGACAATGTCCGTGTTGTAAAGCAAAATGTCGGCTGCCATAAGCGGTGGATACGTGAGCAACCCGGCACTGACCGCCTCTTTACCGGCTGATTTGTCTTTAAACTGCGTCATCCGCTCCAGTTCGCCGATATAGACGATGCATTGCAGCATCCAAGCCGCTTGGGCGTGCGCCGGCACCTCCGATTGAACGAACAGCGTCGCCTGTTTAGGATCGATGCCGACTGCCAAATATAAGGCAGCGAGACGGCGAATGTTTTGTTGCAGTTCGTTCGGATTTTGCGGAACAGTAATGGCATGTTGGTCGACAATGCAAAAATAGCAGTTGTACTCATGCTGCAGTTCGACAAATTGTCGCATCGCACCAATGTAGTTGCCAAGGGTAATGACGCCGCTTGGCTGAATGCCAGAAAAAATGGTTTTCATCTGCGATCACTCCTCCACCAAGAAAATAAAAAAGCCTACCGCCCCCTTTAATAGGGACGGTAGGACCGTGGTGCCACCCTACTTATTGCGCCTGATGCGCAATCGCTCAGCCCATGCTTTGCGCATGGCCCCCTGTAACGCGGGGAAACGTCCTCACCTACTGCATCGCTGGTTCAGCGGGAAGCTCGAAAGCCCATTCCATATGGCTAGCCGCTTGTTCGCACCACCCACAAGCTCTCTGAAGGCATCGCCATATGTACTCTTCTTTCTCATCGCCCATCTCGCTATTTGCTCTTTATTATATGAAAAACAACCAGCTGTTGCAACCTTATTGGATTGCATACCCGGCGGCGATCATGATGAGAAATAGAAAGAGACCGGAAAACAGCAGCGGGTAGGTGGCCACAAAGTGCCGCGGGCCACGCGATTCCTCTGTTTCCTGTTCCGAAGCCGCCTCTTCGAGATACTGTTCCGCCTTTGTTCCACTTTTGCGCCATCGGCGAAATCCGTAAGCAAATCCGCTGAAAAATCCGCGCTCGTAGACGAACAAAAGCCCGCCGAGCGACAGCGGAACAAGAGAGAGTAAAAAAGCCACGTTAATGAAGGCAACTGCTGTCCACGTCCCTTGCCAAGAAATGATCAGCCCGCTCGCTAGCAACATCGCGGCAATGAGCCATCCGGTTCGAACAGCAATCTGTTTCACGTCGTTTCTCCCGCCTTTCTGCTTGCCGATTTTATTGTACCATAAAACGATCAGGTGAAAAGATTGTTAAAAAAGTTATATCAAAAAATACACCTCTATCTTGGAAACAAAGGAGTAATTTGTTCTGGCGATGATAAAAAAAGGAAAAAAACTATATTGTAAGCGTTTTCTAAAGCATCTATAGAAATTTATTATTTACAAGGTTGGCAAAAGTTTGTACAATGCAATTAAGTCGATATTCCTATATTTTATAAGTAATTAGAAAACTTTTTATTGAATAAAACAAAAAAATTCTTTTCAAATATATTAATAGTCGGTATAATAGGCTTGTAGGTACAATCTTCTGAAACCTAATAGTTCAGAAGATTTGTAATAAAATACATAAGTTTTAAGGGGGGTTTTTAGTGAAGAAGCGATTTTCTTTATTCCTCGTTCTGCTTCTCGCGCTGTCTACGTTCTTAGCAGCGTGTGGCGGGGGCGGGGACGACAAAGCCCAAGGCGGTGAAAGCGGCGAAAAGCCGGCGGAGAAGAAGGAGCAAGTGCTGAACTTGCTTGATTCTTCAGAAATTCCGTCGCTTGACTCAGCGCTCGCTACCGACCAAGTATCGTTTATCGTGTTGAACAACGTCATGGAAGGTCTGTACCGTTTAGGAAAAGACAACAAGCCGGTTCCTGGGGTGGCGGAAAGCCATGAGGTGAGCGAAGACGGCAAAACGTATACGTTCAAGCTTCGCAAAGATGCTAAATGGTCGAACGGTGACCCGGTGACGGCGCATGACTTTGTGTTCGCTTGGAAACGGGTGCTTGATCCGAAAACGAAGTCTGAATATGCGTACATCATGTACGACATTAAAAATGCGGAAGAAGTCAACACCGGCAAATTGCCAGTTGACCAGCTCGGTGTCAAAGCGCTTGACGACTACACGCTCCAAGTGGAGCTGAAAAACCCGGTTCCGTATTTCGTCAGCTTGACGGTATTCGGTTCGTTCATGCCGCAAAACGAAAAATTCGTGACAGCTCAAGGCGACAAGTACGGTTTGGAAGCGAACACGACGCTCTACAACGGTCCGTTCGTCTTAAGCGAATGGAAACACGAGCAAGGTTGGACATATGAGAAAAACCCGAATTACTGGGATAAAGATACAGTTAAGCTCGAAAAAATCAATGTGAAAGTCGTAAAAGACACCGCAACGGCTGTCAACTTGTATGAAACGAAACAAGTTGACCGTGTCGGTTTGTCGGCTGAATTTGTTGATAAGTATAAAAACGACAAAAACTTCAAAACGGAATTGGAGCCATCTCTCTTCTGGCTGCGCATGAACACGAAAAATGAGCCGTTAAACAATGTGAATGCGCGCAAAGCAATTGCGATGGCCATCGACCGCCAAGCAATGGTGGATACGCTGCTTAACAACGGTTCGATTGTAGCGAACTTTACTGTCCCGAAAGATTTCGTTACAGGCCCGGATGGCAAAGACTTCCGCGATGCAAACGGTGACTTAGTGTCGTACAATGTGGACGAAGCGAAAAAACTGTGGGAGCAAGCGAAAAAAGAGCTTGGCAAAGACAATTTCACGATTGAGCTGTTAAACTATGACAGCGACAGCTCGAAGAAAATTGGCGAGTACATCAAAGAAGAATTGGAGAAAAACTTGGAGGGCTTGACGGTCAACATTAAACAGCAACCGTTCCAACAAAAACTTGACCTCGAAAGCAAAATGCAATTTGACTTGTCATTCTCTGGTTGGGGTCCGGACTATCAAGACCCGATGACGTTCCTTGATTTGTGGACGACAAATAACCCGCACAACCAAACGGGTTGGTCGAATGCTGAATACGACAAGTTGATTAAAGATGCAAAAACAACGTTGCTTGGCGATTTGCAAGCTCGTTGGGATGCGATGCTGAAAGCAGAAAAGATCGTCTTTGAAGAAATGCCGATTGCTCCGCTCTATCAGCGTGGCCTCGCTTACCTAGAACGCGAGTATGTAAAAGATATCATTACTCACCCGTTTGGCGGCGACTACAGCTACAAATGGGCCTATATCGAGTAATTCGTTTTCTAAAGAATGCCAAGGAGAGTATATGCGAGGGCATATACTCTCTTTTTGGCTGTCAAGGCGAAAAATGTCGAAAAAAGCAAAATGTTAAGAGATTATTAACAGTAAAGTTTAGGAAATCAATAGGGGAGGTGCAGCCATGGCGCGGTATACGATTCAACGGATCGTGTATATGGTGATTACGTTGTTCATTATTGCCACCCTGACGTTCTTTTTAATGAAGCTGTTGCCTGGTTCGCCGCTGCAAAACCAGGAAAAATTGACGCCAGAACAGCGGGCGCTCATTTTAAAAGAATATGGGTTGGATAAGCCAGTGCCTGTGCAGTACGTGCAATATTTAGGCAATTTGTTGCAAGGGGATTTAGGGGTTTCGTTCCAGTACGACAACCGTCCAGTGACAGAATTGATCGGTGACCGGATCGGCCCATCGGCCCAGCTAGGGTTTCAAGCGATTGTGTTTGGCACGATTGTCGGATTAGTGCTTGGTATTTTTGCAGCTATTCGTCATAACAGTTGGGAAGACTATACGGCCACGGTCATTGCTGTCATCGGAATTTCCGTTCCGTCGTTTGTGTTGGCTGGATTTTTGCAATATTTTATCGGCGTGAAGCTACAGTGGCTGCCGGTCGCTTTTTGGGAAGGGTTTAAATATACGATCATGCCGACATTGGCGCTATCCGTCGGTGTTATTGCCAACATCGCCCGTTTTATGCGGACTGAAATGCTTGAAGTGTTAAGTTCTGATTACATTTTAACGGCTCGGGCAAAAGGGATTAGCAATGCCGGGGTTGTGGTTAAGCACGCCATCCGCAATTCGCTTATCCCCGTGATCACCATTCTCGGTCCGATGGCCGTGAACTTGATGACAGGGACGCTCGTTATTGAGAAAATTTTTGCGGTTCCAGGGCTTGGTGAGCAGTTTGTTCGTTCCATCGAGTTGAACGACTATCCGGTCATTATGGGAACGACGTTGTTTTACTCGGCATTATTAATCTTTGTCATTTTTATCGTGGACATCCTCTATGGAATTGTTGATCCACGCATCCGGTTAGCGGGAGGGAAGAAATAATGGCGAAACAACAATACGATCAGCTTTCACCGGAATGGTTTCAGCCCGCCCCGCCGAACGTCGGCGAACAAGAAAAAATCAATCGTCCAAGCTTGACGTTTTGGCATGACGTATGGCTTCGCCTGCGTGAAAACAAAGCGGCGATCGCCGGGATGATCATGATTGTCATTTTGGCTTTACTGGCGATTTTTGCGCCGATGGCCAGTGAACGTTCATATAAAGCACAAAACTTAAGCCATGCGAAACTGCCGCCGAAAGTCCCGGTTTTGGAGAATATTAGCTGGCTTAATTTAGATGGAAAAGACCCTAATGGCGTCGACGTCTATAAAGAGCGCGGCGTCAAAGAGTACTACTGGTTTGGTACCGATGATTTAGGCCGCGACTTATGGGTGAGAACGTGGTATGGCACCCGCATTTCGCTTTACATAGGATTACTCGCTGCTGTGATTGATTTGTTTATCGGCATTGCCTACGGCGGTATTTCCGGTTATTACGGCGGCCGTGTCGATAACGCAATGCAGCGGGTCATTGAGATTTTAAACGGTATTCCGTATTTGATCGTCGTTATTTTATTTATCTTAATTTTTGAGCCGGGGATTATTTCGATTACACTGGCGATGGTCATCACCGGTTGGACGACGATGGCGCGTATTGTGCGCGGGCAAATTTTGAAGCTAAAAAACATGGAATATGTGCTCGCTGCACGGACGCTAGGAGCGTCTAACTCACGGCTCATTTTTAAACATTTGATTCCGAACGTCATGGGCCCGATTATTATTACGACAATGTTTACGATTCCATCGGCCATTTTTACGGAGGCGTTTTTGAGCTTTATCGGCCTTGGTATCCGTCCGCCGGAAGCATCGCTCGGCTCACTCGTTAACGAAGGGTATAAGTCCATTCAAACGTACCCGCATTTAATTATTATCCCGTCGATCGTCATTAGCTTGCTTATTCTGAGCTTCAACCTTGTCGCTGACGGGCTGCGCGATGCGCTTGACCCGAAAATGCGCAAATAATGGATGGAAGGGGTGAAAACGATGGAGAAAATTTTACAAGTGAACGATTTACACATTTCCTTCGATATCCATGCCGGCGAGGTGCAAGCGGTCCGCGGTGTGACGTTTGATTTGTATAAAGGGGAAACGTTGGCGATCGTCGGTGAGTCGGGATCTGGAAAATCGGTGACATCGAAAGCGCTCATGCGCTTGTTGCCGACGCCGCCAAGCCGCATTAAACAAGGGGAAATTTTATTTGAAGGAAAAGACTTGACGAAGCTGACGGACAAGGAAATGCAGGAGATTCGCGGGAAAAAAATCTCGATGATTTTCCAAGACCCGATGACATCGCTCAATCCAACGATGACGATCGGAAAACAAATTATGGAAGCCATTTTAAAACATCAAAATTTATCAAAAGATGAGGCACGCAAACGGGCGATCGAGCTGTTGCAACTTGTCGGCATTAAAAACGCCGAATTGCGCATGAAACAATATCCGCATCAATTTTCCGGCGGAATGCGTCAGCGCGTTGTGATCGCTATAGCGTTAGCGTGCAACCCGAAAATTTTAATTGCTGATGAGCCGACGACCGCGCTTGATGTAACGATTCAAGCACAAATTTTGGAACTCATGAAAGACCTTCAGAAAAAGCTTGGCATGTCGATCATTTTTATTACCCATGATTTAGGAGTCGTTGCTAACATGGCCGATCGTGTGGCGGTCATGTACGCTGGTAAAATCGTCGAAATGGGCACGGTTGATGAAATTTTTTACAATCCGAAGCATCCGTACACATGGGGTCTGCTTGCGTCGATGCCGAGCCTTGACCATAAAGATACCGAGCTGTATTCGATCCCGGGTTCGCCGCCAGATTTGTTAAACCCGCCAAAAGGTGATGCCTTCGCGCCGCGCAACCCGTACGCGTTAAAAATCGACTATGAGCTTGAGCCGCCGATGTTTCAAGTGTCGGACACGCATTATGCGGCGACATGGCTGTTGCACGAGCTGGCGCCGAAAGTTGAACCGCCGGCCATTGTGCGCGAACGGATGAAACAGTTTGCTGACATCGTTGCCCGGAAAGGAGGCAAACCGCGTGGCTAAACAAAAACTGCTTGAAGTGAAAAACTTAAAACAATACTTCCCAGCCGGCCGCGGTGAAGTCGTCAAAGCAGTCGACGGGGTGACCTTTGACATTTATAAAGGAGAAACGTTCGGCCTTGTCGGAGAGTCGGGCTGCGGCAAGTCGACAACAGGGCGGACGATCATTCGGTTATATGATGCGACAGACGGGGAAGTGCTGTTTAACGGCGTCAGTGTGCACGGAAAAAAATCAAAAAAAGAGCTAAAAGAGTTAAACCGGAAAATGCAAATGATTTTCCAAGACCCGTATGCCTCCCTCAACCCGCGAATGACGGTTGCTGATATTATTGCCGAGGGCATTGATATCCATGGGCTGGCAAAAACAAAAGAAGAGCGGATGCAGCGCGTCTATGAGTTGCTCGAGACGGTCGGCTTAAACCGTGAGCATGCCAGTCGTTATCCGCACGAGTTTTCCGGCGGTCAGCGCCAGCGGATTGGTATCGCCCGAGCGCTCGCGGTCGAACCGGAATTCATCATCGCCGACGAGCCGATTTCCGCCCTTGATGTATCGATCCAAGCGCAAGTCGTAAACTTGTTGAAGCGACTGCAACGCGAAAAAGGGTTGACGTATTTATTTATTGCCCATGATCTATCGATGGTGAAGTACATCAGCGACCGGATCGGAGTCATGTATTTCGGGAAAATGGTCGAGCTCGCCGAGTCGGAAGAGTTGTACCGCAACCCGATCCATCCGTATACAAAAGCGTTGCTCTCCGCGATTCCGCTTCCGGATCCGGAAACGGAGCGAACGCGCAAACGGATCGTCTACGACCCCGCGCAGCATGGTTATAAAGACGGGGAAGAACTCGAATTTCGCGAAATTACGCCAGGGCATTTCGTGCTTTGCTCAGAAGAAGAGTATAAGCGGTATCGGGCGATGTATGCCTAAACAGCGCGATTGACTGAAAGGGACTGTTCCTATGAGCACGAAAAAGCGCCGTCTCTTCACCGACGCTTGATGCGAACGGAGAAGCAGGCGGCGCAATATTATACACTTGTTTCTGGCGTTATTTTTTTCCTCCGACGAAATTCCACCCTTGCTGGATGCGGCGTGAAGCCTCAACATGTTTCTCTCTCTTGTTTCGGCCGAATAACCGTTCTCCAATCGTGTTGCTCATGCTCCCCATCAAGGCAGTGATGCCGACGATCAGTGCTGAAGCAATGACAAAGTCAACAAAATAGTCGGCCATATGTTCTTCCTCCCTTTTTCTCTTCTATTTTGATTGTAGAGGATTTTCCTCCCTATTGGAAGGGGGGCAAAGAAAATTGCATTAATCGTTGAAAAACTATATCTTTTTCCGTGGATTTATTGTATAATATATCATGTTAAAGTCATTTCAATTTGTAAATGATTAACAAGACGGCCGGCCACTAGGCAGGTGGTATAGGCCGTATCACTATGCCGTCAAGCGTATGAAAGTGGCATAGTTGTATGCGCCCGTCAGCTGACGGGCGGGGGAAGCAAGGGATTCCTTGTAAAAAGGAGTGATCAAAATGGTCAAGCTATACACATCACCGAGTTGCACGTCGTGCCGGAAGGCGAAGGCGTGGCTCGAGAAGCATGATATTCCTTATGTTGAACGCAATATTTTCTCCGAGCCGCTCACGGTCGAGGAGATTAAGGAAATTTTACGGATGACGGAAACGGGGACAGATGAAATCATCTCGACCCGTTCGAAAGTGTTCCAAAAGCTGAACATTAACCTCGAATCCTTACCGTTGCAAGATTTGTACGAGCTTATTCAAAAAAACCCGGGCATTTTGCGCCGGCCGATCATCATCGATGAAAAACGACTTCAAGTCGGTTATAACGAAGATGAAATCCGCCGCTTCCTACCGCGCAAAGTGCGTGCGTATCAGCTCCGCGAAGCGCAGCGGTTAGTGAATGGATGATAAAAACTTCTACATGGCTTGCCATGTAGAAGTTTTTTATCAATGTCTAATCATCGCCATTTGACCGTGCGTGTTCGACGGTTGGCCGCAAAGCCGAGCAGAACGGCAAGAATGGCCCCTGAGAGCGGGAAGAAGAGTTCCCAACGCGGATCGTAAAACGGGCGCAGCTGTTCTTCGGCGGCGATCATTTTTCCAGCAGTATAGGCCAATAAGGCGCCGCCGATATAAATGAGAGGCGGGAATCGCTCCATGGCATAAAGGATGATTTTGCTGCCTAAAATGATGATAGGAACGGAGCAAAGAAAGCCGAAGACGACAAGCTCGAGATGCCCTTGGGCCGCTCCGGCAATGGCGATGACGTTGTCCATGCCCATGACGACATCGGCGACAACGATTGTCCGGACAGCTTTCCAAAGCGATGGTTCAGCTTTAATCGCAGCCTGTTTTTCGTCTTTTTGCCTGATAAGCTTTAAGGCGATCCAAAAGAGGATAAGGCCGCCAACAAGCTGTAAAAACGGAATCGTCAATAGCCAAACAACGGCTGCCGTCAATAAAATACGGACGGCGATCGCCAACGCCGTGCCAAGGACGATGGCGATATTCCGTTTTTGTTCCGGCAAGTTGCGGCTCGCTAACGCAATGACAACCGCATTGTCCCCACCTAGAATGACATCGATGCCGATGATTAATAAGATCGATACGATATATTCATCCACCATAGGCGTCCCTCATTCCGTCCGTGTTCATCACCATTATAGTAGGGCATGGCCGGTTTCATAACCAATTTTTAAAAACGCGTTTTTTTATTTCCCTTCTTTCGCTTTTTATCATAAAATATAAATTACAAGATATGAGTTTTCATTATAAATAAAATGTTTGAGGGCACGATCCCTTCCCTTTTTTATTTCTTTGTTTAGAAGGGAGAGTTGAGAAGATGGAAATCGAACGTATCAATGATCATACGGTGAAATTTTACATTTCGTATGTTGATATAGAGGAGCGCGGTTTTGACCGTGAAGAAATTTGGTATAATCGGGAACGAAGCGAAGAACTATTTTGGGAAATGATGGATGAGGTCCATAGCGAAAGTGATTTTTCGCTCGACGGTCCGCTTTGGATTCAAGTGCAAGCATTGGAAAAAGGGCTTGAAGTTGTCGTGACGAAAGCGCAGTTGTCCAAAGACGGGAGTAAGCTTGAGTTGCCGCTTCCGGAAGAAAGATGGCGTGAGTTTTCACTGTCAGCCGATGAGAAGCTTGAGTCGTTGCTCAGCCATCATTTCCATTTTGGACGAAACAATGACGCCGAAGACGGCCAGGAGCAAGACGTTCTTCAATTTGTCATTTCGTTTAAAGACATCGAAGACGTGATCTCCTTGGCACATCGCGCTGATTTTTCCGGCCTGTCGAACCGCCTGTTCCAGTTTGAAGGGCGTTACTATTTGTTTGTCGAATTTGGTGAACAATATACTGAGCATGACATAGACAATATGCTCAGCCTTCTGTTGGAATACGGGAACGATTCGCAGCTGACGATTTATCGTCTAGAAGAATACGGGACCGAGATTATGAGTGATAATGCGCTTGAAACAGTAAAAAGATATTTTCCGGCCCCATAACGTCTCCATACCGCCGATTTCGCTGCCAGAAATCGGCGTTTTCTTCGTTAATGAAGGGAAGGGTAGCCATCATGAAAAGCAGGTGGAGGGGTTTCGTTGAGAAACACATCTAGAGTGGCGATTCTCATCGTCATTGTCGGTGTACTGCTGACATTGACGCACGATTATTGGGGAGGAAAGCTGCTTGGCATTTTTAGTGTGCTCATCTCTTGTTCAGTGGTATTTATCGCATTTGTCATTTCACTCGAGAATCGAAAACCAGCGCAAACGATCGCTTGGCTGGCAGTGTTAGGCAGCTTTCCGTTTCTTGGATTTTTATTTTATTTATTGTTTGGGCGTAACTATTGGCAACAGCGGCGCTTTAAAAAGAAAGCTGAATCTGATGAAGCAGTGTTGCTGAAGTTTCAAGAGCCGTCGCCGATCGCCATAGAGCGGCTGCCGATGGCACCCCATCAGCGCCCGTTGTTGCATCTTGCCTATCGCATCGGCCAACATCCAGTTTCATTGGCGTCACAAACGGCGGTGTTGACGAACGGCGAAGAGACGTTTGCCGCGATTTTTGACGAGTTGGAAAAAGCACAGCACCATATTCATTTGGAATACTATATCGTCCGTCATGACGAAATCGGTCAAAAACTGAAACATGTCCTGATGGAAAAGGCGTGCCAAGGTGTGCATGTTCGCTTTTTGTATGACGCTGTCGGAAGCTGGAAGCTGTCGAACGCATACATTGAAGAGCTGCGTGCAGCTGGGGTGGAAATGATTCCGTTTTCACCGGTGCGTCTGCCCTTTTTGAGCAACCAAATCAACTTCCGCAACCACCGAAAAATTATTGTCATCGACGGAGGCGTCGGCTTTGTCGGCGGGCTGAACATCGGTGATGAATATTTGGGAAAAGACGAATATTTTGGGTTTTGGCGTGATACCCATTTGTTGATTCGAGGCGAGGCTGTTCGGACGCTGCAACTTATTTTCTTGCAAGACTGGTATTATATGACGGGAGAGCGATTGTTGACGCCGGAATATTTATCACCACCGCTCATTGTCGAGGAAGGCCAGGGCGGGGTGCAGCTCATTGCCGGCGGGCCGGATCAAAAGTGGGAAGTGATTAAACAGTTGTATTTTGCCATGATTACGTCAGCGAAACGGTCGATTTGGGTCGCCTCGCCGTACTTTGTTCCGGATGAAGACATTTTAACGGCGCTGAAAGTGGCGGCACTAAGTGGCATCGACGTCCGCCTGCTGGCACCGAAGCGCCCGGACAAAAAAATCGTCTTTTACGCCTCGCGCTCGTACTTCCCAGAACTGTTGGAAGCCGGAGTGAAAATTTACGAGTACGAAAAAGGGTTTTTGCACAGCAAGGTGATCGTCGTCGATGGAGAGCTTGCCTCGATTGGCACGGCAAACATGGATATGCGCAGCTTTCATTTAAACTTTGAAGTGAACGCGTTTTTGTATTATACGGACAGCACAAACAAACTTGTGAACGATTTTTTGGAAGATTTCCGTCATGCTTCCCCAATTGATTATGTACAGTTCCAGCAGCGCCCATTCCGGGTGCGGATTGTTGAATCGGTTTCGCGCCTGCTGTCGCCGCTATTGTAACGATATGTTTTGAGTGCTTGAGATGCAAGTCCGCCGGCTTGGCGGGCTTTTTTTATTGGCCTGTTCCCCATCGGCAGGAAAAACGTGGACGTTTGCCGAAACAATAAACGGACGAAGGCCGACAATAAGAGAAAGGGAGGGAGTTTCTTGTTTGTCGCCATCTCAGCCGATGGCCGGACGATTTCGCTTGCTGGGGTGGAACGGTGGAACCGGGAGCGGCTTATGCAGCTGAGAAACGGTGAACCGTTTTTTTGTCCCGCCTGTCGGAAAGAAGTTGTGTTGCGATCCGGCCGCCGTCGCCTGCCGCATTTCGCCCACCGGAAAGGCACGGTCTGCCCGTTCGAGCATGAACCGGAATCGGAGCGGCATTTAACCGGAAAGCATGATTTGTTCACATGGCTCGTTCGTCAAGGGATTGAAGCGAAGCTTGAGCCATATTTGACCGCCATCGGGCAGCGTCCTGATGTGTTATTTCGTTATGGTCCCCGTCTGTATGCCCTCGAATATCAATGTTCCACGATTGATGAGTCGCTGTTTTACGAACGCAATGACGGCTACCGCCGCCTCGGCATCCAGCCGCTTTGGGTGTTAGGGGCTCATCACTTACGACGCTCGCCGAAACGCCCGAATGAAGTGTCGCTCTCCCGCTTTCAATGGCTGTTTGCTCACCGCCTTTCGTTTTCTGCTGTCCCTCACATACGGTACTATAGTCCGGAAACGAAACGTTTCCTCTTTCTTTCCCGTCTTGTGCCGCTGTCGGTGCGCCGCACGTTGGTCACCGTCGATTCGCTTCCTCTTTCTTCACTGTCTTTCGCCACTTTGACTGCCTATGAGCAGCCGCTTCCGCCGACATTTTGGAAGCAATGGCTTGAAGGCAAGAAACAATGGCGCCAAACGTTCCCGCTTTATCCGAATAAGGTGACACGCCGCATTTGTGCTGATTTTTACCATGCTGGCATCGTTCCGTCGCTGTTTCCGATTGAAGCCGGCTGGCCATTGCCGCATGGTTATTTATGGGAAACAGCTCCGTTCATTTGGCAAACATACGTCCTTCTGCCGCTTCTTCGTCAGCAAGGGAAGCCAATGGCGCTGACGGCACTCTTCCGGTGGATTGACGAGAAAATCCGCACCGGGCTGCTCGCTCCACGTCGACTGCCTCTTGTCGGTCAGGACAATTACCGGCAGGCAGTCCATGAATATTTGCATTGGTTAAGTTTGCTCGGTTATCTTCGCTATGAGGGGAGAAGAAGGATTTGTTTGACTAAGCCGCTGTTGCTTCCAGCAACATTCGAAGACGTCATCCGCCAAGATGCAGTTTTTTTTGAGCAAATTTTCCAGACACCGACGCTTGCATCATATCGGACGATGCTTGAGTTTGGAGCTGACGTGAAAAATGAGCAAAAAACAGGAAAAGGGAGCGAAAATGGTGAATAATAATTCGTGTATCGATTGTTTAAGGAGGGACTATGACGGTGGAAGAGAATAAGGCAAAGAAATCGCTCCCGTCCCGGAGCGAAATCCCTGTCGAGGAAACGTGGCGGCTCGAGGACATTTTCCCAACCGATGATGCGTGGGAACAGGAGTTTCAGCAAGTAAAGGCGATGATTCCAAAAATCAGCGAATACAAAGGGCGGCTTGGCGAATCGCCGGAAGTGATGTATGAAGCGCTGCAATACCAAGATGAAGTATCGATGCGTCTCGGCAAGCTGTATACATACGCCCATATGCGCTATGACCAAGACACGACGAACTCGTTTTACCAAGGGCTCGACGACAGGGCGAAAGGGTTGTACAGCGAAGCATCGAGCGCGATGGCGTTTATCGTGCCGGAAATTTTAGCCATCGATGAAGCGGTGCTGCGTTCGTTTTTAGAGCAATACGAACCGCTTCGGCTGTATGAGCACGCGTTAGACGAAATCACGCGCCAGCGCCCGCACGTCTTGTCCGCTGAAGAAGAAGCGCTGTTGGCACAGGCTGCTGAGGTGATGCAGGCGACATCGTCGACGTTCAGTGCGTTAAACAACGCTGACTTAACGTTCCCGACGATTCGCGACGAAAATGGGGATGAAGTGGAAGTGACGCACGGCCGGTTTATCCGATTTTTAGAAAGTACCGACCGCCGCGTTCGTCGCGATGCGTTTCATGCAGTATACCATACGTACGAGAAGTTCCAGAACACGTTTGCCAACACACTTGCGGGCACGGTGAAAAAAGACAACTTTTTCGCTCGCGTCCGCCGCTACAAATCAGCACGAGAAGCGGCGTTAGATGCGAACAATATACCGGAAAGCGTCTATGATAATTTAATTGCCACAATTCATGAGCATTTACCGCTTTTGCACCGGTATGTGCGGCTGCGCAAAAGCGTACTAGGGCTTGACGAGCTGCATATGTATGACTTATATACTCCGCTCGTGCAAGATGTGAAAATGGAAGTGACATACGACGAAGCGAAGCAATATATGCTTGACGGGTTGGCGCCGCTTGGCGAGGAATATGTGTCGATCGTCAAAGAAGGGCTTGAGAATCGATGGGTCGATGTGCGCGAAAATAAAGGAAAGCGAAGTGGAGCCTATTCGTCAGGAGCGTATGGCACCCACCCGTATATTTTGCTGAACTGGCAAGATAATGTGAACAACTTGTTTACGCTCGTACATGAGTTCGGCCACTCAGTCCATAGTTACTATACGCGCAAAACGCAGCCGTATCCGTATGCTCATTATTCGATTTTTGTCGCTGAAGTGGCGTCGACATGCAATGAGGCATTGCTGAACGATTATTTGTTGAAAACGATCGATGATGAGAAAAAACGGCTATACTTGCTGAACCATTATCTTGAAGGATTCCGCGGTACCGTCTTTCGACAAACGATGTTTGCCGAATTCGAGCATTTGATCCATCTGAAGGCGCAGGAGGGAGAGGCGCTGACAGCACAGACGCTCACATCGCTCTATTATGACCTGAACAAAAAATATTTCGGCGATGATATGGTGGTTGATGAGGAAATTGGTCTTGAATGGGCGCGCATCCCGCATTTTTATTACAACTATTACGTATATCAATACGCGACCGGCTTCAGCGCGGCAACGGCGCTTAGCAAGCAGATTTTAGAGGAAGGCGAGCCGGCGGTGAAACGGTACATCGAGTTTTTAAAAGCCGGAAGCTCTGATTATCCGATTGAGGTGCTGAAAAAAGCTGGCGTCGATATGACGAGCGCTGAACCGATTCGTCAAGCGTGTCAAGTGTTTGCAGAGAAGTTGGAAGAAATGGAGCGCTTGCTTGGAAAATAAAGAGGATGTGGCGTTATGGCCACATCCGTTTGGATGAAAACCCTTTAAACTGATGGCGGCGGTTCCAAGCTGTCAATAACCCGAGCAATGTGAGAAACAAGAAAAGCATCGTCGCCCAAAGAGGGAGCAGTTGCATAAGTCCTAAAAGATTGAGGAAAAACGCAGTCACAACAGCCACGATCCAAAGGAATAAAACGATTCGTCTTTTCATAAACGCCTGCCCCTTTTCGTTTGCTTCTAATTGAATCATATGTGCATTGGCTATGTAATCATGACAAGTGTCAAAGGCGAGGCCAATTATGACAATAATGTGAACAAACGAGCAAAGCGGTTGTCAATTTGTGTGGCCATTTGTTAAGATAAAAGCGTGAACGGAAGACAAAACTGATACCCCTTTGTTTGACCGTGAACAATTTCTCCCATCCCCTTTGTTGTCTTGACAACAAGAAGAAAGCCCGGCGTCAGCCGGGCTTTCTTCTTGTTTAAGACCGCGCATCTTCGATATAGCGCCAAAACGTTCCGTGTTTGACAGGCACCCGCTCCACTTTTTGCTTCAGCTGCAGCTTTTTCATTTCTGTTTCCGCTTCTTGGATAGTCCAGTTGTACACAACGGCAACTTCTTTCGTGGCGACAAATTTAAAATGGCTTAAAAATGACTCGAGCGGAGGGGGAGAGGACGGCTCGGGATGGAAGCCGAGCATTTCGGCGATTAATTCGACGTAAATGTCGTACGGATAGCATCCGGAAATTTTTATGCCTTCGTCTTCAATGTTCTCATTAAACAACACAAGTGTCGGCGTTTCGTCGACATCCATTTCCGAGGTGATTTTTACATCACACTGGAGCGCTTTCGCTGCCCCTGGTGAATGAATGTCGCGCAGGAATTCATCCACATCAAGTCCGGCTTCGGCGGCACATTCCGCCAGTACATTCAAGTCAGCAACGTTTTGTTTTTCGAGAAACAGCTGTTCCTGCAGTTTGCGCAAAAAACGAATGCCGGCCTGTTTTCCTTGCATTTCCGCCGCTTTAATGGCGAGTGATGGGGCAAACGGACTCGAGATCGGGTTCTCCAGCCAGACGCTTCCGTCGCATGGCATGCCGGAGCGACTAGCTGTCCATTCCCACGCCTTGGCCATCGCTTCCAATTTTGCTCCTTTGCGCGCGTTCCATGTCGCCCACTTTCCGATCAATACGTACCTTATGGTAAAAAAACGGCCGTATTCAATCTTCAGCTTTTTGATGATCGGTTCAAGCCCCCAGCATTCCGGGCATAAAGGATCAATAAATAAGTAAAGCTCCAGCGGTTTGTTCGTGTTGCCTAGCGGCTGGGAAGGGGCATAAGACGACGCCGCTTTCCCAGCGAACTTCTTATTCAAGGGAATGCTCCTTTCTGTCCAAATGATCCGGGGTATTGACCATATGGTGGGCGGTGAGAACAAGCCGGTGATAAAACTGTTCGCGCGCCGGCCCGGACAAGCCGATTTCATCCATCGCCGCTCGCATACAGGCAAGCCATGCTTCCGCCCGTTTCGGTGTAATTTCAAACCGAAGATGACGCGCCCGCATCATCGGGTGGCCATGCTCGGCGGTATAAAGCGGAGGCCCACCCAAATATTGCGTTAAAAACTGTTTCTGCTTACGGGCGATTTCCGTGAAATCGTCCGGAAAAATCGGGCGCAAGTCCGGATGTGCGGCTACGCGTCGGTAAAACGCTTCGACAAGTTTCGTAATCGTTTCCTCTCCGCCGATCGCCTCATAAAGGGTCTGCCATTGTTCTCCCATTGCGGATGCTCCTTTTGTTTGAAAGTCATTCGTCGTCGTTTGATTGCTATTTTATCAACAGCAGACGTTTATCTCAAACAAAGTGACTTGAACACGGCGATTTACGCACGATAGCTTCGCAGTACGCGCTCAACGTACGCCTTCGTTTCGGCAAACGGTGGGACCCCGCCGTAACGGTCGACGCGGCCTGGCCCAGCGTTATAAGCAGCCAAGGCAAGGGTGGTATTCCCGTCGTATCGGTCAAGAAGCTGACGCAAATATTTTACCCCGCCGTCGATGTTTTGCGCAGGATCAAGCGGATTGTCAACCCCAAGCATTTTCGCCGTGCTCGGCATGAGCTGCATTAACCCAAGCGCCCCGGCTCGGCTTTTTGCGTCCGGGCGGAAGTTGGATTCGTGGCGAATGACAGCACGGACGAGCTGCGGGTCGACATCATATTTTTTGGCCGCAGCGTCAATGAGCGCATCAATCGAAGACGGCGCGACCGAGGATGATGTCGCCTGACTGTCCCGTTTAGTGGAATCGCTGCTGCTAGCAGGCGTGGAATTCTGCAACCCATGAGCTGACGATTCCGCTTGGCTTTCGAGGTACTCGGCAAGCAAGTTGGAAAACAATGATGGAACAGGTGATGACAATAAGCTTGAGCTCCTGGATGAGAGCGTTTGGAGTGATTGCCATTCGACAAGCAGTTTTAACGGTGAAACGGTCATCATCTTTCCTCCATTTCGTACTTGCGTGCATAAAAGCGGGCGATTTTATTTGGTGCCGGGCGGCGTGGAATGCCGAGCGTCCCGAGCAAGCGCAAAAATCGCTCTTCGCCCGCTTCAGCGTTGTCTGTCTCATATTCAAGTTCGTAATCTTCGCTTTGCAAATAGCGGTTATGGTCAAGGCATAACGTGCCACCTTCATGCGGCCATTCGGCACGGTCAGTGACGAGGGAGCCGAAGCAACGGACATCATGCGGGTCGACGTTCATTTCCCTAAGCAGTACTGCGATCGCTCCCTGTGGAGCTGCGCCGGCGAGCAATGCCTCTGCTTCGGACGGCGTGAGCGGTTCGTGCGTTTCTAAGATCGTTCCGTCGGTTTGCGTTTGTTTTAACGTCAAGGTAAAGCGCCCGTCTTTCACCCGGATGCGCAATGCAGCCGCCTGTTCTTTTAAGGCGAACAAAGGGGTGTCAAAGTAATGATTTTCTTGGCGACGGAAAGCGCCATCATCGAGGCGGAAAGCAGCACGAACCGCGTCGAATTCCGCTGCGGTCAACAAATTTTTTAATTCGATTTCCACTTCTTGATACATGATTGATCTCCTTCGAGCAAGACATCGTCTCTTTCTATTATCAGTTGTTTTGCGGTGAATATCAATTATTTCGTCTGCATAGGGTGAATATGGTAAAATAATGGGCGGATGGTTGATGCGGAAGGAGAGAAAGTATGAGCAACAAAGTGACTGTTGAACGGGCGGAGCGGAAAGACGGTCGGCTTTGGCTGTACGCTGACAATGTCCCGGTTCCGCTTGCCCATGTAACGCCAAAACGCCATATGCTCGTCGATTCGGATGCATTGGCGTTTGTGTACATTTTGGAAACCGATGACCGTTTTCTTTATGTCATCATTCCGAAACAGTGGTGGCCAGAGTTGAAAGCGGCATTTGCCGAGGGTGAACCGATCTGGCTTGAGAGCGAAGGGATGGCGCTCGAACTCGAACAGTTTGGCGAAGAATTAGCTTACTTGCTTGAAAATATTCGCGACAACGCCAATTATGGCGAGACGTTTGAACAAGCGGTGCAAGAAGTGTTTTTTGCCGAGTAAGCAAGCCGGGTGCCTGCCTTTAAGGGGGGACGGGGTTGGAGCGCAGGTCTCCAAGTAGGCCGTTGAATGCTCCAAAAAGAGCGGCAGAGGCCGAAGCAGATGAAAAACATGTGGGCAGGTGATACAATGGTAAAACATTGGGATTTGTTTTTAGCCCCGTATAAACAGGCGGTCGAAGAGTTGAAAGTAAAATTAAGGGGGATTCGTGCTCAGTTTGAGATGAGTGAGACGCATTCGCCGATTGAATTTGTCACTGGGCGGGTGAAGCCCATTGCCAGCATTTTAGATAAAGCACAAAAGAAAAACATCCCGCTCGACCGCCTCGAGGAAGAGATGCAAGATATTGCAGGGCTGCGTATTATGTGTCAGTTTGTCGATGATATTAAAACGGTTGTCAAGTTACTGCGCCAACGCAACGATTTTACGATCGTTGAGGAGCGTGATTATGTCACGCAAAAAAAAGAAAGCGGCTATCGCTCATATCACATTGTAATCCGCTACCCGGTGCAGACGATTCACGGCGAGAAAAACATTTTGGCCGAAATTCAAATTCGCACGTTGGCGATGAATTTTTGGGCGACGATCGAACATTCGCTCAATTATAAATATAGCGGCCGTTTTCCGGAAGATATTAAAGCACGGCTGCAGCGTGCGGCAGAAGCAGCCTACCGCCTTGATGAGGAAATGTCGAAAATACGCTTCGAGATTCAAGAAGCGCAAGCTGCTTTTTCACGAAAACAAGAAGCAAAAGGGGAAGGGCAATGAAACGAACGGACGCACCGCTGGCGTTTGCCATTACCTCAAAAGGGGATGATACTTCGAACGCCCTCGCGCAGAAGATGAAAACGTATTTGCTTGATTTCAACTTGCGTTACGATGAAGAGGCCCCTGACTTAATCATTTCCGTAGGTGGGGATGGAACGCTTTTATACGCGTTCCATCGCTATTGCCACCGGTTGGACAAGACGGCGTTCGTCGGCATCCATACCGGTCATCTCGGTTTTTATGCTGACTGGGTGCCGGAAGAAATTGAAAAGCTCGTCATCGCTATCGCCAAAACGCCGTACCAGGTCGTTGAGTATCCGTTGCTTGAGGTGACGATCCGCTATCTTAACGGCGGGAGCGAGGCGAAGTATTTAGCGCTCAATGAATGTACGGTGAAATGTGTCAGCGGCACGCTCGTCATGGATGTTGAGATCCGCGGCGACTTGTTTGAACGGTTTCGCGGTGACGGGCTGTGCATTTCGACGCCGACCGGCAGCACGGCATATAATAAAGCGCTCGGCGGGGCGATTTTGCATCCATCGCTTGAAGCGATTCAAGTGACGGAGATGGCGTCGATCAACAACCGCGTCTTCCGGACGATCGGTTCGCCACTCGTGCTGCCGGCGCATCATACGTGTCTGCTAAAGCCTGTCAACAATGTCGATTTTCAAATTACGATCGACCATTTGTCACTATTGCACAAAGAGGTCAAATCGATTCAGTGCCGGGTCGCCGATGAAAAAGTGCGTTTCGCCCGCTTCCGACCGTTTCCGTTTTGGCGGCGGGTGCGTGATTCGTTTATCGCTGACTGACAACAAATGTCCGATTGTTGTTGCCTGATCAGCGTTCAGCTGGCGTGCTGGAGTTGGATTAGCCCGCCGCCCAACGGCGAAAATTTGCAACTATAGACAGAGAGGTAGACGACCATTGCCGCCATTTACGTTGACATTTTCAATCAATGAACAGCATGATGGAAAACTGCTGCGTCAATTTTTGCAAGAGAACGGCATTTCGCGGACTGCGCTCACCGATATTAAATTTCACGGTGGGGCGCTCTACGTTAATAGCCGTCCAGTCACGGTCCGCCACGTGTTGCGCGCTGGTGAGACGCTCTCGGTCGTCTTTCCGCCGGAGAGGACAAGCGACTGGATGGACCCTGAAGAGATGCCGCTAGATATCGTGTATGAAGACGAGTACGTCCTTGTTGTCAACAAACCGGCGGGGTTGGCGACGATTCCGTCGCGCCACCACCCAGGCGGAACGCTTGCCAATGGCCTATTGCATCATTATCGGCAGCAGCAGCTTGATTCGACCGTCCATATCATCACTCGGCTTGACCGCGACACGTCCGGGCTTGTACTCGTCGCGAAGCATCGCCATGTTCATCATTTGCTGTCGACATTGCAGCAAAAAGGACAAGTTACTCGCACGTATGAGGCCGTGTGCCATGGCGTGATCGACGAGGAGGAGGGGACGATTGACGCGCCGATCAGCCGGCAAAACGACAGCATCATCGCCCGTGAAGTGCGCGAGGATGGAAAGCGGGCCATCACCCATTTCCGTGTGCTTGAGCGGCTTTCTGGCTATACATACGTTTCGCTTCGGCTTGAGACAGGGCGTACGCATCAGATCCGCGTCCATTTGGCTTATCTTGGCCATCCGCTTGCCGGCGATGAGCTGTACGGAGGAAGCCGGGAGATGATCGGCCGCCAAGCGCTGCATAGCCGACAGCTGTCTTTTTTTCACCCGTTTGCCAGACAGCTGTATACGTTTACCGCTCCGCTTCCCGATGATATGGCACGCCTCATTGAGGCGGCGCGCAAGTGAAAGTCAGGTCAAGAAAATGTACGGAACTTTTCTGGTACGTGCGGCATCGACGATGGGACAGAGACCGTCGTCATCTCCGGATAACGCAACGCAGTCAGCGCGCCGCCAAATACACAGCCTGTGTCGATGTTGACGGTTCGACCGACAAAGCGCGGTTTTTCCACCGGAGTGTGGCCGTACACGATCCACGCATCGCCGCGATACCGTTTTGCCCAGTCGCGGCGCACAGGTGTACCGTCCGGGTTCGTTTCGCCCGTGATGTCGCCGTAAAGGACAAACGTCTTCACTTTTTTATCCATCCGGCCGATATAATCGTGGCGAATGCCGGCGTGGGCGATGACGAGGCGTCCCTCATCTAAAACAGCATAGAGCGGTGCTCCTTCATATAGACGAATGAACTTGCGGCGGATCATCTCTTGTTCGCTCGGAGGCAAAGCACGGTACTCAGCGACCGTCGTCTCGAGCCCGTGGGTGACTTGTACATTTCGCCCTAAAAAAAAGCGGTATAATTTATTGCAATGGTTGCCGGGCACATAGTGGGCAAGCTTGCGGTCGACAAGGGCGCAGACGATGTCAATCATTTTCAGCGACTCAGGACCGCGGTCAGTCAAATCACCGACAAAACCGAGCTTCCGACCGTCTGGATGAATCGGTATCCCTTTGTCCCATACATAACCGAGTTTTTCCGTTAATGCGGTAAATTCGCGATAACAACCATGAATGTCACCGATGATGTCGATGTGCATGTTGCGTGCTCCTTTCCTGTTGGGTGTAGTTACTAACAGCGTGCCCGTCCGACGGAAGGAACAGACATTTTGAGTTAGGCAAAAAAGCAAAGCCGCTTACCGGCAAGCAGTAAGCGGCTATTCGTCGTCGCTAGCGAACATAAATTTTCTTGTCCGCGAATGGACGTTTAAGACGAGTCCAATGGCCAGCATATAAGTGGCGAGCGAGCTTCCCCCGTAACTGATAAATGGCAGCGGCAGCCCCGTAATTGGCAAGAGTCCGATCGTCATGCCGATGTTTTGAAACACTTGAAACGTAATCATGCCCGCTACACCGGCGCATAAACAGCTGCCGTACAAATCGTTGCTCTCTAGCGCGGTATGAACAAGGCGATAGACAAGCAGGAAGAAGAGTGAGACGACGATGCTTGAGCCGACAAACCCGAACTGTTCGGCGATGACGCCGAAAATAAAGTCCGTATGTGCTTCAGGCAAGTATACTTGCAAATTGCCAAGTCCTTTCCCATACAATTCCCCTGACCCGATGGCCATAAGCGAACGGACGAGTTGGAACCCTTGTTCGTTTGAATACTCATACGGGGCAAGCCAGCCGTAAAATCGGTTTAACTGATAGTCTTCTTTAATGATATATTGATGAAAGAAATCAGGAAAATAAAAGTAAATAAAGACTATCGTCGCCACAGCTGCCATTCCGGAAAAGACGATGCCGAAAATAATGCGCCAACGGATGCCGGAAATAAGCACCAATGTGGCGGTGATGGCGACAAACACCATCGACATTCCCATATCCGGCTGTTTAGCAAGCAAAAAGAGTGGCGGCAAAACAGTAGCGGCGATTTTGCCGAGCAATTTGAAGTCATCGCCAACCGTCGGATCGGGATATTTTTCCCGATGATTGACAATGATACGGCTGAGAACGATGATCATAAAGATTTTCATCAGCTCAGACGGCTGGAAGTTCCCGCCCGGCAGGCTGTACCAGCTCGTTGCCCCTTTGACCGTCACAGTCCCCGGGACGTTCAGCTCAAGGCCAAGCAATAGCAGCATCCCGAATCCATACAAATACCAAGCGATTTGAAACAGACGGTCATAGTCGATAATCATCGTCAAGGCAATGACGACTGCACCAATGGCGTACCATTGCAGCTGCTTGGCGGCGAAGTTGACATTTTGCAGTTTCTCTGGCAACAGCACCTCCGCGCTATGGATGGCGATGGCGCTGACGACGGCCATTAAGAATAAAACAAACAACAAGTGGTAATCGAGCTTCGATTGGGAAAAACGATCATGATCCATGGAACGATCCTCTCCATTTAAATGTACCATATACCATATTAACGAATTCGGCTTGTTTTGCAAAGTGGGAAAAATCGTCGTCGGCGCCAAGAAAGCGGGAAGCAAAAGAGCGGCAGCTCATTTACATTGTCCGCGGCATATCCTATAATAGAATTAACACCTGGTGCTAATATTAAATAATAATTAGGAGGATGAACGAATGACATTATCATTGGAAGGACGTACATATGTCGTCATGGGGGTGGCGAACAAGCGGAGCATCGCCTGGGGAATCGCCCGTTCGCTCCACGCTGCCGGTGCCCGACTCGTATTTACATACGCCGGAGAGCGGTTTGAAAAGGAAGTACGGGCGCTTGTCGATACGTTGGAAGATGAACGTTCGCTTCTGTTGCCGTGCGATGTGGCAAATGACGAGGACATCGTTCAATGTTTTGCGCAAATTAAAGAACAAGTCGGCGTTATTCATGGTGTCGCCCACTGCATCGCCTATGCCAATAAGGATGATTTAAGCGGCGAGTACATGAAGGTGAGCCGCGACGGCTTTTTGCTTGCTCATAATATTAGCGCCTATTCCCTCACTGCGGTGGCACGCGAGGCGAAAGAGCTCATGACCGAAGGCGGCAGCATCGTCACTCTCACGTACTTAGGCGGTGAGCGCGTTGTGCAAAACTACAATATCATGGGAGTGGCGAAAGCGTCGTTGGATGCGAGTGTCAAATACTTGGCAAACGATTTAGGCAAATACGGCATCCGCGTCAACGCCATTTCCGCAGGCCCTATTCGCACGCTGTCGGCCAAAGGAGTGAGCGATTTCAACTCGATTTTAAAAGAGATCGAGGAGCGCGCACCGCTCCGTCGGACGACGACGCAAGAGGAAGTCGGCGATGCAGCGCTGTTTTTGTTCAGCGATTTATCGCGTGGCATCACCGGGGAAATCATTCATGTCGACTCTGGATACCATATTTTAGGATACTAAAAAAACGAGGCAGCCGCCCTAGTACGTGGGGCGGCTGTTTTTTGTCCGTCTGAGGGCAATTATCGGAATGGAAGGCATACATATATAAAGGTAAGGCAAGCGTGAAAGGGGGATTGGCGTGCGGAAAGAAAAAGTTGTAGAAACAAAGCCGCTGCTTTACATTGTGCAGCCAAAGGACATGCGGGCCGTGGCGCATATGCAAGAAACGTTTACATGGGCGAATCGCTCTCACCAGAAGAAAACGGACGGTGTCGCTCAACAGGTTGGGGAGGAGCAGAGAACGTTTTTCGTCAAAAAAAGGGAGTTTCAAGCGATGACGCTTGATGAGAAACTTGCTTTTTTAACGGATCTGCCTGCCCATTTGCCGCCGCTCAAATGTGAATTTGCCACGAAAGAGCAAAGCTATGAAGGGGTGCTGAAACGGTGCACGGCGACCGAATTGACGGTCGTCGATGAACAAGGAGACGAAACGGTCATCGAGCGCACGCAGCTTCTTTCTGTGACGATGATCGGGTTTGTGCAATAATCGATGATCAATGCCCCTCGAAATCAGGAGATCTTTTTGTCTCGATGCCGTTGTTTAAGACGTTAAGAAGTCGGCGGGCACAAATGTTGGTTGCTGTGCATTGTCCGCCGACTTACGGTGGTGAGCTGCGTTCCTAGGGGCATCTGCCGTTCTGGGAACGCTCGTTTTTTACAACGAATCGAGCCGTCTCTCGATTTCCTCCCATTTTGCCTGTTCATAAGCCATTGCTTCCGCCAGTTCCGCTTCGGTGATAGGCACGTTCCGGATATATTTTTCCACCGCCAGCTCATGCAAATCATACGGAAACAGTAGATCGATAAACAGCACCTTTTTTTCCTTTTTCGTCAGCGGGCGCACGTCCTCATACGCTTCAAGCACGATATCGGCTTTTGTTTTTCCTTTCTCGTCTGTTTCAAAAAGAAACGGTGCCATCATTTTACGGACATCGCGAATTGGCAAGTCGAAGGCAGTTGTATCGAGATCGATGATCCAGACGTTTCCGTCTTCTCCACGCAGCGAGTTCCCTGTCCCATAGTCTTGGTGACAAAGTGAAGGTCGTTTCTTCATTTGCTCAACCCATGTCTCGTAATACGATTCTAGTAGTTGTTGCAACACTTCCTCCCCTTTTTCAATAAAGCGGTCGATTTCGGCCAAATACAGGCGGGAAAACGGATCGTCGCGATCCAATTTGGCGAGCTGCTTCCATGCCTCGAGTTGCCGGCATCGCTTCATATAATGCTTCGGCCATTTGCCGAGTTTACTGAATACCGGAACACCGGGCGGTGGTTCGTAGCCGACTGACTGCTCATGAAAATGAGCAAGGGCTTCGATCATAGCAATTAAATCGTCGTGGACGTTCAAATCAAACGGTGTTCCTTCAATCCAGTCGTACAGCACAAATAAAAACGGGCCGTATTGTTTAAACAGGCGGTGGTTGCGTGTCTCAATGATGCGCGGAACATAAAGCCCCTTTTTTGCCAAAGTGTCTTGTGCGTAAATCGAGAAGAGGGCCTTTTTTTTCGGACGGTGAATGCGTTTTAGGCATTTCGGCCCGTCATCGGTATACACTTTCCAGACGAGTGCCATTTGTCCGCTTTGTATGACGTCAATCGCTTTGGCTTCGACGTCCCACTGCTTTAACAGTAACCGCGCCATGTGGACGAGCCGTTCGTTGGTGACTGGCGACGTGGTTGAATAAACGGTTTGATCAGCCATCATCAGTCCCTGCTTTCCTTTTTTTTTCTACTGTATGGTCGATGACGGCTGCTGTCTATAGCCATTTATCCCGAGTTAAAAAAAATGGGTGAACGTCCAGCCGGTTCATCACCTAGAAGGGCGTTTGACGGATGCCCGTTTGCTGCATAGGCATGCACAGTGGGAAAGGAGCACACGTATGATATAAAAACAAACTTTTGCCTGAACTTTTTTAGAAGACGGGGGAAATTTCATGAAAATCGCCATGATTGCGACGGAAAAACTGCCAGTGCCGCCCATCCGGGGAGGGGCGACACAAATTTATCTCGATGCGACAGCGGCGATCATGGCGCGAAAACACGACGTCACTGTGTTGTCGATTCGCGACCGTGATCTGCCGGACGTGGAGAAAAACAAAAATGGGGTATCCTATCGACGTTTCTCCCAAGAAACATATATACAAGAAGTGGCCAACCATTTGCGCACGGAAACGTATGACGTCATTCACGTATGCAATCGGCCGCGCTGGATTCGCCACATCCGTGAAGCTTCACCAGACAGTGCTCTTGTGTTAAGCATCCATAATGAAATGTTCCGCGACGATAAAATTTCCTATGCCGAAGGAGTCGATTGTATCAACGCAGTCAAACAAATTGTAACTGTGAGTGACTATATCAAGATGACCATTTGCGATCGCTTTCCACAGGCGATTGGAAAAGTAGCGACCGTTTATTCAGGGGTCGATGTCGAGACGTTCCAACCGAAATGGACAGCGCAAGGGGAGAAAATCTATGCGGCTATCCGCCGTGAGCTCGGGCTCGAGGGAAGAAAAGTTGTGCTGTTTGTCGGGCGATTAAGCAAAGTGAAAGGCGCCCATTTGCTTCTTGAGGCGTTGCCGTCAATCATCAAAAAGCACCCAGAAGCGGTGATCGTGTTTGTCGGCTCGAAATGGTTTGGCGACAACGAGGTGAACAGCTACGTCCGTTACTTGTATACCCTTGGGGCGATGTACGAAAACAATGCGATGTTCATTCAATTTGTCAAGCCGGAGCAAATTCCACAGCTGTACACGATGGCTGATTTGTTCGTTTGCCCGTCCCAGTGGCAAGAGCCATTGGCACGCGTTCATTATGAGGCGATGGCGGCCGGGCTGCCGATCATTACGAGCAATCGCGGGGGAAACCCCGAGGTGATTGAGAACGGCAAAAATGGTTATATCGTCAAAGATTTCAGCAACCCTGAAGCGTACGCAGCACTCATTAATAAGCTGTTTGACGAACCATCATCTTCCATCCAAATGGGCAAATACGGGCGGCAGAAGGTCGAACGGGAATTCAACTGGGAAGTGGTAGCCGCGAAGTTGTTGCGCGCTTACGGGGAAGAAAGGGGGTAAAGCGGTTGCAGTCACAATGGATTGCTGACAAAGTACTCGAACTGTATCCGTACGAAGTTGAGCAGATTGAGCTTCAGGTGATGCGGCCGAAGGAAACGGTCTGGACGGTTGCTACAGATGAGGGAGAGAAAGTGTTGCGGCAACGGGCGACGCTGCCGGAGCGGATGCTGTTTTATGCCGAGGCGCATTGGCATTTGCAGCAGCGGCAGTTTCCGATTGCCCCGTTATGCCGGACGAAAAACGGCGGTCTATGCGTCGCAGGAGGGGAGCAGGCATACGCGCTATACGATGCCGTCAGTGGCAAGGAAGTGGGCTATTACAATGTCGAACAGCTTGAAAATGCGTTCGAATTTCTTGGTTTGTTCCACGCCGCCTCGCAACAGTTTTCTCCAAGCTCGAAGGCGAAAAAACGAAACCGGCTTGGAAAGTGGCCAAAGGCGTATACTTGGAAATTGCAAGAGCTGTCTGGCTACAAGAAAATGGCAGCCGCATTTGCCGATGATCCGTTTTCTGTCCTGTTTTTTGAAGCCGCTGACGCAATGATCGCCGCAGCTGAAGAGGCGACCAAGCAACTAGAGAGCGACGCCTACGCTGAATGGACAGCCGGACCGAACCGGTGGACAGGATTTATCCATAAAGATATTTCCTTGTCACACCTTATCGAAACGGAGGAGACGATGATGATGAGTTATCTTCCCGCAGTCGTCATCGACTTGCCGGTGCGCGACATTCAAGTGCTGCTCCATAAAATCATGAAAAAGATGGCGGTGTGGGATGAAGAACTGGCTGCACGGCTTCTGCAAGCGTACCATCGCGTCCATCCGCTTACCGACGATCAATACAGGCTGCTCGAAGCGGAGCTGTTGTTTCCACACTTGTTTGCTTCTGTCGCCCGCAAGTATTATTTAAAGGCGAAAGACAATTGGTCAGATGAAAAATATATGTGGGAGATACAGACGGCTATTACGGTTGAGCGGTCAAAACAAGACGCGCTCCGCCGCACGCCGCTGCCATCGCTTTTGTAAAGGAGGTGCATGAGGTTGGACCACATTCCGAAACTCGATTTGCAGCCGTTTCGTTTTTCCCCGCCTGGGCCGATGGGATGGGGATGGATAGAAGATGATGAGTTTTTCGATCAGCTATTGCTTGGATTAGAGGAAGAAGGGGAAGACGAGGAAGAAGAGGAAACAGACGTTGACTTGCCGCCTGTCCTTGTTGAGTTGGGCACGGAAGGGGAAGGACAAGAAGCTGTTATCCCGCTGCCACTAAGGCAACTGGAGAAGAGCAAAAAAGAAAAGCGAACCGTTAAGCGGAAAAAAGAAAGCCGTCGGGAAACACGGCTGAAAAAGACGGTTCAAAACGAAGAGCTGGTGTCAGTGAAACAAGCAGCAGACGATACCCTTCAAAAACAGAGCCAGCAGGAGAAATGGAAGACGAACGAGGTTCAAAGCGAAATACTGGAGCTAGTGAAGCAATCGGTAGCAGACAGTGGACAAAAACAGCGTCAGCTAGCAGAGCAAGAGAGCAAAAAGGCTTTGCAACAGGCAGTTCAGCGGCAGGTGGCCGTTCCATTTGTTCTTTCTTCCACCTATGCCAACCGTCCAAAAGCAGCCGGGACAAACAAAAGAAGCAATATGTTTGCGATTGGATAAGACAAAAGGATGCTGCCTCATAGGGCGGGCATCCTTTGTTTTTGTCTGTTCTGTATACCCAGAAGGCATTGCTGCTAGAGGGAAGAAGTTTGGCTCTTATGGCTGGCGAGCGCTTCCGCATAAACAGCCTCAAGACGGCTGGCGACATGTTTGAACTGAAAATGTGTTTCCACAAGTTTTCGTGCTGTTTTGGCCATGCGTTCGGCATGTTCTTTTTGTTCAAGCATGTAGCTGATGGCCTCGGCAAAGGCTTGCTTGTTCGTGTAATCATCAATGACGATGCCCGTTTGTCCGTGTCGGACGATTTCGGCGTTGCCACCGCGGTTGGTCGTCACGACTGGAATGCCAGCGGCCATCGCTTCGTAATGGACGCGGGCGAGCGGCTCGTGCCATTGGGAGCTGCATACAAATACATCGGCCATTAACAGCAGTTTTGGAATATGAAAGTGCGGAATGTAATTCGTGAAGATGACGTGGTCACCTAACGGCGCAGCGAGTTGATGCAACCAATCAATATATTCGTTTCGGCTGTTGTCGCTAAACCACTTCCCACCAGTGATGACAAGCACTGCCTCGGGATGGCGTGTCAGCAGGGACGGCAAGGAGTGAATCAGGACATGTGGGCCTTTTGTTTTGCTAAGACGACCGATAAATAAAATGACTTTTTTGTCGACGAGTCCATGTTCCTCACGCAAAGATTGGCGGATGCGCGCCCCTTCTTCCGTCCAAACCGGAACGTATTGATCTAAGTCCACTCCGGAATAAATCACGTTAATTTTTTGAGGATCGACCGGATAGCGTCCTGTCACTGTCCGTTTAATATATTCGCTAACGGCGGTAAGCCGCGTACAAGCCATCAGTGCCCGTTCAGCTTCCGTCGGCGTGATTTTCAGCGGCGAAAACATGTCGTTATGGAGACTCAGCACAAAGGCGCTGTGCGGTGCTGCGGTTTGGTAACTAGCGAGAGGCGCAGGGCGATTGAACACGTGGACGACGTCGAAACGGTTTGCAGCTAGCGCGCGCGCTACATCGGCTTCGTATGTCATCTTCGGAAAACGGATATAGTGGATGTTTTCGACCGTCTCTTCAGATGGCAAGAGCGGATCGGCTACAGAAAAAATGGTTAGTTTGTGGGAGCGGGCAATGAACGGTGCGATTCCGTCAATCATGACTTGAATCGCACCGCCCTTTATTGCTGGTGAAGGCAGTTTTTCCGTGCAAACGTAGGCGATGTTCATGGCTGCTCACCCTTGTATAACGAACGGATGTATTCGATTTCTTTTTGCAATCCATCTATGAGCGTGATAGTCGGTTCGTATGCGAGCAGCTGTTCTGCTTTTGTCAAGTCGGCCCATGTCTGTTTCGGCTCCCCGCGGGCGGCGGACGTATAGTGGATCGTCGCCTTTCTTCCGGTCAACACTTCAAGCAAGTGAATCACATCATTCACGGATGCACGTTCTTTCCCGCCGATGTTGATCGTTTCCCCGATTACATGATCTCGTTCGAGCGCGGCTGCCGTCCCGTCGATGCAATCGGAAATATAGGTGAAATCGCGCGATTGCGTTCCGTCGCCGAATACGGTGAGCGGCTGACCAGCGAGCAGTTGGCGAATAAAGCGGTGGAACGACATATCGGGGCGTTGGCGTGGCCCGTAAACGGTAAAATAGCGCAAAATGACAACTGGTACGGCAAACTCGCGGAAATAGACGCGGCATAAATGCTCGCCTGTGAGCTTTGTAATGCCGTATGGAGAGAGCGGAACTGGTTCGAGTGTTTCCGACAGCGGACCACTCCGTTCACCGTAAACGGACGAGGTTGAAGCATAGATGAACCGTTTGAGGGGCAAGTCTTTGCACGCTTCCAACAGCCGTTGTGTAACGGAAATGTTGTGCACTGCATAGTCGGCAAAGTCCGTTCCCCAGCTTGTTCGCACGCCGGGCATACCGGCTAAATGGTATACGGCTTCCACATCTTTTAACAATGCTGGCAAGTCGGCTGTCAGCAAATCCGTCTCAACCAACGTAAACCGCGGATGGGATTGCAAATGGGCGATGTTTTTCATCTTCAGCGGCGCCGGTGTTGGCCCGATAAAGCCGTCGACGCCGATGACTTGGTGTTGATCGTTTTCGAGCAGTTTTTCACATAAATGAGAGCCGATAAATCCGGCCGCTCCAGTGACGAGAATGTTCATGGACGTCCCACCCCCACGTAGCGCAAGCCGCTTTGTTCGACAGCGCGGCGATCTAAGCAATTTCGTCCGTCAAAGACGAGTGTCCCGTTCATTGCCGCTTTCACTTCTGACCAGTCAAGTGTGCGAAATTCGTCCCAGTCGGTGGCGATGATCAGGGCATCTGCGTCTTGGATCGCTTCGTGCACCGATTGTACTTGTATGACATTGGCAAGCGGCGCCGTTAGCGTCGCCTTCGGATCGTAGGCAGCGACCGTGCAGCCCGATCCACTTAACTGACGGATGAGCGCTTCGGCGGGGGAAAAGCGAGTATCGTCTGTATTCGGCTTAAAGGCGATGCCAAGCACGGCTATTTTTTTACCGTTCAACGGAGCAAGCTCTTTATTCAGTTTGTTGAGACAAACGTCAATTTGAGTGGCGTTGACAGATTGGACTGCCTGTAGCAAGCGGGGCTCGACATCACGCGAGCGCGCTGCATGTTCGAGTGCTTTCACATCCTTGGGGAAGCAGGAGCCTCCATAGCCGAGACCAGCTTGCAAAAAATGCGGTCCTATGCGCGGGTCGAAGCCAATCCCGCGGGCGACGTCGTTGATATCGACGGCAAATGCGTCGCAAATGCGCGCCATTTCGTTGATAAAGGATATTTTGGTTGCTAAAAAGGCGTTGGCGGCATATTTGATCAGTTCCGCCCCGGTGAGGCTTGTCGTGACGTAAGGAGCGTTGATGCCGGCATACATGGTCTGCACGACAGCAAGCGACCGATCGTCATCCGGCTCGAGGCCGACAACGATTTTGTCCGGATGAAACATATCGTAAACAGCCGACCCTTCGCGCAAAAACTCCGGATTGGATACGATGCGGAATAAATGTGGGGCTACTCCTTTTCGGATGAGTTCAGCGCGCATCCATTCATTCGTCCCCGGAGGGACAGTGCTTTTTGTGACGATCGTTTTGTACGATTCGATCGTGGCGGCTAAACGGTCGAGCACCGCTTCGATATAGCGTAAGTCGGCGCTGCCGTCCGGCCGCGGCGGAGTGCCGACGCAAATGACAATGACGGCCGCCCGTTTAATATAATCCCAGCGGCCGCTAAATGTTAAATAGTTACAATTTTTAGTGATTAACTCTTCTAATCCCGGCTCATAAAACGGAACTTCTCCGTTGTTGAGCAGGTGAATTTTCCGTTCATCATGGTCGATGCAATGCACCTCATGCCCAAGTTCAGCGAGGACGGCTGCAGTGGTCAGTCCGACGTAGCCAGCGCCGATGATGCAGATATTCATGCTAATAGGCCTCCTTCACGAAATCTTCTTTTATAGCGTATTAACGGACAAGTTTTGTTTGCTATGGCAAGCGCCTAAAACGCCGGAAATAAAGCAGCCTATTTTGGGAAGACAATCTCCCATGTCATTCGGAAACGAATACGACAAGGATATAGAGGACAAGGAGGGGGAGTGGTGGTCAAAAAGGTGATCATCCCCGCGGTCGGTTATGGGACAAGAGGCTTGCCGGAGCCATAAGTCCATCCAATAGTAATAGCGGTTTTTTCGATGAACATAATATTGCTTTGTTTTAGTTTAGAAAATTTAGGGGCATGAAATCCTGTCTCGTATCGTTTGGAATGAAGCAAGAGGGGAAAATCGGTTTGCGCCTCATTTAGCTGCTTGAGCACGTACCGCTGGCCTGTTTTTCTTTTTTGTATAAGCCATATCTTTTCGTTCTTCCGTTCGCCGATGACGTCAGTTTCGATTTCCAACAGGCTGTAATTGTTGAAAACATCAAATAACAGGCGAGATCGTCAGTTCCTCTTAGCGCAATGGTCGATTAGTAACAGTTTATGTAAGAGAAAAAGAAATGGTGTAGACAAGCGCACTAGTCAGCGAGAAGACGGCACTGCCTAAAATGAAGCGCCGGCTGCGCTGTTTGGACGCCAGCCGGCGATGTTGTTTTCTCTCGTTATTCCACCTCGTCATCCAAATTCGTTGATGAGGATGACTGCATGGAAGCAGGGAGATCGATTGCAGTGATCGTGGTTGCATCGAGGGTAAGCGTGTGCCCTCCATCTTCGTAAAAACGGTCAACCAACAGCGAAACGGTGTTTGTCTGCGGCTCGAAACCGAGAAAAAGCGCATTGTAATACGTCTCATTCGCAGTGTGCACGTTCACTTCAGTGTCGGGCAGGAGCGCAGTTAACTGTTCGTAAAGAGCGCCAGGCAGTTGGGGCAGTTGGGGGCGAACCGGCTGCTGGGTTGGTCGTCGGGTCGGTCGCCGCTCGAAAAATACATGATACATTGTGTCGCCTCCTTTCTTGTGTTAAAAACCTATACTTCATCATATGATTGGCGTAGGAGAGCGTTTGGGTAAACGTCCGTACGAAGACGAATTCGCCCGCCGCTACATGAAAGAGAAGGGGAAAAGAGACTTCCTTTTGCGGTCATGGGGAGTGGAGAGGGGGAGGAATGTGGATAGTCCGTTTTCGTTTGTTCTTCTTTGTTTGGCTAGCTTCCGCCTGACGAGGCTCATCGTGTATGATACGATCACCAACTGGCTGCGTCAGCCTTTCCATGAATGGGTGGAAGAGGAGCTTCCGGATGGAAGAAAGGAAGTATTTCTCGTTTTGAAGGGAAACGGGGTGCGCCGCTGGTTCGGCGAATTGTTGAGCTGCTACTGGTGCACTGGGATATGGTGTGCAGCGTTTTGTTACGCTGGTATTACGCTGTGGCCGGGCGTTTTTCAACCGCTCATCGTGTTGCTTGCCATTGCCGGCGGGGCAGCGATCATTGAGACGGTTGTCGGCAAATGGCTCTCATAGAGAGACATTGCCGACTTAGGCCGCGATCGGCCAATGAGGATTGACCATTGATGCGACCGATTGTCAATAGCTGTTTGACGAGAAGGGGACACCGTTCACCTCAGGAATGAGAAAACCGGCCTAAGAGCAGGCCGGCTAAGAAAAGAAGACGCGCCGCCGAGCGATGTGAAGCGAAGGAAAGAACCGTTTACCATTGGATGGCGATATGGTTGGCTGCGGGTACGCCTTTTGGCAATTCAGAGCAATACACAAAACCATCGACTGTCAGCGATCGAGCGCTACCGGATGGGCGGACGGCGATCTCAAATTGGGAAAAACGCCGTTCTTCTCCGGGTTCGAGCGGAGAACCATGGAGCGGGGCGATCCAATATTCGCCGTTTTGCCGCACTTTCTCTCGCCAGTTTTCTTGGATGAACGTCCAGCTTTCTCCGCTGTTTCCGGCAAGCAGTTCCTGTTCCGCACGGGCGCTTTGGGGCAGCACAATTTTTCCGCTCAGTACTGCTATTTTCGGCGGCGAGAGACGGAGGCAAACAATGAGATGGTGAAGTGGTGTTGTCCCGCTGTTGCGAATGATGAAATCACCGATCACGGTCATTTCTTCTTCGTCAAGATGTGGCGGAATGACAATAGAATAGTGAAACAGCGCCGAGACCGAGGCAACCGGTTCAGCCATTGTTTGTTGCCATTCAGAGCGCTGATGTTCTGTCTCTTCCAAAGCGATTTCGTACATCAACAGCTGGCGTTCCAAGGCGGCGATTTTCTTCTTATACGTTTCAACATTGGTCGTTTCTGCTTCACGGAACTTTTCTTTCCAGTAGGCGCTACGCATTTTTTCCTTGGCCAGCTCGGCTTCAAGTTGCTGCAACTGTTCCTTGCATGAGGCGGCTTCCGAGCGGTAGTGGATGATTTGCTGCTGCAGACGGAGGTGTTGGTCATCGTTCGTGTTTTTCACTTGCTTTCCACCCCTTCCATTTTTATCTTATGTACGCACGGCCGGCAAATGCCATATAAAAAAGGCTGTTGTTGGGAACAACAGCCTGAACGGTGCAGGACGTTACATTGCCGGGAATACGTCTGGGCATTGCGGCGGGAATTTCTTCGTCGGGCAAAGCGTGATGCCTTCAGCAAGTTCTTCCCGCGGCTGGCAGAAACGGGCTTCGACTTCGATTTTGACATCAGCTTCCATTTGGACTTCGAGGCACAAGGTGATGGAAACGTCGAGCTGGTTAAAGTTGTCTGTGCAAACTAGGCTCGTGTCGCATTCGAAGAAAGAAATATGGCAGTTGAGTTGCGTGCCTTCTGGAGCGCATAAAATGAATGTTTGCGCCGTGGCAAACGGAATCGGCGCCGATTCGCAAATGACCGTGCCGGTCGGGCTGACGATTTGCACGACGACGTGTCCTTTGACGAGCGCTTTGACTTTTTGCAACGTGACAGTCTCACCAGAAGGAAGAGTGACGTTTACAGGCTGCCGGCCGTTTGATTGCGTAATTTCCTGGCAAATCAAGGCGTCGTGATCAACGGTTGGGTCGATCGGATTTCCTTCAGCATCGGATAAGAAGCACCGGATCGTAAAAGATTGCGGGTCTGCCGATTGCGATGCCAAGAATTCGCAAATCGTTCCCTGCCGAGGGCAATTGGCCGATGGAAAAATTTTTTCCAAATCGTCGCCGCTGAAGCTTCGTAACGGTACATCAACTTGGCGCGTCACCCAGTCGTAAATTTTACGGGTTCTGATGCATACTTTTTCTTTATCGCGACGGTGATAATGGCCCATTTTCTTCGTTCCTCCTATCGTTCATTTGTTCCCCAACTCCTGATGGTTTGGGACTACTGTATACTATGAACGATATGGGTAAATGTGTTGGGACAGATGCGGATTTTTTGCTGACGCACACTAGAGAACGAAATGAAGGGGAGATGACGAATGAAAGAGAAACAAAGGGCAATAAATACAGAGAAAAAAGGAATGGATGAACGGCTGGTTGAACAGATCGCCGAACTGGAGCGTCGATTGAAAGAGGTGGAAGCAGAAAATATTGTCTTGCGGGAATTGGCCTACCAAAGTGAGCAGCGTTACGAACAAATCAAACAGCTCATGAAAGAAAACAACGAGCTGCGCCGTCAACTGCAACAACTGCCACAGTCGGAAGAGACGAGCGATGTCTACGAGGAAGAGCAGCCGGACAGTTGGTTTTTCCATACACTAAGGCACGAAAACGCGATCGTCCCCATCCAGAGCGAGACAAAGAAAAATGAAAAATGAGAAGCACCCTTGACTTATAGGGCCATACAATAACAGTAGTTATACATTTTTTTCTATACGGGGGGATGAAGCCATGAGGAAACCAACTTCTCCGAAACGGAAGGCAGTGGTACTTTCCTCGGCAACCCAGCCTGTGCGTCGTCCACGGGGCTGCGGCTGCGGCCGGCCGATCGCAAAGAAATAGCAAACGGCCGTGAGAGACGCCTATACCCTGCTTCCCTTCATTGCATAGTCTAACAGTGCAACTAGGCGAAAGGAAGGGGGGATGGGCATGTCGGATCGAAAAAAAGCAAAAGTCATCCAGGTTGATAAGTTGATCATTCACGCCGATGATGTGGTGATTGTGCCACGTAGACGCATTCGTGATCCATGGTTGTTCCCGCATCGTGTTGATGATGAAATCGAAGCCATCGAAGATGTGCGGGATGAAAAAGGGCGCGATGAAGAGAAACATGGTCGGGACGAAGGGGAATGGAGACCGTTCTCATGGATTTAGTGATGAGATAAATGGGGGATATGAACGGTGGAGCGTTTTAAAAATTACGGTCTTTGGATTGCGATCGGGTCGTTTGCTGTGCTGATGCTTGAGACGTTTGGCATTGATATCGACCTTGGTAAATACGAGCAGCTGTATCAAGCGCTGTTAAGCATTTTAGTGATGGCCGGCATTTTAAACAATCCATCGCTCGGCCGCGGCTATTCTGACAAAATCGACAAAAAGTCATAAACGGTAGGGGGCGCCTGCAGTCAACGGCGCCCTTTTTGTGTCCGAAAAGGTGGAACGTGAGGCGGAATGTTTTACAGCAAATTACAATTATAATTTGACACCGAAAAGCCACTATAAATATTGTCAACCCCAACTTCTATACATGGTGAGGAGGACATAAATCATGACGGTTGCTACACAAGTAAAACAAACATTAGCTGGATTAAAAGCCGCCCAAGCGAGCTTCGAGACGTTCGCGTTGCAAACGGAAAACCAAAATGCAAAACAGCTTTACCAGCAAGCTGCTCAGCAAACGCAAGCGGTCATCGATTTAGTTAACACGCGCGTGCAGGAAATTCAAAACGAAGAGCCACAATATAAACAGCAGTAACTTTTTGTCGGGGCAGATGTTGTGGTTCGGGCGGAAAGGTTGGCAGTACGCCAACCTTTCCCCAAATTGACGGAAATACATAAAAAGAATGGATTGATGGCGATGAAACAATGGTGGTTGGTCGTGATGGCCGCTCTCATGGTAGCCAGCGGCTGTGCGAAAGAGGAAACAGAACAAAAACAATCGTTGCAAGGGACGAATTTGATGCGGGCTCAAACATCCGGGACAGCAAAAGGAACTAAGCTTGACCAAGGGCCGGCCGAGCGGGCCGCCGACTATTTACGTAGACGTGAGGATATCCGGGATGTCGTGGTGGTCAACAGCGGAGACCGGCTGCTTGTCGCATACCAAATTCCCCATATGCAGCGATGGAACCGAAAGAAGATTGAAAAAGACGTTGAAGGTCGATTGCGCGATATGTTTCCCGGTTACAAGGTGATTTCCTCGAGTGATTTGAAAATCTTTTGGAAAACGCAGCAATTAAAAACAAAGATGAGTAACAAGAGCTTGGATCATCGAGAGGTCAACCGGGAAATCGGACGCATTGAAAAGCTGAGCAAAGAGCAGACATAAGAGGTGTCATTATGGCGAATGAAAAGAGGAAAAACTTAACTCCAGTTCAACAAGAGTATCACTTATTTGAAAAGGAACGGGAAACAAAGCGCCCGATCGTCCGCAACTGTGCCCGTGCTTTTCTCGTTGGCGGGATTATTTGTACGATCGGACAGGCGATCTCTTATTTTTATATGTATTTCTTTGACTTCACTGAGCAGACGGCAGGGAACCCGACCGTAGCGACAATGGTTTTTTTGTCAATGATTTTAACCGGGCTTGGCGTTTATGACCGGATCGCTCAATTCGCGGGAGCGGGGAGTGCTGTGCCCGTAACGGGGTTTGGCAACGCCGTTATTTCCGCGGCGATTGAACATCGAACAGAAGGATTTGTGCTCGGCGTCGGTTCTAACATGTTCAAACTCGCCGGTTCGGTCATTTTGTTCGGCACGTTTGCCGCGTTTGTCATCGCCCTCATCAAAACGATTGCCATACAATGGGGGGGATTGTAATGCTGAAAGGGCATCGCACATGGGTATTTGCGAACAAGCCAGTCATTGTTGCGACTGCTGCAGTTGGTGGACCGTTTGAAGCAAACGGCCGTCTCGCTGACGATTTCGACTTTCTTCATGAAGATTTATGGCTTGGCGAGGACTCGTATGAAAAAGCGCACCGCGTCTTGTTCGAGGAAGCGGCATTTCAAGCGATGGAAAAAGCCGGTTTGGAGAAGGAAAAGGTGCAATTTCTCATCGCTGGCGACTTAATTAACCAAATGACGCCGACAAGTTTTGCCGCTCGGACGCTCGGTGCACCATATCTCGGCGTTTTCGGCGCTTGTTCCACGTCAATGGAAGGGCTGGCGCTCAGCGCTTTTATTACAAATTATGGTGGGGCAGATTATATATTGACCGGGGCATCAAGCCACAACACCGCCGTCGAAAAACAGTTCCGCTATCCGACGGAATACGGCGGACAAAAACCACCGACGGCGCAGTGGACTGTCACTGGCGCGGGGGTGGCCATCGTCAGTCCAAAAGGGGATGGACCGCGTGTAACGGCGGCGACGATCGGCCGTGTCGTCGATATGGGAATGACGGATCCGTTTAATATGGGCGGTGCGATGGCACCAGCAGCGGTCGATACGATTGAGGCACATTTGCGCGATATGCAAATTGACGCATCCCACTATGACTTGATTGTCACTGGCGACTTAGGGAGAATTGGGCGTCAAGTTTCCCTTGATTTGCTGCGTCAGCACGGCATCGATATCGATGAGGAACGCTATCAAGATTGTGGGCTGCTCATTTACCGCGACGGGCAGCCGGTGCTGTCCGGGGCAAGTGGGGCAGCTTGTTCCGCTGTCGTCATTTACGGCCACTTGCTCAAGCGGATGCGACGCGGCGAGCTGAAGCGCATTTTAGCTGTAGCGACAGGGGCATTATTGTCGCCATTGTCGTTCCAACAAAATGAAACGATTCCTTGCATCGCCCATGCGGTAGCAATTGAGTATAGAGGTGAGGCGTAGCGTGTTGACCATGTTTTTTTGGGCGTTTGTCGTCGGTGGGGTGATTTGCGTTATTGGCCAAATTTTGATGGATGTTTTTAAATTAACCCCCGCCCATACATTAACAATTCTTGTTGTCACCGGGGCGATTTTAGACGGACTTGGTTTGTACGAACCGCTTATCGATTTCGCCGGTGCCGGGGCAACGATTCCGATCACGAGCTTTGGAAACTCGCTCGTCCACGGGGCGATGCAAGAAGCAGAAAAGCATGGAATTGTTGGCGTGTTGACTGGCATGTTTGAAGTGACAAGTGCCGGCATCTCTGCCGCCATCGTCTTCGGATTTATCGGGGCGCTTTTGTTCCGCCCGAAAGGATAGGAGGAGCGTTCATGACGGTTGCTTCGCAAGTGAAACAAACGTTAGCGAGCTTAAAAGGCATTCATGCCGGACTGCAGCAATTGGCGCTCACATCGCAGGATGAAACAGCGCAACGGACGTTTCATGAGGCGATGCTCACCACCGAGGAGATCATCGCCAAGCTGAAAAAACGGATCAGCCGACTTGAGTTCGAGGAGCCGCAATATCATGGAAAGTAAGGAGCATGATCCATGCCTGTATGGTTAGAAGTCGCCATTCGTTCCTTTTGTATTTTGATCGGACTGTTTATCATTACTCGCATTCTTGGCAAAAAGCCGTTGGCAAAGCTGTCATTTTTCGAATATATTGTCGGCATTACCGTGGGGGATATTGCCGGAACAATGTCTGTCGATTTGGAAATTTCTCTTCAGGAAGGAATTACAAGTATTTTAATTTGGTCGCTCATTCCGGTGTTGGCCGCCCGCATTTCGTTGCGCAACAAAAAGTTCCGCGATTTTGTCGAGGGCAACTCGACGGTTTTGATCAAAAACGGCAAAATTTTAGAGGAAAACTTAAAGCGGGAGAAATACACAGCTGACGAGTTGCTTGAGCAGTTGCGTAAAAAAGATGTGTTCCGTGTCGCCGATGTCGAGTTTGCAATACTGGAGCCGAACGGTGATTTGAACATCTTGTTGAAGCGGGAAAAGCAGCCGCTTACGGTTGGTGATGTATTTCCGAACCCGCCGCAGGAAAAAGAGCCACAAACCGTCATTATGGATGGAGTGATTTTGGACGAGCCACTCTCTACGTTGGGACTTGGCCGCGGTTGGCTGAAGGAGCAACTTGATAAGCAAGGAGTAGCAGTCGAAAATGTCTTCCTCGCCCAAGTCGATTCATATGGACAGTTAACGATTGATTTGTACGATGACAAAATCCAAGTGGCCGAACCGCAGGAGAAAAAGTTGTTGTTGGCTGCAATGAAAAAAGTACAAGCTGATTTCGAGTTATATGCGTTGCAAACCGATTCGAAAGAGGCAAAAGCGCTGTACGAAACAAATGCGGTGAAAATGACGGAGCTCATCCAAAAAGTCGAGCCACTGTTGCGAAATTAATATTGAGGAGGATCAGATCATGGAGAATAAACGGACAAAAACAACGGATGAGGAAATTCAAATTCAGCTTAAAGCAGATGGCCGCCCTGAACGAGCGCGAACGACCGACGAAGAAATTTCGATTCAATTTATGTTCGATGGTGGCAGGCTGACCCACCAACCGAAAGATTACGAAGAGATCGAATATTAAGTGTTGTGTGATCGAGAAAGGTGTCCCAAATGTACGGGACACCTTTCTCATTGCTGCGTATACGCCAAAACAATGGCCCGAAAATGGTTGCAGCGCCTTGTTTTTCATGATGCAGGAAAGGGCGATCAAGCGGGCAATGATTGCAAAAAGGCGCGCACCTCTTCGGGGGTTTTCGCGTTGGCGCTATGCAGATGGGCGATTTTTTCCCCGTTTTGGAACACAAGCAAGCTCGGGATGCCGAGCACTTGATATTTCTCGCCAAGCTCCGGGAATTGGTCGCGGTTAATCTCAAACCAATCATATTGATCGTAATCACGAATGATGTCATCGATGAACATGTTCAAGCGTACACAATCAGGGCACCAAGTGGTGTAAAATTTGATGACAGCTGGTTTGCTGCCAGAAATAGCCGCTGTGAACTGATCGTTCGTTTCAATGGCTTTCATGCGTGTTCCCTCCATTTCATGTTGTCATCCTTTACTTTACCATATGGTGCGGTAAAAAAGAACAGGAACGCCTTCACATTCGGCCCCCCGTCTTGCATACAACAGAAAGAAAGGGGGGAAAGGTGTGAGCAAAGAGCTGGAAAAGGCGCTGGAAGCATGGGTGGCATCAAGGAAAGAAGGACACGAACAATTCATCCGTCTGTTTGAACAGTGGGGGAACGATTTCAATAAACAGCTGCAAGAAATCGAAAAACTAAACAATGGGTTTTTACAAAGCGTACAAGGCAACCTAAATTACATTGAACAATGGTTTGCGAAAAAGGAAAAGGAGTTTGCTATGCTGTTCCGCTTATTTGGATGACAAAATGGCGCGTGCGCCCATACGCTACCTCGAGCCGATGAATACAATACAGTAAACGAAGAAGGAGGTGCACGAGGATGGGCTTCTGCGGCTATGGAGGCTACGGTTATGGTGGCTACGGCTATGGCGGCTATGGCTATGGCGGTGGCTTTGTGTTGATTGTCGTCTTGTTCATCTTGTTGATCATTGTCGGCGCTGCATTTGTCGGCTAATGGAAAAAACGAATCCGATACGGGTCGTTTCGGTGCTGCGGAGCGGCTCGTATTTTTCTTTCCTCATTTGATGCACCTTCTTGTAGAGGCATCATACGATATACAGGGAGAAGGAGGCGGGAAGATGGATCAGCAATTTTTTAAAAACATTGAAAAGAAAACAGGCGTCAATATGAAAGATATTTTTGAGCTTGCCAACTCGCTGCAAAACGCCAATTTCAGCGATGAAAAAACAGTGCGCCAAGTAGTGAAGCGGGTTGCTCAAATCGCTAATCGGAGAGTGCCGAAAGAACTTGAAGACCAAATCGTCAAAACGATCGTCCATAGCGGCAAACAAATTGACTTTAATACGATCGCCAATATGCTGAACAATAAAAAATAAGCAAAAGGGAGCTGTGCAGATGCAAGCTCCCTTATTATTCAAGCGATTTCACCATTGTGACGTGCGGAATGCCGGCGTCCATAAACACGTCGGATATCACCTCATAGCCGAGTTTTTTGTAAAACGGTTCGGCGTGAGTTTGGGCGTTCAGCTTCACTTTTTTCGCCCCTTTTGTTTTCGCGAGCTGTTCAATGGCCGCCATCACCATTTGTCCAACGCCGCGGCCGCGGTAGGACGGCAAAACGCAAATGCGCTCAATTTTGCCAACCCCTTCGTCGATGAAGCGCAGTCGGCCGGCCGCGACCGGTTTTTCGCCATCATATAAAACAAGATGGGACGATTCTTGCTCGAACGCATCGATTTCGTCCTCTTCCGGCACGTCTTGTTCCTCGATAAATACGAGCCGGCGGACGTGCAAAGCGTCCTCGTACAAGGAGCGATCTTTTGTTGTTCCAATGGCGATGTTCATTATACCGTTTCCTTTCCTCCAACGACAAATGTGTCATACACGGTCCATGATCCGTTTTCGAGCTGGTAAAGGAGATGGAAGCGGTCGATCGTCTCTTCAAAATGTACGTGTTGCAGCTTCACTTGGCTGTAGACATCGGCGTATTCCGCCCCCGGTAAATCACGGCCGATCGTAATGTGCGGCACGAATGCAAATTCTGGCTTGCCGGCGAACAGGCCACTGTGCAGCTGTTCATGGAGGTGCTTAAGCACGTCGTTTTGCTCCACTTTCAAATAAATGATGTTGCTCGTCGGGTAAAACGAGCTGAATTTTGTCACTTTGATGGGGATTGGAGGAGTTTCCGCTGCGATACGGTGCAATTCTTTCGTCATCTCTTTCAATTGCCCCTCATTCGCTTCAAACGGATATTTTAACGTGATGTGCGGCGGAATAAGAGCGTAATGGCTGTCATACCGTTTTCGGTAAGAGTTGGCAAAATCTTGAATGCATTTTGATGGAAATAATACAATGCCGTACTTCATCCCGATTTCCCTCCTTAGATGGTTGTTTTTCTATTGTTTACAGCGACAAAATAGCGGATACAGCTCTCGGTAAGTCAGGCTGCCAATACGTCCACGCATGACCGCCGGCAAACTCATGGTACGTATAGGCGAATTGTTTTTCCATAAACAAGTCTCGCGCCATCCGATTTGGTGTAATAAAGTCGCGCACATGGCCGTCCGTTGTTTTCACGGCTGTTTCTTCCGTGCCGACGGAATGGTAAATCGAAAGAAGTGACGGATCACGGAATGCGCGGATACGCGCCAGCACTGAGTCATCGATATAAGGGGACTGCATGGCGATGTTTCCAAATGTATGCGGATACAACAATCCAGCTAGCAACGAGATCGTTCCACCGAGCGAATCGCCGATCAGCGCCCGGCCTTTGCCCATTTGATAGGTCGGTAGCTCATGGTCCAAAAACGGAACGAGTTCATGAGCTAAAAAACGAATGTACGCTTCGTGTTTTTGCCCCGCTGGGTGATATTTCTCGTAGCGGTCGTTCACATTCCGATATGGGATGCCGACGACGATCGTCCGGTCGATCGTTCCTTCCTCCATGAGCGTTTCGATGACGCGTTTCACTTTTCCATACATAAAATAATCTTTGCCGTCTTGAGCGATTAGTAAAGAATATTTGTGAAGCGGAGAAAAATTGCTTGGCAAATAAACAAGTAGTTCGATTTTCTCTTGAAGTTCTCCGCTGTAAAGCGCATAATCACGCATTATTCCTGCTGCGATTGCCATGACCATCCTCCATGAAAACGGTAAGTTCACCTGTTATTGTAACATATTTGGGCGAAAAGATGTTAATGAAGGGCTCGAATTTTTCATCAATTTGCCGAACATTGCCAATGTCAAAAAAAAAATGACTTGCAAAAACGGCCGGAATGCGTTACATTTTTTTATAAATTAACAAAATTGAATATACGTCCTATTCTTATCAAGAGAAGCGGAGGGAACTGGCCCTGTGAAGCTTCAGCAACCAGCCGGAAATCGGCCAGGTGCTAAATCCAGCGAATTGAGTATTCAATTCGGCAGATAAGAAGAAGCGTGACCATGGATATGGAAAAGTCTTCTTCTTAGAAGACTTTTTTTATTTTCTTTTTTTGGGTGATTGATCCGCTGACTTGTGAGTCGATCCGAAAACGAGGTGCTTGGCTGCCGAGACAAGCAGCGGTACGCTTCAGACACCCTATCCGTCGGAAGGGAATTTTTCGGCAGAAGGAGAGAGATGAGATGAAGAAACTGGAGACATTGTTGGCACAAATTGGCAATCGGAGCGAAACGGTGACGGGGACGGTCAACCCGCCGGTTTATTTTTCCACCGCCTACCGCCATGCCGGCATTGGAGAGTCCACCGGGTTTGACTACATCCGCACCGGCAATCCGACGCGCAAAATCGTCGAAGAGGCGATCGCGAGGCTTGAAGGTGGTGACCAAGGCTATGCGTTCAGTTCCGGCATGGCCGCCATTCAGACAGTGCTCGCCTTGTTTGAGAGCGGAGACGAGTTTCTCGTATCGGCCGACCTTTACGGCGGCACGTACCGACTGTTTGAGCGCGGCTGGCGTAAATACGGCCTCGGATTTCATTACGTTGATTTTGCTGATTTGGATGCCGTGGAAGAAAAAATCACGGAACGGACGAAAGCGATCTTTTTGGAAACTCCAACAAACCCGCTTATGCATGAGACCGATATCCGCGCCGTCTCAGAGCTCGCTAGGCGGTATGGGCTTTTACTGATCGTTGACAACACGTTTTATACGCCAGTGCTTCAACGCCCGATCGAACAAGGGGCTGATATTGTCATCCATAGCGCCACGAAATATTTAGGCGGCCATAACGACGTCTTAGCTGGTCTAGTTGTTGCTAAGGGCGAAGAGCTCTGTCAGCGCTTGGCGGAGTACCATAACGCCATCGGCGCCGTTTTGTCGCCGTTTGATTCATGGCTGTTGATTCGCGGGATGAAAACGTTGGCGCTGCGGATGCGCCAGCATGAAGAAAACGCCAAGCGCATCTGCTCCTTTTTGCGTGAACACGAAGAGGTCACTGATGTGCTATACCCGGGAAGAGGGGGAATGTTGTCGTTCCGGATTGCCGATGAAAAATGGGTGAACGGTTTTTTGCGATGTTTGCGTCTCATTACGTTCGCGGAAAGCCTAGGCGGGGTCGAAAGCTTTATCACGTATCCGGCGACGCAGACGCACGCTGATATTCCGGAAGAAATCCGCATCCAAAACGGTGTTTGCAACCGTCTGCTCCGTTTCTCGGTCGGTATCGAGCATGCCGACGATTTGATCGCTGATTTAGCGCAGGCATTGAAAAACATGAAAGAGGTGTGAGCGATGGAACGGGAATGGTCGTTTTCGACGAAATTGCTCCATAACAAATGGAAAGTCGATCGACATACAGGGGCGGTGAGCGTGCCGATCCAGCATGCATCCACGTTCCATCAGTTCGATTTCGACTCATTCGGCAAATACGACTACAGCCGCTCCGGCAATCCGACGCGCGAGGCGCTTGAAGAAACGATTGCCGCATTGGAAGGCGGTGTGCGCGGGTTTGCATTTGCTTCTGGCATGGCTGCCATTTCCACAGCATTTTTGCTCCTGTCAAAGGGTGACCATGTGCTCGTGACGGAAGATGTCTACGGCGGCACATACCGGATGATTACCGAGGTGCTTAATCGCTTTGGTATCGAATATACGTTCGTTGACATGACGGACCTTGAAGCAGTGGCGGAAAACATCCGGCCGAACACAAAGGTCATTTATATGGAAACGCCGTCCAATCCGCTCTTAAAAGTGACCGACATTCGCGGTGTCGTCAAGTTGGCGAAAGCGCATGGCTGTTTAACTTTTCTGGACAATACGTTCATGACCCCAGCGTTGCAGCGGCCGTTGGATCTCGGCGTCGATGTTGTGCTTCATAGTGCGACGAAGTTTTTAGCCGGCCATAGCGACGTCGTTGCCGGGTTGGCGGTCGTAAAAGACGAGGAGCTCGGCAAACAGCTATACAAATTGCAAAACGCCTTTGGCGCTGTCCTTGGCGTCCAAGATGCTTGGCTTGTGCTGCGCGGTGTAAAAACACTCCATGTCCGGCTGAAACAGTCGTCTGAATCAGCGGCCGCCCTTGCTGCCTATTTGACGCGCCATCCCAAAGTAGAGGAAGTGTACTATCCAGGATTGTCCCACCACCCGGGCCATGCGATCCAGCGCAATCAAGCGGCTGGGTTCGGCGCTGTGCTGTCGTTCCGCCTGGCGGATGAAGAAGCGGCCCGGACGTTCGTCCGAAACGTTCGCTTACCGGTGTTCGCCGTCAGTCTTGGCGCTGTTGAATCGATTTTATCGTATCCAGCGAAAATGTCACATGCCGCCATGCCGAAAGACGAGCGGCTGCGACGCGGCATTACCGACGGACTGTTGCGGTTGAGCGTCGGGCTTGAGGATCTCAACGATTTGATCGCCGATTTTGAGCAGGCGCTATCATTTGTCAACGAGCGCTCGTCGATTCCGGCGCGATGAAAGAAAGTAAAAAAATGGCTATGCTGTAACAGCATAGCCGTTTTTCATTGTTTGATAAGGTATGTGAGGTTTCGGCGGATGCATACCTTATACTCTTTGTTGTTACAACTCGCGAACAAAGTTAATGGCCGAAAGTTGAATCAAGACCGTTCGTGTTTCCTGCTCATATTCACCTGCTTCGGCTTGCAGTTGAATAATTCCATTCCCAACAGCAGTCAATTTTCCTTCAAACAAGTTGTTATCGGTTGCGACTTGGAGCGTCTCGCCGATCAAGCGGCGGAGCTGCAGTATCAATAGGAGCGAAAAGTTCATCGTTTCCTCCCTCCTTTCAGTCTAATAGGGCGACGGCTTGAATGTTGGTAAACGGAAGGTAGACGAAACGGCCGAGCGCATCTTCAAGCACAACATAATCGATTCGGACTGCCCTGACGGTGCCGGTCACGAGCCCGAAATTGACCGTAATTTCTACCGTTTCACCGATCAAGTCGTTAAGTTCATCGCGAATATCGCCTATTAACGATGTACCGGTATGCAGCGCGTCACAAATCTTCTGCAACAACTCCCTTTCATCTGCTAAAAGAGCACGCTGTTCTTGTCCCTCACCACGCATTCTTTTCAAAATTTGTTCCACATCACCTTTGCGCTCTTGTAACAAAGAATGGATCTGTTCCAATGTCGAATCGTCCAAATCTAGTTTTTCAAGCCATGTACGGATTTTTTTCATCTCTTTTGACGCATGGTGTAAATGTTTAGAGCTCAATGTGTTTTCCTCCTTCCTGTGATTTCGATACGTTAACTACGTATATGCACCGTGCTCTTATTCGACACGGGTACGTATCCACGGAAAAAAGAACGATTTTTTTAGTGGCAGGTATGGGGGAAAGGTCGAATTTTGTTAGGAAAGATGGTAGAGGGGAAAGTAATATTATCCTATTTTTTTACAAATCAACGATCGCCTCTCACCGCTAAGAAGAAAACTGGATATATAGTATAAGAAGAAAACTGGATAGTAGAAGAGGGGATTGATGATGGAATCAAAGCGAAAAAGCGATTTTATTAGCGTCGTCATTCCATGCTATAATGCTTCCCGTTACATTCAAGATTGTCTTGACGGGCTTGCTAGGCAAACATACCAACAGTTTGAGGTCATTATTGTCGATGATGGTTCCACGGATCAAAGCGAAGAAACGGTAAAACAATGGATGGAACAACATTCGCCATTTTTTTCGATCATGTATATTAAGCTACCCCGCAACATTGGCTTTGCCGGGGCGGTAACGGTCGGCTATTTTTCAAGCATCGGAGAGTACATTGCTGTTCATGATGCCGACGATATTTCCCACCCTGAGCGGTTGGAAAAACAGCTTTCCTTTTTGCGCGAGCACCCAAACATCGCCTTAGTCGGCACCAAATACGCTTTCTTTCCCGACGGCCATTTTGAGCGCCAAACCCCCGCTAACTGGCTGGCGTACGGAAGCGACAACATCCGCCGTGTATACGCCCAAGGCAAACATTGCGTTTGCCACGGAACGATTATGTTCCGCGGTGAAGTATTCGACCGGCTCGGCGGGCCGACAAGACGCATTCGAGGTGCGGAAGACTATGAGTTTATCGTCAAGTTTTTAAACGCGAAGCTCGAAATCGATAACTTGCCTGATATCCTTTATTATTACCGCAGCCATCCGAAGCAACGCTCGCGTCAATTTTACGGGAAAAGAGGTTGAGGATGATGCGTGTATTGATGGTGCTAGACGGCCTTGATTTCGGAGGAACAGAAACACACGCCTTAAGTTTGGCAAAAGAAATGGCAGCCCGCGGTATTCACATCGCTGTCGCCGCCCGAAATGGGGCGCTCGCTTCCCGCTTCGAGGCAGTTGGCTGTCCGCTTTACTTCATTGATTTTCCAACGGTGATCAACATTGACGAGCAGCGAAAAGAACAGATCATTGAGCAGCTTGAGGCGGTGATAAAGAAGGAAAACATCTCGATCGTTCACACCCATCAAACCCCATCCGGCATCCTCACTGCCCTTGCAGCGAACCGTTGCGGCGTCCCGGTTGTCTTTACCGCTCATGGCACATACTATCCACTTTCCGAATTGGAAACGATGCTCCGCTTAGCGTCAGCTGCTATCGCTGTCAGCCCACCTGTCGAGCGCCATATCCGCCCGATGATCGTGAAGCGGTTTCTCATTCCGAACGGCATTGACACGAACGAGTTCGCACCGCTTGGCCGTCAGGGACGGCAGGCGCTCGGCATCCCAGACGATGCCCTTGTCATCGTCTACAGTAGCCGGCTCGCCTGGGCAAAAGCGCGCATTTGCTTTATGGTGTTAAAAGCGTGCAAAGATCTCAAACCGCTGTTTCCGAACTTGTACGTCGTTGTTGTCGGAGACGGTCCGCGCTTTTCCGACGCCGAGAACCTTACCCGTCTCATCCACCAAACGTGTCGCGCGACGTTTATTCATCTTGTTGGTGAACAAGGGGACATGGCGCCATACTATTCGCTTGCCGATCTTGTCGTCGGCACTGGGAGAGTCGCCTTAGAAGCAATGGCATGCGGCAAACCGGTGCTTGCCGCCGGCAACCACGGCTACTTCGGCCTCGTCGAACCAAACTCCTATAAGGACGCATGGGAATGCTACTTCGGCGATCATGGCTCACGTCAAGACTGCAGCCGCTACATCCTTTCCCAAGACATGAAACACCTTCTTCGATCCCCCTTATATCTCGAACAGCTCGGCCAGGCCGGGCGGGAGTGGGTCATGCGCCAGTTCAATATTCAAACGTGTGTGGATCAAGTGCTTAACGTCTATGAATCATTGCTGAAAGGGGAAGCGAAACAATGAAAAAAGTGCTGTATATCGGTTGGCTTGGATTTCAAAACATCGGTGATGAACTGTTATGGAACGTCTTCACCGCCTCGGCTCGCCAGTACGCCCCAGGCGTTCAGATCGTTCCGTCAACGCCTAAGGTCAATTGGAAAGACACGAGCCCTTATGACGCCATCGTCCTCGGCGGCGGTTCGCTCTTGCTTCCGGGCTATATGGCCGTTTTGCGTCAAGCGCACGAAGCAGGAAAACCAATCTGGATATGGGGAACCGGCATCGACTGGATCGGCCCGATGGAAACGGACGCCTTGCGCGCGGGTGCCAAGCCAGCACTCAACCATCATTTTTCCGCCAAAGACGCCGAACTCTTTCGCACGGTCCTTGCCTCGGCCGCCTTCGCGGGCATCCGTGGCCCGCTCAGCAAAGCGGCCTTGGACACGTTAGACGCTTGTCCTCCAAACGTCCGTGTCATCGGCGATCCCGGACTGCTTCTATCACCCGCTATGCCCGCTGAGCAGCCAAAGACAGAAAAAACAATCGGCATTAACTGGGGGACGACGTATAACCGCTTGTTCGGGCAAAACGAAGCGCTCGTCGAAGACGCACTCGTCCGCGCCGCCAAAACGTGGATTGACGCTGGTTACCGGATTTACTTGTACATCGTCTGGCCGAGCGATCGCTCCGCCTGCGAGCGGCTGTACAAGAAAATCAATTGCCCGGAGCGCGTCACCTTCGACCGCACGTTATACAACGAACAACAGCTCATCGAGCGGCTCCGCCCATTGACAGCCACCGTCAACTTTAAGCTCCATGCCAACTTGTTGTCCCTTGCTGCTCGCGTTCCGGCCGTCATGCTCGGCTACCGGTTTAAAGTCTTCGATTTCGCCGCCTCGCTCGGCTTCGAACAGTATGTCATTTCCACCGCTAGCCCGCAGCTTGACACGGAATTGGTCAAAACAGTGGCCCTCGCCGAAGAACAGCGCAGCCGCATCATTGAGCAATACGAAGCCGCCCGCCGCCAATACACTCCGCTCTTGCTCGAACCGTTCCAACACGGATTATTTGTTTAGGGGAAGGCGCCTTCCCCTTTTCATTACCTTTTTTCATCATGAACATCGATTTTTTAAAAAAAGTTGTTGACAACCTGTATGCTCGTCTATATAATTAAAAATGTGTTCGATAGCGAACAACAAAATATGATTCCGTAGCTCAGCTGGGAGAGCGCCACCTTGACAGGGTGGAGGTCGCTGGTTCGAGCCCAGTCGGAATCACTAAAGTGAGAGGCTTGAAATCCTTTTGTATCAAGGGTTTCAAGCTTTTTTCGTTTTATTAGCAATTGTGTTACAATCTCCGTGATTTAAAAACTTGCACAAAACTTGCACCTTTAGTCAACTAAAGGGTTCTAACTCTGTTTTAACAAGGCATTTTCAAATTTCTCTGCCGCTTGCTCTTGTAAATCGTCACTGACATGTGAGTGTAAATTATCACTTTATTTCGGAACAAAAGAGCCATTTTTTTGCACATTCCTTCAGAAAGCCCTCTCCCCTTTTCTGAAAGAATGTGCTAAATTTTTTGTGAATTATTTCGGAAGAGAAAATCCATCGGTTCATAGGAGGGGGAGGAGGACGTGATTCAATTTCATGACTTTGGCATTGACGTCCAAACGTATGCAGAGCGTGGAAAAGAAAACGACTTCCCTCTTCTGAAAAAGTGTCCGCATTGCCGGGCCAAGCGCCCGTTGCACCGCCACGGTTACTATGAGCGAAACGCATTGACCCCACATGGTGATTATCGCATTTGGATTGTCCGGTATCGCTGTCGGGAATGCTTGAAGACGGTGAGTGTGCTGCCTTCCTTTCTCCTCCCGTATTTTCAGTATACGTTGTCCGCCATATGGCAAGTCGTGAAAGAGCAGTTGGGATTGACCGAGGGGACGAACCGGGCTCCGTTTCTCCCGACAAAGGACGGCATCATCTTTTATGTCCGGCGGTTCTGCCGAAACCTATCAAGCCTTCACAGCTTTTTTGCGAGGCGGTGGAGGATCATAGGCCCTATCGTGAAAAAAGAAAAGGAACGGGCTTCCTGGTGGATCCGGACGTTGGAGAAACACGGTCTCTATTCGGTCATCAGAGACATGTGGGAGGACGGATTCCGACACCCTTTTGCGAATCAAATGGGATCCTGATTTTACATACATATCCTAAATTGGAAATAGTTGAGGTTCCCACAAACCTTTCCTATCGACGGAGAAAAAGCGATCCGGTACGATAAGGGCAGACGGACCGGAACGGTCCTGATTCCAAGTGAGACAAGGAGGAGATTCGAATGGATGAGTCGATGAGACACGACATTGCCCTGTTTCGGTACGGGCTAATCGCTCCGTTGGTGAATGGGCAGGTGGAACCGAAGACGTATCTGAAAGAGGTGAGCGAGCGAGTGCACCATGTTCCCCACCAGGGCGACAAACGAATCGCAGCCAAGACGATCCTCGATTGGTGCACCCGATACAAAAAAGGGGGCTTTGACGCCTTAAAGCCGAAGCGCCGTTCGGACCGCGGCCACTCAAGGCGTCTGTCGCCCGATGATGAGGATCATATTTTAGCCCTAAGAAAAGAACATCCCACCATGCCCGTGACGGTGTTCTACGAACACCTGATCGAGCAGGGGGAAATCCCAGAAAATCATACCTCTTACTTTACTATATACCGATTGTTGAAAAAACACAACCTTGTCGGGAAAGAAATCTTGCCCATGCCGGAGCGAAAGCGCTTTGCGTATGACCAGATCAATGAGCTTTGGCAAGGGGACTTATCCCATGGACCAACGATTCGAGTCAATGGGAAAGCCCAGAAAACGTTTTTGATCGCCTATATCGATGACTGCTCGCGGTTTGTGCCGTACGCGCAGTTTTTCCCTTCGGAGAAGTTTGACGGGCTGCGGATCGTCACGAAGGAAGCGGTGCTTCGTTGCGGGAAGCCGAAGCGCATTTACTCGGACAACGGGAAAATTTATCGATCCGAGGTGCTGCAGTATGCGTGCGCCGAGATGGGAATTACGCTCATCCACACCCAGCCGTATGACCCGCAAAGCAAAGGGAAAATCGAACGGTTCTTCCGCACCGTACAGACGCGGTTTTATCCGCTGCTGGAGTTGGATCCCCCGAAGTCGCTCGAAGAGCTGAACGAGCGCTTTTGGAGGTGGCTTGAAGAGGAGTATCATCGAAAACCGCACGCCTCGCTGGACGGAAAAACGCCGCATGAGGTGTTTCAATCGCAAGTGCATCTCGTGTCGTTCATCGAAGATAGCGATTGGCTGGATGCGATTTTTCTGAAGCGGGAGCACCGCAAGGTCAAAGCCGATGGAACGATCACCTTGAACAAGCAGCTGTATGAAGTGCCGCCCCGGTTCATTGGGCAATCGATTGAACTCCGCTATGACGAACGGGGCGTCTATGTGTACGAAGATGGAAGGAAGGTGGCGGAGGCCGTTCGGGTTCGTTTGGAGGACAACGCCTATGTAAAACGCCATCGGTCCCCGTTTGCGGCGATTCCGGCGAAGGAGGGAGAACACGGTGTATAAATCGTTTTACTCCCTTTCGCGGGAGCCGTTTGCGAAAGAAACAGACCCGTCCGAGGCGTATCAAGGGGCGCCGTTTCAGGAAGCGTTGCGGGCGCTGGAGTACGTGAAACGAACCCGGGGGATCGGGCTGTTAATCGGAGAGCCAGGGGCGGGCAAGACGTTCGCCCTTCGGGCGCTGAAAGAGTCATTGAATCCATCATTGTATCATGTCGTCTACTTTCCGTTATCCACCGGAGGCGTGATGGATTTTTACCGTGGTTTGGCCTTGGGATTAGGAGAGGAACCGAAGTACCGCAAGGTAGACCTCTTCCGCCAAATCCAGCAGGCGATCGAGCGATTGTATCATGAACGGCGGATCACGCCGGTGTTCATTTTGGACGAGATGCATTTAGCGAAGGATGCATTTTTACAGGACATCGCGATCTTGTTCAACTTTGAGATGGATTCGACCAACCCATTTGTCTTGATTTTGGCCGGGCTGCCCCATTTACAGGGGAAGCTGCGGCTCAATCAGCACCGCCCTCTCGACCAGCGGATCATCATGCGATACCGGATGGGGCCGCTGGAGAAGGAAGAGGTGGCGGGCTACATCGAACATCGGATGAAACAGGCCGGGGCGAAGCATCCGATCTTCACCCCATCGGCGTTAGAGTCGATTGCCCTGCAGTCGCGGGGATGGCCTCGGGTGATCAACACGTTGGCCACGACGTGCCTGTTATACGGGTACCAGCTGAAAAAGGACGCCATTGACGAAGAAATGGTGCGCATGGCCGCAGAGGAAATGGGGTATTAGCACGAAAGGGGCCGAATCGGCCTCTTTTGTGCTTTCTCTTTTCCATCGATCCATCAGGCGCGCTGGAAATCTTCATCTGAAAGAGCGTGCAAACGTTCCGAAAGAATGTGCAAAATCCGGAACAATCCGCAAAAATTTTGCACATTATTTCCGAATCCGCCTGAAATAATTTGAAAAAGGGATTCTGAAATAATGTGCTAGTTTACAATGTGAGTATAAATCTAAAGTTATACCGACGCGAGAATGTCCCAGCCGCTCGCTAACCACTTTTGGATTTTCGCCTTGCTGCATTAAGATGGTTGCATGTGTATGCCGCAAATCATGGAAGCTTATACGTGGTACATTTGCTTCTTCGATCAAGCGATAAAATTGTCGTAACAAGTTTCGTGGATCGAGAGGTTTTCCGTCGTCAGTGCAGACAATTAAATTGTTATCTTGGTATTGAGTACCCAATTTCTCCTTCTGAAATTCTTGTTTTTGTTTATGTTTCTTTAATACATTTACAACATGTTGAGAAATTGAAATTTGTCTTTTCGATTTTTTTGTTTTAGGCTCTTTAAAAATTAGTCCTTTGCCTGAGACAAAGCATAAGCTACGCTTGATGCGGATTTTCTTATTCTCAAAATCCACGTCATCCCATTTTAGTCCTAAAACTTCTCCACGTCGCATTCCTGTAAAAATCGCAAGAAGGTAAGGGATCTCCATAGAGCTATTTTTAATCAGATTCAGAAATCGATTTACCTCATCCACTGTCCATGTAATTTTTTCTTCACTTTTCACTTTGGGTGGTTTAGCATTTTTTACAGGGTTCACTTTAACCAATGACCATTTTACCGCTTGATCAAATGCTTGATTGAGCAAATTATGCATTTGTCGGATATATGCACCTGAATACCCGTTGTCTAACTTGTCTACATAGAAACTGTCAATATCAAATGTTGTAATTTCATTAATTTTTTTATGTTGGAAATATTTCATAATATGATTTCTGATTACATATTCTCTGCTTTTTGCGGTAGTTATTTCTACTGTTCTTTTGTAAGAGGTGTTAAACCACCGCTCCATGAACATTGAAAAATCTTCTGTACTTTCTTTAAAATAACTTCCATCATCGACTTGGTTTTTAATTTTAAGAAGTTCTTTCTTCGCTTCAGTCTTTGTACGAAATGGTCCGAAACTTGCTTGCTTTCTCTTACCAGTAACGGGATCTTTCCCTACATCGATACGAAAATAAAATCCTTTTTTCTTTTCCTTAATTAACTTGTCAAAGTTCATCATTACACCCCATTCCTAGTTTGAAACTGGAATAGTGTGTAGTATGTGGTTAAGTAAATACTATCAAAATAATACTTTTTAGGAAAGCGTTAAATTTATAAAAGATGGACATCAACTAGTATGAAAAAGTATACATTCCGGTCTTGTAACGGGATATATCTATACATCCGTATAACTAATATTACAAGTGTGGATTTAACTTATTAAAAAAGGGGTATTCGGATTATCTGGTGGAATACAATTTAGGTTTAGTATCTTCTAGTGTTTTGTTACACTATTTCTTCGAACTGTGCAACAAGTTATTCCAATATTATGGATAGTCCTATGATAAAATAAAGTTACATTCTTAGGACGGTGATATTTATGAAAGAATTTTTATCTAGTTTTTTACTTATTACCAGTTGGCTTATATTTGCAATTAGTGGATACCTATTTATTTGGACAATCTTCTTCGTTTATGCCATTGTACCAGCCTTTTTAAGTTTAGCTGTTGGCTTATTCTGCTTTTATTGCTCAAAGAAGCTGGACAGTAACATCAAAAAGAATTCTTAAAATCCCCCTATGTCGCAGTATGTGTCTACTGTGTAACGTAATTATTTTTATATAATTCCGAAATTAACGTTTTCACCCCTTAATCTGAAGAACCAAAAAAGTAGAGAAAGTGGGGTAAAATGTTTGGTACCGTCAAGAATTTTGTGTAATGTAGTGGGGTAGGGTTTCTCTGAAATGGATTTGAATTGATAGGGGACTGATTTTCTCCACACAGGAGACTGAATATTCAGTCTCCTGTGTGGAAAGGGAGAATCCCCCTATTTTGTTTATTTACAGTATTTGGTTAATGATAACGTTCTTCAAACATTCGTTGAAGGGCTTCATGCGCTTCGGCAAATCCTCGCAACTTTCGCCCTGCCCATTTCTCATTAAAATCTTGAATGGTCAAATACACGATTTTTTCAGCGGCTTCTAAACTATTCAAACTGTTCATCGGTTTTAGGCGTTTCCGAATCTCCTTGATCGTTCGTTCGATGGCATTGGTCGTGTAAATCACACTTCGAATACTGCTTGGATCATCCATAAATGTAAGGAGGACATCCAACTCATTGGCCCAAGATTGAACTTCTCTTGGATATTTGCTGGACCATTTCGACTCAAACTGTTGAAACATTTGTAACGCCATCTCCTTATTCGGCGCGCGATAAATCAGCTTGAGATCCTCGGCCACTTCGAATTGGTCTTTTTTCCGAACACGATGGAGCGTGTTGCGGACTTTGTGAACGACACAACGCTGCACATCGGCTTTCGGATAAACCGCCTTAAAGGCTTCCTCCAACCCCGGTAGTCCATCGAATACGCCCAGAAGCACTTCCTTTACGCCCCTGTTGTATAGTTGTTGAAGAATCTCCTGCCATACATAGGCGCTTTCCTGTCCCCCCACAAAGAAATCAAGAATTTCGCGATATCCTTCTTCATTCACCCCTAACACCACATAAATGGCTTCTTTCTCCACGGTTTCGCGACGAAGTTTTACGTATAAACCATCCAAATATAAGACAGAATAACGCTTGTGCAGTGGACGAGTGTGCCATTTCTCGATGTCTTCCTTCACTACATCGGTAATACGACTGATCGTTGCAGGAGAATAGGCATTGCCTAAAATTCGTTCAATAAACTTGCCAATTTCACGTGTGCTCATGCCACTTTGATACATCCTGATGATGGCTTCCTCAAGCCAGCCCGTGTGGCGTTGGTAAGGGGCAAACAGCTGCGTTTGAAATTCTCCGTTTCGGTCTCTAGGGACCAAAAGACCTTCAATCCGACCGTATTGCGTATCTAGATTTCTCTGATAGTAGCCGTTTCTCATATTCGACGTTCCAGCCTGTTCAATTTCGAGGAAATTTTTAATTTCTTCCCGCATGATCAGTTCTAATTTTTCCTTTACAAACTGACGAATAACACTTTCCAGTTGATTTGCCCAGTCTACATTCGGTATACTTTTAGACATAGGTAGGGTTCTCCTTTCTCTGGAATGTTTTGGTCCAAATCAGAGAATACCCTACCTTTTTTCTTTTGGTCTAGCAAAATGCTTTACACAAAATTTTATACATCATCACTACCGGTCAAGTCCAAATTATTGTGTAAATTCCCCTTTGATAGACAACATGGACCTGATGACTTGACGTATGGTAGGTAAGACCGGCAAGTCTCCCTGCCGGTCGCCTTCCCGGACAAATGATCATGTTGTCAAGGAACAGGCATGTCAAGGAGCTTTCGCGGCATATCCTCACTTCGCTCCGGTATTCCACGTTCTCCTTGACACGGCGTAGAGGTTATCCCACTCTCTTGATCGCCGGAGCCTCCTGATTCACCGATCGGACTCCTTGCTCTTTCGTTTTCCGCCACTTCCAATATTCAGCCATATCCAAGTATTTGCGCCCTGACATCCATTTTTCATCGATTTCGATCAACACGGCACCAACGAGGCGATACACCGATTCCCGGTTCGGAAAGATGCGGATGACCCGTTCTCTGCGACGAATTTCTTCGTTCAGCCGTTCCACTCCGTTGGTCGTGCGCAGACGCCGACGATAACGGTCCGGATAGTCCAATACGGCGGTGGCGTCTTCGAATCCCTCTTCGAGGATTTGCATGGCTTTTGGGGCTTTTTCTTCCCATTTGGCCAGCACTTGTTCCAATAACAGCCGGGCCGTTTGCTTATTTGGAGCATGAAGAATCCCACGAATCTCCTCGAGCAAGGCATCCTGCATATACTTTGGTGCGGCATCGAGGATATTACGAATAAAATGTGTCTGGCATCGTTGCCATGTAGCGCCTTGGAAATGCTTTTCAATGGCTTGCACCAGCCCACCGTGCTGATCCGAGATGATCAAGTCCACTCCCCGGAGTCCCCGGTCTTTCAGCCATCCGAAGAACTCGCTCCAGCTGGACTCCGATTCACTGTTTCCGATTTGCAGGCCAAGAATTTCTCGATATCCTTCCTCATTCACTCCTGTAGCGATCAACACGGCTCTGGAGCGTACTCGTCCATCCTCCCGGACTTTCGTATAAATAGCATCTACTAGCACAAACGGATACACGTGTTCATGAAGGGAACGGTAATTCCAGTCTTGGATAATCGGATCCAGTCCCTTGCACGGTGAGGAGACCGTGGACTTGGAAAACGAAGTGCCGCATAATTCCTCCGTGATTTGAGTGATTTTTCGGGTAGACACCCCGTTTACCACCATTTCCATTAGTGCCAGTACCAGTGCTTGTTCGCTCCGTTGATACCGTTGGAACAGTTCCGTAGAGAACTCCCCATCTCTTGTCCGTGGAACGCGCAAGGTCAACCGTCCCACCCGGGTCGTCAGCTGGCGTGGATACGAACCGTTTCGATAGCCTTTTCGTTCTTCCGTTCGTTCATAACGGCGAGCTCCCAGCTGTTCTTCTACTTGTGCCTCGAGGATTTGATTGAGGACTTGTTCCAATAGCTTAGCTAATCCCTCATCTCTGGTGAATAACCCGTGCAAAAGTTCATCATTTAGGGTAATATGATATTGAGCCATGGTTGCATACCTCCTTATGTTTGGTGTTTTTGGTCCACTGTTTATTCTACCAAAGGGGAAGCAACATGGCTCTTTTTCTATTTCCCTTTTTACACAATTATATGGACTTAACTCTAACACCACATAAATGGCTTCTTTCTCCACGGTTTCGCGACGAAGTTTTACGTATAAACCATCCAAATATAAGACAGAATAACGCTTGTGCAGTGGACGAGTGTGCCATTTCTCGATGTCTTCCTTCACTACATCGGTAATACGGCTGATCGTTGCAGGAGAATAGGCATTGCCTAAAATTCGTTCAATAAACGTGCCAATTTCACGTGTGCTCATGCCACTTTGATACATCCTGATGATGGCTTCCTCAAGCCAGCCCGTGTGGCGTTGGTAAGGGGCAAACAGCTGCGTTTGAAATTCTCCGTTTCGGTCTCTAGGGACCAAAAGACCTTCAATCCGACCGTATTGCGTATCTAGATTTCTCTGATAGTAGCCGTTTCTCATATTCGACGTTCCAGCCTGTTCAATTTCGAGGAAATTTTTAATTTCTTCCCGCATGATCAGTTCTAATTTTTCCTTTACAAACTGACGAATGACGCTTTCCAGTTGATTTGTCCAGTCGACATTCGGTATACTTTTGGACATAGGTAGGGTTCTCCTTTCTCTGGAATGTGTTGGTCCAAATCAGAGAATACCCTACCTTTTTTCTTTTGTTCTAGCAAAATGCTTTACACAAAATTTTATACATCATCGCGGGAGGCGTAGCGAGGTCTTTCGATCGAGCGTAAAAAAGAAAAGGTATAGTGAAGAATCTTTATTTTAATCCTATATTTTCTGTGTAATCAATTATTTTAAGATCTTTATCCACTTTTTCTAGTTCTTCTTTTGTGTTTGGGTAACGTTTATAGTTATTATCTATATCTCTCTTATATAAGGATTCAATTTGTTTTCCTGAAACATCATATATGAGCTCAATAAATTTTCCGTCTTTAAAAACAATAATACCTGTGTCTTCTCTTTTTAAAATTTGGGTATCAGAAAATATTTTCTCTTTTTGTAAGTATTTATTTTCTAAAGTAATCACTTGATTAATTGCTGAATCATACTTTTTCTTGTTTTTTTCCTCGTTACATCCTGTTAATAAGATTGTAATTATTAAAAGAACTACAAAAGGTATTAACTTCAATTTCATTTGATTTTCCCCTCTTTCTGAAAAAGTATACTTATTAGTATGTTATCTTATTGTACATAATTTAAAGAATTTTTTAAACTATAATTTCATTTATCTGGTAAACATGTATAATATAGGTTCATCACCAAAAGATGTACTTGATTTTTACGTTAAAATGTGATAGAGGTCTCTAGACGGACACGCAAAGTAAAACGCTGGATATTTCGATACCCATATCCTCGCCTTTTGATCAATTTTATTTTGTTGTTGATTCCTTCCATTGGACCATTTGAGTAAGAAAAAACGATGCAAGAAAGCACTGCGTCTCTTCGGGTGATGAGTGCCTTGGCAATACTGCGTACGGCGGCACAGTCGCTAAAAAGGTACCGGTCAAACCATTGGGTCAAACGAGTTTCGGCTTGCTTTCTTGTTTGGCTTTTGGATACGTAACGGAAATGTTGAAGTGCTTGATAGACATCACGTAAATAAGCACTTTCTTGGCACCATTGTCGAACTTCCTGTCTCTCTTCTTCTGTTAATTTTTCTGGACGTTGGCTTAACAATCGGCACACGCGGCGAACGCTTCCATGTTTGGTTCCGCCTTTGGCAAGGTATTTGCGACAACGTTCCAGTGCATCGGTGAATAACTGAATCACATGGAAGTGGTCAAGAACATGGATGGCTTTTGGACATACCTTTTCAATGGCTTTTCTCATGGCAGGAGCCAAGTCGCTGACAACATACTTCACTTTGGAGGCGACGGGTTGAAGCGCCTCCACAATGGCTTCTTCATTTTTTCCAGAAGCAATGGAAAGGACATTCCGAGTCTGTGTGTCCATCACCGCTACTCCGTAATCATGTCCCTTTCGGAAAGCGAATTCATCCACACATACTACTGTAGGATTCGATGTTGGTAAAAGAGCCGGGGCATATTGATAAAACCAGCGTTCTACTGTCGTATAGGCGAGTTGTAACAAGCGAGCGACTTCTTGAATCGTTTTTCCGATGCATAACTGGGCGACCCAATGTTGAAACGATTCCGTCGCGATACTGTGAGACGGAAGTCCCGGATAAGAAACGGTGAACGTCAGAAAACAGGCTTGGCAACGCCGTCTTTCTATGGGAAGTTCAATCCAAAATAAACCGACCGTATTTGTATAGCCATGAATCCATTGTTTTCGTTTCGATGATATTTTGGTTGTCCGTCCGAAGCAAGTCGGGCAGATCGGACAATGAGGAGGGAGGGAAAGTTCAAAAATCCATCGTTCTCCCTCTTTTCGTTCTCCATGAATAAGAAAGCCTGGTAAAGTGATCAAATCTTTGATAAACTGAGATTGCATGCGAAATTTCCTCCATGGTTGATGGTTTGGTCACCTTTACCATACAGGAAATTTCGCATTTTTTGTACCCTTGATCAGAAAACAACCTGATTGTCAAGTACATTTTGTGGTGAAGAGCCATAATATAATTATATTAGTAAAAAGGAGCATTCCTGTTAGAAGTTTTTTCGGGGACTTGAATAAAAAAAGCCCTCTTGGTATGATTCGGGGGTGTCAATCGCACGAATTGACCCCTAATTTGGATACCAAGGAGGACTATACATGAATTCTATCTCAAACAAGAAGATTAATCAAGTCACCGATCAAACGCTGGTTGTTGGGATGGATATCGCAAAGAAAAAACATTATGCCTGCTTTGTGGATGAGCGAGGGAGGGTGTTAAAAAAGCCGTTTCCCGTTCTGCAATCGAGAGAAGGATTGGAATGGTTGTACCAGTGTATCGTAGAAGCCATGAAGGAATTTGGAAAAACCGAGGTGATCGTTGGCATCGAGCCAACGGGACATTATTGGCTGAATCTCGCCTATTTTCTTGATGAGAAAGGCATCCCTCTCGTCATGACAAACCCGATGCACGTGAAGCGATCGAAAGAGCTGGACGATAACCTTCCAACCAAGCATGATGCGAAAGATGCGCTCGTCATTGCCCGGTTAGTGAAAGACGGCCGATTCAGCTATCCGCGTATTCTGAAAGGGATGGAGGCGGAGCTGCGCGTTGGAGCGACATTTCGCTCCAAATTGGTGGAAGAACAGGGAGCAGTTCGAAATCAGATGATTCGCTGGCTCGATCGATATTTTCCAGAGTTTTCCCAAGTCTTCCCGTCATTTGGGAAAATGGCGCTCGCGGTGCTGGAATATACGCCATTTCCGAGTGATCTGGCAGGAAAAGAACTGGAAGAGGTGCTGGCCCTTTACCGGCAAAGTGAGGGATTACAATCGCCACAAAAACCGAAAGCGAAGAAGTTGATGGAATTGGCCCAACACTCCATTGGCGTAACGGAAGGACAACAGATGGCCCGTATCGAAATTGCCACGCTTGTCCGCCGGTACCGCCAACTGGAAGAAGAAATCGAGGCACTGACAGAGCAGCTGATCGAACTCGTACAGACATCGGTCGAGTACGAATGGTTGAAGACCGTTCCGGGCTTAGGCGATGCGACCATCGTAGAACTGTTATCAGAGATCGGGAGTTTCTCCCATTATCAGGATCCGCGGCAGCTTATCAAATTAGCGGGCCTGACGCTGCGGGAACATTCCTCCGGCCAACACAAAGGGCAAAAACGGATCTCGAAGCGTGGAAGAAGGCGGTTGCGCGCCCTCCTCTTCCGCGTGATGATGCCGATGATCCGCCACAACGAAGCGTTTCGGCAGCTGCACGAATATTACACGACACGTCCTGATAATCCGTTGCGGAAGAAGCAATCGATTGTGGTGTTATGCGGAAAATTATTGAAGGTATTGCACGCTGTATGTACGAAGCACCAAGCGTTCGATGCGAAGCGAATGATGCAGGACATCTTTGGCCTCGAAACGGCTGCTTGATGCCTATAGTCTCGATTCTCTAGACAACAAGGATGACACGGAGAAGCTGGCGCGATATCATCCATTCGACCTTGAGTCCCTAAAGGAGCTTAGCCGGCCTCTGCCTGATGACTAGACCGAACGAAGGAATGTAGGCACAAGGATGCCAAGAGACATGGGAGGGTTCGTCATCATCAGCGATGCAGAGATCCACGGTGCATCCCATACGCTTCCTCCACTACAACCAAATTTAACCAGTAGTGGCCGCGAAGCGTACCCAGTCAATGTAAGATATACACATATTTAAGAAATAATGTTAGAATCTTTGTCGAAAAATATTTTTTTGACACCCCTGAGACGGCTACAACCGTTGATATATCAACATTTATAGAGGGAGGAGGAATATTAATGGAAATTAGTAAAAAAGTATTAGTATTTTTGCTGGTTGGAGTGTTTTCTTTCACAATCCTACCTATCTCTAGTAATGCTTATGTACTTACTCATTAGCCCCCTAATGAATTTGGACACTCGATAAGGTGTTTTTTATAATCGAAGTGACCAAATGAAGGGGGCTTTTGATATTACATGAAACGAAGAAAACATTCGAAGGAATTTAAGCTACAAGTGGTGAAAGAAGCATTAGAAGTCGGAAATAAAGCATTGGTAGCTAGAAGATACGAGCTTAGCCCGAATCTTGTGCAAAGATGGGTGAAGGCATATGAAGAAGGAAAACTAGGACAAGAAATGGTTTCCTCTCCCTCTTCAGCTGAAATCAAACGGCTGGAGGAAGAAAACGAGCAGCTCAAGAAGCTATTAGGGGAAAAAGATTTAGAAATCGCGATTTTGCGTGATTTGATAAAAAAGAAGAACCCTCACTTACTGAAAAATTGGAAGTAGCTGAGCAGTGGATCAAGAAAAGATATCCGATTACAAAAGTATTGGAGATTCTAGAAATCAATCGCTCAACCTACTATTATCAGCAGAACGGAAAAGTCGAGAAGAAAACAGTAGGTGGGGGACGTCCAACACCCGGCTACTCTCTAACGGCAACTGGCGAAAAAGTGTCAGACGAACAAATCCAAGAATGGCTCTCTGAGCTTGTGATGGGAGAAGGATTTGCCTACGGATATCGAAAGCTGACCATTCAGTTAAGAAGAGACCATCAGCTTGTGATCAGTAAGAAAAAAGTATATCGATTGTGTAAAGCGATGGACTTACTACGTCCGCAGCGAGAGAAACGGATTCCATATCCGAAGAAACTCGCTCGAAATCGCATTATTACAGGCTCGAATCAGTTATGGGAAATGGATGTGAAATATGGATATATCGAAGGAGAAGAACGCTTTTTCTTTGTTTTGTCGCTCATCGATGTGTATGACCGTTCGGTAATTGATTACCATATTGGGTTGAGTTGTTCAGGAAGCGATGCCGTAAAGACGCTTCAAAGAGCGTTATTCAAGCGTCAGCAATTTGAACAGGCAAATAAACCTGTGATTCGGACAGACAACGGCCCGCAATTTATTTCTCATGCCTTTGAAGCTGCCTGTGAGCGATTTGGAATCGAACATGAACGGATTCCACCACGGACGCCGAATATGAATGCGCATATGGAAGCGTTTCATCGTTTACTGGAGGAGGAATGTCTAGGAAGAATGGCGTTTGACAGCTATGAAGAAGCTTATCAAGCCGTGATGGAGTACATGAAATTTTATAACGAGCGAAGGATTCATTCGAGTATTCTTGATCTTCCACCGCATGAATTTCACAAAAAAGCGCAAACGGAATCGTTAATCATCAAAGAAGTTCGCGTATAAGGCAAGAGGATTTTGTCTTCTTGCCAAGAAAAAACGAGAAATTTTGAGAATAACCTAAAATAAGATAGGATGTGTCCAAATTTAGGGGGTCAATCCGCAATTAAATTTGAATAAATAATCGATAATTGGAACTTAATTATTATTCTTTATATTGCTGGTCAGTTAAGTTGCGAAATCTAAGCTGTAGTGTGATGCGATGTGGATATAGCTTGAAAACCGAGTGTTTTTAAGCTTTATCATGGTACATTGTGTTAAACTTAAGTTAGGCTTTACCTAGAGGTGTGGAATTTAAGGAATCCAGATAAGAGGCAACATCCTATATTTAGATCAAATATGGGAGGTACTATAAAAAAGAGATAGCCTATATTGGCTATCTCCGAAAAGCACTATGTAACTCTTGTTTTCCTTGCCATATCATTTTCCAGTAATTCTCGATTCGTTTAAATGTGTCATCAGAATGCTGTGTAACAAAATCTCTTGCCAATTGGTAATCCACATCCTTTGGTGAAATACCTTTCGTTACAAATTCGAGCAGCTGTTCTTTAACTTTTAATAGAACAGAGGATAAATCCTCTTCATTTTTAATTTCCTTAAACATTTCTTGATAATTTTTTATCACCGATTCTATTTCTTCGTGTGTATAAATGGTTTTTCCAAGTTTATTCGTCATTGATAAATGACGTGCTTGTTGGTATGTCAGCGGAGCATTTAGCGGATTGATTTTGGCTCGTGCTGCATAGAATCTTTCCTCTACGGATTGATAATCCATCACTTTTTTCGTATTGTGGCGAACATAATCTTGAATCAGTTGATCAAATCCAGCTTTTACGTCGCCACTTAAAAACGTATCACTGAAGTGTTGAAGCGCAGCTGTCGAAGAAGCAAGGTCAAGATGTGCTTCATAAGAGTTAAGCTGTTGCTTCTTTATTCCAAAAAGGTTAATCCCTGCATATTTCGCTAAACTATCCATTCCATCCGTAATGTGTTGTAAGATGGATTCCACTTTCTTCAATTCTTCATCGCTTAGCGAATCAAAGTATTTGGACTCATGTAAATATTGACTGAAAACGAGCCATTGATCCTGTGGCCGATAAGAAAAAATATCGGTAGGGTCTGCGTTTTGTAGGTTAATATCTTTTGAAAAAAACTCTTCTACCGTCATGCTCATCAGACCTTGAACCTGTTTGATTTCATCCGAAAGGGTGATTTTATAAGCCTCTCCATTTCTGATGACTTCTACTTGCTTTCCAGCTAATGGATTTTTGATTTCATGTATGGATGGCATTCTGGCATCATTTCGGGCGACCATCGCTCCGATATATCCAAGATCAATTTTCATGGGGTCATCCCCTCCTAATCTAAATAATCAACGGTTAGAATCATAATGTATGATTCTTTTTATTTACTTTTGCTTGAATAAACGATAGTCTTTTAGGTCCGTGAATGTACTATATATGTTTTATTTTCACGAGTGTTGATTATCCAAAATTAGACATACGCCTTCCATAAATTTGGGCATACTCAAACAAAGCAGCGGCCATCCCGGATTTCCAATCGAGAGGAAGCTGCCCAGAGAAAAAACGGCGAACGAACGAAATGAAGGAAAGAGAGACGTTCGTCTGTTTTTTGGTTTGATCATACAGCCATCGCAGCAACACATACGCGATGAACGCCGCAAACAGTTGGTTGTATACCGCATTTTCCGTCGTGCCAAACAAGGTCGGGACATTCAGATATTGCTTCACCCAACGGAAAAAGACCTCAACAGTCCAACGTTGTTGGTACATGTCGGCAATGGTTTCCGCAGACGCATGGAAGAGGTTCGTCACGACCCGAATGTCGCGGCCATTCGCATCTCGAAAGATCACCACCCGGTGACGCTTGGTGGAGCGGCATTGTTTCGTCCCCAACTGGCACGTGAAGTCGGCTTGAACCGATGAGGATGTGCTGGAAAGGCGTTTCAAGCTTTTTTTCTGATGAAGTTCGATGTTGTCCTTCATCCGAATGACAAAGAGCTGATGCTGCTCCACAAATCGATCGAGGCGTTCGATTTTGAAATACGCCCGGTCTTCCACCAGCACTTGTTGAGCGTTCGTCAACTGTTCTCCCACCGGGCCATCATGACGCAGTCCGATGGTTTCCACCACGTCTGCCGGCAACGAGGATTCCGGCGAATACGCGACGTGCAGCTTCACTCCGGCGCGTTCGCCGTGATACGGCGCCCATGGCAGGCGGTTTTTCCCGACCGTGACGGTCGTCGAATCCACCACCCGAAGCGGTTTGGGAAACCGAAGCGAGCGGCGGGTTTGGCGGTTGCACTTGGAAATGATCAACGCCAACAAGCGTTTCATGATGTCATAGGGAACTTCTTTCGCTTTCTTGGATACAGTTGAATAATGGAATCGCGGCAATCCATACAGAGGCCCCACATCGGCTCCGTGGCGAAAGCTTTTCCATTGATGCATGGCGGCCAGCAGGAAGAAGTGAATCAACTCGCGCAACGTAAAGGTTCGAGACGAATCACGATACCCAACCGCTTCGGCAATCAGTTGAATCTCTTCATCCGAAACAAGTTTTTGCATCAAATTCGGGAGTGTGGTATGCTTGTTCATAGAGAGCACCTCCTGGGTTTGTTTGTGTCGCTACTCACATTCTACAGGAAAGGTGCTCTTTTTTCTATACCCTTTGGATTTTATTGGATAATCAACACGCCTGTTTTATTTTATTTTTTTCATCATTTTTGATATTTTCGGAGTAAATAGTCAGGATTAATGAAAAGATGGCAGCTAAGATAATAATAATAGAAGTTATATCAACACCATTATTAATGACCTGATAAACACCATATCCCATTAATAGAATAGGACTAAAGTAATTAAGAAATTTAGTTTTCATTGATATTATTCCTTCCTATTAATTTCTTCAAAAAATATTTGTTTCCATTTTAGGATGAAGAAATCAAAAATTTCCTCTAAATCGAACAGGCGGAAACATCGAATATGAGAAATGACTATTATCAACGAAATCTAGATACGCAATATGACCGGATTGAAGGTCTTTTTTGGTCCCAAGAAATCGAAATGGGGAATTTTAAACGCAGTTGTTTGCTCCTTGCCAACGTCACACCGGCTGGCTGGAGAAAGCGATCATCAAGATGTATCAAAGTGGCATGAGTACACGTGAGATTGAATTCCAAATAATGCAAAATTCCACAAAAATGTTATAGAAATTGCTCATCTAGGTGGCTTAGTTGTAGAACACTTGGTTATTGAAAAAAACAATAAAAATTACTAAATGAACGCCCTTTTCCAGTTTTTCTTGATTATAATCCGTAAGCTTTATATCCTAAAATTTGATTTAAGTTTCGATTAATCGTTGTACAACAGGTGATTTTTGATGCCCATTTGGATCTAGTATTCCTAATTTACCAGCTCTTTTCAATGCTTGAATAAGGAGTTCACTGTTTCCGTTGCTGCGAAGTTGACGTTCTTCTTCCGCTGACATGTGTATCACATTATCTGGATTAATGGGTTCCGTTGCATTTTCCATCATATTTCTGAAACCTTTACCATCTAAAATAACAACATTATTTTTTTCTTCTAATACATGTCCTTTATATCCATAAAGAGATCGAAGCATCCAAAGTTGACGATTAGAATTAAAATTTGCCATCTGTTCTTGGTTTAATCCACTCAACATTATTCTCGCTTCCTTTCTATTTTATTATATCGACTTCATTATGCAAATTTTTATAATTTTAACTAAAAAATTCAATATTTTCGTTCAGCCGTTCCATCCCATTGGTTGTGCGCAAACGACAGCAGTAACGGTCTGGATAGTCTAAAACCGCCGTGGCGTCTTCAAACCCTTCTTCGAGGATTTGATTCAGAACTTGTTCGAGCAGCTTAGTCAATCCTTGATCTTTCAGCAATAATCCGTGCAAAAGTTCATCATTTACAGGAATATGATATTGGGCCATCGTTGCATACCTCCTTATGTTTGGGGTTCACTGTTTATTTGACCAAAGAGGAAGCAACGTGGCTCTTTTGTTTATTCCCTTTTTACACAATTATACGGACTTAACTTAGGAACCCACATACTACACACCGAAGAAAAATTTGCACAAAACTTGCACAAAATCTGCACAAGAGGCACTTTAACACAATTAATTTATTTAATTTTTACCCGAGTTCGACAGTCACTAGGCAAACAAAATGCCTCTCGCCCCTTGATACAAAAGGGATCGGAGGCATTTGGGCACACTTCGGGCGTGTATCTAGGTGCGAGGGTGGATGCCTAGAATCTTTGGAGGAGGTTCCAGCCCTAGAGCCGCAAGGAATAGCGCTTGTTTGGCCGTCAGTTCGGTTCGTTGATAAAGGTCGCCGTTTTTTGAAGAAAAATGTCCAAGCATGAGACGCTCGCATTCGTCTCTTACTTTCGGCCACGATTCATGAGTTCGGATCTCCACGATCCGAACCAGCAAGAGAGCCAGCCAACTGAGCAGCACATGCGCCCGGATACGGTCTTCCAAGCGATGATACATGGGGCGCAGCTCGAGTGTTGATTTCAACGTCCGAAAGGCCTGCTCGATATCCACCAGTTGCTTATACCCGAGCGCGACATCCTCGGCAGACAAGGTGTCATCGGAGGTTCGGATGAGATATTTGCCATCGTACGTTTCCGCTTCACGAACCGCTTGCTTGTCGATGCGAAGCGTTCCATCCTTCAATTGACGCAAGTATTTTCCGTAGGACGGATGGGAACGCAGCCGGCAGGTGGCCTTATGATGAGCTTCATTGGGGAGTTGGCGAAGCCCCTCCAACTCCTCTTTCAGCGATTCGAGCAGCGTTTCCCGTTCCTTGCGTTGGCGTTCGGCTTCGCTGGGATTGTACACGAGAACATAGCGCTGACGCGCTTCTCCGTCGCCCACGATGATTTCTTTGATATGCAAGTTCTCGCGAACTTGTTGGTAGCGCCCGCGACGGTTTAGGGCCTCTTCGACGGCGGCTTTGCCGGACCGCATTTTTTCGCCGACAATGTAGTGTCCCCCGGCCTGTTGCAAGATTCGCAAATTCTCTTCAGACGAAAATCCGCGGTCCATCACGCTGATCACACGCCCAAGCTTCCAGCCAATCAAGTCTTGTTTCACCTGTTTGATGACCGTCATATCCATCGTATTGCCAGGCCATACCCAAGCGCGAATGGGGACTCCTTCCCGGGTAACGGCCAGTCCAATGACGATTTGGACCAAATCGGGACGCTTATCTTTGGAAAACCCCTGCTTTCGAAGCGATTCTCCTTCTGGTGTTTCGGATGGATCCACTTCGAAGTACGACGAAGTCGTATCAAAGTAAATCAAATCGACTTCCAGGTTCAATAAATCGGCCACGGCATGGAACACTTGGCGTTCCAATTCCGGCTGCACAGCCAGCAGCTCATCCATCGCCCGGTACAACTGGTGGCTGGCGACTTGGGGAAGATGAGGGATATGCACGTCTTTCTCCACCCACTCCTCCATCGCCAACTTGCTTGACGGATGAAGGGCACGATTCGCCACCATGGCAAAAATCAGCCGTTCCAACGGAATCTGATGATGTCGGGAGGCAAACAAGGAGTGGAGAATCTCTCCCAATCCCAGTTGTCTCCAGAGCTGATCCAAAAGCCAAGCGCCACCAAGGCGTTTGCTTGATTGAAACTGAAAGTCATCCGACACTTCTCCTGTCAACGTCTCGATTTCCCAAGCCTGCTCAGGAGAAAGGAATCGCGAAATGCTTTTGGCCAGACGCTCCAAGACAGCGCGATCCACCTCGTCTTCGCGCCCAAACGAATAAATCACCTTCGCTTTCGCATATTTGGCCTTCGGATCCCATTCGTTGTGAGCAAGCTGGAGATACGCCACGGTCGTTCCATCTTTGTTTTTGCGTGTTACTCGCCGTATGTACATGCCTATATTATAACCGATATTCAGCTGTTTTAAAAGTTAAAATAAACAAGTCGTGTGCCTATGAAATTCAGTGTTTTTTTCTAGGATCCGCATCGCGAAATCTTTGATATAACAGCATTTTGGCCATTTTCATTTGCCTAAAATGGCCTCAAAACTGTCGAACTCGGGTTTTATTAACTCTCTTAAACAAAAAACCTTGGAATATCGCGTATTTTCAAGACATATTTAATTTTATTTATCCCATATTTACATAGTTGAATTTCCCCTTCTATTTTGACAGGATGGAGGTCGCTGGTTCGAGCCCAGTCGGAATCACTAAAGTGAAAAGCTTGAAATCCTTGCATGTATCAAGGATTTCAAGCTTTTCGTTTTTTATAGCATTTACTCAAATGACGGTCGTGCCATTTTGGTACCGAAGCATTTTTCGTTTGATTTTGATAGCAAAGCATCGATCTGATTGGATGCTTCCTTTTCAATTAAGATATAAATGGTTAACTATCATGATGTTTTTGAAAAAATAAAGCAGCATCATTTCATATGCTGCTGGTAGGTGATTTATTTGCTATTCACTTCAACGTAAGAAGGAATCGGACAAGCCTCTTGCTTTAAAGAACTGTACTGTGAATGTGGATCAATCTCCACATCTTTTGTGCGCGCTTCAAACCAAGAGGTGATCAACGGCTGTAGAGAAGAATCGATATCTAATAACGTTGTTACGTGAACCGGGTGTGCACGATTGGTCAGTTTTACACTCATGACACCAAACATTCGCTGTAGCAAAGAACGCTCAAATTGCAATTCAAGCAACTTTGCGCGTTTCGTTACGAGTGTTTCTACTGTAAAGGCACCTGAGCGAAGCTGCACATGTGTATCTTCTAACCGAAACGCTGTATGACGGTATTCTCGAATGCGGTTGATATAAGTAAACACCAACACAATCGCACCAAGAATAAAGAAAAGTGGTTTCCAAAATCCAATGGCAGCAACGAGGCTTGCAAAAATAGGCGGCCGAAGCCAAATCAACTTTTTTGCTTTAGGGGATGCATAATGTGTCATACTACGCAGTTGAAATTCTGGCAGCATGATGGCTATTAATTCATGTGCTTTTTCCGTCGGTAAGTACGGGAAAAATTCATTAAGGTTTTGGTCCTCACTCGGCAAAATTTCCCCTGCTGAAATCAGCTTAATGGTTGTCACACCGAGCAACTTTTGATAGCCGTTTTGTTTGTAAATGACCGCTTGTACTTTGTCTTTACGAATGGAAAAGCTTTGTTTAGAAAGCCAGCCTTTTTGTACATAAATGCGTTCATTGTCCATTGAAATGGTATATTGATAGTAGCTATTAAACGTTTTAAAGACGCCGATACCGACAGCTGCGAATACGGCAAGTAAGACGAGCAAGATGAGCAGCCATCCTGAAAGATGAGACATCACCGTATCTACATTAATGTATTTCTCTGGATGTACATCTGACCATATATTTAAGCCAATAGGAATGATGGCTAAAAAACTGAAAGACAAAAGGGACGCTTTCAAAATATCACGAATGGTAGTAGTAAAAAGAACTTGACGTTCAGATCCATGGATGGCTTCCCCAACCTGTTTCTCTTGATTCCCATTTCGTAAAACATAATCCTCTATCTTGATGCAATCTGCTTTGCTTACAAATTTCAATGTCACATCGCTAGTCGCTTCACCTGTTTCCATTGTGATCGATTGTACGCCAAATAATCGTTGCAAAACATTTGCCTGCGTTTGCACATTCTCAAATTTTTCGCGCGGTATAAATTGCTCTGATTTAGAAAATAGGCCCTTATGTATATGAATACCATCTTCAGCAAATACCACTTTAGTAAATAATGTCTCATAGATGCGAAACAGGAAACTGAATCCGAAAACCGCAATCGCACCCCATTGCACAATATTCATGAACATAGAGTTACTACCTGCATTTAGGAATAAAATGAACAGTATAAACAGATTGTTTTTGATAAGGTCTAGCATGTCATAGAATAGTTTTAGCTTGGAATAGCGAAACGTCATCTTTCATCAAGCTCCTTTAAACGGGCAAGCTTCGAAATATCATCGCGGAGCTTTATGGCAACTTCTTCCTCAATATGTGGAATGGTAACGCCGCCTTGCATCGTTTTAATTTCAATGGAGCGGACACCATATTTTCGCATAATGATGCCTTGAATCAATTCAATGGATTGTATTTTTGTCATCGGCACTACAACTTCCACTTTTGTCAAAACCCCGCTTTTAATGTATAAAAAATCATCCGTTAGCCCGTATCGAAATGTTTTATAGTATATCGGTGAGCTTACAAAATACGTCCACGGAATACCAATGATAGTAATGATAAACAGGGCGATCCAAACATACCGTAGCCAGTTCCACCAGTTAAAATAATCTGTGCAAAAATAAAGTCCAGTTATAACGACAAGGGAAATGAGTGATGTAATCAGTTCATTTAAATTGCGCACCTTCATCGCTTTAGGTGAGATTTGTTGATACTGTACTTCCATACGGTTCTCTCCTTTAAGTTGGAAAATTATCCATGCAATTTCACTTACGGTAAGTGATAAAAAAAGTTTCGTTTGAATAAGCTGTGATTGAAATTTTTGTAAAACAGCTATTTCGAAAAGTGAGAGATCTTTGAAGGAAATGTTTTGGGCTATGAGATACATTTTTGCTCTTCGCATAGCCCACAGGATATGAGTATGAGATGAAAAACAAACTTCAACAATCGGGCGATTTTTTTGAAGAAAGATGGAATGATATATGACTTTTTTTAGGTTTAGGGAATTTCATTAAAAAATTCAAGAGGCTGTCTCAAAAGGTCGTCTAAACCGACCTTTTGAGAGTAGCCTCTGTTTCTTTTTCTTACCATTTGGTTATTTATTCCTTTTTTGAGGCAGGAATTTCTCCTTATTTCCGAATTTTATCCTATTTTTTCCTTGTTGGGTCGGTCGTTGTGGCCCACTTTCTCAAATTGTGGGCAGCACAAACTAGACCCCACTCCAAGGTAATTTTTGGGAGGCCTCTCAATGAAAACCGATGAAATTGCTGATTATGCTTGATTTGCCCAAACACCGGCTCGTTTTCGATTTGCCGTCTTCGATATGTCGTCGCCCCTTCTTCCGTGGACAGCCGTTTCCGGATTTCTTGCCGTTGTTGTTGATTTTTCAAGGAAACGCGGATGGTTTTCGTGTCTTTGCCTTTGGCACATGCTGCTTGAAACGGGCATCCGGCACATGCTGTACAACGATACGTCCGTTTGACGATGACGTACCCGTTGTCGGTCGTTTCCTTCCGTTTATACACAAACACCAGCCGTTCCCCTTTCGCGCAAATCCACTCATCCAATTCCTCATCGTACGTCATGTTCTCGATTCGGCCGATCTCTTTCGCCCACGCTTTCGTTTGTTCCCGGTCCAATGTGTTGTACTTGATCAGCGCGACGATCTGCTTTTTCTCGCAGTACGTGTAGTTCTCCTCACTCCCATAGGCGGAATCCGCAATCGCTCGTTTAGGCATGGGACGCCCATAGGCGGCCAATTGCTCCAAATGTGGAATGAAGCATCCGGCATCCCCCGCCCGTTGATGCACGCTAAATCCAGTGATGAATTGGTTCTCTGTCCCTATCTGCACATTATATCCCGGTTTGAGCTGGCCGTTTTTCATATGGTCGTCTTTCATCCGCATAAACGTCGCATCGGGGTCCGTTTTCGAAAAACTGTTTCGTTCGCCTAACACTTTTTTGTATTCTTCATATTTTTTCTTACGGGGGAGAATGTCTTGTTCCAATTGCTGTTTTGCTTTCTTTAACGTGCGATTCTTCGGCTCTTTCTTTAGATGTTCTTCCACTTGTTCGATCACGGCTTCGATCTTTTCAGACGTGATCGGTGAAGCTTCCAGCTTTTCTTGAAAATCTCCTTCTTGTTCCGACTCTTCATCCTCTTTTACCACCTGTTCGATCGAGGCTACGATTTTCCGGAATTTCTCCTCCAACTTCTGATCGTACTTTTCCGTTGATTTGCGCCAAACGAACGTGTACTTGTTGGCGCTGGCCTCGATTTTCGTTCCATCCAGAAAGTAATCCTCTAGTTTGACCAACCCTTCTTGACGCAGAAGATCGACAATGGAGAAAAACGTTTCGTAAATGATGTCCTTCATCCGTTCCGACCGAAATCGGTTGATGGTGCGGAAATCCGGTGTTTGATGGCCGGATAGCCACATAAAATAAATGTTTTCTTTCAATTGCTTGGCGATTTGGCGAGAGGAATAGATCCGATTGGCGTAGGCATACAGGATGACTTTCAACATCATTTTCGGATGATAGGCTGGGCGGCCTCCGCCGGGATAGAGGGAAACGAGCAGAGCTGGATCCATTTTTTCCACGGCTAGATCCACGATCCGGCAAAGATGATGTTTGGGAATGAGAATTTCAAGATCCATTGGCAAAATGAGTTGATCTCGGTTATAATAAATGTACATAAGAAAACCGTCCTTTCTTGGTAGGGTTGTGGTGACTCTATTATACCAAAAAAGGAACGGTTTTCTTCTTTTTTTGCCCAAAAAAGTGCCCCAAAAGCGAACGCTATGCGAACACTTTTGGGACATCCTCTTGAGTCATTCTTCTGTATTTGCATTTTTTCACTTATTCATTCTGCTCGTATCTATTCAATGTGTGTTATTTTAGATTATCATTTAAAACGCTCTCCTCTAACACAGTAAATTTATCACCGTATACCTTGGTAATATGTTTTTCTCCCCATGCACATAAAGAGTCTAAAATCTCTTTTAAACTCCATCCATATTCGCTAAGTTCATATTCCACTTTTGGAGGAACTTGGTTATAAACAATGCGATTAATGATCCCATCTGCTTCTAACTCGCGTAGTTGTTGAGTTAACATTTTTTGTGTAATGCCGGGCATAAGACGTTTTAGCTCACTTGTCCGTTTTTTACCGTGTGTTAGATGGCAAAGGATTACGCATTTCCATTTTCCGCCTATCACTTCTAATGTTGCTTCAACGGGAATATTATACTTCTTTTTTTGCATTTTTCTTCCTCCTAACCGATAGGTACTAAAAAGTATCTATAGTACTTTTAAGTGTCTATATTACTTAAAAGTACGTACTTTCCTGAGTAATTTATATGTATCATAATAACATTTGCCGGCCGGTTTTCACCATCCTCTTTTGTATATCGTTTGTTTGCATAGATGGAAACAATGATTAGGAGGCAAAAAAATGACTTTAGATAAAAAACGAAGTACATTGGCATTGCTGGCATTAGCAGTGAGTGCCTTTGCCATTGGGACAACGGAATTTATTAGTGTAGGACTATTACCACTTATATCTCAAGATTTACACGTTTCTGTTTCAACGGCGGGGTTAACCGTTTCCTTATATGCTTTAGGGGTAACCTTTGGAGCACCGATCCTGACATCTGTGACATCGAATATGTCACGTAAATCGTTATTACTTTGGATTATGATTATTTTTATTATCGGAAATAGCATTGCTGCTAGTGCAACTAGTATTGGTGTGTTGTTAGTCGCTCGTGTGCTTTCGGCTTTTTCACACGGGGTATTTATGTCAATTGGCTCCACGATCGCAGCAAGTTTAGTACCGGAAAATCGCAGAGCTAGTGCTATTTCCATTATGTTCACAGGTCTCACCGTAGCAACTATTACGGGTGTACCTTTTGGCACATTCATTGGGCAGCAATTCGGCTGGAGGATTGCTTTTATATTTATTGTTGTTGTCGGCATTATTGCTTTCATCGCCAACGGTATTCTTGTTCCATCGAATTTACGAAAAGGTGCTCGTACTACATTGGGTGATCAGTTCAAGCTTTTGACAAATGGCCGCTTATTGCTTTTATTTATCATTACGGCTTTAGGATATGGAGGTACGTTTGTTGTCTTTACGTATTTATCTCCACTTCTTCAAGAGATCACGGGATTTCATGAGAAGACAGTTGCTGTCATTCTACTTATCTATGGAGTTGCCATTGCGATTGGTAACGTGATGGGTGGAAAGTTGTCTAATCAAAATCCGATTGGTGCATTATTTTATATGTTTATTGTGCAAGCCATTGTGCTCTGTATCTTAACATTCACAGCTCCATTTAAAGCAGCTGCATTCATTACGATCATCTTAATGGGATTGCTAGCTTTTATGAACGTGCCGGGACTGCAAGTATATGTAGTAATGTTAGCCGAGCGTTTTGTACCGAGTGCAGTAGATGTGGCTTCTGCGATTAATATTGCAGCATTTAACGCTGGAATCGCAATCGGATCGTACCTGGGTGGGGTAATCACCGATTTGCTTGGACTTATTCATACACCGTGGATAGGAGCATTAATGGTTCTAGGAGCTGTGATCTTAACAGATTGGAGTCGAACCCTAGAGCGAAAAGATCAAAAAAGTGTTGCGTAAAATTTAGATAAAGAAGGAAAGACATTCAAAAAAACAACCTTTCAATATACGTTTACAGAATGCGATGACTATCAACTATGCTTGCTTTCTTTGTTGGTATAAATCGGTTTATTAACTAAAAAATATAAAATATTGCTTAGAGGGAGGTGATGGATACTTACATAGACAGCAACACTGTTTAAAACCAATTTCAATTCTTAATCATTAGGAGGTCAAGTTATGGTTGCAAAAAATTTACAAGATACAACTACTTTGCATAACGGTGTAAAAATGCCCTGGTTTGGTATCGGAGTGTTTAAAGTAGAAGAAGGTCCCGAGCTAGTTAATGCTGTCAAAACAGCCATTAAACACGGTTATCGCAGTATTGATACAGCAGCTATTTATGGAAATGAAGTGGGAGTCGGTCAAGGTATTCGTGAAGGGATGAAAGAAACTGGTATTTCTAGAGAAGAGCTATTTGTGACATCGAAAGTTTGGAATACCGATTTAGGATACGAATCTACGATTGCAGCCTATGAAACGAGCTTAACTAAACTTGGTTTAGAGTATCTAGATTTATATCTCATTCACTGGCCTGTAGAAGGTAAGTATAAAGATGCATGGAGAGCATTAGAGACGCTTTATAAAGAAGGACGAGTAAAAGCTATTGGAGTAAGTAATTTTCAAATCCATCATCTTGAAGACTTGATGAAAGACGCAGAAATTAAACCAATGGTGAACCAAGTGGAATACCATCCGCGTTTAACCCAAAAAGAACTTCAGTTGTTTTGTCAGGAACATGGGATTCAGCTAGAAGCTTGGTCTCCATTAATGCAAGGTCAATTACTAAATAATGAGGTTTTACAAGAGATCGCAAATAAGTATAACAAATCTGTTGCCCAAGTCATTTTACGTTGGGACTTACAAAACGGCGTTGTAACCATTCCGAAAACTACAAAAGAACATCGCATTGTTGAAAACGCATCAGTATTTGATTTTGAGTTAACGGAAGAAGATATGAAGAAGATTGATGGTCTGAATCAGAATCATCGAGTCGGTCCAGACCCAGACAATTTTGATTTTTAACATGTTCGCCGAGAAGGACCCATCTCTTAATGGCTCGTAAGGGGGAGAGGCTCATAAACGGAAAAGAAGTACCTTATGGGACTAAAGGAAGCTCAAGACTAGATTAGTATAAAGATTATTACCCCAGTCAGAATCATCAAATGAAATCCCTTGAGTCACAAGGCTGCAAGGGATTGTTTGTTTTTTCAGTGATCTAGTGTAATTTTTAGAGTGATTGAGCAATTATTGCATCCTATTTTTTATATTAAAAAACAAGGGGAGAGTCCTATGCCATTGAAAACAGGGGATGTCATCACCTTCGGCTGGACGTTTCTGGTGACAGCGGCATTCATCATGTCACCCCATATGAACAAGGAAGGCTTGTCGTTCAAGGATTGCTGACGACGACGTTGCCAACGAAGATCGGTGGGGATGATAACATCTTGGCGCGCACGGTGAATGTTGAGTGTTTGCGCCCTTTGTTTACGGGGGATACGATCCGTTGGGATGTGAACATTGAGAAGTCGGGATTTTTTATAGGATATATTGGGAGAGTGAAGAAATTTCGAAGTTGGACTACGATGAACCGAAAGAGGCTCTCTCATTGAAAACTTGCGTTTCTACCTATTACAAAAGGAAAATCACTCATTTGGGCCTAGGAAAGAAAACGACATCTGAACAATCAATTTCTTTGTTGTCATTTGATGGGCTGTTGGTCCCGAGTTGTGGCCTCATGGATGAGGTTAGCAAGTTCACGCTCATGGCCATGATGTCGGTTTGGGAAAACGGATAGATCGCCGTATTTTGCGGGTGAAGTGGTTAGACACCATTTCGCCATAACTTTTTGAACAGATTGTGAAATGTTGAACAAAGTTATTCCGTTTGTCGGAAAAAGGAGTATGATGAAAGTGTAAGGAACATCTTCCAAAATGAGAGGGGAGACATACAATGGTAGTAAAATGGTTGCGTGAATACGTTACAGCATCAGCGTTGATGGTAGTATTGAGGCTGTATTTAGGATATGAGTGGATGGTGGCAGGGTGGGGAAAACTGACGAACGGCTTTGATGCTTCAGGGTTTTTAAAAGGAACGTTGGCGAAGGCCACAGGCGAACATCCAGCTGTGCAAGGCTGGTGGGCAGCCTTTATCGAAAACGTAGCACTGCCGAATGTTGGATTGTTTAACTTCCTCGTGCCATGGGGCGAATTTCTCGTCGGCATCGCACTGATTCTTGGATTGTTTACGACTTTTGCTGCGCTCATGGGAGCGGTCATGAACTTCGCCTTCATGTTCTCGGGCACGACGAGCACGAACCCGCAAATGGTGCTGCTGACCGTCTTCATCCTCGTCGCCGGGGCCAATGCGGGACGATACGGTTTAGATCGTTGGGTGTTGCCTTATCTCCGCCAACGGTGGACGGATAAAATGCATCGTCCGCATCGTCCGGCCGTAGTGCATAAATAACCGCCATCACGCTGCGTAAGCTGTTTCGGATTTCTTCTTTATTCCAACGGCCGCTTCTTCTCCGATATGGAAGGAAGCGGCCGTTCGCTGTAGCAACCAAAATCTATGATCACGATCGCCCTTTTAAATAGAAGGATGGATCATCTTAAGCTGGAAGTGGGACACTTTCAACTTTTAAAAAGCGGGTGGCTTTTTATCCGTTTTGACAAACTCTTTTAGCAGATCGTCAAAATGATATTTATATTATTTTTATAATATATATGTTGTTCGCCTTTGATACTGCTCCCTTCTAGTAAATAAGTTGCGAGAAATTTGAACAAAATAGCAAAATATTTGACAAAAACTTCAGGAAATTTCTTGGCTGCGCTAGAATATGAATATAGGAAAATAAACCATTTTGGGAGGTGGATGTATGCTACATATTGTAGCCTGTATTAAGCAAGTGCCGGATACGAAGGTCGCCAAGATCAACCCGAAGACGAATACGATCGACCGCGCGAGCGCCCCGGCGATTTTAAACCCGTATGATGCGCATGCTGTAGAGGAAGCTGTCCGCTTGAAAAAAAGATATGGCGGCGTCGTTTCCGTCTTGACGATGGGCCCGCCGCCGGCAGTAAAAGCGATTCGAAAGTGCATTGAGCTTGGTGCTGATGAAGGGTATATGATTTCCGACCGCGCGTTTGCCGGGGCGGATACGTTGGCGACGAGCTATGCGCTGGCGAAGGCGTTGGAACAAATCGCGAAACAACGGCCGATTGATTTGATTATTTGTGGAAAAATGACCATCGACGGTGATACAGGCCAAGTGGGGCCAGGCATTGCCCGGCGTTTGGATATTCCGCCGCTCACCGGTGTGAACAAGGTCGTTGAAATTAACAAAGAAAAAGGATATGCGATTGTCCACCGCAAGCTCGAAGATGGTTATGAAGTCGTGAAGTCGACGCTCCCATGTTTATTCACGGTTGAAAAGGAAATTAACGACATCTCCTTTGCACCTTTACCCAACATGATTAAAGCCGCACGATACTACCCGACAATTTGGACCGCAAACGATTTGGAAAACGTTGACCGCAAACAGTTAGGATTAAAAGGTTCCCCGACAATTGTTTCGAAAATATGGACACCACCAAAGCCAAAAGGCGGTGAGATGCTCGAAGGGACGACAGAAGAAAAAGTAGAACAGCTGCTTTCGATCGTGCTTGAGAAAAAAGAGTTGTTTCAATCGTAGCAACGTTCCTGAACCTGCTTGGCTCGCTGCTAGGAGCGAAAAGGAATGTTTGATGTTCACAAGGAGGGGATAAAGTATGAACTTGGCTGATTACCAAGGGATATGGGTCTATATTGAAGTAAAAGACGGAAAGGTAGCCCCTGTTTCCTTGGAATTGCTTGGGGCCGGGCGAAAGCTCGCGGATAAACGCGGCACGGAACTTGGCGGAGTGTTGATTGGAAGCGGTATCAAAGAGCTCGCTCCGACGTTGTTCGCTTATGGGGCCGACGTTGTCTACGTCTATGACGATCCGATTTTTGCCCATTACCGCACAGAACCGTATATGCGCGCATTGCTTCACTGTTGCCAAAAGTATAAGCCGGAAGTGCTGTTATACGGAGCGACGCCGACAGGAAAAGACTTAGCGAGCGCGATTGCCACGGATTTGCCGACTGGATTGACGGCGGATACGACGATTCTTGACATTGAAGAAGACACGGGATTATTGTTGGCAAGCCGACCGGCGTTTGGAGGCAACATTATGGCGACGATTTTATGCAAAAAGTACCGCCCGCAAATGGCGACGGTCCGGCCGAAAGTAATGAAGGCTCTTCCGCCAGATCCGACTCGAACCGGCCGAATCGTTGAAGAGCGGATCGAGCTGCGCGAGGAGGAGATGCGGACGAAAGTGCTTGAAGTCGTAAGGCAAACAGTAAAAAAGGCGCGTATCGATGAAGCGGATATCGTCGTTGCCGGCGGCAAAGGAATGGGCAGCAAAGAAGGATTTCAGCTTATCCATGAGCTGGCGGATGTCCTCGGCGCCGCGGTCGGCGCTAGCCGTGATGTCGTTGAAGCCGGCTGGATCGACCACCATCACCAAGTCGGGCAAACCGGGGTGACGGTGACGCCGAAAATTTATTTCGCCATCGGCATCTCAGGAGCGATTCAACATATTGTCGGCATGCAAAACTCCGAACTGATCATCGCCATCAATAAAGATCCGAACGCGCCCATTTTCCAATCGTGCCATTATGGCATTGTCGGCGATGCGTTGGAGATTGTGCCTTTATTAATCAAACGGTTTAAAGAAGAGATCCCGAAATTAAAAGCATCAGCCGATGCGAAGGAGGAAATCCGCCATGCCTGAAAAATTTGACTGTATCGTCGTCGGAGCGGGTCCGGCCGGAACGGCTTGTGCCTATGAGCTCGCCAAAGCCGGAGTCAACGTATTGTTGCTTGAGCGCGGCGAATATCCAGGATCGAAAAACGTCATGGGCGGCGTGCTCTATCGAAAAATGATGGAAGACATAATCCCTGAGTTTTATAAAGAGGCGCCGCTCGAGCGGCCGATTGTTGAACAGCGGTTTATGTTGATGGATAAAGAGTCAGCGGTGACGTTCAGCTATAAAGGATTGGAGTGGGGACGCGAGCCGTATAACAACTTTACCGTTTTGCGGGCGAAATTTGACCAATGGTTTGCCGAGAAAGCGGTCGAACAAGGAGCGTTGCTTGTTTGTGAAACGGTGGCACTCGAATGCATCGTCGAAAACGGCCGCGTCGTCGGTGTCCGCACTGACCGTCCAGATGGCGAGGTATACGCCGATGTCGTTGTGCTGGCTGATGGCGTCAATTCGCTTTTGGCGAAACAGCTCGGGTTTCATCGCGAATGGCGGCCGGATGAAGTTGCCTTAGCAACAATGGAAATTTTAAAGTTGGACAAAAAAGTGATTGAAGAGCGTTTCAATCTCGAACCAGGGCAAGGATGCACGATCGAACTGCTCGGTGATGCGACGAAAGGCATTTTAGGGACAGGGTTTTTATATACGAATAAAGATACGTTAAGCATCGGCGTCGGCACGCTGCTTTCCGGGCTGATTAAGCATAAGATTAAGCCGTATGAGCTGCTTGAATACGTGAAAAACCATCCAATGATTCGACCGTATCTTCAAGGGAGCGAACCGGTCGAGTATTTGGCGCACTTGATTCCGGAAGGTGGCTATCATTCGATGCCGAAAGTCGTCGGCGACGGCGTGCTTGTCGTCGGTGACGCCGCCCAGCTCGTCAACGCCATTCACCGTGAAGGCTCGAACATGGCGATGACTTCCGGGCGCTTGGCAGCCGAAACGATCATTATGGCCAAAACGTACAACGACTTCTCGGAAAGCATGCTTGACCACTATCGCCTGAAACTGATGGAAAGCTTTATTGTCCAAGACTTGAAGAAGTATAAAGATGCCACCCATCATTTTGATGCGTTCCCGCAATATTTTGAACGCTATATTCCGCTGCTCAACCGGGCGGCTAGCCATATGTTCACCGTCGATGGAGCATCGAAGTGGGAAAAACAGAGAAAAATTTGGCGCGATCTTGGCTCGATGAAAGAAAAACTCAAATTGGCGCGCGATGTGTTTAAGGCATGGGAGGTGATGAAATAATGAGCCATTCGTCAACCATTGAGGAAAAGCAATATTTAGTCCGATTTAATGCCGATACGAAATCACACCTTCACGTCCTTGACCACGACATTTGCCTGACGAAATGTCCGGATAAAATTTGCACGATTTTCTGCCCGGCGGCGGTATATAAATGGGAGGGAACACGGATGCATGTTGGTTATGAAGGATGTCATGAATGCGGCAGCTGCCGCATCGGCTGTCCATATGAAAATATTCGTTGGGAGTATCCGAGAGGCGGCCACGGGATCGTCTTTCGGTTAGGGTGATCGCCATGTTCCAAATCGGGGATTGCGTCGTTTTCGCCCGTGATGGGGCAAGGGGAATCGTGCTTGAAATGAACGATCACTCCTGCCACGTGTTATGGGAAGACCGTTTTGTCAGCTGGGAGAAAAAAGAGCTGTTAACGGTCGATGTTGAGTTGACGAAAAGACAAACAATCCGTGTTTCTTCCGAACATGTTTCCTCTGATGTCAACCACCCGTTGTAAGGGTGGTTTTTTGTGTGCATGGGCAGCCCTCCGTGCTCACTAGGAAAGGTTTGGTTATGAACGGTGCAAAGACAAAATTTCATTGGAAATTGCTGATTTGCGGATGCTGTGTATGACAATCAAGCTGATGAACGGCATCCGTTTGGATCAAGTGATGAAACGGTTTGGGCAATGGGTTCATGCCATAGCGAACGGGAGATCACGCCGTTCGCTTTTTTTAGGTGTAGGGACTATCTTTTGTTATTTTGTTCCTTTGAAGGAAATTATTTTTTTATATTTTGCCGGTAATATATTGGAGGTTTTAACGTTTATATATTCGGGAGTGAAAATGTAACAACTATTTTTTTACAAAAAACCTTTAAATTTCAAATCAGCTTGTAATAAAATGAAAGTGTTCTTTGATAATTCTTTTGTTCTAGCCTTATCTGTTCATTGATTTAGTGAATGATTTCCACTTCACTTGACTTGAAGAGGGCGTTTCTTCGTTTCACGACGAAAGCCGCCTTTCGCCTCTCTGAGCCCTATTTTGGGTCGTCCCAACGGTGAGCATCCGGTGATTCGGAGTTCTTTCGCACCGCGGATATTTTACCTATGGGAGGCTTGGCTTTTTCCGTGAAAATGTGGGTGCGTTGAGCCGCCGTTTTCATGATCGGGTGAAGAACAAAGTTTGCTCATGGAACTTTTCCATGAAACCCCATATATAAAAACATCATACACAGGGCCTTTATCATGTGGGGGGTTGACACTAAATTACATTCATCTTCTGTTGATTGGCCAAACTCTGCCTTTTATGAGCGTAAAGCAACAATCTTCTTTTAGAACGATGATACCAAGGGGGAAGAATCAACATTATGTGCGGCTTTATCGGTTGTGTTCACGATCATCCGCGAATAAGAAATAAAAAATGGAACGAAATGTTTCAACTAATGAACGGTCTTATTACCCATCGCGGTCCTGATGATGAAGGGTATTTTTTTGATGACTACGTGTCTTTCGGGTTTCGACGTTTAAGCATTATCGATTTAGAAGCAGGGCATCAGCCGCTCTCTTACGAAAACGAACGCTACTGGATCATCTTTAACGGGGAAATCTACAACTATATTGAATTGCGGGAAGAACTGTTGGCGAAGGGGCATCAATTCGCGACGCACTCTGATACTGAAGTGATTGTTGCTCTTTATAGCGTGGAAAAAGAAAAAGCAGTCGAAAGGCTGCGCGGGATGTTTGCGTTTGTCATTTGGGACAAGCAAGAGAAATCGGTGTTTGCGGCGCGGGACCCGTTTGGTATTAAGCCATTTTTTTATGCGGAACAAGAGGGTCGCACATTTTTTGCTTCAGAAAAGAAAAGCATTTTGTTTGCGTTGGGGCATGAATCATTGGAGCATGATTCTCTACAACATTATTTAACCTTCCAATACGTCCCTGAGCCATTGACGATGTCGTCTGGCATTTACAAGTTGGAACCAGGGCATTATATCAAGAAAAAAGTTGGGGAACCGCTCACCGTTCACCGTTATTGGAAAGCATCCTTCCAGCCTGTTCGCCAATCGGAAGAGGAGCTTGTGAAACAAATTCGCGAGGCGCTGTTTGATTCGGTGAACGTGCATATGCGCAGCGATGTGCCGGTTGGAGCGTTTTTGTCAGGCGGGATTGACTCATCGTTGATCGTGGCCATCGCCAAGCAATTCCATCCGCATCTTAAGACATTTTCTGTCGGGTTTGAGCGGGAAGGGTTCAGCGAAATTGATGTTGCCAAAGAAACGGCGGAGAAGCTCGGTGTGGACAATATCAGCTATGTCATCTCCCCGCAGGAGTATATGGACGAGCTTCCGAAAATCATGTGGCATATGGATGACCCATTAGCTGATCCGGCAGCTGTGCCGCTCTATTTTGTGGCCCGTGAGGCGAGAAAACATGTTACGGTCGTGCTTTCCGGTGAGGGGGCAGACGAGCTGTTTGGCGGTTACAATATTTATCGCGAACCGCAGTCACTGCGGCTGTTCGAGCGGATGCCAGACGTGGTGAAAGCTGTGTTGCGGATGATCGCGAAGCTTCTTCCGGATGGAATGAAAGGAAAAAGTTTCTTAGAACGCGGGACGACGCCGCTCGAGGAACGGTATGTTGGCAATGCGAAAATGTATAGCGAAAACGAAAAAGAGGCATTACTCAAAACATATCAAAAAGGGCGCGAGTATACAACGATTACGGCTCCCTTTTATGAAGAAACGTCTCATTACCCTCCGGTCAACCGGATGCAATACATTGACATTCATACATGGCTAAGAGGCGATATTTTATTAAAAGCGGATAAAATGACGATGGCTCATTCGCTCGAACTGCGGGTTCCATTTTTAGATCGAAAGGTGTTTGAAGTCGCATCCAAAATTGCTCCTGACATGAAAACAGCCAACGGTACGACAAAATACATTTTGCGCAAGGCCGCTGAAGGCATCGTGCCGGATCATGTGTTAAACCGGAAGAAACTAGGGTTCCCGGTGCCGATTCGCCATTGGCTGAGAAATGAAATGTATGACTGGGCAAGACGACTTATCTATGAAAGTGAAACTGACCATTTGTTCCATAAGGATGTGCTATACCGTTTGCTCGATGAGCACGCCCAGCAGAAAGCGGATCATAGTCGCAAGCTGTGGACCGTCTTGGCGTTTATGATCTGGCACCAAGTCTATGTAGAAAAGAAATACGATTTTGCTTTATCTGTACAAGACGAAAAGTGGTCAACATCTGTTTTGGAGGCATAGCAGCGAACTGAAAAGGGGTCTCGGGAGTGTAGCCGGGACTCCTTTTTTGATGATTGCAAACAGAAAAGGAGTTCAGCAGTGAAGGGGGGAGTCAGCTCCCGTTTGATGCGGAAAGCAGGATTCCACAACGTTTTCCCTCAAATGAGCAACGGTTGGAAACGTATGTGTTCACGGAATAAAAAACCCCCTTCTTGACCTGTTTCTCCGTAAGAAACAGGTCAAGAAAAGGGACCGCGAATGGGAAGTTCCACTGTAAAGGTCGCTCCTTCTCCCGGCTCGCTCTGAACGGAGATAGTTCCATGGTGCATATCCACAATTTGTTTCGCGATCGCCAAGCCGAGCCCGCTGCCGCCTGCGGCGCGATGGCGGGATTTATCGACTTTATAAAACCGCTCAAAAATGCGGGGTTGGTCATGCTTTGGAATTCCCGGCCCTGTATCAGAAATCGTGACGATGGCTTGTTCGCCACGGCGTTGAACCTGGACGGTGATTGTTCCTCCTTTCGGTGTAAATTTGATGGCATTATGGATCAAGTTCAGCCACACTTGACTGAGCAAATCTTCATCAGCTGTAATCGATACTTTTTCCATCACGGCACACATGTCCACGTCTTTTTCCGCCCACTGCGGCTCGCAGTGAAGAATGAGCGTTTGTAATTGCGTGTCCAAACGATAGGATGTCGGATGAAGCGGGTAGCGCTCAGAATCTAACATCGCCAACCGCAGCAAATTCTCGCTTAGCTTTGACAGTCTTACGCATTCAGTTTCAATAATATCAAGATAATGCATCCGCTGCTCTTGGCTTAAGTTCTCGTTTTTGAGTGCGCGGGCAAATCCACGAATCGATGTTAGCGGAGAGCCAATCTCATGAGAAACGTTGGAAATAAATTCTTGACGCATGTCTTCCATGGCCTGCAAATTTGCGGCCATGTCGTTAATGCGTGTCACGAGTTCGGCAAACGGATGATGCCGTCCGCCCCAGTCAACCTGAAGATTCACTCGAAAATCGCCTTTGGCGATTCGATTAATGGCGTCTATTAAGTGGTGCCAAAATACTCTTTCGCGCTTTCGCAAAAAAGGACCGATCGCGCTCATGGTCATCCCGAATAGCAAAAAGCCGAAGATCGATGAAATGATTTGCCGAACGAGCGGATGCGGCTGCCAAGCGAATCGGGTGTAGATCGCTTCTGTGATGAAATATGCCGCAGACCAAAAGAGGCAGATGATTGACATCACAGCGATCACGGTCAAGATGGATTTAAACACAAACCATAATCGTTTCATTGGCGTGCCTCCAGCCGATAGCCGAGTCCACGAATCGTGCGGATGAAAAAGGGAGCGTTCGGCTGAGCGAACCGTTCACGCAGCCGCTTGATATGAACATCAACGGTTCGCTCATCTCCTTCATAATCGTAACCCCAAATCTGTTCAATCAATTCGTCGCGCGTGAACGTTTTACCGGGATAGCTGGCCAGTTGAAAAAGCAGTTCGAATTCTTTTGGTGGCAAAGGGACTTCCACGTCTCCCAAACGGCATTCGTACGTCTTGCGGTTTAACGACAAATGGCCAATTTGCACGATTTGCGAGGTGGCGATACGATACCGTTTAAGCAATGCTTTGACACGGGCGACAAGTTCAAGGGGGTCAAACGGTTTGACGAGATAGTCGTCTGCCCCAAGAGAAAATCCTTTCACTTTTTCCCTCGTTTCCCCTTTAGCGGTCAACATCAGAATGGGAACATCGTCATAGTCGCGCAGTTCACGGCATAGTTCCCACCCATCCATTTCCGGCATCATAATATCCATAATGACCAAATCTACTTTCGTCGTTTCTAGCACGTCAAGTGCTTCTTTTCCATTAGCTGCTTCGTGGATTGTCAATCCTTCCAAACTTAAAAAATGGCTGACGAGTTCGCGGATATGTGCATCATCATCGACAACTAAAATTCGGGCCATTGTCATCTTCCCTCCACGCGTTCTCTTTTCCATTGTGCCGTTTTCGTTCGTCCCCGTCAATGTAGCGGGCGTATTGCTCGCCATTCATCGCTATTCGTCCGATGTTTTCGTTCGTTTCCGTTAATGTAGCAGCCCATCTGTTCCTTATTTTCATCCTGACGTCAGATCGTGAATGAATCTGTTTGTTGGTTTTGGCTGTTCGGGGGATAAGTGTCAGACATCCCCCATGATTATGCGCGGCGCATATAGACACGAACCGTGATCGGGGCAAAAATCGCGACAATCGCTCCTGCGCCGATTAAAGAAATAATAAAATCAGTGCCAATCGTGCCATGGTTCGTTAGTTCGCGAACGGCCGTGATCATATGGGAAAGGGGATTGGCTTTGGCAATCCATTGCAGCCAGTCAGGCATTGTCTTGACTGGCACGAACGCATTTGAAAGAAACATAAGCGGAAACAGCGCCAACATGGAAATTCCTTGTACGCTAGCTGCATTGCGGGCAATGACGCCGAAGAAGGCAAATATCCAGCTGACAGCCCACGTGCACCCGATGGAGAACACGATGGCAAGCGCCACACTGGCGACACCTCCTTCCGGACGATAGCCGATGAGAAATCCGATGGTAAACGTCAGCACAGCGGCAATGACATAGCGAACGACATCGGCTAATAACGCCCCTGCCAACGGCGCGATGCGGGCGATCGGCAATGATTTAAAGCGGTCGAACACACCTTTGTCCATATCATCCCGAAGTTGGACTCCTGAAGCGACAGAGGCGCCGATCAATGTTTGGATGAGAATGCCGGGAATAATCATTGGCAGGTAGTTGTCCACATTTCCGGCGATGGCTCCACCAAAGATATAAGTAAACATCAACGTGAAAATGATCGGCTGGAAAGTGACGTCAAATAGTTGTTCCGGCGTACGCCGTACCTTCAGCAAACCGCGGTAGGCCATTGTAAACGAGTTTCGCACCGCTTGGGAAATGCTCGTACGGCTGTTCAGTTGGCGAGTGTTCATTCTATCGAACCTCCCTTAGAACGCTGAATTCTTCTTCATCTTTTTTCGTTCCATGGCCGGTAATGGCTAAAAAGACTTCATCAAGGGTTGGTTTTTGGACGTTGACCTCGGCTAAGCGGATCCCCTCTTGCCGCAAAGCGACAAGCACGTCCGTCACTTGATCCGGATCGGCCATTGACGCCGTGATGTTCCCGGTTTCTGCAGATATGCTTGACCGGATACGGAGAACGTGTTCAATGATGCGTTTGGCCGCTTCGATCTTTTCCGGTTGTTGCAATTTGACTTGCAATGACGACTGGCCGACAGATGTTTTGAGTTCATCGGGGGTCCCTTCGGCGACAACACGGCCGTGATTAATCACGGCGATGCGGTCCGCCAATTCATCCGCTTCTTGCAAGTATTGGGTCGTCAACAGCACGGTTGATCCCATGCGGACTAAGCGGCGGATCGTTTCCCACATTTGATTACGTGTGATCGGATCGAGACCCGTGGTCGGCTCATCAAGAAAAATGAGCGGCGGCTGGGCGATCAGGCTGGCGGCGAGATCGAGGCGCCGACGCATGCCGCCCGAGAAATGTTTTAACGGGCGTTTGGCCGCTTCTGTCAAGCCGAATTCCTCCAATAATTCACTTGTTTTCCGTCGCGCCTCTGCTCGGCTCAGTCCGAGAAGTCTACAAAAGATCATCAAATTTTCTACAGCGCTGAGCGTTTCGTCAACGGACGCATATTGGCCGGTGACACCGATCAACTGTCGGACAATTTGAGGTTGCTTGACAACATCGTACCCAAAAATTTGGGCCGAACCGCCATCCGGGCGCAACAAGGTCGCCAACATTCGAATGGTTGTTGTCTTGCCGGCGCCATTGGGTCCAAGCACTCCATAGATCGTGCCGGTACGTACACGCAACTCGAGGCCATCTACGGCCCGATGGTCGCCAAAAACTTTTACCAATCCGTGCGCTTCCACTGCCCACTCTTGATGCTCGGAAGCGGAGCGGTGTTTGTGTCCCATTTTTGTGTCCTCCTCTTTACAATGATTTGTACATGGCAAATCGTAGCACGCTATTATGAACAGAATGTGAACAAGGAACAATTTTTTGATTTACCCACTCTTGCAATTTTCCCGGTTTTGGTATATGCTTGTTCCAGTAACATGATAAATACTATATATCGTTGTGTTTGTTTGCTTTAACAACTACATATGGTGATTGCAAGCAATGGTGTCCATCAGGACTTAATAGGGAATCCGGTGCGAATCCGGAACTGCCCCCGCAACTGTATGTGCGGACGAAATGGGATGGCCACTGGCGGTGAAAGCTTGCACGGCACGCCGCTGGGAAGGACCCAAAGTAGGACGATGCACGAGTCAGGAGACCTGCCTTGCTTGGAAGTTTCATGTTCTTCGGGGTGTGAGAAGATGAAACGATAGGGAAATAGAAAAAGGAATCGTATGCCTTTTTCTGTCTGTCGTTTCATCCGCTCGTTCACCCGAGCGGATTTTTTTATTGAAGGAGAGGGAAAACGAATGACAGCGGTCACGAAATCCATTGTTGTTGATGATCAAGGAAAAGAGAAGTCGCTTTCGCGCAGAGAGTTTGCCGCGTTAATTGAGCAGGCGACGGCAGGCTTTGTCCGTTTGTCGCTTGAGGAATATGAAGAGCGTGTATGGCAGCTTCTCAGTCGAAAAGAGTTCGTCACCGTTGATCAACTGTATCAAACCGCTATTTTAGAAGGGTTGTCGTACATTAGTGAAGAGGAGCCGGAATGGACGTTTGTGTGCGCGCGGTTGTATTTGCGGATGATGTACCGCGAGGCGGCACGGCAGCGCGGGTACGATGCGCGCGAGCGGTATGGTGATTTTTATTCATTAATCGTTTCTTTGACAGAACAAGGGGTGTACAGCCCGCTATTGCTTGAGCGTTATACAAAAGAAGAGATCGAGACGGCTGGCTCATTTCTTGATCCAGACAAAGACTTGTTGTTTACGTATATCGGGTTGCGCACGCTCGCTGACCGTTATTTGGCCCGCGATTATGAGCGGCGGCTGTACGAACTGCCACAAGAACGGTTTCTCATCATTGCTATGACCTTGATGGTGAACGAACCGCCTAAGCGGCGCCTCGAGTTGGTGAAGGAAGCGTATTGGGCGTTAAGCAACCTATATATGACGGTGGCCACGCCGACACTTGCCAATGCCGGGAAGTCATACGGTCAGTTGTCAAGCTGCTTTGTCGACACGGTGGATGACAGCTTGCAGGCGATTTACGACAGCAACACTGACATTGCCAATTTATCGAAGTCAGGCGGCGGCATCGGTGTCTATCTTGGCAAAATCCGTTCGCGCGGCAGCGACATCAGAGGATTTAAAGGTGTTTCGTCAGGCGTCATTCCGTGGATGAAACAGCTGAACAATACGGCGGTGAGCGTTGATCAGTTAGGGCAACGCAAAGGGGCGATTTCCGTCTATTTAGATGTGTGGCATAAAGACATTTTTGCCTTTCTTGATGCACGGCTCAATAACGGCGACGAACGGCTGCGCACGCACGACTTGTTTACCGGTGTTTGCATTCCTGATTTGTTCATGGAACAAGTCGAACAGCGAGGCGACTGGTATTTGTTTGACCCACATGAGGTGCGGAAGGTGATGGGGTTTAGCCTCGAAGACTTTTATGATGAGGAAAAAGGGCGTGGCAGCTTTCGCGAGAAATATTGGCAATGCGTCAATGACTCAAGGCTGTCAAAAGAAAAAGTGCCAGCGATTGAAGTGATGAAAAGCATTATGCGCAGCCAGCTCGAGTCGGGGACGCCGTTTATGTTTTACCGCGATGAAGTCAACCGGCAAAATCCCAACCGCCATCTTGGCATGATCTACTGCAGCAATCTTTGTACGGAAATTGCGCAAAACCAAAGTCCGACGGTGACGAAGCAGCAATATGTGAAAGATGGAACGATCATCATCGAAAAAATACCGGGCGATTTTGTCGTCTGCAATTTATCGTCAATCAATTTGGCGCGCGCCGTCACCGATGGAGTGTTCGAACGTTTGATTCCGATTCAACTGCGGATGCTTGATAATGTCATTGATTTGAACAACATTCCTGTGCTGCAAGCAAGCTTGACGAACAAAAAATACCGTGCTGTCGGTCTCGGTACATTTGGCTGGCATCATCTGTTGGCGTTAAAAGGGATTCGCTGGGAGTCAGAGGAAGCCGTCCGCTACACTGATGAGCTGTATGAAACGATTGCTTATTTGGCGATACAAGCTAGCATGGAGCTGGCGAAAGAAAAAGGGAGCTACCCGGGGTTTTCAGGGTCAGATTGGCAAACGGGTGCTTATTTTGAGCGGCGTGGCTACAAAAACCACGGCGAACGGGATTGGGATCGGTTGAAGAGAGAGGTGGCACGCTACGGGATGCGCAACGGCTATCTCATGGCGGTCGCCCCAAACGCATCGACATCGATCATCGCTGGCAGCACGGCGAGCATTGACCCGATTTTTCGAAAAGTGTATGCCGAGGAAAAGAAAGATTATAAGATTCCTGTTACGGTGCCGGATTTAAACGAACAGACGACATGGTATTACAAATCAGCGTATTATATTGACCAGCGTTGGAGCATTAGACAAAACGCTGCCCGTCAGCGCCATATCGATCAAGCAATCTCGTTTAACTTCTACGTCATGAATACGATTAAGGCGAAAGAATTGTTGGAGTTGCATTTGACGGCGTGGAAGTCGGGGCTGAAAACGACGTATTATGTCCGCTCAACGTCAGGGACGATGGAAGAATGTGATGCTTGTGCGAGCTGACCGCGGACAACGCCATGCTATTTGTCGGATCGGGTTTCTTATGTTAGAAGAGATGTCCGGTGAGTGGGTTGCCTAGGAATACGATGACACGAGGGGGAATCGACGATGAACTTAACGAAACGACCGATTATGGATCCAGAAGCGCCAAACCGCTCAACAGGCATGATCAATGGACGCTGCTCGAATGTGTTGAACTGGGACGATATCGCCTACCCTTGGGCGTATGCGAAATATAAGCGGATGCTCGCCAACTTTTGGACGCCGTTTGAAATCAATATGGCGCAAGATGTGAAGCAGTTTCCGCAGCTAACCGCACGCGAGCAGGATGCATTTTTAAAAATCATCGGGCTCTTGGCGCTCCTTGACAGCATCCAAACCGATTACGCAGGACGTGTTGCCGATTACATCACCGACCCGAGCATTAATGCGTTGATGATTATGCTCGCCCAGCAAGAGGTGATTCACAATCACTCGTATTCGTACGTGCTCTCAAGTCTTGTACCAAAAGCGAAGCAAGATGAAGTGTTTGATTTTTGGCGGAATGAACCGACGTTGCGCAAGCGAAACGACTTTGTGACGAACGGCTACAAGGCGTTTGCCGAAAAGCCGAACGTCGAGAACTTGCTTCGGTCGATCGTTTTTGACGTGATTTTGGAAGGGCTGTTTTTCTACTCAGGATTCGCTTTCTTTTACAATCTCGCCCGCCAGCAAAAAATGGTGGCGACAAGCACGATGATCAATTACATTAATCGTGACGAGCACATTCATGTTGACTTGTTTGCGAAAATTTTCAAGGAAGTGCTGAATGAATATCCAGAGTATCGGACGCCCGAGTTGGCTGATTTTGCCCGCAGTACGTTTATGAAAGCGGCCGAGCTGGAAATCGAATGGGCTGGGGAAATCATCGGAAATGACATTGATGGCATCGACTTGGCGGATTTGGAAGCGTATATTAAGTTTTACGCCAACGTCCGCGCCCATCAGCTTGGGTTCGACCGTCCGTTTGACGGCTACCGGACAAACCCGCTCCGCTGGATTAAGGCGTATGAAGAAGTCGACCTTGGCAAGTCCGACTTTTTTGAACAAAAACCGCGCCAATATACGAAAGTGCAAGTGGATAACGGATTTGATGAATTATAATGAGGAAAGCCACGTTTGACGATGGTCAGGCGTGGCTTTTTTGTCAGACAAGGCCGTTCGTCTCTCTTTTGATTGATCGTCTTTCGTGATATGATGGCGGCAAACAAGAGAAACGGCGCTCCGTCGTGGACGTGTCCTGCGGTTTTTCATAGATGGCAGGACATCGCTGAAAGGGGACGAGCTGCTCGGCAAGATGGTGTCATTTTTCATGCTGGACGGTTTTCACGGTGGGGAAGTTGAGTTCAATACGCAAACAAGTACATGTTTACTCGAGCCGGTCAAACCGATCATTCACTTCTGTATGAAACAGTAGCCTTTTGGCTCGAGACTGTCGGCGGTTTCTTGGATTCCGGCCCGCAGCTGATTGCGCAGATCGTCAGTTTGGCCACGGATATTGCCGAGAAAATAACTTCAGCGCCTACCATCTCTTTCACGACCGTATCGCACTCCATACTAGTTCCTCTTCTTCTGTTTTGATTATACAATGAGAATGGGAAAAAATGATATTGCTTTTGTCGAATGGAGGAGCTGCTTGGTGTATTCCTAATGCTTCCATGTGTCATAGTATCATGAGAAAAAAGCATATCCCTTGCTGTTGAAATAGGGGAGGGGAGATAGATGGAAGAAATGGAGAAAAAACAGGACATGGAGCGGCTGCGAGAAGAATTGAATCATTGGCTTGCGGAAGAGGAGAGCGATGATGACTGGAAATGGTTGAAACGGGGGGAAGACATTTGTCTTCGTTTCTCTCAACTCGAACCGAAAAATAGGAAATTCAAAATATGGTTTGCTCAAATTTTGCGCGATTATGGCCGTGACATAAAGTTAAAGAAAGAGAATTATCGCAAAGCGAGGAAATTGTTTGAAGAAGCTCTTCGTCTTGATCCGGAAGACGCGGTTTGCCGCTACCATTTGGGGCATCTCGAGCTGTATGACGGGCGGTGGCATAAGGCGATTCGTCAATTCCAACTCGTTTTGCAATCAACAAGCAAAAACCTAGAACCGTATCACTATATTCGTGCGCTCTGTTCTAGCGCTATCGCCTATAATCAGCTTGGCGATCCCGAAAAGGCGCTTCGCCTCCTTGATGAAGCGAAGGAAAGGGACAGCGAGCGTTTGTATCGTACGGAAATTGACAATGTTCGTTTGCAAGTGAATGTGGGGAAAAAACGGATGTGGAGGAAGAGGATATTTCTATTAATCGAACGAAATAAACGCTCCTATATTACATACGAAGAAGCTTGCAGACTGGCTGAGGAAGACGAAACATATGTCATTTTAGATATGCGGAGGGGTCAAGCGGTTTTCCATGGCCCGCATGACTCTGTTGGCTTGCCCGGTCGACTTGTCAAATTGCTTCGCTATTTGCTCGAGGATGCGCCGAAGGTTAAACGATACGATGCCATCCTTACTAACGTTTGGGAAGATAAAGATACCGTGAAAAAAATGATCATAAGTTGAGGAAAAAATTAGAACAATGTTTTTCCGAGCCAGCTGATCAGATTATTGTGAATGTAAGAGGGGAAGGATATGTGTGGAATTGTAAGATTCCGTACCGGATTATCGTTTGCCTGGATGAATATGAATATTTCACATGAAAAACAGCCTACGGGAATGGTCACCATGTTGGTGACCATTTTTTCGTATGATGACATTGTAATCCATAAAGTGAAGGAGAAGGAGGGAGTCGCAATGGCGACATTGACAGCACAATTGTTGATCGGAAAGGGTCATCCGTACCACGGCGGCATTAACCCGACTCATTATTTGTTTTTATCGGAGAACAGCGTACCGGCATGGATTTTAGTCCCGGAAAATCTTCTCTCGTCTAAACACCCGAAAACGTTTAAGAAAAAAGTATGGATTCCGACGCTCGAGCATATGCTTGAGGACGGACTGCTCATGGTGGCGTATTATGTCCTCAATGACCCTGTGATCCAAGAAAAGGCGAGACCGTTCATTGAAGGGAAAAAAGGGCAGACGTGTTCAATTGTACGAGGACATCGCTATGAGCAGTCTTCGTGAGCTGCATGCGCTCTGCCGGCAGATGGACACGGATTATAAAATCGCGTTCACCATTTTTGATGATTCCACGCTGAACGGTCATTTGGATGTATTGAAACAATACAAGATGGATGTAGAAATTTGCCTTTCTTGCTATCATCGCTATGGGAATGTGTGGGGCCAGCGAACGGTGGAAAGAGGAAGCTGGCCGATCCGTTGACGATGCAGTGTCCTAGGAGGAGCTTGATAGATTTTTCAACGGTTTGGCTGCTAGGGGTCGAGCGGTGAACGACAATCCAACAAACATGTATTTTAAGGATAACGGAGGAATAAAAATGGAAATGATCAATGTATTTGTATACGGAACACTTCGGCGAGGTGGGGGGAATCACCAGCTGATTGCTGAGTATGTGCAGTCTGTGCACGAGGCAACGGTAAAAGGGATGCTGTTTCATTTGCCATACGGCTATCCGGCAATGGTGGATGGAAGAGGGACAGTGCGCGGCGAAATATTGGAACTCAGCAATCCGGAAACAGCGCTAACCATACTCGATGAGCTTGAGGGGTATCACGGTCCGGGGCAGTCTAACGAGTATGAACGAATCACCGTTACAGCAGTGACCGCCGATGGCAACAAATATATTTGTTACACTTATGTTTATCCAGAGGAACAGAGAGAGTGGCTCGAGCAAAACGCTCAACCCATTTTCGGGGGTGATTGGATGGCGTTTCTTCATTCAAAAGATGAAGTGATGTATTTTGCGTATGGCTCTTGCATGAGTGAACGCGATTTTCGCCGCACTGTCCCGCATTTCGAAGTGATGGGGCGGGCCGTGCTTGATGACTATCGGTTGGCGTTTACGCGGTATTCGTCCGGTCGGCAAGGCGGGGTGGCTGATATCGTACCTTCTCCTGGCGACCGGGTTGAAGGGGTGCTGTACAAAATTTCGTCACGCTACGTAAAGGATTTGGATTGGCGCGAAGGTGTTCCGGCTGGTGTGTACCGCCGGGAATACATCGATGTGCAGCATAACGGACAACTTGTTTCCGCCCTCACGTACGTTGTCGTTGAGAAACAGTTGGATGAAATTGCTCCGAGCGAATCGTACGCTTCGATTATTCTTGATGAAGGGACGTCTCTTTTAAGTCCGCAATACATCGAGCAAGTGCGGCGTCATATTGAAACCTTACAGAAAAAAGGGCGGTAAGCATAAAGTACAGCTCATTGGCGGCAGGGATGACGATCCAAGACCTGCTGTTTTTTGGGCTAGGAAGTGATGGTTTCTGCACATCGTTGGGCTCTTTACCGTAAATTCGGCATAGCTGTCATGTGACAGCAACTTCAGCGTTTAGATGGCTTCTCCCAACTGTATCATCACTTCTTAATATATGGGGGAATTCGTGGAAAACGCTTTGCCAGTCAACCTGTGCCTTGTTTCAAGCTTGATGGATCTCCGCGATATTGCGACGGGAATAGGAGGGAGATTTATACCATAGACAGCAGGTGAGGGTAGCTGATATGATGAGGAGGTGAAAGGATAGCAAGCTGGATGCGTAAATGCGCATCTGGCTTATTCTATTTTTTTGACGATTTGAGGGGGATGACATGCTCAAAGACATTGTTTTAGTGTTGGCGCTGCAGCTTGTTTATGTGCCGATTTTAACGCTGCGGACCATTTTTATGGTCAAAAATATGAGCCTATTGGCTGCGTTCATGGGATTTTTAGAAGCACTCATTTATGTGTTTGGACTATCGATCGTCTTTAGCGGAGAACAAAGCTATATCGTTATGATCGTCTATGCGGCTGGATTTGGCGCCGGGCTTTTTATTGGAGGATATATCGAGCAAAAGCTGGCGATTGGGTATACGACTGTGACGGTCAATTTGCAACAAAAAAACCAAGAGTTGATTCACTTGCTTCGGGAAAGTGGCTATGGCGTTACCGTTTATACGGGGGAAGGAAGGGACAGTCAGCGGTATCGGCTTGATATTTTGACGAAACGGAATCGGGAAGAGGAGTTATTGGAACTGATCGAACGGTATGAACCGAAGGCGTTTATCATTTCTTACGAGCCGCGGCGGTTTAAAGGCGGGTTTTTAGTCGCCTCGATGAAAAAGCGTGTGAAAAGGAAAAAGGAGTGTCACGAGTCATGACTGATACGCGAGCAGCCCACCTGGTTAACGGGTGGGCTGTTTCCGTTTAGGGCGTACACATTGTTCGTATCGATGTTTCGTACCTGTGAACGGGGAACGTCAACATAAGGAAAGAGGTCAAACGATATCCCCGAGCTGCTCTTTTCCAAGTTGGCGGCTGACGAGTTCATCAAGCTGGCGGATTTTTTTCAACGCCAAATCATCGCTGATCGTTCGGTAATGGTGGCGGCCGCCGGGTTCCTCGTCGGCTTCGTCAGCCCATTTGACGATGGCTTGGAGCGGATTTCGTTTCAGCTCGCCTTCCGGAAGGTATGAATCAGTATGCAGCAAAATCGCTAAGGCGATTTCTTTCGCATTTTGCGGATGTTCGCCAAGGTGGATAAGCAATTTATGAGCGCGCTCTGCTCCCTTAATGGCGTGGATGTCATTTTGCTTGTATTGTTCATAATCCCATTGACCGTTTTTGTACCATGTATAATGACCGATGTCATGAAGCAGCGCAGCTTTCGTCGCCAGATCGGGGTTGACTCCGTACCGGAGGGCTAGGTGATAGGCGTAGTATGCTGTGGCGATGGCGTGGGCGAGGCCAGATCGTTTTAAATATTTTTGCGCAATCGGATGGGTAAAGACGTCCGTTAAGGTGACCGTTCTCATGGGCATCCCCTCCGTGTTTTTCTTACCATCATATCATGGCAAGAAGAAGCCAGCAATGGGGGAAAACGGACGAGAGCGGTTGCATGGATGAAAAATAGGCCGGCCGTGTTGAACAATAGTGGTCGACCTATTTCATCCGTGCTTGGCAAGCCAGCCGTTTCGTTGGTTGATTCGTTTTTTCGCGCTCGCGCCGTGTTTTCGGGGCGAGAAAGTGAGCGCCGGCAAGGAGGGTGACAGCACAGCGGCCACACGTTCTTTTTTGCATTTATGATCAAGTGGAATGCCTTGCCAAGGGGCGGCATCAAGAAGGGAAACGCCGGAGGCTGGTTGCACGACAAACCGTTTTCCTTTTTGTTCTACTTGAATAACAGAGGATGCAGCAAGCGGCACATTAGGTTTGGATGATGTAGCAGAAGCAGCTTGCATGGGTGGACGGGCGGTAGGCTTCAGCGAGCCGACAGTAACAGTAAATGTTGGTTTCATTTTTTGGCTTGCAAAAGACGCAGAAAATCGCCGTTTTCCCGCGATAAGAACGCTTCGTTCGCCAACGCCTCTTCCAGTTTTGGAAGCAAAGCGGCCCAACGATCAAAGCGGTGTTCCTCTTCTTCGTAAATATGATGCCAATACAGCCGCTCATGATCATCAGTGGCTTGTTCAATCGTCGGTTCTAAAATGGCTTGAAATTGGCTGAGCGCTTCTTTGGAGCGGCTAAGAATAGCATGGACTTCCGCTAGTGTGTCGTGCAATGAACTCCCTCCCATATCATTGTCTTATATCATCTTTTTCACATGAAAAGCGGGATAAAACATCTAATCTATGTTGCTTTCTTGGTTGATATAGAAGGTCGGTGATTGATGGAGAAACGAGGCTTAAAGACAAAGCTTCCCCAATAGAGGAACTTTACAAATATCTCCTTTCATTTCCTATTGAAAACGGCTAGGCGGTAAGGAAACAATCAGTAAAAAATACAGCTTCTTAAGAAGAAAAAGCAAACATAGATCGAAAATAGAGAATGTACTTAAGCCAAAATATATGGATAGGGAAAAGGGGATGAAAGGCAAAGTTGATGAATAATCAGAATATTTATTATTTACTGTCTGTATAATATTTTTATATAATTTATTATGGATAGACTGTCTATCAACAGGGGGGAGAACTGATGGATAAAGGGGTATCTAAACGGGTTTTAGTCGCGAGTCTCGTCGGCAGTTCAATTGAATGGTTTGACTACTTTCTGTATGGAACGGTCGCAGCACTTGTGTTCAATCAATTGTTTTTTCCAAGTGAAGACCCAACTGTCGGCTTGCTCTTATCATATGCATCATTTGCCCTTTCATTTTTCATTCGCCCGTTAGGTGGCATTGTGTTTAGTCATATCGGCGATAAAATCGGGCGAAAGAAGACGCTTGTTTTGACGTTAAGCCTCATGGGGATCGCCACGGCCGGCATGGGGCTGTTGCCAACGTATGAAACGATCGGCATATGGGCGCCCGTGCTGCTTATTTTGCTTCGCCTCATCCAAGGGATTGGTCTCGGCGGTGAGTGGGGCGGGGCGCTGTTGCTCGCGGTCGAATACGCACCGAAAGAAAAGCGCGGCTTATTCGGCAGCATCCCGCAAATGGGCGTGACGATCGGCTTGCTTCTTGGCACCTTTGTAATGTCGCTCATGACGCTTATGCCGGACGAGACGTTTATGTCATGGGGGTGGCGCATTCCTTTTCTGTTAAGTGCGTTGCTTGTCGTTTTTGGATTGTGGGTGCGCCATGGCATTGATGAAACACCTTCGTTTAAGAAGGTGCAAGCAACCGGACGAGTGGCGAACGTGCCGCTTATTGAGACACTGCGAACTCAATGGAAGGAAGTATTGATCGCAGTCGGCGGCAAAGTGGTTGAAACAGCGCCGTTTTACATTTTTGGAACGTTTATCGTTTCATATGCAACAACGAACTTAGGTTTCTCGAAAACAGCAGCATTGAATGCAGTAACTGTGGCGACAGTCGTGACGACGATTCTGATTCCACTGATGGGTAAATGGTCGGACCGTTACGGCCGCAAGCCGCTTTATATAGCGGGGACGATCGGGATGATCGTTTATGCGTTCCCATATTTTTGGCTTTTGCAACAAAAATCAGTCGCCTTGTTGATGATAGCGACGATCATTGGTCTTGGCATCATTTGGGCACCGATTACGGCTGTGCTCGGCACGATGTTTTCGGAAATTTTCCCGTCCAATGTTCGATACACGGGCATTTCGCTCGGCTACCAAATCGGTGCTGCATTAGCGGGGGGAACGGCGCCTTTGATCGCTACAGCCTTGCTTGCGGCGTACGGGAACTCTTATGTTCCGGTCGCCTTGTACATTATATTCGTATCGCTTGTTTCGCTGATCGCAGTTTGGTCGGTGCGCGACCGCAAACATGAGGAACTTGATGAGGAAGACGGAATCGCGTAACGCGGTTCCGTTTCGTTCTAACGGAGGGAGAATCATGCTTATTTTGTCGGAGAAAGAAATTCAGCGTCTGTATACGATGGAGGATGCTATTTCCGATGTAAAGGAAATGTTGCATCAAAAACAGTCAGGGAATGTGAACACCCCTGAGCGCACAGTGCTTTCTTTTCCGCATGATGACGCTTCGATTTTGTATATGCCTTCTGCGGAGGAGAGAGCGGCGGCGGTGAAAGTGGTGAGCATTTTTCCGCACAATCCCGCTTTAGGAAAACCGACAACCCAAGGAGTTATGATATTCACAGATACGAAAACTGGGGAGCACCGGATGCTTTGCAGTGCCACTTATTTGACGCGGCTGAGAACAGGAGCGCTATCGGCGATCGCTGCCGACTATTTAGCCAAACGAGAGGCATCGCGATTAGCCGTGATCGGAACAGGGGCGATGGCGAGGGAACAAGTAGCCGGCATGCTTGCGGTCAGGGAGATCGAGCATATTTTCTTATACAACCGGACGAGAAGCAAAGCGGAACATTTTGCGTTGGACATGCAGCGAATGAACTCTTGCTGGAAAGGAAAAGTGCACATCGTCGATGACGCAAATGAGGCCGTCCGCCAGGCGGACATTGTTGTATGCAGCACGCGCTCGGAGCAACCGGTATTCTCAAGTCGGGCGCTGCAGCCGGGCACGCACGTTAGCGCCATCGGTTCGTATTTGCCGCATATGCGTGAATTGGATGTGGAAACTATCGTTATGGCTGACCGTATTGTTGTTGATACGGTGGAGGGCGCCAAGCATGAGGCAGGAGAACTTATTCAGGCGGCCGAGAGCGGAAAATGGTCTTTTTCCCGAATTGATGCCGAAATCGGGGAACTCGTCACCGGGGAGAAAGCCGGGCGGCAACATGAACAGGAAATCACCTTGTTTAAATCGGTTGGAGCAGCTTTCTATGATTTGGCCGTGGCGATGGGCGTCTATCAAAAGGCGACGGAGCTCGGAGCAGGGCAAGAAATTGAGTTGTAAGGGATGCATATGTTGTTTTGGAGAGAGACAGGCGGTCGTTTTCCGGACGGCTGTCCGTCCATTTTTTGGGCCGTTTCCATCCGCGTCACCTTTGGGCCTAGTCCGGAATAAAACAGAATAAGGAACATTGCCCACTTGATATGAGGCGCGTTTCCGGCGATAATGGAAACAGTGCGTGATGAATGCGCTTGTCAGCATGGAATGAACGAAGAAGGTGACAGAAAGATGGAACGTGCGGAACACATTTATCAAAAACTTGTAGCTATTTGTGGAGAAGAGAATGTTTTGCGCGATGAGCCGATGAAACATCATACATTAGTGCGGATCGGCGGCAAGGCTGATTTTCTCGTTTGGCCGGAAACGTACGAACAAGTCGTTGACGTGCTGCGGCTGAAAGAGGAGTACGAGCTGCCGTTTACGCTTCTTGGCAACGGCTCCAATGTCATTATCCGCGATGGCGGGCTGCGCGGTATTGTTATGCAGCTGAAGCATCTCAATCGCATTTGGCGCGAAGGGAACAACATCATCGCTCAAAGCGGAGCAGATATTAAGGCAGTGTCTCGGTTTGCGCTGGAACAACATCTCACTGGTTTGGAGTTTGCCTGCGGCATCCCGGGATCGGTCGGCGGGGCGATTATGATGAATGCCGGGGCTTACGGTGGAGAAGTGAAAGATGTGCTCGACCATGTGAAAGTGGCGACGCTTACTGGCGAGTTGAAGACGTTGACAAATGAGGAGCTCGAACTCGGATATCGAACGAGCTTGATTAGCCGGACACACGATATTGTGCTTGAAGTCGTGTTTGCACTCCAGCCGGGTGATTATGGACAAATTAAAGCCAAAATGGATGATTTGACGTTTCAACGTGAATCAAAGCAGCCGCTTGAATACCCGTCAGTCGGCAGCGTATTCAAGCGCCCGCCGGGCTATTTTGCCGGCAAGCTTATTCAAGACAGCGGCCTGCAAGGGAAAGGGTTTGGCGGTGCGGAAGTGTCGACCAAGCACGCCGGGTTTATTATTAATAAAAACAATGCAACGGCTGCCGATTACATTGCGACGATTGAAATGGTGCGCAAAACAGTGAAAGAAAAATTCGGCGTTGAACTTGAATTGGAAGTGAAAATTCTCGGCGAAGAGTGACACCTATCCGAACCCGATTGGCGGGTTCGGATTTTTTTATCATGTCGAACTGAGAAGATTCTCTTTTTCATGCGCAGGCATAACTTGCATCATCGAATCGTGACGGGAGAGTGTTCAAAGTTATTGATGAACTGAAAAAATAGAGTAGTAGGAATAGTATTTGGAAAACGGGGGAAGGAAGATGAATCTGTATTTTATCGTTAACCCTGCAGCCAAAAACGGCCGCTCGGCAATAGTATGGGAACGGGTGCAGCATATGCTGGAACAGGAAGGCGTGTCATATGAAGTGCACTGGACGAAAAAGGCAGGAGACGGAAAACGAATTGCCCGTCTGATTGCTGAGCGAAATGCTGAACCGCTAGTGCTCATTGCTGTTGGTGGGGACGGAACTGTGTATGAAGTCGTCAACGGGGCGTCGTTGTTTCCGCATGTCGTCATCGGCTACATCCCGGCAGGGACAGGAAATGATTTTGCTCGTGGTTTCGGCATGCCACGCCGTCCGGAACAGGCGCTTCAACGGCTGTTGACTGGGAAGGTAGCTAGCGGTGATCTTGGCCGCTTTGTGAGCAGTGATGTACGGGATGGAGTGTTTGTCAATAGCATCGGCTGTGGTTTTGATGCTCACATTGCCCGCGAAGTCAACCGATCCAAATGGAAAGGGCGGCTGAACCGCCTCGGACTCGGTACACTCGTTTATGTGTTTTATTTAGTGAAAGAGCTATTCCGTTATCAACCGACCGATCTCGATATTTGTATTGACGGACAAACCTATTCGTTTCAACAAGCTTGGGTGGCGACCGTATCGAATCATCCATACTATGGTGGCGGGATGCGCATTGCACCGTCAGCCCGGGCCGATGACGGCCTCCTTCACGTGACCGTTGTCAGCCGTCTGACGCGTTGGAAAATTCTTTCAGTATTTCTAACCGTATTTTGGGGCGGGCATGTGCGAATGAAAGAAGTTTCCGTGTTTGCTGGGCGGAACGTGCGCATTCGCCCTGCTGCTCCTGTGCCGGTTCACGCTGATGGAGAGGAGGCAGGGAGAGGAGAGGTGTCAGCTTGGATTGAGTCTGGAGGCTTGAGAGTGATCGGTGCGGAAACTTTGTGAATGATTGGTACGTATGTAAAAAGAAGAAAGGAGGTGTGAGGAAGACGAGTGATGGAGAAGCGGATGGTCATGCTTGATGTCGTATTCTATGTGGTGTTTCCGATCGTTCTCTGGCATGCATTGCGCGGCCCGGTCGGGGAGTACGGGGCGATGTTGATTTGCACCGTGCCGGGAGCGATTTATACGGTTTACCGTTTTTGGTCCATTCGCCGAGTACAATGGTTTGGCACGTTTTTGCTTGTCAATCTCGCAGTTAGTACGCTATTGAACGTATTAGCCGGATCAGCGTTGCAGATGTTATGGAACGACGTATGGTACTCAATTGCTTTGTCCGTCTTTTTTCTAGCGACTGTCGTTGTCAAGCGCCCGTTGATGCTTTATTTTTCGCTTGATTTTGTGGAAATGCAGGGAGCGCCGCGTTCGGTAATGAAAAAGCAATTTTTTGAGCGCGATGTTTTCCCGCTTTTTCAATGGATCACCGTTGGCTTTGCCTTACGCGATGGACTGCTGGCGGCGATTAAGGCGCATTTGATCGTTCGTTATGGCGTCGAAGCGTTTGACCGTGCGATTGTGATTCGAGAAGTCATTGGTTGGGGGATTACGATTCTCTGTATGTTGGGGTTTGTCCGCATCTCGAAGATCCTCTCGAACCGTGACACTCCCCATTATCCGGCATGAATGTAGATGAGAGAACTAAAGCATTGGAGAGAAAAACAGAGGAGAAGGAGGCAGTACTATACATAGATATAGATAAAAAGCTGTGTTCGATGCGTTTGGGAAACAATCGTTGCTTTAACTTTATTTTCTTCTTTGTTTTCTCGCTTTCGTAAGGGATGATTTTGTGCTGGTGTTCGTTTGCTCATTTCAGTGACGTCTTCCTGACAATGCTGGTACAGTGGCGAGCTTTTCTGTACCCGTTTCAGGAGCAGATCGCGCACCTCCATTTTTCGACTCTTCCGTTTCGCTAGTTGTCAGTATCACTTTATTGTCTGTTTCTTCTACTTCAGCTTGTTTTGTCAGCCGTTTTTCCATTTTGGCTTTCAGCTTTTGCTTCGCTTTGTCAATGGTGTACTTCTTTGGAGGGCAAGTTTAGCAAAAAAAGAAACCATGGGGCTCTGTTCGCCGTTTGGCAAGTAACAACTTATTTGGTATAATGGGGGCAAGTTTATTGAAAATGGTGCGTAAGCCACGACTCCTGCCAATCGATTTGGTAGGAGTTTGTTTTTGCTATCAACGCCTAATGAGGCTAAGAAAGCGGGATGGAACGCCCGCTGCCTGTCGTCTTTGCAAGTGGAAAGGAGTATATCGGTGATGACGGAGCGGATTGATGAGGTTATGGAGATTTGCTTACTGGCGGGAAAATTGATGCTCGAAAGCGGTGGAGAGACGTATCGAGTTGAAGATACTATGACGCGTATTGCCGCTTCGTTTGGCATGTCACGCTCCCACGGCTATGTCACACCAACGGCCATCATTTTTTCCATTGAAGGGACGGACTCAACGAGACTGATCCGCATTTCCGATCGTTCGACTGATTTGGCGAAAGTGGCGGTCGTGAACGATATTTCTCGGCGCATCAGCCGCGGCGAATTGACGCTGGAAGAGGCGCGCAAGGAGCTCGAGGAAGTCAGACGCGCCCCAATGAGTTACCCTCTTTGGCAGCAAACCGCCGCTGCAGCGTTAGCGAGTGCCTGTTTTGCGTCATTGATTGGAGGAGGGATGGTTCACTTTTTTCCATCGCTTTTTTCCGGAGGGGTGGCGTTTTGGTGTTTTGAAATGGTGCATCGGTTCGTGAAAATCCGGTTTTTCGCGGAATTTTTTGCTGCTTTTGTTGCAGGAGGTCTCGTATTGTTAATGGTACAGGCCGGATTTGGAGGGGATATCGGGAAAATGATCATCGGCTCTGTGCTGCCACTTGTTCCAGGGTTGGCCATTACGAACGCGGTGCGTGACTTAATGGCCGGCCATCTCATCGCCGGGTTGTCTCGCGGGGCCGAAGCGTTTTTGACGGCGTTTGCGATTGGCACCGGCATCGCCTTTGTTTTATCCATTCGATGATGTGATGGGAGTATAGATCATGGTCGTTATGCAGCTGCTACTTAGCTTTTTTGCGTCGATGTTGTTTGGCATCATTTTTAATATTCCGCCGCAGCTATTGCTGCATAGCGGGTTTGTTGGGATGAGCGGATGGACGGTCTATATGTTGACCGTACGTTCGGGCGTAGACAGTGTGATTGCAACGTTTATGGCTGCGTTTTTCGTTGCCTTTTTAAGCAATGCGTTTGCCCGGCGCTATCGAGCGCCGGCGACCATTTTTATCGTTCCCGGCATTCTTCCGCTCGTGCCAGGTGGAACGGCATTTGAGGCGATGCGCCATGTCGTCATCAACGACTATAATGCGGCGATTCCGTTGGCGGTGAAGGCATTCATGATTTCCGGTGCGATTGCGATGGGGCTCATTTTTTCCGAGGTCGTCAACCAATTGGTGAAGCGTCGCCATTAATTATTTTTCTGAATCACTTGCCTATCGTTATATTTGCTTGTTTGAATATTATAATCTAAGTATAATTATGCTTTCATGTGGATTGGAAAGAGCGGGGGAGAGGAATGAAAGAAATCATTGGGCAGATGAAAGCGGAGCTATGGAGTATTTTTGACTATCTTCATCGTCATCCGGAAATTAGTTGGGAAGAATGGGGAACAACGGAATTTGTTCGCCGGGAGTTGGAACGCGAAGGGTATCGGGTGTGGACGTTTGCCGATTGTCCGGGCGTGGTGGCAGAAATCGGCGATGGGCCGTTTATGGTTGGCGTGCGCAGTGATATGGATGCTCTTTGGCAAGAGGTAAACGGTGTTTGGCAGCCGAATCATGCGTGCGGACATGACGCCCATATGACGATCGTGTTGGGGGTGGCGAAGCTGCTTCGCCGCATCGGCTATGAGCCGCCGGGGACGCTTCGGTTTTTGTTCCAGCCAGCTGAAGAGAAAGGTACAGGGGCGTTGAAGCTGATTGAAAAGGGAGCGGTCGATGGAATGTCGTTTTTGTACGGCGTTCATTTGCGACCGGTTCAAGAAGTCAAGAGCGGGTATGCGACACCGGCAATCATTCACGGGGCAGCCCAATGCATCGAAGGGCGGATTCGCGGTATGGCAGCGCACGCGGCGCGGCCTCATTTAGGTGTGAATGTCATTGAAGTCGGCAGTGCCATCGTGCAGGAGCTCGGCAAAATCCATGTTGACCCACAAGTACCAGCAACGATCAAAATGACGAGGTTTCATGCGGGGGAAAAAGATGTGAACACGATTCCAGATTACGCTGAGTTCTCCTTGGACTTGCGAGCGCAGACGAACGAGGCGATGGAGCAGCTCGTCGAAAGGTTGCGCCGTGTGGTCAACGGAGTCGCTGCTATTTACGGGGCTGAGATTGAGCTTGATGAACGGACGCGAATCGTCGCCGCCAACCCTGACTTGGATGCCAAGAGGCTCATGGAAGAGGCGATCATCGCTGTTCTAGGGGAGGAGAAATGTATTCCGCCAGTCATCACATCCGGCGGGGAAGATTTCCATTTTTACGCATTTAAAAAACCGGAGTTGAAAACGACGATGCTCGGGTTAGGCTGCGACTTACGCCCGGGGCTTCACCACCCGCAGATGACATTCCAACGTGACGATTTACTTTCCGGCATTGAGATTTTGGCGCGGACGGTCATCAATACGTTTGCGCTACAAGGAGAGAAAGAACGTGTCTCTATCACTGCAAATCATTGAAACGATAGAGCAACTAAAAGAAATGGCTGAGCTGGAAGCGGACATTTGGGGGACGACGCCGATCCCGCTTCATCAAACGTTGACAGTGGCAAAAAACGGTGGCATTGTGATCGGGGCGTACGTGGACGGGAAGCTTGTCGGCTTTGTCTACAGTTTCCCGGGAATGCAAAACGGGGAAGTATATCTTTGTTCGCATATGATGGGAATTGCGGCCTCATTTCGCGACCAAGGCATCGGCTATCGTTTGAAAATGAGGCAGGCGGAAGAAGCGCGGCGGCTCGGCTATCGGAGCATCCGTTGGACGTACGATCCATTGCAAAGCCGCAACGGCTATTTAAACTTGGTGAAGCTTGGGGCCGTTGGCATCGAGTATGTGGAAAATTGTTACGGGGAGATGGACGATGCGCTGAATGGCCAGCTGCCGTCCGACCGTTTCATTGTCGAATGGCGGCTTGATGAACGTCCGAATAGAACGTGGAACCCGGCCAAGGGACTAGTGGTGCTTGAGGCAGAGGCAACGACTGACGGCCTGTGGCGGCCAGTGCTGAAGGACATTGATGAAACAGCAACGCCATTCTTGCTGACTGCTATTCCGCTTGATTTTTCGCAACTAAAGGAGCGGAGTCTTTCATTAGCGCTTGAGTGGCGCCTAGCGACACGCTCCTTGTTTGCCCGGTTGCTCGCTGAAGGCTGGGTTGCTATTCATGCCATGCGCGGCGAAGGGGAACCGGTTATGCACTACATATGGGGACGCCGGAATAAGTGGTTAGGGGAAAAGGGGGAAAGTAATGAGGGTTGAAATTGATTACATCATTTTACGTTACTTGCAAATGGAGCTGAAAGCACCGTTTACGACCAGTTTTGGTACGTTTCAAACAAAAGAATTTATTTTAGTGGAAGCAGTCGACAGCAACGGTGTCTCAGGATGGGGCGAATCGGTGGCATTTTCCGCTCCGTGGTATAGTGAGGAAACGGTAAAAACGAACTGGCATATGCTTGAGGATTTTCTTATCCCACTGGCATTTGCCGAGCCGATCGATCATCCGAGTGAACTATCAAAACGGTTTGGGGCGATCCGCCAAAACCATATGGCGAAAGCCGCGCTCGAAGGTGCGGTATGGGATTTGTACGCCAAGCGGCTTGGCGTTCCGCTTTATCAGGCATTGGGTGGAACGAAAAGGGAAATTGAAGTTGGTGTCAGCATCGGCATTCAGCCGACGATAGATGAGTTGCTTCGGGTTATTGAACGGTATGTAACCCAAGGATATCGGCGAATGAAGGTGAAAATCAAGCCGGGCTGGGACGTTGAGGTCATTCGTGAAGTGCGGCGTGTGTTTCCAGACGTGCCGCTCATGGCAGATGCCAATTCAGCGTACACACTTGCTGATGTGGAGCGGCTGAAAGCACTCGATGAATTCGGACTGATGATGATCGAACAACCGCTTGCGGCTGACGATCTCGTTGATCATGCCCAGCTGCAGCCGCTTCTGAAGACGCCGATTTGCCTTGATGAAAGTATCCGCTCATTCGACGATGCGCGCAAGGCGCTTCATCTTGGCAGTTGTCGCATCATCAATATGAAAATTGGACGCATCGGCGGACTGCAGGAGGCAAAACACATTCATGATCTTTGCCGTGAGCACGGCGTTCCGGTTTGGTGCGGTGGCATGTTGGAAGCGGGCGTTGGGCGCGCTCACAATATCGCCATTACGACTTTGGAAAACTTCACCCTTCCCGGCGACACAGCGGCATCTTCCCATTACTGGGAGCGGGATATTATTGTTCCGGAGGTCGAAGTGCATAACGGCTTGATTCGCGTACCGGACGCCCCGGGTATCGGTTATGAAGTCGACCGCCGCCAAGTCGAGCGGTACACGCAATTTGCCAAAGTATATCGCCGTTCGCTGCCGGCATAAAGAAGGAGGCTGACCCTAAAAACCGCTTCTCCTTAAACGGAAAGTATTGATACAAGAAGGATGTCTTGCCGCTTGCAGGACATCCTTGCTCGTTGTTCATTATGCTGAACGGATGCTTCGGACTAAGAGATGCGGCGAACCGTTTGCTGTTTCAGAAGATGTGTCCAAAAAAATAGGGAAACCAGCGGCCATGCCGGCTTCCCCGTTGTGTTACACCCGCCCGATTCCAGTATTTGCTTTGACGAGGATTTCGGTAAATTTCTTTTCGTCTGCTTTTTTCGATGAAACGAGTGTGCCGATGATAGCGCCGATAAAACCGAGCGGAATGGAAATAATGCCCGGATTGGAAAGTTTAAAGAGCGGCTCGCCGACAAAAATGGCAGCTCCCGGTTCCGGTGACCAGACGTTCGGGCTGAAGAAGACAAGCAACAGGGCGCTAATCAAGCCAACGAGCATTCCGGTAATTGCCCCTGTCGTATTAAAGCGGCGCCAGAAGATCGTAAAGACGATCGTCGGCAAGTTGGCGCTTGCGGCGACGGCAAATGCGAGTGACACAAGGAAGGCGACGTTCATTTTTTGAGCAAAGAGCGCTAACAAAATCGACAATACTGAGACGCCGATCGATGCCCAGCGGGCGGCAAGCATTTGTTCTTTTTCCGTCGCTTGGCCGCGCCGGATGATGTGGCTGTAAAAGTCATGAGCGAATGCGGAAGCAGCTGACAAAACAAGACCGGCGACAACAGCCAAAATCGTCGCAAAAGCAACAGCGGCAACAAAAGCGAATAAGAAATCTCCGCCAAGCGCCTCAGCTAACAGCGGAGCCGCCATATTGCCGGCAGGGTCAGCGGCGATGATTTTGTCATGACCAACGAACGCGGCGGCGCCAAACCCTAAAAAGATAGTTAATACATAAAAAATACCGATGATCCATGTCGCATAAACGACTGATTTACGCGCAGTCGGCGCATCTTTGACAGTGAAGAAGCGGATCAAAATGTGCGGGAGCCCAGCTGTTCCTAAAACGAGTGCTAGGTTTAGCGAGATCGTGTCCAGTGGATTTTTAAACTTGTTGCCTGGGGTTAAAAATGCATCGCCAAGCGGTGTTGCTGTTTTTAACTGATGGAACATTTTAGCGATGCTGAAGTCGAATTTTCCAAAGACGATTAAGGAAATGATAAATGTACCGATCATCAACAGGACCGCTTTGATGATCTGCACCCAGCTTGTCGCTGTCATGCCGCCGAACACGACATACACGGTCATTAAAATACCGACGATCAAGACAGAATAAATGTAATCGATCCCGAGTAGGAGCTTAATAAGGCCGCCGGCCCCGACAAGCTGTGCGATCATATAAAAAGTTGAGATGGCGATCGTATTCAAAGCGGCGACACCGCGCACTTTTTTATCGTCAAAACGAGCGGCGATCATATCGGCCATCGTGTACTTGCCAAGGTTGCGAAGGGGTTCAGCGACGATATATAAGACGACAAGATAGGCGACAAGGAATCCGATGCTGTAAAAGAAGCCGTCAAACCCGGCTAGGGCGATCATGCCAGCAATGCCTAAAAAGGAAGCAGCAGACATATAGTCGCCAGCGATGGCGAGCCCATTTTGCCAGCCGGTCAAGCTGCTGTCAGCGGTGTAAAATTCGCTTGTCGTTTTCGTTCGTTTCGAAGCATAGTACGTAATGACAAGCGTCAAGGCGACGATGACAAGGAAGAGGAAAAAGGCTAATCCGTTCATTAGACGTTTCCTCCTTCCTTCGCTTCTTGCTTCATTTGTTCGACGATTTCGTCAAACTTGGCGGCCCGTTTCGAATAAAGGATGCATAAAGCCCAAGTCATCACAAATTGTGCGAAAGCAAACAGCCAAGCCCAACTAACCGGTCCAATTGCTGGCGCATTGAGCACGTTTGAGTATGACGTTAATATCGGAAGGGTGAAGTAAAAGGCGAAGAAAAAGATCGTCGCTGGAATAATGAAGGCTTTTTTCTCTTGAATGAGCCCACGAAACATAGCGGATTGGGCGAGCGCTTCATAATCGACACCTGGCCGTTCGGCAAAGGATTGTTTTTTCACTGCCATATAAATCCCTCCTTATCTTAATTGAAGCGTTTTCAAAAAAGGGAACAACATAATACGGGATAGAAGCAGCGGATCCCCCTTTCTTGTCACAAATTTGTCACACAATTAATTATATATTTATCTGAAAAGTTTGTAAATTGATTTTTTTGTTATTGCTGTAAATATTTTTTTGCTTTATCGCATAAAACGAAAAAAATATTTTGCTGTTTTTCTTATTTTCGCACTTTACAAAAAAACAAGGATCATGTAGAATGCTAACTGTGTTCATTGATTAAATTCGACATTTTTCTGCAAAAAGCGACAAGGAGAGACATTTGATGAATTTGTTTCGTAAAAAACCGATTCAGGCGCTTTTAAACGAATCGGGGGTGAAAGGAGCCTCGCTGCGGAAAGAATTAAGTGCATTCGACTTAACGATGCTTGGCATCGGTGCCATTATCGGAACAGGCATTTTCGTCCTGACCGGGGTGGCAGCGGCGGAGCATGCCGGTCCAGCGCTCGTTCTTTCGTTTGCTTTATCTGCGTTGGCGTGCGTCTTCGCAGCGCTTTGTTACGCAGAATTTGCTTCGACCGTACCGGTTTCGGGAAGTGCGTACACATATAGTTATGCTGCGTTCGGTGAACTGATCGCCTGGATTTTAGGCTGGGATTTGATTTTAGAGTACGGAGTTGCTTCATCGGCAGTCGCCGCCGGGTGGTCCGGCTATTTCCAAGGGTTGCTTGCCGGGTTTGGCATTGAGTTGCCGAAGGCACTCACGAGCGCATATGACCCGGAGAAAGGGACAATCATCGATTTGCCGGCCATTTTCATTGTTTTGTTCATTACGATTTTATTGAACATGGGCGCGAAAAAATCGGCCCGCTTCAATGCGATTATCGTTTTCGTAAAAGTGGCTGTCATCTTGCTTTTCTTGGCGGTCGGTGTTTGGTATGTTAAGCCAGAAAACTGGACGCCGTTTATGCCGTATGGGTTTGCAGGCGTTGCGACCGGAGCCGCGACGGTGTTTTTCGCTTATATCGGTTTTGATGCGGTGTCAACAGCGGCGGAAGAAGTGCGCAATCCACAGCGCAATATGCCAATTGGCATCATCGTCTCATTGCTTGTTTGCACGTTATTGTATATCGCCGTTTCGCTCGTGTTGACAGGCATCGTTCCATACGACCAATTGAACGTGAAAAACCCGGTGGCGTTCGCATTAAGCTACATCCAGCAAGACTGGGTCGCTGGCTTTATTTCGCTCGGAGCGATTGCTGGCATTACGACGGTGTTGCTCGTCATGCTTTACGGGCAGACGCGCCTCTTTTATGCGATCAGTCGCGACGGCTTATTGCCAAAAGTATTTGCCCGCATTAGCCCGACCCGCCAAATACCGTATGTTAACACATGGCTGACAGGTGCAGCTGTTTCGGTATTTGCCGGTGTCATCCCGTTGAACAAACTGGCGGAACTGACGAACATTGGAACGCTCTTTGCCTTTATTACCGTTTCAATTGGTGTTCTCGTTTTGCGCAAAACACAGCCAGACTTAAAGCGGGCGTTCCGTGTTCCGTTCGTGCCGTTCGTCCCGATTTTAGCGGTCTTGTTCTGCGGCTACTTAGTTCTTCAGCTCCCAGCAACGACATGGATCGGTTTTGTTTCCTGGTTGTTAATCGGTTTGGTGATTTACTTTGCTTACGGGCGTAAGCATAGCGTGCTCAATGAAACGGCTGAGAGCGAAGAAAAAGTTGGCTGATTGGCCAAATAAAAAAGCAAGGGCTTTTCTGAACAGATGTTCGGAAAAGCCCCTTTTTTGTTCGCTTAGAGGATGAATGGCAGCGAAATTGTGTGTTCCATAAATAGGAAGTCTAGGGGTGGAAAGGGGGAAACCAGCCGTTTGACAAGAGGGAGGCTCATAAACAAGGTTCACGATTCAATCCCGTTAGGCTCCCGCTTGGAATAATTTTTTTCTTGAATGACGGCCATATTTCCCTTACGATATACGAAATAGTGTATAAGGAAGCGTCAGTCCGTCTTGTATAAGCGGGGTGAAATCGATGTTTGGCACATTATTAAAAAAAAGAGAGAGAACGCTTGAACGGACGGTTGCGGAAATTCAACAAGGGAATGAAGCGCTGCGCAATGAACTCATCCAACAATATAAGCCGTTTATCGCTAAAACGGTCTCGGGCGTGTGCAAGCGATTCATTCATGAAGAAGATGACGAAGCGAGCATCGGATTGATCGCTTTTAATGAGGCGATTGAAAAATATGCGCCACATAAAGGAGGCTCCTTCCTCTCATTTGCCGAACTGCTCATTAAACGGCGCCTTATCGATTATATTCGGAAAGAGGCGAGAATACGAGATGCAGTATGGTATACGGAGGATAGAGAAGACGGTGAGCAAACGGCGCAAGCGTACTTGGACGCTAAGCTTTCTGTCGATGAATTTTACAAGCAAATCGAACAGGAGCAGCGTCGCGAAGAAATCATCCATTACCAGCAAGTGCTGAAACAATTCGGCATTCACTTTCACGATTTAGTTGAACATTCGCCAAAACATAAAGACGCCCGCCTAAATGCCATCCGTGTAGCCCAGCTGCTTGTGGAGAACGAGGACTTGCTCGGTCTGTTGTTTCAAAAAAAACAGCTACCGATCAAACAGCTGGAAACGATGGCGTCCGTCAGCCGCAAAACTATAGAGAGAAACAGAAAATACATTATTGCGGTCGCGGTCATTTTGGCGGGCGATTATATTTACTTGAAGGACTATATAAAAGGGGTGCTACCATCGTGAAGAAGGGGATTGTGCTGGAATTGGACGAAGAGTTTGTCACCGTGTTGACGCCGGAGGGGGAATTTCTTCGGTTAAAAAAGGAAGGAGATTGTGAAGTTGGAGAAGAGATTGAAGCGAGGGCGGTAAAAAAAACATTTCTATTTCACCGTCGTTCGTTTCAATATGCGGTGGTGAGCGCGTTAGCAGCTGCCGTCCTGCTTGTCATCACTTGGATTCAATGGCCTTCCGACGCGGTGTGCGCATATATGTCGATCGACATTAATCCGAGCATTGAAACTGGGGTCGACGATGAACTGCGCGTGTTGACACTAAAGGCGTATAATGAAGAAGGGAAACATGTAATCGCAGCGCTCACTTCATGGAAACATGAGCCGTTTTCTGCTGTGGCGAAACAAATCATTGAATTAAGCGAAAAAAAGGGATATTTAAAGGAAGGCGGAGAAGTGCTTATTGCAACAGTAGAGAAAGAGCATAACGATTCTTCGGCTCGGAAGTTGTCCGCTGAACTCGCTGAAATCCAGCGGTCGGTAGCGAACGAACGGATCGTTATCACAACGGTGAACAGCACGATGGAAGTGCGCAACCGAGCGGCAAAACAAGGAATGACAACCGGGAAACTATTGCAAATCCAGAAAAAAGCAAAACCGTCTTCGTCCACATCCGCCAAGCCGAATAAAGAGAAAGAGGAAGTCGGAAAGAAAGAATCCGCTACGTCGAACAAGGAGAAAGGGCAAGGTGGAAAGAAGGAATCTACTAAGTCGAACAAAGAAAAGCAACAGGACGGAAAGAAGGAATCCGCTAAGCCGAATAAAGAGAAAGGGCGAGTAGCAAAGAACGAATACGCCAAGTCGAGCAAAGAGAAAGAACAAGGCGGAAAGAAGGAAAAGGAAGCGTTGTCACTAAAAGGACAAAAACTAGAGCAACTGCCGCAAATGAAACAGAGGCATAGCGAACAGAAAGCAAATCAACAGAAAAAAGAAAAACAGCCGCCACACGAGTGGAAAAACTCCGGCTTAGAAAAACATAGTTCCCCTTCGGGCGAAGAAATTTCTCTGAAAGGGAAAAACAGTTCCCCTTCTGATAAAGAAATTTCTTTGAAAGGGAAAAACTATGAAAACGCCCGTCCGTCGCGGCCGGGCGATCATCATGCAAACAAAAAGGCGGTGAATAGCCAGCAGGATCGCAACGACAACAAAGATCGCCACAAGCTGGCGAACGTTCACCGCCAACCGAAAAGCATAGATTCCAAAATGAAAAAAGTCGAGTGATGACGCTCGGCTTTATTCTGTTTTTCGGCCTGCCAGCTGGCTTTGGGCTTGAGCAACAAGCCGTTTTGTAATTTCCCCGCCGACGGAACCGTTGGCGCGCGAAACAGTGCCAGCCCCGAGCTGTACGCCAAATTCTTGAGCGATTTCGTATTTAATTTGTTCCAATGCTTGTTCAATGCCTGGAACAAGCAGTTTGTTGCTTCCACGTGCCATCATTCTTGCCTCCTTTGTCATGTTTAAGTGTGGCATCATTAGTATGAGCAAACCGTTAGTGGGCTATAGGTGGCAATTAAAGGGAGGATTTGTTGTGAAAAAATTATTGCAAACGTTTTCGGTTCACGGTTATAATAAAATTAACAACAGGATCCGAAACGTTTTGGAGGAATAGCAGTGACAACGATTAAAGATATTGCCAAAGCGGCAGGAGTTTCGATTACTACCGTTTCACGTGCGTTAAACGGTTATTCCGATGTGAATGAAAACACGAGACAAAAGATCATTGATATCGCTAGGCAACTAAACTACATCCCGAATACGCTCGCACGCGGGCTTGTGATGAATAAATCGAAAACGATCGGATTGCTCGTTTCCGGACTGACGAAGGAAAGCGCCAAGGACAATTTTACGTTTGAGGTGCTAGCAGGTGTCAACGAATATGTCAGTGAAGTCGATTATGATATGGTGCTGTTCAGTACGACGTCGACGAAACAGCGGGAAAAAACGTACACCCAACTTTGCCGGGAGCGCCGTGTCGACGGAGCGATTTTGCAGGGGATTCGCACCGATGACCCATACTTGCACGAGGTCGTGGAGAGCGATATTCCGTGCGTTTTAATCGATATTCCAATCGAGTCGCGGACGGTTGGTTATGTCACAACAGATAATGTACTTGGGGCGAAAAAGGCGGTGCGCCATTTAATTGAACTCGGCCATAAACGAATTGCTATGATTAACGGCTATGAATACGCTTTTGTGAGCGAACAGCGATTGAAAGGATTCAAGGAGGCCCTGCTTGAAGCTGGGTTGCCGGTGCGGGAATACTGGATTGCCAATGGGGCGTTTCGTGAAGAAATTGCTGAGCAGGAAGCGTTGAGGCTGCTTCAACACTACCCAGAAATAACGGCGTTCTTTTGCGCCAGCGATTTAATGGCGCTAGGCGTGATTAAAGCAGTAAAACGGCTTGGAAAGCGAGTGCCGGATGATGTTGCGGTCATCGGTTATGACGACATTATTTTAGCCTCATATTCCTCGCCTTCGCTGTCAACCATCGCACAGGATAAGTTCGCTATGGGGTATGAAGCTGCCAAGTTGCTCATCGCTATGCTGGAAGGAAAGGCGGATTCGCATATCAAAATTTTACAAACGGAGCTAAAAGCTCGGGAATCGACAGTCAAGGGAATCAAGTAGTCGCCGTGTTATTGGTGACGGAAGGAGGGAAAAGATTTTTTTTGCGAAAAACCGAAAACGTTTCGGATAAAAAAGGGAATAGATCCATTAATTAAAACGCTTTCTCAACCATTTCCTTTTTATTTATTCCCGAAACGTTTTCGGGATGATAGAAAGTAGAAAACATCAACGGGAGGAAGCAAGATGGATTACCGTGTGATTAAGGAAAATGATTTATTTTTATTAACAGACCGTGAGGGGAATATTCCGGAGCACCATCCGTACGGACTAGGTTTATACACGAAAGACACTCGTTTTTTAAGCAAATGGGATTTACGCATTAACGGGAAAAAGCCGGTTTTGCTGTCGTCCGACGCTGCGGAAAATTATGTTGCCACGATTTTATTGACGAACCCGCATATAGAGGAAAACGGGGAATTGGTATTATGGCGGGAATCAGTTGAAATTGAGCGAAAGCGCTTCATATATGGTGACGTTCTCTATGAAACGATGAAACTAAGAAGCTATCATCCAAAGCCGGTACAGTTTGAAATCAGTGTACATATGGATGCTGATTTTGCTGACATGTTTATCGTCCGCGGGTTTCAGAGCGGGGAAGTTGGAAAGCGGACGGGGCAGACGATCGGCGATCGCACGTTAACGTTTGGCTATGTAGGAGCTGACGGGATTAAGCGGTCGACACAAGTCGCCTGGGATCGGCCAGAAAAGGCAGTGTTTGAGCACGGGGAAATTTTGTTTCATTTTCATCTCCAGCATGGAGAAGAGCAAACGGTCACCTTTACCATTACGCCACATATCGGCGGGGAGGAAAGGAAACAACCTGTTCCATTGGAGGAGGCATTTTGCCGCCTAAAAGAATCATACTGCCGCTGGGAGGAAAAAACAGCGAAAATCACAACGGATGATCACCGACTTGACCGCTTGGTACGCCGTGGAATCGCCGATTTGCGAGTGCTGTTGACCGATTTAGGATACGGACAGTTTCCTGTGGCTGGGTTGCCGTGGTTTGGTGTCCCGTTTGGCCGTGATAGCCTGATCGCAGCACTGCAGCTTTTGCCGTTCAACCATGAGGTCGCCAAGGGAACGTTGCTGACGATGGCCCGATATCAAGGGAAAAAGAATGACCCATGGCGGGACGAGCAGCCGGGAAAAATCATGCATGAAATTCGGTTTGGCGAGCTGGCTAATACGAATCAAATTCCGTTTACCCCTTACTATGGAACGATTGATGCTACACCACTGTTTTTAGTGTTGCTGGCCGAGTATGTAAAATGGACGGGAGATTTTGCTCTTGTCGGTCAACTGCGTGAACATATTGAGGCAGCGCTCGCTTGGATTGATCAGTATGGTGACCGCGACGGGGATTTGTTTGTTGAGTATCATCAGCAATCGAGCAAAGGGATTGCTAACCAAGGGTGGAAAGATTCGGGGGACTCGATTGTCCACCGAAACGGTGAATACGCTCGCTCACCGATTGCCCTTGTTGAAGTGCAAGGGTATGTATACCAAGCAAAAACAGCGCTTGCTGATATTTTTGAGCATCTCGGCGAACTCGAGCGGGCTAAAGAGTTGCGTCATCAGGCGAAAGCATTGAAAGAGCGGTTTGACGAGCAGTTTTGGATGGAAGATGTGCAATTTTACGCCATTGCTTTAGACGAAAAGAAAGAACAAGTTGGTACGGTGACGTCAAACCCTGGACACGTGCTGTTGTCGGGAATGCTGAATGAAGAGCGGGCCGAGGCGGTTGTCCGGATGCTTTTATCTAAGAAGATGTTTTCTGGCTATGGAATTCGGACGATGGGAGAAGGCGAAGCCGGATACAATCCGATTAGTTATCATAACGGAAGCGTATGGCCGCATGACAACAGCTTGATTTTGCTTGGACTCAGTAAGCTAGGCAAGCGGCATGAGGCGAAGACCGTAATTCAAGGGTTGACGGAGGCGGCGAACTACTTTGAATATGATCGGCTTCCAGAGCTGTTTTGTGGATATGGAAGCTCGGCTGGGAAGCCGGTTCGCTATCCGGTCGCCTGCTCGCCGCAGGCATGGGCGGCCGGAACACCGTTAGTGTTTATTCAGGCTTTACTAGGATTGTTCCCAAATGCGCTCGAAAAGAAAATTTATTTGTCGCCGATGCTGCTTGATACGATGAACATGTTGCGGGTGGAAAACATCTCGATCGGCGGCGGACGGTTGTCATTGACCGTTATGCGTGAGAAGGAAACGTTCAACGTCCAAATCGATGAAAATACGACAGGCTGGGATATTGTTATTCGTTAACAACAGGGAAAGAAGCTTCTTTCCCTGTGAATATAAACCATTTTTTAGGGGGTTGTTTACATGGGGAAAACAAAGTGGATGGCAACGCTAGGCATTGCGACGCTACTGTTTGGCAGTCTTTTGGCCGGATGCGGAGGCGAAAAAAGTGAGCAGGCAAACGGGGGGAACAAGCAAGGAGAAAAGGTGGAAGTGACATTGGCTGGCTGGGGTGGCAACCCAAGCGAGCAAAAGTTGTTGCAGCAAACGATTGATGATTTTGAGAAAAAACACCCTGATATTAAAGTCAAATATGAAGTGATCGCCGATCAGTATATGGATGTCATTAAAACCCGTTTATCGGGAGGACAAGGGCCAGATGTGTTTTATCTCGATGCATTTGAAGCGCCGGCATTAATTGAAACAGGAGCGCTCGAACCGCTCGACGAATATGTGACCGATGAGTTTGATATTGACGATTTTGAAAAGCCGATGCTCGATGCATTTAAGGGGGAAGACGGCAAAATTTACGGATTCCCGAAAGATTATTCGACGTTAGCCTTGTTTTACAATAAAAAAATGTTAGAAGAAGCAGGCGTCGAAGTGCCGAAAACGTGGGATGAGCTGAGAGAAGCAGCGAAAAAGCTGACGAAAGGAAAAGACGTATATGGGTTTGGCGTTGCTCCGGAATTGGCTCGTTTATACTACATTGCTGAGTCGAAAGGTGGCAAAGTCGTCACGGACAACAAAGCAAGTTTTGCTGATTCTAAGGTTGTCGATGCGCTCCAACCGATCGTTGATATGCACTTGAAAGATAAAACGGCAGCTCAGCCGAACGAAGTTGGAGCAACATGGGGCGGCGAGATGTTCGGCCAAGGTAAGGCTGCTATGGTGATTGAAGGAAACTGGGCGATTCCGTTTTTGCAAGATACATTCCCGAACTTAGAATTCGGAACGGCGGAACTCCCGACGATCAACGGCAAAAAAGCAACGATGGCGTATACAGTAGCCTATGTGATGAATAAAGATTCACAAAAGAAAGAAGCAGCTTGGAAACTCATCTCCTATTTGACCGGGAAAGAAGGAATGAAAACGTGGACAAGCAAGGGATACGCTTTGCCGACGCGTAAATCGGTCGCTGCTGAACTTGGATTTGATAAAGATCCGTTGCGGGCGGCATTAGTGGCCGGAGCACCATACGCTACTGTATGGCAAAACGGAACGAATTTACCGATTATTGTGAATAACTTCAACAACCAGTTTGTCAGTGCTTTCTTAGGGGAGCGCCCGCTTGCTGATGCATTGAAAGAAGCAGAAAAAACGGCGAACAGCGAAATCGAAAGTCAATAAATGAAAAAAAGCCTCCGGCGGAAAACAGCTTCTGCCGGAGAGCTGTTCCTTTCTTTCTAACAGCGGCTTTGTGGCCGCGTTAGAAAGAGGGGAATAGCGATTCGATTGCAAGGGGATGAAAAAGGATGAAGCAGACATTCACGAAAAAAATGTGGCGGGAAACAGGATCGGCTTATTTTCTGTTATCTCCGGCTTTATTTGTGCTTCTTTTATTCATTATCGGCCCGATCGTGTTCGCAGTTTTTTTGGCATTTCATAAAGTGCAATTGTTAGGAACGACATCGTTCGAGTTCGTCGGACTCGATAACTTCGTCCGCATAGCTAACGATACGAGGGCGAAAATCGCGCTATGGAACACGCTGAAATATGTAGCGATTGTCGTTCCGTGTCAAACGATTTTAGCGCTTGTGTTAGCCGCTACTTTAAACGCCGGGTTGAAAGGGCAAAAATTTTTCCGCATCGTTTACTTTTTACCGACCCTGACTTCTTCAGCAGTATTGACCCTTATTTTCATGTGGATGTACAACCAAAACGGCTTCATTAACCATGTGCTTGAAGCGGTTGGGTTGCCGACGTACAATTGGCTCGGCGATCCGGACGTCGCTTTAAATGCGATCATGATCATGAACATTTGGTCAACGGCCCCGTACTTTATGGTCATTTATTTGGCGGCATTGCAAGATATTCCAGATTCCTTGTACGAGGCAGCCGAATTAGACGGGGCCAACGCTTGGCAGAAGTTTTGGCACATCACTGTTCCGTATTTGCGCCCGGTCACATCGTTTGTTGTGGTTATGGGGCTGATCGGTACTTTCCAATTGTTTGATCAATCGTACATTTTCTCAGCCGGTTCTGGCGGGCCGAACAATTCTACATTAACTGTTGTGCTTCTTATTTACCAATATGCGTTTAAAACGTTAGGAACGATGGGATACGCTGCTGCGTTGGCATTTGCATTGGCCATCATTATTTTAATCGCGACATTAATCCAGCGGAAGCTATCGAAAGAGGAGTCCCTTTATTAAGGAGTTGAGGACGAATGAAAAGAAAAATAGGAATTGGGAAAGCGCTGCTGTATGTTGTACTTGTTATGTATGCGATCATTACGCTGATTCCGTTTTTATGGGCGCTGTCTTCCTCGTTTAAGACGCTTGAGGAAATTGTCAGTGGAACCATGTCGTTTGTTCCAAAACAGTTCACGCTGGATAATTACAAGCAAATTTTTGTTGAGCAGGATCTATTCCCACGTTGGTTGTTAAACAGTGTCATTATCGCCGTGGCAGTGACCATACTCAATTTATTGTTTAATTCCATGGCTGGCTATGCCTTAGCGCGGCTGCAGTTTCCTGGGAGAAAACCGCTGTTTTTGATCATTTTAGCTGTCTTAATGATTCCCGCCCAAGTGACGATGATTCCAAACTATTTGATTTTAAAACAGCTCGGCTGGTTAAACTCGTATCAAGGAATGATCGTGCCGACGATGATTAACGCTACTTTTATTTTCATGATGCGGCAGTTTTTTATCAATTTCCCGAAGGAATTGGAAGAGGCAGCGGAGCTTGATGGGCTTGGCCGGTTCGGGATCTTTTTCCGGATCGTGCTGCCGCTTGCTCGCCCGGCACTGGCGGCTCAGGCTATTTTCGTCTTTATGGGCTCGTGGAATGATTTTATGCGTCCGCTTATTATTTTGTCCGATCCGCAATTGTTTACATTGCCGCTTGGCTTGAACAGCTTCAAAGGACAATACATCAGCTATTGGAACTACATCATGGCTGCCTCGATGGTATTTACGTTGCCGGTGTTGGTCATTTATGCGTTTTTCAATCGGTATTTCATCAAAGGAATTTCGTTTACGGGCGGGAAATAAGAATGGTTTTGTTTCCGTGCGCACATTGAAGAAAGAAGGGTTCGCGTATAGGGCTGTCGGCAAAGGTTTCCTTGGCCTTTGCCGACAGCTTTTTTTCATGCAGCATATGCGTTGAAAAGACGAGCATTATATAAATTTCATCAGGAAAGGAAATGAAGCGATGGAATGGACGATGTGGCTGCCAAGATAGGCGGAGAGGACGGGGATGGACGGCTGCGTTTGTTGGTGGATTCATTCATCCTGAAACCGCCGAAGGGAAAGAAAAGGAAAACCGTAACATGCCAAGGCAGTGAAGATGTCACGGGCAAACGAAAACCAAATCCGAACATGTGAAAAATGGTTGATGAAAAGAAAGACAGCGGCATGAAAGCCGTGCTGAAGCCGTCGCGGTGCATAAAGCATGCTTGGCCGAGGCACGATAAGAAAAAATGTGGAAGGAGGATCGATGTGACTGACATCTCATTCCCGGTTGCCCGTCTCCATGACGGGACGCTTCGCCAGTTGCAACAACTGGAACAGCGGCTGCGCGAAGAGACGGGAGAAGAAATTGTGCTTGTCGCTTATCAACGGAAAACGATGGACGAAGGGAGAACGAAATGATGGTGAAACGGAAAGTGAAATTTGACGCAGCGAAAAACAATAATAAAACGCCGACTGAAAGCTTGCCAGATACGGAATTTGCCGCGCAATACGCCGGCGAAGAAGACATGATTCGCGGTGCGAATCGCAATTCGAAAAAAGGACGCCAAGGAGGCGGCGATGGGTAAAGAGCAAAAAGGGCGGACTGCCCAACGAAATGAAGAAATGGCGTTTGAATGGGGCGATTTTGCTGCTCATCAGCCCATTTGGCTCATGGAAGAGCAAAAACAGGCGAAGAAAAAGGAAACAAAAAAGGAAGAGACGTCACGATGAAGAGGCTGTCTGCCAGCTGCTTTTACAGCGGGACAAGGGAAAAAGAAGAGCGCCGGTGCCGGCGTTCTTTTTTCATTTGCGATCATGGGCAACTTCTGTTTATGAGTTGATTGAACCTGGCAAAGCAGCAACAACGATAGTGGGATGCGACCTCGCCTATTTCGAGTAAGGAAAACGATTCGTCATCTTTTTATCATCTCGAGCCGAGAAAACGTCTACTTCTTGGGGCGAGTATAGGGGGGGAACGGGTTCAATGGCAAAGAAAGGCACTGACATCCCCCCTAGCCGTACGGAAACGAAGGATTGTCAGTGCCTGTTCACTGTCTGCCGTTTTTGATGGGCAGACGGAATGGTATGAAATGAAGCCAAGGGCCGTTTAGTTCCTCCGGTTTAAGCCGACGTGAAAGAAGCCGACAATGAGGAAAGCGGCACGGAAAACATGGTCGCACCGGCACCGGACGGGTCAAAGTAGGCGACGATGACAGTTGGCGTAAGCGAAAGCTGCTTTTTAGAAATGTAGAGGCCGACATCGACCGGCACGATTTCAACGACCGTATGTTTAAACAGCTCTTTTTCTCCGAGCCCAAGGGCGGCGAAGTCCGCCCCGAGCACCTCAGGGCGCTCAAGCAACGTCCGGTAGACGGCTGTGCGCGTCGTTTTCTCTGTTTTTTCGTCCCACCACGGCTTGCGCGGCTTATATTTTTGATTGCGCAAGTAGTCGTATTTCATGAGCGATTCGGCGACAGGTAAGGCGTCTGGTACCGACGTACGTAAAAACTCATAGAGGCGGCGGAACAAGTCTTCTAACTGATGACCGATGCGCGCCCAGCCGCGTTCATCCCAATATGTTCCAAACTGCTGGAAGAAGTCAAACGGTGACGGGAAGACGTCGGTTACTAAATATTCGATCGTTTCATCCATCCGATGGGCGTTCCAATACTTTTCGAGCACATCTTCCACTTGCTTGATGCGGATGACGTCATCAAAAGACAAAACGTTGTTGCGAAGCACTTCATACGGCGCATGATCCATATATACATAGCCGTATTCATGAGCGCGCAGGCGCAACCCAGTGCCGCGCAGCAGTTTCAAAAACCCAAGCTGCAGTTCTTCCGGACGGAGGGCGAATACGTCATTGAACGTCTTCCGAAACGAGTCATAATCTTCTTCCGGCAGCCCGGCGATCAAATCTAAGTGCTGGGTAATTTTTCCCCCCTCTTTAATCATCGTCACCGTCCGCGACAGTTTCGCGAAGTTTTGCTTGCGCATGATGAGACGGTTCACTTCATCGTTCGTTGACTGAACGCCGATTTCAAAGCGGAATAGTCCCGGTGGCGCCTCGTTGTTTAAAAACTCGATCACCTCAGGACGCATAATGTCGGCGGTAATTTCAAACTGAAACACCGTCCCCGGCACGTGCTCGTCAATTAAAAAGCGGAACATATCCATCGCATAGCTGCGGCTGATGTTGAACGTCCGATCGACAAACTTGATCGTCCGCGCCCCGTGCTGCATTAAATAACGCAAGTCATCTTTGATTTTTTCGCGGTCAAAATAGCGGACACCAACCTCGATGGACGACAGGCAAAATTGGCAGCTGAACGGGCAGCCGCGGCTTGTCTCGACATAAACGATCCGGTTCGGAAGATGCGGAAGATCTTCGGGAAAGCGAAACGGCGACGGCATGTCGGCAAGGCGGATTTTATTCCGTTGCGGGTTGACGACGATGCGATCTCCGTCACGAAACGCCAGTCCAGCGACATCGCTCACGTTCCCATCGCCGTTTAAGGCGAACAGCAGCTGTTTAAACGTTTCTTCTCCTTCACCGGTGACGATAAAATCGAATTCCGGCACTCGCTCCATCCATTCGCGCACATCATAAGACACTTCCGGCCCACCAACGACGACCGTCACGTCCGGCGCCACTTTTTTTAACATTTTTACGACTTTGATCGTTTCTTCAATGTTCCAAATGTAACAGCTGAAGCCGACGACATCCGGTTGTTGCTGATACAAATCAGCAACGATGTTCATCGCTGGGTCTTTAATCGTATATTCAACAAGCTTGACGTCAAACTCCGGCTGGGCGTATGCTTTTAAATAGCGAATGGCTAAATTCATATGAATGTATTTGGCATTTAATGTCGTACAGACAACGTTCATCGTAGCAAAACTCCTTTTCATCGTACTAACCCCACATTATAATGCAGTTTAGCCAAATGAAAAAGAAGAAAAAACTTGTCGAACATTGAGGAAAAGATTTTTGAAAAATCTTCGTGAATGGAGGAAGGAGTAAATTTTTCCACATAGAATATATATTAGTTGATATGGTTTCAATGGACAAGGAGAGATCAATATGGCCCAAAGCCTTTCTCCCCGTGAAGAACAAAATTCGACACAAGATGTGCGGTTGCTTGAAGAGGAAAACCGACGCTTAAAAGAACGGTTGAACAGCTATTCGATCATTTTTGAGAGGTCGCTTGATGCGATTGTCATTTTAAATAAAAACGGCGAGTTTGTCGATGTGAACGAAGCAGCGTGCAAGCTGTTTGAAATGGACAAGTTTGACTTGATTGGTCGTTCCTTCTCTTCATTTTTAGAGCTCGTTCCGCCGGATATTTTGTTGTTTCAGCGCTCCATGCTACAAAAGTTCGGTTCGTTTAGCGATGAATTGCTCATCAAGTTGCCGGATGACAAGGTGAAACATGTTGAATTTTCGATGAAAAAGGATGTCTTTAACGAATTTGATTTGGTGATGATGCGCGACGTTTCGGCTCATAAGGCGCTCGAGCGCGAGCGAATCATTCATGAATTTTTGTTTCGAGACGTCTTTAACCGAGCGGTCGATGGCATCGTCATTTTCGATGAGTTCGGTCGGTTTATCGACGTCAATCCGGCATTTTCAATGAGCTTGAATTTGGAAAAAGGAAAGCTGCTGAATTTGTCGTTTCAGCAGTTTGTTGCCCGCGAATGTGCTGATGAGTTTGCCCGTCTGTTGTCGGAAGTGAAGGAAAAAGGAACGGCCAAAGGCGAGCTGTCGTTGGTTCGCCTTGACGGAACGGTGAAAATGTTTGAGCTGACGGCAACGTCGAACGTTTACAGCGGCTTTTACATGGCCATTATGCGCGATGTGACTGAACGGAAAAACATGGAGATTAAATTGCAAAAAAGTGAAGAACGATTCCGGGCCATTTTCGAGCAAGCGCATGAAGCGATTATCATTTGGGATGATTTCGGTTACATACTCAACGCCAATCCAGCGGCGAGCCGGACGTTTGAGCTGCCTTTGAACTTGCTTGTACGCCGCAATTTGCTTGATTTTGTGCAATATGGGGATGAAAAGGTGAAGCGCATTTTCAGCGAGTTCCGGCGCAAAGGAGAAATTCGCGATGAATTAACGTTCCATATGCCGAACGGTGAGGATAAGCAGCTTGAGTTTACGATGAAAAAAGGGGCGATCGACGGCTATCATTTGACGATTTTCCGCAATGTGAGCGAGCGGCGGAAAATCGAGCGCGAGCTGCGTGAAAGTGAGCAAAAGTTCCGCAGCATTTTCGACCATGCGATGGACGGCATTTTGTTATGGGATGAGAAGCATCGCATCATTGACGCTAATCCAATTGCCTGCGAATTTTTTTCCGCCACAAAAGAAGCGTTGCTCGGTCAAACGGTGATGGAACTTGTTCCAGAGCGGGCGCGCCGCCAGCTGAATAAGCTCTTTGTACAATGTGAACGTGCAGGCGAGGCGAGTGGGGAAGTTGAATTTTCCGATGAAGGAAAAGAGAAAATCGTTGAGTTTTCATTGAAAAAAGAAGTCATTCCTGGCGTAGGGATGATGAGATTTCGCGATGTCACAGAGCGTAAAGAAATGGAGCTGCAGCTGCGCAAATCGGATACGCTCAATGTTGTTGGTGAATTGGCTGCGGGCATCGCTCACGAAATCCGCAATCCGATGACGGCATTAAAAGGCTTTATCCAACTGTTGCAAGGAAGCGTTGGCGGCGATTATTCGATGTATTTTAATGTCATTATGTCGGAATTGAAGCGGATCGAGTCAATCATCACCGAGTTTCTCGTCTTGGCCAAACCCCAGGCGGTGCAATACAAGCAAAATGACATTTGCAAAATTATGCAGGATACGATCGATTTAATCAGCGCTCAGGCGATGATGCATAATGTGCAAATCATTGCCGATTTCGAGCGCGGTCTGCCTCCGGTGTATTGCGAGCCGAACCAGTTGAAGCAAGTGTTTATCAATATTTTGAAAAACGCCATTGAAGTGATGCCGAAGGGCGGGGACATTACGGTGCGCATCGCCCGTACTGGACGTCATGTGCGCATTTCAATCACCGACCAAGGGTGCGGTATTCCGAAAGATAAAATTAAAAAGCTCGGTGAGCCATTTTATACGACAAAAGAGCGCGGCACTGGACTCGGCTTGATGGTCAGCTATAAAATTATTGAAGAACACCGAGGGAAAATTGACGTCGAAAGCGAAGTTGGCGTCGGCACGACATTTCATATTACGCTGCCGATCGAACGAACGGAAAGAGAGGATAACGATGACAATTGACTATGCGGTATACCGTTCAGAGTTGCTCGGCGATATCTATATTGCTTCTGATGGCGACGCGATTGTGAAAGTCGAACTGTTTCCGGAAGAATGGCGCGCGTTTGCAAGCGAGCATCCGGTTGTAGAAAGCCGGTCACCGCTTCTTGAACGCGCGCTTGCACAGTTGGACGAATATTTCCACGGTCGCCGCCAAACGTTTGATTTTCCAGTTAAATGGCATGGGACGGTTTTCCAACAGGAGGTGTGGACGGCGCTTTGTCGCATTCCATATGGAGAAACGGCGACATACGCCGATATTGCGATGCAGATTGGTCGCCCGAAAGCGGTACGCGCCGTCGGACAGGCGAATCGGGCGAATGAACTAGCCATTGTTGTTCCGTGCCATCGTGTGATCGGCAAAAACGGCGCCTTGACCGGCTATGCTGGAAGCCGCACCGATGTGAAAGCGAAGCTATTGGAGCTGGAGCGGCGCTGTAAATAGGGCGGAAGGGCCGGGGATGAAGCATGGAAAATAAAAAATGCCGCCCCCGGGACTTGAACCTACAGGGGCGGGACCGGGGATTATTTTTTTTGCCAATGTGACAGAGCGAGGGCGCCGACTAAAATGGCGCCTTTAATAATGTCTTGAGCGTAGTACGGGACGTTCATCATCGTCAAGCCGTTTAACAATACCCCCATCAAAATTGAGCCGAACAACGTACCGATGACATTCGGCTTGCCGGCGCCAAAGACGGAAAAGCCGATGTAGGCGGCGGCGACGCCATCCATCAAAAACGAAGCACCGGCTGATACTTGACCAGTGCCGATACGCGAGGCAAGCACAATGCCCCCTAAAGCAGCGAAAAAGCCGCTAATGACGTACGCATACGTCCGGTAACGGTTCACTGGAATGCCTGACAGCCTTGCCGCTTCTCGGTTTTCCCCGGTCAAATAAAAGAGGCGTCCCGGTTTTGTGTATGTCAAAAACAAATGGGCGGCAATGACAACGAACAGCATCAGCAAAACGGAAAACGGGATGCCGAACAACTCTCCTTGGCCGATAAATAAAAAGGAAGGAATGAATTTGCCCGGCGCCGTACCGCCGTCTGGCAGCGGCATGTCGTTGTAAATGGAAAATCCTTTCGTATAGGTGAGCTGCACGCCGTTAATGGCGTACATGGTTGCTAAGGTCGCGAGCAAATCAGGCAATTTGAACTTGACGATCAATAGCGAATTAAGCAGCCCGACGGCGATACCGAGTAAAAGCGGAACGAGCAACGTAACGAAAATTTCTTGGCGGTACAAAACGAGCGCCGCTGCACTGGCGATGGTCGCGAGACTTACCGTCGAGCCGACCGATAAATCGAAGCCGTCAACGATCAGCGAAAAGGTAATGCCGATCGCTACGAGTGTCACGATCGAAATCGAGCGCAAAATGTCGCTGAAGTTTTCATACGTAAAAAACTGGTCTTGTGTGATGCCAAAATAGGCGATCACGGCTAAAATGGCCAACAGTGTGCCATGTTTATACAAAAACTCAAGAGTAGACAACACCGCTTTTTTCGACGGTGTCGCGGAAACGGCCGGCTGGGCCATCGATCTCACCTCCGCTGCAATAATAAACAAGCTGCTCATAGGTTAATTCAGCGGCCGGCAGACGGGCGAGCAGCCGGCCGTCTACCATGATATAAATCGTGTCGCAAACTTCTAGCAGCTCACGAAATTCACTTGAAAAGTACAGCACGGTTTTCCCCTCATCAGCAAGAGTGCGGATAATGGAAAATACATCTTGTTTGGCATGAACATCGATTCCTTTCGTAGGTTCATCGAATAAAAAGACACGCGCGTTCGTGTTTAGCCATTTGCCGATCACGACTTTTTGCTGGTTGCCGCCGCTCAAATGGCGGACGGCGATGGATGGTGATGGCGGATGGATGCCGAGTGAGCGAACGAGCCCATTGGCTGCGTCCGTTTCTTTCATCCGACTGATCCATTGCCAATGCGACAGCCAAGAAAGGAGGCGGACGGTTAAATTCGTCTGCACCGACTCAGACAAAAACAGCCCTTGTTTGCGCCGTTCTTCTGGGATCAGGCAAAGACCGGCGGCAATCGCTTCATATGGCGACGAAAATGTATAGTGTTGGCCGTCAAGCTGCCATTCGCCAGACGTTTTCCGGTGGGCGACGAGACTTTCAGCGAGCTCTGTTTTGCCGGCGCCGACCAAACCGGCGATGCCGACAATTTCGCCGCGATGGGCGTATATATCGACCGTTGTGCTCGTTTTGTCGATCTTGATTCCGCGGGCGGCAAAGGCGATCTCGCTTCCGTACGTACGCGCTTGTTTTGCAGTGGCGGCCTGTTTTGTCCCGGTCATGTGAAGGACGATGTCTTCAAGCGACTGGCTTCCGGCAGCGCCTTGATAGACGATGCGTCCATCGCGCAAAATCGTTAGTCGATCGGCGATTTCCTGCACCTCTTTGAGCTTATGAGAAATATAAATAAAGCCGACTCCCTGCTGTTTCAGTTCATGAATGATGGCAAACAGCCGCTTTGTTTCCGCCTCACTTAACGCGGCGGTCGGTTCGTCCAAAATGATGTAGCGCGCGTTTGATGACAATACTTTCGCCAGCACGATGAGCTGCTTTTCATGGAGTGAACAGTCACGCACGAGCTTCGTCGGTGGAATGGAAAGGCCGACACGGTGAAGAAGTGCGGCGGCCCACTTCTTTTCTTCGCGCAGCGAGCGGATGGGATGGTGTTTGACGTCAGCTAGTTCATCAGCTGCTAAGTTTTCGTAAATCGGCAAGCCGGGAAACAGCGCCGTGTCAACTTCCTGGACGACAAGGCCAATGCCCGCCTGCTTCGCCTCACGCGGCGACGAAAACGCGCACGGGGTGCCGTCGATCGTGATGGTGCCGGCGTCCGGCAGAATGGCGCCGGCTAAAATGTTCATGAGCGTGCTTTTGCCAGCACCATTCATGCCTAAAAGGGCGTGAACTTCGCCCGGACGGACGTCAAAGTTCACGCCGTTAAGCACGCGCACCGTGCCAAACGCTTTTTCAATGGCCTTCATTGACAAGCCGCTCATTTTTGGCTCACCTGAGCTTCTAGTGTTTTCATCCACGGCGAGATGGCGATATTCGATTGTCCCCAGCTTGGGATGTATTGCGAGAGCTCGCCCATTGATATTTGTTTGTCCGGCAGATCGGATCGTTTCACTAAGTGCGGTTCAAGTGAGTAAATGTTCGGCGTTTTTTCACCAGCGATTTTTTGATAGGCGAAGCGTACTTGAACGCGACCGACTTCGGCTGGATCGGTAGCGGTCGTCGCCACCCACGGGCTGTTCGATTTTTGAATCATTTGCAAGTCTTCATCGCTTAGATCAATGCTGTACACTTTAATTTCCGTGCGCCCGGCTTGTTCGATGGCGCGCGTTGCTCCTTTGGCGAACTCGTCCCATGTGGCGAAAACGGCGTCGATGTCGCCCTTATTCGGATATTTTTTCAAAATGGCCTCCATTTGTGTTTGTGTGTCTAAGGCGGTGTTAGCGCTCGCTGTGCCGAACTTGGCGACTTCTTTAATGTTTGGGTAGCGTTTTTTAAATGCGTCGTAAATGACATGGCGTCGCTCCATTGGCGTAAAACCGCCGACCCAAATCGTGACGATTTTGCCTTCGCCGTTTAAGTCTTCCGCAAGTGTTTTTAACGTCTTCCAAGCGAGGCTATAGTCGTCTTGGTCGATGACGGTGACGCCCGGAATGTTCAAATCATTGTCAAATGCTACGACCGGGATGCCTTTTTCAACTGCTTTTTTCACGGGACCTTCGAGCGCGTCGGCGCGGCCGTGGTCAAGCAAAATAGCATCGACGTTTTGCGTAATGGCCGTCTCGACATAAGAGGCCATCTTCGTTAAATCGTTATCGGCATTATAAATTTGCACTTCACCGCCGAACTTTTGCACTTGTTCTTTCACGCCGGCGATGTATTGTGATGAGAACGTCCCGATCGACATCTGCATAATGGCGGCGATTTTCACTGGCTGTTTCAGTTTTTCTGGGATGGCGGCCTCTTCACTGCTTGTGGCTGCTGTTTTGTCAACGGTTGTTTCATTATTCGTTGCCTTCGTTTCATTGGCCGGCTTTGCGCTCATTGCGTCTTGCTCATTTGTGCAGCCCGCTAAGACAAAGAACATGGCCAAGAAAAGAAGGAACGATGAGATTTTAAGCTGTTTCATGGTGCTCCTCCTTTGCAACTAACGATGGCAGCTCCGTTTCATAGTCTCCGTAGACGATGCCTTTTTCGGTAATGATGGCGGTAATGAGTTCGTTTGGTGTGACATCAAACGCCGGGTTGTATACGTTGACGCCTTCCGGGGCGATGCGCACCCCGTTTAGATGGGTCACTTCATCTGGATGACGCTCTTCAATTGGGATATCCGTCCCTGTTTTCGTCGCCAGGTCGATCGTTGACAGCGGGGCAGCGACGTAAAACGGGATGCCAAACGATTGGGCGAGCAAGGCGAGGCCAAATGTGCCGATTTTATTCGCTGTATCGCCGTTTTGTGCGATCCGGTCAGCGCCGACGATAATAGCATTAATGTTTTTCGCCTTGATCGTTTGTGCGGCCATATTGTCAGTAATGAGCGTCACATCGACACCTGCTTGCATGAGTTCCCAGGCGGTCAGACGAGCTCCTTGCAAGACAGGCCGCGTTTCCAAGGCATAGACGGACAACTCAATCCCTTTTTCTTTTGCCAAATAAAATGGGGCGAGTGCCGTTCCGTAGCGGGCGGTGGCGATCGAGCCAGCGTTGCAGATGGTCATGATTCGATCGCCTCGATGAAAAAGAGACAAGGCATGCTCGCCGATGCGACGGCACACATCTTCATCTTCGATTTGAATGCGGATCGCTTCGTGAACGAGTGTTGTTTTTGCTTCGTTGACGGAAGCGGCGCTTTTAGCGGCGGCAACGAGCCGATCAAGCGCCCAAAACAAATTGACGGCCGTCGGGCGAGCACTCGCCAAATAATCGCGGTCTTGTTTTAAACGGCGCTGAAACTCGTCGACGGATTCGGTTTCGTAGCGGGAAGCAGCAAGCGCCAAGCCATAGGCGGCGGTGATGCCGATCGCCGGTGCCCCGCGCACTTTCAGTGTCACGATCGCGTCATGTACATCTTCGAGCGTATGCAAGTCGAGATATTCAGTTACCGACGGCAGCTTTTGTTGATTTAAAATCGTCACATGCGTTTCGTGCCATTCAACTGAGCGCGGGATAGCAAATGTGCTCATCGTCGTCTTCCTTTCCTTGTACATGTTTCAGTTTGCCTGGAGTGGTGTTGAACAGCCGTCTTGAGAGAGTGGTGTTATCGTTCCGTCTCGACAAACAGCCGGCGGAAGTCTTCCGTTCCGTCTAGTTCGGCGCGTTCAACGATCAGGCGGCGGCCAAGGCGAAGCGCGTGTCGCTTTGCCGCAAGCCGTTCGTCTTTTTGCTCAATGCCGTCAAGATCGGCAACATGGGCGAGGCCGATCGTCCGACGGATGACTTCGCAGCCGGCAAAGCCGACGGCGTCGATGAACGTTTGCCGCAGCACATCGTCAAGCAGGCCGGGCGTTGCGGCATACGTTTCGACACTTTCGGTGCGCCAAAGCTCCGAGAACACGGACGTAAAGACAGCCCATGTTCGGTCGATGTGATCAAAGAGCGGACGGCGCTCTGATTCAGGGCGGGACAACGCATTTAACAGCAAGTTGGCGATAAAGTGGCCAAGGTCAAACCCGATCGGGCCGTAAAAGGCGAATTCCGGGTCGATCACTTTCGTTTCGTCATCACTGGCGAAAATGCTGCCAGTATGTAAATCACCATGCAGCAATACATCAGCTTCGGTTAAAAATTTGCGCTTCAGCTTCGCTGCTTCGAGATGGAGACGGTCGTCGTTCCAAAGTGTTTCCACATCCAGGTGCAATTCGTCTTCAAAATTGTTCGAGTCATGGTCGAAAAACGGATCGGTAAAGACGAGATCTTCCGTAATTTTGCACAGCTCCGGATTGACAAAACTTTGTGCCAATTTCTTTTTCTCTTGTTGGTTCATGCCGAAATCAGACGTGTAAAACGCCGTTTTGGCAATGAATTCACCGATATGCCTAGACAGAAGCGGATACGTTTTCCCTTCAATCAGCCCTTTGCGGGCGATTTGTAAATAGGACAAATCTTCCATCACCGTAATGGCGAGCGATTCGTCAGAATAGTAGACTTTTGGCACATATTGTGGTACGTAGCTGGCAAACGTGCGCAGTGCGTTGCTCTCAATGACCGCACGCTTTAATGTGAGCGGCCAGCTTTCACCGACGACTTTCGCGTACGGCAGCGCTTGCTTAATGATGATGCCTTGCTTTGTTTCTTGGTCGACGACGTGAAACACTAAGTTTAAGTTGCCGTCGCCGATCTCACGGCATAAAAGCGGTGTTCCGTCGCGGAACAAGCCGAGGCGGACGGCGAGGGCGGTCGCTTTTTGTTCGGTGAGCGGTTCGTAAGCAGATGATTGGATAATCGCCATTTTCACGTTCCCCCTTTAGTTTTGGCAAATAAAAAACCTCTTTCGCATACGGAAAGAGGCTTGAAGATTCTCGGTCTTCGCGCCTCTTATCTTCCAGAAAGACGTCTGTCTTTCCGGTGGACTTAGCACCGTGCCCTGCGGAAGCGGATCGCTTCCGGCGCCGCTTATGCGTGCGCCCTATCTCACGATAGCATTACGGTCGGTTGCTGGGCTTCATTGGGCCAGTTCCCTCAGCCAACTCTTGATAAGAGTACCGAATCTGCTTATTTAGTTTTTGGAATTTTTGTGATGTTGGCAATTGTTCGGTTGCTTGATTCGAATAATACAGCTTAAGCAGGCCGATTGTCAATACGTTTTAAAAAATTTTTTTGCCGTCTCTTCATAAAGGCGCGGCCGGCGGTCAGCAAATACGGGGATGCGCGAACGAACATCTCTGACGAGAGCCGGGTCGATGTCGGCTAGAAGGATGCCTGGGTCCTCATCCGCCTCAGCGAGGATTTCCCCCCATGGATCGATGATGAGCGAATGGCCAGCAAAGACGTTGTTTGGGTCGCTTCCGGCTCGATTGCAGGCGACCACATAGCATTGGTTTTCGATCGCCCGCGCCATCAGCAACGTCCTCCAATGGTGAAGGCGAGGAAGCGGCCATTCGGCGACAACAAACAACAATTCGGCTCCAGACAAGGCATGGGTGCGAATCCATTCCGGAAAACGGATGTCATAGCAAATGACCCCGGCACACGACAACTCATCAAGCGAAAACAAGCCTGGCTCGTTTCCTGACTGCAAATGCAAATGCTCATCCATCAGCTGAAACAAATGAACTTTGCTATATTCCTTGATGATTTGGCCGTTTCGATTGGCGACAATCATTGTGTTCGTTACGCCGGCGTCCGTTTTTTTAGCGACTGAGCCGGCCACAAAATGGATGCCGTATGTTTGTGCCAATCGGGAGGCGAACGTTTTCGCCCGTTCGGCATTGTCATCAGCGATTTCATCTAAGCGCGTCAAGTCATAACCGGTCGTCCACAGCTCCGGAAGAACGATGATATCGGCTCCTTCTTTGACGGCGAGTTCCACGGCTTTTTCGGCTTGCTGTTCGTTTTTTTGCGGGTCACCAAACGCGATATCCAATTGGAGGCAAGCGATGCGGATGGTCATTGTTTTTCACCTCAATGAAAAAATTTACTTTACATTTTGCTTTTTACGATATATGATTTTGCACTAGAATTTCAAGAAATTTTTGAGAAGGTGTGGGCGATGACGACCGAATTTCCTTTTTCCGAACTGCTTGAACAGTTGCCGAAGCAATTTTTTGCTTCGCTTGTCGCCAAAGTGGGAGCGAAAATAAAGGCCGGGCACGATGTCATTAATTTAGGGCAAGGCAATCCGGATCAGCCGACGCCTGGCCATATTGTTGAGGCGATGCAACAGGCAGTGGCCAATCCAAAATACCATAAATATTCGCCGTTTCAAGGTTACTCATTTTTGAAAAAAGCAGTCGCTGCGTTTTATGCGCGTGAGTACGGGGTTGATGTGGATCCAACCCGCGAGGTAGCCATTTTGTTTGGCGGTAAGGCTGGTCTTGTTGAGCTGCCGCTTTGCCTCGTCAATCCGGGCGATGTGGTGCTTGTCCCGGATCCGGGCTATCCGGACTACTGGTCCGGGATCGCGCTCGCCCGCGCACGGATGGAAATGATGCCGCTTATCGCCGAGCAGCAATTTTTGCCTGATTACAGTGCCATTCCGGCAGCGGTCGCTGATCAGGCCAAACTGATGTTTTTGAACTATCCGAACAACCCGACCGGGGCGACGGCGACGAAAGAGTTTTTTGCTGAAACAGTGGCGTTCGCCGCTAAGTACGGCATTGCTGTTGTGCATGATTTCGCCTACGGGGCGATCGGTTTTGATGGCAAAAAGCCGGTCAGCTTTCTCGAAGTTGATGGGGCGAAAGAGGTCGGTGTTGAAATTTACACGTTTTCCAAAACGTACAATATGGCCGGTTGGCGTGTCGCGTTTGCCGTTGGCAACGAGCAGATCATCCGGGCGATTGAGCTGTTGCAAGATCATTTGTATGTCAGTTTGTTCGGCGCTGTTCAAGAGGCGGCTGCCGCGGCGCTTCTCGGTCCGCAAGATTGCGTCACGGAGCTCGTCGCATTGTATGAAGCGCGCCGCAATACGTTCATTTCTGCCTTGCACCGCATCGGTTGGGAGGCGCCGGCACCGTCTGGATCGTTTTTCGCTTGGCTTCCCGTACCGAAAGGATTATCGTCCGCTGAGTTTGCCGACATACTGCTTGAACGCGTACACGTGGCGGTCGCCCCGGGCATCGGTTTTGGCAAGCACGGCGAAGGCTATGTGCGCGTTGGTCTGTTGACAGATGAGGCGCGTCTTGTCGAAGCAGCTGAACGGATCGGGCGTCTCGGGCTGTTTTGAAAAAAATGATTGACAACAGCGGCAGAGGCTGTCATAATTCAAAGTACATTTGCCATACTCGACAAAATTGTTTGACAAGTTCATAAATACGCAATGATTCTTATCAAGAGTAGGCGGAGGGACGAGCCCGATGAAGCCCGGCAACCGGCTTGGCATATCAAGCACGGTGCTAATTCTTGCAGCGGAAACGCTGAGAGATAAGAAGAGTGCCATGGAAGAATGATGCCTCTTCTTAGTGAAGAGGCTTTTTTCTTTAGGAAAGAGGGATGAATGATGAGCACAGTGATTGCCACGTATTTGCTGCATGACGAGAAAGACATTCGCAAAAAAGCAGAAGGGATTGCGCTCGGCTTGACGGTCGGCACATGGACGGATTTGCCGGCATTAGAGCAAGAGCAGCTTCGCAAACATAAGGGAGAAGTCGTCGGGATTAAAGAACTTGGGGAAAGCGGTCCGGCGAACGAGTATTTCGGCAAGCGACTGAAGCGGGCGATCGTCAAAATTGCTTACCCGACGGTCAACTTTAGTGCTGATTTACCAGCGCTCTTGGCAACGACGTTTGGCAAACTGTCGCTTGATGGTGAAGTGAGGTTGCTTGATCTTGAGCTTTCGGACGAATGGAAACGGCATTTTCCGGGACCGCGTTTTGGCATTGCCGGTATTCGTGAAAAAGTCGGGGTATATGACCGCCCGCTATTGATGAGCATTTTTAAAGGTATCATCGGCCGCGATTTGGCGTATTTGACGTCCGAATTAAAGAAACAGGCACTTGGCGGCGTCGACTTAGTGAAAGATGACGAAATTTTATTTGACAATGAGTTGTTGCCGTTTGAAAAGCGGATCACCGCGGGCAAGGCGGCGCTCCAAGAAGTGTATGAACAAACAGGCAAACGGACGCTGTACGCCGTCAACTTGACCGGCAAAACGTTTGAACTGAAAGAGAAAGCGAAACGGGCAGCCGAGCTTGGCGCTGATGTGCTCTTGTTTAACGTGTTCACCTATGGGCTTGATGTTTTGCAAGGGTTGCGCGAGGACGAGAATATCAACGTGCCGATCATGGCTCACCCGGCGTTTAGCGGTGCCATGACGCCGTCTGAGTTTTACGGGGTCGCCCCGTCGCTGCTGCTCGGAAAGTTTTTGCGGCTTGCGGGAGCTGATTTTGTCTTGTTCCCATCGCCATATGGCAGCGTCGCGCTTGAGCGTGAACAGGCGCTTGGCATTGCTCGGGCGCTCACCGATGAACAAGAGCCGTTTGCGCGCGCGTTTCCGGTACCGTCGGCCGGCATTCATCCGGGGCTCGTGCCGCTTCTAGTCCGCGATTTCGGTCTTGACTGCATTGTCAACGCTGGCGGCGGCATTCACGGCCATCCGGACGGGGCGATCGGCGGTGGGCAGGCGTTTCGTGCTGCCATTGATGCGGCTCTTGCCGGCCGTCTGCTCCGCGAAGCAGCGAAAGAAAACGAGGCGTTGCAAAAAGCGATCGACCGCTGGGGCGCGATTGAGGTGGAAGCATGAAAAAACAGCTTGTTCTCTTTTGTGATTTTGACGGGACGATTACAGAAAATGACAACATCATTGCGATTATGAAGCAGTTTGCTCCACCGGAGTGGGAAGCGCTGAAAGACGACATTCTCGCTGAGCGCCTCTCGGTTCAAGAAGGGGTCGGAAAGATGTTTTCCCTCCTTCCGTCGGCGTTGAAAGACGAGATCGTTGACTTTTTGCTTAGCACCGCCCGCCTGCGCGAAGGCTTTCGAGAGTTTGTCGCATTTACGAAAGAGAAAGGCATTCCGCTCTATATTGTGAGTGGCGGCATCGACTTTTTTGTCTATCCAATGCTAGACGGACTGATCGACAAAGAACGCATTTTTTGCAATGGCTCCGATTTCAGCAGCGAGATGATTCGCATCACATGGCCACACGCGTGCGACGGTAAGTGCCAAAACGGCTGCGGCTGTTGCAAGCCGTCACTTCTTCGAAAGCTCGCCCGTCCGGACGGGTATCATGTCGTCATTGGTGATTCGATTACCGACTTGGCAGTGGCGAAGCAAGCGGATTACGTGCTGGCGCGCGATTTCTTGCTTAAGAAATGTCAAGAGCTCGATTTGCCGCATGCACCGTTTACGACATTTTTTGATGTGGTGGATCATTTGCAGCGGCTGGAGGTGATCGCATGAGCATTATGTTGAAAAAATGGAATGAACTTGCGGAAGTGAAAGCTGAGCTCGCCGCCCGTGATTGGTTTTTTGCGACAAGCGGCAATTTGTCGCTCAAAGTGACCGATGCCCCGTTGACGTTCCTTGTCACCGCAAGCGGCAAAGATAAACGGAAGCAGACAAGCGAAGATTTTCTGCTCATCGACGCCGATGGAAAACCGGTGGAAGACACGCATTTGAAGCCGTCGGCGGAGACGCTTTTGCACGTCGAGGTTTATCGGCGGACGAATGCCGGCTGCGTCTTGCACGTTCATACGGTCGACAATAACATCATTTCCGACGTGTACGCTCAAAACAGGGAAGTAGTCTTTTCTGGTCAAGAAATTATTAAGGCGTTTGGCATCTGGGAAGAAAATGCGGAAGTGCGCATTCCGATCATTGACAATTACGCCGACATCCCGACTTTGGCTAATGAATTTGCCAAGCATATCGACGGTGATACGGGGGCTGTTTTGATCCAAAACCACGGTATTACCGTTTGGGGTCGTGATGCGTTTGAAGCGAAAAAACATTTGGAAGCGTGGGAGTTTTTGTTCAGCTGGCAGGTGAAGCGGCTATTATTACAACGGGTCGCTGTGCCGCTAGTTGACTAACCAATATATTTTTAAAGGGGGATTTGACGATGGCAGTGATTAAAGTGAAAAAAACGGGCCAAGTGATTGAAGGGGAAGACAATGTCCGCGCTTTTTTAAACAGCCAAGGTGTTTTGTATGAGCATTGGGATATTACAAAACTACCGGAGCATTTACGCGACAAATATGTGCTCACTGACGAAGAAAAAGAGGAAATTTTGGCGACGTTTAAAGATGAGATCGAAGACTTGGCGGCGCGTCGTGGCTACAAAACATGGGATATCGTCGCCCTGTCTGATGCGACTCCAAACTTGGAAGAGCTGCTGAAAAAATTTGAGCAAGTGCATATCCACACAGAGGATGAAGTGCGCGCCATTACGGCCGGTCACGGCATTTTCATCATCAAAGGAGACAAAGAAACCGGTTATTTTGACGTCGAGTTGGAAGCGGGCGATGTCATTTCTGTGCCGGAAGGAAATCCGCATTACTTCACATTGATGGATGACCGCCAAGTTGTTGCTGTCCGGTTATTTATTGATCCGTCCGGTTGGGTCGCCCATCCGTACGAAGAAAAAGAAGAAGTGAATTCATAATAGTTGAGAGGCTCCCGCAACAAGATGCCTTTTCTAGTTATCTAGGTAGACATGGAAAAAGCTGCCTGCTTTCCATCGTCTTCATAAAAGCGCATATAAAAAAGGGGTGTCCCGTTTGTCTTTAGGGCACCCTCTCTTTTTTTGATCAAAACGATTGCGTTAAAAAAATCATGAATACAATGCCGATAATAAATGCATATGTCGATGTCCGTTCGTTTCCATCGCCATGGCTTTCGGGAATGAGCTCTTTATAAATAATAAACAGCATAGCCCCAGCGGCAAACGCCAATCCGTACGGGACTAAACCGCGGAAGAGGGAGGTTAAATAAAAACCGAGCAGCGATGTGACGATTTCGACCGCTCCTGTCAACGTGGCAATAAGAAATGCTTTCAAGCGACTAATTTGTTGATGAACTAAAAATAAGGCGACTAAAAATCCTTCCGGCGCGTTTTGCAAACCGATGGCCAATGCGATCAAATTGCCGGTCGTCGCGGCATCGGATGCGTAGCTGACCCCAACGGACAACCCTTCAGGAAGATTGTGCATCGTAATGGCAGCGATAATGAGCATCGCTTTTTCGTCAAACTGTAAGCCATGTTTTGTATGTTCCAAGTCGATATGGGGAACAGTCATCTCGAGCAACGTTAAGATGAGCACACCTGCCGCCAGGCCGATTACGAGTGCTCCCAAGCCGCCGGTTTTTAACGCTTCGGGAATGAGACTTTCCATCGAGGCTGCCATCATAATGCCAGCGGAAAACGCTAGCAGTATATCACGCCAGCGGTGGGTGAGTGATTTAGCCAAAAACAAAATCGGCACGGCGCCAAGTCCTGTCGATAAGGCAGAAAGCACGCTGCCGACCAACACCTGGTTCATTCAATTCCCCCCTCATCATCCTTTACTTTTTCATATGCAATGATCATATAAATGTGACAATCGCCCAAGCGCCTTCATATAATAAATTATCATAACGAATTGGGAAGACGGTGGCGAGCAAAATGCATAGGTAGCTAGCAAAAACGGTTGCTTGTCTGTTTGCCGTTTCGGTATAATGCAAGTAAGAAATGGTCAAATGTAAAGGGTTGAATGCCATGGAACAGAAAGAACAAGAACTTGAGCAATCATTAAAGCTGTTTATTGTACTGTCACGGGCGTATCGTGCTGTCAGTGACCAAGTGAACAAATCGATCTGTTCGTGCGGGGTGAATCCGACTGAGTTTGCGGTGTTAGAACTGTTATACCATAAAGGCGACCAGCCGCTCCAGCAAATCGGTGAAAAAATTTTGCTCGCTAGCGGCAGCATCACTTACGTTGTCGACAAACTTGAAAACAAAGGGCTGATCGTCCGTCGTGCTTGTGAACGAGACCGGCGCGTCACGTATGCATCGATTACGGAAGAAGGTCGGCGGTTTATTGAGCGCGTCTTTCCCAAGCATGCAGAAAAAATTCATGAAACGATATCAGCGCTCACAGCGGAGGAGAAAGAGCAGGCGATCACTTTGCTAAAAAAATTAGGATATGGGGCGAAAAACGCCCAGCAAAACAGAGACTGACAGTTCGTCGGTCTCTTTCATTTTTGTTAAAAATGCGAAATATGGCGACTCTGTTCGTGGAAGACGTCGAACTGACAGTGCTCAAGCCGTTGTCGCACTGCCTGTTTGCTTGTCGGGGATACTGAGGGAACGCCAGGAATGACGATTCATGGGCTGAATGGAACGGTGACGGCAGACAAGGGGTCATCATTGCCAAGCGCCACATTCATATGACGTCGAAAGATACGGAAACGTTTAGCGTCCGCGACAAGCAAGTCATGAAAGTGAAAACGCAAGAGGAGCGCGCTCTCATTTTTGACGAAGTGACCGTCCGCGTCAGTGAAGACTTTGCGTTACATATGCACATTGAAAACGGTGAAGAGAACGCGGCCGGTTTAAAAACGGGTGATTACGTGAAGTTGCTTCCATCGTGAAATCATCCGCAGCAATGGGAGATAAGGCGCCCTCTCGGGACGAACGAGAGGGAGCCTCCCGTTAACGCGGGCGCTTCTTCTCTGATCGATCTAGGGTGCCGACCAGATGAAACGGCGTATCACGCCGAATGGCATCAATGACGCCGTCGCTGATTTCTTGATGGGTGAGCCAGCGCGAACCGTGTTCTTCCACGACAAAACCGAGCTGAACTTGCCGATAAAGACAAGCGGCAGGCAAACAGAGTTCCGCTTTCGCCTCGGCTGGATCGGCGCGGCTGCCGAGCACGTGAAACAAACGCCAAGGGCCGGGATGTCTGCTATTTTTTTGGATGACGGTCGGAAGCGCCTGTTTTCCGTCCGTATGGACCCACGCAATGATGAGATCAAAAGTTCCGTTTTTTTGGATGGTCCGAGAAATCAGAGAACAAAGCGCTTCTTGGTCGCGATAATCAACAAGAAGCGGGGTGATGGATGCCGTCTGTCCAGCACAGTCGATGAGCTGCTTCATCCGTGCGTAGCGGCGGGCGATGACAGACACATAATATCCTTCCCGCACAAGCCAAAGCGACACATCAGCCAACATACCTGTCCCACCGATGACAAGGGCGTGCATGGCATGTCTCCTTTCGGATTAATCCCGTGGTCCTTTCAAATAGTGATCAAACCAACCAACGATTTGGTGAAGCCGCTCGAGGCGAAGCGCCGGGTTCCCGGTGCGTGACAAATCATGGTTGGCGTCCGGGAAGCGGACGAGCTTTGTTTCTTGCCCGAGTTGTTTCAATGCGATAAACAACTGTTCCGCCTGCTCGATCGGGCAGCGATAGTCATGCTCGCTATGCAAAATTAAAAGCGGCGTGCGCACATTTTTGACGTACTTGAGCGGCGAATGATGCCAAAGCCGCTCAGCGTCTTCCCAGACGTCGCACCCGACTTCCCATTTCGTGAAAAAGTAGCCGATGTCGCTCACACCGGCGAAGCTGAGCCAGTTGGAAATCGAGCGCTGGGTAACAGCGGCCCGGAAGCGATTGGTGTGCCCGACGATCCAGTTCGTCATAAACCCGCCGTAGCTGCCGCCGGTAACGCCAAGACGTGTCTCGTCAATAAAGGCAAACTGCTTGATGGCGGCGTCCACACCGGCCATAATGTCTTCATAATCCATGCCGCCGTAATCGCCGCGCACGGCATTGACAAACGATTGGCCGTATCCATGGCTTCCGCGTGGGTTCGTAAACAGCACGGCGTAGCCGGAAGAAGCGAGCAGCTGGAACTCATGGAAAAACGTAAATCCGTACATTGTATGTGGTCCGCCGTGAATTTCGACGACAAGTGGAGCTTTTTCCACGTCGCCGAGCCTCGGTGGCTTCATGATCCAACCTTGAATGTCCCAACCGTCCGTTGATTGATAAGTAAACGGTTCGGCATCGGCGAACGTGACTTCGTTCTCGAGCTCTTCATTGACCCTAGTGAGCCGCGTTTTTGCGCCGCTTTCAAGTGAGATGGTATACAAATCTCCAATCATCGTTGGCTCGCTAATCGCGGCAACGGCCTGCTGTTCATTCGGATGAATGGCGAGGCCGTACACATGAAAGTCCCCTTCGATGATCGGCACGATAGGTCCATCAAGCGGGACGAAATATACATTGACGCGCCCACGTTGTGAGGCGGTGACGTATAGGCCGGTTCCATCGCGTTTCCAAATCGGGCCAGGACCTTTTGCATCGGCGTGTGTATCGCCGACCATCGCATCGCCGAGATGAACGTCCCAGTCGGCGGTCAGCACCCGTTTCGTTCCACGCTCCGGCTCAAAAACGTAAAGCTGGTGAATCGTCGCCCCGAGATAAGCTAAATCATGGCCGATGGCGGCGAGCTTTGTTCCGTCCGGCGACCAAGCGAGCGAGGTGAATGTGCCGCTTCCCTTCGTCAAATTTGTTTCCGCTTTCGATTCGAGATCAAGCAACACAATGTCACGTGTAAAGGTTGTGTCCGGATCTTCGTTTCGGTTGGCCACAAAGGCAAGCGTCCGTCCATTGGGCGAAATCGCAAACGAACCGATTTCCTCCTCGCGGCTCGTCAACGCTTCCGTTTTTCCTGATGTTGCATCGATGCACACGAGCACCGCCTGTTTGCCGTCAAGAAAACCTGATGCGTCTGATTTGTAATAGAGCCGCTCCACCACGTGCGGTTTCAGGTCAGCTGGCTTCGTTTCCTTTTTTTTCGGCTCTTCGCGGTCGTCGATCGTTTCGTTGTCGCCAAGCGTCGTCAAAGCGATAAGAAACGTCCCGTCCGGCGCCCAAACGTAATCGCGCACCCCGTTTTTGAAAAACGTTAGCTGGCGCGCTTCGCCGCCGTCAGCCGGCAACAGCCAAAGCTGTGTGTGTCCGGAGCGATCGGACAAAAACGCGATCGTTTTGCTGTCCGGGGAAAAGCGCGGCCTCGTGTCGCGCCAGCGGCCGAACGTCCATTGGCGGATGGCTCCGTCTTCGGTCCATATGTATAGATGGGAGCGGTATTGTTTTTCCTCATCGATCGATTTTTGCACGAACACGCCGTGCGTTCCGTCCGACGCATAGTGCGGATCGCGCACCGAGCGGAGGCGAAGTAGATCTTCTACAGTCACGCCGCGGTGTTTCAGCGGTTGTCCATTGTTCATGAGCGACCTCCTCTTTCCATTAAGTAAAGTTAGGATGGTATCTTATTTCGTGTTTCGAAAGAAAAATCCTGCCGGCAAATAAAAAACGAACGTCCCATTGATGGACGTTCGTTGTTCGTTACGCTGATAATTTTTCTTTTTCGTTTGTTTGCTGCGCCGCTTTTTTCACTTGCGGGTAGAAGATCACGCCGCTAGCCAACAAGGCGACGCCGAGCAGGAACGTTTTCATGTCCGCCGTGCCAGCGATGACGACCCAGATCGAATAGACGGTTGCAAAAACAGCGATAATCCCATCACCTAGCCGCCCGCGCGCTGCCTCATATGTTTCCCCAGTGAGCACGAGCTTCAGCTGGAAGACGGAAGCGATCAAATACGGAACGAGATAGGCGAGCGTAGCGATGTAAATGACAAAGTCGAATGCAGCCGCTATCGAATTGGAAATGGTCGAGAAAATGAACAGCTGGGCTGCTAAGTTTGATAGTAGTAGCGAGAAGTTTGGTACGCGTCTTTTGTTTTCTCGTAAAAATGCCGGCATAAACATCCCTTGTTTTGCCGCTTGGTATGGCACTTCAGCGCTCAACAAAATCCAGCCGAGCGTCGAACCGATCAAGCTGATGAGCCCAAGCCCAGCGAGCACGTAGCCGCCGATTGGGCCGATGATGGCGACAATGGCATCAACGAGCGGTTTGTCCGATTGAATGAGCTTGTCTTGCGGCAAGACGCCCATCACCAGAATGCTGATGCCGATATAAATGACTAAAGAGATCAAGAGACCGGCGATCGTTGCTCGCTTCACATCTGCCTGTTTGCGCGCCCGCGCGGCGAACACCATCGCCGATTCAACGCCAATGAATGCCCAAAGCGCCGATAAAGCGGCATTGTTGATTTGCCCGAGCAGGCCGAGCGGCTGGCCATTCCCGTCATAACGTGGGGCGTCAAGCGGACCGACGATCGCTCTGTCAAAAGCGAATAAGGCAATGACAATAAACAGGAAAAAGCCGAGCACTTTCGCCGCTGTCGCAGCAAAATTCAACTTGCCGGCACCTTCTACACCTTGCAAAATAATGACGTGCGTCACCCAAAGAAGCACCGTGCAGATGATGAATGTCAGTAAATTCCCAAGCTTTAACGTAAATGAACCCATCACGAGTACTGTTTTGTCGCTTGTTAGCACGGGGAAAAATGTCGACAAGTAGCTTGCCAACGTCGTGATAATGGCAACGTTTCCCGCAAAGTTACCGACCCAATAGCCCCATGACGACATAAAACCAGATAAAATCGACAAGTTCGAACCTTTTGGGAACAGCTCTTTCGCGTAAATTTGCGGCCCGCCGCTCAAGTTCGGTTTGCGGATCGCTAAGTTGCCGAACACCAGCGCCGTCGCTAAGACACCAGCGCCGGTCAATAGCCAAGCGAACATGACACCAAGGGGACTGGCCGCCTCGGCTAGTGAACGCGGCAGCATAAAAATGCCGGATCCGACCATATTGCCAACGACTAACGCCGTTAGCACCCAAAATCCAAGTTGTCGGTTGTTGTTCAAGATGGAAAACTCCTTTCTTCGCCAAAGGTAAACAATAAAAAAAGCACCCATATTGTTTCAACGGGTGCATTACACGTCCGCATCCAACGAATGCGATAGCGCTCCATCGTTCTAGAACGATGGCAGTCCTGCACCTGTTCGGCCGCAGGCCCAGCTTGCGCCGCCGGAGCGCGTCGCAAACTTCGGCGATGAATCCTTTCATTTCGCTTCATCAGTGCTCCAGCCTCAGCGAAACTACTTTTATTCATCGCAACCTCTATCCCATTGAAGTGGAGAGGGGTATGTTGTTGTCGACATTATATTACTTAATTCAACAAAAAACGTCAATATGTTTTTGTTGGAAAGAATGGGACGAGATGTTGAATATTCATGCATCCTCTTTCTTTTTTACATAATAATTAACTAATTTTTATTAATTTCTTGTTATGAAAACACCGGTGCCAATAAGGAATAGTCCCATCAGCCCCGATAAAGGTTTTGAGCTGATGTAGTATAAAATAGAAATGGATTTAAGAAGTTGGAAAAAGAGGAGATTTTTCAACTCTGACGAATATACAATGTGGTTGATGAAACATGGGAAAGATCCATTCCAATCGGGTGCATCTGTTCCCGCTGTTATATTCCGTGAAAAGGTGATCATGAAAGAAAAGGGGATGAATGATGAAGTTTTCCGAGTTTCGTTATGAGCGGCCTGACATTGATCAGCTGCAGGCATCGTTTCAAGATGCGCTCGATTCGTTCCGACGCGCAGGGAGCGCTGCCTTGCAGCACGAGGCGATGAAGCGGATCAATGAACTGCGCCGCCGCTACAGCACGATGGCGAACCTTTGCCATATCCGCCACACGATTGATACGAACGACGAATTTTATAAAAAAGAGCAAGACTTTTTTGATGAAACTGAACCGGTTGTCAAGGGACTCGTGAATGACTATTACCGTGATCTTGTCGCTTCGCCGTTTCGCGCAGAGCTTGAAGAGACGTGGGGGAAACAGTTGTTTGCCTTGGCGGAGACGCAGCTGAAAACATATGCCCCGGCGATTATGGAGGATTTGCAAAAAGAAAATAAACTGGCAAGCGAATATACAAAGCTGATCGCGTCGGCAAAAATTATGTTTGAAGGTGAAGAGCGGACGCTCGCGCAGCTGCAGCCGTTTGTTGAATCACCGGACCGCACGATGCGTAAGCGTGCGAGCGAAGCACGGTTTTCATTTTTCACGGACCATGAAAAAGAGCTCGATGAACTGTATGATGAACTCGTTCATATCCGTACTGCGATCGCCCAAAAATTAGGATTTCAAAACTTCATCGAACTCGGTTATGCCCGCTTAGGCCGAACGGATTACAACGCCAAAATGGTTGCGAACTTTCGTCGGCAAGTGAAAGCACACATCGTCCCACTGGCATCTAAGCTACGCGAGCGCCAACGGCGGCGCATCAAAGTCAATAAGCTTTACTATTATGATGAGCCATTTATGTTTCCGACCGGCAACCCGGCACCAAAGGGGGACGCAGCTTGGATCATCGAAAACGGGCGGCGTATGTATGAAGAGCTGTCTCCGGAAACCGGTGTTTTCTTCCGTTATATGGTTGAACATGAATTAATGGATCTCGTCGCCAAAAAAGGAAAAGCGAGTGGCGGTTATTGCACGTATATCGATGATTACCAAGCGCCGTTTATTTTCTCGAATTTCACTGGAACATCCGGCGACATTGACGTATTGACCCATGAAGCTGGTCATGCGTTCCAAGTGTATGAAAGCCGTCATTACGACATTCCAGAATACAACTGGCCGACGCTCGAAGCGTGTGAAATTCACTCGATGAGCATGGAATTTTTCACATGGCCGTGGATGGAGCTGTTTTTCGCCGAGGACGCCGATAAATATCGGTTCGCTCATTTGAGCGATGCGCTCTTGTTTTTGCCGTATGGTGTCGCAGTCGATGAATTCCAGCATGCTGTCTATGAGAATCCGGACATGACGCCAACCGAGCGGAAGAACGTATGGCGCAACATCGAAAAGGCGTATTTACCGACAAGGGATTATGCTGGATACGATTACCTTGAGCACGGCGGCTTTTGGCAGCGGCAAGGGCACATTTACACCGATCCATTTTATTACATTGACTATACTCTCGCCCAAGTGTGTGCATTCCAGTTTTGGAAACGAGCGCAGGACGATAAGGATTCTGCGTGGCGCGACTATGTGGCGCTTTGCCGGTTAGGCGGCAGCCGGCCGTTTACTGAGCTTGTTAAAAGCGCTCATCTGATATCGCCGTTTGCGGATGGCGCGGTCGCATCAGTTGTCAGCCACATTGAGCGTTGGCTTGACAGTGTCGATGATGAAGCGCTGTAAAGGGAGGCAAGGAAAAGAAGGCGGGCGGAACTGTACCGTTTCGCCTTTTTCGTTAAGATGAAAACATTTCAGCTAGGGGAACGGAGGGGGAGAACGATGATCCGCAAAGCGACACTGGCCGATGCGGCGGCGATCGCTTCCGTTCACGTTGAAAGTTGGAAGACGACGTATGGCGGCATCGTGCCAGCGACGTATTTGGAGACGTTATCCTTGGAAGAAAAACAAGCGTTATGGGAGAAAGTGCTCAGCCAATCGGATCATTCTGTATTTGTCGTCCAAGAAAATGAGCGCGTCGTCGGGTTTGTCTCTGGCGGCTCAAATCGAATGACCGATGGGCCAACAGCAAAATATGATGGCGAGCTGTACGCGATTTACTTGCTTAAAGAGGCGCAAGGAAAAGGACTCGGCCATCAGCTCGTTCAAACGTTAGTCAGTGATTTGAAACAAAAAGGAATTCATTCGATGGTCGTCTGGGTGCTCGCCGACAACCCGTCGCGCCACTTTTACGAACGGCTTGGCGGTGAAAAGATCGCCGAAGAAGAGGTGGAAATCGGCGGAAAAGCGTTATGGGAGTGGTGCTACGGCTGGCAAGACATCAAGACGATGAAATCGTAAACAGGCTGCCGAACGGTCGGCAGCTAAAACATTTTTATATTGTGAGTGATTACTCACTTCACAAAGGTGGTCGTTCTCTTGTATACTATTAGTGAGTGATTACTCACTAATATAAATTAAGGAGAGGAGAAGCATGGCTGCCGATCCATGTATTCAAGTTGAGCATGTCTCGAAGCGGTTTGGAAAAAAGATTGTTATTGACGATGTGTCCCTAAATGTCCATGCGGGGGAAATTTTCGGCCTGCTTGGTCCATCGGGAGCGGGCAAGACGACATTGGTGCGCATGATCGCCGGCATCGATCAAGCAAGCGAAGGAGCGGTTCGTGTGCTCGGTGCGGATATGCCGGAGCTTACAACGATGAAGCGTATTGGATTTATGGCTCAGTCCGATGCGCTGTACGGGGAGTTGACCGCGCTAGAAAACATGCAATTTTTTGCTTCTATCTATGGATTGAGAGGGAAAAAGAAAAAAGAACGAATCGATGACATGCTGGAGCTCGTCAACTTGGCAGATGATCGGAAGAAGCCGGTACACCAATACTCGGGTGGGATGAAACGGCGGTTGTCGTTAGCAATCGCCTTGCTTCACGAACCGGAAGTGCTTATTTTGGATGAGCCGACAGTCGGCATCGATCCAGTGTTACGTCAGTCCATTTGGGCAGAACTCAAGCAGATTCAAAAGCGTGGCACCGCGATCGTTGTGACGACACATATCATGGATGAGGCGGAAAAGTGCGGACGGCTTGGCATGATTCGTGATGGCCGGTTGCTTGCCGTTGGGCGCCCGGACGAGTTAAAGAGCGAAACTAAGTCGCAAACGCTCGAACAGGCATTTTTACATTTCGGGGGTGTCCATCAATGAGAGTGATGGCGATTGTCGTTCGCATCATCCACCAGTTTTTCCGCGACAAACGGACGTTGGCGCTCATGATTGTCGCGCCGATGTTCGTCTTGTTGTTAATGGATTTCGTGTTTAATGGCGAAGAATACACACCGGTGATTGCTGTCAGCGACAACGTGCCTGATGCAGTTGTTGACAAGCTGAAAGAAGCGGGAGCGAACGTGAAAGAGCTGTCGGCAAAACAAGCGCGAAAACAACTGGACGATCAAGAGATTGACGCATGGCTTAACATGAACGGAAGCGCTCCGCACATTACGCTCGAAGGAAGCGACCCGACCGCCAATCAGGCGGCGCTGGCCACGGTGCAAAAGGCGTTCCAGTCGATGGTGCCCACCCCCTCATTTCAACTGAAAACAACGTATTGGCACGGGTCAAGCGACATGGCGTCTTTCGATTATTTCGGTCCAGTGTTGATTGGTGTTTTCATCTTCTTTTTCGTCTTTTTGATTGCCGGGGTGTCATTTTTGCGTGAGCGGACGAACGGGACGCTCGAGCGGCTCATGGCGACGCCACTGCGGCGCTGGGAGATAGTCGCCGGTTATATGATCGGATTTGGGCTGTTTACGACCGTTCAAGCCAGCTTGATTTCGTGGTTTGCTATTGATGTGCTTGACATGATGATGGAAGGTTCATTCGGGTATGTGCTGATTATTACGTTTTTGCTAGCGATGACGGCGCTTGCACTTGGGATGCTGTTATCAGCGTTTGCCAACAGCGAGCTGCAAATGATGCAGTTTATCCCGCTTGTTGTTATTCCGCAAGTGTTTTTCTCTGGTTTGTTCAACCTTGATACAATGGAAGAATGGCTGCGTTCACTGAGTGTCGTCATGCCGCTTACGTACGGGGCAAACGCGTTGCGCGACATTATGGTGCGCGGCCAAGGATGGAGTACGATCGCTGCTGACATATACGTGCTGCTTGGGTTTACGGTGTTGTTTATGGTATTAAATGTAGTAGCGTTGAAAAAATATCGCAAGCTGTAAGGGGTAGAACAATGAGCGAGCATTCATGGATTCACGAGCTGCTGCAAATAGATGGAACAAAAGAAAAGTTCAGCGAAAAGCAATTAAAAATTTTGGAAGCTGCCGTCGAAATGTTTGCCGAGAAAGGGTATGCGGCGACTTCGACGAGCGAAATTGCCAAAAAGGCCGGGGTGGCGGAAGGAACGATCTTCCGCCATTATAAGACAAAAAAGGACTTGTTGTTAGCCATCGTCACGCCGACATTATTTAAGTCTGTTGCTCCGTTTTTAGCGAAAGAATTTGTCCGTGAAGTGTTTGACAACGAATATGAGACGTACGAACAGTTTTTGCGTACGTTGTTATCGAATCGCTACGCTTTTGTGAAAAAATATTTGCCGGCGATTCGTATACTTTGGCAGGAAGTAGCGTTTCATTCTGAAATTAAACAATGCTTTCGACACGTGTTTACAGAGCATGTGTATCCGAAATTTGCCCGCATTGTCCGCCATTTTCAAGAAAAAGGGGAGTTGGCCGAGCTCCCTGTTGATTCTGTCATCCGTTTGACGATCACATCGTTTGCCGGTTTTTTAGCTACCCGTTTTCTTTTTTTGCCGGAGCATCATTGGGACGATGAGGCCGAGATGGAACGGACGATCCGCGTGTTGATGAACGGTCTGCGGCGCTAGACAGCCGGCTTCCGCATGAGAAGCCGGCTTAGCCTTGTTCTTCCACATAGTGGAGGAGGACTTCTAAAAACGGTTTGAAATCATTTAATAATGGCTTAAAGTTCAACGGTGGGGAGTCATGGACGGCGATGTTACGGAATCCGACTGACTATTTGCTGATGGAACGAGAGAGCATTCGATATTTTTAAGCAAAACGAACGCATCACGGTTATGCTGTGGCGGAGCGTATGAAGGTTGGGTACACAATCCCTCAATTCAAAACCTTTTAGGAGTGAAGAAGAGGTAGTTGACTACAATTTTTATAGATGTAATGTGCAAAAAACCGTCTCACCTTGAAAACGAGGTGAGACGGTGTTCACAAGATGGTTATGATGCGATTTGCGCTACAATGGCGCCGTCGTTGACGTCGACGCGGATCGTGTGCACCGGTTGGTTCGCGTCAAGCAGGCAGTCAGCGATGTTGTCTTCGACATGTTCTTGAATGACGCGGCGGAGCGGACGGGCGCCGAAGGCTGGATGATAGCCGAGTTCGGCCAGTTTTTCTTTCGCCGCTTCGGTCACTTTGAGTTCGATGCCTTGTTCGCGCATCGCTGTTTTGACGTCATCGAGCATCAAGTCGACAATTTGAAGCAAATGCGCTTTTTCAAGCGGCTTGAACTCGATAATGGCGTCGAAGCGGTTTAAGAATTCCGGCTTGAAGTAGGCGCTCAGAGAGTCGAGAATGCTTGAAGCGCCACCGCTTTGTTTTTCAAAGCCGACGGTGATTTTTTTGTCGGTTACACCAGCGTTGCTTGTTGCGATGATGACTGTGTCTTTGAAGCTGACGGTGCGGCCTTGACTGTCGGTCAAGCGGCCGTCTTCTAAAATTTGCAGGAAGATGTGCTGAACATCCGGGTGCGCTTTTTCAATCTCGTCAAGCAAGATGATGCTGTATGGATTGCGGCGCACTTTCTCCGTCAGCTGGCCGGCTTCTTCAAAGCCGACATAGCCTGGCGGCGAGCCGATCAGTTTTGAGACCGAATGTTTTTCCATGTATTCACTCATATCAAGGCGTATCATGCTATCTTTTGTGCCGAACAGCTCCTCGGCGAGCGTTTTGGCAAGCTCCGTTTTCCCGACGCCGGTCGGACCGACGAACAAGAACGAACCGACTGGGCGGTGTTTCGCTTTCAAGCCGGCGCGGCTGCGACGAATCGCTTTGGCGACTTTTTTCACTGCTTCTGCTTGGCCGATCACTTTTTTCGCCAAATTGTCTTCAAGATGTTTCATTTTTTCTTTTTCATCAGCTTGCAGCTTGCCGACCGGGATGCCTGTTTTGTCAGCGATGATCCGCTCGATGTCGGCGACATCCACAACAGGGTGCTCTTGGGTGACGCCTTGTTCGAGTTGTTTCTCAAGCTTCAGCTCTTCATCGCGCAGTTTTGCCGCCAGTTCATAGTTTTCTTCTTTAGCTGCTTGATCCTTTTCTTTCGCGATTTGCATCAACCGCTCTTGCAATTGTTTCTCATCGGTCGGTCCGAGACGCAAGTTCGCTTTCGAGCCGGCTTCATCAAGCAAATCGATCGCCTTATCCGGGAGGAAGCGGTCTTGGATATAGCGGTGCGCAAGTTTGACGCACGCTTCGATCGCTTCATCCGTATAGCGGACATGATGGAATTGTTCGTATTTTGGCTGGATGCCTCTTAAGATGGCAATTGCTTCGTCAACGGTCGGCTCGTGGACGATGACCGGTTGGAAACGGCGCTCAAGGGCGGCGTCTTTTTCAATTTGCCGGTATTCTTTCAATGTTGTCGCCCCGACGACTTGCAGCTCACCACGGGCGAGCGCCGGCTTCAAAATGTTGCCGGCGTCCATCGACCCTTCGGCAGCGCCGGCACCGACGAGCAGATGAATTTCGTCGATGAACAAGATGATGTTTTTCCGCTCTTGCAGTTCGGTGATGAGCCGTTTCATCCGCTCTTCAAATTGACCGCGGATGCCGGTGTTGGCGACGAGCGATGCAACATCAAGCAAGTACACTTCTTTGTTCAACAGTTTTTCTGGCACTTGCCCTTCGCCAATCTTCAGAGCAAGCCCTTCGACGATGGCTGTTTTTCCGACGCCCGGCTCTCCGATCAAAACCGGGTTGTTTTTGTTGCGGCGGTTTAAAATTTCAATGACACGTGCGATTTCTTTGTCGCGGCCGATGACTGGGTCAATCAAGCCCGCCTTAGCCATTTGTGTCAAGTTGCGGCCGAATTGATCCAAAAATCCACCGCCGTGGCGCTGCGGACGTTTGGCTGCTGTTTCTGGTCCGACTGCTTGAGCGTTGGCCGTCGCAAAGTGGTCGGTGAACCAGTCATCGAATGAAAACGGCGAAAAGCCGAAGTTTATCGGAATCGACAATTGTTGTTTTTGCTTTTCATAGCATGTATGGCAAAGATGAAGTTGTTTTTTCTCACCGTTCCATTGTAAGTTGACAAACACTGTTGCTTCCCGTTGTTGGCATGCTTGACAACGCATAAGGCATACCTCCTTTTTTACGGTTTGACTTTGACTTTCTTTGACTTTCTGATTTTATTATACTTTGACCTTTTTTGACTTTCAAGTATTTTTTACAAAAAAATTGTTATCATGATGAAATGTTTTTGAAAAAATGGTGAATACTAATGTAGGTGCGATAAAACTATGATAAAGTGAAAAACAGAAAAAAGTAGAAGGTGCTTGTGGCTGGCGCTTGCAGCGGGGGAGATGGGGAGACCTGTTTATACTATTTATAAAGCTATGAAAGAAGGAGAAGGATGAGAATGAGAAGACGTCTGTTTTTCGTGATGGTCGCGGTGCTTACCGCTATCATCATCGCAGCTTGCTCGAACAACAACGAACAAGCGGAAACGCCGGCGATGCTTGAAGTGAAAATGGATGTGCCGGATCACATCGATGTGAACAAGCCGACGAAGCTCGCCTGTGTGGTGACATATGGCGGCGAAAAAGTCGAGGATGCAAGCGAAGTGAAATTTGAAGTATGGAAACATGGGAATGGCGATCGGGAAATGCTGGAAGCGAAGCATGATGGCAATGGGCGTTATTCGGTGACGAAAACGTTCACGGAAGCGGGAACGTATTCTGTTGTTGCCCATGTGACAGCTCGTGACATGCATAATATGCCGAAACAAGATATCGTGGTTGGGAATCCGGAACAGGCCTCAGCTGCAGGGTCAAGCTCTGATGATCAAGCAAATAAGGAAGAAGGCCATCATCACGGCAGTGATGTTTCCATGTCATTATCTTCCCATTCGTTCGAAGCTGGAAAGCCGGTGACGTTAGGGGTTCGGATCACGAAAGATGGAAAGGCGCTCACGAACGCCACCGTTCGTTTTGAAATTTGGCAGGCGGAGAATAAGCACGAATTTATCGATGCGAGCGAAAAAGGAAATGGCGAATATGAGGCAGTGGCCACGTTTGCGAACAAAGGGACGTACTCGGTAAAAGTGCACGTCGAAGCAAGCGCACTGCATGAACATCAAGTGAAACAAGTGACCGTCAACTGATGAAGGATGCCAAAGAAAGGCATCCTTTTTTCTTCCCTTTCGTCTTTCTTGTCCACGTTAGACATATATATAGCAATAAACAGCGGACAAGAGAGAAGGAGAGGGCAGACAATGCATGGGAAGGAATGGTTGGAGGCTTGGCAAATCGCCGCTGTCTATATCGGTACGGTCATTGGTGCGGGGTTTGCGACCGGCCGGGAAATTATCGAATTTTTCACCCAGTACGGAGCAGTAGGGACAGTCGGTGTAGCCGTGAGTGGCCTCTTGTTTACATGGGGCGGCATGCGCCTGATGGTGATGGCACGCCGTATCGGGGCGTCATCGTACGATGAACTGAACCGGTATTTATTCGGGAGGATGGTAAGTCCGTTCGTGACGCTTGTCATGACGGTCATGCTCGCTGGGGTGACGGCGGTGATGATCGCCGGAGCGGGGGCGGTGTTTGAAGAACAGCTTGGCTGGGCGCGGCAGACAGGTGTTGCGCTGACCCTCGTTTTGGCGTTTGTCATTATGTTATTTGACCGCAAAGGCCTATTTGGCATCAATGTGTTTGTGGTGCCGATGATCATGTTGTTCAGTGTGGTCGTCTTCATTAAGACGGTGATGGCCGGGGAGCTGTGCCGCCCGGACATGGTAGCGGCGGACTATTCTTTGAAGGCGGTATTGTCGCCGTTTTCGTATGCGGCGTTTAATTTGGCAATGGCTCAAGCCGTACTCGTCCCTGTCGCCTGTGAGGCAACAAACGAACGGGCGGTAAAGAGGGGGGCGCTTTTAGGCGGGATCGTGCTGACCGTTTTGTTGCTGCTGAATCATACGGTGCTGTTGTCGTTTCCGCACAAGAACGGGTATGATATTCCAATGGCAGAGGTCGTCCATACGTTTTTTGCCGTTTTGTATTGGTTTTATGTTTTTGTCATTTACGGAGAAATTTTTACATCGATTATTGGCGGTCTATTCGGACTTGAACGGCAAGTGCGCATTTGGGTGCCGCTCCGCGGAAAATGGCTTGCCGTATTGCTTGTCTCACTATTTATGGCTGTGAGTCCGTTTCGCTACGGGGAGCTGCTGTCGTTTATTTATCCGCTATTTGGCTATATCAGTCTCGTCTTGTTATGGCTTCTTTGGCGACGGCAGCTGCCGCGTCAATAAATAAGCCCTTTCGTCTCCGGCGATTCCCTGTTTCAGGGGGGGAGGTGAAAGGGCCTCAATTTTTTAGCAACGCTCTTTTTGAAAAAAGAGATTGGCGTGTTGATTGGAAAATCTCTCATCAACGCAACGTCATGGGCGAAAGCGGGCGATCATCGTTTCCAAATCGCGCGACGCCGCAGTGTTTCCGCTGTTTCCATCACTTTTTTCAATGCCTGTCTCGCCCGTCGTCGTTTCGCCAGCTCACTCGTTTGTGGATTCCCCTTTTAGAATATTCTGTCTAATCAATGAGGAATGTGAGGAATGCATAAAAATGTTCTCACATTGGAAGACTATGCCGTAAACGGAAAGGCGAGGGGATAGCCGTGAGCTTTTTATCATTTTTCAAAAAGAAAAAGCATCCGTCACAGCTAACAATGCCGCAATTATGGGAAAAGCTCCGGCGATCCAGTGATTTTGTCGAAGTGTCGTTTGTGGTTGGACGCAAGGAGCTATCGGTTTACTATTTTGATTCGCTCGTAGACCCGAAAGTGCTGCAGGAAAATATTCTTTGTCATCTGCAAAATGATCTTTCTCGCCGTCCGGATGTTCAGTTGGAAGATTTACAGCAAATCGTTCCGATTCAACGCATTGAAGTGAGCGAGGATCCGGCGGCGATCGAGGAAAAAGTACTGAAAGGGTTTGTTGTCGTCAGCTTTCGAGAACAGCCGGGCAAGGCGGCGCTCATCAGTGCGGCGAACGAAAATCTAGGGCTGCGGGAAAACAACGATACGGAAAACGAATTTAGCGTCGTCGGACCGAAAGTCGGGTTTGTCGAAAATATCGGCACGAACTTGCATCTTCTCCGCCGACAAATCGTAACGCCGAATCTTGTGTTTCGTGAAATGATGATCGGCTCGGTGTCAAAAACGAAAGTTGTGATTGCCTATATTGACGGCGTGGCGAACCCGGAAACGATCCGAACGATGACACAGCGAATTGAAGCCATTGATTTTGACGTTGTGTTTGATAATGCGATCATCGATCAGATCATCGCCGATAATTCAAAGACGCCATTTCCGCTCTTCCTCTCCACCGAGCGAATCGACCGAGCTGTTTATGCGCTCGTATCAGGACAAGTCGCGGTGTTTTGCGACGGTTCACCGTATGCGATCATCGGCCCGTCCACGTTTTTTGATTTCTTTACTTCGCCGGAAGACTATTCTTTGCCGTGGGTGCTCGGCTCATTTTTCCGGCTTATCCGCTTTTTCGGTGTTATGTTTTCCATCTTGGCATCACCGGTTTATATCGCGGTATTGACGTACCATTATGAAATGATTCCGGAAGACTTGCTTGGTCCGATCATTTATTCGCGCTCGAACGTTCCGTTTCCGCCAGTGCTTGAAGTATTGTTTTTGGAGATTACGATTGAGCTGCTGCGCGAGGCAGGGGCGCGTCTGCCGACGAAAGTCGCACAGACGCTCGGTATCGTCGGCGGGATTGTTATCGGGCAGGCGACGGTGGATGCCGGGCTGGCGAGCACGATTTTGCTCATTGTCGTCGCTTTAGCGGCGCTCGCCTCGTTTACGACGCCAATTTTTAAAATGTCAAATTCGATTCGGTTTATCCGATTCCCGTTTATTTTGTTTGCCGCATGTTGGGGAGGGATCGGAATCGCCTTCGCCGTCTGCGGACTGCTTATTCATTTAGGGCGGCTTCAGTCGCTTGGTTATCCATACTTAGTGCCGTTTTATCCGTTGCGCGTGCGCAACTTCCGCGATACGTTCGTCCGCTCGCCATACAGTATGACAGCGGAGCGGCCGACGTTTTTCCGCCCGCAGTCGCGGTTTCGCTATGACCCGGAAAATGCTAAGCAAAAGCGCGATATTGATGAGTAAGGTGTGATGGGGATGAAACGTTGGCTCGCATGTTTGCTAGGGTTGCTGTTGCTTGGCGGCTGTGCGAAATCGCGGCCGATCGATCAAATTCAAATTATCCAACAGATGGGCTATGATTTTAAGGATGATCAATATATCGGCACCGCCGTCTACCCGACGTTTAAACAAGGGCCGATGACGAAACCGAATATGTTGACGACTTCATCACCCACCGTCTACGATTTAATCCCACGCTTGTCGGCGAAATCGGCGCTGCCGATCGAAGAAGGGCAGCTGCGGCTCATTTTATTCGGAAAGCAGTTTGCCGAACGGGGGATCGAACAAATTACTCATAGTCTTGCGCGCAATAACAAAGTTGGCAGTCATTTGTTCCTTGGTGTAGCGGAAGGAAGTGCGAAGGAGCTGTTAGACATTACGGCAAAAACGACATTGAGCGATACGTTGTATTTACCGAATCTCATTAAGCAAAATGAACAGTCAATGAACTTGCCAAAGACGAACTTACACTTGTTTTTGTACCGATATTTTTCTCCGGGAAGCGATCCGTTTTTACCCTATTTTGAAAAAAAGGGCGGGTTCGTCAAGTTAGAAGGAGTGGCGTTGTTTCGTGATGGCCGATATGTCGGACATGTGGATTTGCGGGATTCTTTTTTGATGAAAATTTTGTTAGGGGAAACGAAAAACGGCGTCTATCAGCTAAAGGTTGGGGAGCGTGGCAAACAAGGTGAAGATCGAGTGATGTTGCAAAATTTATGGGCGAAACCGACTTATAAATGGAGGCGGGATGGAGACCGTCATGTGCTGGATGTATTTGTTCACATTCATGCTTCGGTAAGAGATTATCCGTCATGGCTTGATGAACCGGGAGCCAATTTGTTTACCGATGTAAAAAAGAAAATGGAAAAAGAATTGGAACAAGATATGCGTCGGCTGTTTCACTATTTTCAGGAAAAACGCATTGATCCGATGGGCATCGGCGACTTTGTGCGCAGCGTCACGAGACGGTGGGATCGCGAATCGTTTTATCGTGAATATCCAGATTTAGATATTCGTCCACACGTGACGGTGGACATTATCCATACAGGAATTGGTGAATAAAACGGGGATCATGAGGAGGGATAACGATGAAACAAACGCTCGATGAACGATTTCTCATCTCCCCGTTTCTTGTTTTTTTTATCGTTCATGCAACCCAAGTCGGTGTCGGGATGCTTGGTTTTCAGCGGCCACTAATGGAAGATGCGGGGCAAGATGCTTGGATGGCTGTATTATTGGCTGGATTGGCTACGCACGTGCTCATTTGGCTGATGTATCGTCTGCTTGCCTATTCCCCATCCGGCGGCGATATTGTATCGCTTCATAAGCATTATTTCGGGCGTTGGTTCGGCGGGGTGTTAAGCATCGGTTTGTTGGCTTATTACGCCCTAGCAGCGTTTACGGTGCTTCAATCATATATTGAAATTATTAAAGTATGGATGTTCCCGCTGATGGGCGCATGGCAGTTCAGCCTCATTTTTTTAATGTTGACGTATTACGTCATTTCCGGCGGTTTTCGTGTCGTCGCTGGCCTATGCTTTTGGGGAGTTGTCATCCCGCTGGCGACGATATTTCCGATGATGGCTTTTGCGTTCGAATATGCACAATATCGGAACTTATTGCCGGTGTTGGACCATTCGCCCACACAAATCTTAAAAGCTGTCAACGATATGGCGTTTCAATATTTAGGGTTTGAAGTGCTGCTTATGTATTACCCATTTTTAAAAAATGCCCCGTCATCGCAAAAGTGGGCGCATGCTTCCAACGTATTGACAATATTCCTTTATTTGGTCGTCATACTTATCTCCATCATTTTTTACAACAAAGAACAGATCGCTCATATTACATGGCCGACGTTGACGCTTGCCAAAATTCCGGAAGTGCCATTTATTGAACGGATGGAATATATCGTCATTTCGATTTATGTGCTTGTGGTGTTTCCGAACCTTGTCGTCGCTGTTTGGGCGATGGCGCGCGTGGTCAAACAGCTGTTTTCCATCAGACAGCGCCGGTCATTGCCGGTGTTGATCGCCTGCTTGTTTATCGGGACGTTGTTTTTTGAAGAGAAAAGCGATATCGAACGGTTCATACAATGGACGTCTAAAAGCGGGCTTTTCCTCATAGGGGTTTATATTCCACTTCTGTACGTGTATGTATGGGTAGTGGAAAAAGTGAAAAAATCTCTACAACAAAAGCAGTAGTTATGTTATAGTAAAAAAGGAAACAGAAGAATACAATTCCGTACGCTCGTACGGGAGAGGTTTCTAGCAAAACCCTCTATAAAAAACTAGGGACGGCTGTATCCTAGGGGTATGGCCTTTTTTGTTTTGGAAACCTCTTCTTCTGTCGATTCAGAAGGAGGTTAGTCAAGATGAAAATGAATGAAGAAAAGGCGGTCGTCGTCTTTAGCGGCGGCCAAGACAGTACGACGTGTTTGTTTTGGGCAAAAAAGCAGTTTGCGGAAGTCGAAGCGGTGACGTTTGATTATGGCCAACGCCATCGCCGAGAAATCGAAGTCGCCGCATCGATTGCCGATGAGCTTGGTGTCCGCCACACGGTGCTTGATATGTCGCTTCTTGGACAGTTGGCGCCAAATGCCCTAACACGCGGCGAGATCGCTATTGAACAAAAGGAAGGCGAACTGCCGACAACGTTTGTGGATGGGCGCAATTTATTGTTTTTATCGTTCGCTGCGGTGCTTGCTAAGCAACGAGGGGCTCGCCATATTGTTACCGGTGTATGTGAAACGGATTTTAGCGGCTATCCGGATTGCCGCGACATCTTTATCAAATCGCTGAATGTGACACTGAATTTGGCGATGGATTATCCGTTTGTCATTCATACACCGCTCATGTGGTTGACGAAAGCGGAAACGTGGAAACTAGCTGATGAGCTTGGGGCGCTTGAATTCGTCCGAACGAAGACGCTGACGTGCTATAACGGCGTGATCGCCGATGGCTGCGGCGAATGCCCGGCGTGCGTGTTGCGCAAGCGCGGGTTGGAGGAGTATTTGCAGGAAAAAGCGGGGGTGAAGGCGCGATGATCTATCAGCTCTACCCGCAGGTGGCCCATCCGTACCGTTATGAGCTGAACAAAGATATGCACATCGCTGCTGCTCATTTTATCCCGCACGAAGCGGCTGGGAGCTGCGCCAATGTGCACGGGCATACGTACGTCGTCAATGTGACGGTTGCCGGCGACGAGCTGGATGAGAGCGGCTTTTTAGTCAATTTCCAAATGTTAAAGAAGCTTATCCATGGAAAATTGGATCACACGCTGCTCAATGATCATACCGATTGGTTTGACCGCCATGACCCGAACCGGTTTCCAACGACGGAAGTGGTAGCGCGCACGATTTATGAAACGATTCAACGTTATTTAGATACGCTGCCGCATAAACCGAAATGTTTACAAGTATTTGTCCGTGAAACACCGACCAGTTATGTCATTTACCGCCCGAAAGTGGGGGAACGGTAGTGGCTCGTACGATTCCGGTATTAGAGATTTTCGGGCCGACGATCCAAGGAGAAGGGATGGTAATCGGCCAAAAGACGATGTTCGTCCGCACCGCCGGCTGCGATTACCGCTGCCGTTGGTGTGATTCAGCCTTCACGTGGGACGGGTCGGCGAAAGAAGAGATCGAACAGCTGACGGCAGAAGATATTTGGCAGCGGCTTGAAGCCATTGGCGGTCGTCGCTTCCGCCATGTGACGATTTCAGGCGGCAACCCGCTTCTGCTCGCCGCTCTTGGTGAGCTCGTTGCGCTCCTTCATGAAAAAGGGGTACAAGTGGCGGTCGAGACGCAAGGGAGCCGCTGGCAAGATTGGTTGCTTGACGTTGACGATGTCACCATTTCCCCGAAGCCGCCAAGTTCGGGGATGGATACCGACTGGGCGATGCTCGATTCCATCATCAGGAAGCTGCTGGCTGATCAAAATCGGACGCGGCGTGTTAGTCTGAAAGTTGTCGTCTTCGATGAAGCGGATTTGGCGTATGCGAAAGAAGTGCATCGCCGTTACCCGGGAGTTCCATTTTATTTGCAGACCGGCAACGCCGATGTCGAGGCGCTCGATACGAATGCGCTTCGCATGAAGCTTTTTGACCAGCTTGATTGGCTAGTGGAACGGGTGGCTCAATCAGATGAGCTGAATGACGTTCATGTGTTGCCGCAACTGCACACGCTTCTTTGGGGAACGAAGCGCGGTGTCTAAAGCCGCACGCTGGTCCATCACGAAATGATAAAGAAGGAGGAATGACCAATGAATGGAAGGAAAGACGAAGAATTGAAAGACTTGACGCTGCTTGGCAATCAAGGGACAACGTATTCGTTTACGTACGATCCCAATCTTCTTGAAGTGTTTGACAACAAACATCCTGACCGGGATTATTTCGTGAAGTTCAATTGTCCGGAGTTTACGAGTCTATGTCCAAAAACTCGCCAACCGGACTTTGCGACGATTTACATTAGTTATATTCCGGACAAAAAATGCGTCGAAAGCAAGTCGCTGAAACTTTATTTGTTTAGTTTCCGCAACCATGGCGATTTTCACGAAGACTGTGTCAACATCATTATGAACGATTTAATCAACGTGATGGAACCGCGCTACATTGAAGTATGGGGCAAATTCACCCCGCGCGGCGGCATTTCGATCGACCCGTATTGCAACTGGGGGCGCCCGGGGACGAAATACGAAAAAATGGCCGAGTATCGGCTGCTCAACCATGACCTATACCCAGAAAAAATCGATAACCGCTAAAGCCGGCAAAAAATGAGGTGGTTTTTTCGCCAAAACTCATATATAATGGACAATGAATTTTTGCTTGGAGGTTTTGGCGTTGGAGCGAAGAACAGCTCTTTTGCTTGGAGCGAGCGGTTTGGTGGGCAGCGAACTGCTGGCGTTACTGTTGCAATCGGATTTATACCGGCAAGTGACTATTTTCGTTCGCACCCCGCTGCCGTTGGAACATGAAAAGCTGCAGCAAGTTGTGGTCGATTTTGCGCGGCTTGAGTCGTATGAACGGTATTTTAATGTTGACGATGTGTTTTGCTGTCTCGGAACGACGCGTAAAAAGGCGAAAACAAGGCAGCAATTCATTCAAGTCGACTATGAATATACACTGCGTGCCGCGGCGTTGGCGGAAAAATGCCGGGCGAAAAGTTTTTTGACCGTCTCTTCGATCGGCGCCAACCCGTGTTCGCCGTTTTTTTATCAGCGCGTCAAAGGGGAAACGGAAGAGGCGTTGCAGCGGCTGTCCATTCCGTCGCTCCATATTTTCCGCCCGTCGCTGCTTGTCGGCAAGCGCCGGGAGTTCCGCCTCGGCGAGACGCTCGCCGGATGGCTGTTATGCCGGCTGCCGTTTTTGTTTGTCGGCAAGTGGAAAAAATATAAGCCGGTCGATGCCAGCCAGCTTGCGTTGGCCATGTTTTACCGGGCGGCATCGGCAGCAAACGGCGTCCATATATATGAATGCGATGAATTAGCCCGCATTTCATAATAAAAAGAGGCTCATAGCAGCCTCTTTTTTATTCGATGATCTTGTAGTTTTTATGATTGACGACTGTCCGTTCTTGCAAATCAAGCTCACGGTAGTTTTCCATATATGTCAAATCCACGATGACCGAGTTTTCGTTCACTTTTTCCACAATGCCGCGTAATCCATTTTTAAATTCAATAATATCTCCGACTTTCGCTTTTTTTATCATCATCATCATTCTCCTTTTAAACAAATAGTGGTGAACCCAATGGATTGCCAACCGAGCCGACCGGCACGCCTGCCATTGTCAGCAGCGCTAGCCCCCTGAGAGACTCGGTGCTTTTCTACTAGTTTGCCCTATTTTTATGCACAAGTAAAGCCTTTTCTTTCCTAAAATTTAATATTTTTAAAAAAACAAGGGGCGAAGTCTTAACTATACTATAATGATTAGAGGATATTATGTTCAGTATAAGGACATATATCCTCTTTTTTCATACATAATAGATTCATTATATAGATATTGAAAATATGGTCTATTATGTATACTTATAGGCAAAACATATTTTTGTTTTAAAAGAGGTGGAGGACATAGCCCACAGCGGGAGGCGTAGCGAGGTCTTTCGACCGAGCGTAAAAAAGAAAAGATATTAGGTGGTGAAGATCTATGAGGGTGCAAGAGGTTTTCTTAGAGAATAACATTAGATACATATTAGTGGATGAAAAAGGATTTCCTGTGATTCCTGTGGTAAAGTATCTGAAGTATTTAGATACAACAGGGAAAAGCAGGAATACACTGAAGACCTACTGTTATGCGTTAAAGCAGTATTTTGTGTTTTTACAGGAAAAGAAGAAGGATTACAGGAAAGTTCGTTTAGAGGACTTGGTGGAGTTTGTCGCATGGTTGAGGAATCCATATGAAAGCACAAAGGTGACTCCCCTCCAACCTGTGAAAGCAAAGAAAACAGAAAAAACGATTAATCTGACGATTACAGCCGTCACCAATTTTTATGACTATTTGTATCGAAATGAGGAACTTCCAAATGATCTGGTCGATAAGTTGATGAAGCAAGATTTTACAGGAGGAAGAACCAGATACAAGGATTTTCTGTATCATGTCAATAAAAATAAGCCTTCTAACCGTCATATTCTGAAGGTCAAAGAGCCAAGAAAAAAGCTGAAAGTTTTAACGAAAGAAGAAGTACAACAATTGATAAAAGCAACCACTAACATCCGAGATAGATTGTTAATTCAATTGCTTTTTGAAACAGGATTGCGAATTGGTGAGGTGCTTTCTCTATTCATTGAGGATTTTATTTTTGATCATAAGAACGGACATCGGATTCGTTTAGTCCATCGAGGGGAACTGGAGAACGGAGCAAAACTAAAAACAGGGGAACGGGAAATTTATGTTTCCCAAGCCTTAATGGATTTGTTGGATGATTACTTGTATGAGGTAGTGGATGAATTGGACTTCAATACAAATTTCTTGTTTATCAAATTGCGCGGCAAGAACGTAGGTCAACCCATGACCTATAGCGATGTAGAAGCCTTATTTAAGCGATTGAAAAAGAAAACAGGGATCCATGTTCATCCTCACCTTTTACGCCATACACACGCTACCATGTACTACCAACAAACGAAAGATATTAAACAAGTACAAGAACGATTAGGACATTCTCAAATCCAAACCACGATCAATTTGTATCTCCATCCTTCGGATGAAGAAATCCGTAAGAATTGGGAGAAGGCACAACATGCGTTTGACATCACAAAAAAATCTGGAAAGGATTCGATCGAATGAATATTCAACAACACCCTATTCATCAATTAAGTTTCCATGAACGTTTACAGCAAGAGTTATCAACCTATACCGAAAAAACCATCCATGAAGACGGCTCGATAACTACCAAAGTTGAACCAAATCCATATTTTTTAGTCAATGATAAATGGGACATTAATGTAATAGGAACTATTTCTAACTTCAAAGAACAATTTTCAAACTATAAGGATACACATAGATATATTCTATTTCAAGTGAAAAGCCCATCTGTCAACTTGGAAATTAAGTATGTGTTCTACCATAAGTTATTTCGGGATGAATGGAGTTTAACAACTGTTTGGATTGGACTGGCTGCAATTCTTCGAAAATTGACCGCCTTCCTAAATGCAAAGTACCCCACCTTATATTCTCTACTTGATTTGGAGATAAATCAAGTAGAGCGAGAATGGTTGCTTTGGTTAACCGAGCAAAGGATTAAAACACAAAAAATTAAAAAACATTATTATGGTGAACGCACAGTTAAATCACAAACAGCAACCATTTTACGAGTCTTACAAACGAAGCTTTTTGAATTAACTGACAATCGTGAAGAATGGGAAAAAGACCGATGGGATGTAAGGGTCCTACATGATAAGTATGGGATTGAGTACAACAAAAGTAAGTCTGACCATTACATTGACTTCACCAAGTTTGAAAACATGAACATACGTCAGCAAGTAAAACAGTATATCAAGCAACGCTTATTAAGTAAAAACCGTTTCGCTTGGAGTAGCGCAATAAACTATTTTACCAATTTACTAAAATTCTTCTCTTTCTTGTTTTCTTTAGAACCGACTTGGAATGATTTAAGTGGGTTAAAGCGTTCCCATATGGAACAGTACATTCAATGGTTGCATGAATATGCGGAAAGCAACTTAAAGCAAAAGAATGCGCATCCTGAACGCTATATATCATATGCCCTATATATCGTAGGAAGGTTTCTTGAAGACATTCAACGATATGGATACGATATCGCTCCCGAAACTAATGTAAATTTGTTAATTTTCCCAGAAGACAAACCAAAACCAAAGAAGAAATCCATTGACCAAATTGACTATATTCCTGATTATGTGTTGGAGCAACTATTCACTCATATCAATCATCTTCACAAAGATATTCAGACTATAATATGGGTAGCCTTTAAAACAGGATTGCGGATTTCCGATGTACTAGGCTTAACACAAGATTGTTTAGTCAAACTAAACGGAAAATATTATATCGAGACCGATATTGAAAAAACCTACGTAAAAGGACATCGGATTCCGATTGATGAAGAATTAGCCAATATTCTTGCGGTATTGATTGATAAATCCATAAAAAATAGCAATGACGACAACAATCCTGAAAAATTTATTTTCGTTCGTTATCGAGGTTCCCGCAAAGGAAAACCATTTAGTCAAGCTTTCATTCGGTATGAACTAAATAAATTAGCAAAAACCAAGAATATTATAGACGAAAACGGTCATGTCTTTCATTTTAAAACACATCAATTCCGCCATACCTATGCGGTCAAAATGTTAAATAGTGGAGTCGATATTTTAACGGTTCAAGAATTATTAGCACATGCTTCACCTGAAATGACCCTGCGATACGCTAAGTTATTAGACGATACCAAGCGTAAAGCATTTGAGGAAGCAATAAAACAAGGTGTATTTAGTTTTGACCTAAATGGGGAGGTTCGGGAAGTAAAACCTAATAAGGATATTCCAGAAGATATCTTGGAAACATTGTGGCGTGATCATAAATTGAATGCGATTGATAATCCATACGGAACTTGTCACGCAAGAATCAACGGAAATTGTCCGTATGCCGAAGAACCACCATGTCTAACATGTAACGGTGGAAGCCCATGTAAGGACTTAGCCATCGGTTTTTCTGATTTGGATATACAGAAGTATGAATTATTAATCAAAACAACCACAAAAACGATAGAAGCTTTGGAACAGCGTGGCAGGAATGATATCGCTGAAAAGAATAAAAGGAATTTAGAGCGTTACGAGAAAATCTTAAACACCATTAAAGAAGGCAATATCATCTTTGGGCGATTAGAACGAATCAAACGAAAGCAAGGTGTTTCCAATGGCTAACTATGACCGTAGAGAGCATTTGAAAGCCATTCATGCCTCCAGAAAGGCTCTCACCTATCAAAAGGTCGATGAAGCCATTAAAAGGCTCATACGAGCCAATGAGAGCATTAATTTTAATAGCGTAGCAAATGAAGCAGGGGTAGCGAAAGCAACACTTTACAACCATTCTGAACTGCGTGAGCGTATTGAAACCTTACGCCAACAACAAGCACAAGCTCCTACTGCGAAACAAATAAAGCGAGAAATGAATGAGAGCAACAAAGACGCTCTTATTGAATCGTTGAAACGAAAAATCAAAAAGTTAGAAGACGAAAACAAGCAATTACGGGAACAGTTAAAATTAGCTTACGCAGAGGTATATAAGAAGTTATAGTAACAAAAGGGAACATTGTTTCCTTTCTTCTTCAACTAACGGTCAAGTTAGTTGAAGGAGAATTTATTATATTTAGAAGATTTTGAAGGCGAATTAACCAAAATAAATCATCTTTTTTAGGGGAGGCTATCTAAAAAAGGAGGTAGCTTTTTATATGAAACGGATTCTAATTTCACTTGTTATATGTTTATTATTCTGGAATTTATCATTGTCCTACCAAGTTGTAGCAAAGACTAATATTACTGGCGAGGAAAAACATACTGATTTTTATGATGCTTTGTTAGTTTTATTAGACCCATATGCGAGGAAAGCAATAAACAACAAGTACCCATCTCGCAGTTATGGGTTATGGAATGCAGAAATATTAGAAGTGAATCGGAAAACTGAAGGATATTCTCAATATGACTTTACAATAAAGGTTAAATATGATACTTATACAGGTCCTCATAATCCACCAGAAGGTCCAGTCATTCTAACTTTTGATGTAAAGTTAGATAGGGTTACTGTAACTAAGGTTGAAGGATGATTTTTGAAATCGTTTTGTTTAAGCTAACGGGATGCTTTAGTTGAATAAGAAAGGACATTACATATTAGTCATATACAATATGTAATGTCCTTTTATTTACTTATATTTCTTTAATTTAGGTCTTGATAAACTTTTTTGAGGAAAGGTCCTTGCGTCGATAAAAGGAGGGCTTAAGTCAACTCCCCAAGCATGGTAGTAAAGTTGCTCCCCTATTACCCCAAATCGCTTTCGTAGACGATCCAAAGAACTGTTTGCCACGTCTCCAAGCGTATACATTCCCATATTGTTCAGATGTTTCTCCATTCGGCTGCCAATACCCCAGACTTCCCGTAACGGAACCGGCCATAACTTTTTCGGTACTTCTTCATATGTACATTCCGCGATGCCTTGTTTTTTTGCGTATACATCAAGCACGACTTTGCTGATGAAACGGTTCGGGCCGATACCAATGCAAGATGGCAGACCGAATTGATTCCAGATCGCGCTTCGTATTTTTTGCGCTGCTTCCTTGGGAGATCCATGTAGTTTTTCCGTACCGTCTAGGGTTATCCAGCTCTCATCAACGCTGTATGTGAGAATCGCTTCAAAAGGGACAAAGGTAGAAAACAGTTCTGTAATTTGCACACTGATTTCTAAATATCGCTTCATGCGAGCGTTAAAAATATGGATATGGCGACGGCAAGGCACTTCATATAGACGGCTTCCTGTTCTGATTCCGTAATCTTGCTTCATTTTTGGAGACGCGGCCAGAACCACGCTCCCGCTCCGATTTTTATCAGAAACAACGACAACATAATCTTCAAGAGGATCCAGTCCATGATCGACGCATTCGCAGCTGGCATAGAAGCTCTTCATATCGATACATAAAATTTTATTTTTTGGCAGACAAGAAATATCAAGCAACATCGACGCAAGGACCTCCTTTTAGGAACATATGTTCCATTTACGAATATATGTTCTTATATTTTGTTAAAAAAGTCAAGCGGAAACCGGGAAAAGAAGGAGATAAGAAGGAAGAGGGGGGAGACAAAAATAAAAAGACCGGATTGCTCCGGTCTTTACAGCTTGTTGACTTTGATGAAATTATTATTAAAAAAATTAGCCCAAAATGTAAAGAACACTTTACATTTTGTTCTTAATATAATATTAACCCGTAGTGCTAGTTGAGCGCTAAAGCTCAACTAGCACCACGGGTAGTAGAGATCTTTCACTATGTGTAAATGTCAAGATAAACATGTACACTTTTGACTGTTTAAGAATGTACATTTTTACTCGTTTTCTTTTTCTCTTTCTAAGTGATTTTTTATTCGATATGAATCCCCTACAATATTAATCACGGTCGCGTGATGTAAAATACGATCTAGGATGGCATTGGCTAGCTTTGAATCTTGAAATACCTCCCCCAATCCTTAAAATTGGCATTGGTAGTAAATATCGTGCTTTTCTTTTCATACCGTAAATCAATCAACTGGAAAAACAATTTTGCATCTTCTCTGTCAATCGGCAAATAGCCAATCTCATCAATGATTAATAGCTTGTATTTTCCATAATGTTTTAAACGATTGTCTAAACGATTTTCCATTTTCGCTTTCTTCAATTGTAAAATCAGTTCGTGACATTTAATGAAATACGTACTTGTCCGCTTTTTGGCAGCTGCGATTCCAATCGCAGTCGCCAAGTGGGTTTTTCCAACGCCACTTGGACCTAAAAAAACAATATTTTCATTCTCTTCAATAAACCGTAATGTCGTAAAATCTAGAATCTGTTGTTTATTGATTGAAGGCTGAAAGTCAAAATCGAAATCTTTTAATTCCTTTAGGTGAGGGAAAGCCCCCACCTTAACCATCGAGTTAATCATATTTCTTTCACGCATATCAATTTCATAATTCGTTAATTTTACTAGTGTATCAACGAACGACAGCTGATTTTTCGTACTAAAATCAATGGTTTCATTCAGGTGACAAATCATTTGTTTTAACTTGAGATACTCTAAGTTTTGAATTAATTGTTGATAACTACTATTCATTTTTATACACCTCATGAATCGCAAGTAAATTCTTCTTGGCTAGCTCATCAATATCCGGGTGATGAGGTAATCCCCTCGACAAGGTTTCGATGTAATGTTCTTGTTTATAATTCAGTTTTATTGAACTAATCCTATGTTGAGTAATCAAATGCATGTTATAATAAACGTAAATATGGTCATCATACACTTGTAATCCAACTGTTTTTCCTTTGTATTCAGCAGGGACGGAATATTGATTCCCTTTATAGGTAACCATTCCCGCTGAATTGACTTTTACAAGTGTATGTTTGATTTTGTAAGAATCTCTTATTTCATTCCTTGGCAGGGGTTGTAAGAGATTCTTTTCTTGTTCAAAGGCTAAGATAGGGATTTTTCCCGTTCCTTGATGATAGCTATGATTGATCCGTTCACAAAGGGATTGAACAAAATTCTGAAGTTCCTCATATGAAAATTGACCTTGATAGGCATGAATTTCATCGATTAGCTTCATCGTGGCTTCCACTTTCCCTTTGGTATAAGGCCTACCGGCTTTACACGGATGAATGTCAAATCCGCAATCTTTGGCAAATTGATCAAACCGTTCATTGACCACCCCTTTCGAATACTCCGTTCTCGCTTCATCCATGACGGTCTTCATATTGTCAAAGACAATGGTTTTCGGCACGCCTCCAATCTTTTCAAACGTCTCCATCAAAAAGGACATCAACACACTCTGCGATTTTGAAAGTGTTAATAAAAAAGTTCGAAATCGTGAATGAGACAGAAGAAATACCCCTATATTAACGTTTAATATTTCCCCTTCTTTCGTTACGTATCGAATATTTTCTTTCCAATCAAATTGCGCTTGTTCTCCAGGTTCCGTTTCATAACGAACGACCTGACCAACCGGTTTTGTCCGTTTACCCTCAGAAAAATATGCTTGAAACTCTGGTTTCCGAGAAATATAGGCCCGAAAGGCTGATTGGGAACATTCTAAGCCGTGATTGTCTTTCAAGTACTGCCAAAGAACCCGTTTATAATAAAAAATTTGTTTCGATTCTTTTGAAAGCAATTGAGAAATCACATCGTAGTATTTATCAATCTTAGACCCTCTTTTTCGTGTCTTTTTTGGGATAAGACCATTCAAATATTTATCAATCGTCCTCCTATCTACATTGAGATCTCGTGCTAATTGACTCTTATTAATTTTCATTCCCAAACTCTCCATAAGGGTTTTAAATTTTGGCAAATCTGATAAACTATGAATTTCAATCTCTGTTGTGATTTTCAAATTTACATGCACACCATTTCACCTCGAAATCAGTATGCATGTTAAAATCAAAATTGTACATTCTTATCCAATCACTTTTGTACATTCTTAAACTAGCATTTATACACTATGTCGTAAATAAAGGAAAAAATCAATCGCCGTGCTAGGTGGTCTTTTTGGGCCAGATCGTCCAGTTTTATCGAAGTTTCGGTATAGCGCCGAGGTGGGAGAGGTTCATGTATCGTATGCATTTCAAGGGACGATTTTTGCCGGATGGGATGGAAAAACAACCTTTTACCTTTATCATGAAGACAACAGCTAGCATAACGAATACAATTTAATAAAAAAGATGAATGTAAAGGAGGCGGGCAGAATGAAAGTGTCTTTGGATATTGACAGCGATTACGATGAGACAATCGTGACCATTCACTGTAAGGAAGTAGATGACACGATTAAAGAAATTCTTGATTTTTTAAAAGGGATGGAGACGGAATTTATTGTCGGAAAAAATGGTGATATGCATTATATATTAAAGCCAAATGAGATCCATTTTTTTCGTGCTCATGGGGATAGCATCGAGGCGGTGACAGCCGAGGGAACATTTAAATTGAAGGAAAAGCTGTATGAGCTCGAAAAATTGCTTCCCTCTAACAAGTTTGTTCGCATTTCTAAGTCGGTCATTGTAAATCTCTATGAGTTGAGCCGGTTTGAAGCATCGTTCAATGGCACTCTATGCGTTTATTTTAAATCAGGAGTGAAAGAGTACGTTTCTCGACGTTATGTTCATGCCATCAAAAAAGCATTAAAAATGAATAGGGGGAAAAAAGAATGAAAAAATTCTTATACAGAAGCATCATCGGGATATTGATCGGTTCCTTTATCGCAGTAGTGGTAACTAGCTCTATCATCTATTTCGGTCATTTCCCTGTCATTAATGGTGAAGAATTTATAAAAAACTCATTTGGGAGCATATTTTGTGGATGGTTTTTTGCCGTATCTTCGCTTTATTTTGAATTAGAATCGCTCCGTCTGTCGCAACAAACGGCATTGCACTTTGTTACAGTAATTGTTTTATATTTTATCCTGTCCTTGGGAATTGGGTGGATCCCGTTTGATTTGAAAAACATCCTTATTTCAGCAGCTATATTTATTGTAGTCTATTTAGTTATATGGGGTTGCTACTATTTATATTTCAAAAACTTAGCAAATCAAATGAATGAAGATTTAGAGAAAATATAAATAAATATCCCCTTCAGTCAGGATCGGATTTTCACAGTTTGGTCCTTTGTTTGCTGATGCGGATAAAAAAACATTAATAATAAAAGTGAAATAGGAGAGGAGTTGAAATGAACAATGGCAAACAAGCAAATGACTGCAGATGAAATTTTGGAAGCGATCCAAAAAATGAGCAATGAAGAACGTTGGAAATTGCTTGATAAGATGTACGACCTGTATTATTCCAAAGAGCATTTGATAATAAAAGCAAAACGTAAATATTTAGAAGAGGACGACTATTGACGAGCAAGCCTAAGCTAATTGCCTAGGCTTTTCTTTTTTTGTTCATTATGAAATTTATTACATTAATGTTATATATTTTACAATATTAAATCATTTTGCTTTCATTTATACTAAACTCGTATATTTATATTATTTTAACCCGTGGTGCTAGATAAAATCAGACAAGCATAAAAATAGCCCTTGCATGAGGATCTCCTTAAAATGAAAGTGCGACCAAACATTTAAAAGGAGAATTCACATGCAAGAGCACTTTCATTTTACAACAGATCGAGCCAAACTTCAAAAACAATATGTATCGACACGAGTGTTGATTATCCAAAATTATACATACGCCTTCCATAAATTTGGGCATACTCAAACAAAGCAGCGGCCATCCCGGATTTCCAATCGAGAGGAAGCTGCCCAGAGAAAAAACGGCGAACGAACGAAATGAAGGAAAGAGAGACGTTCGTCTGTTTTTTGGTTTGATCATACAGCCATCGCAGCAACACATACGCGATGAACGCCGCAAACAGTTGGTTGTATACCGCATTTTCCGTCGTGCCAAACAAGGTCGGGACATTCAGATATTGCTTCACCCAACGGAAAAAGACCTCAACAGTCCAACGTTGTTGGTACATGTCGGCAATGGTTTCCGCAGACGCATGGAAGAGGTTCGTCACGACCCGAATGTCGCGGCCATTCGCATCTCGAAAGATCACCACCCGGTGACGCTTGGTGGAGCGGCATTGTTTCGTCCCCAACTGGCACGTGAAGTCGGCTTGAACCGATGAGGATGTGCTGGAAAGGCGTTTCAAGCTTTTTTTCTGATGAAGTTCGATGTTGTCCTTCATCCGAATGACAAAGAGCTGATGCTGCTCCACAAATCGATCGAGGCGTTCGATTTTGAAATACGCCCGGTCTTCCACCAGCACTTGTTGAGCGTTCGTCAACTGTTCTCCCACCGGGCCATCATGACGCAGTCCGATGGTTTCCACCACGTCTGCCGGCAACGAGGATTCCGGCGAATACGCGACGTGCAGCTTCACTCCGGCGCGTTCGCCGTGATACGGCGCCCATGGCAGGCGGTTTTTCCCGACCGTGACGGTCGTCGAATCCACCACCCGAAGCGGTTTGGGAAACCGAAGCGAACGGCGGGTTTGGCGGTTGCACTTGGAAATGATCAACGCCAACAAGCGTTTCATGATGTCATAGGGAACTTCTTTCGCTTTCTTGGATACAGTTGAATAATGGAATCGCGGCAATCCATACAGAGGCCCCACATCGGCTCCGTGGCGAAAGCTTTTCCATTGATGCATGGCGGCCAGCAGGAAGAAGTGAATCAACTCGCGCAACGTAAAGGTTCGAGACGAATCACGATACCCAACCGCTTCGGCAATCAGTTGAATCTCTTCATCCGAAACAAGTTTTTGCATCAAATTCGGGAGTGTGGTATGCTTGTTCATAGAGAGCACCTCCTGGGTTTGTTTGTGTCGCTACTCACATTCTACAGGAAAGGTGCTCTTTTTTCTATACCCTTTGGATTTTATTGGATAATCAACACGCCTGATAAGATAATAACTTTTTTAATAGTCACTCTTGTTGTTATGTCAAGAAAACGGACACGTTAAACAGAGAGAAATATCTGTAGCTGAATTTATGCAGCTACTTTTCCCTGGTTAGAGTAATATGCAAATTCAAATTCACATGGCGATACATAGCTAAGAATTGAATGATTTCTTTTGTGGTTGTAAAAGCATTAGATGTACTCAAAAATTGCTTGTTTCGCTTCTGTTCGCGTGCGGAATCGATTCAAATGTCAAGGCCGATTATTTTTTCCCCAAAATCGCCGGTTTAAAATTCCCCAGAAGGACCTTTCATTGATCCTTCTGTTTTTCTTGTTGGATCCTCTTTTCCCGTAATCGATAGCTTTCCCCCTTTAGGTTGAAAATGATGGAATGATGCAGTAATCGATCTAACATCGCTGTCGCCAAAACCGAGTCTCCCACGATTTCTCCCCATTCCCCGAAGCTTTTGTTGGAGGTGAGGATAATCGGGGCATGCTCGTACCGACGAGCGATCACTTGAAATAAGTAATGAGCGCTGTTCGGGTCCAGTTTTAGGTACCCCATTTCATCAATAATGAGAACGGTTGGCTTCACAAAGACACGAAGCTTTTTCTCCAACTTTCCTTCCTGGTCGGCTCTTCTTAACTGATTGACCAAATCGTGAGCGGTAATAAAATACGTTTTATACCCTCTTGCGATCGCCTCCATTCCAATCGAAATTGCCAGATGTGTCTTTCCAATCCCCGGTGGACCGAGAAAGAGGATATTTTCTTTCCGGTCAATAAAGGACAACGTAAGCAGCTCTCGAATCCGGCGCTCATCCACCGAAGGCTGCGCGGTAAAATCAAACGTATCGATCGTCTTGCGATACGGCAGTTTGGACAGCTTGATGAGCGTTTGGATCGATCGTGCCTGTTTTTCGACGATTTCTGCCTCTAATAAGCGGAATAAAAACTCTGAATATGATATATTATGAGTAGAGGCGTATTCTGCCATGGCGGACCATCGCTCCGCCATGACAGGCAAATGGAGTTGGTGGCAATACTCGTGTATGCGTTCTTTCATGAGCTTTCCCCTCGCAGGAATGCGTCATAAACGGACAATGGACGAGTATCCACTTCCATCGAAACAGGCGAAATGGTGGCGGCCATTTCTGTCTGTTTCTTTTTTATTTTTTCAGCGAATGAAATCACTTTTTTCTGTTGGTCCACGTGAGAAATCTCCTTCCCTCGAAAGTACAATCGAATATCTCCATTTAATCGCTCCTTCACCAGAATTTCTTTGCCCGCATACTCCGCCGATAAGAGCCATTGCTCCCCTTTATACGAGAAACTGCCATCCCAATGCACTTTCCGATAGGAAAGATAGCTCGTATCGTAATCTTTCAACGGGAGAGGTTTGAGTGACTCCTCGGCCCAACGCTCTTGCGGAGAAATACCGGTAGTGGCGTTTGGCTTCCGATTCGCCACTTGATCGAGCCAATGATGTAAAAGGAAATTTAATTCTTCGATGCTTTCAAACGATGTTCCTACATAGAAGTGATCCATAATATACTGAATGGCTCGTTCGACTTTTCCCTTTGTCTGGGCCCGGTAGGGCCGGCATACTTTTGGAATAAATCCGTAGTAACTCGCAAATTCAGAAAATCGCTGATTCCATTTCACCACTCCTTGTTCTCGCCCGTCTGTAACGGTCTTCATATTGTCAAATAACACCTTCTTCGGAACCCCACCAAAGTACTTGAAGCTCTGAATCAGGCATTCCATTAAGTGCTCCTGGTCCTGGCTGGTCGTAAATACCGCGTATTTCATCCGCGAATAGCCTAACGTGGCCACAAATAGCGATAACTTGACTTTTCTCCCTTCGATCACGACCTCCCCAACTTCTTTCCAATCGACTTGCATTTGTTCGCCAGGAAGCGTTTCATAGCGAACGGTGTATTTCTTTTTGGCCGTCTCTCGGAAAGGTTTCATATAGTCTTTTAAAATCGTCTTTCCTCCCGTATAGCCCTGTTGTCGAATTTCAAAAAACAACTTTTCGCTATTAAACACCCCATCTTCTAACATCCTGTAACTGCTAAACTAAAATGGACAGAATCCGACAAATAAAATTGAACACTCATTTACCAATTTTACTCCGAACAGCTATGATAGATGTTGAATGCTATCTAGCTGTTGGAGGGATGGAAAGGTGGATAAGTGGGAAGTGTACATGGAAATTTATCAGCTCTTAAAGCAAGGATTTAGTAAAGCCACTATCGCTAAAAAATTAAACATATCCAGAACGACATTATATAACTATTTAAAACGTTCACCAGAGGAAATGACGATATGGCTGGCTTCTACGAAGCAGCGAAGAAAAAAGTTAGACCCTTACCGAGAGATTATTTTACATTGGATTCAGAAGCATCCAGATCTATCAGCGTCTCAAGTACAAGATTGGCTGGAGGAACAATATCCCGATCTCCGTGTGGGAGAAAGTACGGTCCGCAGCTATGTGAGGAATTTACGAGAGGAGTGGAACATCCCAAAAGAAACTTCTGTCCGCCAATATCAAGCAGTGCCAGATCCACCAATGGGTCACCAAGCGCAAGTCGATTTTGGAAAAGTCAAAGTAAAAAATCAACAAGGAAAGGATATCGTGTTATATTTTATCGCCTTTGTTCTTTCGCACTCCCGTTATAAATACATGGAGTGGCTGAATCGTCCTTTTACGACGAGAGATGTCATCCAAGCGCACGAGAATGCGTTCCAATGGTTTGGGGGAATCCCAAACGAACTGGTTTACGATCAGGACAACCTGATTGTGGTCAGCGAAAATGCCGGGGATCTCATTCTCACGGCCGAATTTGAAGCCTATCGGAGACAACGAAACTTGACTCTTCATGTATGTCGAAAGGCAGATCCGGAAAGTAAGGGGAAAATCGAAAACGTCGTAGGATTTATCAAACATAACTTTGCCAAACATCGGATCTTTACTACTATCGATGCATGGAATGAACAAGGATGGAATTGGCTGCGCCGAACAGGAAACGGCAGAGTTCATAATACGACAAAAAAGAGACCGGCCGATGTGTTCGAACTCGAAAAAGCACACTTACGACCGATCTCTCCATCATTGGACGTGACTGGTGTCCCCAAAACAAACCTTACCAACAGTATAACAAGGACGGTGAGAAAGGACAATACCATTCTGTACAAATCCAATCGATACACGGTTCCGTGCGGAACCTATACATCGTTTGGGAAAACGGTGCAAATCGTCATTCAAGAGGCAGAACAAGAACTCCTGATCTATGATTTGGAAACCGGGGAATACTTAGGGAAACACCCGATCACTCACGGCAAAGGGAAACTCATTCAAAACCGGAATCATCTGCGTGATCGAGCGAAAGGGATCGATGTGTATCTCGAGAGGATTGCCCATGAATTTGAAAATCCGGATGCGGCCAAGGAGTATCTCGAACGTATACGAAAAAACTATCCACGATATATACGGGATCAATTACAGCTCATTCAAAAGCAGCTGGCTCAATCTCCACTCTCTCTGTGCAGCCAAGCGCTGCAAAAATGTATGGAATTACAGTTGTATAGCGCCTCTGCATTTACAGATATGGTCGGTTACTTACAACGACAACATAGATGGAACACTTCCGACAAAGTCGTTTCAGTGAACCGAATTCAACCATTACGTGAGGGGAACCTTTCGGTTTTGGAAGCTCAACCAGCTGTCAGAAGCATCGAAGAATATATTGAGATTTTGGAGGGAAGAACGAAATGAGCCAGCTGGCGAAAGTACAAGAGTTATTGCGAACGTTGCGTTTGACAGAAACGGCTTTTCACCTGCCTGTACTAGTGAAACAAGCAGAAACAAACGAGATGACCTATCTTCGTTTTTTGTCCATAGTATTACAGTATGAACAAGATTGTCGGGAGAAAAAAGCACGGGAAAGGCGTCTAAAATGGGCAGCTTTCCCGTATTACAAGACATTGGACGAGTTTCAGCTGGATGAACAGCCATCACTGACAAAACGGCAATTTCATCAATTGCGGGAACTCGCATGGTTAGACCAACTTTTTAACTTAATTTTATTAGGACCGCCAGGTGTAGGGAAAACCCATTTAGCGATTGGACTTGGGATGGAGGCGATTGATCAAGGGTATAAAGTGACGTTTATTACCATGGGAGAGTTGATTCAAGCGTTAAAAACAGAAGAAATCACTCGCAAATCTCGAATTCGTCTTCAGCGTCTAAGAGAATCCAACCTCGTGATTATCGATGATCTCATGTTTATGGCGATGGATCAACGAGAAGCCAATTTGTTTTTCCATTTGATCAATGACTTGTACAATCAATCATCCATTATTTTAACGTCCAACAAGGGACCAAGTGAATGGGGAGAACTACTGGGGGATCCAGCGATCACTACAGCCGTATTAGATAGAATTATTCATCGGGCAGAGGTGATTCATTTAAACGGAGACAGCTATCGCATGAAGCATAGAATTTCCATTTTCAGCGATGAAACTGTTCAAAATTAATGAGCAAAAAGTGTTCAATTTTACTTGACGGTTACATGCAATTGAGAACAGTATAAAATGAGTGAAAATCCAGAGGAATTCCAAAGGGAAATTACGGTGATAATTGCAATAACCATTATTATTGAAAAACCACCGATTAACAGAACAGTTGCTCTTGAAATTCAAATTAGAGGTATTTAGCCAGCTACTCCCAGAACCGAACCCCCCTCCAAAATTTTTATTTGTTACTTTATGATTATCTCCGCAATGGTCGTGGTAGCGAATAACGATGTCATTGGAGAAGATAATGACATCCTTTGGGAAATACCTAGGAATTGGGCTCACTGAATATGCTGAATATGTATTACTATAAAATGCTCTGTTATCTTGGGAAGGGAAAACTATGGATCTATAGAAGATAGACCATTATATAACACAAAATATAAAAGCTAGGAGGCAAGCGTATGGAAAGATATATTTTAGTGAGTACTATTTTAGGTCTTATATTATTATTATTTTTCTTTAGCGAATATAGAACTAACCAATCTCTTAATCAAGAAGCTACTTTGGAAGGTTTTATAATTATGAAAGAAGGGGAAGTATATTTAGTTGAAGATCCAGATTTTGTTCAGGAAGACGCAAACAAATTAACAATACAGGAATTAAGAAGAAAATATAATATGAGTAAGTTATTAATTAAGGGGTTTGGTACTTTGAGGGGAATAGAAAATGGACAAAAAGTAAAAGTGTGGTATTCAGAGATTTTAGAATCGTATCCGGGCAAAGTCGAAGTTATAAAGATTGAACCTATGTAATTATAATTTTCAAAATAATTGAAATATATGAACTATTTGGTTATAATAACTTTGAAAAATTCATAACCCGAGTTCGACAGTCACTAGGCAAACAAAATGCCTCTCGCCCCTTGATACAAAAGGGATCGGAGGCATTTGGGCACACTTCGGGCGTGTATCTAGGTGCGAGGGTGGATGCCTAGAATCTTTGGAGGAGGTTCCAGCCCTAGAGCCGCAAGGAATAGCGCTTGTTTGGCCGTCAGTTCGGTTCGTTGATAAAGGTCGCCGTTTTTTGAAGAAAAATGTCCAAGCATGAGACGCTCGCATTCGTCTCTTACTTTCGGCCACGATTCATGAGTTCGGATCTCCACGATCCGAACCAGCAAGAGAGCCAGCCAACTGAGCAGCACATGCGCCCGGATACGGTCTTCCAAGCGATGATACATGGGGCGCAGCTCGAGTGTTGATTTCAACGTCCGAAAGGCCTGCTCGATATCCACCAGTTGCTTATACCCGAGCGCGACATCCTCGGCAGACAAGGTGTCATCGGAGGTTCGGATGAGATATTTGCCATCGTACGTTTCCGCTTCACGAACCGCTTGCTTGTCGATGCGAAGCGTTCCATCCTTCAATTGACGCAAGTATTTTCCGTAGGACGGATGGGAACGCAGCCGGCAGGTGGCCTTATGATGAGCTTCATTGGGGAGTTGGCGAAGCCCCTCCAACTCCTCTTTCAGCGATTCGAGCAGCTTTTCCCGTTCCTTGCGTTGGCGTTCGGCTTCGCTGGGATTGTACACGAGAACATAGCGCTGACGCGCTTCTCCGTCGCCCACGATGATTTCTTTGATATGCAAGTTCTCGCGAACTTGTTGGTAGCGCCCGCGACGGTTTAGGGCCTCTTCGACGGCGGCTTTGCCGGACCGCATTTTTTCGCCGACAATGTAGTGTCCCCCGGCCTGTTGCAAGATTCGCAAATTCTCTTCAGACGAAAATCCGCGGTCCATCACGCTGATCACACGCCCAAGCTTCCAGCCAATCAAGTCTTGTTTCACCTGTTTGATGACCGTCATATCCATCGTATTGCCAGGCCATACCCAAGCGCGAATGGGGACTCCTTCCCGGGTAACGGCCAGTCCAATGACGATTTGGACCAAATCGGGACGCTTATCTTTGGAAAACCCCTGCTTTCGAAGCGATTCTCCTTCTGGTGTTTCGGATGGATCCACTTCGAAGTACGACGAAGTCGTATCAAAGTAAATCCCGAGTTCGACAGTGACTAGGCAAACAAATCGCCTCCCAGCCCTTGATACAGAAGGGCTGAGAGGCAATTGGGCATACTTCTAGCGTGTATCTAGGAGCGAGGATGAATGTCTAGGATCTTCAGAGGAGGCTCCAGCCCTAGAGCCACAGAGGTTTTCCTTTGTTTGGTCGTGATCTTTGTACACTGATAGAGGTCACGATATTTTGAAGAAAAATGTCCTAACGTGGAGCGCTGACATTTGTCTCTTACTTTCGGCCACGATTTTACTCTCGATTCGGATCAAGAGGAGGATTAGACCGTGGAGAAGCACGTGAGCATAGATGCAATCCTCCAATTGATGGTACATTGACAGTAACCACGGTTACCCATCGAATGTACATGTCTATATTATAAACAAAAAAACTTTATATTAAAAGGATTAAATTATAAAGCGTGTGCCTATGAAATTCGGCGTTTTTTCCTAGGTTAACCACCGCTAAACCCTTGATATAACGGCATTTCTGGCATTTTCATTTGCCTAAAATGGGCCTCAAACTGTCGAACTCGGGTTCCGGATTTTGCACATTCTTTCGGAACGTTTGCACGCTCTTTCAGATGAAGATTTCCAGCGCGCCTGATGGACCGATGGAAAAGAAAAAGCACAAAAGAGGCCGATTCGGCCCCTTTCATGCTAATACCCCATTTCCTCTGCGGCCATGCGCACCACTTCTTCGTCAATGGCGTCCTTTTTCAGCTGATACCCGTATAACAGGCACGTCGTGGCCAACGTGTTGATCACCCGAGGCCATCCCCGCGACTGCAGGGCAATCGCCTCTAACGCCGATGGGGTGAAGATCGGGTGCTTCGCCCCGGCCTGTTTCATCCGATGCTTGATGTAGCCCGCCACCTCTTCCTTCTCCAGCGGCCCCATCCGGTATCGCATGATGATCCGCTGGTCGAGAGGGCGGTGCTGATTGAGCCGCAGCTTCCCCTGTAAATGGGGCAGCCCGGCCAAAATCAAGACAAATGGGTTGGTCGAATCCATCTCAAAGTTGAACAAGATCGCGATGTCCTGTAAAAATGCATCCTTCGCTAAATGCATCTCGTCCAAAATGAACACCGGCGTGATCCGCCGTTCATGATACAATCGCTCGATCGCCTGCTGGATTTGGCGGAAGAGGTCTACCTTGCGGTACTTCGGTTCCTCTCCTAATCCCAAGGCCAAACCACGGTAAAAATCCATCACGCCTCCGGTGGATAACGGAAAGTAGACGACATGATACAATGATGGATTCAATGACTCTTTCAGCGCCCGAAGGGCGAACGTCTTGCCCGCCCCTGGCTCTCCGATTAACAGCCCGATCCCCCGGGTTCGTTTCACGTACTCCAGCGCCCGCAACGCTTCCTGAAACGGCGCCCCTTGATACGCCTCGGACGGGTCTGTTTCTTTCGCAAACGGCTCCCGCGAAAGGGAGTAAAACGATTTATACACCGTGTTCTCCCTCCTTCGCCGGAATCGCCGCAAACGGGGACCGATGGCGTTTTACATAGGCGTTGTCCTCCAAACGAACCCGAACGGCCTCCGCCACCTTCCTTCCATCTTCGTACACATAGACGCCCCGTTCGTCATAGCGGAGTTCAATCGATTGCCCAATGAACCGGGGCGGCACTTCATACAGCTGCTTGTTCAAGGTGATCGTTCCATCGGCTTTGACCTTGCGGTGCTCCCGCTTCAGAAAAATCGCATCCAGCCAATCGCTATCTTCGATGAACGACACGAGATGCACTTGCGATTGAAACACCTCATGCGGCGTTTTTCCGTCCAGCGAGGCGTGCGGTTTTCGATGATACTCCTCTTCAAGCCACCTCCAAAAGCGCTCGTTCAGCTCTTCGAGCGACTTCGGGGGATCCAACTCCAGCAGCGGATAAAACCGCGTCTGTACGGTGCGGAAGAACCGTTCGATTTTCCCTTTGCTTTGCGGGTCATACGGCTGGGTGTGGATGAGCGTAATTCCCATCTCGGCGCACGCATACTGCAGCACCTCGGATCGATAAATTTTCCCGTTGTCCGAGTAAATGCGCTTCGGCTTCCCGCAACGAAGCACCGCTTCCTTCGTGACGATCCGCAGCCCGTCAAACTTCTCCGAAGGGAAAAACTGCGCGTACGGCACAAACCGCGAGCAGTCATCGATATAGGCGATCAAAAACGTTTTCTGGGCTTTCCCATTGACTCGAATCGTTGGTCCATGGGATAAGTCCCCTTGCCAAAGCTCATTGATCTGGTCATACGCAAAGCGCTTTCGCTCCGGCATGGGCAAGATTTCTTTCCCGACAAGGTTGTGTTTTTTCAACAATCGGTATATAGTAAAGTAAGAGGTATGATTTTCTGGGATTTCCCCCTGCTCGATCAGGTGTTCGTAGAACACCGTCACGGGCATGGTGGGATGTTCTTTTCTTAGGGCTAAAATATGATCCTCATCATCGGGCGACAGACGCCTTGAGTGGCCGCGGTCCGAACGGCGCTTCGGCTTTAAGGCGTCAAAGCCCCCTTTTTTGTATCGGGTGCACCAATCGAGGATCGTCTTGGCTGCGATTCGTTTGTCGCCCTGGTGGGGAACATGGTGCACTCGCTCGCTCACCTCTTTCAGATACGTCTTCGGTTCCACCTGCCCATTCACCAACGGAGCGATTAGCCCGTACCGAAACAGGGCAATGTCGTGTCTCATCGACTCATCCATTCGAATCTCCTCCTTGTCTCACTTGGAATCAGGACCGTTCCGGTCCGTCTGCCCTTATCGTACCGGATCGCTTTTTCTCCGTCGATAGGAAAGGTTTGTGGGAACCTCAACTATTTCCAATTTAGGATATGTATGTAAAATCAGGATCCCATTTGATTCGCAAAAGGGTGTCGGAATCCGTCCTCCCACATGTCTCTGATGACCGAATAGAGACCGTGTTTCTCCAACGTCCGGATCCACCAGGAAGCCCGTTCCTTTTCTTTTTTCACGATAGGGCCTATGATCCTCCACCGCCTCGCAAAAAAGCTGTGAAGGCTTGATAGGTTTCGGCAGAACCGCCGGACATAAAAGATGATGCCGTCCTTTGTCGGGAGAAACGGAGCCCGGTTCGTCCCCTCGGTCAATCCCAACTGCTCTTTCACGACTTGCCATATGGCGGACAACGTATACTGAAAATACGGGAGGAGAAAGGAAGGCAGCACACTCACCGTCTTCAAGCATTCCCGACAGCGATACCGGACAATCCAAATGCGATAATCACCATGTGGGGTCAATGCGTTTCGCTCATAGTAACCGTGGCGGTGCAACGGGCGCTTGGCCCGGCAATGCGGACACTTTTTCAGAAGAGGGAAGTCGTTTTCTTTTCCACGCTCTGCATACGTTTGGACGTCAATGCCAAAGTTAAGTCCATATAATTGTGTAAAAAGGGAAATAGAAAAAGAGCCATGTTGCTTCCCCTTTGGTAGAATAAACAGTGGACCAAAAACACCAAACATAAGGAGGAATGCAACCATGGCTCAATATCATATTACCCTAAATGATGAACTTTTGCACGGGTTATTCACCAGAGATGAGGGATTAGCTAAGCTATTGGAACAAGTCCTCAATCAAATCCTCGAGGCACAAGTAGAAGAACAGCTGGGAGCTCGCCGTTATGAACGAACGGAAGAACGAAAAGGCTATCGAAACGGTTCGTATCCACGCCAGCTGACGACCCGGGTGGGACGGTTGACCTTGCGCGTTCCACGGACAAGAGATGGGGAGTTCTCTACGGAACTGTTCCAACGGTATCAACGGAGCGAACAAGCACTGGTACTGGCACTAATGGAAATGGTGGTAAACGGGGTGTCTACCCGAAAAATCACTCAAATCACGGAGGAATTATGCGGCACTTCGTTTTCCAAGTCCACGGTCTCCTCACCGTGCAAGGGACTGGATCCGATTATCCAAGACTGGAATTACCGTTCCCTTCATGAACACGTGTATCCGTTTGTGCTAGTAGATGCTATTTATACGAAAGTCCGGGAGGATGGACGAGTACGCTCCAGAGCCGTGTTGATCGCTACAGGAGTGAATGAGGAAGGATATCGAGAAATTCTTGGCCTGCAAATCGGAAACAGTGAATCGGAGTCCAGCTGGAGCGAGTTCTTCGGATGGCTGAAAGACCGGGGACTCCGGGGAGTGGACTTGATCATCTCGGATCAGCACGGTGGGCTGGTGCAAGCCATTGAAAAGCATTTCCAAGGCGCTACATGGCAACGATGCCAGACACATTTTATTCGCAATATCCTCGATGCCGCACCAAAGTATATGCAGGATGCCTTGCTCGAGGAGATTCGTGGGATTCTTCATGCTCCAAATAAGCAAACGGCCCGGCTGTTATTGGAACAAGTGCTGGCCAAATGGGAAGAAAAAGCCCCAAAAGCCATGCAAATCCTCGAAGAGGGATTCGAAGACGCCACCGCCGTATTGGACTATCCGGACCGTTATCGTCGGCGTCTGCGCACGACCAACGGAGTGGAACGGCTGAACGAAGAAATTCGTCGCAGAGAACGGGTCATCCGCATCTTTCCGAACCGGGAATCGGTGTATCGCCTCGTTGGTGCCGTGTTGATCGAAATCGATGAAAAATGGATGTCAGGGCGCAAATACTTGGATATGGCTGAATATTGGAAGTGGCGGAAAACGAAAAAGCAAGGAGTCCGATCGGTGAATCAGGAGGCTCCGGCGATCAAGAGAGTGGGATAACCTCTACGCCGTGTCAAGGAGAACGTGGAATACCGGAGCGAAGCGAGGATATGCCGCGAAAGCTCCTTGACACGCCTGTTCCTTGACAACATGATCATTTGTCCGGGAAGGCGACCGGCAGGGAGACTTGCCGGTCTTACCTACCATACGTCAAGTCATCAGGTCCATGTTGTCTATCAAAGGGGAATTTACACAATAATTTGGACTTGACCAGCGATAAAACAAGGTTTATTTAGTTTTGACTTGAATGGTGAGGTTCGAGAAGTAAAACCCGATGAAGATATTCCAACTGATATTTTGGAAACGTTATGGCGTGACCATAAGTTGAATGCGATTGATAATCCATATGGAACTTGTCACGCAAGAATCAATGGAAAATGTCCGTTTGCGGCAGAACCACCATGCCTGACATGTAACGGTGGCAGCCCATGTAAAGATTTAGCTATCGGTTTTTCTGAGTTGGATATACAAAAGTATGAATTATTAATCAAAACAACCACAAAAACAATAGAAGCTTTGGAACAACGTGGCAGACATGACATGGTTGAAAAAAATAAAAAGAATTTAGAACGTTACGAGAAAATTTTGAGCACCATTAAAGAAGGAAATATCATCTTTGGGCGATTAGAACGAATCAAACGAAAGCAAGGTGTTTCCAATGGCTAACTATGACCGTAGAGAACAATTGAAAGCCATTCACGCTGCAAGAAAGGCTCTCACCTATCAAAAAGTCGAAAAAGCCATTAAAAGGCTCATACGAGCCAATGAGAGCATTAATTTTAATAGCGTAGCAAAGGAAGCAGGGGTAGCGAAAGCGACACTTTACAACCATCCTGAACTGCGTGAGCGTATTGAAACCTTACGCCAACAACAAGCACAAGCTCCTACTGCGAAACAAATAAAGCGAGAAATGAATGAGAGCAACAAAGACGCTCTTATTGAATCGTTGAAACGAAAAATCAAAAAGTTAGAAGACGAAAACAAGCAATTACGGGAACAGTTAAAAGTAGCTTACGCAGAGGTTTATAAAAAGTTTTAGTTTGATGAGAACGGTGTTCTCATCACTTGGTCAACTATCGAGGCAGTATGCTTAACTAAGATAGTTCGTCAAAAAGGAGGTTTTGATTTTTTTGGAACATATAACAATAGCCAAATTGAATGAATTAGATGAGATAGTAAGAATCGATGCGGAAGTTATTGGAGACGAAAGCAGAAGAACATACATAAAGAAAGCAATTGAACAAGGGTGTTGTTTAGTCGCTAAAGTTAACAGGTCAATTGTTGGTTTTTTGGTTTACAACACTCATTTTTTTGAATGTAGTTTTATCTCATTAGTTGTTGTAAAACCTTCAGAAAGAAGAAAAGGATATGCGAAATCACTAATCAAGTATTTTGAAAATATATCTCCAACGGAAAAGATTTTTTCTTCAACGAATCAATCTAATGAGAGAATGCACAGGGTATTCTTATCACTTGGATATAGTAAGAGTGGTTTTATTGATAATCTGGATGAAGGAGACCCTGAAATAATTTACTTTAAACAACTCAAAAAATAACTCTCTTACTTATCTCCCATGGAAGAACGAATGAACTTCCATCATCTGTGGCGCTACGAAGCGATGCATGGGCGGCTAACGGGTGGAATTAGTTCAATCCAAAATAAAAAAGGTAAGCAAACATATTATACATGACTAATATGTGCTTACCTTTATTTTTTTAGCATTTTTTAATTTTAGGTCTTGATAAATTTTCACCCCTTGTTTTTGTTTACTTAGCGAACACATGGTTGCCGATGACAACAGTCACCGGGCGGGAGCGCAGCCAGTTGCTTTTCGCCGTTTTCGGATTATAGAAATAGAGCGAGCCGTTTCCTAAACCGCGAAAAGCAAGTGCTTCTTCAACGGCGCGATACGCCTCGTGGTCAGCTGGTTTGTTGATCGTTCCGTTTGCCACGGGCGTGAAGGCATAATGGCCGCCAGAGCGCTCATAAATGACTTCGCGAATCGAATTTGGAAAATCAGGATGATCGACGCGGTTGAGCACGACCGTCGCCACAGCCACCTTCCCAGCATATGGTTCTCCCTTCGCTTCGGCATGAACGAGACGGGCAAGCAAATCTTTTTCCGCCGCTGTAATGCTAGTAGTATTCGGGATAACAAGTTTTTCGCCAGGATATAGTAAATCGCCTTTGCGATTTGTTTGTTTCAATTGTTTCAGTGGCACACCATATTGTTTCGCAATGTTCCAAAGCGTATCGCCGCGTTTGACCGTATGGACCTTTGCGGCATCGGCGTGGCCAGCAAAGAAAAACGTTCCACACAATATCGCGAGCACCCATGCCTTTCCTCTTTTCATCCTCATCCCTCCTCTCGTAAACTCGGTACTAGAGTAACAAGGATGGCGCTGTTGTTCATTATCTAAATGATGGAAAAAAGCGTGAAACATTGATACAACTAGTTTCATAGAAAGAGTGGAAAATTCTTCGCCAAAAGAAAGATCCGGCCTTCAGGAACAGAAAGCCGGATGTTGATCAATGAAAACAAACAAGTCAGCTGCGCGGGGTGTCCATGTAATGGTAGAGAACGTGGCCGCCGCGCTGGGCGATACCGCGAAAATGTTTAAAATCAGGCTGTTCGATGAGCACAGCTCGAAACGTAAGGAAGTCCTCTTTCTTTACTAACAGCTCAGCAATGACACCGTTGCGCAACTCGGCGATTTGTTTGGCTGCTAGTGCTTTGTCCATCACATCCCCCCAAGCATTCACTGAATCTTGTTGTCCATATTCATCATAGCGCAAATCATCTTGTGGGATAAATACCTATATTTTTGCCGGGCAAACACCCTTTACTTGTTCCGACATACAATATGGATGGGTACGCGCCCCGATAATCTGAGCAAGAAAGGGAGAGGACAATGAGTCAATGGGATTCGTATAATGATCCGTTTCTGAACGACTCCAGTCATGGCGATGAGGCTGAACGGATCGACAATAATATGCCGCCGATGGCGCCAATGCCAACTGGAGCGATGCCAACAGGGGTGATGCCGATGGCATATTATCCACCGGTCGTGCCGCACGGGTATTGGTGTCCGCCGATGACGCTGCCGGCACCACTTGTCAGCCCGGCCCACCTTGATCACAAGGATGAGTTTGACAGCCCTGATATGATGCCTCCGGCGCCGCCGCTTCACTTAGGAACGATGCCCAATGTAGCTCCGGCTTCCGTCTCACCGATGGGTGAGAACGAAAATGTCCCGCCGCTGTCACTTGGTGGCGCCGCTGCTCCGTACGATATGGTTGCTCCGCATATGGGGGCGGAACCGAATGTCGCCGGTATGACATCTGAAGCCGTTCCGAATGTGATGCCAAGCATGACACCGGGTGTTTTGCCTAGCATGATGCCAGGTCACGCTCCGTGTGTACCAATGTGCCATCCACCAGTCGCACCGATGCCCTACGCCCCGGTCGTGCCACATGGCGGCTATTGTGGCACACCGCAGCCAGGGATGGCTCCGTATGTGCCCGGTTTCCCAATGCCGTACGGCCCATATCGGTAAGCCGCTAAAAAGACCGCTTGACCGCGGTCTTTTTTTATGGAAAATCGCTTTTCCACCTAGATTGTCGGGTGCCACCGCTAGAAAAAAGTCTCCCATTGCTTTGCTTTCGTTACAAACTTTGCATCAACGGTTCGAATCCCCCAACGCTCTTATATGGCATCCATATATTTCCGTTACTGTTGGTGGTATAATAAAGAGGCCATTTTCGTGTGAAACGAAGAAAGAATATTAGAACATGCTAAAGAGGAGAGAAAGGGGAATGGACAAAATGGTCGGAGAACGGAAAACGGTAATTGTCACCGGCGGAGCGAACGGAATCGGCAAGGCGATTGCGGAGATGTTCGCAAAACAGGGAGCGAATGTTGTGATTGCGGACGTTGATGCGAAAAATGGGGAAGCGATCGTTGAGCGGCTGCGAGCCGACGGACGGAATGCTGTATTTGTGGAGGCAGACGTGCGGAATGAGGCTGACATTAAGCGATTGATAGAGGAAGCTGCCCGCCGCTTTGGCCGCATCGATAATTTAATCAACAATGCGGGCGTCTCGCGTTGGAAATCGCCGTACGAGTTGACCGTGGATGAGTGGGATGACGTGCTGGCAACGAATTTGCGCAGCGCCTTTTTGGCTTCCCGTGAAGCGGCAAAATATATGCGACGCAACCCTAAAGGTGGGGCGATCGTCAACATCGCCTCGACAAGAGCACTTATGTCCGAGCCGAATTCGGAGGCGTACGCGGCATCCAAAGGCGGCCTCATCGCTCTCACCCATGCGTTGGCCGTGTCGCTTTCCGACGATCGCATTCGTGTCAACTGCATCAGCCCTGGCTGGATTGAAACGGGCGATTACGCGAAATTGCGGGATGTTGACCATCGACAGCACCCGGCCGGCCGCGTCGGCAAGCCAGACGATATCGCTCGCGCCTGCCTTTATTTATGTGATGAAGAAAACGATTTTATTACCGGAGTAAACCTCGTCATCGATGGAGGGATGACGAGGAAAATGATTTATATTGAGTAGGCGTTGGGTGTTTGCTAAAATAAATAAAATGGAGACGGCTTATTAGCGAAAAGGTGGGGATGGAACGATGAAAATCCGTAAAACGCCGCTAGTTGACGGACAAGCTCCGGCTCATGTATATATTTATGAAAACCGAAAAGAGGAATATATCGTTCTAGCCATTCCGGCGCTCGAGTGGTCATTTTCGTTCTCTTATGAGGAGGAAGCGGAGGCAGTGGCACAGCGGCTTGAGATATCGCTACAAAAACAGCTCGGCCATGAACGCGCGGTCATGTTGGCCGACCGGTTGCTCGGATGGGCGCGAGAGATGTAGACCAGCGGATGGCGCGGCCGCCACTGACTTTGTATGTTAGGGGTTCGATGACAAAGTGTTAAACAAATCAAAAGTCATGGCAATTTACGTTACAGGTAGTGTTTTATGGCTAACTGTCACCGACTCCCTGCTCAATGTGCTGACGGTCAGCCGCGGCGTGTACGTTGCGCTTAGCGCCGCCAAAGGGACGGTCTTTATTTTTCTGTCGGTCGTGTTCTTATATCAGCTGCTAAAAAAACACGAACAGCTTGTGAAAGTGGAAGAAAATGAACAGCAGTTGTTGAAGCTCATTAACTCGATGCCCGACTTTGTTTGTTTTAAAGACAGCGAAGGGCGGTGGCTGCGCGTCAATGATTTCGGTCGGCGGCTTTACCATCTCGAGCATATTGATTATGTCGGAAAAACGGATCGCGAGCTTGGCGAACTCGTACCCTTTTTCAAAGATGCGTTTGAGCAGTGTATCGAATCGGATCGCGAGGCGTGGGAAATCGGGGCGTTGACGCGCCGCGAGGAGTCGCTCGAGACGCCGGATGGGGAACTGAAGACATTTGATGTCATTAAAGTGCCGCTGTTTGAAGAAAACGGTGCGCGAAAAGGATTGTTAACGATCGGGCGCGACATTACCCAACAAAAGCGCACCGAGGAGTTGCTGCTGAAAAAAGAGAAGCTGTCGGTGCTCGGAGAGCTAGCAGCTGGCATTGCTCATGAAATTCGCAATCCGCTTACCTCACTGAAAGGCTTTATGCAAGTGATGCAAGAAACGCGTGAAGTGAATGATGACCACGTGCGCATTATGCTGAGTGAACTTGGCCGCGTCAACCAAATCGTCAGCGAGCTGCTTGTGCTGGCTAAGCCGCAAAGTCCTGATTACCGGCCGTTTTTGTTGGAAGAGGCCATTTCGTATGTTATTAACCTCATCGGTCATGAGGCGACATTAAATAACGTTTCCATTTCCGTTCGTAACAACGCGCCAAAAGCTTGCGTGTATGGCGACCAAAACCAAATTGTTCAAGTGCTTTTAAACGTTATGAAAAACGCTATTGAAGCAATGCCGAATGGAGGAAACTTGCATGTCCATGTTTCTGAAGCTGAAAGTCTGATCCGTTTGGACATTGCTGACACTGGCATCGGTATTTCGAAAGAGCGGTTGCAAAAAATCGGTGAGCCATTTTTTACTTTGAAAGAAAAAGGAATGGGGCTTGGACTGACAACAAGCATGAAAATTGTCCAAGAACATAAAGGGACAATGCAGATTGAAAGTGAAGTTGGAAAAGGAACGGTCGTCCACTTGACGTTTCCGTCCGGGTATGTGTTTGTAGACGCGAATGACTAGCAGAAGATGACATCCTAGAAACAGGCGTTCCCAAATGGTGTGGGAACGCCTGCTTTGCTATTGCTCCACCCACGTCGACAAGGTCTCGATGGGCAACCGGATTGAATGGTGGGCAGGGGCAGCCGCCTTGCCGATCGTGATAAGCAACGTCGGCACATAGCGGTTTGAAATGTGAAACTCCTCTTTGAGCCGTTCGGGGTTAAATCCGCCGATCGGACATGTCGCCCAGCCTTTCGCCGTTGCCGCCAGCATGAGCTGCATTGCGGCGAAGGCGGTGTTTTGAAACGCAGCGTCACGGGCGTATTGCTCGTTGGCATACGCTGTCTCAATTTGCTTAGCGAGCTGCTGCTTTACCTCTTCGGTCATCGTCCCTTCGCGAACGAGTGGGTCATAAACGGCATCTGTATTCTGGTTCGCCTCCAAATCACCAAGCACAACGATCACAGCAGAGGCATCAACGATTTGTTGTTGGCCATAAGCGATCGGTTGCAACCGTCGTTGTGCCTCTTTGCCGTGGATGACGAGAAAGTGCCATGGCTGCAAATTCCAAGCAGACGGTGCTTTCGCGGCAGCCGTGAGAATGGCACGCAGCTCATCTTTGCTGATCGTCGCGTTGGCGTCATATTGACGGACGGATTTTCGTTCCTCAATGACAGCAAACAAGTCTTTCATGATTGGCGTCATACCAACTGTCATGATCATTCCCCCTTTTTGTGAGGTATGCAAGGGTGTCCCGCTGTTTTTCGGCCATCTCGCTGTCGTTACGAGCGGTTTTTCTTTGCTTGCTTCGCCGTATCGATGCTGTCTTTTGCCATTTCTGCTTCCGCCTTCGAGACAGTCGGATTGGCTACTTCTTGGCTTACTTTATTTTGTCTTCCTTTTTTGGACATGCATGTTCCTCCTTTCGTTCAAGTGATTTCCGCCGACTGTACACCCGTAAGATGTTGTTTAATTCACAGCTATGTTTGGTCGGGATTTGATGGCGGGCCCGATCGATGAACACGACGTCAGCATGCGGTACATAACGGCGGAACATGGCGATATAGGGATGGATGTAATAGTCGCGTGCGCCATAAATAAGCAACAAGGGGGCTTGAAGGGAAGACAGCTGCTTCGTGCAACAGTAGACAAGTCCGGCACGGTATGCGGTGTCTAAATCCCGTTTGTTAGCCCGCCGAACGTACTGCTTGAGCAGCTTCCGTTCGTGTCGGCTTGTTGCATGTCCGATGGCGAGTACCGAGGAGATTAAAGATAAGGCACCTAGTTTGGCGGCTGAAATGCCAAGCAAAAACTCGCCGTACAAAAGTGGAGTGCACACTTCAGGAAACCCACCGATTAAAATGACCTGTTCGACGTACTGTGGATAGCGAAGCGCGAAATCAAGTGCGATTGATCCGCCATTCGAATAGCCGCAAATGATGGCACGCTCGATGCCAAGGAAGCGGAGCAATACGGAGACGTCGTCTGCAAGCAGCGGGACGGTAATCGGCACGTCTGATGGGCTGCTTCTCCCATTCCCGCGCATATCGCACAAAATAAGGCGAAAATGGCGGGCAAGCGGCTCCTGTTGGCGAAAAATGACGTGTCCCAGCCCCGGAGGGTGGATAAATAAAAGCGGCGGTCCTTCCCCTTTTTCCTCATAATAAAGGCGGACGCGCTCATTAATGGAAACGTATGGCATATCAATCCCCCTCTCTTGGCACTCTATAGTATGGAAAGAAGGGCGTCGTCCCATCCAAAAAAACGCCATCTTTTTTTCGTTGAGCGGCGGGGTGTTTCCGGTTTATAATTAGTCGCGTAATGAATAACGGGCCATTGCCGCGGAAAGGAGGGAGCTTGATGGAACAGTCGTTTCGTGTAGAAAAAGCGCTCAATAACAATGTGTTAATCGCTTCCCATCCAGCGTATGGCGAAGTCGTCTTGCTTGGTAAAGGGATCGGCTTCGGCAAAAAAAAGGGGGACGAAATTGCTGAGAGCACTGTAGAAAAATGCTTTGTTCTCAAAAATGAACGTGAACAAGAGCAATACAAAAAACTGCTCCCTGAACTGAGCGAAGAGTTTATCGCCCTCATGAATGAGGTGATTCAACATATTAAGCAGCGTGTCGGCGTGCCATTAAACGAGCACATTCACGTTGCACTGACCGATCATATCGCGTTTACACTAAAGCGACTTGAACAAGGATTAGACGTCAAAAATCCGTTTTTGGTCGAGACGAAAAGTTTGTATCCGCTTGAGTACGAAATCGCGGCTGAAGTCGCCGAGCTGATTGGGGATAAGCTCGGGGTCGCACTGCCGGAAGGAGAAGTGGGCTTCATCACCCTCCATATTCATAGCGCTATTTCAAAACAAAGCTTGGCAGAAGCTAATCAATATTCCCAGCTCATCGCTAAGCTTGTCGAGATTGTCGAACAGCAGCTTGGCGTCGACATCGATCGTGAGAGTATCCACTATTTGCGTTTCGTTCGTCATTTGCGCTACGCGATCGATCGGCTGAAAAAAGGAGAAAAAGTCGAAGAACCAAAAAATTTGTCGAAAATCTTGAAAGAGGCTTACCCGCTATGCTATAATCTAGCATGGAAGTTAGTTAAAGTCATGCAGCAAACGCTTCAACTGCCGGCTGACGACGCCGAGGCAGTCTATTTGACGCTGCATTTGCAGCGGCTGGCGGAAAAAAAGAGTGGCACAACAATATAACATTGTCTCGCTTTACGTGTTACTGATTCGATCAGGCATGAGTAAAGAGAGCGAAACAGGACGGCAACGACCGGAATTTTGTATTCAGGTTGTTGTAAGCGTTCTTTTTGTCTCTCTTTATTCATGCCTTTTTTATTGCCACTGGTTGTCCGAAAAATGATCGCCCGTCTATTTTTCAGTACATGAATCTGCCGTTTGCTGCAAAACTTAAGAAAAGGAAGTTGAAGGAGGTCGTAAGGATGAAACAAGCGTTTGGCACGCTGCAAAGGGTCGGGAAAGCGCTTATGCTCCCGGTGGCGATCCTGCCGGCAGCAGGGATTTTGTTAGCCATCGGTAACGCTTTGAAAAACCCAGCGCTCACCGACAAAATTCCGGCGTTAAAAGCCGACTGGGTTGTGTTAATCTCAAACGTTATGGAACAGGCGGGCGGCATTGTTTTCTCTAACTTGTCGCTCTTGTTTGCCGTCGGTGTAGCGATCGGTCTCGCCGGCGGGGAAGGGGTCGCCGGATTAGCGGCGATCATCGGCTACTTAATTATGAACGTCACAATGAGCGTTGTTTTAAATGTGAACGCCGATATGGTTGGTAACGACCCATCATTTGCCAACATTCTCGGCATTCCGACGCTGCAAACGGGCGTCTTCGGCGGGATTATCGTCGGGATTTTGGCCGCTTATATGTACAATAAATACTTTAACATCGAACTGCCGCAATATCTCGGCTTTTTCGCCGGCAAACGATTCGTGCCGATTGTGACAGCGGCTTCTGCCGTCGTGCTTGGCATTATCATGACGTTTATCTGGCCGCCGATTCAGCACGGATTAAATGCGTTCTCGCACAATATGATTGATACAAACAAAACGGTTGCCGCGTTTATTTTCGGTGTTATCGAACGTGCGTTGATCCCGTTTGGACTCCACCATATTTTTTATTCGCCGTTTTGGTTTGAGTTTGGCGAATATGTAAATAAGGCTGGTCAAATTATACGCGGCGACCAAAAAATCTTTTTCGAGCAGCTGAAAGACGGAGTGGAGCTGACGGCTGGCACGTTTATGACCGGGAAGTTTCCATTCATGATGTTTGGCCTTCCGGCTGCAGCCCTCGCTATTTATCATGAAGCGCGCCCGGAAAACAAAAAAATCGTCGCTGGTATCATGGGCTCAGCAGCGCTGACATCGTTTTTAACTGGGATTACTGAACCGATCGAGTTTTCGTTTTTGTTCGTCGCTCCGGCGCTGTTTGCCATCCATTGCGTTTTTGCCGGGCTATCGTTTATGATCATGCACTTGTTGAACATCAAAATCGGGATGACGTTCTCTGGTGGGGTCATCGACTTCCTGCTGTTCGGTGTTCTGCCGAATCGGACGGCGTGGTGGCTCGTCATTCCGATTGGATTAGCGTTTGCAGTCATTTATTACTTCGGGTTCCGTTTTGCCATTCGCAAATGGAACTTGGCGACGCCAGGACGTGAAAAAACGGGCGATGAAACGCCAAAAGCTGAAGCGGCCACTGGTGATTTGCCGTATGAAGTGCTTGCGGCTCTTGGCGGAAAGGAAAACATCGAACATTTGGATGCATGTATTACGCGCTTACGCGTATCGGTCCGTGACATCGGCCAAGTCAATAAAGACCGGCTGAAAGAGCTCGGCGCTGCTGGTGTGCTCGAAGTCGGCAACAACGTGCAAGCGATCTTCGGCCCGAAATCGGATATCTTAAAAGGACAAATTCATGATATTATGCAAGGAAAAGTGCCGACAAAAGTGAAAGAAGAGCCGAAGGAAGAGACGCCAGCTACGACTCAGGCGGAAGCGGTCGCTTCGCCGCTCGCTGGGGAAATCGTCCCGCTTGCTGATGTACCTGACCAAGTATTTTCGCAAAAAATGATGGGCGATGGTTTCGCCGTCATGCCAACGGATGGCACAGTCGTCTCCCCTGTCGATGGGAACATCATCAACGTGTTTCCGACGAAGCACGCCATTGGCATCAAGTCGGCTGGAGGACATGAAATTTTAATTCACTTCGGCATCGATACGGTGAAACTGAATGGTGAAGGATTTGAAGCGCTCGTCAAAGAAGGCGATGAAGTGAAAAAAGGACAGCCGATTTTGCGTGTTGATCTCGATTATGTGAAAAATAACGCACCATCCATCGTTACACCGGTGATTTTCACGAACTTGCAAGCTGGTCAGGCGGTGCACATCAAAAAGCAAGGCGCAGTCTCCCAAGGTGAAGACGGCGTCGTTGAAATCGGCTAAACCGCTTGTTAATCGTTGGTGCGGGGGGACAAGCATTTTCCGTTGCCTCCCCGCCCGTGTATTTGATATGATGACAAAGAAAAAAATAGTGAAGAAGGGGATTGATGAACGATGGAAAAAACGTTTAAAGTCACTTCAGACTCTGGCATCCATGCCCGCCCGGCGACCATTTTAGTGCAAACAGCCAGCAAATTTAACAGCGAAATTCAACTGGAGTACAACGGAAAAACGGTCAACTTGAAATCGATCATGGGCGTTATGTCGTTAGGCATTCCGAAAGGGGCAACGATTAAAATTACGGCAGAAGGGGCCGATGCAGCAGAGGCGATGGCAGCGTTAACGGATACGTTGGCGAAAGAAGGCCTTGCTCAGTAATGGAAAAAACCATCCATGGAATTGCTGCATCGAGCGGTATCGCCATTGCCAAGGCATACCGCTTAGAAACCCCTCATTTGGCGGCTGAAAAACGGCCGATCACTGACGCTGAGGCGGAAGTGGCGCGGCTCGAGGCGGCGGTCGCCAAGGCGAAAGAAGAGCTTGAGATGATTAAACAGCACGCCTTAGAGAAACTCGGTGAAGACAAAGCCGCCATTTTTGCTGCCCATTTGCTTGTGCTTGATGATCCGGAACTGTTAAACCCGATTAAAGAAAAAATTAAAACGGAACAAGTGAATGCCGAGTATGCGCTTGACGAGACCGCATCGTTTTTCATTTCCATGTTTGAAGGCATGGACAATGAATATATGAAAGAGAGAGCTGCTGACATCCGCGATGTAACGAAGCGAGTTCTCGCCCATTTGCTCGGCGTTGCCATCTCCAACCCAAGCCTGATTTCCGAAGAGGTCGTCATCATTGCTGAAGATTTGACACCATCCGATACGGCGCAGCTGAATCGACAGTATGTCAAAGGATTTGCGACCGACATCGGTGGACGGACATCGCACTCGGCCATTATGGCCCGCTCGCTCGAAATTCCGGCTGTCGTCGGCACGAAGACGGTAACAGCGGAAGTGAAAAACGGCGACATTGTCGTCATCGACGGGCTTGATGGACAAGTCGTTGTCAATCCGTCGCCGGAGCTGCTCGCTCATTATGAAGAAAAGCAAGCCCGCTATGAAGCGCAAAAAGCGGAATGGGCAAAACTCGTTCATGAGCCGACAGTGACGGCTGACGGTGTACATGTCGAGCTGGCAGCCAACATTGGCACACCGGACGATGTAAAAGGGGTGCTTGCTAACGGGGCGGAAGGCATCGGTTTGTACCGGACGGAGTTTTTATATATGGGCCGCCCGGAACTGCCGACAGAGGAAGAGCAGTTCGTCGCCTACAAAACGGTGCTTGAGCAAATGAAGGGCAAGCCGGTCGTCGTCCGCACGCTTGACATCGGCGGTGATAAAGAGCTACCATATTTAAACTTGCCGAAAGAAATGAACCCGTTTTTAGGGTTCCGTGCGATCCGTCTTTGCTTGGAAATGCAGGAGATGTTCCGCACTCAGCTGCGTGCCCTGCTGCGGGCGAGCGTGCATGGCAATTTGAAAATTATGTTTCCGATGATTGCCACGCTCGACGAATTCCGTCAGGCGAAAGCGATTTTGCTCGAAGAAAAAGAGGCGCTCCTGCGTCAAGGCACGCCAGTCGCCGATGACATTGAAGTCGGCATGATGGTCGAGATTCCGGCTGCTGCCGTTATGGCGGATCAGTTTGCAAAAGAAGTGGATTTCTTCAGCATTGGCACGAACGACTTAATCCAATATACGATGGCCGCCGACCGAATGAATGAGCGTGTCTCGTATTTGTATCAACCGTACAATCCGGCCATTTTGCGGCTTATCAGCCATGTGATTGATGCTGCCCACCGCGAAGGAAAATGGGTCGGTATGTGCGGGGAAATGGCTGGCGACCCGATTGCAATTCCGATTTTGCTTGCCCTCGGACTTGACGAGTTCAGCATGAGCGCCACCTCGATTTTACCGGCGCGCGCTCAGCTGAAACAGCTGTCAAAAGAAGAGGCAACTCGCATCAAAGAGAAGGTTCTGTCGCTCGGAACAGCCGAGGACGTTGTGGCCTTTGTCAAACAAACATTTTCTCTTGCTTAAATGAAGGCGTGGCAACGTTTGTGTTGCCGCGCTTTTTCGTGTTGCTTTATGCCAACAACGGGGCAGATGTTTCGTAGCCATAGCGTTGCCTGATGGTGAGGGAAAGGCCGATGGCGATGACTTTCGCCATTTGATAAACAATGTGTAAATTCGTATACGGAAGTGCGCTCACATCAGCCGTGTCCTCTATCATGACCCCCATGATGCTGATGTCGCCGATACGCGGCAGCGATTTACCAAGCGCCGTTCCGGGAGCGAGCGCGCCGGGGAGAATGGCGATCGTATGTACAAACGGACGTGGGCCAACAATGCTGTCAATGGCCAATATGTAGGAATCATCTTTGTTTTGCAACTGTTGGTGCACCTGACGGATGTTCGTCGCATCGACTGGCTGCTGCAGTGTACCGATCACTGTCAAATGATCCGGATAAGCATTTTCAAGCAGCGTGCCAACAAACGGACCTAAACTGTCCCCGTTAATGCGGTTGCTGCCGATGCAAACAACGGTCAGATGGCGGACATGCGCCGGTAGCAGAGAAAAGAGCTCATTGCGAATAAGTAAAGGAGCGAGCGGATCGTTGTAGAAAATCGGTTTCATCGATGACGATTCCTTTCTATCTATGTTCTCCTTTTCTTATTCGCGGCCGCTGCCAGTGACTCCTTTCTTTTCGTAATTGTAAATTTTTTACAATTTTACTTAAATGGGTGTTCTATTTCATGAACATCGCATGATTGAGGGGGTTTTTCATCTTCTAAATCATTGCAAACCATTGCAAGCGGTGTACGTCCGCAGCAAAGCAAAAACGTAATGGATTGAATCTTTTAGCTTACTGACGATTCCTTTGTTCCTCCATTCTTCTAGGAGCAGTTCGTTTATATGGTTGATGTAATCAGGCATCCATCTGCCTCCAAGGCGAATGACAACTTCATCCATCGATTGCATGAGCCACTTAACGCGGGCCCAGCTTCCAGTACGGTAGGGAAATCCAATGTCAATGACAGAAAACGTATTGCCGTTAGGATGATGGTCGTGAATATCACCTCCGTCGGTCATTTCTTACCATAAATCATTAGCATGGCTAGGATCGAAGTCGAGGATGGGTCCGGTCATCGCTCCGATAAAACGGTTCTTGTATATACCGCTCCTCCTTGCTTTCGTTATGCCCCATCATAATCTGAACGCTAGAAAAAACGCCAAGAAAAGAAAACAGCCGCTGTTAGCGGCTGTGCAGACTGTTGACAAAATGGGTTTCAGACGAATGTCTGAAACCCATTTTGTTCCATAAATAGACTATGTTTTCAAAAAAAGTGGGTAGGATGGGAAGCCATGCAAAGGAAAAGAAAGGGCGGTGCTTCGCCTTCCATAGGTAATTCGCCAGTTTTTTTAAATTCATGGCAGCACAAACAAGCATCGCCTGCGCCTCATTTTTTTCCAATCCCCGGTAATGCGTCCAGCGCAGACCATGCTTCTCTTTCATATCGGCGAAATCCCGTTCAATCGTCTCTTTTCGGAGGGCATAGAGTTCCCGGTATTCCGGAACATACCGCAAATGCTCTGCTTCTTCATAGTAGTCCTGCCATACGTGGCGAGTGACTACTTTGGTGTAGCTCTTGCTTTGCGTGCACTGATGAAGATACGGACAGCTTCGGCACACCGCCGGGTCCGATTTGTATTCCCGGTACCCTTCCCGATTCGTAGTAGAGTAAGATAGAACTTGATCATTGGGGCATAGATAACAATCAAAATATTCGTCATACACAAAATCTGATTTCCGAAAGAATCCATCTTTTGTTTTCGGGCGAGTGTACGGCCAAATCGGCTTTACCCCTTGTTCGAGTAAATACTTGGCAATGGCAGGAGTTTTATATCCTGCGTCTACACACACGGCTTCCGGACATGATTGGATTTCCCGTTTCACTCGTTCGAACAGCACAAAAAACGCTTGACTGTCATGGACGTTGGCTGCCGTCACGTAGGTCTGTAGAATCCATCCGTTGCGATCACAAGCTGTATGATACGAATAGGCAAACACTCGCTCCCGTTCATTTTTCACCAACAGTCCGCTCTCCGGATCCGTTTTGCTTACTTTTACTTCCCGTTTTTTTTTTTCTCAGATGGCAACGGCGATTTTCCATGAGCGATCCGATCCCGTTCGATTTCTTTTTCGAGTTCCTGTTGGTAGGCTTTGGCTTCGACTTCTGCCATTTCCGTTGTAAACTTCTTTTTATTGGCGCTTGCTTTGACATGAGTGGAGTCTACGTACAAGACACTCGAATCTACCAATCCGTGTTCAAAGGCTTCTTTTAAAATCCGTGAAAAAATTTGATGGAATACATCCGTTCCAGCGAAACGACGCGCATAGTTTTTACTTGGCGTCGAGTGATGAGGAACGGGATCATGAAGACTAAGTCCTAAAAACCAACGGTAGGCGACGTTGGTTCGGATTTGTTCGACGGTTTCACGCATGGAGCGAATCCCAAATACATACTGAATCAAATACATTTTAAACAACATCACTGGATCAATGCTCGGACGTCCATGATCAGGAGAGTAGAGATCTTTCACCACATCATAGATAAAAGAAAAATCAATGGCCGCATCCAGCTTTCTTACCAAGTGATCCTCTGGAACCAGATCATCCAGTTTCACCGTGGTTTCGGTATAGCGCCCATCTTCTTGGTGTGGCCGAAGCATCGTTCCTTTCCTCCATTTCTCCCTCGTCTTACCTTCATAATAAAACAGCTTGTCGACTTTGTCGACAAGCTGAACAGCCGCTGTTAGCGGCTGTGGGCATGTTGTTCAACGTATTTGCTGACCAACGCTTCGATTTGTTGTTCATCCGGCTTTTCGCCGTGAAATGGAAACACAATTTCCTCAATAAATTCACCGTCACGGTAAACATGAAGCGCTCCTTTTTGCAACAGGACACTATATTCAATTTCGAATACATAGCCTTCATGTTCGATTGCCCCCATCGCTGTTCACCTGCCTATTTTTATTGTTCCGCCTGCCGCCTCTTGCTATGTATGAATTAAGAAGCTAATCCTATGGACGGAGGACTATCGTCCTTTTATAATGGAATGTAGTTCAATAAAATGTAGTTCGATGAAACCAGGGGACAGAGGGGAGAAGTAGGGAGTGTTTCGAACATTACGCAGCAAGTTAATTGTTTTGATGGCGCTATTATTGATTCTTTCGTTGGCGGCCACGCAGTTCGTCGGCATGATGCAAATGAGGAAACTCGTTGACGCTGATGTCAAGCAACGAGCACAGTCGGCACTCGACGGGTTGCTCGGCGATATTCGTACGAGCTTTCAAAGCGAGGAGAACAGCTTAGTACAGTTTAGTGAATCGCCGTCAGCTATGCAAATGATTCAAGATGAAAAAGCATGGTTGCAGCTTGAAAAGCAGTTCCGTACGTTTTTGCGCATTCATAAAAATGTGCAGTACATCTATATCGGCACGGAGCAGAAGAAAATGTACATTACGCCGACGGCGGAGTTTCCGGACGGATACGATCCGACAAGCCGCCCGTGGTATAAAGAAGCGATGGAACGCCCGGACCAAGTCGTGTGGACAGAGCCGTACGTCGATGCCATTACAGGTAAACATGTCGTGACATTGGCTAAGGCAGTGAGTGAAAATGGCCGCGTTTCTGCTGTCATCGGTATTGATATGTCGCTCGATACGGTGACGAGAATGGTCAACGCGAGCGATGTCGGTTATCACGGCTACCCGGTGTTGTTTGATTCAAAAGGAATGGCGATCGTCCATCCAGAGCATAAAGGGAAAAATATGGCGAAAAACGCGACTGTTCGCTATATGCTTGAACGTGAAAAAGGAATGTGGCAATACGAGGAAGATGGCGAACAACGGGTCATATATTTCACAACGATTCCAGAGCTTGGATGGAAAGTCGGCGCTGTTTATAAGAAAGCGGACTTATCAGCGATGAGCCGTTCAGTTGGGATGAACATGCTCGTCATTACAGTGATCGCGCTGATTGTAGCATTTGTCGCTGTTTACTTTTTAGCGCGTTCGATTACGAAACCGATTGTCGTCTTGCAAGAGCAGGTCGAAAAGGCGGCGTCTGGTGATTTGACGGTGCAGGCGCGTGTGACAGCAAAAGATGAGATTGGTCGCCTCGCTCGCCATTTCAACGACATGATCGAGCATATGCGCGTGCTGATCGGTGAAGTGAACCGATCGGTAAATGAATTAGCGGCTTCAGCTGACCATTTAAGCGCCGTCTCCGAAGAAACGATGGCAACGAGCGAACAAGTGGCGAAAGCGATCGGTGAGATTGCGAAAGGGACGACCGATCAAGCTGGAAGCCTTGATACGATCAATGAGCAGACGTCAGCGTTGTCACAGCAAATTGAATCGGTCACAAGTGCGACAGTTGGCATGGAATCATTGTCGGATGACACGAAAACGGCCAGTTATGATGGGTTGGAGCATTTAAATATCTTGCAGCTGAAATCGGAGGAAGCGAAACAAGAGCTGTCCGCAGTAGAAAACGTCATTAACGATCTAGTGAAAAAAATGGATGAAATTGATGGGGTTATCCAAACAATTACCGCCATTTCCGGACAGACGAACTTGCTTGCGTTAAACGCCAGCATTGAGGCGGCGCGCGCCGGCGAGCATGGCAAAGGATTTGCCGTTGTCGCTGACGAGGTGCGCAAACTGGCGGAACAATCAGCAAAAGCGACAGAAATGATCCATGCGACCATTGCGGCCATTCAGCAGCAAGCGGCATTGGCGATCGAGGCCGTCGGCCGTTCCAAACAGGCGTACAACAAACAGCGGGAAGCGGTGCATACGACCGGTGATTTGTTCGTAAAAATCACTAGCATGATGGAACAATTGACAGACGCGCTCGCTGCTGTGATGGAAGAAGCAAAGCGGATGAACAGAAGCAAAGATGACGTGGTCGGCGCGATGCAAAACATTGCCGCCATCGCCCAACAGTCAGCGGCAGCGGCAGAAGAAGTGGCTGCTTCGGCCGATGACCAGTTGCAGGCGCTGGCGACGGTGACCGAATCGGCAGGATCGTTAAACGAGATGAGCCAGCAATTGAAGCAGCTCGTGGAAAAATTCAAGCTCTCGTAAGAAAGCGCAGCTTTTGTTCGGCTGCGCTTTTCCATTGGTGCCGACGGGCTGTAGCTGGTAGTTGGACCGCCTCTCAAGCAGCAGGAGGCGGCGTTGCCTGTAGGTCATAGCCATGTTCCCATCAATTTGTTAACAATATATTTTCTATTCATACTATTCATATAATGATAATGAGTGGAATTTTTTTAAGTTTCTGCGTCGATTTTAGTGAATAATAGTGCTAAAATAAACAGTGAAAACGTTTATATAGTTATTTTGTTGTCCATTCGGGAATAATGGTAGCCAATGGGGACGCGGCGTCTTGATAACCGCTGTCCGCTTGACCCGAGGGACACGAAAATTAGTTGGAGGTTTTTTCACGATGGCAAAACAGACGAACTACGCTCAACCGTGGAGCCAGTTTTACGGGCCGAACCTCGGCTATGTCATCGAAATGTATGAGCAGTACCTCGATGACCCAGACAGCGTCGACCCGGAACTAAAACAACTGTTTGAACAGTGGGGAGCGCCGGTCGTCGAGGAACCGGTTTCTCCTGCGGATCCCGAAGCGACGCAGACGCATCAAACGTTCCGGCTGCCTGAGACACCAACTGTATTTAGCAAACTTGTCGCCGCCGTCAAACTGGCGGACAGCATTCGCCATTATGGCCATCTGGCCGCCGATACGAACCCAATCGTTAAAAAGGAGAAAAAGTTGCGCCGTCTCGAACTAGATGAGTATGATTTGACAGAAGAAGATTTAAAGCGCATTCCGGTCGCATTTCTTTGTCCACATGCGCCGGCGCACGTTAAAAACGGTTGGGATGCCATTTTGCACTTGCGTAAAATCTATACAGATAAAATCGCCTTTGAATTCTCGCAAGTACATAATTTAGAGGAAAGGAACTGGCTCATCCAGCAAATCGAGTCTGGAGCGTACTATCCGAGCTTGGCGAACAAAGAGCGGGTCGCTTTGCTGCGTCGCCTGACGGAAGTAGAGGGGTTTGAAAAGTTCATTCATCGGACATATGTCGGGCAAAAGCGGTTTTCGATTGAGGGTCTTGACTCCATGGTACCGCTTCTCGATGAACTTGTCCGTCAAGCGATTGAGCATGAGATTGATGCTGTCAACATCGGCATGGCGCACCGCGGCCGGCTAAACGTGCTCGCCCATGTGCTCGGTAAGCCGTATGAAATGATTTTCGCTGAGTTTCAGCATGCAGAAAGCAAAAACTTTATTCCGTCCGAAGGGGCGGTGGCCATCACCTACGGCTGGACGGGTGACGTGAAATACCATTTGGGAGCGGCGCGCCGTCTGCGCAATAAAAGCGCGCATACGATGCGAATTACGCTCGCCAACAACCCGAGCCATCTTGAAGTTGTGAATCCGGTCGTGCTCGGCTACACGCGCGCTGCACAAGAAGACCGGACGAAGCCAGGCGTGCCGGAGCAAAAGGTAGACGCCTCGTTTGCTATTTTAATTCATGGCGATGCTGCCTTCCCGGGGCAAGGTGTTGTGGCTGAGACGCTCAACTTAAGCCAGTTGCGCGGCTATACGACCGGCGGGGCAATTCATATTATCGCCAACAACATGATCGGCTTTACGACGGAAAGTTACGATTCCCGTTCGACAACGTATGCTTCCGATATGGCGAAAGGGTTTGAGGTGCCGATTGTGCACGTCAACGCCGATGATCCGGAGGCTTGTTTAGCAGCGGCAAGCTTGGCGTTTGCATATCGCCAGCGATTTAAAAAAGATTTTGTTATCGACTTGATCGGTTATCGCCGCTTCGGCCATAACGAGATGGATGAGCCGATGGCGACGAATCCGCTCATGTATAGCATCATTCACCAGCATCCGACCGTGCGGCAGCTGTATGCGCAAAAATTGATTGATAAGGGCATCATCGCTGAGCGGGAAGTCGAAGAAATGGAGCAGGAAGTGGCCGAACGGTTGAAAATTGCCTATGAGCGGGTGCCGAAAAACGAAGAGGAACTCGATTTCATTATGGATCCACCGAAACCGGTCGTCGACCGGCTGCCGGAAGTAAAAACAGGTGTGGCAAAAGACGTGCTTCACCGCATCAATGAGGAGCTACTCGAGTTCCCGGCTGACTTCCATGTCTTTAACAAGCTTGAGCGCATCTTAAAACGACGCAGCAATGTATTTGCGCAAAACGGCAAAATCGACTGGGCGCATGCGGAAACGTTGGCGTTTGCCACGATTTTGCAAGACGGCGTGCCGATCCGCCTCACCGGCCAAGATTCGCAGCGCGGCACGTTTGCCCAACGCCATTTAGTGCTGCACGACGTGAAAACTGGAAAAGAGTATGTTCCGCTTCATCATATCAGCGGTGCAAAAGCTTCGTTTGTCGTTTACAACAGCCCATTGACTGAAGCGGCCGTGCTCGGTTATGAATACGGATACAACGTGTACGCACCGGAAACACTTGTGCTTTGGGAAGCGCAGTTCGGCGATTTTGCGAATATGGCGCAAGTGATGTTTGACCAGTTTATCTCGTCCGGCCGGGCGAAATGGGGACAAAAATCTGGGCTCGTTATGCTCTTGCCGCACGGTTATGAAGGGCAAGGGCCGGAACATTCCAGCGGCCGTATCGAGCGGTTTTTACAGTTGGCGGCAGAAAACAACTGGACGGTCGCCAACTTATCGACGGCGGCGCAGTATTTCCATATTTTGCGCCGGCAAGCGGCGTTGCTGAAAAAAGAAGAAGTGCGCCCGCTCGTCCTAATGACACCGAAAAGCTTGCTCCGTCATCCGCTTGCATCATCCGAAGCTGAAGCGCTTGTTCAAGGTGCATTCTCACCGGTGCTCGAACAGCCAGGATTGGGCGTTGACGCCAGCAAGGTCGAGCGGATCGTGTTTGGTACTGGCAAACTGATGATTGATTTAGCGGAACAAATCGGCAAAATGGATGGGCTTGATTGGCTGCACGTCGTCCGTGTCGAAGAGCTGTATCCGTTTCCAGAAGAGGCCGTGCAAGCTATTATCGCCCGCTATCCGAATGTAAAAGAGCTTGTTTGGGTACAAGAGGAACCGAAAAACATGGGCGCTTGGATGTATATGGAACCGCGCCTGCGAGCCATCGCTCCAGAGGGCGTCGATGTCAGCTATATCGGGCGACGTCGGCGAGCGAGCCCGGCAGAGGGCGATCCGGTCGTCCATCGGAAAGAACAGGAGCGCATTATCCGCTGTGCATTAACGAAACATGAATGATGACTAACGGAATATTTGAGGAGGGCATCAACGTGGCTGAGATCAAAGTCCCAGAACTAGCAGAGTCCATCACCGAAGGTACGATCGCTCAATGGCTGAAAAAGCCGGGCGACTATGTGGAAAAAGGTGAATCGGTTTGTGAGTTAGAAACAGATAAAGTGAACGTCGAAATTATGGCCGAAGAGTCGGGAGTTTTGCAGCAATTGTTGGCGAACGAAGGTGACACGGTCGCTGTCGGCCAAGCGATCGCCATTATCGGCGAGGGGGCGGCTTCGGCACCGACTGCTGCTCCGCAGGCTGCGCAGCCAACTGACGAAACACCAACCGTGCCGGCTGACCGCGCCGAGCAACAAGCACCGCAACCGGTCGCTGTCGCCCAAGCACCGGGCCAACGTCCAGTCGCTTCGCCGGCCGCTCGAAAAATGGCGCGTGAGAAAGGGATTGATTTGACGCAAGTGCCGACCGTTGATCCGCTTGGACGCGTCCGCAAGCAAGACGTGGCTTCATTTGCCGCTCAACCAGCAGCTGGTTCACAAGCAGCGCCGCAACCGGCTCCAACGGCTGCGCCGGTTTCTGCGCCAACACAGGCTTCTGCGCCGTCAGCGGAAAGCGGCAAGCTGGTCATCCGTGAAAAAATGTCGCGCCGCCGGCAAACGATCGCCAAGCGATTGCTTGAAGTTTCGCAATCGACTGCGATGTTGACGACGTTCAATGAAATCGACATGTCAGCCGTTATGGAATTGCGCAAGCGGAAAAAAGACAAGTTTTTAGAAGAGCATGACGTCCGCCTTGGCTTTATGTCGTTTTTCGTCAAAGCGACGGTGGCAGCGCTGAAAAAATATCCATACGTCAACGCGGAAATTCAAGGCGATGAAATTTTGCTGAAAAAATATTACGACATCGGCGTGGCTGTTTCGACCGATGAAGGGCTTGTTGTCCCGGTTGTGCGTGACTGTGACCGGAAAAACTTCGCTGAAATTGAGCGAGACATCGCTGAATTAGCGGCGAAAGCGCGCAGCAACAAACTGTCGCTTGCCGATTTGCAAGGCGGTACGTTTACAATCACCAACGGCGGTGTATTCGGCTCGCTTCTTTCGACTCCGCTCTTGAACGGGCCGCAAGTTGGTATTTTAGGGATGCATTCGATCAAACTGCGTCCGGTAGCTATTGATGAGGAGCGGATTGAAAACCGGCCGATGATGTATGTCGCTCTGTCGTACGATCACCGCATCATTGATGGCAAAGAAGCAGTTGGGTTCTTAAAAACAGTGAAAGACTTGATCGAAAATCCAGAAGATTTATTGCTTGAAAGTTAATGCGGAAAAAGGAGCCTGCAGCATGCAGGCTCCACGTTTTTTATCGTCTAAATGGCACGTTGTACCGAATGAACTTTCCTGTTTTACGGAAAACTACCGTCAAAAAGGAGAGAAGCATATGCCAGAGCGTGGACGAAACGACCACCCGCATGAGTTTCACCAAGATGGTGCCCGCGAAAGCATCATCAATGATGCGACTGCCGATGGTGCCAAGGCAATCGGGGTGCGAAGTGATGCAGACCCTCTGCGGGAGGCCAACCCTGGTCCGTTCCATGTTGACCACCTTGAAGTGGAAGAAGGAATGAAGCGATTTCGGGCGTTAATGGAAGGGAAAAAAGTGATTCGCTAGGCGAATCGCTTTTTTCATGAATCAGTCAAGAAGGAAAATGGCGAACAAACGCGAATACTGTTATTTGTTATGACTATTTTTCCGGGGGGATTATATAATGGAGTTCGGATTGGCGGGAAAAACGGCGCTTGTCGCTGCATCGAGCCAAGGGCTTGGCAAAGCGATTGCCCGAGCGCTTGTGCTGGAAGGAGCAAACGTGATGATTACAAGCCGAAATGAGGAAAAGCTGCAGGAAGTCGCCGAGGAGCTTAACAGTTTACATAAGGGACGCGTTGCTTATACGCGCACCGATGTGACGAAAGCGGATGACATCCGCCAACTGGTCGCCAAAACTGTGGAGACGTTTGGAACGATCGATTTACTTGTTAACAACGCCGGCGGCCCTCCGGCGGGAACGTTCGAAACAATCAGCGACAAAGACTGGCAATATGCGTTCGAGCTCAATTTACTGAGCTATATTCGGTTGATTCGCGAAGCGTTGCCTTATCTAAAGAAAAAAGGCGGTAAAATTGTCAATATCGCCTCGTCGTCCATCAAAGAGCCTATTCCGGGGCTCATCCTGTCCAATACGTTCCGCACTGGGATCATCGGGTTGACGAAAACGCTTGCAACGGAGTTCGCGCCTGATAATATTTTGATCAACACAGTCGCACCTGGACGGATTGCTACGGAACGGGTAGCTTTCTTAGACAAGGTGAACGCTGAAAAGCTCGGCATTACGAAAGAAGAAATGGAAGCGCGCATGAGAAGCGCCATTCCGCTCGGCCGTTACGGAACCCCTGAGGAGTTTGCCAACGTTGTCGTCTTTTTGCTGTCAGATGCAAATACGTACGTCACCGGGCAAGCATTGATCGTAGATGGCGGCATGGTGAAGGCCATTTAGAAGGCTTGTGATTCAAGGTACGACAAGGATTGTTTAAATGGAGAAACTGTTTTGAATCTATCATTCTGCCGTTCTTAAGAATCGTTGAGTAGCAGGAGACGGTTATGTTCGCCAGATGTTTTGGCAAAACGAACAGAAAGGGAGAGACAGCATGAAAACAATCGGATTTATCGGCCTTGGTGTCATGGGGAAAAGCATGGCGCGTCATTTGTTAAAAGCGGGCTACCCGCTTCTTGTCCATACACGTACGAAGGAAAAGGCGCTCGACTTGCTTGAGGAAGGGGCGGTATGGAAGGAAACGGTCGCCGACTTGGCGCGGGAAGCGGACGTTGTCATGACAATGGTTGGCTACCCGCACGATGTCGAGCAAGTGTATTTCGGTGAGGGAGGCATTTTGGAGCAGGCGCGGCCGGGAACGTATGTCATCGATATGACAACTTCGACACCAACGCTAGCGCAAGCCATTTACGAAGCGGCAAAGCAAAAAGGCATTCACGCGTTGGATGCTCCGGTATCTGGTGGTGATATCGGCGCCCGTGAAGGAACGTTGACGATCATGGTCGGCGGCGATGAAGAGGTGTTTTTGGCGTGCAAACCGATTCTTGAGCATCTCGGCACGAACATCATCCTTCAAGGAAAAGCCGGGGCCGGCCAACATACGAAAATGTGTAACCAAATCGCCATTGCCACCAATATGATCGGTGTTTGCGAAGCGATGGCGTATGCGAAAAAGGCAGGGCTCGACCCATTTCGTGTGCTTGAAAGTATCGCCAAAGGAGCGGCAGGCAGTTGGTCATTAAGTAACTTAGCGCCGCGCATGCTCACCGGTGATTTTGCGCCCGGGTTTTACATTAAACATTTCATTAAGGATATGAAAATTGCGCTTGAAGAAGCTGAACGCATGAATTTGCCGCTTCCGGGACTAGCGCTCGCCAAATCGATGTACGAAGAGCTGGCGCAAGCAGGTGAGGAAAACAGCGGCACACAGGCGCTGTACAAGCGCTATGTTGAGAAGTAAGGGGCGGTTTTCGCCCCATTTTTTATGCTAAATATATTTATCAAAAAATATTGAATATTAATTCTTATCGAGGTATAGTAGAAGTAAGAATAACATACTAACCGGTTGGTATAAAGGGAGGGGAGGGCATGGACTTTTCCTATTCGCCGAAAGTCCAAGAGCTGATTAGAAAATTAAGCGCTTTCATGGAGGAGTATATTTATCCGAACGAAAAAGTGTACGAGGAGCAGCTGAATGCACAAGAGTCGAGATGGTCAGGCGTGCCACCGATCATCGAAGAGCTAAAGGAAAAAGCCAAAAAAGAAGGGCTTTGGAATTTGTTTTTGCCGGACAGCGAGTACGGAGCCGGCTTAACGAACGTCGAGTACGCACCGCTTTGCGAAATTATGGGCCGTTCCCTTATCGCTCCGGAAGTGTTCAACTGCAATGCGCCGGATACAGGCAACATGGAAGTGCTTGTCCGCTACGGTAGCGAGGAGCAAAAACAAAAATGGCTCGTTCCGCTCTTAAACGGGGAAATCCGCTCGTGCTTCTCAATGACCGAGCCAGATGTGGCGTCAAGCGATGCGACGAATATTCGTGCGTCGATCATCCGTGACGGTGACGAATATGTCATTACCGGACGGAAATGGTGGTCGTCCGGCGCCGGTGACCCGCGCTGCAAAGTGGCCATCGTCATGGGCAAAACGAACCCGGACGCCCCAAAACATGAACAGCAGTCGATGATCATCGTTCCACTCGATACACCAGGTGTGAAAATCGAACGGATGTTGCCGGTGTTTGGCTTTGATCATGCGCCGCACGGACATGCGGAGATTACATATGATCACGTGCGGGTGCCGAAAGAAAACATCATTTGGGGGGAAGGAAAAGGGTTCGCTATCGCCCAAGGAAGGCTCGGTCCAGGACGGATTCACCATTGCATGCGCCTCATTGGTGCGGCGGAACGAGCGCTTGAGCTCATGTGCCGGCGTGTGCAGTCGCGGGTAGCGTTCGGCAAGCCGCTCGCTGAGCATGGCGTGATCCGCGATTGGATCGCCCAGTCGCGCATCGAGATTGAGCAGGCGCGCCTGTTGACAATGAAAGCAGCGTACATGATGGATACAGTCGGTAACAAGGTTGCGCGTAAAGAAATTGCCATGATTAAAGTTGTCGCTCCAAATGTCGCCTTAAAAGTGATTGATCGCGCCATTCAAGCGTTCGGTGCCGCCGGGGTGAGCAACGACTTCCCGCTTGCCGCCATGTGGGCGAACTCGCGCACGCTCCGTCTCGCTGATGGGCCAGACGAAGTGCATAAAGAGCAAGTTGCAAAGCTTGAACTGCGTCAATATCAATAGCATGGGGGAGGAAGTGGCGTTCATGCATGTGCTCGACTTATTTAAAATTGGAGGAAAAACGGCCATCGTCACCGGTGGTGGGCGAGGTCTCGGTGAACAAATCGCCATCGGCCTCGCCGAAGCCGGGGCGAACGTCATCGTCTGCTCGCGCAAGGTGGAAGCGTGTGAGCAAGTAAAAGAAAAAATTGAACGGCTCGGCGTCCGCTCACTTGCTTTGCCGTGCGATGTAACGAACCCGGATGACGTAAAAAAGGTCGTCGAAACGACGGAAAAAGAATTTGGCGGCATTGATATTTTGGTCAACAACAGCGGAGCGACATGGGGGGCGCCGGTTGAGGAGATGCCGCTTGAAGCATGGCAAAAGGTAATGAACGTCAACGTCACTGGTACGTTTTTGATGAGCCAAGAGGTCGGCAAAGTGATGATTGCCAAGCAAACCGGAGGCGCCATCATCAATATCGCCTCTGTCGCTGGCCTTGGCGGCACGCATCCGGACATTTTAAATACGATTGGCTACAACACAAGCAAAGGGGCAGTCATTACGTTTACGCGCGATCTAGCTGCCAAATGGGGAAAACACGGTATTCGCGTCAATGCGGTCGCACCTGGCTTTTTCCCAACGAAAATGTCGCGTGTCGTCCTTGAGCGTGTCGGTCAAAAAGTGTTGGAACATACGCCGCTCGGCCGCTTTGGTGGTGAGGATGACTTAAAAGGCGCTGTCTTATTCCTCGCTTCGCCGGCATCCGCGTTTGTCACCGGCGCGCTCCTCGTCGTTGACGGCGGCAGTCATGCGTCTGGCATTTAACGAAAGTAAGGGGGAAAGCAAATGAGCGAAAAACGGGCCTTGTCTCTTTATCCGGAACATGTGTCATTTCATATTGACATTCCGGACAAAACGGTATGCGATGTGCTCCATGAGCGAGCAGCGCAATTTAGCAGCCATCCCGCGCTGACGTTTTACGGCAAAACGATCACGTATGCTGAGCTCGTTGCGGCGGTTAACCGCTTCGCCTCCAGTCTGCAGACGCTCGGAGTGCAAAAAGGCGACCGTGTCGCGATTATGCTGCCGAACTGTCCACAATACGTCATTGCGTACTATGGCATTTTACAGGCTGGCGCCATCGTCACCCAAGTGAATCCGATGCTCGTCGAGCGTGAACTGGCGTATGTGCTGAACGATTCCGGAGCTGAGACGATCATTATTTATGAACCGCTTTATCCGCGCCTCGCCGCAGTAAGAGAGGGGACGGCCATCAAGCGGGCGGTGACCGTTAGCTTCGGAGCGCCGTCCTCCGCTTCATTGGCCGCCGAAGACGTCACATTTGATGAGTTTCTCGCCGAAGGAAGCGGGCAAGTGCGTCCAGTGCCAATCGAACCGGCGCATGACGTCGCTGTACTGCAATACACGGGCGGAACGACAGGACGCTCGAAAGGGGCGATGCTCACCCATCGCAACATTTTCGCCAATGTTTTGCAATGTGCCGAATTTTTCAAAGGCACGTTTGAGATGGGAAAAGAGCGCTATTTAACTGTGATCCCACTCTTCCACGTCTTCGCCATGACTTCGGGAATGAACTTGGCCATTTATCAAGGAGCGGAAAACATTTTATTGCCGCGCTTTGAGCTGAAGGAGGTGCTCGAGACGATCCGAGACAAGCAGCCGACTGTGTTCCCCGGTGTGCCGACGATGTATGTTGCCATTACGAACACACCTGGAGTCGAACAATACGGCATCAGCAGTATTAAAACGTGCAACAGCGGCAGCGCACCGATGCCGCTGGAGCTCATGCGCGATTTTGAGGAAAAAACCGGGGCGGTCGTTCTCGAAGGGTACGGACTGTCCGAAGCATCCCCAGTGACGCACTGCAATCCACCGTTTGCTGCACGCAAGCCGGGGACAGTCGGCATCGGCATGCCACTTACTGAGTACAAAGTCGTCGATGTGGCGACGGGCACGCAAGAATTGCCGCCGGGTGAGGTCGGTGAACTCATCATCCGCGGTCCGCAAGTGATGAAGGGGTATTGGAACATGCCGGAGGAAACAGCGGTGACGCTGCGAGACGGATGGCTGTACACCGGAGATTTGGCTTCGATTGACGAGGAGGGGTACGTGACGATTGTCGACCGGAAAAAAGATATGATCATTGCCGGCGGCTATAACATTTATCCGCGTGAGGTCGAGGAAGTGCTGTATGAACATCCGGCCGTGAAAGAGGCGGTGGTGATCGGTGTGCCGGATTCGTATCGCGGCGAAACAGTGAAGGCGGTCATCGTCTTAAAAGACGGGCAACAGGCGAGCGAAGACGATATTATTCGGCATTGTAGGAAAAATCTAGCGTCCTATAAAGTGCCGCGCATCGTCGAGTTCCGTACCGAACTGCCGAAAACGAACGTTGGCAAAATTTTGCGTCGTGCTTTGCGCGAAGAGGCGTCTCGCCCGCAATGACGAAGGCGCAGTTGACGGCCAGGTCCCGAGCAGGCTTGGCCGTTTTATGGTAAAATAGCTGGCGGTGACTACATGTAAGGCAAGAGGTGGAAAGACATGAGGGAAAAAATTATCGCTGCCAGCATTGAATTATTTGAACAAAACGGGTTTAGCGAAACGTCGATTCAAGATATTGTCGATGCTCTCGGGGTGACGAAAGGGACGTTTTACTACTATTTCAAAAGCAAAGAAGAGCTGCTCATGGACATTCATCTTCGCTACATTGAAGGGCTGCTTAGCGAACAGGCGCGCATTATGAATGATGAGCAGCGGACGATGCGGGAAAAGTTGTACGCCATCGTTTATATGCTCATTCATAATGTCGAGCGGCAAGGAAGACAGGCGCGCATTTTTTTCCGTGAGATGAAGCATTTAAGCGAGGAACATTTGCAAAAAGTGAAAGAAAAGCGCGATTTGTTCCGCTATCATCTGCAGGCGTTAATTGAAGAAGGAATGAAAACTGGCGAACTGCGCCGCGATTTGTCGCCATCGATTGCTACCCTTACTGTGCTTGGGGCGGCCAATTGGAGCTATCATTGGTTTCGTCCGGACGGCGAGCTGACCGATGCTGAAGTGGCGAAACAAATGGTGACGATTTTGATTGAAGGAATGAGTGCGCCATATACTCGATAGACAAGTGAAACGGCGCACACCCAAACGCGTTCGTAAAGGGGGAGAGGGGAGATTGACCGCCATTATTCCGGTTCGCAAAGGGGAAGAACTGCCAGCCGAAAAGCTGGCTAAGTTTTTACGCACAGTGTTGCCGGATATACCGGACGGCGAGCTCGAGATCAAGCAATTTTCCGCCGGTCGGTCGAATTTAACGTATTTGCTTCGCTGCGGGGAATGGGAGGCGGTGCTGCGCCGCCCGCCGTTTGGCCCCGTGCCGCCGAAAGCGCACGATATGAAGCGGGAGAGCACATGGCTTGCTGAAATTCATCCACTGTTCCCATTGGCCCCGAAGCCATTCTACTTTTGTGAAGATGAATCGGTTATCGGCAGCCCGTTTTTTGTGATGGAGCGACGTCACGGCGTTGTGATTGACAGCGATTTCCCAGATGGCATCGACCCCACGGAAGACGTCTGCCGCGGCATTTCCGAGACGATGGTTGAGACGCTTGTCAACATTCATCAAATTGACTATACGAAAACGCGCCTTGTGCAGATAGTCAAGCCAGAAGGGTTTATGGAGCGGCAAGTGCACGGATGGATTCAACGCTACGAACGAGCGAAAACAGATGATGTTCCAGCGGCTGAGGCGCTTATGAAGTGGCTTGCTTCCCATATCCCGCCACAGCGGGAGGCGACGGTCATCCATTACGATTTTAAGCTGAATAACGCCTTGTTTGCTGAGGATGATGCAACGAAAATGGTTGGCTTGTTCGATTGGGAAATGTCGACTGTTGGCGACCCGCTTGCTGATTTGGCGGTGGCGATGAGTTATTGGGTTGAGGAAGACGACCCACCGCTTGTCAAGCAAGGTTTCGGCCGCGAGCCGGTCACCGTTCGGCCTGGCTTTTATACGCGTGAACAGTTTATTGCTGCGTATGCAGAAAAAAGCGGACGCGATGTTTCCGATATGCACGTTTATTTAACGTTTGCTTATTTTAAATTGGCCGTCATCTGTCAACAAATTTATTACCGCTATCGCCGCGGACAAACAAATGATGAGCGGTTTCGTCATTTCAACCAGTTTGTCGAGGCGCTCATTGAGCATGCGTGGCAGCTGGCGACAAGGCGGTGAGAGAGTATGATCACGAAAGTGCATGTTGTACTGCGCAAAGAAGATATTGACGAAACCGCACTTGCTGACGGTAAAGTGGCCGTTGTGTTTGATGTCTTGCTCGCGACGTCATCGATTACAGCGGCATTGGCTGCCGGCGCCCGCTCGGTCATTCCGGTGTATAGCGCCGCCGAAGCGAGAGAAGTCGGGCGGCGATTGCCTGACGGGAGCTACGAACTTGTCGGCGAAAGCGAAGGGCGGACGATCGTTGGCTTCCACCCGCCAGCGCCGCTGTTTTTGCAAACTGTTTGCCCGGGGAAAACGGTGGTGTTGTCGACGACGAACGGCACGGTGGCGCTTCGTAAGGCGATGCCAGCCCGCGCTGTGTATGCAGCGAGTTTGCTCAATAGCCCAGCAGTCGGCGAATATGTTTGCCGCTCACATCGGGAAGAGACGATTATCGCCATTTGTTCCGGCTCATCCGGCCGATTTTGTCTTGAGGATTTTTATGGCGCCGGCTATTTTGTTCATTGCCTGATTGAGCACGGAATCGCTGCTGCAGAGCTTTCCGACAGCGCCATGGCTGCTTGGCTGTTTTATCGGCAATATAGCGGTGAAAGAAGGGCGAAAGAAGTGCTGTCCTCCTCGCGTGTCGGGCGCTGGATGGCCGCTTACGGTCTCGAAAAGGAGATCGACTACATCAACCAGCATGGAGCTCTTTCTGTCGTTCCGAAACTTGAGTGTGAGTCGTTTGGACCGGAAATGCGTGATATGACGCAAACGAAAGTAGCGGGGGAGGGGAAACAACAATGAAAATGGTACAATTTACGGAATACGGCGGTCCAGATGTGCTTGAGGTGAAAGAGGTAGAACGCCCGTCGCCATCCGGTCGCCACGTGTTGATTGAGGCGGAGGCGATTGGCGTCAATTACGCCGATACAGCGAGACGAGAAGGACGCTACGTTGTACCGACACCGCTTCCATTCGTGCCTGGAACTGAAGTGGCCGGTGTCGTCCGTGAAGTTGGTCCGGACGTGCAGGCGATCCGCCCAGGGCAGCGCGTCGTCGCCTTAGTGGAGTCGGGAGGGTACGCCGAGTTTGTTGCCGTTGATGAGCGGGCGGTCGTGCCGCTGCCGGATGGGATGGATGTCCAACAAGCAGCGGCGCTGCCGGTGCAAGGGTTAAGTGCCTATCATATTTTAAAAACGATGAGCCGTCTGGAGGACGGAGAAACGGTGCTCGTTCACGCGGCAGCCGGCGGCGTCGGCACGCTCGCCGTGCAGCTGGCGAAACGGTTCGGCGCGAAAACCGTTATCGCCACGGCGAGCACCGAAGAAAAGCGGGAGCTTGCTCGGCGTCTTGGTGCTGATGTGACGATCGATTATACGCAAAACGACTGGACCAAGGCTGTGATGGAGGCGACTGATGGCCGCGGCGTTGACGTTGCCTTGGAAATGGTGGGCGGCGGTATTTTCCATCAAACGCTTGATTGCCTCGCCCCGTTCGGTCGCCTTGTTGTTTACGGCATGGCAAGCGGGGAGATGACGCGCCTTAACCCAGCTCGTCTGATGGCGAAAAACTGGTCTGTCGTCGGCTTTTTCTTGCCGCAAATCATGCGGAAGCGGGCGCTGTACGAGCAAAGCTTGCGTGAATTGCTCCATTGGGTGCAAGAAGGAAGCTTAGAGCTGATCATCGGCGGCGTCTATCCGCTTGAGCAGGCGGCTATGGTACACGAGCTGTTGCAAGGGAGGAAAACGAGCGGCAAACTGTTACTTGTGCCGTAAAAAGAGGAATGGAGTTGACCAGAAAGGTCGCCTTTCTTCAAGAGAGACAAGATGCTGTATTGTGGAAGTGTTCAGATCGTATATCGTGATGAAAAAGGGTGTCCCGTTGTCTTTGTGGGACACCCTTTTATATGTGCGTAAACCAATCGGCGGCCACCGCATACGATATCGCGCTGAAAGGAAAACAGCGTTACATTTGTTTTATAGACTGTTTCTCTTTTCGTGAACGTATCGTTCGAGCCGGTCGAGCCCTTCTTTGAGCACATCGAGCGAATAGGCGTATGACAGGCGAACGTAGCCTTCGCCGTATTCAGAAAAGGCGCTTCCGGGAACAAGGGCGACGCCGGCTTTTTCAACGACATCAAGGGCAAAATCGAACGACGGCATACGAAACGCAGCGATCGACGGAAACAAATAAAACGCGCCGTCCGGCTTTTCCACAGGCAGCCCCATGGCCGTGAGGCGATTGTAAGCGTACTCAAGACGTTCAGCGTAGGCAGCGCGCATTGCCTCGGCGTCATTTTTGCCGGCGGTAAGCGCCTCAACCGCTGCTTTTTGGCTGATCGACGACGTGCAGGAGACGCTGTATTGATGCACCTTGACCATCTGTTCGATGACAAAGGACGGAGCGAAAACCAATCCGATGCGCCAGCCGGTCATCGAGTGTGATTTGCTTAGACCGTTGATGACAATAGTCTGCTCTGGCAACCATTCAGCGATTGAGCGGTGGCGCCCGCGATAGACGAGCTCGCTGTAAATTTCGTCAGACACGATCCAAATCGGCCTTCCTTTCATCAGTGCAGCGATGGCTTCCAGCGCTTCACTTGACAGCGTCGTTCCGGTCGGATTGGACGGATACGGAAGGACGAGGCAACGTGTCTTGTCGGTGAGGTAAGGCTTAATCAACTCGGCCGACAGACGAAAGCCGTTTTGTCTTGTATCGATGTACACCGGTTTCGCCCCGCACAAGCGGATGAGCGGCTCATAGCCGGGGTAGACCGGCGCGGGAAGAAGCACCTCCGTCCCTTCTTCTAAAATGGTGCGAAACGTAATGTCGAGCGCCTGGCTGGCGCCAACGGTGGCGATCACTTCATCCGGGCTGTAGCGAAGCCCGTATTTATCAGCGACAAATTGACAAGCAGCTTGGCGCAACTCCAGGAGACCGGCGTTCGCCGTATATGTTGTGAAATCGGCGGCGATCGCTTCTTGGGCTGCCACTTTCACATGATCGGGTGTCGGAAAATCCGGTTGGCCGATCGTCAAGGAAACTAACCCTGGCCGGCCGGAGACAAGGTTGAAAAATTGACGGATGCCAGATAGTTGAATGGCTTGAACGCGTGGCTGAATGAGGTGTTTCACAAGCTGTCCACCTTTCCGTTTTTTCTCTATTGTACCATTGGGCCTGCAAAACGGAAAAACAAAAATGAGCCCCTTTCCGTTCGGATCGTTTTCCGTAGACGGAAATGGGGCTCATCCTGTCATAGATGATTCACACTCCAACGTCGTTCTCTCCTTTTACGCGCCGTATTTTTTCAATAAGTCGTTATATTGGGCGGAAAGCTTGACAAACAACGGTTTGTTGCCAGTAGCAAGCGCCTCGTCGATTTTTTCCATCAGTTTTTTTCTCTGGAACTGGAAGAGTGCTTCTTTCAACACTTGTTCGGCCATTGGACCATAGCTGCTTTTTTCTTCAGGCTGGTTGAACAATATGGCGCCTTCGTTTGGATACTGTTTTTCATACATAGTCAATTCCCTCCCATATGGGAACGAAGGGGTTCCCTTTTTTATATTATCGTCCTTTTTGGTGAAAATGTAAAGAAAATTTAGATAAATATTTTTTGTCAATTTTTTCTCTACACGATTTCTTTACCCGTTTTTTGTTGGTGTGTAACAGCTTTTCGGTTATGATAAGAAGAGAAAAAATGGCAAGGTGAGATGGCGATGATTCGCACGTGTGTCGTAACAAAAGAGTTTGAGGTTATGCATGATGTTGATTTAGCGTTCGTCAACAGTCCAGACGTTTCATGGTATTGGGTTGATTTTCATGAACCGACGGACGAGGAGTCGGACTTACTCGCTTCATTTTTCCGTTTCCATCCGCTAGCGATTGAGGACTGTTTGGAATATGTACAGCGTCCGAAACTTGATTTTTATGACCGCTACTTATTTGTTGTCCTTCATGCGATTGCGGGAACAACCCTCGAGGCTGAGGAAGTTGACTTGTTTGTCGGACAAAATTTTATCGTTTCGTTTCATAAGTCGTCGATTCACGCAGTCGATGACGTATGGGAGCGGCTGAAACGCGAGCAGGATGTGCAGCAGGGGCCGTTTCATGTTATGTATCGGCTGATTGATAAACTCGTCGATGATTACTTCCCGCCACTGTACAATATTGAAGATGTGTTAAATGATCTAGAGGAAAATACGAACAATGAGCCGATTCATGACATTATCGAAAAAGTGTTTGATATTCGTGGCGATTTATCGAAATTGCGCCGGACAATTGTGCCGATGCGCGATTTACTGTATCGCATCATCCACTCCGACCGACTGCAGCGCATGAAAGAACGGCAGTTGTATTTCCATGATATTTACGATCATTTATTGAAGCTGTCGGAAATGATCGAGACGAATCGGGAAATTACCTCCGATATCCGGGATAGCTATTTGTCGCTCAACTCCAACCGAATGAACAACATTATGATGACATTTACAGCCATTACGACGATTTTTATGCCGCTCACCTTTATTGCCGGCATTTACGGGATGAATTTTGATTATATGCCGGAACTGCGCTGGAAATATGGGTACTTTGCTGTATTGGCGATCATGGCAGTCATCGGCATAATGATGTTTGCTTGGTTTAAACGCAACGGTTGGTTTCAGCTGTTAAAAGGCGACTCGTCGAAGGAGGAACGGCGTCGGTAACCGTATAAAACAAGCTGGCCCCCTCATATATATAACTATGGCAATGCGACCGTGAAGGAGGGGGAAGGATGGTACGAGGTGTTTGGGGCGTTGATTCGGCGCAAGTCGTCACAGACCAATTGTTTCAATGTGTACGGACGGAGTTTGGTTACCCGAAATTTTGGGGTCGCTATTTGGTGGAAGTGCCGAACGTCTCGGAAGGGCTGACGCGGGACGAGATCACCCGCATCCGCAACTATGGGATCAAAGTACTGCCAATTTATAATGCCTTTCGTGAGGCGGTTGGCTATGCGAACGGCCAAGTGGCGGCGCGCAATGCGGTGTTCCATGCACGGCGGCTCGGCATTCCGAAAAATAAATTGCTGTTTGCCAACATCGAAGATTTTTTTGCTGTCGATGCGGCTTGGATTACGGCTTGGGTGGAAACGCTCTATCCGACTGGGTATCGTCCGGGGCTGTATGCCGATCCGACGCAGGGGGATTTCGCCGCCGCCTATTGCGAGGCGGTTGGGAACAACAATCAAGTGGCGGTACAGGCCGTTATTTGGAGCGCAGCCCCAAGGCCTGGAACGACGAAAGAACAAAAAGCTCCGCGTTACCAGCCGGCCGCCCCGCCTTGTAGCGCGAACGTTTGGGCGTGGCAGTACGGGCGCGACGCAGAAGGCTGTCCGGTTGATACGAATTTGGCGGATCGCCGCCTGCTTGACTTTTTATATTGAACAGCGCCGTTGCAGCAAGGCAACGGCCTTTTTATTATCTTGATCGAGCAGGCGGCCACTTCTGAGTGAAACGAAAGCGGAGACGAACAGTAACCGAATTTGCTTCAGCGAAAGGAAATGTGAGAATCCCTCGCTTCCGCGGCAGGAGGTGAGGAAGGAAGTCAGAATGTTTTTAGGTCGTGTTGACTATATTAATAAATATATAGGAAAAGATGAGTACGGAAATGAAAGCAGTTCGAGGGCTTTTTATCGGGATTACGGAATGGCTAACATAAAGAAAGGAGAGGGAAGTTGGATTCCTATATCGTCTCGTTACTAGACCGGATGAAAGAGCAGTATGAACAATGGGAGTCTTCATCTTCGCTCGACGGGGCGGAGCTGACTCAGTTTTTCGATGCCATCGGCCGAGCGGCGAAGGTGACCGGCCGCGATGATCTTGCTGCTGAAGTAGAACGGATTCTCCGCCGGATGAACAGGCAAAAGGAACGGCAATGGACGGTGGAGGAGGTGCTAGCGGAGATGTTTCCACTCCTGCGCCGCTGCTATGAAGCCGAGGAAACGGATTCTACAATCGCTTCCTTCTTGCAACAACAAGGGGCGGAAGCTGACATTCTTCTCTGCGGAAACGACCCGTTATTTTTTGCTTATATCCGTCGATCATGGCAAACCGTACCTTGGCGCTTCATCACGCTTCCTTCCCTCGAACAAGCAGCCGCATCCATGTTTCGCCTCAACCCGGACTGCATCATCGTCAACATCGGGGAAGACGATTTAGAAACTCCTCCTTTCGTTGCTCTGCTGAAGACCGCCAGTCAGCCTTCCTACATTCCAGTAGTGATCATTAGCAGAGACGGACGAAAAGCTGTACATCTGAAATGTTATGGGCTTGGCGCCGACGATGTCATCGCGCAGCCGGTGGCAGCTAGTGAGCTATACATTCGTGTTCACCGTCTCGTAGAAAAAAAGCGGAAAATTGATAAATTGGTGCTTATTGATGAGTTAACCGGCGTCTATAACCGTAAATATTTACCGCGAGTGTATGTCCGCCTGCGCAGCGATCTTGAGCGTTTCGGGACACCGAGCTGTTTGGCGCTGCTTGATTTGGACCATTTTAAGCAAGTCAACGACCGCTTCGGACACTTAGTGGGGGATGCGGTGTTAAAAAAACTGGCCGCCTTTTTGCTTCAACATACGCGCGGAATGGACACGGTCATTCGTTTCGGGGGTGAAGAGTTTATCGTTTGGCTGGCAAAAACCTCGACATGCGAGGCGCACCGTGTGCTTGGGCGGCTGCAGCGTCAGTTCGCCTCAGAGGAAATCGAAGCAGCTGGCGTACGCCTATCGTGCACGTTTTCCGCCGGTTTTGTCGAGTGCTCCGACCCGAACGAATCGCTTGATCATTGGCTCAAACTGGCCGATAAAGCGCTATATGCAGCCAAAAAGAGCGGCGGCAGCCGGGTTGAGGGAGTTTAGAAGCAAGCCACTTCCGTCAATGGCAGTCCGGCGGAGGAACAGCATCGCCGAGCGGGCAAACAGAGATAGTCTGTTGCCTTTGTCGACGGCGGTGCACTGGTGTGAACGGTCACCGCTGATCTCGTTCGCAAGCTTGCTGCTGAGCAGGGGTGGGAAGTGGACATTGATGAGTTGGGTGACGGGCTTTCCTTCCTCGAATCGCCACTCTATCAAAAAACGGACGGCACTTCATTGTCATTTTAGACTGGAAAATGTGAGGTGTGACACTATCTCCGCCGCATAAAGTGTTGGTATTGCCGCTGCACCAAGACGAACAGGCAATCGCCCATGCTACCGGCAAGGGGGATGAGTATGTGATAAAGCCACTGAAATGGTGCGAGCTTGGTTGCTAAAAGAGCTAGATGAATAATAAGGCGCGTTTTTGCTACTGAGATGGCGGCTGCTAGGCAAGGAGTGTTTCTTCAATGATAGTGGGCTTCCCTTGTTTCTTATTTTGAACGGAAAATCTCCACTTCCAACCAAAGCGAAACAATAGCTGCTCGGAGTGGGGATCCTTGATTTTATTGTAAGTAAGTGGAGGAAGGACAGAAGCAAGGCGCTGGGAACATTCCAGCGCCTTGTTTAGTAACGGTCACCGAGCCGCTTAAACACAGGCTTTGCCAATCGTCTCGGTTTTCGTTCCGTCGATTCTTTGATTCCGGTATAGGCGATGAGAATGGCTTTTGCCTCCGATAAAGGCATCCGGGCGGAAGGATTTCGGTATGAGTCGCTGAGCGCGCCGAGGTGCGGAAGGGCGGCGAAATCTTGTTTTGTCGGAGGAATGTGGAAATAGTAGTCGCCGACGGCCACGAGCACATCGGATTGCTGCTGACTATATTTCGGATTGCGGGAAAAATGGAGGCCGACTTTTTTCGCCTTGCCTTCTTCAAGCAGTTTTTCGATGGCTTTTTTCTTGAGAAGATACAAAAACGAAGGGTTTAATGCCGTTTTCGCATGGCGGTTAACTGTAAAAATGGCTTTGGCGATATTGTCGACCGTCAACTGCAACGGTTTCATCGACATGTCTCCTTTTTCTTTCTATTATAGCATAGTTGTGATCTGCTTGACCTATTTCTAGCGATGAATGAGCGAAAAGACTGTTAGCTCCGGCGGGGCGAAAAAGCGAAGCGGCACCCTTGTTGTGCCGAGTCCCCGGTTGACATATAGCACAAGCCCGCCGACGTGGTAAAATCCTTCATAATACCGCTCGGACAGCGGCGGCGTAATGAGCGGGCCGATAAATGGAAGTTGAATTTGTCCGCCATGGCTATGGCCAGACAGTTGAACATGAATCGGATAGCGGCATGTCTCAAGAGCGCCATCCGGTTCGTGAACGAGGGCGATTGTATATGTTGACGCCGGAATGCCGGACGTCATTTTCGCCCAATCGGGTTGGCCGAGCATCATATCATCGCCACCGGCCACAGCGATCCTCTCTTGTCCACGGCGAACGAGCGCATGCTCGTTGACAAGGACGCGAAACCCAGCTCGTTCCATCAGCCGGCGATAAATGTCCGTCCCGTAGCCACCGTGGTCGTGGTTGCCATAAACGCTAAATTTCCCAAGTGGAGCACGGATGGAGGCCAACGCATCTGCCACCTCTTCGGTGTGCGGGTATCGGTTCGCCTCATGAAGCAAATCGCCGGTGAAGACAACGATATCGGGTTGCAGCTTGTTTATTTGATTAATGATGCGGTAAAAGCGTTCCAAGCTGTCATAATGACCGAGATGGAGGTCACTGAATTGCAACAGTTTCACGCCGTCAAACGCCTTCGGGATGAGCGGGTGTGACAGTGTATGGTGAGTCACCGTCAAGTGCGACGGTTCAACCCAACGGGCGTAGCCGTAGGCGAGCGATGTTGCCAACGCTGCGGCGAAGCCGGTGCGTGTCAGCTTTTTTAAAAACGTGCGTCGGTTCATTTTGGTTGTTTCAATACGGTGCATCGTTTCGCCGTCCTTTCACAAGTAGCTTTATTATAACGAAAACGAAAAGGGAAGAACAATAGGAGAAAAATAATGTTGTTAAATCAAGAAGGTCATCATTCTTAGAAAGTGAAAGTAGAGAAGAAGCCATTGTGTTTTGATTTTCAAAAAAATCAGTCATTTCTATTGAAAAGAGGGGGAAATTGCCCTATGCTAGAAAAAGAAAGAAAACCAAGCATAAGAAAAAATGAATGAACCATCAGTCATAGGGGGAGAAGTGAATGAACGGAAAAGTGATTATTATTACCGGTGGATCGAGCGGAATGGGGAAATATATGGCGAAGCGGTTTGTTGCCGAAGGGGCAAACGTCGTTATTACCGGACGACGGGCGGAGGCGCTTGAAGAGGCCAAACAGGAAATGGTCGTACCAGGCGGGGGACAGGTGCTCACTGTTCCGATGGATGTGCGCAACCCGGAGCAAGTCGCAGACATGGTCAAACGGGCTGACGCGGAGTTTGGCCGCATCGATGCTCTAGTCAACAACGCGGCTGGCAATTTTATTTGCCCGGCGGAAAAGCTATCGATCAACGGTTGGAACAGCGTCATTAATATCGTATTGAACGGTACGTTTTACTGTAGCCGGGAAGTCGGCAACTATTGGATTCAACGTGGCTTAAAAGGGAATATCGTTAACATCATTGCCACATACGCCTGGCATGCCGGTGCGGGGGTCATCCATTCAGCAAGCGCCAAGGCCGGGGTGCTGGCGATGACGCGTACATTGGCGGTTGAGTGGGGGAAAAAATATGGCTTCCGCGTCAACGCTATCGCTCCAGGACCGATTGAGCGGACAGGTGGGGCGGAGCGTCTTTGGGAATCAGAAGAGGCGGAGCGGATGACGATCGACAGCGTGCCGCTCGGGCGGCTCGGAACACCAGAAGAGATTGCAGCGGTTGCGGCGTTTTTACTTTCAGATGAAGCCGCTTACATCAACGGTGCCTGCATCACGGTTGACGGCGGTCAATGGCTGAATCGGCGACCGTTTTAACGAACGTGCTAGTGAAAAAATCACTGTCCTTTCTTTATTCAGCGATCCTCAATCGCTACGAAGGACAAGGTTCATAAGGTTTCTCCATTTAGCAAATGTCTTTCTTGGCTGTGTTGTTATGAAATCACCGACTTTCTAAGTGGATTTTGCCTTACATTTGTGGAACAACGGCTGCTGTCCAAACGGATTTCCTATGATTAGGAGATCCGTTTTTTCGTTCCGGAAAAGGTTGGTCAATATGGTATAATAAAGTCAAAGATGGTCGACGAGAATGAGGTGAGCATGATGGATGCATTAGACGTGATGGCCAACTTGTCGCAAGCAATCCCGTACTATCAGCCGATTTTTAGCGCCGATGAGCATGGGGTCATCGGGTATGAAGTGCTCGGGCGATTTCAAACGGAAGCGGGGCCAGTCAGCCTCGGGCCGTTTTTTCATGACGACACGATCCCGGAAGAGTTTCGCATTGAAGTGGATGATGTCATTACAAAAAAGGCGCTTGATTATTTTTTGTCGCTGCCCGACCAGACGCTGCTCATCTTTTTAAACCGTGACGCCAATTTGTTAATGCTTGACCGCGGCGAATCGTTTTTGCAATTGCTTCTTGCTTATGAAGCGAAAGGGTTGGCGCTTAGCCGTATCGTATTGGAAATTAACGAGCAACATTTTAAAGGCGACTTGGATCAGTTCAGCCATTTATTGACGTATATCCGCACGTACGGCATTAAGGTGGCGGTCGATAATATCGCCGAACATAGCATTCATCTCGAGCGGATCGGCGTTTTGTCGCCTGATATTTTAAAAATTGATTTGCATGAATTGCGGAAAACGTCTGTCCACCAAGCTTATCAAGAAATCGTTCATTCCATTTCATTGTTGGCGCGCAAAATCGGAGCGACGCTTCTGTATGAAGATATTGAAACATCATTTCAGCTCCAGTACGCTTGGCGGCATGGCGGCCGCTATTACCAAGGGTATTATTTGGCCAAGCCGGCGCCAGAGGTGGTGCCGCGTGATCTGTTGAAAGAGCTTCTCCGCCAAGAATGCCATCGGTTTATCCAACAAGAAAAGAAAAAGCTTGAGACACTGTATCAAATTTCTGAGCAGTTTCAGCAACGGGTTGCCGCGTTGCTTGGCAAATATAAAAAAGTGAGCAGCTTTAATGAGCTCATTTCACTATTGGCTGACGAACTGAATGACGTTTGCTTCCGCATTTACGTTTGTGATGAGGACGGTTTTCAGCAATCAGGCAATATGTTTAAGCGCGGTAGCCGCTGGGAGTTGCAGCAACAATATTACATGAAAAATTGGAGTTGGCGTCCGTATTTTTTGGAAAACATTATTCGCATGCGTTCGCGCCGCAGAGGGATTCTATCGGATTTATATACAGACATTGAAACCGGGGAGACGATTCGGACGTACTCGTACCCGATTGATGAGCATCATTATTTGTTTATCGATTTGTCGTACAGTTATTTATTTGAGCATGACGCCCATTATTGATGGTATAAAATCATCTTATTGCGGCAAAGTAAACATGAGGTGAAACTTATGGCACAGCTGACTTTTGTGTTATCTGCCCTCTCTGTATTGATTGCGATCATCGGGTTCGTCTATACGGTTCGCCTCGGCCGCCAACAGCGTTGGCAAGGGGAGCTTGATGGACCGATTCCGAAAACGGTACAGGAACATGCCTATTTACGTAACCCGGTGTTGCTTGCTTACGTGCTTGCTGTCCTGCTCGCTATTTTTGCCATCGGTTATTTGGCGTTGCGCTATTATTGAAAAAAGGCCATTCATACGGATGGCCTTTTTGCTTGTCCGCGAATGACGCTTTTTTCCACGACTTTTTTCCTTTGCCACTGAATATATATGAAAGCGGAAGAGGCAAAGGAGGAATGAAGATGGCGAAGCGGCTGCCGTTGCGGCTGTCGGGCGAGGAGGCGTCATTGTTGCTTGAGGTGCTGTTCAGCCAGCAATATGCACTCGAACTTGTCCGCTCTGAGCTAGCGGATATTGAAAACGGGGATAAGGAAGCCGATGAACAACGATATCGGCAGCTTTTACGTTTATACGACCGCCTTTTAACGGAGGAAGAGTAAAATGTCGTTCTATGCTATCGCTTGGCAAGAAGCGATAGTCTTTTTTATGATATGATAAAATCGGAGAGGAGAAGACGTAAAAAGAGAAAGGCGGAACATTGGCATGACATGGTTAGAAAATACACAGTTGGCCAACATGACAGTTAAACCATTTCTCATCCCTGCTGATAAAGTTGCGCACGTTCAGCCTGAAAACTATTTGGATCATGCGCTGCTCGTCTTGACAAAAACCGGCTATTCAGCAATTCCAGTTCTTGATACATCGTATAAACTGCACGGGCTAATTGGCATGACGATGATTATGGACGCGCTGTTAGGATTGGAGCGCATCGAGTTTGAACGGCTCGAGACGATGAAGGTCGAGGAAGTGATGAATCGAAACATTCCGCGCCTGCAGCTTGACGACAGCTTGCTGAAGGCTCTCGGACTGATTGTCAACCATCCGTTTGTCTGCGTCGAAAATGAAAACGGTTATTTTGAAGGGATTTTTACTCGCCGTGAAATATTGAAGCAATTCAATAAACAGCTGCGGAGGCTTAATGGCGGCCGGAAACCAGGCCGAAAAGAAGCTGAACAATGAGCAGAAAAGTAATCGTGTGTAAGATTAAGCGCAGCTGGTTTTGTTTCAGTTTTTGTGCGACTCGAACCGATACTTGAGCGCCGATCAACGATCCCATCGCCAAGAACGGAGCGATATGCCAGTTCATAAGGCCGCTGTATAGATAAGACGCCATTGCGCCAAAGCAGCTGATGAACGTTTGGAATCTTGTCAGCGCCATGGCCGATAAGTAATCCATGCCGGCGCGTAAGTAAGCATACATGAGCATGGTGGCTTGGCCGGGGCCAAACATGCCATCATAGACGCTAATGCCATACAAAATCGGATAGAAAATTTTTGGGAGAGCAGGGGCTGTTGCCGCTGATTTGGGCTTTTTTTTGAAAAGTTGCAGGCATAGTGCAAACAACAGCAACATGACCGCGATGATAGTCATTGTTCGTTCGGACAACAGCGAGGCGATGGCCCCTCCTGTGGCTCCCCCGCCGAGGCTGATCGGGATGATCAGAAGCAGTTGTTTCCCACGAATGTTTTGCTGGCGAAACAAGACGAAGAAGCTGGAAAACGAGCTGATGGTATTGGAAAACTTTGCGGAGGAAATGGCCTGATGGATCGGAACACCGAGCGTGAGCAGAACGGGCATGCTGATAAGGCCACCGCCGCCAGCTAATGTACCAACGAATGAAGTAGCAAACCCAATGAGGACAAACAGGATCCAGTCCATGTAGAGATTCTCCTTTCGATAAGGGTTCTACAACTATTTTATTTTTGTTATAACGATAAGAAAATGTGAAAAAAATAGACATAAATGATAAGAAAAACTTATCAAAGGGATGATCGTTTTGAATATTTCAGAGTATGAAATCCTCACTGTTTTGGCGGAAGAATTAAATATGAGAAAAGCCGCTGTCCGGCTGTATGTTACCCAGTCTGCACTATCCCAACGGCTACAGACGATCGAGGCCAGCTGGAATGTGAAAATATTTATCCGGTCTCAGCGCGGATTGCTGCTAACACCAGAGGGGGAAAAGATTGTTCAGCTTGCCAAAGAAATTGTGCAGAAAACGAACAAAGTAAAAGAAGAAATGAAACAACTGGTCGGGCAAATCAGCGGGACATTAACGATAGCGGTGGCTTCCATCGTTGCTCAACATTGGCTGCCTGCCGTGTTAAAAAGGTTTATGAAGTTATACCCCAATGTAAACGTTTCGTTGATGACGGGATGGACAAGTGAAGTCCTAAGTCATATGTATGAAAATCGATGTCAACTTGGGATTGTTCGTGGAAAGCCAAATTGGAGCGGGATGGCGACACGTTTATTTACCGATCAGCTATATTTAGTAGACCAAGAAATTCAATCTTTGGAGCAATTGCGCCATACTGATCGGCCATTTATTCAATTTAAAAGCGATTCAACTTATTCGTTGCATATTCAACAATGGTGGCATGAGCAATTTCAAGCCTTGCCGCCACGAACGGTGATGGTCGATCAAATTGAAACATGCAAACAGCTTGCTTATCATGGCGTTGGTTATGCGATTTTACCGGAAATTGCTTTAGGTGATCGAGAACAACATCTTGTTCACATGATACCGTTAAAAACGAAGCATGGTGAGCCCATGACCAGAGATACATGGCTGATCAGTTCGGAAGTGGCATGGCAACTTCCACAAGTACAAGCCTTCGAGAAGACATTACGGCATTTTGCTCGATGAATTGGTGCTTGTCACAAGGCTCTCTGGTTTGCTAAAGTAAAAAAAGAACACAGGAATAAGGAGGATATTGGCTATGAAGATGATGGACGCCAATGAAATCATTTCGTTTATTCAAAACAGCAAAAAATCAACGCCTGTTAAAGTGTACATAAAAGGGGATCTCGAGGGTATCGATTTCGGCTCAAGCGCGAAAACGTTTATCACTGGCAACGCCGGTGTCGTGTTTGGCGAATGGCAAGACATTCAAGCCGCCATCGAAGCGAATCAAGACAAAATTGAGGACTATGTCGTCGAAAATGATCGTCGCAATTCGGCCATCCCGCTGCTGGATTTAAAAGGAGTGAAAGCGCGCATTGAGCCGGGCGCCATTATTCGTGATCACGTCGAGATCGGCGACAATGCTGTCATTATGATGGGAGCGGTCATTAACATCGGCGCCGTCATCGGCGAAGGGACGATGATCGATATGAACGCCGTGCTCGGCGGTCGGGCAACGGTAGGGAAAAACTGCCATATCGGCGCTGGTGCGGTGTTGGCTGGGGTAATTGAACCGCCATCAGCGAAGCCAGTCGTGATCGAAGATGATGTTCTTATCGGAGCCAATGCTGTCATTTTAGAAGGTGTCACCGTTGGCAAAGGGGCGGTCGTCGCTGCTGGCGCGATTGTCGTTGAAGACGTGCCGCCATATACGGTCGTGGCCGGCGTACCGGCGCGCGTTATTAAACAAATCGATGAACAAACAAGAGCGAAAACGGAAATTAAACAAGAGCTTCGCCAATTATAATCACATCAAAAAGCTGTCCGCTCACAGGACAGCTTTTTTCCGATGGAGGAGAGAGGATGGAAACGATCAGCCCATTTGTCGCCATTCGTCGCGACTTGCATAAAATTCCCGAGCTCGGGTTTCAGGAGTTTAAAACACAGCAATATTTGCTTAATTATATTCAATCTCTGCCGCAAGAGCGGCTTGATGTCCGGACATGGAAAACAGGTATTTTTGTGAAAGTCAGCGGAACAGCACCGCGAAAAACGATCGGCTACCGTGCTGATATCGACGGCTTGCCGATCAGCGAAGAAACTGGTCTGCCGTACCGCTCCGAGCATGCAGGGCAAATGCATGCGTGCGGTCATGATGTCCATATGAGCATTGCCCTTGGCGTGTTGACCCATTTTGCCCACAATCCAATCAGAGACGATTTGCTGTTTATTTTTCAGCCGGCCGAAGAAGGGCCAGGTGGGGCGAAGCCGATGTTAGAAAGCGATATAATGCGCGAGTGGAAGCCGGATATGATTGTTGCTTTGCATATTGCCCCGGAATATCCAGTCGGCACAATTGCAACGAAAGAAGGCCTGTTGTTTGCCAATACGTCGGAGCTGTTTATTGACTTAAAAGGGAAAGGCGGCCATGCGGCGTTTCCGCATCTAGCCAACGATATGGTCGTTGCCGCCTGTGCGCTCGTCACCCAGCTGCAATCGATCGTCGCTCGCAACGTTGATCCGCTTGACAGCGCCGTCATTACGATCGGAAAGATTACCAGTGGGACAGTGCAAAACGTCATCGCCGAACATGCTCGGCTCGAAGGGACGATCCGGACGCTGTCGATCGATGCCATGCAGGCAGTGAAGCGGCGGATTGAAGCGCTCGTCCGTGGGGTGGAAGTGGCCTATGAATGTGAGGCGGTGATTGATTACGGTGCCATGTACCACGAAGTGTACAATAACCCGGCACTGACAACGGAATTTATCCAATTTGCTGAGACACATACTGATATGAATGTTATTCGCTGCAAAGAGGCGATGACCGGTGAGGATTTTGGCTATATGCTGGCAGAAATTCCTGGTTTTATGTTTTGGCTTGGCGTTGATTCCCCGTACGGGCTGCACCATGCGAAGCTAGTCCCGAATGAAGCGGCAATCGATCGGGCCATCGCCTTTTTAATCAGCTATTTTTCATGGAAAGGAAATATGGAGTGAAGTATAGTTCCACCTCGATTAAGACACATTATGTGTGTGAGGAGGTGGAGTGTGATGGCGAAAATCGGTGTCGAGCAATCGCTGACTGACGTGCAGCAGGTGTTGAAGGAAAGAGGATATGACGTTGTTCCGCTGCGCAGTGAACAAGATGCTAGAGGTTGCGATTGCTGTGTCATTACTGGCTTGGATACAAACGTCACCGGCATTCAAAACACAATCACATCCGGTCCGGTCATTGAAGCGAGCGGACTTACTGCGGAAGAAATTTGCCAAAAAATCGAACAAAAGCTTCGGTAACGATTGTCGGGCTGTGTGCGCCAGCAGCCCGTTTTTTATGGGGACGATAGCATGGACAAGCCGACTCGGAAGGTTTGCGTGAACTAATAAAGACGTAGCCGTTGCATCCCCTAAACGATGAAAGAAATGGTTTACGGTGTTGCAATGAATGATGTCAGTGATTGGTATGACATCACTATTTTTAGCAATGGAGGGCTTACATATGGCAGAGCGCTTAGTCGGAAAACAAGCTCCACGTTTTGAAATGGAGGCTGTCCTGCCGAATGGAGAGTTTGGCCGTGTCAGCCTTGAGGAAAACATGAAAAATGGCAAATGGACGGTGCTGTTCTTCTATCCACTCGACTTTACATTCGTTTGCCCGACGGAAATTACAGCGATATCTGACCGCTATCATGAATTTGAAGACTTAAATGCAGTCGTGATCGGTGTATCGACTGACTCTGTTTACTCGCATAAAGCATGGATGAACGTACCGCGAAACCAAAACGGCATCGGTCAAATTAAATACCCGTTCGCTGCTGATCGGACGCAGCAAGTTTCGCGTGATTACGGCGTGCTCATTGAAGAAGAGGGGGTCGCACTGCGCGGTTTGTTCATCATCGATCCGGACGGTGAGTTGAAATATGCCGTCATTCACCATAACAATATCGGCCGCGATGTCGATGAAGTATTGCGCGTGCTGCAAGCGTTGCAAACCGGCGGCCTCTGCCCTGCAAACTGGAAGCCAGGACAACCGACGTTGACGCTGCAAGGAGAGTCGCATTGAGCATGGAAAAGGTCTAACGGGGAGTTAGGCCTTTCTTTTTCCATATGGAGGGATGAGGTGTGAAACTGCGTGAACCAATGCCGGAACTGACCGGAGCAACGGCAACGTTAAATGGAGACGTATCAAGAGATGAATTGATCGGTGAAAAACCAACGCTAATCCATTTTTGGTCGGTCAGCTGTCATTTGTGCAAGGAAGTGATGCCGCAAGTGAACGAATTCCGTGACCGATATAAAGAGAAACTCCATATGGTATCCGTCCATATGCCGCGCTCGGAATACGATTTAGACATTGAACTCGTGAAAAAAATAGCTGAAAAGTACGGCATTACTCAGCCGATTTTCGTCGACAACGAGCATAAAATCGCCGACGCGTTTGAAAACCGATACGTTCCGTCGTATTACGTGTTCGACGTTGAAGGAAAGCTCCGCCATTTCCAAGCAGGCAGCGGCGGCATGAACATGCTCGAAAAACACGTCAACCGCGTGCTCGAAGAAGCAGAAAAGAGAGAGTAGGCGTAATGGTTGTCCGAAAAGGAGCGAAGAATCGTTTTCGTTCCTTTTCTTTTTTTGCTAAAATGAGGGGAAGAAGCGATGATTGACCATTGTTGGAGGAGTCAATGATGAAAAAGAAACAGTTTGCTGTAATCGGTCTTGGGCGATTTGGGGGGAGCATTTGCCGCACGTTGAGCGAACAAGGGATGGAAGTGCTCGCGATTGATATTGATGAAGATCGGGTGAATGAATTTGCGTCGATTGCCGCGCACGCTGTGGTTGGCGACACGACTGACGAAAACGTGCTAAAAAGCTTAGGTATCCGCAACTTTGACCACGTCATTGTTGCGATCGGCGACAACATTCAGGCAAGCATTTTGACGACGCTCATTTTAAAGGAGCTCGGCGTCAATCATATTACCGTCAAGGCGACGAACGATTACCACGAGAAAGTGCTGAAAAAAATCGGCGCTGATCAAATCGTGCATCCGGAGCGGGATATGGGTGAGCGGATCGCTCATAATCTCCTTTCGAACAACGTCTTGGATTATTTGGAGCTGTCCGACAAACATAGCATCGTCGAGATTGTAGCGAGCGAGAGACTCGACGGTCATTCGCTGCTCGAGCTTGACATTCGTGCCCGCTATGGCATTAACATTGTCGCCATTAAGCGAGGGGCGAGTGTCATCGTCTCACCGCTTGCCTCGGAAATCATCCGTAAAGGCGATGTATTGGTCGTTATCGGCGCTGACAGCGACATTGACCGGTTTGAAGAAAAGGTCGTTGGCTAGCGGTGTGATATGAAATGTCTGCGTTCAGATTCGTTCCTAGCCTCCCTGTTTTGGAAATTTGTGTTCTATATTAAAAGGTTGGTGAACAACGATCGTTTCCTGTTGTGCAGCGGTTTTAGGAGGGGAGTGAAATCAAGGTTTCTTTGGTGGGGAAGCGACATGTTTGCGCCGCGTCCCCGTTAGGTGATCACTCCTCTAGAGGCTGGTCATGTTATATAGAAAAGGGTGTCCTTGCGAAAAGGACACCCTTTTTGGTTAAATCTCCATGATGATCGGCAAAATCATCGGCCGCCGCTTCGTTCGTTCATATAAGAACGGAGCGAGCGTTTCCGTAATTTCATTTTTAATTTCCGACCATTGATTCGTTTTTCGCTCGAGCACTTTTTCGAGATGTTTGGTGATGAGCGCCTGTGCCTCGCTGATCAAATCACCTGACTCGCGCATGTAGACGAAGCCGCGGGAGATAATATCAGGACCGGCCGCGATTTTAAATTCTTTCATATTGATGCTGACAACAACGATCACGAGCCCTTCCTCCGACAAAATGCGACGGTCGCGCAAGACAATGTTGCCGATATCGCCGACGCCGCTGCCGTCGATGTAGACAGAGCCGGACGGAATTTTGCCGACGATGCGTGCTTCGCTGTCGCTGATGCCGAGCACTTCACCGTTATCCATAATAAAGCAGTTTTCCTCTGGCACACCGCAGTCGATGGCAAGCTTGGCGTGCATTTTTTGCATGCGGTATTCGCCGTGAATTGGCATAAAATATTTCGGTTTCATCAACCGGATCATTAGTTTTTGTTCTTCCTGCCCGCCGTGTCCCGACGTGTGAATATCGTTGAGCGGACCGTGGATCACTTCGGCGCCGGCCCGGTATAGCATGTTGATCGTTCGGTTGACGCTCACCGTGTTGCCCGGAATCGGCGACGAAGAAAAGACAACCGTGTCGCCCGGGATGATTTGAATTTGCCGGTGCGTACCGTTGGCGATGCGTGATAGGGCCGCCATTGGTTCGCCTTGACTGCCGGTGCATAAAATGGTCACCTGGTTTGCTGGGAGTCGATTGATTTCGTTTGCATCGACGAACGTGCCTTTCGGACATTTAATGTAGCCGAGATCTTGGCCGATTTCAATGGCTGCTTCCATGCTGCGGCCAAAGACGGCAATTTTCCGATTGTTGGCGACTGCAGCTTCCGTCACTTGCTGAAGTCGGTGGATGTTAGAGGCAAACGTCGCGAAAATAATTCGTCCGTCCACTTTACGGAAAATGTCGTGAATGCTTTCACCGACCCGCCGTTCTGACATCGTGAAATGCGGAATTTCGCTGTTTGTGCTGTCCGAAAGCAGACAAAGGACGCCTTCTTTCCCGATTTCCGCCATTTTCGTCAAATTGGCTGGCTCGCCAACCGGCGTAAAGTCAAATTTAAAATCTCCGGTATGGACGATTTGGCCGACCGGTGTTTTGACGACGATGCCGTAGCTGTCTGGAATGCTGTGCGTCGTGCGGAAAAAGGTGACTGCTGTTTTTTGGAAACGAATGACATCGTCCTCACGAATTTCAATGAGTTTAGCTTGACGAAGCAATCCGTGTTCTTCGAGTTTATTGCGAATGAGCCCAAGCGCCAGTTTCCCACCGTAAATAGGGATATTCACTTGCCGAAGCAAATACGGAATGCCGCCAATATGGTCTTCATGCCCGTGGGTAATGAACAAACCTTTCACTTTTTCTGCATGTTTCACTAAATACGAATAATCCGGGATGACGTAGTCGATGCCGAGCAGTTCGTCTTCCGGAAATTTAATGCCCGCGTCAATGACAATGATTTCATCTTGAAATTGTACGCCGTATGTATTTTTCCCGATTTCACCCAGTCCGCCGAGGGCAAAAACGCCAACTTGTTGGTCTGTCAATAGTTTCATGATGAAATCTCCAATACTTGAAAGTTAGGGCTTTGCTTTTCGTACTCCAAATGCGCTCCCTCTAACGGCTGAATATACTCGATATTGATCGAACGATCCTGCAGTTTTCGGCGTACGTCCCGCTCTGATTCTGCTTCAATGTAGAGCGTTTTTGTTTTTTCTCTAACGGGCACTTCGTCCGCATTTTCTTGATAAAACACTTTGAAAATCATCGTGAAATCTCTCCTTATCGTACAATGATTGCTTTTTTATTATATAGGAATTAACCCTCGTTTTCATGTTTTTTATTGCCAAAAGCAAAAAACAGATGGCAGATGTGCCGATGATATGTACCATCTTTGACGAGTTTTGGCTATTTCATTCGCCAAAGTGGGAAAAGAAGCCCTTCGTAAAGAAGGGCTATCATTGCAACGGTTAGGCGATCAATTTTTTTCGGAGCAAATCTTTCCATTGTTGAAGCAGCTTTTTTTTCAGCTTTTTCAACATTTTTCATCACTCCTTACTTTTTATTGTACTCATTTTGCAGCGAAAGTAAATGTTCTATTATATAGGATATGTAGGCGAAGGCTTGTTTTTCATGGGGAAAATTGGAACGAATCGTCGCGTTTCGATTGACATTCAGATCGTTTTTCAGTACGGTAGACAGTGAATACATTTTCGGCAAGGGGAAGAGAATGTGGGTAGAAAAATTGTGTTTTTCGACATCGACGGCACGTTGCTTGATGAGAAAAAACAGTTGCCACCGTCAACTATTGAAGCGATCCGTCAACTGAAACAGGCGGGCGTCTATGTGGCCATCGCTACCGGACGGGCGCCGTTTATGTTTGAACATATACGCCATCGGCTTGGCATTGATTCATTCGTCAGCTTTAACGGGCAATACGTTGTCTTTGAGGGAAGCGTGCTGCATAAACAACCGCTCCGCCGTGAGAAAGTGAGGATGCTGACGGAAGAGGCCCATCAAAACGGTCACCCGCTCGTCTTTATGGACGCAGAGGAAATGAGAGCGAGCGTCGACGACCATCCGCATATTCATGTCAGCATGGAGAGCCTGAAATTCGCCCATCCGCCCGTCGATCCTTTGTATTACGAAAACAAAGACATTTATCAAGCGCTGTTATTTTGCCGCGCTGGAGAAGAAGCGCCATATGTGCGCAACTATCCGGAGTTCCGTTTTGTCCGCTGGCACGATGTGTCAACTGACGTGCTGCCGGCGGGTGGATCTAAGGCGGAAGGCATCCGTCTCATGATCGAGAAGCTTGGGATCGACAAAGAGGATGTGTATGCGTTTGGTGACGGATTAAATGACATCGAAATGCTGTCATTTGTCGGAACCGGGGTGGCGATGGGCAACGCCCATGAAGAAGTAAAACGGGTTGCCGATTTTGTCACGAAACCGGTCGATGAAGAAGGGATATGGCACGGACTGAAACAATTGCAATTACTTCCATAAAAAAAGCGGTCTCCGCTCATCCAGCGGAACCGCTTTTTGCTTGTGAAAATGCCTAGAAGGTAGGAGAAAACAGCTGTTTTCCGTCGCGCAGCAGTTCTTAAACACGGTGAGGAAAAAGAGTTGTCAATTTGAGAAACCGATCTCTTGATTCATAAACCATAGGTTTTCCAGAGCCGAGTCATTTTTAACGCCCGATTGGGACCGCTCCGTCCGGAGCTTTAAAGGGGTCGGATGGATTAATATGGTCGTAAAACATAATGCCGTTTAAATGATCAATTTCATGTTGGAAGACGATAGCTGGCAATCCTTTCAGGCGTAATGTGACTTCTTCGCCGTCAATTGTCGTGCCGGTGACGGTAATGCGGGCATAGCGCGGCACATACCCTGGCACATCGCGGTCAACTGACAGGCAGCCTTCCCCGGTTGTCAAATAACATTGCTGTACGGAATGGCTGACGATTTTTGGGTTGAACAACGCATAGCTGTAGAGCGTTCCGTTTTCGTCAGTGACATGGACGGCGATCATCCGTTTTGATACATTAATTTGCGGAGCAGCCAGTCCAATGCCGGGGCGCAGACCGTACTTCGCCGCCATCTCCGGATCTTGGCTCATTTTGAGATAATCAAGCAAGCTTTGCAAAATGCGCTTATCCTCCTCCGAAGCTGGTAACGGAACTGGCTCGGCGACTTTCCGCAACGTCGGATGCCCTTCTTTAATGATGTCTTTCATCGTAATCATCCACTTTTTCACTCCCTGTCTTTGGCATCGCTGTTTACATTTTAGTCTAACAAAATGCTCAGCTGCCGTAAATGAAAATGTGATAATCTGTCTAATATATTATTGGGGTATAAAGTTTAAATTAGAAAACGCTCTCAACAATAAGAAAGGTGGTCATATGATTTATATTTTTTCAAAATATAACACAGGACTAATACAGGGTGTTGACTATGTGATATAACAGATTCTTTTGAAGTGACTTTTTTTCCTAAATATAACCAGTTTAGTGATGGCGAATCAAAGACATTGACGGCTTTGAAAATAAAGTGTAAACTAAAGCATGTGAATGGGCATTGTACTAATTTGAAAACCAAAAACAATAATACAGATTTTTGAAGCCGCATTCGTTTGCAACTGCGCCAAGCGGTGGCCATTTTTTATTTCTTCTTCATTTTGGGTACATTAATAGTATATGGGTGAATGTAGCCTGATTTCCAAATTTTTGACGAAAGGCAGAGGTGAACAAAATGGGTGTGAAGACCTCCCAGTTTCCGTTTGCGGAGCAGCTCGAGAAAGTGGCCGAGCAGTTTCCGACGTTCCAAATTTTGAATGAAGAAGGCGAAATCGTTAATAAAGAGGCGATGCCGGATTTAAGCGATGAACAACTAAAAGAGCTAATGCGCCGGATGGTATATACGCGCATTCTTGACCAACGCTCCATTTCCTTAAACCGCCAAGGCCGTCTCGGCTTTTACGCGCCGACTGCCGGGCAAGAGGCGAGCCAAATTGCCAGCCATTTCGCGCTTGAAAAAGAGGATTTCATTTTGCCGGGATACCGTGACGTCCCACAACTCGTTTGGCACGGGCTGCCGCTTTATCAAGCATTCTTGTTCTCACGCGGCCATTTCCATGGAAACCAAATTCCAGAAGACGTCAATGCCTTGCCGCCGCAAATCATCATCGGTGCACAATACATTCAAGCAGCCGGTGTGGCGCTCGGCTTGAAAATGCGTGGAAAAAAAGCAGTAGCCATTACATACACGGGCGACGGCGGTACATCGCAAGGTGACTTCTATGAGGGGATCAACTTTGCTGGGGCGTTTAAAGCACCGGCCATCTTTGTTGTGCAAAACAACCGATTTGCTATCTCGACACCGGTCGAAAAGCAAACAGTCGCCAAAACGTTAGCACAAAAGGCAGTTGCTGCCGGTATTCCGGGCATCCAAGTCGACGGCATGGATGCGCTTGCGGTTTATGCAGCGGTGAAGGCAGCTCGCGAGCGTGCCATTAACGGTGAAGGGCCGACGCTCATCGAAACGCTTTGCTTCCGTTACGGTCCGCACACGATGTCCGGTGACGATCCGACTCGCTATCGTTCGAAAGAGCTTGAAAACGAATGGGCGAAAAAAGATCCGCTTGTGCGTTTCCGCAAGTTCTTAGAAGCGAAAGGTTTATGGAGCGAGGAAGAAGAAAACCGCGTCATCGAGCAAGCGAAAGAGGACATCAAAGAGGCGATTAAAAAAGCCGATGAAACGCCGAAACAAAAAGTAACCGACTTAATCAGCATCATGTACGAAGAGTTGCCGGCGAACTTAAAGGAACAGTATGAAATTTACAAAGAGAAGGAGTCGAAGTAAGCCATGGCGCAAATGACAATGGTTCAAGCGATCACCGATGCGCTGCGCATCGAGTTAAAAAATGATCCGAACGTGCTGATTTTTGGGGAAGACGTTGGGGTCAACGGCGGCGTATTCCGGGCGACCGAAGGGCTGCAAGCTGAGTTCGGCGAGGAGCGCGTATTTGACACGCCGCTGGCCGAATCAGGAATCGGCGGCTTGGCAGTCGGCTTGGCGCTGCAAGGGTTTCGTCCGGTGCCGGAAATTCAGTTTTTTGGCTTCGTTTATGAAGTAATGGATTCGATTTCCGGACAAATGGCGCGCATTCGCTATCGTACGGGCGGCCGTTACCATATGCCGATTACGGTTCGCTCACCGTTTGGCGGTGGCGTTCATACACCGGAATTGCACTCGGACAGCTTAGAAGGGCTTGTCGCCCAACAGCCAGGTTTAAAAGTGGTCATTCCGTCGACGCCGTATGATGCGAAAGGGTTGCTCATTTCGGCGATCCGCGACAACGACCCGGTCATTTTCCTTGAACATTTGAAACTGTATCGTTCGTTCCGCCAAGAAGTACCAGAAGGGGAGTACACGATTCCGATCGGCAAAGCGGACATTAAGCGTGAAGGAAAAGACATCACCATCATCGCTTACGGCGCCATGGTGCATGAATCGTTAAAAGCGGCGGCAGAATTAGAGAAGGAAGGCATCTCTGCTGAAGTCGTCGACTTGCGCACCGTGCAGCCGCTCGACATCGAAACGATCATTGGTTCGGTGGAAAAAACAGGCCGCGCCATTGTCGTTCAAGAGGCACAGCGGCAGGCTGGCATCGCTGCCAATGTCGTTGCCGAAATTAACGAACGGGCCATCTTAAGCCTTGAGGCGCCGGTGCTCCGCGTTGCCGCGCCGGATACGGTCTATCCGTTCGCCCAAGCGGAATCGGTTTGGCTGCCGAACTTTAAAGATGTGATTGAAACGGCGAAAAAAGTAATGAACTTCTGATAATGGACAAGTCCCGGGGGAGCAGATCGCATTCCCCCGCCTATTTTCGGCAATCGATAGGAGGTCGACATACAGTGGCATTTGAATTTAAGCTGCCGGACATTGGCGAAGGCATTCATGAAGGCGAGATCGTGAAATGGTTTGTGAAACCAGGCGATGAAGTGAACGAAGATGATGTGTTGTGTGAAGTACAAAACGACAAGGCAGTCGTAGAAATCCCGTCGCCGGTCAAAGGAAAAGTGCTTGAGATTCTTGTCCCGGAAGGAACCGTTGCGACGGTCGGGCAAACGCTTATCACGCTCGACGCACCGGGATATGAAAACATGACGTTTAAAGGACAAGAGCACGAAGAAGAGGCGAAAAAAGAGGAAAAAACGGAAACGGTGTCGAAAGAAGAAAGCGTTGGGGCCACCGCCCCGGCAGCCGCAGCAGAGGCTGCAGCAGAAGCCGATCCAAATCGTCGCGTCATCGCGATGCCGTCTGTGCGCAAATATGCGCGTGAAAAAGGTGTGGACATTCGTCTCGTCCAAGGAACGGGGAAAAATGGCCGCATCTTGAAAGAAGATATCGATGCTTTCCTTGCTGGCGGTGCGAAAGCTGCAGCCCAACCGGCGCCGGCAGCAGAAGCTGAAGAAAAAGCAGCGCCGCAGGCAGCGGCGACACCGGTTGTGCCAGAAGGCGAATTCCCGGAAACGCGCGAGAAAATGAGCGGCATTCGCCGAGCGATCGCCAAAGCGATGGTGAATTCGAAACATACAGCTCCGCACGTGACGCTCATGGACGAAGTCGACGTGACGAAACTAGTTGCCCACCGGAAAAAGTTCAAAGCGATCGCAGCAGAAAAAGGTATCAAGCTGACGTTCTTGCCGTATGTCGTCAAAGCGCTCGTTTCGGCGTTGCGTGAATATCCGACGCTGAATACGTCAATCGATGATCAAACAGAAGAAATCATCCATAAGCACTATTACAACATCGGCATCGCTGCTGACACAGATCGTGGTTTGCTCGTGCCGGTCATTAAGCATGCCGACCGGAAGCCGATTTTCGCGTTGGCGCAAGAAATTAACGAGCTCGCCGTAAAAGCTCGCGACGGCAAGCTAGCGCCAAATGAAATGAAAGGTGCATCGTGCACGATTACAAACATCGGTTCGGCTGGTGGGCAATGGTTCACTCCGGTCATCAATCATCCGGAAGTAGCGATTCTTGGCATCGGTCGCATCGCGGAAAAACCGATTGTCCGCGACGGCGAAATCGTCGCCGCTCCAGTCTTAGCGCTCTCGTTGAGCTTCGATCATCGAATGATCGATGGAGCAACGGCACAAAAAGCACTCAACCATGTGAAACGGCTGTTAAGTGACCCAGAACTATTATTAATGGAGGCGTAAAACGATGGTAGTTGGCGATTTTGCAATTGAAACGGAAACGCTCGTCGTCGGCGCCGGCCCTGGCGGCTATGTAGCCGCCATCCGCGCTGCACAGCTCGGCCAAAAAGTGACGATTGTCGAAAAAGCAAATTTAGGCGGTGTCTGCTTAAACGTTGGTTGTATTCCGTCGAAAGCGCTCATCTCAGCCGGTCATCGCTATGAGCAGGCGAAACATTCCGAAGAGATGGGGATTAAGGCGGAAAACGTCACTGTTGATTTCTCGAAAGTACAGGAATGGAAGGCAAGCGTCGTCAAAAAGTTGACGGGCGGTGTTGAAGGGCTCTTAAAAGGAAACAAAGTGGAGATCGTCAAAGGGGAAGCCTATTTCGTCGATGCGAATACGGTGCGTGTCGTCAACGGCGACAGTGCGCAGACGTACACGTTTAAAAACGCCATTATCGCTACTGGCTCTCGCCCGATTGAACTGCCGAACTTCAAGTTTTCGAACCGTATTCTTGATTCGACCGGCGCGCTCAACCTCGGGGAAATCCCGAAATCGCTCGTTGTCATCGGCGGCGGCTACATCGGCATCGAACTTGGTACAGCGTACGCCAACTTCGGAGCGAAAGTGACGATTTTAGAAGGAGCCGGCGAAATTTTGTCCGGTTTTGAAAAACAAATGGCGGCCATCATTAAACGTCGCTTAAAGAAAAAAGGCGTCGACATTGTGACGAATGCGTTGGCGAAAGGAGCCGAAGAGCGTGAAGATGGCGTCACCGTCACGTATGAAGCCAATGGCGAAACGAAAACCGTTGACGCTGACTACGTGCTTGTGACGGTCGGCCGTCGGCCGAACACCGATGAACTCGGCCTTGAACAAGTCGGTATTAAAATGACGGACCGCGGCTTGATTGAAGTGGATCAACAATGCCGCACAAGCGTCCCGAACATTTTTGCCATCGGTGACATCGTCCCAGGGCCAGCGCTTGCCCATAAGGCGTCGTATGAAGGGAAAGTGGCGGCCGAAGCCATCGCTGGTCATCCATCAGTCGTTGATTATGTCGCCATTCCAGCGGTTGTCTTCTCTGATCCGGAATGCGCTTCGGTTGGCTATTTTGAGCAACAGGCGAAAGACGAAGGCATTGATGTCATCACAGCGAAGTTCCCATTTGCTGCTAACGGCCGCGCCTTAGCGTTGAACGACACAGATGGCTTCCTGAAGCTGGTCGTTCGCAAAGAAGACGGTGTTGTCATCGGGGCGCAAATCATCGGCCCGAACGCATCCGATATGATCGCCGAGCTAGGATTGGCCATTGAAGCCGGCATGACGGCAGAAGATATCGCCTTGACGATCCATGCTCACCCAACGCTTGGCGAAATCGCGATGGAAGGAGCCGAAGTAGCGCTCGGCACACCAATTCATATCATTACGAAGTAACGACATCGCGACCGGATTGAAGTGTTGACTTCATCCGGTCGCTTTTTATTGGGCCAGCTGTTTCAGGGCAAAGGCTGGCAGGAGAGAAGCCGTTTTTGCTTGTTCATATGCCAACCAAAGCGGATCGATCGGACACGACGATCCTCTATACCGATTTCTTGTCCAAATTCTCATACTATTTTCCGCTGTTGTTTCATATCGTTATGGTAAAGAAAAGCGGGAGATGGGTTTGAAATGAAAGCGTATGTGGCTTTTTTATTGCAGATGATGATTTGGAGCAGTTTCTCATTAATCGAGTGGTTGTCAGGGCGAGATCGGCCGTTTTTTCGCGGACTGATGTTGTGCGTCTTTATGTACATAGCGTTTTTGCTGGCGCGTCAACTCGGCTTAGCGACGCGTAAAGCAGCGCTGACGACGATCGTGACGGCGGCTGTTTATTTTACCGGCCAGCATTTCATTTGGCAAGCCGTCCATTGACTTCCCCTGCTCATCTGTCATTGGAGTCGCCGATTTCCGGTGTTTTCCCTTCACGAAGCAAGTTTGGTCGTCGCTGCCCCGGCTTCTGGGCAATAAAAAACAGCGGTGGAACGCCCGCTGTTTACGCACCATTAAATGTCATCGTCCGGCCGCTAAACAAATGCAGTTCGCCGCCAAGCGTTTTCGCTATCCATTTGCTGAATTCGTTCGCTTTTCCTTTATCTCCGTGTGTCGCCCCAGGCGGCAGCGCCACATCAATGAACGTTTCTTCTCCGTCTGTTCGCACAGAAATGGCCATTCCTTTATACAAACGGTTATCCCCTTGTAAGTATAGAACTGAGTCATGTTCGTGCACCGTATACGGGAAAGCGGCCTGTTCGTACGCCCAGCCAAGCTGTTCTCCCGTTTTGCCTAGCGCCGTCCGATAGCGTTCGAGCAGCTGTTTCACTTCCTCGGTTGTAACCGCTTTCCCCGCCGGCAGCTTTAAGTATGCGTTCAATTCTACTCTCCCCTTTCGCCATCCTTTTGTCTCTTTACGTTCATTGTACCATGTTTTTCCGGTTGTTGGCGAAAAAGTTTGTTGATGCAAAAGGCTATTATTATTTTAAATGTGACATACAAATTAAGGCTTGACATTCGAAATGTGATATATTATTATAAAGTCAACAACGAATTTATCATCATAAAGGGGTTTTGGGGATGGGCACGATCGTATGTCAAGCATGTGAAGCGACAATTGCGTATTTTGAAGACGAAAAAGTGACAACGCTTTACGGAAAATGTGATTGTTGCGATCATGACGACGAAGTAGAGGAACGGGAGTAGAACGGTCAAACAAACGGGGGAAGGAATGGATAGGCGCACATGTGAAAGGGGCACATGTGCGCCATTTATTTTGCACAAAAAAAGCACAAGCTAGTAGTTACCTAGCTTGTGCGGTCAGCGAATCGGTTTATATTCTTTAATCACACGCAACGATTGCAGTGTATCATCTTCTGGACCTTGGACAGGGAGGCCAGCGGCCAAATTCGTTTCGATATACTTCAAGTTTTCCTCAGTAATGATCTCGCCAGGGATAAAGATCGGGATGCCCGGCGGGTACACCATCACAAACTCAGCGATAATTCGGCCTACCGACTCGTGAAACGGCACAACTTCCGTTTCGGCGTAAAACGCATCACGCGGCGTCAAGGCAAGCGCCGGGATATCTGGAAGCAGCACTTTCGGTTTTATTCCTTCTTCAGCTTGGTGGCTGAATTGCTCTGATAAGCGGCGGAGCGCCTCGATGAGCAGGCTGGCTTCGCGCTCGCTATCACCCGGAGTGATGATGCACAAAATGTTATATAAATCGGAAAGCTCTACTTCGATGTTGTACGTTTCTCGGAGCCATTGCTCGACGTCATGACCAGTCAATCCGAGCTCTTTGACGGAAATGATCAGCTTCGTTGGATCGTAGTCGTATGTCGCTTCTGTCCCTAAAATTTCTTTGCCAACACAATATAAATACGGAATCTGATTGATTTGCTCCCGCGTCCAGTCGGCAAGGCGGATCGCTTGGTCAATGAGTTCCCGACCTTTCGTCGCCAGCTGTTTGCGGGCAACATCGAGTGATGCGAGCAGCAAATACGATGTCGACGTCGTTGTGAGCATGCTCAAAACAGCTTGCACATGTTTGGCGGAAACGAGCCCTTCGCGCACGTTCAAGATCGAGCTTTGGGTTAGTGATCCACCGAGTTTATGAACGCTGGTCGCCGCCATATCAGCACCGGCTTGCATCGCCGAGAGCGGCAAATCTTCGTGGAAGTGGATGTGCACTCCGTGCGCTTCGTCGACGAGCACTGGGACGTTGTATGAATGAGCAATCTCCACGATTTTTTTCAAATCGCCGGCAATCCCAAAGTATGTCGGGTTGATGACAAGCACCCCTTTGGCATCCGGGTGCTGTTCAAGCGCTTTTTCGACCGCTTGGGGAGTGATACCGTGAGAAATGCCAAGCTCCTTATCGATTTCCGGGTGGATGAAAATCGGTGTGGCCCCGGAAAACACGATCGCCGACATGACGGATTTATGGACATTGCGCGGCACAATAATTTTATCGCCCGGTCCAGCGACCGACATAATCATCGTCATAATCGCGCCACTTGTCCCCTGCACTGAGAAAAATGTATAATCGGCGCCGAACGCTTCAGCAGCGAGCTCTTGCGCCCGCTTAATCATCCCTTTCGGATGGTGCAAGTCATCGAGCGGGCTGATGTTGATTAAATCGATCGCCAAGGCGTTTTCTCCGATGAAGGCGCGAAATTCCGGATCCATACCTGCTCCCTTTTTATGACCGGGAATGTGAAATTGGATTGGATCTTTTTTTACGTGTTCCAACAGCCCGGTAAACAATGGTGTCTCGAGTTGCGACAATGGTTTTTCACACCTCTTTACCTTAAAATAAAACAAGTGCATTATAGCATTTATTTTTTCGTTTGCAAAGAAGAAATGAATGCTATGTGAAAAAGGAAAACAGCGGTGAAAACAAGAAATAAAAGAAGGACAAAACCAAAAGGAGGCATAAGGGGATGGAATGGAAAACGAGAGTGACAGAATTGCTCGGCATTACATACCCGATCATTCAAGGAGGACTTGCCTATTTAGCGTACGCCGATTTAGCCGCTGCTGTCTCGAATGCGGGCGGCCTCGGGCAAATTACAGCGATGTCGCTAGAAAGCCCGGAGCGGTTGCGCGAGGAAATTCGCAAAGTGAAGGAAAAAACCGATCGGCCGTTTGGCGTCAATTTTGCCATCGGTCAGCACGGCCGCGCGTTTTCTCATATGCTTGAAGCCGCGCTTGACGAGGGAGTACCGGTTGTCTCGGTCACCGGCGGCAATCCGGCACCGTTTTTTGAGCAACTGAAGGGAACGGACGTAAAAACATTAGTGCTTGTCGCAGCAGTCCGCCAAGCGGTCAAAGCGGAAGAATTGGGCGCCGATGCGGTAATGGTCGTCGGCCAAGAAGGAGGCGGGCATCTCGGCAAATATGACACCGGCACGTTCGTCCTCATTCCGAAAGTCGTCGAATCGGTATCGATTCCGGTTATCGCCTCTGGCGGTATCGCCGATGGGCGCGGGCTGATGGCGGCGCTGGCTCTTGGGGCAGAAGGCATTGAAATGGGGACGCGGTTTATTGCGACGAAAGAATGTGTCCATGCCCATCCGGTGTATAAAGAAATGATCGTTAACGCCACAGAGCATGACACGGTCGTCATTAAACGGTCGCTTGGGGCGCCGGGGCGGGCGATCGCCAATCAATGGACGGAGAAAATATTGGAAATTGAGCGCCAAGGCGGCACGTACGAAGATTTGAAAGAATATATTAGCGGAGAGGCAAATCGCCGCTTCATTTATGAAGGAAAGGTGGAGGAAGGGTTCGCTTGGGCTGGACAGGCGATCGGGCTCATTCGCGACATTCCGTCCGTTGCTGAGCTGTTTGCCCGCATGATTGGTGAGGCGGAACAAATTCGGCGCCGCTGGGCAAACTAATGGAGGAGGTGAAACAATGGGCTATTCGTACCCATTTTCCTACGATTGGTCAACACAGGAAATCATTGATGTCATTAAGTTTTTTACGGCTATTGAAACGGTGTATGAACGGGGGATGAAGCGCGAAGAGCTAATGGACGTCTACCGCCGGTTCAAAGAGATCGTCCCATCCAAAAGCGAAGAAAACCGGCTGTATGCCGAGTTTGAAAAAGCGAGCGGCTATTCGTCGTATGCGGTCATGAAGCAAGCGAAAGAGGCGAAAAACGGTGACTGGATTCGCATTGAACGAAGCGGACGAAGCACGGTAGGTAAACGCACAAATTAGTTGCATACACCCCTTTTTCCACATAATATAATATAAAACAAAATGAAGCAGCACATTCCGTGAAGAGCGCCGGAAGTTTAGCGGATGATAGGGAAAGGGGTGCGGACGGAGATGAAAAAGACCGCCAATTCGCGGAAACGACCAGACGGAGACAAACGCATGGCGGTGTTGCGACTCGAGCTCGATTACGAATTAGCGACGCTGTATGAAGCCATGATGGAAAATGACGAAGAAAAGAAAAAAGAGTGCAAACGGCGGCTTGAAAAGCTGCGCCAAGAACTGATGCGCCTTCAAGTATGATCATTTTTAAGGCGAACCATCTTTGCGGTTCGTTTTTTTCTTGAACGGTGTCCCCCCCTTTCCGGTTGCTGCATACATAACGAAAGCAGGAGGAATTGACATGGCAGGAAAATGGGAAGAGATCGACCAATATGCCCGGCAATGGATTGAAGAAGCTGGACGGCGCATTCGCGCCTCGTTTGCTGAACAGCTGACCGTAGAAACGAAAGAAAATCGCAACGACTTAGTAACGAATGTTGACCGTGGCATTGAGCAGTTTTTTGCCGAGCACATCCGCCGTCAGTTTCCCGGCCACCATATATTAGGCGAAGAAGGGTTCGGCGATGAACTCGCCGTATTGGACGGCATTGTATGGATTATTGACCCGATTGACGGAACGATGAACTTTATCCACCAGCAGCGCCATTTCGCTGTGTCGGTCGGTATTTTTGAAGACGGGGTCGGCCGGCTTGGCTATGTGTATGACGTTGTCTTTGACGAGCTGTACTCCGCTCAAAAAGGGCGGGGGGTGTTTTTCAACGGCAAGCCGCTTGACCGCCTGCAGCCGGTGCCGATTGCGGAATCAATTATTGCTGTCAATGCAACGTGGCTGATGGAAAACCGCCGCATCGATCACCGCCCGCTCGTCCGGTTGGCCAAAGAAGCGCGCGGTACGCGCTCGTATGGGTCAGCGGCGCTCGAGTTGGCGTATGTCGCCGCCGGCCGCTTGGATGCGTATATTTCACCGCGCCTGTCGCCGTGGGATTTCGCCGGTGGGATGATTTTAATCGAGGAAGCGGGCGGAATCGTGACAAACTTAGATGGCAAGCCGCTCAATCTGCTCAGCCGCAATTCGGTACTCGCTGCCAAACCAGGAGTGCACGAGGAAATTTTGCAGCGCTATTTGCGGCAATGACAGTGCGGGGTGTCGCCGCAAAAAAGGACAAGCTCTTAGAGCTTGTCCTTTCAGACTGTTGACAAAATGGGTTTCAGACGAATGTCTGAAACCCATTTTGTTCCATAAATAGACTATGTTTTCAAAAAAAGTGGGTAGGATGGGAAGCCATGCAAAGGAAAAGAAAGGGCGGTGCTTCGCCTTCCATAGGTAATTCGCCAGTTTTTTTAAATTCATGGCAGCACAAACAAGCATCGCCTGCGCCTCATTTTTTTCCAATCCCCGGTAATGCGTCCAGCGCAGACCATGCTTCTCTTTCATATCGGCGAAATCCCGTTCAATCGTCTCTTTTCGGAGGGCATAGAGTTCCCGGTATTCCGGAACATACCGCAAATGCTCTGCTTCTTCATAGTAGTCCTGCCATACGTGGCGAGTGACTACTTTGGTGTAGCTCTTGCTTTGCGTGCACTGATGAAGATACGGACAGCTTCGGCACACCGCCGGGTCCGATTTGTATTCCCGGTACCCTTCCCGATTCGTAGTAGAGTAAGATAGAACTTGATCATTGGGGCATAGATAACAATCAAAATATTCGTCATACACAAAATCTGATTTCCGAAAGAATCCATCTTTTGTTTTCGGGCGAGTGTACGGCCAAATCGGCTTTACCCCTTGTTCGAGTAAATACTTGGCAATGGCAGGAGTTTTATATCCTGCGTCTACACACACGGCTTCCGGACATGATTGGATTTCCCGTTTCACTCGTTCGAACAGCACAAAAAACGCTTGACTGTCATGGACGTTGGCTGCCGTCACGTAGGTCTGTAGAATCCATCCGTTGCGATCACAAGCTGTATGATACGAATAGGCAAACACTCGCTCCCGTTCATTTTTCACCAACAGTCCGCTCTCCGGATCCGTTTTGCTTACTTTTACTTCCCGTTTTTTTTTTTCTCAGATGGCAACGGCGATTTTCCATGAGCGATCCGATCCCGTTCGATTTCTTTTTCGAGTTCCTGTTGGTAGGCTTTGGCTTCGACTTCTGCCATTTCCGTTGTAAACTTCTTTTTATTGGCGCTTGCTTTGACATGAGTGGAGTCTACGTACAAGACACTCGAATCTACCAATCCGTGTTCAAAGGCTTCTTTTAAAATCCGTGAAAAAATTTGATGGAATACATCCGTTCCAGCGAAACGACGCGCATAGTTTTTACTTGGCGTCGAGTGATGAGGAACGGGATCATGAAGACTAAGTCCTAAAAACCAACGGTAGGCGACGTTGGTTCGGATTTGTTCGACGGTTTCACGCATGGAGCGAATCCCAAATACATACTGAATCAAATACATTTTAAACAACATCACTGGATCAATGCTCGGACGTCCATGATCAGGAGAGTAGAGATCTTTCACCACATCATAGATAAAAGAAAAATCAATGGCCGCATCCAGCTTTCTTACCAAGTGATCCTCTGGAACCAGATCATCCAGTTTCACCGTGGTTTCGGTATAGCGCCCATCTTCTTGGTGTGGCCGAAGCATCGTTCCTTTCCTCCATTTCTCCCTCGTCTTACCTTCATAATAAAACAGCTTGTCGACTTTGTCGACAAGCTGGGACAAGCTCTTAGAGCTTGTCCTTTTTATTCATGCGTCCGTTTTTTGTGAGCAAATCCGGCGCCCATAATGACGATGAGAATGAGTGCTGAAGCAGCGATACCGATTATGTTTTGTTCGGCGATAAAAACGCCGATCGCCATGATGGCGGCAACCGCGAGAATCGCAAACAACAGCGGCACAGCCTTGATGCGTTTCATCCGCTTGACTCCTTTCTGGCAAAATGGGGCATCTTTTTTAAGTTTACCGGAAAATATGCTGATTTTCTATGGTTGTGATATAATAGACAAGCAGTTTGCCTAATGGGAGTGAACGACATTGACGAATAAACGATTGGATCTGCGCAATATTGCGATTATCGCCCACGTCGACCACGGAAAAACAACGCTCGTTGACCAGCTGCTTCGGCAGTCAGGAACGTTTCGCGAAAACGAACAAGTCGAGGAGCGGGCGCTTGACCGCAATGATTTGGAGCGGGAGCGCGGCATTACGATTTTGGCGAAAAACACAGCGGTGTTATATAAAGGAACGCGCATTAACATTTTAGATACGCCGGGGCACGCCGATTTCGGCGGGGAGGTTGAGCGGATTATGCGCCTTGTCGATGGCGTTTTGCTCGTCGTCGACGCATACGAAGGCTGCATGCCGCAAACGCGGTTCGTGCTGAAAAAAGCGCTTGAGCAGCGGCTCGTGCCGATCGTCGTCGTCAACAAAATCGACCGCGAGTTCGCCCGTCCAGCGGAAGTTGTCGATGAAGTAATCGATTTGTTTATCGAGCTTGGCGCTTCTGAGGAGCAGCTCGAGTTTCCGGTTGTATATACATCGGCATTGCACGGAACATCAAGCCTTGATCCGGAACGGCAAGATGGCGACATGACCGCCTTGTTTGAAACGATTATAAACCATATTCCGGCGCCGGCTGACAATCGCGATGAGCCGTTGCAATTCCAAGTGGCGCTGCTCGATTACAATGAATACGTCGGACGTATCGGCATCGGCCGCATTTTTCGCGGCACGATGAGAACTGGCCAGCAAGTCGCCTTGTTAAAGAGAGATGGCGCAGTGAAACTATTCCGTGTCACGAAGCTGTTTGGCTTTATCGGCTTAAAGCGGATTGAGATTGATGAGGCGCACGCCGGCGATATCGTCGCTGTTGCTGGAATGGAAGACATTAATGTCGGCGAGACGGTGTGCCCGCCTGACCACCAAGAGCCGCTACCGCCACTTCACATTGATGAACCGACGCTGAAAATGACGTTTCTCGTCAACAACAGCCCGTTTGCCGGTCGTGAAGGCAAGTATGTCACCGCCCGTAAGTTGGAAGAACGGCTGCGCACCCAGCTCGAGACCGATGTCAGCTTGCGTGTCGAGCCGACCGAGTCGCCGGATGCGTGGGTCGTTTCTGGTCGCGGCGAGCTCCATTTAGCCATCTTAATCGAAAATATGCGCCGCGAAGGATACGAATTGCAAGTATCGAAGCCGGAGGTCATTGTAAAGGAGATCGATGGCGCTCTATGTGAGCCGATTGAGCGGGTTGTTATCGATGTTCCTGAAGAATATACCGGTGCCATTATGGAATCGCTTGGCAGCCGCAAAGGCGAGTTGGCTGATATGGTGCATGGCGGCAACGGGCAAGTGCGCCTCGTCTTTCATGTGCCGTCGCGCGGCTTGATCGGCTACCGGAGCGAGTTTATGTCGCTGACGCGTGGATACGGCATTTTAAATCACTCGTTTGACCATTATGCCCCAGTGCAGCCAGGTATGATTGGCGGACGTCGTCAAGGGGTGCTCGTCTCGATGGAAACCGGTAAGGCGACGGCTTACAGCATCATGCAGCTTGAAGACCGCGGCACAATTTTTGTGGAACCGGGTACGGAAGTGTACGAAGGGATGATTGTCGGCGAACATAACCGTGAAAACGATCTGGTCGTCAACATTTGCCGCGAAAAACATGTGACAAACATGCGCTCGTCGACGAAAGAGCAGACGGTAACGATGAAAAAGCCGCGCCTTTTGACGCTCGAAGAAGCGCTTGAGTATTTGAATGACGATGAATATTGCGAAGTGACGCCGACATCGATCCGCTTGCGCAAAAAAATCTTAAACAAAAGTGAGCGTGAAAAGGCGGAGAAGAAAAAGAAAGCCGCTCAACAGGCAAAATAGCAGGCAGCGGCATTCCCTAGGCGGACAGGCGGATGTATGCTGGCTGTATTGCTTGATGATTGAGAAGTCCGGAATGGTCTAGGTTTTTGCAGGACATTCAGGTGAATGGGGGGGAATCGTGTGAATGTGCTCGAACGGCTGACGTTTTTCGCTTCACTCTATGATGTACACGAAGATCCCGAGCGCGGCATGTGGCTGCTTTATGCCACCGTGTTGTTGCTTTCGGCGCTTGTGTATCGGCTTGGCTTTGCCCGCCGGCTGCCATTGTTAAAAAGCGTCATCATTTATACATTGCTTGCGCTCGGCTGCACCATTTTAACGTTTTTTGCTGTTTTTTTGCCGATAGCAGAAGGATTGACGGTTGCCGCTCTCGTATTGATCATTTACAAAATTCGCCTCAAGGAGGCGAAACAAGAGGAACAGCCATAAATGAAAAGGCGGTGGCGTGATGAAATCGGTTCAAGAGGCTCTTTACAATTGGCTGACGATTCATCTTGTCGCTAATGCCCGCCCGCACGATGCAGCGGCACGCGACACGGCGTCGTTTTTTCTCTCCATCTTGGAAAGCGATTTTGGTGTGACAGCGGTGAACGCCGTGAAAGATGAAGCGAACGGTCAATACGTTGTCGAATATGTGCGTGGCGGAGAAAAACATTCGTCCTATTTCCCTGCGGAGTTGGCTGAAGCGATATGGCGACAAATCGAAGCCGAACCAGAAAAGTACGGTTCCTAGCAATGAAAACGGCACTGAAAAGCGGTTGCTTTTCAGTGCCGTTTTTTTGCGGTTACCAGTTATCTTCAGCACAGACGCCGCGGTAGAAGCGGAATTTTCCGGTTGCCAGTCGCTGCTTTGTTTTTTCGGCAATGCGGTCATGGCATTGGCGGCACATGTACGTATGGATCGGGCGGTTGCGCAGCCGTTTGGCGAGCAACGATTCGTCATCAATGGTATCGATTTGTTCGCAAAGCACGCATTTAACTTTCATTGTTCACCTCACTGAATCTCCCGATGGCGAAAATCGCGAGGGGGTGCGTATAACAGGGGTTCTTCATTACACGTACGTGCACAACTCACCCTTGTTCGGCAAGACGTTCATAGGTAAACACCCTGACGGCGCTTAACGCCCTGTACGCCCGATTCAAGATATGGAATGTTTTCTCTATGCAGGAATAGTATATCATCGTTCACCACAGCAAAGCAATCGGTTCATCCTATATCAAAAGACAAGGTTATATGGAATGGAACCGATTGTCATTTGTAAAAGGGAAGCTGCGGGCTGTCCTCCTATTTACTTGCAGCATGGTCGCACCGGAATCATTTAGCGATTTAAATGTTCGTTCGACTGTTTATCTTGACGCTCATTCAGTTGCCGTTCTTCCTGCTCGTTCAGCTGCCCGTCGTTTTCTTCCGTCGGCTCAGGCGTCGTTTCAAATAAGTCGCTTGGTACTTCCGGCATCACCCGTCCGACGATGTCAGCAATTTCATTCATAAACGCCTGCACCGGTCGTCCATCATCGATTTGTTTGCCGATGTTGCGCACGCGGGTGTAAAGGTCCGGGTCAGCGACAATAATAGCGTTGGCGCCGTATGGATCTTTTTGCAGCGCTTCGGCGACGGAATATTTAATCGTGCCGACGCGCGAGGCATCGACGTTAGCACCGACGTCAATGCCGACGAGGGCATATTTGCCGACGACAATCGCTGCCGCGTCATGAACGTTTGGGACGCGGTTGGCGATCTCTGCTAGTCGGCGGGCGATTTCCTGTCCGGATTTGTTTTCTACCTTTTCATCAACCGTATTTTTTACGCGTACGAGCGAACGGTCGGACTCCTTTGCCTCATTATCATTTCCGATGGCACATGCGCTTAAAAGAAGAACGCATAGAACAGCCAGCCAGTAGTTTTTCTTCATCATCTGCCCACCTCGCCTTTTTTTACTTTATTTTGCAAATATCCTTCTATCTTTATACATTTTTTCATATGCTATACTACAGCCATTCCCATCCGGTGCAGAAGGCGAAAAACGGATATAGGGGGAAGCGGAATTTGGGAAAGAAAATCTATGTGCTCGATACGAACGTGCTCTTGCAAGATCCGTATTCCATCTTTTCATTTGAGGATAACGAGGTCGTCATCCCGGCTGTTGTGCTTGAGGAAGTGGATTCGAAAAAGCGCTATATGGATGAAATCGGAAGAAACGCTCGCCAAGTGTCGAAGTTGATCGACCGCCTTCGTGAAAACGGCAAGCTGCACGAGAAAATTCCGCTAGAAAACGGAGGGGTGCTGCGCATTGAATTGAACCACCGCTCCTTTCAGCAACTTCAAGAAATTTTTGTTGAAAAAACGAATGATAACCGCATTTTGGCAGTCGCAAAAAATTTATCGCTCGAGGAACAGGCGAAAGAAAATGGACGCTCTGTCATTTTAGTGAGCAAAGATGCCCTCGTGCGCGTCAAAGCCGATGCGATTGGGCTGCAGGCTGAGGACTTTTTAAGCGACCGTGTCGTTGACGTCGACCACATTTACACCGGGTTTTTGGAGCTGTACATAGGAAACGACCACTTGCAACGGTTTTACGAGAAGGGAGAGCTTGTGCTGGCCGATATTGCAGACCACCCGTTTTACCCGAATCAGTTCATCATTATGAAAGATGCGTTTGGCAGTTCGACCTCGGCGATTGGGATCGTCGACCAAAACGGAAAAAAGGTAAAAAAGCTCGTCTTCCATCAAGAGCATATATGGGGCATTCGCCCGCGCAATGTGCAGCAAACGATGGCGTTTGAGCTGCTCATGCGCGACGACATTCCACTTGTGACGTTAATCGGTAAAGCCGGTACTGGCAAAACGTTGTTGGCGCTTGCTGCCGGCCTGATGCAAACCGAGGACTTGCGCACGTACAAAAAACTGCTTGTTGCTCGACCAATTGTGCCGATGGGGAAAGATCTCGGCTTTTTGCCGGGGGAAAAAGAAGAAAAGCTGCGTCCATGGATGCAGCCGATTTTTGATAACCTTGAATATTTGTTTAACACGAAAAAAACAGGGGAGCTGGACGCTATTTTAGCCGGTATGAGCTCGATCGAAGTTGAGGCGCTTACCTACATTCGCGGTCGCAGTTTGCCGGAGCAGTTTATCATTATCGATGAGGCACAAAATTTAACGAAGCATGAAGTGAAGACGATTTTAACACGCGTCGGTGAAAAAAGTAAAATTATTCTGATGGGTGATCCGGAGCAAATTGATCATCCGTATTTGGACGAGTATAACAACGGCTTGACGTATGTGGTCGAAAAGTTTAAAGATCAAAAAATCGCCGGCCATATCCGACTCATCAAGGGGGAGCGTTCGGCGCTTGCCCAGCTCGCCGCCGACTTGCTTTAAACCCGCTTCCTGACACGAATGGCTGCCCAAAGTGCGGCTAACAGCTCCCCCAAATGAGGCAAAAACCGGGCGGTCCCTTCATAGGGCGCCCGGTTAGCGGACAATCAACTCACGCACATTCGTAATCGGCATTTCACGGTTTGAGCCGTCGCCAAAATAAATGTGAACGGGTCCGTCATCGCGCAGCGGTTTTCCATTTTTCGAAAAAGCGAAAATCAAGTCGTATGCTTTCTCGAGCGGGATCGCAATCTCCTCATTTTGTGCCACGATAACAAGTTCAGAAGCATCTTCATGCGGTTCGGCATTTCGCAAAAACGGGGCAAACGGCATGCCGAACGAACCGGTGATGATTTTTTCCTTCAAAAAGCGCTGCTCTGTTTTCAACGTCGGTGGAAAAACGGCACCCTCTTGAATTTCCCGGTCCCAAAAAGCCGACCACTTTTTGATTTCCTCTTCCTCTTGGTCCTTTTCTGTTACTTCCGGTTTCGGTTGCGAAAAATACGTGTCCAAATCGATTTTTCGGTCGTCGAAAATCCAGACGCCGGGATCAAGCGTGATCGTAAATTTTACTTTTCCAGTCAGCATAATAATATCGCTCATCAAAGCATCCTCTCCTCTGCATTTTCCCGCTGTTTTTAGTATAATAATAAATAAAAGGTTTGTCATGTTCCAAGCTGTTCGACTGTCAACGGTTTCAACTTGCAAAATGGCTTGTTTCACGTTAACATTTAAAGAAGGATAGGGGAGAGAACGGAGGGATCGATGTGACGGACGAATCGATGAGCTATCAGGAAAAGGCGTACGCGCTTTTACAGGCGGATGCAGAAAAAATTATTCAGCTCATCCGCGTGCAAATGGATCATTTGACGATGCCACAATGTCCGCTATATGAGGAAGTGTTGGATACGCAAATGTTCGGCTTGTCGCGGGAAATTGATTTTGCGGTGCGCCTCGGCCTTATCGAGGCAAAAGAAGGGAAGGCGCTCCTTGACCGGCTCGAGCGTGAGCTCTCCGCGTTGCATGAGGCAGTAACGAAAAAGCGCGTGCGATAACAATACATGGCAACTCAAACGATTGGTCTGCCGTCGTTTGAGTTTTTCTGTTTTTCGGCAGGAAAACGGTGTGCCGCTGCGAATGATTTTATGTACATAACTGTGTAAATGGGGAAGAGGGAAGATGGAACGACAATTGTGGAAGAAAGTATTGAAATGTTACGATTATCCGCTTGTGATTGCGATCATTATGCTATCGTTGTTCGGATTGATTATGGTGTACAGTTCAAGCATGGTTACCGCTGTCATCCGCTTTGAAGTACCGAGCGACTATTTTTACGAACGGCAAAAGCGATGGCTCATCGGCGCGTTGATCGCCTTCGCTGTCATGGCTATGATCCCGTATAAAGTGTGGCGGAAAGAACGATGGGTGAAACTAGTGTTTTTTACTTCCCCGTTGATGCTGATTGCAGTTGCTTTTCTCGGCCATACGGCCAACAACGCCACGAGCTGGTTTCGTGTCGGGGCGCTCTCGGTCCAACCGGCGGAGCTGGCGAAGCTCGGATTGATTTGGTACTTGGCCGCAGCGTTTGCCAACAAGCAGAAACGGTTGGCTGAGCCGGTGAAAAGCAATTTGTTCCCGATTTATTACACGCTGTTTATTTGTTTTTTAATCGCCATTCAGCCGGATTTTGGCACGGCAGCGATCGTGTTTTTCATCGCGATGTGCATCATCGTATCATCTGGGCTGCGCCTCATTTTGCTCCTAAAGCAACTGCTCTTTTTTACCCTCATTGGGGCGATGCTATCGCCATTTTGGCTTCCAGTTGTGGGTGGAAAGATTTTTTCGGATGAACGAATGTCACGCCTTTATAGCTATTTGGATCCGTTTAAATACGCGAGCAGCGACGGCTACCAGCTTGTCAATTCGTACTTAGCGATCGGGCTTGGCGGATTGAAAGGGCTCGGGCTCGGAAAAGGTGTGCAAAAATACGGCTATTTACCGGAATCGCACACGGATTTTATTATGGCGGTCATTGCCGAAGAACTCGGGCTGTTTGGCGTGATGTTCACGCTTGGGTTGCTTTCGTTTATCGTGCTGCGCGGGTTTTGGGTCGCTCGTCGTACCAACGATGCGTTCGGCAGTTTGCTCGCCATCGGCATTTCTGTCATGATCGGCTTTCAAACGTTTATTAATGTCGGTGGAGTCACAGGAATCATTCCGATCACCGGTGTGCCGCTGCCGCTTGTCAGCTACGGGGGAACATCGCTCGTCCTCATGATGGCCTCACTTGGCTTGCTTGTCAATATTTCGATGTTTACGAAATATGAACAACGGTATAAAAAAAGTAAAAAAATGACTGTCGACAGACAGAAAAGAGGTCTGACTTTTTAGAAAGTGTATTTACAAAATAGAAAAAGTTTTATAGTTTAAATTAGAAAGGAGGAAAGACGATGAAGACAAGACGAATTCGCAAAGTGCTCGTAGCTAACCGCGGGGAGATCGCCATCCGCGTTTTCCGCGCCTGCACGGAGCTTGGCATCCGCACCGTGGCCATTTACTCGAAGGAAGATGTCGGCTCATACCACCGCTATAAAGCGGATGAAGCGTATTTAGTCGGTGAAGGAAAAAAGCCGATTGAGGCGTATTTGGATATTGAAGGCATCATTGAGATTGCCAAGGCCCACGATGTCGATGCGATTCACCCAGGATATGGGTTTTTGTCAGAAAATATTCAATTTGCTAAACGGTGCCGTGAAGAAGGAATTATTTTTATTGGCCCGAATGAGAACCATTTGGACATGTTCGGCGACAAGGTGAAAGCGCGCCATGCGGCGGTGAACGCTGGCATTCCGGTCATTCCGGGCAGCGACGGGCCGGTCGACGGCCTTGAGGACGTTGTCCGCTTCGCCGAAGCGCACGGCTATCCGATCATCATTAAAGCAGCACTTGGCGGCGGTGGGCGCGGCATGCGCATCGTCCGTTCGAAGTCGGAAGTCAAAGAAGCGTTTGAGCGTGCCAAATCGGAAGCAAAAGCGGCGTTTGGCAGCGATGAGGTGTATGTTGAAAAGTTGATCGAAAATCCAAAGCACATTGAAGTGCAAATTTTAGGTGACTATGAAGGAAATATTGTTCACCTTTATGAACGCGACTGCTCGGTGCAGCGCCGCCACCAAAAAGTCGTCGAAGTCGCGCCGAGCGTCTCGCTGTCGGACGAGCTGCGCCAACGCATTTGCGAGGCAGCGGTTCAGCTTATGAGAAGCGTCGGTTATGTCAATGCCGGCACGGTCGAATTTCTCGTTTCGGGTGATGAGTTTTATTTCATCGAAGTCAACCCGCGCATTCAAGTCGAGCATACGATCACCGAGATGATTACTGGAATTGATATCGTCCAGTCGCAAATTTTAATTGCTGATGGCTGTTCGCTTCATAGCCATGAAGTCGGCATTCCGAAGCAGGAAGACATCCGCATTAACGGTTATGCCATTCAGTCGCGGGTGACGACGGAAGACCCGCTCAATAACTTTATGCCAGATACTGGGAAAATCATGGCGTATCGCTCCGGTGGGGGCTTTGGTGTACGTTTGGACGCCGGCAACGGTTTCCAAGGGGCAGTCATTACGCCGTATTACGATTCCTTGCTCGTCAAATTGTCGACATGGGCGTTGACGTTTGAGCAGGCAGCAAGAAAAATGCTGCGCAACTTGCGCGAGTTCCGCATTCGCGGTATTAAAACGAACATTCCGTTCTTGGAAAATGTCGTCCAACATCCGAAGTTTTTATCAGGCGAATACGATACGTCGTTCATCGATACGACGCCGGAACTATTCGTGTTCCCACGCCGGAAAGACCGCGGAACGAAAATGCTCACTTACATCGGCACAGTGACGGTCAATGGATTCCCAGGTATCGGCAAAAAGAAAAAGCCGGTGTTTGACAAGCCGCGCTTGCCAAAATTGAGCGAGGCAGAGCCGATCCCGGCCGGAACGAAGCAAATTTTGGACAAGCATGGCCCCGAGGGGCTTGTCCGCTGGATTCAAGAACAGCCGCGGGTGCTCTTGACCGATACGACGTTCCGGGACGCTCATCAGTCACTGTTGGCGACACGAGTCCGCACGGTCGATTTAGTGCGTGCAGCCGAGCCGACGGCGCGCTTATTGCCGAATTTATTCTCGCTTGAAATGTGGGGCGGGGCGACGTTTGATGTGGCGTATCGCTTTTTAAAAGAGGATCCGTGGGATCGGCTTCTGAAGCTGCGCGAGCGCATCCCGAACGTGTTGTTCCAAATGTTGCTCCGTTCTGCCAACGCCGTAGGCTACAAAAACTATCCGGACAACGTCATCCGCGAGTTCGTCGAAAAATCGGCGCATGCTGGCATCGATGTGTTCCGAATTTTCGACAGTTTAAACTGGGTGAAAGGAATGACGGTGGCGATCGACGCCGTCCGGCAGAGCGGCAAAATCGCTGAAGCGGCGATTTGCTATACGGGTGATATTTTAGATCCGAGCCGGTCGAAATACAATTTGGATTACTATAAGGCCCTTGCGAAAGAGCTTGAACAGGCGGGTGCGCACATTTTGGCCATTAAAGATATGGCGGGGCTCTTGAAGCCGCAGGCGGCGCATGTGCTCATTTCCGCGCTCAAGGAAACAGTCGACATTCCGATTCATTTGCATACGCACGACACGAGCGGTAACGGCATTTATACGTACGCGAAAGCGATTGAAGCCGGCGTTGATATTGTTGATGTCGCCATCAGTTCGATGGCCGGCTTAACGTCTCAGCCGAGCGCCAATACGCTTTACTATGCGCTTGAAGGGACCGAGCGGGCGCCGGAAGTCGACATTTACGGTCTTGAGCAGTTAGCGCGCTATTGGGAAGATGTGCGCAAGTTTTATCAAGAATTTGAAAGCGGCATGAACGCGCCGCATACGGAAGTGTACATGCACGAAATGCCAGGCGGTCAATACAGCAACTTGCAGCAGCAGGCGAAAGCGGTCGGTCTCGGCGATCGGTGGGATGAAGTGAAAGAAATGTACCGCCGCGTCAACGACTTGTTCGGCGATATTGTCAAAGTGACGCCGTCATCGAAAGTCGTCGGCGATATGGCGCTTTACATGGTGCAAAACAACTTGACGGAACAAGACATTTTCGAGCGCGGCGAAACGCTGAACTTCCCTGATTCAGTCGTCGAGCTGTTTGAAGGATATTTAGGCCAGCCGCACGGCGGATTCCCGAAAGAGTTGCAGCGCATTATTTTAAAAGGACGCGAGCCGATCACTGTCCGTCCGGGGGAACTGCTCGAGCCGGTTGATTTTGAGCAAATGAAAAAAGAGCTGTATGACAAGCTTGGCCGCGAAGTGACCGACTTTGATGCCATTGCGTACGCCCTTTATCCGAAAGTGTTTCTTGAATATGCAGAAACGGTGGAAAAATACGGCGATGTGTCTGTACTCGATACACCGACGTTCTTGTATGGCATGCGCCTTGGCGAGGAAATTGAAGTGGAAATCGAGCGCGGAAAAACGTTGATCGTTAAGCTTGTGTCGATCGGCCAGCCGCAGGCGGACGGTACACGCGTCGTCTACTTCGAGCTGAACGGTCAACCGCGTGAAGTTGTCATCCGCGATGAAAGCATTAAAACCGCAGTCGTTGAGCACATTAAAGCGGATCGGACGAACCCGAACCATATTGCGGCGACGATGCCGGGTACGGTTGTTAAAGTGCTTGTCGAAAAAGGGGAAAAAGTCGACAAAGGGGACCATTTAATGGTCACGGAAGCAATGAAAATGGAAACGACCGTGCAAGCACCGTTTGCCGGTGTTGTCAAAGACATTTACGTCAAAAGCGGCGATGCGATCCAGGCAGGCGATTTGCTCATCGAGTTGTCCAAATAAAAAAACATTGATCTTGGCACAAGCCGGTTTCCTAAAAAAGGGATGCCCAACATTTGTGGGCATCCCTTTTATGCAACGAGTGAGCGTTATTTTAATGGCGCCGATGCCGTGTCCTCGACCGACCGACCCGCGGCTGTCGCCGGCCGGCGGCGGGTGCGGAGCGCCAAGAGCAGTAAATAGCTGAGCACGCCGAATAGACAGGAGATGAAAAAGGCGTGCGCCAAGGAGATATACAAGTTCAACTCGGTAAAAACGACAAGCGCGCCGGTCACCATTTGCGCAAGAACAAGAAGAAGAGAGATGATCCATCCGTAATAAATGACCGGCTGTTCGCGGTAATAACGGGCGGCATGCACCGTTGCAACAGCGATCCAAATGATGATAACGGCAGCCGCCAGACGATGCCCCATTTGCACCCATTCGTGAAACTGCACGGGGAGGAGGCGTGACTTCGCGCACAGCGGCCAGCTCGGACAGGCAAGACTGGCATTCGTATGGCGGACAAGCGCTCCAGTATAAACGACCAAGTACGAATAGATGATGATGCCATAAATATGGAACCGCATTTGGCCGTCAAGCTGAAGCGAAGTGGCAGAAAACTTTTTGTCAACTTCGAAAATAAGCAATGTCAACAACAGCACAGCAGCAAACGAGATGAGCGAAATACCAAAATGTAACGCCATAACGAAATCGGACTGTCCCCACACAACCGCGGCGGCGCCAATTAATGATTGCAAGACGAGAAAAACAAAAGAGAGAACGGCTAAAGGCTTTGTTTCCCGCACATGCCCCATGACCCGCCATGACCGAATGCAAAGAATGAGCACCATGATGGCGGCAAGCCCGGAAACAAGGCGATGGCTCAGTTCGATCACGAGTTGGGGTGTAATGTCATCCGGTATCCATTGGCCGTGGCACAGCGGCCATGATCGTCCGCAACCCATGCCGGAGTCCGTTTTTGTCACGAGTGCTCCGCCGATCAGCACAAACAGCATCGCCACCGTTGTTGTCGAGGCAAACCATTTTAATGAACGTTGCAAAATCTTCACCTTCTTGTATTGAGAAATTATGATTTTGTCCATATTAGTAAAGTAATGAAGTTTATCGCAATCATCGGCGTATCAAGCCAAGTCTATTTTACACGATGACGCCATGAAACACAAAATGACGTTTGCATATTGAATAAGTCACTTAAGTTTGCTAGAAATATTAATGGGACAAGCGTATGAACCGATTTCTATGTCAGGCATTCAAAAATTTGACACAAATTATTCAAAAAAAGTTCACATGATCTGAAAAAAATGTGATTTAATATAAAGAGAAAACAAATCTTTTTGTTCTTTTTTCGTATTGGATAGAATGTTAAGCAATAAGCAATATGATGGCGCTGTTCTCATCACGGATGGCGCAGCGAGGAGGAACAGGAGAATGGCCGATTTGAAAGCGGTGCAAGAAGCCGATGTTCGGCAGCGCCCGCAGGCAAGCATAAAGCTGTTTTGGAAAGAGTTATCGGCAGTTGTGAAAATCGGAATCGTTAATTCCAACTTGATCACGACATTTGCCGGAATGTGGTTGGCGTTTTATTTTACTGGAGAGCGATTTTTAGAAAACTTGCATATCGTCTTTTTCACGCTGTTCGGGGCGGCGCTTGTCATCGCCGGATCGTGCAGCATTAACAATTTTATAGACCGCGATATTGACCAGCATATGGAGCGGACGAAAACGCGGCCGACGGTGACGGGGACGATGGAGCCGCGGCGGGTGCTTTGGCTTGGGGTGACGCTTGTTGCCATCGGGACGATGAGCCTGCTCATGACAACGGTTACGGCTGCAATTGTCGGGCTGATCGGCGTGGTGACTTACGTTTTCCTGTATACGCTTTGGACGAAGCGCAACTATACGCTTAACACCGTTGTCGGCAGCATCTCTGGTGCTGTACCCCCGGTGATCGGCTGGACAGCGGTCGATTCGGATTTCCATATCGTTCCGCTCATCTTGTTTTTAATCATGTTTTTATGGCAGCCGCCTCACTTTTTGGCTCTAGCGATGAAGCGGTGTGAAGAATACCGGGCTGCCGGCATCCCGATGTTGCCGGTCGTTCATGGCTTTGAGATGACGAAGCGGCAAATCATCGTCTGGGTGGCATGTTTGTTGCCGCTGCCGTTTTATTTGTTTTCGCTCGGCATCCCGTTTTTAATAGTCGCAACGGTGCTGAATGTCGGGTGGTTGTTGTTAGGCCTATGGGGCTTGAAAATGAAAGACGACATCAAGTGGGCCAAGTTGATGTTTGTCTACTCGCTCAACTATTTGACGATTTTGTTCGTGGCGATGGTCATCGCCACGATTTGGTGAACAGGTTAAAATTCTTTCTTCGTGAAAGAATTTATATACATTTATCCATCAAAGAAAGAGGGGTTTGATTAGGCTATGAAGAAAGGGCTACGGAACTGGCGCTTATTTTCCTTGTTTGGGATGATGGCGCTGTTGCTCGCCGGCTGCGGCAAGCCGTTTTTGTCGACGCTTCAGCCTGCCGGTGAAGTAGCGAACATGCAGTATTCGCTCATGTTGTTGAGCACGTCGATTATGGTGCTCGTCATTGTTGTCGTAGCGATTATCTTCGTCTACGTTGTGATCCGCTTCCGGCGGCGGAAAGGGGAAGAAAATAAAATTCCGAAGCAAGTGGAAGGGAACCATAAACTGGAAATTATTTGGACTGTCATTCCGATTATCCTCTTGCTTATTTTAGCGGTGCCGACGGTAGCGGCGACGTTTAAGTTGGCGGATGTAAAGCCGATGAATGACAAAAACCGCGATAAAGACACGGTTGTTGTCAACGTGCGCGCCAATTTGTACTGGTGGGAGTTTGAATACCCGGATTATGGCATCATTACGAGCCAAGATTTAGTCGTGCCGACGAACGAAAAAGTCTACTTTAATTTGGTGGCGTCGGATGTTAAACACTCGTTCTGGATTCCGGCCGTTGGTGGCAAAATCGACACGAACACGGACAATAAAAACCAGTTTTGGCTCGTCTTTGACCAAAAAGCGACAGACAAAGCAGGCGGTGTCTTCTACGGCAAATGTGCTGAGCTTTGTGGTCCGTCTCATGCATTGATGGATTTCAAAGTGCGCCCGCTGCCCCGTGCAGAGTTTGATGCATGGGTAGAAAAAATGCAAAAAGCGGAAAATCCGGTTGTGACCGATCCGGTTGCTAAACAAGGGGAAGAAATCTTCAATAAAAGCTGTATTGGCTGCCATGCGGTGTCGCCGGTAGACAATCGTCCGGAGCAAGCGCGTACAGCGCCGAACTTGGCGGGCTTCGCTGACCGTGAACGGATTGCCGGCATTTTGGAACACAATGAAGAAAACTTAAAAAGATGGCTGAAAGACCCTGAAGGTGTGAAACCTGGAAATAAAATGACGGGTACATATGGCCAGCTGACAGAAGAACAGCTTGATGCATTGACAAAATATTTAATGAGCTTAAAAGTGGAATAAGGCATAAAAGGGAGGTTTCGCTGTGAGTACGATCGCTCGCAAAAAGGGCGTTGGGGCCGTTTTATGGGATTACCTGACGACGGTCGATCATAAAAAGATCGCCCATCTGTATTTGATCTCTGGTGGCATTTTCTTCCTGCTTGGCGGTCTTGAGGCGTTGTTTATCCGCATTCAGCTTGCGAAGCCGAACAACGATTTTCTTGTTGGCGGCTTGTACAACGAAGTGCTGACGATGCACGGGACGACGATGATTTTCTTGGCTGCCATGCCGCTTGTTTTCGCGTTTATGAATGCGGTCGTGCCGCTGCAAATCGGCGCACGCGATGTTGCATTTCCGTTTTTAAACGCGCTTGGTTTTTGGCTCTTTTTCTTCGGTGGGGTGTTTTTAAACTGTTCATGGTTTTTAGGCGGCGCTCCTGACGCAGGTTGGACATCGTATGCGTCGTTGGCGCTCGATTCGAAAGCGCACCATGGTGTTGACTTTTACACCCTTGGGTTGCAAATTTCAGGCTTGGGGACATTAATAGGCGGAATTAACTTTCTTGTTACGATTATTAACATGCGCGCTCCAGGCATGACGTTTATGCGTATGCCGATGTTCACTTGGGCGACATTTGTGACGTCTGCGCTCATCTTGTTCGCGTTTCCGCCGTTGACGGTTGGATTGATTTTCTTGATGATGGACCGATTGTTTGGTGGAAACTTTTTCAATCCGGCTGCTGGCGGTAATACGATTATTTGGGAGCATTTGTTCTGGGTGTTCGGCCATCCGGAAGTATACATTCTTGTATTGCCAGCATTCGGTATTTTCTCGGAAATTTTCGCGACATTCTCTCGTAAACGGCTGTTTGGCTATTCATCAATGGTATTTGCAACGGTGCTCATCGCCTTCTTAGGATTCATGGTGTGGGCGCACCATATGTTTACGGTCGGAATGGGGCCGATTGCGAACGCCATCTTTTCTGTCGCAACGATGACAATTGCGGTGCCGACAGGAATTAAAATTTTCAACTGGCTATTTACAATGTGGGGCGGGAGCATCAAGTTTACGACGCCGATGCATTATGCGGTGGCCTTCATCCCATCGTTCGTTATGGGTGGGGTAACCGGCGTTATGCTGGCAGCGGCAGCGGCTGACTATCAGTATCATGACAGCTATTTCGTTGTTGCCCACTTCCATTACGTCATTGTCGGTGGGGTTGTGTTTGCCTTACTTGCTGGTACGCATTACTGGTGGCCGAAAATGTTTGGCCGCATGCTAAACGAGACACTTGGCAAAATTACGTTCTGGCTGTTCTTTATCGGATTCCATTTAACGTTCTTTATCCAGCATTTCCTTGGCTTAATGGGAATGCCGCGTCGCGTGTTCACATTCTTGCCGGGGCAAGGGTTGGAGACCGGTAACTTCATCAGTACGGTCGGAGCGTTCTTTATGGCGGCCGCAACGGTTGTTTTACTCATTAACATCGTGATTTCGGTAAAAGGTGAAAAAGCGCCGGCTGATGCATGGGGTGACGGCCGCACGCTCGAATGGGCGATCGCTTCGCCGCCACCAGTATACAACTTTGCCCAATTGCCGCTTGTTCGCGGGTTAGATCCTCTCTGGCTTGAAAAAATGGAAGGGAAGAAGGAATTGACGCCAGCTGAGCCACTTGGCGACATTCATATGCCGAACTCGTCATTCCTGCCGTTTATCATGTCGTTCGGCTTGTTTGTGGCGGCATTTGGCTTTACGTACCATCAAGAGACGGCTTGGGGCTTGCCGGTGGGTATTCTCGGCTTGCTCATTACGTTCGGTTCGATGTTCTTGCGCTCAGTGATTGATGATCACGGTTTCCACATTCATAAAGAAGAAGTGCTTGAACTTGAGAAGAAGGGGGCGAACGCCTGATGCACGTAGAGGAAAAACTGACGCCCGAGACGTTCCCGGCGGCGCCGGAACGAGCCACTCTTGAGGGGAAAAATAAATTTCTTGGTTTCTGGCTGTTTTTAGGCGGAGAGACGGTGTTGTTCGCCTCTCTCTTCGCCACCTATTTAGCGCTCAAAGACAAAACGAACGGTGGCCCTTCCGGTGAAGAACTGTTCCAAATGCCGATTGTGTTTATGGCAACGATGCTTCTGTTAACGAGTAGCTTAACGAGCGTTTACGCCATTTACCATATGAAAAACTTTGATTTTCAAAAAATGCAACTTTGGTTTGGCATTACCGTGTTGCTTGGCGCCGGATTTTTGGCCTTGGAAATTTATGAGTTTTATGAGTATGTTCATGAAGGCCATAAGTTTACGTCCAGCGCTTTCGGCTCTGCGTTTTACACACTTGTTGGCACGCACGGTGCTCACGTTGCGTTTGGGTTGCTTTGGATTTTAACGTTGATGATTCGCAACGCCAAGCGCGGGTTAAATTTATACAATGCCCCGAAGTTTTACGTCGCGAGCCTTTATTGGCACTTTATCGACGTCGTCTGGGTGTTCATTTTTACCGTTGTATACTTAATGGGAATGGTGGGGTGAACGTATGACGAACCAAATGAATTCAGGAAATGAGCGCGTCGACTTAGCGTACCGCCGTCGGAAAAATGCGGAAGAAATGCGTCATCAAGTGATTGCTTTCGTGCTGATGATTTTATTGACGCTCATCGCTTTTGCCGCGGTTGGTTACGAAGAGTTTTCCCACTGGTTTGTCATTCCGTTTATTTTGCTTTTAGCTGGTGTACAAGTAGCGTTTCAGCTGTACTATTTCATGCATATGAGCCATAAAGGGCATGAATTTCCAGCCTTGTTTATATATGGCGGCGTGCTTGTCATGTTAGTTCTCGTCTGGGCGTTTTCGACGATCGTTTGGTGGTAGACACAAGGGGGGGAATCGGTATGGATGCCGGTTTCCCTTTTTTAATAGCTGTTATCCTGCCGCATGTAGTATAATGGGAAAAGGACAAAGCAGGAGGAGATTCCTATGTTTCAATCGCTGCAAATGTTTGGCACAGTTGCGCTTTGGAGTCCGTTTTTTCTGTTGGCATTGCTGACTATTGCCGTATTATATCTCGCAGCTACCGGACCGTGGCGGCAGCGGTTTGGTCTTGATGTTCCTGTTTCGAGAAAGCAAAGAGCGTACTTTTTGACAGGAATTGTTCTTCTTTACGTATGCAAAGGCTCCCCGCTCGATTTGATGGGGCATTTAACGTTTACCGCCCATATGGTGCAAATGGCTCTGCTTTATTTACTGGTGCCACAATGTTTTATTTTAGGAATTCCAGCGCCGTTTTATGAGCGGATATTCCGCATTGCAATCGTGCGCCGTTCGTTTCAGCTGTTGACAAAACCGATCGTGTCTTTGTTTTTGTTTAATGGTTTATTTTCGTTGTACCATGTTCCAATGGTGTTTGATGTCGTGAAAACGAATATGTTTTTGCATGCTTTTGTCACAACGGTCATTTTCATTGCAGCTTTTTTCATGTGGTGGGCGCTTGTTAATAAACTTTCGGGCTGGACGACATTATCAGGATTAAAAAAAATGGGATATATTTTTGCTGACGGCATGCTGCTTACACCGGCTTGTGCGCTCATTATCTTTGCAGGCACCCCGCTTTATGAGACGTACACAGATCCAGAAGCATGGATGACCGGGTTGGCGCTTTGCGTGCCGCAAGGAATATTAGCTTCGCTTGATTTGACCGGACCGCAAATGTTTTTGTCGATGTCCCCGCTTCATGATCAGCAGCTTGGTGGGATATTGATGAAAATTATTCAAGAAATTGTGTATGGGACTATGCTGTTCTTTGTTTTTAGAGAGTGGTATCAGAAGGAGCGGGAAAAAGAACCGAGCATGGATATGACGCCACGGCCGACGAAACTGTAACGTGCCGTTCATCGTAAAGAAGAGACGAAGGGAAGGGAAGAGAAGCCATGGAGATGTTACCGACGATCAGCACGAGTTGCATTGTGATCAGCGCCCTGCTTGTCGCTTACGGTTGGTACTTGATCAGCCGCAGGCGGACGGAAGCGCATAAAAAGGTGATGTTGGCCGCTGCTGTCTTTGCGCTTTTGTTTTTTGTCATTTATATGTCGCGGACGTTGTTTATTGGCAATACGAGCTTTGGTGGACCAGAGGACGTCAAGGTGTATTATACCGCATTCCTCTTTTTCCATATTGTTTTAGCGACGATTGGGGCAGTGTTTGGCCTTGTGACGATTTGGAGCGGCTTAAAAGATAATCGGTCCCGCCACCGCCGTCTCGGTCCAGTGACAAGCATCATTTGGTTTGGCAGCGCCTCAACCGGGGTTGTTGTCTACTGGTTGCTTTATGTGCTTTATCCGGGGGGACAGACGACATCGCTCATTAAAGCCGTATTGGGCTTTTAGCTGGCCGAGTAGCGCCGGCTGCCGGCCCCGCATAGCATAAGCATAAGCAGAGAATGCGCAGCGGGAGGGGAGTGCGGTGAATACGTTGCGATACCGGAAGCGGAGCGCCGTGGAAGCGACGCTGCTGACGATTGTCATGATGTGTGTGCGCGAGTGGGAAGAAGTGTTGCCCGATGATTGTGAAGTGCTCGTGACTGTCTCCCAAAGAGGCCGATGCCGCATCACCGTGAAGCTGTCCATCCGGTACGGGGCGCCGGTGCTCGCTGTTTGCCGCGAGCTGCAACAGCAAATTGCTGAGGAGATTGCCGCCATGACACCGTACGTGGCTGAGGCCATTGATGTCACGGTCAAGCGGCTTGTGATGCCGTGAAAAAACGCATGAGAAATCAGCTCTCATGCGTTTTTTCATTACTCCTTGACTTTCTCGAGTTCGCTTTTGATTTGCGATAATAGTTTTTGGCATTGGCTGACAAGGGAAGATGGGAAATGTTCATCCTCGCCATATTCGACGCCGTGCGGATAGTAATGTTTCCCTAAAATCGGCGTGAGCAACTTAATGAGGGCATAGCGCGAATCGACATCTCCCTCGACCGCGTATCCTTGAACGCGCAAATAATATGTCCCTTCCTTAATCACATATTTCCGGTCGTACGTGACCCGCTCATAATCCCATTGCGCCGCGCGTACAAAACCGAGGCTTTTCATGATGTCATCAAGGCGGGACAGTTCAACTGTCTGATTTTCGAGTCCGCTATTTTCAAATTTCATCTGTCTTCCTCCTAACAACGCAGTATGTAGAGCGCCAAAAAGGAAATCATCCCCTCATTTATAATAGTACGAAAACGGTTTGCTTTTCAACGAATTGTTTGCCATTGTTTTTGTTTTAGGTGCATTTTTTCTCGTTTCGGGCACACAATAACAAGCAGAAAGGAGAGACGGACAATGCAAACAGTACGGGACGTTATGTCCACTGATATACAATATTGCACCCCGCTCGACAACATTTATGAAGTAGCCGTGAAAATGCGTGAATTTGATGTTGGGGCCATCCCCATCGTCGATGATGGCCACTTGGTTGGAATGATCACTGACCGCGATTTAGTCGTACGCGGTATAGCGGAAAAGCACCCCGGCTCGACGGCGGTGACGGAAGTGATGAGCCGTGATCTTGTAACGCTATCCCCTGATGATTCGGTGCAAAAGGCGGCAGACATGATGGCGCGCCATCAAATTCGCCGGCTCCCCGTCGTTGAAAATGGCCGTTTAGTCGGCATTGTGGCGCTTGGTGATTTGGCGACGAACCGCTATTCCGACGAAAGCGCCGGCCGTGCGCTGAGCGAGATTTCCGAACAACATAGCGTCCATTAGCCAATCAGACAAGGCATCGCTTCTTTTAACGAGACAAGACGCTCTTTTTGGGCGTCCTCTTTTTTTTGGCTTTGAAAAACGGCTATAATGACAGTAAGGATATTGTGTAGAAAGCGGGAGTTGCTTTGTGAGATGGTTCTTCCTTTTTTTGTTATTCTTGATCGGGTTTTATTACTTTGCACCGAGCCCGCCGCCCCCAAGTCCCGTGGAACAGCCGAAGACAGACGGTCATGTGTTGACAGAGCCGAAGGCGACCGCTGGCATTGTCTCTTTAATCGGTCGACCGGCGCAAGAAGCGAAAAAACAGCTTGGCGAGCCAGAGCGGATCGATCCCTCCGCCTATGGCTATGATTGGTGGGTGTACAGCCGCCATTCGGAATCGTACGTGCAAATCGGCGTGCTTCATGGCAAGGTCGTTACCGCTTTGGTTGGCGGGGAAAAGGTGAACGTCGAGCCGTTTGCAGTCGGTCAGCGCCTGCAGACGATTTTTCAAACGATGCCGGTCTTATCGAACATTGAAATTAAGCTAAGCAGCGGGACGTATCGGTTTGAGCTGTCCGAACAAGATTATTCATCAAGGCCGGTCGTCAAAGTTGGCGATGCTTATGCCCAGCTGTACATCGATCGCTTTACCGGCAGCGTAGCAGCCGTTCGTCTGATGGATGCGGAAACGTTCGTTAAGCTGCAGCCGTACGAGCTTGTTTACCGCGGCCGCCTCCCCACGGTTGCTCCTTTGTCGGAAGAAGAGCAACGAAATGTGGATGCGGCCAATGCGAAACAAATTTTTGACTGGACGAATTTGCTCCGTCACCGCTATGGGCTTTCTTCCCTTATGTGGGATGACCAAGCGGCCACCGCCGCCGCCAAGCATAGCCGGGACATGCATGACAACCAATTTTTCTCCCATGAATCGCCGCAATATGGGGATTTATCCCAACGGTTGGGCGTTCTTAATATTTCTTTCCAATTGGCTGGGGAAAATATCGCTGCTCATCAGGTGGATGGTGTGGAGGCGACCATCGGATGGCTCAACAGCGAGAAACATCGGGAAGTTATGCTAAACGAAGAATTTACTTACCTTGGTGTCGGCGTCTATGAGGATTATTACACGCAAAACTTCTTTACCCCACTGTAAAAATTGGGCGCACGTTCGCTTGCTGGGTGCGATATGATATGGCAGATAGGCATGAGTGGATGAAAGGGATGAGAACCGCCATGGCCAAGCCTCTGCATCCTTCTGTTGAGCAATTCAAACAGTTTGTGAAAAAACATCCGAAACTTGTCCAAGAGGTGCGCAGCGGCAAAAAGACGTGGAAGCAAGTGTATGAGGATTGGTATTTGTTCGGGGAGGACGATGAAATATGGGATCCGTATCGTGAAGCAAGCCGCAAGGAGAAAGAGGAGGAAAAAGGAACAAACACATGGCTTGATAAGCTAGCTGCAATGCTCGGACAGCTCGATGCGGAAGAGGTGCAAAAACATTTAGCGAACGTCCAACAGGCGATCACTGCCATTCAAAGCATTCTTTCTGAATTTCAAGGGGCTGGATCGCAGCGCCCGAACAAAGAGGAGCATCCGTTTTCTTTCCGCAAAGACTAAAGGGTGGTGGCGATGAGAAAGGACGTATGGCAATATATACAGGCAAACCCGATGTTGCGTGCGTTTTTGCGCGAACAGCCCCGATGGTATCGGCTGCTTGCCCGCCGCCCGCATGAGCTGTCGACGCTTCAGTTGGCTGCTTTGCGCCATTACGAGCAAACGATTCCCGATAAGGTAGAAAAAATTGCCCAATCCCTGCAAATGGCATCGCTCATGTGGCAAATGTTCAAAGCGTTGCGTGACTAATTTAACAGCAAACAGCAAAGACTAGCCCTAAAAGGGAGTGATGTCTTTGCCGAAATGGCTTGTATGGCTTGGGTGTGTGATGCTGCTATTGGTGCCTGCCATCGGCGGGCCGGCGGCAACATCAGCCGCCCTTCATGAACCATCCGCGGGCGGCCTATTGGAAGTAAAGCATCAGGTGCAAGGGAATGACGTTCTCATTGAATGTTTTGCCGCTCAGTTTCCGTTTCGCAAAGGAAACGGCGGTGGTCATATTAACGTCTATGTCAACGAACAAAAGGTAACGGAAGTATATACCGCTGCGTTTATCGTGCGCGGTCTGCCGAGTGGAAAGCATGTCATTCGCCTTGAACTCGTTTACAACGATGGAAAGGTGACTGGCATGACGCATGAATTTGATGTGGATATTCCGTAACAAATGGCGGGTGGCGGCTTTGGGCAAGAGTCGCTCCCGCCTCGTTTTTATGCGCTTTTTGGCATATTCACGAAAGGGGCCTTTTGCTCTTAAGCGTGAAGGTGTACGAGCATCAGTGATGTTTATCAACCTTATATTATTTTACTCAATGATTTCCAGTTTTTACATAATCTTTTTTGGCCATCCTCCCCTCTGACATCTCTCCGCTTTCCATTTTTCTTTCATTCATGGTATGATGAATAATGGAGGTGCCAGATTTGTGAGGATTGCTACTCTCGAGCGCATCGAGATTTTGGATAAAGCGGAAGCGTTAGCGAAAATGGTTGTTGAGTCAGATGTGGCGGCCGACTATCGTCGCGCGTTTTGGCGGCTCAAGCAAGACCACCGTGCTCAACAGCTGATTGCCCGCTTCGTTCAGTTGAAGGAACGATACGAGGAAGTGCAGCGATTCGGCAAATATCATCCCGATTACCGCGATGTGATGAAAGAAGTGCGGGAAGCGAAACGGGAGCTCGATTTGCACGGAACGGTTGCCGCCTTTAAAGAAGCGGAAAAGGCGCTGCAGCAACTGCTTGACGATATTAGCGTACTGATTGGCAAGGCCGTATCGGAACATGTGAAAGTGCCGACCGGGAATCCGTATTTTTTGTCGGCCGGCTGTTCCGGCGGTTGCGGGAGCGGTGGGAGCTGCGGTTGCCGCACATAGAAAAAAAGGGGAAGGGACTATGTTTCCAAAACGGCAAGGGATTATCGTTTGGCTTCATTCGCTGAAATATGGGAAACAGCTGCGCAAGTTCGGCAACATTCATTACATTTCCAAGCGGCTGAAGTATGCAGTTCTTTACTGCGATATGGAACAAGTTGACCATGTGATGAAAAAACTTGCCGCACTCCCGTTTGTCAAGCGGGTCGAGCCGTCGTACCGACCGTTTTTAAGGTTAGAGTTTGAATCGAAAGGGGAGAAAGAAAAAGACTCCCCGTATCCGCTTGGATGAGAGAAAAGAGCGGGCCCTAGCTGGTATCAGCAGCGGGCCTGCTCTTTTTTCACTATTGAAGCGGCGGAATGAAGCGATTCATCCGCATAATGCCGATTAAGTGCTGATAGTATAGGTCAAGGTCAGCGAACATTGTCGATGGCTTGACATCGAGATGGATGATGGTTTCGCCAAGCTCTTTCACCGTTTCTTCGAATAGTTCGTACCGTTTGTTCGGCTTGACGGATGGATCGGGAATGCCTTCACGGCAAATATAAAGCGGCTGAAAGTCGCCCGGATCTGTTGGGCGAAGAACAACAACCAAGGAGACGACGGGCTGCTCTTTTTTCACTGTATGGAAAGCAAAAAAGCCGGATAAGCGATGGCGATTAGCCCGCGCCAGCTCAATCAATTCATATATATCGGAATAACCTTCGCCAAGTTCGATAAAACGTTGGATCATATGTTGTCCCCCTTGCAATCATCGTCCATCCTTAACTTTACCGGCCATCGTCAGAAATTGCAATCAAAAAAAACCTTGCGGACAAAACGATCCGCAAGGCTCTTTCCAATTCCTTGTCTCCGCCTAGTGCGGAACAAGGGATGGAAAGAAAAAAAGAAAAGGGAGAGGAGAAACCGGAGGAAGAACTTATGGGGAAACGTAAGTCTTCTCCGTCATTGGCAACAACGCCATTAACGATGTTGCCATTACTCATTATGGACGGTTTGCCGATTCTTATACATCGGCGGATAAAAAATTCTTCGGTTTGACGATGACCAACTTTATGGTAAGATTACGATGAAAACAACGAATTAGGTGAACGCGATGAGAGTCATTTCTGGAATGTGCAAAGGTCGGCATCTGCAAGCGGTTCCAGGGATGTCGACGCGTCCGACGACCGATAAAGTAAAAGAGGCGATTTTCAATATGATCGGGCCGTATTTTACGGACGGCATCGGTCTTGATTTGTTCGCCGGCAGCGGTGGGTTGGGCATCGAAGCGCTCAGTCGAGGGCTCGAGCGTGTCATTTTTGTCGATCATGATACGAAGGCAGTGCAAACGGTTCGAAAAAACGTTGCTGCCTGCGGGCTTGAGAAACGGGCGGAAATTTACCGCAATGATGCCGGGCGGGCATTAAAGGCGGTTGCGAAGCGCGGCTTGCGTTTCTCTGTCATTTTTCTTGATCCGCCCTACAAAGAGAAAAAGTGGCTGACGCTTTTATCATTCATTGTCGAGCATGGCCTGCTGAAGGCGAATGGCGTTGTCGTTGCCGAACATCTGGCTGAGGTCGAGCTGCCGGAAGAAGTCGGCAACTTAAAGCAATGGAAACGGGAAACGTATGGCATTACCGGCATCACCATTTATCGCCGGATAGACGAACAGAAAGGGGACGAAAGCGATGGCGAGCATTGCCGTTTGCCCGGGGAGCTTTGACCCTGTGACATACGGGCATTTGGATATTATTAAGCGGGGGGCGAAAGTGTTTGACCAAGTTTATGTTGCGGTGTTAAACAACTCATCGAAAAAGCCGTTGTTTACCGTCGAGGAGCGGATGGAGTTGCTGCGTGAGGTGACGCGGACGCTCGATAACGTCCATGTGGAATCGTTCCACGGTCTGCTTGTTGATTATGCCCGAAGCAAAAAGGCGAACGCCATTTTGCGCGGCTTGCGTGCCGTGTCTGATTTTGAGTATGAAATGCAAATTACGTCGATGAACCGTGTCCTCGATGAGAACATTGAAACGTTTTTTATGATGACAAACAGTCAGTATGCATTTTTAAGCTCAAGTATCGTCAAAGAGGTTGCGAAATATAATGGCGACATTTCTGAGCTCGTTCCCCCGGTCGTTGAAGCGGCGCTAAAGCGGAAATTTGCGTCTGCAGTTGCCGATTGACAGCCAAGATGGAACAGTGCCCGCTCGGCAACTGAAATACGGCTTTGGAGTTGGCTGATAATGAAAACATAAACAGTGTGGACTTGGCTCACCGGATGGCCCCAAAGACCGGGCGCCTAACGGTTATAAGCGCCCGCGGGTTCCATTGGTCGTTTTGGCGGTCAGCCATATATAAAGGCAAAGAAAGAGCAGTGTTACTAGCGGTCCATATTGTTGCAGCAGTTGCCAGACTTCGTCCCAAGCGTTGTCCGGGGGGATGGGAAGAAACGTCGGAATACTGTCTGGCTCTCCGCTAGCTGTCTGTACATACAGCGGCTTCCAGAGCAAGTATGTAAATAAAGCTGCGAACACCCCGTGCATCAGACGGGCGATGAAAAATGGCTGGAAGCGAATGTTGGCCTCAGCAAGGATGCTGGCGACTTGCGCTTGAACGGAAAAGCCGCCGAAAGCGAGGATGAAGCTTGTCGCCACCGCTTTTTCAAGCAGCGAGGCCTCTTCTGTTTGGCTGATCATTTGACTGCCAAGCGTAATTTCAAATAAGCCGGAAAACACCGGGATGTCAAACTGCTCCGGCAGCTGGGTGAGGCGGAGCAGCTGACGTAGCAGCGGAGCAAACTGTTCAGTCAAGTGCATCATGTACAACAGTTTGTTGACGACAGAAAAGAGAATAATAAAACCGCCGATCATTAACAGCGTTTGAACGGAAGAACGGACAGCGTCGCCGAGCAGTTTGCCAAGCGGCTGTTCGTTTTTTAACCTCGTTTGGTGCAACGTGCGCAACGCGTACGGAAGTGAAAACGGGCGAGGGCTTCGCTTTGGCTTCCCTTTCTCTTTTCGGATGCCGTGAAAGCGCATGATCAATCCAACGCTAATGTTCCCTAAATAATGGGAAATGGCCAACACAAGCCCAAGATGTGGATTATTGAAAAATCCAGCCGAGACAGCACCAAAAATGAACAGCGGGTTCGACGAATTAGTGAAGGAAGCGAGCCGCTCAGCTTCAATGGTCGATAGTTGCTTTTCTTGGTACAGGCGGGCGGTTAATTTGGCTCCGGACGGATAGCCGGACGCCATTCCCATCGCCCAGGCAAACCCGCCAACGCCTGGGACACGAAACAACGGGCGCATCAGCGGTTCAAGCAGGACGCCGAGAAAGCTGACGACGCCAAAGCTAATCAGCAGCTCTGAGATGATGAAAAACGGCAACAGCGATGGAAAAACGACTTCCCACCACATATTCAAACCGCGAATGGACGCTTCAAGCGACTGTTTCGGGTAACAAATGAGCGAAAACGCAAATAGGGTGACAGTGGAAGCGAGCAGTACCGTTTTCAGTTTGGTTCCCCAGTTTCGTTTCAACGTTCTCCCCCCTTTTCTCGCTGTTCGGCTTTTTGCGGTACAACCTCATATAACCTAATATACGAGCATAGGGGGACATTTTAGACCATAAGATGAAAGCGGGGAACACCGCAGCGAAGGAGGGAAGGATTGTGCCGCCGAAAGTCGGATTGGCGCTTGGCTCGGGAGGAGCGCGCGGGTTTGCCCATCTTGGTGTATTGAAAGTATTGGAGCAGGAAGACATTCCGGTGTCCTACTTAGCCGGCAGCAGCATCGGTGCGCTGGTTGCTGTCCTTTATGCGAGCGGCCACGGCCTCAACCGGCTTTATCGGCTCGCTAAATCGTTTCGGCGCAACGATTTTCTTGATTGGACAGTACCGAAAATGGGATTAATTGCCGGCGAACGTATCACTGAGTTCATCCGTTTGTTGACGAAAGGGAAGCGAATCGAGGATCTTTCTCCACCGGTGGCGGTTGTCGCCGCCGATTTGCAGACGGGGGAAAAAGTCGTCTTTCGACAAGGGGAAGCGGCACAGGCGGTGCGGGCAAGCATTTCGATTCCCGGCATTTTTGTGCCGGCTGAGATGGACGGGAGACTGCTTGTCGACGGTGGTGTCGTCGACCGGGTGCCGGTGTCGGTCGCCCGGGCGATGGGGGCGGATATTGTCATCGCCGTCGATGTCGCCCCGCTTAACACGAAAGCGGAAATTACATCGATTGTTGATGTCATCTGGCAGAGCCTCGACGTTTTGCAAGCCGAGCTCGTCACCTACCGCCAGCTTGCCTCAGACGTGATGATCCGGCCGCGCGTTGAGCGGTACAGCTCGCGGGCATTTACACATATTGAGGAAATTATCGCCCACGGTGAGGAAGAAGCGCGGAGACAGATCGGAGCGATCCGCCAAGCGATCGAACAGTGGAAGGAGCCATAGCACGAATGAAAAAACGGACGTATATCGCAGCGTTTTTCTTTGGCGCTGTCCTCGCTTTTTTGCTCTTTTTTGTGAAACTGCCATATTATGTGATGATGCCAGGAAGTGCGCAATATTTAAAGCCGCTCGTTCATGTCGAAAACGGTGACCGTGATGAGGGAACGTTCATGTTGACGACGGTCCGCATGGGGCGCGCGAACGTTGTCGCTTACTTGCTCGCCCATATCCGCCCGTTTTATGAGCTGCATCCGGTGGAGGAGATTAAGCAGGAGGGGGAGAGCGATAAAGAATATACGATGCGCCAGCTCGAGTTGATGGAACAGTCGAAAGAGGCGGCGATCGTCGTGGCTTACCAGCATGCCGGAAAGCCGGTCACGAATGAGGCGAAAGGCGTGTACGTGATGAGTGTCCTTCCTAATATGCCGGCAGCTGGGCGCCTAGAAGCCGGCGACCGCATTGCTGCGATCGACGGCCAGCCGATTAATACGTCAGAACAAATCGTGAGCTACGTTCGAGAAAAACAAGCTGGCGATCGTGTTCGCGTCACGTTTATCCGCGACCGGAAGCAGCATGAAGCCGAGCTTGTGCTGAAGCCGTTTCCGCACCATCCGAATCAAATCGGCCTTGGTGTCACGTTGAGGACAGATTATGACGTCCGCACCGACCCACCGGTGGAAGTCGATTCGGAACAAATCGGCGGCCCGTCGGCTGGACTCATGTTTTCACTCGAAATTTATAATCAGCTTGTCGATGAGGATATTACGAAAGGACGGAAAATCGCCGGCACCGGAACAATTGACATTCATGGAGAAGTGGGTCCGATTGGCGGCATTGCGCAAAAAGTCGTGGCGGCTGACCGTGAAGGGGCAGATGTGTTCTTCGCTCCGAATGAACATGGTGCGCCGTCGTCGAACTATCGCGAAGCAGTACGGACGGCTAAAAAAATCGGGACGAAAATGAAAATCGTCCCGGTGGATACGTTTGACGAAGCGATCCGCTATTTGCGTTCCATGCCGGAGAAGTAAATGGGCGCCGTCGCGTATTCTTCCTTCAGTGCGGCGCTGTATAACGGCTCAGGAAAGGCGGCAGTGTAGACGGCTGTCGCCCTTTTTTCTTGCTCATACAGCGGATCGCCGTTCAGTTTGGCAGCTTTGGCAATGAGCGGCAATGCCAGCTCTTTTTTCACCTGCTGCAAGTAGCGGCGTCCGGTTTCATTCATACCGAGCAGCCGGATGTACGTCGGAGCGGCCGCCTTGTTTTGTTCCTCTTTTGTGAAATTCGTCAACACATGCACGCACAGGCGCTGCAGTCTCGTCCATGTGTACCGTTTCGTTTTTGTTGCGGCGATGAAAGTAGCAAACGTTTCGGCGCTGACAATTTTTTGCTTCAGCCGGTATTCGATGCCTTCCTCCACCCCGGCGATGCGGCGTAGGTCTTCTTCACTGGATGTCAGCAGACGATATTTCAGCAGCGGAAAATACGCCTCCCAATCATGCCAGCGTCCGTACGTCAGCCGGTATTGCTGCAGCTGTTCGGCGGTGGTGGACGGGATGTACGCGGCGATTCGTTCTAGCTGCCCTGTTTGCCTGAGCACTTTCCGCAAGCTGGTCGCGCTGGCGATGGATGAGTGGGAAAACGATTCGTCATGATATCCGGCCGCCAGACGAGGGATGGTACGCGGCACAATTGCCAGCTTGTTTTGCCAAATCGCTTTTACGTACGCAAATCCAAGCACATTGTTCGGTTTGGATAAGTCGAGTGCATCGGAATCGAGCTGCCGCCACGCCTCGGCGTTCGCTTTCGGGAAGCTTTGCCCGCGTGCAAGCTCAGAACGGACAAGGGAGTCAAACTTCTCCTTATGCTGAAACCATGTTTTGGCGGCAGTCAAAAAGGCGGCAATGTCCCCGGATTCGCTACCAAAGCAAAGTTCTTGGCACCCGAGGGCATCAAGCAGCCGCACCGCCCCGTGTGCAAATTGTTCTGCCGCTTGGACAGCGAATACGTACGGCAGCTCGATGACGATATCAACGCCTGCCGCCAGCGCCATTTTCGTCCGCGCCCATTTCGAAACGATGGCCGGTTCGCCGCGTTGCAGGAAATTCCCGCTCATGACGGCAATAAGGCAATCCGCCGCGGTTTTTGCCTTCGTCTCTTGCAAGTGGTGCCAATGGCCGTTATGAAACGGATTGTATTCAACGATGATGCCGACGGCTTTCATGGCCGCTCTCCCCAACAGAATACATGCCGCCCGATATGAAAATGATTGTTGATCAATGGCCACACCTCCTATATGTAATCTAGTATGGAATAAGCAGTAGCAGAGTTCAACTGTGAGTATGGGGAGGAAGTTTACAAAATAACCGTTGACAAGCAGCCGCGCGGTGTCGACTTTTGCACCGTTGCCAACAGACAGGGGCATGCCAACAGTGAAATTTGGAAATGATGGGAGTATGCCTTTCCTTTTGCTTTGTTTCTCTTTTTTGAAGGCTGTATGGTTGTAAAGAAAAAACATTGACAAAAATAGAAACGGAACGTATAATTTTATTCGTTGCCTTGAGGTGATCATATGAAATGGACGGTTCAACAGCTTCGTCGTTTTCAGCATAAGGAAATGACGATTGACGAGACGATCGATGTGTCTGATTTAAAGCAAATCGACACGTTGATCCGCGATATTTCACTGGTCCGTGTCCAAGGAAAAGCGGACATCGGTTCGACAAAGTTTACGTTTCACTTGACGCTGTCAGGGACGATGGTATTGCCGTGTTCCCGGACGCTCGTTGATGTGGAATATCCGTTTTCCATCGAGACAACGGAAGTGTTTTTGGCCGACGGTGGTGACTTTGTCGAAACCGACGACGATATCCATGTCGTAACCGGGGAAACCATTGATTTGAATCCGATTATTCGTGAACTCATTTTGCTTGAAATCCCGTTGCAACTCATTGCTAATGATCCGGACGCTGACGGAGCGCCGCAGCACGGGGAAGGATGGGACGTTCTCTCGGAAGAGCAATGGGAGAAGGCGATGGAAGAACAAGCAGAGAACAAAGTCGATCCTCGTCTAGCAGGGTTGGCCAAGTTTTTTGAAGAGAAAAACAAGGAATGACATTTACCGGCGTTGCCGGTCGATGGCGCCGGCGAAATGCGCACCGTCCGGCAGCTGCCTTGTTTGCCGGCCGACGGGCGGCTCGAACAAGCGGCCGCCCGCTTGCTGGCATCGATAAGCTGAATGTGCCAGACAAGGAGGTGGGAACGATGGCAGTACCTTTTAGAAGAACATCGAAAACGAGAAAAAGACTGCGCCGTACACACTTTAAACTGCAAGTGCCAGGCATGGTTCAATGCCCGAACTGCGGTGAATGGAAGTTGGCGCACCGTGTCTGCAAAGCATGCGGAACGTACAAAGGAAGAGATGTCGTCAACAAATAATCGCCGACATCACGCGAAAGGCTGTCCGAAAATAGGGCAGCCTTTTTATTATATGGAGGAAACAATGCCGTTTTGTCCGTGGACTCGTTTTTTCGTCACGGGGCAGGAAAACGGCGCATGCATGCCCAATTTATCATACGAAAGGGGAGACATGGTATGGAAGCCATAGTGGAGCATTATAACGGTATCGCGCTGTTTACGATTTGCCGCCCCGAAAGGCGCAACGCGATCAACTTTGCTGTGATGCATGCCCTTGAACAGGCAATGGAGCAAGCGGCGGCCGATGACAAAGTGAAAGTGTTTGCCATTACCGGCGCCGGCGACGAGGCCTTTTGTTCCGGCGGCGATTTAAGAGAGTTCGGACATTTGCGCGGCGCGGAGGCAAAACAAATGCTTAGGCGCATGGGGGAGTTGTTGTACAAACTACTGACGTTTCCGAAACCGACAGCAGCGCTTGTCAACGGAACGGCAATGGGAGGGGGCTGCGAGTTGGCGACCGCCTGTGATTTCCGCTTTGTCAAGGAGGGGAGTCGAATTGGGTTCGTTCAAGGCCGGCTTGGTATTACAACCGGCTGGGGCGGCGCGTCCATGCTGTTTGAAAAGCTTCCGTATGCGCGGGCACTCGACTTGTTGTTGCGCGCTGAGCCGATGGCGGCTGAGGAGATGGCAATGTGCGGCTGGGCTGATGCGGTTCTGTCGGCGGATCGTTGGTGTGAACAGTGGCAAGCGCGGCTTGCTCCCTATACAGCGCGGTCGCTTGCTGTCTTGCAAGCCTATAAGGCTGTGGCAGGCGAAAAATGGCGAATGACTTGGTTTCGTGAGCAATTTTTCGCCGAAATCGATCGGTGTGCTGGGCTTTGGGGATCGGCTGAGCATGAACAGGCATTGCGTCCTTTTTTGCGCAAGAAGTAATTTTTTCCTTCTACCGTTTCTATTAGCCGCATACATATAATGACAAAGCGGCAATAAGGAGGGGAAGGAGATGACGGGAGTACGCCAAGACGCATGGACGAAAGAAGAGGATGAACTGCTTGCTAACGTCGTCCTTGAGTATATTCGTACAGGCGGCACCCAACTGGAAGCGTTTGCCGAAGTAGGGCGGCGCTTGTCGCGGACGGCCGCGGCATGCGGATTTCGCTGGAACTCATATGTTCGCAAGCAGTATAAAGAGGAAATTGAGCAGGCGAAACAGGAGAGGAAAACGAGAAAAAAAGAAACGGCATCCGAAAAAGATGGCAGGGGGCAACCGGAAATGGAAGCGGCGGTTGAGAGTAAGCTGTCATGGGCGGAGGTGTTGGCCTTTTTGCAAGCTGAAGGGCAAAAGGCGCGCGAGATCCGACGGACAGCTGATGAAAACCGGGCGTTAAAAAACGATATGGAACAGCTGCAGCAAATGGTTACAAAATTACAAATGGAAAAAGAAGCGCTGCAAAAACAGCTGGCGGCTGTTCAAGAGGAGTATAAAACCCTGCTCACCATTATGGAGCGAGCGCGAAAAATGATGACAGGATCGGAAAAACAAGCGGAACAAACAGCAGCTGAGGGTGTCGGTGAGGGATAAAAAGCTGGCTTTTTAGCCGGCTTTTTTTCTTAACGGACTAAGAAGACATTTGCTAAAATAAGGCTAGCGTGACTGTGCTAGAAAGCGGGGGAGAGGCATGAACATTGGCATTGTCGGCGGCGGGGCGGTTGGACTGCTACTTGCTGCCTATCTCGGGCAGCGCCACGAGGTAACAGTTTATACGAGACGCTTGTCTCAAGCTGAGCAGCTTGCCAAGTGTGGCGTTGCGCTGAAAAAAGATGGGAAAACAGAGGTTGTAGCGGTTCGAGCGCAGCCGTTTGCTGGGGCGGAGCTCGTTGAGCCGCTTGTGTTCGTGACCGTCAAACAATATGATATCGCAGCTGTTTGCGCACAACCCGATTCGTTTCGCTGCGTCCGCACGCTTGTGTTTTTGCAAAACGGCATGGGCCACATTGAAAAGCTATCCGCTTTTGCTGATAAAAACGTCATCGTCGGTGTCGTAGAGCATGGCGCACTGAAGCTTGACGACCGGACGGTAGTACATACAGGGGTTGGCAAGTTAACGCTCGCATCGTTGTACGGAGCTCTTGCTATGGCCGCCGAATTGTCTGGGGACAGTGATTTTCCAATTGAATGGGCGGATGATTGGGAGCGGGTTCTTGTCGACAAGCTCATCGTTAATGCGGTCATCAACCCGCTTACGGCGCTCTTGCAGGTAAAAAACGGGGCACTCCTTGAGGTGGCGCCGTATCGGGACATGATGGCGCAGTTGTTTGATGAAGTGAGACAAGTGTTGCCGCTTCATAGTGCCGAGCAGGCGTGGCAACGCATTGTCCATATATGCCGAAGCACGGCGGACAACTATTCGTCAATGTATATGGATGTGGCAAACGGGCGCCGAACGGAAGTCGATGCGATTTTAGGCTATGTGTTAAGGCAAGGGGAAGCGCGCGGGGTGGCGTTGCCGCTCGTCCGTTTTGTCTTTTGCGCGTTGAAGGGGAAAGAAGGGGGGAACGCGGATGGGTGATTGGCTCGCGTCGATACTGGCGACATTTGTGACGTTGCCGCTTTTCCTGTTTTTGCTCGTCTATTTGGGAGCGCGTTTGTTTGGGGGGCGGAAGCGGGCGGCATTTTACGCCGCGGTCAACGTTGCGACCGCGTTTTTTATTGCTGCCGTCTATGTTTTGCTGACCGTGTTGTTTGGAAAATCGTATTTTATTCATCTCCTTCTCTTTTTGCTTGGACTGCATGCCGCCATCGCGATCGGGTATTGGCGGAAAAAGGCAGATTTTCGCCTAGCAGCGGTGTTCCGTCTATTTTGGCGGGCGTGTTTTCTCATTTTTGCTTTCCTGTACGCCGGACTGCTCGTGTATGGCATGATGGTGCGTGTCGCCGCCAGCCTTTGAGCAATGATTTTTCTTTCTTTGCACCGAACATGCTATACTCATGAAAGAATACATAGGAAAGGGAGTTTTCGTCATGGAAGTTCGAGAAGTTCCGCTGCCGGCGACAACGAAGTTGGCGGCTGATTACATAACCGGTGCATTCCCAGCCGAAAAAGGGTTTGGCTATGCACGGACCGATGATGAGGCGTTTCGCCGGCGTCTGATTCACTTGCAAACAAGGACATATGACCGACATGGGCTGGCCGATTACTTGCAAGCCTATCACCGCCGTTTTTCAGCCAGCGCGGCGACGATGAACAATATCGATAAGCTGCGCGATGAAAACAGTGTTGTCATCGTCGGAGGGCAGCAAGCTGGACTGTTGACCGGCCCGCTTTATACAATTTATAAAATCATTACGATAATCCGGCTTGCCAAAGAGCAGGAGCAAAAACTTGGTGTACCGGTTGTGCCGCTGTTTTGGATTGCCGGTGAAGACCATGACATCGCCGAAGTCGACCATGTATATGTCGTAGAGGACGGCGAAGTAAAAAAAGTGGTGTATCCGCACAAATTGAAAGAAAAGCAGATGGCCGCCGATGTCCCTCTCGATCGCCAGCTTGCTGACGCGTGGATTGAGCGCGTCGTCAAAACATATGGGGAAACGGATGTGACGAATGAACTGCTTTCATTTCTCGCGGCGTGTCTGGACGATTCCCGCACGTTTGTTGACTTTTTTGCCGCTATTGTCCTGCGCTTGTTTGCCGATGACGGCTTAGTCGTTCTCAACGCTGGCGATGCATCGGTGCGCCCGCTTGAGCGCCGTTTTTTTGCTGCGCTCATTGATCGCCATCGCGATGTGACGTCAGCCGTGCTGGCCCAGCAAGAGGCATTGCGCGCGCTTGGATATGCACCGCTCATTGAGATCGCACCGAATGCGGCCAACTTGTTTTATTACGATGGCCGTGAGCGCTCTCTTTTGCACTATGATGAGGAAAGCGGGCTGTTTCGCAATAAAACGGGGAGTGTCGCCTTGACGAAGCAACAGTTGCTCGAGCTCGCTGAAGCGAAGCCGGCCTGTTTAAGCAACAATGTGGTCACCCGCCCGCTCATGCAAGAATATTTGCTGCCGACGCTCGCCTTTATTGCCGGGCCTGGGGAGATTGCCTATTGGGCGGAATTGAAAGAAGTGTTTGCGTTGTTCGGAATGGAAATGCCGCCAGTTGTGCCGCGTTTGCAGGCGACGCTTGTCAGCCGTTCACTGCAAACGGATCTGGTCGATATCGGTCTTGAGGCGGCCGATGTATTGTCCGGGCGCCTCGAGGCGGTAAAGCAGCAATGGCTCAAGGCAACCGCTGAGGCGCCGCTGACGGAGGCGTTTGCCAAAGCGAAAGCTGATATTGAGGCGGCACATCGGCCATTGCGTGAGCTTGGCGTGGCCATTGACCGCGGATTAGAGGGATTAGTGGCGAAAAATGCCGCCATCATTCAGGCACAAATCGAGTTTCTTCAGCAAACGTTGGAGCGGGCGTTGCTACGCAAACATGAGGTTGAATGGCGGAAATTTTGGCGTGTGGAAACGTCGCTGAGGCCGAACGGGGCGCCTCAGGAGCGGGTTTGGAACGTGTTTTACTATGTGAACCGTTACGGATTTGATTTTGTAGAAAAACTTTCAGCGATTAGCAACCCGGGAAACGGGATGCATAAAATTGTATATATATAAGGCTTTTTCAAAGAAAAAGTCGAAAAGAAAAATCCTGTTTCGAGCAGGATTTTTTTTTTCTTGAAATGAATAGTAAAAAAACAACCAAAATCGGATGGGAATAAAAGTAAAGGATCGATTTTTAAATTATGGTTCATATTGGTTTTGTCCGACAAAAATAAACAAAAAGGGACGCTTTTTTACAAAAAAAGCTAAAATTTTGTTCATCTTTGCGATATAATAAGGAAGCGGCCACTGGCCGATGCAAGTGCGTTCGGAAGCAACAAAGGTGGTGGACATATGTTTCAGCATACAACTGTGTTGTTAAAAGAGGCAGTCGATGGGCTGAACGTCCGTCCAGACGGTGTCTATGTTGATTGCACGTTAGGCGGCGGCGGCCATAGTGAATATTTACTCTCCCGTCTTTCAAAACGAGGAAAACTGTTTGCTTTTGATCAAGACGAGACCGCCATTTTGCACGCGAGCGAGCGGCTCGCCCGTTACCGTGAACAAGTGCAGTTCATAAACCGGAACTTCCGGTTTTTGCAGGAGGAGCTTTCAGCCCTTGGCATCCACGCTGTTGACGGGATATTGTTTGACTTAGGCGTTTCGTCGCCGCAGCTCGATGAGCCGGAGCGCGGCTTCAGCTATCAGCATGATGCGCCGCTTGACATGCGGATGGACCGCAAGCAGCGGCTTACAGCGGCGGAGATTGTTAACCGCTGGCCATATGAAGAGCTTGTCCGCATTTTTTTCCGCTACGGCGAAGAAAAGTTTTCAAAACAGGTGGCGCGCAAAATTGAAGAGGTGCGCCGTAAAAGACCGATCGAAACAACCGGAGAGCTCGTTGAAGTGATCAAAGCGGCGATCCCGGCACCAGCGCGCCGCAGCGGTGGACATCCGGCCAAACGCATTTTCCAGGCGCTTCGCATCGCTGTCAACGATGAGCTCGAGGCGTTTCGCGAAGCGCTCGAGCAGGCAATTGAACTGTTGGCGCCGGGTGGTCGAGTGAGCGTCATTACGTTTCATTCGCTCGAAGACCGTATTTGCAAAGAAACGTTTAAAAAAGCAAGCGAAAGCCCGCCATTGCCTCCGGGGCTTCCGGTTCTCCCCGATGATTACCGTCCCGTGCTGAAAATCATTACAAAAAAACCGGTTGTTCCTTCTGCTGAGGAGCTGGAACGAAACAACCGCGCCCGTTCGGCAAAACTTCGTATTGCTGAAAAACAGTAACGTGTGCGAATGATGGAAAAGAACGAGAGGAGAAATAGGAGGGGAAAGCTGTGAACAATTTGGCAGTTAAAGTAGTGCGTGAACAAAAGCGTCCGGCTGCACCGCCGAGCCCGAAGCCGCAGCGAAAACGTCGTTTTCGTCTCACATTGGCCGAGAAGCTGTTGATCGTCTCATTTTTGTTATTTGCCTTTTATGTGGCGGTTCAATTTGTCTCAAGCCAAGTGCAAATTTATGAGCTGAATAAAGACATACAAAAATTGGAGACGGCCATTGATGAACAGAAAAAGGAAAATAATGACTTGTACGTCGAAGTGCAGCAGTTGAGCTCGTACGAGCGCATTTTGCAAAAGGCGAAGGAGCTTGGGCTGTCACTGAACGAAGACCATGTGAAAGTTGTAAAGGAATGATGGAGAATGGAAATGAAAAAACATTCCAACACCCATCGAGGAGCAGGGATTTTGTTTATCGTTTTCAGCCTGCTCTTTTTTCTGCTCTTTGCCCGTTTTATCCAACTGCAATGGACCGGAAAAGCGGACGGTCATGTGTTAGCCGCGAAAGCTGAACAGCAGCATAAACAAAAGCGAGTGATCGAAGCGAAGCGCGGGACGATTTTCGATCGCAACGGCACCATTTTGGCGCAGGATGTACCTTCATATACGGTCGTGGCCATTTTGGATCCAGAGATGACGACCAACCCGGAACGTCCGCGTCATGTTGTCGATCCGGAAACAACGGCGAAAAAGCTTGCGCCGTTGCTTGGTATGGATGTCAAGGACATGGAGCGCATTTTAACGAAAAAGGCCAAGCAGGTCGAGTTCGGCTCCTACGGCCGCAACATCAGCTTTGAACTCAAGCGAAAAATTGAAGCGCTCGATTTGCCGGGCATTGCCTTCATCCGTGATACAAATCGGTTTTATCCGAATGGCACATTTGCTTCGCACGTGATCGGGTACGCACAAAAAAATGCGGAAAACGAAACAGTGGGCAAAATGGGTGTGGAAAAATGGCTTGATCGATATTTGCGCGAAACAGACGGCTATGTGTCATTTGCTGGTGATGTGAACGGCTTTCGCCTGCCGGAGGCAAAAGAACGTATCGTCAAGCCAGACAACGGGGCGAACGTCTATTTGACGATCGATGGAAAAATCCAAACATTTTTAGAAGACGCCATGAATAACGTTGAGAAGCAGTACAAGCCGAAGAAAATGATCGGTATCGTCGCTGATCCGAAAACAGGGAAAATTTTGGCTATGGCGACCCGTCCGAGTTTTGATCCGAATAAGCGCGACATTACGAACTTTTTGAATGATGCCATTTCCTATCCGTACGAGCCAGGGTCGACGATGAAGGTGTTTACGCTCGCGGCGGCTATTAATGAAGGGGTATATAACGGCAAGGAAACGTTTCGTTCCGGAGCGTACAAAGTTGGGCCAAACACTGTTCGCGACCACAACGATGTCGGCTGGGGAACAATTACATTTGACGAAGGAGTGCAGCGTTCATCGAACGTCGCTTTTTCCATTTTAGTGAAAGAAAAGCTCGGTGAAGATCGATTTTTGCAATATTTGCATCGCTTCCGCTTCGACCAGAAAACCGGCATCGATTTGCCGAACGAGTCTGTTGGGCAAATCCGCTATCGCTATCCGATTGAACGAATAACGACAGGATTTGGCCAAGGGACGTCGGTGACGCCGATTCAGCAAATTCAAGCAGCAACGGCAATCGCTAATGATGGAAAAATGATGAAGCCATACATCATTGAAAAAGTGGTTGATCCGGACAACGGCAAAGTCGTTCTTGATCATGAGCCGACTGTAGCCGGTGAACCGATCACTGCGGAGACGGCGCGCCAAGTGCGCGAGATTTTAGAGACGGTTGTCTCGTCGGAACACGGTACCGGCCGTCCGTACCAGATCGATGGCTACCGTGTCGCAGGCAAAACAGGGACGGCGCAAATTCCGTCGGCCGCCGGCGGCTACATGACGGGCCGGGAAAACTATATTTTTTCGTTTTTAGGTATGGCGCCGGCTGACGATCCACGGCTCATCATGTATGTAGCCGTTCAGCAGCCGCGGCTTGATGTAACGGAAACCGGGGCAGCGCCGGTGTCGCAAATTTTTACAACGGTGATGAAAAGCAGTTTGCAATATTTGCATATCGAGCCGGTAGAGAAAAAACAGACAGAGACGAAGAAGGCGGAACGGCGCGCGCTTGACTCGCTGATCGGTCAAACCGCCGTCTCAGCGGCGGAACAGCTGAAAGAAAAAGGATATGTGCCGGTTGTCATCGGCAACGGTAAAAATGTTGAACGGCAGCTTCCGAGCGGTGGGGAGCGCGTTCTTCCAGGGGAGCGAGTCGTGCTGAAAACGGACGGATCAGCAACGATGCCGGATTTGCGCGGCTTTTCGCTGCGGGACGCCATGAAAGTGGCCAACGTGCTCGAGTTGCGTCCGAGTACGAAAGGCACCGGTTATGTCGTCAGCCAAAGCATTCGTCCGGGAGCGGAAGTGCGCAAAGGAGATTATTTGATTGTCGAGCTGGCTTCTCCACGCCAATGGGAAGAAACGATGGCGAAGAAAGAAAAAGAGGCGGCTGAACGGAAGGACAACAAGCCGCACGAATGATTTTTGCCGTTCTATAACGGGGCGTACAAGCATATAGTGGAACGAGCCCATCACGAAGGAGGTTCCGCCATATGCGCGTGTCGTACGTTACCGTGCGCAAGCGGTTGACGATCGTGTTTTTGATCGGTATTTTCATTTTTGCGATTATCGATCTCCGTCTTGGTTACGTCCAATTTTGGCTTAGCGATATGTTAACGGAACGGGCGAAAGGGCTATGGGGCCGGAACATCCCGTTTGAACCGAAGCGCGGTGAAATTTTGGATCGCAACGGCGTCCCGCTGGCGACGAATATGAGCGCGCCGACAGTGTACGTCATCCCCCGGCAAGTGAAAAATCCGGCGGAGGCGGCGGAAAAGCTGTCCGTTGTGTTGGGCGCTTCAGTCGAATCAATCTATAAGCAAATTACGCAAAAAACATCGATCGTCCGTCTAAAGGAAGGGCGAAAAATTTCTGATGAAAAAGCGGCGAGCGTACGCGCACTTGACTTAGATGGGATCTATATCGCTGAAGATACAAAGCGTTACTACCCATTTGGCAGCTATTTGTCGCATGTGCTTGGCTTTAGCGGCATTGACAATCAGGGGCTCACCGGGCTTGAGCTGTATTATGACAAAGAACTAAGCGGCGAACGCGGCTCTGTGCAATTTTATTCCGATGCCAAAGGACGACGCATGCCCGGTATAGCGGACGACTATACGCCGCCGACCGACGGCTTGGATTTAGTGCTGACCATTGACTCGCGCATCCAGACGATTATCGAACGGGAGCTTGATATCGCGGAGGCAAAATACAATCCAGACGGCATCATCGCCATCGCTATGAACCCGAATACGGGCGAAATTTTGGCGATGGCGAGCCGCCCTACTTTCGACCCGGCCAACTACCGGGACGTCCCTCCGGAAATTTACAACCGCAATTTGCCGATTTGGAGCACATATGAGCCAGGGTCAACGTTCAAAATCATTACGCTTGCGGCAGCTCTTGAGGAAGGAAAAGTGAATTTGCTCAAAGACCACTTTTTTGACCCGGGCTATGCCAAAGTAGCCGGTGCTACGCTTCGTTGCTGGAAAAAAGGCGGCCACGGAGAGCAAACGTTTTTGGAAGTCGTGCAAAACTCTTGCAACCCAGGGTTTGTAGAGCTGGGAGAACGACTAGGAAAAGAAACGTTGTTTAAGTACATTAAGCAGTTCGGGTTTGGCGAGAAAACCGGCATCGATTTGCAAGGGGAAGGAACCGGAATTTTGTTTGATTTAAAACGGGTAGGGCCGGTTGAGCTGGCGACGACCGCGTTCGGCCAAGGGGTGTCGGTGACGCCGATCCAGCAAGTCGCTGCCGTATCGGCTGCGGTCAATGGCGGTGTTTTGTACACTCCATACATTGCCAAGGAGTGGATCGACCCAGAAACGGGTGAAATCGTCCGGCGCAATACGCCAAAGGCGAAACGGCGCGTTATTTCCGAGGAAACGTCGAAACAAGTCCGATATGCGCTTGAGAGTGTCGTTGCCCAAGGAACAGGGAAAAAGGCGTATGTCGAAGGATACCGTGTCGGCGGAAAAACCGGAACGGCGCAAAAAGCGCAAGGAGGCCGCTATTTGCAAAACAACCATATCGTATCGTTCATCGGTTTCGCTCCGGCTGACGATCCGCAGCTTGTCGTATACGTCGCCGTTGACAACCCGAAAGGGACGGTTCAGTTTGGCGGTACGGTCGCCGCGCCGATCGTCGGCAAAGTGATGGAAGACAGCCTACGTGTGATGAACGTAAAACCTCGCAAAGATCAACTCGCCAAAGAGCGGGACTGGAACGAGCCGAAAGTGCTGGAAGTACCAAACTTAATCGGATTGACAAAAAAAGATTTGCAAGAACAACTTTTTGACTTAAAATTAGATGTTAGTGGCGAGGGAGATGTGGTCGTTGAACAATCTCCAGAGCCAGGTGCGAAAGTGAAAGAGGGGTCGACAATTCGCATTTATTTGGCGAAAAACGAGACGGCAGAGGAGCAGTAAATGATCGCACAAGGGGCGGCCGATGCGATGATTCATCGGGTTGGTTGTGCCCCTTTTTCCGCTGTCCGCATCGTTGGGCGGGCTATTTATAAGCGAAAGGGATGAAGCAAACATGAAATTACAAACGCTGCTGTCACGCTTGCCCGGCTTTTGGGTGCATCGTGGGGGCAACCCGGATATCGTTGCGCTGGAGATGGACTCGCGCCATGTCACGCCTGGTTCTCTCTTTTTTTGTGTGAAAGGATTTACCGTGGATGGACACGATTTTGCCGAACAGGCGGTGGAGCGCGGGGCGGTGGCGATTGTCGCCGAGCGCCCGCTCTCGGTGAATGTGCCGGTTGTTGTTGTGCCGGACAGCCGGCGAGCGATGGCGATTTTAGCGGATGCGTTTTACGGTCAACCGACTCACCGCCTTCATTTAATCGGAGTGACGGGCACAAACGGTAAAACAACGACGACTCATATCATTGAGCAGGTGGCGAGAAAAGCCGGCAAGAAAACCGGGATCATCGGCACGGTTGGGACGAAAATCGGCGACCGTTCTTACCCGGCAGTGAATACGACACCGGAGTCACTTGTCTTGCAGCGTACGTTTAAACAAATGGTTGACGAAGGTGTGGAGTTTGTAACCATGGAAGTGTCATCACACGCCCTTCACCAAGGACGGGTGCACGGTTGCGATTACGACGTCGCCGTGTTTACGAACTTGACACAAGACCACTTAGACTATCATGGAACAATGGAAGAATATCGGAACGCCAAAGGGCTGCTGTTTGCCCAACTTGGCAACCGTTACGACGAGCGGCGGCCAAAATTTGCCGTTCTCAATCATGACGACCCCGTTTCGCAATATTATAAACATATGACAGCTGCACCGATCATCACATATGGCATAAAGGAAAAAAGCGATGTGATGGCAGAGCAAATCGAAATGACTCCCGGCGGCATGGCATTTCAACTGTGCACTCCGCATGGGACCATGGCGATCGAAACGAAGCTGGTCGGCCTGTTTAACGTCTATAACCTCCTCGCTGCCACAGCCGCTTGCCTTGCGTCCGGCTTTTCGCTTGCGACGATTGCCGAGGCGCTCGCTGATGTCTCGCCGGTGCCGGGGCGGTTTGAAACGGTCGATGAAGGGCAAAATTTTACTGTTATTGTCGATTATGCTCATACGCCGGATAGTGTGGAAAATGCACTGAAAACCGTGCGGCAATTTGCAAAGCGAAACGTGTATGTTGTGATCGGCTGCGGCGGTGACCGCGACCGAACAAAGCGGCCGCTCATGGCGCAAGCGGCGGTGCGCTATGCGGATGTCGCTGTTTTTACCTCCGACAATCCGCGCTCGGAAGACCCGAGGCAAATTTTGCGCGATATGGAGGCCGGCGTTAGTGCTGGGGACGGGACGTATGTGACCATTCCCGACCGGGAAGAGGCGATCCGGTATGCCATTGGGCAGGCGCAAGAAGGTGATGTCGTGTTAATTGCCGGCAAAGGGCATGAAACGTATCAAATCATCGGCGACGATGTGATCGACTTTGACGATCGCGCTGTCGCCCGAGCGGCGGTGAAGGAGAGAAGATGACGATGGTTACGTATAAAATGGTGCAATCCATTGCGGTGGAGGCGCGCGGCATTATCGATGAGACGATTCGTTTTCACGCCGTGTTTGTCGACCCCGCGAAGCAAGTGAAAAAAGGGCTGTTCGTTCCGCTCAAAAATGCGGCGGAAACGTTGAAAACAGCCATTGATCATGGGGCGATCGCTTCATTTTGGCCGATCGGCGAGCCGCTGCCCCGCTATATTCCCAACCAGTTTCCGCTCTTTTTTGTTCCGTCGCCGCTTGAAGCGGCTGCCAGGTTGCTTGAGCGGTACTTAGGGCAAAGCGAGGGCGACGGGGGCACGGAATTTTCTTTTACGTTCTCGGAAAAAGGCGGAACATACGCTCCAGCTGATACTGAAGCTCGCCTGCAGCTCGCTGAATTGCAGAGAAGGTGGCTGAGCGTGCGGCCGGCAAAAGGATGTGACGATTCATGCCAGAGCAAATAATCGTCATTGCGATGGCGGTCTCCTTTTTAATCACAGTCATTTTGTCCCCGCTATTTATCCCGTTTTTGCGACGGTTAAAATTTGGGCAAAGTATTCGCGAGGAAGGACCGAAGTCGCACCAAAAAAAATCGGGCACTCCGACAATGGGCGGCATAATGATTTTGCTTTCCATCATTGCGACGACCGTATGGGTGACGGCCAAGTTTTCCGTTCTTTCGGCGGGGACATATTTATTGTTGTTTGTAACGATCGGTTATGGGGTGCTCGGCTTTTTAGACGACATGATTAAAGTTGTGATGAAGCGAAATCTTGGACTGACAAGCCGGCAAAAATTTATCGGCCAGCTCATCATTGCGGTCATTTTCTTTTTTGTCTATCGGCAAAGCGGTTTTTCGACAGCGCTACATATTCCCGGCACTGACTGGTCGTTTGACCTTGGTTGGGCATACGGGGTGTTGCTGTTGTTCATGCTCGTTGGCGGTTCGAACGCTGTCAATTTGACCGATGGGCTTGACGGGCTGCTCGCCGGAACGGCGGCCATCGCCTTTGGCGCTTACGCCGTCTTGGCTTGGAATCAAGGCCAGTACGACGTGGCTGTGTTTTGTGTGGCTGTTGTCGGCGCCGTGCTCGGCTTTTTAGTGTTTAACGCTCATCCGGCGAAAGTGTTTATGGGCGATACCGGTTCGCTTGCGCTCGGCGGAGCGATTGCCGCCGTCGCTGTCTTAACGAAGCTTGAGCTGCTGCTTGTTGTGATCGGCGGCGTGTTTGTCATTGAGACGCTGTCGGTCATTATTCAAGTTGCCTCATTCAAAATGACCGGTAAGCGCGTCTTTCGTATGAGTCCGCTCCATCATCATTATGAGCTCGTCGGCTGGTCGGAATGGCGCATTGTCGTCACGTTTTGGGCTGTCGGCCTTTTATTCGCAATGCTAGGAATTTATATCGAGGTGTGGATTTAATTGAAACCGACTCCTTTTTATCAACATCGTCGTGTGCTTGTCATTGGATTGGCTAAAAGTGGGGCGGCGGCGGCTCGGTTGCTTGCTGAATTAGGTGTTGAAGTCGTCGCCAACGACCAAAAACCGTTGGAGGAAAATGCGGAGGCGAAGAAGCTGGAGCAGCTCGGTATCCGCGTCGTTTGTGGTGGTCATCCGCTCGAGCTGCTCGATGAGCCATTTGATCTTGTTGTGAAAAATCCAGGAATTCCGTATACAAACCCGTTGGTCGAAAAGGCGCTCGAAAAAGGGCTTCCGATTGTGACAGAAGTGGAGCTTGCCTATCGTATTTCTGAGGCGCCGTTTATCGGTATTACCGGGTCGAACGGAAAAACGACGACAACGACGCTCATTTATGAGATGTTAAAGGCGGACGGCCAAGACCCGCTGCTTGCTGGCAATATTGGTCTTGTGGCCTGCGAGGTGGCAAAGGAAGCGAAACCGGATCAATGGCTTGTCACCGAGCTGTCTTCGTTCCAACTGGCCGGCATTGACGAGTTTCGTCCGAGGATCGCGGTCTTGCTCAACATTTTTGACGCCCACTTGGATTACCACGGGACGAAAGAAGCATATGCAGCGGCGAAGGCGAACATTTTCCGCAACCAAACAGCACACGATTACGCCGTCGTCAATGCGGATGATCCGCTTGTGATGGACATCGTCTCGTCCGTTCGGGCGCAAAAGGTGCTGTTTTCGGTGACAAAGCCGCTTGGTGAAGGGGCGTACGTCCAAGATGGCACTGTTTATTGGAACGGTGAGTCGGTCATCCAGATCGCCGACATCGTTCTCCCCGGTCAGCACAATTTGGAAAATATTTTAGCTGCAGTAGCAGCTGCTAAACTAGCTGGCGCTAGCAATGAGGCCATCCGTCGGGTGTTGACGACGTTTACGGGCGTGAAGCACCGACTTCAATATGTGGCTGAAGTCGACGGACGGCGATTTTACAATGATTCGAAGGCGACGAACATATTGGCGACGCAAAAGGCGCTCGCGGCGTTTGCTGATGAGCCGGTCATTTTGCTGGCCGGTGGGCTTGATCGCGGCAATGAATTTGATGCCCTTCTCCCATACTTGCAACAGGTCAAAGCCATGGTGCTGTTTGGCCAAACGGCGGCCAAGATTGGCCGCGTGGCTCGGGAGGCGGGAATAGAAACGGTAGAATATGTCGATAATGTGGAAAAGGCCGTCCCGGTTGCCTTTCGGCTTTCAGAGCCGGGCGATGTCATTTTGCTCTCTCCGGCATGTGCTAGTTGGGATCAATATAAAACTTTCGAGGAGAGAGGGGACATTTTTATTAACGCCGTGCATAAGTTGAAATAGAGGGAAAGGGACAGCCCTTTCCCTCTAGTTTACAAAATAGAGGTGTTGGGCATTGCCGCGAAAAAAGTCTGCACCGGATTTTTTGCTCATTATTTTAACGTTTTCGCTCTTAGCGATCGGGCTTATTATGGTGTACAGTGCGAGCGCCATCTGGGCAGAATACAAGTTTAACGATTCGTTTTTCTTCGCCAAGCGTCAGCTTTTGTTTGCCGGCGTTGGCGTGATCGCCATGTTTTTTATGATGAACATCGATTATTGGACGTGGCGCGATTGGTCGAAAGTGCTGCTCGGTGTTTGTTTTGTGCTGCTCATCCTTGTGCTTATTCCGGGAATCGGCATGGTGCGCAATGGATCGCGAAGCTGGATCGGCGTCGGGGCGTTTTCCATTCAGCCGTCTGAGTTTATGAAGCTTGCTATGATCGCCTTTTTAGCCAAATATTTATCTGAAAACCAAAAAAAGATTACGTCGTTTAAACAAGGGTTGCTGCCGGCGCTTTTGCTCGTGTTTGCTGCTTTCGGCATGATTATGCTGCAACCGGATTTAGGGACGGGCACCGTCATGGTCGGAACATGTGTGACGATGATTTTCGTTGCCGGCGCCCGCCTCAGCCATTTTATTGGTCTTGGTGTATTGGGGCTCGCCGGGTTTGTGGCCCTCATCTTATCAGCTCCATACCGGATTAAGCGGATTACGTCGTTTTTAAACCCGTGGGAAGACCCGCTCGGGAGCGGATTTCAAATCATTCAGTCGCTGTACGCCATTGGGCCGGGCGGCTTGTTCGGTCTTGGGCTCGGGCAAAGCCGGCAAAAGTTTTTTTATTTGCCGGAGCCGCAAACGGATTTTATTTTCGCGATTTTAGCTGAAGAGCTTGGTTTTATTGGTGGTTCGCTCGTCCTTCTTTTGTTTAGCCTTCTTCTCTGGCGCGGCGTGCGCATCGCCCTTGGCGCTCCTGATTTGTATGGCAGCTTTTTGGCGCTTGGCATCATTTCGATGATCGCTATTCAAGTGATGATCAATATCGGCGTTGTTACCGGACTGATGCCTGTCACCGGTATTACCCTTCCGTTTTTAAGCTACGGCGGTTCATCGCTGACGTTGATGCTGATGGCTATCGGTGTGCTGCTCAATATTAGCAGGCATGCCCGCTACTAGACCTAGGCAGGCGGCGGCTGTCCGCCGCTTTTGTTTGCCTTGATTGGGCCGGTGGCGCTCTCGTCGAATAGTGGCGGCAAATGCGATAAAAAACAGGCTCTCTCTCGCAGTCTATTTGTGATATAATGAAAACAAGTGCAAAGGACAAAGAAACGGCAGCGGATGCCGTTTGTTTTTATTCAAATGCGGCAATGTGTTTTGTCCATGGGCAAGAATGTGGGCGTTGGACAAGAAAGCGGTGAATGCGATGGAAAAAGGAAAGGTCGTCGTTCTAGAGGATCGTGTGCCGAAGCTGAAAGAGCGGCGCCGTCAAAAAGCGAACCGTCGGCTCATTTTGTATCTGTTCTTCTTTTTTCTGTTTATCTTATGTGTCCTTTATTTTCAATCGCCGCTCAGTGCAGTGAGGCATGTGGAAGTGAGCGGCAACCGTCATCTGCCGGCGGAGCGGATCATCAGTTTGAGCGGCATTACAAAGCGGACAAGCTTTTGGAAAGTGAATGAACAAAACGTGGAGGCGAAAATTGCTCGTCATCCGGAAATTAAGGAAGCCACTGTGAAGAAGCGGCTGCCGAATACGATCGTCATCGACGTTCGTGAATGGCGGCGGGTCGCCTACGTATATAACCGGCAAACGTTTTTTCCACTGCTTGAGAACGGGCAGCTGCTAAAGCAGGAAGCGGTGAAAACGGCTCCGAGCGATGCGCCGGTATTAGTCGGCTGGAAAAGTGGTGAAGCCATTGCGGAAATGACCGGGCAGCTTGCTGAACTGCCAGCGGCGGTGCTTGGTGCCATATCGGAAATTCACTACAAGCCAACCGGTGAATACAAAGACCGGGTCGTTGTCTATATGAATGATGGCTATGAGGTGAGTGCGACGATTCATAACTTTGCTGATAAGCTGTCGCATTATCCGTCGATTATCGCCGAGCTCGACCGGAATGTCAAAGGAGTCATTCACCTGGAAGTAGGCAGCTATTTTGTTCCGTATGAACCGACGAAAAAGGAGGATGACGATGAGACGAAAAGTCCGTAGCCGCGTCCTCCTTACTTTTATTTGTTTTATCTTTGGGACTATGCTTGGGTTTTCGTACCAGCATACGAAAGAGGAGGAGCCACGTCGCCAATGGAGCGACAGTGAGTGGAAAAAGGAGTACGAGTATCGTTCGGCGCTTATCGCTTTGCAAAAAGAAAACCGGTCGCTAAAGCAGCAGCTTGTCAAAAAGCAAGCTGAATTGACCGAATGGGAAAAAAAATTGGCCGAGCAACAGTCGAATGAGGTCGGGTTGGCGAAAGAGGCAGAACAGCTGCGCATGCATGTTGGAAAGGCGAGGGTCAAAGGGAAAGGCGTAGCAGTCACGCTTTCCGATTCCTCTTATATCCCCTCTGAAGCGAGTGCTACTGATTACATCGTTCATGAACAGCACGTATGGAAAGTTGTTCACGAGATGCTTATTTCCGGTGCTGAGGCCGTTGCTATTAATGGGCAGCGTATTTCCCATCGCTCTTACATTGTCTGTAATGGTCCGGTCATTGAAGTGGACGGGACACAACATGCGGCTCCGTTTGTCATTTCGGCGATCGGCGACCCGGATGTGCTATCATCCGCGCTTGAGTTAGCCGGCGGTGTCGTCGACCAGCTAGTCGAAGACCATATCGATGTGAAAGTGGAAAAGCAAAAGAACATCGTTCTCGATCCGGTATTTGCGCCCAAACCGTAAAAAAGGGCGGGAAGGAGCGTTGAAGCATGTTGGAGTGGAAAAAACGGTTATCTTTTGTCATCGTCGCCGCCGTGTTTGGCGTGATGCTCGCGGTTGAGCTGCGGACGACGATGCCTTCAGAAGAGCGTGACACACGCGACATTTGGGAACTGCGCGCTGATTTAACGAAAGAACAACAGCTCGAGCAGCAGCTGCTTGAGGAGCTCGAAGATTATGAAGAGAAATTGCGCCATTATCAGGAGAAGGAGGCGGCAGGCGGCGGGGCGGCGCTCGAGGCGACTGTCGCTGAGCTGCGGGAGGAAGCCGGACTGACTAAAGTGAAAGGGAGCGGCATTGTGCTGATGATTGCACCATTCTCGACGGCCGACTATGTTGGGCCAGTCACTGCGACCGTTTCCCCGGAGCTGCTGCAACGGTTAGTGAATGAGTTGAACAAATATGGGGCAAGGGAAATTGCTATCGGCGGCGAGCGGCTGACGAACCGGACGGCGATTCGCGATATCAACGGTATAACGAACGTTGGCCGCCGCCCAATCAGGCTGCCGGTTGAGGTGAAGGCGATTGCGGATGACGTGGACAAGCTGTATAGCGGATTAGCTGTTTCGCCGATTCGCGACGATTTCATCGTCGAAAACCTGGAGCTTTCGATTTCCAAACCGAAGTCGGTGATCGTCATTCCACCATCAACTGAACGGCCGGACGTAAAATACATGGAGACGGCGAGCGCCGGCAAGGAGGAGAAGTAGCATGTGGCTCCCGCTTCTCGGGATGTTGCTCGGGTTTGCTGTCGGCGTTCTCGCCGGCTGGGAAATTCCCGATGAGTATTCTAATTATTTGTCAATTGCTATTTTGGCGGCCTTTGATACATTAATCGGAGGATGGCGCGCCCATTTACAGCGGACATACGACGAACTTGTATTTATAACCGGGTTTTTTTTCAACATTATCCTTGCCACAACTTTAACTTTTCTTGGGATACATCTTGGTGTAGACTTGTATTTAGCGGCTGTGTTTGCGTTTGGTGTCCGCCTTTTTCAAAACATTGCCATCATCCGCCGCCTTTGGCTTGCCGAATGGGCGGAGCGGCGGCAAAATCGTGAAAAAAGTTAAGCAAAAGACAGGGAAAGCCTTTTGGCATGTTGAATTATATGGAGTAAAACAAAATATGGTGTTTTTGCGGAATTTATAAACTAGACATAGACAAAGAGATGGATAGAGAAATTTCAGCCGAAAAAGGAGGTGTCGCTGCTTACTGAAACGCCGGCCGATAGGTGCGTTTTTAGTAGGCAGATGCCAAAAGATGAGCAGCAATGAGATCGTCGTTAGCCTCGATGTCGGGACATCGAGCATTAAAGTGATCATTGGGGAAATGTTAGGCAGCTCGATTAACATTATCGGGGTAGGCAATGTGAAATCCGAAGGGCTCAAAAAAGGGGCGATTGTTGATATAGATAAAACGGTGCACTCGATCAAGCGGGCGGTCGAACAAGCAGAGCGGATGGTCGGCCTGTCAATCCGCCGCGTGATTGTTGGGGTGGCAGGCAGCCATGTTCAGCTGCAAGATTGTCACGGCATTGTCGCCGTTGCGAGTGAAAATCGTGAAATTAGTGACGAGGATGTCGCTCGCGTCATCGATGCTGCGCAAGTCGTTTCCATCCCTCCGGATCGGGAAATTATCGGGATCGTTCCGCGCCAGTTTATTGTTGACGGATTAGACGGCATCCATGATCCGCGCGGCATGCTTGGTGTCCGTCTAGAAATGGAAGGGACAATGATCACGGGAGCGAAGACAATTTTACATAATCTCCTTCGTTGTGTGGAACGGGCTGGCTTGGAAATTAGCGATATTTGCCTCCAGCCGTTGGCGGCCGGCTCGCTTGCGTTATCCGATGACGAACGGCATTTAGGTGTTGCACTCGTCGACCTAGGGGGCGGTTCGACAACGGTCGCCGTCTTTGAGCAAGGCGGGTTGCAGGCTGTATCTTCGCTTCCGGTCGGCGGGGAACATATTACAAAAGATCTGGCCATCGGGCTGCGCACAACAACAGAAGACGCCGAAAAAATTAAACTGAAGCATGGGCATGCATTTTATGACTATGCCTCGGAAGAAGAGGTATTCACCGTGCCAATCATGGGTACCGATCAGCACCAGCAGTTCAGCCAGCTTGAGATCGCCGACATTATTGAAGCAAGGTTGGAGGAAATTTTGCAAATGGTTCAGCATGAAGTGCGCCGTCTCGGGTTTCGCGACCTTCCTGGCGGCTATGTGCTGACAGGTGGTGTGGCGAATATGCCAGGGGTGCTGGAACTGGCTCACGTCGTCTTAGGGACGAGCGTCCGCGTCGCCCTGCCGGATTATATCGGTGTGCGTGACCCGCAATATACGATCGGCGTCGGCTTGCTCAAATTCGCCTACCGGCAAGCGCAGCTGCAAGGAAAAACGGTTCCGGTTGCTGCGGCGGCGGAGCCGATTGAGCGCCCCGCACCAAAACAGCAGCCGAAACCAAAAAAGAAAGAAGACCATTTTGGGAAAAAGGTCAAGAAATTTTTCGGATCTTTCTTTGAATAGAGACTGAAATTTAGGAGGATTTGGTTATGTTGGAGTTTGATACGACAATCGATCAGTTGGCAACAATCAAGGTGATTGGGGTCGGGGGCGGCGGCAACAACGCCGTCAATCGGATGATTGAACACGGAGTGCAAGGTGTGGAGTTTATTGCAGTTAACACGGATGCACAGGCACTCAAATTATCGAAGGCGCCGACGAAGTTGCAAATTGGGGCGAAACTGACGCGCGGTTTGGGCGCAGGCGCAAACCCGGAAGTCGGAAAAAAAGCCGCGGAAGAAAGCAAAGAGCAAATTGAAGAAGCGCTCCGCGGTGCGGATATGGTGTTTGTTACCGCCGGGATGGGCGGTGGCACAGGAACAGGCGCGGCGCCAGTCATCGCCCAAATCGCACGCGAATTAGGAGCGCTGACGGTCGGCGTCGTTACGCGCCCGTTCACTTTTGAAGGGCGGAAACGGGCGACGCAAGCCGCAAGCGGCATCGCCGCCATGAAAGAAGCGGTCGATACGCTGATCGTCATTCCGAACGACCGGTTGCTTGAAATTGTCGATAAAAATACGCCGATGCTTGAGGCGTTCCGCGAAGCGGACAACGTGCTGCGCCAAGGGGTGCAAGGCATCTCTGACTTGATCGCCGTGCCGGGGCTCATCAACCTCGATTTCGCTGACGTGAAAACGATCATGTCAAACAAAGGTTCGGCGTTGATGGGCATCGGAGTGGCCAGCGGTGAAAACCGGGCTGCAGAGGCAGCGAAGAAGGCGATTTCCAGCCCGCTGTTGGAAACATCCATTGACGGAGCGCAAGGTGTGCTAATGAACATCACTGGCGGGATGAATTTAAGCTTGTACGAAGTACAGGAAGCGGCTGATATCGTCGCTTCAGCAGCCGACCAAGAAGTGAACATGATTTTTGGCTCGGTCATCAACGAAAACTTAAAAGATGAAATTGTCGTCACTGTCATCGCGACCGGCTTTAACGAAAACGTTGCTTCGCAACCACGGCCATCGCGCGTCGGCATCAGTACAGCGCCGAAAGTGACGCCGGCGCCGAAGCGGGAAAAGCGCGAAGAGCCGACACAAGACTATGCGGCGCTTCGTTCAGGGCAAGCGGAAGATCCGCTTGACATTCCAGCTTTCTTGCGTAATCGCAACCGTCGTCGTTAAGATGAAACCAGGCATGAACAACTTGTTGTTCATGCCTATTTTTATTGAAATCAAGTTTTTCGCCTTGCTTAAGTTGCAGACGGCTTGTTTCATCCGCCGTGATTCCCCTCACTTTGACAAAACATCCTTTTTTTCACCATCACCGATTGACAGACTTTCCCTCATGATGTGCTATATACTTGTTTCAGACAAAGCTAATGTGGGCGGGGGGAGGGGCTAGCTGTTTGATCGTTTACGTCGATGTGATTTGGCTGCTCAATGTTTGTTTTGACGCCTTGCTTCTTTGGCTGGCAGCGCTCATGCTCAAGCGACCGGTCATTTGGTGGCGCCTGTTGGCTGGGGCGTTGATCGGTTCACTGCTTGTCGTGTTGTTGTTCACCCCGTTTTCTGCCATCGCCCAGCACCCACTTGTGAAAGTGGCGGTTTCGATCTTAATTGTGCTTGCTGCTTTCGGCTTTAAGCGGCCGCGCTATATGATCGAGAACATGATGGCATTTTACTTTGCGACGTTCGCTATCGGCGGCGGCATGCTGGCTGTCCATTATTTGTTCGTGCCGCAGCTGTCCGTTCAGCAAGAATGGTTGATCATGCCCCCCGGAGCGGGCGACCCGGTCAGCTGGTTGTTTGTCGTGATTGGTTTTCCGGTGCTATGGCTTTTTTCCCGCCGCCGTGTGGAAAACATTCGTGAGAAAAAACTGCGTTTTGAACATATTATTGACGTCATCGTTGTTTGGGATGGCCGGCCGCTGGCGCTGCGTGGGCTCATTGACAGCGGCAATCAGCTGTTCGATCCAGTGACGAAAACGCCGGTGATGGTTGTTGATAGGGAAAAAGCAAAGGAAGTGCTGCCTGAGGAGCTGACGATGCATATGGCGACCATGACGTTTGACGATCTACCAGAGCAGTGGGCTCATCGCCTCCGTCTCATTCCGTACCGCGCGGTTGGGAGCGGCCCGCAAATGATGATGGCGATCAAGCCGGACCGCATCATGCTTTTGTATGAAGATCAATGGCTTGAGGTGAAGCAAGGGCTTGTTGCCTTAAGTGCCGACTCGCTATCGACCGATGGGGAGTATAGCTGCATCGTTCATCCGAAAATGGTGCAGTCGGGAAGAAAGCTGACCGCTTCGTAGTTCGTTACTATATCATACTCGCTTTTTATCCGTTTAGAAGGGGGATTTTTATGAAAAAGTGGAAACTTCGCTTCATGTATTGGGTGTATAAGCTTCTGGCGAAACTCGGTTTGAAGACGGATGAGATTTATTATATCGGCGGCAGTGAAGCGCTCCCTCCGCCGCTGACGAAAGAGGAAGAGGAACGGCTGATCGAGCGGTTGGCGGTCGGTGATAAGACAGCGCGGTCGCTTCTCATCGAGCGCAACTTACGCCTTGTCGTTTACATCGCGCGCAAATTTGAAAACACCGGCATTCATATCGAGGACTTGATCAGCATTGGAACGATCGGACTGATTAAGGCGGTCAACACGTTCAATCCAGAGAAAAAAATCAAGCTGGCGACGTATGCTTCACGCTGCATTGAAAATGAAATTTTAATGTATTTGCGCCGCAATAATAAAGTGCGGGCGGAAGTGTCATTTGATGAGCCGTTGAATATTGACTGGGACGGCAATGAGTTGCTGCTGTCTGATGTGCTCGGCACGGAAGATGATGTGATTACGAAAGACTTGGAAGCGGATGTCGATCGGCGCCTGTTGCTGAACGCCTTGCGCCAGCTGAGCGACCGTGAAAAGCAAATTATGGAACTGCGTTTTGGTCTTTCGGGTGGTGAGGAAAAAACGCAAAAAGATGTTGCTGATTTGCTCGGTATTTCGCAATCGTACATATCGCGGCTTGAGAAGCGGATCATTAAACGGTTGCGTAAAGAATTCAATAAGATGATGTAGCCGGCGGCAGGGGCAGATGCTCTGCCGCTTTTTTTCAGCCCGGACAGGCTGTGCATATTTTTCCCTCCTAAGGAGATACTGAAAACTGACGACTTAGCATCTCCTGATGGGAGGGAACAACTTGACGAGGAACAAAGTCGAGATTTGCGGTGTGGATACTTCAAAGCTTCCCGTCCTCAAAAATGAGGAAATGCGTGAACTGTTTCAACGGATGCATGAAGGGGATTTAGAGGCGAGAGAAAAATTAGTAAACGGCAATTTGCGCCTTGTGTTGAGCGTCATCCAACGCTTTAACAACCGTGGCGAATTTGTTGATGATTTGTTTCAAGTCGGTTGCATCGGACTTATGAAATCGATTGATAATTTTGATTTAAATCAAAATGTTAAGTTTTCCACGTATGCGGTGCCGATGATTATCGGCGAAATCCGCCGCTATTTGCGTGACAACAATCCGATCCGCGTTTCGCGCTCGCTGCGCGATATTGCCTACAAAGCGTTGCAAGTGCGAGAACGGCTTATGGGTGAGACAGCGAAAGAGCCGTCGACGGAAGAGATTGCGAAAGAACTTGGTGTCGCCCATGAAGAAGTCGTTTTGGCCCTCGATGCCATTCAAGATCCGGTTTCGCTATTTGAACCGATTTACAATGACGGCGGCGATCCGATTTACGTGATGGATCAGCTGAGCGATGAGCGCAACCGCGACAGTCAATGGATTGAAGAAATCGCATTGAAAGAAGGGTTGCGGCGGTTAAATGAGCGGGAAAAAATGATCATCCGCAAACGATTTTTCCAAGGGAAAACACAAATGGAGGTCGCTGAGGAAATCGGTATTTCCCAAGCGCAAGTATCGCGGTTGGAAAAAGCAGCGATCCGGCAAATGAATAAAAACATCCAAGTGTGAGCGGCTGCTAGAGCAGCCTTTTTTCTTTGTTACATAACCTGTTTGGCGGCGTCATATAGATGAAAAAGAGGAGAGGAAAGGCGGGGGAATGAACCGTGATGAGAATTTCAGAGTTTCAGACAAAAGATGTTGTCAATGTAGCCAATGGGAAAAAGCTCGGCAATATTGGGGATATTGACATCGATCTCGATACAGGCAAAATTCGTTCATTGATTATTTTAGGAGCTGGAAAGATGCTCGGGCTGTTTGGGCGTGAGGAAGCGGTCGTCATTCCGTGGCAAAACATTGTCAAAATCGGAGCTGATGTCATTCTAGTCCGTTTGCACGATACGGAGTGATGCTATGATACTATGTTGGGACACTAATGTTTCAACAAAATTGTAAATAAAGATTATCACGTTTAAGCAAACTATGATAAAATAGGAAAAAAAGTGATAAAAATCTACAAAAAAAGCGTGAGGTTGACACGAATGCCGGACATTTTTCAACAAACGGCTTATGAATGGCTTCTCTGCGGGGCGCCCCCATTCGCCGGGGCCGTCGCAGGGATAACGACGAAACAAGGCGGGGAAAGCAAAGGATCGTTCGCTTCCTTGAATATGGGACTGCATGTTGGCGACGACCGCACTGCCGTCGTCAATAATCGGCGCCGTCTAGCCGCATCGCTTGTTTTTCCCCTTGATGATTGGGTGTGCTGTGAGCAAGTGCACGGCGCCGTGATCCAGAAAGTGACGAAAAGCGATCGGGGAAGCGGGGCACAAGATTTCGCTACAGCAGTTCGGGGCGCTGACGGGTTGTATACGGATGAGTCGGGAGTATTGCTCGCCCTTTGTTTTGCTGATTGTGTGCCTGTCTATTTTATGGCTCCATCCGTCGGCTTGGTCGGTCTTGCTCATGCTGGTTGGCGAGGAACGGCCGGCGGCATCGCTCAAAACATGGTACGGCTTTGGCAAGAACGCGAGCATGTTGCACCCGCTGATGTGTACGCTGCCATTGGACCAGCCATCGGCCCGTGCTGCTACACGGTCGATGACCGGGTGATCGAAGGTTTGCGTTCGACTGTTCCTGCGGGCAGCCCTTTGCCATGGCGTGAAACAAGCCCAGGGCAATATGCGCTTGACTTAAAGGAGGCGAATCGGTTGCAGCTTATTGCTGCCGGTGTTCCTGATAGCCATATTTACGTGTCCGAACGCTGTACAAGCTGTGAGGAGACACTGTTTTTTTCTCACCGCCGCGACCGCGGGACAACGGGACGGATGTTGGCGTTCATCGGCCGAAGGGAGGAGACGACATGACGGTACGTGACAACTTAGCTGCCATTCGCCGGCAAATTGAGGGAGCTTGCGCCCGCGTTGGCCGTGATCCGGCCGACGTACGCATCGTAGCAGTAACGAAATATATTAATGCGGCAAGAGCGCAGGAGGTGCTTGATGCCGGCATTGTCGACCTCGGCGAAAACCGTTCCGACCAACTGCTGCAAAAATATGAGGTTATCGGGAAACAAGCGACGTGGCATTTTATTGGGACGCTCCAGTCGCGCAAGGTGAAGGAGATTATCGATAAAGTCGATTACATTCATTCGCTTGACCGCCTTTCGCTTGCTAAGGAGATTGAGAAGCGGGCGGTGCGTCCAGTGAAATGTTTTGTGCAGGTGAACGTATCAGGTGAGGCGACGAAGCACGGGCTCGCCCCTGACGAAACAGTCCCGTTTATCGAACAGCTTCGCTCGTTTCCATGCATTGAAGTGATCGGATTGATGACGATGGCGCCGCATACGGAGGACAAAAGTGTATTGCGCGCTTGTTTCCGTCAATTGCGAATGCTCAAAGAACGCGTCCAGGCGTTAAATTTGCCTTATGCACCATGCACCGAGCTGTCGATGGGCATGTCAAACGACTATGAGATCGCCATCGAGGAAGGAGCGACGTTTGTACGCATCGGCAGTGCGCTTGTCGGATCATTGTAGGAGGTGAGACCGGTGGGATTGATGAAAAAATTTCGCGATTATTTTTTAGAGGAAGACTACGAAGACTATGAAGAAGAATATGAAGCGCCGCAGCAGGAAGAGGAGGCGCTGCCGCTGAAGACGGCCAACAAGACGAATGTTGTCAGCTTGCAAAGCGTGCAAAAATCAGCGAAGGTCGTGCTTGCCGAGCCGCGGGTGTACGCCGAGGCGCAAGAGATTGCCGACCATTTGAAAAGCCGGCGGGCGGTCATCGTCAATTTGCAGCGTATCCAGCATGAGCAGGCGAAACGGATCGTCGACTTTTTAAGCGGAACCGTGTACGCCATTGGCGGCGACATTCAGCAAGTCGGCACGAAAATTTTTTTATGCACGCCGGAAAACGTTGACGTCAGCGGCGCGATTTCGCTTGATGGCGAGGATGACAGACCGATGAAGAGGTGGTAGCCGTTGGATTATGTGCTCACGTTTTTGACGACGCTCATTCAAGTATATTCGTATGCGTTGATCATTTATATTTTAATGTCATGGTTTCCGAACGCCCGTGAGACGCGGTTCGGCCAGTTGCTCGCTACCATTTGCGAGCCGTATCTAGAGCCATTTCGGCGCGTTATCCCGCCGCTTGGCATCATTGACATCTCCCCGATCGTCGCCTTTATTGTCCTTGAGTTTGCGACAAGAGGGCTATATGCATTGTTTGATATCCTTAAAGCGCAGTTTTAGCCGCCGTTTTGCGCTGTTGGCGGCATTTGCTGCAGCCTGATGATGAAGGTCAATGGGCAGCGCTCATGGAGAGGAATCCATTGCGGGTTCCTTTCTTTAATGAATACGGAGTGAACGGGAATGGAACTGTATCAGCACTTTCGTAAAGAGGAACACCCATTCATTGATCAAGTGCTCGAGTGGAAGGACACGGTGAGCCGCCAATACGCACCTAAGCTGACGGATTTTCTTGACCCGCGTGAGCAGCAAATCGTCCAAAGCATTGTCGGCAGCGATGAAGACGTGCGTGTGTCCTTTTTTGGCGGCGTCCCGTTCGCCGAGCGGAAGCGGGCGTTTCTTTATCCGCCGTATATCGAGCCGGATGAAGGCGAATATGACATCGTCTTGTTTGCTGTCCGCTATCCGGATAAATTCATTTCCCTTGAACACCGCGACGTCTTAGGTGCACTCATGTCGCTCGGTTTGCGGCGCGGCAAGTTCGGTGATATTCTCGTCCAAGGAGGAGAGATCCAATTTTTCGCCGCCGCGGAGGTGGCCGATTACATTCGTCTTCATGTCGAGACGATCGGCAAAGCTCGAGTTACACTTGAGCCGTTGCCGCTGTCGGCTGCCATGCCGATTGAAGAAACATGGCAAGAAGGGACGGTGACCGTCTCTTCGCTGCGGCTTGATGCTGTGCTTGCCCAAGCATTCCGTCTCGCGCGTGATAAGGCGCGAACGCTTGTTGAAAGCGGGCTTGTCAAAGTGAACTGGAGAGTGGTGGACAAGCCGGATTTCGTCTGCGGACCGGGTGATGTGTTGTCAGCGCGTGGTTTTGGTCGCTGCAAGCTGTTTTCTGTGGAAGGGCCGACGAAAAAAGAGCACTGGCTCGTGCGTATCGGCCGACAAAAATAATCAAACAGCAGCAGGAAATGGGCAAATCGTGTCGAATTAAGCAAGAAAAGGAAAGATGGAGACGGAGGTGGCCATTGTGCCGTTAACGCCATTAGATATTCACAACAAGGAATTCAGCCGCGGATTTCGCGGGTATGACGAAGATGAAGTGAACGAGTTTCTTGATCAAATCATTAAAGACTACGAAATGCTCATTCGCGAAAAGCGGCAGCTCGAAGAAAAAGTTGCGGAGCTGACGGAAAAACTGAACTATTTTTCTAATATTGAGGAAACATTGAACAAGTCGATTCTTGTCGCCCAAGAAACGGCGGAGGAAGTGAAGCGCAATGCGCAAAAAGAGGCGAAGCTGATCATTAAAGAAGCGGAGAAAAACGCTGAACGCATTATCAGCGATGCGTTGGCGAAATCGCGAAAAATCGCGATGGAAATTGAAGAATTGAAGCGGCAATCGAAAGTGTTCCGCACCCGCTTCCGCATGCTCGTCGAAGCACAGCTGGACATGATTAACAACCGCGATTGGGATGACTTGATGGAATACGAGATGCCTGACTTGGAGGAAGAGATGAAAGAACCGCTGTCCCAGCCTTGACGAACGCCATTTGTCTCATTTATAATAAATGGCAAAAATCGTTGTGCTGACCGCCATTGGTGCGGTTGGCTTTTGAGCGAAGAAAACATGCGATCGACGATGATAGGGACAGTAGCTCTTGAATAGCTGGTTGCAGCGAGCCGGGGATGGTGGGAGCCCGGTATCGGCGCAAGAGTGAACATCACCCTGGAGTTCCATGCCGAACGTCAAAGTAGGCCATGGCGCGTCATTCCCGTTACGAATGAAAAGTGGGCTATGCGTTGATTTGTCATGGCCAAAAAGGGTGGTACCGCGAGACCGTTCTCGTCCCTTGCCGGGAGAGAACGGTTTTTTATTTTGATTTGATTCTTGGAGGAGGAGCAAAGAGAGATGGACTACAAAGAGACGCTGCTCATGCCGCAAACGGAGTTCCCGATGCGTGGCAACTTGCCGAAGCGGGAGCCGGAAATGCAAAAAAAATGGGAGGAAATGGACATTTACCGGAAAGTGCAGGAGCGGACGAAAGGACGGCCGCTGTTTGTGCTGCACGACGGCCCGCCATACGCCAACGGTGATATTCATATGGGCCATGCATTAAATAAAATTTTAAAAGATATTATCGTCCGCTACAAGTCGATGAGCGGCTTTTGTGCGCCGTATGTGCCTGGCTGGGATACACATGGCTTACCGATTGAAACGGCACTGACGAAGCAAGGTGTCGACCGCAAATCGATGAGTGTCGCTGAGTTCCGCAAGCTGTGCGAACAATACGCGTATGAGCAAATCGACAACCAGCGCCAACAGTTTAAACGGCTCGGGGTGCGGGGCGATTGGGACAACCCGTACATTACGCTCAAGCCGGAATATGAAGCCCAGCAAATTAAAGTGTTCGGTGAAATGGCGAAAAAAGGGCTCATTTATAAAGGGCTGAAGCCGGTGTATTGGTCGCCGTCGAGCGAATCGGCGCTCGCCGAAGCGGAAATCGAATATAAAGACAAACGGTCGCCGTCGATTTATGTCGCGTTCCCAGTTAAAGATGGTAAAGGTGTGCTTCAAGGGGATGAACGAATCGTCATTTGGACGACGACACCGTGGACGATTCCAGCGAACTTGGCGATCGCCGTTCACCCGGATTTGGACTACTATATTGTCGAAGCAAACGGGCAAAAATACGTTGTTGCTGCGGCCTTGGCGGAATCGGTAGCGAAAGAAGTCGGCTGGGAGGCATGGTCTGTCGTCAAAACGATAAAAGGAAAAGAACTTGAGTACGTAGTCGCCAAACATCCGTTTTACGAGCGCGACTCGCTTGTCGTCTGCGGCGAGCACGTCACGACCGACGCCGGTACCGGCTGCGTTCATACGGCACCAGGACACGGGGAAGACGACTTTATCGTCGGACAAAAATACGGGCTTCCGGTTCTTTGCCCGGTTGATGAGCGCGGCTATATGACAGAAGAAGCGCCTGGATTTGCAGGGATGTTTTACGACGAGGCGAACAAAGCGATTACACAAAAGCTCGAGGAAGTTGGAGCGCTCCTTAAGCTCAGCTTCATTACCCACTCGTATCCGCATGATTGGCGGACGAAGCAACCGACAATTTTCCGAGCGACGACACAATGGTTTGCCTCCATTGATAAAATTCGTGATCAACTTCTTGATGCCATCAAGGAAACGAAATGGGTGCCAGAATGGGGAGAAATCCGCATCCATAACATGGTGCGCGACCGCGGTGACTGGTGCATCTCCCGCCAACGCGCTTGGGGCGTGCCAATTCCGGTCTTTTACGGCGAAAACGGCGAGCCGATCATCACAGATGAGACGATCGAGCACGTGTCAAACCTATTCCGCCAGTACGGCTCGAATGTTTGGTTTGAGCGTGAGGCGAAAGACTTATTGCCGGAAGGATTCACCCATCCGTCCAGCCCGAACGGCCTCTTTACGAAAGAGACGGATATTATGGACGTCTGGTTTGACTCCGGTTCGTCGCATCAAGCCGTGCTTGTTGAACGCGATGACCTAGAGCGTCCGGCTGATTTATACTTAGAAGGATCTGACCAATATCGCGGCTGGTTTAACTCGTCGCTGTCTACAGCCGTTGCCGTCACCGGAAAAGCACCGTATAAAGGGGTGTTAAGCCATGGCTTCGTTTTAGACGGCGAAGGGCGAAAAATGAGCAAATCGCTCGGCAACGTCGTCGTGCCGGCCAAAGTCATGGAACAGCTCGGTGCCGACATTTTACGCCTTTGGGTCGCCTCGGTTGACTATCAGGCGGATGTACGCATTTCCGATAACATTTTAAAACAAGTGTCCGAAGTGTATCGGAAAATCCGCAATACGTTCCGCTTTATGCTCGGCAACTTGTTTGATTTTGACCCGAATCAAAACGCTGTGCCGGTTGGGGAGCTTGGCGAACTCGATCGCTACATGTTAGCGAAATTAAATAAACTCATCGCTAAAGTGAAAAAGGCGTATGACAGCTATGATTTTGCTGCTGTTTATCATGAGATGAACCATTTCTGCACCGTCGAGTTAAGCGCATTTTATTTGGATATGGCGAAAGACATTTTGTACATCGAAGCGGCCGATTGTCGTGCCCGCCGTGCGGTGCAGACGGTGCTGTATGAAACGGTTGTCGCCTTGGCGAAGCTCATTGCGCCGATTTTGCCGCACACGGCCGATGAAGTGTGGGAGCATATCCCGAACCGGAAAGAGCAAGTGGAAAGCGTCCAGCTCACCGACATGCCGGAGCCAATGGCCATCGATGGTGAAGAAGCGCTGCTCGCGAAATGGGATGCGTTTATGGATGTACGAGATGACATTTTAAAAGCGCTCGAGAATGCGCGTAATGAAAAAGTGATCGGTAAGTCGCTCACGGCGAGCGTCACTGTTTACCCGAAAGACGAAGTGCGGGCGCTTTTGGCTTCGATCAACGAGGACTTGCGCCAACTTCTCATCGTTTCCGCGTTTTCGGTCGCCGATGAATCGTATGACGCCGCGCCAGCCGAAGCAGAACGGCTCAACCATGTGGCCGTCATCGTTCGCCCGGCGGAAGGTGAGACGTGCGAACGTTGCTGGACGGTGACACCGGACGTCGGACGCGATGAGTCCCACCCGACGCTTTGTCCGCGCTGCGCACATATTGTGAACGAACATTATTCGGCATAACAAAAGCGGCAGGCTGCCTTCCTGGCGGCCTTGCCGCTTGCTTTTGGTGGAGGAAAAAACCAAAACGATGGTGTAAAAAGCGCAAAGGGATCAGGGGGTTGTCAAGAAAAAGTGCAGAATGTTGCAGTGTATAAATTTATATACATGCTCATTGAAAACTTAACATTTGACTTCTCCTGCAACGAGCTTCCTCCCCCATGGCGCAGCCTGCGGGTTGAGCCTACAAGATTTTTAGAGGAAATGATGCAGCGCTTAGGGTGTGCAGGATAACGGAGAGGTTAACTCTTCATGTTGCATGTATATAGTTGTGTAGTTGAATCAATTCTATAGTTGAACGAATTCTGTCAAACTCCGTGTCTCATGAGCCTCCGTCGCATTTACTCCATTATCTTCGACCACACGTTTGCTTAAAATTATAAGGTTTATAGCGCAATTTTCCTATTATTTGTGAATATACTGTTAATTTCCATGTAAAAGGTTGACATCTTCTTCTTCTTTTTTTATAATGCCATTGAATTTTACAAACATTTCAAATTCATGATTAGAGAGGGCATTCCATATGAAATGGGTGTTCATTTCAAGAATGGCGTCCCGCTTAAAAGCAGAAGCTAGTTTCATATTCGTATTTTCTGGGGTTTTGATGTTTGTTTGCCTCAATCCCCATACCACCAATCCAGCGGAATGGATCTTATATACGAAATATTTGGTTCCGATTGGAATGGCTGTCTGGCTGCTCTTCAGCTTCCGTTTGCATGTTTCGTTGTTCACTTCGACTCCAATTCACTGGATCGCGATGAATGACATCATGCCAACCTCGCAAAAGATCGTCTTCTGCCAAACTTTGATCGCATTTATTTATTTTTTCGCTTGGCAACTGGCCTTGGCCGGGATCATCGCCGGTGCGGTGGTGGCCAACTATGCAGCGGGTTGGGATCTTTTCACTTTTCTGTTTCCATTGTATTTGATTCATTTTCTTCTACCATTTCTATGGGCGTGGATGATCGGATTGTCCACAGGCGCTGTTTACGCCTATCATTCTTCGAAAAAAGCGATGTTGCTCGTTGGTGTGTTTGTTTTGTGGATCATCGTGCTGTTTTCTTTGGAATATCGCAATCCATCCTTCTCCTTGTGGGGAAACCATCGTTGGCCTTACATTGACCCGTTATTCAGCCTAACCTTCCAAAAAGAACGCGTGCTGATCAAATTGGCGTATATTCTTTCTTCCATCGCCGTTTATGGCGTTTTTCGAAGCATGCGGCGATCCTTCGCGGGGCTTGCGGCTAGTGTGACTCTCGTTATTTTCGTAACATTTTTCCTTCAACATGCACAATCAAAATTCCAGTTGGATGACATTCTGTTGGCAAACGACGTCAAACTCTATCAACAAATTAAACATCAGGCTCAGCCCAAGAACATCCCGTTGCATGGATATTGGAAAATCAAGGAGATCGAGGTGAATCCGAAATCCACGTATCCGATCAAAGCCACACTCTCTCTGCATCCGAAAGAACACACCGTTCGTTTTTCGATCAACGAGCAATTTCAAATCGATCACATCCAAGGCGGAGGGAAGCGTTTCCCCTTTCAACAACAAGGAAACGTTGTTCAGGTGCAGACCAACGGCGCCCCATCCATGACGATCTATTATCGGCATACGTTCGGCTCAACCTTTTATCCGTTGATATCGGGCGTCACGTTGTTGCCATTTGAAGCCAACTGGTATCCGCAGTCCATGGATTCAACGCTTTACGATATCGACTCATCCGGAACGCTTCACTCCAATGTAGAAACGAAAACATGCACACGAGTCAACGTGATTGTCGGAAAGGAAAAGTACCATTGGCATGGGGACCATCTCCCTTGTCTCTCCGTGATCAACGGTCCTTACAAACAAATTCAAGTGCAACATACTCGTTTCCTTGTTTATAAACCATTTCTCACTACAACAAGAAATTATATGGAATTGAAGCATCAACTCGTTTCCATCCGCAATGAGCTATGCCACTTGTTTCCGAATCTTGCAAATACAGATTATTGCACAAAAGAAGTCAAGATCATCTCAATCATCCCAAAAAGCATCAACACCACAAACCTTTCGCTCTACGACAGCACGGTGGCTGACGGAACCTACACGTTTTATGTTGATCCGTTCTTGGACGTCAATGGCATCCCGGCAACCAAACATATTCAGGAGTTGGCTGCGTTTTTCATCCCATACCGATTGTTCGAAAACGAACAGATCAGTCTCTTTGCCGGCTTATATTTAATGGAAAAACTACATATTCCATCTATCGGATATGGAAACAGGATAGCGGAAAAATCCTCCATCGACTCAACAACGTGGGAGCACTACATGGCACTATCCATAAAAGAAAAAGAAAACATATTGATTCAACTAGCGCAAGAAAGGGGGAAAGGAGACAAATGATGGAATTGAAAAATGTGACCCTCAAGCACCGTTGATATTATCCCTCTAGTGTAGACAGTTGGGAAAAAGCCCATACTGTAAACAAAAACACTGGAGGGATTATTTTTATGTTCGAAATGAAAAAAACACGAAAAGGAAAAACCACGTATTCACCGGAATTTAAGCTAAAGGCTGTCAAGATGTACATAGAAGAGGGATACGGATATAAGCGTGTATGCAAAGAATTAGGAATTCCTAGCACCAAAACTATCAGGCTTTGGGTGAAAAATTACGATGAGACAGGTCTTGACGGACTGGAAGAACGGCGCGGAAAATCCAAGTCCCCGCTAAAGAGAGGACCAAGAAAAAAGAAGTTAAGTCTGGAAGAAGAAAATCGGAGACTGAAAGCAGAGAATGAATATTTAAAAAAGTTGCGATCCCTCGCAAGGAGGTGAAACCGGAAGAACGATTTCAGATCATCCAAGAGTTATCCGTGACATACCCCATTTCCTTACTATGTGAAATGGCAGGAGTCACAAGGGGCGGTTACTATAAATGGTTAAACCGACGGGGAATGATGACGGAGAAGCAAAAAGAAGATGAGATGGTAAAGCGAATGATCTTGGAATGCCATCAAGAGGTCAACGGGATCTACGGGTATTATCGTGTGAAAGCGTGGCTTCAACGGAAATATGGGAAGGTAGTGAATCATAAAAGAGTCTACCGACTAATGAAAGAATTGGGGATTAGAGCAAAAATCCGGCAAAAAAAGAGAAAGTATAAAAAAGGCACGGAGAATATCGTTGTTTCGAACGTGTTAAACCGCGATTTTACAGCGACCGAGGCCAATCAAAAATGGGTGACGGATATTACGTATTTGCCGTTTCAAGGAAAATATTTATATCTTTCGGCCATTAAAGATTTGTACAACAATGAAATCATTGCGTATCGCATCAGTCATTCTAATAATTTGGAATTAGTGGTTGATACCGTAAAAGAGGCCATAAAAAAACGAGATGTGCGAGGAGTCATTCTCCACAGTGACCAAGGCTCGCCATACACATCTCGTCAATACCATAAACTGCTTAAGGATCATCACATTATCCCTAGTATGTCCAGAAAAGGGAATTGTTTAGACAATGCTTGTATGGAAAACTTTTTTGGACATTTGAAATCTGAAGTGATGGACCTTCGCACCTTTCGAACGGACGAGGAAGTGATTCTGGCCATAGACCGGTATATGCATTTTTATAATCATGAGCGTTTTCAAAAAAAATTAGGCTACCTCAGTCCTGTCGAATATCGAACCACCAAGGTAGCTTAGCAGACGAACGGATGATATGGACTCCTTCTTCAGCTTACCAACCGTTAAAGTTGAATGAAGGGGAAGTTGTCAAGTGCTTTCCTTGACAGCTTCCCCTCATTCAACTATCCTGCAAGCAGCTGAAGAAGGTGGGCGTTTTTCATACTGTCTACTTGACAGGGATATGTTCACCGTCGCCAACTGATTTTGCATCATTGTTCTGTCAATCTTCCTTCCCAATCCATCATTCTAGCCAAAAATCACATTCGCACAGATATTGTCGCCAAAGCGCTTGCCGGCTTTCATCCTATCGATGAAGGGGAAATCCATTTCGATGAACAGGAAGCAAGAGGAAAAACGAATAAAAGCGTATTTTTCGTGATTCCTGAGAACTACCACCAACTGTGGAGAAACTATCGTTTGCAAGATATTTCGATATGGCTGAATCGTCCTTTTCAGCAATCGACGCTATGGAAAAAATATCGCCTCCCTTCCCATGCATCCATCGATTCATTGACGATGTTTCAACGGCTGATTTATTTTGTTTCCCTTGGACAGTCGCTAAATCGCACCGTTTTCATTTTCGATCAGCCGACGAAACACTTTGACTTCGAAGACTTAGAACGCTTTTACCATTTTTTACGTCATGATTTTGCGGATGCAAACTATATGATCTTGAGCAACCGAATCGAGAATGGATTTACTGATCTTTCAATTTATCAAATTCATAATGCAAAATTAGTTGCCTTTGAAAGGAGGTGAAAAAGAATGTTAGGAAACAACAATGAAAAATGGAAAAGCTCATCGTTATTGGTTCCATAGCCTCTTACGAAATGGAACTGGAACTGCAGTAAAGACGAGAACAAGTAATATAATATTTGGAGAGGAGAAGGGATAACATGATCGTGAACCGAAAAAAGAAATGGAAATCAAAATGGGCATCTTTATCACTGGCAGCAGCAGTAATAGCCACTGCCGGTGCAGCGGGAGCAGCATCAGCAACAGCCTTTTTAGACGGCTCAAGTACTTATAAGAATACATCACCTCTTACTGCAAGCCGTAATGATACAGGAAATATTAAAGCTGTGAATAACGGTGCCAATACCCAAACGAGAGGCTATGCTTACAAATTGATCAATTGGTGGCCCGACAGCGTCGTCGCTTCCACCAACTGGCTCAATCCCGGTCAAGAAGAAACGCGCAGTTTTCCACAAACCAAAGACGATAAGTATTATGGCCAAATTGTTGGTCAAACGGTTGGCTCAAGAGGATACGTGACCATTACCGTCAAATAACCCGAATCCGGATGATGAGGGAGTCAGGGATACGCCTAAAAAGATGGGGCGATCCCTGACCGCATTTTTCTTTTGTCAACTTCTTGGAAAGAAAGCGGTTGATCGGTGATGAGATGGAAATGGCTGTTTGTTTTTTATTGGAAACGATTGTTGAAAAGCAAGTTATATGTTGGCGCCAGCATCCTATTTTTTGTTTTGCTGCTTGTCAGGTTCGTTTTATTCTTTTCAGACGATATGAATGCAGGCATGGAATACTCTGGAGATTTGCCTTCTGAAGTGTTCATGCTTGTCCAAATCGTTTCGCTCTTTTACATCGTATGGTTCTACTTTCTCTACTCCAACGAGCTTCGTTACGGCGTTTCGTCATGGTTCGCCGACGGCTACCGGATTTTGCTGGAGAAAATGAGCGCCTTGCTGGCGGTTCATGCGCTGTGCCAAGGGATCATGCTGATGATGAGCTACGGCGTTTTTTCACTCGTGTATCTCTTCGTTGGGGTGGAGCCTTCGGATCTGTATTGGTCGCTGCTTCGGTTTCTCGCCGTCTACCAGTTTGGACCGCTCGTGCTCACCGTTCTGTACGGCATCATCATTGCACTGCTGTTGGAAACGAAAAAGGTCAGTTTTTTCGCTATGTTGCTTGTATGGATCCTGACCGGCCCGATGACGACTGAGCTGTTCATCGATTTGTCCCAAACCGTTCATGCCCGCGACTGGACGTCGCTGCTGTTTATCGGAAAACACGCCATTCAACAGGCGTATGATTCCTACATCGGGTTTGAGGTCGACCGCGGCGGGGAATGGAAATGGGCCGCATGGTTTCTTTCCCTTGTCGGATTGGCGTTGTTGTCGTCGATCCGCTTTACGCAGACGAGAAAGGAGCGAAACGCCGTCCTGAAAGCGCTGCTCATCTTCCCGTTTCTGATCGTCCTAACCGCCTGCCACTCCTTGCAAACAAACACCAAGGCGTTCACCCGGGCCGATCAGACGACCGAACTCGAGGAGTACCGTCGAATGCCGCAAACCATCAAAGCCGATTTGCGCTACCGTATCCAGTCGTATGACATTTCCTTGCATGGATCGCGCGCGGTCGTGCGCGTGGCCTTGTCCCAGTTGGACACGAACCGGCCTACGTTTCAACTGTACCATTTGTATCCGCTCCACTCGATTGAAGCGGACCATCAGCCCGTCACGTTTACGAGAAACGGCGATCTCGTGACCGTGCGGCTGCCGAAACGCGCCTCGACGCTCACCTTTTCCTATGAGATCGTCGACACGGCGCTCATTCCGTACACGAACGGCCGCATCGTCCTGCTGGCGGACCGGGCGTGGTATCCGAAAAGGAGAGCTTCGCACATGTATCAGGCTTATGAATATCAGGTGGCGGGAACGAGAGCTTGGGATGGGGCGTTCACCGATCAATTCGTTCCGAATGAAACGTACACCTTTACCTTGAACGTGGACGGCGATGTGCTGTTTTGCAATGTGCCAAAGCGGGGGACGGTTTACCGAGGGAAAGCGCAGGCGGTCACCTTGATCAAAGGGCAAGGGCATCAACTCGTCGATCAAGGATATGAGATCACCTACCCGGCTGACTGGCCGCACATGGCGGAACGGGCGCCGACGGTCATCCGCCAGTTGGAAAAAACGTTTCATCATGTCCAACAAATCGCATCCACGGCGGTTTCAGCGCTGCCGAACAAGATTGTGTTCTCCAGCTCGGGGCTATCCTCGTTTATGGCCCATGACCATCTTGTCTATAACACGAATTTTTTTTCGATTGGCACCTATCATATGGAACGAGATTATTATGAAAAAATGCTCCGTCTTTCGGTTCCGCCGAAAGGATCGCGGATCATGTACAACGAGTGGATTTCGCTGGCCACCCGCTGGCTGATGCAAAAACAAGGCCTTTCGGTGATCGACTGGAGCTCCAAAAGCGAGTGGTTCGAGTCGCAGCCGTCATCCGTAAAGAAGCAAATTGAAGCCATTTATCAGGCGTTTCAGCCGCTGGATGTCGACCAAAAGCAACGATGTTTGCGGACATGGTATGCGAACATGGACGACGGTTGGACATGGGACCGCATCTTGGAGATGATGCAGGAGGTGAACGGCGTTGGCGGTCGTCATTGAAGGATTGACGAAAATCGTGAAAAAGAAGCCGATTTTATCCGATGTCTCCCTCACCCTCTCCGGCGTGTACGGCTTGCTGGGGCCAAACGGCGCCGGCAAGACGACGTTGATGCGCATTGTGGCCGGACTGTTGGAGTTCAATGCCGGACGGGTGTCGCTCGGAGACGAGCCGATCAGCACGGGCACGAGAGTGAAGCGGGTAAACGAGATCGGCTATTTGCCGCAAGAGTTTATGATGTACCCGGAGCTGACGATGTATGAAGTGCTTGAGCATCTCGCTGTCTTGCAAGGTGAACATCCCGCCGCCTGCCGATCCAAAATCGAGAAGGTCATCGAACAAGTCAACTTGTCTTCGCACATCAACAAAAAAATGCGCGAGCTGTCCGGCGGCATGCGGCGGCGGGTGGGCATTGCCATGCTGCTGCTTCGGGAGCCGTCCATCCTCCTGTTTGACGAGCCGACGGCCGGGCTTGACATCCGTGAGCGCGTACGGTTTCGCAATTTGTTGAAGCGGCTGGGGCACGATCATACGATCGTCATCTCTTCGCATCTTGTCGAGGACATTGAATTTCTGTGCACCAAAATCGGGGTGTTGGACCGCGGCACGGTGCTGTTTGAAGGCAGCCCGGACGAGCTCAAGCAAAAAGCCGCCCCTTATACGTATGAGTTGGAGGTGCCGTTTGCGGAACTCGACTCGATCATGGCCACCAACGAAGTCGTGCAAATGAGCGAAGAGCCTTCCCACGTCGTCGTGCGCGTCTTGTCCGAAGAGCCGATCGGTCGGCGCGTCGCCCCGCGGCTGATGGACGGATATTTGGCGTTGTTGAAAGAGGCGGAAGCGCATGGATAAAAAGACGATCGCCCATCATTTTTCTTTTGACCGCCGCTTGCTCGGCCGATTGTACTGGTTTCCGTTTCTCGTCTATGGGCTGTGCGTCGGGTTGATGGGGATCTTGTCCGCCCGCTCCGACGAACCGTTTTTGCCGTACACCGTCATCCAAGGCATCGCCGTGCCGATCGCCGGATGGCATCTCGTCTTTTTGTACCGCCATTTGTACGACGAAGGGGCGAAAGAAGCGCTGTTATGGCATTACCGAAAAACGGTCGTCTTCGACTTGGTTCGCTATGCTGTTTTGCATGGGGGATGCATCGTTCTTCTTGTCGCGGCGGTCATATGGATTCATGGAACGATGTTTCTCACCGCACCCGTGTTGGTGCACCTGTTTCTGCTGTTTTCGTTTTACCAGTTGATTGGGCTTGCCTTGTTAGGCGTCTTTGGCAGCCTAGATATCGCCTTATCGGTCATCGCGGTCTATACCTTTATGGAAGTCGCAACGCAAGGAACGTTCATGCCGTGGCCACATCTGTTTTTGTTTCAAGCGCCGGCCGATTCGCTGCCCCTCCTTCTCCCCATGATGTGGCTGGGGGCGGGCATCGTGATCGCCGCCATTTTGATTGGACGGGAGTTTTGGTAAACGAATTGGAAGCCATCGGCTGAATGTGGGAATGAGGAGCTTCTATGGAACGATGTCCGTTCGTTTAGTGCACCCGGCCGCATACTCCTCTTGTCGCTTCCATGGTCAGGAAGTGGGAAGTCGTTTCTCCTTTTTATCATGGCTAATTGAGATGGCCGCCGTAAATCGAAAAAAGCTCTCTATAAAGTCTTGACTGATTCCTTTTTGTCGCTTCATTTGTTTGCCATGGCGAATTATGCTACAATGCAAAAAGGATGAATGAGAAGGACAGGGGGATTTGGCACGGTGGCATACTATTGGCTCGCGGCGGCGGTCATCATCCTCGATCAATGGACGAAATGGCTTGTCGTCCGCTATATGCGACTTGGGGAAAGCATCCCGATCATCGACAACGTGCTCTACATTACGTCGCACCGCAATCGCGGGGCGGCGTGGGGCATGCTGGAAGGGCAGTTTTGGCTCTTTTATTTAATTACGGTGATCGTCGTGGCGGCGATCGTGATTTACATCCGCCGCCTGAAGCCTTCCGAGCGCCTGGCCGGCGTGGGGCTTGGGCTGATGCTCGGCGGGGCGATCGGCAATTTTATCGACCGCGTATTCCGGAAAGAAGTGGTCGACTTTATTCATACGTACATCGGCACGTACAGCTTTCCGGTGTTCAATATCGCCGACTCGGCGCTGACCGTCGGCGTCATCTTGCTGTTTATTCATCTATTTTTTTTCGCGACACCAGAGAAAGGGAATGAGTAGATGGACACGATCACGTTTCACATCGAAGACGAATATGACGGCGAGCGGATCGATAAAGTGATCGCGGCGCTCAATGAGGAATGGTCGCGTTCGCAAGTGCAGCAATGGATCAAAAGCGGGCTTGTGACCGTCAATGGCGAGACGGTCAAGGCGAACTACAAATGCGAGGCAGGCGACGCGGTCGCCGTTTCACCGCCGGAACCGGAGCCGCTTCATGTGGAACCTGAGCCGATCCCGCTTGACATTTATTATGAAGATGAAGACGTGCTTGTTGTCAACAAGCCGCGCGGCATGGTCGTCCACCCGGCGCCCGGGCATATGCGCGGCACGCTTGTCAACGCGCTTCTCGCCCATTGCCGCGACCTCTCCGGCATCAACGGCGTGCTGCGCCCCGGCATTGTCCATCGGATTGACAAAGATACATCGGGGCTTCTGATGGTGGCGAAAAATGACGCCGCCCACCGCTCGCTTGTGGAGCAGCTTGTCAACAAAACCGTGACGCGCCGCTACAAGGCGATCGTCCACGGCGTTATTCCGCACGATTACGGCACGATCGATGCCCCGATCGGCCGCGACAAACGCGACCGAAAAAAAATGGCGGTTACCGATGAAAACGGAAAGGAAGCAGTCACCCATTTCCGCGTGCTCGAGCGGTTTCGCCATTATACGTATGTCGAATGCCAGCTTGAGACGGGGAGGACGCACCAAATTCGCGTCCATATGAAATACATCGGCTACCCGCTTGCTGGCGATCCGCAATACGGGCCGAAAAAAACGCTCTCGATCGAGGGCCAAGCATTGCACGCCGGGGTGCTCGGCTTCCGTCATCCGCGAAGCGGCGACTATTTGGAATTTGAAGCACCGCTGCCGCCGGAGTTTGCCGAACTGCTCGAATGGTTGCGAAAAAACAATTGACAAACGGAGGCGGCCGCTTTACAATGAAAGCAAGTGAACAGGAACCTTTAAATTCAGTCCTGTGAGGCTGAGAAGGGGTCGGATGTAAAAATAGGTGGCGTATGCCCATTTTGTCTGCTGGCAATCAGCCATGCCCCCGCTTCACAGGCGGGGGATTTTTTTGTGTCGACGGAGGTGGTTCGCATGCAAAAAGCTGTTGTGATGGATGAACAAGCGATTCGCCGCGCTTTAACGCGCATCGCTCACGAAATTATCGAACGGAACAAAGGAATCGATGGCTGCGTATTGGTAGGGATTAAAACGCGCGGCATTTATTTGGCGCACCGCTTGGCTGAGCGGATCGAACAAATTGAAGGAACATCGGTTCCGGTCGGTGAACTCGATATTACGCTGTACCGCGATGATTTGACGATGAAAACAGAAGACCATGAGCCGCTCGTCAAGGGAACGAACGTACCGTTTCCGGTGAGCGAACAGAAAGTCATTTTAGTCGATGATGTGCTGTTTACTGGTCGGACGGTGCGAGCGGCGATGGATGCCGTCATGGATTTGGGCCGCCCAGCGCGCATCCAACTGGCGGTGCTCGTTGACCGCGGCCACAGGGAACTTCCGATTCGCGCCGATTTCGTTGGTAAAAACGTGCCAACGTCCAGCGCCGAAGTGATTGTCGTCGAACTTGCCGAAGTGGATGGGGTTGATCAAGTATCGATTCATGAAAAATAAAGCAGCTCCCTTTTAAGCGCAGTCCCGCGAGGCTGCAAAAGGGGCGGAATGGTTTCGGCTGTTTCTGCACCCTCTTTGTGCCTTCGCGGGCCAAGAGGGTTTTTTTGTGCACATTAAAAGATAAATTCGCTTAGATAGCGAAAGGAGTGAAGGAAAGTGAACAAACCGATACTGGATATTCAAGACCGCCCGACAGTTGGGCAATGGGTGACGTTAAGCTTGCAGCATTTATTCGCCATGTTTGGGGCAACGATTTTAGTGCCGTATTTGGTTGGGTTAGACCCCTCGATCGCCCTGCTCACAAGCGGGCTTGGGACGCTCGCGTTTTTGCTTATCACGAAATGGCAAGTACCGGCCTATCTCGGCTCATCGTTCGCCTACATCGCGCCGATCATTGCGGCGAAAACAGCCGGTGGCCCGGGTGCGGCCATGATCGGCAGCTTCCTTGCTGGGCTCGTGTACGGCATCGTCGCTCTCATCATTAAAAAGGCCGGATATCGTTGGGTGATGAAACTGTTGCCACCGGTCGTCGTCGGTCCGGTCATCATTGTCATCGGTCTCGGTTTAGCCGGCACGGCGGTGGGAATGGCGATGAACGGCCCGGACGGCAACTACAGTCTGCTCCATTTTTCGGTCGCGTTAGTGACGCTTGCCGCCACGGTCATTTGCTCGGTACTGGCGCGCGGCATGTTGAGCTTAATCCCAGTGCTTGTCGGCATCGTCGTCGGTTACGTCTATGCCCTCGCAGTCGGGCTCGTTGACTTATCGAACGTAGCGAAAGCAAAGTGGATGGAAATGCCGGATTTCCTTCTCCCGTTCGCTGACTATCCGGTGCGCATCACCGCGGAGATTGTCATGCTCATGGTGCCAGTCGCCATTGTCACCTTGTCGGAGCATATCGGCCATCAGCTCGTGTTAAGCAAAGTCGTCGGCCGCGACTTAATCCAGAAGCCAGGATTGCACCGGTCGATTTTAGGGGACGGAACAGCGACGATGATTTCTGCTTTGCTTGGCGGCCCGCCGAAAACGACGTACGGGGAAAACATTGGTGTGCTGGCGATCACGCGTGTCTACAGCGTCTACGTGCTTGCCGGCGCAGCGGTAATTGCTATCGTGTTCGGTTTTGTCGGCAAAGTGACGGCGCTGATTGGCTCGATTCCGACACCGGTCATGGGCGGCGTCTCGATTTTACTGTTCGGTATTATCGCCTCGTCCGGTTTGCGTATGCTTGTGGATAGCCGCGTGGATTTTGGCCAGACGCGCAACTTAATCATCGCCTCGGTCATTTTAGTCATCGGGATTGGCGGGGCGGTGCTAAAAATTAGTGAGAGCTTTCAAATCACTGGAATGGCGTTGTCAGCCATTGTCGGTGTCCTGCTCAACTTAGTGTTGCCAGGACGGCCGCAAGTAGCGGAAAACTTATTTGAAGAAGAAAAAAGCAACGACCATGTCGCCTAAATCAAGTAAAAACACCTTTTAATTAAGTCCAGCGAGGCTTAAAAAGGTGGGAACGAAGCGCATGGGGCGGAGTCTACCCTCTGCTCCGCCATGCCTCAATCGTCACACCTTGCCTTGCCGGCAAGGTGTTTTTTTATCAAAAAGAAAAGGGAGAGAGACTGATGGCCCATCTACTCACGTTAAGTGAACTGTCGCTTTCCGAAATCAACCGTTTGCTCGATGAAGCGGAGACGTTCCGCAACGGGCGTCCGTGGCATCCAGCGACGCCGATGTATGTAGCGAACTTGTTTTTTGAACCGAGCACGCGCACGAAATGCAGCTTCGAGATGGCGGAGCGGAAACTGGGGCTTCATGTCATTCCATTTGACCCGGAACGCTCAAGTGTGCAAAAAGGAGAGACGCTGTACGATACGGTCAAGACGCTTGAAGCGATCGGGGTTGACGCTGTGGTTATCCGCCATCACGAAGATGCCTATTTCGAAGCGCTCCGTCATTCGGTTGGTGTTTCGATCATTAACGCCGGCGACGGCTGTGGACACCATCCGACCCAATCGCTGCTTGACTTGCTGACAATTCGTCAAGAGTTTGGAACGTTTGCTGGGTTGACGGTCGTGATCATCGGTGACATTCGCCATAGCCGCGTCGCCCGCTCCAATGCGGAAGTGTTGACAAGATTGGGGGCAAACGTCTTGTTTTCCGGACCGCCGGAATGGGAAGATGACATGAACCTGCACGGGACTTATGTCGAGATCGATGAAGCCATCGCTCGCGCTGATGTCGTCATGCTTTTGCGCATCCAGCACGAACGTCACGCTGAAAAAATGGGATTAACCAAAGAAGAGTACCACCAACAATACGGGCTGACGCTCGAGCGGGCACAGTTGATGAAACCGGGCGCCATCATTCTGCACCCGGCGCCGGTCAATCGTGGGGTCGAAATCGCGAGTCAGCTTGTCGAAGCGAAACCGTCACGCATTTTTAAACAAATGGAAAATGGCGTCTATGTGCGGATGGCGGTCTTAAAACGGGCAATAGAAGGGAGAATGCAGCATGGCCATGTGGTTGAAAAATGGCATGTCGTTCAATGAAAACGGGCAATTGGTGCGAACTCATATCAAAATAGAGCACGGAAACATTGCAGCGATCCATCATGAACAGCTGTTTGAAGCAAATGGAGAAGACGTGATCGACGTTGGGGGCAAACTCATCGCTCCCGGCTTGATTGATGTGCATGTCCATTTGCGCGAGCCGGGTGGAGAAGCGAAAGAAACGATTGAAACCGGCACGCTCGCCGCTGCGAAAGGTGGCTTTACGACAGTGGCGGCGATGCCAAACACAAACCCGGTGCCGGACCGGAAAGAGCAGATGGAATGGCTTGCGCGACGCATCCAAGAAACGGCGCATGTCCGTGTGTTGCCGTATGCTTCGATCACGCTCGGGCAAAAAGGGGAGGAGCTGACCGATTTTGCCGCGTTAAAAGAAGCGGGAGCGTTCGCCTTTACTGATGACGGCGTCGGAGTGCAATCAGCGGGGATGATGTTTGAAGCGATGAAACGGGCCGCCGCCCTCGATATGGCGATCGTTGCCCACTGCGAGGACGATACGTTAAAAAACGGCGGTGCGGTGCATGACGGCGATTTTGCGCGCCGATACGGGATCGCTGGCATCCCGTCGGTCTGTGAAGCGGTGCACATCGCCCGCGATGTTTTGCTCGCCGAAGCGACCGGGTGCCACTATCATGTCTGCCATATTAGCACGAAAGAATCGGTGCGCGTCGTCCGTGACGCAAAGCGGGCTGGTATCTGCGTCACCGCGGAAGTGACGCCGCATCATCTCCTCCTATGCGATGAGGACATTCCGAGGCTTGATGCGAACTATAAAATGAATCCGCCGCTGCGCAGCCGCGCTGACCGTGAAGCGTTAATTGAAGGGCTGCTCGACGGCACGATCGATTTCATTGCCACCGACCACGCGCCGCATACAGCAGCGGAAAAAGCGAAAGGAATGGAGGCGGCGCCGTTTGGCATCGTCGGATTGGAAACGGCATTCCCGCTTTTGTACACCCATTTTGTCAAAAAGAACGTGTTTACGTTAAAACAGCTTGTCGATTGGTTGACGATCAAACCAGCGCAATGTTTCGGCTTGCAAACAGGGCGACTCGAGGTCGGAGCACCGGCGGATATCACGGTCATTGATTTAGAAACAGAAGAACCGATTGATCCAGAGACATTTGCCTCCAAAGGAAACAATACGCCGTTTGCCGGATGGAGATGTCAAGGATGGCCGGTGATGACGTTTGTTGGTGGAACACTCGTATGGGAGAAAGGAAGGGCATAACATGAAGCGGCAGCTTATTTTAGAAGATGGTTCGTTTTTTGTTGGGGAAGCATTTGGTAGTTTGAAAGAGACGACGGGTGAAGTCGTCTTTAACACCGGCATGACCGGTTATCAAGAAATTTTGACTGACCCGTCGTACTGCGGGCAAATCGTGACGATGACGTATCCGTTGATCGGCAACTACGGCATTAACCGCGACGATTTTGAAGCGATCTACCCGTATGTGCACGGATTCATCGTTAAAGAGGCATGCTCAATTCCGTCGAATTGGCGCGGTGAAATGACGCTCGATGCCTATTTAAAAGAAAAAGACATTCCGGGGCTTGCCGGCGTTGATACGCGCAAACTGACGCGTCTCATTCGCCAGCACGGGACGTTAAAAGGAATGATTTGCGGCTTGGATGTCCACCCAGCGGAAGCGGCGGCGAAACTGCGGGCGATGGAGTGGCCGCGAGACCAAGTAAAACGCGTTTCGACGAAAAGTGCTTACCCGAGCCCGGGGCGCGGTGAACGCGTCGTGCTCATCGATTTTGGGATGAAGCATGGTATTTTGCGTGAGTTGAACAAACGGCATTGCGATGTCATCGTGTTACCGTACAATGCGACAGCAGAAGACGTGCTCAGCTGGCATCCGGATGGGGTGATGCTCTCAAACGGACCGGGCGATCCGAAAGATGTGCCGGAAGCGATTGAGATGATTCGTGGGATTTTGGGCAAAGTGCCGCTCTTTGGGATTTGCCTCGGCCATCAGTTGTTCGCTTTGGCGTGTGGTGCGAATACGGAAAAATTGAAATTTGGCCATCGCGGATCGAACCATCCGGTGAAAGATTTGCGCACCGGCAAAGTGGCTATCACATCGCAAAATCATGGCTATGCCGTGACGCATGAGTCGCTCGTTGGCACTCGTCTCGAAGTGACACATGTTGCCTTGAATGATGGGACGATCGAAGGGCTCCGTCATCTCGATTTCCCGGCGTTTACAGTGCAATATCACCCGGAAGCATCGCCGGGGCCGGAAGATGCGAATTCACTGTTTGACGAGTTTTTGACACTCATCCGCGAGTTCAGCAAGAAAGGAGAAGTCATCCATGCCTAAACGCCGTGACATCGAAACGATTTTAGTGATCGGCTCAGGGCCGATCGTCATCGGCCAAGCGGCCGAGTTTGACTACGCTGGGACGCAGGCATGCTTAGCTTTAAAAGAAGAAGGATACAAAGTCATTCTCGTAAACTCAAACCCGGCGACGATCATGACCGATACGGAAATCGCCGATAAAGTATATATGGAGCCGTTGACGTTCGAGTTTGTCGCCCGCATTATCCGAAAAGAGCGGCCAGACGCGATTTTGCCGACGCTGGGTGGCCAAACCGGGCTCAACTTGGCCGTCCAGCTTGCGAAAGCCGGCGTGCTTGAGGAATGCGGAGTTGAAATTCTCGGCACGAAACTGGAGGCGATCGAAAAGGCGGAAGATCGCGAGCAGTTTCGCGCCTTGATGAACGAGCTTGGAGAACCGGTGCCGGAAAGCGCCATTGTTCACAGCTTGGAGGAAGCGTACGAGTTCGTCCAACAGATCGGTTATCCGGTCATCGTCCGCCCGGCGTTTACGCTTGGCGGTACGGGCGGCGGTATTTGTACGAATGAAGAGGAGCTCATTGACATCGTCTCGACCGGTTTAAAAATGAGTCCGGTGCATCAATGTCTGCTCGAGCGGAGCATCGCTGGCTACAAAGAAATCGAGTATGAAGTGATGCGCGATGCCAACGACAATGCGATCGTCGTCTGCAACATGGAAAACATCGATCCGGTCGGCATTCACACGGGCGATTCGATCGTTGTTGCTCCGAGCCAAACGTTAAGCGACCGCGAGTACCAGCTGTTGCGCAACGCGTCGCTTAACATCATCCGCGCCCTCGGCATCGAAGGTGGCTGCAACGTCCAGCTGGCGCTCGACCCGGACAGTTTCCGCTATTACGTCATTGAAGTGAACCCGCGCGTCAGCCGCTCGTCGGCGCTCGCTTCGAAAGCAACCGGGTATCCAATCGCGAAACTGGCAGCGAAAATTGCTGTCGGACTAACACTTGATGAAATGATCAACCCGGTCACCGGAAAAACGTATGCCTGCTTTGAACCGACACTTGATTATGTGGTGACGAAAATTCCACGCTTCCCATTTGACAAATTTGAATCGGCGAACCGCCGCCTCGGTACGCAAATGAAAGCGACGGGAGAAGTGATGGCGATCGGCCGAACGTTTGAAGAATCGCTGTTAAAGGCGGTTCGTTCGCTTGAGATTGGCGTTCACCATCTCGAGTTGAAAGATGTGAACACGGCTGCAGACGACGTGATCGAAAAACGGATCCGCAAGGCGGGCGATGAGCGTCTCTTTTACATCGCTGAAGCGCTCCGCCGCGGGGTATCGGTCGAAACGCTGCATGAGTGGAGCCAAATTGATCGCTTTTTCTTGCATAAGCTTGAGAACATCATCAAGATGGAAACGGTCGTCCAAAGCCATCCAGGAGATCTTGAAGTGCTAAAGAAAGCGAAAGCGCTCGGTTTCTCGGACGCCGCGGTGGCGAACTTATGGAACAAAACGGAACGCGACATTTACGAGCTGCGCCGTCAGGAGGGCATCGTGCCAGTTTACAAAATGGTCGATACGTGCGCGGCCGAGTTCACGTCAGAAACGCCGTACTACTATAGCACATATGAAGAAGAAAACGAATCGATCGTGACCGAGAAACAGAGCGTCATCGTACTCGGCTCAGGCCCGATCCGCATCGGCCAAGGGATCGAATTTGATTATGCGACCGTCCATTGCGTCTGGGCCATTAAACAAGCGGGCTATGAAGCGATCATCATCAACAACAACCCTGAAACCGTGTCGACCGACTTCAGCACGTCGGACAAACTGTACTTTGAACCGCTGACAGCGGAAGATGTCATGCATGTCATCGAGCTCGAACAGCCGGTCGGCGTCATCGTCCAGTTCGGAGGCCAGACAGCCATCAACTTAGCGGCAGAACTCGAAGCGCGCGGCGTCCGCTTGCTCGGGACGACGCTTGAAGATTTAGACCGCGCCGAAGACCGCGACAAATTTGAACAGGTGCTCTCCGAACTCGGCATTCCAAAACCGGCCGGCAAAACGGCCGTTTCGGTGGAGGAAGCGGTCGCTATCGCCGAAGAGATCGGCTATCCGGTGCTTGTTCGTCCGTCGTACGTGCTCGGCGGCCGGGCGATGGAAATCGTGTACGGGCAGGAGGAACTGCTCCATTACATGGAACACGCCGTGCGCGTCAACCCGCAACACCCGGTGTTGATCGACCGCTACATCACCGGCAAGGAAGTTGAAGTCGATGCCATCTCGGACGGTGAGACGGTCGTCATTCCAGGGATTATGGAGCATATCGAACGGGCCGGCGTCCATTCTGGCGACTCGATTGCTGTCTACCCACCGCAAACATTAAGTGCCGATGTCATCGAAAAGATTGTTGATTATACAGTCAAATTGGCACGCGGGCTACGCATCGTTGGGCTTTTAAACATCCAGTTCGTTATCTCTGACAGCGATGTATACGTGCTTGAAGTGAACCCGCGTTCAAGCCGCACCGTGCCGTTTTTAAGCAAAATTACCGGTGTGCCGATGGCCAACCTCGCCACAAAGGCCATTTTAGGGGCGAAGCTCGCTGAAATGGGCTATGAAACTGGCGTCTGTCCAACGCGCGAGGGTGTCTTTGTGAAAGTACCCGTGTTTTCGTTTGCGAAACTGCGCAACGTCGATATTTCGCTCGGGCCGGAAATGAAGTCGACCGGTGAAGTGATCGGCAAAGACATGACGTTTGAAAAAGCGCTCTACAAAGGGCTTGTGGCGTCCGGCATTCACATTCAGCCGCATGGGGCGGTGCTGTTGACGGTGGCGGACAAAGATAAAGCGGAAGCCATCGACCTTGCCCGTCGCTTTGTCGAAATCGGCTATCAAATTTTGGCGACGAATGGCACAGCTGCGACATTGAAAGCGGCCGGCCTTCCGGTGACGGTTGTCAATAAAATCCATTCGGCGTCGCCGAATATTTTAGATGTCATCCGCCAAGGGAAGGCGCAAGTCGTCATCAATACGTTGACAAAAGGAAAGCAACCAGAAAGCGACGGCTTCCGCATCCGCCGCGAAGCGGTCGAAAACGGCATTCCGTGCTTGACGTCGTTGGATACCGCACGTGCGATGCTCCAGGTCGTTGAATCGATGACGTTTTCAACGACGGCGATGACGGAAGGGCTGGTGCGTTCATGATCGGCCGTGAACGAATGACGGTAGTCAGCCAACGGATGATTGCTGAGCGCACGTATGAATTGACACTGAGCGGCCAACTCGTTGCCCAAATGAATGAGCCGGGACAGTTCGTTCATATCAAAGTGGCAGAAGCGGCCGATCCGCTTTTGCGCCGTCCGTTGAGCCTTTGTCAGATCGACCACAAGCAGGGGCAATGCATCATCATTTACCGCCAGGAAGGGAAAGGCACTGCGTTGTTAACACAAAAACAGCCGGGCGACAGAGTTGATGTGCTCGGTCCGCTCGGCCACGGCTTTCCGCTAGATGCCGCGCCAGCGGGCGGTCGGGCGCTGTTGGTTGGCGGCGGCATCGGCGTCCCGCCACTGTACGAATTGGCAAAACAGCTGGCGAACCGGGGGGTAAACGTCGTGAGCGTACTTGGCTTCGCGACCAAAGCCGCCGTTTTTTACGAAGCGGAATTTGCTGCGTTCGGTGAGACGTATATCGCCACCGATGACGGATCATACGGGATGGCAGGGCGCGTCACTGATGTGATCGAGCAACAGGGCCTTTCGTTTGACGTGTTGTACGCCTGCGGCCCGAAGCCGATGTTAAAGGCGTTGGATGAACGATTCCGCGGCCGACCGGTCTATTTGTCGCTAGAGGAGCGGATGGGTTGCGGCGTCGGAGCGTGTTTTGCCTGCGTCTGCCATGTGCCGGGGAGCGAGACGGCGTATAAAAAAGTATGCAGCGACGGTCCGGTATTTCGGGCCGGGGAGGTGGTGTTATGAACCGGCTTGCGGTCGAACTGCCAGGTCTTTCGCTCAAAAACCCGATCATGCCGGCGTCCGGATGTTTCGGGTTTGGCCGCGAGTACGCCCAGTTTTACGATTTAAGCGTGTTAGGGGCCATAATGATTAAAGCGACGACAAAAGAGCCTCGCTTCGGCAATTCGACGCCACGGGTGGCGGAAACGCCTAGCGGGATGTTAAACGCTATTGGCTTGCAAAATCCAGGGCTTGATAAGGTGCTTGCGGAAGAATTGCCGTGGCTTGAACAGTTTGATGTGCCGATCATCGCGAACATCGCCGGCTCAACGATGGAAGAATACGTCGAGGTAGCCGCCGCGATTTCCAAAGCACCGAACGTCCATGCCTTGGAGCTCAACATTTCCTGCCCGAACGTGAAAAAAGGAGGCATTGCGTTCGGCACCGTGCCGGAGGTGGCCGCCGAGCTGACGCGGCTTGTCAAGGAAGTGTCGGCTGTTCCGGTGTATGTGAAGCTATCGCCTAACGTTACGGACATCGTCGCGATGGCGAAAGCAATTGAACAAGCGGGCGCCGACGGCTTGACAATGATCAATACGCTCGTCGGTATGCGCATCGATGTGAAAACAGGCCGGCCGATTTTAGCAAATGGCACCGGCGGTTTATCCGGCCCGGCAGTGAAACCGATCGCTGTCCGCATGATTTATGAAGTGAGCCAAGCGGTATCCATTCCGATTATCGGCATGGGCGGCGTGCAAACAGCGGAAGATGTGCTCGAATTTTTCTACGCCGGCGCGAGCGCGGTCGCCGTTGGGACGGCCAATTTCATCGACCCGTTTGTCTGCCCGACGATCATCAATGAACTGCCGGTGCTGCTTGACGAGCTTGGGATTCGACATATCTCGGAATGTACGGGAAGGAGCTGGAAAACCGGTGCACACGCCGTTCATTGTCGCTCTTGATTTTCCATCTAAACATGACGTACAGCAGTTTTTACGCCCGTTTAGCGGCACGCCGCTGTTTGTGAAAGTCGGCATGGAGCTGTATTATCAGGAGGGTCCAGCCATCATCGCCATGTTCAAAGAACAAGGACATGCCGTGTTTTTAGATTTAAAACTGCACGACATCCCGAATACGGTGAAACAGGCGATGAAAGGGCTCGCTCGCTTAGGTGTCGATTTAGTGAACGTTCACGCCGCCGGCGGCCGGCGCATGATGGAAGCGGCCATAGAGGGGCTTGACGCTGGAACGCCAAGCGGCGCTGCTCGGCCGCGCTGCATCGCCGTCACCCAGCTGACCAGCACGGATGAGCGGATGCTTCATGAAGAGCTGTGGATTTCCCAGCCGCTTGAGGAAACGGTCAGCCATTACGCAGCGTTGGCGCAAGCGAGCGGAATGGACGGTGTCGTCTGCTCGGCGAACGAAGCGACGCTCATCAAAGAACGGTGCGGTGCTTCGTTTCTCGCGGTCACACCGGGGATTCGCTTTGCCGACGATTCAGTGCATGACCAAGTGCGCGTCGTGACGCCAAGGAAAGCACGCGCGCTCGGCGCCGACTACATCGTCATCGGCCGCAGCATCACCCGCGCCGCTGACCCGCTCGCGGCCTACTCCCGCTTGCAACACGAATGGAACGGAGGAGAAACAGAATGAAACACGACATCGCTGCCAAACTGCTTCAGATCGGGGCCGTCGCCCTGCAGCCAAGCGAACCGTTTACGTGGTCGTCTGGCTTGAAATCGCCCATTTATTGTGACAATCGCCTAACGCTTGCCTATCCAGAAGTGCGCCGCATGATCGCTGACGGTCTCGCGGACCTCATCCGCACCCATTTCCCGGAAGCAGTTCTCATCGCTGGCACAGCGACCGCCGGCATCCCACACGCCGCCTGGGTAAGCGAACGGCTTGACCTGCCGATGTGCTATGTCCGCAGCCAAGCGAAAGCGCACGGAAAAGGGAAACAAATTGAAGGAAAAGCCGAAGCGGGCCAACGCGTTGTCGTCATCGAGGATTTAATCTCCACCGGCGGCAGCTCGCTCAATGCCGTTCGCGCCTTGAAAGAGGCGGGCTGCGACGTGCTTGGCGTCGCCGCCATCTTCACGTACGGACTTGAAAAAGCGAAGCAGGCGTTTGCCGAAGCGAATGTGCCTGCCTACACCCTCACCGACTACGACACACTCATCGAAACGGCCGTCCGCCTTGGCGCCGTCAGCGAACACGACCTGGCGACATTGCGGCAATGGCGGGAAAATCCGGAAGAGTGGGGAAAATAGATAGAGAAGAGAGAAGCGCGGACCAAAGGATGGTTCGCGCTTTTGTCATGTGTTGTTAGCGAACGGGACTTCCGTCGCCTCCGATGATGACGGAAATGGCGATAGAACGGCCAAAGTCAATCGAACTAGCGATGACTTGATGACTATGGGAGGTACCCTGTTTGTCTCTTAGGGTATGGAAATTACTGTAATGAAAAATGCTCATCTACAGTACTATATATACTCTCGCCATCAAGTTCAAACACACTATAATCTGAATTCTCTAAGTTTAATGCATCAACAACATTCAAAATGTTAGCTACCGAAAAACCTTTTAAAATTTTGTTTTCACTACATTTAGTTGAAAGTTTCTTAAATACTTTCTATTTCAATGTCTGACTTTACTTTTAAAGCCTTATTTAAGGCTTTTTTTAAAATAGTTATTAAATCTTCTCCATCACTTGTAACAAAATAGTTAGATAAGTCTGTAATTTCATCACTTATATTATCTCCCCATGGTGGTGTTTTGGAAATGTCTTCAATATCCCAAATGACCTGTGATGGACTGTAATTTTTTAAACTTTCTTTAATTTCATCTATTTCTTTAATAGCATCTTTAATATATTTATACTTAAGTTTGCCATTATATAGTTTGTTTAATAAAAGAGGATACTTTGTTCCCCAACCATTTGGCTCTAAATGATAGCTTATTGTTGTAAAAATTCACCATGCCCAATTGGATACCAATAATATTTTACTTTAAAACCTACAGCCATTCTGTCACCTCACTCATTAGTTTTAAATCTCATATTTACTTTACCATTTGTTTTTTTTCATTATTTTATCATACAAATCATCTAATGTTTCTTCCAATATGATGACGTCCGCCCTTTCGTGTTTGGTCATCAGTGTTTACTGCTCAGCAAGGGGCGGCTGTTTTTGTTTAGCCTGCTTTGTTCCCATCCTGATGGCGAGTGCTGTTTCAAGAAGGCGTTCGATGATGTGGGTGGATGGGCATGAAAATGTACATGAGCTTACAACAAAAGGGCAGACATATCCGTTAAGAAGTTTTCCGCTCATAACACTGCAAGTGCGCTCACAAACGGCATCATCGCCTTTTTTCAAGATCATTCAATCTCTTTCCAAATGCGCTCAATCGCCATAAGCTCGTTGCTGCGAAACGACAATTGGTAAATGTCGGGCATCGCAAGGCGCTGCCAAAAACGAAAATCGTACTGCTTATCGAAATAGTTCATGATTAATACCATGATGTTGCCGTGCGTACCGATCACGACGTTTTTTCCTTTATGCTTTTCCAATATGCGAAATACAGCACGCACGCCTCGTTGTTGTGCGAGGCGGTTCGACTCGCCACCTTCCTAACAAAAAGCTTCGTCTTCCCACACTTTTTGGACCGCCGCAAGAAAATCGTCGACTGCCGTTGCAGCCAACTTCCGCTCTTTGAAATCGTCTTCGATTTCGATCCTGCTTCCGACATGCTTCGCAATGCCTTCCACCGTCTGGATCACGCGTTGATATGGACTTGAATACACGATATCGATCCGTTCATGCTTCAGCAATTCTGTCACCACCTCGGCATCGCGCATGCCGCGTTCCGACAGCGGTCGACCGAGCTCGTCCGACGTATAAACCGAGTGAGCGTGTCTTACGAAATACAAATTCGTCAACATTTCCCTCTTCTCCATTAACTCCTATCATTTACGGTAGATGAACCATTTTCGTAACAATAATTACCATATCAAAAAAGACAACCATGGCTATAGGGACATTCTTTGTTTACGGCTGTTTCGCCGCGTGTTCTTTTTGCCGCTGTTTCATGGCGCGGACGAGCTCTTCGTCCGGTGTGACGTAGAGTGTTTGTTCGTTTTCGTAAATGACAAACCCTGGCTTGGCGCCGCTCGGTTTTTTCACGTAGCGGACGCGCGTGTAATCGACCGGCACGGAGCCGGAGTGGCGGGCTTTGCTGAAGTAGGCGGCTAAGTTCGCCGCTTCAAGCAGGGTTTGTTCTGACGGCTGTTTGTTCCGGATGACGACGTGCGAGCCGGGAATGTTTTTCACATGCAGCCAAACGTCGTCTTTATGGGCGAGCTTTGTTGTGAGATAGTCGTTTTGTTTATTGTTTTTGCCGACGAGTATGTCCGTGCCGTCGCTGGCCATGTAGCGGTCAAGCTCAGGCGCAGTTGGCTTCCGCTTTTTCGCTCCTTTAGCGGCGCGCGGACGCAAGTAGCCTTGTTCGATGAGCTCGTCGCGAATTTCCTCGATGTCTTTTGGCGAAGCGGTTTCGAGCTGGCTTAAAATCGTATCACAATAAGCGATGTCTTCTTTCGTCCGCTCAATTTGTTCACGGACGACAGCGAGTGAGTTTTTCGCTTTTTGGTATTTTTGAAAATAGTGTTGCGCGTTGTCAGACGGCGATTTTTGCGGGTCAAGCAGGATCGTGACCGTTCCACCGCGTTCGTCGTAGTAGTTTGTGACCTCGATTTCTGTCATGCCGCGCTTGACAGCATACAAATGGGCGGTGAGCAGTTCGCCGTACAGCCGGTACATATCGGCTTGTTTCGCTTCCGCAAGCGTCTGTTCGAGCTTGAGGAGCTTTTTCTCGTTTTTCGCTTTTTCGTTCGCCATGAGCCGCTCGATGTCATGGGCTTGCTGTTTGACGCGGTCGCGCTCCGCTTTGCCGAAATAAAAGCGATCCAACAGCTCGCTCGCGCTCGCAAACGGCTTTCCTTCCGCTTGGATATGGGTCAGCGGCAAAATGTAAAACCATTCTTTTTCTCCGTTGGTATACATCGTCGGCGCAAAACGACGATTGCGCACGTCGTTCATCAACGTGACGAAGCTTTTTGGCAGCGTTGCCCGGTTGGCGAGCCCAGCTCGAAATACAGCTTCATTGGCGAACAGTGGCGAAATGCCACTGAAGGCGGAGACGAGCTGATGGGCGAGCTTGCCAGCGTGAAAGTCGATTTTTTTCAGCATTGTTTCTTCGGTGGCTTCCAGTGGATTCAGCTTGCCGTGCGTCGGCGGGGCGATGTATGGATGCCCAGGGAGCACGGTCCGGTAGCGATTGACCGATGGCGGCAAATGTTTCAAGCTGTCGATGATCGTGTTGGTGGATGCATCGACTAAGATGATGTTGCTATGGCGGCCCATTACTTCAATGATGAGCTGTTTCGTCTGCACATCGCCAAGTTCATCGCGCCCTTTTGTATCGATGACGATAATGCGGTCAAACTCGACTTGGCGGATGGCTTCGACGATGCTTCCTTCTAAATGTTTGCGCAGCCGCATGCAAAACATCGGCGGCTCGGGCGGGTTATCGTACGTTTCGTTTGTCAAATGGACGCGGGCGTACGTCGGATGCGCCGATAGCATCACTTTATGATTATGGCCGCGGGCGCGCACGAGCATGACGATCTCATACGCTGACGGCTGGTGGATTTTCGTGATCCGCCCTCCCGCGAGCGCTTCTTGCAATTCGCCGACAATGGCATAAGTAAACACTCCATCAAACGACATGGGAAACACCTTTCTATTTGTTTCTTTTGCTACTCCGATCTTACCATACGATTTGCCATTTTGAACATTTTTGCGAACATTTTGTGGAGACGGATCGCGGCGTGGAGCAAAACGGTTATATAAAAATGAAAAGGAAATGGCGCGGCCAAGCGATCATTCGTTTATACCGCTAAACATATCATTTTTTCGGACATGTGTGAATAAGCATAGAAGAGCGAGAGCAGTGTGCCGAAAAGACGGAAGAACGGAGGGGAAACGGGATGCAGTGGCATATGCTGGCTGCCAACGATGTCGCACACGAGACAAAGACGAATGTGACGGCCGGGCTGACCGCGACGGAGGCAGAAAAACGGTTGCGGCAGTTTGGTTATAATGAGTTGGCAGAAGGGAAAGCAACACCGGCAATTGCTGTCTTTTTCCGCCAGTTTCAAGATTTTATGGTGCTCGTTTTGCTGTTGGCGACCATCATTTCGGCATTTTTAGGCGAATATGTCGATGCGGTTGCCATTGTCGTCATCGTCATTATGAACGCCGTGCTTGGTTTTATCCAAGAGCGGCGGGCAGAAAAGTCGCTTGCTGCTTTAAAACAGCTGTCTGCTCCGCAAGCGATGGTGTTGCGCGACGGCGAGTGGGTGAAAATTCAAGCGCGGGAGTTGGTCGTTGGCGATATTGTTAAATTGACAAGCGGCGATCGGGTCGGGGCTGATATCCGGCTCATTGAGGCGAACGGGTTGGAGATTGAGGAATCGGCGTTAACGGGTGAATCGGTGCCGGTAGCGAAATCAGCTGCCCCGCTTCTTACTGAGCAGGCGTCATTAGGCGATTTGCATAATATGGCGTTTATGGGGACGTTAGTAACAAGGGGAATCGGCGTTGGCATCGTCATTGCTACCGGAATGAAAACGGCGATGGGGCAAATCGCGACGATGCTTGAAGAGGCGGATGCTGGCCTGACGCCGCTGCAGCGCCGCTTAGAGCAGCTCGGGAAAATTTTGCTTATCGTGGCGCTGGCACTGACGGCAGCGGTGGTGGCGGTTGGGGTCGTGCAAGGGCATGATCTGTATGAAATGTTCTTGGCTGGTGTATCGCTTGCGGTGGCAGCCATTCCAGAAGGATTGCCGGCAATTGTGACAGTTGTACTGGCGCTTGGCGTGCAACGAATGATCAAACGAAACGCCATTGTCCGCAAACTTCCGGCAGTGGAGACGCTTGGTTGCGCCTCGGTTATTTGTTCCGACAAAACGGGGACAATGACGGAAAACATGATGACCGTCACGCAACTATGGGCAGGAGGGCGGACGTTTTCAGTAAGCGGCGTTGGCTTGGAAACGGACGGAGAGTTTTCGGAACGCAACCGGACGGTCGATCCGCATCGGGCTCCGGCGCTCGGTCGTCTATTGACGATGGCGGTGCTTTGCAATAGTTCGGAGCTGAAAGAGCAAAACGGCCGCCGCTATGTGGACGGCGATCCGACGGAAGGAGCGTTGCTTGTCGCTGCGGAAAAAGCGGGCATGAAAAAAGGCGAACTCCTTCGTGACTATGTCATTGAACGGGAGTTTCCGTTTGATTCCGAGCGGAAAATGATGACAGTCATCGTTCGCGACCGAAACGGCCGTCGGTTTTCGGTGACGAAAGGCGCTCCGGACGTGTTGCTTGAACGGGCGACACGCCTTGAATGGAACGGACGCGAGCAGGCGCTGACTCCGGCATGGAAAGAAGCGGTCGAGAAGGCGGTTCACCAGATGGCGGCCTCAGCCTTGCGCACGATCGCCGTTGCTTACCGGCCGCTTACCGACAATGAGAAAATCCAGTCGGAAGAAGAGGCAGAAACACGCTTCATTTTTCTTGGTGTCGCCGGCATGATCGACCCGCCGCGCCCTGAGGTGAAAGAAGCAGTGGCGCGCTGTAAAGAGGCAGGCATGAAAACGGTGATGATTACCGGCGATCATGTGTTGACGGCCAAGGCGATCGCCAAACAACTTGGCGTATTGCCGCCTGACGGCAAAGTGATGGATGGAGCGACGTTATCACGCCTGTCGGTCGACGAGCTTGAGCGTGAGATTGATGATATTTACGTGTTTGCCCGTGTCGCGCCGGAACATAAGTTGAAAATCGTCAACGCCTTCAAGCGGCGCGGTCATATTGTCGCCATGACCGGCGACGGGGTGAACGATGCGCCGGCGATTAAAGCGGCTGACATCGGTGTTGCGATGGGACGGTCAGGAACGGACGTGGCGAAAGAAGCTGCATCGCTCGTATTGCTTGATGACAACTTTGCGACGATTCAAGCAGCGATTGAAGAAGGGCGCAACATATATGAAAATATCCGTAAGTTTATTCGTTATTTGCTCGCCTCAAACGTCGGGGAAATTTTAGTGATGTTGTTTGCGATGTTGCTCGCGCTGCCGTTGCCGCTCGTGCCGATCCAAATTTTATGGGTCAATCTTGTTACGGACGGCTTGCCAGCTATGGCGCTCGGACTTGACCGGCCGGAGGAAAACGTAATGAAGAGGCCGCCGCGACGCCCTGATGAAGGGGTGTTCGCCCGCGGACTTGGTTGGAAGATCATCAGCCGCGGCTTTTTGATCGGTCTTGTTACGCTGGCGGCGTTTATGACCGCCTACGAACGAAGCGGCCATGAGCTTGCTTACGCCCAGACGGCAGCGTTTGCGACGCTTGTGCTCGCCCAATTAGTCCATGTGTTTGACTGCCGATGCGAACGTTCAATTTTTGACCGCAATCCGTTAGGGAACGGTTATCTTGTTGCGGCGGTCATCGTGTCGCTGCTGCTCCTGTTCGTCGTCATTTACTATCCGCCGCTGCAGACGGTGTTCCATACTGAACCGCTCGCTGCGCTCGATTGGTTGCTCATTGTTGGGCTGTCCGCTTTGCCGACGTTTTTGTTTGCCGGTTCGCTTTTTACGAGAAAATAAATAACGTATATGGTATAATGAAAAAGGTGATAGAGGTATGCTCTATGGCCTTTTCTTTTTTTCATCAATGACAGCAACGGGTGTGATGGCATGGTTTACAGCATGACTGGTTTTGGCACGAGCACGAAAAAAACGGATCGCTTAATGGTGACGGTGGAAATGAAATCGGTCAACCACCGGTTTTGCGAAATTTCCATACGCCTACCTAGACAATGGCTCGTGTTTGAAGATAAAATAAAAAAAGCGATTTCGCCGTATGTGCGGCGCGGGAAAGTCGAAGTGTTCGTCACGATCGCCGGCGAAGGGCTCGTAAAGCGGAAAATACATATCGATTGGGATTTGCTCGCCCAATATTGGGCTGGACTGCAGGAAGCAGCCAAGCGGTTTTCCCTTGACGGCAATGTGACGACAGCCGAGTTGCTTCGGCTTAACGGGGCAGTCGAAGTCGTCGAAGAGGAAGGCGGCAATGAGGAGATCGAGCCGCTTCTCCTCGCCGCTGTCGATGAGGCGGCAAGGGCGCTGATGGCCATGCGTCAACAAGAAGGGAAGGCGCTCGTCGCCGATTTGCGCGCCCGTCTGCACGAGATCGAGGCTGGTGTTACTGCCATTGAACAGCGGGCGCCACTTGTTGTGGAACAGTACCGTGAGCGGCTGGCACGCCGACTCCGTGAATGGGTGCCCGCTGCGGTCGACGAGGCACGTTTGCTCACGGAAGTGGCGGTGTTTGCCGAAAAAGCAGACATTAATGAAGAATTGAAACGCATCCGCAGCCATTTGATGCAAATGGCAGATGCGCTCGAAACAGACGAACCAGTCGGGCGGAAGCTGGACTTTTTAGTGCAGGAGTTGAACCGCGAAGTGAACACGATCGGCGCCAAGGCAAATGACAGCGTCATTGCTGCGCAAGTCGTCGAGATGAAAAGCGCGCTCGAGAAAATGCGCGAGCAAGTGCAAAACGTGGAATAGCCGTTTAAAACGGCTTGCTAGCGGCAACAATAACGAATATGGCAGGTGGGCGTGTCATGATGATGAAGTTTATTAATATCGGATACGGAAACATGGTGTCGGCCGCCCGTATCATTACGATTGTCAGCCCCGATTCGGCGCCGATTAAACGAATCATCCAAGATGCGCGCGAAAAAGGTAAGCTCGTCGATGCGACGCACGGTCGAAGAACGCGCGCAGTGATCATTACAGATAGTGATCATGTCATTTTATCATCCGTGCAACCGGAAACGGTGGCGAACCGCTTGTACGGAAGCGATGATTTCTCCGAGGAAGGGTAGGGTTTTCAACGTTGAGGAACGAACGAGGGTTGTTAATCGTCATGTCAGGGCCGTCCGGTGTCGGCAAGGGAACGGTGCGCAAAGCGCTGTTTTCGCGACCAGACATCGAGCTTCATTATTCGGTGTCAGTTACGACGCGCAAGCCGCGGGAAGGTGAAGTGGAAGGCGTTGATTATTTCTTCCGGACCCGCGAGCAGTTTGAGCAAATGATCCGTGAAAATAAGCTGCTTGAATGGGCGGAATACGTCGGCAACTATTACGGGACGCCGATCGACTATGTGGAAAAAACGCTCGCGGAAGGGAAAGACGTATTTTTGGAAATCGAGGTGCAAGGCGCGATGAAAGTGCGCCAAGCGTTCCCGGAAGCGCTCTTTATTTTCCTTGCCCCACCAAGCTTATCGGAGCTTGAGAAGCGGATCATCGGGCGCGGCACCGAATCGAAAGATTTGATCGAAAATCGGCTGCAAGCAGCCAAAGAGGAATTGGAAATGATGGACGCATACGACTATGTCGTTGAAAACGATGAGATCGAGCTCGCATGCGAGCGAATCAAGGCGATCGTCATGGCCGAACATTGTCGGCGTGAGCGCGTCGCCGAGCGATATAAACGGATGTTGGAGGTGGAATGACGATGTTGTATCCTTCCATCGATTTGCTTATGAAAAAAGTGGATTCGAAATATAAGCTTGTTACGGTTGTCGCGAAACGGGCGCGTCAGCTTCAAGACGGCTCGGAGCTGATGGTGAACAAGCCAGTGTCGAAAAAATTTGTCGGCCAGGCATTAGAGGAAATTGCCGGCGACAAGGTTGAATTAGTGGAAGAAGAAAAATAACAACCTAGCTGTTAGGTTGTTATTTTTTTCAATATCGGGGGTGGCGAAGATGATGAAGGGGAAACATATTTTGCTCTGCGTCACCGGAGGGGTGGCCGCCTATAAGGCGGCGGCGTTGACAAGCCAGTTAACCCAGCGCGGCGCGGAAGTGAAAGTGATCATGACCGAAGGGGCGTGCCAGTTTATTACTCCGCTTACGTTCCAAGCGTTGTCGCGCCAAGAAGTATATATCGACACGTTTGCCGAAAACAACCCGGCCGTTATCGCTCATATCGATTTGGCTGACTGGGCTGACCTTGTCCTTGTTGCCCCGGCGACAGCCAATACGATCGCCAAGCTGGCTGCCGGCATCGCCGACAATATGGTGACGACGACGATTTTGGCGACGAAAGCGCCGGTGTGGATCGCCCCGGCGATGAACGTTCATATGTACGAGCATCCGGCCGTCCGAGCAAATATCGAGCAGTTGTACCGGTTCGGTTACCGGTTCATTGAGCCGTCGGAAGGCTATTTGGCGTGCGGCTATATCGGCAAAGGGAGGCTGGAGGAACCGGAAAAAATTATCGCCCATATCGAGCGCTTTTTCGCAGACGATCCGCCGTTGTTCTGTGGGAAGCACGTCCTTGTCACTGCCGGGCCGACGCGGGAAAAGCTCGATCCGGTTCGCTATTTTTCCAACTATTCGAGCGGCAAAATGGGCTATGCGATTGCCGAAGCAGCAGCCCGCTTCGGCGCTTCGGTGACGCTTGTCTCCGGCCCGACGGCGCTTGCGGCACCCGATGGCGTCGAGATAGTGCCGGTTGAGTCGGCTGCTGAAATGTATGAAGCGGTGATGGCTCGCTTTGCGGAAACGGACATTGTCATTAAGGCAGCGGCAGTTGCTGATTATCGGCCGAAATACGTCGCGGCGGAAAAAATTAAAAAGCAGCCCGGCGATTATGTTGTGGAGATGGAGCGGACGATCGACATTTTAAAAACACTTGGCGAGCAGAAAACAAGGCAAATTCTAGTCGGATTTGCGGCCGAAACGGACAACCTCGAACAGTATGCGTTGAAAAAGCTTGAAGAAAAGCGGCTTGACCTTGTCATTGCCAACAATGTGACTGAAGAAGGGGCGGGGTTTGCCGGTGATACAAACATCGTCACGATTTTCCGCCGCGACGGCGCCACTCGTCCGTTGCCGCTCATGACGAAACGAGAGGCCGCTGAGGAAATTTTAAAAGAAATTCACGCGTATACCGAGGGGATTCGATGAAGGTTGCATCGGTCATTGTCGATGTCCCGACGCGGCAAACAGACCGCCCGTTCGACTATTTGATTCCTGAGCGCTGGCGCGGCATCATCCAGCCGGGAATGCGGGTGACGGTGCCGTTCGGAGCGCGACGCCTGCAAGGGTTTGTCATTGGAGTAAAAGATCACTCTGAGATCAAGCAGTTAAAGCCGATTGAACATGTACTTGATGTCGTGCCGGTATTAAATGAAGAACTGCTTGACCTCGGCCGCTATTTAACGGAAACGACGCTCTGTTTTGCCATTTCGGCGTATCAAGCGATGTTGCCGGCGGCGATGCGGGCGAAGTATGAAAAGCTGCTCCGCCTAACGGATGAACGAAAGCGCGAGATGCTGCCGGACGACTTAAAGCCGCTGTTTGCCAACCGAGTAGAAGTCGCTTGGAAAGACGTCGAGACGGCCGGCTTATGGCGGGCGGCACAAAGGGCAGTGCAGCAAGGCGTGCTTGAAGCGGTCTACGAAGTGAAAGAAAAAGCTGGGAAGAAAACGGTGAAGCATGTTGTTCTTGCTGTTCCAGCAGAGCAGGCGAAAGACGCGCTGGCAGCGCTTCCGGCAAGGCAAAAAGACGTGCTTTCGTTTTTGCTTGAAAAAGAGGAAGCGGTGCCGGTCGCCAAGCTACAAGCGGCGCTTGGTGTTTCCTCTGCACCGCTTAAAGCGCTCGTCGGCAAAGGGCTGATTGCGATGAGCGATGTTGAAGTTTATCGCGATCCGTACGAACATCGTACGTTTCAGCCAAGCGAACCGCCGACGCTCACCCAAGCGCAGACCAAGGCGTTGGCGGCAATTACCGCTTCGGTGCGCGCTAGGGAGCACCGTACGTTTTTGCTTTACGGCGTCACCGGCAGTGGGAAAACGGAAGTGTATATGCAGGCGATTGAAGAAGTGTTGCGCCAAGGGAAAGAGGCGATCGTTCTCGTGCCGGAAATCTCGCTGACGCCGCAAATGGTCGAGCGCTTTAAAGGCCGGTTCGGCCCGAAAGTAGCGGTGCTCCACAGCGGGCTGTCAGTCGGCGAAAAATATGATGAATGGCGGAAAATCCATCGGAAAGAGGTACAGCTTGTTGTCGGTGCGCGTTCCGCAGTATTTGCCCCGTTTGAAGACTTAGGGATGATCATTATCGACGAGGAACATGAGACGAGCTATAAGCAAGAAGAAATGCCGCGCTACCATGCGCGGGATGTTGCCATTTACCGCGCCCGCCGCCACCGCTGTCCGGTCGTGCTCGGCAGCGCCACTCCATCGCTTGAAACGTTCGCACGTGCCGTCAAAGGGGTGTATGAGCTGCTTGAACTGCCGGAGCGGATTGCTGATCGCGGCATGCCGGATGTCCATATTGTCGATATGCGCGAGGAATTGCGCAGCGGCAATCGTTCGATGTTTTCACGGCGATTGCTTGATGAGCTGCGTCTTCGACTGGAACGCGGCGAGCAGGCGGTATTGTTTTTAAATCGACGCGGCTATTCGACGTTTGTCATGTGCCGCGGCTGTGGCTATGTCATCTGTTGCCCGCATTGCGACATTTCGCTTACGTATCATCGCGCGGGAGAGAGGATGAAATGCCATTATTGCGGTTACGAAGAGCCGCTAGTTCCTCGCTGTCCATCGTGCGGAAGCGAACATATCCGCTTTTTCGGCACCGGCACGCAAAAAGTGGAAGAAGAGTTGGTCAAGCTGTTGCCGAAGGCGCGCATCATCCGCATGGATGTCGATACGACGGGGCGGAAAGGGGCGCATGAAGAGTTGCTCTCCCGCTTTGCTGCCAAAGAGGCGGATATTTTGCTCGGCACGCAAATGATCGCCAAGGGGCTTGATTTTCCTGACGTGACGCTCGTCGGTGTGCTTGCGGCCGATACGATGCTTCATCTGCCCGATTTTCGCGCCGCAGAGAAAACATTTCAGCTGCTGACGCAAGTGAGCGGGCGCGCCGGACGGCATGAGCTTCCCGGTGAAGTCGTCATCCAGACGTATACGCCGGATCACTACAGCATTGAGCTCGCCGCCCGCCACGATTATCGCGCCTTTTACCGACGGGAGATGACGCTGCGCAAAGCGCATGGCTATCCGCCATACTACTATTTGACGCTCATTACCGTCGCTCACGAGGAAGCGCCGGCCGCCGCCAAAGCGGCCGAAAAAATCGCTGCCTATTTGCGCAAACAACTGTCGAATGAAGCGGTCGTCCTCGGCCCGGTCGCCTCACCGATCGCTCGCCTTCATGATAGATATCGTTACCAATGCATGATAAAATACAAACGGGAACCGAACATAACGGCGGCGCTGAAAGCGGTCATCGATCGTTATCAAGCGGATGCCACCCACGGTGGGGTGGCGATTACCGTCGATACGAACCCGTATATGATGATGTGAAAATGGAGGAATGACGTTGTCTGTATTGCCGATTGTCACCTATCCTGCTCCAGTTTTGGAACAACCGTGCGCGCGGGTGACGGTCTTTGACCGCCAGCTCGGCCGGTTGCTTGACGATATGTATGAGACGATGATTGCCGCTGATGGAGTTGGCTTGGCCGCCCCGCAAGTTGGCATTGCCAAACAGGTTGCTGTCGTCGATATCGGCGATGAGCATGGCCGGATTGAGCTTATCAATCCAGTTATCATCGAAGCGCGCGGTGAACAAATTGATGTTGAAGGCTGCTTGAGCTTTCCTGGTCTGTTTGGCGAAGTGCCGCGCGCCAATTATGTGAAAGTGCGGGCGCAAAACCGGCGCGACCGTCTGTTTACACTCTCTGCGACCGGCTTTTTAGCGCGCGCCTTGCAGCACGAAATCGATCACTTGCACGGCGTGTTGTTTACATCGAAAGTGATCCGTTACTGCGATCTTGAAGAATTGGAAGGGTAGATGCTGATGACGAACATTGTCTTTATGGGAACGCCTGATTTTGCGGTGCCGGTTTTACGGCAGCTGCTTGATGACGGGTATCGGGTTGTTGCCGTTGTTACGCAGCCGGACAAGCCGAAAGGGCGAAAGCGCGAGCTTGTTCCGCCCCCCGTTAAGGTCGAGGCGCAAAAACACGGCATCCCGGTATTGCAACCGACGAAAATTCGTGAACCGGAACAATACGAACAAGTGCTGGCGTTTGCGCCTGACTTGATCGTGACCGCGGCATTTGGACAAATTTTGCCTAAGGCTCTGCTTGACGCTCCCAAATATGGCTGCATTAATGTTCACGCCTCGCTTCTTCCCGAGCTGCGCGGCGGTGCGCCGATCCATTATGCCATTTGGCAAGGGAAAACGAAAACAGGTGTCACGATTATGTATATGGCGGAAAAGTTGGATGCCGGCGACATGTTGACGCAAGTCGAAGTGCCGATTGAAGAAACCGATACCGTCGGCACACTGCATGATAAATTGAGCGCTGCCGGGGCTAAACTATTATCAGAAACGCTCCCGCTTTTATTGGAAGGTAACCTTGCGCCTATTCCGCAAGAGGAAGAGAAAGCGACATATGCTCCGAATATCCGGCGTGAACAAGAGCGGATTGACTGGGCGCAGCCTGGTGAGGCGATTTACAACCATATCCGTGCTTTTCATCCGTGGCCGGTTACGTATACGACATACGACGGGAACGTTTGGAAAATCTGGTGGGGCGAAAAAGTGCCGGCGCCAAGCTTAGCGTCGCCAGGCACGATTTTATCGCTTGAGGAAGACGGCATCGTCGTCGCCACCGGCAGTGAGACGGCCATTAAAATTACTGAATTGCAGCCGGCCGGCAAAAAGCGAATGGCGGCCAGCGAGTTTTTGCGCGGTGCTGGCAGCCGGCTTGCGGTCGGCACGAAGCTAGGAGAGAACAATGAACGTACGTGAACTTGCTTTAGACACGCTGTTGGCCATCGAACAAAAAGGGGCTTACAGCCATTTGCAACTGAACAACGCCATTCAAAAAGGGCGTCTTGACGGGCGCGATGCGGCGTTGCTGACAGAAATCGTGTACGGCACCATACAGCGGCGCGATACGCTCGATTATTATTTGACACCGTTTTTGCGCAAGGCGCGCCGGCTTGAGCAATGGGTGCGCGTGCTTCTGCGGCTGACGCTGTACCAAATGGTATATTTAGATCGCGTTCCGGATCACGCCGCCATCTTTGAAGCGGTGGAAATCGCCAAACGGCGCGGCCATCGCGGCATCGCTTCGCTTGTGAACGGTGTCTTGCGCACCATTGGCCGCGAGGGGCTGCCGTCGCTTGATGCCATTAACGATTCTGCAAAGCGGCTCGCCGTCGCCACAAGCCATCCGGAATGGCTTGTCCGTCGCTGGATCGAGCAATACGGTCCTGAGGAGACGGCGCGCATGTGCGAGACGAATTTGCGTCCGCCACAATCGACCGCCCGCGTCAATCGGATGCGGGCGACGGTGGAGGAAGCGCTTGAGCGGCTTGGCAGCGAAGGAGTGAAGGCTGTTCGAGGTCTTCTTGCTCCGGAGGCCATCCGAGCCGAAAACGGGAATTTCGCTCATACGGAGGCATTTCACTCCGGTTGGCTGACGATCCAAGATGAAAGCTCGATGCTCGTCGCCCGCGCTCTCGACCCGGCGGCAGGGGAACGGGTGCTCGACTGCTGTGCGGCGCCGGGGGGGAAAACGACCCATATCGCTGAACGGATGGACGGCCGCGGCGAAGTGGTTGCTGTTGATGTTCACGAGCATAAAGTGAAGCTCATTGAACAACAAGCGCAAAGGCTCGGCCTTGACAATATCAGGACGCTCGCCCTTGATAGCCGCCGGCTCGGCGAGCGGTTCGCTCCTGAGTCGTTTGACCGTATTTTAGTCGATGCACCGTGCACCGGGTTTGGCGTCATCCGCCGCAAACCGGAGATCAAGTACACAAAAGGGAACGATGATGTCGCGGCGCTTGTTGAGATTCAACAAGCCATTTTGCGGGCGGCTGCCCCACTCTTGAAAAAAGGGGGCACGCTTGTCTACAGCACGTGTACGATCGAGCGTGAAGAAAATGAAGAAGCCATCGCCCGCTTTTTGGCCGATCATCCGGATTTTTCGCTCGACGACCGTCTCGTCGAGCGGCTGCCGGATGCGGTGCGGCCGTATGTTCAAAAAGGCATGCTGCAATTGCTGCCGCATTATTTTGATTCCGACGGGTTTTTTATCGCCCGGTTACGAAAGAAGGGGTAGTAAGTGGAAATGACGAATACGGCTGCCCGCCGGTCCACCGGCGAAGCGCAGCTGCTACCGTTGCCGTCGATTTATTCACTGACGCTTGATGAATTGAAGGAATGGCTCGTTGCTCACGGTGAAAAACCGTTTCGTGCCACGCAAATTTATGAGTGGCTGTATGGAAAGCGTGTTACCGATTTTGCTGAGATGACGAACTTGCCCAAACGACTGCGCGAACAGCTCGCCTCGGCGTTTTCGATCACCACGTTAAAAACGATCGTGAAGCAAACATCGAAAGACGGGACGATCAAATTTTTGTTCGAGCTGCACGATGGTTATTCGATCGAGACGGTGCTCATGCGCCATAACTACGGCAATTCTGTGTGCGTCACGACACAAGTTGGATGTCGCATCGGTTGTACGTTTTGCGCTTCGACGCTCGGTGGGCTGAAGCGCCATTTGGAAGCAGGGGAAATCGTCGCTCAAGTCGTGCAAGTGCAAAAGGCACTCGATGAAACGGAAGAGCGTGTCAGCAGCATTGTCGTGATGGGCATCGGTGAGCCGTTTGACAACTACGATGCGCTCATCAAGTTTTTGCGTATTGTCAACCATTCGAAAGGGCTGAACATCGGCGCTCGCCATATTACCGTTTCTACGAGCGGCATCATCCCGAAAATTTATCAATTTGCCGATGAAGGGATGCAAATTAATTTCGCCATTTCGTTGCATGCGCCGACGACCGAGCTGCGGACGAAGCTCATGCCGATCAATAAGGCGTACCCGTTGCCAAAGCTGATGGAGGCGGTTCGGTATTACATTGAAAAAACGGGGCGGCGCGTGACATTTGAATATGGGCTGTTTGGTGGGGTGAATGACCAGCTTGAGCATGCCGAGCAGCTCGCTGAGCTGCTGAAAGGGTTGAAATGCCATGTGAACCTCATTCCGGTCAACTATGTGCCGGAACGCAACTATGTGCGCACGCCGCGCAACCAAATTTTCGCCTTTGAACGGGCGTTGAAAAAACATGGAATTAATGTCACCATTCGCCGCGAACACGGACATGACATCGATGCCGCCTGCGGACAGCTTCGCGCGAAGGAGCGAAAAGAAGAGACGAGGTGAATCGGATGCAAGCCGTTTTCCGAACCGATATCGGGCAAATTCGCGAGTATAACGAAGACAGTGGCGGCGTATTTGCCAATCAAAGCGGCCAATATTTAGCGGTCGTCGCTGATGGGATGGGTGGTCACCGTGCTGGCGATGTAGCGAGCGCGATGGCTGTCGCATATTTGCAACAACAATGGGAGCAAGAGCGTCATCTCTCCTCTCCAACTGAGGCTGAACAGTGGTTGAAATCGCATATTGCGGTTGCGAACGAACGATTGCTTCGCCATGCGCTTTCTCACCCGGAGTGCCAAGGGATGGGGACGACGGTCGTCGTTGCGATTTGCACCAGCTCGTTTGTCACAATTGCTCATATCGGCGACAGCCGCTGTTACTTGTTGAACCAAAACGGAATCCAGCAGCTGACCGATGACCATTCCCTTGTCAATGAGCTTGTCAAAAGCGGACAAATTTCCAAGGAAGATGCCGAGCATCACCCGCGCAAAAATGTGCTCTTGCGGGCGCTCGGCACCGAGCCAGCGGTGAAGATTGATGTCAAAACCGTCTCGATTGACGAGGACGATATGCTTCTTTTATGTTCGGACGGGTTGTCCAATAAAGTGCCAGAAGCGGACATCGTACATATTTTGACAAGCGGCGGCACGCTCGAGGAAAAGGCCGAGGCGCTCATTGATTTAGCGAACGAGCGGGGTGGGGAAGATAACATTTCGCTGGCGGTCATCGATTTTTCATCGGAACGTGAAGGTGGGTGATCGGCGTGCTCATCGGAAAACGATTGAATGACCGCTATAAAATCATCAGCCTCATCGGCGGCGGCGGCATGGCGAACGTTTATTTAGCGCGAGACATCATTTTGGAGCGCGATGTCGCTGTCAAAGTGCTCCGGCTTGACTTTGCCAACGATGAACAGTTTATTAAACGGTTTCGCCGTGAAGCGCAGGCAGCAACGAGCTTAAATCATGAGCATATCGTCTCCATTTATGACATTGGTGAAGAAGAAGGCGTCTATTATATTGTCATGGAGTATGTGCGTGGCGCAACGCTTAAGCAATACATTCAACAGTACGCTCCGCTTCCGGTCGAACAAGCACTCCGCATCATGGATCAGCTGACCTCAGCGATCGCTCATGCCCATGAGAATGGCATCATCCACCGTGACATTAAACCACAAAACATTTTGCTCGATGAGGACGGCAATGTGAAAGTGACGGACTTTGGCATCGCCGTGGCGATGAGCGGAACGACGATCACACAAACGAATTCGGTGCTTGGTTCGGTTCATTATTTGTCACCGGAACAGGCTCGTGGTGGCATTGCCACTGAAAAGTCGGATATTTATTCGCTCGGCGTTGTCATGTTTGAACTTGTCACCGGTCGTCTGCCGTTTTCTGGAGAATCAGCTGTTTCGATTGTGTTAAAGCATTTGCAGGAGGAAACGCCATCACCAAAGGATTGGAATCCGGAGATTCCGCAAAGCGTGGAGAACATTATTTTAAAAGCGATGGCGAAAGACCCATTTTATCGCTACCCATCTGCCCAGGAAATGAATGAGGATATCCGGACAGCGCTTGACCCAAGGCGGCGCAATGAGGCAAAATTTACGATCCCTGATGATGATGAGGCGACGAAAGTCATTCCGGTTATGAAACGACCAGAAAGCGCGGCGTTAGAGCAGGAGACGATCATTGATGAAGAAAAAGTGAACGAATCGGCAAAAACAGCCGACGAGCCAAAGCAGAAACCGAAACCAAAACCAAAGCCAAAATCAAAACGAAAACGGATGTGGATCACCTGGCTTGCGGCAGCCCTATTGTTGTTAGGTGTAGTAGGCGTGAGTGCGCTCACTTGGATTCCAGATCTTGTTTTTCCGAAGGACGTGACAATACCCGATGTCACCAATAAAGAGTACGATGAAGCCGTTGAAGAGCTATCGGCGCTCGGTTTGGAAATTAAGGATACGATCGATGTGGAAGATGATACAATAGAAGAAGGAAAAGTTGTGCGCACTGATCCGGAAGCTGGCATGACGGTGAAGCCAGGGGCTGGCGTTATCATTTATAAAAGTGTCGGAAAGAAGAAAATCGAGTTTCCGAGCTTTATTGGTGATGAGATTTCGGTGGCTGAGAAGGAGCTGCGCGCTGAAGGGTTTACACGCATCACGCGCAACGGCCGCTATAGCGACAAACCGGAAGGAACGATTTTGGATCAATATCCGTATGCTGGCGATGAAGTCGTACCTGATGAAACGGAAGTCATCTTTACCGTCAGCTTGGGGCCGGAAAAAGTGAGGCTCAAAGATTTGACCGGCTATACCGAAAAGAGTGTGCGCGACTACGTCGAAGACCAAGGGCTCCGCATTGAGGTGACATATGAGCATTCTGATGACGTGCCGGAAGGGCTTGTTATTTCACAAACGCCGGCGGCGGGCGAACAGGTGGAAAAAGGAAAGACGATCACAGTTGTTATTTCCCGGGGTCCGGAGCCGAAGCCGTCAAAAACGGTGGTGAAAGAAATCACAATACCGTATGAACCGGCGGAAGAGGGGCAAATAGTCAAAGCTCAACTGTACATTCAAGACGCCAACCATAATATGACAACACCGTATAAAACATATCAGTTAACACAGTCAGTGACAGAGACGGTCGAGTTTGAAATTCCGTACGGGGAGACGGCCTATTACCGCGTCATTGTCAACAATGTCGTCAAAGATGAAGGGACGATTCCGTATCCAGAAAACGGCGGAAAAAAGGAGTGAAGCTATGGCAGAAGGGCAAATTATTAAAGCGTTAAGTGGGTTTTATTATGTCCTCTCTGAAGGCAAGGTGTTTCAATGCCGGGGACGGGGCGTGTTTCGTAAGCAAAAAGTGACGCCGCTTGTCGGCGACCGGGTCGTCTTTACAGCGACGGGTGAGGCGGAAGGATATATTTTGGAGATTTGTGAACGCCAAAATGAATTAGTGCGGCCGCCGGTTGCCAACGTTGAACAGGCGATTTTAGTTTTTTCGGCCGTAAGCCCTGATTTCAGCGCCAAGCTGCTAGATCGCTTTCTTGTTTTAGTCGAATCAAAGAACATTACCCCCGTCATTGTCATTAGCAAAATCGACTTGCTTGATGGGGGAATGAAAGAGACGATCGCTCAATATGTGCGTGATTACCGGCGCATCGGCTATGAGGTGATTGAGACATCAACGGTGACAAAAGAAGGTCTCGACGAGCTGATGTCGCACCTTTGTGGCCGCGTTTCTGTCGTTGCCGGGCAGTCGGGCGTCGGCAAGTCATCGTTGCTCAACGCTCTCCGTCCGGACTTGCAATTGAAAACGGGCGATATTTCGACCCATTTAGGGCGCGGTAAACATACGACCCGCCATGTCGAGCTGCTTGCGATCGCCGGTGGGCTCGTTGCCGATACCCCGGGGTTTAGCGCGCTGGAGTTTGACCATATTGAGCTTGATGAGTTGCCGTATTACTTTCCAGAATTTCGGGCGTACGGAGAAGGGTGCAAGTTCCGTGGCTGCCTCCACGTCGCTGAACCAAAATGTGCGGTGCGCGAAGCGGCGGAGGCCGGGGACATCGCACCGTACCGCTATGGCCATTATTTAAGTTTTGTCGCTGAAATGAAAGAACGAAAGCCGAGGTATTAAACAATGATTCGGATTGCGCCATCGATTTTATCGGCCGACTTTGCCCGTTTGGCCGAAGAGATTCGTTCTGTTGAAGAAGGTGGGGCCGACTGGATTCATGTTGATGTAATGGACGGACATTTTGTGCCGAACTTGACGCTCGGTCCGCCGATTGTGGCTGCCATTCGTCCAGTGACGAAGCTGCCGTTGGACGTCCATTTAATGATCACTGATCCGGACCGATATATTCCAGCATTTGTCGAGGCGGGGGCTGATCTCATTTCCGTCCATGTCGAGGCGTGTGTGCATTTGCATCGGACGATCCATTTTATTAAAGAACAAGGCGTCAAAGCAGGAGTCGTGTTAAACCCGCATACGCCGGTTGACATGATCCGACATGTAATTGCCGATGTTGATCTCGTTTTATTGATGTCGGTCAACCCAGGGTTTGGAGGACAGGCGTTTATTCCGGCTGTGGTGCCGAAAATCCGCGAGGTTGCTCGGCTGGCTAATGAGCAGAACAAGAAGATCGATATTGAGGTGGATGGCGGTGTCAACGCGAAAACGGCGCCGCTTTGCGTCGAAGCAGGTGCCAACGTGCTTGTTGCTGGATCAGCCATTTACAATAATCCCGACAGGGCGGCCGCCATTCGCGCTCTCCGTGAAGTATGCACCAGATAGCGTTAGAGGCGGCGCTCAACGTTCTAAATATACTTCACATTTGCCATTCTAAGGAGGGCAATGGTCAGTCAAACATCGATTTACAGGATGAAAAAGGCACATAACCAACCAGTCATTGCCCTTGCAAAAGGCAAAGGGGGGAGAGAATGATCATCCATATCGTCGGCGGCGGACCACGCGAGCTTCTCCCTGACTTGCGCTTTTATGATGGTGAAGATGTGTGCTGGGTCGGCGTCGATCGCGGTACAATGACGTTGCTTGAGGCAGGTTTTCGGCCGGTGCGGGCGTTTGGCGACTTCGATTCGCTGCCGGCCGAGGACGTTGTCAAGCTGCAGCAGGCATTTCCAGACCTTGACGTATGGCCGGCAGAAAAAGACAAAACCGATATGGAGATCGCCCTGGATTGGGCGGTTGAACAAACGGCTCGCTGCATTCGCCTGTTCGGTGCGACCGGCGGGCGGCTTGATCATTTGTTTGGGAACGTCGAGCTGTTGCTGAAATACGCTGACCGTCCGATTGAAATCGTCGACCGGCAAAACGTGTTGACCGTTCATTTGCCTGGTACGTATACGGTCATGTATGACGCGCGGTACTGCTACGTATCGTACATCCCGGTTTCCGAAACAGTGGCTGAATTCACGCTCACCGGATTTAAATATCCGTTAACTAACTGTCATATTTCCCGTGGCTCCACACTATGTATTAGTAACGAACTTATCCAGTCTTCCGGTACTTTTTCGTTTTCCGAAGGCATATTAATGATGATAAGGAGCAGCGACTCCAGCTGCCTGTAGTTGCGATTGGTCAATTCGGGAATATACTGAATAAGGAAATGATGGGAAGCTCGTTACGATGGGTGTGAGGAGGGAATCGGGATGAAGTTTTATACCATTAAGCTGCCGAAGTTTTTAGGTGGGATTGTGCGGGCGATGTTGAACGCATTCAGAAAAGGATAAGAAAAAAGCACCATTTTTGGTGCTTTTTTTGTTGGATGGTTAGACGCGTTTAATTTTCCCGGATTTCAGTGCGCGCGCCGAAACCCAAACACGTTTCGGTTTGCCATCGACTAAAATGCGCACTTTTTGTAAGTTGGCTTTCCACGTGCGGCGGTTAGCATTCATAGCGTGCGAACGCGTGTTGCCGAACGATTTTTTCTTGCCGGTGACAAAGCATTTTGCCATTCGTTTTCCCTCCTTGCTTTAACATCCCTCTAAAAACACTATTATAATTTATCACACAACCGACGGGATTGCAATAGACGCGCCTTTTCCCTTTCAAGAAAATATCCTTGACATATATTTCAGTTTTCGGCTAAATAATACTAGTGGGTGGCCGGAGCGCTTTGAAAACGGTAAGCATTATAGTACAATAAGAGTAGCTGTGCGATGATACGAAAAAGGGGGAACGAGCATGTCGATCGAATGGCAAACAAAACATGGGCGCATTGAAATCTCCAATGAAGTCATTGCCATGATTGCGGGGGGAGCGGCCGTCGATTGCTACGGCATTGTTGGAATGGCGTCCAAAAACCAAATTCGCGATGGGTTGTCGGAAATTTTGCGCCGTGAAAACTTCTCCAAAGGGGTCATCGTCCGGGAGGAAAACGGCGAAGTACATATCGATATGTACATCATCGTCAGCTACGGGACGAAAATTTCCGAAGTCGCCCATAACGTGCAATCAAAAGTAAAGTATACGCTCGACCAAACGCTCGGGTTGGCGGTTCAGTCAATCAACATTTACGTTCAAGGGGTTCGGGTGACGAATCCGTAGTAAGGAGGAATTAGTCGGTGACAATGAGGACGCTTGACGGAAGACGGTTTGCCGATATGGTGCAGCAAGGGGCCGCACACTTAGCGAACAACGCCAAAGCGGTCGATGCGCTGAACGTCTTTCCGGTTCCAGATGGCGATACGGGCACAAATATGAACTTGTCAATGACGTCCGGGGCGAAAGAAGTGAAGGCGAACGTCTCCGACCATATCGGCAATGTCGCCGCGGCGTTGGCAAAAGGATTGTTGATGGGGGCGCGCGGTAATTCCGGCGTCATTTTGTCGCAGTTGTTCCGCGGGTTTGCCAAGGCAGTCGAAGGCAAACAACAAGTGAATGCCTTCGAATTCGCCGCTGCTTTGCAAGCGGGGGTCGACACGGCCTACAAGGCGGTCATGAAACCGGTCGAAGGGACGATTCTCACCGTTGCAAAAGAGGCGGCACGCCAAGCGATTGATGTAGCGAAAAAAGAGCGCGATGTCGTCGCGGTAATGGAAGCGGCACTTGCCAAAGCAAAAGCAGCATTGCAACGCACGCCGGAGTTGCTGCCTGTCCTAAAGGAAGTCGGGGTTGTTGACAGCGGCGGCCAAGGGCTCGTGTATGTGTACGAAGGGTTTCTCGCCGCTTTGAAAGGGGAAACGATAACGACGACGCGCACCGAAGTGTCGATGGATGATTTGGTGAAAATGGCGCACCATCAAAGCGCGCAAAGCCATATTCACACCGATGAGATCGAGTTTGGCTATTGTACGGAATTTATGGTTCGCTTTGAGGAGGACAAGCTCGCGCGGCATCCGTTTTCCGAAGAAACGTTTCGTCGCGAGCTAAGCCGGTTTGGCGATTCATTGCTTGTTGTCGCTGACGAAGAGTTAGTCAAAGTGCACATCCATTCGGAAACGCCGGGTGAGGTATTGACTTACGGCCAGCGCTACGGAAGCCTAATCAATATTAAAATTGAAAACATGCGCGAACAGCATGCCAACATCGTCGGCAAAGAGGCGGAAGCTCCGTCCCGGGCTGACGTGGAGGAAGTAAAGCCATATGGTATCGTCACCGTGGCGATGGGCGCCGGCGTGGCTGAACTGTTTCGAAGCATCGGTGCGCACGCGGTGATTGAAGGTGGGCAAACGATGAATCCGAGCACGGAAGAAATCGCTGATGCCATCCGCAGCGCCAACGCGGAAACGGTGTTTGTGCTGCCGAACAACAAAAACGTTGTGATGGCGGCCAAGCAGGCTGCAGAACTTTCGGAACGGCGCGTGATTGTCATCCCATCGAAAACGGTTCCGCAAGGCATGGCCGCGCTTTTAGCCTTCAATCCAGCGCAATCGGCTGAGCAAAATGAGCAGTCGATGACGGCAGCGCTGTCGCGGGTGAAAACGGGGCAAGTAACGGTTTCCGTGCGCGATACGACGATCGAAGGCATCGAGATTCAAAAAGGCGATTACATGGGGCTGGCTGATGACCGCATCATCGTCGCTGATAAGGACAAAATCGCGGTCACGAAGCAGTTGCTTGATGCGCTTATCGATGAGGAAAGCGAAATCGTCACCATCTTGTACGGTGAAGATGCGACTGAAGTGGAAGTAGAAACGATTGTTGCTTATCTTGAAACGGAACATGATGAAGTGGAAGTGGAAATACATAACGGTCAACAGCCGTTATACCCGTTTGTCATTTCTGTTGAGTAATATGTTAAGATAATAGAAGGGAGAGTTCCCTTCTATTTTTTCTGTACGAACGGGGGTCGCAACGATGAAATACAAAAGTGTCTTTGATATTATCGGTCCAGTAATGGTGGGGCCGTCGAGTTCGCATACAGCTGGGGCAGCGCGCATTGGTCTTGTTGCGCGCAAACTGTTTGGCAGAAAACCGGAGTGGGCGCACATCTCATTTTACGGATCGTTTGCTGAGACGTACCGCGGGCATGGCACCGATGTCGCCATCGTCGCTGGGTTGCTCGGTTTTGATACGTTTGATGACCGTCTTCCGAATGCGCTCGAAATTGCTCGCATCGAAGGGCTCGATGTATCTTTTTTCACGGAAGAAGCGATTCCGCATCATCCGAATACAGCGCGTCTGCGGATTGGCGATGATAAAGGAAAACTCGAGCTTGTCGGTGTTTCCATCGGCGGAGGGAAAATCGAAATTATCGAGTTAAATGGCTTTGACTTGAAGTTATCCGGCCATCATCCGGCGCTACTAATCATGCATAATGATCGATATGGGACGATTGGAGCAGTAGCCAGCACATTGGCAAAGCATGCGATTAATATCGGTCATATGGAAGTGTCGCGCAAGGAAAAAGGAAAAGAAGCGTTGATGACGATCGAGGTCGACCAGCCGCTGTCAGATGATCTTATCCAAGAGTTGGAACAGTTACCAAATATCATTCAGGTCACGAAGCTTGTCGATTAAAAAAGAAAGCGGTTGCGAACGGGCATGGAAGTGAAACAGCAGCGGTGCTTTGTCAAGAAAGGATGGGATAATGAATGTTTCGCAATGTCGCTGAACTTGTAGAGTTAGCTGAAAAAGAGCAAATCAAAATCGCGGAAGTAATGATTCGACAAGAAATAGAAGTGAGTGGGCGAAGCCGGGAAGAGATTGTTGCGCAAATGGATCGTCATCTTGAGGTGATGGAGCGGGCAGTCGAGAGAGGGCTGCAAGGGGTTGTGTCCCGATCTGGGTTGACTGGCGGCGATGCAATGCGAATGCAGCGCTATATTGAAGCGGGGCGATTTTTGTCTGGGGAAACGATTTTGGACGCCGTCAGCAAAGCGATGGCAACAAACGAAGTGAACGCATCGATGGGTGTCATTTGCGCCACACCGACAGCGGGCTCGGCCGGTGTCGTCCCGGGGACGCTGTTCGCGGTAAAGGAGAAATTGCAGCCGACAAGAATAGAAATGATTGAATTTTTGTTTACAGCCGGAGCGTTTGGCTATGTTGTTGCCAATAATGCGTCCATTTCCGGCGCTGCCGGCGGTTGCCAGGCGGAAGTTGGTTCAGCGGCCGGCATGGCTGCCGCCGCGCTCGTTGAGTTGGCCGGCGGTACGCCCAGCCAAGCAGCTGAAGCGATGGCCATCGCGTTAAAAAATATGCTTGGATTAGTCTGTGACCCCGTTGCTGGTCTTGTTGAAGTGCCGTGTGTGAAGCGAAATGCCATGGGAGCGGCGAATGCCATGATCGCCGCTGATATGGCGTTAGCTGGCGTCAAAAGCCGCATTCCATGCGACGAAGTGATTGAAGCGATGTATCGTATCGGTGCGGCAATGCCAGTCGCACTCAAAGAAACTGCGCAAGGGGGGCTGGCCGCTACGCCGGCAGGCCGCGCCATTGCGGCCCGTATTTTCGGTGCGGCGGCGACAAAGTGAATGAAACGATGCTGCAACCAGTGACGGCGGTGAAAGGCATCGGTGCAGAAACGGCGGCCGCGCTCGCTGACCTCGGCATTACGACGGTCGGCGAGTTGCTTAACTATGCACCGTACCGGTATGACGATTACGAACAAAAAGATTTGGCCGCTGTCCGCCATGAGGAAAAGGTGACGGTTGAAGGGAAAGTGCATAGCGCCCCGCTCCTGACGTATTACGGAAAAAAAAAGTCGCGCCTTTCTTTTCGGTTGTTGACTGGCCGCTATTTAATCACCGTCGTTTGCTTTAACCGCCCGTATTTGAAGGGGAAAATCACCTTAAACGAAACGGTGACGGTAATCGGCAAATGGGATCGGCATCGGCAGACCATCAACGCGTATGAGCTTCGGTTCGGGGCTGCTCCGGAGGCGACCGGCATTGAGCCGGTGTATTCGGTACGCAGCCCGCTGACAGTTAAGACGATGCGCCGGTTGATCAAGGCAGCGTTCGCCCAGTTCGGCATGCACATTCCTGACTTGCTGCCGCCTGCCTTGCGCCGCGCTTATCGCCTTATCGACAAACAAGAAGCGGTTCGTGCTCTTCACTTTCCTCGTTCTCGCGAAGAGCTGCATCAGGCGCGGCGCCGGCTCGTCTACGAAGAGTTTTTGCTTTATCAGCTGAAAATGCAGGCACTAAGAAAGGTTATGCGCGACGAACGGCGCGGTATCATCCATTCATTCCCAGAAGAACAGCTTGCGTCGTTTCTTTCCGGGTTGCCGTTTTCGTTAACAAACGCCCAGCGGCGCGTCATCAGGGAAATTTTAGATGATATGCGTGCACCGAGGCAAATGAACCGGCTTTTGCAAGGAGATGTCGGCTCTGGCAAGACAGTTGTTGCCGCAGTTGCGCTCTATGCCGCCGTGTTATCCGGGTTTCAAGGGGCGCTGATGGTGCCGACGGAAATTTTGGCTGAACAGCACGCCCGCTCGCTTGCAGAGTTGTTTGCTGATACAGGCGTGACAGTCGAGCTGTTGACAAGTTCGGTGAAAGGAAAACGGCGCAAAGAGCTGCTTGCGAAATTGGAGGACGGGACGGTGGATATTGTCATCGGTACACACGCCTTAATTCAAGAGGGAGTGCAGTTCCGCCAGCTCGGTCTCGTCATTACCGATGAACAGCACCGATTCGGCGTCGAGCAGCGCCGTGTTTTGCGTGAGAAAGGACACGCGCCGGATGTGTTGATGATGACGGCGACGCCCATCCCACGCACACTCGCCATCACAGCGTTTGGCGATATGGATGTTTCAGTGCTCGATGAAATGCCGGCCGGACGAAAAAAAGTGGAGACGTATTGGGTGAAGCATAACCAGTTTGCTCGTGTGCTTGATTTTATTGAAAAAGAACTGCGGCGCGGTCATCAAGCATATGTGATTTGCCCGCTCATTGAAGAGTCGGAAAAATTGGATGTGCAAAACGCCATTGATGTCCATAGTCAGCTCGTCTATTACTACCGTGGAAAATATGAAGTCGGCCTCATGCACGGCCGGTTGTCGGCCGATGAAAAAGAAGCCGTCATGCGAGCGTTCAGCGAAAACCGCATCCACGTACTCGTTTCAACGACCGTCGTTGAAGTTGGAGTGAACGTTCCGAACGCGACAGTGATGGTCATTTATGATGCTGAGCGATTTGGACTTGCCCAACTTCACCAATTGCGCGGCCGGGTCGGGCGCGGTGATGCCCAGTCGTACTGTATTTTAATCGCGGATCCGAAGTCGGAAATCGGCAAAGAACGAATGCACATTATGACGGAAACGACGGACGGGTTCGTGCTTGCGGAGAAAGACCTAGAGCTGCGCGGACCGGGTGATTTTTTTGGCACGAAACAAAGCGGACTCCCGGAATTCCAATTCGGCGACCCGGTGCATGATTACCGCATTTTAGAAGTCGCCCGCCGCGATGCGGCCAAGCTCGTTTCGTCCGCTGCGTTTTGGCGCGATGAGGCGTACGCCGGGTTGCGAGCCGAACTGGAAGCGTCCGGCGTGCTTGATGGGGAAAAACTAGATTGATAGACGAACGGTGAGGCGGTCGGGGTGCATGCGCGCCCCTCTGTTTTTTATGGGCGTCTTTTTTTTTCGGAGCATCGATTTGGGCTTCACGGCGGACTAAGCATGAATAACGGTTTTCGGCAAAATGTGGACGCTTTTCACTTTTTCTGCTTGCATTCCGGTTTTTGATATTATATATTACTTTTAGTACCTAGTCATAAAATCGGACGGTGTAACGAATCGATGAGAAAAAGCAAACGCGAACGGCAACGGTTGCTGCAGGAGACGATCCGGGAAAACCCGTTTGTGACTGACGAAGAGTTGGCGGAGAAATTTTCCGTCAGCGTGCAGACGATCCGCCTTGACCGGCTTGAGCTGTCGATTCCCGAGCTGCGCGAGCGCATCAAACACGTCGCCCGTCAGTCGTTCGCTGATAAAGTGCGAGCGTTGCCGCTTGAAGAAGTGATTGGAGATATCATTGACATCGAGCCAGATGCGAGTGCCATTTCGATTTTTGATGTCAAAGAAGAACACGTTTTTCGGCGCACCCGCATTGCCCGCGGCCATCATTTGTTCGCCCAAGCGAATTCGCTCGCTGTCGCCGTCATTCATGATGAATTGGCACTGACGGCGAAGGCGACGATCCGTTTCGTGCGCCAAGTGAAAGCAGGCGAGCGGGTCGTGGCGAAGGCGAAAGTAACGGGCAAAACGAAGAGCGGGCGCACGGTCGTTGATGTGAACAGCTATGTCGGCCAAGAGCTCGTGTTTTCAGGAACGTTCGAAATGTATCGCTCAAACATGGAAAAAAAGGATGGCGACAGCAATGAATATCGCGATTGACGCTATGGGGGGAGATCACGCCCCGCAAGAAATCGTGCGCGGGGCGGCAAGAGCCGCCGCGCATTTTTCTGATATTCGCATTACCTTAATTGGCGATGAAGCAAAAATTCGCCCGTACTTGCAGAATGAGGAGCGCATTTCGATCATTCATGCTGATGAAGTGATTGAAGCGACCGATGAGCCGGTGCGGGCGGTGCGGCGCAAAAAAAATTCGTCGATGGTGCGCATGGCAGAAGAGGTGAGGGAAGGGCGTGCGGACGCCTGCATTTCCGCCGGCAATACCGGGGCGCTTATGGCTGCCGGGCTGTTTGTCGTCGGGCGGATTGCGGGCATCGACCGGCCGGCGCTTGCGCCGACGTTGCCGACGTTAGACGGAAAAGGGTTTGTCTTTTTAGATGTCGGAGCGAACGTTGATGCCCGCCCTGAGCATTTGCAGCAATATGCGCTCATGGGTCATGTATACGCCAAACAAGTGCGAGGCATCGCGAACCCGCGCATCGGTTTGCTCAATGTCGGCACAGAAGACCAGAAAGGGAATGAAACGACGAAGCGGGCATTTGCCTTGCTGAAAGAAACGAATCTTCATTTTATCGGCAACGTTGAAGCGCGCGACTTGTTGCAAGGGGTAGCTGATGTCGTCGTTGCTGATGGCTTTTCCGGCAATGTTGCCTTAAAAACGATCGAGGGAACGGCCATGGCGCTCTTTTCCTTGCTCAAACAGACGCTGACAAGCAGTGTGACGGCCAAACTTGCCGCTGCAGCCCTCAAGCCGAAGCTTTCTGGGCTGAAAAAGATGATGGACTACTCCGAATACGGCGGCGCAGCACTGTTTGGCTTGAACGCCCCAGTCATTAAAGCGCACGGTTCATCTGATGCGAACGCTATTTTCCACGCCGTCCGCCAGGCGCGCGAAATGGTAGCGAATGATGTGATCGGCACGATCAAAGCGGAGCTTGAACGGACATCATAAACCAAGGAGGAACGGGAATGGGGAAAATCGCCTTTTTATTTCCAGGTCAAGGATCTCAAACGGTCGGCATGGCGAAAGACGCCGCTGACCATGATGCCCGCGCCCGGGCGGTTATCGAAGCGGCCGACGAACGGCTCGGCTTTCCGCTTTCAGCGCTCATGTTTAATGGGCCGCAAGAGGAGCTGACGCTGACATACAACGCCCAGCCGGCACTTTTGACTGCGAGCATCGCTTTGTTGGAGCTTGTCAAAGCTGCTGGTCTTAAGGCTGATTATGTCGCCGGCCATAGTTTAGGTGAATATACGGCACTTGTCGCTGCCGGTGCGATGTCGTTTGCCGACGCTGTCTATGCAGTGCGCCGCCGCGGCGAGCTGATGGACGAAGCAGTGCCAGCCGGTGAAGGCACGATGGCTGCCGTGTTAGGGATGGAAGCGGAGGTGCTTGAGGCGGTGACGAATGAAATTACTGCCCAAGGCGATCCGGTCGAGCCGGCTAACTTCAACTGTCCAGGGCAAATCGTCATCTCCGGTTCGAAAGCGGGGGTGGAAAAAGCGGGGCAGCTGGCGAAAGAGCGCGGTGCCAAACGCGTCATTCCGCTTGAGGTGAGCGGCCCGTTCCATTCAGCGCTGATGAAACCGGCGGCAGAACAGTTGCAAGAAGTCCTTTCCGGCTTGGTCATCCGCGATGCTGACATTCCGGTTATCGCCAATGTGACTGCTGAACCGGTGATGAACAAAGAAGACATCGCTCGCCTGCTCATTGAGCAGCTGTACTCGCCGGTGCGTTGGGAGCAGTCGGTACGCACGCTTTTGGCGCTTGGTGTCGACACGTTTTTGGAAATTGGGCCTGGGAAAGTATTGTCCGGCCTCGTGAAAAAAATTGACCGCAACGCCCGCATTTATGCGGTAAACGATCTCGCTTCCTTAGAAGCGACCGTTGCGGCGTTGAAAGGAGAATCATGATGCTCGAAGGAAAAATCGCTCTCGTCACTGGAGCATCGCGCGGCATCGGGCGGGCAGTCGCTCTTGAGTTGGCCCGCCAAGGGGCAAATGTTGCCGTCAACTATGCCGGCAGTGAAGCAAAGGCGAATGAAGTCGTCGACATGATCCGCTCGCTCGGCCGCGAAGCGTTCGCCGTACAGGCGGATGTCGCCCGCGCCGAGGATGTGGAGCGCATGGTAAAAACGGTGCTTGATCAATTCGGACGCCTCGACATTTTAGTTAATAACGCCGGCATTACGCGCGACAATTTATTGATGCGGATGAAAGAAGAAGAATGGGATGCCGTGATTAACACGAACTTAAAAGGGGTATTTCTTTGTACGAAGGCCGTCACACGGCCGATGATGAAGCAGCGTTACGGGCGGATCATCAACGTTGCTTCGGTCGTTGGCGTGATTGGAAACCCTGGCCAGGCGAATTACGTCGCCGCCAAAGCCGGCGTCATCGGGTTGACGAAGACGGCGGCGCGCGAATTGGCCAGCCGGAACATTACGGTTAACGCCATCGCGCCGGGATTTATTACGACCGACATGACGGAAGCGCTCAGCGCGGAGCTGAAAGAAGAAATGTTAAAGCAGATTCCGCTCGCCCGCTTCGGCGAGCCGGATGATGTGGCCCGTGTTGTCGCGTTTCTCGCTTCGGACGCGGCTGGCTATATGACAGGCCAGACGCTTCATGTCGATGGCGGCATGGTGATGCCGTAATAAACGCCTCTAGTATTTTTTTGACGAATCGACTATAATCATGAAGGGAGGTGAACGCAATGGCAGACGTATTGGAGCGTGTAACGAAAATTATTGTCGATCGCTTGGGTGTTGACGAATCGCAAGTCACGCTTGAAGCATCGTTCAAAGATGATTTGGGCGCCGACTCGCTCGACATCGTCGAACTAGTTATGGAGCTCGAAGACGAATTCAACATGGAAATTTCCGATGAAGAAGCGGAAAAAATCGTCACAGTCGGAGATGCTGTGAACTACATAAAAAGCCAACTGTAATGCCGCTTTTTTGCAAAGTCCCGTTGCTCCGAACGGGGCTTTCTCTGCTTTTTAAGGAACGCTTGGCGAGCCTTGCGGCAAAAGTGAACTGTTCTCGTTGGCGTAGCGGGTCAGTGAACGGATATAATAAAAGATAGTATACGGCCAGTTTGTCTGGAATGAAGTCGGAGGGCATTTTTATGTCAAAACAAAGAGATAAAGGGCGCATTTACGAAAAAAGGCGGGCGAAGTTTCAAGAACTGCAGAAGAAAATCGGCATCACCTTCCAAAATGAAAAGCTATTGATACAAGCGTTCACCCATTCATCGTATGTGAATGAGCATCGGCGGCGGTTCCATGAGGACAACGAGCGGCTTGAGTTTTTAGGCGACGCCGTGTTGGAGCTGACCGTTTCCCAATATTTATTTCAAAAGTTTCCGCATATGAGTGAAGGGCAATTGACGAAACTGCGGGCGGCCATTGTCTGTGAGCCGTCGCTTGTGAAATTTGCCAACGCCTTGTCGTTCGGCGAGCTTGTTTTGCTCGGCAAAGGCGAAGAGCTGACTGGGGGGCGGACGCGCCCGGCGTTGCTCGCCGACGTGTTCGAGGCGTTTATTGGCGCCCTTTATTTGGACCAAGGAATGGACGTGGTCCTTCGTTTTTTAGGACAAACGATGTTCCCGAAGATTGACGAAGGTGCTTTTTCTCATGTGATGGATTTTAAAAGCCAGTTGCAAGAATTGGTGCAACGCGATGGCAGCGGAACGCTTGAATACGCCATTTTGGAAGAAAAAGGACCGGCTCACAATAAAGAATTTGTCGCCCGTGTGGCATTGAACGGGCAAGAGCTCGGCGTCGGTGTCGGCCGCTCGAAAAAAGAGGCTGAGCAACATGCGGCGCAAATGGCGCTCGAAACGTTGCGGGCCGCCGACAAGCAATAAAAGGCTGGCGCTTGACGTCAGTCTTTTTCTATCGGCGTTTTTCTGCCTTTGTATGGTATATTGATAAAAGATAGAACATCCTTGTCCGCCGTTCAGTCCGACGGATGGGGATGTTTCCGATGGATTATACAGCGGAAAGATGGTGAGGCACCAGATCATGTTCCTCAAACGGTTAGATGTGATCGGCTTCAAATCGTTTGCCGATCGCGTATCAATTGACTTCGTTCCCGGCGTGACGGCGGTCGTCGGCCCGAACGGAAGCGGAAAAAGCAACATTACGGATGCGATTCGTTGGGTGCTCGGGGAACAGTCAGTGAAATCACTGCGCGGTGCGAAAATGGAAGATGTCATTTTCGCCGGCAGTGACTCGCGCAAACCGCTCAATGTGGCCGAGGTGACGATCACGCTCGATAACGAAGATGGCTTTTTGCCGTTAGAGTACCAGGAAGTCAGTGTAACCCGACGCGTCTATCGTTCGGGGGAAAGCGAATTTTTCATCAACCGCCAACCGTGCCGCCTAAAAGATATTGTCGACTTGTTTCTCGATTCCGGGCTTGGCAAGGAGGCGTTTTCGATCATTGGCCAAGGCCGGGTCGAAGAAATTTTAAGCAGTAAGCCGGAAGAGCGGCGTACGATTTTTGAAGAGGCAGCCGGGGTTTTGAAATACAAATTGCGCAAAAAAAAGGCAGAGACGAAACTAGCGGAAACGCAAGACAACTTGCAGCGGGTCAACGACATTTTGCATGAGCTCGGGCAACAGCTTGAGCCGCTCCGGATGCAGGCGTCGATCGCTAAAGAGTATTTGGAAAAACGGGAAGAGCTCGAGCGGTTTGAAGTAGCGCTTATGGTGCATGATATCGAGCAGCTGCATCGGCAATGGAGCGAGCTAAATGAGGCGCTTAATGAGCATCAACAAGAAGAAGGGAGATTGGCGGCGGAGCTGCAAAAAACGGAAGCCCATATCGAGCAGCTGCGCGACCAAATCACCGCCATTGATGAATCGGTCGACGGTTTGCAGCAAGTGCTTCTTTTAGCGAGCGAAGAGCTGGAGAAGCTCGAGGGGCGGAAAGAAGTGCTGAAAGAGCGGAAAAAACACGCCTCCCAGCGCATCGAACAGCTTGACGAAACAGTCATTGCGTTGACGGAAAAGTGGCGCCGCCTGACAGAGCAGCTCCGTTCGGAAAAAGCCGCCCTCACCCAACTTGAAGCAGGTGCGGCCGCACTGGAGAAGGAATTGAAAGAACAACAAGCGCTGCTTTCAGCCCACGAAGTCGACATCGAAGAAGAAATCGAACGACGAAAGGGCGATTACATTGATCTTGTCCATGAACAGGCGGCATTGAAAAATGAGCGCTTGCATGTGGAACAAGCCATCCATAAGCTTCGTGCGAAGCAAGCGGCGTTAAATGAAGCGAACAGCGACCATTTAAAACAGCGCAACCAGCTCGAGCAGCAGCGTGCAGCTTTATTGGCTGAGCTATCCCGTCTGGAACAGGCGATCACCGAAGCGAGCAGCAAACTGGCAGCTCTCGAATCGGCGCTCAAAGAACAACAAGTGGAGCTCGAACAGAAAGAGACGTCGCTTCATCAGGCACGCCAATATCGGCAACAAGCAAAAGCGCGCCAGCAGTGGCTTGAGGAGATGCAACACGAGTATGCCGGCTTTTTCCAAGGAGTAAAAGAAGTGCTCAAGGCTCGCAATCGGCTGCCCGGCATCCGTGGGGCGATCGTTGAGCTCATCCGCGTTCCGGGTCGCTACGAAATCGCGATTGAAACGGCGCTTGGCGGCGCGATGCAGCATATCGTTGTTGACAGCGAACAAGCAGCGCGGCAAGCCATTCATTTTTTGAAAACGAACGGCTACGGGCGAGCGACGTTTTTGCCGCTTGATGTCATTCAGGCGCGCTCCCTTTCCGAGCGGGAACGTGCGGCGATTAGCGGTCATCCGGCGTTTGTTGGCATCGCTAGTGAGCTTATTGAGTATGATGACATTTATGCAGCGGCGATTGCCCATTTGCTCGGTCATGTGATTGTGACGGCCGATTTAAAAGGGGCGAATGAGTTAGCGAAGCTCCTTCACTATCGATATCGGCTCGTGACGCTCGATGGCGATGTCGTCAGCCCTGGCGGGGCGATGACAGGCGGCGGGGCGGCGAAAAAAACCGCTTCATTGCTAGGTCGAAATCGTGAGCTTGAGACGATCGCCGCCAAACTGCGGGAAATGGATGATGTCATCGCCCGTTTGGAGCGCGACATGGCTGCAAAACGACGCGAACGGGCAGAATGGGAAGCGGAGGCGGCGATGCTCAAAGAGGAGATTGCTAGGCTGCAACAGTCGCTGCAAGAAGAGAAAGAGGAGCAGCGCGAACTTGAGTGGCAGAAAAAGCGAATCGATGAGCGACTCGCCTTATATGATGAAGAAAAAGCGAACGATGAACGCGAAATAGCGGAGCTGAACAACCGCTTGGGCGCCATTGATGGGCAACTTCAACAGCTTGCAGAGAAGCTTCAGGCGATCGATGAGGACATCAACCGGCTGCAGGTGCAAAAACAGACGGAGCAAACAACGAAAGAAGCGCTGCAAGTGGCGATCACTGAGAAAAAAATCGCGTTGGCGGAAACGAAAGAGCGAGTGAAGCACGCACGTCGGAAAGCCGAGGAGATCGAAGCGGAGCTTGCCGAAACTGCCCGCGGACTCCAGCAAGCAGAGCGTGAACGGGCTGCCTTGCAAGCGGAAATGGAAGCGCCGGAATGGAATGAAGAAGAACTTGAGCAGCTGCGGCAGCAAAAGCTCGAGGACAAGCAAAAAACGCTTGAACTGATCACGAGCCGCCGCGAACAGCGGCTCGACTGCCAACGGCGGCTTGAGCATTTGGAGCAGGAATGGAAAGAAGCGAAGCGGCAACATAAACAGCTTGTTGAGGTCGTCAAAGATGAGGAAGTGAAGCTGAACCGGCTCGACGTGGAACTTGCCAATTTGCTCTCCCGTCTCAGCGAAGAGTACGGGCTATCGTTTGAAGCAGCTCGTTCCGGGTATCCGCTCGAAATTGGCGCCGATGAGGCGCGCAAGCGGGTGAAGCTCATCAAGCGAGCCATTGAGGAGCTTGGCACCGTTAACTTGGGAGCGATCGACGAGTATGAGCGCGTTTCCGAGCGACATCGCTTTTTGAGCGAGCAAAAGGCCGATTTGGAAGAAGCGAAAGCGACACTTCACCAAGTCATTGAGGAAATGGACGAGGAAATGAAGAAACGGTTTTTCACGACCTTCGAACAAATCCGCGCCCATTTCAGCGAGGTGTTCCGCGAGCTGTTCGGCGGCGGGCGCGCCGATTTACGGCTGACCGATCCGAACAATTTGTTAGAGACAGGTGTGGACATCGTCGCTCAACCGCCCGGGAAAAAGCTGCAGCATTTAAGCTTGCTCTCTGGCGGCGAGCGGGCGCTGACTGCGATCGCTCTGTTGTTCTCGATTTTAAAAGTGCGCCCAGTGCCGTTTTGCGTCCTTGATGAAGTCGAAGCGGCGCTTGATGAGGCAAATGTGCAGCGCTATGCCCAATATTTGAAGCGGTTCAGCCGCGACACTCAGTTTATTGTGATCACCCATCGAAAAGGGACGATGGAAGAGGCGGACGTGCTTTATGGCGTCACAATGCAGGAATCCGGCGTCTCGAAGCTCGTTTCCGTTCGTCTCGAAGATTCGAAGCAGCTCGTGCAGTCATAGTGGAAAGGAGGAGCCTCAATGGGCTTTTTTCAAAAGTTGAAAGAAAAATGGACGAAACAAGCCGATGCCGTTACTGAGAAGTTTAAAGAAGGGTTGTCAAAAACGCGCGATTCACTTGCTGGGAAGGTGAACGATCTCATCGCCCGCTACCGGAAAGTGGATGAAGAGTTTTTTGAAGAGCTCGAAGAAATTTTAATCGCGGCCGATGTCGGCGTGACGACCGTCATGGAGTTGGTTGACGAGCTGAAAATGGAAGTGAAGCGCCGCAATATTCAAGACTCAGCGCAAATGCGCGACGTCATCGCCGAGAAGCTCATTGACATTTACCGCGCTGGTGCCGATGACAGCGAGCTTTCTGCTTTGAATATCCAAACGAGCGGACTGACGGTCATTTTGTTTGTCGGTGTCAACGGCGTCGGCAAAACGACAACGATCGGCAAACTCGCCCATAAGCTGAAATCGGAAGGGAAATCGGTGCTCTTAGCCGCAGGCGATACGTTCCGCGCTGGGGCGATCGAGCAGCTCGAGGTATGGGGCGAGCGCGTCGGGGTCGACGTCATTAAACAAACGGCCGGTTCTGACCCGGCAGCCGTCATGTATGATGCGATTCAAGCGGCGAAAGCGCGCGGCGTCGATGTGCTGCTGTGCGACACAGCCGGGCGGCTGCAAAACAAAGTGAATTTAATGAAAGAGCTCGAGAAAGTAAAACGTGTCATCAGCCGCGAAATTCCGGGTGCGCCGCATGAAGTGCTGCTTGTGCTGGATGCGACGACTGGGCAAAATGCCATGAGCCAGGCGAAGCTATTTAAAGAAGCAACCGATGTCACTGGCATCGTGTTGACGAAACTTGATGGCACGGCGAAAGGCGGCATCGTGCTCGCCATTCGCAACGAGCTTGCCATTCCAGTTAAATTTGTCGGCCTCGGTGAAAAAATGGACGACTTGCAGCCATTTGACGCGGAAAAATATGTTTACGGTTTGTTTGCTGGGTTGTTTGATGAACAATAACGTTGTTTTGTTCGTAAGTTATGGCGCAAGCGCCTAATTCGAGGCGGGGCGTTGCTTGTCGGGGAGGCCCGTGTGCTCATGCTTACAGGAGGATGTCCCAAAAGTGTTCGCATAGCGTTCGCTTTTGGGACACTTTTTTGGATAAAAAAGAAGAAAACCGTTCCTCTTTTGGTATAATAGAGTCACCACAACCCTACCAAAGAAAGGACGGTTTTCTTATGTACATTTATTATAACCGAGATCAACTCATTTTGCCAATGGATCTTGAAATTTTCATTCCCAAACATCATCTTTGCCGGATTGTGGATCTGGCAGTGGAAAAAATGGATCCGGCTCTGTTCGTTTCCCTCTATCTTGGCGGAGGGCGTCCAGCCTATCATCCGAAAATGATGTTGAAAGTCATCCTGTATGCCTACGCCAATCGGATCTACTCCTCTCGCCAAATCGCCAAGCAGTTGAAAGAAAACATTTACTTTATGTGGCTATCCGGCCATCAAACACCGGATTTTCGCACGATCAACCGATTTCGGTCGGAACGGATGAAGGACATCATTTACGAAACGTTTTTCTCCATTGTCGATCTTCTGCGTCAAGAAGGGCTGGTCAAGTTAGAGGATTATTTTCTGGATGGAACGAAAATCGAAGCCAATGCCAACCGATATACATTCGTTTGGCGCAAATCAACGGAAAAGTACGATCAGAAACTGGAGGAGAAATTCCGGAAAATCGTTGCCTCGATCGAACAGGTGACGAAAGAAGATGAAGAGGCGGAACAAGAGGGGGATTTTCAAGAAAAGCTGGAAGCTTCACCGATCACGTCCGAAAGGATCGAAGCCGTCATCGAACAAGTGGAAGAGCGCCTAAAGAAAGAGCCGAAGAATCGTACGTTAAAGAAAGCCAAACGGCAATTGGAACAAGATCTTCTCCCCCGTAAGAAAAAATATGAAGAATACAAAGAAAGATTAGGCGAACGGAACAGTTTTTCGAAAACGGATCCGGATGCCACGTTTATGCGGATGAAGGACGACCATATGAAAAACGGCCAGCTCAAACCGGGGTACAATGTGCAGATTGGGACAGAGAACCAATTCATCACTGGATTTAGCGTGCATCAACGGGCAGGGGATGCCGGATGTTTCATTCCGCATTTGGAGCAATTGGCCGCCTATGGGCGTCCAATGCCTAAACAAGCCATTGCGGATTCCGCCTATGGGAGTGAGGAGAACTACACGTACTGTGAGAAAAAGGAGATAGTCGCCCTGATCAAGTACAACACGTTGGATCGGGAACAAACGAAAGCGTGGGCGAAGGAGATCGGCCGAATCGAGAACATGACGTATGATGAGGAGCTGGATGAGTGGATTTGCGTCAAAGGGGAACGGTTGGTGTTTGTGTATGAACGGAAGGAAACGACCGACAACGGGTACGTTACCGTCAAACGGACGTATCGTTGTACGGCTTGTGCCGGATGCCCGTTTCAGGCGACATGCGCCAAAGGCAAAGACACGAAAACCATCCGCGTTTCCTTGAGAAATCAACAACAACGGCAAGAGATCCGTAAACGGCTGTCCACGGAAGAAGGGGCGGCGACGTACCGAAAACGACAAATCGAAAACGAGCCGGTGTTTGGGCAAATCAAGCACAACCAGCAATTTCAGCGCTTTTTGTTAAGAGGGCTCCCAAAAATTACCTTGGAATGGGGGCTTATTTGTGCTGCTCACAATTTGAGAAAGTGGGCGGCCACAACCGATCCAACAAAGAAAAAACAGGATAAAATTCAGAAATAAGGAGAAATTCTCGTTTCAAAAAAGGAATAAATAACCAAATAGTAAAGAAAAGAAACAGAGGCTGTCCCCAAAAGGTCGGTTTAACGACCTTTTGAGTCAGCCTCCTGTTTTTGTTATGCCACGGAAGCGAAACAAAACGAATGGCCTTTATCTTGACAACGGCCGGTAAACAAAGTACACTCACTTTTGTAAAGGATTTTCACTTAACAATGAGGGAGGGAGAGTCCGGTGCTGGAAAAAACGATGCGCATGAACTATTTGTACGATTTTTACCAAGCGCTGCTGACACCGAAACAGCGCAATTACATGACGCTCTACTACTTGGACGACTACTCCCTCGGGGAAATTGCCGAACAATATAAGGTGAGCCGCCAGGCGGTGTACGATAATATCCGGCGCACAGAAGCGATGCTGGAACAATATGAAGAAAAGCTCGGACTGCTGCAAAAATATGAGCGACGACAGCAGCTCATCGGGCGATTGAAAGACTACGTTCGCCAACATTATAGCGCCGATGCTGAATTGGCAGCGCTAGTCAACGAGCTTGATGAGCTCGATTAAGGGGGTGAACGCGATGGCGTTTGAAGGGTTATCCGAACGCTTGCAACATGTCATGAATCGAATCCGCGGCAAAGGAAAAGTGACCGAGGCCGATGTAAAAGAGATGATGCGAGAAGTGCGTCTGGCTTTGTTAGAAGCGGACGTCAACTTTAAAGTCGTGAAGGATTTTATTAAACGGGTGAGCGAGCGGGCCGTCGGTCAGGAAGTGCTGAAAAGCTTAACACCAGGCCAGCAAGTTATTAAGGTCGTAAAAGAAGAACTGACAGCGCTCATGGGCGGCGAGCAGAGCAAAATCGCCGTCGCCAAGAAGCCGCCAACGGTCGTCATGATGGTCGGGCTGCAAGGGGCCGGGAAAACGACGACGACCGGAAAGCTCGCCAACTTGTTGCGTAAACGGCATAACCGCAAGCCGCTGCTTGTGGCTGCTGACGTCTATCGTCCGGCAGCGATCAAGCAACTTGAGACGCTCGGCAAACAGTTAAATATGCCCGTTTTTTCGTTAGGCGAGCACGCCAATCCCGTTGAGATCGCCAAACAGGCGCTCGAGCGGGCGAAAGAGGAGCATCATGACTACGTGCTCATCGATACGGCCGGCCGCCTTCATGTCGACGAGGCGCTCATGGATGAGCTGAAGCAAATGAGAGAGGCCGTCAAACCGGATGAAATTTTCCTCGTCGTTGACGCCATGACTGGACAAGATGCCGTCAATGTCGCTCAAAGCTTCCACGAACAGCTCGGCATTACCGGTGTGATTTTAACGAAACTTGACGGCGATACGCGTGGAGGAGCAGCGTTGTCGATTCGCGCCGTCACTGGGGCGCCGATCAAGTTTGTCGGGATGGGCGAAAAGCTTGACGCCTTGGAGCCGTTCCATCCGGAGCGAATGGCGTCACGCATTTTAGGAATGGGCGACGTCCTGACGCTCATTGAAAAAGCTCAAGCCGCCGTTGATGAGGAGAAGGCGAAAGAGCTTGAGCAAAAAATGCGCACGGCAACGTTTACGTTCGATGACTTTTTGGATCAGCTCGGTCAAGTGCGCAAGCTTGGCCCGCTCGATGAAATTTTGAAAATGTTGCCAGGTGCTAATAAAATCAAAGGGCTGGATAACATCCAAGTCGATGAAAAGCAAATTGCCCGCGTTGAAGCGATCATTCGCTCGATGACCAAAGAAGAAAAAATGCATCCGGAAATCATTAACGGCAGCCGGAAAAAGCGGATCGCCAAAGGAAGCGGTACGACTGTGCAAGAAGTAAACCGGCTTTTGAAGCAGTTTGACGACATGAAAAAAATGATGAAAATGATGACGAATATGCCAAAAGGGAAGAAAAAAGGATTTCGCTTCCCATTTATGTAAATGATGTTCTGTTAAGCGAAAAACCTTTACAAACGGAAAAAGAATTGTTAATATACTATCTTGTGTGAACTATATACGGAGGTGCGTACAAACTATGGCAGTAAAAATTCGTTTAAAACGCATGGGTGCAAAGAAAAACCCATTCTACCGCATTGTTGTTGCAGACTCGCGTTCGCCGCGCGACGGTCGTTTCATTGAAACGATCGGCACGTACAACCCGGTTGCTGAGCCGGCGGAAATTAAAATCAATGAAGAGCTAGCGCTCAAATGGTTGCAAAACGGCGCCAAACCGTCGGATACAGTGCGCAGCTTGCTGTCGAAACAAGGTATTTTAGAGAAGTTCCATAACTTAAAATACGGCAAATAAGAGAGACAAGCATGAAACCGCTCATTGAAACGATCGTTAAGGCACTTGTCGATTATCCGGAAGCGGTGGCGGTTGAAAGCCGTGAGGAAGAACAGGCAGTCATCTACGAGCTGTCGGTGCATGCCGAGGATGTCGGCAAAGTGATCGGCAAGCAAGGACGGACGATCCATGCGATTCGTACAGTCGTCTACGCTGCCGCGGCCGGGTCGCCAAAGCGGGTTATCGTGCAAGTGAAAGAAAAAGGGTGAGGACATTCCTCTCCCTTTTTTGATATTGTTGTAAAAGGGGGAAAGGAATGAAGCTGATTCAAACGGTCGAGGTGCGTCAAATTGTCACCGAGCGAAGCAAACAGATGCTCGCTGCCACGTTTGTGGCACGTAAGCAACAACTTGAGCGCGAGTGCGACCAACTTCGTTTCGAACAAAAGAAGATGGAGAAAAGCGGAAAATACTCACCTGCTTTAGTGAAACAATATTTTGCGAAACAAATTGATGACCGCATGGAGAAAATAAAACTGCTGGAGTTTCAGCTTGAACAATTACATATGCTACCGTTAGGCAGTGAGTTGAAGGAGCGGGAAGTCGAGGCGCTTATCGAGGTGAACGTCGGCGACCGCTGGGAAGAGGTGACAAAGGCGCGTGCCATCATCGTTGAAGATGGCGTCGTCAAAGAGATTCGTTAAGAGGGGATGAAGGTGATGGAACGATGGTTTAATGTTGGCAAGATCGTCAACACACACGGTATTCGCGGTGAAGTGCGCGTCATTTCGCGAACCGATTTTCCGGAAGAGCGGTACAAAAAAGGAAACAAACTGTACATTTTCCGTGAATGCGACACTGAGCCGATTGAAGTGACTGTAAAGAGCCACCGCGTTCATAAGTCGTTCGATTTGCTATCGTTTGAAGGGTATGACAGCATTAATGACGTCGAGCCGTTTAAAGGGGCAATGCTGAAGGTGCCGGAGAGCCAGCTTGGCGAGCTGAACGAAGGAGAATATTATTTCCATGAAATTATCGATTGTACGGTTGTGACGGAAGCGGGCGAAACGATCGGTAAAGTAAAAGAAATTTTAACGCCGGGTGCGAATGACGTTTGGGTCGTCCGGCGCCAAGACGGCACCGACGCACTCATTCCGTATATTGACGATGTCGTCATGCACGTCGACCCTGAACGGAAGATAATCATCATCCGGCCGATGGAAGGACTGCTTGAATGATGCGGATCGATATTTTAACGCTGTTTCCCGACATGTTTCCCGGCGTGCTGAATGAGTCGATTTTAAAGAAGGCGCAAGAAAAGGGAGCAGTGAACATCCGTCTCGTTAACTTCCGCGAATTTGCCGACAACAAGCATAAAACGGTCGATGATTATCCATACGGCGGCGGTGCCGGCATGGTATTGAAGCCGCAGCCGATTTTTGATGCGGTGGAACATGTGACGGCGGAGTCGCCAGGCGCGCGCATCATTTTGCTTTGCCCGCAAGGTGAGCGCTACACGCAAAAAAAGGCGGAGGAGCTCGCCAAAGAAGAACACTTGGTGCTTATTTGCGGCCATTATGAGGGTTATGACGAACGAATTCGCCAATATTTAGTGACCGACGAAATTTCAATTGGTGATTACATTTTAACCGGTGGAGAGCTCGGCGCCATGGTGATTGTCGACAGCGTTGTTCGCCTCCTTCCTGGCGTTCTCGGCAACGAGGCATCACCGGTTGATGACTCATTTAGTTCTGGACTGCTTGAGTACCCACAATATACAAGGCCGGCTGATTTTCGCGGCATGAAAGTGCCGGATGTGTTGCTGTCAGGAAACCATCAGCTCATCGCCGAATGGCGCGAGAAGGAATCGCTTCGCCGGACGGTGCAAAAACGTCCGGATTTGCTTGTCGATTATCCGCTCACCGAGAAGCAAAAGCAATGGCTGAAAGAGTGGGAGCAAGAGCGAGAATAACTATTGCTTGCAGTCGATGTTTATGCTATCATATTCTTTGTGTTGCTTAAGCGGTATGCTTAAGGATGGAAAACGATGTTCCGCTGCAATGAATGAGACGCATTGGCATGAACATCTGTGGAAGGAGTGGAAAATGATGCATCATTTAATCCAAGAAATTACAAAAGAACAACTGCGGACAGATTTACCGGATTTCCGTCCGGGTGACACGGTGCGCGTCCACGTAAAAGTTGTGGAAGGTAGCCGTGAGCGCATCCAAGTGTTTGAAGGTGTCGTCATTAAACGGCGCGGGGCGGGCATCAGCGAAACGTTCACTGTTCGCAAAGTGTCCTATGGCGTCGGTGTTGAGCGCACGTTCCCAGTGCATACGCCGAAAATCGCCAAGCTGGAAGTTGTCCGTCGCGGGAAAGTACGCCGCGCGAAATTGTACTACTTGCGTGCACTTCGCGGCAAAGCGGCGCGCATTAAAGAAAAAACGGCTCAATAATGGACATCAGTGGGTCGTAGCGAAAAAGGAGCTTGCTTTCAAGCTCCTTTTTTCACTATCCGTCGGCGAAGCGGGTAAATTATGATTTGGGTGGGAGAAAAGATGGAACAGAAGAAAAGCGAATGGCGTGAGTGGTTGAAAGCCATTGTCGTCGCGGTCTTGTTGACTGGGGGCATCCGCTATTTTATTTTCGCCCCGATTATTGTCGACGGCTATTCAATGATGCCAACATTACATAACCATGAGCGGATGATCGTCAATAAATTGGCCTATAAAATCGGCATGCCAAACCGCTTCGATATTATTGTTTTTCACGCTGAAGAAGGGAGAGACTATATCAAGCGGGTCATCGGCCTGCCCGGCGACCGGATCGAATATAAAAACGACACACTCTATGTCAACGGCAAGCCGTATGACGAGCCGTATTTGGGCGAATATAAAAAGCAGGTAGCCGACGGGCCGCTGACCGAGCCGTTTACGTTAGAGGAGTTGACCGGACAGAGCACCGTGCCGGAAGGACATTTGTTCGTCATGGGTGACAATCGCCGTTTCAGCAAAGATAGCCGTCATATCGGTTTCATTCCGATGGAGAAAGTTGTCGGCAAGGCGAATATTGTCTACTGGCCGCTTGGTGGCGTCCGGATTGCGAAATAAACGAGGCAGGTGATGCCAATGACGATGATTCAATGGTTTCCCGGCCATATGGCGAAAGCGAAGCGGGAAGTACAAGAAAAACTAAAACTGATTGATGTGGCGTTCGAACTGCTTGACGCCCGCGTGCCGATGTCGTCACGCAACCCGATGATTGACGATATTCTCGGCCAAAAAACGCGCCTCATTTTACTCAATAAAGCCGATATGGCCGATGAGGCAGTAACGGAACAATGGATCCGCTATTTCCGTGACCAAGGGAGAACAGCCATAGCCATCGATGCGCAAAGCGGAACCGGAGTAAAACAAATCGTCGCTGCGGCGAAAGAGATGGTGAAAGACAAGTTCGACAAAATGAGGGCGAAAGGAATTAAAAATCCGCGTCCGGTGCGGGCGCTTATTGTCGGCATTCCGAACGTCGGCAAATCAACGCTTATCAATCGGCTTGCCGGCCGCCATATCGCCAAAACCGGCGATAAGCCGGGGGTGACAAAAGCGCAGCAATGGATTAAAGTCGGAAAAGAGATGGAGCTGCTCGATACGCCCGGCATTTTATGGCCGAAGTTTGAAGATGAGGATGTCGGTTACAGGCTGGCAGTCACGGGCGCGATTAAGGACGAAATTTTAAATTTGCAGGACGTTGCGGTGTACGCGCTTCGCTTTTTATCCAGCCATTATCCCGAGCGGATTACGGAGCGCTATGGCCTTGACCGCATTCCCGATGACATTGTTGCTTTGTTTGATGCCATCGGCCGACGGCGCGGCTGCCTGACAGGGGGCGGCGGCATCGATTACGATAAAGTGGCTGACATCGTCTTGTATGACATTCGCACAGAAAAATTAGGACGGCTCAGCTTTGAAACGCCCGCTTTATGGACGTAATGCGTCTGGCGGGCGTTTTTCCTTTGAATGAATGTTTCGCTTCACAACGCGCGGAATGCGTCCGATAGTATAAGTAGAAAAGGGAGAGGGTTATGAAACAGTATACGGTCAAAGAAATTGAAGCGCTGCTACCAGAGCTCGAAGGAGAAAGCGACCCACGCTGGGAGATGCTGCGGTGCGATGAGCGGAAAAGCGTGCAGGCGCTTCTTGCCCGCTTTGTTAAGCAAAAGGAGCGGGAGAAAGCGGCACGGCAGCGGTGGGAAGAGCTGATGCGCTATGAGCGTGAACTATATGCCGCTGGCATCGAGCGAATTGCCGGCATTGATGAAGCCGGGCGCGGACCGCTGGCCGGCCCGGTCGTCGCTGCGGCAGTCATTTTGCCGAAAGACGCCTATTTGCCCGGGCTTGACGACTCGAAACGGCTGACGCCAGCCAAGCGCGAGGCGCTATTTGCGCAAATTGAGGAGTGCGCCGTCGCGATCGGTGTCGGCATTGTAAGCGCGGCCGAAATCGATGAATGGAACATTTATGAAGCGACGAAGCAGGCAATGGCCAAAGCGGTTGCCGCGCTCTCGCCGTCGCCAGAGCATTTGCTTGTCGATGCGATGACCGTGCCGTGTGCACTGCCGCAGCAACGTCTCATAAAAGGCGATGCCAACAGCGCCTCGATCGCTGCTGCGTCAATCATTGCCAAAGTGACACGTGACCGATGGATGCATGAGCTTGATCGCCGCTATCCGCAATATGGATTTGCCCGTCATATGGGCTACGGGACGCCGGAGCATCTTGCAGCGATTCGCCGCTATGGCGTGACGGATGAACATCGTCGTTCGTTCGCGCCGGTAAGGGAAGCGCTCGGCGTTCAATCATAGCCAACAAGGTGCGTTGTAGCAATGCAGATCGAAGGGGGATGCGCTCTCTAAGCTAGGCCGGAATGAAAGGATGGGAAGCGAATGGTAGAGCGGATGGAACGAACTTTTCCGGTGACAGCTGTCCGTGATGCAACGTCAAATCAGCGGTTTCGGCCCGGACAGGCGGTCGTTGGCCGGGTTGAGCGGGTGGAGGAAACGAAAGGTGGAGAACGGGTGGCGCTTGTTCGTGTCGGCAGCCAGCTTGTGAGCGCTCGGCTTGAGGCATCGCTTATCCTCGGACGCACGTACTTGTTTGAAATCAAACAACAAGGGGGAACGCTCTATTGGAAAGCCACCCCCTTTCCCGAGCGGACGTTTATTTTATCTGATGAGGAGGCCGCGCGTCAATGGCAACAGACGTGGAAGCTGCCAGCTGCCGCTTTGCCGGTGCTCCGCCAAGCGTTAAAAGCAGGGGCGGTCGTAACGAAGAGGGAAATCGTAGAGCTGGCTGAGGCAGTGAGAGAAACAGGTCGTTCGGCCGATGCTGAAGATGTGATCGCTTACTTGTTCCGCCGCCGGCTGCCGCCGTCTTCGGCTGTGTTTCGGGCGTTATGGGCGGCAAAAACCGGTGCTCCACTTGCTTTCGGGCTAGGTAGACTGAAAGCGGCGCTAGCTGCACTTTCCACCCATCCAGCTGCGCTCAATCTTGGTCGAGCGGTCGATCGGCTTCTTTCGCCGCCGCTGTTCGTTTACGAGACGGTTGTGCATGTGCTCCTTTCGGCCGAAGGACAAGAAGCGGAACCGGCGCGCTCACTCCTCGCTCGTCTTGGATTAACCCCGTTGCCGGAGAAACGGCGTTTAGCGCTTCAAGAGGCGGTGCGGCAGCGACAGTTTGCGGAGGCGGGCAGGCAGCTTGGTTTAGCCGATGAGGAAGCGCTTTTCGCACGGTTTGCCGCTGTAGATGCTGCTTACAAAAACGAGGAACTTTCTGAAGCGGAAGCAAAGCTGTGGGCGGCTGCTAGAGCCACCGGTGATTCTGCGCTGTCGTTATTTCATTGGCTGCGGCGGATGGCCAAGCGTCTCGGACTTGGAGATGAGGCAGCGCTCGCTTGTGCGGTGAAAACCGGAGCTTTGCCAGCAGGTCCCCCATCGTTGAAAAGGTTGCTTCTTTACTTTCTTCGCGAGCCGGGGGACAGGGAAGCGAAACAGGCGGCTGAAGCGCTCCTTGACCAGATCGATGGGATGACCATCGCTGCTGGCGGCGATGGAACGCCCGAACACGTATGGATCGCGTTTCCGCTGTCGCTTGGCTCCCGTTTGAGCGATTTTGCCGTGTGCTGGCAAGGGAAACGGAAACCTAGCGGTCGACTTGATGAAGATTATAGTCGCATTGTTTGTTGCTTAACGCTCGAGACGTTAAACGAGATCGTTGTCGATATGCGCATTCAGCGGCGGATTGTTCACATCTCTATATTTCATGATGATCCGCAGCTGCCAGCGCTCACAGCCCGTTTTGCCCCGCTCGTGAAAGAACGATTGCAGGCGCACGGCTATACACTCTCAGGCATTGATGTGAAAACAACGGACACTGCGCCGCCGCCACCATCTAGTTTTCCGTTTTCCGGCCAGTATAGAGAGGTGGATTGGCGCATATGAACGAAGAGCGGAAAAAAGCAGTCGCCTTGTCGTACGAGGCGGCAGTCGATGAGGCGCCGGTTGTTAAAGCGAAAGGAAGCGGAGAGGTCGCCGAGGCAATCATCGCTGTAGCTGAGCAGTACGGCGTGCCGGTGCGAAAGGACCCATCGCTTGTTGAGCTGTTAAGTGAAGTAGAGATCAATGAGGCGATTCCGGAGGGACTGTACGCACTTGTAGCTGAGTTGTTTGCCTTTCTTTATCAGCTTGATCGGGCGATGAAAGAGGAGAGATTGGGGAAGGGATAATTTTCCTATTCCTCAATTTCTTAATTTTGCGGCGAAACGGTGGACAACCAGGAAACGTTAGGTATAAAATGAAAGCGCTAAGACTTTTTTTAGTTTATACATAGGAGGTTGGCGCATGAACATTCATGAATACCAAGCAAAAGAAATTTTGCGAAGCTATGGCGTAAGTGTGCCGAACGGTCGTGTTGCGTTCACGGTCGATGAAGCAGTTGAAGCGGCGAAAGCACTCGGCACGTCGGTGTGCGTCGTTAAGGCTCAAATTCATGCCGGCGGACGCGGCAAAGCAGGCGGGGTGAAAGTGGCCAAAAGCTTAGAGGAAGTCCGTACATACGCCAGCGAATTGCTTGGCAAAGTGCTCGTCACCCATCAAACCGGTCCGGAAGGAAAAGAAGTCAAACGGCTTCTTATTGAAGAAGGATGCGACATCCAAAAAGAATATTACATCGGCCTTGTCGTCGACCGCGCCACCTCGCGCGTCGTCTTAATGGGCTCGGAAGAAGGCGGCACGGAAATCGAAGAAGTAGCGGCGAAGACACCGGAGAAAATTTTTAAAGAATACGTTGATCCGGCGGTCGGATTGCAAGCGTTCCAAGCACGCCGCCTGGCGTTCAACATCAACATCCCGAAAAAACTTGTCAACCAAGCCGTAAAATTTATGATGGGCTTGTATCAAGTGTTTGTCGATAAAGACTGCTCGATCGCTGAAATCAATCCGCTTGTCGTTACCGGCGACGGCAAAGTGATGGCGCTCGATGCGAAATTGAACTTCGATTCAAACGCCTTGTATCGCCATCCGGATATTATGGAATACCGTGATTTGGATGAGGAAGATCCAAAAGAAGTCGAAGCGTCGAAATATGATTTGAACTACATCGCCCTTGATGGTAACATCGGCTGCATGGTCAACGGTGCTGGCTTGGCCATGGCGACGATGGACATCATCAAATATTACGGCGGCGAGCCGGCTAACTTCCTCGATGTTGGCGGCGGCGCTAGCGAGGAAAAAGTGACGGAAGCATTCAAAATCATTTTGTCTGACCCGAATGTTAAAGGCATTTTTGTCAATATTTTCGGTGGCATTATGAAATGTGATGTCATCGCCAGCGGCATTGTCGCAGCGACGAAGCAAGTCGGCTTGACACTTCCGCTCGTCGTCCGGCTTGAAGGAACGAACGTCGAACTCGGGAAAAAGATTTTGCAAGAGTCGGGCTTGAACATTACGGCAGCTGAATCGATGGCAGATGGCGCGCAAAAAATCGTCGAGCTAGTACGTTAAGAAAGCGAGGGAGACATGTGAGCGTTTTTGTCAATAAAGACACGAAAGTGATTGTACAAGGAATTACCGGTTCGCAAGGGCTGTTCCATACAAAACAGATGATTGAATACGGAACGAACATTGTCGGTGGTGTCACGCCGGGCAAAGGTGGCACAGAAGTCGAAGGCGTGCCGGTGTTTGACACTGTTTCGGAAGCGGTGGAAAAAACAGGAGCGAATGCTTCGGTTATTTACGTTCCGCCGGCGTTCGCTGCGGATGCCATCATGGAGGCAGTCGACGCCGAACTCGATCTTGTCGTCTGCATTACTGAAGGCATTCCGGTGCTCGATATGGTAAAAGTGAAACGGTACATGGAAGGCAAAAAGACACGCCTTATCGGGCCAAACTGCCCGGGTGTCATTACGCCGGAAGAGTGCAAAATCGGCATTATGCCGGGCTATATCCATAAAAAAGGGCATGTCGGCATCGTCTCGCGCTCTGGAACGCTGACGTATGAGGCGGTTCACCAATTGACACAAGCCGGCATCGGCCAATCGACAGCGGTCGGCATCGGTGGCGACCCGGTCAACGGCACCAACTTTATCGACGTGTTGAAGGCGTTCAATGAAGACGATGAGACGTATGCGGTCATTATGATCGGTGAAATCGGCGGTACGGCTGAAGAAGAAGCGGCGGAATGGGTGAAAGCAAACATGACGAAGCCGGTCGTCGGCTTTATCGGCGGACAAACAGCTCCTCCGGGCAAACGGATGGGACATGCCGGCGCCATCATTTCCGGCGGCAAAGGTACGGCTGCGGAAAAAATTAAAAAAATGAACGAATGCGGCATCAAAGTGGCGGAAACACCGGCCGTCATTGGGGAAACGCTCATTTCCGTCCTGAAAGAGCGCGGATTGTACGAAAAATGCAAAACGCATTAATGGTTCTACCCCGCACGATCATCACGTGCGGGGTGCTGTTTATCATGTTGCGAGAAAGGAGAATACGATGTACGATACGGTCCGTGACCGGCTCATCCATCTTCACCACTGCCGCGGAGCAGGATGGAAGACGATCCACGATTTGCTTGAGGTTGACCCGACATTGTCCGCTCCATTTTCTTTACCTCCCGCTGTTCTCCGTTCGCTCGTTCCACTCTCCGACGCTCAATGGGCTGCTTTTTTTCATGATTTGCATTCTATCGACGTGAAAAATGTGGTAAAAACATATAAGGAGCGGGGCATTCGCATCATCACCATGTTCGATCTAGACTATCCCCCGCTGCTTAAGCATATATACGATCCGCCGTGGGTGCTGTATGCGAAAGGAAATATTGCCTTACTTCAAGAAACAAAGTTGATTAGCATCGTCGGCACGAGACGTCCGACAAAAGAAGGAATCGAAGCGCTCGAAAAACTTGTGCCGCCGCTTGTGGCTGCCGGTTGGACGATTGTGAGCGGGCTTGCCTTTGGTATTGACGTTTGCGCCCACCAACTCGCCGTTAGTTATGGCGGAACGACGATCGCAGTCATCGCTGGCGGACTTGACCACATTTATCCGAAAGAACACCGCTCCTTCGCCCAGCAGCTTATGAACGAGCAGCTCGTCGTCGCCGAACATCCGCCGGCAACGAAACCACAAGCGTGGCAGTTTCCGGCGCGCAACCGCATCATTAGCGGGCTGTCGCTTGGCACGCTCGTTGTGCAGGCAAAAATGAAAAGCGGTTCGCTCATTACAGCGTCGTATGCGCTTGAACAAGGACGGGAAGTGTTTGCCGTCCCTGGCTCGATCAACTTGGCGGAGGCTGCCGGACCGAATACGCTCATTCAACACGGAGCAAAACTAGTGCAGGAGGCAGCGGACATTATCGCTGAATTCCCGTACGTATAATGATCATGTTTGACAAATACGGCAATAATCATTAATAATAATGAAGATTTCAATTTACTTCCTAGGGGTGGAAGATGGATGTCAGACTACTTGGTTATCGTCGAATCGCCAACGAAAGCGAAGACGATCGAACGATACTTAGGGAAAAAATATACGGTCAAAGCTTCGATGGGCCATGTTCGCGATTTGCCAAAAAGCCAAATGGGCGTTGACATAAATGACGGCTATACGCCGAAATATATTACGATCCGCGGCAAAGGCCAAGTGATTAAAGAGTTGAAAACGGCAGCCAAAAAGGCGAAAAAAGTGTTTCTCGCTGCCGACCCGGACCGTGAAGGGGAAGCAATCGCCTGGCATTTGGCCAACATGCTCGATCTCGATATTCACTCTGATTGCCGCGTCGTCTTTCATGAGATTACAAAAGACGCCATTAAACAATCATTCCAGCAACCGCGCTCAATCAATATGAATCTCGTCGATGCCCAGCAAGCGCGGCGCGTGCTTGACCGTCTCGTCGGCTATAACATCAGCCCCCTCTTGTGGAAAAAAGTGAAAAAAGGGCTGAGTGCCGGCCGCGTCCAATCAGTCGCGCTGCGTCTCATTATCGATCGGGAAAAAGAAATCCGCCAATTTCAACCGGAAGAATATTGGACGATTCAAGCGAAATTTCAAAAAGGGAAAGAGACGTTTGCCGCCTCGTTTTACGGCGTTGACGGGGAAAAGCTGGAATTAAAAACGGAAGCGGACGTAAAAGAAGTGCTCGCCCGTTTAAACGGGCGAGCGTTTACGGTGAAAACGGTGACAAAGCGCGAGCGCCGGCGCAGCCCGGTGCCACCGTTTACAACGTCATCGCTTCAGCAGGAAGCAGCGCGCAAGTTGAATTTCCGCACAAAAAAGACGATGATGGTCGCCCAGCAGCTGTACGAAGGGATTGATCTCGGCGGAGAAGGGACAGTCGGGTTGATAACGTATATGCGTACCGACTCGACGCGCATTGCCGAAACAGCGCAACAGGAAGCAGCGGCGTATATCGAAGCGACGTTCGGCGCCCAGTACGTCCATCAAGAAAAGCGGAAGGAAAAGAAAAGCACGAACGCCCAAGATGCTCACGAAGCCATTCGCCCGACCTCGGCATTTCGCGATCCGGATAAAGTGAAGCCATATTTGACGCGCGACCAGTTCCGGTTGTATAAACTCATTTGGGAACGGTTTATCGCCAGCCAAATGGCGGCGGCTGTACTGGACACGATGAGTGTTGAACTTGAAAATAATGGGGTGCTGTTCCGCGCCAGCGGTTCGAAGGTAAAGTTCCCAGGGTTTATGAAAGTATACATCGAGGGGACGGACGACCAAACGGAAGAACAAGATCGTCTGCTTCCTGATCTTGAGGAAGGAGAGGCGGTCGAAAGTGAAATGATCGAGCCGAAGCAGCATTTCACCCAGCCGCCGCCGCGCTATACAGAAGCGCGCCTTGTTAAAACGTTAGAAGAGCTCGGCATCGGCCGTCCGTCCACCTACGCGCCGACGCTTGATACGATTCAGAAACGCAACTACGTTGTTCTTGAAAACAAGCGGTTCGTCCCGACAGAGCTTGGTGAAATCGTCGTCGAGCTTATTTTAGAATTTTTTCCAGAAATTATTGATGTCGAGTTTACGGCTAAAATGGAAAAAGAGCTTGATGAAATAGAAGAAGGAAAAGTAGAGTGGATCAAGGTTGTGGATGAATTTTACCGCGAGTTTGAGAAGCGGCTAAAAGTGGCCGAAAAAGAAATGCGCGAAGTGGAAATTAAAGATGAGCCAGCCGGCATTGACTGCGACGTGTGCGGCAGTCCGATGGTGTACAAAATGGGTCGCTTTGGTAAATTTATCGCTTGCTCGAACTTTCCGGAATGCCGCCATACGAAACCGATTGTGAAAGAAATCGGCGTCAAATGCCCGAAATGCCATGAAGGGAATATTGTCGAGCGCAACAGCAAGCGAAAACGGGTGTTTTACGGCTGCGATCGCTTCCCGGAATGCGACTTTGTTTCGTGGGATAAACCGCTTGCGCGCCCGTGTCCAAAGTGCGGAGGGCTGCTTGTCGAGAAAAAGCTGAAAAAGGGTGTGCAAGTCCAATGCACGGCGTGCGACTATGAGGAACAACCAGAAGCTTGACCACGCATCGGATACAATTCAGAATTTTATAAAAAATAGTTGCGCGATGCAGAGTCATATGGTACGATGAAGGAGCCGTTGCGAGGTGAGGCGATGAAAAATGCGAAACTTGCGTTACAATTGTTCCTGGAATATTTACAAATCGAGAAAAATTATTCACAATATACTATTGTGTGCTACCGGCGCGACATTGAGCAGTTTCTCCAGTTCATGAACGAAGAAGGGATCGATGAGCTCAATGAAGTAGCCTACAGCGACGTTCGCTTATATTTGACGAAACTATACGGACAGCAGCTGGCCAGCCGTTCGGTCGCCCGTAAAATTTCCAGTTTGCGAAGCTTTTATAAGTTTTTGCTGCGTGAAGGATGGGCGGCCGAAAATCCGTTTGCACTTGCCGCGTTGCCGAAAAAAGAGCAAAAAATTCCCAACTTTTTATATCATGAGGAATTAGAAGCGCTGTTTCGTGTCAATGATGGAAATACAGCTGTCGGCCAGCGCAACGCAGCACTTCTTGAGCTGCTGTACGCGACTGGTGCACGGGTTAGTGAATGCTGTCACATTCGGCTGTCCGATCTTGATTTCGCTGCATCTACCGTTCTCATTCATGGAAAAGGAAATAAGCAGCGTTATGTTCCGTTTGGCCGTCCGGCTAGGGAGGCGCTTGAACGGTACATCGGTGGCGGACGCCGCGAGCTCGTAGGAAAGCTGCCGGCAGACCACCGCTATTTGTTTGTCAATGCCCGTGGCAATCCGCTTACGCCTCGGGGAGTGCGCTACATTTTGGATCGCATCGTCGAAACGGCGGCGCTGACGCAAAACATCAGCCCGCATGTGCTGCGCCATACGTTTGCGACCCATTTGCTCAACGAAGGAGCCGATCTCCGCTCCGTGCAAGAGCTGCTAGGCCATGCGCACTTATCATCAACGCAAGTGTATACCCATGTGACGAAAGATCGACTGCGGCGTATTTATTTGCAGGCGCATCCGCGTGCATAGCCTGCGGGCAAGGAGGGAAGAACCATGGACGGTTTTCATGCGACGACGATTTTCGCCATCCGTCATAATGGGGCGGCAGCGATGGCAGGCGATGGCCAAGTGACGTTCGGTAACGCAGTCGTCATGAAACATACCGCGAAGAAAGTGCGACGCCTGTTTCATGGCAAAGTGCTCGCCGGTTTTGCCGGCTCGGTCGCCGATGCGTTTACGCTGTTTGAGATGTTTGAAGGCAAGCTCGAACAATTCAACGGCAATTTGCCGCGTGCGGCCGTCGAGCTAGCGAAAGAGTGGCGGAGCAACAAAGTGTTGCGCCGCCTCGAGGCGATGTTGATTGTCATGGACGGGCAGCATTTATTGCTGGTTTCCGGTACTGGTGAAGTCATTGAGCCGGATGACGGCATGCTCGCCATCGGTTCAGGCGGCCATTACGCGCTCGCCGCTGGACGCGCCTTAAAGCAGTATGCCGGCGCCTCGATGACCGCCAAAGAGATTGCGAAAGCCGCGTTGGAGATTGCCGCTGACATTTGTGTCTATACGAACGGCCATATTATTGTCGAAGAGTTGTAAAAAAGGAGGAGGCCGAAGATGGCGGAAACACTGACTCCACGGCAAATTGTCGAGAGGCTCGATCAGTTTATTATCGGGCAAAAAGAGGCGAAAAAGGCGGTGGCGATTGCGCTCCGCAACCGGTATCGCCGCAGTTTGCTCGATGAAAAATTGCGTGATGAAGTGATGCCGAAAAACATCTTAATGATTGGTCCGACCGGGGTCGGGAAGACGGAGATCGCCCGTCGGCTAGCTAAACTTGTCGGCGCGCCGTTTATCAAAGTTGAGGCGACGAAATTTACCGAAGTCGGCTACGTTGGGCGAGACGTCGAATCGATGGTGCGCGATTTAGTGGAGACATCGGTTAGGCTCGTGAAAGAACGAAAAATGAGCGAGGTGAAAGACCGGGCTGAGCAGCAAGCGAATAAGCGGCTTGTCGAATTGCTCGTTCCCGGTAAGCAAAAGCAAACGATCAAAAATCCGCTCGAGCTCCTATTTGGCGGTCAAGCTAGCCAACCGGACAACGGCCATAGCCACGACGATGAACAGGTGGAGAAAAAGCGGCGCCAAGTCGCTTGGCAGCTAGCCAATGGCCAACTCGAAGATGAGATGGTGACGATTGAAATCGAGGAGCAGCCGCCCATGCTATTTGACTTTTTGCAAGGGGCGGGCATTGAGCAGATGGGTGTCAACATGCAAGATGCGTTAGGCAGCCTCATGCCGAAACGGCGTAAAAAGCGGCGCCTGAAGGTGAGCGAAGCGCGCAAGGTGCTCATCAATGAAGAAGCGCAAAAACTGATTGATATGGATGAAGTGACGCAAGAGGCAATCCGCCTTGCTGAGCAGTCCGGCATCATTTTTATTGACGAAATTGATAAAATCGCCCGCGGCAAAGAGGTGTCCGGTTCGGCCGACGTCTCTCGCGAAGGGGTGCAGCGCGATATTTTGCCGATCGTCGAAGGTTCAACCGTCATGACGAAATACGGGCCGGTCAAAACAGACCATATTTTATTTATCGCTGCCGGCGCGTTCCATATGGCGAAGCCATCGGATTTGATCCCTGAGCTGCAAGGTCGTTTTCCGATCCGTGTCGAACTGGCGAAACTTTCGGTTGACGATTTCGTAAGTATATTAGTCGAGCCGAATAACGCGCTCATTAAACAATATCAGGCACTTTTGGCGACGGAAGGTATAAATCTCGAATTTTCTGACGATGCTATTCGTAAGATCGCTGAAGTGGCGTTTGAAGTGAACCAGACGACCGACAATATCGGCGCGCGCCGGCTCCATACGATTTTAGAGAAGCTGCTCGAAGATTTGCTGTTTGAGGCGCCGGATATCGGGCTTAACCGAGTCGTCATCACACCGCAATACGTCGAACAAAAACTCGGCAACATTGTTAAAAACAAAGATTTAAGTGAGTTCATTTTATGAGGAGGAGATGGAAAAGATGAATTTGCTAGAGAAAACGCGAAAAATTAACGCCATGCTGCAAAAAGCAGCCGGGCGGCCGGTCAATTTCAAAGAAATGGCGGAAACGCTTTGCGACGTCATCGAAGCAAATGTGTTCGTTGTTAGCCGTCGCGGCAAACTGCTCGGATTTGCCATTAAACAATCGATTGAAAACGAGCGAATGAAACGGATGCTTGAGGAGCGGCAGTTTCCGGAAGAATATACGCGAAACTTGTTCAACATTACAGAAACGTCTCCTAACATCGATATTAATAGCGAATATACGGCATTTCCAGTGGAAAATCGTGACTTATTTAAAACAGGCTTGACGACGATCGTCCCGATCAACGGTGGGGGCGAACGGCTCGGCACGCTCATTTTGTCGCGCCTTGACCGCGAGTTTGATAACGACGACCTGATTTTGGCCGAATACGGAGCGACGGTTGTCGGCATGGAGATTTTGCGTGAAAAAGCAGAGGAAATCGAAGAGGAAGCACGCAGCAAGGCGGTCGTGCAAATGGCGATCAGCTCGCTTTCCTACAGCGAACTCGAGGCGATCGAACATATTTTTGAAGAGCTTGATGGAACGGAAGGGTTGCTTGTCGCCAGCAAAATCGCTGACCGTGTTGGCATCACCCGCTCGGTGATCGTCAATGCCCTGCGCAAACTTGAAAGCGCTGGAGTCATTGAATCGCGTTCGCTTGGCATGAAAGGGACGTACATTAAAGTGTTGAACGACAAGTTTTTAACTGAACTTGAAAAACTGAAATCAAACTAATCTAATAAGCCTTTGGCGCCCGCTAGGCATCTTTGCTTAGCGGGTGTTTTCTGTTTTCTGGCGGTGTTTGCACACAACACTGATTCTATGGTCTTATCGTTGGTATAAAAATAGTACTAAGTTCCGTCTATACATTAGGTTTTTCTTCCCGTAAAATGAAATCTAGCAGAAATTGTCGAAAAATAGGATAAAAGAGGGGATTCCATTGTCGCTGTTTTCATCGACGATCCACTGGATTGAACAAGGACTCCGTTATGCGTCGCTCCGCCAGCAGGCGATTGCCGACAACATCGCCAATGTTGATACGCCGGGCTATAAGGCAAAAGACGTACGCTTTCAAGCCGAACTCGATCGGGCGCTTCAGCTTGAGGCCAAACGGACGAATCCGAACCATTTTCCATTTCGAAGCGAACAAAATGGAAAAATCATCGTGACGGCGAATGCGAGTATAAGTTACAATCATAATAGCAACAGTGTCGACATTGATCAAGAAATGTCGAAGTTAGCAGAAAACCAAATTTATTACAATGCGCTCATTGAGCAGTTAAATGGCAAATTCAATACGTTAAAAACAGTGATTAAAGGAGGAAAATAGTCCGTGTCTATGTTTCAAAGCTTAAACATCTCAGCCTCGGCCCTGACTGCTCAACGGTTGCGTATGGACGTGATTTCGTCCAACATCGCCAACGTCGATACGACGCGAGCGCGTTTGGTTAATGGGGAGTGGGAGCCGTATCGCCGCAAAGTTGTTGTTGTTGAACCGCGCGGCGAACAGTTTTCAAGTTATTTGCAGGCTGCTCTCGGCCGTACCGATGCGGTCGGCAGCGGGGTGCGGGTGCGTGAAATCGTCGACGATCCAGCACCGTTTAAGCTCGTGTACGATCCGGATCATCCGGATGCGGGGGACGATGGCTATGTTCGTTTGCCCAACGTTGATCCGCTCAAAGAAATGGTTGACTTGATCGGTGCCACGCGTTCCTATGAGGCGAACGTCACTGCGTTGAACGCCTCAAAAGGGATGTTGATGAAGGCGCTCGAAATAGGAAAATAGTACGTAAGGAGGATGCATCATGCTTGACGGAGTAAGTCGTGTTGGGCTGAAACCGGTGTCCACCGTCCCGAACCCGGTAAAGCCAGCCGAGGTGCAAAAACAGTTTGCCGCCTTTTTAAAAGAGGCGCTCAACAACGTAAACGACAAACAAATTCAAGCGGACGCGCTAACGGAAAAACTCGTCCGCGGGGAGAACGTCCAATTGCATGATGTGATGATCGCCGCGCAAAAGGCGAGCGTTGCGCTGCAGCTGACGATTGAGATCCGCAACAAGGCGATTGAGGCGTATCAAGAAATGATGCGCATGCCGTTGTAGCATTCATAAGCTGCAATACATTACATATAGAGGCTGTCGTCATTGACGGGCGATGGCAGCAAATGGTTGTATGGCTGGATGATCGGGGGAATTGTATGAACAGCAAATGGAAAGAGTGGTGGGGCCGCGCTCGTTCGTTTTGGCAAGAGCGGACGAAAAAACAGAAATGGCTCGCTATAGGCGGGATAGCGGTGGTTCTTTTTTCCATCGGCATCGGAGTGTTTTTCGCCACGAGGACGGAAATGGTGCCGCTATACAGTAATTTAACACCGCAAGAAGCTGGGCAAATTAAAGCGACGCTTGATGGACGCGGTGTTTCGGCAGAAGTGGCCGATGGCGGCACAACGATCAAAGTGCCGAAAGAGCAAGTCGATGCGCTGAAAGTGGAGCTAGCCGCCGAAGGCATTCCGAACAGCGGAGTCATCGATTATTCGTTTTTTGGCCAAAACGCGAGCTTCGGCATGACTGATAATGAGTTTAATATGGTAAAGCTGAAGGCGATGCAAACTGAACTCGCCAATTTAATGAAAACGATCGACGGCGTCGAGGATGCGAAAGTGATGATCAACCTTCCGCAGCCGAGCGTATTTGTTTCTGATGAAAAAGGGGAAGCCTCGGCTTCGATTGTGCTGAGAACGAAGCCAGGCTACCAGTTTAGCGACGAGCAAATTCGGGCGTTGTATCACCTCGTCGCCAAAAGTGTTCCCAACCTCTCTACAGATAATATCGTCATTATGAATCAGTTTTTTGAGTATTTTGACTTAAAAAATGATAGTGGAAATTCGACAGGGGCGACATTTGCTTCGCAGCAACAAATCAAAAAACAAATCGAACGCGATATCCAGCGTCAAGTGCAGCAAATGCTCGGCACGATGATGGGGCAGGACAAAGTCGTCGTTTCCGTCACGGCTGATGTCGACTTTACGCAAGAAAAACGGGAAGAAAATTTAGTCGCTCCTGTTGGTGAAGAGAACGACGAAGGAATCGCCGTCAGCGTCCAACGCATTAAAGAAACGTATGCGGGAAGCGGAGCGCCGCCGGGCGGCACTGCCGGGACAGGCACGAACGAAACGCCGGGCTACCAAGGAGCAAGCGGCGCAACGAACGGCAATTACGAGCGGACCGAAGAAACCATCAACAATGAAGTCAATAAAATAAAAAAACAAATTGTGGAAAGTCCGTATAAAATTCGTGACTTAGGCATTCAGGTGATGGTTGAGCCGCCCGACCCAGACGACCCGAACTCACTGACAACAGAGGCGGTCAATGATATTCAAAAAATATTAGGAACGATTGTCCGAACATCGATTGACAAAGGTGAAGCACAAACATTGACTGATGAAGACATTAACAGCCGCATTGTCGTCTCGGTACAAAAGTTTAACGGTAAGCCGACATTCACGGAACCGGATCCGGTTCGGCCGGCATGGTGGTGGTATGCGGCTGGCGCGGGAGCGTTATTGTTGATCGCTCTGCTGTTATTCTTCTGGCTGCGTCGCCGCGAAGACGAAGAAGAGGACGAAGAATTCGTATTCGCTCCGCCGCTTCCGGCAGAGCCGGAATTGCCAGAGCCGCCGGAGACGGAGGAGAGAATGCGCCGCCGTCAGCTTGAACGGCTGGCGAAAGAAAAGCCGGATGAGTTTGCCAAACTATTGAAAACGTGGCTATCAGAAGAGTAGGAGGAACGACGTATGGCAAAGCGCGAACGGAAAGGCGGGCTGTCGGGCAGACAAAAAGCGGCCATCCTGCTCATTTCCCTCGGCCCAGACGTGTCGGCCTCCGTCTATAAACATTTGTCGGAAGAAGAGATCGAAAAGCTGACGCTCGAAATTTCCAACGTCCGCCAAGTGACGGTCGAACAAAAAGAAGAGGTGCTCGAAGAGTTTCACCAGCTTGCTTTGGCGCAAGACTACATCGCGCAAGGAGGCATCGCCTACGCGAAAGAAGTGCTTGAAAAGGCGCTTGGTCCGGACAAAGCGATGCATATTATTAACCGACTGACATCAGCGCTCATGGTGCGGCCGTTTGATTTCGCCCGCAAGGCGGATCCGATGCAGCTGTTAAACTTTATTCAAAACGAACATCCACAAACGATCGCTCTTATTCTTTCGTATTTAGATCCGGAGCAGGCAGGACAAATTTTATCGGCCTTGCCGCAGGAGATGCAGGCGGACGTCGCTCGGCGCATTGCGCTGATGGATAGCACGTCGCCGGAAATTATTAGCGAAGTCGAGCAAATTCTTGAACGGCGGCTGTCGGCGACTGTTGTGCAAGACTACACACAAGCTGGCGGCATTGAGGCGGTCGTTGAAGTGTTAAACCAAGTTGACCGGAGCACAGAGCGGACGATATTGGACGCTTTGGAAATTCAAGACCCGGAACTGGCTGAAGAAATTAAAAAGCGGATGTTTGTCTTTGAAGATATCGTAACGCTTGATAACCGCGCCATTCAGCGGGTCATCCGCGAAGTGGACAACGACGATCTCATGCTGGCGCTGAAAGTAGCAAGCGATGAAGTGAAAGATATCGTCTTCCGCAACATGTCAACAAGAATGGCAGAGACGTTCAAAGAAGAGATGGAATATATGGGGCCGGTTCGACTGCGCGATGTTGAAGAAGCGCAGTCGCGCATCGTCGCGGTGATCCGCCGTCTCGAGGAGATAGGGGAAATCATCATCGCCCGCGGAGGAGGAGATGATATTATTGTCTAACGTCATTAAAGCACCCGCAGTGACAGCCCGTACTGGCAAAAAAACGATCGCCGTGCAGCGCTATGTTCTAGATGCTCCATCATCTGCAGCTGATCGGCAACAGGAATGGGAGGCGATCGCTGCTGCCAAAGAGGAGGTAGCTGAGCTTCGCCGTCAAGCGGAGCAATATTATGCGGCAGTGCGTGAGCAGTTGGCCCAAGAACAAGAGCAATGGCGACACGAGAAAGAGCGGCTCATGCAGGAAGCGCGCACCCAAGGATATGAAGATGGCTATGCCGCCGGGCGCGACGAGGCGCTAAGCGAGCACCGCGAGTGGATTGAACAAGCCCGCCGCGTAGCAGAACGGGCAAATGATGAGTTTTATGCTCGGCTCGAATCGGCCACTGATATGATGCTTGAGGTGGCGTTAAAAGCAGCCGAACGCATCATCGGAGTTACGCTCGAGAATGACCGAAACGCGTTTTTGCCGCTCGTGCGCCAAGTGCTGCAAGAAGTGCGCCGGCAAACGGAGGTCATCGTTTATGTGCACCCGCACTGTTATGAAGCGGTGATAGGTCAGCAGGAATTACTGAAGTCCGTTTTTCCGCATCACGTCGAATTATTTGTTTACCCCGACGATGCACTGCCGGAATACGGTTGCCTCGTCGAAACGCCGTTTGGGCGCATCGATGCCAGTGTAGATACGCAGCTTGAACAGCTGCGCGAGGCGCTCTACAGGCGGCTGAAGGAGGGAATGTCCGCTGAACTGGCAGGCGCTTCTTGATGAAATTGTCGTTGCTGATTTGTATAAACGGTTCGGCAAAGTATCGCGTGTCATCGGATTAATGACCGAATCGAAAGGACCGGAAAGCTCGATCGGCGACCTTTGCTACATTCACGAAACGAGCGGCGGTCGAAAAATCCCTGCGGAAGTCGTCGGCTTTCATGAGCAGCACGTCTTGCTTATGCCCTTTTCCTCTATGGCGCATATTGCCCCTGGTTGTCTTGTTGAAGCGACCGGCAAGCCGCTTGAAGTATACGTCGGCGATGCGCTCATCGGCACGGTTCTTGACCCGATCGGTCGACCGCTTGACGGAAGCGCGCTGCCGCTTGGGCTGAAGCCGGTATCGGTCGAACGTGATCCGCCCAACCCGCTCGCCCGGCCGCCGATTGCCGAACCGCTCGAAGTCGGTGTGCGCGTTATCGACAGCTTGCTGGCAGTCGGCAAGGGTCAGCGCGTTGGCATTTTTGCCGGCTCCGGTGTCGGCAAGAGCACGCTTATGGGAATGATCGCCCGCCGTACGTCGGCTGATGTAAACGTCATTGCCTTAATTGGCGAACGCGGCCGCGAAGTGCGTGAATTTTTGGAGCGTGATCTCGGTCCGGAAGGTTTGGCTCGTTCGGTTGTCGTCGTCGCCACTTCAGATCAGCCGGCGCTCATGCGCGTCAAAGGAGCGTACACTGCGACAGCAATTGCTGAATATTTCCGCGACCAAGGGGCGGATGTCATGTTGATGATGGACTCGGTCACCCGCGTTGCTATGGCGCAGCGGGAGATCGGCCTTGCTGTCGGCGAGCCTCCGACAACGAAAGGTTATACGCCGTCGGTATTCGCCTTGTTGCCGAAGTTGCTTGAGCGGGCGGGGACAAACGCTTCAGGCACGATCACCGCTTTTTATACGGTGCTTGTCGATGGCGATGATATGAATGAACCGATTGCCGATGCGGTACGCGGCATTTTGGACGGCCATTTTGTGCTCGAACGTCAGTTAGCCAATAAAGGGCAATACCCAGCGATTAATGTGCTCAAAAGCGTCAGCCGCGTCATGCCCCATATCATTAGTGCAGAGCACCGCGAAGCGGCAAATCGGGTCCGGCGTCTCCTTTCTACTTATATCGATTCGGAGGACTTGATTCAAATAGGGGCGTACAAACACGGATCTTCTCGAGAAATTGATGAGGCGATTCAATTTTATCCTCAAATTATGGCGTTTTGTCGTCAAGAGATTGACGAAAAAACGACGCGCGCCGAAAGCATTGATGCCCTTTTCCGCCTAGTGTCATCGCGGTTGTAGCTTTCGGGCGCTGAAAGGGTGAGCAGGCGTGACGCCAACATTTCGACTGCACAAAGTATTGACAATGAAAGAAAAAGAAAAAGAGAAGGCGCTCAGCGAGTACGAAGAGGCGGTTCGCCGGTTTGAACAAGCGGCCGAGGCGTTGTATAACTTGCTCAAGGAAAAAGAAAAATGCGAAGCGGAACGCGATGAACAGCTGCAGACAGGCTTATCGATCGGGGCGATCCGCCATATGTTGCAATATATCGGGAATTTACAGCGGGCCATCGACCATTATCAGCTCATCGTCATGCAAGCACGCGAGCAGATGCAGCGCCGGCAGCAGCGCCTGACCGAATTGAATATTGAAGTAAAAAAATATGAAAAAATGCGTGAGCGTGTGCAGCAGTGGATCGAGCAACGCGAGAAAGAGGCAGAAAGCCGCTTTCTCGACGAATTGGCTGTTCAACGCTTTGCACGGCAAGGGGAGTTATAGATGACAAGCAGCAAAGTCCAACAAGAAGAAAAGCCAAACCGATGGCAATGGGTTTTGTTCGTCATTGTCACCCCAAGTTTATTTGCCGCTTTCTTCCTCTTGTTAATCGTAAAGGTGGCTGGCATCGATGTGGCGCCAGAAACAAAACAATGGACGGCGAACGTGCCCTTGATCTCTGAATGGATTGACTGGAAGAAGAAGGAGAGAGCACTAGAGAAAACGATCGCGACACAGCAACAGACGATTGAACAGCAACAAGAGACGATTGCTAGGCAGAAAAAACAAATTAGACAGCTACAAAACGAGCGGACTGTCAAAGAGCATGAAATCGCCCGGCTATCGGCGCCAGATGAGGAGCCAAACGAACAAGCCAATCACGCTGCCAAGCCAACTGTGACGGCGGACGATATTGCGGCTATGTATGGAGCGATGTCGGAGAAGCAGGCGGCCGCCATTTTAGCCGAGCTGCCGAACCGTGAAGCGCTCGATGTGCTAAGTCGGCTTGACGGCGACAAAGCAGCCGCCATTTTGGAGCAAATGCCGATTGAACAGGCGGCGAACTTGCTTTCGTCGTTGAGTAAATGGGAAACGGGAGAGGAGGCGGTCGAATGAAGACGGTGATCGCAGCAAGCTTGTCGCGATCTATGAGCATTGAAGTGACGCCGCCGACGACAAAAAAGGAAACGGGAATGGCTGACGCATTCGCGGCGCTGCTCGCGAGCAAGCAGGCTGAAGCACAACCGGTTGAAACAGAGGAGGATCGACTGCCCTCTTTGTCGGAAAACAAAACGGGAAGGATAGATGAGCAGGACGAATCAGCTGAGTTGCCCGTTTTGTCCATGCAAGTGGGGGGAACTTTTTCTGATCAAAGTGTTGCACAAGGAAGCGATGATCGTTTGTTGGCGGGGATGAGTGAAAAAGGCCGAGGCATGCAAGGTGACGGCATGTTCGAAGAGTACGGCAAAGGAAAGCAGAGCGGCGGGGAGAGGGCAATGAACGCCGATTCCCAACAGGCAGTCTGGTTCGCTCTGCAAGAGGAAGGGACATCTCCTGCCCAAAGCATTGCACAAGGAAGCGACGGTCGTTTACTGACAGCGGTCAAGGGGGAAAAGGGACATAATGACTCTTTCATCGTTGCGGAAGTAAAGGGCAGGGACATAAGAAACATGATGTTGCTGCTTGATCATGGAGAAACCCGACCGACCGCCGAGAGAATTGAAAACATACAATCTTCTGCGATCCAACGTTTGTTCCAAGCGGTTGATGATAGCAACGCACTGGACAGTGTGGGGCGACGAAACGGGTGGGCATATAGGAATCTCGGCGAAGAGGCTATAAGGCTAAACGGCGCAAACACATCAATCGAACCTTTCTTTCCACCGGTAGCTCAGAAAGCGGAGTACGAAGCAGCTCGTCTTGCGCCGCTCTCCGTTTCGTTTGCTCGTGAACAACGATTTGGACCGCATAGAGAGAATCATTTTGTGCCGGACGGTCATATGACTTTTTCAGCAAACATGGCCTCACTGTTGTCTGTTGACGCTAGTTCGGACAGTCAGGCAAGCAGAACAGAAGCTGGTAACGGCAGCTCTCTGATTGATCAAGTCGCCCGTACCTTGCGGTTGGGGCGATGGATGAAGTTGCCAAACGGTGCAACGCAGCTCGTTATTCGCCTCCATCCGGAACATCTCGGGACGGTTACAGTGAAAATGGTGCACGAAGGCGGCAAGCTCGCTACCAAACTGCTTGTGGCGAACGACGCGGTGAAAGAGCTGCTTCAAGCTCATCTGCCGCAGCTCGCCCAGCTGCTTGATGCGAGCCACATCACCGTCGAAAAATGGACGGTTTGGACCGATTTTGAAGGTTCTGCGATGCCGCCGTATTCCGAGAAGCGCCAAGGCGGCCGTCAACATGGCGAATCACGGCAAGAACAAAAGCGGGAGCCATCGCCTTCTTCTCCGTTTGCATTAGACGGGATCGAGGCGGATGTATAGGAGGGGTGGAAATGGCAACGAACGCAATTGACTCAAATTTATGGTTGGCCAACGCTGTTCAGCCGGAACGAAAAACGGGAGAGCAAATTTTAGGGAAAGACGATTTTTTAAAAATTTTGCTCGCCCAGTTGCAAAATCAAGACCCGCTCAACCCGATGGAAGATAGAGAGTTTATTGCGCAAATGGCGAGTTTTTCGTCGCTCGAGCAAATGATGAATATCGCCAATCTCATGCAGCAATGGATGCAAGCAAGTGGGCGTGACGCACTTTTGCGCTACAGCGAGTGGATCGGGAAAACGGTGCATTGGCAAGAGGATGATTCAACAATGAGCGCGGTCGTTCAATCGGTCATGCAAAAAGACGGAAAAATTGTCCTTGAGCTGAATAACGGAACGACGATTGCCGCTGATGTGGTGACAAAAGTCGAACAAAAAGGATAAAGGGGAGAGAAAATCGATGCTTCGTTCCATGTATTCCGGTATTGGTGCTATGCGCAATTTCCAAACGAAGTTGGATGTGATTGGCAACAATATTGCCAATGTCAATACATATGGATTTAAGAAAGGAAGAACGATTTTTCAAGATTTAATGAGTCAAACGATCTCTGGTGCGAGTGGGCCGAGCGCTGCGAGTGGTGGAACCAACCCGCGCCAAGTTGGTCTTGGCTCACAGCTTGCTGCTATTGATACGATTCATACGCAAGGCAGCTTGCAGACGACAGGGCGTGTTCTTGATTTGGCGATTTCCGGGGATGGGTTTTTCATTGTTGGTGATGCTAACGGCAACAATCAAATGTATACGCGAGCTGGAAACTTTTATCTTGATTCGGAAGGTTATATTGTGAATGCCAATGGTCTATATTTGCTTGGTGATGGAGGGCCACTGAAAATTGATTCCAATGCGAAAAGTTTGAGCATAGGGGCTGATGGCAATGTTACCATTGTGGATGATACAGGCAATTTACAACTTGTAGGGACAATTCAATTGGCGAAGTTCGCCAATCCGGATGGCTTGGAAAAGGAAGGGAATAACTTATTCCGTGAGACAGTGAACTCCGGCGATCCGCAGATAGGAGTGCCGGGAGCCAACGGAACCGGAAAACTCGTCTCCGGTGCTCTTGAAATGTCCAACGTCGACCTTGCTGAAGAATTTACTGAAATGATTGTTGCCCAACGCGGTTTCCAAGCGAATACGCGCATCATTACGACGTCGGATGAAATTTTGCAAGAGTTGGTCAACTTGAAAAAATAGAATAGGAGGGAGGGCGTTAGCGGTCTCCTAACGCCCGCTCACCGATGATTTCGTTAACGAAGCTCAACGGTAAACGGTTTATGATCAACGCGCTTTACATCGAGCAAATCGAAGCGTTTCCCGACACGACCGTGACGCTGACGAATGGGAAAAAGTTCGTCGTTCGCGAAACGGTTGAGCAAGTGGCGGCACTCGCAAGCGAATTTTACCGGCAGATCGGCGTGTTTCGCTTACCAGAAGCAGGAGGATTGGACAGTGAAAGGGAATAAAGTAATCCAAACGATGGTCATTATGCTGGCGATCATCGCTTTAGCTGGCACCGTGGCGCTTGTGATGGTCATGAAAATGGCGGGTGGTGAAAAACAAGGGGAGCCAAGCGCTGATGAGCTCGCTGAAAGCTCCATCGACATCCCAGAAATGACGACGAATTTGGCTGATGGGCGTTATATTAAAATATCATTTAAAATCCAGACTGACAGCGACAAAGGAAAAGAAGAGGCGGAGAAACGCGATTTTCAAATTAAAGATGTGATCATTGAGCGGCTTTCGGAAATGAAGGCAGCCGACTTTAAAGGCAAGGAAGGAATGGCGGCACTGAAAGAGCGGCTCAAGCAAGACATTAACGCATTGATGCAGGAAGGGAAAGTGGAGAACGTCTACATTACCTCCTTTATCCTCCAGTAGCCTGCCATCTAGAGAGGGGAAGGTGACATGACAGCCGGGGAAGTATTGTCGCAAAGTGAAATTGACGCACTGCTTGCCGCGCTTTCTGCTGGGGAAATGAGTGCGGAAGAACTAAAAAAGGAAGAGGAAGGGCGGCGCGTCAAAACATATGATTTCCGGCGGGCGCTTCGATTTTCCAAAGACCAAATTCGCAGCTTGACGCGCATTCACGAAAACTTTGCCCGTCTGTTGACAACATTTTTTTCCGCCCAGCTGCGTACATATGTGCAAATCTCGGTCGCGTCGGCTGATCAAATTCCTTACGAAGAGTTCGTCCGTTCCATTCCAAAGATGACGATCATTAACGTTTTTGAAGTGCCGCCGCTAGACGGGCATGTGCTGCTTGAGGTGAACCCGAACATCGCGTACGCCATGCTCGATCGGGTGATGGGCGGACGCGGTGCAAGCATGGACAAAGTGGAGCATCTAACCGAAATTGAAACGCGTATCATGTCGAGCCTGTTTGACAAAGCGTTTGCCCATTGGCGCGATGCATGGGAGTCGGTAGCCGAGGTCGATCCGCTGTTCGTTGATTTTGAAGTCAATCCGCAATTTTTGCGCATGATCGCGCCGAACGATACGGTCGTCGTCATTTCACTCAACACGCAAATTGGCGAAGCGCGCGGCATGATGAACGTTTGTATTCCACACGTCGTTTTAGAGCCGATTATGCCGCGGCTATCGGTGCACTACTGGATGCAGGCGCAAAAAAAGGAACGTTCCCCTGAGGAAGCGGGACGAATTGAACGTCGCATCCGCGCAGCCCAATTGCCGATTGTCGCTGAGCTTGGCACAGCGGTCGTCACCGTCGGCGAATTTCTTCAGCTCGAGGTGGGAGACGTTATTCAGCTCAAGCAGTCGATTCATGAACCGCTTGTTGTCAAAATCGGCCATATCCCGAAATTTATCGGCCAGCCGGGGAAGCGGAACAAGAAGCTGGCGGTGCAAATTTTAGCGATGATCGAGGGGGGCGAAGAAAGTTATGATGAATGATGGAATGTTGTCGCAAGATGAAATCGATGCCTTATTGCGCGGAATGGACGATAGCGATCATGTTCCGGCGCTCCATGATATTTTCACCCCGCTCGAGCAGGATGCTATTGGGGAAATCGGCAATATTTCCTTCGGTAGTTCGGCGACGGCGCTGTCAACGTTATTGAACCAAAAAGTGGAAATTACGACACCGAGCGTGTCTGTCGTTGAGCGGAAACGGGTTGCTGACGAGTTTCCACGGCCGTATGTCGCCATCCAAGTCAACTATACCGAAGGGTTTCTCGGGACGAATTTGCTTGTCATAGAGCAACAAGATGCGGCCGTTATTGCTGATTTAATGCTTGGCGGTGACGGAACGACAGCTGACAGTTCGCTCGGCGAGATTCAGCTAAGCGCGGTTCAAGAGGCCATGAATCAAATGATGGGCTCAGCAGCAACATCGATGTCAACCATTTTTAACAAACGAGTTGATATTTCTCCGCCAACGCTCCATCTTCTTGATTTGACCGAAGGAAAAGGATTGGAATATTTGCCGGATGAGGATTTTTTCATTAAAGTGTCGTTCCGGCTGAAAATCGGGGCTTTAGTTGACTCGAACATTATGCAGCTGTTGCCCATCGATTTTGCCAAAGAGCTCGTCACTCATCTGCTCGGTTCGTCGGCGGAGGCGGCCGGAACATTAGAAAAAGAGGAAAACATTGACCCATCGTCCGCGGGCGCGGTGCCACGCGAAGAGCCACAACCGGCGCCTGCTTATGCCCATGCGAGCGATGGCGAGTTCTCCTCGGCTGCGAGCCGCTTCACAAATGAGCCGGTCGGGGGGCGTTCTAAGGAAGAAGAAAGCGTGGCTGAGCGACATATTCAAGCGGCTGATTTTGCCGAGTTTGACGATCCACCGCTTGCTGCAACGGAGGCGCGCAATTTAGAGCTGTTGTTTGATGTGCCTTTGCAAGTGACGGTCGAACTTGGGCGAACGAAGCGTTCAGTGCAAGAAATTTTGCAGCTGTCGGCCGGATCGATCATTGAACTCGATAAGCTGGCCGGCGAGCCGGTTGATATTTTTGTCAACAACAAGTTGATCGCCAAAGGCGAGGTTGTCGTGATCGACGAAAACTTCGGTGTGCGCATCACTGATATTGTCAGTCAAAACGATCGGTTAAAACGGCTAAAATAATAGTCATTATAGGAGGTAGGCGTACATGGCACGAATACTTGTCGTTGATGATGCTGCGTTTATGCGGATGATGATTAAAGACATTTTGACCAAAAACGGGCATGAGGTCGTTGCCGAAGCGGCTGACGGGCGGCAGGCGATCGAGAAATATAAAGAGACGCGCCCCGACATTGTGACGATGGACATTACGATGCCGGAGATGGATGGGATTACGGCGCTGAAAGAAATCAAAAAAATCGACAGCAACGCCAAAGTCATTATGTGCTCAGCGATGGGGCAACAGGCGATGGTGATTGACGCCATCCAAGCGGGGGCGAAAGATTTCGTTGTCAAGCCATTTCAGGCAGATCGCGTCATTGAAGCGATTAACAAAACGCTCGGATAAGCGATAAGAGGTGGATGGTATTGATGGCAATATGGCGATGGGCGGCAGCTTTGTTTATGACAGCTATTGTGTTGAGTGCATCGCCGGCATCGGCCGCCCAAAGCCCGACGGTTGCCGACTGCTTGCAGCAACCGGATGCGTGCGGGCCGTCAACGCCGGCCGGGCAACAGACACAATCGGCCAGTAAAACAGCTGATGCCGTTTCTGCTTCCGATGTGCTCCGGCTCATTGGAGCGACCGCCTTTGTTCTCATTCTTCTTTATGTGCTGCTGAAATGGCTTTCCCGCCGCCAGCCATTCGGTTCTGGTCAAAAAGGTGTCATCGAGCACCTTGGCGGGACGAGTGTTGGAACGAACCGTTCCGTCCAGCTCATTAAAGTCGGCAACCGGCTGCTTGTCATCGGCGTCGGCGATTCGATTCAACTATTGCGAGAAATTAGCGATGAAAACGAGATTAATGAGCTGCTGGCGCAACATAACGAACGGCTTGAACGGATGGCTGATTTCAGCCGCTTCCGCTTCCGGCTTCGTGAGTATTGGGCGGCAAAATCAAAATCGGAAGGGAGCACGGCTCCCTCGTTTTCGGCGCTGCTTGCCGAGGAAATGAAACAAATGGCCGAAAAGCGCAATGAGTGGCTAAAGCGGCTGAAAGAGGAAGGTACAGCGGGCGATGAATGAATTTGTCCATATGTTTAATTCAATGGCTCCCGAGCATGTGTCGACATCGGTGAAATTGCTGCTGTTGCTCACTGTCTTGTCGATTGCTCCTGGCATTTTAATTATGATGACGTGTTTTACACGCATTGTCATCGTTCTGTCGTTCGTGCGTACGTCGCTCGGCACGCAGCAAATGCCGCCGAACCAAGTGTTGATTGGGTTGGCGTTGTTTTTGACATTTTTCATTATGGCGCCGACATGGAAAGACATCAATGATCAGGCGTTGCAGCCGTTATTTGCCGAAAAAATTGATTTGGATGAGGCGTACGAACGTGCTGCCATTCCGCTTAAGCAGTTTATGAGCAAGCACACACGGCAGCAAGATTTGGCGCTGTTTTTATCATACAGCGGCGCTGAACAGCCGAAAACGGTCAACGACATCCCGTTGACTGCGCTCGTGCCAGCGTTTGCGATTAGCGAGCTGAAGACGGCGTTTCAAATGGGCTTTATGATTTTTATTCCGTTTTTAGTCATCGACATGATTGTCGCCAGCGTCTTAATGTCAATGGGGATGATGATGCTGCCGCCGGTGATGATTTCGCTGCCGTTTAAAATTTTGTTGTTTGTTCTTGTTGACGGCTGGTACTTAGTCGTCAAATCATTGTTGCAAAGTTTTCAATAAAGATAGGTGGCGTCCATGAGTGCCGATTTGATTATCCGCCTTGCTGAGCAAGGTGTCTATATTGTGTTGATTGTCTGTGGTCCGCTCTTGTTGCTGTCGCTTATTGTCGGTCTTGTCGTCAGCATTTTTCAAGCGGCGACGCAAATTCAAGAGCAGACGCTCACTTTTGTGCCGAAAATTATCGCTGTCTTGCTCGGGCTTGTGTTGTTCGGGCCGTGGATGCTCTCGAAAATGGTGTCATACGCCCATGATATTTTCAACAATTTGGCTTCATTTATAGGCTGATCGATCATGGAACAATTATGGACTCACTTTCCGGCATTTTTGCTTATCTTTGCCCGCATCGCTTCTTTTTTTGCTGCGATGCCGCTTTTTTCGTACCGGACGGTGCCGGCTTCATATAAAATCGGGTTGGCGTTTTTTTTCAGTTGGATTTTGTTTTTGGCGGTGCCCAAACCGACACTGTCATTGAACGATGTGTATATGTTGCTTGTCTTCAAAGAGGTGCTCGTCGGGCTGGCGCTTGGGCTGCTTGCGGCAACCATTATGGCAGCGGTGCAAATTGCCGGTGGGTTGATTGACTTTCAAATCGGCTTTGCCATCGCCAATGTCATCGATCCGCAAACCGGGGCGCAAAGCCCGTTGTTAGGCCAGTATCTTCACTCGTTAGCACTCTTGCTTTTGCTGGCGCTTGACGGACACCATTTGCTGCTTGATGGCATGTTTTACAGCTATCAGTGGCTGCCGCTTGACGGGTGGCCGCATATTGCCGATGGGCGGGCTGTCGAATATGCTGTTCGCGCCTTCGCCGCGATGTTTGTCGTAGCCGTACAAATGGCTGCCCCGCTTGTCGGATCGCTCTTTTTAGTCGATGTGGCGCTTGGCATCATCGCTCGTGCAGTGCCGCAAATGAACATTTTTGCCGTTGGTTTTTCGCTCAAAACGGTGACGGCATTTTTGTTGTTGTTTGCAGCGATCGGAGGAATTTTGTTTTCCGCCCGTGAACTGTTTCAACTCATGTTTGCGTCGCTGCGCGAGTTTATGCGGTTGTTAGGAGGCGCGTAAGATGGGCTGCTGGCGGCTTGATTTGCAATTTTTTGCGGGAGAAAAAACGGAAAAGGCGACGCCGCGCAAACGGCAAGAAGTGCGGGAAAAAGGGCAGGTGGCAAAAAGCGGTGACGCGGTTGCCGCCGCCGTTTTGCTTGCTACGTTTCTTGCCTTGTTTTTGGCGGGGGCATACGAGCGCGATGGCTTGCTGCGTTTGTTCACCCGCGCGCTGTCCGATTACGCGTCTGTCCCGCTGACGATCGATTCGCTTCATTTGCTGTTTCTCGACTGGCTCCGCCATGCGGCGTTCCTTTTGGCTCCGTTTTTTGCTGCCGCTGTGCTGGCGGCCGGACTGGCCAACTTTTTGCAAATCGGCGCCCTTTTTACCGTTGAACCGCTGAAAATGGATTGGAATCGGCTCAACCCGGTGAAAGGAATGAAGCGGTTCTTTTCGCTGCGCGCCATTGTCGAACTGTTGAAGTCGGTGTTAAAAGCTGGAATCATCGGCACAGTTGTCTTTACGCTGCTGTTTTTCGAACGAAACGAGCTACTGGCGCTTGTTTCCAAACCGCCGGGCGCCATGCTCGCTGTCATTGGCGGCTTGACGGTGAAAATGGGGCTGTATGCCGCGGCATCGCTCTTATTTTTAGCGTTGTTTGACTATTTGTACCAACGGTTTGAATTTGAAAAAAATATTCGCATGTCGAAGCAAGACATTAAAGACGAGTATAAAAAGACGGAAGGCGATCCACTTATTAAGTCACGCATCAAACAGAAACAGCGCGAAATGGCGATGAAACGGATGATGCAAGAAGTGCCGAACGCGGACGTTGTGATTACAAATCCGACCCATTATGCTGTCGCGCTCAAATATGAAGATGGAAAAATGGAAGCGCCGGTTGTCGTGGCGAAAGGGGCGGACTATGTCGCCCTAAGAATTAAGGAAATTGCCAAAGCGAACGGTGTCGTCACCGTCGAGAACCGTCCGCTCGCCCAAGCGCTTTATCGGCAGACGGAGGTCGGCGATATGATTCCAGAGGCGTTTTTTAAGGCAGTGGCGGAAATTTTGGCGTACGTTTACCGGCTCAAACGAAATGTGTAGCAACAAGGAGAGAAAAACATGCAAGCGCAATGGAAAGATTTATCAGTTTTGCTTATGGTCGTGCTCATCGTTGCCATGCTCGTCATCCCGTTGCCGACATGGCTGCTCAGCATCTTGATCATCATCAATATTTCTCTCGCCTTACTTGTTTTGCTGACGGCGATGAACACGAAAGAACCGCTTGAATTTTCCATTTTTCCGTCATTGCTTTTAGTGCTGACTTTGTTTCGATTAGGATTGAACGTCTCAACAACCCGCGCGATTTTAAGTAAAGGAGAAGCGGGGGGAGTCGTCGAAACGTTCGGGACGTTCGTCGTTGGTGGCGATGTCGTCGTTGGATTTGTCGTATTCTTAATTTTGATCATCATTCAGTTTATCGTCATTACGAAGGGGGCCGAACGTGTCTCCGAAGTGGCGGCCCGCTTTACGCTCGATGCGATGCCGGGAAAACAAATGAGCATTGACGCCGATTTAAACGCCGGCATGATTTCGGAGCAGGAAGCGCGGCAGCGGCGGGAAAAGATTGCTCGAGAGGCCGACTTTTACGGTGCTATGGATGGGGCGAGCAAGTTCGTCAAAGGCGACGCCATCGCCGGGATGATTATCGTCATTATCAATATGTTATTTGGCATGATCATCGGCGTCGTTGGACAAGGGATGGAGATGGCCGAGGCGGCGAAACGTTACACATTATTGACGGTCGGTGACGGGATTGTAAGCCAAATTCCAGCGTTATTGATTTCGACCGCGACCGGTATTATTGTCACCCGAGCGGCGTCCGACAGCAATTTAAGCGGCGATATTATGCGTCAGCTGTTTGCTTTTCCGAAAATGTTGTACGTCACTGCTGGAACGATTTTCTTGCTCGGCTTGCTTACACCGATTAGTGACGTATTGACGATGCCGATCGCTGGGCTGTTGGCGCTCGGCGGCTACCGGTTTGCTCGGGGACAACAGCACGAGGAAGCAGTCGGGGCCGAACCGGAAGAGGAAACGGCGGCGGACGAATTGAAAAGCCCGGAAAGCGTCATTCAACTGTTGCATGTCGACCCGATTGAGTTTGAGTTTGGTTATGCGCTCATTCCGCTTGCTGATGCGGCTCAAGGTGGAGATTTGCTCGACCGGATCGTCATGATCCGCCGCCAGCTTGCACTCGAGCTCGGCATCGTCGTCCCAGTTGTGCGCATTCGTGATAACATTCAGCTTCAGCCAAACGAATATCGGGTAAAAATTAAAGGTGAAGAAGTGGCGCGTGGCGAGCTGCTGCTAGACCATTATTTAGCGATGAGCCCTGGCGTCGACGATGGTTCGATCGACGGCATTGAAACGGTCGAGCCGGCGTTTGGCCTGCCGGCGAAGTGGATTTCTGAGGCGATGAAAGACCGCGCTGAAATGCTCGGTTATACGGTTGTTGACCCTCCATCGGTCGTCTCGACACATTTGACGGAAGTGCTTAAGTCCCACGCCCATGAATTGCTTGGCCGCCAAGAAACGAAGCAGCTGATCGATCATTTGAAAGAATCGTACCCAGTGCTTGTCGATGATGTGACCCCGAATCCGTTGTCGATCGGCGATGTTCAAAAAGTGCTTGCCAAGCTGTTGAAAGAGAAAGTGTCGATCCGCAACTTGCCGCTGATTTTTGAGGCGCTTGCTGATTTTGCCCGCCTGACCGGAGACACCGATTTGTTGACCGAATATGTCCGCCAAGCGCTGGCGCGGCAAATTACTGGGCAATACGCCGTGCCGGGCGAGCCGTTGCGGGTCATTACGTTATCCGGCAAAGTGGAAAAAATCATTGCTGATGCTGTGCAGCAAACAGAGCACGGCCGCTATTTGGCGCTTGATCCGACGCGGGCGCAGGCGTTCGTTGAGTCGGTGTCCCAAGCGCTTGACCGCTATCCGTTTGCCGGTCAAACGCCGATTTTGCTCTGTTCTCCGGCGGTGCGCATGTACGTCCGCCAGCTGACCGAGCGCCATTTTCCAACGATCCCGGTGCTGTCGTATAACGAGCTTGAAGCGGATGTCGAAGTCCAAAGTGTGGGGATGGTGGAAATGGAATGAAAGTGAAAAAATTTATCGCCCCGTCCATGAATGAAGCGATGAAAATGGTTCGCGCCGAGCTCGGTCGCGATGCGGTCATTTTACACTCGAAAGAGACCCGTACCGGCGGATTTTTCGGTTTGTTTGCGAAAAAGAAGATCGAAGTGTTAGCGGGCGTTGACCCTGATCCATTGCCGCCGCGTTCGCCGGATGTGGCAGCACCCACTAATGGGCCATTAGCAGCTGGGCGGGAAAAGACAAATGACTTGCTTGCGGGAGAACTGCAGGAAGTGAAAGCGCTCGTCCGTCAGTTGGCTAGCGGCTCGCCTTCGTTGGTGTTCCCCCCGCCGCTAGCTGAGGTGGAGCGACGGCTTGTGCGGCAAGGAATGGCGGAAAGTTACGTTCGCGAAGTGATGGACCGCTTACTTGAACGGTGGTACACCGACAAGGGGGAGCGCTCGGCGGCTGTCGTCTCTGAATGGGCGAAAGAGGTAGTGCGTGACATGTTGTCGTCGCTTCCGTTTGCCGAAGCCGCAAGGCAAAAAAAATATGTGATTTTGCTCGGCCCGACCGGGGTTGGAAAGACGACGACGCTTGCCAAAATGGCGGGGCGCGCTGTTCTCGAACAAGGAAAAAAAGTCGGTTTCATTACGACGGATACGTACCGAATTGCAGCCATCGATCAGTTGAAGACGTATGCGCACATTTTACATGCTCCGTTTGCAGTATGTTACAATGCCGATGATTTCCGGGCAGCGAAGCGAAACCTAGCCGATTGCGACCTCGTGTTTGTAGATACAGCCGGACGCAATTTCCGCAACCCACAATATGTTGCTGAATTGCAGCAAACGATCGAGTTTGACAGCGAGACGGAAACGTTGCTTGTGCTTGCCGCCACCGGAAAATATGACGACATGAAAGCTGTCTATGACCGCTTTTCCGGTCTTCCGCTCGATCGGCTAATCATCACCAAACTCGATGAGACCGACTCGTACGGAGCTGTATTCAACTTGCTGCTCGACAGCCGGCTTGGCGCCGCCTATTTTACGAACGGGCAAAACGTGCCGGACGACATGATGAAAGCATCGGCCGACCGGCTTGTTCAGCTGTTGTTTGGAGCGGAGCGATGGTGAAAGATCAAGCAGAACAGCTTCGTCTCAAGCTGAACCGTCTCCGGCAGCAGCCGTCGCCGCGGACAATCGCGGTGACGAGCGGAAAAGGCGGGGTGGGCAAGTCGAACGTTTCGCTCAATTTCTCGCTGTCGCTTTCTAAGCTCGGGTTTCGCGTCTTGCTGCTCGATATGGACATCGGCATGGGCAACATCGATATTTTGCTCGGCGAGTCATCGTCGTTGGCATTGGCCGATTGGTTTTCGGCCCGACTGCCGCTCTCAGAGCTAGTAAAAAGCGGTCCGGAACATCTATCGTACATTGCCGGGGGAACGGGAGCGGCACAATGGCAGGGGCTTGATACGGCTAGCATCGACCGCTTTTTGACCGAACTGCAGGCCGTGGCGTCACAGTATGATTACCTCATCTTTGACATGGGGGCGGGGGCGTCAGGGGAACGGTTGTATTTTCTAAAGTCGGTTGACGACGTATTTGTGGTGACAACACCGGAGCCGACCGCCATGACCGACGCGTATGCCATGATGAAATATATGCACGCTGCCGGCAGCGAGGCGCCGTTTTCCGTCATTGTCAACCGCGCCGGCAAGGAGCGGGAAGGGTATGAAGTTTTTGAGCGGCTGAAGTACGTCACCGGTCGGTTTTTAAACAAAGATATTGCGTTGCTTGGCATCATTCCGGAAGATCGGACGGTCGCTCGCGCGGTTGTCAGCCAAACGCCGTTTGTATTGCTTGATCCAGCAGCGAAAGCGAGCAAGGCGGTGCGCCAAATGGCATTCCGTTATGCGCCGCAGCGGGAGGAAGGGACGGAGCGGGCGAGTCGCTTTTTTGCCAAACTGCGCCAACTTTTCCTAGAAAGGTAGAGACGGACAATGAAGACGATCAAGGTGCTTGTTGTCGATGACTCGGCGTTTATGCGCAAATGGATCAGCGATTTTTTGTCCGAACACCCGCGCCTTGAAGTCATCGGAACGGCCCGCAATGGTCAAGAGGCGCTTGAGAAAATCGCTGTTCTTCACCCTGATGTTGTGACGCTCGACGTCGAAATGCCAGTGATGGACGGACTGGAAACATTGCGGCATATCATGGAGAAGAAGCCGTTGCCGGTCGTCATGGTATCAAGCACGACGAAGGAAGGGGCGGAAAATACGGTAACCGCCATGCAATATGGGGCCGTTGATTTTGTGGCGAAACCGTCTAGTTCGCTTTCGCTTGATTTATACAAAGTGAGGGATGAACTAGTCCGAAAAGTGTTGCATGCAAGCGAAGCGAACATAAGGGCGCTCACCGTCCGGCGCTCGAAAGTCGGACCTTGGCGTTCACTCGACAAAACGGCGCACGTCGAAAAAGCGATCGTCGCCATCGGCACCTCAACCGGCGGCCCACGAGCCTTAGAAACCGTGCTGACGCAGTTGCCGCCCGATTTGGCCGCTCCAGTTGTCATCGTCCAGCATATGCCGAAAGGATTTACGAAATCGCTTGCCAACCGGCTGGACGCACTATCCGCCATAACTGTCAAAGAGGCAGAAGATGGGGAGGTGCTGCGAAATGGCACTGCTTATATCGCCCCAGGCGGTGTTCATCTTGCCGTCAGGGAGGAAAACGGTGTGCTGAAAGCCCATTTTGATGCGTCGCCGCCGCGCGCCGGCCACCGCCCAGCCGTTGACGTGTTGTTCGAATCACTTGCCGCCATTCACCACTGCCGGAAAGTGGTGGTAATCATGACCGGAATGGGAGCAGACGGGACGAAGGGACTGAAAAAGTTGAAAGAAAGCGGAGACGTGGAAGCGATCGCCGAAGCGCGCGAGACAGCAGTCATTTATGGGATGCCGAGGGCGGCGATCGAGGCCGGTGTCATCGATGTCATTACTCCGCTTGACGGCATTGCCGCCGCCATCGTCCAATCGATCGGGGAATGAGGGGGAACATGGGATGGATATGAGTCAATACTTAGACATCTTTATTGATGAAAGCAAGGAACATCTGCAAACGATCAACGAACGGCTGCTTGAACTCGAACAAACCCCGGGTGATATGGCTCTTGTTAATGAAATTTTCCGCTCGGCCCATACGCTAAAAGGAATGTCAGCCACGATGGGATTTGAAGATTTGGCCAATTTGACGCACCAACTAGAGAATGTGCTTGATGGCATCCGCAATCAGCGGCTCATCGTTACCCCGGAACTGCTTGATGTTGTTTTTCAAGCTGTCGACCATTTGGAAGCGATGATTATATCGATCGCCTCAGGCGGCGATGGGAAGCGCGATGTGGGCGAGACGGTCGAACAGTTGAAACGAATTGAGCAAGGGGAGATGCCGAACAAACCGACAGCAGGCGAACAATTGCCCCTCGAGCATACATACGGGGAGTTTGAATACCATGTGTTGCAACAGGCAAAAGATCAAGGATTTTCTATCTATGAAATTCGCGTTCGCCTTCGTAAAGACTGCATGTTGAAAGCTGCACGCGTGTACATGGTGTTTGAGCAGCTCAATGAAGCAGGGGAAATTGTAAAATCGACACCCCCGGCTGACATGCTCGAGGAAGAGAAGTTTGATCAAGAGTTTCTCGTCACCGTTGTATCGAAAACGCCGGCTGATGAACTGCGAATGCGGCTGATGAGCATTTCTGAAATCGACGAGGTCGAGATCTCCGCGGTGACGGTCGATGAGCCATCTGCTAAAAGCGGAGAACAGGACGACCCTGAACCGCCGGTGTCGACCGCCATTGGACAAGTTGCAGCGGCGCAGGCTAAAGCAGAGGCGGCGGAAAAACTGGCGGCGAAACAGACAGGGAAGACAATCCGCGTCAATATTGAACGGCTTGATATGTTAATGAACTTGTTCGAAGAACTAGTTGTCGATCGCGGACGGCTTGAGCAAATTTCCCGCGATTTGAACCACCCTGAACTAACCGAAACGGTGGAACGGATGTCGCGCATTTCAAGCGATTTACAAACGATTATTTTAAACATGCGCATGGTGCCGGTCGAAACTGTGTTCAATCGCTTTCCGCGCATGGTGCGTCAACTTGCCCGTGAACTTGGCAAAAAAGTGCGCCTTGATATTATCGGAGCGGAAACGGAACTTGACCGAACGGTCATCGATGAAATTGGCGATCCGCTCGTCCATTTGATTCGTAACGCGCTTGACCACGGCATTGAAGCGCCAGACATTCGGGTGGCGTGCGGAAAACCGGAGGAAGGGACGGTCAAATTGCGCGCCTACCATAGCGGCAACCATGTATTTATTGAGATTGAGGACGACGGTGCCGGCATTTCCCGGGAGAAAGTGTTGCAAAAGGCGATCGACCGCGGCATCGTTTCAGCGGAGGAAGCGGCCCACCTGACCGACCAACAAGTGTATGGGTTGATTTTTTCTCCAGGATTTTCCACCGCTGACCGCATTTCCGATATTTCCGGGCGCGGCGTCGGATTGGATGTAGTCAAAAGCACGATCCAATCGCTCGGCGGCACGGTCACCGTCGATTCGCAGCCTGGAAAAGGATCGCTTTTTTCCATCCAGCTGCCATTGACGTTGTCGATCATTTCCGTGCTGCTCGTTCAAATCGCTGCTGAGACGTATGCCATCCCGCTGTCATCGATTATGGAGACAGCGTTAGTAAAGAAAGAAGATATTTTCTCTGCTCATAACCAGCCGGTCATTGACTTCCGCGGTAAAGTCGTGCCACTCGTCCGGCTGAAAGACGTGTTTTCCGTACCGAACGCATCCGATGAGGGGGATGCGGTGGCGGCTGTCATTGTCCGGAAAGGGGAAAAACTGGCAGCATTGGCGGTCGACTCATTTATCGGACAGCAGGAAGTTGTACTAAAATCGCTTGGAAACTATTTATCTTCTGTCTTCGCCATTTCTGGTGCGACAATTTTAGGAGACGGTCGGGTGGCGCTGATTATCGATTGCAATGCGCTTGTAAAATAACAGGCAGCGTACTCACGCCACGGTGGGCAATGGAAAAAGCATGTTGATAGTCTACTAAAAAGCTCTGCAGCGACGTGTTAGTGAGGAATATGGATGTGCCACTATCGTTGGCCGAAAAAATATGAACAAAAGCGGTGCGCCTAATGATGGTTTATTCCATCTACATCTCAATAGAAAAAGGGGGGAGTGGCCAATGAACACCAATGTTCAAACAGACTGGAAAGTGATTGCTTTTCGCTTGAAAGAAGAAGAGTACGCCCTGCCGGTGCAGCACGTCCGTTCGATTGAAAAAATGCAGCCGATTACGCGCGTACCGGGAACGGCCCACTATGTGAAAGGAGTCATCAATTTGCGCGGGGTCGTGACGCCGATTATCGATTTGCGCGAGCGGTTTGGGTTTGCTCCTGAACCGTATGGAGAACAGACACGGATGATTATTGTCACCCTTGGGGATGTCGAAGTGGGGCTGATCGTCGATGCGGCGAACGATGTTATCGATATTCCGGGAGCGAGCATCGAGCCGCCTCCGGAGGCGATCGGAGCCATCGAAGCGAGCTACATTTACGGGGTGGCGAAAATAGAGAAACGGCTCCTCATTTTGCTGGATTTAGCGAAAGTGCTTGGTCAATAAATCGCAGAGAGGGGCGTTGTCGGTTGGATGACATTTGCAATTTGACAGGGATGCATATCGACGTTTTACGCGAAATCGGAAACATCGGGGCTGGCAATGCGGCAACCGCCTTGTCGACGCTATTAAACAAAAAAATTACAATGGCCGTACCGCGCGTCCAAGTTGCAACGTTTGCCGAGATGATGGAGCTGATCGGCGGGCCGGAACAAGTTGTCGCGTGTGTTTATTTGCGCATCGAGGGGGAAGCGCCAGGGAATATGTTTTTCGTGCTGCCGCCGGAACAGGCGGAGCGGTTTGTCCGCCGGATGATCGGCGACGACTCGTTTTCGTTTCAAGGGGAGGCCCATGAGCTCGGATGTTCGGCGCTTCAGGAGCTTGGCAATATTTTAGCCGGTTCGTATTTATCAGCGCTCGCCGATTTTACCCAGCTTACTTTGCAGCCATCCGTGCCGGCGCTGGCGGTGGATATGATCGGAGCTGTGCTGTCGTTTGGTTTGCTTGAGCTGTCTTGTGTCGGCGATTACGCCATTTTGATCGATACGGCCATTTACGATGAGCGACAGCCGAATGAAAGCATCGACGGCCATTTCTTTCTCCTCCCCGATCCGGAGTCGTTTTCCACCATCTTTCGGGCATTAGGTGTGGATGGCGGATGAGGGCGATCGAAACGGTCAAAGTCGGCATCGCGGAGATGAAAGTCGTTGTAGCCCCAACCGTCATTCGCACATGTGGACTTGGATCGTGCGTAGGTGTCGTCATTTATGACAGCGGAAAAGCGATCGCCGGCATGGCGCATGTTATGCTTCCACATTCTTCGATGGCGCGCGGAGGGGTCGTCAATGAAGCCAAATATGCTGACACGGCGGTTGAAGCGCTTTGTAAACTCGTCATCGCCGCCGGTGGGCGAAAAGCGATGCTCAAAGCGAAGCTGGCTGGAGGGGCGCAAATGTTCTCGTTTTCTTCAACTAGTGGAGATATGATGCGCATTGGCGCCCGCAACGTCGAAGAAGTGAAAAGGCAGCTCGAGCGGTTGCACATTCCTGTTGTTGCTGAGGATGTCGGAGGCCATAGCGGCCGGACGATCGAGTTTAATCCACAAACGGGCATGCTGTCCATTCGCACGGCTAGTCAAGAAATCAAAGAAATATAATGCCGTTTCCATAAGGCGAGGGGGAGAACGATGGGGAGCGCGCTAACGCTAAAAGGAGACGAACAGAAATATTGGGACGACTGGGTCAACGGCCGCGACCGGCATGCGGCCGAGGAGCTCGTACAGCGCTATATGCCGCTCGTTTCTTACCATGTGCAGCGGCTTTCCGCCACGCTGCCGAGTTCCGTGCCGAAGGAAGAGCTGGTCAGCCTTGGGCTTGTCGGTTTGTACGATGCGCTTGAAAAGTTTGACCCATCGCGCGATTTGAAATTTGACACATATGCATCGTTTCGCATCCGCGGCGCCATCCTCGACGGTTTGCGCAAAGAAGATTGGCTGCCGCGCAGTGTGCGCGACAAAGTAAAAAAAATTGAAGAGACGGCTGAGCGGCTTGAGCAACGGTACATGCGGTCGGTGACGGCGAAAGAAGTTGCCGCCGAGCTCGGAATGACGGAAGAAGAAGTGCAGGCAGCGGTCAATGAAACGTTTTTTTCCAATTGGCTTTCGCTCGGGCAGACAGCCTGTGAAGAGGACGATGAGCCGCTTGCGATCCGCGACGACCGCGCCGTACTTCCGGAAGAACAAGTCGTCAAGCAAGAAATGGTCGAAAAGCTGGCCGTGGGTATCGGACAGTTGAATGAAAAAGAGCAGCTTGTCATTAGCTTGTTTTACAAAGAGGAACTCACGTTTACGGAAATTGGGAGCATCCTGCAGCTGTCCACATCAAGAATTTCCCAAATTCATGCCAAAGCGCTGTGGAAATTGCGCCGTTTTTTTGCTGAGGAGCAATGAGGGGAAAGGAAGTGGAAAGGTGGATATTCAGCTGCCTGCGTTGCAAAGTGTGATGCCAAAAGTGCCGGAAGCGGGAGGTATGCATGCTGCTGCGCAGCACTATCCTTATACTGTGCAGGCGCAAATGGCGGAGGCCAGCGAAAAACGGACAGAGCGGGCACGCCGCCAAGTGACGGACAAGCGGACAGGCACCCGTGCAAGGTGGGAGGCGTCGCGGTTCGGAGGCCATCCTTATAAAGGAAAAACGATTGACATTAAAGGATAGTGAACATCATGGGAGCATTTTGGCTAGCTATCAGCTTGCTGTTACATGCGTTTTCCTTTTTGCTCATCATTTTGCTTTACATGCGTCTGTCGCGGCTTGGCGAGGCGGAACAGCGCGCAGCAAAGCGGGCGGAAGAGCTCGAGGAGGCGATGGCGGCTCACCTTGTCGCCTGGAAAGAAGAGAACGAGCGTTTTTTGGGCGAGCTTGACGCGTTGCTTCGGACGAAAACAACCGCCGGGGCTGCCAAGCAGCCACTGGCTTCAAAACTAGCAGCACCTGCACCGCGCTCAGCAAGCGACGGCAGCGGATCGGCATCGCCTACATCGCCCACGGATGAAAGCGGGGCGGAAGAAAAAAACGGAGAAATCGCGCAAACGGGACAGAACGACCGTGACGTGGCGCTCGATTATTTTCCGGACATTGAAGCGATCGAAGATGTGCTAGACCTTTCACCGTCCGCCAGCGCGGCTGATGCCGCTCGCCGTTTACATGAAGAGGGGGCGACGATTGAGGAGATTGCCAAAAAACTGCAAAAAGGAAAAACGGAAGTGGAGCTGCTGTTGAAATTTGACCGAAAAACGAGTGAATAACAGCTTGATTTACCACCGGCGATTATGATATATTTTTACATGGTGTGAATACACACGCCTGATGATTTCAGCAACGGTGCTGGCGAGGCCAGTCTTGCTGAAAGATGAGACAGGCGGAGGTACAAAAACCACAAGGAAACAGGAGGAGCATACATGTCAGTGATTTCGATGAAACAACTGCTTGAAGCTGGCGTCCATTTCGGACATCAGACTCGCCGTTGGAATCCGAAAATGAAAAAATACATTTTCACGGAGCGCAACGGTATTTATATTATCGACTTGCAAAAAACGGTTAAAAAAGTCGAGGAAGCATATAACTTTGTGCGCGAATTAGCGGGCAACGGCGGCAAAATTTTGTTCGTCGGCACGAAAAAACAAGCGCAAGAATCAGTGAAAGAGGAAGCGGAACGCTGCGGCATGTTTTATGTCAACCAACGTTGGCTTGGCGGTACGCTGACGAACTTCGCGACGATCCAAAAACGGATTAAACGTTTGCGTGAAATTGAAAAAATGGAAGAAGACGGCGTATTTGACGTGCTTCCGAAAAAAGAAGTCATCGGCTTGAAAAAAGAAAAAGAGCGGCTCGAGAAATTTTTAGGCGGCATTAAAGACATGAAAGAGCTGCCGGATGCGTTGTTCGTCATCGACCCGCGCAAAGAGCGGATCGCGGTGGCGGAAGCGCGCAAGTTGAACATCCCGATCATCGGTATCGTCGACACGAACTGCGATCCGGATGAAATCGACTACGTCATCCCGGCAAACGATGACGCCATCCGCGCCGTTAAACTGTTGACGTCGAAAATCGCCGATGCAGTGCTTGAAGCAAAACAAGGCGAAGAGGCAGCCGTCGCAGCGGAGTAAGACAGCTTAGGAAAGGTGATAAGAGGGGAAAGCCTTTTATCACCTTTTTTTGAGACAGAAATCAGCAACTTTTGGCTATACTAACGAATAAGGGCAAAACAGGCACCCGCTGCCGACATCGATACATATATGGGATAAAGAGAAGGAGGAGCTTTTTATGGCGATTACAGCACAAATGGTAAAAGAGCTGCGCGAAAAAACGGGCGCAGGCATGATGGACTGCAAAAAAGCGCTCACCGAAACGAACGGTGACATGGAAAAAGCGATCGACTGGCTGCGTGAAAAAGGAATTGCTAAAGCAGCGAAAAAAGCAGATCGCATCGCAGCGGAAGGAATGACATACATCGCGACGGAAGGCAATGCGGCTGTCATTTTGGAAGTAAACTCGGAAACGGACTTCGTTGCCAAAAACGAAGCGTTCCAAACGCTCGTTAAGGAGCTGGCTGCACATCTGCTGAAACAAAAGCCAGCCACGCTTGATGAAGCGCTCGGACAAACGATGAGCAGTGGTTCCACTGTTCAAGATTACATTAACGAAGCAGTTGCTAAAATCGGTGAAAAAATTACGCTCCGCCGCTTTGCTGTTGTCAACAAAGCGGATGATGAAACGTTTGGCGCGTACTTGCACATGGGCGGGCGCATCGGCGTATTAACATTATTAGCCGGCAACGCAACTGAAGAGGTCGCTAAAGATGTGGCGATGCATATTGCTGCGCTCCATCCGAAATACGTTTCGCGCGATGAAGTGCCGCAAGAAGAGATTGCGCGCGAACGTGAAGTGTTGAAACAACAAGCGTTGAACGAAGGTAAGCCGGAAAACATCGTTGAAAAAATGGTTGAAGGCCGTCTGAAAAAGTTTTACGAAGATGTTTGCCTGCTTGAGCAAGCGTTCGTGAAAAACCCGGATGTGACGGTACGCCAATACGTCGAATCGAGCGGAGCAACCGTGAAGCAGTTCATCCGCTACGAAGTTGGTGAAGGGCTCGAAAAACGTCAAGATAATTTCGCTGAAGAAGTCATGAGCCAAGTAAGAAAACAATGACGGACCGCAACAGGGAACACGCTCGTGTTCCCTGTTTTTCAAAGCGACTCGCATCATCACGGAGGTTTGACATGGAACAACCAAAATACAAACGCGTTGTTTTAAAGCTAAGCGGAGAAGCGCTCGCCGGAAAACAAGGATTTGGCATCCAGCCGGCAGTGATCCAGTCGATCGCCAAACAAGTAAAAGAAGTGGCTGAACTCGATGTGGAAATCGCCATCGTTGTCGGCGGCGGCAACATTTGGCGCGGAAAAACAGGAAGCGAAATGGGAATGGACCGGGCGACAGCTGACTACATGGGGATGTTAGCGACGGTAATGAACGCGCTCGCCTTGCAGGATAGCCTCGAGCAGCTCGGCGTCGAAACGCGGGTGCAGACATCGATTGAAATGAGACAAGTGGCCGAACCGTACATCCGTCGGCGGGCGATTCGCCATCTCGAGAAAAAGCGGGTCGTCATTTTCGCCGCTGGTACGGGCAACCCATATTTTTCAACCGATACGACTGCCGCGCTGCGGGCAGCAGAAATTGAAGCGGACGTCATTTTGATGGCGAAAAACAACGTTGACGGCGTCTATAGTGCCGATCCGAATATCGATGCCAGTGCGGTCAAATACGATGAACTGTCGTACTTGGATGTCATTCAGCAAGGGCTCGGTGTCATGGACTCTACCGCTTCCTCGCTTTGCATGGACAACAATATTCCACTCATCGTCTTTTCGATTACGGAAGAGGGTAACATTAAACGTGCTGTATTAGGAGAAAATATCGGAACGATCGTAAGGGGGAAATAACGATGGCAAAGCAAGTGATCCAACAGGCGAAAGAAAAAATGGATAAAGCTGTGCAAGCGTTCAGCCGCGAGTTGGCGACCGTCCGTGCCGGTCGGGCGAACGCGGGGTTGCTTGAGAAAGTAACCGTTGACTATTACGGTGTCGCAACGCCGATCAACCAGCTCGCTACGATCAGCGTGCCGGAAGCGCGTATGCTTGTCATTCAGCCGTATGACAAATCGGTCATTAAAGAAATGGAAAAAGCGATTTTAGCGTCGGACTTAGGAGTGACGCCGTCGAATGACGGATCGGTTATCCGCCTTGTCATTCCGCCGCTTACTGAAGAACGTCGCCGTGAACTGGCGAAGCTCGTCAAAAAATATTCGGAAGAAGCGAAAGTTGCGGTGCGCAACATCCGTCGCGATGCAAACGATGAGCTGAAAAAACTCGAGAAAAATAGCGAGATTACGGAAGATGAGCTGCGCAGCTATACCGACGAAGTGCAAAAGCTGACCGACAGCCATATCGCCAAAATTGACGCCATCACAAAAGAGAAAGAAAAAGAAGTGATGGAAGTATAGGAAAACGATGCAAACCCTCTATGTTGATGGAGGGTTTTTTTGCTATAATGGAAAGGCAAAACACGTTTGCGGAGGACACGTATGTTCAATAAAATGTGGAAAAATAAAGAGAAAGACGCCCTGTTGACGAAAGAGGATGTGCTTAGTCATCCGATTCCGAACCACGTCGCCATCATCATGGACGGGAACGGAAGATGGGCGAAAAAGCGGGCTTTGCCGAGGGTGGCCGGCCATTATGAAGGGATGCAAGTTGTGCGCAAAATTACCCGTTTTGCTAACGAGCTTGGGGTGCGCGTTTTGTCGCTTTATGCGTTTTCAACAGAAAATTGGAAACGTCCGAAAAGCGAAGTCGACTATTTAATGAAACTGCCAGAACAGTTTTTGACGACATTTCTTCCCGAGCTTGTCGCAGAGAATGTGAAAGTGCAAGTGATCGGCCGTACAGACGAGCTCCCGGATCATACACGTCAAGCCGTCAGGAGAGCCATTCACGAAACGAGTGGCAACACCGGCCTAATTTTAAACTTTGCGCTCAATTATGGAAGCCGGGCGGAAATTACCGCTGCTGTTCAGCAAATCGCCAAAGACGTCCAACGTGGGGCACTCGCGCCGGGGGACATTACCGAGTCACTCATTTCCTCCTATTTGATGACGGGTGGGCTTGACGATCCGGATTTGCTCATTCGTACGAGCGGAGAAATTCGTTTAAGCAATTTTATGCTTTGGCAGTTGGCGTATACGGAGTTTTGGTTTACTGATGTATTATGGCCGGATTTTACTGAACAACATTTCTTGCAGGCGATTGCCGCTTACCAGCAGCGCGACCGCCGATTTGGAGGAGTGTCAGCACGATGAAACAGCGAATCATTACCGGAGTCATAGCGGCGGCGCTCTTTTTGCCGATTGTTATTTTAGGTGGATTTCCGTTTATAATAGTAACATATATATTGGCTACGGTTGGGTTGTTTGAACTGCTGCGGATGAAAGGGATGTCCCCGCTGTCATTCGCCGGGGGAGCCGGGTTCGCGGCTCTTTGGCTGTTGCTTGTTCCCGCCAGCTATGGTGACGAGTGGGTGGCGTCTGGGTCTGCCAAGTTTGGCGTGCTTGCTGCCCTCGCCTTTTTGTTGCTTGTTGGCACCGTTTTGACAAAAAATACGCTGACGTTCGATGAAGCGGCATTTATCGTGTTGGCGGTCCTTTATGTCGGCGTTGGATTTTTCTGCTTCGGTGCCGTCCGTTTAGCTGGTTTGTCGTACTTGATTTATGCGCTGTTTGTCATTTGGGCGACCGACATCGGGGCATATTTTTTCGGCCGCGCGTTCGGTCGGCGTAAGCTATGGCCGGAAATCAGTCCAAACAAAACAATCGAAGGTGCCATCGGCGGCATCGGCTCCGCTGTTGCCATCGCTGCCGTTTACGAATGGACGGCTGGTCTGTTCGACAGCCTCGGTGCGGCGATTGGGCTCGCGCTCTTGCTTTCGATGTTCGGCCAGCTCGGCGACTTGGTCGAGTCGGCGTTCAAGCGCCATTACGGCGTGAAGGATTCGGGAGCGATTTTGCCGGGGCATGGCGGCATTTTGGATCGGTTTGATAGTCTATTGTTTGTGTTGCCGCTCTTATACATATTTATCGAAGTGGTACGATAAGAGGATGAGGAGTGAAAGGATTGAAATATATTAGTATATTAGGGGCGAGCGGATCGATCGGCACGCAAACGCTCGATGTCATCCGCGCCCATCCGGACAAATTCCGCTTAGCCGCGGCATCGGTCGGGAAAAATGTTGAAGCGGCCAGACGTCTTATCTCCGAATTTTCTCCTCGCCTTGTCGCCGTCGCCGACCGCGGTGCTTATGAGACGCTCTACAGTGAATACGGCGGGCGGCTGGCGATTGTGTACGGAGAGGAAGGGCTGGTTGAGGCGGCCGTTTGCTCAGAAGCCGATATTGTCGTCACCGCTGTCGTCGGCAGCATCGGCCTTGTGCCGACGCTAAAAGCGATCGAGGCGGGAAAAACGATCGCCCTTGCCAATAAAGAAACGCTTGTTGTCGCTGGGCATCTTGTCACAGCCGCGGCGGAAAAGCACAATGTGCCCCTGCTGCCGGTCGATAGCGAACATTCCGCCATTTTTCAATGTTTGCAAGGAGAAAAGCACGAGCACGTCGAGAAGCTCATTCTCACGGCATCCGGCGGCAGTTTCCGCGACAAGACGCGCGAGGAGCTTGCCCATGTGACGGTCGAGGAAGCGCTTTGTCATCCGAACTGGTCAATGGGAGCAAAAATTACGATTGATTCGGCGACGATGATGAACAAAGGATTTGAAGTCATTGAAGCCCATTGGCTGTTTCGGTTGCCGTATGAGCGGATCGAAGTCGTCCTGCACCGTGAGAGCGTCATCCATTCGCTTGTCGAGTTTCGCGACACAAGCGTTCTCGCTCAGCTTGGCACGCCGGATATGCGCGTTCCGATCCAATATGCGTTGACTTATCCGGAGCGGCTGCCGCTTTCTGTCGCGAAGCCGCTGAATTTAGCAACGCTAGGGACGCTCCATTTCGCTCCGGTTGATTTTGACCGCTACCGCTGTCTGCGGTTTGCCTATGAAGCTGGAAAACGCGGTGGCTCGCTGCCGGTGGTCTTAAACGCGGCCAATGAGGAAGCGGTTGCTGCGTTTTTAGCCGGCCGCATTCCGTTTTTGGCCATCGAAGAGTGGATCGAGCGCGCTCTTGAGCGCCATCGCCTAGTGAGCGATCCGCAGCTTGAGGAGATTCGCGAAATCGACGCAGATACGCGCGCTTATGTTCGCTCACTACTATCGTAAAGGTGGTTGAAACTTTGGAAACGATCATTTCGTTTATTGTCGTCTTTGGCGCCCTCGTCTTTTTTCACGAACTCGGTCACTTGCTGTTAGCGAAGCGGGCCGGCATTCTTTGCCGCGAATTTGCCATCGGTTTCGGACCGAAAATGTTTTCGTTTAAGAAAAACGAAACGGTATATACGGTCCGGCTTCTCCCGCTTGGCGGCTTCGTACGCATGGCGGGTGAAGACCCGGAAATGATTGAACTGAAGCGCGGGCAAGTCGTCGGCCTGTTGCTTGATGACGAAGGGCAAGTAGAAAAAATCGTCATCAATCATAAGGACGATTACCCGAACATCCGGGTAATCGAGGTGGAAGACGCCGATTTGGAGCATGGCATGTATGTGACGGGCTATACTGACGGGGAGCGGCTTGAGCGATTTGCTGTCAAAGAGCCGGCGTTTTTTGTCGCCGATCGCCAAGAAATTCAGATTGCTCCATACCACCGTCAGTTTGCTGCGAAAACGCTCGGACAACGGACGATGGCGATTTTGGCTGGACCGCTCGCCAATTTTGTCTTGGCCCTTGTCGTCTTTATTTTGATCGGTCTCTTGCAAGGATACCCGGTCGACAAGCCGATCATCGGCGAGCTGACGCCGGAAGGGGCGGCGCGTGCGGCTGGCTTGAAGCAAGGGGACGAAGTGATCGCGATCAACGGCGAACGTATGGAAACATGGACAGAAATTGTCAATACGATTCGCGCTCATCCGAACGAACCGCTCCAATTTCAAATTGAACGGGGCGGAAACGAAATGAATGTGACCGTCACCCCAGAAGAGAAAACGATTCAGGGGGAGACGATCGGCTTAATCGGCGTCTATCAGCCCATGGAAAAATCGGTGTTCGGTTCAGTGAAACAAGGGCTTATGGAGACGTACTATTGGACACGGCAAATTTTAGTCGGGCTCGGTCAATTGATCACCGGCCAGTTCCAACTTGACATGTTGTCCGGTCCGGTTGGCATTGCCGTATCGACCGGTAAAGTTGCTGAGTCTGGCATTTATTACTTGATGAAATGGGGAGCGATTTTGAGCATTAACCTCGGGATTGTCAACTTGTTGCCATTGCCGGCATTAGACGGTGGACGGCTCCTCTTTTTCGCCATTGAGGCGGTGCGTGGCAAGCCGGTCGACCGCCAAAAAGAAGGAATGGTCCATTTTATCGGCTTCGCCTTGCTTATGTTACTTATGCTTGTCGTGACATGGAATGACATTCAAAAATTCTTCCTATAATGAAAGAGAGAAAACGAGGTGGCTATTGATGAGACAAAGTCAAGGGTTTATTCCGACATTGCGCGAAGTGCCGGCGGACGCGGAAGTGAAAAGCCATCAGCTCCTGTTGCGGGCCGGCTTCGTCCGCCAAAGCGCAAGCGGCGTCTACACGTTTTTGCCGCTCGGGCAACGTGTTTTGCAAAAAGTGGAAGCGATTATTCGTGAGGAGATGAATCGCGCCGGAGCATTGGAGCTTCTCATGCCTGCTTTGCAGCCGGCTGAGCTTTGGCAGCAGTCCGGGCGCTGGTATTCGTATGGACCGGAGCTCATGCGCCTGAAAGACCGTCACGAGCGCGATTTCGTTCTCGGACCGACACACGAAGAGATGATTACTACGATCGTTCGCGATGAAGTGAAAACGTATAAGCGGCTGCCGCTTATCTTGTATCAAATTCAAACGAAATTCCGTGATGAAAAACGTCCGCGTTTCGGGCTGTTGCGCGGACGCGAGTTCATCATGAAAGATGCGTATTCATTCCACACATCGCAGGAAAGTTTGGACGAAACGTACAATAAAATGTATGAAGCGTACGCGAACATTTTCCGCCGCTGCGGCTTAAATTTCCGCGCTGTCATTGCTGACTCCGGAGCGATGGGCGGCAAAGATACGCACGAGTTTATGGTGCTGTCTGATATTGGCGAGGATACGATCGCTTATTCCGATGCGTCCGACTATGCGGCCAACATTGAAATGGCACCGGTCGTCACTACGTATGAAAAAAGCAGTGAGCCGCTGGTGGAACTGAAAAAAGTGGCGACCCCGGAGCAAAAAACGATTGCTGAAGTTGCTTCGTATTTGCAAGTAGCACCGGAACGTTGCATTAAATCGCTTTTATTTAACGTTGATGGCCGCTACGTGCTCGTTCTGGTGCGCGGCGATCATGAAGCGAATGATGTGAAAGTGAAAAATGTGCTTGATGCGACTGTCGTGGAGCTGGCGACACCGGAAGAAACAGCACGAGTGATGAACTGCCCGGTTGGTTCGCTCGGCCCGATTGGCGTCAGCGAAGAGGTGACGATTATCGCCGATCATGCTGTCGCGGCGATCGTAAACGGCGTCTGCGGCGCCAATGAGGAAGGATACCATTATACGGGTGTCAATCCAGACCGCGATTTTGCCGTCAGTCAATATGCGGATTTGCGTTTCGTCCAAGAAGGCGACCCTTCTCCGGATGGCAACGGGACGATCCGCTTCGCTCGTGGCATTGAAGTTGGACATGTGTTTAAGCTCGGTACGAAATATAGCGAGGCGATGAACGCCGTTTACCTCGACGAAAATGGTCGGACACAGACGATGATTATGGGTTGCTACGGCATTGGCGTCTCTAGGCTCGTTGCGGCGATCGCCGAGCAGTTCGCCGATGAGAACGGGCTTGTATGGCCGGTTTCGGTCGCACCGTTTCACGTTCATTTGCTGACGGCGAACGCGAAAAGCGATGAACAGCGCATGCTGGCTGAAGAGTGGTACGAAAAACTCGGACAGGCCGGATTTGACGTGTTGTATGATGACCGTCCGGAACGGGCCGGGGTGAAGTTTGCCGACAGCGATTTGATCGGCATCCCGCTCCGCGTCACCGTTGGCAAGCGGGCAAGTGAAGGTGTGGTCGAAGTAAAAGTTCGGAAAACAGGCGAGACGTTTGACGTGCCGGTCGGTGAGCTGATCGAAACAGTGCGCCGTCTTTTGCAAGGATAAACGAACGGCGCCGGCGAAAAAGAACCCGCTTCTTTTTTCGCCGGCGCTGTTGCCGTTTGTATGGTATGATAGAGAAAGAGAAATGATTTCGTTGAGAGGGGAAGTCATGGTTACGAAAGAACAAAAAGAGCGGTTTCTCGTATTGCTCGAGCAGCTGAAGATGACGTCGGATGAATGGATGCCGTACTTTCGAGAGGCGGCCATTCGGAAAGTCGTGATTGATAAAGAGGAAAAAAGCTGGCATTTTCATTTTCAATTGGCGAACGTGCTGCCGGTTGATGTGTACAAGTCGTTTACGGACCGATTGGCAGCCGCATTCCGTCATATCGCTGCTGTCCGTCATACGATTTATGTCGAAGAGCCGCATGTGACCGAAACGGATGTGCAGGCGTATTGGCCGCTTTGCCTTGAACAGCTGCAAGAAGGCGTGTCGCCGCTCGTCGATTTGCTTAGCCGGCAGACGCCGGCGGTGAAAGGAAACAAGCTCTTTGTCACCGCCCGTCATGATGCAGAAGCGTTGGCCGTCAAGCGGCGATTCGCCAAAAAAATCGCGGATGTCTACGCTTCGTTTGGGTTTCCGCTCCTTCACCTCGAAGTCGGCATTCAACCGGCCGAGCAGGAAATGGAGCGGTTTTTGGCGCAAAAACAGCAAGAAGATGAAGAACGAGCGCTCGCCGTGCTGACGGATTTGGCGAAAGAAGAAGAAAAAGCGGAAGCGGCTTCTCCGTCCGGCCCGCTTGTCATCGGCTATCCGATCCGCGACGAGGAGCCGGTGCGTCCGCTTGAGACGATCGTCGAGGAAGAGCGACGTGTCGTTGTGCAAGGGTATGTGTTTGACGCTGAAGTGACCGAACTCAAAAGTGGCCGTACGCTGCTGACGATGAAAATCACGGATTATACGAACTCTATTGTTATCAAAATGTTCTCGCGTGACAAAGAAGACGCTGCACTGATGTCCAGCGTGAAAAAAAGCATGTGGGTGAAAGTGCGCGGCAGTGTGCAAAACGATACGTTCGTCCGCGATTTAGTCATTATCGCTAATGACTTAAACGAAGTGGCGGCGAACGAACGGCGCGATACGGCACCGGAAGGCGAAAAACGAGTCGAACTCCATTTACACACACCGATGAGCCAAATGGATGCGGTCACTTCAGTGGCGAAGCTCATTGAACAGGCGAAAAAATGGGGGCACCCGGCGGTGGCCATCACCGACCATGCCGTCGTTCAATCGTTTCCGGAAGCGTATAGTGCGGCGAAAAAACACGGCATGAAAGTGTTGTATGGGATGGAAGCGAACATCGTTGATGACGGAGTGCCGATCGCCTACAACGAGGCGCACCGCCGCCTTTCCGACGAGACGTATGTTGTCTTTGACGTCGAAACGACCGGATTGTCGGCTGTATACAACACGATCATCGAGTTGGCGGCGGTGAAAGTCAAAGACGGTGAAATCATCGATCGGTTTATGTCGTTTGCCAATCCGCACCATCCGTTATCGGTGACGACGATGGAATTGACGGGCATTACCGATGAGATGGTGAAAGACGCCCCGGATGTCGAAGAGGTGCTTCGCCGCTTTATCGATTGGGTCGGTGATTCGACGCTTGCCGCCCATAACGCTAGCTTTGACATCGGCTTTTTAAACGCAGGGCTCGCCAAAATGGGGCTTGGCAAAGTCATAAACCCGGTCATCGATACACTTGAACTCGCCCGTTTTTTATATCCGGATTTGAAAAACCATCGTCTCAATACGCTTTGTAAAAAGTTTGACATTGAATTGACACAACACCACCGCGCCATTTATGACGCCGAGGCGACCGGGCATTTGCTGATGCGGCTGCTGAAAGAAGCAGAGGAACGAGGCATTTTGTATCACGATGAGTTGAACAGCCGCACTCATAGCGAAGCATCATATCGGCTATCGCGCCCGTTTCATGTGACGTTGTTGGCTCAAAACGAGACGGGGTTGAAAAATTTGTTTAAGCTCGTTTCGCTGTCACACGTTCAATATTTTCACCGTGTGCCGCGCATTCCGCGCTCGGTGCTTGTTAAGCATCGCGATGGCTTGCTTGTCGGTTCAGGTTGCGACAAAGGGGAGCTGTTTGACAACTTGATCCAAAAGGCGCCGGAGGAAGTGGAAGAGATCGCCCGTTTTTACGATTTCCTTGAGGTGCATCCGCCAGCGGTATACAAGCCGCTGATTGAGATGGACTATGTCAAAGATGAGGAAATGATCAAAGATATTATTCGCAGCATCGTCGCCCTCGGCGAGAAGCTTGATATCCCGGTTGTCGCCACCGGCAACGTTCATTACTTGAATCCGGAAGATAAAATTTACCGGAAAATTTTAATTCACTCGCAAGGTGGAGCGAACCCGCTCAACCGGCACGAGCTGCCGGACGTGTATTTCCGCACAACGGATGAAATGCTTGACTGTTTTTCGTTTTTAGGGGCGGAAAAAGCGAAAGAAATCGTCGTCGACAATACACAAAAAATCGCCTCGTTAATCGGCGAGGTGAAGCCGATTAAAGACGATTTGTATACGCCGCGCATCGAGGGAGCGGACGACGAAATCCGGGAAATGAGCTATCGGCGCGCGAAAGACATTTATGGCGATCCGCTGCCGAAGATCGTCGAAGAGCGGCTCGAAAAAGAGTTGAAAAGCATCATCGGCCACGGTTTTGCTGTTATTTATTTAATTTCTCATAAACTGGTGAAAAAATCGCTTGATGACGGCTATCTCGTCGGTTCGCGCGGGTCGGTCGGCTCGTCGTTTGTCGCGACGATGACGGAAATTACCGAAGTGAACCCGCTGCCGCCGCATTACGTCTGCCCGAACTGCAAACACTCCGAGTTTTTTAATGACGGCTCAGTCGGCTCGGGCTTTGACTTGCCGGATAAAAACTGCCCGCAATGTGGGACGAAGTACAAAAAAGACGGGCACGACATTCCGTTTGAGACGTTCCTCGGCTTTAAGGGTGACAAAGTACCAGATATTGACTTGAACTTCTCGGGTGAGTACCAGCCGCGAGCCCACAACTATACGAAAGTGTTGTTTGGTGAAGACAATGTCTATCGAGCCGGGACGATTGGCACAGTTGCTGACAAAACGGCATACGGATTTGTCAAAGGCTATGCGAGCGACCATAACTTAGAGCTGCGCGGCGCAGAAATCGACCGGCTTGCGGCCGGCTGCACCGGGGTGAAACGGACGACCGGGCAGCATCCGGGCGGCATTATTGTCGTTCCAGATTACATGGAAATTTATGACTTTACGCCGATTCAATATCCAGCCGATGACACGTCATCAGAGTGGCGAACAACCCACTTTGACTTTCATTCGATTCACGATAACTTGTTGAAGTTAGACATTCTTGGGCACGATGATCCGACGGTCATTCGCATGTTGCAAGATTTAAGCGGTATTGATCCGAAGACCATTCCGACCGACGACCCGGATGTGATGGGTATTTTCAGCAGCACTGAGCCGCTTGGTGTCACGCCGGAGCAAATTATGTGCAACGTCGGCACGATTGGTATTCCGGAGTTTGGCACGCGCTTTGTTCGACAAATGTTGGAAGAAACGAAACCAAAAACGTTTTCCGAGCTCGTGCAAATTTCCGGTTTGTCGCACGGCACCGATGTCTGGCTCGGCAATGCACAAGAGCTCATCCAAAACGGGACGTGCACGTTGTCGGAAGTGATCGGCTGCCGCGACGACATTATGGTATATCTCATTTATCGCGGGCTTGAACCGTCGCTGGCGTTTAAAATTATGGAATCGGTGCGCAAGGGGAAAGGGTTGACGCCGGAATTTGAAGAAGAAATGCGCAAGCATGACGTACCGGAGTGGTACATCGATTCGTGCAAAAAAATCAAATACATGTTCCCGAAAGCGCACGCCGCCGCCTACGTTCTTATGGCGGTGCGCATCGCCTATTTCAAAGTGCACCATCCGCTCTTGTATTACGCGTCATACTTTACGGTGCGGGCGGAAGATTTCGATCTTGATGCCATGATCAAAGGCTCAGCCGCCATCCGCAAGCGGATTGAGGAAATTAATGCTAAAGGCATCCAGGCTACCGCGAAGGAGAAGAGCTTGCTCACTGTGCTTGAAGTAGCGCTAGAAATGTGCGAGCGCGGCTTTACCTTTAAAAATATTGACTTGTATCGTTCGCAGGCGACCGAATTTGTCATTGATGGCCATTCACTCATTCCGCCGTTTAATGCCATCCCGGGGCTCGGGACGAACGTGGCACAAAACATTGTGCGCGCCCGCGAAGAAGGGGAGTTTTTGTCGAAAGAAGATTTGCAGCAGCGTGGGAAAGTATCGAAAACACTTCTTGAGTATCTCGAAAGTCGTGGCTGCCTCGACTCACTTCCGGATCATAACCAACTGTCTCTGTTCTGACGGAAGGTTTTTCGTTGCAATATATTTCCGAATGTGTTATAGTTTTAGTGGAATTGGCAAAGATAATGACAAGCAAAGAGTGGGGAAACCCACTCTTTCGTCTTGAATTGGCATCTGTCTTTCGTTCATTCCCCGCCCTGTGCAGGGGATTTTCTCATTATGCCACACGCCCATGTTTGCTCGATAAGGAGGAAAACGATGAGCAAAAAAGTGACAGAAACGGTCGAACAGCTTGTCACGCCCATTTTAAACGAGATGGGATTAGAATTAGTAGACATTGAATATGTGAAAGAGGGAAAAAACTGGTTTTTGCGTGTTTTTATTGATTCAGACGATGGGGTCGATATTGAACAATGCGGCGTCGTCAGTGAAAAGTTGAGCGAAAAGCTGGATGAGGTTGATCCGATTCCGCACAACTACTTTTTGGAAGTCTCGTCGCCAGGGGCGGAGCGACCGTTAAAAAATGAAAAAGACTTTGTCAAAGCCATTGGAAAACATGTATATATCAAGACGTATGAACCCATTGCAGGAGAAAAGCAGTTTGAAGGTGAGTTAACCGCTTTCGATGGAACGACCGTCACGCTGTCGGTCAAAGACCGCGGGCGGCAAAAAACAGTCGCCATTCCGTATGAAAAAGTGGCGAGCGCAAGACTAGCCGTCATCTTCTTCTAATAATAAAAGGGGGATTTTCGTTTCATGAACACGCAGTTGCTTGAGGCGTTAGCCGATCTGATGCGGGAAAAGGGCATCAGCAAAGAAGTCATCATGGAAGCGATTGAAGCAGCGCTCGTTTCAGCGTATAAACGCAACTTCGGCCAGGCGCAAAACGTGCGCGTCGATTTAAACATGGATACAGGAACGATCCGGGTGCTCGCTCGCAAGGATGTCGTTGAAGAGGTAACCGACCCGCGCCTTGAAATTTCTCTTGAGGAGGCGCAGCGGCTCAATCCGAACTATCAAATCGGCGATGTCGTCGAACTGGAAGTGACGCCGCGTGATTTCGGCCGCATCGCGGCGCAGACGGCGAAACAAGTCGTTACCCAGCGCGTGCGCGAAGCGGAGCGGAGCATTATTTACGCTGAATTCGTCGACCGTGAAGAAGACATTATGACCGGCATCGTCCAGCGCATTGACCCTCGCTTTGTCTATGTCAGCCTCGGCAAAGCGGAAGCGCTCTTGCCGGCGAATGAGCAAATGCCGAACGAAACGTACAAACCGCACGATCGGCTGAAAGTATACATTACGAAAGTGGAAAAAACGACAAAAGGGCCGCAAATTTTCGTCTCCCGCACTCATCCGGGTTTGTTAAAGCGGCTGTTTGAGCTTGAAGTGCCGGAAATTTACGATGGCACGGTTGAAATTAAATCGATTGCCCGTGAAGCCGGCGACCGTTCGAAAATTTCCGTTCATTCCGACAATCCGGAAGTCGATCCGGTTGGTGCCTGCGTCGGGCCGAAGGGGCAGCGTGTACAGGCGATCGTCGATGAGCTGCACGGCGAAAAAATCGATATCGTCCGTTGGTCGGCTGATCCGGTCGAATTTGTCGCCAACGCGCTAAGTCCGGCCAAAGTGCTGCGCGTCATCGTGAATGAAGAACAAAAGGCGACGACCGTCATTGTCCCGGACTACCAGCTGTCGCTTGCCATCGGCAAGCGAGGCCAAAACGCCCGGCTGGCCGCGAAATTGACTGGCTGGAAAATTGACATTAAAAGCGAATCAGAAGCGCGGGAAATGGGCATCGACCCGCATGCGCCATCCACTTCGCTTGATTTCGACGGCGTGACGGCCGATAATGAAAATAGTGATGAGAGCGGTCAACCATTTGATGCAACGGCGGAAATCGAGTGAGGGGGAATGAAGATGGCAGCGCAAAAGAAAATTCCGTTGCGCAAATGCGTCGTCACCGGAGAGATGAAGCCGAAAAGGGAAATGGTGCGCATCGTCCGCTCGAAAGAAGGAGACGTATCGATTGACCCGACTGGCAAAAAGGCGGGGCGAGGTGCGTATATTACACTCGATCCGGAATGTATTTTGCAGGCGAAAAAGAAAAATATTTTGGCCCGCCATTTAAAAACTGATATCGCCGACGCGCTGTATGATGAACTGCTTGCCTTGGCGGAAAAGGAGAAGCAGGCAGGATATGAAAAATAGCCGCTGGGCATCGCTGTTAGGGTTGGCGCAGCGGGCCGGAAAAGTCGTTTCCGGCGAGGGGCTTGTCGTGAAGGAAGTGCAACGGGGCAAGGCGCGGCTCGTCTTGCTCTCGGAAGACGCGTCGGCCAATACGGAAAAAAAAGTGACCGATAAATGTACGTTTTATGGTGTCCCGCTTTGCAAAGTGCCGGACCGGTATACGCTCGGCGGCGCGATCGGCAAAGACGCCCGCGTCGTTGTCGCCGTCACCGACGAAGGGTTCGCGCGCCAATTGCAAACGATGCTCGACTGATCTTTATGGGGGTGAATGTATGTCGAAAATGCGTGTGTACGAATACGCCAAAAAACATAATGTGCCAAGCAAGGACGTTATTCATAAATTGAAAGAAATGAATATTGAAGTGAACAACCATATGACTATGCTCGAAGCCGATGTCGTCGAAAAGCTCGATCATCAATACCGCGTGAACTCAGAGAAAAAAGCGGAAAAGAAAACGGAGAAACCGAAGCGGCCGACGCCGGCGAAAGCCGCCGATTTTGCCGACGAGGAAATGTTTGAGGACAAGAAAGAAACGGCAAAGACGAAGCCGGCGAAGAAAAAGGGAGCAGTGAAAGGAAAGGAAACGAAAAAAACAGAAGCACAGCAGCAAGAAAAGAAACTGTTCCAAGCGGCGAAGAAAAAAGGAAAAGGACCGATGAAAGGCAAAAAACAAGCTGCCCCAGCCTCAAAGCAGGCGCAGCAGCCGGCGAAAAAAGAAAAAGAGCTCCCGAAAAAAATTACGTTCGAAGGTTCGCTCACGGTAGCCGAATTGGCGAAAAAACTTGGCCGCGAGCCGTCGGAAATCATTAAAAAACTGTTTATGCTCGGCGTCATGGCGACGATTAACCAAGATTTAGACAAAGATGCGATCGAGCTCATTTGCTCTGATTACGGAGTTGAAGTCGAAGAAAAAGTGACGATCGATGAAACGAATTTTGAAACGATCGAAATTGTCGATGCACCGGAAGATTTGGTGGAACGGCCGCCGGTCGTCACGATTATGGGGCACGTTGACCACGGGAAAACAACGCTGCTTGACGCAATCCGCCACTCGAAAGTGACCGAGCAAGAGGCGGGCGGTATTACACAGCATATCGGTGCTTATCAAGTCACGGTCAACGGCAAGAAAATTACGTTCCTCGATACGCCGGGGCATGAAGCGTTTACGACGATGCGGGCGCGCGGTGCGCAAGTGACGGATATCGTCATCCTTGTTGTTGCTGCTGATGATGGGGTCATGCCGCAGACGGTCGAGGCGATTAACCACGCCAAAGCGGCGAACGTACCGATTATCGTCGCCATTAACAAAATGGATAAGCCGGAAGCAAACCCGGATCGCGTTATGCAAGAGTTGATGGAGTACAACCTCGTTCCGGAAGAATGGGGTGGCGATACGATTTTCTGCAAGCTGTCGGCGAAAACCCAAGACGGTATTGACCATCTGTTGGAAATGATTTTGCTTGTCAGCGAAATGGAAGAACTAAAAGCGAACCCGAACCGCCGCGCGCTCGGTACGGTGATCGAAGCGAAGCTCGATAAAGGGCGCGGTCCGGTAGCGACGTTGCTCGTCCAAGCCGGTACGCTAAAAGTCGGTGATCCGATTGTTGTCGGAACAACGTACGGACGCGTGCGCGCGATGGTCAATGACAGCGGTCGGCGTGTCAAAGAAGCGGGTCCGTCGATGCCGGTCGAAATCACAGGGCTTCATGATGTGCCGCAAGCCGGGGATCGCTTTATGGTATTTGAAGATGAGAAGAAAGCGCGACAAATCGGAGAAGCGCGGGCACAGCGGCAGCTGCAAGAGCAGCGGAGCGTGAAAACGCGCGTCAGCTTGGACGATTTGTTTGAACAAATTAAGCAAGGTGAAATGAAAGAGCTGAACTTGATCGTTAAGGCCGACGTCCAAGGATCGGTCGAAGCGCTTGTCGCCGCCTTGCAAAAAATCGATATCGAAGGCGTGCGTGTGAAAATTATCCACGCGGCGGTCGGCGCCATTACGGAGTCAGACATCTTGTTGGCAACGACCTCGAACGCGATCGTCATCGGTTTTAACGTCCGTCCGGACACCAATGCGAAGCGGGCTGCCGAATCAGAAAACGTCGACATCCGCCTCCACCGCATTATTTACAATGTCATCGAAGAAATTGAAGCGGCGATGAAAGGGATGCTCGACCCAGAATATGAAGAAAAAGTGATCGGTCAGGCGGAAGTGCGGCAAACGTTCAAAGTGTCGAAAGTCGGCACGATCGCCGGGTGCTACGTCACCGACGGCAAAATTACCCGCGACAGCAAAGTGCGCCTTATCCGTCAAGGCATCGTCGTGTACGAAGGCGAAATCGACTCACTCAAACGGTATAAAGATGATGTGCGTGAGGTGGCGCAAGGATACGAATGCGGCGTGACCATCAAAAACTTCAACGATATTAAAGAAGGGGACGTCATCGAGGCGTACATCATGCAGGAAGTGGCTCGCGCATGATCGGCTTCGCCTCATGCGAATGCATCATCTACAACGCCCAGTCGCTAAAAGACAAACGGGCTGTCCTTCAACGGGTGATGACAAGAATCCGGCAAAAATATAATGTTTCTGTAGCCGAAATCGATTATCAAGATGCATGGCAGCGGGCGAAAATCGGCCTCGTTGCCATTGCGTCAAGTCGGCTCGCGACCGAGCGGGAACTTGAGCGGGCGCTGGCTTTGATCGACTCGTTTCCCGAATTGGAGCGGGCGGTGACATCATTTGAGTGGTTGTAATCGAGGTGATGGGTGATGAACATACGGGCAACTCGCGTTGGTGAGCAAATGAAAAAAGAGTTAAGCGATATTATCGGCCGCAAGCTGAAAGATCCGCGCATCGGCTTTGTCACCGTAACCGATGTGCGCGTCACCGGCGATTTGCAGCAAGCAAAAGTGTATATTAGCGTTTTCGGTGACGACGAGCAACGGGAAAACACCCTAAAGGCGCTTGAGAAAGCAAAAGGGTTTATCCGCTCGGAAATCGGTCAGCGCATCCGTCTGCGCAAAACGCCGGAAATTTTGTTCGAAATCGATGAAACAATCGAATACGGCAGCCGGATCGAGCGGCTGATCCGGCAAATTTCCGACGAGGACGGCCGCGATTCCGAAGAGGTGAACGATGAACCGAAAAATGGATAGACGAATCGTCTATCCATTGCCATTAGTGAGTATGACACGGAAAGGGTGCGCCGATGGACGGGGTATTGCTACTCAATAAACCGAAAGGGATGACGTCGCACGATTGTGTGGCGAAAGTACGACGCCTGCTGGGCATAAAAAAAGTCGGTCATACCGGCACGCTCGACCCAAACGTGTCTGGTGTGCTGCCGATTTGCCTTGGCAAGGCGACGCGCATCGCCGAATTTTTAACCGGAGCGACAAAAACATATGAAGGGGAAGTGACACTTGGCGCAGCGACGTCGACCGAAGACGCCGATGGTGACATCATCGCCGTCCAGACGGTTGACCGGACGATTGCGCGTGCGGAGATCGAAGCGGTATTCCGCAGCCTCACTGGGGATATCGAACAAACGCCACCGATGTATTCGGCGGTGAAAGTAAACGGCAAAAAACTGTATGAATATGCGCGTGCTGGCATCGAAGTCGAACGCCCAACGCGGCGTGTGACCATTTACGAGCTTGAGCTGCTTGATGAACGCGAGCAATTCGTCGGGGAAACAGTGTCGTTTCGCTTCCGTGTCATGTGCAGCAAAGGCACGTACGTCCGCACGCTCGCTGTCACCATTGGCGAGCGGCTCGGCTATCCGGCTCATATGTCCGATCTCATCCGCACAGCGTCTGGGCCGTTTCAGCTGGCTGATTGTGTGACGCTTGAAGAGGTCGAGCGCCGGGCGGCTGACGGGACGGTCGATGCCTTGCTAATTCCAATCGAGCAAGCGCTTTTTCATTTGCCGAAATACGAAATCAGTGATAAAGTAGCAGAGAAAGTGAAAAACGGGGCGCTGCTTCGTCTCCCCGCCTTTTTGCAGGAGCTTGACGGGCCGGTTCTGCTCGTGACGCCCGAGCGGGAGGCGATGGCCCTGTACGTGAAGCATCCGGCCCGCCCCGGTGTGATGAAGCCGTTGAAAGTGTTTCGTTAATGCCGGGCGAAATGCGGAAATAAAGAAGGTGGATCATGGACATGGAAACAATATTTATTTCGCATCCGCACCACTTTGAACGCCAAGCGCTTCCCCCAACGGTGATGGCGCTCGGTTATTTTGATGGCATTCATCTTGGTCATCAAAAAGTGATCACTACCGCGGTCGAGATTGCCAAACAACGCGGGTATGAAAGCGCAGTGATGACGTTTCATCCTCATCCATCCGTTGTGCTTGGCAAACAGCCGGAGCTTCGCCTGATCACCCCGCTCGGCAAAAAAGAGCAGCTGATCGCAGCGCTTGGGGTGAATCGGCTATATATCGTCGAATTTACGCCCGCATTCGCTGGGCTGCTGCCGGAACAATTTGTCGACCAATATTTGGACGAATTCCATGTAAAACATATTGTCGCCGGCTTTGATTTCACTTACGGGCGGTTTGGAAAAGGAACGATGGAGACGATGCCGCTTCATGCGCGCGGCCGCTTTGAGCAGACCATCATTCCAAAGATGACCGTCGACGGTGAGAAAGTGAGTTCCACACGCGTGCGGAAGCTGATTGAAGAAGGAGCGGTCGAACAGCTTCCCCGCCTGCTTGGTCGCTTTTACGACATCGAAGGAACGGTCGTCACCGGAGAACGGCGCGGGCGGACGATCGGGTTTCCGACGGCGAACATCGCTTTAAACGGCGATTATTTATTGCCGGCCATCGGCGTCTATGCTGTCAAGGCGACGATCGGCGGGCAAGTATATGAAGGAGTGGCCAACATCGGTTACAAACCGACGTTCCATGAGACGCGTGAAGGGTTGCCGAGCATCGAAGTGCACTTGTTCGAATTTGCCCGCGACATTTACGGGGAAACGGTAACGATTGAGTGGCACCGCCGCCTGCGGGGCGAGCAGAAGTTTGCGAGCGTCGCTGAGTTGACTGCGCAAATCGCCCGTGATAAAGAAGAAGCGAAGAAGTATTTCCACAGCTTAGGCGAAAAGACTTGCATTTTGCCGGAAAAAGAGGTATTCTAATCAATGTATGCGAACCGTTGCTTGGCTAGGCGATTCACCGACGCCCGCTCGGCAATCGGGGATTTCGAATTAGGGAGGTGAACAAGGATGGCATTAACGCAAGAGCGCAAACGTGAAATTATCGAGCAATTTAAAGTCCATGAGAACGACACTGGTTCTCCGGAAGTGCAAATTGCTATCCTGACGGAGCAAATCAACAACTTGAACGAGCATTTGCGCGTTCATAAAAAAGATCATCATTCACGGCGCGGCCTGCTGAAAATGGTCGGGAAACGCCGCAACTTATTGGCCTACTTGCGCAATAAAGACGTGGCGCGCTACCGTGAATTGATTGAGAAACTTGGATTACGTCGATAAAAAAGCGGGAGCATTCCCGCTTTTTTGCTAGTTTATAGGCGCAGTTTGCGCGGCAAATGATACAATGGCGCCAATTCGTCTATACTAATCATCAGCGATACCCATATTTTTATACATAGAGAGGAGTACTCGTTTGTATGGAACAAGAGAAACGCGTGTTTTCCATCGATGTGGCCGGGCGTCCACTCGTCATTGAAACCGGCGAGTTGGCGAAGCAGGCGAACGGCGCGGCGCTCGTCCGCTACGGTGATACCGTTGTGCTTAGCACGGCCACCGCATCGCGGGAAGCGAAAGACGTTGACTTTTTCCCGCTGACCGTCAACTACGAGGAGCGGTTGTACGCCGTCGGGAAAATTCCAGGTGGATTTATTAAGCGCGAGGGCCGTCCAAGCGAGAAAGCGATTTTGGCGAGCCGGCTCATCGACCGCCCGATTCGTCCGCTGTTTGCTGAAGGGTTCCGCAATGAAGTGCAAGTCGTGTCCATGGTCATGAGCGTCGATCAAGACTGTTCCCCGGAAGTGGCAGCGTTAATCGGCTCGTCGGTAGCGTTGACCATTTCTGACATTCCGTTTGAAGGGCCGATCGCTGGTGTCATTGTCGGTCGTATCGATGGCCAGTTTGTCATCAACCCGACGGTTGAACAAATGGAAAAAAGCGATATGCATCTCATTGTGGCAGGTACGAAAGATGCCATCAACATGGTCGAGGCCGGCGCGGACGAAGTGCCGGAAGAAGTGATGCTTGAAGCCATTATGTTCGGCCATGAAGAAGTGAAACGGCTTATCGCTTTCCAAGAGGAAATCGCTGCTCAAGTTGGCAAAGAAAAGATGGAAGTGGTTCTATACGAGCCAGACCCGGAACTAGAAGCGGAAATTCGCCAGCTTGCGGAAGCTGATATTAAGAAGGCCGTGCAAGTGCCGGAGAAACTGGCGCGCGATGCCGCCATTGAAGACGTAAAAGCTGGCGTTATTGCGAAATATGAAGCGGAAGAAGCTGATGAAGAGAAACTGAAGCAAGTGCAAGAAATTTTGCATAAGCTTGTGAAAGAGGAAGTGCGCCGCTTAATTACGGTCGAGAAAATTCGTCCCGATGGGCGCAAAGTTGATGAAATCCGCCCGCTGTCGTCAGCAGTTGGTATCTTGCCGCGCACGCATGGTTCCGGTCTGTTTACACGTGGGCAAACACAAGTATTAAGCGTCTGCACGCTCGGAGCACTCGGTGATGTGCAAATTTTGGACGGGCTTGATCTTGAAGAATCGAAACGGTTTATGCACCATTACAATTTCCCGCCGTTTTCCGTTGGCGAAACGGGGCCGATGCGTGGGCCGGGGCGGCGTGAAATTGGGCACGGGGCGCTAGGCGAGCGGGCGTTAGAGCCGGTCGTGCCGTCAGAGCGCGAGTTTCCGTACACGATCCGCCTCGTTTCCGAAGTGCTGGAGTCGAACGGCTCGACGTCGCAAGCCAGCATTTGTGCGAGTACGCTGGCGATGATGGACGCCGGGGTGCCAATTAAAGCGCCGGTTGCCGGCATTGCCATGGGGCTTGTGAAAAACGAGGACCATTATACGATTTTGACCGATATTCAAGGCATTGAAGACCATCTTGGCGATATGGACTTTAAAGTCGCCGGCACGAGAAAAGGCGTCACGGCGCTGCAAATGGACATTAAAATTAAAGGGCTGACGCGCGACATTTTGGAGGAGGCGCTACAGCAGGCACGCAAAGGTCGGCTCGAAATTTTAGACCATATGATGCAGACGCTCAGCGAGCCGCGTAAAGAGCTGTCTAAATATGCGCCGAAAATTTTGATCATGCACATCAATCCGGATAAAATTCGCGAAGTCATCGGACCGAGCGGCAAACAAATCAACAAAATCATCGATGAAACCGGCGTGAAAATCGACATCGAACAAGATGGCACGATTTTCATCTCGTCTGTCGATGAAGAAGCCAACCAAAAAGCGAAGCAAATTATCGAAGATATCGTCCGTGAAGTCGAAGTTGGACAAGTGTATTTAGGCAAAGTGAAACGGATCGAAAAATTCGGCGCGTTCGTCGAACTATTTAACGGCAAAGACGGGCTTGTCCACATTTCCGAACTTGCTGAAGAACGGATCGGCAAAGTGGAAGACATCGTCTCGATCGGTGATGAAATTTTAGTGAAAGTGACGGAAATCGATAAGCAAGGACGTGTCAACTTGTCGCGCAAAGCGGTGTTGCGCGAGCAGCGCGGTGCCGGAGAGTTGCCGAAAGAGACGCGGGAAAAACGAGGAAGACGGCCGGAGCGCCACCGCATGAAGCCTTAGGAATTTGTTTCTTAAGGCTCTTTTGTTATGTTCTAACCTGTCCCTCTGCTACATAATTTGTAGTAGTAAAAAAGAGGGGGGACAAGGGTGAACAACGGTTATGCTCGTTATATGGCGTTAGCAGTCATGTTCCTCACCGTCTGGATGGTCGTCCATTGGTCGCCGGTCGGCGACTATATTGAGAGCTGGCGCCCCGCAGAAACAGCGGCTGTGAAGGAACGTGATAAGTTATACGAAACGATTGCCAAACAAGCAAAGCAATACGAAATTCCCGCCCAAGATGCGGTTATCGATAAAGTATGGAAGGCGACGCCCGGTTACAATGGTCTTGCCGTCGATATTGACGCTTCTTATAAAAACATGAAAAAAACAGGGACGTTCGATGAGCGAAAACTCGTGTTCCGCCAAGTGTCTCCGCGCATCCATTTGGACGATTTGCCGCCGGCGCCGATTTACCGCGGTCATCCCGACAAGCCGATGGTCTCGTTTTTGATCAATGTAGCCTGGGGAGAAGAGTATATTCCTGACATGCTTGAGACGTTGAAAAAGCACGATGTCAAGGCGACGTTCTTTTTGGAAGGACGATGGGTAAAAAATCATCCGGAGATGGCAAAAATGATAGCAGACGCCGGCCATGAAATCGGCAACCATTCTTACAGCCATAAAGATTTAAAAACGCTTAGCAATGCCGACATCCGCCGCGAACTCGAGAAAACGAATGAAGTGATCGAAGCAGTGACCGCGGTCAAATGCAAGTGGTTCGCCCCGCCAGGCGGCAGCTATCGTGATGAGGTTGTCGAAATTGCTGCCAAGCTTCGCATGAAGACGATTATGTGGAGTGTCGATACAATAGATTGGCAAAAACCATCGCCATCTGTTATAGTGAAACGGGTAACATCCAAAGTCCATCCCGGTGCCATGATTTTGATGCATCCAACGATGCCGACGGCGGCCGCGCTTGATGAGCTGATCGTTTCGATTCAGCGCCAAGGGTACGCCATCGGCAGCTTGACGGCCTTATTCGACGAGAAAAGACTGGCAAAAAAACAGGAGGAACATGGAGTTGATTAACAAATATACGTGCAAAAACGGTGTACGAATCGTGCTGGAGCAAATTCCGACCGTGCGCTCGGTGGCCATTGGCGTATGGATCGGTACAGGCTCGCGCAACGAGACGGAACAAAACAACGGCATTTCCCATTTTTTGGAACACATGTTTTTTAAAGGGACAACTACACGCACGGCTCGGGATATTGCGGAAGCGTTCGACAGCATCGGCGGACAAGTGAACGCCTTTACATCTAAGGAGTATACGTGCTATTACGCGAAAGTGTTGGATGAACACGCACCGCTGGCGCTGGAAATGCTCGCCGATATGTTTTTCCATTCAACGTTTGTTGAGGATGAGCTACAAAAAGAGCGCAACGTCGTGCTTGAAGAAATCAAAATGTATGAAGATACGCCAGATGACATCGTCCATGACTTGCTCGGCAAGGCATGCTATGCGAACCATCCGCTAGGCTACCCGATTTTAGGCACGGAAGAGACGTTGCGCACGTTTACTGGCGACACGCTGCGTCAATATATGGCTGACTATTATACACCGGACCGCGTCGTTGTTTCGGTTGCTGGCAATGTCGATGAGCGGTTTATTGGGGAGATTGAACGCTATTTCGGTTCGTTTACGGCCGCCAATAAGCCGGCCTTCCCCGGAAAGCCGTCGTTCGTACCGCAAAAACTTGCGCGCAAAAAAGACACCGAGCAAGCGCACGTATGCATCGGATTTAACGGGTTGCCGATCGGTCACCCGGACGCGTACCCGCTCCTTATTTTAAACAATATTTTAGGCGGCAGCATGAGCAGCCGGCTGTTCCAGGAGGTGCGCGAACAGCGCGGATTGGCCTATTCGGTCTTCTCGTACCATTCCGCCTACCAAGACAGCGGTTTGCTCGCTATTTATGCCGGTACGGGAAGCGGTCAGCTCGACATTTTGTTTGAAACGATCCAACGGACGCTTTGCCATTTGAAAGAAGACGGCATTACGGAAAAAGAGCTGCATAACAGCAAAGAGCAAATGAAAGGAAGTTTAATGCTCGGACTTGAAAGCACAAATAGCCGCATGAGCCGCAATGGCAAAAACGAGCTTCTTCTCGGCCGCCATCGGTCGCTTGATGAAATTATCGAAGAGATCGAAAGTGTCACCGTCGAAAAAGTGAACGAGTTGGCGCGCACAGTTTTCGCGGAAGATTATGCCCTTGCTCTCATCAGTCCCGACGGCGTTTTGCCGCAGCCGCTTCGTTCCTAGCGAACATCGGCGCATAAAAAAAAGCTAACGACCTTCGTGAGGTTGTTAGCTTTTTCACTTTGTACGGCCGAGCCCCCCTATCATCCCTCTTCAGGTACGTCGATCATCACCATATCGGCGCCGATTTTGCGGATATATTTCCACGGCACGCGAATTTCTTGCCCCTCTTTACGAAACCCGAACCATTTTCCGGTCGGAATGAGCAGCGCCTCGACTTGGCCGGTTTGCTCGTTGATTTCCAAATCGGTCTGCCCGAGCACCCCGAGCCGCTCTGCCCGCCTCACATCGACGATTTCTTTGCCGCTTAACTCACTCAGCCTCACGCCTGGCTTCCCCCTCTTCGTGTCTTTATTTCTATTGTAAGGAACAAAACAGAAAAAAATGACTGTCGCCCGTCCGAGAACGAAACATATTGCCCATTTTTCCCGCCGAGGATATTCACCTATATTTTCTCCCCGACATAAGATGGGAAAAGAAACGGAGCAGTTTGCTAATAAAAGAAGGTGAGCGTACAACATGATGCTGACAGGAATGCATGTCGCCATTATCGGTGGTGATGCGCGGCAGCTTGAAGTTATCCGCAAACTTGTCGAACTCGATGCAAAGTTATCACTCGTCGGCTTTGACCAGCTCGCCCACCATTTTACTGGGGCAGTGAAGCTGCCGATCGATGAAGTCGATTTTGCCGACTTGGATGCGATCATTTTGCCGGTCCACGGTACGACGTTGGACGGAAACGTAAACAGTGTCTTTTCCCAAGAACCGATTCCGTTTACGGAAGAGATGGTGCAAAAGACCATGAAACGGTGCACGATCTACTCCGGCATTAGCAACTCGTATTTAGATGACTTGGTGAGAAAGACAGGGCGCAAGCATGTGCAACTGTTTGAGCGCGATGATGTCGCCATTTATAACTCCATTCCGACCGCTGAAGGAACGATCATGATGGTCATTCAGCATACTGATTTTACCATTCACGGTTCACACGTCGCTGTCTTAGGATTGGGGCGCGTCGGCATGACGGTTGCTCGGACATTTGCTGCCCTTGGGGCGAAAGTAAAAGTCGGGGCGCGCCGGTCAGAGCATCTCGCACGCATTACAGAAATGGGGCTTGTGCCGTTTCACTTGAACGATTTGGAAAAAGAAGTACGCGATATTGACATCTGCATTAACACCATCCCCCATTTGATCGTGACAGCGAGTGTTATCGCCAAAATGCCGGCCCATACGCTGATCATCGATTTGGCGTCAAAGCCGGGCGGTACCGACTTCCGCTACGCGGAAAAACGCGGAGTCAAAGCTATCTTGGCGCCAGGGCTTCCAGGAGTGGTAGCGCCGAAAACGGCCGGGCAAATTATCGCCAACGTTCTCGCGCAGCTGTTATATCAAGATTTACAAAAACGGGAGGAGAATAAGTAATGAGCGGAAATAGCTTAAAAGGGAAGCGAATCGGTTTTGGCCTCACCGGGTCGCATTGTACGTATGATGCTGTGTTTCCGGAAATTGAAAAACTCGTCAAAGAAGGGGCGGAGGTACTTCCAATTGTTACCTATACGGTAAAGACGACAAACACTCGTTTTGGCGAAGGGGAAGAATGGGTGAAAAAACTCGAGCAATTGACCGGGAACGAGGTGATTGACACGATTGTCAAAGCTGAACCGCTCGGGCCGAAACTTCCACTTGATTGCATGGTCATCGCCCCACTGACTGGCAATTCGATGAGCAAACTGGCGAACGCCATGACCGATTCCCCAGTGCTGATGGCCGCCAAGGCGACAATGCGCAACCACCGCCCGGTCGTGCTCGGCATTTCGACAAACGATGCGCTCGGTTTAAACGGTGTCAACTTGATGCGGCTGATGGCGGCGAAAAATATTTATTTCATTCCGTTCGGTCAAGACGCTCCACACGCGAAGCCGAACTCGATGGTGGCGCACATGCCGCTCCTTCGTGATACAGTGCTTGCCGCCCTCGAAGGGAAACAGCTGCAGCCGGTCGTGATCGAGCGGTTTCGTTACAACGATTGAAGGTCATTCGTGGAAAATCGGCATCGCACTCAAAAATTTTCTCTCGTCCGCAGTGGAATGTGATAAAATAAAAATTATGAATTCACTTCTAACAGTGACGATGTGGAAGGAGAATGGCTGATGACTCAAAAACAATATCATGTTGCTGTTGTCGGAGCAACGGGGGCAGTTGGGCAACAAATGGTGCGGACGCTTGAAGACCGGAACTTTCCGGTCGGAAAATTAACGCTGTTATCATCGGAACGTTCGGCAGGCAAAAAAATGCGCTTCCGCGGCGAGGAAATTGAGGTGCAAGTGGCAACACCGGAGCGTTTCGACGGGGTGGATATCGCCTTATTCAGCGCCGGCGGGTCAGTATCGAAAGCATTGGCGCCGGAAGCGGTTCGGCGCGGGGCGATCGTTATCGACAATACGAGCGCATTTCGGATGGACGAAAAGGTGCCGCTTGTCGTCCCAGAAGTAAATGAAAGCGACTTGACATGGCATAACGGCATCATTGCCAATCCGAACTGCTCGACGATTCAAATGGTCGTGGCGCTAGAGCCGATCCGGAAAGCGTTTGGTTTAGAGCGCGTCATTGTTTCGACGTACCAAGCTGTTTCTGGGGCTGGGGCGCAGGCTATCGAGGAATTGCATGCACAGACGAAAGCTGTGCTCGAAAATAAGCCGGTTGAAGCTAACATTTTGCCAGTGAAATCGGATCGGAAACATTACCAAATTGCATTCAACGCCATTCCGCAAATCGATAAATTTCAAGACAATGGCTTTACATTTGAAGAGATGAAAATGATTAATGAAACGAAAAAAATTATGCATATGCCTGAGCTAAAAGTCGCAGCAACGTGCGTACGCATCCCGGTGGCGAGCGGCCACTCGGAATCGGTGTACGTCGAAATCGAACAAGACGGCGTCACCGCTGCCGATCTGCAGTCGGTACTGAGCGAGGCACCGGGCGTCGTGTTGCAAGATGACCCGAACGAGCAGTTGTATCCGATGCCGGCGGATTGCGTCGGAAAGTATGACGTCTTTGTCGGCCGCATCCGCCGCGACTTGGACAATAGCCGTGCTTTCCATCTATGGATCGTTGCTGACAATCTATTAAAAGGAGCAGCCTCAAACTCCGTACAAATTGCAGAAAGCTTATTGAAGCTTGGGCTGATTTGAATAAGCATCGGGGTGTTAGCATGAAAATCATTGTCCAAAAGTTTGGCGGCACGTCCGTCCGCGATGAGCGCGGACGGAACTTGGCACGCCGCCATATTGAAAAGGCGCTTGAAGACGGCTACAAAGTCGTCGTTGTCGTCTCGGCCATGGGCCGTAATGGCGATCCGTACGCGACCGATACGCTTCTTCACTTGATCGGCGGCACCGGCCATCATGTGACCAAGCGCGAACAAGATATGTTAATGGCGTGCGGGGAAATCATTTCGAGCGTCGTATTTAGCAATTTGCTGAATGAACACGGCATTAAGGCGACGGCGTTTACCGGCGCGCAAGCCGGATTCCGCACGAACGGCGATCATACGAATGCGAAGATTCTCGAAATGCGCTGCGATCGCCTTCTTGAGGCGCTCGAACAATACGATGTCATCGTCGTCGCCGGTTTTCAAGGGGTGGCAGAAAACGGCGATATCACAACGCTTGGCCGCGGTGGAAGCGATACATCCGCTGCAGCGCTCGGCGCTGCCTTAAATGCCGAGTGGGTCGACATTTTTACCGATGTCGACGGCGTTATGACCGCCGACCCGCGAATTGTCGAAAGTGCCCGGCCACTGGAAGTCGTCACATACACGGAAATTTGTAATATGGCGTACCAAGGAGCGAAAGTCATTCATCCGCGCGCAGTGGAAATCGCTATGCAAGCGAAAGTGCCGTTGCGCGTTCGTTCGACGTATTCCGATGCGCCTGGAACGCTTGTCACTTCATCGGTTCGTGGTCAAAAAGGAAGTGATGTGAAGGAGCGGCTTGTCACGGGCATTGCATATGTCGCCAATGTCACGCAAATTAAAGTGCTGGCGAAAGAGGGACACTATGAACTGCAGTCTGATGTGTTCCAAGCGATGGCTCGCGAAGGGATCAGCGTCGACTTTATTAACATTTCGCCATACGGCGTCGTTTACACAGTAAGCGGCGACATGACAGAAAAAGCGATTGCTGCTTTGCGTCGTGTTGGTTATGAGCCGGCGGTGACGCCTCGCTGTGCCAAAGTGTCGGTTGTCGGTGCTGGCATTGCTGGCGTGCCGGGGGTGACGGCGAAAATCGTCACTGCTTTATCGGAACAAGGCATTCAAATTTTGCAGTCGGCTGACAGCCATACGACGATTTGGGTGCTTGTGAAACAGGATGATATGGAAAAAGCGGTTAACGCCTTGCATGACGCCTTTTGTCTGTCTGAGGAAGGCGGATATGAAGCGATTTGGAACGAGGAGTGAAAACAGTGGCTCAGTTCGGAAACATTGTAACGGCGATGGTGACACCATTTGACCGGAAAGGAAATCTCGATTTAGCGAAAACGACGGAGCTCGTCAACTATTTGCTCGATAACGGCACTGATGCGCTCGTTGTCGCCGGCACGACCGGCGAATCGCCGACCTTAACGGCAGAGGAAAAAGTCGCGTTGTTCCGTCACGTCGTTAATGTCGTCAACGGCCGTGTGCCGGTCATTGCCGGGACGGGAACGAACGATACGCGCGCGTCGATCGAACTGACGAAGCGGGCAGAAGAGACGGGGGTTGACGCCGTCATGCTCGTTGCGCCGTATTATAATAAGCCAAACCAAGAAGGGCTGTATCAGCATTTTAAAGCAATTGCCGAAAGTACGTCGCTGCCGGTCATGCTTTATAATGTGCCGGGACGTACGTCGGTCAATCTCGCTCCTGAGACCGTTATTCGGCTCGCTGCGATTCCAAACATTGTCGCTGTCAAAGAAGCGGGCGGCAACTTGGATGCGATGGCGGAAATCATTGAGCAAACTCCGGACGATTTCCTGCTGTATAGTGGAGATGACAGCTTGACGCTTCCGGTGTTGGCGATCGGCGGCGCCGGCGTCGTCTCGGTCGCTTCGCACATCATCGGAAATGAGATGCAGCAAATGATCCGCGCCTTCCAAGCGGGTGATCACCAAAAAGCGGCGGCGCTGCACCGGAAATGGGTGCCGCTTATGAAAGGGCTGTTTGCTGCACCAAGTCCGGTGCCGGTGAAAACTGCGCTTCAGTTGCGCGGATTGGATGTCGGTCCGGTGCGTCTTCCGCTCGTTCCGCTCACTGAGCAAGAACGGAGCGAGCTCAGCCGTCTGCTCAGTGCGTTGTCATAACATCGACACTGTAGGAACAGCTCACCCCCAACGCTGCTGTTTGCGCGTTGGGGCGTTTTTTTGCCTTCGTGGCAAAATCGTCTGCCCGATTATAACAATCTTGTGTTTTTCAGCGCCGATTCGTTATAATAAAGGCAAGTGACTTTGAGCGGGTTAGCATCATGATTGGGAGGACGCAGCCTTGAAATCAAAAATAAAGCCGGTAGAGAAAATACGTATTTTTGCCCTTGGGGGAGTCGGAGAAATCGGCAAAAACATGTATGTCGTTGAATTAGACGAGGACATTTTCGTCCTTGATGCCGGGGTCATGTATCCGGAAGATGAAATGCTTGGCATCGACAAGGTGATTCCGGACATTACGTATTTAATTGAACGGCAACATCGCATTCAGGCGATTTTTCTCACCCATGGGCATGAGGAACATATGGGAGCGATCGCCTATGTGCTCAAGCAGCTGTCTGCGCCAGTATACGGTACGAAGTTGACGCTCGGTTTGGCAGAAGCGATTTTAAAAGAACAAGGCATCACGAACGCCAATCTGAACGAAATTCACCCCGATGCCGAATTATTGTTTGACAAGGCGAAAGTGACGTTTTTCCGCACGATCCACAGCATCCCCGATTCCGTCGGCATAAGCCTGCATACATCGCAAGGGGCGATTGTGTACACGAGTGATTTTAAATTTGACCAAACACCGTACGGAAACAGCCGCGCTGACTTGGGGAAAATGGCACAGATCGGCGAACAAGGGGTGCTATGCTTGCTTTCGGACAGCACGAATGCTGAGCGCCCTGGATACAGTGGTTCTGACGCGGTGGTCGCCCATGAAATTGCCGATGTGATCGGCCATGCGAAGGGACGCGTGTTCGTCGCCTGCTACGCCTCGAACATTATGCGCATCCAGCAAGTGCTTTATGCCGCCCACCAATACGGGCGCAAAGTGGCGGTGATCGGCAAAACGCTGCATAAAGTGATGGATATCGCGGTGCGCCTTGGTTATTTGCACCTTCCGGACAAGGTGACGATCTCCGCTCATGACCTCGACCGTTATCGCGATCAAGAACTCATCATTTTAACGACCGGCGGGCATGGCGAGCCGATAAGTGCGCTTTGGCGCATGGCACGACAGACCAATAAACAGGTGAACATCAAGGAAGGAGACACCGTCATCGTTGCTGCTTCTGTCATGCCGGGCTATGAACTTGGGTTCGCCAAAACGATCGACGCTTTGTACCGCGCCGGGGCGAATGTGATTTACCGCGATCGGCAAGTGCACGTGTCCGGACACGGTTGCCAGGAAGAATTAAAGTTAATGCTCAATTTAATGAAGCCGAAATATTTCATTCCGGTGCACGGGGAGTATCGAATGCAAAAGGCGCACGCACGCTTGGCGAAAGCAGTCGGCATCTCGGAAGAGCGGACGTTTTTGCTCGATAAAGGCGAAGTGATCGAATTCCGAAGCGGAACTGCCCGCCCTGGCGGCAAAGTGCCGTACGGCAACATTTTAATTGACGGTCTTGGCATCGGCGATGTCGGCAACATCGTGTTGCGCGACCGGCGCCTATTGTCACAGGACGGCATTTTAATCGCGGTCGTTACACTCAACAAAGAAGCGAAAACGATTGCGGCCGGTCCGCAGATCATTTCACGCGGCTTCGTTTACATGCGCGAGGCCGAAACGCTGCTTGAGGAAGCGGAACAAATGGTAGCGGCGATCATTGAACGTTGCCTTGAGTCGTACATGCTTGAATGGTCGTCATTAAAGGCGAACATTCGCGAGGCGTTAAGCCAGTTTTTATTTGAAAAAACGAAGCGAAAACCGATGATTTTACCTATTATTATGGAAGTATAATGCAATCATGCTCAAAGTCCACGGGGGAAATGCTGGAAACGGTTGGCCGTTGCCGGCATTTTTCTTTTCCTTTCGGCCATACTAAACGTATGACCAACAGAAAGGAGAAGAATAAGGATGGAGAAGGAGCGTTACTTCCAAGCAGAGACGGAAGAAAATGCAGAAACGAAAACGGACGAAGCCACCGCGGCCATTACCCAGCTTGGGCAAACGAATATCCCACAAATGGAGCCGGATACGAACATCCACTGTTTGACGATCGTCGGCCAAATTGAAGGCCATGTTCAGTTGCCCCCGCAAAATAAGACGACAAAATATGAACATGTCATTCCACAAATCGTCGCCATTGAGCAAAATCCGAAAATTGAGGGGCTGCTCGTCATTTTAAACACGGTCGGCGGCGATGTCGAAGCCGGGCTCGCCATCGCGGAAATGCTCGCTTCTCTCTCGAAACCGACCGTTTCCGTTGTGCTTGGCGGCGGCCATTCGATCGGCGTGCCGATCGCCGTGTCGTGCAATTACTCATTTATCACCGAGACAGCGACGATGACGATTCATCCGATTCGTCTAACCGGGCTTGTCATCGGTGTGCCGCAAACGTTCGAGTATTTGGATAAAATGCAAGAGCGTGTTGTCCGTTTCGTGACGAAACATTCCAATATTAGCGAAGAAAAATTTAAAGAGCTCATGTTTTCGAAAGGAAATTTAACGCGTGATATCGGAACGAACGTTATCGGGCCTGACGCCGTCCAGTATGGGCTGATTGATGAAGTCGGCGGCGTGTCGCAGGCAATGGCGAAGCTGCGGCAGTTGATCGAGATGAAAAAAGGGGGCGAAGGGAAGATGATCCAATGATTTTATATACGGTCATGCCCGAACATTTGTTGTTCCCAGTAGATGCGGCCGAATATGAAAAGAAAAAAATGGTCTATTATGACGGCATTCCGTTTCTTGTCCAAATCGTGGAAAATGGTGAATATGAAATCGTGCAAAATTTAAGCACAAACCCCTACCACTTTTTAAACGCCAAATATGCACCAGGAGCGCGGTTTCCGATTTCCGCGGCAACATCGTAATGAATTGTTCAGCGGTTCATGATATAATAATAGGGAAGCAGAAAAAAGCAGCCATTGTTGGCTGCTTTTTTCCAGCTTGCCAATTCATTCATGCTGGAGTGAGCGATGATGGCGAAACGAAAGCGAAAAAAAAGGGGAAAGCCGTCAAGGAAGCAGCCGTGGGCGGAGGCGATTCGCTTTGAACTGATCGGCCTTGGGCTATTGACCGTTGCTGTTGTTGCGATGGCTCGCCTCGGGCTCGTCGGCGAAACGCTTGTGTTGATCAGCCGCTTTTTTTTCGGCGAATGGTACATGCTATTAGTAGGCGGTTTATTCATTTTATCGTTCATCTTGATATGGAAACGGGAGTGGCCGTCATGGGCGAGCCGACCGTTTGTTGGTGCTTCGATTATTGCTGCGGCGTTTTTGTTATTAAGCCATGGCAAGTTGTTTGAACTCATGTCGCGGCGCGGTGAACTCGATCCAAGCGTTATTCGCACGACATGGGAACTGTTTTGGAACGAAGCAAACGGCAAGGAGACCGCTATCGATTTAGGAGGCGGGATGGTCGGCGCGTTGTTGTTTGCCGCCAGCTATCAGCTGTTTGATGCGCTCGGGACGAAATGGATTTGCTTCATTTTGTTCGTCGTCGGCTTCATCGTGCTGACCGGAAAATCGTTGCGTGAGACGGCTGGCAGACTGATCGTCTTAGTAGCAACGTTTCTGCGCCAAGAATGGTTAGCGTTTGTTGAGGATATGAAGCAATGGGTGACGGGACGAAAAAGGCGGGCTAATAACGGACGGAAACGACGCAAGCTGCAGGACAAGGCGGCTGCCCAGCCGGAAGATGAGCCTGCCGAAGCCGGCACCGCTGAACCGGAGGACGAGCTCCTTTCCCCACCGCCGATCATATCCGATTTTGCCGCTGTCCGGTCGGCAGTCGAGCTCGAAGAAGAAAAGCAGCCGCCAACTGAAGGCGATGACGGCGGAAACGGGGATGCATCGACGCCACCGTTGGCGTTTTCCGAGCATGAAAACACCAACTATGATTTGCCGCCGCTTGAACTTCTTCGCCTGCCGAAACCGGCCGGGCAATCGGCCGATCATGCCAACATTTACGCCAATGCGCGCAAATTAGAGAAAACGTTCCAAAGCTTCGGTGTTAAGGCGAAAGTGACGCAAGTGCATCTTGGCCCGGCCGTGACGAAATACGAAGTATACCCAGATGTCGGGGTGAAAGTGAGTAAAATCGTCAACTTAAGCGATGATCTGGCGCTCGCTCTAGCGGCGAAAGATATTCGCATTGAAGCGCCGATTCCCGGCAAATCTGCGATCGGTATTGAGGTGCCGAACGAAGAAATCGCCACCGTGTCGCTGCGCGAAGTGTTGGAAGCCGTCGAACATACGCGGCCTGAGGCCAAGCTCTTAATCCCGCTTGGACGCGACATTTCTGGAGAAGTCGTCGCCGCCGAATTGAACAAAATGCCGCATTTATTGATCGCTGGCGCCACTGGCAGCGGCAAAAGCGTCTGCATTAACGGCATTATCGTTAGCCTGCTTATGCGCACGAAGCCACATGAGGTCAAGTTGATGATGATTGACCCGAAAATGGTCGAGTTAAGCGTGTATAATGGCATCCCTCATTTGTTGACGCCGGTTGTCACCGATGCGAAAAAAGCGGCCCAGGCGCTGAAAAAAGTTGTCCAAGAAATGGAGCGGCGCTATGAGCTGTTTTCCCATACCGGCACACGCAACATTGAAGGGTATAACGAACATATTCGCCAACAGAACGAAACGGTACCAGAACAGCAGCCGCTCTTACCGTATATCGTCGTCATCATTGACGAGCTGGCTGATTTGATGATGGTGGCGTCTTCGGATGTCGAAGAAGCGATCACCCGCTTAGCGCAAATGGCGCGCGCTGCCGGCATCCATTTAATCATTGCCACTCAACGCCCATCGGTCGATGTCATTACCGGCGTCATCAAAGCGAACATCCCGTCTCGTATCGCTTTTAGCGTCTCGTCGCAAATCGATTCACGCACCATTTTGGATATGGGCGGAGCGGAAAAATTGCTTGGCCGTGGCGACATGCTATTTTTACCAATGGGAGCGTCAAAACCAGTGCGTGTCCAAGGAGCGTTTGTATCCGATCAGGAAGTGGAAGAGGTTGTTCAGTTTGTCATCGGCCAGCAGCAGGCGCAATACTATGAGGAAATGATCGTCCAAGATGGAGAAGCGAACTCCTCAGCAGTCGAAGATGATCTGTACGAAGAAGCTGTCCGTCTTGTCGTGGAAATGCAAAGCGCCTCTGTTTCAATGTTGCAGCGCCGCTTCCGCATCGGTTATAATCGCGCCGCCCGGCTCATCGATGCCATGGAGGAGCGCGGCGTTGTCGGTCCTTATGAAGGCAGCAAGCCGCGCGCTGTTCTTTGGTCAAAAGAAGATTTAAAAAAGACGTCATAAACAGGGAAGCAGGCAGGTTCATTTCACCTGCCTGCTCAAAGGTGTATCATATTGGAAGCGCTACCAACCATATTTCTTTTTTTTCGACAAAATTTGATTACACCTATTTATTTGGTCTGTAAAAAATGTTATAGTAATGTCAAAAAGGTTATATGTCTAATGTCAGAGGTCTGATCTTAAAGGAAATGCGTAACGTGGAGGACGTTGTCATGTCAATCAAATCAGACAACCGCCATCTTTACTTGCAAGTCATTGATCGTATTAAACACGATATTGAAACTGGGGTATACAAAGAGCGGCAAAAATTGCCATCTGAGTTTGAGCTCGCCAAACAGCTCGGCGTCAGCCGGGCGACGTTGCGGGAGGCGCTTCGGGTGCTTGAGGAAGAAAACATCATCATCCGCCGTCATGGCGTCGGAACGTTTGTTAATGCCCGCCCGCTGTTTACATCCGGCATTGAGCAGCTCTCAAGCGTGACCGACATGATCCGTCAAGCTGGGCGCAAACCGGGGACGATTTTTTTGTCTTCCTCCATCCAACAGCCGACGGAAGATGATATGCGCCGCTTTCAATGCCAGCCGGATGACGAGATTTTGCTCATCGAGCGAGTGCGTACGGCCAATGGGGAGCCAGTCGTCTATTGCCTTGATAAAATTTTGTGCAAATATTTGCCAAAAGGCATTTCGTATGAGCATGAGTCGCTGTTTGAAAACTTGCACAATCAAGCGCACCGTGATATTGCTTATGCAGTCGCGCGCATTGAGCCGCTCGGCTATCATGAGAAAGTGTCGCCGATTTTGCAATGTGATCCAGAAACAGCCTTGCTCGTGCTCAAACAAATGCATTTTGACAAAAATGATGAACCGATTTTTTATTCAACGAACTACTTCCGCTCCGACAAGTTCAGCTTTCACGTAATGAGGAAGCGCTTCGGGTTTTAAAGGGGGTGAAATCGGTACATAGAAAGAGAGCGGAAGTTTCATACTAATTTAGGAACAAATTTTTAATAGGGGGTAATGGATGGTGAAAAAGCGATTCGGATGGGCGCTCTCCGTTCTGTTCGCTGCCGGTACGCTGCTTTCTGCCTGTGGCGGCCAAGGAGGAGACAATGCGGGAGGCAAGAAAGAAGATACGTTCAGCGTTGCCATGGTCACGGACGTAGGTGGCGTTGACGACAGATCGTTCAACCAGTCGGCTTGGGAAGGGTTGCAAAAGTTCGGTAAAGATAACGGCCTTGAGAAAGGGCGCGGCGGTTATGACTATTTGCAATCCACGAGCGATGCCGATTATCCGACAAACTTAAACAAGCTCGTGCGCAACGACTTTGACTTGATTTACGGTATCGGTTATTTGATGGGCGATGCGATGAAAGAAGTGGCCGAGCAAAATCCGAAAAAGCATTTTGCCATTGTTGATACGGTCGTTGATGCACCGAATGTCGCGAGCATTACGTTTAAAGAGCACGAAGGCTCGTTCCTTGTCGGTGTTGTCGCCGGATTGATGACGAAAACAAATAAAGTCGGCTTTGTCGGCGGGATGGAAATTCCGTTGATTGAGAAATTCGAAAGCGGATTCCGGGCCGGCGTCAAAGCGGTCAATCCGAAAGCGACTGTCGAAGTGCAATATGCTGGAGCGTTTGACCAAGCGGATAAAGGGAAGGCGATCGCCTCAAGCATGTACGCTTCCGGTATTGATATTATTTACCATGCAGCCGGAGGAACTGGAAACGGCGTTTTCTCGGAAGCAAAAGACTTAAAGAAAAAAGATCCGAACCGTGAAATTTGGGTCATCGGCGTCGATAAAGACCAAGCTCCGGAAGGCGAGGTTAAGATCGGCGACAAAACATACAATGTGACGCTCACGTCGATGGTTAAACGGGTCGATGTAGCTGTTTATGACGTTGCCAAACGGGCGCAAGCCGGCGACTTCCCAGGCGGTCAAGCGATTGAGTACGGCTTGCCGGAAAACGGAGTCGGTATTGCCCCGACGCAAGACAACATTCCGGATGATGTGCTAAAAGCGGTTGATGAATGGAAAGAAAAAATCGCTAACGGTGAAGTGAAAGTGCCGACGAACCGAAAAGAGTACGAACAATTTGCTGCAACGTTGAAATAATGAAATGAAAAAGGCTAGTGCGCGCCGCTAGCCTTTTTCAAAATCATGAAATGAAGGGCGGCCTATATAGATGCCATTTGGTGCTTTACCATTCGCCGTTTTTACGGAATGATTGGACCAACTGTTGGGAGACCGAACAGCGCCGTTTGAGACCAATGGATAAGTCTATGAGATGGGCTGTTCGCTCTTCCGTCATGCCGCGACGCAGCGTAGACAAGCCTTTAGCTTGCGTCGGGCAGCCGCTGCATCTATAGTGTTGCCGCCTCTCATTTTGTGATTTTGACCTTGCCAAAGTGGGGAGTGAATTGCTTGGAATACGTAATTGAAATGCTTAACATTCGCAAAGTGTTCGGCACCTTCGTCGCCAACGACAACATTACGCTGCAGGTGAAAAAAGGGGAAATTCACGCCCTCCTTGGTGAAAACGGTGCCGGCAAGTCGACGCTGATGAACGTGCTGTTTGGCCTCTATCAGCCAGATGGCGGCGAAATCCGCGTCAAAGGGAAGCCAGTGCGCATCACCGACCCGAATGTCGCCAACGACCTCGGCATCGGAATGGTGCATCAGCACTTTATGCTCGTCGATACGTTTACAGTGACGGAAAACATCATTTTAGGCAGCGAACCGGCACGAGCGGGAACGATCGACATGAAGCGGGCTGAACAGGAAGTGCGCGAACTGTCCGAGCGGTATGGACTAGCAGTTGACCCGACAGCGAAAATCGCCGATATTTCCGTCGGCATGCAGCAGCGCGTCGAAATTTTAAAGACGCTTTATCGCGGTGCGGACATTTTAATTTTTGACGAGCCGACCGCCGTCTTGACGCCGCAGGAAATCCGCGAGCTCATCGAAATTATGCGTACGCTCGTCCGCGAAGGAAAATCGATCATTTTAATTACGCACAAGCTCAAAGAAATTATGGAAGTGTGCGACCGTGTTACCGTTATCCGCCGCGGCAAAGGAATCGCAACGCTTAACGTCGCTGAAACGAATCCGAACGAGCTGGCGGCGCTCATGGTCGGCCGCGAGGTGCAGTTTACGACTGAAAAACGGCCAGCTGAACCGGGGAAACCAGTGCTCGAAATTGAAAACTTAGTCGTCAAAGACGCCCGCGGTGTCACGGCTGTCAACGGCCTGAACTTGACGGTGCGCGCCGGTGAGGTTGTGGGCATCGCCGGGGTTGACGGCAACGGGCAAACCGAGCTGATTGAAGCGTTAACCGGCTTGGTTAAGGCGGAATCAGGGACGATTAAGCTGAACGGCCAGGAGATAACGAACTTGCCGCCGCGCAAAATCGTCGAAGCCGGCGTCGGCCATATTCCGCAGGACCGGCATAAGCACGGGCTTGTGCTTGATTTTCCGATCGGCGAAAACATGGTGCTGCAAACATACTATAAACCGCCTTACTCGAAACGGGGCATGTTGAACTTTAAAGCGATTTATGACAAAGCGCGCCAGCTCATCCGCGAGTTTGACGTGCGCACGCCAGACGAGTACACGAAAGCGCGGGCGCTATCCGGCGGGAACCAGCAAAAAGCGATCATCGGCCGCGAAGTCGACCGCAATCCAGACTTATTGATCGCCGCTCAGCCGACGAGGGGGCTGGATGTCGGGGCGATTGAGTTTATCCATAAGCGGCTCATCGAGCAGCGCGACCAAGGAAAAGCGGTGTTGCTCGTGTCGTTCGAACTCGATGAGGTGATGAACGTCAGCGACCGGATCGCCGTTATTTATGAAGGGAAAATTATCGCCATCGTTGATCCGAAAGAAACAACGGAACAAGAACTCGGGCTGCTGATGGCTGGAAGTAAACGGAAGGAAGCAGGTGTGTCGTCATGAGGTCGAATCGTCATCAGCAATTTTTGATTCCATTGTTGGCCGTTTTGCTCGGCATGATCGCCGGCTCGATCGTCATGCTCGTAAGCGGCTATAATCCGGTCGCGGGCTTCAGCTCTCTGATTTACGGAGCGTTCGGCGATGCGTATTACATCGGGGAAACGATCCGCCAGACGACTCCCTACATTTTAACAGGGCTAGCGGTAGCCTTCGCCTTTCGCACCGGTTTATTTAACATCGGGGTCGAAGGGCAACTCATCGTCGGCTGGCTTGCCGCCGTTTGGGTTGGGGTGTCTTTCGACTTGCCGAAGATCATCCACTTGCCGCTTGCCATTTTGGCCGCCGCTGCAGCCGGGGCACTGTGGGGATTGATCCCGGGGGTATTAAAGGCGTACGTAAAAGTGCATGAAGTCATTATTACGATTATGATGAACTATATCGCTTTACACGTGACGAATGCCATCATCCGTTCTGTGCTGTCGGATGAGGGATTTAAATCGGAGCCGATCAAACAAAGCGCCTCTCTCCAATCGGAGTTTTTGGAGGCCATGACGTACCACTCGACGATGCACTATGGCATTTTGATCGCCATTGCTGCCGCATTTGTCATGTGGTTTTTGCTTGAGCGGACGACGAAAGGATTTGAGTTGCGGGCGGTTGGATTCAACCAACATGCCTCACAGTATGCCGGCATGAACGTGCGCGCCAATATTATTTTAGCCATGGTCATTTCCGGTGCCTTTGCCGGTGTGGCCGGGGCGATGGAAGGGCTCGGCACGTTCGGCAACATTTCGACGAAAGCCGGGTTTACCGGACTTGGATTTGACGGCATCGCTGTTGCCTTAATTGGCGGCAACAACGCGTTTGGCATTTTGCTTTCTGCGTTGCTATTTGGCGCCTTGAAAGTCGGGGCGCTTGAGATGCCATCGGGCGCCGGCGTACCAACGGAACTTGTCGATATTATTATCGCACTCATTATTTTCTTTGTCGCATCCAGCTATATGATTCGTTGGCTGTTATCTCGTGGGCAAAAGGGGGCGGAGTAAGTGAACGTATATGATGTATTGCAAACGATTATCCCAACAGCCATTTTCTTTGCTGCTCCCCTTATTTTCACCGCGCTTGGTGGCGTGTTTAGCGAACGATCCGGCGTTGTCAACATCGGTCTTGAAGGGTTAATGGTCATCGGTGCATTTACCGGTATTGTCTTTAATCTAACGTTTGCCGACCAGTTTGGTTCGCTGACGCCGTGGCTCGCCCTAGTGGCAGCCATCGTAGTTGGCGCGCTGTTTTCTTTGCTCCATGCAGTCGCCTCGGTAACGTTCCGCGCCGACCAAGTCGTCAGCGGGGTGGCAATCAACTTTTTAGCCCTCGGTTTGTCGTTGTTTTTAGTGAAGAAGATGTACGGCAAAGGGCAAACTGATCAAATTCAAGTCGGATTTGACAAAATTGATGTACCGGTATTAAGTGATATTCCGGTCATTGGCCCGCTGTTGTTTTCTAATGCGTATGTGACTTCGTATATAGCGATTATTTTGGCGTTTGTTTCTTGGTATATCATTTATAAAACCCCATTCGGCCTCCGGTTGCGCGCCGTTGGTGAGCATCCGATGGCAGCTGATACGATGGGGATTCACGTCGCTCAAATGCGTTATATCGCTGTCATGATCAGCGGGGCGCTCGGCGGCTTAGGCGGTGCAGTGTATGCGACAATCATTTCCCGCGACTTCAGCCATGCAACGATTTCCGGGCATGGATTTATGGCGCTCGCGGCAATGATTTTTGGCAAATGGCATCCGATCGGCGCGATGGGGGCGGCGCTGTTTTTCGGACTGGCGCAAAGTTTAAGCATCGTTGGACAAACCATTCCATTTTTGAAAAACGTACCGACTGTCTACTTGCTCATTGCCCCTTATGTGCTCACGATTTTAGCGCTTGCTGGCTTTATCGGCCGTGCGGAAGCGCCGAAAGCAGCCGGCACGCCATATGTGAAAGGAAAACGGTAAGAAAACGGGCTGTCCGAACAAAAACGGGCAGCCGTTTTTTATTGTTTCATCAGATAGGGAAGGTGGATTTATTTGCATTTTCCGCTAGGCAACAGGTATATTGTTGATAAGACATCTCACAATAAAGATATCGCCCACTTTACGAAGGAAAAGGAGGAGTTTGATTGGTCGATGAAAAAATAACAACGGTTGGGCCGGTTCGTGTCCATATGATTTCGACTAATAAGTATAAAACGAATACACTTGTTTGGAAAATGAAAGCGCCGCTTGCCAAAGAAACGGTAACGCTGCGTGCGCTGCTTCCGTACGTTTTGCAAAGCGGCACGGCCGATTATCCGAGCGTCAAGGCGTTGCGCACCTACCTAGATGAGCTGTACGGAGCGACGTTGAACGTCGATTTAACAAAAAAAGGCGAAGACCATATCATGACGATCCGCATTGATGTTGCGAATGAACGGTTTTTGCCAGAGCAAACGCCGCTCCTGGAGAAAGCGCTTCAATTGCTCGCCGATCTCTTGTTCCGCCCAGCGCTTGAAGGCGGCCGGTTTGTTGAGGATATCGTCGCTCGGGAAAAACAGGCGCTAAGCCAGCGTATTCAAGCGGTATATGATGATAAAATGCGCTATGCAAACATGCGCCTCGTGCAAGAAATGTGCAAAGGTGAGCCGTACGCCCTCTCACCAAACGGCGAGCTCGAGGACATTGACGCCATCACAGCGGAACGGCTGTATCGCTATTACGAGCAGTCGTTGGCTGAAGATGAGCTTGATTTGTATGTCATCGGCGACGTCGACGAAGAAGCAGTGCTCGCTGCTGTCAAGCGTCGCTTCTCTTTGCCGGACCGTCCGCAGCCGTCGCGTGCGCCGCTCGCTTCGGCAAAAGCGCGAGGAGAAATAAATGAAGTCATCGAGCGGCAAGACGTGAAGCAAGGAAAATTAAACATCGGCTACCGGACGAATGTGACGTACGAAGATGATGATTATTACGCCTTGCAGCTGTTTAACGGCATTTTCGGCGGCTTTTCTCATTCAAAGCTGTTTATCAACGTTCGCGAGAAGGCGAGCCTCGCCTACTATGCTGCATCCCGGCTTGAAAGCCATAAGGGGCTTTTGCTGGTCATGTCCGGTATTGAGCCGGCCAATTATGAAAAGGCGCGCCGCATTATTGATGAACAAATGCAGGCGATGAAAAACGGCGATTTTACGGATGAAGAAATGGAACAAACGAAAGCGGTCATCCGCAATCAGCTGCTTGAGACGCTTGATACGCCGCGCGGGCTTGTCGAGGTGCTGTACCATAACGTCGTCTCAACGCGGAAACGCCCGTTAAACGAATGGCTTGCCGGCACGGATGGTGTGACGCGCGAGGATGTCGTGCGCGTCGCCGAAAAGGTGGCGCTCGATACGGTGTACTTTTTGACCGGAATGGAGGGGGCGACGGAAAATGGAAAAGCGGGTGTATGAAACGCTGCAAGAAACGTTGTTTTATGAAAAAATGGACAACGGTCTTGATGTCTACATTTTACCGAAAAAAGGGTTTCACAAAACGTATGCGACGTTTACGACGAACTACGGTTCTGTCGACAACCAGTTCGTCCCGCTCGGAAAAACGGAAATGAAACGCGTCCCGGACGGCATCGCTCATTTTTTGGAGCATAAGCTGTTTGAAAAAGAGGACGGCGACGTGTTTCAGCAGTTTAGCAAACAAGGCGCTTCGGCGAACGCTTTTACGACGTTCACCCGTACTGCCTACTTGTTCTCAAGCACCGACAACGTGGAGAAAAACTTGGAGACGTTAATGGATTTTGTACAAACGCCGTATTTTTCCGACAAGACCGTCGAAAAAGAAAAAGGCATCATCGGCCAGGAAATCCGCATGTACGATGACAACCCGGACTGGCGCGTTTACTTCGGTGCCATCGAAAGCATGTACCATCACCATCCGGTCAAAATCGACATCGCCGGCACAATCGAATCGATTGCTGAGATTACAAAAGAGTTGCTGTATGAATGTTACGAAATATTTTATCACCCGAGCAACATGCTGTTGTTTGTTGTCGGTCCGGTCGATGAGCAACAAATTATGCAGCAAATCCGAGACAATCAGGCGAAAAAGTCATTCCCGCAAGCGCCTGAGGTGAAACGGTTCACGTACGAAGAGCCAAGCGGTGTGGCGGAAAAGAAAAAAGTCATTCCGATGCATGTGCAGACGAATAAATGTTTTGTCGGTATTAAAGCGCCGTCCGTGCCGAATATCGGCGAACAGAAACTCCGCCATGAGCTCGCGTTTCACGTGCTGCTTGACTACTTGTTCGGCAAAAGCTCGCCGCATTACGAACGGTTGTATCGCGAAGGATTGATTGACGATACGTTTATGTACGACTATACGGAAGAGCGCGAATTTGGCTTTGCCCTTGTCGGCGGCGACACGAGAGATGCGGAGCGGCTGGCGGCAGAGGTGCAGAAGGTGCTGCAGTCGTTTTCAGCTGACGCGGTACAAAAAGACGAGATCGAACGAGTGAAAAAGAAAAAAATGGGTGCCTTTTTGCGCGCGCTCAACTCGCCGGAATACATCGCCAACCAGTTTACACGCTATGCTTTTTATGGCGCTAGCTTGTTTGATATTTTGCCGGCGCTCTCGTCGCTTACGCTTGATGATATTGCCGCTGTCGCCGACTCGTGTTTCCGCGACTCGCAAATCGCTGTTTGTGAAGTTGTGCCAAAAGGGCAATGATGGCATCCTTCATGAGAAGGATGCTTTTTTACGGCAAAAGGAAGGGGAGAATGTTTGATGAACTACGCGTTAATCACCGGCGCTTCAGGCGGCATCGGGCAAAGCATTGCCCGCGAGCTTGCTAAAGCCGGCTACGGGCTGCTGCTTCATTACTATCGGCGGCGGGCACCGGTCGAAGCGTTACAAGAAGAGCTTCCTGATACACACATCGTCCCGCTCGAAGCCGACTTGTCCGCGCCCGGTGGAGTCGAGGCGCTCCTTTCGCAAATCGACCGCCCGGTCGACGCCATCATTTATAACAGCGGGGCGAGCTATTACGGATTGTTGACCGATATGAACGATGAATTGATCGAGCGGATGGTGCGCCTTCATGTGACAAGTCCGGCGCAGCTCGTGAAAAAACTGCTTCCACCGATGATTTCGAAAAAACGTGGCCATATTGTGTTGATTTCATCGATTTGGGGGCTTTGCGGCGCATCGTGTGAAGTGGTTTATTCGATGGTAAAAGGCGGGCAAAATGCATTTGCCAAAGCGCTCGCCAAAGAGCTCGCCCCGAGCGGCATCCGCGTCAACGCTGTCGCGCCTGGAGCGATTGCTACCGATATGTTGCGAGCATTCAGCGCCGAGGAGCTCGAAGCGCTGGCTGACGAAATCCCAGTCGGCCGGCTCGGCACTCCTGAAGAAGTAGCAAAAACAGTGGCGTTTCTTTTATCGGACGCCGCTTCGTACATTACTGGCCAAGTCATTTCTGTCAACGGCGGTTGGCATTGCTAAACGTATATTTTCTGCGCGGGCAGGCAAACTATCCTTGAAACGTTCATCAAGGAGGGAATGCACATGTCGGTATTGGATAACTTTGAACAATGGAAACACTTTTTGGCTGATCGGCTCGAACAAGCGCAACAACAAGGATTGAGCGAGCAAGTGATCTCGGACGTCGCCTATCAAATCGGGGACTATTTAGCGAAAAACGTCGATCCGAAAAACCCGGAAGAGCGGGTGCTGTCCGATCTTTGGAAAGTGGCTGATGAAAAAGAACAGCACGTCCTTGCCAACATGATGGTAAAGCTTGTCCAACAAAAATAACAATCGATAGAGAGGGGAATCCCTCTCTTTTTTCTTCTCCCCTTTTCGGTTGCTTTTCCGCTCATGATTATAGTAGTATGAATTTAGCATAAGGCGTTCGTGCGGACAACGATAAGGGAGGAGACGGGATGGGCAAGCAGGAATGGTATTTGGAGTATGAAATTCATGTCAACCGCCCAGGGTTGTTAGGCGACGTCGCATCGCTGCTTGGGATGTTGTCAATCAATATCGTGACAATCAACGGCGTTCGGGATTCGCGCCGCGGCATGCTGCTTCTTTGCGACAACAATGAGCAAATTGAGCGGCTGGCGACGATTTTGCGGACGATGGACAACATTACGGTAACGAAGTTGCGCCAGCCGAAGCTGCTTGACCGTCTAGCCGTCCGCCATGGCCGCTACATCCGGCGCGATGCCGACGATAAAAAAACGTTTCGTTTTGTCCGCGACGAACTCGGGCTGCTTGTCGATTTTATGGCAGAAATTTTTAAAGAAAAAGGGCACAAGCTTGTCGGCATTCGTGGAATGCCGCGCGTCGGTAAGACGGAGTCGATCGTTGCTGCCAGCGTTTGCGCCAATAAGCGGTGGCTGTTTGTATCATCGACATTGATTAAGCAGACCATCCGCACCCAGTTGATGGAAGACGAATATAGCGAAGATAACATTTTTATCATTGATGGGATCGTCTCGACACGCCGAGCAAATGAGCAGCACTGGCAACTCATTCGTGAACTGATGCGCCTTGAGTCGACGAAAGTCGTGGAACATCCGGATATTTTTGTTCGCCATACGGAATATACGCTCGATGATTTTGATTATATTATCGAGTTGCGCCATGAGCCGGGCGAAGATATTTCCTACGAAGCGATCGAGCGCCCGTCCTTGTTGGGCGGTGACGGTTTTTCTGAATTTGGTTTTTAATAAAAAAATGGAAGGTGTTGGGTGTTGACGGAATTGGGAAAACGTCTGCGGGAAGCGCGAGAGGAAAAACAAATTAGCTTGGACGAGCTGCAAGAGATGACGAAAATCCAGAAGCGGTATTTGATCGGCATTGAGGAAGGAAATTATGCGATTATGCCGGGTAACTTTTACGTACGTGCCTTCATCAGGCAATACGCTGAGGCGGTCGGTCTTGACCCGGACGAGCTGTTTGAACAATATAAACAAGATATTCCGCAGTCTTATCAAGAGGATATTCCGCAGCCACTGTCGCGTGTGAAAACGCGCCAGCAGCTTTCCGCCGAAGGGACGAAATGGCTCGACTGGTTGCCGAAGCTGATTGCTGCGGCATTTGTCATCGGGGTGGCTGTTCTCGTTTGGGTGTTGCTCCAACACAACACGGCGGGCGAGCCGTCGACACGGACAAGCCCGGAGACGGCGGAAGTCGAAAGCTCGAAAAACTCGCCGCTTGAGCAGGCGAAAGAAAAGCAGTCAGCAAAGGAATCGGATGAGAAGGCAAAGGATGAAAACGCAAAGGGTGAAAACGAACAATCGGTTACCGATGATGAGAAGCCGACTACCCCAACCGCTGCGTTGAACGTGACGACAAAGCAAGGCAATACGGCGACCATTGAGGTGGAAAATGCTAGTTCTTTTACTGTTGAATTGTCGTCTAAAGGGGCGTCATGGGTCGAAGTGTACAACACGAAAGGCCATTCATTTTACCGTGGCAACTTAACGAAAGGGCAAACGAAAACGTTTGACTTGTCAGCGGAAAGCGAAGTGTGGGTGAAAATCGGGCGCACGCTCGATGTCGATGTGAAAGTAAATGGCCAGCCGTTTGCCTATCCGTTTGCCCCGCAAGACGAAGTGTACCAAAAGCTGCGTTTCATCTTGAAAAAATAATGGTAAAAAGCGGCTTTTTTTTCAGAAAGGAAGCCGCTTCTTTGTCCGGATAGATGTTGAATTAGCGGAGGTAATTTGTTGTGAACTTGCCGAATAAAATTACGGTAGCGCGCATTATGCTCATCCCATTTTTCTTGATCGTAATGCTTGTTCCGTTTGGATGGGGGAGCGTCCAAATCGGTAGGACGGAGCTCCCGATCGCTCATCTTGTCGGCGCGCTCATTTTCATCATCGCTTCAACGACAGACTGGATTGACGGCTATTACGCCCGTAAATACGGATTGGTGACAAATTTAGGGAAGTTTTTAGATCCGCTCGCCGATAAACTGCTTGTATCGGCAGCACTTATCGTGCTCGTCGAGCTTGGTTTGGCTCCGGCTTGGATGGTGATCGTCATCATCAGTCGTGAGTTTGCCGTTACCGGGCTGCGGTTGGTGCTCGCTGGCGAAGGGGAAGTTGTCGCGGCCAATATGCTAGGAAAAATTAAGACGTGGACACAAATTGTGGCGATTGCTGCCTTGTTGCTACATAATTTTCCGTTTTCGCTCATCCCGTTCCCGTTCGCCGATTTGGCGCTTTGGGTGGCAGTGGTGTTCACCATTTGGTCTGGCTGGGACTACTTTGCGAAAAATAAACATGCTTTTGCCCATTCGAAATAGCCGGCGGGAAAGGGGGAACGTCCGTTGAATGCGGAAATCATTGCTGTTGGCTCCGAGCTGTTGCTCGGACAAATTGCCAATACGAACGCCCAGTTTTTGTCGCAGCAGCTCGCTGAACTTGGGATTAACGTTTATTTCCATACAGTCGTCGGCGACAATGCAGCCCGTCTCGAACAAGCCGTCAATGTTGCCCAGACGAGGGCTGACTTGATCATTTTTACAGGTGGACTTGGACCGACAAAGGACGATTTGACGAAAGAGACGATCGCCCGTCTGCTCGGCCGCCGGCTTGTCACTGATGAGGAAGCACTACGGGCGATTGAAGCATATTTTGTCCGCACGAACCGGCCAATGACAGAAAACAACAAAAAGCAGGCGCTCATCTTGGAAGGATCGACAGTGCTGAAAAACGAGCACGGCATGGCGCCAGGGATGGCGCTTTCGGTCAATGGCATTACATATATGCTGCTGCCTGGGCCGCCGAAAGAAATGCGTCCGATGTTTACAAAATACGGAACCGCCTTTTTGCGTGGGGCGTTTTCGCTTGCGGAGCGCATCGAATCGCGCGTGCTTCGTTTTTTTGGCATCGGCGAATCGGCGCTTGAGACAGCGGTTGCTGATTTGATTGACGCCCAGTCCAATCCGACGATCGCCCCGCTGGCTGGCGACGGCGAAGTGACGCTTCGTCTGACGGCAAAACATCGGGATCAGGCGGAGGCGAAGCGGCTGCTTGATGAAACGGAAGCGGCCATTTTGGCGCGCGTCGGCCGCTATTGTTACGGATATAACAACGAAACGCTGTTTACGAAAACGATCGAACGGTTAAAAGAAAGAGGGTGGACGATCGCTGCGGCTGAGAGCCTGACCGGCGGGCTGTTTCTCGAACAGCTGACAGCCATCCCGGGCGCATCGGCAGTGGTGCAAGGCGGCGTCGTCTGCTACACAAACGACGTGAAAGAAAGGATGCTTGGCGTGCCGCGGGCGCTGTTAGAGACGGACGGGGCGGTCAGCGAATCGTGCGCTCGCTTGCTTGCCGAAAACGTCCGGACGATGTGCAGCGCTGATGTTGGCATCAGCTTTACCGGCGTTGCTGGTCCTGATCCGCTTGAAGACCATCCACCCGGCACCGTTTATGTTGGCGTCGCTGTCCGCGGGCGCGACACAACTGTCCACCGCCTCACTTTATCCGGCACGCGCGATAACATTCGTGTCCGCACCGCCAAATACGGTTGTTTCTTTTTGCTCCAGATGCTTGCGGCCAGCGATTGACCGGCCGCTTCCTTCCTTAAACATATTCCACCGCACATTGCTCTCTTCCACTGCATCAGTATGGTGATTGTTGCTAGTTTCCCCATTGAAAAAACGAATAAATGTTCGACTTTTTGCTTGGCAATGGTCGCAAAACGCGGTATAGTATAAGTAGCTCGAGAATTAAGGAGGAGTAGGTTAGTGAACCAAGATCGTCAAGCTGCATTAGAGCAGGCGTTAAAACAAATTGAACGACAGTTTGGCAAAGGGGCCATTATGAAGCTCGGCGAACAGGCAGAGCGGCAAATCTCGACCGTTCCGAGCGGTTCGCTGGCGCTCGACATCGCATTAGGTGTCGGTGGTTATCCGCGCGGGAGAATCATCGAAATTTATGGTCCGGAATCATCCGGGAAGACAACTGTTGCCCTTCACGCGATCGCTGAAGTGCAAAAACAAGGAGGACAAGCAGCTTTCATCGATGCCGAGCATGCGCTTGATCCGATTTATGCACAAAAATTAGGGGTCAACATCGATGAATTGTTGCTTTCCCAACCCGATACGGGCGAGCAGGCGCTCGAAATTGCCGAAGCGCTCGTACGAAGCGGTGCGGTCGATATTATTGTCATCGACTCAGTGGCGGCGCTCGTACCGAAAGCGGAAATTGAAGGGGAGATGGGTGACGCCCACGTCGGCTTGCAAGCCCGCCTCATGTCGCAGGCGCTCCGTAAGCTGTCTGGCGCCATTAACAAATCGAAAACGATCGCCATCTTCATCAACCAGATCCGTGAAAAAGTCGGAGTCATGTTCGGCAATCCAGAAACGACGCCGGGTGGACGGGCTCTTAAGTTTTACGCTTCCGTCCGTTTAGAGGTGCGCCGCGCTGAACAAATTAAACAAGGCAATGACATGGTTGGCAACAAAACGAAAATCAAAGTCGTCAAAAACAAAGTTGCTCCGCCATTTAAAACGGCCGACGTCGACATTATGTACGGCGAAGGCATTTCCCGCGAAGGGGAAATCATCGATATGGCGGCCGAGCTTGACATTGTGCAAAAAAGCGGTTCATGGTATTCCTACAAAGATGAACGGCTCGGTCAAGGGCGTGAGAATGCGAAGCAGTTTCTGAAAGAAAACCCGCATATTGCTGAAGAGATCGCCCGCGCTATCCGCAAACATTACGGCATCGATGCCGGCGAGGCGGGCGAACCGCTGCAAGACGAGTTCGGGCTGCTTGAGGAGTAATGGCACGAAGGCGTCCTAGCTACTGCTAGGGCGCCTTTTTCCTAGGAGACAGGTAATGTCATAACAAGCGTGGCCAAGAAGACCATTTCTTAAGTTGAGAAACCTATGAATCTTGCCCTTCGTTGCCATCGAGAACAGTTGAGTGAACGGAACCAGCTGTTGTTCACCGGCCGTCTATCCGTTCGCCCGACGGAACCGTCAACGTGCCTTTTTCACTGAGGACAGGGTGCACCGTAGCGGCTGGAGCAGTGGCTGAGACACACTTGTGTAATATCTTGACAATTCATGTTGCCACCTTTACAATGAACATGTATATTTGTCCAAATATATAGCAGGGCTAGCCTGCTTGAAAAGGCGAACCGCCTTCGTGCGGTGAAAGCCGCACGGGAAACGCCAAACAAAACGACCGAGCTAACGTTTTGAAAACGGGAATGTCCACTTGCGCCGGACGATTGGGGGCAACAGTGGCGCGAAGAAAGAGCGAAAGTAAATTGAACAGCAAGAGGAGGTGAAACGATGGGTTCGATCATCATCTCCGCTTTGCTTGCCTTAGTCATTGGTGCCGTTGTTGGCTTTTTTGTTCGCAAATCGATTGCCGAAGCAAAAATCGGTGGGGCGAAAGCAGCTGCCGAGCAGCTGATTGAAGAGGCGAAACGCGCGGCGGACGCCTTGAAAAAAGAGGCGCTTCTCGAAGCGAAAGACGAGATTCATAAATTGCGTACGGAAGCGGAACACGATATCCGCGACCGGAGAAGCGAACTCCAAAAACAAGAAAACCGCTTGATGCAAAAGGAGGAAAACCTCGACCGCAAAGATGAGGCGCTCAATAAACGCGAGGCGCTGCTCGAAGCGAAAGAAGAAGCGTTAAATGAAAGACAACAGCATATTGAACAAATGGAAAGCAAAGTGGAAACGCTCATCAAACAGCAACAAACCGAACTCGAACGCATTTCCGGATTAACGCGCGACGATGCGCGCCATCTCATTTTAGAGCGCGTCGAAAAGGAACTGTCGCATGAGATTGCGATGATGGTCAAAGAAGCGGAAACGCGGGCGAAAGAGGAGGCAGACAAGCGAGCAAAGGCGATTTTGTCACTCGCCATCCAGCGCTGCGCCGCCGATCATGTCGCCGAAACGACTGTCTCTGTCGTGAACTTGCCAAACGATGAAATGAAAGGGCGGATCATCGGACGCGAAGGGCGGAACATCCGTACGCTCGAGACGCTCACCGGCATTGATTTAATTATTGACGATACACCGGAGGCGGTCATTTTATCCGGATTTGACCCGATTCGTCGCGAAACAGCGCGCATTGCGCTAGATAAGCTCGTGCAGGACGGCCGAATCCATCCAGCGCGCATTGAAGAAATGGTCGAAAAGGCGCGCCGCGAAGTGGATGAACACATCCGCGAAGTCGGTGAACAGACGACGTTTGAAGTCGGCGTCCACGGCTTGCATCCGGATTTGATTAAAATTTTAGGGCGGCTTAAGTTCCGGACGAGCTACGGGCAAAACGTCCTAAAACATTCGGTGGAAGTGGCGTTTTTAGCCGGGCTGATGGCGGCCGAGCTCGGGGAAGACGAAATGTTGGCGCGTCGGGCCGGCTTGCTTCATGACATCGGCAAGGCGATCGACCATGAAGTGGAAGGAAGCCATGTGGAAATCGGCGTTGAGTTGGCGACGAAGTATAAAGAACATCCCGTTGTCATCAACAGCATCGCCTCCCACCATGGCGATACCGAGCCGACATCAGTCATCGCCGTGCTCGTTGCGGCAGCGGACGCCCTGTCGGCGGCACGGCCGGGGGCGCGCAGCGAAACGCTGGAAAACTATATCCGCCGCTTAGAGAAGCTCGAAGAAATTGCGGAATCGTACGAAGGGGTGGAAAAATCGTACGCCATCCAAGCTGGCCGCGAAGTGCGCATCATGGTCAAACCAGATATGATCGACGATTTGGAAGCGCATCGGTTGGCGCGCGATATCCGCAAGCGAATCGAAGAAGAGCTCGATTATCCGGGTCATATTAAAGTGACAGTCATCCGCGAAACGCGGGCGGTCGAATATGCGAAATAAAGTGGCAGCCTATTGCCACTTTATTTTTTTGTCCGTAAAATAAGAGAGTATACCGATCGCCTGATGATCTTTACAGTGGCGATACTTTTGATTTAGAAAGGGATTGATGATGAGAATTTTATTTATCGGCGATGTCGTCGGTTCGCCGGGGCAAAAAATGGTCGAGCACTATTTGCCAAAATTAAAGGAGAAGCACCGGCCGGATATCGTCATCATTAACGGGGAGAACGCCGCCAGAGGGAAAGGAATCACTGAGGAGATTTATCGTTCATTGCTTGCGCAAGGGGTCCACGCCGTTACCCTCGGCAATCATGCTTGGGATAAGCGGGATATTTTTGAATTTATCGATCAGGCGAAAGCATTGATCCGCCCGGCGAACTATCCGCCCGGCACACCGGGAAAAGGCATCGTCTACGTGCCGACCGAGCATGGCGAGGTAGCGGTGATCAACTTGCAAGGGCGAGCGTTTTTGCCAGCGATTGACTGCCCGTTCCAAAAGGCAGATGAATTGATTGCCGCTGCTTCCGAGCGAACGTCGGTCATCATTGTCGATTTTCATGCTGAGGCGACGAGCGAAAAACAGGCGATGGGCTGGTATTTGGACGGCCGTGTATCTGCGGTCATTGGCACGCATACGCACGTCCAGACGGCTGATAACCGGATTTTGCCGAAAGGAACGGCGTATATTACCGATGTCGGTATGACAGGTCCGTATGACGGCATTTTAGGGGTCGACCGAGAGGCGGTATTGCGTAAGTTTTTAACCGGCCTGCCGGTTCGTTTCGACATCAAGGAAGGAAGAAGCCAGTTAAACGCTGTGCTTGTCGATGTTGATGCCAAAAGTGGGCGGGCGCTTCGCATTGAGCGCTTAATCATTAACGATGACCACCCTTATTTTGAATAGTTTATTTTTTTATAAATTTTTAAAAACATACTCCTCCCGTGCAGGAATAGTTGTCAAAGCAGTGAATATAGTTACAGTGAAGACTTTTTATCGAAATCCATTTTCCAAGGAAACGAGGGAGGAGCTAGAGATGGAGATATTAAAAGTTTCAGCAAAATCGAATCCGAACTCTGTAGCTGGTGCACTTGCCGGGGTGTTGCGCGAGCGCGGCGCAGCGGAAATTCAGGCGATCGGCGCAGGTGCATTGAACCAAGCCGTTAAGGCAGTAGCGATCGCACGAGGGTTTGTGGCACCAAGCGGTATGGACTTAATTTGTATTCCGGCATTTACGGATATTATGATTGATGGAGAAGAACGGACAGCTATTAAATTAATCGTCGAGCCTCGTTAACTGGATGACTGGTAAATGGTAAAATATAACCTGTTGGCGCCTTCAGCTTCGAAGGCAGGCAGGTTATTTTTGCTTTTTTAAGGGGGAAAATGAATGATTTTTGATGCCCATTGTGACGCGCTGATGAAACTATGGCAAGACCGTTCATTATCGTTTCAGGACGAGCCATCGCTTCATGTCACGCTTTCGGGAATGGCAGAAGCCGGGGTGAAAGTGCAATGTTTTGCCATCTACGTACCAGAAATAGTGCCGGAAGAAGCTCGGTTCACGGTGGCGCTCGAGATGGTGGATATGTTTTTCACCCGCATTGTGGATCTGTTTCCGTCTGTGAAGGTTGTGCGGACGAAACAAGACATCGCCACCCTCAAAGAAGGGGAGATCGGAGCGATGTTGACGCTCGAAGGATGCGATGCGATTGGCGCCAACCTTGTCAAGTTGAAGACGCTCCTTCGCCTCGGTGTTGCTTCCGTTGGTTTGACATGGAATTTTCCAAACGCTGTCGCTGACGGGGCGTGGGAGAAGCGCGGGGCCGGGTTGACTGCGTTCGGCCGACAAGTTGTCGAGCTGCTCAATGAAACGAAACGGTGGGTCGATGTATCCCATTTATCGGAAAAAGCGTTTTGGGATGTGATGGAGACGGCCTGTTTTCCGATCGCTTCCCATTCCAACGTCTATCGCCTCTGTCGGCACCCACGCAACTTGACAGACGAGCAAATCAAGGCGCTGATCGAAAAAGATGGGATGATCGGCATTAATTTTGTACCGGATTTTTTGACAAACGACAAACGGAGAGCGACGGTCGCTGATGTTCTCCGTCACCTTGATTACGTATGCGCGCTTGGGGGAGCAAACAACGTCGGGTTTGGCTCCGATTTTGACGGCATTGAGGAGACGGTGTCCGGCCTTGAAGCGGTGAAGGAATACCCTCGACTTGTCAATGAGTTGTACAAGCATTACTCCGCTGAGCAAGTGGAGCGTTTTTTGTTTCGTAATTTTTACGAGCATTTGCCCGAGTGATAAATATCATTGAATATATACCTCTATTAAGCTTAAAATAAAAGGCGGAATGTCGACTATGTTGACAAAATACAATTGTCGCGTGGAAGGCGCCCAAAAGTGTAGTCGCTTTGTCAGAAAAATGATACAATAATAGCGAGAGGCTGTAGTGAACATAAAGGGGTGTAAAACATGATCGAACAGCTGTCATGGAAAGTAGGCGGCCAGCAAGGGGAAGGGATTGAAAGTACAGGGGAAATTTTCTCCGCGGCGCTGAACCGCCTCGGGTACTATTTATATGGGTACCGCCATTTTTCTTCCCGCATTAAGGGGGGGCATACGAACAATAAAATCCGCGTCAGCACGAAACCGGTGCGGGCGGTCGCAGATGATTTAGACATTTTGGTGGCATTCGACCAAGAGACGATCGATTTCAACTTTCACGAGCTGCACCGCGGCGGCATCGTCATTGCAGACGCCAAATTCAATCCAGTAATTCCCGAACAAGAAGGGGTGTCGCTTTACGTCGTTCCGTTCACTGAGATTGCGACGGAACTTGGCAACTCGCTGATGAAAAACATGGTTGCCATCGGCGCGACGAGTGCGGTGCTCGGCTTAGATGCCAGCGTTTTCGAAAGCGTTGTCGCGGACACGTTCGCCCGCAAAGGGACGCAAGTCGTTGAGAAAAACATGGAGGCCATCCGTGCTGGGGCGCAGTATATGAAAAAGCAGCTTGACGGTCGCGCCGAGCCTATGAAGCTCGCAAAAGCCGATGGCAAACAGCGGATGTTTATGATCGGCAACGATGCCATCGCCTTGGGAGCTCTTGCTGGTGGGGCGCGCTTTATGGCCGCGTATCCGATTACTCCGGCTTCCGAGATCATGGAATATTTAATTAAGAAACTGCCTGAGTTCGGGGGAGCAGTCATTCAAACGGAAGACGAAATCGCTGCTTGCACGATGGCGATTGGCGCCAACTATGCCGGTGCACGGGCGTTTACAGCCTCTGCCGGGCCGGGGCTATCGCTCATGGCTGAAGCGATCGGCTTAGCTGGAATGACGGAAACACCGCTCGTTGTCGTCGATACGCAGCGGGGCGGTCCGAGTACCGGCTTGCCGACGAAGCAAGAACAATCAGACTTGCTTGCCATGATTTACGGTACGCACGGGGAAATTCCAAAAATCGTTATGGCACCGAGCACAGTTGAGGAAGCGTTTTACGACATGGCGGAGGCGTTAAACTTAGCCGAGGAATATCAATGTCCGGTCATTTTCTTGTCGGATTTGCAGCTGTCGCTCGGCAAACAGACGGTCGAACCGCTTGACTATGATCGGATCGACATTCGCCGCGGCAAGCTCGTGACCGGGGAGTTACCGCCGCTTGCCGGCAAGGAAAACTTTAAACGGTATGAGCTGACACCAGATGGCATTTCGCCGCGGGTGCTTCCGGGGACGAAACACGGCATCCATCACGTCACTGGGGTTGAGCATGCAGAAACCGGCCGCCCGTCCGAAACAGCGGCAAACCGCCAGGCGCAAATGGAGAAGCGGATGCGCAAACTCGAGCACGTCCATTTCCCGACGCCGGTGCATAAGTACATCCGTCACGAAGAGCCAGATTTGCTTCTCGTCGGCTTTTTATCAACACGTGGAGCGATTGAGGAAGCGATTGAGCGCCTCGAGCAAGACGGTGTCAAAGTTAACCACGCGCACATCCGTCTGTTGCACCCGTTCCCGGTTGACGAGATGCGGCCGCTTGTCGAAAAAGCGAAACGGGTTGTTGTTATCGAGCAAAATGCGACCGGGCAATTGGCGAGCCTGTTGAAAATGAACGTCGGTCATGCCGATAAAATGGCAAGCGTCTTGAAATTTGACGGCAATCCATTCTTACCAGGCGATGTTTACAACAAATGTAAGGAGTTGTTAGCACAATGGCCACCTTTAAAGATTTCCGCAATGATGTGAAGCCAAACTGGTGTCCGGGCTGCGGCGATTTTTCTGTTCAAGCCGCCATCCAGCGCGCAGCAGCCAACCTTGGGTTGGAGCCGCACCAGCTGGCTGTCATTTCCGGAATCGGCTGCTCAGGTCGGATTTCCGGCTATATTCATGCCTACGGGTTTCACGGCACGCACGGCCGCGCTTTGCCGCTTGCCCAGGGAGTGAAAATGGCGAATCGTGACTTGACGGTTATTGCCGCCGGTGGTGACGGTGACGGATTTGCAATCGGCATGGGGCACACGGTTCACGCCATTCGCCGCAACATTGACATTACGTACATCGTCATGGACAACCAAATTTACGGGCTGACGAAAGGGCAAACATCGCCGCGCAGCGCCGCCGGATTTAAAACAAAAAGCACGCCGCAAGGATCGATTGAACCGGCGCTGTCGCCGCTTGAAATTGCCTTGAGCGCGGGGGCGACGTTTGTCGCACAAAGCTTCTCGAGCGACTTAAAAGAGCTAACCAGCTTGATTGAAGAAGGAGTCAAACATAAAGGCTTTTCGCTCATCAACGTCTTTAGCCCGTGCGTCACATACAATAAAGTGAACACGTACGAATGGTTTAAAGAGCATTTAGTGAAAGTGAGCGACATCGAAGGGTACGATCCGTCTAATCGGGAGATGGCGATGCAAACGGTGATGAAATATAACGGTCTTGTTACCGGGCTCATCTATCAAAATAAAGAACAAAAGTCGTACCAAGAGCTTGTTCCGGGCTATAGCGCAACGCCGCTTTCGGAAGCTGATTTGAAACTAAGCAAAGAAAAATTCGCCGAGTTAGTAGCGGAGTTTATGTAAAAATGGAAATGATTCACACCCGATGTGGACTTGCCTCATCGGGTGTTTTTTTGCTATCATAACATGTTCCGGACATCCGGAACAAAAACCATTGTGTTTCATTGTCACCCGCGATATACTATGATAGTGTGTGTGATGGAAGAATTTTGCCGGAAAAAGGTTGACGGCAACGAAAACAACAGCTACCTAACTGGATGTAATCGAAAGTTGGACCAAGAAAGAAAGGAGATTGTTATGAACGAAAAGCAACGTTTAGAACAAACAGGTCAAATTCAAACAGCTAGCCATCCAGCGGACAGAAAATCCGACTTGGAGCGGCTCAAAGCAAAAACGACGAAAGACTATGAGAAGTATTTCACGAGCGTCTTTCTTCCGCCGAACTTAAAAGAGGCGAAAAAACGTGGCAAGGAAGAAGTACAATATGTGAAAGACTTTACGATTCCGGATGAATTCCGCGGCATGGGGCGTGGGCGGAAGTTTTACATCCGCACGTACGGCTGTCAAATGAACGAGCATGATACGGAAGTGATGGCCGGCATTTTCATGGCGCTCGGTTATGAACCGACCGACCGTCCGGAAGATGCAAATGTCATTTTGCTTAACACGTGTGCGATCCGCGAAAACGCGGAAAACAAAGTGTTTGGCGAACTCGGCTACTTAAAGCCGTTGAAAACGACGAACCCTGATTTACTACTTGGCGTGTGCGGCTGTATGTCGCAAGAAGAAGCGGTTGTCAATAAAATTTTAAAACAATACCAGTATGTTGACTTGATTTTCGGCACGCACAACATCCATCGCCTCCCGTACATTTTGCATGAGGCGTACATGTCGAAAGAGATGGTTGTCGAAGTATGGTCGAAAGAGGGCGATGTCGTCGAAAACTTGCCGAAAGTGCGCAAAGGCAACATTAAAGCATGGGTCAACATTATGTATGGCTGCGATAAGTTTTGTACGTACTGCATCGTTCCGTACACGCGCGGCAAAGAGCGGAGCCGTCGTCCGGAAGACATCATTCAAGAAGTGCGCCAGCTCGCCGCCCAAGGCTATAAGGAAATTACGCTTCTTGGGCAAAACGTCAACGCCTACGGGAAAGATTTCAACGATATTCAATACGGTCTTGGCGATTTGATGGATGAGCTGCGCAAAATTGATATCGCGCGCATCCGCTTTACGACAAGCCATCCGCGTGACTTTGACGACCGACTCATCGAAGTGCTTGCCAAACGAGGCAATTTAGTCGAACATATTCATTTGCCGGTGCAATCGGGCAGCACGGAAATTTTGAAAATGATGGGTCGGAAATATACACGTGAAGAGTATTTGGAACTCGTCCGCAAAATTAAAGCGGCCATTCCGGATGTCGCTTTGACGACCGACATTATCGTCGGCTTCCCGAACGAAACGGATGAGCAGTTTGAAGAAACGTTGTCGCTTTACCGTGAAGTCGAGTTTGATTCGGCGTATACGTTCATTTACTCGCCACGTGAAGGCACCCCAGCGGCGAAAATGAATGATAACGTGCCGATGGAAGTGAAAAAAGAACGGCTTCAGCGCTTGAACGCCCTCGTTCAAGAGATTGCAGCGAAGAAAATGAAACAATACGAGGGCCAAGTCGTCGAGGTGCTCGTTGAAGGCGAAAGCAAAACGAACCCGGATGTGTTAGCAGGGTATACGCGTAAAAACAAGCTTGTCCATTTCGTCGGCCCGAAATCGCTCATTGGTCAATTGGTCAATGTGCGCATTACGCAGGCGAAAACGTGGACATTGACAGGCGAGTTAGCGAATGAAGCGATCGAGGTGAACTAAGATGGCAAAATATACGCGGGATGAGATTTTGACGCAGGCAAAGCAGTTGGCGAAAATGATCGCCGAAACAGAGGAAGTTGACTTTTTCAAGCGAGCCGAAGAAAAAATCCATCAAAACGAAAAAGTACGCACGTTAATTAATGAGTTAAAATCGCTGCAAAAACAAGCAGTCAACTTCCAACATTACGGCAAACATGAAGCGCTAAAGCGGGTCGAGGAGAAAATTGACGCCATTTACGAGCAGTTGGAGCAAATTCCGATCGTCAGTGAATTCCAGCAGTCGCAGGCCGATGTGAACGATTTGCTTCAGCTTGTCGCTTCGACGATTTCCAATACAGTGACCGATGAAATTCTTGCGTCGACTGGCGGCGATGTGCTGCGCGGAGAAACGGGTGCGGCGCTTCGCTACGGCAAGCAGGGTGGTTGCCATTAACGCGTTTATGGCGTCTGTTTGTCATGAACGAACAAAAAAGCGTCCTTTCGGGCGCTTTTTTCATTTGTCATAAGCAACGGGGCTGCATTGAGAGGAGGAGCGGAGCTTTTTTAAGAAAGCGCCGTACAGCGGCGCACTAGACGACGGGCTCTTTTTCTTTTTTGATTGGCAGGTGGTCTGAACCTCGTCCGATCAGTGCGAATGTTTGGCGGTGAAAAAGCAGGAACATTGAACGGAACGCGTGCATACAATGAACTATACGGAATAATGATTCATTTGTTGTGCACATTAGCGGAGATCACGCATAGGATGAAATGAAGATTCATTTGAGGAGGGTTCCGTTCGATGTCTGAATACAGAGAAATTATTACGAAAGCCGTTGTCGGTAAAGGCCGCAAATTTACGCAATCGACCCACACGGTGACGGCGCCGAACCGCCCGTCAAGCATTCTTGGCTGCTGGATCATCAACCACCGCTATGAAGCGAAAAAATGCGATAAAACGGTCGAAATTCACGGCCACTACGACATTAACGTGTGGTATTCATACCACAATAATACAAAAACAGAAGTTGTCACTGAAACCGTCTCATACACTGATGTTGTCAAGTTAAAATATCGGGATAAAGACAATTTAATTAGCGATGATACCGATATTATCGTTCGCGTCATTCAGCAGCCGAACTGCCTAGAATGCACTATCTCGCCGAACGGCAACAAAATCGTCGTCGATGTCGAGCGGGAGTTTATCGCCGAAGTGATCGGTGAAACAAAAGTGTGTGTCGCCATCAATCCGGAAGGGTGCGGCAACAAAGACGATGATTTTTATGACGACGACGATCTTGACGAAGAATTAGAAGATTTAAGCCCGGATTTGTTGCTCGGCGAAGAAGAGTAAAACTAGGAAATTTCTTTCCTAGTTTTTTCTTTTGTCGCTTGTTATAATAGTAGCGCAATCAACGGCCGACTGGCCAAAAAGGTTGGGGAGAAATGATGCCATCGTATACACCGATGATTCAGCAATATTTGCACATTAAAGCGCAATATCCAGATGCATTTTTGTTTTTTCGTCTTGGTGACTTTTACGAAATGTTTTTTGATGACGCCATAAAGGCGGCGCAAGAATTAGAAATTACACTGACAAGCCGCGATGGAGGCGGCGATGAACGGGTGCCGATGTGCGGGGTTCCGTACCATTCGGCGCAAGGCTATATTGAACAACTTGTGGAAAAAGGCTATAAAGTTGCTATTTGCGAACAAGTCGAAGATCCGAAAACGGCAAAGGGCGTCGTGCGCCGCGAAGTCGTTCAGTTGGTTACCCCTGGCACGCTCATGGAGGGCAAAGGGCTCACCGAGAAAGAAAACCATTATTTAGCGACACTGACGCCGTTTGCTGACAGTACATACGGATTGGCTTACGCTGATTTGTCGACTGGCGAAGTTCGGTTGACACTCCTTTCTTCATGGGAGGAGACAGGAAACGAACTGCATGCTATCGGGGCGCGAGAAATCGTCATCAGCTCCGACAGCGCGGAAGAGTGGGTGCGTGAGCTGAAAGAACGGTACGGAGCGGCGATCTCGTATGAAGATGAAACATGGCTGCGGGATGAATGGAGCAGCGTGGCTGGTCACGTGACGCAAGAAAAGCTGCGGGTGACTGTCGCCCGCTTGCTTCATTATCTCGTCCGCACGCAAAAACGGCAGCTTGATCATTTACAGCCGGCCGAGCTGTATCAGGTCGATCAGTATATGAAAATGGATCGGCATTCGAAGCTGCACTTAGAGTTAGTTGAAACGGTGCGGTCAAAAGGAAGAAAAGGGTCGCTTTTATGGCTGTTAGACGAAACAGTGACGGCGATGGGCGGTCGGCTCTTAAAACAATGGCTTGACCGTCCGCTCATTGACCAGCGTGCAATCGAACGACGCCTCGATTTCGTGGAGACGTTGAAAACTTCTTATTTTGAACGGCACGAGCTGCGTGATCGGTTGCGCGACGTCTACGACATCGAGCGGCTCGTTGGCCGCATCGCCTACGGCAATGCCAACGCCCGCGATCTCGTGCAGCTGAAAAAATCGCTTTCCCAAGTGCCATCTCTTCGGCAGACGGTGAGCGGCTTGCCGCTTGCCGAAGTGGACGAGCTGGTTGGGCGCCTTGATCCGTGCGAAGAGCTTGTCGATTTGCTCGAGCGTGCCATTCAAGAACAGCCGCCGCTTTCCATTAAGGAAGGAAACATCATTAAAGACGGGTATGACGAGCGGCTTGACCGCTATCGTGACGCAAGCCGCAACGGCAAAGCGTGGATCGCCGAACTGGAGGCGAAAGAGCGGGAAGTCACCGGCATTAAATCGCTCAAAGTCGGTTACAATCGTGTATTCGGCTACTATATTGAAGTGACGAAGCCGAACCTTCCCCTCATCCCGGAAGGACGCTATGAACGGAAGCAGACACTCGCCAACGCTGAGCGCTTTATTACTGCGGAATTGAAAGAAAAAGAGGCGCTCATTTTAGAAGCGGAGGAAAAAAGCGTTGAACTCGAATATGAGCTGTTTGTCGCCATTCGCGAGCAGGTGAAGGAATACATTCCGCGCTTACAGACGCTGGCTAAAGCAATCGCTGAGCTCGATGTGCTTCAGGCATTGGCGACGGTGAGCGATGAGCGGCGTTATGTGCGCCCGCAGTTTTCCACCGAGCGCGTCTTAGCGATCGAAGGAGGCCGACACCCGGTCGTGGAAAAAGTGCTCGGTGCGCAAACATACGTGCCGAACGACTGCTACATGAATCGTGAGCGGGAAATGCTGCTCATCACCGGACCAAACATGGCCGGGAAAAGCACGTACATGCGGCAAGTGGCGCTCACCGCCATCATGGCGCAAATTGGTTGCTTCGTCCCGGCTGAGCGGGCGGTGCTGCCGATTTTTGATCAAGTGTTCACTCGTATCGGCGCTGCTGACGATTTGTCAGCCGGGCAAAGCACGTTTATGGTCGAAATGCTTGAGGCGCGCCGAGCCATCACTCACGCGACGCAAAACAGCCTCATTTTGTTCGATGAAATCGGGCGCGGCACATCGACATATGACGGTATGGCACTCGCCCAGGCGATGATCGAATACATTCACGACCATATCGGCGCGAAAACGTTGTTTAGCACACACTATCATGAGCTGACCGCGTTGGAAAGCTCGCTCGAACGGCTATGCAACGTTCATGCCCGTGCTGTCGAGGAAAACGGCAAAGTCGTCTTTTTGCATCAAATCGCCGACGGACCAGCCGACCGCAGTTACGGCATTCATGTTGCTGAGCTGGCCGGGTTGCCTATTTCACTCATTGAGCGCGCCCGGGACATTTTAGCCAAGCTCGAGCAATCGTCTGGAAACGGCTCCCTTGAACAAGGCATTGGAGAGGAAGCTGGGCGAGAGAATGGCTCGTTAATGGAAGCCGCTTCTCAGCAGCAAAGCGAGTTGGAGTTGACCGTGGGCTCGGCTGCTGATCGCGTGGTCGAACAGAGCGTTGAGCGGCAGGCCGAACATAGAGCAAGCGCGGGAAACGAAGCGACCTTTGAACAGTTGAGCATGTTTCCTGATTTAGCTCCGGCGCCTGTGGAGCTGCACTTGTCCAGCAAAGAGAAAAAGGCGCTCGCAGCATTGAAGGAGGTCAACTTGCTTGAGATGACGCCGCTTGAGGCGTTAAACAAGCTATATGAACTGCAAAAACTCCTTAAGTAACGGAGGTGGGGGGATGGGACGCATTCATAAGCTCGACGATCAGCTAGCAAACAAAATCGCCGCTGGCGAAGTTGTCGAACGGCCGGCTTCGGTGGTAAAAGAGCTCGTCGAGAACGCCATCGATGCCCACAGTACGGCGGTCGAAATTGAACTCGAGGAAGCTGGGATGACGAAAATCCGCGTCATCGACAACGGCGACGGAATGGAAGAAGAGGATTGCCTTCTTGCTTTTGAACGGCATGCGACAAGCAAAATTCAAGACGAGCACGACTTGTTCCGCATTCGCACGCTCGGCTTTCGCGGTGAGGCGTTGCCGAGCATTGCTTCAGTGTCCGAAGTGGAGCTTGTGACAAGCACCGGCAGCGGCCCGGGGACGAAGCTCGTGTTAAAAGGCGGTGCGCTCGTGGCCCGCGAGCGGGCGGCCGGGCGCAAAGGAACCGATATCACGGTATCCAACTTATTTTTCAACACCCCGGCGAGGTTGAAATATATGAAAACGATCCATACCGAGCTCGGTCATGCGGCTGATGTCGTCAACCGGCTGGCGCTCGCTCACCCGGATGTGTCATTCCGGCTTCGCCATCACGGCAAAACGTTGCTTGCGACAAACGGCAGCGGCGATGTCCGGCATGTGCTCGCTGCCATTTACGGTATGGAAACGGCAAAACAAATGATCCCGATTGAGGCGGAATCGCTCGATTTTACTGTCCGTGGCTATATTTCACTGCCGGAAGTGACGCGCGCTTCGCGCAATTATATGTCGCTCATTGTCAACGGGCGCTATGTGCGCAATATACCGCTGATGAAGGCCATTGAAGCCGGCTATCATACGCTCTTGCCGATCGGTCGCTATCCGATTGTATTTCTGGCGATTGAAATGGACCCGGTGCTCGTTGATGTGAACGTTCACCCGGCGAAACTGGAAGTCCGTTTCAGCAAAGAAGCGGAGTTAAACGAGCTCATTACCGCGACAATCCGCCAAGCGTTCCGCCAGCGGACGCTCATTCCATCCGTATCTGCCGACAGCAAAACGGTCAAAGCGAAGGCGGAGCAAGCATCTTGGACGTTTGCCCATCGCGTTCATGAACCGCCCGCCCAGCCCGACGGAAAGGCAGGGGGAACTAGCGATGTGACCGCAGCAGCGTCCCTGGCCAGTGAAGGATCGCTTTCCCCGTTGCCTGCAGCCGCCCAGGCTGATGCGCCTGCCGTTTCGGAAGAAGCCGAAGCGTCGGTGTTTTCGGAAAGAAGGACAGGCGTTGTCAACGATTTGCCTGCTGCTGAGTTGAAGCGGGATGCCGAGGTGGAGGAGGAACCGACCGAGGCGTGCCTGCCGGCTGATGAGCAAGCAGAGGAGAAACGAGCAGTCGACCGCCTCCCGCCGCTTTATCCGATCGGGCAGTTGCACGGCACTTATATTTTGGCGGAGAACGAACACGGACTCTATATGATCGACCAACATGCGGCGCAAGAACGGATCAACTACGAATATTTCCGGGAAAAACTTGGCGAAGTCACCAATGAGGTGCAAGAGCTGCTCGTCCCGCTAACGTTTGAATATCCGGCCGACGAATATGAGCGAATCGCCGCTTGCCGCGACGAGCTCGCCCGTTGCGGCGTGTTTCTTGAACCGTTCGGCCCGCGGGCGTTTCTCGTTCGTTCCCACCCTGTGTGGTTTCCAAAAGGGAAAGAAAAAGAGATCATCGAGGAAATGATCGAACACGTACTGACCGCCAAAACGGTCGATATAAAGCAGCTGCGCGAGCAAGCCGCTATCGTCATGAGCTGTAAGCGCGCCATTAAAGCGAATCAACATTTGCGCACCGACGAAATCTTCGCCTTGCTCGAAACGCTGCGGCAAACGACCGATCCGTTCACTTGCCCGCACGGCCGGCCGATCATCGTCCATTTTTCAACATATGAAATTGAAAAGTTATTTAAACGAGTAATGTAAATGGCGAGGGTGTCTTAACAGCAACGAGACCCCCTTTCTTCACTTGTATATGGGCGGCGAATGAATTCACCATTCTATTGTTTTACTAAAGGACAGGCTCTTTTTGAGTCAGTCCTGTTTTTTTGTAATCATTTTGTAATCTACTTTTATTCTTTCTGTTACAGACGAGTTGTTTTTATTTTACTATAATGGCTCATGTGCGGGAATACATGGCGATTTTTGTAGAGTGATAGCGAAATTTACCTAAGGAAATAGATAAATGTCAAATTGATGTCATAGGGGGATATAAAATGAAAAAAGCACTTGTATTTACCGGGACATTGATCGGATCATTATTAGCCAGCCATGCGGCCTCAGCAGCAAGCCACACGGTGCAAAAAGGCGATACGCTCTGGGGAATTTCGAAGAAATATAATACGACCGTCGATCGATTAAAACAACAAAACAATTTATCTTCCGATCTCATTTTTCCAGGCCAAGTATTGCAAGTAAATGGACAAAGCGGAAGTGGACAAGCAGCTTCCCATACATACACTGTCCAGCTCGGTGACACATTAAGCGGGATTGCTAAGAAGTTTGGCACAACGGTAGAAGCGTTGGTCAAACTAAACCCAAGCATTACGAATCCGGACTTCATCCGCGACGGCCAAGTGCTCAAAGTAACAGGCGGACAAGAAAACACCAATACATATACTGTTCGGCCGGCGGCCACGGCTGTGAACGGTCAGTACATCGCCCAAAAAGGGGATACATTATCGGAGATTGCGAACAAGTTTCAAACGACCGTTGACCGCTTGTTGTCGCTCAATCCGCAAATTACGAACCCGAATATGATTCGCGTTGGCCAAGCCATTAAAGTAACGGGTGGAACAACCGCTGTTCGCACCGAGCAACAAGGATCGACCGCCCAACAAACGAAACCGGCCGCTAAACCGGCTGCGTCTGAATCGTCTGCTTCACTTGCCGACAAAATCATCAAAATCGGCGAAAAATATTTAGGGGCGAGATATTTGTACGGAGCAGATCCATCGCGCACCGATGTGTTCGACTGCTCTTCGTTTACAATGCGTGTTTTTAGCGAAGCAGGCATTTCGCTGCCGCGTACATCGTCAGCCCAAGCACAAGCCGGCAAAGCGGTGTCGTTCAACCAATTGCAAAAAGGTGATCTTGTCTTTTTTGACACTGACTCGAACGGCACGATCAACCATGTTGGCATTTACGCTGGCAATGGGCAAATGATTAATGCGACTGTTTCGTTGGGCGTTACGTATTCGTCGCTCACTTCATCGTATTGGAAAACGCGGTTTGTAAAGGCGGTTCGCGTGCTTAACTAACGGGATGCTTACGGACATTTTGCCTGTTGCTTAAACATAGCCGAATGCGACAGAAGGCTGCTCGCATAAAGCACATGTGAGGCTTTAGCGGGCAGCTTTTTTCTTATGCATCCTGTGCACAGATTTCGCTTCAGCTACTGATCGACAGAACTGAGGGAATCATAAGGCCTGTCAATCATTTCATCCATCCCATCATAAGAAAAGGTGTCCCGTTGCTTGAGGGACACCTTTGGTCATTTTATTGGATAGGTTTTTTCGCTTTTCGCGTCACTTCTTGCTGGAATGAACGGATAAGAGATAGAACGATCAAGATCATGATGATCGCAAACGGAAACGCAGCGATGATGGACGCTGTCTGCAGCGATTCAAGGCCACCTACAAAAAGGAGGATGGTCGCGGTCGCTGATTGGATAACGCCCCAGATGAATTTGACCGAGTTTGGCGGGTTTAGGCTGCCGTTGGTCGTCTGCATGCCGAGCACAAACGTTGCCGAGTCCGCCGATGTGACAAAAAACGTACAAATGAGCAAAATAGCGATTCCTGAAAGCAGCGTTGAGAGCGGGAAATGTTCGAATGTAAAGAACAAGGCTGTCTCCATTCCTTTTTCATTCATTACCTCGCCAATGCCGGCATGTTGGAACTGCTCCAAATAAAGAGCTGAGCCGCCAAACACGGAAAACCAAAGGGCGCTGAAAATCGTTGGAACCACCAAGACACCGATCATAAATTCACGGATCGTGCGCCCACGGGAAATGCGAGCAATAAACGTCCCCACAAACGGCGCCCACGCGATCCACCATGCCCAATAAAAAACGGTCCATACTTTCGGCCAATCATTTTGTTCAAACGGATTGAGCCGGAAACTCATCGAGGGAAGGTTTTGTAAGTACGTTCCGATCGTCGCTGTGAACACATCCATAATAAAATTCGTTGGGCCGGCAAACAGCATGAAAAACATGAGCAGCAATGCGAGTGCAATATTGATGTTGCTCAGCCATTTTATGCCTTTGTTTAGGCCGGTTTGCGCCGAGAGCATAAACAGCACAGTGACGACCGCAATGATGAGCAATTGCGTCGAAAAGCTGTTCGGAACGCCAGGAAACAGCTGATGCAACCCCCCGCCGATTTGAATGGCTCCCAATCCTAATGAAGTGGCGACGCCAAAAACCGTTGCATATACGGCTAATGTATCAACAGCGATGCCGAGGCCACCCTCTGTCCGCGCGCCAAACAGCGGGCGCAGTGTGCGGCTAATGATGCCGGCTTCCTGCTTGCGAAACTGGAAGTAAGCGAGCGCCAAGGCAAGGATGCCGTAGATCGCCCATGGATGTAGCCCCCAATGAAAAAATGAGTAGCGCATCGCCAAACGGGCCGCTTCCGCCGTTGCCCCTTCCCCTGTTGGCGGCGTGTAATAGTGGGACACCGGTTCAGCCACTCCCCAAAACACTAACCCGATTCCCATTCCGGCGCTAAACAGCATAGCAAACCATGTCATATAGCTGTATTCCGGTTCTTCTCCGTCACGGCCGAGACGGATATTCCCATAGCGGGAAAAAATGAGAAACAAACAAAACGCTAAAAACAACGAAGCGCTAAGCAAATAAAACCAGCCGAATTTATCGATCAGAAACGAGTGCACCGCGCTGCTGACCGCCTTTAAATTGTAGCGTGGCAGCAAAGACTCCGGAACGACTCCCCAAATAATAAACACAATGGCAATCACAATCGAGATCCAAAAGATGGCTGTTGTTTTCTTCATTTCTCTCCTCCTTATTCTTATTATGTGCTGATATGATGGGAACCATGTTAGCGGTTTTGGGGGGGCCGCTTCTTAGAGTAACAAAATTCGACAACGAATACAAATGATCCAAATTTTTGACGCATATCATTTTGTGCCATGATTTTTTATCGTGTAAAATAAAATACTTGTAGTTTACTAAAAAAGGAGGTTATTTGCATGAACAGCCGTCTGTCGGTCATGGTCAGCATCGTGCTGGCGATGCTCGTCGCATCGATGGATACGACGATCATGAACACGACCATGCCGATCATCGCTAAGGAACTGGAGGGATTTTCCCTTTATGCGTGGACGTTTGCGTCGTACATGATTACGACAACCGTTCTGTCGCCGATTGCCGGTCGCCTGTCGGACTTATTCGGCCGCAAAAAAGTTTTCAGCTTTGGCATTATTTTATTTTTAATCGGTTCGCTTCTTTGCGGATTGTCGCAAAACATGGTGCAGCTCGTTTTGTTCCGCGCCTTGCAAGGGGTGGGGGCGGGATTTATGATGCCGTTTCCTGCGATTATTGCCGGTGATTTGTTCCCCGTAGAAAAGCGCGGAAAAATCCAAGCATTTTTTACTGCCATGTGGGGTCTTTCCGCTGTTTTAGCGCCGCTTTTGGGCTCGCTGTTTGTCGAGTATGCGACATGGCGCTGGATTTTTTATGTCAACATTCCGATTTGTGTGCTCTCGCTTTTAATGTTGCTTCCGTATAAAGAAGTGTATGAACCGAAGAGAGCGGCGATTGACTATGTGGGTGCAGCGCTGTTTGCGACGGCGATCAGCCTGCTTTTGCTCGTCACGGTCGTTGAACAGGGTCAATGGTGGTATGGTGCGGCTGGGGTGTTGTTGCTTGTCATCTTTTATTATTTCGAAAAACGGCAGCCATCGCCGCTCGTCCCGTTGTCGCTTGTTCATCACCGGACGCTCAAATGGATGAACATTAACGGGTTTGTCAGCTGCGTCGCCTTGTTTGGGACGTCAAGCTACATTCCGCTCTTTTTGCAAAATGTTGCCCACTTGTCGGTGTTTATGAGCGGGGTCGCTTTGCTCGGCTCGTCTGTCGGCTGGATGATCGCCGCTGTGCCGGCGGGGAAATGGATTTTGCGCTATGGTTACCGTTCTCTTCTCATCATCGGTAACGTGCTACTTGTCGCTTCCGGCCTTTTTCTCGCCTTACTCAACGAGAGCCATGGGTTTTGGTATGTCTTTTTCATCATGTTCTTACAAGGGCTGTCGTTTGGCTTGACATCGACCGTTGGCGTCATTGGCTCGCAACAGCTTGCGGATGCTCATGAAAAGGGGATTGCGACTTCCTTTTTTATGTTTTGCCGCAATATCGGCACAGCGATTGGCGTCACGGTGATGGGAGCGTTTTTGGCGCAGGCGTCGACATTTATGGCCGGTATTCGTCACCTGTTTTTATTTGGCTTAATCGGCAGCATCATCGCCATGATTACCTCACTTTTTATTCGTGATGAAACGGAAGCCGACCGGAACAACCAGCAGTCAGAAGGGATGGCATAAAGTCGGGCGGCATGCCACCGCATGGCCGCCAAAAAAACGGTTAAACATTGGCGGCCATCATCCGATACTATAAGTGGAACGACCGATTTCTTTTAAAAACGGGGGATGTATTAATGAAGATGACGGTTCGCAAAAAATTGTTGGCTGGCTTCGGTCTCGTCTACGTGTTAATCGCACTGCTGGTCGGTTTTGCCTGTTATGAGATGTCGACGCTTGACCGTACATACACAGACGTCATCGATAATCGGATGCCAAAACTTGTTGATGCGAAACAGCTCGAAGTGCTCATCCGCCGCCAAGTCGGCAGCATGCGCGGCTATTTGTTGAGCGGCGATGAGACCGAGCGGGAGAATTTTGAAAAGGCACATGAGGAGTATAAAAAAACAAGTGAAACGCTCGATGCTTCGCTAACACAAGAGAAAACGAAACAGTTGCTTGCCGAGCTCGATTTGCTTGAGCAACAGTTTTACGAGCTCTCCCAAAGAGCGTTTGAGTTAAAGGAGCAAAACAAACCGGAGCAATATAATGCGCTTGTCATAACAACAGGGCGCGATATAACGGCTCAATTTGATGTGAAAATGAACGAATTTGTCGCCCTGCAGCAACGAGAATTAGATCGGGCAAGCCATAACGCGAGCGCCTCAGCCGAACGTGTTCTTCGGCTTGTTCTTATCGTCAGTGTGTTGGCGGTGGCGGCTGGAGCGATCGTCAGCTACTACATCAGTCGTTCGCTTTCTCTCCCGTTGCTTGCGCTGTCAGAAGCGGCGAAGCGGATTGCTGCCGGCGACTTGACCGAGACGAAAACCGGCGTGCGCAACCGTGATGAAATCGGCGAGCTTGCCGCTTCGTTTGAACAAATGGCGAAAAATTTGCGCGGCGTGTTGCATGAAGTGGCGCAAAACGCCGAACAAGTCGCCGCTTCCTCGGAAGAGCTAGCGGCGAGCGCCGAACAGACGAGCAAGGCGACTGAGCAAATCGCCATGACGATCCAAGGTGTTGCTTCCGGTGTGGACAAACAAATGCAAAGCGTCGAAGAAACGTCCGCCGCTGTCAACACCATGTCTGAACAAATCGGGCAAATCTCCGAGCGGGCGCAAAGCGTAGCGGCCATCGCTGCCGAAACATCAAAACAGGCAGCGGATGGTGGGCAAACGATCGAGGCGAGCGTCGCACAAATGAACAAGGTGAACGGCACGGTTGAACAGCTGGCCGAAGTGATTAAAGGGCTTGGCCGCCGTTCCGAGCAAATCGGCTCGATTATTGAGGCGATCCGCAATATTGCGGCGCAGACGAACTTGCTCGCTTTAAACGCTGCCATTGAGGCTGCACGTGCCGGCGAGCACGGACGCGGCTTTGCGGTCGTCGCCGATGAGGTGCGGAAGCTGGCTGAGCAATCGGCCGAATCAGCGCGGCAAATCGCTGAATTGATCGCTGCCATTCAAGAAGAAACGGCTCACGCCGTCCAATCGATGGAGTCAGTCGTCAACGAAGTGACAGCCGGAACGGGAGTCATCCGCACTTCGGGCGAAACGTTCAGCCAGATCCGTGCTGCCGTTGACGAAGTGGCCAAGCAAATTCGCGACGTATCCGCTTCGGTTAGCGAGATGGCTGCCTCCTCGGAACAAATTGTGCGTTCCGTTCAGCTTGTCGCTGATGTCGCAGAATCGACATCCGCCGGCACGCAGGAAGTATCGGCGGCGACCGAAGAGCAGCTGGCGTCAATGGAAGAAATTTCGGCTTCTGCCGCATCGCTATCGAAAATGGCTGATGATTTGCAGGCGATTGTTAGAAAATTTTCGCTCTGATGAGGAACGCCTTTTACGGCGTTCATTTTTTTTTGGGACAGTTCAGGGGGGTGAAAGGAAAGAACGGCGATTTTTCGTGTTGCTATGTATAAAACGGAGGGGGGATGGCGAAAACGTAGGAAAGAAATTGTTTCATGTGTTGCCGTTTTTATGTATAATGGTGTTTGATACGAGTTCAGCAACAGAAAGCAGTGGCACACCATGACAGAAAAAATTGTTGTCATTGTCGGACCGACAGCAGTCGGCAAAACGAAGCTCGGCATTGCATTGGCGAAGAAGCTAGGCGGGGAGATCATCAGCGGCGACTCGATGCAAATTTATAAAGGGATGGACATTGGCACCGCGAAAGTCAAGCCCGATGAAATGGAAGGAGTTCCACACCATTTGCTTGACATTAAAGAGCCGTGCGAACCGTTTTCCGTCGTCGAATTTCAGCGGCTCGCCCGCGCGCTCATCACCGATATTTCCGCCCGCGGCCGACTGCCGATCATCGTCGGCGGCACTGGGCTGTACATTCAAGCTGCCATTTACGATTACCGATTTTCCGACGCCCCTTCCGATGAAGCATACCGTCGGGCGCTTAGGCAGTTGGCGGCTGAACAAGGAGCCGAGGCACTTCACGAGCAGCTTAAGGCCGTCGACCCGGAAAGCGCGGCGCGCATTCATCCGAACAATGTCCGCCGTGTCATTCGTGCGCTCGAAGTGTACCATTGCACGGGGAAACCGTTCAGTGAATGGCAGCGCGGACAGCAACGGCAACTGTTATACGAAACGGCCCTCATCGGGCTGACAGCGGAGCGGAGCGTGCTTTACCGACGCATTAATGAACGGGTTGATGAGATGATCGCTGAAGGGCTGATTGAAGAGGTAAGGTCGCTATACGATCGCGGCCTGCGTGATTGTCAGGCAGTGCAGGCGATCGGCTACAAAGAGCTGTACGACTATTTTGATGGCCGCGTCTCCCTCGACGAAGCGATCGAGCAGCTGAAGCAAAATTCGCGCCGCTACGCGAAGCGGCAGCTGACGTGGTTTCGCAACCAAATGCCGGTAGAATGGTTTGACATGACGGATCCCGAAAAGTTTGCCGTCAAGGTGGAGGAAATTTTTCGCTACATAGCAGGAAAGCTTCGACTTGAAGCGAATATATAACCATATCCTTAGAGAGAAAAGAGGAGGACGTTCCATGAAAAATACGATCAACATTCAAGACCAGTTTTTAAACCAGTTGCGCAAAGAAGGTATCCAAGTAACGGTGTTCTTATTGAACGGCTTCCAGCTGCGCGGATACATTAAAGGATTTGATAACTTCACCGTGTTGCTTGAAGTGCAAGGAAAACAGCAGCTCATCTACAAACATGCCATTTCGACGTTTGCGCCGGAACGGAACATCCAGTTTGAAACCGAGCAATGATGCCGCTGGTACATAAGCCGCGACAAAAAAGACGCCTCCTTTGGGGCGTCTTTTTCCGTATTTCTCGACTTGCACCGCCCTCTCTCCTGCTTTTTTGCCCCGACTCGCGTCGCTTTTTCATTTCCGATGCGTAAACGACCGCTGATCTGAATAAAAATATACAAACTTTCCCTTGCTACAATTGACCGACCGGCTGATCGTTTGGGTGATTGTCACGGATTGGCGGCGGCGTACGTATACTAATAAAGAAAAGGCGAGGCGTCGACAGCCAGGTCGGAATGGGTGCGGATGGCAGAAAACGGGAAGCGAGGTGACGCCCCTTGTCAGAATTGACGATGAACAAAGCGAAAGGGCAAATTAATATTGTGTTGAATTCGAAAACAGTGAATCATTTAGTGAAAGAAGAGCGAAACGACTGGCTTGATGGGGAAGAGCATCAGGCGCTTCGCAATATTCAAAAAGAACTAGACCAATTGATCGGGCTTGATCATGTCAAAAAAATCGTCAAGGAAATTTACGCCTGGCTGTACATTAGCCGGAGGCGCAAAGAAAACGGCTTAAAAGCAAACCGTCAAGCGCTCCATATGATTTTCAAAGGAAATCCCGGAACGGGAAAAACGACAGTGGCGCGTCTGCTTGGCAAACTGTTTTTTGAGATGAACGTGCTGTCGAAAGGACATTTCATTGAGGCCGAGCGGGCTGATTTAGTAGGGGAATATATTGGGCATACAGCAAACAAAACGCGCGACTTGATCAAAAAAGCGCGCGGTGGCGTTTTGTTTATCGATGAAGCGTATTCGCTCGCCCGCGGCGGTGAAAAAGATTTCGGTAAAGAGGCGATTGATACCCTCGTCAAAGGGATGGAAGACTACTGTGATGACTTGGTCGTCATTTTAGCCGGCTATCCGAGGGAAATGGATTATTTTTTGTCATTAAATCCCGGCTTGCCGTCGCGTTTTCCGTTGACGATTGAGTTTCCGGATTATACGGTCGAGGAGCTTGTGCAAATCGCCAAGCAAATGTTGCGTGAGCGCGAATATGAAATGACGCCAGAGGCGGAGCGGAAGCTGTACGTCCATTTAGAGGGGACGCTCGAGGCAGCAGGTCGGATGAAGTTCAGCAATGGTCGCTACGTCCGCAATTTAATTGAGAAAGCGATTCGCAAGCAGGCGGTTCGTCTTCTTCATGAAGGACGCTACGACAAAAAAGAGCTGATGACGATCCGCGATCGAGATTTAGTCATTTACTCTTAAAAAGAAAGGGAGATCTCCCTTTCTTTTTTTGGCTGCAAAAGAGGAATGTCGTTAAAAAGGGCGAATACATAAACAACGAGGGCTAATGTACTAATTAATCTGAATTATCTGTCTAGTGAACCTGCCTGCCCTATGTCCATTTGGAAAAAGGGGGAAAGGCGCTTGTACGTAACGATTGGGGACATGTTTTCCCAGACGGTAAGGAAATTTCCGATGCGCGAGGCGGTCGTAGAGGTGGCGACCGGACGCCGTTACACGTACGCAGAATGGGAGGTGGAAGTGAACCGATGGGCGAACGCCTTTCTTGAAGCCGGCGTCCGCAAAGGAGATCGCGTCTCGACAGTGCTATACAACACGCTCGAGCTCGCCACCGCCTTGTTTGCCTGCGCAAAAATTGGCGCGGTGTTCAACCCGATCAATTTTCGGTTGAAAGCGGAGGAAATCGCCTATATTTTGATGGACGCCGAACCGAAAATCGTCATATTTGAGCGGTCGGTCGAGCCGCAGCTTGCCGCAATCAGCAGCCGTTTTCCGCACGTGTCATTTTGGTCGATCGATGGCGATCCGCCGCCGTTTGCCAAAAACGCCTATGAGCAGGTAGTTCAGGCTACGGATGAAGCGCCGCACGTTCATGTGGAAGAAAGCGACCTTTACGCCATTATGTACACAAGCGGCACAACCGGGCGGCCAAAAGGGGTGATGCACCGGCATCGTGACATGATCGAACAAAGTGTCGTTTGCCAAGGCGTGATGCGCATCCGGGAAACGGACCGCGGGTTGGCGGCAGCGCCGCTGTTCCATTGTGCCGAGCTGCATTGTTGCTTGCTGCCGCGCGTGCATGCCGGAGCAGCGAGTGTCATTTTGCATCATTTTGACGCCAAGCTCGTTCTCGAAACAATCGAACGCGAACGAATTACCCTCATGTTCGGCGCCCCAACAATGTGGAATATGATATTGCAGGAGAATGTAAGCGGTTACGACATCTCTTCGCTCCGCCTCGGATTGTACGGCGCCGCTCCGATGGCTCCGGCGCTTGTAAGGCAATGTCAAGAGCGGCTCGGCATCGGGCTCATTCAAGCGTACGGTATGACGGAAATGGGGCCGGCAGTCACGTTTTTGTTGGAAGACGAGCAGCTGAAAAAAGCCGGTTCTGCTGGCCGTGCTTGCGTGAATCATGAAATTCGCGTCGTCCGCGCGCGGGAAGACGGACCGTCCGACCCGGACGATGTGCTGCCGCCAGGTGAAGTCGGTGAGATCGTCATGCGCGGGCCGTGCATGATGGCGGGGTACTACAAGCGCGAAGAGGCGACGGAAAAGGCATTGTACAAAGGTTGGTACCATTCTGGCGACCTCGGCTACGTTGACGAAGACGGCTACTTGTACGTCGCTGACCGGGTTGATGATATGATCATCAGCGGTGGAGAAAACGTCTATCCGCGCGAGGTGGAGGATGTGCTGTATGAGCATCCCGGCGTGCTTGACGTTGCCGTGCTCGGTGAGCCGGATGAGCTGTGGGGGGAAAAAGTCGTCGCCTTTGTTGTCAAAAAAGACGCTCTCCTCACTGCTGACGAACTTGAGCAGTTTTGCAAAACGAGCGATCGTCTCGCTCCGTACAAGCGGCCGCGCGCCTATTATTTCATCGACGTCCTGCCGCGCAACGCGAGCGGCAAAATTCAAAAGTTTTTGCTGCGCGAGCGGCTGAAACAGCAGGCGGCGGGCGGGACAAACAAGCAGTGACAGAACGGAAAAGAGGGATACATGGTGACAGCCCGCTATTTGCGAGAAGAGCACCACATCTTCCGCGAGGCATTCCGCAAGTTTTTGGAGAAAGAGGCATATCCGTATTATGACGAATGGGAACAACGCGGCATCATTCCGCGGTCGTTTTGGGCGAAAATGGGAGAAAACGGTTTTCTTTGCCCATGGGTGGATGAGAAGTATGGGGGGTTAAACGCCGATTTTGCCTATTCGGTCGTCATCAATGAAGAGTTGGAAAAAGTCGGTTCAAGCCTTGTCGGCATTGGACTGCATAACGATATTGTGACACCGTATATCGCGTCGTATGGAACCGAAGAGCAAAAGCAAAAATGGCTGCCGAAATGCATAAGCGGCGAGCTCATTACAGCGATCGCCATGACTGAGCCGGGAGCTGGGTCGGATTTAGCGAACATTTCGACAACGGCGGTCAAAGACGGTGACTACTACATCGTCAACGGGCAAAAAACGTTTATTACAAACGGCATTCATGCCGATTTGATCGTCGTCGCTTGCAAAACTGATCCGCACGCGAAACCGCCGCATCGCGGCATTAGTCTGTTGGTCGTTGAACGTGACACGCCGGGGTTTACGCGCGGGCGGAAGCTCGAGAAAGTCGGGCTGCACGCCCAAGATACGGCGGAGCTGTTTTTCCAAGATGCGAAAGTGCCGAAAGAAAACTTGCTTGGGGAGGAAGGAAAAGGGTTTTACTATTTGATGGAAAAGCTCCAGCAGGAGCGGCTCGTGGTCGCCATCGCCGCTCAAACGGCGGCCGAAGTGATGTTTTCGTTGGCGAAGCACTATGTAAAGCAGCGTTCAGCGTTCGGCAGGCGGGTGAGCGAGTTTCAAACCGTTCAGTTCCGCCTTGCCGAAATGGCGACTGACATCGCCATCGGGCGTACGTTTGTCGATCGTGTCATCGAGGAGCATATGGCCGGAAAACAAATTGTGACGGAAGTATCGATGGCGAAATGGTGGATCACGGAGATGGCGAAACGTGTCGCGGCTGAAGCCATGCAGCTCCACGGCGGCTACGGCTATATGGAAGAATACGAGATCGCTCGGCGCTATCGCGATATTCCAGTGAGCGCCATTTACGCCGGAACGAACGAGATGATGAAAACGATCATCGCCCGGCAGCTAGACTTATAGAAAGAGGGACACACCATGCTGAATGGCGTTGTTGTGCTTGACTTTTCTCATTACTTGCCCGGCCCGTTTGCGAGCTGGCGTCTTGCCCAGCTTGGAGCCGAAGTCATTAAGATCGAGCCCCCATCTGGTGACCGGCTGCGTCCGTTCGCTGGTGGGAAGTTGTTTGCCTCGTACAATACCGGCAAAAAAAGCGTCGCCTTGGACTTAAAGACGGACGGGGGGCGCGAACAAGCCAGGCGTCTCGCCGCTCGTGCCGATGTGTTGATCGAGAGCTTCCGTCCCGGAGTGATGGCGCGGCTCGGGCTTGGTTATAACGACATTTGCTGCATAAACGAGCGCATCATCTACTGTTCGATCAGCGGTTTCGGTCAACAGAGTGATCGCTCGTTGCTTGGAAGCCATGACGTAAATTATATGGCGCTTTCGGGAGTACTTGCGCAGTTGGTGGATAAAAGTGGCCGCCCGGTTCATCCAAAAGTGACGTTCGCTGATTTTATTGGTGGCATGGCGGCGGCCGAGCGCATTTTAGCTGCACTGTTTGCCCGCGAGCGAACCGGCAAAGGCGCACATTTGGATGTCTCGCTTGTCGACGGCTTAACAGCAATGATGGCCGGCCATTTTGCCATCGAGCATGGCGGAGGGCCAAAAAACGGCCTTATGGAGCTTGCCGGGGAGGTCGTCTGTTACCAGTTATACGAGACAAAAGATGGCCGCTATATGAGCTTGGCCGCGCTTGAACCGCACTTTTGGCGCCAGTTTTGTGAAGCGGTTGGCCGCCCGGAGTGGACCGAAGCGCAGTGGGCGCCGGCTCGTCCGGGAGAGGCGGTATATGACGGGCTGGTCGCTTTGTTTCGCGAAAAAACGTTTTCTGAATGGAGCGCCTTTGCTGAAACGGTTGACGCTTGCCTCGCCCCAGTGCTCGAAACGGATGAAGCGAAGCAGCTGTTTGCCGACGACCGGCTTCGTCATCTTGTTCGGCTGCAGCCAGATGGCGTGTGGGCGGCCGCGCATGGGCCGGATGGGCAGTGGGGCGGCGGAGTGTCGCCACAAGTGAACGAACACGCATATTTATTGGTGGGGGAGGAATGACCATGATGAAAACACCGTTAAACATTTCGATGATGCTTGAGCGGGCGGAAATGTTTTTTCCGAAAAAGCAAGTCGTCTCCCGCATGAAAGGCGGCATCGTCCGCCATACATATAAGGAGATTGGCGAGCGGACGCGCAGACTCTCAAGCGTGTTGAAGCGGCTTGGGGTGGAAGTTGGCGACCGCGTTGGCACGTTTGCTTGGAACCATCACCGCCATTTGGAAGCATATTTTGCTATTCCAGGCATCGGAGCGGTGCTTCATACGATCAATATCCGCCTCTCCGCGCAGCATATCGCTTATATCATCAACCATGCCGACGACCGCGTCTTATTGATTGACGACGATTTGCTGCCGGTCATTGAAGCGGTGAAAGATGAGATTCCAAATGTTCGTGCCTTCATTGTTATGACAGACGCCGACGAACTGCCGGAGACGACGCTGTCGCCGGTGTATCATTATGAGAAACTGCTCGCTGAAGGCGATCCGTCGTTCCCATTCTTAAAAGACCTCGATGAATACCAACCGGCTGGTATGTGCTATACGTCGGCGACAACGGGAAATCCAAAAGGGGTCGTCTACACGCATCGGAGCACCGTCTTACACGCGATGGCGTTAGGATTAGCCGATACACAAGGGCTTTGCGAGCGCGATGTCATTATGCCAGTCGTGCCGATGTTTCACGTCAACGCCTGGGGGCTGCCGTTTGCCGCTACGTGGTTCGGTTCGACAATCGTTATGCCGGGGCCGGCGTTTACGCCGAAAGTGCTTGCCGAGCTGATTGAGGCTGAGCGGGTGACAATAACCGCCGGTGTGCCGACAATTTGGCTTGGGCTGCTGCAAGAATTGGAGAAAGGAAGCTATGATGTGACAAGCCTAACGCGCGTCGTTTGCGGCGGTTCGGCCGCGCCAAAAGGAGTGATCCGCGCCTTTGAAGAAAAATACGGCATTCCGTTCATTCACGCCTATGGGATGACGGAAACGAGCCCGCTTGTGCTCGTCTCGCGCCCGAAAAGTTATCAAGACGCATTGCCATATGAAGAGAAACTTGACATCCGCGCCAAGCAAGGGTTGCTTGCTCCAGGGCTGGAGATGAAAGTCATCGGCCAAAATGGACCGGTTCGTTGGGACGGCCAAGAAATGGGCGAACTTTGCTTGCGTGGGCCGTGGATTGCCGCTGAATATTATAACGACGAGCGGACGAAAGAGGCGTTTCGTGACGGCTGGCTCCATACCGGCGACGTCGTCACCGTTGACGAAGAAGGGTTCGTCAAAATCGTCGACCGGACGAAAGATGTTATTAAAAGCGGCGGCGAATGGATTTCTTCCGTTGATTTGGAAAATGCGCTCATGGCCCATGAGGCGGTGTTTGAAGCCGCGGTCGTCGCCGTTCCGCATCCAAAATGGCAGGAGCGCCCGATCGCCTGCGTTGTGTTGAAAGAAGGAAAGAGTGTCACGAAAGAAGAGCTGTACGACTTTTTGCGCCCGCAGTTTACGAAATGGTGGCTGCCGGATGACATCGTCTTTCTTGACGAAATTCCAAAAACGAGCGTTGGCAAGTTTTTGAAGAGGAAACTACGCGATGAGATGGCGGCGCGCTACGCCGATGCGGCAACAGAATAAAGGGGGAGACGTTATGGCTGAAACGATCGCAGTGATCGGATCTGGGGTGATGGGAAGCGGCATCGCGCAAACAGCGGCGATGGCGGGAAAAACGGTGTATCTATATGATGTGTCCGAAGCGGCCTTGCAAAACGGGCTCACTTCGGCTGAAAAAAGCTTGCGCCGCTTTGTCCAATCCGGCCGCATGTCCGAACAAGAAGCACAGGCGGCGCGTGGCCGTCTCCGTCCTACGACGGATTTGGCAGAAGCGGTCCGTGAAGCGGACGTTGTCATTGAAGCGGTGCCGGAAAACTTGGCATTGAAAAAAGAGGTGTTTCAAAAGCTTGATGAATTGGCAAAGCCAAGCGCCATTTTGGCGACGAACACATCAGAGTTGAGCGTTACCGCGCTTGCGGCCGCGACCAATCGGCCGGAGAACGTCATCGGTATGCATTGGTTCAATCCAGCACCGGTGATGAAGCTAATTGAAATTGTTAAAGGTGAAACGACGGCTGACGAAACGGTCGACGCCATCCGCCGCCTGTCCACAGAGCTTGGCAAAGAGACGGTTGTTGTCAAAGACCGTCAAGGATTTGTGACGACGCGGGCGATCGCCGCCCACATGATTGAATGCATCCGCATGTACGAAGAAGGAATCGCTTCTGCCGAGGATATCGATAAAGCGGTGCGGCTCGGTCTCAATTACCCGATGGGGCCGTTGGAGCTCGCCGACATGGTCGGGCTTGATACGCTCTTGTTTGTGAGTGAAAACATGACCGAGGCGTACGGCGACCGCTTCCGGGCACCGCAGCTGCTGCGCAAGCTCGTCGAAGCCGGACATTTAGGACGGAAGACCGGGAAAGGCTTTTATACGTATTGACACCCATTCGTCGCCTTGAAGGGCGGCGTTTAACGAAAGGGATAGTTGTTGTGAGGCGGATAACGGGAAAAGGAGCAATGACGAAGCGAAGCAGAAGGAGGAAATGGCATCATGCGTGAAGCGGTGATTGTTGAAGCCGTCAGAACACCGGTCGGTAAACGGAACGGCGTTTTTCGCGACGTTCATCCGGTCCATTTGGCCGCTACGGTGCTTGATGAAGTCGTGCGTCGGGCCGGCATTGAAAAAGGGCAGGTGGAAGATATCGTCATGGGCTGCGTGACGCCAATCGCCGAACAAGGATACAACATCGGCCGGCTTGCGGCGTTGGAGGCTGGATTTCCGATCGAAGTGCCAGCCGTGCAAATCAATCGAATGTGCGGCTCAGGACAGCAGGCGATCCATTTTGCTGCACAGGAAATCCGTTCAGGCGATATGGATGTCACCATTGCTGCAGGAGTCGAAAGTATGACGAAAGTTCCGATTTTAAGCGATGGCAACGAGCGGACCATTCCGCCGTCGCTTCATGAAAAGTACGAATTCATCCATCAAGGCGTCTCGGCGGAGCGAATCGCCAAAAAGTACGGCTTAACGCGCGAGCAGCTTGACGCTTACGCCTACGAAAGCCATCAGCGCGCTTTGGCCGCCTTGCGTGAAGGGAAGTTTCGCGCCGAAATCGTTCCGGTCAAAGGGCTGGACCGCGATGGTCGTGAAATCCTTGTCACCGATGACGAAGGGCCTCGTCCCGATACATCGCCGGAAGCGCTCGCCACGCTTAAGCCGGTGTTTCAAGAAGACGGCGTCATTACCGCCGGCAATGCGAGTCAAATGAGCGATGGGGCGGCCGCCATTTTGCTGATGGAGCAAGAGGTGGCGCGCCGATTCGGACTGAAACCGAGAGCGCGAATTATCGCGCAAACGGTCGTCGGCTCCGACCCGACGTATATGCTGGATGGTGTCATCCCCGCGACAAGGCAAGTGCTGAAAAAAGCCGGGCTCACGATCGAGGACATCGATCTCATTGAAATTAACGAAGCGTTCGCCCCAGTTGTGCTCGCCTGGCAAAAAGAAATCGGTGCTCCGCTGGAGAAAGTGAATGTCAACGGCGGCGCCATCGCACTCGGCCATCCGCTCGGCGCAACCGGCGTGAAGCTGATGACATCGCTCGTTCATGAGCTCGAACGGAGGAAGGGGCGCTACGGGCTGCTGACGATTTGCATCGGCCACGGCATGGCGACAGCAACAATCATCGAGCGTGAGTAAGGCGTGACAATACACATTGAGCTCGCACCATCAGCAGCGGGAGCGGCCAACAAGCCGCCAAGCCCGCTGCTTTTTTGCTTATGAAAAACCGTAGGACGGAGGGCGGGGATGTGATAAGATGAAGAAAAGCAGATAAAAAGGGGGGCGCTGCGCAAGATGAAGCAGCCCGTTCTTGCTTCCGTCTATTTGTCACTCGCTGCCAGCATTTGGGGCGGGATGTATGTCGTGAGCAAATACGTGTTGGACTACATCCCGCCGTTTACGCTCGTCTGGCTGCGTTATGCCATTGCCTTGGTTGTGCTTGTCGCGATTGTTGCGGCAAAACGGGAGCCCCTCCCAAAACATGGGCGCGACTGGGGGATGGTAATCGCAATCGGTGTCATCGGTTATATCGTTTCCATTTCGCTGCAATTTGTTGGCACGAAATGGTCGAATGCCCATACTGCTTCCCTCATTACCGCTTCAACACCGGCGTTTGTCGTTTTATTTGCCCGTTGGCTTCTTGGCGAAGCGCTCACATGGCGGAAGCTTGCCGCATTGTTGTTGGCGACAGCGGGGGTCATCGTCATCGTCGGCCTCGGGGGCGGTGGGGAGTCGACATTTGCCGGAAATATGGCGTTAGTTGGCGCAGCGGTCACTTGGGCGCTGTTGTCGGTGCTGGTGAAAATGGCATCGGCTCGCTTATCCGTCCTTTCCATCACGACATTCGCCATCTTGGTGGCGTTTATCGGCATGACGCCGATGCTGATGGTGGAAAGTCCAGAGCTGACCGCTGTTCACTGGAATGCACTCGTCGTGTTGGGCGTGTTGTACCTTGGCATCGTGTCAACAGCAGGCGCGTTTTTCTTGTGGAACAAAGGGTTGGAAATGATCGACGCCGGCATCGGCTCGCTCTTTTTCTTTTTCCAACCACTCGTCGGTTCGCTCTTTGGCTGGCTGTTTTTGCATGAGCAGCTTGACGTTAGCTTTTGGATAGGCGGGGTGCTGATTGTTGCTGGGGTCGTAGTGGCCGTGCGAAGCGAGCAAAGCGCGTAAGAAGGAATACGAAACAAAAAGCGAAGCGCCTGCGTTGGGCGTCTTCGCCTTCATGCTTACGATTTTGCTTGTCGAACGGAATGGTTTTTGATGGTCATTGCTCCGAGTGCCGCGCATACGAGGGCGCATCCGGACAAAACGATCGCTAGCCATGTTCCGCCCGCTGTCGTCGCATCCATGAAAGGAAGTGCAAGCCCAGGAAGCGTTGCACTGAAGACAAACAACACATAGGCAAATGTGCGTTGATTCAAATAAGATGCAGCGAGAATAAGCAAATAGACGGTGCAAACGATGAGCAAACTTGGAAAAACAGGGCGGAATTTGGCGGCATATACGAAATAGTCAAGCTGAGAAATGTCGTGCTCATGAACTACTGGGCCGGCGAGCCAGTGTGAAAATGGCGTTGAGTATTTCCATTCCCAAGGATCGTCGAGAATCGCGCTTCCTTCATACCAAGATACTAAAGCAGAAAAGAACCAAATCATCGCAACGACGCCGAATTGGATGAGTCGATACATATCGATGGTCTCCTCCTTTTCATATAAGCCATTTTGCTTCCATGCGCCTTTATTACGATGAACGCGCAGGGAGAAGACATGTGTCCGATTCGCCGAAATAATCATCCCTGCTGGATGTCCTAGAAACGATCGGATTGTGTCAAGATGGATGGGAGAACGATGAACCGACATCCAACAAGCGCTCTTGGAAGATCGTGCTTATGTGAAAGTCGAATGCACCGATGCCATTCGTCGGGCAAAGCCAGCCCGTTGTCATAAAGAAAAAGTTGCTTGTTGCTTGGAGTTATGCGGAGGTGTCCCAAAAGGCGCGGGACACCTTTTCTTGTTACCGCATGCAACACAATCAAGAAAGAACAGATGTTGTGTTTTGTTGAAAAAACATGACCGTTTCGGATCCGCCTTTTCTTTGGGCGTTGGTATGATTTTACGAGAATCGTATATCGTCATCACTAAGTGAAGGGGATGTTCGAATAAGGATTACAAAAATTGAAAAATGGAAGACAATATTGAAAGAACGGTCATGTTTTCAATCACTCTCCTCCAACCGCTCGGCGCGGCAGTTTCCAGCCATATGTGTACGACAAAATACGAAGGGCGGCGACGACAGTAAACAGTACATACAGTTCCACTGGCGACTCTGTCCATTTCAACCCGATAGCGAGACCGGCTAAAATCGCCCAGACGGCGTAGATTTCCGAGCGCAACACAAGCGGCTTTCTTCCCGCCAACACATCGCGGATGATGCCGCCGCCGCTACCGGTCAACACAGCGGCGACGATGACTGCGCTTAACGGATGTCCCATGTTCACGGCATACAGTGCTCCTTGAATGGAAAATGCTGACAGGCCGAGAGCATCAAAAAAGTTGCCCCATCGCTTCCACGGCGGGAGCATTTGTTTTGGGAACAAATACACAACAGTCATCGAAGCTAAGGCGACAAGAAAAAGCGGACCTTGTTGCCATAACGCGGATACAGGAATCCCGATCAACAAATTGCGCACTGCCCCTCCGCCAAAGGCGGTGACGATCCCTAAAATGTACACCCCAAGCAAATCGTACTCTTCTTCCATCGCAACGATCGCCCCGCTGATGGCAAAGGCAATGGTTCCGATGATGCTTAACACTTCCCACGTCATTCTCGCTGTTCCTTTCCATGCTGTTTTCCTGTATCATTGTAGGGGCAAAAACGGCGGGAAATCAATCATTTTTTGAACGAACTGGCAGGGTGGCAGCTGGATTTGGTATGATGAGAGCAGAGAAAAAGGACCGTTAGAAAGGAAGGGATGTCATGGGCCGAGAACAAGCGATCGTCGTCGGCTGTCAACTCGCCGGTGTTGATGACGAACGGTTCCGCTATTCAATGGAGGAGCTCGCTTCACTCGTTGCGACAGCGAGCGGCGAAGTGGTGGCGGAACTTGTGCAAAAACGCGAATCGCCGCATCCGGCAACGTATATCGGCAAAGGGAAAACAGAAGAGCTTGCCGCCATCGTCAAGCAGCTGGAGCCGGATCTCGTCGTCTTCAACAGCGAGCTGTCGCCAAGCCAAGCCCGCAATTTGACGAACATGCTTGGTGAGGTGAAAGTCATTGACCGGACGCAGCTCATTTTAGATATCTTTGCTCAGCGTGCCCGTTCGAAAGAAGGAAAGCTGCAAGTTGAGCTCGCCCAGCTCGAGTATATGCTGCCGCGCCTTAGCGGCCAAGGGGCGGCGTTATCTCGCCTTGGTGGCGGCATCGGCACGCGCGGCCCGGGGGAGACGAAGCTTGAAACGGATCGCCGTCACATTCGCCGCCGCATCGATGACATTAAAGGCGAGCTGCGGCGCGTCGCCGAGCATCGCGGGCGATATCGGGAGCGTCGGCAAAAAAACCGCGCATTTCAAGTAGCGCTTGTCGGTTATACAAACGCTGGCAAATCGACGCTCTTTAACCGGTTGACCGCTGCCGACTCGTTGGAAGAAAACTTGCTGTTTGCCACGCTCGATCCGCTGACGCGCAAGTGCATTTTGCCGTGCGGGTATACGGTGCTTCTCACCGATACGGTCGGATTTATTCAAGATTTGCCGACGACGCTTGTCGCCGCGTTTCGCTCAACGCTTGAAGAAGTGAAAGAAGCGGATTTACTGCTTCATGTCGTCGACTCGTCGCATCCGGATTACGCTGAACATGAGCGTACCGTATTGCAGCTTTTGGCGGAACTAGGAGCTTCTTCGATTCCGACCGTCACCGTTTACAATAAAAGCGACCGGCAAGCGCCACAATTTCTCCCGACAACAACTGATGCAATCGTGATGAGCGCACTCTCGGCCACCGATGTTGACCGGCTCCGCCGCTTTATCGAAGAAGCGGTGAAACAGCAAATGAGTCGTTACGACGTATCAATTCCGAGCGGAAAAGGAAAATTGCTTGCTCAGTTAAAAACGGACACAATTTTGCAGGAATGGCATTATAATGAACAAGGGGGCACGTACGAGTGCCAAGGGTACGTGCTGCCGACGCACCCGCTATATGGGGAGCTTCAATTATTTCAACGATAGAAAGGGTTTATCTATGTTTTGGACACAGTGGAGATACGGAGAAACAATCGCTGCTCTCATCGAGGAAGTTGAAGCACAAATTGCGCCGATCCACCGCTCCATCGATGAACGTGTCGAGGCGAACCAATATCGCGTGCTCGACAGTTTTCGCCGCCATCAAGTGAGCGACGGCCATTTCATCCCGACGACTGGCTACGGTTATGACGATACAGGGCGCGATACGCTTGATCGCATTTACGCGGATGTATTTGGCGCAGAAGCGGGCCTTGTCCGTCCGCAAATCATTTCTGGCACGCACGCGATCGCCATCGCGCTGTTTGGCGTGCTGCGCCCGGGCGATGAACTGCTTTACATCACCGGGGCTCCGTACGACACGCTTGAAGAGATCGTCGGCGTTCGCGGCAGCGGCGTCGGCTCACTGAAAGAGTTTGGGATTCGTTATCGGAGCGTACCGCTTACGGCGGACGGAGCGGTTGATTTTCCAGCGGTGCGTGAAGCGATGAACGAACGGACGAAAATGATTGGCATTCAGCGCTCGCGCGGCTACGCGACACGTCCATCGTTTACGGTCGACGAAATCGCCGAGATGATCGCTTTTGTCAAGGCAATCAAGCCAGATGTCGTCGTGTTTGTCGACAACTGCTATGGCGAGTTTGTCGAGGAGAAAGAGCCATGCCATGTCGGCGCTGATCTCATGGCCGGCTCGCTCATTAAAAACCCAGGAGGGGGACTGGCAAAAACGGGTGGCTATCTTGTCGGAAAGCGGAAGTATGTCGAAGCGTGCGCCTATCGGATGACTTCACCGGGCATCGGCGCCGAAGTCGGCCCGTCGCTGTACAGCCTGCCTGATATGTACCAAGGATTTTTCCTGGCTCCACATGTTGTCGGACAGGCGCTCAAAGGAGCGGTGTTCACCGCCGCAATGCTTGAGCGGGTGGGACTCGAGACATCGCCGGCATGGGACGCCAAGCGCACCGATCTTGTACAGTCAGTTCGTTTTGACGATCCAGAGCAAATGGTTGCTTTTTGTCAAGCCATCCAAGCTTCTTCCCCGGTGAACGCCCATTTTACTCCATACCCGAGCGAGATGCCCGGCTATGAGGACAAAGTCATCATGGCCGCTGGTACGTTCGTGCAAGGAGCGAGCATTGAGTTGACGGCAGACGGGCCACTGCGCCCGCCATATGTCGCATACGTTCAAGGCGGTCTTACGTATTCACACGTGAAAATCGCTGTTTGTTCGGCGGTTCACCGCTTGCTTGAACAGCAGTTGATTTGTTTGTGAGAAAATGTAACATCTCATTGACTCATTTCTTAACATTATGGTAAAATAAAGGTATCAAAAGCGAGGAGGAATTGGCATGAGCAGCCACATTCGTCGTTCCATGCCATTGTTTCCGATTGGGATCGTGATGCAGCTGACGGACTTATCAGCGCGCCAAATCCGCTATTATGAAGAGCACGGCCTCGTTATGCCAGCGCGCACCGAGGGCAACCGGCGGCTGTTTTCGCTCAATGATATCGACCGTTTGCTTGAAATTAAAGATTTAATTGACCAAGGTGTCAACCTTGCCGGCATTAAGCGAATTTTTGCCGCTCAGCAAGAGGGGCACCATGAACCGTCAGAAAAAGTTGGAAAAGCAGAAAAACCGAAGCTGTCGGACGAGGAGTTGCGCGAAATGTTGCGGACGGAGTTGCTGCAGGCCGGACGGTTTCAGCGCGCATCGCTTCGCCAAGGAGATCTCGCTCGCTTCTTTCATTAATGATGGAAAATGATTTCGGAGCCGGGGAGGAGTTTAGATATGGCAAAATATACGCGCGAAGACATTATGCGCATCGTCAAAGAAGAAAACGTCAAGTACATTCGCCTGCAATTCACCGATATTTTGGGTACGATCAAAAACGTCGAAATTCCGATCAGTCAGCTTGAGAAGGCGCTTAACAATAAAATGATGTTTGACGGATCATCGATCGAGGGATTTGTCCGCATCGAAGAATCGGACATGTATTTATACCCTGATTTAGATACATTTGTCATCTTTCCGTGGACCGCGGAAAAAGGGAAAGTCGCCCGCTTTATTTGTGACATTTACAATGCGGATGGCACACCGTTTGAAGGCTGCCCGCGCTACAATTTAAAACGCGTGCTGAAGGAAATGGAAGCGCTCGGCTTTACGGCGTTCAACTTAGGGGCGGAGCCGGAATTTTTCCTCTTTAAGCTCGATGAAAATGGGCGTCCGACGATGGAATTGAATGACCGCGGCGGCTATTTCGATTTGGCGCCGACCGACTTGGGAGAAAACTGCCGGCGCGACATCGTGCTTGAGCTTGAGGAAATGGGGTTTGAAATTGAAGCATCGCACCACGAAGTCGCCCCGGGGCAGCACGAGATCGATTTTAAATATGCCCATGCTATCAAAGCATGCGACGACATTCAAACGTTTAAGCTTGTCGTCAAGACGATCGCTCGCAAACATGGGCTGCACGCGACGTTTATGCCGAAGCCGATTTTCGGCATTAACGGTTCGGGAATGCACTGCAACTTATCGTTGTTCCGCAATAACGAAAACGCCTTTTTTGATCCGAACAGCGATTTGCAGTTGAGCGATACGGCGCGGCAGTTTATCGCCGGTGTGCTGAAACATGCGCCAAACTTTACGGCGGTGACGAACCCGACGGTCAACTCGTATAAGCGGCTTGTTCCAGGCTATGAGGCTCCATGTTATGTTGCTTGGTCGGCGCACAACCGCAGCCCGCTCATCCGTATTCCGTCTTCGCGCGGCATGAGCACCCGCATTGAAGTGCGCAGTGTCGACCCGGCGGCGAACCCGTACTTGGCGATGGCCGTGCTGTTGGCGGCTGGGCTTGACGGTATTCGCAACAAGCTCACTCCTCCGGCGCCGGTTGACCGAAATATTTACGTCATGACAAAAGAAGAACGGCTTGAAGAAGGGATTGTCGATTTGCCGGCGACGCTGATCGAAGCGCTCGACAATTTAAAATCGGATGAGGTGATCATCCAAGCGCTTGGCAAACATTTATTCGAGCATTTCGTCGAAGCGAAAGAAATCGAGTGGGATATGTATCGGACAACGGTCCATCAATGGGAATTGGACCAATATATGGAGCTGTACTAATCATAAAAGCTGCCCCGACAAACGGGGCAGCTTTTGTTATGGAGCACGGCGCTGAACGGACTTTTAGTTGATCAGACGATAGACGCCAATCACTTTACCGAGAATCGTGCAGTCACGGACGATGATCGGTTCGAGATGGACGTTTTCCGGCTGCAGGCGGATATGGTCTTTTTCTTTGAAAAATCGTTTCACCGTTGCTTCGTTTTCCTCCGTCATGGCAACGACGATGTCACCGTTGTTAGCGGACGACTGCTGGCGGACGATCACGTAGTCGCCGTCCAAAATGCCGGCCTCGATCATGCTGTCGCCCATCACTTCAAGCATAAACAGCTGTTCTTCGCCGGCAGCAAGCCGTTTCGGCAGCGGGAAATAGTCCTCAATATTTTCAACGGCGGTGATCGGCTGGCCGGCTGTCACCTTGCCGATCATCGGCACGGAAATGACCTCCTCTTTTTCCCTTTCTTTTGTCAGATCGCTGTCCAAAATTTCAATGGCGCGCGGCTTCGTTGGGTCGCGACGGATGTACCCTTTGCTTTCTAGACGCGCAAGGTGGCCGTGGACGGTTGAACTCGATGCCAAACCGACTGCTTCCCCGATTTCCCTTACCGACGGAGGATAGCCTTTCGTTTTCACTTCTTGCTTGATAAACTCTAAAATTTGTTGCTGCCGTTTGGACAGTTTCGTCATCCTTTTTCACACCCTCTTGCCACATCATTTGTTTTCATTATAGCACGGGCGAAATGGAAAAACAAACATAAGTTCGAGTTTTTATTGACGAGAACAAACGTTCTTGATTATAATGAAAGAAAAGGCGAACACACATTCTAGAAAAAGGGTGGGGGAAATGAAGAAAACGTTGCTGCATTACCTCATTTTTTCGTGTTTGCTCGCACTCGTCTTGGTAGGATTCGTCTACGCCAGCAGCCCGATTGACAAAAAACAATACATGACGGTAACGGTCGCCTCCGGCGATACGCTTTGGGGGCTCGCGAAGCAATACGAGCCGGCGCACGGCTTGTCGCCGGACGAATTTATTCGTTGGGTGGTCGATGTCAATCGTTTGCCGAGCTCGCGCCTCACCGCCGGTGAACAAATCGTCATCCCTGTGTTAAAATCAAAGCAGGACGGCTCATTGGCCGTCAAGCGGTGATAGAAAGAAGGGATGGTCATGAAGGCGGTCATTTACTGCCGTGTCAGCACGGATAAAACGGAGCAGGAAACATCGCTTGCACGGCAGCGCACCGAACTGGAGAAGCTGGCGAAAGAGTGCGGCTTTGACGTCATCAAAGTGATCGCCGAGCAGGCGAGCGGCTACGAAGCCGACCGTGACGGAGTACTCGAGCTGCTTGCGCTTTGTGAAGAAGAGGAGGTCGACGCCTTACTCATTCAAGATGAAACACGACTCGGGCGTGGCCATGCGCGCATGGCAGTGTTGCACTGCTTGAAAAAAAGAGGGGTGAAAATATACAGCGCCAGCCACCATGGAGAGATGCCGCTGTCAGAGGCTGATGAGATGGTGCTGTCGATTATTGCCATCGTCGAGGAGTATCAACGGAAAATACATAATGCGAAGATTAAGCGCGGGATGCAGCGGGCCATTGCCCGTGGTTACCGGCCGGAGCGGAACTTAACGCGCCGTGGGGAAAACGCTGGGCGCGATCGGATTGAGCTGCCAGTCGAAGAGATCGTTCGCCTGCGCGAGCGCGGCTTGACGTTTGCGGACATCGCTGCGACGCTCCGGAGCTTTGGTTACGAGGCGTCCAAAGCGACCGTCCATCGCCGCTATCAAGAGTATATGGATGAACAGCAAGGGCGGCATTGACTGCGTGTTGTCCTTGGCTCTGAAGGTGCGGATCGGCAAAGAAAGAAGGTCAAGATGTCATCGTTGCCATCTCCCCGTGTCATCGGATAAGATAAAACAGAACGATAATATGGTAGATAGGAGAAGATGCTCAATGCTTGCCAAACATAAATTGGCCCGCATCAATGAGCTGGCCAAAAAGGCAAAAACGGTCGGCTTGTCGCCGGAAGAAGTGATGGAGCAGGCAAAGCTGCGCCGCGAATACATTCAGGCGTTTCGCAAAGCGATGACCGATATGCTTCACACGGTGAAGGTCATCGACCCGAACGGCAATGACGTGACGCCTAAAAAATTAAAGGAAAGCCAGCGCCATCGCCTCCATTAACCGGCAGTTAAGAAAGGCGAAGGCTCCTTGTTTTTTGACAGCGAAAATAACGTTGTACAAAGAAGTCAATTTTCTATATGATAGTAAATGACACCATATTGACGAAGGGGAGGAAAATGATGGCGCATTCGATTGAACAACTAGCGATTACGACGATTCGAACGCTGTCGATTGACGCGATCGAAAAGGCGAAATCCGGGCATCCGGGCATGCCGATGGGCGCGGCGCCGATGGCGTACACCCTTTGGACGAAATTCATGAATCATAATCCGGCGAATCCAAACTGGTTCAACCGCGACCGGTTTGTCTTGTCAGCTGGGCACGGGTCGATGCTGCTTTACAGCCTGCTTCATTTAAGCGGCTACGACGTATCGATGGACGACTTGAAACAGTTCCGCCAATGGGGAAGCAAAACGCCAGGGCATCCGGAATACGGCCATACGCCGGGAGTGGAAGCGACGACCGGCCCGCTCGGCCAAGGAATTGCGATGGCAGTCGGTATGGCGATGGCTGAGCGGCATTTGGCGGCTACATACAATCGTGACGGGTTTGATATGATTGACCATTATACGTACGCGATTTGCGGCGATGGTGATTTAATGGAAGGAGTAGCGAGCGAAGCTGCATCACTCGCTGGTCATTTGCAGTTGGGCCGCTTGATCGTTCTGTATGATTCGAACGACATTTCCCTGGACGGAGAGCTTAACCTATCGTTCTCGGAAAACGTCGCTCAACGGTTCCAAGCGTACGGTTGGCAATATTTGCGCGTCGAAGATGGCAACAACATCGAGGAAATCGCCAAAGCGCTTGAAGAGGCGCGGGCTGACCTCAACCGGCCGACGCTCATTGAAGTGAAAACGACGATCGGCTACGGCTCGCCGACGAAAGCAGGCACATCGAGTGTTCACGGCGCTCCGCTCGGTGCAGAAGAGGCGAAATTGACAAAAGAAGCGTATCGCTGGACGTTTGCCGAAGATTTCTATGTGCCGGAAGAAGTGTATGCCCATTTCCGGGAAACGGTACAAGAAGTCGGGGCGAAAAAAGAAGCCGAATGGAATGAACGATTGGCCGCTTACGAGCAGGCGTATCCAGAATTGGCCGCCCAGCTGAAGCAGGCGATCGAAGGGAAACTTCCAGACGGTTGGGAAGCTGCGCTGCCGGTGTACGAAGCTGGAAAAAGTTTGGCGACCCGGTCGTCGTCCGGGGAAGTCATCAACGCCATTGCCAAAGCGGTGCCGCAGTTGTTGGGCGGTTCAGCGGACTTGGCAAGCTCGAACAAAACGCTTATTAAAGAAGGCGGCAATTTCTTGCCGGGCAGCTATGAAGGGCGCAACATTTGGTTTGGTGTGCGCGAATTTGCCATGGGAGCGGCGTTAAACGGCATGGCGCTCCATGGTGGGGTGAAAGTATTTGGTGGCACGTTCTTCGTGTTCTCCGACTATTTGCGTCCGGCGATTCGATTAGCAGCGCTCATGGGGCTGCCGGTTACCTATGTTTTGACGCATGACAGCGTTGCTGTCGGTGAAGACGGCCCGACGCACGAGCCGATTGAACAGCTCGCTTCCTTAAGAGCGATGCCGAATTTGTCAGTCATCCGACCGGCTGACGCGAACGAAACGGCGGCGGCATGGCGTCTGGCGGTTGAATCGACGGACAAGCCGACCGCGCTCGTTCTGACGCGTCAAAACATACCGACGTTGCCGACAACGGCTGATTTGGCATATGAAGGCGTGAAAAAAGGTGCGTACGTCGTCTCGCCGGCGAAAAACGGTGCTCCGGAGGCGCTGCTTTTGGCAACCGGTTCGGAAGTCAGCTTGGCGGTGCAAGCACAAGAAGCGCTCGCTGCCGAAGGGATTCACGTCTCGGTCGTCAGCATGCCATCGTGGGATCGCTTTGAAGCGCAGCCAAAAGCGTACCGTGATGAAGTGATTCCGCCGGCGGTGACGAAGCGGCTGGCCATTGAAATGGGCGCCTCGCTCGGTTGGGAACGCTATGTTGGTGCGGATGGCGACATTTTAGCCATCGATCGGTTTGGCGCCTCCGCTCCGGGAGAAAAAATTATGGCGGAATACGGCTTTACCGTCGATAACGTCGTTCATCGCGTGAAAGCGTTGCTTGGCAAGTAATTCAATGACCGTGAGAACAGGTTGCCCTTGTGCTGTTGCAAGGGCAACTTTTTTGCCCTATTTGCGGCCGCTGGTCACTATAAACAAAAATCGACAATGTTAGTGAAAAAAATTGCCGTTAATAGACATATTTTTCTCCCCTTCTTTTCTATAATAGAGATAGATGAGATGAAATGGGGGATGGGGCATGGTTCGGTATTGGATTTATTTATTAAATGACGAAGTGGCGGCGCACTATCGCCATCGGACGGAAAAAGTTGTCGAATTGCTTCGGGAACATCAATATGCCAAAGCGCCGTTAAAAACGATTTGCCGCAAACAAGTCGAATTTATTACCGAACGGTTGTCGTTTTCACGTCTTGAGTTAGGCTTAAAGCAATATTTTAGCGGGCATGTCGGCAAAAATTTAGAGCGCAACATGTTCATTTTGCGAAATGACGTCGGTGAGGAAGCGCTGCTTGTCGTGCAAAAGCGCCGCCTGCTCCTTGTTGCTGATAGCGCGTCGCTGGCGGCTGACATCGGACAGGCGCTCGCACAATTAGCGCCGTCGTTTTTGGCGGTTGCTGCTGATTTTGCCGACTACCATTGGTTATCTGCGCCGGCGCAAGGAAGAAAATTCGCGTAACGTGAAGATTTTTGGCGCGAAATATTGTCTAATGGCACATCGTTTAGTACACTGTTAGGGAGACAACAAGAAGGAGGAAAATCGCTGTATGTGGGACACGATTCTCGTTGGTGTACTAGCGCTTATCGCTGGTATGGCGCTCGGGTTTTTCATCGCCCGCAAAACGATGATCAATTATTTGAAAAAAAATCCGCCGATCAATGAACAAATGATTCGCATGATGATGATGCAAATGGGCATGACCCCGTCGCAAAAGAAAATCAACCAAATGATGAAAATGATGAACAACCAGCTGAAATAAACGAAACAGACACTCGATCGAGAGTGTCTTTTTATTTTAGAAAAATGTTCTTTCTAAATTTTCCTAGTTTTGCTACAATGGTATAGCGGTTGTTCATTAGCGAAAATGAAAGGGGGGATGGCCGCATGAGCGTGTTCCGCGATTTGTTTTGGTTTTTTCGCCAAGAGAAAAAGGCGTATATCACCGGTATTCTATTACTCGTGATCGTTGCCTTTTTGGAAACGATCCCGCCGAAAGTGATCGGTATTTTAGTTGACCATATGAAAAACGGCACGATGACGAAAGAGGTGCTCATTCGTTGGATGGTTGCCCTTGCTGCCATCGCGGGGGCGCTCTATGTGCTCCGCTACGTTTGGCGTATTTGCATTTTCGGATCAGCCGTCAAGCTTGCCCGCCAGCTGCGCAACGAGCTGTACGCCCATTTTACGAAAATGGCGCCGTCGTTTTACCAGCGGAAGCGGATCGGTGATTTGATGGCCCATGCGACCAATGATTTGCAGGCGATTCAGCAAACGGCCGGAAGCGGCATTTTAACGCTTGTTGATTCGTTGACGCTCGGCGGGGTTGTGCTGGCGACGATGGCGTTTTCGATCAGCTGGAAGCTGACGTTGATCAGCCTGCTGCCGCTGCCGGTGATGGCTATAGCGACAAGCCGCTATGGAACGATGCTTCACCGGCGATTTTTAACAGCGCAAGAAGCGTTTTCGGCGCTAAATGATAAAGTGCAAGAAAGCATGAGCGGCGTCCGCGTCATCAAAGCGTTCGGCTATGAAGAAAAGGATGTCGAAGCGTTCCGCCGCCAATCGGAAGACGTCGTAGCGAAGAACATTGCGGTTGCTAAAGTGGATGCGCTCTTTGATCCGACGATCGGGTTGCTTGTTGGGCTGTCGTTTTTCCTCTCCGTTGCGTTCGGCAGTCAGATGGTCATTGCCGGCGAGTTGACAATCGGAGAGCTCGTGTCGTTTACGACGTATCTTGGCTTGCTCATTTGGCCAATGCTGGCGTTTGGCTGGCTGTTTAACATTGTCGAGCGCGGGCGCGCTTCATACGACCGCGTGCGGGCGCTGCTTGCCGAAGACGATGAAATCAAGGAAATGCCAGGCGCGCTTGCCGTTCCGCCGCAAGGGAGCATCGAGTATGATATCCGCCGGTTTGTCTATCCGGGCGAGACAAAACCGGCGCTTGTCGATGTTCGTTTCCGGCTTGAACGCGGGGCGACGCTCGGTGTCGTCGGCAAAACTGGATCCGGGAAAACGACGCTGCTGCGCCTATTGTTGCGCGAGTTTGACAACTATGATGGTGACATTCGCTTCGATAACCATGACATTCGACACTATACGCTTTCTGCCTTGCGGATGGCGATCGGCTATGTGCCGCAAGACCATTTCCTTTTTTCCGCCTCTGTCCGCGACAATATCGCTTTTGCTAAGCCGGAGGCGAATGAGAAGGAAATTGTCAAAGCAGCAAAGCTGGCTGACATTCATGATGACATTCTCCAATTTCCGGACGGTTATGAGACGGTCATCGGTGAGCGCGGCGTCTCGCTGTCAGGGGGGCAAAAACAACGGCTGTCGATCGCCCGCGCCTTGCTCATGGAACCAGAGCTGCTCATTTTAGATGATGCGTTGTCGGCGGTCGATGCAAAAACAGAGGAACGGATTTTAACGACGCTGAAGCGCGAGAGGCGTGGGAAAACGACGATTATTGCCGCTCATCGTTTAAGTGCGGTCGAACATGCTGATTGGATTCTTGTCCTTGATGGCGGCCGCGTCATACAAGCGGGGACGCACGAAGACTTGATGGCTGAAGACGGCTGGTATCGTGAAATGTATCGGCGCCAACAGCTTGAGGAGCTTATGGAATGACATGGATAGGAGGGAGCGTATGAACGAACAAATATTGACGTCCAAAGAGCAACGGCGCATCTTGTGGCGGTTGCTCGCTTATATGGGGCGATACAAAAAAGAAGCTGTGCTCGCTTTTGCGCTCCTTCTATTGGCGACCGCGGGGGAGTTGGCCGGCCCGTATTTAGTGAAAGTGTTTATCGACGACTATTTGATGCCGAATCATCTCGCTCCGGGCCCGGTGGCGGCGCTAGCTGCCGCCTATATCGGCGTGCTCGTCGGAAAAACGATCATCGGGTATTTCCAGCTGATCGGGTTTCAGAGGCTCGCTTTATATATTATCCAAGCGTTGCGGATGGACGTCTTTTCCAAGGTACACCGGCTCGGGATGAGCTACTTTGACCGGACGCCGGGCGGAAGCATTGTCTCGCGGGTGACGAATGATACGGAAGCGATCAAAGACATGTTTATCAGCGTTTTAGCGGTGTTTGTGCAAAACGGTCTGTTTGTCATCGGCGTTTATATTGCTATGTTTTCACTCAACGCTCAGCTTGCGCTGTTTTGCCTGTTCATTATTCCGGCCATCGGATTGATTATGAAAACATACCGCCGTTACAGTTCGGTATTTTACCAACAGATGCGTGAACGGCTGAGCGAGCTGAACGCCAAATTGAATGAATCGTTGCAAGGGATGGCCATCATACAAGCATTCCGCCAACAGCATCGCTTATACCAAGAGTTTGCCGCCGTGAATGAGGCGCATTACGAAGCGGGAATGAAAAACATTCGGCTTGACGGGCTGTTGCTCCGGCCGGCGCTCGATGTAGTCTATCTATTGTCGATCATGGCCGTGCTCAGCTTTTTCGGTATCTCGGCGCTTGAGAGTCCGGTCGAGATCGGAGTGCTGTACGCATTTGTCAACTATTTGGAACGTTTTTTTGAACCGGTGACGCAAATGATGATGCGGTTGTCGCTCTATCAGCAAGCGATCGTTTCCGCTTCCCGTGTCTTTGCGCTCCTTGACCATGATGAAGAGGCGCCGTTCAATCCGGAACAAGCACCGTATACGATTGAGCGCGGAGAAATTGAGTTCCGCGATGTCAGTTTTTCATATGACGGCAAGCGTGATGTGCTAAAACGGTTGTCATTTACCATCCGTCCGGGGCAGACGGTGGCGTTTGTCGGCCATACGGGCAGCGGTAAAAGCTCCATCATCAACTTGCTAATGCGGTTTTATGAATTTGATCGCGGCGACATTTTGCTTGACGGCCGGTCGATCCGCGATTATTCGCGCGCCGAGCTGCGGCGATGTTTCGGTCTCGTTTTGCAAGATCCGTTCTTGTTTTACGGAACAGTGAAAGAGAACATTCGCATGTATAACGAGCAATTAAGTGACGAGGAGATTGAGACTGCCGCTCGCCTCGTGCAGGCGGACGCGTTCATCCAACAGCTGCCCGGCGGCTATGACCATCTGCTCGCTGAGCGGGGAGCCACGTTATCGAGCGGGCAGCGCCAGCTTCTTTCGTTCGCTCGCACCATTGCTGCCAAACCGAAAATATTAGTTCTTGATGAGGCAACCGCCCATATTGACACCGAAACGGAGGAGGCTATTCAAACGGCGCTCACGCAAATGCGAAAAGGGCGAACGACGATCGCTATTGCCCATCGTCTGTCGACGATTCAAGACGCCGACCAAATTTTTGTCCTCCACCGCGGTGAAATTGTGGAGCGTGGTACACATCAACAGCTGTTGGCACAAAAAGGGCTATACTACCAAATGTACTTATTGCAAAATGGGTTAGTCGACGCTCATGCATAAAGAAAAAAGCGCCTTTTCTCGCTTAGCGGGAGGCGCTTTGTTTTTGTTGTTTCCCTTGTTCACGCTGATAGGCGTTCAGCAGCGTATCGAGCTCTCTGCTCACTTTCATCGCTGCTGCGGAGTTTAATCCAGTCTTCGCTACGGTGTCGACAAGTTCCATTCGTTTCTGTTCAATCAAGATTAAAAGATTACGTTTCGGCACGAATAAACCGTCCTTTTCATCAATGTGGTGTATAGTATTTTATACTATTTTACCAATGAATGCAAAAATGGAAAATAGAAAAATTGACCAATGAAAACGAGAAATACGTTACGGAAAAGCGGATTTTTGCTAAAATAAAAGTAAAAAATGAGGCAGGGGCTGATTTAGTGATGAATGATTTAAATATATTTTTAGCGTTTGGCGCCGGATTTTTGTCGTTTATTTCTCCGTGCTGTCTCCCTCTTTACCCGGCGTTTTTGTCCTATATTACCGGGGTGTCGGTCAGTGAGTTGAAAGAGGAAAATGCGATGATGAATCGTCGCAGCTTATGGCATACGCTCTGTTTTTTGCTCGGTTTTTCACTCATTTTTATTTCGCTCGGTTTCGGCACATCGTTTCTCGGCCGATTGTTTGCTGACTATCAAGATGTGATCCGTCAAATCGGCGCGATTGTGATCGTCGCTTTTGGCCTTGTCGTCGCCGGGCTGTGGAAGCCGGCATTTCTATTAAAAGACCGACGCATTTCGTTCCGTGAACGGCCGTCAGGTTATGCTGGTTCGGTGCTGATTGGGATGGCGTTTGCTGCCGGTTGGACGCCGTGCATGGGGCCGATTTTAGTGGCGGTTATCGCCTTGGCGGCAGCCAATCCGGGTTCAGGGATGATGTACATGCTCGCTTATACGCTCGGTTTTGCTGTTCCGTTTTTCATTCTGTCGTTTTTTATCGGCAAACTGCAATGGATTCGGCGCCATAGTGCATCCATTATGAAAGCAGGCGGATATGTCATGATGGCGATGGGGGTCGTCCTTTATTTTGACTGGATGACGAAGATCATTGCCTATACCACAAGCATATTTGGTGGATTTACCGGCTTTTAGCGCAGCTGAAGCCGCCTTTTGTGCTGCCGGAATAGAAAACCGTTCAGGGGGACGTTGGAAAGATGGCTGCCATTTTGGTTGTCGATGATGCGAATTTTATGAGGGTGACGTTAGCGCGCATATTGCAAAAAGCGAACCATACCGTAGCCGGTGAGGCGAAAAACGGTAAAGAGGCGGTCGAACTGTATCGCCGGCTGCATCCGGAACTGGTCATCATGGATATTACCATGCCAGTCATGAACGGAATCGAAGCTGTACGGGCGATCAAGGAAATCGATCCAGGGGCGAAAATCATTATTTGTTCGGCGTTAGGGCAGCAGCGCATGATCGTTGAGGCGATTGAAGCTGGCGCTGCTGACTTTATTGTCAAGCCGTTTGAAGAAAGCGATGTGCTCGAGGCGGTAGCACGCCTTTTATAGACGGCTGTCGGCGTAAGGGGGAGACCATAGATCGAAAGTTCACTTTTGTTCTTTCCTTACCGATAGGAGGAGGGAGCAAGAACTTCCCGGCGCAGCTGGAGCGTTTGAAGAGGCGGTAGGCAACCAGAGCAGTTTTTGCTATAATAACAGTATTGTCCGTGAATTTTATGTGAAGAAGGTGATGGCTTTGTTGGCGCTTATTACATCGCTCATCGCCGTTGTGATGACTTTGTTCGTCTTTTTTGTGCGCATGAAAGCGGCAGAAAAGCCGACGAACGCCAAAAAAATCATTTTACCGCCGTTGTTTATGAGCACAGGGGCGCTCATGTTCATCGATCCGGTTTTTCGTGTTACGCGTGGGGAACTCATCGAAGCGGTTGTTCTCGGTTTGTTTTTCTCGCTGTTTCTCATTAAAACATCGAAATTTGAAATCCGCGGCCATGATATTTACTTAAAACGTTCGAAAGCGTTTGTTTGGATTTTGCTCAGTTTGATCGTCATTCGCTTTGGCTTAAAGACGTATTTGGGACGGACGATCGATTATGGCCAACTAAGCGGCATGTTTTATTTGCTCGCGTTTTCCATGATTGTCCCATGGCGGATCGCCATGTATGTGTCGTATAAAAAACTGGCCGCGCAGCTGAAGCCGCCGATGCTCACCTGATCTTCTCCTTCACTTGTGTCTACGGCGTCAAAACGAGAGGGTTCCGGTCGAGGGAAGAGGAGATAGAAGATAAAGAAAAAGCAACGCGATACCCCTTTTTTCATACAAATCGGACAACTTCGCGGTCTTGTACTTTGTTTTTCGCTGGAGGGCAAACGACCTTTTTGGTCAGCCCTCTTATTTTTTGCCGTCTAGCGTTCTTTTTGCCGAAGATTGTGCGGCCAAACAGGCGAAAGCCGCTGACATCCGACTGAAAGTGCGGAACGGTCAGCGGCTTTCTAATAAATGTTGATACGGAGCGAGATCGATGTTTTTCGCCTGCAATGTGCGAATTAAAAACTTATGGTCGCGTTTTGGCGTAGCGATAATATAACCGCGGATGAGCAAATCGCGCGTAATGCGGGGGGCTTGTTCCTTCAGGGCAAGCTCGCCAATTTTGCCGGCGATCTTTTGCCGTGCGACATCGCGGAACAGTTCCGGTACCGGGCGTACGAGTTCCTCAAGCAATGCCCTTTCTTCTTCTCCCCATAAATGACGTGTCTGTTCGATGTAATACTCCTGCCAGTCAAGCTCCGATTTTCCGTCTTCTTTCGGCAGCCGTTTTAAAAACTTACGGAACATAAAAAAGCCGCCAATCGACATCATGACGAGCAAAAAGACGACCCAAAACAAAATAAACCAAAGAAACCATCCGGTCAGCACGATGCCCACCTCAACGATCATCGGTAGTTTGTGCCGCCCAGCCTTCTCAAGCAGCTAGGCGGTTCATACAAGGTTCGTCTATTATTATGTCGAAAAGCGCACAGTTTGGCAAGTTTCAAGACGCAACTCTTGGAGCCTAAAAAACGGGGGGAAAACAGCCATTTTGACCTGTCATCAATTGTCACGCAACTGTAATGCAACTGTAAAAAATCTTGTCCCATCTTAGAATATCAAGCGCTTGAGCGATGGCAGACAGCGTCAATGGAAATGATAGACAGTGACCTTCCTTTTGCCCCCTGTTAATCTAGTAGACAAAGGAAGCAGGCTGAAACATCGCAATCAGGAGGGATGGAAGGAATGAAAAAAACGATTGTCGCTCTTGCTGCTGCCTGCTGCATGGCGTTCGGCTGGCAGGCGTCGTCAACAGAAGCAGCCAGTTCGTATACATACTATCAAGTGAAAAAAGGCGATACCTTATGGAAGATCGCCAAACAATATCACACAACTGTTGCAAAGCTAAAGTCGCTAAATAAGTTAAAAAGCGACATGGTTCATATTGGCAAGAAACTGAAAGTGCCGACTGTGGCGAAAACGACAACTAAAGCGTCTGCGAACAAAAAAGCGATTTCGTTAAGCGCCGTCGACCGGAAGCTGCTCGCCCAGCTTGTGCAGGCGGAAACGGGTTCGAGCGAGCCGTTTGCCGGCAAAGTGGAAGTAGCGCTCGTCATTTTTAACCGTGTTAAACATAAGGAGTTTCCGAATACGGTGCGCGGCGTCATTTATCAAAAAACAAAATCCGGCTATGCGTTTGCACCGGTCAAAACGGGAAAATTGACTCGCATTCAGCCGACGAAGAAAGATTACGAGGCGGTGGACAAGGCGCTTGCCCTCTTCCCAAACGACCGCCGCGGCTCGCTTTACTTCTATAATCCGAAAATCACGAAAGACAAATGGATGCTGTCGCGTCCGGTGACGATTCGCATCGGGAATCATGCCTTTGCAAAGTAACGGGGCCAACGAGGCCTCGTTTTTTTTGGATGTGTTGCTGTTGCCGAGCGGTTTTCCCACCAAATTGGCAGGAGTTTTCGGCCGCTGCTGCGAATGTGTTTAGCAAGGGGGGAGCGGCCGTGAAGAGAGTGGATCTTGTTTATGAAACGCTGCGAGAGTGGGAGCGAAGCGGAAAGCGGTGGGTGAGTGCCGAGGAACTGGCCAGTGTCCTTGGGCTTGACCGAGCCAACGTCAGTCGCGATTTAAACCGCCTTTGGCGGGAAGGAAAAGTGCAAAAGCAAACCGGGAGGCCGGTTCGATTTGCGTTGGCGTGCGGCTCGACCGCCGAGACGCGCCTCGATCGGATTGCCAAGCAGCAGCCGAGCTTGGCGGCCGCTGTTGAACAAGGGAAGGCTGCCGTCTTATATCCGCCCAAGGGGCTGCCGATGTTGATTGTTGGAGAGACGGGAACTGGGAAGTCGATGTTCGCTGAGCTGCTTCACGAATTTGCCGTTGCGGTTGGCCGTTTTCCGCGGTCCGCCCCGTTTGTGACGTTTAACTGAGCTGATTATGCCAACAACCCGCAGTTGCTGCTTGGGCAGTTGTTTGGCATCCGCAAAGGGGCCTATACGGGGGCGAATGAGCAAAAAGGGCTGATTGAAAAGGCAGACGGCGGCGTTTTGTTCTTAGATGAGGTGCATCGTCTGCCGGCGGAAGGGCAGGAAATGTTGTTTACGTTTATTGACCGCGGCGTTTACCGTCGGCTTGGCGAGACGGATGTGGAGAGAACGGCTAATGTGCTGCTGATTTGCGCAACAACAGAAGATCCGGAATCGAATTTGTTGAAAACGTTCCGGCGCCGCATTCCCATGCATATTTTGTTGCCGCCGCTTGAGAAGCGGACGCTTGATGAACGCTGCCGGCTTGTAATGCAGTTTTTTCAGGAAGAGGCGGTGCGGCTCGGGAAGGAAATTTGTGTCTCCGCTAATGCCATCCGTGCTTTTTTGTTTTATGCGTGTCCGAACAACGTCGGGCAGCTGAAGGCGGATATTCAGCTCGTTTGTGCCAAAGCATACGCCGATTATGTCACTGGAAAGAAACAAGCGGTGAGCGTCCATCGCGCGGATCTGCCCCTTCAAGTGCAAACCGGACTTTTGCTTGAGAAAAAACATCCGCGCTCCGCTTCCTATTCGCTGCCGCATCGATGGTATGCTTTCTCGCCGCATGGGGGCGAAGCGGATGTTGGCGGCGGACCAGTCGAATCTGAGTCGGTTTACGGCGCCATTGAGCGCAAATACGGCGAACTAAAAGAGCGGGGCATCGCCGGCGATGAGCTCGATTTATTGTTGGAAATGGACATTAAGCATTATTTCTCGCAATACATGAAAGGGGTGGATCGGCGCATCCGCAATCGCCGCGACCTCGAGAAAATGGTCACTCCGGATGTCCTAGCATTAACGGAAGCCATGGTCGTCTATGTGGAGAAGAAACTCGGGCGACGCCTTGCCAAGAAGGTGACGTATGCGCTTGCTTTGCATATTCAAACCGCAATCAATCGCCTGCGGGCCGGGACAATTGTTTCCCATCCAAAGCTGAATGAGGTTCGAGCGGCCTATAAGCATGAATTCGCGGTTGCGCTCGACTGTCTCCATCTGATGGAAGAGAAGATGCACATTGATCTCCCGATTGATGAGGCGGGGTTTTTGACGATGTTTTTTGCGCTCCATGAGGAACGTACTGAAGAGCGCGAGGAACGGGTGGCGGTCGTTGTGGTTATGCATGGCAACGGCGTTGCTTCGGCGATGGCCGATGTCGTAAATCAGTTGTTGACCGCTGCGTGTGTGTATGCGGTCGATATGCCGCTTGATGCCGACCCGAAACATATTTATGAACAGGTGAAAGCGGTATTGCAGCCTGTCGTATCGCAAAAAGGGGTGTTGTTGCTTGTTGACATGGGCTCGCTTGTATCATTTGCTAGCTTTTTGGAAAAGGAGCTCGCCGTTCCGGTAAAAGTAGTTTCTGCCGCCAGTACGCCGCATGTGCTCGAAGCAGCCCGCAAAGCGATGCTCGGCTATGCGCTCAATGACATCTACGAAGAAGTGAAAGCAGCGGCGCCGTTTTACGTCCGCGAACCGCTTTGGGAAGAGGAAACAGCGGATCAGGACATGCTGGCGATCGTTACTGCTTGTTTTACTGGAAAAGGAAGCGCATTGGCACTAAAACATATATTGGAAACGTATTTACAGCTAGATGAACACATGTGGCGCATCATCCCGATTCAAATGGCGGATGTCAAAGAAGCGCGCCAAACATTATCGAGTATCGCGAAACACTTTCGCATCGTCTGTGTTGTCAGTCATATTTGCCTCGATGAGCGAATCCCGCACTTCCCGCTTGAGGAGGTGCTTAGCTTGAGAGCGATGAAAGAAATACAGGCATTAGCTGATGTTGAAGAAATTCATGTGCATATGGCAAGAGAGTTGGCCGGCCACCTTCGCCATCTCTCACCAACGAAGGCCATTCACGCCATTCGCGCTGCGCTGGCAGCGATTGGCCGGGAACTTGGCTTAGATCCGGATGGTCGGGATATGGTGGGGCTTGTGCTCCATCTTTGCTGCTTGCTTGACCGTCTGCTTTCTGGAGAGAAGACGAGCAGTGGCCAAGGGACAGCGATCGAATGCAGGCATGAAGATGAGACGCTTTACAGGGTAGTCAAAGAGGGGCTGTTTCCGCTTGAACAGCGATACGGCGTTTGCATCGGTGAAGATGAACTGTGTCATATCGTTCATTTTTTTCGTTCGCTGCAAGGGAAACAAGACACGTAATGCGTAAGATTTAACGAGATTTGAAAACGCTTCCATTACACAGTTTCCGGCTGTTGACACACAACTGTTCCATCCGCTTCACTGCTGCTTTTTTCGACGTTGGCATGGAATTTGCTTAAACGATAATGAACGATTGCTAAAAAGGAGGAGAAAGTGATGAACATTTTGCTCATTTGCGCTGCCGGCATGTCAACCAGTTTGCTTGTGACAAAAATGCAAGAGGCGGCAAAAGAAAGAGGAATTGAAGCGAATATTTGGGCCGTCTCCGCGGACGAAGCGAAAAGCCATTTCGACCAGGCGGATGTCGTGCTCATCGGCCCACAAATTCGTTACAAGTTTGCCGCGTTTAAGAAGGAAGGCGAGGCGCGCGGCATCCCGGTCGATGTCATCAACCCGGCTGACTACGGGCGTGTCAACGGCGCCGGCGTGTTGGATTTTGCGCTGCGGTTAAAAAAATAAACGGGGGGAGAGGCGGATGGATCGGTTTATTCGGGTGTTGGAAGAACACGTGATGCCAGTGGCCGGCAGAATAGCTGAACAGCGCCATTTGCAGGCGATTCGTGACGGGATTATTTTATCGATGCCATTGTTGATCATTGGGTCTTTATTTTTAATCATTGGTTTTTTGCCGATTCCCGGTTATAACGAATGGATGGCGAAATGGTTTGGCGAGCATTGGCTTGATAAGCTGCTGTATCCGGTTGGGGCGACGTTCGATATTATGGCGCTTGTCGTCAGCTTTGGGGTTGCCTACCGGCTAGCGGAAAAGTATAAAGTGGACGCGCTTTCTGCTGGCGCGATTTCGCTGGCTGCCTTTTTGCTGGCAACCCCCTATCAAGTGCCGTTTACACCGGAAGGAGCAAAAGAGACGATCATGGTCAGCGGCGGCATCCCGGTGCAATGGGTCGGCAGCAAAGGCTTGTTTGTCGCCATGATTTTAGCGATCGTATCAACCGAAATTTATCGAAAAATTATCCAAAAAAATATTGTGATTCAGTTGCCGGATGGGGTGCCGCCGGCAGTAGCACGCTCGTTTGTCGCCTTGATTCCGGGAGCGGCCGTTCTTGGCGTCGTTTGGGTAGTCCGTCTTATTTTAGAAGTTACGCCGTTTGAAAGCTTTCATAATATTGTATCGATGCTGCTCAACAAACCGCTAAGCGCGCTCGGCGGCAGCTTGTTCGGGGCGATTGTCGCTGTGCTCCTCGTTCAGCTGCTATGGTCGACCGGGTTGCACGGAGCGGCAATCGTTGGCGGGGTCATGGGACCCATCTGGCTGTCGCTGATGGATGAAAACCGGATGGTGTTCCAGCAAAACCCGAATGCCGAGCTACCGAATATTATTACCGCACAGTTTTTTGATCTTTGGATTTATATTGGCGGCTCAGGGGCGACGCTGGCATTGGCGTTAACGATGATGCTAAGGGCTCGCAGTCGACAGCTGAAAAATTTAGGGAGGCTGGCCATCGCGCCTGGTATTTTCAATATTAATGAACCGATCACGTTTGGCATGCCGATCGTCATGAATCCGCTTCTGATTATTCCATTCATTTTAGTGCCGATTGTGTTGGTCATTGTGTCTTATGTGGCCATGGCGACCGGACTTGTCGCCAAACCGAGCGGGGTGGCGGTGCCGTGGACGACGCCGTTCATTATCAGTGGTTATTTGGCGACAGGAGGCAAAATTTCCGGCAGCATTTTGCAAATCGTGAACTTTTTCATTGCCTTTGCCATTTATTATCCATTTTTGATGATCTGGGATAAACAAAAAGCGGCTGAAGAGCAAGCCGATGCGACGATATCCGGCGGAGCTGGAACGACTCATTCGATGTAAAGGAGATGGAGCGAGATGCCGCGCTATTGCATTGTCAATGCCGATGACTTTGGCTACTCGAAAGGGGTCAACTACGGGATTTTGGAAGCGTTTCAACACGGTGTCGTTACATCGGCGACTTTGATGACTAACATGCCAGCGGCAGAGCACGCCGCCCGACTGGCGAAAGATCATCCGGAGCTTGGCGTCGGTATTCATTTCGTGCTGACGTGCGGCCGTCCGTTGACTGATGTTCCAACCCTTGTGAACGAACACGGGGAGTTTCCACGGCGTGGGGAGGCGCTTGACAGTGCCGAACGCAGCGACATCGAGCGGGAGCTTCGCGCCCAATTGGAGCGGTTTTTCTCGTTTGGGCTCACCCCGACGCATATGGACAGCCACCATCACGTCCATGAGCATCCAAACGTGTTTCCGGTGATCGAGCAGCTGGCTGAATGCTATCGGTTGCCGATCCGCCCGGTACGAACCGCGCGGCCGCACCGGCTGGCCACCGTCGATGTCTTTTTTCCGGATTTCTACGGCGATGGGTTGACGAAAGACCGCTTTTTAGCCCTGATCGACCGGATTGACGATGGCCAGACGGCGGAAGTGATGTGCCACCCAGCGTACATCGATGTTCCGCTTGCGCAAGGAAGTTCCTATTGCCAGCAACGGGTTGAAGAGTTGGCTGTGCTGACCGACCCGGCGCTCGTTGAGGAGCTCGCAAAGCGTGGCGTTCAGCTGATTACGTACCGTGAATTTTACAAATTATAGGAGAGGGGCTTATGCAGACACAAGAACAGACGATCTTTCAACTCATTCTTCACGGCGGCAATGGCCGCAGCTATGCCATGGAGGCGATCGCTGCCGCGAAACAAGGGGAATTTGCCGAGGCGCACCGGCTGCTTGAGCGGGCTGGGGCGGAGCTGCAAGCCGCCCATGAGCTGCAAACCGCGCTGTTGCAGCAAGAGGCTGGGGGGCAATCGACTGTTGTGACGCTGCTTATGGTGCATGCCCAAGACCATTTGATGACAGCGATGACAGTGAAAGAGCTAGCATCTGAATTCATCGAACTGTATGAACGAATCACTCCGTAAAGACAACCTTCACCGGAGGACGAGTAAGAGGGGAGGTAATGAGTAAACCATAAAATAATTATGTAAATTTATCAGTTCAAATCGAGAAACCCGGCTTTCAAGCAGGGATGGAAGCAAAGTGTGCTCCAACGCGCGAATGTGGTCTTTCGTTTCATTGCGGTGTGTAACATATGCCCCAAAGAGGGAGGAGCGGCGCTCAAGATCAAGAAGAAGCGCTAAGCGCCGCTCTGAGGCGTCTACATGTCATGGCTTGTGTTATGCTTTTGCCGGGTATGATTGCGGTTTTTCACTTTTTTCGAGCCGTCAAGCGGTTCCGGCTGCCCGGGATTGTCACCTTTTGGCGCGTTTTTGCGCATGTCTTTGCTGTCGTTTTTATTCGTCATTGCCTTGTCCCTCCTTTTGTTGATTATCATGCCGACGATGGTTGCCGCTTATTCGGTGTATAATTTGCCGGCCGTTTGAAACGATAAGTAATGAATAATGGGCATGATCGCAAAGGAGGAACGAGCCATGGTGTATCATAAAGCGAAGCAAGACGCGTTTCAGGCGGCGCAAAAAGCGACGATGGAGGCTAAAGAATGGCACGATCATTTAGTGCGTGACCAGGCGGACTACGGCCACCAGTTAGCCCATTTGCGGCAAGAAGTGAATGAGGCGTTTGCACAAATTGAAAACGCGCTCGAGGTCGCTTCAGAAAAGCAGCGTGTTCAGCTAGAGAAATTTCGCAACGATTTGCAAGGAATTGTGGCAGAAATCAATCAAGACGAGTAAGGGAATGTCGGCGGCGGACATTCCCTTTTCTGATGGCTATGGCAAGCCGGGATGGCGGAACGGCCGCCACGCTATTGGTTCTTTTTTCTTTTTTTGTTGTTTTGACGCTGGGCTTCTGTCAGCGGTTCATTGGAGAATTCTTCGTTGTATCCGGCGCCCATCCCTTGTGCTTTGGCGGCGTTCATACCGGGGATGACATGATTCGCTTTCCGCTTCGCCATTTGTTTCACCTCCGTTTCTAGTTTGTGACGAAACGGGCGCCTTATTCTTTTTTCGACCGCTGTTAGAAATGAAAATGGCGAAATGATGGAAATCATTATTTACAACTTGTCCTGTTATATAATAAGATAAAAGCGTGCCGAACTTTATGGGGATTGGGAGAATTCATGCTATTTTTTCGACTTTTGCGCGAAAAAATAGTATAGTATTATTGTGAAGTGAAGGGGGTTATACATATGGCGAAACATGATGTATTTAACGCCCGTTCTTCATTCGAAGTAAACGGTAAAAAGTACAACTATTACCGTTTGCAAGCGCTTGAAGAAGCGGGAATCGGTCGGGTAAGCCGCCTGCCGTACTCGATCAAAGTATTGCTTGAATCGGTGCTCCGCCAAGTTGACGGCCGCGTGATTACGAAAGAACACGTGGAGAACTTGGCGAAATGGGGAACGCCGGAAATGAAAGACATTGACGTGCCGTTTAAACCGTCGCGCGTCATTTTGCAAGACTTCACCGGCGTGCCGGCCGTCGTCGATTTGGCGTCCATGCGCAAAGCGATGGCGGATTTGGGCGGCGATCCGTACGAAATTAATCCGGAAATTCCAGTCGATCTCGTCATCGACCACTCGGTGCAAGTTGACCGCTACGGATCGGACGATGCGCTTGAGTACAACATGGACTTGGAATTCCAACGGAACGCTGAACGGTACAAGTTTTTGAAATGGGCGCAAAAAGCGTTTGACAACTACCGTGCCGTTCCGCCGGCGACCGGGATTGTCCACCAAGTGAACTTGGAATATTTGGCCAGTGTCGTTCATGCGGTCGAAGGAGAAAACGGCGAATACGAAGCGTTCCCGGATACGCTTGTCGGTACGGACTCGCATACGACGATGATCAACGGCATCGGCGTCCTCGGTTGGGGGGTTGGCGGAATTGAAGCGGAAGCAGGCATGCTCGGCCAACCGTCATACTTCCCGGTTCCAGAAGTGGTCGGAGTCCGTTTGACGGGCAAGCTGCCGGACGGCTCAACGGCTACTGACTTGGCACTGAAAGTAACGCAAGTGCTGCGGAAAAAAGGCGTTGTCGGCAAATTCGTCGAATTCTTCGGTCCAGGGGTGGCGACCTTGCCGTTGGCTGACCGGGCGACGATCGCCAATATGGCGCCGGAGTACGGAGCAACGTGCGGTTTCTTCCCGGTTGACGCCGAAGCGCTCGACTATTTGCGCTTGACCGGCCGTGATGAACATCATATTCAAGTCGTTGAAGCGTACTGCAAAGCAAACGGCTTGTTCTACACGCCGGATGCACCGGAACCGACGTTTACGGACGTCGTCGAAATCAACTTGTCGGAAATCGAAACGAACTTGTCCGGCCCGAAACGGCCACAAGATTTAATCCCGCTCTCGAAAATGAAACAATCGTTCCGCGAAGCGGTAAAAGCGCCGCAAGGCAACCAAGGCTTCGGTCTGACGGAAGCGGATTTGGAACGGGAAATTACGGTGACGTTAAACGGCGAACAAGTGAGCATGAAAACGGGTGCCGTCGTCATCGCAGCGATCACAAGCTGTACGAACACATCGAACCCATACGTGCTTGTCGCCGCAGGTTTAGTGGCGAAAAAAGCGGTGGAAAAAGGCTTGCAAGTACCGAAGTATGTCAAAACGTCGCTGGCACCGGGATCGAAAGTTGTCACCGGCTATTTGCGCGATTCGGGCTTGCTCCCGTATCTCCAACAGCTCGGGTTCAACGTTGTCGGTTACGGCTGCACGACATGTATCGGCAACTCCGGCCCGCTTGCTCCAGAGTTGGAAAAAGCGCTTGCTGAAAGCGATTTGCTTGTGACAAGCGTCCTGTCCGGCAACCGGAACTTTGAAGGCCGCATCCATCCGCTGGTAAAAGGTAACTATTTGGCGTCGCCGCCGCTTGTCGTCGCTTATGCGCTCGCCGGCACGGTCGACATTGATTTGTTGAACGAACCGATCGGTAAAGACAAAGACGGCAACGATGTCTACTTCCGCGACATTTGGCCGTCGATGGAAGAAGTGAAAGAGGTCGTCAAACGGGCGGTCGATCCAGAATTGTTCCGCAAAGAATATGAGCGCGTGTTCGACGGCAATCCGCGTTGGAACGCCATCGAAACGACGGACGAGCCGCTTTATCAATGGGATGAACAGTCGACGTACATCCAAAATCCGCCGTTCTTTGAAGGGTTGTCTCCGGATGTGCGCAAAGTCGAGCCGCTCACTGGCTTGCGCGTCGTTGGCAAGTTCGGCGACTCGGTTACGACTGACCATATTTCACCAGCTGGTTCGATCGGCAAAAGCACGCCGGCAGGCCAATATTTAATCTCGAAAGGCGTCGAGCCGAAAGACTTCAACTCGTACGGTTCGCGGCGCGGTAACCATGAAGTGATGATGCGCGGCACGTTCGCCAACATTCGCATCCGCAACCAAATCGCGCCGGGTACAGAAGGCGGTTATACGACGTACTGGCCGACGGGTGAAGTGATGTCGATTTATGATGCGTGCATGAAATATAAACAAGATGGCACCGGACTTGTCGTCGTTGCCGGCAAAGACTACGGTATGGGTAGTTCGCGTGACTGGGCGGCGAAAGGAACGTTCTTGCTCGGCATCAAGACGGTCATCGCCGAAAGCTTTGAACGCATCCATCGTTCGAACCTCGTCTTGATGGGTGTCTTGCCGCTTCAATTCAAAGAAGGCGAAAACGCAGAAACGCTCGGTTTAACAGGCAAAGAAGTGTTCGAAGTCCAGATTGATGAGAGCGTCAAACCGCGCGATCTTGTCAAAGTGACAGCGACGAACCCAGACACGGGCGAGAAAAAAGAGTTTGAAGTCATTGTCCGCTTTGACAGTGAAGTGGAAATCGATTATTATCGCCATGGCGGCATTTTGCAAATGGTATTGCGCGAAAAATTGGCGAAAGTGAAACAATAATAGCAAAAAGCAGGCTTCCGCACCGGGAAGCCTGCTTTATTTTGTATTGAGCTTTTTCGCAGCATTTTCGAGCTTGCTTTTCGGGTCAGGGGTAAGCGTCCCGTCTTGGCCAAAGCCTTGCGGATTGACGCCCGGCGCCTTCGTGCCGCGGTTTTTGCCGCCGTTTTTCGCCATCGTTTTCACCTCCACTCGGATAGTATGGCCGCTTCGGGTGAAAATATAAGCAAAGCGCGGTCGGCAAAGGAGGGAAGAACGATGAACAAAGGGTTAAAAACGGCGCTCGCGACGATCGCGCTGGCGCAGTTTTTAAAAATTCCGATTAAGCAGCTGGAGACAGGCCGATGGGACTGGCGGCTCTTTTTTGAAACGGGCGGAATGCCAAGCTCCCACTCGGCAGGTGTTTCTGCTTTAGCGACATTTATCGCCCTTGAGCGAGGCGTGCGCACGATCGATTTTGCCTTGGCTGCGTTATTTGGATTGATCGTTATGTATGATGCACAAGGGGTGCGGCGCCAAGCGGGGGAACTCGCCCTGCGCCTCAACGAACTGGCCGAGGAAGTGAAAAAGCTGGAAGACGATCCGAAACAAGACGTATACAAAAAACGACAGCAACAGCTCCGCGCCCGTCTTGGCCATCAGCCGATCGAAGTTGTTGGTGGAGCGTTCCTCGGGATCATGACTGGTGCTGTTTCGCATTGGCTGTGTCGCCGCAGACGAAGGGGTAGGGAGTGAAGCGAATGGAGCGCTTGCTTCAGAGGATCATGACAGCGAAACGCCCAACGTGACGAAAAAAGCTGTCCCACTGTTCACGCAGGACAGCTTTTGCTGCTACGAGGAGATATTCCGCTTTTCCCGCCACCGTTTCCCCCATGAGCGCGCACTTGGAAGTTCGGAGAGGATCATGCCGGCCAAAATTGCGATGCCGCCGAGCCAAGCAGATGGCGACAGCCGTTCGCCAGCCCAAAGATAGGCGGTCAAAGCAGCAAATACCGGCTCCATAGCGAAAATGAGTGCTACACGAGTTGGCGTCGTATATTTTTGCACCCCTGTTTGGATTAAAAAAGCGGCTGTCGTCGCCAGTAGCGAAGTGATCGTGAGCGCTCCCCACACTTCCGGACGGCGGAGCACCGTCGTATCCCACATGTTCGTTGCCTCTTCAAGACAAAAGGCGAAGATGAAGCAAAGGATGGCGACGGTAAAAATTTGCACCATCGTTAACAGCAATGTTGAATAACGCGACGAATATTGACCCGTCACGATAATGTGCATGGCAAAGGAAATGGCGCAAAAAAAGACGAATACGTCACCGCGGTTGAATGACAACTCGGCTCCGCCTGTCAGCCAATATAAACCGAAGGCGGCAAGCACCGCTCCGATGGCCGCATTCGTGGTCGGGTTTTGCTTTAAAATCAAAAACGAAAACAGCGGCACGAGAACAACGCTCAGCCCGGTAATAAAGCCCGCTTTCGATGAAGTTGTATACAAAAGCCCGACCGTTTGAAGCGCATAGCCGCCAAACAACCATAGCCCCATCCAAGCACCTGCACCGATGACCCGCCACGATAACTGCCTGAGCAGCGGGCGGGAAACGATGGCGATCCATGCGAAAAGGAACAAGCCAGCAAAACTGAAGCGGATGGCGTTAAACGACAGCGGTTCTAAAAAGGAAATGGCATTTTGGACGACGACGAACGTCGCCCCCCAGACGAACGCGACTGCCAGCAAACTAAGATCAGCGACGGTTTGCTGCTTCAATTCAATTCCCCCTTGTTTGTCTGTTCACATCTAGTCATTTGATACGCTGCTAGCCGCTAGTGTATCATAAATCAACCGAAAAAAGACATATTTTTTTGAAAAAAAGTGGGGGATGTAAGAAAACGGTTGATACAACCGTTCGTCGTGCATAAAAATAAGTAATGAACAAGGGGGAAAGTGTGGTAAAATAAAAACCAGCTCTGATCATTGCGACACGGAAGGGTGACAACAGTTGGATGTGCAAATCCAATGGACATATATCACACCGAAAAAACAAGAAGCCGTTCTCGTGTCAGATTGGACCGATGCCAACGAGGCGCTGGTGTTGGCCGACGATTTTGAAAAAACCGGGCGCACGAAGGCGCTTGAGTTCATCGACCGAAACGGAATCTCGTGGTCAAAAAAAGAACTTCAGAAGCTATTGAAAGAAATCGAAAGCGAGCCGCATGACGTCGTTGCGTATTTTGATGGCGGCTTTGACCATGAGACGACCCAAGGCGGCGTCGGTGCGGTCATATATTATAAGCAAAACGACCATCGCTATCGGCTGCGTGCTAACCGCCAGCTTGGCGAAATCAGATCGAACAACGAAGCGGAGTATGCGGCGTTTTGGTTTGTGATGCAGATGCTTGAGGAGCTTGGCGTCCGCCATTTGCCAGTGACGTTTCGCGGCGACTCCCATGTTGTGTTAAAGCAGCTGTCGGGCGACTGGCCGTGTTTTGAAGAAGATCATAACGCCTGGCTTGACCGCATTGAGGCTAAAATGCGCGATCTCGACATTCAGCCGACGTATGAGCCGATTTCACGAAAGCAAAATAAAGAGGCTGATTCCCTTGCGCGCCAAGCGCTCGACGGGCAACTAATCACAAGCCAAATGGAATTGACGGAGAAAGGGTAAGGTTGTATGGGAAAAAAGCGAAACCGACGCAAAGAAATATTGGAACAAATCGCCTGGCTTGAAGAAACGTACTGTGACGGCTGTTTTTTAAAAAGCACATTCCGGAAAGAGTACGGCAAGACGTACGCCCAGTCGTTTTGCATCCAGCAATGCACGGTTGGGGAACAAATGCGGCAGTACGGGGAGATGCTGCTTTCCGCATCGCCGCGCCCGCGCCAGTGACAGGCGGCAAAGGGCGACAGCGTTTTTCTCAGGGGCGGTTTGTGCGGGTGATAAGGCGCCAAACGGCGTTTCACGCGCTTAGAGACAACAAGGCTGCAGCGCGTATCACACGGTGAGCAACGATAACGAAAAGCGCTTCGTCCGGCGTGTAAAACGGGGGAACGGGTACGTCCGAAGATGCGGACAGCAAAAAGAGCTTCGCGTGGCGAAGCTCCGTCTGATTCGGATTATTGTTGCGCCTCGCGAAGCTGGTGTTCAGCGCGGGTCAATTTTTGTTCGCACCGGGCAAGAAAGTCACCGTCTACGCCAGTCGCTTCCTGCCGGGCACGGGCGAGTTGGCGGCGGGCATTTTCGACCGCTTGTTCTGCATGGTTAAGCATCTCCGGATCAAGTTGCATTGTCGCTTGACCGACCATTTTTTCCGCCGTCTCGACGAACATTTCGACTTGCTTCAAGTCGTTGTATCCTGTATGTACGTCGGCATCGCGTTTTGCCATATGAACACCTCCCTTTTGTTATTGTTTGCCGCCTTGTCGGAACTATGCAAAAGGAAAACGAAAAAGGCATCCTTGCTTATGCAGGATGCCTTTTGTTCCGCTGCCGTTCTTTCGTCTATGTCAACGAAGCATTATAATTTGACAACGTTCGCTGCTTGCGGTCCGCGGTTTCCTTGTACGATTTCAAACGAAACTTCTTGGCCTTCTTCTAACGTTTTGAACCCTTCACCTTGGATTGCCGTGAAGTGAACGAATACGTCCGAACCGCCTTCCACTTCGATAAAACCGTAGCCTTTTTCGTTGTTAAACCATTTTACTTTACCACGTTGCATAATACTGAATTCCTCCTAATACCTTTAGCCAGCCTGGCTAACCTCAAGATTTTTTATCAAATAACAAAATATACTCCACAGCAACCCAAGATGAGTATTCGTGTTGAATGCCTGAAATATATTCTGTTATGTGATGACTTTACTATACACTACCAAAGGTCGCTGCGTCAAGCAAAAGAAAGGAAATTTCCGAAAAAGAGGCTTGCTCTTCGAAAAAGCGCCACAAAGAAAAGGAAAACGGGCCACCGAAGGAGAAAAAAGTCATGAACGACCGAAAAAAACCATACATTGGAATAGGAACGACGAAAAGGGGGAGAAGCGGATGTACCGCGGAAAAATCGCGGGTCAAGAAGTGATTGTCCGGCTGGGCAACCGAGTCAGCCGCCGCTATTTCAGCAACAATAAAATTTACCACATGGTTCTTTCGTATGGCGAATCGGCGTTTCGTAAAGGACAGGACACGTTTTGCATCTATAATGATCGCGTCGGTCTGATCGTCGCGGAAGTCGAGCAGCAGGATGTCCCGGTCATCCGGATCGACTACATTATTGAAAATGAAAATGTATACGAATAACTGATTGACAAGAGAAGGCGAATGCGGTAATCTCTGGTGTAAGCGGTAACAAAAAATGCATTCGTCTGTTTCATCCCGAGACAGACTTTTGCCGTGCAGGCAATCGTCTGTTTATTTTTTGGCTTTGGTTGAAACGGGCGGCGGCTGTTTTTCGTATATTGGAATGACAAGAGTGACAGACTAAAGAGGTGACAATTAGTGTTGCTGCGTAAAATGATGTCAAAGGTCGGGGTCGGGTCGGCGCGTGTCGACTTGATTTTAAATAAATCGTTATGGCGACAGGGTGAAACGATTCAAGGGGTCGTTCATATTTATGGTGGAACGGTCGAGCAGACGATCGAGCGGCTCGATGTTGAGCTTGTACAAAAAACGATTGAAAACGGCAAGGAGCGCGATGCGGTCGTAGCTGTCATCCCGGCGGCTGGAGCGTTTGCGATCAAGCCGGGGGAGAAAAAGGAAATCCCGTTTGCTTACACGATCCCAGAGACGTTGCCGATGTCGCGTCCAGGCCGATCATACCGGTTCATCACCCGCCTCGATATCGAGGATGCGGTCGATACGCTCGACTTCGACTACGTGCAAATTTTACCGAAAAAATAGGTTGACAACGCTTACAAACTTGCGCTATCCTAAAGACAAGTTAATCATTTTGTGGCGGAGAAACGGAGACCCACACATGTTTCCTTTGAATAGGGGAAGTGTGTGGGTCTTTGTTTTTTTGCCCAACGTGCAACCTTCCGGAAGGAGCACTGAAGCAGGAAATGGCAGAGGAAATCACGAATGAAAAGGGGGAAGAGACCAAATGTCACCATTTTTAGGAGAACTCGTCGGAACGGCGCTGCTCATCATTTTCGGATCCGGGGTGTGCGCCGGCGTGAACTTAAAGAAATCGTATGCCGCGAATTCCGGTTGGATCGTGATTACGATGGGGTGGGGGCTAGCAGTCGCGATCGCAGCGTATGCCGTCGGCCAATATAGCGGCGCTCATCTCAATCCGGCCTTAACCGTGGCGTTGGCCATAAGCGGCGACTTCCCATGGGACGATGTACTGATGTATGTCATTGCTCAGGTACTTGGGGCGATGATTGGGGCGGCTGTTGTTTATCTCCACTATTGGCCGCATTGGAAAGAAACAGATGATCCTAGTATTAAGCTCGGTGTATTTGCTACTAGTCCGGCCGTGCCGAATGTGTCTGCTAACTTGCTGAGCGAAATGATCGGTACGTTTGTGCTCGTCCTAGGGATTTTAGCCATTGGTGCCAACCGATTCGCCGATGGCCTCAACCCGTTTATTGTCGGCTTTCTCATTATCGCCATCGGCTTGTCGCTCGGCGGTACGACCGGGTATGCCATCAACCCGGCACGTGATTTCGGACCGCGCCTCGCCCACTTTTTGTTGCCGATCCCGGGAAAAGGACCATCAAATTGGTCGTACGCCTGGGTGCCGATTATCGGGCCGCTGCTTGGCGGTGCGCTTGGCAGTCTAGTATATAAAGCGTTGTTTTTAGGAAAGACAAGTGCGGCGCTATGGGGCGTGCTCATTGCCGCGGCGGCGGTGCTGGCTGGAGCTGGCATGATGAAAGGAAAAGGGGCGGGCTCGGCGGTAGCGGATCGCCGTTCAGTTTGATAGGAGGCCCGGTGTTTGCGGCGGTGTCATTGAGCTGAAAAAATCAAGTAGGAGAGGAGAATGTTCATGACAGATCAATATATTTTAGCGATTGACCAAGGCACAACAAGCTCGCGCGCCATTTTGTTCAACCGTGGTGGAGAAATTGTTCATATGGCGCAAAAAGAATTTACGCAATATTTCCCACAGCCCGGCTGGGTTGAGCATAATGCGAACGAAATTTGGGGCTCGGTGCTTGCGGTCATTGCCAGTGTCTTGTCTGAGGCGCAAGTGAAGCCGGAACAAGTGGCGGCGATCGGCATTACGAACCAGCGGGAAACGACCGTTGTCTGGGAAAAAGAGAGCGGCAATCCGATTTACAACGCCATCGTTTGGCAATCGCGGCAAACGGCTGATATTTGCGACGAGTTGAAAGCGAAAGGGTATGATCCGCTGTTTCGCGAAAAAACGGGGCTGCTCATTGACGCTTATTTTTCGGGAACGAAAGTGAAATGGATTTTAGATCATGTCGACGGAGCGCGTGAACGGGCGGAGCGCGGCGAGCTGCTGTTTGGCACGATCGACACGTGGCTTATTTGGAAGCTGTCCGGCGGCCGCGCTCATGTGACTGATTACTCGAATGCGTCGCGTACATTGATGTTTAACATTCATACGCTTGAATGGGACGATGAGTTGCTTGCAATTTTAAACGTGCCAAAGGCGATGCTCCCTGAGGTGCGGCCGTCCTCGGAAGTATATGCGAAAACCGTTCCGCATCATTTCTTCGGCGTGGAAGTGCCGATCGCTGGGGCGGCGGGTGACCAGCAGGCAGCCTTGTTCGGACAGGCGTGCTTTGCTGAAGGGATGGCGAAGAATACATACGGCACCGGCTGCTTTATGCTCATGAACACCGGAGAAAAAGCGGTGCAGTCAAAACACGGGCTGTTGACAACAATTGCTTGGGGCATCGATGGCAAAGTCGAATATGCGCTTGAAGGCAGCATCTTCGTCGCCGGTTCGGCCATTCAATGGCTGCGCGACGGCTTGCGGATGATCAAAACGGCGGCTGACAGCGAAACGTACGCCGAAAAAGTCGAGTCAACGGACGGGGTGTACGTTGTCCCGGCGTTCGTCGGTCTCGGCACGCCGTATTGGGACAGCGAGGTGCGTGGAGCGGTGTTTGGCCTCACACGTGGCACGACGAAAGAACATTTCATCCGTGCGACATTGGAATCGCTCGCCTACCAGACAAGGGACGTGCTCGCCGCTATGGAAGCGGATGCCGGCTTGCCGCTGACGACATTGCGCGTCGACGGAGGAGCGGTGAAAAACAACTTGCTCATGCAGTTTCAAAGCGATTTGCTCGCTGTGCCGGTCGAGCGGCCGATGATTAGCGAGACGACCGCGCTTGGAGCGGCGTACTTAGCTGGGCTGGCGGTCGGCTATTGGGGCAGTCGTGAAGATATTGCTGCCCAGTGGCAGCTTGAGCGCCGCTTTGAGCCGCAGATGACTGACGATAAGCGAACGGCACTCTATGAAGGCTGGAAAAAAGCAGTGCGGGCGGCGATGATGTTTAAATAACGGGAAGAAAACGGATACCCTTGGCTGAGGGTGTCCGTTTTTTGGTGGTTCAAAACAGGAGCAAAGCTGATGGTAGCGAAGGGCAGGGATGTCAGCGCACGCCCTGACAAGCCTTTACTTGTTCGCAACCCGTCTGGAAAAGAGAAAGACAACCGCTATCTTATTTTATAAAACTATGTGCTAAATATTCAACAACCATAAAAAAGCAACAGCTGGCAAAAACCAAAACAACCTATCATCTCGCTTGCGTTGCAACATCAAGCAGCCAGCGCCTCAAAGTAACTAAAATAGGCAGAAGAAACAAAAAGTTTGCACTTTTGTTTCCCCATGGTAATATAAGAGTAAATTGCATATGTCTTATCAAGAGTGGGCGAGAGAACGGGCTTGATGACCCCACAGCAACCTGCCGCTGGCAAGGTGCTAAAACCCGCAAAGCGAGTTCGCTTTGGATGATAAGAACGGTTCCACCCCTTTTCGCATCATTCCGAGGCGAAAGGGGTTTTTTGATGGATGGGAGGTGAGGAAGAAACAATGGCGGAACGATTTTCGATCCGCGCTTGCATGGCGGCACATTTGCCGGCTGCGGCGTTTGCGGTTCACGTTATGCGTTGCGTGCGGGCGGAACTCATTCAGTTTGATTCACAGGCGGTCGTGCATGTCGACCGTGAGGACGGGTATGTCCATTTGTATGGGGAAGCACAAGGAACGATATTTTCTATCTTGCTAACGAACGCTGAGGTGGATGAATGGAAAGCGGAAGATCCGTATGCCCTTGACCGCTATATATGGATGGAGCTAGGAAAAAAAGAAATTTTGCCTACGCGAATGACACCGTATTTGCGAGCAGTGTTTTCCATTGAGTCCTAAAGAAGAACAACGAATGACCGCAAAAAAATGGGCATATGCCATCATCCAAGTATCGCAGCACCAAAAGCATGTTATCAAAACGCCGTCGGTCTGGAACGGTTAAGATACATACAAACGAGACGCCTGAGACGCCGAAATGAACGTTTTTACAACTTGACGAGTCGGTTATCGGCGAGCTGATTGAAAGGATACAACACAAATTTGCCCGCTGAAGGGAAATGACATCACTTCGCATAAGGCAAGGCATTGAGCAAAAGAAAGAGAGGCTCGTGTCGGTTGGTGGTTCCGTTTGTCCGAGGAAGAGATGACGAGCCGAAAGAAAGCAAGAATCCTCATCGTCTGGGCCGCCTGTTGCCATCGATCTTTGGGCGTTAGGGCATGGCTAACGCCCTTCCATTTTCTTGTCTCGACCGCATGCCGATCGGTGGCATGAGTTTATCAGCTTTGTTTTATACAGGGGGGAGTTGGGCTGAATCAGGAACGATTCCCGGTGAGGGGTCAACTCCTTGTTTGCAACGCGCGTTCGGGTTATTAAACGAAGGGCGGTGTGGACGGAAAGGGACGTTGATGTAAAAAGAGCTCTTTGGGGGTCGTGGTCTTTTCGATCCGATGATATACTAGAAAAAGAGGGGAGGAGATTTAGTGGAAGAAACGATCGTTCACGCCATTCAAGATGACTATCCGGATGAATTTGCTTGGTGCTATGGCTGTGGCCGACTGAATGAACATGGCCACCATTTCCGCACTGGATGGCAGGGAGACAAGACGGTAACCGTATACACTCCGCGCCCAGAACATACGGCCATCCCTGGATTTGTGTACGGTGGACTGATCGCCTCGCTGATCGACTGCCACGGCACCGGCTCAGCAGCGCTTGCGTTGCACCGGAAAAATGGCCATGAGCCGGGCAGTGGGGAAGCGCCGCCGCGCTTTGTCACCGCTTCACTGCATGTCGATTTTCTCAAACCGACGCCGCACGGTGTGCCGCTTGTGGCCATCGGCACGGTGACGGAAATTCATCCGAAAAAATGGCAAGTCGACGCCGAAGTGTTTGCGAACGGCGAATTGTGTGCCCGCGGACAAGTCGTAGCTGTCGTCATGCCAAAAACATTTGTCCGTCCTTAACAGACAGCGAAAAGCGCCGGAGAGCCGCCGTTTTTTGACAGCGCTTTCTTCGGCGCTTTGCAGCTGGAGTTCGACTAAGGACGGCAATGTTGCTTTCGCGTTTAGTTTCTCTATTGGAGAAATCACGTTGTTGTATATTATCAACCTTCTAGCGTCCAAGAACGTTTAGTAGACATTGTTCTTTCATCGTTTGTCCATAATCAGCACCGATGACGTAGCGCTTGCTACCTCTTTGCCGTTTTGCCGTACGGTGGCGGTCACATAGGCGATAGTCCGGCCGAATTTTTCCACTTGTGCCTCGATTTCTGCTTCTCCGGCTTCCATCGGACGATGAAATGTCGTTTGCAAGTTGATTGACGCATGGAGTTGATCATCGCGAAGCAAGGTCGTCACCGCATAAGCCATCATAATGTCTGCCGCCGCTCCGACAAATCCGCCCATGATCACCCCATTGCCGTTAAGCAATGATTCGCTTACCGTCCATACACCTTTCGCATAGCCGTCCCGAGCTTCCGTCAAGTGAACGCCAAGTGTTACGTCGCATGGCGGCGGCGCGCTTTGACCAGTGATCACCTCGTGCAAGTTCGTCAATTGCTTCATCTCTAACACCCTTTCTGTTATGAATCATGGTGGTTGTATTCGCCAAACAGCGACGATTTCCTCTTTTCTCGTTGGGAGGAAGGAGAATGGAAAAGAGAAAGCGAAAAAGTCCAATCGAGGAAAACCGAAAGGAGGAAGAGTGGATGTACCAACCACCAGAGGCGAGCTGCTGGACGGGGCGGGTGGACAGTGTGAGCGATGAACGGGCGTTTCGTCTCCATCAGCGCATTCGCCTATTAGATTTATCGGGGCCATTAACGCCGTTGGAACAAGCAGCGGCTTTTATTGGATTTGTGTGCGACGAAGGAGTGCGCCACAATCAAGGACGCCAAGGAGCGAAAGAGGCGCCAGCCGCCGTGAAAGCAGCGTTGGCGCGGTTGCCATGGCATCTTCCATCAGGAGCGTCGATCTACGATGCAGGCGATATCGTTTGTGCTGACGGACGTCTCGAACAAAGCCAGGCCGAACTCGGAAAAGCCATCGCCCGCCTGTTGCAGAGCGGGGTGGCGCCGGTGGTGATCGGCGGCGGCCATGAGACGGCGTATGGCCATTACTTGGGCGTCCGTGCAGCGCTTGGGCCGAACGCTCGATTGGGCATCATCAATATTGACGCTCATTTCGATTTGCGTCCGTACGACAACGGGCCGACGTCAGGGACGATGTTTCGACAAATATTAGATGAAGATAAACAGGTGGGGTATTGCTGCTTAGGGATTCAGCGGCTTGGGAACACGGCAGCGCTGTTTGCGGACGCGGAGAGGTACGGATGCGAATACATACTCGAAGAACAGCTAACGGCGGGAGCGATCGAGGCGGCTTATGAACGAATTGAACAATTTGCCTTGAGGCATGACAGCATAATATTGACCATTTGCATGGACGCGATCAGTGCGGCTGCAGCGCCAGGAGTGAGCGCGCCGTCGCCGTTTGGACTCTCTCCATCATTGGCACGTGCGCTCATTCGCCGAATCGTTTCCCACCCAAAAACAATCAGTGTGGATCTTTGCGAAGTCAATCCGCTCGTTGATGAAGGCGGAAAAACAGTGGCGTTAGCCGCCGCCTTCTGCATGGAAGCGCTTCTTCATTTTCGACGTTTGCAACCGAGGCGGTGAGAAGATGAAATTGGTCATTGCCGAACGGGATCACAACGAACGGGAGGCGATCCGCTGGCTTGTGTCTGCGTATTCACTGCCGATTGAGCAAGTGTACACGGCGGCCACGGTGGAGGAGATGAGGGCGCTTCTAGAGCGGGAGGCGCCGGAGCTATTGTATGTCGAATTAGATATGATTCCGTATGAACAATGGGGGAAAGCGACGTCTTGCATCCGTTTGTTTTGCCAGCGGGTGATTGCGGTGACCGCCGAGGCGACATTCGCGCGGGCAAAACAAGCCATCGATTTACAATGCGTCGATTTGCTTGTGAAGCCGCTTGAGCCCGCCAAACTGAAACAAGCGTTGAGAACGGCGGCTTCGCTTTCCGCTGGCGGTGAACGCCCCCGTCTTGATGCCCATTTTGACGATTATCGCCCGTTATTTTACGAGGACTTTGCTGATGTCTCCTTCCATGTATGGCTGGTGCAAGCGGAACAGCCTTCCCTATCTGCTGAGGTGGTTCGCTTTTTAACGAGCTATCCGTTTCGCCGGCGTGCGCGCGTATTACCGTTGACTCATATGGCGGTGTGCCTTTTTCCCGAGCTGCCGGGCAATGGAAAGGAAGAAGCATGGAAGATGATGCGCGATTGGGAGGAGGAACATCATGAACCGTTGGCGGTGGTCATCATGCCACCGGATGGTCAGCAATCGGTGCGTATGCGCTATCAAGCTGCCCGCCGGCTGCTCGAGACGACATTTTTTATCGGCTACCAGCAAGTGATTGCTCCAGCGCCTGAATATGAACAGTGGCGTGAGTTGGATCCGTTTTTGACGCCGGAAGAGCAACGACAATGGGTTGAAATGCTTGAGCAGTTTGACCACGAGGCGGTCAAACGATGGTTGCAGAATGAATTTTCCCATTGGACGCCGCCGTTTCCGAGCCCAGAGATGGTACGCACGCGGCTGACGAGTATCTTGGCGCAAATCCGGCGATTCATGAAAACATACCGTCTTGACCACGGCACGATGGAATGTGAGTACATGCGTCTATTTCAAGACATTTTGTACAATCCTGTGCTGTATCGTATCGTCCAAGAATTGATTTTGTTTTTATACCGGCTGCTCCACGAAGCGAGGAGGGCTGAGGAAGGTGCGCGTGTCGACGCCATCGAACGGGGGCTTCGCTATATGGAAACGCATTTTCGCGATCCGTCGCTCACGCTGGAGCGGACCGCGGCAGCAGCCGGACGCAGCCCTGCGTATTTCAGCCATTTGTTGTCGACAAAGCGCGGTGTGACGTTTCGCCAATGGCTGACGAAACGGCGACTCGAGGAGGCAAAGCGGTTGCTTCGACAAACCGACTTGTCTGTGAAAGAAATCGCCGAACAGACTGGGTTTCGGACAGCTCATTATTTGACGCGCGTCTTTAAAGCCGAACTGAACCGGACGCCGACCGCCTACCGTGATGAACAACGGCTCCATCGGTCATCACCGCAGTAGACAGTTTTTCGAAAGAAATGAACATATATCAAAAGAAATGGACGGATGTGGTATAAAGAAATATGAAATTTCTAAAAAAACGGATCAACTTTAAAAGAAGAGCATCTATCTCCCTCCTCTTGGCTTCCTTCATAATAAAAAGCAAAGAGGAAAAAGAGGGGGATGACGATGGGAAACAAACGGACGGTTCAAGCGCTTTCAGGAACAACGCGGCAAGCGAAAGGGTGGATTCAGGAAGCAGCGCTCCGCATGTTAAACAACAACTTGCATCCGGATGTCGCCGAGCGGCCGGATGAATTGATCGTCTACGGCGGCATCGGTAAAGCGGCGCGCAACTGGGAATGTTATGAGGCGATTGTGGACACTCTTCTTCGTTTAGAAAACGATGAGACATTGCTCATTCAATCGGGGAAGCCGGTCGCGGTGTTTCGCACCCATCCGAACGCGCCGCGCGTGCTCATCGCCAACTCTAACCTCGTGCCGGCATGGGCGACGTGGGACCATTTCCATGAACTCGACAAAAAAGGATTGATCATGTACGGGCAAATGACGGCCGGCAGCTGGATTTACATCGGAAGCCAAGGCATCGTTCAAGGGACGTACGAAACGTTCGCCGAAGTGGCGCGCCAGCACTTTGGCGGCACACTGGCGGGAACGATCACGGTCACGGCTGGCCTTGGCGGCATGGGTGGGGCGCAGCCGTTGGCAGTGACGATGAACGGCGGCGTCTGTATTGCTATCGAAGTCGACCCGGCTCGCATCCAGCGCCGTCTTGACACGAAATATCTTGACACGATGACTGACAGCCTAGACGTCGCGCTTCAAATGGCAAAACAAGCGAAAGAAGAGAAAAAAGCGCTGTCGATCGGTCTTGTCGGCAATGCGGCCGAAGTGCTGCCGCAGCTCGTTGACATAGGCTTTATTCCTGACGTTTTGACCGATCAAACGTCCGCTCATGATCCGTTAAATGGCTATATTCCTGCTCGTTTGACACTCGAGGAAGCCGCCGAGCTGCGGGTGCGCGATCCGAAGCAGTATGTTGCTCGTGCCAAACAATCGATCGCTGAGCACGTAAGGGCGATGCTTGTGATGCAAAAACAAGGGGCAGTGACGTTTGATTACGGTAACAACATTCGTCAAGTGGCGAAAGACGAAGGAGTCGAGGATGCCTTCTCCTTCCCGGGGTTTGTGCCAGCTTACATCCGCCCGCTCTTTTGCGAAGGAAAAGGCCCGTTCCGTTGGGTGGCGCTCTCCGGCGACCCGGAAGACATTTATAAGACGGATGAAGTCATTTTGCGCGAATTCAGCGATAATGAACGCCTTTGCCATTGGATTCGCATGGCGCAAAAACAAATCAAGTTTCAAGGGCTGCCGGCGCGCATTTGCTGGCTCGGCTACGGCGAACGGGCGAAGTTCGGGAAAATCATTAACGACATGGTCGCTCGCGGCGAATTGAAGGCGCCGATCGTCATCGGACGCGATCATTTAGATTCGGGATCTGTCGCCTCGCCGAACCGAGAAACGGAAGGAATGAAAGATGGAAGTGACGCCATTGCCGACTGGCCGATTTTAAACGCGTTATTGAATGCGGTCGGCGGTGCGAGCTGGGTGTCGGTTCACCATGGCGGTGGCGTCGGTATGGGCTATTCGCTTCATGCTGGCATGGTTATTGTCGCCGATGGCACGAAAGAGGCGGAAGAACGGTTGGCGCGTGTGTTGACGACCGATCCGGGACTTGGTGTCGTCCGCCACGCTGATGCGGGGTATGAGCTCGCCATTCGCACGGCGAAAGAAAAAGGTATTGATATGCCAATGCTGAAGTAGAAAAGGGGAGATAAGATGCGCCCACTCTTTATCCGCCGCGCTCGCCAACTCGTCACGCTGGCGGGAAGCTCCGCGGCTCCGCTTGTCAGAGAAAAGATGAACGACCTTCAAATCATTGAAAACGGAAGCGTCTGGATCGAGCGGGGGGTGATCATTGCCGTTGGTCCGGACGATGAACTGGCTCACCGATTTGCCGATCGGATCGGTGAGGCGGATGTGATCGACGCCCGCGGCAAAACGGTCACTCCCGGACTCATCGACCCCCACACTCATCTCGTGTACGCCGGCAGCCGTGAACATGAATGGACGATGCGTCTCCGTGGGGCGACGTATATGGAGATCATGAACGCTGGCGGCGGCATTCATGCGACGACAAAAGCGACACGCGAGGCGTCGGAAGAAATGCTGTATGAGGAAAGCAAGCGGCGGCTGGATCTGTTTTTGCTTCATGGTGTCACAACCGTTGAGGCGAAAAGCGGCTACGGTTTAAGCTTTGAAGGCGAAATCAAGCAGCTCGAAGTTGCCAAGAGGCTTCATGACACCCACCCGGTTGATGTCGTTTCCACTTTTCTTGGTGCTCATGCCGTCCCGCCGGAGTGGAAGGACGATCGGGATGGATACATCCGCTTGATCATGGAAGCAATGATTCCTGAGGTTAGTCGTCGAGGCTTGGCCGAGTTCAACGATGTTTTCTGTGAGCGTGGTGTATTTACCCCTGATGAGGCGCGCCGCATCCTCGAAGCGGGCAAGGCGCACGGCTTGACGCCGAAAATCCACGCCGATGAAATCGAACCGTACGGCGGTGCCGAACTGGCTGCTGAGGTTGGGGCGATTTCGGCCGACCACTTGCTCCGTGCGTCTGATGAAGGCCTCCGCCGCATGGCGGAGCGCGGCGTGATCGGCGTTCTTTTGCCAGGTACGGCATTTTTCTTAATGACCCAGGCCGCTGACGCCCGCCGCTTGATCGACAACGGCGTTCCTGTCGCCCTAGCGACTGACTGCAATCCTGGTTCATCGCCGACCGTTTCACTGCCGCTTGTCATGAGCCTTGCCTGTTTGCATATGCGCATGACCCCGGCTGAGGCGCTCGCCGCCGCCACAATCAACGCCGCCCACGCCATCGGCCGCTCTCACGTGATCGGCAGCCTTGAACCGGGCAAGAAAGCGGATTTGGCCATTTTCAACGCCGCAAACTATATGCAAATCATGTACTATTACGGCGTCAACCATACGGAGATGGTGATTAAGGGTGGGAAGATCGTGGTGAATGAAGGCAAGGTATGCATCTGAAGGGGAATAGTCTTCCGTGGAGGTGTTTGGCGACCGGGAGCGGGATGCTTCCGGTTGCATCGTCTTGTGTAAGAAGAACAATGGGGGTGGAGGAAAATGAAAACGGATACAAATGTACCGCCATCCGTACCGACACCAACGCCAACAAGCGGTGCATGGAAGTTTTTCGTCTTTAGTGCCATCGGTATTTTCGTATTTTTTGTCCCGGTGTCCATCGGAGGCACATCATCGATTTTACTCGATCATATTGTTACATGGATTCGCGCGCAGTTCCCGGGACTCGTACCGTATTATGCGCTTATTGTTATTGCTCTTGGAGCGATCCATCCATTCTATAATAAGACATGGAACAAAGACGCGGTCACTGCTGTTTTTTCCATTTTCAAAGTACTTGGCTTGATCGTGGCTGTCATGCTTGTGTTTCAGATTGGTCCGGCATGGCTGTTTCAGCCGGATATGGGGCCGTTTTTGTACGATAAGCTCGTCATTTCCGTCGGCTTGCTTGTGCCGATTGGTTCCGTTTTTCTCGCTCTGCTTGTTGGTTACGGGCTTCTTGAATTCGTCGGTGTTTGGATGCAGCCGATCATGCGGCCGATTTGGAAAACACCGGGCCGCTCGGCCATCGATGCTGTTGCCTCCTTTGTCGGTAGCTACTCCATTGGCCTTTTGATCACGAACAAAGTGTTCAAAGAGGGCAAATATACGGTGAAAGAGGCGGCAATCATCGCTACCGGTTTTTCCACCGTATCCGTCACATTTATGGTGGTTGTCGCCAAAACGTTAGGGCTCATGTCGATATGGAACACGTATTTTTGGGTGACATTTCTTGTCACATTTGCCGTTACAGCCATCACCGCACGGATTTGGCCGCTAAGTCGCATGAGCGATGAGTATTACGACGGCAAGGGGGACCCCGAGCAAAGAGTGACGGGGAACTATATGAAACAAGCTTGGTCTGAGGCGATGAAAGCGGTAGCGCAGTCAAAAGGAATCGGGACGAACATATGGGAAAACTTGCGCGATGGCTTTATGATGACGATGGGCATTTTGCCTTCGATTATGTCGGTCGGACTGATCGGGCTGCTGCTCGCTGAATATACGCCGTTGTTTGATTGGCTGGGGTATTTGTTTTATCCGTTTACTCTTCTCTTGCAAATTCCAGAGCCGTTGTTGGCAGCGAAAGCCTCCGCTATCGAGATTGCCGAAATGTTTTTGCCGGCCTTGCTTGTCACCGAAGCTCCGCTCGTAACGAAATTTATTATTGCCGTTGTATCAATTTCCGCCATCTTGTTCTTTTCCGCTGTCATCCCATGCATTGTATCGACCGAAATTCCACTTAGCTTGCCGAAATTGCTCGTCATTTGGTTTGAGCGGACGGTGTTGACGCTCATCCTCACCGCACCGCTGGCATACTGGCTTCTTTGACAACCGGTTGATGCTGAAGAGAGTGTTCAGATGCTTTTCCTACAACAAGAACAATTGTCAGTGAAGGTAGCGACCGTTTGCTCATCATGTTTGTTGGAGCGGTCAAATGAAGCGCACTGAAGATGAAAATTCATCCAGGCCCAAAGACTCTTTCCTTTTTATAATAGTGATTAGCGAAAACAAACAGGAACTAGGAAGGAGAGGGTGTATGGTGTATTTACTCAAGCCCTTGCTCGTGATGGTCATCCTTTTTTCCTTATCCGCATGCAGTATATGGGAAAAGAATGAAAGACAAGTTCATTCCCCTCCGTCTACCGTTAGTGATATTGAAAAACTACCTATAAAAATAGATCAGAACATCATTGAGCGCATCAATTGGGAAGTAAGTCCGGTTTTTCAATCTGGAAATTGTTTGATGCGCGGAGTGCCGAATAAAGTGGGGTTCATTGATGCACCGTTTACAGCCAATCAAGGGAACAAATACATGTGGCATTTCTGGGGGGATTCCATTCCAGAAGGAAAGCTGACAATCGTGGCCGTGAAAAAAGGAAGCAACGATGTCGCCCCTGCGTTAACCGTAGACGGAAAAAGTGTTTGGACAACGTCAGTTCCAGGGAGTCCGAACAATGGGGCGGACGCCCATATTCCATCAAATATGAAACTGAGAGAATCCGGAACATGGGCCTTGCTTATTTATCTCGGAAACACGTACTGGGACTACGTTGTCATCGACGTCCATTGAACGGCGAGAAACTCCTTGATACAAACTGACCCACATAATCAGTGAAGCTAAAGGTGTTACCGCCTCTTTGACCTGGCTATAGACCGTTGGTGTAAAGGTGGTCAGTGCAAGTGGAAGACAATCATCCACCCCAACGCTTCGTTCGCTTGAGGGTGGATGATTTCGTTTGATCGTACCAGTATGGAAACTCCAAAACTTGTAAAGCGATCGTAACCATCAATGCTTCAAATATCGTCATTAGCACCACTCTTCAATCGACTATGTCATGTATCGTCAAGAGAATCGATGAACATCGGTTTTGAGAGCCCGTCCACATCATAGACAACCGCTCACATCGTTTCTCGTTGTTGCTTTAACAAATCGCGGATTTCAGTGAGCAGCTCTTCTTCTTTTGTCAAAGTCGGTTCTGTTTCCTCCATCTCTTCTTGTTTTTTCACACGCTCATATAGTTTGTTAATCAGTTTGACAAACAGGAAAATCGAGAAGGCAATGATCAAAAAATCAACGACCGTTTGAATAAATGCGCCGTATTTGACTACCGCCTTGCCGACTTTCCATGATAAGTTGCTAAAATCGATGCCGCCTAAAAGCAACCCGACAAGTGGCATGATGATGTCATTGACGAGCGAGGAAACGATTTTGCCAAACGCTCCACCGATGATCACCCCAACGGCTAAATCGATGACATTGCCGCGGATGGCAAATTTTTTAAATTCGTTCCACATACGAATCCCCTTCCTTAGAATGGTGTTCTTCCGCATTATATCATAAATCGCCACGTGGCATTTCTCCAGCCCAAATCATAGAAAATCCATCATATTTATAGTATTATAAAATATCAGGCGTGTTGATTATCCAATAAAATCCAAAGGGTATAGAAAAAAGAGCACCTTTCCTGTAGAATGTGAGTAGCGACACAAACAAACCCAGGAGGTGCTCTCTATGAACAAGCATACCACACTCCCGAATTTGATGCAAAAACTTGTTTCGGATGAAGAGATTCAACTGATTGCCGAAGCGGTTGGGTATCGTGATTCGTCTCGAACCTTTACGTTGCGCGAGTTGATTCACTTCTTCCTGCTGGCCGCCATGCATCAATGGAAAAGCTTTCGCCACGGAGCCGATGTGGGGCCTCTGTATGGATTGCCGCGATTCCATTATTCAACTGTATCCAAGAAAGCGAAAGAAGTTCCCTATGACATCATGAAACGCTTGTTGGCGTTGATCATTTCCAAGTGCAACCGCCAAACCCGCCGCTCGCTTCGGTTTCCCAAACCGCTTCGGGTGGTGGATTCGACGACCGTCACGGTCGGGAAAAACCGCCTGCCATGGGCGCCGTATCACGGCGAACGCGCCGGAGTGAAGCTGCACGTCGCGTATTCGCCGGAATCCTCGTTGCCGGCAGACGTGGTGGAAACCATCGGACTGCGTCATGATGGCCCGGTGGGAGAACAGTTGACGAACGCTCAACAAGTGCTGGTGGAAGACCGGGCGTATTTCAAAATCGAACGCCTCGATCGATTTGTGGAGCAGCATCAGCTCTTTGTCATTCGGATGAAGGACAACATCGAACTTCATCAGAAAAAAAGCTTGAAACGCCTTTCCAGCACATCCTCATCGGTTCAAGCCGACTTCACGTGCCAGTTGGGGACGAAACAATGCCGCTCCACCAAGCGTCACCGGGTGGTGATCTTTCGAGATGCGAATGGCCGCGACATTCGGGTCGTGACGAACCTCTTCCATGCGTCTGCGGAAACCATTGCCGACATGTACCAACAACGTTGGACTGTTGAGGTCTTTTTCCGTTGGGTGAAGCAATATCTGAATGTCCCGACCTTGTTTGGCACGACGGAAAATGCGGTATACAACCAACTGTTTGCGGCGTTCATCGCGTATGTGTTGCTGCGATGGCTGTATGATCAAACCAAAAAACAGACGAACGTCTCTCTTTCCTTCATTTCGTTCGTTCGCCGTTTTTTCTCTGGGCAGCTTCCTCTCGATTGGAAATCCGGGATGGCCGCTGCTTTGTTTGAGTATGCCCAAATTTATGGAAGGCGTATGTCTAATTTTGGATAATCAACACTCGTGATAAAATATATTAAATTAACGAATAAAAGGGGGATATGCACCGTGGAAATGACTGCGCAGCGAGATGTTCGCGCGAAACAGGCAGCAAACGCCCCGAAAAATCCAACCGCATGGATCATTGCGGTCTCCTGTTTTGTGTTAATCGGCGGAGCACTGTTCTTATATAGCCGCGTGTCTTGGCAACAGGCGCTTTTGTACGTGCTGGGTGCGTTTGGCGGCTTTGTGCTTTATCAAGCCCATTTCGGTTTTACTTCGGCCTGGCGGAAATTCATTTTGTACCGTCAAGGGGAAGGCATTCGAGCACAGATGGTCATGATGGCGGTGGCAAGTGCGTTGTTTTTGCCGTTGCTGATAAAAGGATCGATATTCGGCCATTCCGTTGCTGGGAATGTGCATGAAGTCGGCATTGCTGTCATGATTGGTGCCTTTATTTTCGGGATCGGCATGCAGCTGGGTGACGGCTGCGCGTCCGGAACGCTGTACCATATTGGCGGCGGTGATACGAACGGTGTCGTCACCTTGATCGGGTTTATCGCTGGATCGGTCATTGCGACGACGCATTTTGATGTTTGGATGCGTATGCCGCACGTCGATCCGATTTCGCTTATTGCTTCGTTTGGTGCATGGGGCGGCTTTCTGCTGCAACTTGTTTTGCTGGCGGTTGTCTATTATGTCGTGACGGTGATGGAAAAGCGGCGCCACGGCAAGCTGTTGACGGCACCGCTTGAACACCGCCACGGATGGAAAACCATTTACAAAGGCCCATGGTCATTGTTGGTTGGCGCGTTATTATTGGCGCTGATGAACGTGCTTGTTCTCATGTTCAAAGGTTCGCCGTGGGGCATCACATCCGCATTCGCCTTGTGGGGAGCGAAGTTTGTCCAGCTGTTTGGTGTCGATCCGACGGCTTGGGCGTATTGGCAAGATGAGGCGAAACGGCAGGCGCTCGCCAATCCGCTCTACTACGATACAACGACGGTCATGGACATTAGCTTAATGTTCGGCGCCTTATTGGCCGCAGCGCTCGCTGGCCGCTATGCGAAACCCGTGCAATGGAAGCGGCCGACGCGCATGACAATCGGTGCACTCATCGGTGGATTGATGATGGGATACGGTGCCCGGTTGGCGTTCGGCTGCAACATCGGCGCGTATTTCAGCGGCATCGCTTCCTTCAGCGTCCATGGTTGGATTTGGTTTGTGTTTGCTTTCCTTGGCAGCTTGATCGGTGTCAAGTTGCGTCCGTATTGCGCATATAAAAACTAGCAATCTTGCATCCCGCTTATACGCGGGATGCGTTTTTCATTTGTAGGGGCTGTATGATACAATAGTAAAGATTGGAAGCAGAGGCGTCATTTTCGAATGGATGCGATGGAAAGGATGAGAGACATGCGAACGAAAGGTTCCATCGTCTGCATCGGCGGGGTGAACGTCGATCGGAAAGCGCGGCTGCTTGTGCCGTTTGAGCTCGGCACGTCCCATCCTGTTGTGAGCACGCAAACAGCAGGTGGGGTGGCGAGAAACATCGCCGAAAATATCGGTAGGCTCGGGCAAAACGTTGCGCTCCTCAGCGTAGTCGGTGGCGACCATGACGGTCAATGGCTCATTGATGCCACGAGTCCATATGTTGACACAAGGATGGTCACACGAATACCGGAAGCGAACACCGGCGCATATACGGCGGTGCTCGATGAGCGTGGCGAGATGGTACTCGCCTTGGCCGATATGGCGATTTATGATACAGTAAGGAACGAATGGCTGAAGCAGCGATGGTTGAAATTCGGTCCGATTTCTGCTGTCGTGCTCGATACGAATTTTCCGACTGATGTCATCTCATGGGTGATCGAGCAGTGCCGCCAAGACCGCCTTCCGCTTTGCGTCGTGACTGTGTCCGTGCCCAAAGTGAAGCGGTTGCCGACGGTTCTTTCCGGTGTCACTTGGCTTGTCACGAATCAGGCGGAAGCCATGGCGCTTGCGGGGAAACGCCGCCTTGATGATGCGATCGAATCGCTTTTTCGTTTGGGAGTGGAAAATATCGTCATCACGCGCGGGGCTGAGGGCGTCGTGTACGCGACAAGGAAAGGGGAGAGGGGAGCGATTGCAGCTCCTGTGGTCAAGGTTGCCGATGCTACCGGGGCGGGCGATGCGTTCGCAGCTGGATTTTTGTATGGCGTCTTGAACGGACATATGGTGGAAGACGCCTGCCGCCTCGGGATAAGCAACGCGGCTTTGACGCTGCAAACCGCCGAAACGGTAAATCCCGCTTTGACGGAACAACGGTTGCGAGCGGCGTATGAACAGTATTTTCACGAGGGAGGAGAATCATAATGAACGACATCCTTGTTTTTTCTGAAGAAGTGGCCGCAGCGAAAGCGGAACGCAAGCCAATCGTCGCTTTGGAGTCAACGATCATTTCCCACGGCATGCCGTACCCGGAAAACGTCCAAACAGCGAAAGAGGTTGAACAACTGATCCGCAGCCGCGGTGCTGTGCCGGCGACGATCGCCATCATCGATGGAAAGATGAAAATCGGGCTAACGGATGACGAGCTTGAATTTTTAGGCACAAGCCGTGACATTGAAAAAGTGAGCCGCCGCGATTTGCCATATGTCGTCGCGAAAAAGAAACATGGGGCGACCACCGTGGCAGCGACGATGATTTGTGCGGCGATGGCGGGCATTAACGTGTTTGCGACCGGCGGCATCGGCGGGGTACACCGTGGGGCCGAGCGGACGATGGACATCTCAGCTGACTTGCAAGAACTCGCGCAAACAAACGTCGCCGTCGTCTGTGCAGGGGCGAAATCGATTTTGGATTTAGGCTTGACGCTCGAGTATCTAGAGACGCACGGTGTTCCGGTCCTTGGCTATCAGACGGACATCCTGCCAGCCTTTTACTCACGGACAAGCCCGTTTCGCGTCGACTACCGTTTAGACAGCGCAGAAGAAATCGCCCAGTTCATTGAAACGAAATGGGCGCTCGGCTTAGACGGCGGCATCGTCGTCGCCAATCCGGTTCCGCAAGAAGACGAGCTCGAGGAATCGTACATTACTTCCATCATTGAACAAGCGCTTAAGGAGGCAGAAGAAAAGCACATCACCGGCAAAGCGGTCACCCCGTTTTTGCTAGATCGGGTGAAAACATTAACTGAAGGGAAAAGTTTAAAAGCGAACATCGCCCTAGTGAAAAACAATGCTGTTTTAGCGGCGGATATTGCCCGGGCGCTTTCGTAAGGAGTGCTGTGACCAGCAATTCTCCCTGATTTTCGTGATCGCTTCACAGTCGGGGGCTCCTCGCTGATTTCTCAGAGGAAAAGACGGCCCGCCCTGCATGTTTCAAGCAAGGTCGGGCCACCTCGTTAAAAGGCTACCGCCATGAGGCTTAAGTTTCCATACTGATAGTCGCGGAACAAGACGCGCGGTGCTTGGTTGTGATCACCTGCGCCGTAAGCGATCCAGTATGGTGCGAGGTGCTCGGGGGTCGGTACGGCCTGCTTGGCGTAAGGTGCTTTTTCTTCATAATGGAATACATCCTCACTGCGGGCGGCTGACTCGCGCAGCAGCCAGTCATCAAAAGCAGTCGCCCATCTTTCTGCCTCTACATGCCCTTCCCAGCGAAGCGCCATCAAGTTGTGCACCGTCCCGCCACTTCCGATGATCATCACCCCTTCATCGCGCAACGGGCGCAGCGCTTCGCCGAGCTGGAACAATTGCTTTGGCGTCCACCACGGCACGACCGATGCTTGCACGACCGGGATGTCCGCCCTTGGAAACATGCGGTGGAGCACCACCCATGAACCGTGATCAAGCCCGCGCGTTTGATCGACGGCTACTTCCGCCACACGAGCGAGGTGCTCCCGCACGCGTTCCGCCCACTCGACCGATCCGTGTGCCGGATAAACGATTTCATACAAGTCGTGCGGAAATCCGGAAAAATCATAAATCATTCCATACGTCCCTTCCACTGCTGAAACCGTCGGTTTGCGCGTCATCCAATGCGCCGTAAAGACGACGAGCGCCTTGGGGGACATTCCTTCCCCGAGCTTCTCCAAAAAGGAGGTATACGCATGATCCTCGATCGCCAACATCGGCGACCCATGAGCGAGAAACAAAGCAGGAGCTTTCATTGTCCATTCCTCCTCAAATAAGAGAACTTGACAGCGTCCCGTCGTGCACGCCTGAGTTGATTGCCTTATCCCCATTGTAGCACATCCCTCTCTCGTCATCATCTCGAGTTCTAGACATGAGCGAAATGGAAAATCGGTATTTTCCATCAACGATCTTTTGAACCAGCGGAACCGTCGGATATACCCTGATGTCTTGGCCCATCACTCGCCATCGGGCAGGCCTCCAATCGTAGATGGGAGAACATTGCGCATTTACCGCCGATGGCAGCCTTTTTGTGAGCAGGAGGAGGCACAGAAAAGATATGCCTAAAACACGAGTCAACTTCTTTGTGGTTGTGCATAAGATGACGGTGACTAATCAGTGAAGAGGTGGAGCGATGTATACCGTGTCTTTTTTACCTTCCTATCCTTCTGTCTACCCGTATATGCATCCGTATCCAGCTTATGTTTATCCACCGGTGCACAATTACGGCGGGTTGCCTTACGGTTCGGTTCCGTACAAAGAGAATATCAAGCTGAAAGATTACGGGCCGGAGCCGTTTGTCATTTCGATTAGCGAGGCGGCAAAACAAAACAATACGTACCGCACCGCTTTATGGACCGGACCGCATTTGCAAGTGACGTTAATGAGCTTGAATGTCGGGGAAGATATCGGATTGGAAATTCACCCCTATGTCGATCAATTTTTGCGCATTGAACAAGGAGAAGGAATCGTCCGAATGGGCAGAAGGAAAGACAAGTTGACGTTTGAGAGAAACGTACGTGCCGGTTCCGCGATCATGGTTCCAGCCGGAACATGGCATAATGTTATCAACACCGGAACGATCCCGCTCAAGCTCTATTCCATCTATGCACCCCCGCAGCACCCGCACGGCACTGTGCACCGAACAAAGGCCGATGCCCTCGCAGCTGAATAGAAAACAAGCGGCTTGAGAAATGAGCGCTATATCTCAAGCCGTTTTTTTTGTCCCACATTCTCCGATTGCCTGTCCTCGTGCGTTGGGGAGTTCGGAGCCCAATTAATCATTGGGCGATGAAACCATCCGTCTTGTTCGAACGGACGCAAAGAAGGGAGGTATCGTTGGCAAGTGAAGGGCAGCGACGTTCTGTGCATTGATGCATAAAGCGGCTCTCCTGCTAATGGGAGAAGCCGCTTTTTTAGTAGAATAGAAGAAAAAGTAGAAAAGAAGAAAGGGGAATTTTGCGAGAAGGAGACGTTTCTGATGGCATTGCACGATTTTTTCCGCCAAGTCATGGCCATTGATGAAGAAGAAAAACGCGAAAAACTGTCAAAAGAGCGGTGGGCGTTTCAACTCGTGACAAAAGCGATTCCGAAAAAGATAAAAGCGCTGCCGTTTGTTGAGCCCGACCGATATATCGTCAAAGGTTCAGTCGGCCAAGGAGTGTGGACCGATGCGCCGTGGGTGGCGGTGATGGACAAAAAGGTGACGGATTCTACACAGCGCGGCTATTATATCGTCTACTTGTTCAGCGAGGATATGTGTCGGCTCTATTTGACACTCGCCCAAGGAGTGACAGAAACGAAGCGAGATGAAATGGAGCGGGTGAAGCGGGATATCCGTCAGCAGATTCCTGTTGGGGGTCGCGTGCAAACTGATAACGCCATCCGTCTCAGTGCAAGCAAACGGGCGAAAGAATATGAGCGGTCAGTGGCGGTGTATATTGCCTATTCGTTTGACAATCTGCCGTCCGATGAACAACTCGTGAGCGACTTGAAAACGATGATCGGCTATTACCGACAATACGTGGAACGAACAGAAAAGATGACGCCGTTTAAGCAATCGCTCTCCGATCGGTCAGTCGTCGAACATATTCATTTCTACATAACCGCTAAAGGATTTTACTATACGCAAGAAGAAGTGATGAATCTTTTTCTTTCACTAAAAACAAAACCGTTTGTCATTTTGTCCGGCATTTCTGGAACAGGGAAAACGAAAATCGCCCAATGGCTGGCTGAAAGCGTCGGTGCGACGGAAGACAACGGGCAGTTCATCTTAATTCCCGTTTGCCCAGATTGGAACGATGGCTCTGACTTGCTTGGCTATGTCGACATTAAGGGCGATTTCAAGCCTGGGCCGCTCACCAATGTCATTACCGAAGCCGAGAACCATCCGGACAAGCCGTATTTCGTTGTGCTGGATGAAATGAACCTCGCTCGCGTCGAGCATTATTTCAGCGACGTCTTAAGCGTGATGGAAAGCCGCCGTTGGGAAAATGGCCGCATTACCTCGTCGCGGCTACTGCCGAAAGAAACGGCGGGGCGTGATCTCTTTCTCCCGCCAAACGTCTATATCATCGGCACCGTCAACATGGACGAAACAACCCACCCCTTCAGCAAAAAAGTGCTTGATCGGGCGAATACGATCGAGTTCAATCGCATCCGGCTCGACCATCTTGACTTTTTGCGCGACTTGCCAACCGTCGCACCGCTGTCAGGCGGACAAGAATGGTTTGCGGCTCGGTAGTCGGGTCGGCTACGGCATCGCCGTCTATGCGATGACGACGCTTAATACAATCAAACAAGCAAAAGAGCTGCCCGAGCTGTTCATGAAATCAAGCGAGGAAATTGCCCTTTGGCGCTTGCTGCGGCGGCTGTCTGATCGTGTCCGATTCGACCTTGACGCCCGTTACTTGGATCAGGCGTCAAAAATCACGGCATACTGTGTCAAAAACTTGCTCATCCACCTTGAAGACGGCCTACTCACAATCATGGACGGCACGAAGCAAAAAACGATTGCCGCTAAACTGCTTCGCAAACAGCCATCAACCGTGTTTCGAGAAGTTGTGGGGATGATGGGAGAGGGGAATATAGAGACATTCTAAAATACTAACCCGTGGTGCTAGATAAAATCAGACAAGCATAAAAAATAACTTTTGTATGAGAGGTTCTTCTTAAAATGAAAGTGCAACCAAACATCAAAAGGAGAAGTTCCCATGCAAGAGCACTTTCATTTTACAGCAGATCAAACCAAACACCGCCGTGACGCAACTTCTACATCCGCATAACTTCGGTGACAAAGGGGATATCAGCCAAAAGCTGCAAAAGAAGCTGTACGAAGAGCACCGAATCGCTTTTTAGGCGCCCGTTCGAGAAAATCTGCGAATTCGCCAATCGGATGTATGGAAACAGTGGACGAAGCGAAAACGTAAAGTGGTGGAAACCGCGATTTTAGTGGATTGCATCGGATTACCGAGATTCGAGCGAAATCGGTTTCTGGATTTGAAACGGCACTGGAGGATATTTTACTGGCTTGTTGTTCTCGGGCTAGTTGAACGTTAAGGCTTAACTAGCACCACGGGTGATTTTTAATTTCGGTCTATTTAAGGACGTTGACTATAAAAATTAATTCTGGAAATATAATTTTATATAAATGAAAATTCTTAAATTAACGAAAAAGATGGAGTAGATTTATCAATAAGTTTTTAAAAGAGGGGTGACGAACAATTTATCTAACGAAGGAACAGATTCCTATTCATGAGAATCATGAAAAACTCATGTCGCTAACAGGGATTTCAGAAAAAATAGTTGTCGAACCGTATTATTTTCAAAACAATATTCCTGGTGCGCCGAACGATTGCTATCTTAGGGAAGGTGCTGTCAAACGTCTTTTGAAAGCGGTTCACTTCCTACCTGTGGATCATTATTTTATCGTTTTTGACGCCTGGCGACCTTATAAAGTTCAGTTAGCACTGTATCGACAATTCGAAAAGCAATTACAGTTAAAAGGTTTAGCAGGGAATGAACTGAAAAAAGAATTGACGAAGTATGTGGACAGACCGTCGGAGGATCCGATGCGACCATCCAATCATTTAACTGGTGGTGCGATTGATTTAACCATTGCGAATAAACAAGGTCCGCTGAATATGGGGTCCAAATTTGATGAATTTACGGAGATGTCAAGAACGGACTATTTTGAACAAATTAAAAATCCAAGTCCATTAGATAGGGAGATTAAAGAGAATCGCAAGCTATTAAAAAGCATTATGGAAAAGGCCGGATTTACAAATTACGACGAAGAATGGTGGCACTATGACTACGGCAATCAAAATTGGGCACTGAAAACGGGAAATGAAGCCATTTATGGTGGTGTATTGGAATTGGCTGGGCATCGAATCACTTACTAATTCCTGCGCCTTCAGGTTTGAAAAAGTGCCGAAAGGGTGCTTACTGAAATGCAAATTCGAGTACTCGCGATCGGACCTCGCGATATTGAAAAAATGATTATGAATGTGGAGAAGGAATATCCGGAATTATCCATCCATTATGCTACCTACCATAACGAAGAGGAAGTCATTGAAATCGTGAAAAAGTATGGAGCGGGTTTTCAAATCATTTTGTTTGCCGGCTCGCTGCCTTACAAAATCGCTAAAAATAATTTAAAACTTGATCAATCGATATTCTTTATCCCTTTTGAAGGAACCGCTTTATACCGGGCCTTATTTCAATTAGCCTTAAATGGGAAGTACGATTTGCAAAATGGAACACTGAACATAAGTATTGATAATCTACAAAAATATGAAGTAGAAGAAAGTTTGGAAGAATTGGAGATCAGAGTACAAAACATCTATTATGATACACATTCAGAAGAATTTCATATTGAAAAAACGACTCGATTTCATTATGAATTGTGGAAAAACGGTCAAATCGATACCGCTATTACATGTGTGGGGTTAATATATGAACGATTAATAGAACTCGGTGTACCTGCAGTAAGGGTCCTTCCGACAAGGAATGCGGTAAGAAATACATTACAGATCGTGTTAATGGAAGCACAGAAACTGAAAAAGCAAAATTCACACATTGCGATAGGGATCGTCGATTTAAAAGAGATTTTCGAACAAGATGATTTAACGGAATATCAATTGCAACGAAGATTACTAGCTTTGCAGCAAAGTTTAGTAGATTACGGGGAAAAGACACAGGCCATTATCAAATGGATTGATCGCCGTGAATTAAGATTTATCACCACCCGCGAAGCCTTACAATTAGATGATCAGCAACATTCCAACGAGCTTACATTGATCCATGATATTTTTCAAAAAACAGAAAGAAAAGTTCAGCTCGGTATCGGAATCGGAAGATCAACAAATGAGGCGGAAATGTATGCGTTGGAAGCGCTAAAAAAAGCGAAAGCGTCCAATACAGATTATATCATTTATGATGCAAACGGCAAAATTTATGGTCCGGTTATGCAATCAGGAATTTTAAGCTATTCGCTGCGGAATGATAATGAAAAAGTTTTAGAAATTGCTCAAAAAGCAAATGTGAGTAGTTCGACCATCAACCGTATTCTCTCTTTTTTCAAAATTCATGGCAAAAATTCGGTAACTGCCATAGAATTAGCGAAGGGCTTAAGAATTACGCCAAGAAGTGCGCGGCGGCTATTAAGTCGATTAGAACAAGCTGGGGTGGTATCAGTTACAGGTGAGGAGCAGCCAGTCAATCGAGGAAGACCGCGGCAAATTTATTCACTTCTTTTGGATCAATGGTCAATGCACTGAGGTTTGATAAAAAATGGAGGGTTGGGAAATGACGAATACATTGATTCAATCGGATGATACATGGATTCTTTGGGCGATTCTAGTGGGCTGGGCAGCGATCAGTATTTATTTAGAGCAAAAATATCAATGGGCTGCCAAAATATCCGGAGCGATCATTGCGCTTGTTGGTGCGATGATTTTGGCCAACTTGAATATCATTCCTACTGAATCACCGGTGTATGATACGGTCTGGTCGTATGTCATCCCGCTAGCAATCCCGTTACTCCTTTTTCAAACGAATATAATGAAAATCTGGCGTGAAAGTGGTAGATTAGTGGTAATTTTCTTGATTAGTTCAGTCGGAACTGTGGCAGGCGCTATTATCTCCTTCTTTTTACTCAAAGACCATATTCCTTTACTATATAAGATTTCTGCGATGATGACAGGTTCTTATATTGGTGGTGGCGTAAACTTTGTTGCGATGGCCGCAAAATTCGAAACACCAAGTGAGCTCGTATCCGCGACGGTCGTTGCCGATAATATGGTGATGGCACTTTATTTCTTGGGGTTGATCTTGATTCCAGCATTAACGTTTTTCCGGAAATATTTTAAGACCCCGTACATCGATGAGTTGGAAAGCAATGTGAAAGGAGATGAAAACCACGCGGCATCCTACTGGAAGAGAAAAGATATCTCCTTGCTCGATATCGCAAAAGCCGTCGGGACGACATTTGTCATTGTCGCCATCTCATTTACAATTGCCGGTTTTTTGGATGAATTGATTCCATCTGGTGAGGATGCGAACGTATTTTTAAATATTTTAAATGGAATATTAGGTGATAACTACTTAATGTTAACGACGATTACACTGCTTGCGGTCACTCTGTTCCCGCGTTACTTTGAAAATATCCATGGAACTCAGGAAATCGGTACATTTTTAATTTATATTTTCTTCGTCGTGATCGGTGTACCGGCTTCCATTCAAGTCATCTTACAAAATGCACCGCTCATCTTCGTATTATGTGCTTTGATGGTGATTATCAACATGATCATTTCCTTCGGTATTGGGAAAATCTTTAAATTTTCACTGGAAGAAATTATTCTGGCGAGCAATGCAAATATCGGTGGACCAACAACGGCCGCAGCTATGGCGATTTCAAAAGGCTGGATCAAATTAGTCGGACCGATTATGCTTGTGGGTACTTTAGGTTATATTATCGGAAACTATATAGGATCGGCAGTTGGGGCTTGGTTAAGTACTTTATAAATGAACAACGGGTAATACGTAGAGGGAATTCTACGCGATTACCCGTATTTTTGTTATAACCACATGTTTGAACTTATATTTTGCAGCATCAGCTTCTCATTTCACGTGATCTGACGTCGGCTAGGAGTGATCATTGTTTTTCACCCGCCTTCTAGGTGAACGGTGATTTTTATCCTCGGATGGAGGGCAAAATGTTGCCCGTGGATCTTTTCTGTTCAAAACAGTCCTTTTTCTTCTGCTGACTGTTCTTTCGTCAAAAAGTGTCGATCATGCAGTTTCTCGAAATGAGAATGCTGCGCGATCGACTCTATGGCTTGCTTTGATTACAAGCTGGCCGGTACGGACAAGCGAATGAGTAGCACCGGACAAAGAAGAAGATGGAAGAATAAAAGAGAGCTTGCCACCATAGCAAAAAACCGTTATAATACAGGCTGTACGTCTCATAGACGGTATGTCGGCAGCCAGATGCGGTTTTCCCTCGCCGTAAACGAGAGAGCAACGAATGGAGTGAGGGCGCGTGGAGTCGCGCTGACGTTGATCGCACAACACGTTGTCAAAAGGGGAAAAACGTGTCGCTCGTGTTCTCTGTCGGAGCTATGGTTTTTGACTTTTATTCATGCTCTTATCGCAATGCTTCAGGAGCCGCCTAATGCCGAATGGAGAATCAACACGGCCCCGTAGCTCAGTGGATAGAGCGTCGGTTTCCTAAACCGTGCGTCGGAGGTTCGAATCCTCTCGGGGCCGCCACTTACATACGATTCATTTGGATTAACATCCCCGAAACCCCTGATACGACCGCGTTTGCGGTCGTTTTTCATCTTTTAGGAATCCCGAAAAAAACGATAGAATCCAAAAAAAATTTTGCATGAATTTTGCACGGTGGGGAAGTGAATAGCTGTTAAACCTTGAAGTACCAATGTTTCTTACGATATGGTTTTCCTCTCACCGTCTTCATACATATTTCATCAAATGTTTTCATCAAGTGTCTGTGACAGGAACCACTTCCCCTCCTTCGAATGTTGTGTTGTCTAGATAACTACCTCCTAAGCGAGAGGAGTAAAAAATGGCCCACTTATTTTCAAAGGCTTTTTACACAACGATATAGACTGAACAATATATAGAATGCTTCCAGTGAAAAAACAATGGAAATATTTGTGATATAGTTCAATTATTCGGTGGTAGTCAAGTAGCAATCGGATAGATATCTATGAGAGTGTTTAATTCGCTTTAAGAATTGCAACACAGTCTGTTCATCTGCGGGATTATCTTCCAAATGGACAATCTCAATAATTTTTTGGCTGAACTCCTCGAACCTTGGTGGTTGGCTCCCATTTTCATTCGCTATCTTAATGGCTTGATTGAACTCTCTTGCTGTCTTCATTAAGCGATCAACCTGACTTTTGTTTAGTTTACGAGAAATGACCCAATCCCAAATAGCAAATGTTTCGGGATCAACGGCAAAATCTCGTAATAAGTCAATGTAAAGTTCGAGCCGTTCTACTCTCTACTCCAAGGACTCCTGTCTCAAGAATATCACTCCTTACTCCGGCTTTTAATGACATGAAAACACTACCGACACGAAAAAGTAAACAATGGTTCGAGCAGCCGAAAGCGCAACACCACTATCATATAAAGCCCCGGCAATTTGGTCTCTTACCTGCTCTTCTAATAATTTCGCTTTTTTAGCTGGATTTTCCTCATTCTTCACAGTGTATAGCTTTTGATATAAACCAAATAGAGGAAGTCCCATTAAGTTTTCAAATTCATTATATCTCAATTCAACGGATAGGATATATGGAGAGTGAATATTTGGTATAATTTCAATATATGTTTTATTATGGATTGTAAATGTAAATTTGTTTGGTTTAATGCGCACAGCATGGTATCGTTATATGCGCTTTAGAATAATAAAGACAAAGTTATTTTATATATCCGTCCCTGTGATGAAAGACGTCCGGTGATCCAACCATGACTGTTTGTGATTTATAATTTTTTCACTATTCATCTGCTCCTTTATTGTACTCATGTAGGAGTGTAGCACAGACAAGTTTTTGATTTTTGAATGATTCATACAATCTTATACTTTTTTAGGGAGTGACTAAGACAGCTTGTAGCTATGAGAATGAAGGGTAAGGGGGAAACATGATGTCAAAATATTATTTGTTCCATATTCTCATCACATCGATATTTGGAGTTTTATTAGTGTATGGTTTGGTTGTTAGAACTCCGAAAGGATTTGCCGTGACTGTTATTGGAGGAGCGATTTACATTGTGTTAATGTTGATTAATTACATCAAAAATAAGCGTCCCAAAAAAGATGAAATAAAAGAAAAATAAGTATATTCATCATGAAAATGGAACGTCGCTAAATGTCAGCGACTGAAGCAATTGATATTTTTACTCTTTCTAACCCACTTTGTGACTTTTTTAATATAAATTTCTAGAAGAAAAAGGCGGATCACTCCGCTTTTTTTGTATGAGATAGCGGCCGAAAATAATGTTGCACAAATTTTGCATGGGATAAACGAGCAGGCTTATTTATCCTTGAAATATCAATCATTTTATACTGTGGTTGTTATTCTCTCGGGTCAGCCCTTTACATACGATTTATTTGGATTAACATTTCCGAGGTTCTTAATACGTCCGAGTTTGCGGTCGTTTTTCATTTTTGGGGAATCTCGAAAAAACGATAGAATCCAAAACAATTTTGCACAGTGATTGACCTAGTACAGCTCTGTTATCAAGACAGAAAGTGAAAATTGTGCGAGACAGATGGCAATTGGCTGAGTCGGTAGCGGCGGTTGATTTGAACTGTTTCAGATCAGCCTCGTGCCGAATCGATCGAACAGAGCGTACGATGTCTTTTTGTTTATAAAACAAACATGAAAGAGCGTATTCCTTATAATAAGGAAATATTGCAGAAAAAGGACAGGTGATAGGAAGAGGGGGGATGTATAAATTGTTTTACAGCTAATATGAATTAGTGTTTTGGATAAAATTGGATGGATTATAACTATTGACTTAGATTCGATGAAGTAGTAATATATAAAGCGTCGCTTCGATGAATGAGAACGAAGTAAGATAAAAATGAATAAATGCTTTCAACAAAGAAAGCTGCAATAAAAAATTGGTTCTTGACAGAGCAAAAACTTTTTTGATATAGTTAAATTTGCTTGGTTGTTCAACATGATTTTTTGTAATGATTAATTCGTGATTAAAAAATTTGACATCTACCAAACAAGTATAGTATAGTAAAAAAGTGACTGTTATTCTTCGAGGAAGTTGAGTTCCTCTAGGAAGCTGATACAGAGAAGTTAATTCGTTCCTTGAAAACTGAACGAAACGAAGCGCAAGCCAATCAACTTTCTTTTGGAGAGTTTGATCCTGGCTCAGGACGAACGCTGGCGGCGTGCCTAATACATGCAAGTCGAGCGGACCGAACGAGAGCTTGCTCTTGTTCGGTCAGCGGCGGACGGGTGAGTAACACGTGGGCAACCTGCCCGCAAGACCGGGATAACTCCGGGAAACCGGAGCTAATACCGGATAACACCAAAGACCGCATGGTCTTTGGTTGAAAGGCGGCTTCGGCTGTCACTTGCGGATGGGCCCGCGGCGCATTAGCTAGTTGGTGAGGTAACGGCTCACCAAGGCGACGATGCGTAGCCGGCCTGAGAGGGTGACCGGCCACACTGGGACTGAGACACGGCCCAGACTCCTACGGGAGGCAGCAGTAGGGAATCTTCCGCAATGGACGAAAGTCTGACGGAGCGACGCCGCGTGAGCGAAGAAGGCCTTCGGGTCGTAAAGCTCTGTTGTGAGGGACGAAGGAGCGCCGTTTGAATAAGGCGGCGCGGTGACGGTACCTCACGAGAAAGCCCCGGCTAACTACGTGCCAGCAGCCGCGGTAATACGTAGGGGGCGAGCGTTGTCCGGAATTATTGGGCGTAAAGCGCGCGCAGGCGGTCCTTTAAGTCTGATGTGAAAGCCCACGGCTCAACCGTGGAGGGTCATTGGAAACTGGGGGACTTGAGTGCAGGAGAGGAGAGCGGAATTCCACGTGTAGCGGTGAAATGCGTAGAGATGTGGAGGAACACCAGTGGCGAAGGCGGCTCTCTGGCCTGTAACTGACGCTGAGGCGCGAAAGCGTGGGGAGCAAACAGGATTAGATACCCTGGTAGTCCACGCCGTAAACGATGAGTGCTAAGTGTTAGAGGGGTCACACCCTTTAGTGCTGCAGCTAACGCGATAAGCACTCCGCCTGGGGAGTACGGCCGCAAGGCTGAAACTCAAAGGAATTGACGGGGGCCCGCACAAGCGGTGGAGCATGTGGTTTAATTCGAAGCAACGCGAAGAACCTTACCAGGTCTTGACATCCCCTGACAACCCAAGAGATTGGGCGTTCCCCCTTCGGGGGGACAGGGTGACAGGTGGTGCATGGTTGTCGTCAGCTCGTGTCGTGAGATGTTGGGTTAAGTCCCGCAACGAGCGCAACCCTTGCCTCTAGTTGCCAGCATTCAGTTGGGCACTCTAGAGGGACTGCCGGCTAAAAGTCGGAGGAAGGTGGGGATGACGTCAAATCATCATGCCCCTTATGACCTGGGCTACACACGTGCTACAATGGGCGGTACAAAGGGCTGCGAACCCGCGAGGGGGAGCGAATCCCAAAAAGCCGCTCTCAGTTCGGATTGCAGGCTGCAACTCGCCTGCATGAAGCCGGAATCGCTAGTAATCGCGGATCAGCATGCCGCGGTGAATACGTTCCCGGGCCTTGTACACACCGCCCGTCACACCACGAGAGCTTGCAACACCCGAAGTCGGTGAGGTAACCCTTACGGGAGCCAGCCGCCGAAGGTGGGGCAAGTGATTGGGGTGAAGTCGTAACAAGGTAGCCGTACCGGAAGGTGCGGCTGGATCACCTCCTTTCTAAGGACGAAAAGCGGAAGCGCCGCGGTCGGCTCTCGAAGCCAAATGTTCTTCACCCGTAGGGGTGCTTGCACCCCGAGGGGGAAGGTTATTTGGCAGAAGAGAGCCAGGCGCTGGAGCTAGACATCATGAAAAGCGGAGGCCGTTAACGGCCAACCATTAACAAATCGCGCTTTCGTTTCGTTCAGTTTTGAAGGAATGAGAATTCCTTCAAATCGTTCCTTGAAAACTAGATAACCGGAAAAGCTGAGGTGCCGCGGTCAGTTCTCGAAGCCAAATGTTCTTCACCCGCAGGGGTGCTTGCACCCCAAGGGGGAAGGTTATTTGGCGGAAGAGAGCTAGGCGCCGAAGCTAGACAATAAGGAAGAAGCCGAAACGCGCTGTAGGTTAAGCTAGAAAGGGCGCACGGTGGATGCCTTGGCACTAGGAGCCGATGAAGGACGGGGCAAACGCCGAAACGCTTCGGGGAGCTGTAAGCAAGCGTTGATCCGGAGATGTCCGAATGGGGAAACCCCCTGCCCGTAATGGGGCAGGATCCATGCCTGAATCCATAGGGCATGGAGGGCACACCCGGGGAACTGAAACATCTTAGTACCCGGAGGAGAAGAAAGCAAATGCGATTCCCTGAGTAGCGGCGAGCGAAACGGGAACAGCCCAAACCAAGAGGCGTGCCTCTTGGGGTTGTAGGACCGCTCAGATGGGAGTGAGAAAGGAACGGGGTAGACGAACCGGTCTGGAACGGCCGGCCAGAGAAGGTGACAGCCCTGTAGTCGAAACTTCGTTCCCTCCCGAGCGGCTCCTGAGTACGGCGGGACACGGGAAATCCCGTCGGAAGCAGGGAGGACCATCTCCCAAGGCTAAATACTCCCTAGTGACCGATAGTGAACCAGTACCGTGAGGGAAAGGTGAAAAGCACCCCGGAAGGGGAGTGAAAGAGAACCTGAAACCGTGTGCCTACAAGTAGTCAGAGCCCGTTCATGGGTGATGGCGTGCCTTTTGTAGAATGAACCGGCGAGTGACGATGGCGTGCGAGGTTAAGCCGAAGAGGCGGAGCCGCAGCGAAAGCGAGTCTGAATAGGGCGTTTGAGTACGTCGTCGTCGACCCGAAACCAGGTGATCTACCCATGTCCAGGGTGAAGGCCGGGTAACACCGGCTGGAGGCCCGAACCCACGTACGTTGAAAAGTGCGGGGATGAGGTGTGGGTAGGGGTGAAATGCCAATCGAACTTGGAGATAGCTGGTTCTCCCCGAAATAGCTTTAGGGCTAGCCTCAAGGTGAGAGTCTTGGAGGTAGAGCACTGATTGGGCTAGGGGCCCTCATCGGGTTACCGAACCCAGTCAAACTCCGAATGCCAATGACTTATCCTTGGGAGTCAGACTACGAGTGATAAGATCCGTGGTCAAGAGGGAAACAGCCCAGATCGCCAGCTAAGGCCCCCAAGTGCACGTTCAGTGGAAAAGGATGTGGAGTTGCGAAGACAACCAGGATGTTGGCTTAGAAGCAGCCACCATTTAAAGAGTGCGTAATAGCTCACTGGTCGAGTGACTCTGCGCCGAAAATGTACCGGGGCTAAACGTGCCGCCGAAGCTGCGGGATGACCGTTGGTCATCGGTAGGGGAGCGTTCTAAGGGCATCGAAGCCAGACCGGAAGGACTGGTGGAGCGCTTAGAAGTGAGAATGCCGGTATGAGTAGCGAAAACAGAGGTGAGAATCCTCTGCGCCGAAAGCCTAAGGGTTCCTGAGGAAGGTTCGTCCGCTCAGGGTTAGTCGGGACCTAAGCCGAGGCCGAAAGGCGTAGGTGATGGACAACAGGTTGAGATTCCTGTACCACCTCCTTCCCGTTTGAGCGATGGGGGGACGCAGGAGGATAGGGTGAGCAGGCGGCTGGAAGAGCCTGTCCAAGCAGTAAGGCTGGCCAGTAGGCAAATCCGCTGGCCGTAAAGGCTGAGCTGTGATGGCGACGGATTTGATCCGGAAGTCCCTGATTCCACACTGCCAAGAAAAGCCTCTAGCGAGGGAAGAGGTGCCCGTACCGCAAACCGACACAGGTAGGCGAGGAGAGAATCCTAAGGCGCGCGGGAGAACTCTCGTTAAGGAACTCGGCAAAATGACCCCGTAACTTCGGGAGAAGGGGTGCTCTTTGGGGTGATGAGCCCCGAAGAGCCGCAGTGAAAAGGCCCAAGCGACTGTTTATCAAAAACACAGGTCTCTGCGAAGCCGAAAGGCGAAGTATAGGGGCTGACACCTGCCCGGTGCTGGAAGGTTAAGGGGAGCGCTTAGCGCAAGCGAAGGTGCGAACCGAAGCCCCAGTAAACGGCGGCCGTAACTATAACGGTCCTAAGGTAGCGAAATTCCTTGTCGGGTAAGTTCCGACCCGCACGAAAGGTGTAACGACTTGGGCACTGTCTCAACGAGAGACCCGGTGAAATTATACTACCTGTGAAGATGCAGGTTACCCGCGACAGGACGGAAAGACCCCGTGGAGCTTTACTGCAGCCTGATATGGAATTTTGGTATCGCTTGTACAGGATAGGTGGGAGCCAGGGAAGCCGGAGCGCCAGCTTCGGTGGAGGCGTCGGTGGGATACCACCCTGGCGGTATTGAAATTCTAACCCGCACCCCTTATCGGGGTGGGAGACAGTGTCAGGTGGGCAGTTTGACTGGGGCGGTCGCCTCCCAAAAGGTAACGGAGGCGCCCAAAGGTTCCCTCAGAATGGTTGGAAATCATTCGGAGAGTGCAAAGGCACAAGGGAGCTTGACTGCGAGACGGACAGGTCGAGCAGGGACGAAAGTCGGGCTTAGTGATCCGGTGGTTCCGCATGGAAGGGCCATCGCTCAACGGATAAAAGCTACCCCGGGGATAACAGGCTGATCTCCCCCAAGAGTCCACATCGACGGGGAGGTTTGGCACCTCGATGTCGGCTCATCGCATCCTGGGGCTGTAGTCGGTCCCAAGGGTTGGGCTGTTCGCCCATTAAAGCGGTACGCGAGCTGGGTTCAGAACGTCGTGAGACAGTTCGGTCCCTATCCGTCGTGGGCGTAGGAAATTTGAGAGGAGCTGTCCTTAGTACGAGAGGACCGGGATGGACGCACCGCTGGTGTACCAGTTGTCCCGCCAGGGGCACCGCTGGGTAGCTATGTGCGGAAGGGATAAGCGCTGAAAGCATCTAAGCGTGAAGCCCCCCTCAAGATGAGATTTCCCATCGCGTTAGGCGAGTAAGATCCCTCGAAGATGACGAGGTTGATAGGTCCGAGGTGGAAGCGTGGCGACACGTGGAGCTGACGGATACTAATCGATCGAGGGCTTAACCTAGAAAAGCGGAGGCCGCCCGCCTATCGGCGAGACGCGCTGGAGGGCCTGCGAGGAGGCTCGAACCAAGCAAAGCTTGGTTCTGCGTGGGTGGTGCCACAGGAGCGTATGCAATGTGTCGCCGCCACAGCAGGACCGAAGCGTCGCGAGCCGATGGCGGCCGGAGCTAGACAGTACGAAAAGCGGAGGCTTCTTCCCCCAAAAACGGTTATCTAGTTTTGAGGGAATGAATTTCCTGTTGACATTATTTATTTTTTCAGTATAATAAATGGTGTCAAAACTAAATCGCTTGCCTAGTGGTGATAGCGGAGAGGAAACACCCGTTCCCATCCCGAACACGGAAGTTAAGCTCTCCAGCGCCGATGGTAGTTGGGGCCAGCGCCCCTGCAAGAGTAGGTCGCTGCTAGGCAATCAACAGGCAGCCAATCGTGTATGGTGCACGGTTGGCTGTTTTTGTTTTTATCTTCTTGGTCGGGAAAATTTCTATTTTTAAGAAGGAGTTTTTTGCAATGTAGGGAATGCAAGTATTAAACGGGCAGTTATAAATATAAGGGATACAGGATCAATCCTGTTGGAGGTGATTGCCATGGGTATTGTGGATCTGTCTAAACGGGAAGTTTGGCGTCGATTTGTCCAAGAGGGAACATTCGATCAAGGGAGAATAAATCGAAGAATTGAAGAATCATGGCATCTTTGCCGCCAGAAAAACGTGGATCCTTATGATGGGAAAGGAAAAGTATTTTTGACCGACCATCTATTGGTCGAAAAAAGAGAAAGAAATCAACGGTTATTCCGCTGTGCTGTTCCTGTTTTAGAGCGGCTGCAACAATTATTTCAACAAATTCCCGCGCTTTTTCTCCTTATCGATAAAGAAGGGTACGTGTTGTATGCGAAAGGACATCCACAGGCGATGAAAAAGGCAAAAGAAATCAACTTTTTAGAGGGAGTCAAATGGACGGAGGAGGAAGTCGGAACGAATGCCATTGGCATGGCTTTAAGAACGAGAGAACCGATTACGGTTGTTGGATTTGATCACTATGCGATAGCTTCCCATCAATGGGTTTGTTCCGCTGCGCCGATTTACGATGAAAACAAAGAGCTCCTCGGTATCATTGATATGTCCTACCCGATCCATCACGGTCTATCCGAAGCACAAGACCATGTACTCGCCACGATTGTCGCTGCCTCCTACACCATCGAACAGCAGTTGCGATTCCAACAAAAAGAAGATCTATTGGAACTTTTCCGGCACGGTTTTCAAATAGAAGATTCGACTTCTTACTCCGTTATATGTGATGAACAGGAAAACATTGTGTGGGCCCAGGCGTGTTGATTATCCAATAAAATCCAAAGGGTATAGAAAAAAGAGCACCTTTCCTGTAGAATGTGAGTAGCGACACAAACAAACCCAGGAGGTGCTCTCTATGAACAAGCATACCACACTCCCGAATTTGATGCAAAAACTTGTTTCGGATGAAGAGATTCAACTGATTGCCGAAGCGGTTGGGTATCGTGATTCGTCTCGAACCTTTACGTTGCGCGAGTTGATTCACTTCTTCCTGCTGGCCGCCATGCATCAATGGAAAAGCTTTCGCCACGGAGCCGATGTGGGGCCTCTGTATGGATTGCCGCGATTCCATTATTCAACTGTATCCAAGAAAGCGAAAGAAGTTCCCTATGACATCATGAAACGCTTGTTGGCGTTGATCATTTCCAAGTGCAACCGCCAAACCCGCCGTTCGCTTCGGTTTCCCAAACCGCTTCGGGTGGTGGATTCGACGACCGTCACGGTCGGGAAAAACCGCCTGCCATGGGCGCCGTATCACGGCGAACGCGCCGGAGTGAAGCTGCACGTCGCGTATTCGCCGGAATCCTCGTTGCCGGCAGACGTGGTGGAAACCATCGGACTGCGTCATGATGGCCCGGTGGGAGAACAGTTGACGAACGCTCAACAAGTGCTGGTGGAAGACCGGGCGTATTTCAAAATCGAACGCCTCGATCGATTTGTGGAGCAGCATCAGCTCTTTGTCATTCGGATGAAGGACAACATCGAACTTCATCAGAAAAAAAGCTTGAAACGCCTTTCCAGCACATCCTCATCGGTTCAAGCCGACTTCACGTGCCAGTTGGGGACGAAACAATGCCGCTCCACCAAGCGTCACCGGGTGGTGATCTTTCGAGATGCGAATGGCCGCGACATTCGGGTCGTGACGAACCTCTTCCATGCGTCTGCGGAAACCATTGCCGACATGTACCAACAACGTTGGACTGTTGAGGTCTTTTTCCGTTGGGTGAAGCAATATCTGAATGTCCCGACCTTGTTTGGCACGACGGAAAATGCGGTATACAACCAACTGTTTGCGGCGTTCATCGCGTATGTGTTGCTGCGATGGCTGTATGATCAAACCAAAAAACAGACGAACGTCTCTCTTTCCTTCATTTCGTTCGTTCGCCGTTTTTTCTCTGGGCAGCTTCCTCTCGATTGGAAATCCGGGATGGCCGCTGCTTTGTTTGAGTATGCCCAAATTTATGGAAGGCGTATGTCTAATTTTGGATAATCAACACTCGTGGTGTGGGCCAATGATCGCTTGCGTTCATTTTGCTCGAGCACCATTGAACAGCCGTTGCAACAATTTTGCCAACGAATGTGGAAAGTCTCCTCTAAAGTTCCTATTTTTTCCTCCGTTTACGGTCATCTGATCGGCTATAAAATCACTTTGCAAAAAGCCCAAGATGAGAAGTCTTTGTCTTACTCTCTACCGTCATTTCGCTTTGACGGAGTGATTGGAACAAGTTCGTCTTTTGCTGCTGTGTTACAAAGTTGCTCTAAAGTTGCTAAAACGGATGTAACGGTTTATATTGCAGGGGAAACCGGGACAGGGAAGGAGTTGGTTGCTCGAGCGATTCATCAAAATAGTTTACGGAAAGATGGTCCATTTGTCGCTATCAATTGTGGAGCTATTCCGAAAGAATTAATCGGTAGTGAATTGTTTGGATATGCAGAAGGAGCGTTTACCGGGGCAAAACGCACAGGTTATGCGGGAAAATTCGTCCAAGCTCATGGCGGAACTATTTTTCTCGACGAAATCGGTGAGATCCCTCAAGAAATGCAAATCGCGCTGTTAAGAGTGCTCCAAGAAAGAGAAGTTGTGCCGATTGGTGGAGCAAAATCGATCCCTGTTGATGTTCGAGTCATCACAGCAACGCATCGCGATTTGTACGAGCTAGTCAAAGAAGGGAAGTTACGAGAGGATCTATTTTATCGTCTTTATGTGTATCCGATCCAACTCCCCGCGTTAAGGGAACGGAAGGAAGACATACCGTTTTTTGTCGATTACTATTGCCGGAAGAACGGTTGGAATGTTTGTTTGCCTCATTCAATCATGAACTTGTTGATGGACTATCATTGGCCCGGAAATATTAGGGAGCTGTTTAACGTATTAGAACGAATGAGAATCGAGTATGGAGACGAAGTCCCTACAATCTCTAAAGTAAAGTCAATGCTAATTGGATTGGAAGACAGCCGTAAAAAGGGAGAGGAGTTGTCATATCGAGAACAAACCGAAAGAGAGCAGATGATGAACGTACTAAGAGAAACAAAAGGAAATATTAGCAAGATGGCCGAACAGTTAGGCATTTCCCGCAGCACGTGTTACCGCAAGCTCAAAAAGTACAAGTTGATTTAGAATGAAACAAAATAGTACAAATTGATACAAGGCTAAGAAATACGTGTGTGCTTTGGTTGTAAAACGCTTACAAATAAAGGTTTTGTAAGCGTTTTTTTGTTGGCATGGAATTTGCTTTAAATAAACATGACACTACTTAAATAAAGGGAGGTTTATGTATGACTGTTGCTCGATCGCAGTCTATTGCCCTTACGAAGGAAAAAGCTAGGTGGATGTATCAGAAAATGAACGAGATTCGCCAGTTTGAGGACAAAGTCCATGAAATTTTCAGCAAGGGAGTATTGCCTGGTTTTGTTCATTTATATGCGGGTGAGGAAGCCGTAGCGGTAGGAGTTTGTGCCCATTTGACGGACAAGGATTATATTACAAGCACTCATCGGGGCCATGGGCATTGTATCGCCAAAGATTGTGATTTAAATGGGATGATGGCTGAAATTTATGGGAAAGCAACAGGGTTGTGCAAAGGGAAAGGGGGATCGATGCACATCGCTGACGTATCCAAAGGAATGCTTGGCGCGAACGGGATTGTCGGCGGGGGGTTCCCGCTCGCAGTCGGTGCTGGATTAACAGCAAAATTAAAGAAAACGGGTGCTGTAACTGTCTGCTTTTTCGGAGACGGTGCCAATAACCATGGCACCTTCCATGAAGGGATTAATTTGGCGGCTATTTGGAAATTGCCGGTGATTTTTGTGGCGGAAAACAACGGCTATGCGGAGTCAACACCGTTTGAATATGCATCCAGCTGTCGAAATATTGCTGACCGTGCTGGGGCATATAACATTCCGGGGGAAGTCGTTGATGGCAAGGATGTTATTGCCGTATACGAGGCGGCAAAAAGAGCAATTGAACGGGCTCGCAACGGCGAAGGACCGACCTTGATTGAATGTAAAACGTATCGGAACTATGGACATTTTGAAGGCGATGCGCAAACATATAAAACTCCGGAAGAAAAACGGAGACACTTACAAGAATTAGATGCTATTGAAAAGTTCCGCAATTATCTCCTTGCTAGCCAGTTATGTTCAGAACAAGAGTTGGTGGAAATCGAGCAAAATGTCGCCAAGGCGATTGAAAAGGCGGTAACATTTGCCGAAAACAGCCCATTTCCGACAGAAGAAGACTTGTTGCGAGATGTATATGTTTCTTATTAAAACGAAAGGTTAGGAGGGGAAAAGAATGGCGAGAACGATTTCCTTCTCAACGGCATTGAACGAAGCGATGAGACTAGCGATGCAAAAAGATGAAAATGTCATTTTGTTGGGGGAAGATGTCGCTGGCGGTGCAACGGTTGATCATTTGCAAGACGATGAAGCTTGGGGAGGGGTCATGGGGGTTACGAAAGGGCTCGTACAAGAATTTGGGAGAGACAGAGTGTTGGATACGCCGATTGCTGAAGCCGGATATATCGGGGCTGCTGTGAGTGCCGCAGCGACAGGGTTAAGGCCGATTGCCGAATTAATGTTTAACGATTTTATTGGGAGTTGTTTAGATGAAGTGATGAACCAAGCGGCTAAACTCCGCTATATGTTCGGTGGAAAGGCGAAAGTGCCCTTAACGATTCGCACGATGCACGGCGCAGGGTTTCGGGCAGCAGCACAACACTCGCAAAGTCTATATGCGCTTTTCACCCATATCCCAGGGTTAAAAGTTGTCGTTCCCTCTACCCCAGCGGATGCGAAAGGGCTGTTGCTCGCTTCTATTTTTGATGACGACCCGGTTATCTTTTTTGAAGATAAAACGCTTTATAACATAAGAGGGGAAGTAGAAGAGGGGTTTTATACTATTCCTTTCGGAAAAGCGGACATTAAAAGGGAGGGAGATGATTTAACGATTGTCGCCATCGGCAAGCAGGTGCATACAGCTTTACAGGCAGCTAAGATGTTACAAGAAAAGGGGATTGAAACAGAAGTGATCGATCCGCGAACGCTGTCTCCGCTTGATGAGGAAACGATTTTGTTATCTGTAGCGAAGACAGGACGGCTCATTGTCGTTGATGAGGCAAATCCGCGCTGCAGTGTAGCTACTGATATCTCGGCACTTGTAGCAGATAAAGGATTTGATTATTTAGATGCCCCCATTAAAATGATCACTGCCCCACATTGTCCTGTTCCGTTTTCACCGGCGTTAGAGGACCTCTATTTGCCGACGCCGGAAAAAGTGTTGCGTGCGGCAGCGGAGATTATAGGAGACGAAACGATTGTACCAGTATAAATGATATTAGCGTGTTGCCGACAGGACGTGGCAACACGCGCTCCTTGTATTTATTGGAAAAGGGGAGAGGAAATGTGGCTGTGGAAATTATTATGCCAAAGCTAGGAATGAGCATGGAAGAGGGAACGGTCGTCGAGTGGCTGAAGAAAAAGGGGGATCCGGTGAAAAAAGGCGAATCGGTCGTTGTGATCAGCTCTGATAAAATTGAAAAAGATATTGAAGCACCGCAAGACGGGGTGCTATTAGAGATTGTCGTTCAACAAGATGAAACAGCAAAAGTGGGAAATGTGATCGGCTATATCGGGGAACGAGGAGAAGATATGAATAGAGCTGCTGAAGAGGCAGCAACCAAGGTGGTGAAAGAGGAAGCCGAAGTTTCATCAAAACATATGTTGCGGGTTTCTCCGGCGGCAAGGAAGTTGGCGCGCGAAGCCGGGATCGATTTGCGTGACATTGTAGGAACAGGGCCAAAAGGAAGGGTGACGAGGGCGGATGTCGAAAAGGCGATTCAATCCAAACAAGCATCGTTATCCCACAATGATCAGACAGCCCCAAGTCGCCTACATGCGATCAACCATCGGAAAAATGTAGGCAGTGAACAACAAGGACTTCTCCAACTAGATGTCACTTCGCTTCAACATGAGAAGGTGACAATCAAACCCGTGACAGGAATGCGGAAAGTGATTGCTTCAAGAATGTTTGCCAGCCTGCAGCAAACCGCTCAACTCACTATTCATATGAAAGCAGATGTCACTAAGTTGGTTAACTTGCAAGAACAGCTGAAAAATGACTGGCAAGACGATCCGAATATCAAATGGACTATTACTGATTTTATCGCCCGGGCAACGATTTTAGCTTTGCAGGCACATAAACAAATGAACAGTCTCTATCAGGATGGACGCATCTACACGTATGAGTCCATTCATTTAGGAATCGCAGTAGCATTGGAAAACGGTCTTGTTGTCCCAGTCATACGATATGCAGAGAAGCTTTCGCTAAAGGAACTGTCGCAAAAAATTAAGGAATGTAGCACCAAGGCAAGGAATGGAGAATTGAGCAGTGAAGAAATGACAGGGTCTACATTCACGATCACTAGTTTAGGAGCGTATGGCGTAGAATTTTTCACTCCTGTGTTGAATCCGCCTGAGGTAGGAATTCTTGGTGTTGGAACTGTGACAGATATGGCCGTGTTTGTAGGAGATGCTGTTCAAAAAAGAAAGAGTTTACCGTTGAGCTTAACATTTGACCATCAAGTGATGGATGGGGCACCTGCGAGCCAGTTTCTTGGGATGATCAAATATTATTTGGAGAACCCTTATAAATTATTATGGTGACAGGGATGCAAGCGTAAAGATGCAGAAAGAATATAGACGCAAAAATATTACTTATCTGTTTCGTTTGCCGCAAATCTATGGCTTGTCTTTCAAATTCGATTCAATCGCCCTGCAAAGACCAGAATAGGTCATTGTTAGGCAACCAATCGTGATGCACGGTTGGTTGCTTTTATTTTTTGGGATTCATGCTGTTGGATTGAACGGAAAGACATCGAGGATGCACACAAGTGGGGAAGAAGCAATACAATACGATAGGCGGTGATCAATATTGGACTGATGGACTCTTGGCTGTAGTGGCAGACATGTACTGCTTCTGGATGGAGTTCCATTGCCTGGTGAAAAATTTTTTCTTTAGAGTAGTAGCGAAATATTCAGCTATTTTGTAAAATTAATATAAAAGGAAACTACTAGCTTCTACTATTGAAAGATTTATCATGTAGTGAATATTTAATTATACTAATATATTTTCATGTTTATTAATAATAGTGACATACTATTAGTAAAATGTGTTATAATAAATTGTGTAACCGCCCTCAACAAGGTAAACGGGGGTATCAGTGGAATCATTTCGAGCGGTCGCTCACCGCTTTTGTAAATATTAGTAGATAGGGATGGTAAACATGGGCAACAAACAAACCAAAACTGATGTGATCTTAATCGGCGCCGGCATTATGAGCGCCACGTTGGGAACGTTGTTAAAAGAGTTGGCACCGGAGTGGGACATCACTGTATTTGAAAGACTGGAAGAAGCAGGAGTGGAAAGCTCCAACGAGTGGAACAATGCCGGAACAGGGCATGCGGCTCTTTGCGAGCTGAACTATACCGTTGAGAAGCCCGATGGGTCCATTGACATCAGCAAAGCCATCAAAATCAATGAGCAATTTTACGTTTCCTTGCAGTTTTGGGCTTATTTAGTGAACAGCGGGGTGCTTCGTGATCCAAAAGAGTTCATTCGTCCGTTGCCTCATATGAGCTTCGTGCAAGGGGAAGACAATGTCGCATTTTTGAAAAAGCGGTATGAAACAATGGTGAATAACCCGCTGTTTAAAGGCATGGAATTTTCTGATGATCCGAAAAAGTTGGCCGAATGGATACCGCTCATGATGGAAAATCGCGTTGTGAACGAGCCGATCGCAGCTACGCGGATCGAATCAGGAACAGATGTGAACTTTGGGGCACTGACGCGCAAACTGTTTGAGCATTTAAAACGGAAAAATGTCGAGATTCATTACCGTCATCATGTTGATGACATCAAGCGGACAAGCGACGGTCTATGGGAGTTAAAAGTGCGCGATTTAGATAGCGGCGCTGTTGAACGTCATGTGGCCAAATTTGTCTTCATTGGTGCTGGGGGAGGAAGCCTCCATCTGTTGCAAAAATCCGGTATTCCGGAAGGAAGAGGGATTGGCGGATTCCCGGTCAGTGGATTGTTTATGGTGTGCAACAATCCGGATGTGGTTGAGCAGCACCATGCGAAAGTGTACGGCAAAGCGAAAGTCGGCGCGCCGCCGATGTCGGTTCCGCATTTGGATACGCGGTTTATCAACAATCAAAAAATGTTGTTGTTTGGACCGTTTGCCGGCTTCTCGCCGAAGTTTTTGAAAAACGGGTCGATGCTCGATTTATTTACATCGGTCAAACCGCATAACCTTTTGACGATGTTGGCGGCAGGCGTGAAAAATATGGCGCTTACCAATTACTTAATCCAGCAAGTGATGTTGTCGAAAGAACAACGCATGGAAGAGTTGCGCGAGTTTGTTCCGACAGCCAAAAGCGAGGAATGGGATGTCATTGTTGCTGGCCAGCGCGTGCAAGTGATCAAAGATACGGAAGCTGGCGGCAAAGGAACGTTGCAATTCGGTACAGAAGTCGTCCATGCGGCTGATGGTTCGATTGCGGCGTTGCTTGGCGCCTCGCCAGGCGCTTCGACCGCGGTTCATGTCATGCTAGAAGTAATCACGAAATGTTTCCCGGAACGAATGAAAGAGTGGGAGCCGAAGGTGAGAGAAATGATTCCTTCCTACGGTGTATCGCTCATGAAAAACGAACGACTTTTGCACGACATTCAAGCCGCAACAGCGGAGATGCTCGGTTTAAGAGAAGGACTGGCATTGCAGCTCGTTTGAATGTGTGTGATTCAGTAGATTGCCGGCCTGTGGCGCTCAGCGCCCATAAACAACAAGCTGCCCGAAGACGAAGGGCAGCTTTTTTTTAGCAGAACTTTCCTGTTGTTGGCCGTTGCTGCATGGAAGGCTGAAATGAGCTATACTGTATAGACAAACAGATCAAATCAAACAGGTCGGCTTTTGTCTATATTGGCCTGATTGGTGCCGCGGTTTGGAACGGCATTGGTCAAGTTATCAGACAATGTTGTAGCGGTAAACGAATAGATTAGGATACAATGTCCCCGTGCTTAAAGGCAGAGGGGCCTTGCGCAGGTTTCGTAAGGGGGTGATGTAATGAGGTGGGTGTCGTCATTAGAAAAGCGTCACTTTTTAACTTCGTTTTTGCAAAATTATCGCTTAAAGCATCCGGATGCCCGGTTTGTGCTCAATTATTTGCTTCAACATCCGCATTTGCTTGAAAACGTCCATTTTACCGAAAACGGGCAAAAACAAGCACGGTGGCTGATTATTTCGGCTGCGACGGCGGAGGAAGAAGGGCTTGTTTTTTATCGCGGTGGCCAGAAAAGCACGGGGTTGGCGGCGATTATGGGCGATTTGGCGCTGCGCCCGAATGAACCGTTGTATTTGACGCTTTACTTTCCGGGGAAGGCCAGAAATTTTTCGTATCTTCGGCTGATTGATCATCGGGCATTTGAGAACGTTCGTCGGCATGAGCGCCATGAAAAAATGGCGAAAGAAGCCGAGCAAGTGTTGGATGAAGCGTTAAAGCGTCATGAAATATCAAGGTTAAGACTGCAAATTGACCAGGCGCTCGACCGTAAAGATATGGATTTGTTTCAGAAGCTGACCGAACAATTAAAAAAATACGAAGGACAAAGCTGACGAGCAGCTATCAGCTTTGTCCAAGCGGCGCAACGCTCTATCGAATTCGCAGTCGATAAGACCTTTGTTTGACGAGTGTGATGGCAATCGGCTCGGTCGGCGGCCGTTTATTTCGAACACGGCGCGGCGTTAGGCAAGCGGGGCGATGGCGCTCGTGACGTCATAGTCATGAGGGTCGAGTTCGGTCGGGATGCCGAGCACGAGCTTGGCTAGTTCCGCCCCTAAATAAGGGCCGACGGTGAGCCCTGAGGAGCCGAGGCCGTTGGCGATGTAAAGGCCGGTAAAGCCGGGAAGTACCCCAAAGATCGGGAGAAACCCAGGTGTGCGCGGACGGAATCCAACCCGCGTTTCGATGTATGTGCAAACGGAGAGCCCTGGCGCAACGGTGAGCGCTTTGTCCAATAATTCGTGCATTCCTCCGGCGGTAGGGCGGACGTCCAAGCCTGCTTCATCTTCGTGTGTTGTTCCGATCACCATTCTACCTCTTGGAAAGGCGAGCATATACTGATTGCTCGGTGGCATGACAACAGGCCAATGGGACGTGTCGTGGTTCGGATGTTCTAAGTGAATGAGTTGTCCTTTTTGCGGTGTGACGAGCAGCTCGATGCCTAGAGGGCGAAGCAACTCGCCGGCCCAAGCGCCCGCCGTGATGATGACAGCTTCAGCGGCATAAGTCGTTCCATCCGCTTCCACGCCGATGATGCGCGTTCCCTGATGGAGAAGGCGAGCATTTCCACGAACATGAATGGCCCCGAGCTTTTGGGCCGCATTGAGAAGTGCAGTGCGCAGCGCTCGGCCGTTGACGCGAGCTCCCCCGCTTACATAAATGGCCTGATACCCATCAGCTAGTAGCGGAAACAACTCTTTTGCTTCCTTCGGATCAAGTTGCACGATGTCCCCGATTTCCGGTGCATCTTCGCGCCGTTTGAGAGCGCGCGCTTTCATCTGCTCAAGCTTTTGTTCATCCGTATGCAAGCAGAGCGTCCCGACGCGCGCATAGCCGGTTTCCGTTTCTCCATATGATTGCAGTTCTTCAATGAGGGAAGGATAAAACTTCGCCCCGCCTTTCGCCAATCGGTACCATTTTTGGTTGCGGCGCTGCGACAACCAAGGGCAAACGATCCCCGCCGCCGCATCGGTCGCCTGTCCTTTGTCACCGCGGTCGATGATCGTCACGGCAGCCCCTTCTTTCGCTAAGTGGTAGGCCACCGCCGCTCCTAAAATGCCAGCTCCGACAACGATGTACGATCCCATACTAACACCTTTTCCTTTTTTCTACTAGCATACCATACATAGTGCAAACGGAGAAGCTGCAGGGGAAGCTTGAATGGCTGATCGGTGAGCACAGTGCCGAAAAGCTTCCTTTTCTTAAAAGCCGCTAGGCATATTTTTTCCGTAAAAAATTTCGTCCATTTCTCTCTTCAGTTTGGCGGTCGTTTCCTCTACTTCTTGTTTAGATAAGGCATCTTTCGTATGTCCGAATAGATAGTTGTCTAAATCAAACTGCCGCAGCTTGCATTTTGTATGGAAAATGTTCTCTTGATAAATGTTCACGTCAATCATATCGTACTTCTCACGAATATCTTCTGGAATATAATTTTGAATCGATGTAATATCATGGTCAATAAACAATTTGTATCCGTGAATGTCACGTGTAAACCCGCGCACGCGGTAATCGATTATCATAATGTCGGCTTCAAACGACTGAATCAAATAATCGAGCGCTTTTAACGGCGAAATTTCTCCGCAGGTGACGACGTCAATATCGGCACGGAACGTACTAATTCCATCACTCGGATGGTATTCTGGGTATGTATGAACGGTAATATGGCTTTTATCAAGCGAAAGCACGACTGCCTCAGGCAACGGCGCCTCGGCTTGCGGCACTTCTACAACCGGCCCTTCGGAAACGAGCATCGTCACACTTGCGCCTTGCGGAACGTAATCTTGTTTGGCGATGTTTAACACATGGGCGCCGATGATGTCGGCGACGTGTTTCAAAATGTTTGTCAGCCGCTCGGCGTTGTAAACATCGTCGATATAGGAAATATACGCTTCCCGCTCCTTGGGTGTTTTCGTATAGCAAATATCGTACATATTGAAGCTGAGCGACTTCGTCAAATTGTTAAACCCGTGCAATTTCACGTGCGGTGTGTCGTTCATGGCTTAGATCATCCCTTTCGTTTTTTCTTAATTTGTCCGATTTGCACCCAATATAGTTGCTGTTTTGTGTAGAAAGGAATGGAGGCCAACTTCTCACTGCTAGATGGGCTCGATGGTTCTGTAAACAATCGGGTCTCTAGGCCAAAGTCGGCAAGAGCGGTGGACAAACACAATTATATAGAAAAAAGGACACCCCTTAGGCCGTTTCATGGCCGTTTGGGGTCGTCCCGCTTCAACTTGCTTGTTTTGCTTCATAGTCCCGAATCACCGAACGGACGATATGCAGCGAATCCCACTCGCCGCCGGAAAAAAAGATGATCGGGTACTTTTTCGGAAACAGGAGCGCCTGAATTTGTTTTGGCGGCGTTCCTTTTTCGTATAGGTCGATGATCGTGCCTTGGAGTTCAAGCAAATAGTCGAGCTTTCGCTGCAACGCCTCACGCCCGTTCGGGAGATAGCCGGCATGGGCGCAAAAGACGTCACCGAAATCGTACGTCAACACGTGTTGCAAGGAGGCGATGATCGTCGGAATGTCCTCCTCACGCAAGATGACTTTCGTTTTCTCTTGGCAGTATAAGTCGCCGCTAAACAGCTGCCCCGTTTCGCGGTTCAAAAAGACGACATGATCGATCGCATGGCCGGGCGTTGGGATCACATCCCACGTTGCGTTCCGGGAGGAAAACGTGGCGCCGATGGGTTTGGCGGCAAACGGGTCACGCTTTCCCCAAAAGATTTTCCGATACAATGGATAGTCCGCCTTTTGCCGGCAATACTCGATCATCGGCTCATTCATATAGATGGGCAATCCCATCGTTCGCTGCAAAAACGCCGCACAACCGGTATGGTCTTCGTGAAAATGAGTGATCACGACTTGGTCGATGTCTTGCTGTTGGAAAAACGAGGTGAATTCGTTTTCCATCGATTTTGCGCCGGTGTCAATCAAGACGCCGTCAACGACGAAGCAACGGACGGCAAGCCGAACACCTTGAAACATGGCCGTTCCTTTGGCGATATGCACATGTTGGACTATGTCCGTTTCAAACCGTTTTTTGATCACTTTATTGATCCACATGGTGAACGTCCCTCCTTTTATGCGGAGATGCTGGCACCATTATACCACAAAGAATGAATGTTCATTCATTTTTTGTTGTCAAATGGATCGATCAATCATCGTGTATGTCTGGGCGATATCAAAACAAAGCCTACGATAGTTCAACTGATTTCAATGATAAGCTGGTGAATATTCCTTATTTTTGGGGGAGTAGACGTTTGGTCAAGATGAACCATTAGAAAAAAGAAAGGGATGTTTCCTAGTACAGGAAGTATGGTAACATAATAGAAAATGATTTACATAGAAGAAGACACTCCATTTCGGCTTAACTAAACGAAAAAGGGAGAGGAAGAGGCGATGGATGCAGGGATGATAGCCTTTTTCGTGGCCATGGGATTTGCGCTTATTGTGCATGGCGGGCTTTGGTATTTGATTGTGAAGAAAAAGCGATATGAACTTATTTCCGGATTTGCGCTCCGTCCAAAGGAAGAGCAGGAGCTATTAATGGAAAACGGCTATGTGGAAGCAACGGGGAAATTGCTTTTCTATTCATGGTGGCTGCTGTTTATTGCCGTGTTAGCATACATATTTCGTTTACCGTATGTATTTGAGATTGGGTTAGCTGTTTTTCTCGTTTTTTTGCTTGGCGGCACTATTTACATTCAACGTTATGAAGTGAAACGGAAACGAAAAAAATATATTTGGCTTACAAGTGGAATTGCAGTAGCGGTCATCGCTTTGATTGTCGTGCTAGGATATTATGGGTTCCGGGAAAACGAAGTAGTCGTCCAGCCCGGGAAGTTGATTGTCATGGGAGAATATGGGGAAGAGTGGTCGACTCGCGACATTGAAGAGGTTCAATTATTAAAAGAGCTGCCAGAGGTCGTCTTTAAGGCCAACGGATTTGCGGCATATGGCCGATTGAAAGGGGAGTTTGTTCTTGAAAAACCGTACGGCAGGGGCAAGTTGTTTATCGTTAAGTCATCTTCACCGTATTTGTATGTGAAGCGGAGAGACGGGGCATACATCATGCTTAATCGCCGCACACCGGAAGAGACAAAGGAATTGTTCCAAGCGTTACAACAGCAGATAGATGATGAGCGTTCCTCCCAGTAAACGTCGGGCGATAGCAAGGGGAAGGAGGTCAGGATTGCATCCGTCCCATGAACGGTTGGTTATATCATCAGAAACGATGTCGGCACGATCATCGAAAACGAATTCGCCGCTTTTAGGGAAATGAAGAAAAGCCATTCCGAAAAGGCATGAGTGCGTTCGGAATGGCCTTTTTTCGATTTGGACGTCAGTAGGCTGTCCAGCCGGAATCGGCGACAATGACGGCACCGTTGATGAAGCTCGAGTCATCAGAAGCTAGAAACAGGGCGATTTTTGCGATTTCCTCCGGCTCGCCGATGCGTGGATTCAAATGGGCACCAGCTGTGGCCCGCTCCATTCCGAACGGATGGGGAGCGGTGATCGTTGCGCCGATGTTGGTGCTCACGCCGCCGGGAGCGATGGCGTTGCAGCGAATCCCTTCTTTCGCGTATTGGAAGCCAACGTTTTTTGTCAATCCGATGACGGCGTGTTTTGAAGCGGTGTAGGCGGCGCCGGCCCGCGATCCGTTAAGCCCGCCGACAGAAGCGATGTTGATGATCACTCCGCTTTTTTTGGAAAGAAAAATCGACAATGCTTTCCGGGTTGCTCGCATTACACTTGTGGTGTTAACGGCAAACACTTTCTCCCACCATTCATCGGTCACATCAGCGGCAGGTACAAAGTTGTCCATTATTCCGGCATTGTTGACTAAAATGTCGAGTGAACCAAACGTTTGCACTGTCTCATCGATCAACCGTTCCACATGTTCCTTATTAGCGACATCGGCGGTGATGCCGATCGCCGTGCCTCCATTTTCCGTAATTTCTTTGACAACCGCCTGTTGTCCTTCTTCATGAATATCCGAGACAACAACTTTCGCCCCCTCTTTGGCGAACAGCTGGGCGATGGCTTTTCCCATACCCGAGGCAGCACCTGTGACGATGGCAACTTTTCCTTCTAACTTCATGTTTTCTCCCCCTTATTGAAAACGATCCATCCGTCTGTATTTACCCGCTATGTACGCTAGGAATCACATTTTTGTTTGTCAAATTTGTGATCATACGATACTAATCGTTGGTGATCGTACACGTTTTTCATAATCATAGAAACAAGACAGGGAATTTTCAGTGTATGGTTCCTTTGAACATCATCCATTCCATCAGTCGATTCATGAACGATCAGGACGGGGAGCGGTTTGTGAAGGCGGACGGCCTCTTCATTTTTCGTCAAAGGAGAGACAATCCTAGCCGCTCATGAAAGATGGAGATGAAACAGCTCAAGCGTAGAATTTGTGAATGAGCGTTATGACATCCTTGAAGGGACGGGGGACGTGTGGGAACACTTCGAAGAATAGCTCCTCAAAAAGCTCCCGCAAAGTATTCATTCACTCTGAAGGAGGATCGGTTTTGCCTATTGACTCATCGGCATGGTAAAATAGAAGGAAATGATGGGAAAATTTTGGCAAAACCAATGGAGCAGCATTTGAGCCGCTGTGTTCGAGAGTGGAACGGCTTACTTTTGATCGTTGGAGGGATGTTCGGTGAAAACGATGATCCAGGCTTTCGCGATTTCGCTCGTTGCCCATGTCGTGTATATTGCGGCAACGATCAGTCTTGGGTACTGGAAAACAAAGATGTATCAACCTGACATCGCCAGCGCCTGGGAGAGCGTCGATCAGTTGTCGAACGAAGTGGTGTTCGGTCAAGCGGGACCACCGATTGTTTATGTATGGTCATTGATCGGAGTGACGATGATTAGTGCAGTAGTGCTGTATGTGTACAAAGCGGCTCGAAGATAAAGGAGAAGGTGACACAAAGGAGGCGGACAACGCCTTTTTCGCGGATCGGCCTCATACATGCGAGTAGCGCTTGGCATTTGTAGTTGTATTGCTTTATGGGGATGGGTTTCTTTCATACAACGAATGGATTCGCGCACGGGAATATAAAGAAGAAAAAGGAGAACAGGAGATGACTGTTCTCCTTTTTTCATGGTGCAGGCAGTGAAGGTGCCGCTTCCCCTCTCTGTGGAAACCTTTTATCCATGAGACGTGATATTCGTATTCGTTCCCCTTAGCGAGGGGAAAGGGCATCTGTTCATGGACAATGTCAAGTTTCCTTTTCATGAGGAAACGCTGTTAGAAAAGCGAAGCTTTGTAGTATATAACAAAATGGTAAATATAATTTTACTAAACAAGACTTTATTAGTTGGATAAAATTGATAATAGTAATAAAATGTTTACTAAGTGAGGTGTCTGCTTATGACCATGATGAAAGAAATCGCTGAAGAGTTTGTTGCTTTAATATCCAACTTGTTTGGCAGGTTTAGCGAGTTAAATAAAGGGGCAACCGAATTATCACATATGCAGAATCATGTCATGGAATTTATGTATATGCAACAAAGGGCAATGAATCTTAAGGAGATCAGTAAGGGGTTAAATGTAGCAAAGCAACAGTTAACAATCATCATTAGGAACTTAGAGGCTAGAGGCTATTTGACCAAAATGCCGGATCCGAAAGATAAACGGGCTGTTTTAGTTTCTTTGACCCCTAAGGGAAAAGAAGTGATCGAAAAAAAATGGACGTATATATACGAGAGATTTTTGGAAAAGTTCATCCGATTGGATGAGGAAGAGCAGCTGGATTTTCATTTTGCTCTTCATAAACTGAATGTGTTGCTGAAAAAAATGGAGGACGAAGCATGAGTATTCAAGGATAAGATCTAAGTCAGGAATGTTTGCCGCTGAAACGAGATGGGCTCATATCATGATTCTACGTGAAAAGTATGCGGAGGGATTTAACTATGGAGATAAGAGCTGATGGGGTTCACAACATTCATTTGGAAAACGAAAAAGAAACGTTGCTGATTACTCTGTATGCAAAAGCTTTGGATTATCACTCTAAGCATTCCATTCTGAATGATAAAAAATCGGCCGAGTTAGTGAATGCCATTGATTATGACTTTGAGAAGCTCAATCGCTTTCCAAATGGCAATCTCATGGTTGTGAGAGCCAAACAATTCGATACATGGTTGGCCGACTTTCTTCAAATTCACCCGAATGCCACTGTATTGAATCTCGGTTGTGGCCTTGACACGAGAGTATCAAGAATAAATCCTTCATCGAATGTGAGTTGGTTCGATGTCGATTATCCCGAAGTGATCAAAATACGCAAACAGTTTTATTCAAATCGCGACGGATATGAAATGATTGCCTCTTCGGTTACAGAAGAGGGATGGTTAGAAAAGATTCCTAGCGATAAACCAGTAATGATTATCGCTGAAGGACTGTTGGAATATTTTACAGTTGAAGAAGTAAAAACATTGTTGAATCGACTCACGAATCATTTTGTTCATGGACAGATTGCATTTGATGTGATGAACTCATTTGCTATAGAATCTGGGAAGGAATCTTTAAAAGAGGTGATAGGCGCCGAACATCGATGGGCTGTTGATGATACGAATGAAGTTGATCAGTTGAATGGAAAGATGAAAAAAATAGCGGACTTATCGATTTTTGAATCAACATTTATTAGTCAACTCCCGTTAAAATATCGTTTCATTTATGCTTTAATGTATAGAATTTCAAATTTTAGAAATATGATACGGTTGCTTTTGTATCGATTTTGATATATAGACTCTCATGGGGCAAAAAATCATCATCAACGGAAGGATGAAAATATATCCCTGTCGAATGATGTCGTCTGAGATTTTATTTTGGAACCCGGATATGTTTGTAGACGTTTGAGACGGACCGTAGTTACATGACACGAATGGCAAATCGGTTGTGAAAAAGCTGAACGCAATATGGTACAGGTTAAGGGAAAGGGGGATGCCTTTAAAATGGAGAAGAGCCGCATTCGGCCCTCTCTCATAGTTCTCCTCTTATAGGCTTGTTCGTTGTCGGAATGGACAGCGGGAACATTGGAGGTTGATGTCAGAAAGAAAGGTGTTTGTCCCCCATCTTGATCAAAAACAAAACCCCACTTTCAAGCGAAAGTGGGGGAGAAGGTTAAGAAGCAGGGTCGTAGCCCACCACTGTCCATATGCCTGTCGCGTCTTGCCGGATCAGCCGTTTCAAGTATACGCGCTTGATAGGCGCGTTGTCGGCGTTCACTTCCACGACGGCTTCCTTGCCATTGTTTTGAACGATGCGCAAGTCTTCATAGCGAATCGGGTAGTCTCCGGTAATCCCTTCAGGAGACATTTGCAGGCTTACAAATACTTGGGCTACAAACACAGGATCTAGTTTCCACGGCGAGCTGCCCGCATCCACACTTTTTTGATCGTTCTTTTCCTGCTCCAAGTCAACAGGAACGTTCACTTTTGGTTTGGACGAGGATGGCTCCTCTTTTGCAGGCATTTCAAAAGCACCGTTTGTCAGCTCTTTCGTGAATGCGACTAAATCCTCCAAATCGGCATGGCCGATGACGGCGTATTCGAACCCGTTTTGCCGCCAGCGAATCGAATGGAGGTCCGTCAGGCCGGCATACGATCCTCCTGCCCCGAGCACGCCTGCCTCTTCCACAACCGGTGATTGAATTTCAGCGGTCTGTTGATGGATTTTCCCGACCATCGCGTTTGGGGCCAGTTTCCATTTGCCGGTGGCTTTTCCTTGGATGATGACGATCTCTTTGTTCGATGCCCGGTAATAGATTTTGACAAGTTTTTTGTCGGGTACGATCGCGATGCGATCTTGGACATAACCGGCTGGAATTTGGTTGATTACGTCAGGCAGAAATCCGATGATCTCATTGACTTCACCGATGTTGGCGACAATTTGTTCTGGGTTTTGGTTGATTTCTTGAAATCCTTTTGGCACATGATAAGCTAGTAGTTTTTCAGGGATCGCATCATTCCATTCGATTTTTGTGTACGTAATTTTATATTGGATTCCATGATGCATCGCATATTGTTTTTGCAACGGAAGATGTGTTTCCTTATCAATCCAGATCCGATAAGGCTCTCCTCCTTGCGGGGTGACTTCAACAACCCAAGATGGACGGTTGGCTGCCTTCTCTTCCCCGATGGTCTTTGTTGATACGGCTTGTTTAATTTCCTTGATTTCGTTCCCAAGTTCAAAGGCAAAACGGTACGGATCCGGAAAGGCAGAAAATCGATGAACTTGTTTTTCCGAATGATGGATCTGCCATTTCGTTTGCCCGTTATTGACGGTAATCAATCCTTTATTTGAACCCTCTAGTTCTTGTATATAATAGCGACCTTGTTTGTCGGCCCAAATTTCCAATTTGGCTTGTGTAGTAGTCTTGCCTTGGGCATTCGTTTCGACAATTTCCAAAAATCCATGGTAGGCGTTGACGTCTTGAAAGGCTTTTTCCATCGCCTTTACGATGTTGGGTTGGTCAAAAAGTGAAACGATATGCATCAGCAGCGATAGGGCCAGCACAGCAGCGATGCCGACGATGCTGGCCATCCAGGCCCGTTTTTTCTTTTTCGGTTTTGTCGGCACTAGCTGATCAGTAACTGTACGAACCAGTTTGGCCGGAAAATTCCGCTCCGGCATGGCAGGCTCCCTGAGACTGCGAACGAGCCTGACGGTATGAAACAGCTCTTGCAACTCGGGATCTGCCGCTGAATGTTCATGCTCTTTTGGTTTTTTCTCGGCGTTCAACTGGTCAATATAATCGGATAAGCGGCGTTCGTTGTCGTGCATCGATAGACTCCTCCTTCACTTCGTCTCGTCATGTAAAATGCGGTTAAGCGCTTGCAATGCCCGATGTTGCATCACGCGAATGGTTGTTTCTTTTTTATTCATGATTCGGGCGGTTTCAGCGACAGAATATCCTTTTATGATTCTCAGTTCGATCACGGTGCGTTGCTCTTTGCTGAGTTGATTTAATGCTTTTTCGATCGCTATGCGCTGTACACTCCATTCCGCAGGATCCTCGGAGGCCACTTCTTTTGGAGCGATGGCTTCCAAATCGGCTGTCGTTCCTCGGCGTTGGTGCTGCCGCCAGCGATCCCGGATGATATTCAAGGCCACTGTTTTTAGAAAGGCCATCTGTTTATCAGGCGGGACGCGGTTTTTTTGTAAATATGGGATGGCTCTGACATACGTTTCCTGTGTGATATCTTCGGCTTCTTCGCGGTTTTGGACCTTAAAATAGATCAATCGGTAAACCGATTCCCAAGTCGAAAGGCATAGCTGTTCAATCCAATTGACGTAGCTGTCTTCATTTATATGAACCATACATCGTAACTCCTTTTTTCCGGCCGGAATATTTACACTAATAAAAACGATAAAGTTGTTCAAAACGTTACCGGCATTCAATGTTTTTGAATCTATGGGCTTTCGCGTGCTTGGCGGCGTTTCCTTAACATGAACGGTTCACTAGCTGTCCTGTATGGGTGCTGCTGAGCTCGTTTTAGTAGTGAACAGGAAGGCGTCATTGTTTTGATCATTGCGCATATCCCTGCCGCTTTGCCCATACACTGAAAAAAGAGAGAAAGCAAGGGAGGGGAGAGAGTATGCAATTTTATTATGGTCCACATATGCCGCTGCGTATTTTGGATGAAATTGAATTTTGGAAGCACCAAGAGGAGGAACATACAGTAGTGATTCGCGAGCTTGTGTCCGGATTGGAAGCACGATATGTAGATGCGTTGAAGAAGTGGGAAGAGGCCTTATCGGTTACGCACCAACAAGCGGTCCGCTATATCGAATCGGTGATCCGGGTCGGTTATTATGTTCCGGAACAACTGTATCAGCAAGTGCTCCATTTCGTTTCATTCTGCTTGCAACAAAGTCTTCAATTCATCGAATTGTGCCGACAAGTGAAAACGAAAAGTGCGGCCGTCGCCCAAAATCCGACGGCGAAAGTCGTGTTAGACCATATTATTCGCGAATCGGAGTATTTTATCGGCATCGCCCAGCTGTTGTTGTACGGAACCCAAACAGCGCCGGCTGCGCCGCGGACAAATTCGCAGGCGACGCCTGACGGCGAAAAGTAGTATAATAGAATCACGCGCTTTATCTATTTATGACGAAAGGCAAGGGGGCATTGTTGTGATTGTTACGACCACCAATACGATTGAAGGAAAAGAAATTGAAGCGTATTTAGGCATTGTGGCGGCGGAAGTCATTTTAGGTGCCAATGTCGTTCGCGATTTTCTCGCCAGCATTACCGATATCATCGGCGGGCGGAGTGGGACGTATGAAAGTAAGCTCGCCGAGGGAAGAGAATTGGCCATTCGCGAAATGGTGAATAAAGCAACGAAGCTCGGGGCGAACGCGGTCATTGGCGTTGATCTCGATTTTGAAACATTGCGTGATGGCATGATGATGTGCATTGCGACCGGGACGGCAGTGAAGGTGAAATAACGGCGTAGCGGATTCCCGTGCCATGGCTGCATGCAAAATAGAAATCGCAATGATAAGCGGCGGATGATGTCCCCCGCTTTTTTTCATGGTCCATCATTGACAAAGAGCACAAATGAGGCATATAATGCATATATATGAACATATGCTCATATATTAATTTGTGTGGAGCGAGGGAATGGCAGTGAAAACGGAAGATCATCTGTTTTTAGAAGCGGAAACAGTCGATGAAGTGTCGCGTCTATTTAAAGCATTAGCGGATCCGACTCGGATTAAAATGTTGTATTTGTTATCGCAGGAAGAGTGTCATGTCGGCCATATCGCGGAAGTGCTCGGCATGTCGCAATCGGCCGTTTCCCACCAGTTGGCGTTGCTTCGGACGTTGCGGCTCGTCAAATACCGCCGCGAAGGGAAGACATTGGTGTATTCTTGCGATGATGACCATGTGATTTCGTTGTTAAAGCAGGCGATTGACCATGCACAACACCGGTGAGGGGGAGTCGATTTATGCACCACCATGCGCACGGCCATTGCGACCATCATCATGGCCATCATCACCATGGCAGAGAAGGAAATCGAAAAGGGTTAGCGATCGCCCTTGGCATAACGACGAGTATTATGGTTCTTGAATTTGTCGGCGGGCTTGTAACGAATAGCCTTGCTCTTCTCTCGGATTCGGGGCATATGCTTAGCGATGCCGCTTCGCTTCTGTTGAGTCTAATGGCAGTATGGTTAGCGGCGAAGCCTGCCTCTCCAAAGAAAACGTACGGATTGTATCGGTTCGAGATTTTAGCCGCACTCGTCAATGGGGTAACATTGGTGGTGATTGCCGCCTGGATTATTTGGGAAGCGGTTGGGAGGTTCGTGAATCCGCCTGACGTAGCGAGCGGGCCGATGATGGCGGTGGCTGCCGTTGGGTTGTTGGCGAATCTCGTGAGCGCTTGGGTGTTAATGCGCAAAGCCGATGTCAAGGGGAATGTCAATGTCCGCAGCGCGTATCTGCATGTGCTCGGTGATGCGTTAGGTTCGGTCGGCGCGATCGGGGCCGGGCTTATCATGTGGCTGTTTGACTGGTATTTGGCCGATCCGCTTATTTCCGTGTTGGTAGCCATTTTGATTTTAAAAGGTGCGTTCGCTGTCGTTCGGCAGACGGTGCACATTTTGATGGAAGGAACGCCTGTCGCCATTGACCAGACAGAAGTGAAAACGGCGCTTTCAGGCATTGAGGGGGTGCTAGATGTCCACGATTTGCATATTTGGACGATCACCTCAGGTCTCGATTCGTTAAGCTGCCATCTGCTCATTGAAGATGGCCGAGATGCCCAAGCGATTTTGCAGCAGGCGATTGATCTGGTGGAAGCCCGCTTCCACATTCGCCATGCAACCATTCAAATCGAAATGCCACACATCCGCCATGGGGAGATGGAAGTGTGAAGGGCGGGTCATCAATGACCACGCCCTTCTGTTATTTGTTGGCGCCAGTCCAGTTGGTTTGCAACGTTTCAAGGAAAATGCGAACGTTTTGCTTGTTTTCCATGATCGGCGAATAAATATAGGAAAACATCCGGTAAAACGGTGGGTTTTTTAGACGGATAATCGACAGGTGACCGTGCTCGATGTCGCGGGCGACGACGCTGCGTGACAGGAGGGACAAGGCATTGCCGTTGATTAACGTTTCTTTAATGCCTTGGTTGCTGCTGATGATCATCAGCGACTTCACCTTTAGCCCGTTTGAACGGATAAAGTGATTGAAATATTCGCGTGTGCCGGAACCGATTTCGCGTGCTACCCATGTTTCGTTTTGCAAATCGGTGATCGTCACTTCCTCTTTTTGTGCCAATTCGTGGCAGTTTGAAGCAACGATGACAAGTTCGTCCTGCATGAACGGGTGAACGGACAGTTCTTTATCGTTCGTTTGTCCTTCGATCAAACCGATATCCACTTGGTATGAGCGGACGAGCTCGACGATTTCTTTTGTGTTGCCGATCATGACTTCAAGTTCAAGTTCCGGATAGCGCTGTTGGAAGTCGAGCAAAAACAGCGGCAAAATATACTCCCCGATCGTAAAGCTGGCCCCGATTTTTAATTCGCCTTTCACCGAGTGGTGATGCTCTAAAATGTCTTGTTTCGTCTGTTCGTAGAGTGCCATCATTTGTTTGGCGCGGTCATACAGAAGTTCGCCGGTTGGCGTCATGCGCAGCCGTTTCGGGGAACGGATGAACAGTTTTGTTTGAAACTCTTTTTCTAAATTTTTGATGTGCAAACTGACACTTGGCTGGGAGAGATGAAGGATTTCAGCTGTTTTTGTGAAATTTTTCACTTCTGCCAACGTAATAAACGTTTTTAATTCGTCATAGTACATACTCATTCCCCCTGCCCGCGATGGCACCATCTAGGTGTAGAAGTTGATTAGAAATATTAATAGTCTTAATAATTTATATTTATTTTACTAATGTTTTGTTTTGCGGTAAAGTGTAAATATAATATAGCATTTAAAGTCTACTTGTTTTATAGGAATAATGGATGTTTGGCGGCCACACCGATAAAAGTCAGGAAGGAATTCCGCCATCATTCTATTTTATATTGAGGGGTGGACACGTTGCAGCTGCAAGTAACTAACAGTCCGTTTAGTCAGGAGCAGATCGAGCTCCTGAACCGTTTGTTGCCGACATTGACGCCGTCGCAAAAGTTTTGGCTGAGCGGGTATTTGGCCGCTGCCGAGACCGCGGTGGGCGTTCTCGATGCCGAGGCGCCGGCGCTGTTTGCCGGGGGCGGCAAGCCGGTTTCGAAAGAAGTGACCGTTCTTTACGGTTCACAAACCGGCAATGCGCAAAAGTTGGCTGAAAAAGCCGGCAAGGCGCTCAAAGAGCGCGGTTTTGAGGCGAAAGTATTGTCCATGCTTAATTTTAAGCCGAACGAATTAAAGAAAGTGGAGACGTTGCTCATTGTCGTGAGCACGCATGGGGAAGGCGATCCGCCGGATAATGCCGTATCATTTTACGAGTTTCTCCACAGTAAGCGGGCGCCAAAACTAAATCATCTTCGTTTCTCCGTCTTAGCGCTCGGCGATACGTCATATGAGCATTTTTGCCAGACGGGGAAAGATTTTGATAAGCGACTGGAGGAGCTTGGAGGAGAGCGTTTTTATCCGCGCGTCGACTGTGATGTCGACTACGAAGAAGCGGCGGCGAAATGGCTCGATGGTGTTCTTGGTGAGTTAAGCAAACAAGCAAATGACAACGGTGGAGCAGCTCCGCTCTTGTCGGCTGTGGCTGCGGCGCCGAAAGCGGAGCCGGCTGTCGTCTATTCGCGGAAAAACCCGTTCCTAGCTGAGGTGTTGGAAAACATTAACTTAAACGGTCGCGGATCGAATAAAGAAACGCGCCATCTCGAATTGTCGCTTGAAGGATCGGGTTTGAAATATGAGCCGGGCGATGCGCTTGGCATTTTCCCGAAAAACGATCCAGAGCTTGTTGACCTTGTCATCCAAGAAATGAAATGGAACCCGGAAGAAACAGTGACGATTGACAAGGACGGAGAAGTGCGTTCGCTGAAAGAAGCGCTCACGTCCCATTTTGAAATTACCGTTTTGACGAAAGCGCTGCTGCAAAAGCTGGCGCCGCTATCGAAAAACAGCGCGCTTCAAGAGCTTGTTGCCCCGGGCAATGAGACAAAATTAAAAGAATATGCCAAAGGCCGCGACTTGCTCGATGCACTGCGCGATTTTGGTCCGTGGGACGCTGCGCCGCAACAAGTCATTTCCATCTTGCGGAAAATGCCGCCACGCCTGTATTCGATCGCGAGCAGCTTAGCCGCATATCCGGATGAAGTGCATTTGACGATCGGTGCGGTTCGTTATAAGTCTTACGGCCGTCTGCGCAAAGGGGTATGCTCGACGTTCTGTGCCGAACGTATTCAAATCGGCGATACGCTGCCGGTCTTTATTCAGCCAAATCCGAACTTCAAGCTGCCGAAAGATCCGTCGACGCCGATCATTATGATCGGACCGGGCACGGGGGTGGCTCCGTTCCGCGCCTTTATGCAAGAACGTGAAGCAACGGGAGCGAACGGAAAATCATGGCTTTTCTTCGGCGATCAGCATTTTGTGACTGACTTCCTGTATCAAACCGAATGGCAAGCGTGGCTGAAAAGCGGCGTGCTCACAAGAATGGATGTCGCCTTCTCACGCGATACGGAGAACAAAGTATACGTCCAACATCGGATGCTTGAACGAAGCAAAGAGCTGTTCGGTTGGCTCGAGGAAGGCGCTGTCGTCTACATTTGCGGTGACAAGCAGCACATGGCGCGCGACGTCCATCAGACGCTCATCGATATTATTGAAAAAGAAGGCGGTATGAGCCGCGAGCAAGCGGAAGCTTATTTGACCGAAATGCAAAAACAAAAACGGTACCAACGTGACGTCTATTAATCTCAAAGAAGGAGTGGAATCGAAATGGCGAAAGTCGTGTTAAAAGCGCCGGATGGACCGCCAAGCGATGTCGAGCGCATTAAACGGGAAAGCCGTTATTTGCGCGGCACGCTCGCCGAAACGATGGAAGACCCGATCAGCGCGGGCATTCCGGACGATGACAACCGGCTGATGAAGTTCCATGGCAGCTACTTGCAAGACGACCGTGACGTGCGTACCGAGCGGCAAAAACAAAAGCTCGAGCCGGCATACCAATTCATGATTCGCGTTCGCACACCAGGTGGGGTAGCAACGCCGGAGCAATGGCTTGTCATGGACGAAATCGCCCGCAAATACGCAAACGGTACGTTGAAGTTAACGACGCGCCAAGCGTTCCAATTGCACGGCGTCTTGAAATGGAACGTGAAAAAAACGATGCAAGCCATTAACGGCGCGCTCATGACAACGCTCGCCGCCTGCGGCGACGTCAACCGGAACGTCATGTGCAATCCGAACCCATACCAATCGGAAGTGCATGCGGAAGTGTACGAATGGGCGAAACTGTTAAGCGACCATTTGTTGCCGAAGACACGGGCGTATTATGAAATTTGGTTGGATGACGAAAAAGTGGCCGGCACGCCGCAAGTCGACGGTGAGGAAGAACCGATTTACGGCCCGACGTACTTGCCGCGGAAATTTAAAATCGGAATCGCTGTCCCGCCGTCCAACGACGTCGACGTATTCTCGCAAGATATCGGGTTGATCGCCATCGTGGAAGACGGCAAACTCGCCGGTTTTAACGTCGCCATCGGCGGCGGCATGGGGATGACCCACGGCGACAAAACGACGTACCCACAGCTCGCTAAAGTGATCGGTTTCTGCACGCCGGATCAAGTTGTTGAAGTGGCAGAAAAAATTATGACGGTTCAACGCGACTATGGCAACCGCTCGGTGCGTAAAAACGCCCGCTTCAAATACACGATCGACCGGCTTGGCCTTGAAGTAGTGAAAGAGGAAATTGAACGCCGTCTCGGCTGGAAGCTCGGCGAAGCGCGCCCGTACCATTTCGAGCATAATGGCGACCGTTACGGCTGGGTTGAAGGCGTCAATGGAACATGGCATTTTACGCTTTATGTTGAAGGCGGCCGCGTCAAAGACGATGACGATTACAAGCTGATGACCGGCCTGCGCGAAATTGCCAAAGTCCATACCGGCGATTTCCGACTGACGGCGAACCAAAACTTAGTGATCGCCAATGTCACAAGCGAGAAAAAAGCAGAAATTGAAGCGCTAATCGCTAAGTATGGCTTAACCGATGGCAAACGGTACACCGCTTTGCGCCGCAACGCGCTCGCCTGTGTCGCGCTGCCGACATGCGGCCTGGCGATGGCGGAAGCGGAGCGGTATTTGCCGAAACTGCTTGATAAAATCGAGGAAATCATCGATGAAAACGGCTTGCGCGACGAAGAAATCACGATCCGCATGACGGGCTGTCCGAACGGTTGCGCCCGCCACGTGCTCGCCGAAATCGCCTTCGTCGGCAAAGCGGTCGGCAAATACAACATGTACCTCGGCGCCGCATTCAATGGTACGCGCCTTGGCAAACTGTACCGAGAAAATATCGGTGAAGAAGAAATTTTGCGCGAACTGCGCGTCCTTTTGGCCCGCTATGCAAAAGAACGACTTGACGGTGAACACTTCGGCGATTTTGTCATCCGCGCCGGCATCGTCAAAGAAGTCACAGACGGAACGAATTTCCACGATTAAGATGACACGGATTCATCCTGACCGGCCTCCCTTGTTTTGAGGAGGCCGGTTTTTTGTCGTTAACCCAGATGATGATTTGTCGCTTTCTCTGTCAAGATGGTAAATGCCATTGAATAAATCTGAATTTAAAAAACATTTTGGTCATAGTAGTATGATAGTGAAATCATGAACTCTTATTTTTTTAGGTGATGTCAAAGGAAACGTGTTTTCGGGGGTTGCTAGTAGTTGCGATAACGTTAGTGGAAAGGAGAATGTACAATGACAGCGGGAACGGAAAGAATCTATTTGAATTATATTAACGGCAAATGGACTCCTTCTTCCACAAATCAAATTGAAGCGAGCATCAACCCAGCCAATATTCGCGATATTGTCGGCTACGTTCAGCAGTCCAATATCGAGGACCTGAACGCTGCGGTGGAAGCAGCGAGACGAGCCCAAGCGGCGTGGCGGAAGTTGTCCGGCCCAAAACGCGGGGAGTATTTGTTCCGCACGGCTGACATTCTTGAACAACGACTTGATGAGATTGCGGAAACGATGACAAGGGAAATGGGAAAAACGCTCCCGGAAGCGAAAGGAGAAGTGCAGCGGGGAGTGAACATTTTGCGCTATTATGCCGGGGAAGGGATGCGGCACATTGGTGAGGTCATTCCATCCACTAACAGCGAAACACTCATGTTTACGACGCGTGTGCCGCTCGGAGTGGTTGGGGTGATCACACCGTGGAACTTTCCAGTCGCCATTCCGATTTGGAAAATCGCCCCTGCCCTCATTTATGGCAATACGGTTGTATTTAAACCGGCGCAAGAAACGGCTGTCACCGCGGCGAAGGTGGTCGAGTGCTTTGATCAGGCAGGGGTGCCAGCCGGCGTGTTGAATTTCGTGGCCGGCAAAGGGTCGGTCATCGGCAACGCCATTGCTGAGCATCCGCATATTCACGCGATCACGTTCACTGGCTCTAACGAAGTGGGCAAAACGATCGCCCAAAAGGCCGTAGCGAGAGGGGCAAAGTATCAGTTGGAAATGGGAGGCAAAAACCCGGTTATCGTGCTTGAGGATGCTGACCTTGACCGCGCAGTCGAAGCGACGATTAGCGGAGGACTGCGTTCGACGGGACAAAAATGTACAGCGACAAGCCGTATCTTCGTTCAGAGCTCCATATATGAACCGTTTAAAGAACAACTATTAGCGAAGATCAAACAGCTGAAAATCGGCAACGGACTGGAAGAAGGCGTGTGGATGGGGCCATGCGCCAGCCAAAAGCAATTGGAGACGGTTCTTTATTATATCGAAAAAGGGATCGAAGAGGGAGCGACATTGCTTTATGGCGGCCGCCGATTGGATGGCGGGGAGTTGGGCAACGGATTTTATGTGGAGCCGACGGTGTTTGAGAACGTATCTCCGAACATGACGATCGCCCGCGAGGAAATTTTCGGGCCGGTGCTTGCTTTGATCAAAGTGGATACGTTTGAAGAAGCGGTAGCCTTAGCAAATGATACGTCATTTGGTCTCAGCGCCTCAATTTTTACCCAAAATATTGCGAAGATGTTAACGTTCATTCAAGAGATTGAGGCCGGGCTCGTGCGGATTAACGAAGAAAGCGCCGGCGTCGAACTTCAGGCGCCATTTGGCGGCATGAAGCAATCCAGTTCCCATTCACGGGAACAAGGACGGGCGGCCATTGAATTTTTCACTGCCATCAAAACCGTCTTTGTCAAAGGGTAAGAAAGTAGTCAAAGGGGTGTCTCTAGTTAACGGGGCACCCTTTTATCATATGCGCATGGAGAAAATGTGGCGTTTCTCTTGAAGAAAACCGTCTTTCCGAATAGCAGTTGTTTGCTTTACGGAAGTTTCGTAGCATGCGCTTTGGTTCGGCCATTACTGGTGCGCTAATCTGTTGCGTACCATCCTAAAGCACGGCACGCAATAAACGGTTGATCAAACAACATTATGATGAGAAGGAAATGAAAAACAATGAAACCTATTGACAATGATAATTTTTATCAATTAAAATGATGTTGTGGTATTGATAATCATTCTCTATGATAAAAGGTTTGTGAGCCGATTCGTTCTCACATTCTAGTAAAATATGTTGGCTAGGAAGCGGAATGGTGGCCGGATGCTTCAGCAAGGGGTTGTACGACAGAAAGAAAAAGGATACATAGTTAGGTTGCGCTCGGTTGTCACTTGATTGAGTTTTTATGAGGCGGTTGAACGAGTGGGATGAGCGCAGATAAAAGAAGACAAACGGTAGGATGAGGACAATGAAAAAATGGGTGTTGTTGCTTTTTGGATTATCGCTTCTTTCCTTATTTGTCGGGGTGCATGATTTATCCCCCCGTGCGCTATGGGAGGGAGACCGTGATGCGTGGGAAATTTTCTTGATCAGCCGGTTGCCGCGGCTCGTCAGCATCATCATCGCTGGGGCGAGCGTCAGCATTTGCGGCTTGATTATGCAACAGCTTAGTCAAAACAAATTCGTGTCGCCGACAACGGCGGGAACGATGGACTGGGCGCGGCTCGGGCTATTAGTGTCAATGATTTTGTTTGCCTCGGCCTCGCCGATCGTAAAGGCCGCCATTGCTGTGTTGTTTGCGTTCACCGGAACATTGTTGTTTATGACGGTATTGGACCGTGTCAAGTATAAAGATTCGGTGTTCATTCCGCTCGTCGGTCTCATGTTTGGTAATATCATCGGCTCGGTGACGACGTTTTTAGCGTATAAATATGATTTGATCCAATCGGTTTCCGCTTGGCTGCAAGGCGATTTTTCGGTCATGATGCAAGGACGCTATGAGATGTTATACATTAGCGTCCCACTTATGGCGATCGCTTACGCGTACGCCAACCGATTTACCATCGCGGGCATGGGAGAAGAGATGGCCACGAATTTAGGGCTTCGTTACCGGTCGATTGTGTATACAGGACTGATCATTGTCGCGGTCACTTCATCGATTGAAGTGTTGACAGTCGGCTCCTTGCCGTTTTTAGGGTTGATCGTTCCGAATATTGTGACGATGTATTACGGTGATCATTTACGCAAAGTGCTGCCGGTCACTGCGCTTGCTGGGGCTTTGTTCGTGCTTGTTTGCGATCTGTTTGGTCGGATCGTCATTTATCCATACGAGATTCCGATCGGCTTAACGGTCGGGGTGATCGGGAGCGGCGTCTTTTTATATTTGCTTATAAGGAGAACGAAGCAATATGTCTAACCGGATGAAAACAGCAGCGCTCGTTGTACTGGCCTTAGCTTTTATTGCGTTGTTCTTATTTACGGAGTTGCGCGGCAACATTGAGTATGTTTTACGCTCCCGCGGTGAAAAAGTGACGGCGATGGTGCTCGTTGGCTGGGCGGGAGCGATTTCAACCGTTTTGTTTCAAACGATAACGAACAACCGTATTTTAACGCCAAGCATTATTGGACTTGATTCCGTGTACATGTTAATTCAGACGGCGGTTGTGTTTTTGTTCGGATCGACGACATTGACGATGATGAACGATACGGTGCATTTTCTTCTTTCCGCCGGGGGCATGATCGGCTTTTCGGTTTTTCTGTATTCTTTCCTCTTTCGACGGGAAGGACAGACGGTGTATTTCATCCTGCTTGTCGGGATGATTCTTGGAACGTTTTTTCAAAGCGTGACATCGTTTATGCAATATTTGATCGATCCGAATGAGTTTTCGATTATCCAAGACCGAATGTTTGCTAGTTTCAACAATATGAAAACCGAGTTGCTTTGGCCTGCCGGTATTGTCATTGTGGTGGCTATATGGTACACGTACCGGCATCTTCATGAACTGGATGTGTTATCGCTTGGCAAAGACCATGCGATCAACTTAGGCGTCTCCTATGAGACTGTCGTTAGGCGGATGCTAATGGTTATCGCGGTGCTTGTTTCTGTATCGACGGCGCTCGTTGGGCCGATCATGTTTTTCGGTTTGATTGTTGCCAATGTCGCTTACGCGTTTTTCCAAACATATGAACATCGCTATTTGTTGGTGGGAGCGGCCCTGTTTGGCATAATCGCTCTTGTCAGCGGTCAATTCGTTGTTGAGCGGGTGTTCACCTTTTCGACGACATTGTCCGTCATTATCAATATGGTAGGCGGGGTATATTTCCTATATCTTTTGTTAAAGGAGCGAAAAGCATGGTAGAAGTAAAGCAAGTATCGAAACGATATGGCGGAAAAAAAGTCGTTGATGAAGTGTCGCTTTCGATTCCCCGGCGCCAACTGACATCGCTTATTGGTCCAAACGGGGCGGGGAAAAGCACATTGCTGTCCATCATGAGCCGCCTCATTCCGAAAGATAGCGGCGAAGTATGGATCGATGGGAAAGAAATCAGCCGTTATCGGACAGAGGAACTGGCGAAAAAAATTTCGATTTTAAAGCAGTCAAACCATATTGCTGCTCGGCTGACAGTGAAGGAACTCGTTTCATTCGGCCGATTTCCGTACTCGCGCGGCCGATTGACGCGCCAAGATAACGAATATGTGCGCGAAGCCATTCACTACATGGAGCTCGATGACCTGCAACACCGCTATCTTGATGAATTGAGCGGCGGGCAGCGGCAGCGGGCGTATATTGCCATGGTGCTTGCACAAGATACCGATTATATCTTTTTGGATGAACCACTAAACAACTTAGATATGAAACATTCCGTGCAAATGATGAAAGTATTGCGCAACTTAGTGGATCAGCTGGATAAGACGATTGTTATCGTCATGCATGATATCAATTTCGCTTCCTGTTATTCCGATTACATCGTTGCCTTAAAGGATGGAAAAGTCGTTTCCGAAGGCGATGTATCCACTATGATGCGCAGCCAAGTACTGCGTGGCATTTACGATATGGATGTTCATATCCAAACGATTGAGAACAGACGCATTTGTGTATATTTTTAAGATCGATCATGCCAATGGTGAATATGGCTCGACGGCTTGTTCCGACGAGACGAAGCTTGCGTGACCCATAACGTGGCGGATTGTGCGCTCGTTTCATTGTCGGCACGAAACGCATGGTTTTTTAGATTCCTATGGTTGATTCAGCTTTTGCGTTCGCTCAGGCAAGATTGGGCGCCCCTTGCCAAGCAGGCGGAAAAGCTGTCAACATATACATTTCGCTTATGTCGATCATCATACAAATGGGGGTACAAGCAGATGAAAAAGTGGTGGTTATCGGTTGTTGCTGCATTGCTTCTTGTTGTATTAGCCGCTTGCGGAAACAGTGAAAATACAAGCAGCAATACAAGCAATGACAACAACGAGAAAAAAGCAGCTCAAGTCGAAGAAATCACCGTTAAGCATGAACTTGGCGAAGTGAAAGTAAAGAAAAATCCAGAAAAAGTCGTTGTGTTTGATTTTGGTGTGCTCGATACTCTCGATCGCTTAGGGACGAACGTGACGGGCTTGCCGCAAATGAACGTGCCATCGTATTTGGAAAAATACAAAAGCGGTGACTATGAAAACGTCGGTAGTTTACAGGAGCCGGATTTTGAAAAGTTAAGTGAAATTCAGCCGGATGTCATCTTTATTTCCGGACGTCAAGCTAAGCTGTATGATAAGTTCAGTGAAATCGCACCGACGGTGTACATGGCTGTTGACACGAAAAACTACCTTGATTCTTTTTCTAACAACATGAAATTATTGGGGCAAATCTTTGATAAGGAAGACGAAGTCGAAGCAGAATTGGAGAATATCCAAAAACAAATTGACTCTGTAAAAGCGAAAGCGGGCGACAAAAAAGCGTTGATCATTTTAACGACCGGTGGAAAAGTGAGTGCATACGGAAAAGGGTCGCGCTTTGGTCTCATTCATGATGTTCTTGGTGTCCAAGCAGTTGACCCGAATTTAAAAGCGGATACGCCGCACGGGCAAAACGTATCGTTTGAATACATTGCGGAGCAAAATCCGGACTACTTGTTTGTCATTGACCGTGACGCTGTTGTCGAAGGAAAACCGACGGCGAAACAAACGATTGAAAACGCGCTCGTGAAAAAGACGAAAGCGTATCAAAACGGCCATATTGTGTACCTGGATCCGAACTATTGGTATCTATCGGGCGGTGGGTTAACGTCCGTATCGGAAATGATCAAACAAGTGGAGCAAGGTCTTGAATAATGAGAGCTAGAGGCTGACTCAAAAGGTCGTTAAACCGACCTTTTGGGGACAGCCTCTGTTTCTTTTCTTTACTATTTGGTTATTTATTCCTTTTTTGAAACGAGAATTTCTCCTTATTTCTGAATTTTATCCTGTTTTTTCTTTGTTGGATCGGTTGTGGCCGCCCACTTTCTCAAATTGTGAGCAGCACAAATAAGCCCCCATTCCAAGGTAATTTTTGGGAGCCCTCTTAACAAAAAGCGCTGAAATTGCTGGTTGTGCTTGATTTGCCCAAACACCGGCTCGTTTTCGATTTGTCGTTTTCGGTACGTCGCCGCCCCTTCTTCCGTGGACAGCCGTTTACGGATCTCTTGCCGTTGTTGTTGATTTCTCAAGGAAACGCGGATGGTTTTCGTGTCTTTGCCTTTGGCGCATGTCGCCTGAAACGGGCATCCGGCACAAGCCGTACAACGATACGTCCGTTTGACGGTAACGTACCCGTTGTCGGTCGTTTCCTTCCGTTCATACACAAACACCAACCGTTCCCCTTTGACGCAAATCCACTCATCCAGCTCCTCATCATACGTCATGTTCTCGATTCGGCCGATCTCCTTCGCCCACGCTTTCGTTTGTTCCCGATCCAACGTGTTGTACTTGATCAGGGCGACTATCTCCTTTTTCTCACAGTACGTGTAGTTCTCCTCACTCCCATAGGCGGAATCCGCAATGGCTTGTTTAGGCATTGGACGCCCATAGGCGGCCAATTGCTCCAAATGCGGAATGAAACATCCGGCATCCCCTGCCCGTTGATGCACGCTAAATCCAGTGATGAATTGGTTCTCTGTCCCAATCTGCACATTGTACCCCGGTTTGAGCTGGCCGTTTTTCATATGGTCGTCCTTCATCCGCATAAACGTGGCATCCGGATCCGTTTTCGAAAAACTGTTCCGTTCGCCTAATCTTTCTTTGTATTCTTCATATTTTTTCTTACGGGGGAGAAGATCTTGTTCCAATTGCCGTTTGGCTTTCTTTAACGTACGATTCTTCGGCTCTTTCTTTAGGCGCTCTTCCACTTGTTCGATGACGGCTTCGATCCTTTCGGACGTGATCGGTGAAGCTTCCAGCTTTTCTTGAAAATCCCCCTCTTGTTCCGCCTCTTCATCTTCTTTCGTCACCTGTTCGATCGAGGCAACGATTTTCCGGAATTTCTCCTCCAGTTTCTGATCGTACTTTTCCGTTGATTTGCGCCAAACGAATGTATATCGGTTGGCATTGGCTTCGATTTTCGTTCCATCCAGAAAATAATCCTCTAACTTGACCAGCCCTTCTTGACGCAGAAGATCGACAATGGAGAAAAACGTTTCGTAAATGATGTCCTTCATCCGTTCCGACCGAAATCGGTTGATCGTGCGAAAATCCGGTGTTTGATGGCCGGATAGCCACATAAAGTAAATGTTTTCTTTCAACTGCTTGGCGATTTGGCGAGAGGAGTAGATCCGATTGGCGTAGGCATACAGGATGACTTTCAACATCATTTTCGGATGATAGGCTGGACGCCCTCCGCCAAGATAGAGGGAAACGAACAGAGCCGGATCCATTTTTTCCACTGCCAGATCCACAATCCGGCAAAGATGATGTTTGGGAATGAAAATTTCAAGATCCATTGGCAAAATGAGTTGATCTCGGTTATAATAAATGTACATAAGAAAACCGTCCTTTCTTTGGTAGGGTTGTGGTGACTCTATTATACCAAAAGAGGAACGGTTTTCTTCTTTTTTATCCAAAAAAGTGTCCCAAAAGCGAACGCTATGCGAACACTTTTGGGACATCCTCTTCTTTCATGGAAGCGTCGCACAATAACGTTTTTGAATGTTCTTTCTCATGTATGGTCAAGCTGGTCGAACAGTAGTGAGAGCATGCCCTTGCTGAGCATGCCGTCTCATTTCCCCAATTTCCAACATACAATCTGTAAAACAGACTTATTCGTGCCTACCGCTTGGCATGGAGGAGGAAATGGGGCCGTATGATATAATAAACAATTGCTGTACGCAGCGATCGGTTTGGGACGAAAATACATAGAAAGAAAGGAATCGGTGCATGTTTTACGTTTCTCCGGCGAAAATTGCCAGCTATTTTTACCATGAGTGTGAGCGAAACTTGTATTTTCGATCATTGGCGAAAGAGCGGCGCGGCGAGCTCGATGTGCCTGAAGAACTGTTTAGACGGCCGGCGAGCCATGAAAACGTGTTGCGCCGTGGGGTGGAGTGGGAGAAGACGGTAATTTCCACCTATTTGGCCGATGAAGTGAAGATGGGCAAGCAGGTGTCTGACTTGCCACTTTCACATTGTTATTTGGATAGCGAAGAGACGATCCGGGAGCTGAAGGAGCCGAGCAAGCGATATTTGTATCAGCCCACCTTGATTGTGCCGCCCCGTTTTTACGAACGGTACGGATTGAATCCGGGAACCGTCCGTTTTGCGGCGTGCCGTCCGGATGTTATTGAATGTGTGCGGGGGCAAGACGGTTGGACGTTTCGCATCATTGATATAAAATCGTCCGACGCATTGCAATTTTCTCACCGTGTGCAAACAGCGCTGTACGCACTGATTTTATCTTTCGTTTTAGAAGAGCATGGAATCAAAGGGAAGGTTGATTTGGACGAAACGAGGATATGGACGTACGGGGCTGAGCAGCCGCAAACGACCAACATTCGCCAGCTGATTCCATATATTGAACATTTTTTATCCAGTGAGCTGACGATACTGACGGAAAAACAGGCGGATGACTTGTTTTGGCATTTGGATTACCGTTGCGAATGGTGTCCATTTTATAGCTACTGTTTGGACAAGGCGCGGCAACAGGCGCACATTTCCCTTGTCCCGTACTTATCCAGCTACACCTCCCGCTTCGTCCGCGAACAGCAATTGCCTGAAACTATTCGAGCGTTTCACCAATTTCTTCAGCGTGAAGAAAACGGATCCGTGCTGAAACAAAACGCCACATTGGCCCGCCAGCGCCGGCGGCTTGAAACCCAGCTTATGGCCATCGCTAAAGAAAAAGTCATTCCGCACGATCGCGTTGTAGCGGATATGCCCAAGTGGGAGGATATCCGTTTGATTTTCACCGCCCAGCGCGATCAGGCGACGGGGAAAATCGCGGCCGCATCGTTGTACCGCGTTGGCGGAATAGACGTGTTTGGAACGGGATCGGAAATGCATCATTTTGTCGCCCGCTGTTTGGAAGAATGCGATGCGGTCATTCGGAAGTTTGTCGACGCGCTCGATCGCTTGCTTCAGACGGTGCATGATTACAACAAAACGCGCGAATGGCAGGCGCAAAAATCCGTGCAGGCGTATGTCGTTGACAACTATGAATGGGACAACTTGCAACATATGCTTTCTGAGCTTCTGCTTGATCGCGAATACCAAGAAAAAGCGGTTCGTCTATTATTTTATTTTCATAGTGGTGTGCTATCGAGCGCCCATCAGCACCCGAAGGAGATGGTTCCGCTTCCAGTTGTCGTTTTGACGACCGTAGCGAGCCAACTGTTTGCTTTGCCGGTGCATGTTGCTTACCGTCTTGAGGACTTGTCGGCGTATATCGCCGCTTACAGCGATCGTCCGTTTACGTATCGAGCGAACGAGCGCTTTTCGTTTCGCTTGACAAACGCCATGAAAATGGATGTATTGCATGACGCGTGGCAAACCGGGGACGAAGAAAAAAGGAAAGAGGTTGAGGGGGAACTGAGACGCCGCCTTTGGGCTGCTCACAGTATCATCCGAGGTATCCGTGCTTGGGCTGCTCGTATCCAGCCTTCTCCGCTCGCCGTTTGGCCGGAAAAATTCCGTTTTCCCGATTCGGCTCATTACCGTGATCCGCTCATTTCGAAGTTGGCGTTTATGGCGCGCTACGAGGCGCTATTAAACTACTTGGATGTTCGTCAGCGCCGCTCGCTTCCGCTTGCCGATCGGCTTGAAACGGGAGTTACGCTTCATATAACGTACCTTGGCGCCAAGCGGTTTCGATTGAACAATCGACATGCACTTGAAGCAATCGACCAAAAAGCCAACTGGCTGTTGACGGAATGTGATGAGGAAGGGGAGAAAGCGCAACAGACGTTTCCCGATATGAAATACGCAGGCGACCGGTCGGCGCCGAGATGGGCCAACTTGTACTTTGCCCGTATTCGCACGATCGATGATGATGGCAAGACGGCTGAACTTGAACTCGAGCTGCCTCGATTGCTTGACCGTTTCCCGCTTGTCAAAGGCGAGAATTATTTGCTGTCGCTGCGCTATGCCGATTTGACCACAGTGCGCGTCTTGCGGGCGCTGCAAGCGTTGGATCAGGAAAATCATCGCATTCTGGATTTGATCCGCGACCCGATCCGCTATCGAAAAACGTTCCGGCCGAAGTGGGAAGCGGACGAAGTCAAGGCGCTTCTCCGTGAAAGCAGGCTGACGAAAAGCCAGCGTCAAGCGTTTCTCCATCTTCTTCGTTATACATTGACGCTCGTTTGGGGACCGCCGGGCACGGGGAAAACACACTTTATCGCCGCGGCGCTTCGTTTGCTGATGGCGATTTATGAGAAGCGGGGGCGGAGGCTCGCCATTCTTATTTCTGGCTTCACCCACGCGGCGATCGAAAACTGCCTGAACAAAATCAAGGAACTTGCGCCGCAAGGGAAGGTAAGCATTGCGAAGCTCGGCGCGGTTCAGACGGAAAACGCCAAAGGGATCATCGAACTGGCGGACGGCGAAGTTTGGGAATGGCTTGACAGCGGCCGTCATTGCGTGCTTGGCGCCACGCTGTACGGCATCCAACGAGCGCATGAAAAAGGATTGCTAGCTGGCGGATTTGACGTCGTCGTGCTCGATGAAGCGTCGCAAATTCGGGTGGCTGATTCGTTGCTCGCGCTCCGTCATGTGAAAAAGGCAGGAAGGCTGCTCATTGTTGGCGACCATTTTCAGCTGCCGCCGATTATTCAAGGAGCGTACAAGACCGTCGAAGGGGAGCCGCCTTTGTTCGAATCGATTTTCCGCCTGCTGTTTGACGCAGACGTGGAGAAGCGGCTCACTTGCCAGTTGACGGATAATTTCCGCATGAATGAGACGCTCTGCCGCTATCCGGCTGAGCAGATTTACGGACGGGATTATACGGCGTTCAACCGTCGAATTGCCGAGCAAACGCTGACGCTCGCCGCCGCTCCAACTGCCGATGAATGGGTGGAAGCGGCGATCGATCCCGACTATCCGCTTGTCGTCTGCACGTATGATGGCGTGTACGGCGCACAAGAAAACGAAGCGGAAGCGCGTTGGGTGGCGAGCGTAACGAAAACGCTTCGGGAGCGGCTGCTTGATGGCGATGGAAAACGATATCATGATACGCCAGACGGCGACAAGGCGTTTTGGCGCAACGGACTGTTTATCATCTCGCCGCATCGCGCGCAAATCCGCGCCATTCGCCGCGCGCTTGAACGCGAGGGGCTGCGTCCGCCGTTTTTCGTCGATACGGTCGACAAAATGCAAGGTCAGGAGGCGGAAGCGGCCATCATCAGCTACGGCGTCGCCGACCCGGAACTGGCCGCGATGGAAGGGGAGTTCATCTACAGCCTCAACCGATTGAACGTCTCGCTCACACGCGCGCGGAAAAAGACGATTCTTTTCCTTTCCCGCCATCTTCTATCCCCATCGCTGCACGTCTTAGGAAACGACGACTATCGCGAAGGGGTGAACTTTATGATCGGTCTCGAGCACTATGCGTCGAGGCACGGAGAAGCCCAAACGTTCGTTGTCGACGGTGCCGTCCTGCACATGTATCGAGTCGGGTGCCGCGTGTTCGATCAGGTGGCTTCCCGCCACCATTAAGATGGAAAAAGGAATAGCGCCGCTGCTGGCTGCTTCAGCTGCCATGCCGCCTTCCCCGCCAATTCGGTTCGTTCCCGTGCATATGGCGCGGTGTACGGTCCAAAAACAGCCAAAAAACGGGGGAGGTGTGCATGGCGATTTTTCTTTCGTAAAACGAAACATGATCTTGATTTATCAATGGGTTGGATGGTTGACGTTTTTGGTCAGTCGTACAAGTTGACATAACCACATTTTATTTTTTGAGGGGGTGGAAGGGGTGTGCAAAATGGCCCCTTGCCGCCTTAGAAAATCAATGGTAAAATGAAGGATCTGTTGAAAGAGAAAGGCCTCGTTTAGAGGATTGAAACTATTCTTCCGCAGATAGACCCTCTGGAAGATTGAAGTGTTGAAAGAGGAAGGCCTCGTTTAAAGGATTCTACTCCCCCGCTTCCGTTCGCAGGAGGCGGGGGGTGTTTTTTGGCTAAGAATTGAGGCAGGAAAACCGTTTGCCATGGCGAAATATTGGAAATACGATCTCTTGTTGGTGGATAAGAAGCGCCGCCGACAGGGTGGTGTGGGAGAGGGGGCGTGCTATGGCAAACGGTGGCAGGAGAACAAAAGGGGCAGTGAGCGCGAGGCTGGAGCGGGTCAAAGAGCTTTTTCCGGAAGTGGTGGCAGGCGAAGCGATCGATTGGGAGCGGTTGAAAAAAGAGCTTGGTTACGAAGAGCAAGACGAAGTGTACGGATTCACATGGCCGGGGAAGGCGGGAGCGAAGCAGTTGGCGGAAACGCCCGCCATCGGAGCGCTGCGGCCCGACCGAGCGGCAAGTAAGCGGTGGGAGACGACGAACAACTGGTATATTGAAGGGGACAATTTGGAAGCGCTCAAGCTGCTGCGAGCGTCACATGAAGGAAGCGTGCAAATGATTTACATTGACCCGCCGTACAATACAGGCAAAGCGTTCACGTACAAAGACAATTGGCGCAAAAGGAAGCGCGCCGCTTCACATATAGAGCAGGAGGAAGCGCGCGTTCATGCCGGCTGGCTTAACATGATGTATCCGCGCCTTTGGGTGGCGAAGGCGTTGTTGGCTGAGACGGGAGCCATTTTTATCTCTATTGACGATACGGAACAGGCCAATTTGAAAAAAATGTGCGATGAAATTTTCGGTGAGCGTAATTTCGTCGCGACGTTCATTTGGCAGCGGGCGTTTTCGCCGGTCAACATGAACAAGTTCGCCTCCCGCAACCATGACTTCATTTTGTGCTATGCGAAAAACATCGACCGTCTCGCTTGGTACGGCTTGCCGCGCGACTCGGAGGCAAATGGGCGGTATGCAAATCCAGACAACGACCCGCGCGGGCCGTGGATGTCAGGCGATTTGTCGGTCGGTCCGCCCATTCCGGAAAAAATTTATGACATCGTGACGCCGGGCGGCCGGGTCGTTTCCCCGCCGAGCGGGTATTGCTGGCGGGTGACGAAAGAACGTTTCGCCGAGCTGGCAGCGGACAATCGCATTTGGTTTGGCAAGGACGGAAACGGGGTGCCGCGCCTGAAGCGGTTTTTGCGTGAAGTGAAACCGACGATGACGCCGCTTACGATCTGGACGCATGATGAAGTGTCTCACTCGCAAGAGGCGAAAAAAGAGCTGAAGGAGCTGTTTGACGGGATGGCGGTGATGGACTACCCGAAGCCGGTCAAGCTCATTCAGCGCATGGTGGCATTGACAACGAAGGATGATGACGTCATCCTCGACTTTTTTTCCGGTTCGGCGACAACGGCTCATGCGGTCATGCAGCAAAACGCCGAAGACGGGGGACAGCGGTCGTTCATCATGGTGCAGCTCCCTGAACGGATGGTGAAAACATCTGCGGCGTATCAAGCTGGGTTTCGGACGATTTGTGACATCGGTCGTGAACGCATCTGCCGTGCAGGGGAGAAAATCATTCGTGAAACGGGAAAGATTGATCTTGATATCGGCTTTAAAGTGTTTCAAATTGAACGGAAATCAAAACAGCCCGCTCGCTAAGCGAACGGGCTGTCTCTTGGCTAATCATTTCCGTACAGTGTTTTCGTCTTTGTTTCAGCTGTGCTCATGGCGGTGTGTGTGGTTGCCGGAATGTACGCAGATTCTCCTATGGCGGCTGCTTAGGGGCGGGGATTATAAGGATGCCGCGTGATCGTTGTTGACAAACACATCATATTCAGCAGCAATCGTCTCTTTCAGCTCAGTTAAGGACGGCATGTCGCCGGCAAACGTGTACGTATCAAGACAAAGGAGTGAATATTCATTGCCCGGGTCGAACAAGATGGTGACGACTTCTTCGGTTCCGGCATCCACTTGCCGGACGGCGTCACCGTCTTCTGGTTCAACGAGCACGTTTTGGTACGTTTCGTGGATGATGTAGTAACCTTCCTGCAATTGCTCTACAAATAAATGTTCCATGTCCATCAGTTCATGGACAATCATTGTTTCGTCCTCCTAGTTTTTGTGAAATTCTTCTCAATGTCAGTATACAACGCGGAGCGACCCATGTATATAGATACCGGTGGAAGTTTGAAAAGTTGTCACTTTTGTATGTCCATAAAAACATAAGGTGGATAAGTCGCGGGGGAACAAAAGAGTCGATTCAAAAGAAATCGCGCCCTTATTGGTGGGCGCGATTCTCCTTCGTCTTGATGGATATTAATCTTTCGCCGGCGTCGGCGTGGCTGGCTGGTAGTTTGGATTGAGGTGGCGCCGGGCAAAGACGAAGTAGTAAACGATGACGACGGCGGTAATGAGCAATGTTAACAGCAGCTGTGAGATCATTGATTCAATAAACAGCATGGAGGCAAGGATGACGAGCAAGGCGAGAATCGTAAAATAGGTTAAGTATGGGAACAGCCACATTTTGATTTTTAAGGCGGTGCTGTTTTCGCGTTCAAGTTTTTGTCGCATGCGCAGTTGTGAGACAGCAATCACTAAATAGACGAGCAATGCGATCGCTCCGGAAGAGTTGACAAGAAAGAGAAACACTTTATCTGGCGAGACGTAGTTCATGATGACGGCAATATAGGCAAACAACGTGCTGGCGATGACCGCCCGAACCGGAACACCGTTTTTGTTGAGCCGTAAAAATGACTTTGGCGCTTCTCCTTTTTCAGCGAGAGAGTAAAGCATGCGCGACGTTGTGTACAGTCCGGAATTGAGGCAGGACAAAACGGCAGTCAATACAATAAAGTTCATAATTTGGGCGGCCGCAGGGACGCCAACATGTTCCAAAACGGCAACAAACGGGCTTTTCAAGACACTTGCGGAGTTCCACGGCAGCAAGGTTACGACAACGGCAATGGATCCGATATAGAAGACTAAAATTCGCCATGTTACCGATTTGGTCGCCTTCGATACTGCTTCCTGTGGTTCGGCTGATTCTCCGGCAGCGATCGTGACGATTTCGGTTCCGAAGAAGGAGAAAATGACGATCACAATGCCAACAAGGATGGAGCCGATGCCATGCGGCATAAATCCGCCGTGGCCGGTTAAGTTTTTCAGCCCGACAGGTTCGCTGCCTGGAGCGAGGCCAAAGATGAACGCCAAGCCGAGAATGAGGAAAAGAACGATGCTCGCCACTTTGATGAAGGCGAACCAATATTCAAACTCCCCGTAAGATTTTACAGACCAAATGTTTGTCAGTGTCATCAAAATGGTGAGAACGAGGCTAAGGAGCCATAACGGAATGGAAGGAAACCAATATTGGATGATTGCCGCTCCTGCGTTGGCTTCAATGGCAATGACAATCACCCAGAAAAACCAATACAGCCACCCAACGGTAAATCCTGCCCATGGGCCGATCGCTTCATGAGCATAGGCGGCAAACGATCCACTCGTCGGGCGGGCGGCCGCCATTTCCCCGAGCATCCGCATGACAAGCACGACGAGTGCGCCTGCTAGAGCGTAAGAAACAATGGCTCCTGGTCCTGTCGAGTGAATGACAGCTCCGCTTCCGACAAACAACCCGGCACCGATAACCCCGGCGATGGCAATCATCGTCATATGGCGCTCTTTTAACCCTTTTTGCAGACCGGAATGATTCATCCCAATTCCTCCTTTCAAAGGAAGTGAAATTAACTAAATAGTCTGACTATGCTGCTGTTTTTTTAGTGTATAGGGAAAAGCCATGATGCACATTAGACAAAGTGCCAATAAAAAATAGGTAGCTATTGGACAATTTGTCAATAGACGTTATCTTATTAGCAGGATTTTGGTTGTAAAGTTCCGAATATTTTTGACAGTAGTCAAGCAAAGGGGGAGGAAAGGATGGGGTACGGCTTTCCTCTGACAGTCGCCGATGTTTTACAGAGGAAGTATTTCCAAAAGGCGGTCGTTATTGCTGGAAAAGAAGGACTGTCAAGGACGGTCAAATGGGTGCATGTTGTTGAGGTCACGAAAATCAGCAATTTGTTGCGCGGCAAAGAGCTCATTTTGTCTACCGGTGTCGGGTGGCGGGAAGATGACTCATTGTTTTTATCGCTGCTTCGGCAGCTGATCGAATGTGATGCTTCCGGGCTATGCATCGAATTGGGAACGTATGCCTCCTCCATTCCAAAGGAGGCACTGGAACTGGCTAACCGTCATCATTTCCCGCTCATTCTTTTTCTTGAGGAAGTTCCTTTCGTCGAGATTACTCACGATATTCACACGTATTTAATTAATCAGCAGTATCAAATGATCGCTCAGCTCGAGTCGTATTCTCAAGAGTTGAACAAAAAGCTGTTGACGGTTCATCATTATCGGGAGATTTTAACATTTTTGCACAGCTGCCTAGGCCATCAGGTTGTTTTCCACATGCACGGCGGGGATGTGGAATACATACCGAGCCGGCCAAGGGGGAATTTGGGGGCAGGTGTTGGGCTTGGAGGAGAAAGCGACTGGCCATCAGCTGCGGTCGTCAAGCCGATTTCGTTATTTGGTGCTGAATACGCGGAGTTGGCCCTTCTTCCTGTCGGACGGGACATCAACGAGTTTGATTTGCTCATTTTGGATCGCACCGCAACAGCGCTGGCCCAGCACTTGTTGCGGAACCTTTACGTCGAGGAGAGGCGGCGCACAGAAGAAAATGAGTGGCTAAAGGGCTGGATTGAAGGAGAGTACTCCGATCAAGAGATTTCTTCCTATTTATTAGACCATCATCCTTCCCTTCATAGCCGCGGGGGCGTGGTATGGGTTTGTAAAGTGGGGACGGCGGGTCAAAAAGGAAACTTTGATTCAACATATTTTAAGCTGTTATGCCGTTCGCTGTTTGAGCAACGCGGGTTTCTCTTATTTTCGGTAGAGATGGGGCGCCACCTTGCGTTTATTGCCATCAATCTTCGGGATGAGGAGACGTGGAAGAGCCGGATCGAGGAAGGAATCAAATGTCTCATGGCATCGGACTTTATGCAAACACGACTTTCCGCCTTGCCGGTCGGCGTCGGAACATTTGCCCCATCTCTTTCTTCCATCAATCAAAGCTACCGCGCTGCGCTAGAGGCACTGAAAATTCGCAGTCGGTTGGACGAACAGGGAGCTAGCCTGTTTTACGATGATTTGCATTTATACCGGATGATTATGGTGTTAGACAAATATAGCGATTTGCGTGAGGCCATCAACCGATATTTAGGGCCGATTATTGAGTATGACCGGAAATATAATGGAAAGCTGCTTGAAACGCTCAAAGTGTATCTGCAGTGCAACGGTTCGAAGCAAGAGGCGGCAAAACGGCTGTTTATCGTCCGGCAAACGTTGTATCACCGCATCGAGAAGCTGGAAAGCTTCCTTGGGGATAATTTCATGGAGGCGAACAAACGATTGGCTATTGAGCTGATGATCAAAGCGTATGACTACTTGATGGGTGATGGAGAGGCGCTATACGCGCAAAGAAATGCGCAACTTTAGTGAATGGAAACGGAAAGCCTGTTTGCGGGAGCAGCTAGGAAGCCCGCTTCCATGGGGAAGAGCGCAACAGGGGAATGGATGGCGGTTTAGATAGAACAAGGTAGTCAAACTGTGGAACAGATTCAATGACTGTTTTTACATTGTGTCTAATGAATGGCGTAGGAAGTTGCGCGATAATGACTATAGCATGAGGCGATTCTAAATAGAGAGGAGCCAAGCGGTGATGAAAACTGAACAAAGCCATCAATTATGGCTCGACAAAGACGATCGATACATTTGGCATTCGATGAAGCCGTACAATCCAAACGCGACGGTTGTTGTGACCGAAGCCAAAGGATGCTGGGTGACCGATGTCGCTGGAAACAAATATTTGGACGCCATGGCCGGGCTTTGGTGCGTCAATGTCGGCTACGGGCGCGAGGAGCTCGCTGAAGCGGCGTACGAGCAACTGAAAACGCTGCCATATTTCCCGCTGACGCAAAGTCACTTGCCTGCCATTCAGCTTGGGGAAAAACTCAATGAGCTGTTAGGCGATGAGTATGTCATCTTCTTTTCCAACAGCGGGTCGGAGGCGAATGAAACAGCGTTTAAAATTGCCCGTCAATATCATCAGCAACGTGGCGAACCCCACCGATACAAAATCATCTCCCGCTACCGGGCATATCACGGCAATTCGATGGGAGCGCTCGCGGCGACCGGACAGGCACAACGAAAATACAAATATGAGCCGCTCGCTCCGGGCTTCATCCATGTGCCGCCGCCTGATCGATACCGCGATCCTGATGCAGCGGACGATCCGCGCCAGCTGCGAGCCGTGAAAGCTGTTGACGATGTGATGACGTGGGAACTGAGTGAGACGATCGCCGCCATGATCATGGAGCCGATCATCACGGGCGGCGGAGTGCTCATGCCGCCAGATGGATACATGAAGGCGGTCAAGGAAGTATGTGAAAAACACGGAGCACTACTCATTGTCGATGAAGTCATCTGCGGTTTCGGCCGAACAGGGAAGCCGTTTGGGTTCATGCATGAGGGGATTAAGCCGGATATCATTACGATGGCGAAAGGCATTACAAGCGCCTACTTGCCGCTGGCAGCAACGGCGGTGCGGAAGGAAATTTACGAGGCGTTTAAAGGAACGGATGAATACGACTATTTCCGTCATGTTAATACGTTTGGCGGCCATCCGGCTTCGTGCGCTCTGGCGCTGAAAAATATTGAAATCATGGAGACAGAGCATTTGTTTGACCGTTCACGTGAGGCGGGCGAATGGCTGCTTTCAGCACTGAAAACGAAACTGGCTGACCATCCGTATGTTGGCGATGTGCGCGGAAGAGGGCTGCTTGTCGGCATTGAGCTTGTTGCTGACCAAACGACGAAAGAGCCGCTGGATGTATCGCTCGTCAATCAAGTAATCAGCCGCTGCAAAGAGCATGGTGTCATTATCGGCAAAAACGGAGCGACGGTCGCCGGGTACAACAACGTGCTTACCTTATCGCCGCCGCTGTGCATCAGTGATGATGAGCTTTCATTCCTTGTCCGTGTCTTGACGGAGGCATTAGCACAAATCAAATAGAAAAGGAATGCCAGCCGGGTGGTTGCCTTGGCTGGCATTTTTATAGAGTTTTAGCTGCTGTATGGGAAAACGCGGCAGTGAAGAGGGGGAAGCGAAGGAAGGAACATAAAGGATGACTGCCGCCCAACAGCGAAGAGTGGGATGATGATAGCACCGACGTTTTGGGAAAAGGAATCGTCTGCTAGTATGTCGAACATAGACTAGCGGAATAAACAAAATGAAGAAGGAGGGGGAACCGTGCCGACATTCCAAGCGTTTGTCGTCAACAAAACCGAAGCGGAGTTTACAGCCGGAGTTGAAACGCTCTCGATGGATGATTTGCCAGAAGGAGATGTCGTCGTCCGCGTCCACTATTCAAGTGTCAACTACAAAGACGGATTGGCATCGATTCCGGATGGTAAAATTGTGAAAACGTATCCGTTTGTGCCAGGGATTGATTTGGCTGGGATTGTTGTCTCCTCAAACGACGCGCGATTTCGCGAAGGGGATGAGGTGATTGCGACCGGCTATGAAATCGGTGTTACTCACTTTGGGGGGTACAGTGAGTATGCGCGTTTACATGGCGATTGGCTCGTACCATTGCCGAAAGGGTTGACGTTACGAGAAGCGATGGCGATCGGTACGGCTGGCTTTACAGCGGCGTTGTCCATTCACCGTCTTGAGGAGCTCGGACTTGTTCCGGAACGCGGACCTGTGCTCGTCACGGGGGCAACGGGTGGTGTTGGCAGTCTAGCAGTGTCGATGCTTGCCAAGCGCGGCTACACGGTGGCAGCGAGCACAGGCAAAGCGACAGAGCACGACTATTTGCGTGCTTTAGGAGCAAAAGAAGTGTTGACGCGCGAGGATGTCACGGCCGAGCGCATCCGCCCGCTTGATAAGCAGCGTTGGGCGGCGGCGGTCGATCCGGTTGGCGGACGGACGCTAGCAACCGTGTTGAGCCGTATCCGCTACGGCGGAGCGGTGGCAGTGAGTGGATTAACAGGAGGCGTCGAGGTGCCGACAACCGTCCACCCGTTTATTTTGCGCGGTGTCAGCCTGCTTGGCATCGATTCCGTCTATTGCCCGATGGACTTGCGCCTTCGCATTTGGGAGCAATTGGCTAGCGATTTAAAGCCGGATTTGGAGCAAATTGTCCATGAAATTTCGCTTCATGAACTGCCGGGGGCGCTTGCGCGTATTTTGCGCGGCGAACTACGCGGCCGGACAGTTGTACGGTTGGTCTAACGGAGAAGAGACGAACGAGATCCCCTGCCGAATAGAGGCAGGGGAGTTTCTTCATTAATATAAAGGCATGATATTTATCATTTGGTCTTGAGTGATCAAGAATCACCATAGTTACTTCACGACAAAATCCTTCCACGTTCTTCTAAGTGTTTTATCGGATGTGGTGACAAAGATATGTGCCATCATACCTATACAGGGAAGCATTTCAATAGATGAAAAAGAGCTATTTGAAGAAGCGAAATATGGAGGTAATTGGTAATAAAGTGGTATATACAACTATACCAAAAAACTTGTATGATAACGATAGAAAGCGCTATCATTGTTTTGCGGGAGATCTTAATCGGATAAAGGGGGCTATTTTATGGATAAGCGGCCTGTTTTTATGATCTTGTCGTCGATTTTGTTCGGCTCCGTTCTTTTTTGTTCACCGGTCGCCGCCACATCCCACCATGATCCAACCCCTACAATCGAGTCAGCCGAAATAAAAGCGTATAAAACGAGTCAGTCTCACAGGAAAGCCTCTTTTTCTTGGGATCAGAAAGGATCGATTTCCGCGGTTATTCATCCTGGAACACCTCAAGCTGCTGGCATGAGAGAAGCTCCTTTACGAAAAATTGATGAAGTCATAACGCAAGCCATGCGCGACAACGTCATTTCGGGGGCGGTCGTTTACATTGTGCGGCGCGGAATGATTGTGAAACAGAAAGCGTATGGATATGCCAAACAGTATGAGGACGATACGTTTACACAATCTAAACAGCCGATTCCGATGCGAATGGACACAATGTTTGATTTGGCATCCATCAGCAAACTGTTCACAACAACAGCGGCGATGAAGCTATACGAACAAGGAAAATTTTCGCTAGACGATCCTGTTGCGAAGTACATACCGGAATTTGCCCAAAACGGAAAAGAAAATGTAACGATCCGTCAACTGATGACCCATACGTCTGGGCTGGCGGCGTGGATCCCCCTGTATACAATGGGAACGAATCGCGACGATCGTTTGCAAATTGTATTTGCCCAGCCGCTTGAGCATCCCCCGGGAACAACGTATGTATACAGTGATTTGAACATGATTACTTTAGGTGCATTGGTCGAACGTTTATCGGGCGTACGTCTTGATCAGTTTGTGTATCGGTATATTACGAAGCCGTTAGGCATGAACAATACGATGTATAATCCCCCGTTGCTAAAAAAGAGGAGAATCGCTGCTACGGAATATCAGCCATGGACGGGAAGAGGAATGGTTTGGGGGGAAGTGCATGATGAAAACGCATGGGCGCTAGATGGGGTGGCCGGACATGCGGGATTGTTTTCAACTGCTAGGGATTTGGCTATTTTTGCTTCCATGTTTTTGCAAAATGGAACATATGGCGGCAAGCGGATTTTACAGCCGGAAACGGTTCAGCTGCTCATGGAAAATCAAATTCCGCAGTTTCCTGGATACGATCATGGGCTCGGGTGGGAACTCGCACAAGGATGGTATATGGATGCATTGTCTGAACATACATCGTTTGGCCATACAGGGTATACGGGAACATCCATCGTTGTAAACCCGAACAATAATGTGATCGCTATTTTATTAACTAATCGCGTTCACCCTACACGCAATACGCCATCCATCAATCCGTTGCGCAGGCAAGTTTCCCGTCTAACGGCAGACGCCATTCCCGTGGCCATTCCCGGGAAAAAAGCAGCTTGGTTTGCGGGATATGGAGATCATTTGAATGCGATACTGTCGACAAAGGTAGTGGCCCGTAAACAGCTCACATTAACGTTTGATACATGGTACCGAATGGAGCCGGATGTTGATTTCGGTGTTGTCGAAGTATCACAAGATGGAGAACATTGGAGGCAAGTTGGGGAACAGCTGACAGGCAGCAGTGACTGGACAACGAAAACGGTGCCTATTCCGGCTCATACGGTTGCCATTCGGTTTCGCTACTGTACCGATTCGTCCGTTAACGGGCGTGGCTGGTATGTCACAAATATTCGCCTTGTCGACGATGATGGGAAAGAGTTAGAGGCATTATGGGAAAGCCATGATTGGGAACGGCGCACGTTTTAAACAAACCATATAAGGGGGAACGAGGATGTCATTTTATTGGAAAACAGCTGTTTTCATGACTGTGATCACCTTTTTCATTTCGTGGGCCTCGCCACAGGTTGGAGCCAAAGAGAAAGTGGGAGTCGATTTGATTATCTACCAGAATATCCCTGAGGTTGACGTAACCATCGATGGGAATACTGTCGCATTGCGGGCATTGAAAGTTTATCCAAAAGGAAATTTTTCTGAAGTGACAACAGGGGTTCAATGGAAATCATCCAATCGACAAGTCGCTTCTGTCAGCCGCAACGGTACCGTAGTTTTCAGCGGGAAAAGTGGAAAAACGTTCATCACCGTTACCGATGGCGTCCGCAAAGATCGAATCGGATTTACTGTAAAACCCGTTTCTGCAGCAAAAAAAGGAGGAAAATCAGACATCAAAGTGTCTGTTTCTAAGGAAAAAGGAAGCCGTTATGACGTGATTTCACGAGCGGTTAAAGGGTTGACACTAGAAGAAAAAATCGGCCAGATGCTAATGCCGGATTTCCGATATTTCAACGGAGCACCTGTCACGGCGATGCGTCCGGAAATCAAAGAGCTCATACAAAAATATCATATTGGCGGCATTATTTTATTCCGAGAAAACGTTGTAACGACCGAGCAGACAGCACGGCTTGTGATGGATTATCAACAAGCAGCGGAAAAGTTCGGTTTGCTGATCTCCATCGATCAGGAAGGCGGCATTGTGACGAGGTTGCAGTCAGGGACGAATATGCCAGGGAATATGGCGCTCGGAGCTACGCGTTCGGAGTCACTCGCTTACAAAGTAGGACATGCGATTGGCGAAGAGTTATACGCGTTAGGCATAAATATGAATTTAGCACCTGTTTTGGACGTAAACAACAATCCGGATAATCCGGTTATCGGGGTTCGTTCATTCGGTGAAAATCCAGAATTGGTCGCCCAACTAGGGACAGCATATATGAAAGGGCTGCAAGATAGCGGTGTTGCCGCTACCGCCAAGCATTTTCCAGGTCATGGGGATACTGCGGTCGACTCTCATCTCGGACTTCCCGAGGTGCCACACGACCGAAGCCGTCTTGAAACGGTGGAATGGTATCCGTTTCAAAAGGCAATGGAAGCTGGGATTGACGCGGTGATGACCGCCCATGTCACATTCCCGAAAATCGATGATACGAAAGTCATTTCCCAAAAAGACGGGACAGAAATTTCGCTTCCTGCCACATTGTCACATAAAGTGCTTACGGAATTAATGCGTCAAGAAATGGGATTTCAAGGCGTGATTATTACGGATGCTATGAACATGAAAGCCATCAGCGATCATTTCGGACCGGTCGATGCAGCAGTTAGAGCGGTGCAAGCGGGTGCGGATATTGTGCTGATGCCGATCGGATTGGAAGAAGTTGCTACCGGTTTGAAGAAGGCGGTGGAAAACGGTGAGATCTCACAAGAGAGGATCGATCAATCCGTGAAACGGATTTTGACGTTGAAAGTGAAACGGGGTATTTTTAAGCAAGAGACGCCGCCGAATGAACAGGAAGTGATCGATCGCGCGTTGCGTGTTGTCGGTTCAGAGGAGCATAAACAAATCGAGCGCGAAGCGGCAGCCAAATCGATCACATTGGTGAAAAATGAACAAGTATTGCCGCTATCGCCAAGCAAAATCGATCATCTCGTCGTTGTCGGCAATACGATGATTGAATCATTGGCTGAAGCGGTACGGGCATATGTGTCCAATGTGAATGTGATTCAAGGTGCAGCTCCGTTAAACGAGGAGCAGTTACAAAGCGTAAAAAAAGCCGATGCCGTTATTGTCGGCACTTATACGTCAAACGCCTCAGAGCGGCTGCCGTCCAATCCACAAATGAAAATGGTGCGACAAATGATTGATAATACGGATGCTCCTGTTATTGCTATCGGGATTCGCAACCCGTATGATATGATGTCCTACCCGGACGTTAAGGCATATTTGGCCCAGTATAGTTTTCAACCGGCAAGTTTTCAGGCGGTGGTAGATGTGATTTTTGGAATCAACATGCCAACCGGCCGGCTTCCGGTAACGATTCCACGTTATGATGGCGGTATATTGTACGAATATGGTCATGGCCTTAGTTACTAAAACGGGAGGAACGTTATGAAAAAGAAATGGTGGATGATGTTTTCTTTGATCTTGCTAAGTTTATTTATGTTTACCGATGCCTTGGCCAAAGCCCCGAAGAAAAAAGAGCATCCACAGCTAGAGTTGGGCATTGAGGTATTACTCAAAGAGCAGAAGAAGTTAATAAAAGGGAAACGGATCGGCCTCATTACGAACCCAACGGGAGTTGATCGGGATCTAAATAGCTCAGTAGACCTTCTTTACAATGATCGTGATGTTGAACTCGTCGCTTTATATGGACCGGAACATGGAGTGCGCGGCAGCGCCCAGGCTGGCGAATACGTTCCTTTTTACATTGATGAAAAGACTGGCCTTCCCGTATATAGTTTGTACGGGCCAACGAAAAAACCGACACCAGAAATGTTAAAGGGAGTAGATATCCTTCTTTTTGATATTCAAGATGTCGGCGCTCGGTTTTACACGTATATTTATACGATGGCGTATGCAATGGAAGCAGCAAAGGAAAACAACATCCCATTTATTGTGCTAGATCGCCCGAATCCGTTGGGCGGCGTGAAAGTCGAAGGACCTGTTCTAGAAACGGACTATTCCTCTTTTGTTGGAATGTATCCCATCCCGTTGCGACATGGAATGACTGTCGGTGAATTGGCGTTGCTTATTAATAAAGAGTTCGGTATTGATGCGGATGTCACCGTCGTGAAAATGAAAGGTTGGAAACGTTCAATGTATTATGATGATACGGGATGGCAATGGGTGTTACCATCTCCGAACATGCCAACATTGGATACTGCCTTGGTATACCCCGGAACGGCACTGTTTGAAGGAACAAATGTATCGGAAGGCCGCGGGACAACAAAGCCATTTGAACTGATTGGCGCTCCGTTTATCGATGGGTTGCAGTTAGCTGAAAAATTAAACGCTCTTCGCCTTCCGGGCGTACGTTTCCGTCCAGCAAGTTTTCAGCCAACGTTCTCGAAATATAGCGGAACACTCGTACATGGTGTACAAATTCATGTCACCGATCGCCAAGTGTTCCGACCGGTCGAAACAGGAGTAGCAATGGTAAAGACGATTCATGATTTGTATCCAGATCAATTTGCTTTTCGCGCTGAAGATAGTCAAGGAATCTCTTATTTTGATCAACTGATCGGAAATGGATGGGTTCGAAAGGCGATTGAAGAGGGAATGACGATGGAACAAATGAAAAAGCGTTGGGAAAAGGATGTGGAAGCCTTTCACAAGAAACGTGAGCGATATCTCCTTTATTAAGTAGCATTTTATTGTGAAAAGGAGTATATATCGCTGCCGTTGAAGCCAGCGCAGGGCGAACCATGAAGAAGAAATGATGCGTGCTTGTGAAGCGATGGCCAAAATCGCGAGATAAGGAGGAAGGGGAAGAATCGTCTCCCCTTCTTTTTTCTTTCATGCTTTCTACCCAAGCTGATACCGCTCCAGCTCGGAGAAAAAGTCTTTTACAAACTGGTAGAATACTTTCACCGACGGGGCAAGCTCATGATGGTCGGAAATGATGATGCCGACGTTTCGTTTCACTTGCGGCATTTCCAGCGGTACTTTGGCGGCATAACGGAGAAGGCTTTCCGATAAGGCGCTCTCTGGCAGGAGAGTGACGCCGATGCCGGCGGAGACGAGTCCTTTAATGGCGTCGAGGTCCTCGCCTTCCGATGAGACATTTGGGACAAACCCCGCTTGGTGACAGGCCTCAATTAAAATTTGATGCAAAATATATCCTTTTGGAAATGTCACAAACGGATCGTTACGGAGTTCGTTTAACACGATCCGGTCGCGACGGGCGAGCGGATGGCTGTTTGGCAAAAGGACGAAAAACGGCTCGGAAAATAAAATTTCCCCTTTAATACCGATTTCGCGCGCTGGAATCGGCCCGAGAAATGCCAAATCAATTTCTCGCTTTTTCACCGCCTCAATCAAATAACGGTATGCTCCTTGGCGAAGATGGAACGAGACATTTGGGTGCTCCGCTTTAAAGGCGGAAATGACCATCGGCATCATCTGGCTGGCGAGACTGGTCGGGAAGCCGATTTTAATTGTTCCGCGTTCCGGATCCAAATACTCCTCAATTTGTTGCTTGGCATCGTCGATCGCTTTCAGCACCGCTTCCGCATGAGGCAAAAAATGGCGGCCAATGGGGGTGAGTTTGACATTCCGCCCTTCCCGTTCAAAGAGTTGGACGCCGAGTTCGGTTTCAAGGTTGGCGATTTGCCGGCTGATCGCCGATTGGGCGACATGAAGGGCATCGGCCGCTTCGGATACGTGCTCGCGCTTGGCAACTTCGACGAAGTATAGCAGTTGTCTTAATTCCATTTTCTCCCTCCCTTTTTTATCGAAAAATGAGATTGATTTCATCTAAATTATATATTGTTTATATAAATTTTGAAAACTACAATAAATATTACAGACAATTCGGAACGGGAGGGGAAGGCAGCATGAAGCACTACGGATTGCCAGAAGCACAAGGATTGTATCGACCGGAATTTGAACATGATGCATGCGGGATCGGGTTTTATGCTCATTTAAAAGGAAAACCGTCACATGACATTATTGAAAAAGCGCTCCATATGCTTCGCCGGCTCGAACACCGGGGCGGTCAAGGCAGCGATCCGGAAACTGGCGACGGCGCGGGCATTATGATGCAAATTCCGCACGAGTACTTTCAAATCGTGTGCGGCGAAATGAACTTACCGGAAAAAGGTCGCTACGGGGTCGGGATGCTCTTTTTGCCGGAAAATGAAGAAAAACGAGCGTACTATGAAGCAAAATTCAATGAAATGATTGCTCAGGAAGGGCAGCAGTTGCTCGGCTGGCGAACGGTGCCGGTTGACAACAGCAAGCTTGGCAAACTGGCGCAGCAAAGCAAACCGTTCATTCGCCAAGTGTTTGTCGCTGCTAGCGATGACATTTCCGATGAGTTGGCGTTTGAACGAAAATTGTATGTCATTCGCAAGCAATTTGAAAAGTGCGTCGAAAACAATGAGTGCTACGTAGCGAGTTTCTCAAGCCGGACGATCGTTTATAAAGGGCTTTTGACTCCGGAACAAATCGACGCATTTTACTTGGATTTGCAAGATGAACGGTTCCGCTCGGCGTTTGCGCTTGTGCACTCGCGTTTTAGCACGAACACGTTTCCGAGCTGGGAGCGGGCTCATCCCAACCGCTATTTGATCCATAACGGTGAGATTAATACGCTTCGCGGCAACGTCAACTGGATGGCAGCGCGTGAAAAGCAGTTTGTTTCAGAAGCGTTCGGTGCCGATTTGGAAAAAGTGACACCGATTTTGGATACAAACGGAAGTGACTCGTCGATTTTGGACAATGCGTTTGAATTTTTTGTCTTGGCAGGCCGCGATCCAGCTCATGTGGCAATGATGCTCATTCCGGAACCGTGGTTTTGGGATGAACAAATGGATGACATGAAAAAGGCGTTTTACGAGTATCATAGCTGTTTGATGGAGCCATGGGACGGCCCGACGGCGATTTCATTCACTGACGGCAAGCGGATCGGCGCCATTTTGGACCGGAACGGATTGCGCCCGGCGCGCTACTATGTGACGAAAGACGACTACATTATTTTCTCATCCGAAGTCGGCGTCATCGAGGTTGACCCGAACAACGTTTTGTATAAAGAGCGGCTGAGCCCTGGAAAAATGTTGCTTGTTGATCTGGAACAAGGCCGGATCATTTCTGATCAGGAAATTAAGGAAGAAATGGCGAGCCAACAACCGTATCGTCAATGGATTGATGAGCACATGGTGACGCTTGATGATTTCAACGTTCCGGAAACGGTTGAAGCGCCGAAATCGCTCATTAAGCTGCAAAAAGCATTCGGCTACACGTTTGAAGATGTAGAAAAAATGATTTTACCGATGGCGAGGGAGGGCAAAGACCCGACAGGTGCGATGGGGATGGACGCGCCACTGGCGGTGCTGTCGGAGCGGCCGCAAAGCTTGTTTAACTACTTCAAGCAACTGTTTGCTCAAGTAACGAACCCGCCGATTGACGCGATTCGCGAGTATGTCGTTACCTCGACAATGACGCTGCTTGGCAAAGAGGGGAACATTTTGCATCCGGATGCTAAAGCGGCGCGCCGCATTCGCCTTGAGACGCCGTTGTTGACGAATGAGCAATTAGCCGCGTTAAAAGCGAATCCGTATCCAGAATTTTCGTGTGCCGTGTTGCCAACGCTGTTTACGGATGACTTGAAACAAGCGCTTGACGAGTTGTTTGCCAAGGCGGATGAAGCGGTTGAAAACGGGGCGACGCTTCTTGTTCTCTCGGATCGCGGCGTTGATGAAATGCATGTGGCAATTCCGGTGTTGCTTGCGGTGAGCGGGCTTCATCAGCACCTGATTCGAAAAGGGACGCGGACGAACGTCAGCCTGCTTGTCGAAAGCGGCGAAGCGCGCGAAGTGCACCATTTTGCGGCGCTCATCGGTTACGGTGCTGACGCCATCAACCCGTATTTGGCGCTTGAGACGATCCGCCAGGCGTCAGAAAACGGCACGATCGCCCTGTCGTATCGTGAAGCGGTAAAAACATATATGAAAGCGGCAGTCGACGGTGTCGTCAAGGTGATGTCGAAAATGGGAATTTCGACCGTGCAAAGCTACCGTGGCGCACAAATTTTTGAAGCGGTTGGTATTGGCACGGATGTCATCGATCAATATTTCACTGGTACGGCGTCGCAAATTAGCGGCATCGGGCTTGACGAAATCGCCAAGGAAGCAAAATTGCGCCATGAAGCGGCATTTGGCGCCCGGCACGAAGACAACGTGCTTGAGGCTGGCAGCGAGCTGCAATGGCGACGCAACGGCGAGCACCATGCGTTCAATCCGCAGACGATTCACTTGCTGCAATGGGCATGCCGGAAAAATGATTACAATCTCTATAAACAATATTCGAAACTAGCCAATGAAGAACAGCTGACATTCTTGCGCAACTTGTTCGACTTCGATCTGAACCGGAAACCGGTGCCGATTGACGAGGTCGAGCCGGTCGAGTCGATCGTCCGCCGCTTCAAAACAGGGGCGATGTCGTTTGGCTCGATCAGCCAAGAAGCGCACGAGGCGCTCGCCATCGCCATGAACCGGATCGGTGGAAAAAGCAACAGTGGTGAGGGGGGCGAAGACCCGGCCCGCTATGTGAAAGACGAAAACGGTGACTGGCGCCGCAGCGCGATTAAACAGGTCGCTTCCGGGCGTTTTGGCGTGAAAAGCCATTACTTAGTCAACGCTGACGAATTGCAAATTAAAATGGCTCAAGGAGCAAAGCCGGGTGAAGGCGGCCAGCTTCCGGCCAATAAAGTGTACCCGTGGGTCGGCAAAGTGCGCGGCTCGACGCCGGGAGTGGAGCTCATTTCTCCGCCGCCGCATCATGACATTTACTCGATCGAAGATTTGGCTCAGCTCATTTATGACTTGAAAAACGCAAACAAACACGCGCGCATTAGTGTCAAGCTTGTCGCCAAAGCAGGCGTCGGCACGATCGCCGCTGGCGTAGCGAAAGGGAATGCTGATGTTATCGTCATCAGCGGTTATGACGGCGGCACGGGCGCTTCCCCGAAAACGAGCATTAAACATGCCGGCTTGCCGTGGGAGCTTGGCTTGGCGGAAACGCATCAAACGTTGATGCTTAACGGCTTGCGTGATCGTGTCATCTTGGAAACTGATGGAAAACTCATGACGGGACGCGATGTCGTGATGGCTGCGCTGTTTGGCGCCGAAGAGTTCGGATTTGCGACGGCACCGCTCGTTGTTTTAGGCTGTGTCATGATGCGTGTCTGCCATTTAGATACATGTCCGGTCGGTGTAGCGACACAAAATCCGGAGCTGCGCAAAAAGTTTATGGGTGATCCGGACCATGTTGTCAACTTCATGTACTTTGTCGCCCAGGAAGTGCGTGAAATTATGGCTGAACTTGGCTTCCGTACGATCGACGAAATGGTTGGCCGCGTCGATGTCCTGAAAGTGAGCGAGCGGGCGAAAGCGCATTGGAAAGCGAAACATCTCGATTTGTCTCGCCTTCTGTACCAAGTGGACGGTCCGCGCACTTGTGGTAAGGGGCAAAACCATCGTTTGGAAACGACGCTTGACTATAAAGAAATTTTGCCAGCAGTACAGCCAGCACTCGAGCGACAAGAGCCGGTTGAACTCAAGCTCGCGATCCACAACGTCCACCGCACGGTCGGGGCGATGACGGGGGGCGAAATCTCGAAGCGCTACGGTGAAGAAGGGTTGCCGGAAGATACGATCCGCCTCCATTTCACGGGATCAGCCGGACAAAGCTTTGCGGCGTTTGCGCCGAAAGGAATGACGCTCGAGCTTGTCGGTGACGCAAATGACTACGTCGGCAAAGGGCTCTCCGGCGGAAAAGTGATCGTCCGTCCGCCGCATGAGGCGTCGTTTGCGGCGGCAGATAACGTCATTATCGGTAACGTCGCCTTCTACGGCGCAACAGGTGGCGAGGCGTATATTCGCGGCCGCGCCGGCGAGCGGTTTGCGGTGCGCAACAGTGGCGTCCATGCTGTTGTCGAAGGCGTTGGTGACCATGGTTGTGAATATATGACCGGCGGCCGTGTTGTTATCCTCGGCTCGGTCGGCAAAAACTTCGCTGCCGGTATGTCAGGGGGGATCGCCTACGTCCTCGCTGATGAAGACAGCTGGCAACAAACAGCCAACCGAGAGCTCGTGGCGTTTGAACGGCTCGAAGACGAGCAAGAAATTTTGGAAGTGAGCCGGATGATCGAAAACCATTACCGCTATACAGGAAGCCCGCGGGCGGCGTTGGTACTTGACGAGTGGAACGCCTATGTGAAGCGGTTTGTCAAAGTGATCCCGCGCAACTACAAACTGATGATTGAAACAATTCAAATGCTTGAACGGTCTGGGCTTTCGTATGAAGAAGCGGCCATGGCGGCGTTTGAAACGGTGGCGAAACAGAAAAAAGCGGCTGCCGCCAGCCCCCATGTATTGCAAGTGGCCGCAAAATAAGGCCATCCTTTTGGGCGGCAGCAGCCATGGCGCCGCCTTGGCCCCGCGGCCCGCGCGGGGCTCGCTTTTTGACTGGCCAAACAGGCGGGGAAGGTCGCATGAGAGAAGAAAGGCCGTATACGGAGAGAAGGAGGGGAACCATCGTGGGAAAAACAACAGGGTTTATGGAATACGCTCGTGAGGAAGAGAAAAAGCGCGATCCGCTTTCCCGTCTTGAAGATTGGAAAGAGTATGCACAACCGTTTTCCGAGGATGTACTAGCGCGCCAAGGCGCTCGCTGTATGGATTGCGGTACGCCGTTTTGTCATATGGGGTTGGAACTCAACGGCCTCACCTCCGGGTGCCCAGTGCACAACTTAATTCCGGAATGGAACGATTTAGTATACCGCGGCCGTTGGAAAGAAGCGCTTGACCGGCTTTTGAAAACGAACAACTTCCCGGAATTTACGGGGCGCGTCTGTCCGGCACCGTGTGAAGGATCGTGTACGGTTGCCATCTCCGATCCGGCGGTCGCTATTAAAGGAATCGAACGAGCCATTATTGATAAAGGGTTTGCAGAAGGGTGGGTGAAACCTCGCATCCCAAAAACGCGCACTGGAAAAAAGGTAGCCATTGTCGGCTCCGGTCCGGCCGGTCTCGCCTGTGCCGACCAGCTCAACCAAGCCGGCCACTCGGTGACGGTGTACGAGCGGGCGGATCGTGTCGGCGGCTTGCTGATGTATGGCATTCCGAACATGAAATTGGAAAAAGAAGTGGTCGAGCGGCGGGTGCGCTTGCTTGAAGAGGAAGGTGTTACATTTGTTGTGAACACCGAGGTTGGCAAAGATGTCACCGCCGATGAGTTGCGCGCTGAATATGATGCGGTTGTGCTGTGTGTCGGGGCACAAAAGCAGCGTGACTTGGTCATTGAAGGCCGGGAGCTGGAAGGCGTTCATTTTGCTATGGATTATTTAACCGGTGTGACGAAAAGCTTAATGGATTCGAACTTTGCCGATGGTCAGTTTATCGATGCGAAAGATAAACATGTTATCGTGATTGGCGGTGGTGATACGGGGGCTGACTGTGTAGCGACCGCGCTGCGCCAAGGCTGCAAAAGCGTTGTCCAGTTTGGCAAACATCCGGCCCTGCCAGACAAACGCGCAGACCATAACCCGTGGCCGCAATACCCGCTCGTCTTTACGCTTGACTACGCATATGAAGAAGCGAAAGCGAAGTTCGGTGTGGATCCACGGCAATATTGCATTCAGACGAAAAAAATCGTCGGCGATGAATATGGACGGGTAAAAGAACTGCATACAATTCAAATGGAAAAAATCATCGACGAAAACGGCAAAGCCATCTTTAAAGAAATTCCGGGGACAGAACAAGTATGGCCGTGTGATCTTGTTTTCATCGCTATCGGTTTCGAAGGTCCGGAACAGCCGGTGTTGAAGCAGTTTGGCGTGGAAACGGCCAACAATAAGGTAAAAGCCCCGTACGGAAAATATACGACAAACATCGAAGGGGTGTTTGCGGCCGGCGATGCTCGCCGCGGCCAAAGCTTGATCGTTTGGGCGATTCACGAAGGCCGGGGGGCGGCTCGTGAAGTTGATCGCTTTTTGATGGGAGAGACGAAATTGCCGTGACCATAGCTTCCTCCTTAAAAAGTACTGCTTTTTAAGGAGGATTTTTTGTTTTTCCGGAAAAATATTTATAGGAAAAACAAACAAGGAGTGAACCGAAGTGAATCGGCGATTATGGATGATATCGGCTGCCGGTGCGGTCCTTTTTTCGCTTGTTTGGATCAGCATGGAGGTCGGGTTGACAAAAGCAATGGACGAAGGTGGGCTGCGGGTGTTTGACCCATGGCACTGGCTCGATTCTTTTACTTTTTTTGGAAGTAAAGGGGCAATTGGTATAATTAGTGTGATGCTCGTCATCGGTTTATGGTTTTTCCGCCGTGATGTGTATGGGATGGTGCTAGTTCTCGTCGCTGTTGGCGGAGGGTATGGCATCAATGAGTGGGTCAAGCACGTTGCCGGACGGGAGCGTCCGCCGCATGCTGGAATTGAAGGGTTCAGTTTTCCGAGCGGACACGCAATGGTCGGGACGATTTATTTGCTGCTTTTGGCGTATTTTTTGGCGCAAACACGTACAAAGCGCGAAGAACGGGCAGCCATTTACGGTGTTTTTGCGCTGCTGGCACTCTTGACTGGTTTGAGCCGATTGAGCTTGCAAGCGCATTATCCGTCCGATGTGCTCGGCGGGTTTTTGCTTGGAGGAGCTTATCTTGCTTTTTGTCTCGCTTGTTACCGGACATTGGCAAGACGGATTGAGCAGAAACGGAAGAGCTAGAATGCTCGCTCCAATATGAAGATGATTCTAAAAAATGATCTTCAATTATGTAAGATTTATACGGCAAAGGAATCGGCGATTCACCAATGTTTTTTCTTCCGGCAAGACTTTAGAAGGATAGTGTCCCGTGACGAAGAACGAATGGACGTCCCGGTGGTCTTTTGGACAGTTTTTCAAGCATATGTTAGTAGCAAAACGCCACAAGGAGAGAGAGGAATATGTCAGTTCGCGTTGTGAAAGCAGGGTATGCGTTGGCGCTGTTGTGCTTCATTGCCAGCATAGTTTATTTTTTTGCTGCCAACTGGCCTGAGATGGGACGTGAGGAGAAAGCCGGAATCAGCATCGCCGTCATGGCTGGATTTTATGTCGTTAGTGCAGTGTTAATGAGATTTCATCATTTTTTAGGGCGTTGGATGTTGATTGGCGGGGCGCTGTCGTTTGGCATTGCCTTGGCATTGCTTGGGCAAATCTATAATTCCCACGCTGATAGTTATTGGTTGTTTCTCATTTGGCTTGTGCCGACCGCCTTGCTGGCGCGGCTGACCAAAGACCAAGCGCTTTCAGTTCTCGCTGTGGTGTTGCTACAACTCGCCTGCTGGTTTTATTATTTCCCTTCTGCTTACCATATCGAGTGGACGGAATGGTCATCGTTTGGCTGGCTATTGTTGTTTGCTGCTGTCAACGGAGCCCTCTTTGGCGTGAGCCGTTCGCTGTGGGCAGCCCGTCTCGCCTATGCGGCCATGCATGGCTGGCTGCTGATGATCGGTATCACTGGTTTTTCGTACGGACGCGATGTCTGGTGGCCATACGTATATGCAGCGCTGTTAGCCGGATTGCTGTATTACTTTCTTGCGATCTCAAAACAGCGGTCGTACACGTTACTGACAAGTTTGTTTGCCGGCTTGTTTTTGCTGATTCAATACATTCGTCTGCTCGTGGATCATTTTGAAACATGGCTGCTTCTCATTGGGCTTGCAGTGGCAGCGGCTGTTCTGTATGGCGGAATCGTGCTTCTGCAGCGGGCGGGACTGTTTTCGTCGGGGACGCGGGCTGGAAAATGGTTTTTGACGGCGTTTCAGGCTGTGATTACGCTTGCGGCTTCGGCGTTGGCGACGGCAAGTTTGCTCGGCTTGTATCTCCTTTGGACGGAATCATGGTCGCCGTATGTGCTCTTTTTCGTCTCGATCTTCGGATTTGTTCTTCCTGCCTCGCTTGGCCGACGGTGGAATTCTGTTGTTCGCTATACGTTGCTTGCAGTCGGTTACGGGCTTGGATTGGCGATGGCGCCGGAAGTGTCGACGGTCGTGTTGTTTCTTTATGCTGCTGTATTGGCGTTCGCACTGATCCGTTCCTTCGAGCACGGGGTGCGCCGGTTGACGACGGTGGCGTTGACGCTCTATTTGTTTGTGGCACTTGAATTGACCATTGAAGATGGGCGGCTTGTGCTGCTGGCGCTTGCCGTGTTGAACGGCGGTTTGTACGCATACGACCGGTGGAGAGGGAAGACAGCTCTCACCCCGCTCGTGTTGGCGCTAGGCGCGCTCGGGATCGCGACAAGCGTTGACATGTTTACCGCCGATGGACTATATATTGTTTCTAATATCGCCATGGTTGCTGTGCTCGGCTTTTTCTTGTTTCAACAGCGGCGCCAGGAGCGAGCTGTTGCTTGGGGGTATACAGCACTTTATCTTGTGTTGAAATATTACGAACTAGCATGGAACTTGCTTCATAAATCGATCAGTTTGCTAGCTGCTGGGATCGTGCTGCTTGTCTGGGCGGTCTGGTTGGAAAAGCGAAATCAGCTCGTGTTATCTGAAGGAGTGCGTTGGCGTCGGCGCGTTTCACTTTTCGTAGCGATTGTTGTCGCCGCCCAATTTGTTTTTGTAGGGGTTACGATATGGCAAAAGGAACGCTTGTTGCGGTATGGTGATGTGGTAAAGTTAGAACTTGAGCCGGTGGATCCGCGTTCGGTGCTGCAAGGGGATTATATTCAGTTGCGTTATGACATTTCCACGATCCGGTCATTGGCCGGAAGTGGTAAGGTGCAAGTTTTGTTGCGAAAAGGGCCGGATGGGGTGCACCGCTTTGCCGGCGTGTATGCTGTCAATGGTGAAAAACGGCCCGGATTTACGCGACAACAAGGGGACATTGTGATCAGCGGCACCTTCTATGATACCCGAGTCGTATACGGAATTGAGTCGTATTTCGTGCCGGAAAAAACAGGAGTGCGATGGCAGGAAAACGCCCGTTTCGCTTATGTGCGCGTCAGCAAAAACGGCGATGCGTTGCTTGAGGAGATCAGCACAAAATGAGCCCACTGTCTCCCGTGAGCTCATTTGGCGAATCCGATTCATAATTTTTTCTGTTCGCTAATGAGAATGATGGGCTTCTTTTTGGCGTCAAGCCGCTTGATGACGGATAAGAGATCTTTTTCAGCCATGGCGATGCAGCCGAGCGTATAACTGGAAGGGCGTGGCCAAATGTGCAGAAAGATGGCGCTTCCTTTTCCTTTCACGATCGGGCTGTCGTTGTAACGAACGACGACGGCATATTTGTAAAGTGGGTGAGTGAGGCGTTCAAACGATTTCCAGCGCCGATGCGGGTTGCCGCGGTAATAAATCCAGCGGTTGTAGTCTTTGGATGTCGGATCGTCCACCCAATAATCGTAAGCGGTTGTTTGCCGGTAGGGGATTTTCAGCCCCGCCGGCTTTTTGGCGGTGCCGAACGCTGTACCTAATGGGTAAACGCCAGCGGGCGTCTTTCCATCTCCCTCTTTTTGTTTGCCAATGCCGTTTTTACCGACAACAACGCGGATGTTCGCGAGCACTTTCCGCCATGTTCCGTTTTGTTTTTCGTAAAGGTATAATGTCCCGCTTCGTGCCTTGGCATGACTGGTAACTACAACTAACACCTGCCCGTTTGGCAACTTGTTCAGCCGATTGAGAATCTTTTTTCTACTGATAGCGCCGAAGCGTCTGCTCGCCCGGCTGATAGGGCAAGCACGAAGCTACAAAGCAGCCAAAACCAGCGCCGCATAGTCATCCCCCTTTGTTGATAACTATCGCTCTATGAAATGTTGTACGGTCATCATCTCAACTGGTTAGACATCGGAACTGACGAAACATGGAAACGTTGGTTAGTGCTAGATTTATAGTAATAAATCAACTGGTTGGTTTTCAATCCATTTCTGTTTTTTAGCATCATACTTCCGTGAGAGTATTTTCCATAATTGATTGGAAAAAGAGGAAAGGTCGTTAGTTTATGACAAGTTCGTGTATCGAAGTCGCAAGATACCGAAACGATCAAAGTGGAAACATGCGCATGATGCGGTCAAAAAATGGCGTTGATCGGAAAGACAGGACATTGTACGCGGTATGTCAACATCGAGGAACGGGGGAATTTACTCCCCCGCATAGCGTTCGAGCACGCGGTCGACCGCCGTGCCATACGCCTCACCAAACAAATTCAAGTGCACGAGTAAATAAAACAGCTGGTAAAGCGGCTTTCGTTCATGGTACTCCGAAGAGAGCGGCATAAGCTCTTGATAGCTCGCATAAAACTGGGGCGGAAAGCCGCCAAACAGCTCAGTGAACGCGATTTCCAACTCGTAATGGCCATAAAAAACGGACGGATCGATCAAATACGGGACGCCGCCCGGACCCGGAAGCCAGTTGCCGCCCCATAAGTCACCGTGCAACAACGATGGAAAGCAATCGTTTGGAATCCACTGGTCAAGTCGCTCGAGCAAACGTTCAAAACGTGTTTGCCGCTTGGCGGACAGAAGGCCGTTCGCTGCCGCCCGTTTCATTTGCGGGACGAGGCGGACATCGCGGTAATAGTCGAGCCAACGGCCGTACCATCCGTTTCGTTGCGGCAGCATCCCGATATAGGTATTGCGGTCAAGCCCGAACGCCGGTCCGCGGCAATGATGAAGGCGGGCGAGGCCGCGCCCAAGCTGTTCAGCCGTCTGCGCTGTTTCTGTTCCTTCCACCCACTCGAGGACAAGCCAGCCGTATCCGTCCGCCTCCCCAGTGCCGAAGACGCCTGGGACACGGATCGCATTCGCCTGCTTGATCAGCTCCAATCCTACCTGTTCGGCGGCGAAAAAGCCAGCTGGCGGGAAGCGTTGCATTTTGATGAAATACGTTTGTTTGTCGCTTTGAACGCGGTAGGCGTCATTGATGTCGCCGCCTGATACTCGGCGCCAATGACGGATTCGCGAATCGTCGCCGATTGAGCGAAGCGCCTCTTGCAAAATCGTTTCCCTGTTCATGGTGCTCCCTCCGTCAGCTGTTGGTCAATTTCTTTGAGCACTTCGCCAATTTTCCGTTGATGAATGACGGCATCAGCCAGATGATCGAGTTCCGTCGGTTCCCAGTTGATGATGACCAATTTGGCTCCATTTTGTTTGGCGACAAACGGCAGCTGATTCGCCGGCGATACTTGCAAGGATGAGCCGAGCACAAGGAATAAGTCCGCTTGGCGGGCCTCCTCCCACGCTTGGGTGATGGTTCTCTCTGGCAGAGGTTCGCCAAACAACACGACCGATGGGCGTAAAACACCGCCGCATTCGCACGTCAATACGCCGTGTAAATAAACATGGCTCGGCTGTTTCTGCCCGCACTGCTGGCAATGGACGGTGCGCAGCGAGCCATGCAGTTCGATGACGCATTGACTGCCGGCTTGTTGGTGAAAACCATCGACGTTTTGGGTCACGATCGTCCGTACGATTCCGCGTTGCTCCCAATCAGCCAACAGGCGATGCCCGTTATGTGGCTGACACTGTTGCAAGGTGCGGATGCGATATTGGTAAAACTCAACAAATGACTCGTGGCGGTGGTGTAAGGCATCGACGGTGGCCAATTCGCTCGGATTGAAGCGCGCCCACAGCCCCGTGCGCGGCGAGCGGAAATCAGGCAGCCCGCTTTCGGTTGACATGCCGGCGCCAGTAAGCACAACCGTCTTTCGCGAGTTGGTAAGCCAGGAGGCAATGGTCACTGTTTTTCCTCCTTTACCTTTTTCTCTCCCCATTTTACAGTTCAATGGGTCATTCATATATGTTCGACAATCATTTTGCTTTCCCTGTCCGTCTATTTCGATTATGATAGAAGAAGGGGAAAGAAAAAAATGGGCAAGGAGGAAAGAAATATGGGAAAACGTGTATTGATCATTACCGGTGACGCTGTTGAGGCGCTTGAAGTGTATTACCCGTATTATCGTTTGTTGGAAGAAGGGCATGAGGCAACGATTGCCGCACCGAAGAAAAAGAAACTGCACACCGTTGTCCATGATTTTACCGACTGGGATACGTATGTGGAAAAACAAGGATACTTGATTGATGCTCATGCGTCGTTCGCCGAGATCGATCCGACGCAATACGATGCGTTAATTATTCCGGGTGGACGCGCGCCGGAATACATTCGTCTTGATGAAAACGTACAGCGCATCGTTCGCCATTTCTTTGAGGCAAATAAGCCGATTGCCGCGATTTGTCATGCTTCGCTTATTTTTGAAACGATGCCTGATGTGCTGAAAGGACGGAGCTTGACAGCATATATCGCCTGCAAACCGGGGGTCGAAGCGCTCGGAGCGACATATGTGTCCGACCAAACCGTGCATGTCGACGGCAACCTCGTTTCCGCCCATGCTTGGCCGGATTTGCCGGCGTTTATGCGCGAGTTTCTCCGTTTGCTTCAATAGTGGAAAAACAGCGGTCTCCCTTCAAAACAGGGAGGCCGCTTTTTCTCATGTGAAAAGGTTGATGCTGTACTGTTTGCGACCGACCTCGGTTTCTTTGATTGCAAAGGGAGATGACAGCGCGTGTTGGCCCGCTCTGTCTTTTCCCATTTTTGTTTCCGTGAATGGTGAGGAATCTTTTGGTCATGAACGGAGGGGACATTTTTTCATTATGTCGCCAGTCGGTGAGGCAGAAAGGAGCCGGGCAAGCATCCCGGTCTGCGGAGAAACAGCTAGAGAATCATCAGCCGGTGATGTCCGTTTGTTTCGACTTCGCTTTCGTCGCCAAATAGACGCCAAACAAGACGAAAGCGCCGCCTGCAAGCTGCGAGACGGATAGAGTGCCGCCAAGCAAAAACGTGATCAAAGCGGTAAACACGGCAATCAAGTTTAAATATACGCCGGCATGACTGGGGCCAACTTTTTGCACCGAGACGTTCCAAAATAAAAAGGAAAGAACGGACGGAAACAAGCAAATATAGGTAATCCCAGCGAACCCAGCTGCGCTCAATTGATCGGATGGGAACGGATACAACATAGCGAACGGCCATAATATGATCAAACTGAAAAAGACGGAACACGCCGTCGCTGTTATCGGCGGAACAGGGAGTTTTTTGCCAATGATCGAATAAAGTGCCCAGACGACGCCGGCTGCGAGCATCATCAAATCGCCGCGGTTGTAGTTTGTTTGGAAGATATGACCGATATGCCCGTCTGTCAAAATAAACAGCACGCCAATGAGCGATAATAAAAACCCGATGATATTCACTGTTGACAGTCGTTCTCGTAGCAACATATACGACAACACGACGATGATGGCCGGATTGAGTGAGTTGACGATCGCTGCATTCATCGATGACGTATAGGCGAGCGCGCCGTACAAAAGTAAGTTATAGCCGATAATGCCGAGCGCCCCAGACGCAACGAGCGGCAGCCAATATTGTTTCATTACATCCCAGTAGCGCGGCCGCTCAAGCCAATAGGACACAGGAACTAGGATGATGAAGGCGGCGCACCAGCGAATCAAAGTCAGCCAAAACGGGCCAGTTTCCGTGATGACCGCTTTGCCGACCACGTAATTGCCGGCCCAAAACAAGTTGGCCAAGACTAGAAATAGTTTTTCTTTCATCTTTCTTCGCCCCTGTTTTGTTTCTCCTATCCTTTACGTTTACTTCACCTCTTCCGTAGTTTCCTCTTTTTTCGTTTTCCTTTTATTTTATTTCAAGCCTCCGTTTCCCAATGCAGGCGTAAGTACGGAGCGTTTCGTGTAGCTTATTTCTTTGAGTTTGTTAAGGGCAAGAAAATCATGCCTTCCCGCCTTGTTTTCGATGAACACAGACAATAGACGGTAGCTTGTAATGCGGACAGCGACAATGGTCATGTTGCCGATCAAAGCACATCCTGATAATATTCGCTCGTTTGTCCTGCTCAAACAATAAGGGTTGTCTTTTTTTTACTCATAAGATAACATGTGTACCGTAAGGCTGTTTATAAAATAGAGAAAAGGAAGGACGATTGTTATGGCATTACCAGGCGGGGCAGCGATGAACATTACGATTCGTCTCCAGTTTGAAAAAGATATCGTCTCATTTAGCGATATCGCCGCAGCCATTGGCAAAGCAGGTGGAGACATCGTCGGGATTGACGTCATCTCATCGAGTAAAGTTCATACAGTGCGTGACATTACCGTCAGCGCGCTCGATACGAAGCAATGCGATTTGATCATCGAGGCGCTGAAAAAAATTCGAGGCGTCAAAATTGTGAACGTTTCCGACCGCACGTTTTTAATGCACATCGGGGGGAAAATTGAAACGAATTCGAAAATTCCGGTGAAAACACGTGATGATTTGTCGCGAGTGTATACGCCGGGCGTGGCACGCGTTTGCACGGCTATCGCTGAAGATCCGCGCAAAGCGTATTCGTTAACGATTAAACGCAACACCGTCGCGGTCGTGTCCGACGGTACGGCAGTGCTCGGGCTTGGGGACATCGGCCCGTATGCAGCGATGCCGGTCATGGAAGGGAAAGCGATGCTGTTTAAACAGTTTGCGGGAGTCGATGCGTTCCCAGTTTGCTTGGACACGAAAGATACGGAAGAAATCATTCAAATTGTGAAAGCGATTGCCCCGGCGTTTGGCGGCATTAATTTGGAAGACATTTCGGCGCCGCGTTGCTTTGAAATTGAGGCGCGTTTGAAAGAAGAACTTGACATCCCGGTGTTCCACGACGACCAACATGGCACAGCGGTCGTGTTGCTTGCTGGATTGCTGAATGCGTTGAAAATTGTCGATAAAAAGCTTGAGGATATCAAAGTCGTCTTAACTGGTATTGGCGCGGCCGGCATCGCTTGCACGAAAATTTTGCTTGCTGCCGGTGTGCGCAACATTATCGGGGTCGACCGTTATGGCGCCATCCACCGCGATGAAACGTACGAAAATCCGTATTGGCAAGAATATGCACAAATCACCAATCCTGATAATCTCAAAGGAAGCTTGTCGGATGTGATCGTTGGTGCGGACGTATTTATCGGCGTTTCCGCCCCAGGCATTTTGAAAGTCGAAGACGTGAAAAAAATGGCCCGCGATCCGATCGTGTTTGCGATGGCCAACCCGGTGCCGGAAATCGATCCGGAGCTGGCCGAACCGTACGTGCGCGTGATGGCGACCGGACGTTCTGACTATCCGAACCAAATTAACAACGTTCTTTGCTTCCCGGGCATTTTCCGCGGTGCATTGGACTGCCGAGCGAAAGAAATTAATGAAGAAATGAAGCTTGCTGCCGCAAAAGCGATTGCTTCGGTTGTCACCGAAGATGAATTGAACGAAACGTATATCATCCCAAGTGTATTTAACAGTAAAGTAGTAGAACGCGTTCGCCAGGCGGTCATTGAAGCAGCTTACCGCACCGGGGTCGCTCGGAAGGACAACATTCCGGTTGGTGGGTACACAGGACAGTAAACAAGCAACCCAATCGAACCGATGGACGGCTTCCTTTGTAAAGGGAAGCCGTTTTTTCGTTGCAGGAGCGTCTTATTGCGGGCGAATCACGTTTAGAAATAAGGTTAAGGAGCGAAGGGGCAGTGATCGATCAATATTTTCAAAAAATCAACGAACGTCTAAACCTCGTTTTAAAACACGAAAAGGACAATCTGAAAAAGGCCGCCCATGCAGTGAGTAAGGCGGTTCAGAACGGCGGGATCATTCAACTATTCGGATGCGGTCATTCTCATATTATGGCGGAGGAAGTGTTTTACCGTGCGGGTGGACTTGTCCCGGTGAAACCCATTTTTGTGGAACCGTTGATGCTGCATGAAGGAGCGGTTCGGTCTTCGATGTTAGAGCGAATGAATGATTTCGCACCGAGTTTTATAGATCGCGAAGATATTCGTTCCGGAGACGTTTTCTTTATTTTGTCCACATCAGGGCGCAATCCGGTTCCGATTGATGTGGCGCTGGCGGCGAAAGCGAAAGGCGCTTATACCATTGCCATAACATCCTTGGAATATTCAAAAAGCCAGCCCTCGCGGCATAAGAGCGGCCGGTTGTTATATGAGGTCGTCGACCTTGTGATTGACAACCATTCCGTGAAAGGCGATGCGATTTTAACCCATCAGAACGTTTCAGTCCCATTTGCTCCCACTTCGACAGTGGTCGGCAGTGCGATTTTAAACGCCGTTTTGGCTGAGGCAATTGCGCTTATGGCAGAAAACGGAGTTGAGCCGCCTGTCTTTTTAAGCGGCAACATCGAGGGGGCAGACGAACATAACCGCCGCTGGATTGAGAAGTATAAAGAACGCATTCCGGTATTGATTGAAGGGTGTCAGCCATAGCGTCAGAACCAGGCTCTGTAGCCAACTGCCATCGGTTCTTGCTAAAATTGTAGTAAACGATGAGACGGTGGGAGATGGAGACGGATGCGTTTTGACGAACGGGTGCGACTGTATGCCGATAAGCTGAACGATACGGATGACCAAATTGTTGATTACATTATGGAGTACCGCAAAGAGATCGCTGACATTTCGATTCAGAAAATGGCGGCAGCGCTTTATACAGTGCCGAACACGATCGTCCGGTTTGCCAAAAAATTAGGATATAAAGGGTTTGCTGAACTGAAGGCGGCGTTGGCACTCGAGCAGCGGGGCGGGACGGCCATACGGGCGGACGGAACAACGATCATTGAAAAAACGAAAGAGCTGATTGATGATCAGCTCATTGAAGAAGCTGTGCGCAAGATGCATGAGGCCAAGCACGTCTTTTTTTACGGCGTCGGCGATTCTGCTTATTTTTGCGAGATGATGGCTAAACATTTGCGGTGCGTCGGCAAACAGGCCGACTTTTTTGTCCAACGCCACGATATGCTATATAATGCGGATCATTGCGGGGAAAAGGATGTTGTCTTTGTCATTAGCGTATCCGGAGAAACGAAGCAAGTGCTTGAGGCGGTCGCGGCCGCGAAGCAGAACGGGGCGTTTGTCATCAGTTTGACGCATTTTTGTCCAAATTCACTCGCTGATCTTGCCGATTTTCATTTGTATTGCTGGGCGCCCAAACAGTTTTTAAACAAATATGATGTTACCGACCGTACATCGCTCTATCTTGTGTTGCGGGTGTTAAGTGAACGATATTGGCAAAAGCAGAGTGGATGTGTATAAATACACAAACAAACTGAATCACAGCGAGAGAATAGTGAAAAAGTAAGAAGATTTCAGTCTTCTTGCTTTTTTTCTTTTATAATGAAGTCGACAAACGGCATGGAAAGAGAGGATGAGAGAGATGGAACTAAAACAGCTGACGAACGTTCGGCTGATCGATGTAGAATTGTCGTTGTCTACAAAAGAAGAAGTCATTCGCCATCTCATTAGCAAGTTGGACGAGGAGGGGAAATTGTATTCGGCTGAATTGTTTTATCAAGCGGTGATGGAGCGGGAAGCGCTTTCTCCGACGGGGCTCGAAGCGGGCCTAGCCATTCCGCACGGGAAATCGAAAGCAGTAAAATCGGCAGCCTTTGCGGTGGCGAAGCTGGTTCGGCCGATTCGTGATTGGGAGAGCATCGACCCGTCCAATGAAGTAGAACTCGTTTTTTTATTAGCGATTCCGGAACAGGAAGCGGGATCGACGCATTTGGATTTGCTCGCGGAGTTTGCCAAACGGCTGGCACGCGTTGAATATCGTAAACGGTTGCAGCAATGCCGCACGGCGGAAGAGATGTATCGAGCTCTTGATGAAGAAACGAGAGAGGCCATTGACGCAGCGGCAGCAAAAAAAACGATTGTCGCCGTGACAGCCTGCCCGGCTGGCATCGCCCATACGTATATGGCAGCTGAAGCTTTAGAGCAAGCCGGACGGGAGGTCGGGGTTGCTGTATACGTTGAAAAGCAAGGGGCGAACGGCATTGAAGATCGTCACACAGAGGAGCGACTGCGAAAAGCCGAAGCAGCGATTTTTGCTGCGGATGTGGCGGTGAAAAACGAGGAGCGGTTTGCCCATTTGCCCGTGTACCGAACGACAGTTGCGGCGCCATTGAAAGATGCGAAAGGCGTCATTTTGAAAGCGCTTGAGAAAGCGGGGAAGGAAGGAAAGCGGGAATATGAGCCGGCAAAGGAAACGGAACCTGAGCGCGTTTCATGGCAAACAGAAGTGAAAAATGCCATTTTGACCGGCATTTCTCATATTATTCCGATTATCGTTGCCGGCGGGATGATTTTGGCGTGTGCGGTGCTCATCGCCCAAGCGTTCGGATTACAGCAAGTGTACGATACGGAAAATTCGTGGCTTTGGATGTTGCGTAAACTAGGCGGCAATATGCTTGGTACGCTCATGATTCCAGTGCTGTCAGCTTACATGGCGTATGCGATTGCCGACAAACCAGCGCTTGGTCCGGGATTTGCAGCTGGGATTGCTGCGACGATGATCAACAGTGGCTTTTTAGGAGGCATGCTCGGCGGCTTTTTGGCGGGCTACTTTATGAAGTGGTTGAAAAAGCAGCTTCCGCCAAAAGGTGCGTTCTCTGGATTCATCAGCTTTTGGTTGTATCCGGTCATCGGTTCGCTTGTTGTCGGAGCGCTTATGCTGTTTGTGTTCGGCAAGCCAGTCGCCGGTTTGAACAATGCGCTGCTTGAGTGGCTGGACAACTTGTCGGGCAGTAACGCCATTGTGCTCGGCGCGATTTTAGGAGTTATGGTGTCATTCGATTTAGGTGGGCCTGTCAATAAAGCGGCGTATACGTTTTGCATTGGTGCGATGGCAAGCGGCAACTTTATTCCGTATGCGGCGTTTGCCTCGGTGAAAATGGTGTCGGCGTTTTCAGTTACTGCAGCGACGCTGTTGTTCAAACGGTATTTTGAAGAATATGAGCGAGAAGTCGGCAAATCAACATGGATTCTTGGGCTAGCTGGTATTACCGAAGGAGCCATTCCGTTTATGATTAACGATCCGCTACGCGTCATTCCGTCGCTTTGCATCGGATCGGCAGTCACCGGAGCGATTGTCACGGCTTCACAAATTGGACTGAACGTTCCCGGAGCCGGTATTTTCTCGCTATTTGTCCTACAAGGCGCCTCGTTATGGAAAGCAGGATTCATCTGGCTCGGCGCTGCACTAATTGGGGCATTTATTTCCATGGTGCTGTTAGTTGCCACGCGCGTGCAAAAGTTAAAGATGCAACAACGATAAGGCAAATGAGGTGAAATCATTGAAACGATACGTTCACATTGTTCCTCATGTGCATTGGGACCGCGAGTGGTATTTTTCCGCGGAAGAATCGCGCATTTTGTTAGTGAACGATATGGAAGAAATATTAGAGATGTTGGAAACGAATCGTGATTACCCGTACTTTGTTCTCGATGGGCAGACGGTTGTATTAGAAGACTATTTGTCCGTCAAGCCGGAGCAAAAAGAGCGCATTCGCCGCCTTGTCCAAGAAGGAAAGCTGATCATCGGTCCGTGGTATACGCAAACGGATGAAATGGTCGTCGGCGGGGAGTCGATTGTCCGCAACTTACTCTATGGGCTGAAAGATTGCCAGGAGTTCGGCGAGCCAATGCAAATCGGCTATCTTCCTGACTCGTTCGGACAATCAGCGCAGATGCCGCAAATTTTGAATGGCTTCGGTATTAAGCGGGCCATTTTTTGGCGCGGTGTGTCGGAACGACACGGCACAGACAAAACCGAGTTTTACTGGGTGAGTAATGACGGTTCTAAAGTGCTTGTGCAGCTATTCCCGCTCGGTTATGCCATCGGCAAGTATCTTCCGACTGATGAAGCAAAACTGAAGGAGCGGATGGACAAATACTTTTCCGTTTTGGACCGCGGGGCAACCACCGAGCATATTCTCATTCCGAACGGCCATGACCAAATGCCGATTCAAAAAAATATTTTTGACGTGATCAACAAGCTGCAAACGCTCTATCCAGAGCGGACCTTTTTCTTAAGCCGTTATGAACATGTGTTTGAACAGTTGGAAAAAGAAGAGCAGCTTCCAGTTATACGCGGCGAGTTTTTGGACGGCAAATATATGCGCGTTCATCGCAGCATTTACTCGACTCGCATGGACATTAAAGCGGCGAACGCCCGCATTGAAAACAAAGTAACGAACGTGCTTGAGCCGCTGGCTGCCATCGCCTCGACTCTTGGGTTTCCGTACGAGCATCGGCTGATGGAGCTCATTTGGAAAGAGATGATGAAAAACCATGCGCATGACAGCATTGGTTGCTGCTGCTCAGACCTCGTTCATCGCGACATTTTGGGGCGCTTTGCGCTAGCGGAAGAGCGGACCGACCGACTCATAACGTTTTATATGCGCAAAATTGCCGATGCGATGCCGTCGGATCGGTCGATTGACAAGTTGGTTGTGTACAACACACTCCCATACGAACGGAATGAGCCGATCGAAGCGGAAATTACGACGAAATGGAAAGCATTCCGCCTCGTGGATGAGCACGGGGAACCGGTAGAATTTGAAGTGGTCGATGAAACGATTGTTGACCCGGGGCTCATTGACCGGCAAATTGTCCATTACGGCAACTACGATCCGTTTATCCGCTACACGATCCATTTCCGCGATCGCATCCCGGCGATGGGGTATAAGGCGTACGTTGTGCAAGAGGCGGAACAGATGAAAACACAGACACCAACGGCTGTTGAGCAAATTGATACGCCTTTTTACACAATCACTGTTAACGAGAATGGAACGATTAACGTTTATGACAAACAGCTGCAGCGAACCTTCCGTGATGTGCTCTTGCTTGAAGATGTCGGTGATGATGGGGACGAATACGACTTTTCCCCTTTGCCGGGCGATGAACCGATTGATAATAAGGAAGTGAAGGCGACATATTCGCTCCGTCAAAACAGCTATTTTGCTTATGCCGATATTGCTTACCGGTTGCCGTTGCCGGCCGACCTTGAAGGCAGAAAAGCAAAACGGCACGATTGTATTCTGGATGTCTCCATTCGGTTGACTGTTCCGATGGATCAACCACTCATCGATGTCCGGGTGCTCATCAACAACGAAGCAAAAGATCACCGTGTTCGCATGTATGTACCAACCGGTATTGCTTCGTCCCATTCGGTCGCTGACAACCAATTCGGCGTCATTCGGCGGCCGGTCGTCGATCCGGCAATTGATGTATGGGAGCAAGAAGGATGGGACGAACGTCCAGATGCGATCTACCCGATGCTTACGTATGTCGGATTGTCGGATGAAACAGGCGGTGTAGCCGTGCTGACGAACAGCACGAGAGAGTATGAGATTGTCGGGAAACAGCATGATACGATCGCGGTGACACTTTTGCGCAGCGTCGGTTATCTTGGTAAAGAAGAGCTCGTGCGTCGGCCGGGTCGTCCTTCCGGAATTAAAATGGAAACGCCGAATTCACAAATGTTCGGTACAAGTGAGCTGCACTTCGCGTTGACAACGCATCGTGGAACGACGGAAGAAGCAAATGTCGCCAAACGGGCGAAACAGTTTTTGACGCCGCTTTATACGTACAACAAACTGCCGTACGATGCCATGAAAATGAATCCGGTGGCGTTTTCAGTACCGTATGAATATAGCTTGTTTTCACAGCAGGAAGGTGAGACGGTGCTAAGCACGGTGAAGCGAAGTGAAGACAACCGCGGCGTAGTTATTCGTTTCTTTAACCCAACAGTGCAGAAGACGATGGCGTCATTCCAATGGCACGGGTCGTTATCGACGGTATGGCGCACGAACTTAAATGAAACACCGCTCGCGCCGTTGTCGATGGATGCACAACAACGATTTACTGTGCAGGTAAAACCGAACGAAGTACAAACCGTGCTTGTTGTTGATCAAGAGGGAAACGGTGAATAAACAAAAAAGCTGGGGCTCATCGCCGCCAGCTTCTTTTTTATAACAAAACGATGTGTTTCTCTGTCTATTTTGTAACGCAGATGTAACAATTGTTAAGTGAAATGTCTGAATAAGAGACTGTCAACTCTTTTTTTGCAAGAAAAATATAGAACATTAGAGTAATAGAGGAAAAAAAGGAGTCAACATTAGTGAAAGGATGTGTCTTCCAATTGTTGTAGCCATCGGCAATCAGTGTTTCTCTGGCAATGAAAACAATCGTGTTTTTAACCAGAGGTTGCCAACATGTTCCTTTTTCCATTTTGGACCAAAAATATTACAAAAACCCCGTGGTATAATGGGGATGCGGTTGAGAGGACATCGGAACGGTCCTTATCGAACAACGCGAGCCTCATTGACAGACGCAACCACGAGTGTTGATTATCCAAAATTAGACATACGCCTTCCATAAATTTGGGCATACTCAAACAAAGCAGCGGCCATCCCGGATTTCCAATCGAGAGGAAGCTGCCCAGAGAAAAAACGGCGAACGAACGAAATGAAGGAAAGAGAGACGTTCGTCTGTTTTTTGGTTTGATCATACAGCCATCGCAGCAACACATACGCGATGAACGCCGCAAACAGTTGGTTGTATACCGCATTTTCCGTCGTGCCAAACAAGGTCGGGACATTCAGATATTGCTTCACCCAACGGAAAAAGACCTCAACAGTCCAACGTTGTTGGTACATGTCGGCAATGGTTTCCGCAGACGCATGGAAGAGGTTCGTCACGACCCGAATGTCGCGGCCATTCGCATCTCGAAAGATCACCACCCGGTGACGCTTGGTGGAGCGGCATTGTTTCGTCCCCAACTGGCACGTGAAGTCGGCTTGAACCGATGAGGATGTGCTGGAAAGGCGTTTCAAGCTTTTTTTCTGATGAAGTTCGATGTTGTCCTTCATCCGAATGACAAAGAGCTGATGCTGCTCCACAAATCGATCGAGGCGTTCGATTTTGAAATACGCCCGGTCTTCCACCAGCACTTGTTGAGCGTTCGTCAACTGTTCTCCCACCGGGCCATCATGACGCAGTCCGATGGTTTCCACCACGTCTGCCGGCAACGAGGATTCCGGCGAATACGCGACGTGCAGCTTCACTCCGGCGCGTTCGCCGTGATACGGCGCCCATGGCAGGCGGTTTTTCCCGACCGTGACGGTCGTCGAATCCACCACCCGAAGCGGTTTGGGAAACCGAAGCGAACGGCGGGTTTGGCGGTTGCACTTGGAAATGATCAACGCCAACAAGCGTTTCATGATGTCATAGGGAACTTCTTTCGCTTTCTTGGATACAGTTGAATAATGGAATCGCGGCAATCCATACAGAGGCCCCACATCGGCTCCGTGGCGAAAGCTTTTCCATTGATGCATGGCGGCCAGCAGGAAGAAGTGAATCAACTCGCGCAACGTAAAGGTTCGAGACGAATCACGATACCCAACCGCTTCGGCAATCAGTTGAATCTCTTCATCCGAAACAAGTTTTTGCATCAAATTCGGGAGTGTGGTATGCTTGTTCATAGAGAGCACCTCCTGGGTTTGTTTGTGTCGCTACTCACATTCTACAGGAAAGGTGCTCTTTTTTCTATACCCTTTGGATTTTATTGGATAATCAACACGCCTGAGACGCAACAATCTTTGAAACTTTGAAAATAGAAACCAAGGAGGAATTCCAATGAAAAAGAAAATGGTAGCCACGATCGCCGCTTCGGTTGCACTCATCGGTGCTTCGTTTGCGGCAACGACGAAAACGGAAGCAGCAGGGACGACATGCCCGACGACGAACGTGTATCAAGTAAAATATACGAATACAAACGTTCAAGATTTGGAAAAATGGTTGAAACAATACTTCCCGTTTGTGTCGATCCAACCGGCTAAACAGGCACAACAACCAACGGTAAAACAGCCGACAGAGGCGAAGCCGCAAGCGCCGGCAACGGTCAAACAGCCAGAGAAGAAACCGGCAGCTAATACGCAAGCGCCAGCAAAAACGCCAGCAACGGCACCAAAGTCTACAACACAAGAAACAACGGGCTTAAATGCGTATGAGCAGCAAGTCGTTGAATTGACGAACAAAGAACGGGCAAAACATGGTCTGCCAGCGCTTCAAGTCGACTTAGCCCTCAGCAAAGTCGCCCGTGAAAAATCACGCGATATGGCGGTTAACAACTACTTCTCGCACAACAGCCCGACGTACGGCTCCCCGTTTGAGATGATGAAAAAATTCGGCATCTCGTACACAGCTGCTGGGGAAAACATTGCTAAAGGCCAACGCACACCGCAAGAAGTGGTTAATGCGTGGATGAACAGTGAAGGTCACCGGGCCAACATTTTGAACAAAAACTTTACACATATCGGCGTTGGTTTTGAAGAAAACGGCTATATTTGGACGCAGCAATTTATCCGCAAGTAAGAACGGCGTCTTTCCCCATCCTGTCCATCTGTCTGATGGACAGGATTTTTTTTGCTAGCATAGTTCTCTAACAAAAAATAGAAAACTATGTTATAATGTTCAGCAGGTTGAAATGAGTCTGTAGATCACGGAGGACGCGACGATGCGAATACGCGACTGGGATCGCAACTTGAAAGTTCGGCTGTTTGGCGAGGCGCTGATGAATACAACCTTTTGGATGTTTTTTCCGTTTATGGCCATTTATTTTGCCGAATCATTTGGCAAGGAAACCGCAAGTGTGCTATTGATCGTTTCACAGGTATTTTCTGTTGTTGCCAATTTGCTAGGCGGTTATTGCGCCGATATGTTCGGGCGCAAGCGGATGATGGTGTTATCCGCTTACGGACAGGGGGCGGCGTTTTTTATTTTTGCCTTGGCTAGTTCCCCATGGTGGTCGTCGCCGCTCGTCGGCTTTTTATGTTTTACGTTTGCCGGCATTTGTGGGGCGTTTTACTGGCCGGCGAGCCAGGCGATGGTGGCGGATGTTGTGCCCGAAAAAGATCGAAGTCATGTATTTGCTGTGTTTTATACATCTGTCAACGTCTCGGTTGTCATCGGTCCGACGATCGGCGGGCTATTTTATGCGAATCACCGGTTTGCGTTGTTGCTTGCCGCGGCCTGCTCATGCTTCGCGATGGCGACACTGTTGGCTAAACAGTTGCGTGAAACGGCTTCGTTGGCGGCAGGCAGGAAGAAGGTGGAGGAGTGGCCGCAGTTTTGGCGCGAACAACTAAGGCAATACGCCGTCATTGTTCGCGACCGCACCTTTTTCTTGTTTATCGCCGCTGGGGTGCTGGTGGCGCAAACGTTCATGCAGCTGGATTTGTTAATTCCTGTGTATACAAAAGAAACAATCGAAGGGGAAACATTATGGGGGCGTTTTACGATAGATGGGACTAGTGCGTTTGGGCTCCTGATTGCAGAAAACGGGCTGCTTGTCGTGCTTGGCACAGTGATGGTGGCGCGCTATATGGAGCGCTACGACGAACGATGGGCGTTTATCGGTTCGTCGATTTTATACGGCGTCACAATGTGGCTGTTTAGCCATACGACATCGATCGTTGGGTTGATGTTAGTAATGGGACTGTTTACGCTGGCCGAGCTGATGACGGCCGGTTTGCAGCAGTCGTTTGTGTCGAAGTTGGCGCCTGAGGATATGCGTGGCCAATATTTTGCTGCGGCGAGCCTTCGTTTTACGATCGGCCGGATGTTGGCACCGTTTTCTCTTGCCGCAGTGACTTGGATCGGCTATACGTGGACATTTGCATTTCTCGGCATACTCGCATTGGCAAGCGCAGGGCTGTATGCGTGGATGTTCCAGCAAGCAGGACGGGCGCAGCGATCCGATATTTCTCTTTCCTGATGACAGGGTAGTGCAAACGGCTACCCGTTTTTTTTATGCATCATTATAATAAAAAGCGCGTCGACGCTCGTGTAACATATATTCCCTATCTCTAACATAAAGTGGAACTAGATAAAGAGAAGGAGAGGGGAAGCGATCATGAAACCGCACACGTCTGAACCGGATATGATTCAGGGGGGGAGCGGACAAGACGGTGCTGCAGCGATGGCGCGCTACGAGAAGCGCCAACAAGCACGTGTTTTGTCCAGGGAAAAGAGAAAAAAACAATACCGTTTCATCGGTTGGTTGCTTTTTGCTTTCGCTGTCCTATGGGGGATGGGTGCGCTGATTTGGAGTGGATACGGCGCGTTGAAAACGACGGCAGGGCGTGAGATCGCCATCATGAGGTTAAAAGGGGCCATCGAAGATCGCAATGCCGCTGCCTTGCAGGTGATGTTGCGGGTGACGGATGAAACGGTACCGCTCAATGACCAAACGCTAACGCCTTTGTTTGCCTATTTCGACCAGCATCCGGAGGCGTATAAAATGCTTGATGAGGAGTTTGCTCGTCAGAGCGAAGGCAAGCAAGTGTATATTAAAGGATTGACGTCCCATCCGCCGGTGTTTACGATTCATGTGTTTGAAAATCGATATGTGTTTGAACCGGCTCTATATTTCATCCACGCCCGTGTCGCTGATTCCGAAGCGACGCTCGTCGTCAACGGGGTAAAAGTGAAGGAGGAGGAGACAAAAGACCCGTTCGTCAAAAAAATCGGCCCGTATCTGCCAGGCGCATACACAGTGACGGCTGTTCATCCGGATGGCAAAAAGAAGACAGCCCGCGTTGAGCTGTTCGGCGGCGCCCGCGTTCGTGAAGTCGATATCACGAAATGAACGAATAGGCGAATACAGCTTCGACGATGGCGGTAATGGTGACATCTTGCGTCTGCACAGGCGACGATGATGAGGAAGCGCTAAGAACGATAGGGCTGTATGGTGCCGGCGGGCTTGTCGGCCGTTCCTTCAGCTCGACGGGTATGTCGTGAAGCGGCAAGCCAAGAGTGCGGGCGATGGCCAGGGCTTTTTCTTTTGCGTTTTTCACCGCTAGCGTCAGTGCTTGTTGATAGTAAGTTTGTTCGTTGGCTAGGCGGAACTCTAAGCCGCGGGCAAGATTCGCCCCGTGGGCGACAGCTGTTTCGTAAATGGAGCCGGCTGTTTTTGGATCGCGGACGGTGATGTTGAGCCAATGCTCGACCTCATATCCGGATAAGACGGCTGCGCCGTCGGGATGTTCGTACGTTGGAATGATCGAAAAGGCGGTCGTCTCGAAATCTTCCGGGCGGACGCCGACTGCTTTTAATGCCTCAATGACATCGTTGGTGCGCCGGGCGTTGTCGGCTAGTGCTTCTTGAACGTTCTGATGCGCGGTGCGGACGCCAAGCGCAATCATAACGGTATCCGGCTTTGCAGTGACCGTTCCTTGGCCGATGACAGTCATCGTTGCACGGGATGGGGCGGGACGGTGCCATGGCTGCATCATATCCCCTCCTTCAGCCGCTAGGCGGCTTTTTGATCATCATCGGCTGCCCTCCAGTAATAGACGCGCGGCAGGCCGACATAGCACCAGTACTCTTTGAGCAATGAGACGGCGACAAACGAGAAAAGTTGCCAATCGATCGCCTTCATAGCCATCCCCCTTTCGCTTGCCTCGTTTAATATAGCCTATTCAAAACGGCCATTGTCCTATACGTGCCGGTTGGCGATGAAACTTCTCGAGGCGATTGTACGTATATAAAATGGACGTGCTATAATAGAAAAAAAGATGAAGAAAGGGATGGACAATGAAGCAACTGCTTCGCACGATATGGCGTTGGTTTGTTTCATGGAACGTTGGAATCATCGTTGCGGTCACTGTATTTATCGCCGCTGATTTTCGCTTTTTGCCCTCACTCTTATCAGGGATGGGAGCGATGTGGGGGGTATCTGCTGTGATGAAAAGACGGCAGCGCCGTTTGGTAGCCGACGTGTCGGCTGAGGAGCAGGCATATGTCCGCAGCCAGCTTCGCGAGGCACGCGCGTTATGGAAACGGGTGCGCCGCGCCCGTTTCCGGCTTCGCTCGGTGGCCATGTGGCAAACCGTTTCCCGGTTGAGCGCGGTCGTCGACCGGATCATTCGTGCGGTTGAACAAAAACCGCATCAGCTCCGCCTTGTCCAACCGTTTTTCCTCAACGAGTGGCCGACAGCGGTGGAGATGGTTGAAAAATACGTATACTTGTCGCAACAACCTGTGCAAAACGCCGACATGGCAGAAGCGCTGCGGAGGACGGAACGGCTGCTCGGCGAGCTGACCCAAGCGGCAGAGCGGCAGTTGCTTGAAGTGTTATCAAGCGATGTTTGGTCGCTTCAGACGGAAGCGAAAGTACTTGAGCAATCGCTCCAACAACCGGATCGTCTTCATTTGCTGCCGTCAAGGAAAGGGGAATGACAATGGATGAACGGAATCGTGAGATAGAACCAATCGACTTGTTTCGCGAACAGGAACGGACAAGCACGCTCGATGAACTGTTGGCTCAGCCGTTTTCCTCACCGGCTGTGTCGCGGGCTGAAGAAGCAGATAAGCCGACCAGCGTGCTTGAGACGTTAAAGCCAGAACATCGGGAAAAAGCGCTGGCGCTCGCCAAGCAAATCGACCCAGCCAACCAACAGGCCATTTTACAGTACGGCGTGGCCGCACAAGCAGAACTATCGAAGTTTTCTCATACGATTTTGCATCATGTGCAGACGAAAGATGCAGGTCCGGTCGGTGAAGTGATTAGTGAGCTAATGGCAAAAATTAAAGAAGTTAATCCGGATGATCTCATGCCGGCAAAAAAAGGATGGTTGTCCCGTCTGTTTGGTACGGTGGCCAAACCGCTGCAAGGAATCGTGGCGAAATACCAAAAAATCGGCGTCGAAATTGACAAAATCGCCGACCAGCTTGAGAAACACCGGCATGGACTGCTTCGCGATGTGATGATGCTTGAGACGCTTTATGAGAAAAATAAAGACTATTTTGAAGCGCTCAATATTTATATTGCGGCGGCCGAATATAAGCTTGAGGAGCTACGGACGAAAATGATCCCGGAAAAGCAGGCCGCTGCCGAGCGTTCCGGAGACCAAATGGCATGGCAGGAGGTTCAGGACTTGCGGCAGTTCGCTGATCGGCTTGAAAAGCGGGTGCACGACTTAAAGCTTAGCCGGCAAGTGACGATCCAAACGGCGCCGCAAATCCGCATGATCCAGCATATGAACGAAACGCTTGTTGAGCGTATCCAGTCATCGATTTTAAATGCGATTCCGCTTTGGAAAAATCAAGTTGTGATTGCTTTAACGCTCTTCCGCCAGCAAAAGGCGGCTGAAGCGCAAAAGCGGGTTGCCGAAACGACAAACGAACTCTTGTTGCGCAACTCGGAAATGTTAAAAACGAATAGCATCGAAATTGCGAAGGAAAATGAGCGCGGCCTCATCGATATGGAGACGTTGAAGCGAACGCAAGAAAATTTGATTACCACGCTCGAAGAAACGTTAAAAATTCAAGCTGAGGGCCGCTTGAAACGGCAGCAGGCTGAACGTGAGCTAGCGGCGATGGAGGCGGAACTGAAACAGACGCTGCTCTCGTTGAAGCGGCCGGAACAATAAAGAGGGACGGCAGTGTTTTGAGCATTGCCGGAGGACGAAAAGATAGTGTCTAGTCCGTACAAGCAGAATAAAGCGAATTTCGTCGTATAAAACGGGTGTCTTGCAGACGACAAGACACCCGTTTTTTACTGTTATAAGGTTCCTGTTGATGAGGGAACAGGTGGAGCAGCGAGTGTTTAATTCGTCACTGATGAGCATTGGCCATTTGATGCTTATCCGCTGCTTACAAAATGGGGGGATTGGGAGGTTCTTGTTCCTGTCGGTTGCTTTCTTGCCCCAGCTGTTTGCTTTCCCGATCGTCGGAACGGGTGGCGCGGACGTCAAACTCTTCCGCTGTCTCCGTTTGCCATTGGCTGCCGATGAGCGGCACGTCTTCTTTTTCATGTTGGCCGATGACAAACCGCAATACGTAAGCGTGAAACAACAATTCCCCGAATGCAACGAGCAAAGCAGAGAAAAACGCCGCGCTTAAGATGGCGCCGCCGGCGGTATCATAAAACGCACCGATGCCAATCCATGTGGCGACAAATACGAGGCCAAAATCAGCGATCGTCGCCGAAACGTTGCCGAGGCGCGGCAAAACGTATAAGTCGCCGAGCGCATAGGCGACAAGCGTCAGCCAAAGGCTGAACCATAATATTTCCGCCGACGAAACGCGCAAAAACAGCGGCAAAATGGCGAACATGACGGTCGTTGTAAGCAAATATTTTAGCACTAACGCCAGCAAATGTCTCATCTTATCCTGCCGCCTTTATTCCGCCGGGGAGTTCGGCCCTTCTAGTTTTTTATCCCCGTATCCCGGCTGTTTTTCCCTCTCTTTTTCCGGCTGTTGCTTTTTTCGTTGTTGTTCAAGGCTGTCATTTTGTTTTGGCTGCCTCATTGGCCATCATCCTCTCTTTTCGGTGTTTATCGTTAGTTTGCCGCGTTTGCCGCAGTGTATGCATGCATAATCCAAAAACTTCCTCTTTTTATTTTCTACACCTGTTCCACATTAATAAGTGAATTGGGAATGAATAAGGAGGAATAACGATGACGGAGAACAAACAAGCGCTCGAGATCGCCGGACGGCAATATGCCCCGTCTGATTATAAATCAGATTCGTTTCTTGGAGCGGCGTTGGCTGAAACGCATGAACAAGTAAGCGATGCGTATATGGAAGGAACCGTTGAGGCAGCAGTTGACCAAGAAAACGGACCGGACATTCCCCTCTCCGGTCAGAGTAAAGCGCCAAAGGACGCGGAAAACGCCAAGGAATGAGTCCTTGGCGTTTTTTGTGCTAACGAAATCTCTGACTTGTTTGTGAAAAGGAAGGGGAAAAAGGAAAGAAAAACAGTTCGTACTTTCTGCCATTGCCGTCTATACTAGTAGTGCGCACGACGATTCACCGATACAAGGGGGATGATCATCGTGAGATGGCAGCGGGCTTTGTTAGCGTTGCTCAAAGAACGGAAAGACCAATCGATCGCATTGGCGATCGATACGTCGAACCGGCCGTCCCGTCCGGTGCTGATTCAAAACATCATCAAGCTGTTTGAGAAATTGCGTCCGGACACGTTGCTCGTCCAAGCGGATTTTAAAATTCGCGATGTATCTCCAGTTGGTATAGCTACACTTAAATATTTCAAGCATGGAAAATCGTCGTACACTGAAGTGCTCGAATGGGCCGCTACGCAAAAAATCGATACGTTATTTTATATCACCGATGTGACTGGATATTTTTACGAAGAATTGGAAGTGAACTATGAGGTATTTTGGCTTGTCCCGGATGATTATATGCCGCGTGTACCGTTTGGCAAGCTCATTCGCGTTGCGTAACATGGCAGGAATGCCCTTCATGATGAGGGGCATTCCTTTTTGTTAGAAAACTTAACAAAGTTTTTATTTATGAAAGCGGATTCTATAAAAATATACGTTGTATTCGTCTTAACCATGTTATATATTATAACATATAAAAGTAACAACAAATAACAAAAAGGGGGATGTACATGGGTGAGAAAACATTGATGTTTGGTCTTGATGCTCTTTGGGTGATGCTCGCGGCGGTGCTCGTCATTGGCATGCAAGCGGGGTTTGCCTTGCTTGAGGCAGGATCGACACGCATGAAAAACTCCGGGCATGTGGCCGGTAAACAAATTTTAAGCTTTGCGCTCGCATCTTTAGCGTTTTGGGCATTTGGCTTTGCTATTACGTTTGGAGCAGGAAACGGCTTCATCGGAACGGAAGGGTGGTTTTTACAAGAAGGGGAAGGGACGTTTGATTCGCTGTCGTGGGCGAATGTGCCATTGGCACTTAAATTTTTATTTCAGCTCGGTTTTGCCGGTGTGTCGCTTGCCATCGCCTGGGGCGGCTTTGCAGAACGGGCGAAACTGTCTGTCTATTTCGTTTTCGGAACGATTTTTACGATCGTTATTTATCCAGTCATCGGCCACTGGGTGTGGGGCGGTGGCTGGCTCGGACAAATGGGAATGCAAGACTTCGCTGGTTCAACAGTTGTCCATTTGCAAGGGGCCATCGCGGCGCTTGTAGCCACTGTATTGCTTGGACCGCGCATCGGCAAGTTCAATAAAGACAAAACACCGAATGTCATTCCTGGGCATAACCAAGTTTATACCGTGATTGGCGGTTTGATTTTATGGATTGGTTGGTTCGGCTTTAACGCTGGGAGTACGATGGCAGTTGGTGATGGGTTTTTCGGCTATGTCGCGCTGACAACGAATTTGGCTGCTGCGGCAGGAGCGATTGCCGCGATCTTGACAGCAAAAGTGTTAGTCGGCAAAGCGGACATCCCGGCGATGGTCAACGGCGTGTTAGCGGCATTGGTTGCGATTACGGCAGCATGCGCGTTCGTTGAACCGTGGGCAGCGGTCATTATCGGGGCTGTCGCGGGATCGTTCACGTTCTGGACGTCCGTTTACTTCGAACGTAAAGGGATTGACGACCCGATTTACGCTTTTTCCGTCCATGGTATTGCTGGCATCATCGGCACCATTTCAACCGGATTTTTCGCTTCGCCACGCTTAGTGGAAATCACCGGTGTCGGCAAAGCCGGTTTAGTATACGGTGGTGGATTCGATCAGTTGATTGTACAAACGGTTGGTGTGGTGGGTGCAGCGATATATGTGGCCGTCGTCTCGTTTGCCATCTTATATGTCATGAAGAAAACGATCGGGCTGCGCGTCACAGCGGAGCAAGAAATTTCCGGGCTTGATATTAGCGAACACGGCGCTTACGGCTATCCGGAACAGCTTGATCCGGCCTATCAGCCGAAGACAGCCGCTCAGCGATAAAGATGGAGAAGAAAGCGATGTTGGCAGCGGTAACCGACCGGCTGAAAACGGCCGAGTCGGTTACCGATCTTCGTTTCTGCCATGACGAGTTGGTGCGCGAATTGCGGCGATGGCTGGCGCTTGAGCATATCGAACAGCTGGCGGAAGAGGTGGTCGGCGTGCATGAAGCCATGTTTCGTCGCGTATTTTTCCTTGCCGAACAGGAGACAGTGAAAGGGGCTGTTGGCATCCGGCCGTCGGCCTGGTGTTGGTATGTGATGGGGAGCATCGGCCGACGCGAGCCGACGGTGTGGACGGATCAAGATCATGGCATCTTATTTACTTGCGTTCGAGAAGAGGAGAAGGGCTGTTACGAGTTTATTCGCCATATGGCGGCCATCGGGACGAAGATGCTGTATGAGATCGGTTATCCGTATTGTTCTGGCTATGTGATGGCAACTAATAAGCGTTGGGCGCAATCGATGAGCGACTGGGAACGGCAGCTATCTTCCTATTTAGATGGCGGATGGCCAAACGACCTTCGCTTTTTGTACATCGCGATGGATATGCGGCCGCTTTATGGTGACGTCGAATTGGCTGATGCAGGGAGGAGGGCGTTGTTTGCGGAGGTTGCTGACCGGCCGCTGCTGTTGGCGCGCATGGGGGAACATGTTCAATTTCCTCGTGTTCCGCTCGGTTGGTTTGGCAATGTGCAAACAGAACGATGGGGTCCGCACAGTGGGGCGATTCATATGAAACAAAGTGGTTATGTGCAGATCGCTAACGCTTTGAAATGGCTTGCTTGTCTAACGCGCGTGCCAGCGGTGACGACGTTAGAGCGGCAGCGGATGCTAGCAGAGTCCGGGGCATTGCCGTCAGCGCTTTCTATTGATGTTCAAGAGGCGCTTGCGGTTTACTATTATATTCGCCTTAAATACAGCACCGAGGTGGAAGACGGGCGGGAATATGTATTATGGCAGACGCTCAACCGGGCGGAGCAAAAGCAGCTGAAGCAGGCGATGCGCACCGCGAAGCGGTTGCAGCGCTTCGTTGCTCGCCGGGTGGTCGGGATGTATGAATGACCGGCACCGTTTTTGGCAGCGGGCGCTTCGCTTATTGGCCCTGGGCGTTCCGCGCGGAGCATCGCCCGCCTTATTGGGCAACGATCAGTCACTGCAGCACGAAAGCTGGCTTCGCTCGCTGCAAAAAGAGAAAGACCGTTTCATTGATTGGCATGACCGTTTGACCGATATTCCGTTCGTCATCATCGATATGGAAACGACCGGTTTTTCGCCGCAGCAAGGTGACGAAATTTTAGCCATGGCAGCGGCGAAAACGGTCAATGGTCTCGTCACCGGCACATATATGACGCTCGTCAAACCGGAAAAACCGATTCCGGAACATATTTCTGATTTGACCGGCATTGAAGCGAAAGACGTTGTGTTCGCCCCACCGCTTGCTGAGGCGTTGCGCACGTTTGTTCCATTTATTTCCGCAGGTGTCTTGGTCGGCTACCATATTGGCCATGATTTATCATTTTTGCGCCATGTGCTTTGGCGTCATTATCGGCAAAAATGGAGCTGGCGCTTTGTCGATATGCAACCAATAGTCAGCCTTGTCCGCCATCCGTGCCCGACGCTTGACGATGCCCTCGCTTGCTATGGCATTGACTGTCCGCGGCGCCATACAGCGGACGGAGATGTGGAAGCGATGGTGAAGCTCTGGGCGATTTTGCTCGGTGAACTGCGTGAGCTCGGCATTGAAACATTGCATGATTTGTATGCCGCCCTCAGCCGCCATTGATCTTCCTCGCAGCATTGGAGGAGCCGACTCTATCAGAATGAAGAAGAGTCCGGTCTTAATAGAAAAAGCGCCGAAGTCGGCGCTTTTTTGTCGATATTAAAGTGGCTTTGTCGGCGTTGGATCGGCATAGCCTTCTTTATATTTTTCATCGATCATGTGACGGATGTCTTTCACCGATTTTCCGGCTTCATAAGCGGCGATCGACTCAGCGGCGATCTCTAGGCAGACGCCGCATTTCGTCCCATGGTCATCCCAAACGATTGATCCATCTTGTTTATTTTCATAGACGAAGCAGTCGTAGTTGTTTTTATGCCCCGCTGCTTCGCCGCAGCCGCAATAGCACGGGATGTTCTCAAGCAGTTCGCGGTGCTCGGCGGCTTGTTGGTACAACACAGCCATGTCTTCCTCAAACACGCTTAAAAAGCTTGGCAAATGCTCAATCGATTTCGTTGTTTCACGAATATCGCCGTTGGCGGTTTTCGTTATATGCGAATGGTTTTGTTCTTGGCTGCTGTCATCGGCACAGCCTGACAGCAGAACGCTGAACGACAACATGCATGCTGCGATCCACGTCGGACGTTTCAACCTTCTTCTTCCTTTCTCTTCGATTCGTTTCATAGTTTGAATGTACCATACTTTGCGCCAGGCGGCAACGGACTTGCCGTCAGGCAGGCGCGCTGCTGTTTCCTTAAAATGGAGTGGGAGGCGGCAAAAGCGAACAAAAAAGCTGCACAAAGGAGCGAGGGGAGTGCTCCGTTTTGTACAGCTTCATGTTGTATCTTTATTGTTGTTCCAAGAAGTATTTCTCAATATCATCCAACATCAAATGAGCCGCGAGCACACCGCCAGCGGTGTTCCAAATTGTGTCGCTCACTTTGTACACTTTGCCTTGTTTCGCAACGTTTAAGTTTTGAAAGAGCGGATCGTTGATCCAGTCTTTTTCTATTTCGTTCGCTTTGCCGTCCCCCGTTTCATATGTAAAGTAGAACAAGATGTCGCCGTCCATAGCCGGGATGCGTTCTTTCGTCACGCCTGTTTCCGCGAAGTCGTTCACGTTTTGCGATTCCGGACGGGCGAAGCCGAGTTGGTCCAAAATGACACCGGAGAACGAGTCTTTATGGTAAATGCGGACGTCGCCGGCTAGAAAGCGGACGATCGATACTTCCATCTTCAGTTTGTCGCCAAGTTTCGCTTTTAAGTCTTCAACGCGCTTGTCGTATTCGGCAATGACTTGCTTCCCTTTCTCTTCTTGGTTCACCGCTTTCGCATACAGCATAAAGTTGTCTTTCCAGTTGCCGCGCAGCGTCTCTGCGAACACGGTCGGTGCGATTTGTTTTAACTGCTCATAAATTTTTTCATGACGCATTTTGTTGCCGATGATTAAGTCCGGTTTTAAAGCGGCAATGGCTTCAACGCTCGGTTCCGATTCCAATCCAAGCTCTTTGACGCCGTCCATTTTGTCTTTGATGTGGTCATACCAAGGATCGCCAGTCCACGATTTGACAGCGCCGACCGGTTTTACGCCTAACGCAAGAAGCGCTTCTGTTCCTTCGTTCGTTAAAATGACGACCCGTTTTGGAGTTCCTTTGATTTCTGTCGTGCCCATGGCGTGTTCGATCGTGTAGCTCTCTTCTGCTTTCGGTTCGTTATCTTTCGCTGATTGGCCCGCTTCTTCCTGTTTTCCGCCGCAGCCTGCGAGAAGAAGGAGAGAAAGGATGAAAACGGAAAGAAGAGAGCGATGTTTCAATTTCACAGTTACGTCCCCCTTTGGTGTTGATAATGAATTTCATTTACGATAGTATAATAAATAAAAGCGATAATCATTGTCAATATAAAATTAAAAAATATGAGAACATCACAAAAAATTATTGACGATGAGAGTCATTATCAAATAGACTTAACGATAGATATATAATTAATGAAGCAAGGGAGACCTCAGGAGAATGTTAGCAACAAACCGGCAAAAAGCGCTTGGCCTCATTGGGCTATTCATCTTGCTTCTTACTGCGATGTGGATGAGCATTGTATACGGATATACTGATACGAACTGGCGACAGGCGATAACAGCATTGATCGACAATAACGGCTCGAACGCCCATTTAGTTGTGGCGACGGTCCGGTTGCCGCGGGCGCTCATTGCCGCAGCGGTCGGTGCAAGCTTAGCGATGGCCGGGGCGCTCATGCAAGCGCTGACGAGAAATCCGCTCGCTTCGCCGGGCATTTTCGGGATTAATGCAGGGGCCGGTTTTTTCATTGTTGTTATGGTCACGTTTTTTTCCATCTCTTCCATGCAAATGTTGTCATGGGTCGCATTTATTGGGGCGGCAATGGCGGCGGCAATCGTGTTTGTGATCAGCGCCGCAGGAAAAGAAGGACTGACACCGCTGAAGATGACGCTTGCGGGCACAGCCGTCGCTGCCTTATTTGCCTCGCTGACGCAAGGGATGTTGGCGATGAACGAAAAAGCGCTCGAAGAAGTGCTCTTTTGGCTGGCCGGATCGGTCGCCGGCCGGAAGTTGGAATTGTTGGCAACCGTCTTTCCGTATTTGGCAGCGGCCTGGCTCGGAGCCATGTTGTTGGCGCGCCATGTCAACATCTTAATGATGGGAGACGATGTAGCGAAAGGACTCGGACAGCGGACGAATGTGATCAAAGCCGCCGCTGCTCTGTTAGTAGTGCTGCTCGCTGGCGGATCGGTTGCTGTCGCTGGTCCGATCGGCTTTATTGGCATCATGGTGCCGCATATGGCGCGGGCGCTGGCCGGTATTGACCATCGCTGGCTGCTTCCGTACTGCGCTTTGCTTGGTGGGATTTTGCTGTTGGCTGCTGATATTGGGGCTCGCTACGTGCTCATGCCGCGTGAAGTGCCCGTCGGCATTGTCACCGCGTTGATCGGTGTTCCGTTTTTCGTCTACATTGCCCGCAGGGGGATCACCACGAAATGAAAAAATACATCACTGTCCGAATGGGAAACTATGTATCATTTTTCTATGACAAAAAAGCTGCTGTTGTGATCGCTGCGCTTGGGGCAGCTGCAGTTTTGCTTTTTCTCGTCAGCGTCGGCAGCGGGGAGATGAGCATTTCGCCAGTCGAAGCTGCCACTGCGCTACTTGGCTATGGTGAGGAAATTCACCAGACGGTCATTTTAACGTTCCGTCTGCCGCGCGTGTTGGTCGCTTGGCTGGCTGGAATGGCGCTTGCGGCAGCAGGTGCGATTTTGCAAGGAATGGTGCGCAATCCGCTCGCTTCACCGGATGTGCTCGGGATCACCGGAGGGGCGGCCGCTGCGGTCGTCGCCTTTTTGGCGCTGTTTAGCGACGAAAACAACTCTCTCACCGTCAGCATTCACTGGTTGCCGCTTGCCGCTTTTCTCGGCGCTACGGCTGCCGCTTGGGTTGTGTATATGTTGGCGTGGAAAAATGGTCTCGTTCCGCTTCGGCTTGTGCTTGTTGGCATTGGCATTTCCGCCTTGATGCAGGCGTTGACAACACTATTGATGATCGTCGGGCCGATTTACCGAGCGAATCAGGCGAACGTTTGGATCACCGGCAGCGTATATGGTGCCTCTTGGCAACATGTCTCGTTCATGGCGCCATTGGTCGTTGGACTGCTTCTTGTGGTTATGCTCGCGGCCCGGCATGTTAATGTGCAGGAATTAGGAGATGAGCTGGCAATCGGGCTTGGCAGCGCGGTTGAACGGCAACGTCTAGGGCTTGTTTTGCTGAGCACAGCGCTTACTGGGGGAGCGGTCGCCTTCGCCGGCGGCATCGGATTTGTTGGGCTGATGGCGCCGCATATGGCGCGCCGGCTTGTTGGTTCAGCGTTTGGTGCGCTGCTTCCGACGGCCGCGCTGTTGGGCGGCGTGTTAGTCATGGGAGCAGATCTCGCCGGGCGAATGCTTTTAGCGCCGACAGAAATTCCGGCGGGTGTATTTACAGCTGCACTCGGTGCGCCATATTTTATTTATTTGTTGTATCGAAGCCGGAAAACATAATGAGGGAGGGGCAAGCATGGAAGCGCTGCAGGCGAAAGAGTTGACTTTAGCGTACGGGGAAGCGCTCATTATTGATCGCTTGCATTTAACGATTCCAAAAGGAAAAGTGACGGTGTTGATCGGCGCGAACGGCTGTGGCAAATCGACGCTGCTGCGCGCTTTGGCCCGACTGTTAAAGCCGACAGGCGGCGCCGTTTTGCTCGATGGAAAAGAGATTGCCAAACAGCCGACCAAAGAAATCGCCCGCCGGCTCGCCATTTTGCCGCAGTCGCCTACAGCTCCGGAAGGGCTGACTGTGTTGCAGCTCGTCAAGCAAGGGCGTTACCCATACCAAACGTGGCTAAAGCAATGGAGCGAAGAAGATGAGCGTGCCGTTGCGCGCGCCTTAGCGGCGACCGGGCTTACGGAGCTCGCCGAGCGGCCGGTTGATTCACTTTCCGGCGGACAGCGTCAACGCGCGTGGATCGCCATGACACTGGCGCAAGAAACGGACATTATCTTGCTTGACGAGCCGACGACGTATTTGGATCTGGCACATCAAATTGACATTTTAGATTTATTGTTTGAGTTAAATGAAAAAGAACAACGGACGATCGTCATGGTGCTCCACGATTTAAACTTGGCTTGTCGATATGCGCATCATCTCGTCGCCATTCGCGACAAAACAGTGTATGCAGAAGGGAAGCCAGAACATGTCATTTCTCGCCAACTGGTGAAAGATGTATTTCAGATGGACTGCCAAATTACGTACGACCCGCTCTTTGGCACCCCGCTTTGCATCCCATACGGAAAAGGGCGGCACATTCTACAGAAAGAAGGCGTATCGTGATGAGGTTAAGCGAAGCAGAAATCAAAGCATTGGAAACGTACCGTTTCTCAAGCGGGACCGCTAATGTCTCGTCATCGATGTTGTTTGCTCAGCTGCTTCATGATGACGAGCAGCTCGCTAAGTATGTTGCGCACGTGCGCAACGAGATGGGGGCGGCGAATGACGCCGTCGCGGCATCGATGCTTGTCAAGCGGTTAAGCTTTTTGGCGCCGATGGCCTTATACGCCATGTCGATATGGAACAAGCGGCTTGTGCTCGATCCTAGACGAATTTGGCTGGATACGGATGACGAAGGGGAAATGTGGATGCCGCGTTTTCGCCTTGAGCCGCCGGAAGCGGAAGTGTGCGACATTGAGCGCAGCCGCTGGCGTGAGCAAGCTGTTCATGACGTGTTCGCCAGTTTGTTCGCGCCGCTCATCGCCCAATTGCGGCACCTGACGCGCATATCGCCGCTTGTCTTATGGGAAAATGTCGCGATTTACGTGTACTGGGTATATGAACGTTGGTTGGAGGACGAGTCGCTTGCCCCGGTTGCCGACCGGCTGCGGGACGATTTCCGCTTCCTCATTTATGAAGCTGATGGCCGCCTGTTTGGCCAAAAAGACAACCCGCTCCGCCGCTTCTTTAAAGGAGCGAGCGGTATGCAACGGACGACGTGCTGCTTGTACGTGCAAACAAAAGGAGGAACGTGTTGCCAAACGTGTCCGCTTAAAGCCCGCCAGCGGCAAACTGGATGACCAGTCGGCCGCTAGTGGGCGTTTTTCATTGGATGGAATTGGTTGATTTTTAAAAACGGAAGTGACGGTCATAGTGTATATTTCGATCTATGCCGAGGTAACGATGGTATGAAAAGATTGTAAACACAAGACGTGGCTTCTTACATAAGCTAAGTTGGTCGGTGAGAATCGAGCGGTTTGTCTAGAGGACCAAGCCAAGAACAAACATGGTTAAGAATCGTAATCTAGCCAAATGCCGTGGGATCGTATTGGTAAGTAAAGGAGTTGAAAAATCGATGGGAACACTCTCTTTACATATCGGGGAAATCACCAACAACCAGCCCTTTTGTGCAGGAGTTGTTCTCACTCGTGAAAATTGTCTGCCTGTGACATTGAACATAGATGGATTACCAAAGGATATGGAAAATACCTGCTGGAGAGTGGGCGGAGTTGGAGGAGGACAGGAGCTAGGCGAGTCAGTCTGGGATTGTGCATTACGCGAAGCCAAAGAAGAACTTAGCACAGGAGTAAACCTTCTTCATTCACCAGTTACCTATTTTCACGATAAAGATACTAAACGTCTCTATCAAGTATCCGTCATGGACCGTCCTGCCCCTCTATTATTGGAAAGAGTTGCAAATCCAAATCCTTGTCAACCGTACGCTCCAGGTCTTCCAACAGGCCCGTATATCTATTTTGCTTTGTTTCTGGCTGAACTGGAAGATTGGAGCAAACGTTGTCCAGGAGACGATGTAAAGGGCTTGTTGCTCTGTCCGATCGATCAATGGCATAAGGTGGAAAGTGGAATCGAGTTATCAAAACTGATTGAAGTTGGCGCCCCCGGTTTGGATCTAAATCGCCAACTTTGGTTGCCAAAGGACGAGTCTTTCTCCACAATAACTCGTATATTGAAAGAGAACAAGGAAATCAGAAAAATGAATGAGGAGAATAGACCTCTTGAATGAATTTCGTGATTGGATGAAATCGAATATCAGCCATCGATCGTGTCCAGTTTCAAGTGACAGACAGTTTGCAAATATTTTGGCTTCCGAAGGGAGATTTTTTAAATCGATGTATTTAGCAGTCTATCATGTTTGTTGTGATGTTTTTAAAAAATATTGGATATGTTTTTACTCTATCCAGTCAACATCTCCCTTTTTCCAAACATCTCCGTTTTTTCTTAGGGTAATGCAACAGTACGGGCATGTAAACTTCGTGACTTCTGGCTCAACTTTCAGTTTTCGATCACAATGCAGGCAAGTCATTTTGATAACGGGGTAGCGGGAGTTGCGAACCCATGCGATCATTGCCGCTATGAGAAAGAAAATAGGGGCAATCACAATGCCTACCATCGTGATTGTAAAAAAGATGCCTAAGGATGCAAAGCCGGAGACGAAAGAGTTCCATTTGGCACGTTTCGGTTGTCGTTCACCGATAAAATGATCCACATCAAACATGTTCTCCACTCCAAGTTCATGCATGACAGAGAAATTGACAAAAAAGTGATTTATGCTCCATTATGATAATAACAAAAAAGGCGAGGGAAGGGCAGAACAAATTGTGATTGATTTGCCGCCAATTGAACAACAGCTTAAAAAGATTGATGCTGGCTTAAAGATGATTCAGTTTGATGTTGATAAAAAATACGTCATCCCCTAAGAAACATCGAACAACCTATCAATCCTACGATGCAAGATGCTATGTCTGTTTATTGGAGATTTATGTTATTAACATCTAAGGATGTCCATAAAAAATCAACAGTTTTTTGCCGAAAGAGAAAATAACAATCTTCAAAAGGAAAGCATGACAATGTTCACCGCTGGATAGGGGGGGAGTTAGCCAGCATCCTGTCCATATAGACGGGAGTTTCCAACGATTCCACGGCTTTAGCGGTGTGGCTTGTGTCAATAGTGGCATTGTTGAAAATTCAAACGACGCGGACGATCGTGGAGACAACTATTCATTTGGCGAAAAAGCTTGGATATGGAAGTGTTAGCCGAAGAGATAGAGACCGAGCCGCAAGTGTCGCTTCTTTCGAAAATGGATTGCCACTATGGAGTGACTTGAATCCTTCGCATGAGGCGAGAAAGCTGCAGCAATGGCTCGAACCGTACAACCGCGCTGTCTGTGGTGACCGGCCATTGTCACCTTGTCATTTCTGCACATGATTTTCCTCCGCTTATCGCACACTAAAATCGATCACTGTGCAAGAGGAGGAAAAAAGATGGAGTTTGCGCCAAGAAGAGTGATTCTCGAAGAATTTATCGACACACTCGAGCCGATGATGGAGACGTACGGACTTGATCAAGTCGGCATTTTCGAGGAGCGCGGTGAAGGAAACCGTTATTATGTCGGCTATACGATCAATAAAGATGGTGAGATGATCACGATCCATATGCCGTTTATTCAGAACGAACGCGGCGAATTGGCGCTCGAAAAGCAGGAATGGACGGTCAGAAAAGACGGCCAAGAGAAAAAAGGTTACCGTTCGCTGCCGGAAGCGATGGACGAGGTGATTCATTGATGGAACCGCAGGCGGCCTCACTAGGCCGCTTGTTGGGCTAATGGGAGGGGAAAAAGATGATCATGGAACTCAACGTGACGGATCGCGAAACGGCTGTTCAGGTGTTGCGCTTGCAGCAGCGTGCGTACGCGGTCGAAGCGCAAATCATTGGCAACACGGCGCTCCCGCCGCTTCGCGACACCGTTGGTACGCTGCAGCAGTGCACCGAACGTTTTTTCGGCTATTTTCGCGACGGACAGTTAGTGGGGGCGATCGCTTACGAGCGGGGTGGACAGACGCTTTTCCTTTGCCGGCTGATGGTTGACCCGGATTGTTTCCGTCAAGGGATCGCGAGCGCATTGCTCGATTTTGCCATCAAGCAAGAGCCATCGGCAAGTAACATCATCGTGACGACCGGAAGCAGCAACGCGCCAGCCATTCGCTTTTATGAGCGACATGGATTTTACGCGACAGAGCGGATACAAACACCGGAAGAGATCGAGTTGATAACATTGGTGAAAGAAATTTGATCATGCGGTGTTTCTATCACTCTTCAAAACTAGCGAAAAAAGGATGCATCGTTCAAGCAGGTCATTTGCGTAGAAACGGAGAAATAACCATAGGGTGCTTTTGGGCTTAAGAGTATGGAGGCAAAACCGTATGCCGAATTACTCGCTTCTTCATATGTAATTGAAATGATGAATAGAGGGACGGAGAGAAGGATGACGACAACGCTGTATTTAACAAGACATGGGGAAACGCAGTGGAACGTGGAAAAGCGGATGCAAGGATGGCAAGACTCGCCGCTTACCGAAAAAGGGCGGCAAGACGCCAAACGGCTTGGGCAACGGCTTGAAGCGGTCGAGTTGACAGCGATTTATGCGAGCACGAGCGGTCGGGCGTTCGAAACAGCGGAACTCGTCCGTGGTGAGCGGCCCATTCCGATTTATCAAGACGAGCAGTTGCGTGAAATGCATCTTGGCGACTGGGAAGGAAAGACGCATGATGAAATTCAGCAAATGGATCCGGTTTTGTTCGACCATTTTTGGAACGCCCCCCATTTGTATGTGCCACAGCGCGGTGAACGATTTTGGGACGTGCAACAGCGGGCGCTTGAAGCGGTGCAGCGCATCATTGCGCGGCATCAAGGGAAGACGGTCTTGGTCGTCACTCACGGTGTCGTGCTGAAAACGCTCATAGCGGCATTCAAAGGTGTGCCGCTCGATGATCTTTGGGCGCCTCCGTATATGTACGGCACGAGCGTGACAATCGTTGAGGCGCATCATGATGAATTTCGTGTTATCGTTGAAGGTGACGCTTCTCATATCAAAGAAATAAAAAAAGTATAGACACATAGCTAGCCCCACTTCCCGTGATTGGAAGCGGGGCTTTGCTGTTTGCAAGATCGTGCGGGAACGCCTCTGTCCCTAAAAATAGAGGGAGCGAACGATCTTCATGGCAGAAGTATATCGTTTCCTTTGTAGCGTGATAGTTTGATTTCTTCGTCACAATAGTCATACGAGTCCAAGCCATCTCGCTAGCCGAGCGGTCGTAAAGGTGACGGCAACAGCAATTGCTGTCGGCAAGGCAAAGGCAACGAACGTCCATTTCGTGCTTTTCGTTTCTTTGTAAATGTTGACAAGCGTCGTGCCGCACGGGTAGTGGAGAAGTGAAAACAGCATCATATTGAGTGCCGTCAGCCACGTCCATCCATGAGCGAGAAAAATATGTTTGAGCGAATGGAGGCTATCGATTTCCGTTAACGCTCCGGCCGATAAATACCCCATCAACAAAACCGGCAAGACGATTTCGTTGGCTGGAAGCCCTAAGAGAAAAGCCATCAAAATATAGCCGTCAAGTCCGATGGTCTTCGCAAACGGATCGAGCCAACCAGCGAAAGCGGAAAGCGCGGTTGTGTCGCCGATGGGGACGTTGCCGAGCACCCAAGTGATGACACCAGCTGGGGCGGCAACGGTGACGGCGCGTTTGAGTACGTACCACGTTTTATCCAGTGTGGCGCGAATGACGGTCTCAGCGATTTTCGGGCGCCGATATGGCGGCAGTTCCAAAGTGTAATGGGTTGGGATGCCGCGCAAGGCTGTCTTGGATAAGACCCATGAAACGGTTAACGTGACGATGATGCCAAACAGTACCATGGCGACGACCACCGCGGCAGTGACGAGTGTGTTCCAGCTCCCTGTATAACCAGCTGCCATAAATAAGGAAGAGAGCAAAATCAACGTCGGCCATCGCCCGTTGCAAGGAACGAAACTGTTCGTCAAAATGGCGAGCGTCCGCTCACGCGGCGATTCGATAATGCGTGTTGAGATGACGGCGGCGGCGTTGCATCCAAAGCCCATAGCCATCGTCAGCGCCTGTTTGCCGTGTGCGCCCGCCTTTTTAAACAGGCGGTCAAGATTGAAGGCGACGCGTGGCAAATAGCCATAATTCTCGAGCAAGGCGAACACTGGAAAGAAAATGGCCATCGGCGGCAACATCACGCTGACGACCCACGCGGTGCCGCGGTATAAGCCAAGCACAAGGAGGCCGTACAACCAGTGAGGTGCATGAACGGCTTGAAACAACAGGGTCAAATATTGTTCTACCCATCCGAACAGGTGGGCAAGCGATTCAGACAATACGTTTGCTCCAGCGATCGTCATGTAAAGGACAGCGGCGAGCATCGCCAGCATGATGACGAATCCCCAGCGCCGCGATGTGACGATCCGATCGATTTGCAAAGTGTGGTCTTTTGCGGCCTTAGGCGCATTTGTGACCGTTTCCCGGCAAAGCGCGGCTGATGTTTGAAAGATGGCGGTGACGATTTGTTCGCGCGTATCGGCTGGTGCCAACGATTGTGCTTCTTCCATTAAACGATCAAACAGATTTGACCGATCCGCAACATGCATACGGAGCTTCCTCCTTTGTGAGCCGTGGCGGCTGCTGGTTCAAAGCGCTAAGAAGTGAGGTATCACCGTCAAGCAGCCGGAGTGCGACCCAGCGAGCCGGATAGTCATCCCCCACGATTTCTTTGACGAGCGGAAGCAGTTTGGCAATGCTTTGTTCAATTTCTACGCTGTATGGAACGGCGATCGGAGTAGGGTGAAGCTGGCCATGGACGAAAGCATCTACGGTTTTTAACAGCTCATCGATTCCTTCCTTGTTGCGGGCAGACATCGGCACAACCGGCACGCCAAGTTTGGTTGCCAGTTTTTTGGTGTTGATGCGAATGCCTTTCTTTTTTGCTTCATCTATGAGATTGATAGCGACAATAACGCGGTCGGTCATTTCCAATACTTGAAGCACCAAGTTCAAGTTGCGCTCGAGTGCTGTGGCATCAACAACAACGATTGTTATATTAGGACGTTCAAACAGAAGGAAATCGCGTGCCACTTCTTCATCGGCCGAATTGGAATAGAGAGAGTATGTGCCCGGCAAATCCACGATCCGATACGCTATGCCGCGATAGACAAATTCTCCTTCTGCATGGGTGACGGTTTTTCCAGGCCAGTTGCCAGTATGTTGGCGCAGTCCCGTCAGAACGTTAAACAACGTGCTTTTTCCGGTATTCGGATTCCCCATCAAGGCAATCGTGTATGTCGCATTAATCATGACCGATCTTCTCCCCATAAATGTAATTACTTTCTTCTTTTCTTAATGCAATCGTTGTTCCACATACATAATAAGCGGTCGGGTCGCCAAGTGGGCTTCTCTGCCCGACTTCGACTTCCCCGCCGGGTACAAAACCTAAATCAAGCAGTCTTCGTCTTAGCACAGCGTCAGGAATGGCCACTTTCTCAATGCGGAATCGCTCCCCCGGTTTCATCTCGGAGAGACACCGATTATTTCGTTTAGCCATAAAAGTTTCCCTCCCGTCAACATTTTTGACAAGGGACATTTTTTTTACCAAGACCAACTTTTGTGTTTATCTTATTCCAGTGTCGGCTTTTTGTCAATGGATTTGTTCCGTTCTTTTCCGACAAGGATGTCGAAGAAACATATATTCAAAATAATATGAAAGAATGTTATCATATAAATAGTCTGAATAAAAAACAGAAGGAAGGCGGTGACGGCGTCCATTGACGCACGACAAAATGAAAGCGATTACGGAAGGGACAATCCTTTGGCAACCGACGGACGAACAAATCAAACATTCCAATATACAGCGGTATATGGACTGGCTGAAAGAAAACAAGGGGCTATCGTTCGCCTCGTACCGCCAATTGTGGACATGGTCGGTCGAACAGCTTGAACAGTTTTGGGAAACGGTTTGGGAATACACTGGTGTGCAGGCAGAGACACCGTATGAATGTGTGCTGCGGGAGCGAAAGATGCCAGGGGCGGAGTGGTTTCCAGGCGCGACGCTCAACTATGCGAAACATATTTTCCGCCATGCGCGTGCTGACCGCCCGGCGCTGATTTTCCGTTCCGAACGTGTCCCATACCGGGAAGTATCATGGCAAGAGCTGACCGAAAAGACAGCAGCGATCGCTCAGGCACTGCGGGAAATGGGAGTGAAGCGCGGCGATCGTGTGGTAGCTTATATGCCGAATATTCCCGAGACGGTGATGGCGTTTTTGGCTTGCGCCTCGATTGGCGCCATTTGGTCAAGCTGTTCGCCGGACTTTGGCGCCGGCAGCGTCATCGACCGGTTCGTGCAAATCGAGCCGACCGTATTGTTTGCCGTCGACGGTTGCCAATACAACGGCAAAGAGTTTGATAAAATGCCCGTCGTTTCTGAGTTGCGCGCCAAGCTGCCGTCATTGAAAAAGACGGTGCTGCTTCCGTATTGGCGTGAACAAATGGAGGCACCTGATGACGGGGTGGTGCTGTGGGACGATGTGGTGGCCAATAAGGCGGAGCTTGTTTATGAAAACGTTCCGTTTAATCATCCGCTCTGGATTTTGTATTCTTCGGGAACGACTGGTTTGCCAAAGCCAATTGTCCAAGGGCATGGCGGCATTTTGCTTGAACATTTGAAAGCGCTGTCGATCTCTGATAATTTGACGCCGGAGAGCACGTTTTTCTGGTTTACGACGACCGGATGGATGATGTGGAATTATTTAGTCGGTGGATTGCTTACTGGGGCGACCGTAGTTCTTTATGATGGCAGTCCGACATATCCGGACGGCAACGTTTTATGGGAGCTCGCGGAGAAAGCGGGAATCACCCATTTTGGCACGAGCGCGGCGTTTATTAACGTCTGCATGAAGCACGGTCTCAAACCGAAGGAGCACTATGATTTATCAAAGCTTGAGGAGGTGCTTTCGACCGGCTCGCCGCTGACGGTCGAAGGGTTCGCCTGGGTGTATGAAAACGTGAAGGACGACATTTGTCTGGCATCGTGCAGCGGTGGAACAGATGTGTGCACCGCGTTTGTCGTCGGTTCGCCGATTTTGCCGGTGCGTGCCGGTGTCCTCTCATGCCGTGCGCTAGGAGCCGATGTGCAGGCGTTTGATGAAAACGGCCAACCGCTTGTCAATGAAGTCGGTGAGCTCGTCATTACGAAGCCGATGCCGTCGATGCCGCTCTTTTTCTGGAATGACCCGGACGGGGAGAGGTACCGGAACAGCTATTTCGACACGTATCCGGGTGTCTGGAAGCACGGTGATTGGATTAAAATTGACGAACAAGGCGGCTGCGTCATTTACGGCCGCTCCGACTCAACGATCAACCGCGCCGGCGTCCGCATGGGCACGAGTGAAATTTACCGCGCCGTTGAAGCGGTTGACGGGGTGCTCGAGAGCCTTGTTGTTGACTTGGAAATGATGGGCAAGCAATCGTTCATGCCGCTATTTGTCGTTCTTAAGTCGGGCGTGGAGCTCGATGATGAGCTGAAAGACCGCATTCGCCAGTCGATCCGGCAACATGTCTCGCCGCGCTTCGTTCCGGATGACATTTATGAGGTGAAGCAAATTCCAAAGACGTTAAACGGAAAGAAAATGGAAATCCCGATTCGCAAACTACTCTTAGGCTTCCCTCTCGAAAAAGCGGTCAACCCAGGTTCAATGGCCAATCCGGAGGCACTCGACTTTTTCCTTGAGCTGGCGAAGACGATGGCGGTGAAATGGAAAACGAGTGAACATTTTTCCTAAAGCAAGAGAAAGACTGGTAGGACGAATGGGATAACCAAGTCAAAAACAAGTGTTTGCTGTTGAGTTCTTATTACTAATCGCTAGAAGACCGGCAAAAACATCCCCGCGAGGCATAGGCTCGGGGGGATGTTTTCAAAAAGAGCATGGAATGGACTGTAAGTGTTCCTGAAAGCTTCGACCTTCGTCTGATTTCCAATCGTCTACTCGACAAAGGGGAGTGCTCTGCTATCTCCACAAACGGATGGAAAACTTCTAGACAGGAGAAATGTTCTGCGGCGACACTTTTTCCTAGCGGGAGTCGCTAGACCCGTTTTGGCGACGCTAGGGCGATGAAGGCGGCTCATCTTAGACAATAAAAGGGCGCTCCATCCCGCTCCGCTAGTCTTTTAACACCCGAAACGCTTCCCGCACTTTACGGGCAAACTCAAGCGGGGGCTCGATCGACTGAAAGTGCATATACATCGCCCGCGGCCGTTCGAATAACCAATGGTTGTGGACCGCGGTGACGGTAATGCCCCGTTTTTTCAACTCCCGCAGCAGCGGGTTGACTTCTTCTTGAAGCAACACTGTTTCCCCAAGATTTAAGGCGTTTCCTTGACTGTCTAAACTTTCAAAGGAAAATAGTTGCGGGTTGACGAGCGGAGAATTTGTTCGTCTGCCCATGATGGTAAACGGAATATCCCGAAACTTCTGCACAAAACAGACCCCGTTTATCAAGCTCCCTGTTCCACCGAGAATACTAGCAAACTCCCGGCATAAATCTCTTCTCGATTCCCAATTCATCCTATCCTCTTCCCTTCGTTCAAAATGAAAGGGGTGCTTTGTCCCCTTGTTCTTATTGTATGGTCGGGGATGGAGAAGGAGAGGGACAGGCATCCACGGTGGGAGCGGAATTTGCGGCAGACGCCAATCAAACGGGATAGGCTCATGAAGCCATGGACATGTGTCCAGCGTGTTTCGCTATGTGCTAGAAAGGCTGTAAAAAACAACCCTTTTCATTAAACCGTTTTTAGATGCGTTAGAAGTTGGAGTTCGAAAGGTTCTTTTGAGAAATGCGTCTTTTCCACCGTAGTTGTAGCTCAATTGCCGGTCTTTTAGCCAAAAAGAAAAACTCCGTTCGATGAGTGAAGCGAAGATGAGAAATCAATCGAGGGGAACCTGTTGAAATGGTGAACAGCGCCGGCTTTAATACAGATTGAACGCCGTTTTGACGCGCTTCATCTCTTTTTTGTTTTCAAACAGTTCTTCAACCAAAATGTTTTGGCCGTTGGCGACATCGGTGAGCCGTTCGTTCATATCGGACACTTGCTCGCTTAATTGGTTGAGTTGTTCATTCGTTTGTTGCGTTTGTTGGGAGAGTTGCTGTACTTGTTTGCCGATCCGCTGTACTTGCTCATTCGTTTGCAGCACTTGTTTGCCGAGTTGCTCGACTTGCCTGTTTGTTTGTTGAAGCTGACCGGCAAGTTCTTTGATGGCTTGCCAAATCATTTCATTCGTAATGTTCGCCATTCGACAATCTCCTTTCTCGTTCGCTTCTTTTTTCATTATACAAGACGAAAGAAGGGAACCATAGAGGAAAGATGCCGAAACATTTTTCTTTGCAGCATATCCTTCGAATGTGATATAACAAAAGAATGTCAACAGCATGCGCATATTGGGGGATGAACATGGTAATCCGTGTCAGCCATTTGCATAAATCGTTCCGTGTCCATCGCCGCGAAGCCGGATGGCTCGAGGCGGTGCGCAGTTTATGGCGCCGTGACTACCGGATTGTCGAGGCGGTCAAAGATGTTTCGTTTACGATCGAAAAAGGGGAGATCGTCGGTTTTTTAGGCCCGAACGGAGCGGGGAAAACGACGACGATGAAGATGCTTGCCGGCCTGTTGCACCCGACGTCAGGGGAAATCACGGTCGGCGGTTTTGTGCCGTTTGAACAAAAGGCGGAGTTTAAAAAGATGATGAGCTTGGTGATGGGGCAAAAAAGCCAGCTCATTTGGGACATTCCGCCGATGGAGACGTTTTTGGTCAATAAAGCGATTTATGACATCGACGATCGATCATTCCGCCAGACGTTAGAAGAGCTTACTGAGCTGCTCGATTTAGCGCCGTTGTTGGACAAACCGACGCGCAGCTTGTCGCTTGGACAGCGGATGCGCTGCGAGTTGGCGGCGGCGCTTTTGCATCGACCGCAAGTGTTGTTTTTAGATGAGCCGACGATCGGGCTTGACGTTCATACGCAAGAAAACGTGCGCCGCTTTATTGTCGATTACAACCGAGAGCATGAGACGACCATTTTGTTGACATCGCATTACATGGGCGATGTCGCGGCCCTTTGTGACCGGGTGATGATCATCAACTATGGGCGGCTCATTTACGATGGGGAGCTCTCGGTGTTGACGGAGAAGCTGGCGCCGTACAAGCGGCTTGAAGTCCGGTTTTCGCGGCTCCCAAACATCAGCTGGGACGAGTATGGCGAAGTAGCGGAAATGGAAGAGGGAACGGTCGTGCTCAGAGTGGCACGTGAGACGGCGGCGGGGACGGCGGCGCGGTTATTGGAGCGGTTTGATGTCCGTGATATTAATATTGAAGACCCACCGCTTGAGGAAGTGATTACGCGCGCGTTTCAGGAGGGTGTATATGGTTCGTAAATATATCGCCCTGCTGCGTATGAAGTATATCGAAATGCTCGCGTACCGCTTGGCGACGTTCGTTTGGATGACGGGTGCCATCACCCAGCCACTCATTACGATGTTCGTTTGGATGAACATTCATCCGGAAGAGAGCGAGTCGTTTCTCTTTTATTTTATGGCCGTTATTTTTGTCGAACGGATGACGAGCGCATGGGATGTATGGGAGCTTGACCGTGAAATCCGCGAAGGGACGTTTTCAAACTTGTTGCTGCGGCCGCTTCATCCGATTCATTGGGCGATTGCGGAAAATATCGTCTATAAATGGTTGTTTCTCGTCATTTTAGTGCCGGTTTGGATGGTAGGAGCGGTGTGTTGGCCAGCGCTTCGCCCGCATATGACAGGAAGCCAAATCGGGTGGTTTTTGGGGGCCGTCGTGCTTGGTGCCGCCCTTCGCTTTTTGCTGAGTTACTCGTGTGGGTTGCTTGCGTTTTGGGTGACCAAAGTGGCGGCCGTGTACGGCGTCATCGATGTCATTTCATTGTTTTTGTCGGGAAGAATCGCGCCGCTTGAAATGCTTCCGCCGCAGCTTCGGGAATGGAGCGAATGGCTGCCGTTCCGCTATATGATCAGCTTCCCGATTGAAATCGCCACCGGAGCGGTGAGAGCGGAGGAATTGGTGCGCGGCTTTGCCATCGCGGCAGGGTGGCTGTTTGTGTTGGCCGCTGTTTTACAATGGCTGTGGAAGGCGGGAATGAAAAAAAATCAAGCGGTAGGTGGATGACTATGCGGCGATACGGGCGGGTGTTCCGCGAATTTTTCCGTGCCTGTTTTGTGGAAGAAATGGAGTATCGAAGCGAATTTTTTGGCAATTTTGCAGCTAGTTTTTTTGGCGTTGGCATGGCGCTGCTCACCGTCCATATCTTTTTTTACCAGACGGATGATTTAGGAGGCTGGACGTATGCAGAAGTGCTTGTGTTGCTCGGCATCTTTAATATGCTGCGCGGGTTCATTGACTTCGCCCTTCGTCCGAACATGCCGCGTCTGCTTGAACACGTCAGGCGTGGTACGCTCGATTACATTTTGACAAAACCGGTCGACAGCATGTTTTACGTCAGCTTCCGCCATCTTGTCTTTTGGCGGCTCATTGATGTGGCACTCGGCCTCGGCGTCATCGGCTATGGCTTGTATATCGAGCGCTATGTTCCGTCGGCGGTCGATGTACTTATGTTTCTTGTCGTTATGGCTGCTTCGCTTTTGTTGATTTATTCGCTATGGATGATGCTGATGACGACGTCGTTTTGGGTCGTGCGCATCGATGACTTGTCGTTTATTTTCGATTCATTTTTTGAAACGGCTCGCTTTCCTGGCAGCATGTACCGCGGCGCGGTCCGGATGGTGATCACTTACGTGTTGCCGGCTGTATTAATTACGAATACACCTGCGCTGGCGCTGCTTGGAAAATGGAGTGTTTCGACAGTGCTTGCCGCTTTGGCTGTGGCCATTCTCTTTTTATGGCTTGCCCGCCGCTTTTGGCGCTTTGCTTTGCGCTTTTACACAGGCGCGGGCGGGTGAGGTTTTATCCGTCTTCATGCAAAGGGTGTCTCGTTTCTGTTGAGACACCTTTTTTCTTTGATGAGAAAGCAGGAGGTTGATTGACTTTTACGTCAACGTCAATTAAAATAAAATTCAGAATATTAAATCTACAGAAAGGATTACGATGGGCTATTTTACCATTTCTGATTTGGCGCAGGAGTTTCATGTAAGCACACGGACGATCCGCTATTATGAAGAGCGCGGGCTGCTTACCCCGATTCGGACGGAGTCAGGGCAACGGCTGTATACGAAAAAGGAGCGGGCAAAGCTCAAGCTCATTTTGCGCGGCAAACGGTTCGGCTTTTCGCTTGAGGAAATTCATGAGATGATTGCGCTGTTTGATGAGGATCGCACCGGAAAGAAACAACTCGAAAAAACGGTCGAATACGGACGTAAAAAAATTAAGGAGGTGAGCGAGCGGATTGACGATTTGCTGAAGCTGAAGGCGGAGATGGAGGCGTTGCTTTCCGATTTTGAAAAGCGATTGCGAGAATGGAAGGATAGAGCTGAATGAACATTTCTGAACTTCTCGCCCGTCATGCGAGGAAGTTTCCTGAAAAAACGGCGGTCATTGATGGGGAAACGGAGCTTTCGTATGCTGAAGTGAACCGAACGGTCAACCGTTTGGCGTCATCGCTCGCTCGGCTCGGGTTGGGGTGCGGTGATAAAATCGCGTTGTATATGCCCAACACAAAAGAGTTTGTGTTTTCGTACTTTGCCGTTTTGCGCCTTGGCGCGGTTGTCGTGCCGATCAACGCCCGTCTTACGGCATCGGAAGTACAGTATATTTTGGATCATAGCGATGCGAAGGCGCTCATCGCCCACGATTCAGTGCATCAGGCGCTCGTTCCGCTTGTTGGTAAAAGCGATGTCATTTGGATCAAGACAGGAAAGGAGGAAGATGGCTGGCGGTCGCTTGAGGAGTTGATCGGTTCGGGGGATCCAAAGGAGATCGTCTGTTTGGCTAAAGAAGAGGATGAAGCGACGATTTTGTATACATCGGGAACAACCGGGCGACCGAAAGGAGTGTTGTTCACTCATCGCAATATTATCACGGTTGCGGACATGATCGTGATCGAAACGAAAATCGATCGCCATAGCCGCTTGCTGCACCTGATGCCGCTTAGTCATTCGGCACCGCTTCATCTGTTTTTCGTCGGTGGTATGTATGTCGGCGCCACTCACGTCGTAGCGCCCGCGTTCTCCCCTGAGGCGTTGCTTGAATTGGTGGAGCGGCATAAGATTACTCACTTTTTCGGCGCACCAGTGGCGTATTTGTTAACGGCAAAACACCCTCGGTTTATGGATTACGACCTGTCTTCCGTCCGTTATTGGATGTACGGAGGGGCTCCGCTGTCGCGCGAGGAAGTGCGGTTTGTTGCCAGCCGTTTTGGCGCTGAGCGGGTGATGTGCCTATACGGATTAACGGAGGCCGGCCCGAATGGTACGTATTTAGCTCCTGAGGAACATGAAGAAAAAGCAGGAAGTGTCGGTAAATATGCCGCCCTCCATTGTGAAGTGGCGATCGTCGATGAACAAGGAAATGAAGTTGCGCCTGGTGAAGTCGGCGAGATCGTGTTGCGCGGCGAAAGCGTGATGAAAGGATACTACAAAGATGAGGAAAAAACGAATGATGTGATCCGAAACGGCTGGCTGTACACGGGGGACTTGGCGCGCCGTGATGAGGACGGCTACATTTGGATCGTCGATCGGAAGAAAGATGTCATTATTTCTGGAGGAGTTAACATTTATCCGAAGGAAGTCGAAGATGTGCTGCGGACGCATCCAGCGATCGCTGATGTCGCCGTGATCGGTGTGCCTCATCCGGAGTGGGGCGAAACAGCGAAAGCGTTCGTTGTGCTGAGTGCGCCGCTTGAGTTGCTTGCTGAGGATTGTAAGCGCTTCCTATCTGGTAAGCTGGCTGACTATAAAATTCCCCGCTTGTATGAGGCGATTGCTGAATTGCCGCGCAACGCGACGGGAAAAGTGTTGAAACAAGTGCTCCGGGCGCGGGAGGCGGCGCAGGAAGTACAGGGATGATGAGAAAAGAGGAAAGGGGAGGGACGATGAAACCGCTTCGTGAAGCCGATCCGAATTTGCTTGCCAATTTGAAACGGTATTTGGATGATGAATTGTACCAGTATGCTGAAGAAAAAATTGAATCGTTTTACGAATTTTGCTTGACGGAGGTCGACCGCCGCGCTGTGCATACCGACCGTGAAGGGCAACCGCGTCTAATGAAGTACGACCGTTTTGGAAACGACATTTCCGAAGTGTGGGTGAATGAAGGATACGAACAGACGGCGAAACAGACGTATGAAACGGGAATCGTCGGCTATGTGCATAAACCGATTCCCGAGCTCGGGAAACAAGGAAACTATATTTACTCGTACGCCCAAGGATACATCTTATCGCAAGCCGAGCCCGGGTTTTATTGCCCGGTGACACTGACGATGGCGACGGCGTATGTGCTTGAACATTTCGCTGATCATGAGTTAAAAACTCGGTACTTGCCTCATGTCATTTCCACCGGTGAGATCGAGCTGTATGAAGGGGCGACGTTTTTAACTGAGCGGCAAGGCGGGTCGGATGTTGGGGCCAATGCAGTGCGCGCTGTACCGTGCGGGGATCATTATAAACTGTACGGAGAAAAATATTTTGCCAGCAATGCCGGGCGCTGCGGCGTAGCGCTCGTGTTGGCGCGCATCGACGGGAGCGGGCCAGGGACGAAAGGGTTGAGCTTGTTTCTCGTTCCATGGCGCAACGAGGATGGGACGTTAAACGGCATCACCATCCGCCGTTTAAAGGATAAATTAGGTGTGCGCGCCGTGCCGTCCGCCGAAGTTGTGTTTGATGGAGCCAAGGCTTATGTCGTCGGCGATCCGCGAAAAGGTTTTTATTATATGATGGAAGCGCTCAATTTGTCTCGTGTTTGCAATGCGATCGCCTCAGTCGGTATCATGAAGCGGGCGCTCGAGGAAGCGAAACAATACGCCGAGCGGCGCACGGCGTTTGGCCATCAACTGACCGATTACCCAATGGTGCGCGGGACGCTCGCCGACTTGACGGCGCGTCAAGAAGTGGAAACGAGCGCCTGCTTTGAGATGGTCGCCTTGTTTGACCGCGTCATGACCGCGCCACATGAGGCAGATGAATCGGAGAAAGCATGGCTCAGGCTTCTGATTGCCCTTCTTAAGATGCGTACGGCCGAAGAGGCGATCGCGTTTAGCCATGAAGCGATTGAAATGCACGGTGGCAACGGGTACATTGAGGATTTTGTCACCCCGCGTCTGCTTCGTGACGCCCAAGTGCTGACCGTCTGGGAAGGGACAGCCAACATTTTGGCGCTCGAGGTGCTGCGGCTCATGCGCAAATACCGTATCCACGAGCGGTTTGCCGCCGAGATGAAGGCACGGCTCGAGAGGGTGGCGGACGAGATGAAGCTGCTCGCTCGTCCCGTGGCAGAGGGGCTTAAGGAATTGGTGGCAGCACTCGCACGTCTTGGCGGCCAGGCGGAGGAAGTGCAGACATTTCATGCGAAAACGGTGGCCAACCGGATGTGCGATGTGTATTTGAGCATCATTGCTCTCGAGCGCGGGCAAGAAAATGAGCGAAATCGATTGATCGCTGAGCTGTTTTTGCAACGTGTCTGGGAGCGGGGGCTTGTCGATGAACGGATGACATCGGTGCGTGAGTTTGACTTGATTGTTCAAGCGAAAGGAGCAGCGCCGCTTTCGCATTCATGAGCGGATGGCACGCAAGGGATGATGAGCGAAAGAGATGCACGCTCTTTTGCGGGCATCTCTTTTTGCTAGATGGATAGCTGCCTAAACGAACAAGTGGGTCAAGTGACAAAATTTCAAGCAAATATCCTATACAACAAAGGAAGGAATCGTTTCCCGACTCAATGTCATCTTGTCGTGTGTCTACAAAAACGATGACTGCTTAAAATCGGCCGAGGTGGAAACAGCGATTCAGTTGCACCGCGCCTTAAAATTCGTTAAGATGAAAAGTCTAGAAGGCCGTAAATTGATTTTGGCGGTGGCTGCCGCTAAACACGGATGAGCCGCTCTGTTCTCGTTTGGCAGGAACACGGCTCCGACGGCCTTTTAGGAATGTTCGTTTGGAAAGGGGAAAGTTATGGCCGAACAGTCATCGCTCACTTCGTTATTGATTGTTGTTGTTGCGGCGTTTTTAACGCCTATCGCATTAAATCGGCTTCGGTTGCAAATCATTCCGGTCGTGGTGGCGGAAATTCTCGTTGGCATTGTGATCGGAAAAACAGGGTTTGATCTTGTACAACCGGACATGTGGATTGAGACGTTGTCTACGCTTGGTTTTTTGTTTTTAATGTTTTTAAGTGGGCTGGAAATTGACTTTTCGATGTTTGCCAATCAACCGAAAACAACCGGCAAACAAAGAAAAGAACCAAATCCGTTTGGAGTTGCTCCACTCATTTTTGTGGCGATTTTTGCTTTGTCGTACGGTCTTTCCTATTTATTTGTCGTCTTTGGTTATATAGACAACGCGTTTTTCATGACACTCATCATTTCGACCATTTCCCTCGGGGTCGTTGTGCCAACGTTAAAAGATACAAACTTGATGGAGACAACCATTGGACAGACAATTTTACTTGTTGCGGTGATTGCTGATTTAGCGACAATGATTTTGCTGGCTGTGTTCGTTTCGCTTTATGAGCCTGAACATGGAAGTACATGGCTGTTGCTTGGCTTATTTGCTTGCGGGGTCGTGTTTTATTTTGTCGGAAAACATTTCAAGAGACGGTCGTTTGTCGAGACAATGGCGAAGGGAACAGTTCAAATCGGAACCCGCGCGGTATTTACTTTGATGATTGTGCTCGTCGCATTGTCCGAGACATTTGGAGCGGAAAACATTTTAGGAGCATTTTTAGCCGGGGTGCTCGTTTCGCTGTTGTCGCCGAATAAAGAGTTGCGCCATCAGCTTGATTCGTTTGGCTACGGTTTTCTCATTCCCATCTTCTTTGTCATGGTCGGTGTTGATTTAAATTTACGTTCGCTCATCACTGAACCAACGATTTTAATGATGATTCCGTTTCTTTTTTTGGCGCTGATCGTATCGAAAGTCGTCCCGGTGTTTTTGCTCCGCATTTGGTATGATACGAAAATGACGTTGGCCGCCTCGTTTTTGCTTGTGTCGACATTGTCGCTTGTCATTGCGGCAGCTGCCATCGCCAAACGGATCGGGATGATCGATGAGACGATGGAAGGGGCGCTCGTTTTAGTAGCTGTTTTGTCTAGCATTGTGGCACCGACTTTGTTTAAAAAATTGTTTGTTCGCCCGAAAGACGAAGGAAAAATCACCGTATCACTCATCGGAGTGAATCAGTTTACCTTGGCGGCTGCCCGGGAGCTTGATTTGCATCGATACGACGTAAGGCTTTTTCATGCTCAGCGGGAAGACATGGAGCGAACAGGAGCGGGCGATGTTTTCTCCATCGTTCGTATCGCTGATTACACAAAAGAGGCGTTGGAAGAGCAGGGAGCTTTTGCGGCTGACATTGTTGTCGCTTGGACTGGGAATGAGAAGGTGAACGCTGATGTGGCGCTAGCGGCGAAGGAACAAGGGGTTGGGCGAGTTTTGGTGCTTGCAGAAAGCCCGAAACAAGTGGAGCGGTTGAACGACGAGGGGATTGAAGTGTTATCTGTGCTCCGCTCAACCAGTTCCATGCTGCGGGCGTCCATCGAATCACCAAGGGTGGCGCGGATGATGATCAACAAAGATACAACACTGCATGAAGTGGCCATGAACAATCCGGATTATGACGGGATCACGCTTCGTCGTTTTCCATTTATGGGCGACTGTATTATCGTCCGTATTTTCCGCGAGAATGAGTTTATCGTGCCTCATGGCGATACGGAATTGCAAAAAGGCGATCGGCTGATTGTGACGGGTTCGGGCGAATATGTTGAACAGTTGCGCCATCGGCTTGAGAAAGCATAAAAATGATAGAGGAGAGAAGAGGGTCACGTGTAGTGGATAGAATGAAAAAACGAATGAGGAGAGGAAGCGATGGAATTAGGCCGCGCATCACATCGTCCTATACGGCGTGTTTGGATTCCGTTGTCGCTTGCCATTGTTGCGCTCGGGGTGCTGGCTTGCATCGGTTTGTCCGTTTATGTCGGCTGGCAGCTGACTCATAAAGAGCGCCAGCCGATTACCGAGGCGCCGAACGACTACGGGATGGTGTATGAAAATGTCATCTTTACAAGCAAAGACGGGGAGACAGCGCTCAAAGGCTGGGTCATTTCGCCGCAGAAACCGGCGCGCATGACAGTCGTTTTTGCCCATGGGTACGGCGGCAACCGCATTCAGAAGAACGTTCCGTTTTTGCTGCTTGCCAAGCGGTTGGCGGCGGAAGGCTACCGCGTCATTTTATTTGATTTCCGTGCCAGCGGCGAGTCGGACGGAGAGATGATTACGATCGGTGTGAAAGAGAAAGAGGATTTGCTTGGCGTCATTGATTACGCAAAACAACATTACCGCGAGCCGGTCGCTTTGTATGGCATCTCGATGGGAGCGGCGACGTCGATTTTGGCAGCAGCAGAGGATCGTGATGTTCGTGGGGTGATTGCTGATAGCCCGTTCAGTGACTTGGAATCGTATTTGCGCGCCAACATGCCCGTATGGACGCATTTGCCTGATGTGCCGTTTACGTATTTAATTTTGGCGATTGTGCCGGCGTTGGCTGATTTGGATTTAAGATTATCTTCGCCGATTCACGCGGTTAACGATGTGGCACCAAGGCCGGTGTTGTTCATCCACAGTAAAGATGACCGTTCGATCCCGTACGAAGAAAGTATGAAGTTGTATGATACCCATCCAGATATTTTTCAACTATGGCTGACGGAAAAAGCAGATCATGTGAAAAGCTTCTCGTTATATAGAGAAGAATATACAAAACGGGTATTGGCATTTTTGCGTTCATTGGAATCGCCATCTCCTTAAGGTGGCCGAGGTTTGCTCTCGGTCGCTTTTTTATACCTGAAACAACATCATAAAAAGGAGCGAAGAACATGTGCGGCCGGTTTACACTTATTGCGGATTTAACGACATTGCAAGCCCTATTTCGTTTTCGTTATCAGGGCTCGCTCGCCCCGCGCTTTAACATCGCTCCCAGCCAGGAAGTGTTGACGGTTGTGGCCGAAGAAGGGGAGCGAGTCGGCAAAATGATGCGCTGGGGGCTTATCCCGTTTTGGGCGAAAGATGCTCGCATCGGGGCGAAAATGATCAACGCGCGAGCGGAAACGGTCGATGAGAAAGCGAGCTTCCGCCATGCGTTCAAGCGGCGACGCTGTTTGATTTTAGCCGATGGATTTTATGAATGGAAAAAAGAGGGGACAAAAAAAGTGCCGTATCGGTTCACGCTCGCAACGGACGAACCGTTTGCGTTCGCTGGGCTGTGGGAGCGCTGGGACGGGCCAAGCGGGCCACTGGAAACGTGCACGATCATTACAACGAAGGCGAATAAACTCGTTGCGGCCATTCACGATCGGATGCCGGTCATTTTGCCTTTCGAGCGGCATGAAGACTGGCTTGATCCAAGCTTTGATGACAGCGAGTATTTGAAATCGTTCCTGCAGCCGTATCCGAGTGAACAAATGCGAATGTACGAAGTGGCGCCGCTTGTCAATTCACCGAAAAATGATATTAGCGCCTGCATTGAGCCGGTCAATAGCCGATAAGGGGGGAGTGAGGTGTCTCCCATCATTCTTTTTGATGGCGGCTGCTTGTTTTGCCATGACAGTGTGTGGTGGATCGCTGCGCGTGACCGGAAGGCGGTGTTCCGCTTTGCTGCGCAACAAAGCACCGTCGGTCGGGCGTTGTTGGAAAAGGGAAATGTACTAGGAAGAGATACGGTCGTCCTCATCGAAGACGGTTGTTATTATATCAAGTCGGATGCCGTTTTGCGCATCGGCCGTCACCTTGCCTGGCCATGGAATGGGCTGGCGGCGGCTGGACTTCTCGTTCCGCGGCTGCTCCGCGACTTCGTGTATGACCAAATTGCCGCCCGCCGTCACCGCCTCATCCGCAAGCAAGACCGTTGTCAGCTGCCGCCCCCTGAGTTGCGCGCCCGTTTTCTAGATGAATCGCTGCAGTGAGGAAGGAAAATGTGCCTGTTTGTCGTATTAGAAAGGAAAAATATAAGGAGGGGGAGTATGACAAACGGGACAACACGGTGGCTGGATGAATGCACGGCCGCGGCGCTTGAGCGGTTTGCCGATGATGTGGCTGCGATGGCCGAACAGAGCGGGGACGAAGCTCGCCGTCGATTTTACGAAGGGATGGCGGTGGCGGCGAAATTGACAGCACTGCGTTGGGAAGGCAAATGTGCTTATATTGATAGCCATTTGCTTGATAACGTGTATGAAGCGCTCTCCGTCTTCCCTCTTGAAAAGCTGGAAGAGGCCTTGGCGTTGGAAGCGCAAGAAGCGTGCGACGGTCGCTGTTCGTTTTGTTTGAAAGAAAAGCCGCGGCTCATTAACGGACCGCTGGCATCAATTTGTGAAGATTGCCTGCAATTTGGGCTGCAAGTCATTACGAAGCAACCGTAATGGAAGCGGCGGTCATCTTACGTGTGATGGCCGCCGTTTTTCCGCAAACAGGATGAGTGGGTAAGATAAGGAGAGTAATGCCAAAATAAAGGCGATGACGCCGATCCAATGAAAGTGAACCCAAACGTAACCGCCCGCCGTTCCGGCGAGGCTTGACCCTAAATAATAGAAAAGAAGATATAAGGAGGACGCTTGCGTTTTATGAATGTGCGTCCGTTCCCCAATCCAAGCGCTTGCAATCGAATGGCAGCCGAAAAAGCCAAACGTAAACAGCGCCAGACCGGCTATTTTTACGAGTGCCGAAGGAGCGAGCGTGACAAACGCTCCAAGTGCTGTTACAGCCACCGAAAGGCGAAGGGTGCGCGCATGGCCGTACTCATCTGCCTTCCGCCCCATATACACAGAGCTGAAGCTGCCAAAGATATATACAATAAATAAAAACCCGAGCACCGACTGGCGGAACGAATACGGCGGTTCGCTTAACAAAAAGCTGATGTAATTGTAGAGCGTCACAAAGCCGCCCATAAACAAAAAGCCAAGGACAACGAGCGCCATTAGCGGCTTGTTGCGAAGATGGACAGCGTACGTCCGCCATGCTGCTTCGTCGCTGTTTCGCCGCTGGGGTGCCTGTCTTGGAGCAGGCAGAAGGGCGGTGAAGGCGAGGCAAAGCGCTAGGGAAAGAAGGCCGATGATCCCAAGTGCCCATCGCCATGAAAAAAGATCGGTAAGCACCCCAGTCAAAATTCGTCCGGCCATGCCGCCGATCGATGTGCCGCTAATATAAAGCCCCATCGCTTTGCCGACGCTTGCCGGGTGGAATTCTTCAGCGACATAGGCCATCGCCAATGAAGGAATGCCTGCTGCTGAGATGCCAATGAAGGTACGCGCTGCAAGCAGCACCGCAAAGTTTGGGCTGAACGCCATTGCGATGGCAAGGAGCGAGGTCAGCCACATCGATACTGTCATCACGCGTTTTTTGCCGATTCGATCTGACAAGTTGGCGGCGATCAGCATCATAACCGCAAGCGTACCGGTCGATGCCGATACGGTTAAGCTCGCTGCTGCGGCGGAAACGTCAAACTGTTTAGCGAAAATCGGCAGCAGCGGTTGGGTCGTGTACAGGACGGCAAATGTCACAAAGCCGCCAAAAAATAATGATGCGCTTGCTTTGATGTATTCGCTGCTTCCTTTTTCAATGTATGTCAACATTGATCGCCTCTTTTGGAACGAAATGAAACGGAACACTTCTACTATACTGCTTTTTTATCCCCATCGTCTACAGAAGAAAATGCCGCCCATGCAGAGCGGCGTATCGTTGTGTTATTTGTTTCGTTCTAGCATCCATTTCGGTTTGCCGAACCCTCGAAACTCTTGATCAATGACTTTCTCAAATTCTTTTGACTCGACTGCTTCTTTGAGATCTTTGACAAACGGTTGGTTCAAATCTTTTGTATTGACAACAATGCGATTCCGGTAGTCATCCGGCATGTTTTCCAACGCTAAGGCGTCGGTTAAATCCATTTTCGCCGCTAAGGCGAAGTTGCCGGGGACAGCTGCCAAATCAACACTTTCCACCGTGCGCGGCAGCTGGCCAGCTTCAATCGGCTTGAATTGGAGATGTTTCACATTTTCTTTGACATCTTTTTCTGACACCGTGAGCGGGTTTACGGCTGAGTCGAGTTTAATTAAGCCGTGATCTTGCAAAATTAACAACGTCCGCGCCAAGTTCGTCGGGTCGTTCGGGATGGCGATTTCGCTCCCGGCGGCCACTTCATCAAGTGATTTGAATTTGTTTGAATAAATGCCCATTGGGGCGGTCGGTACAACGATGACTTCCGAAAGGTCCAAGTTGTGCTCTTTTGCGAAATTTTCCATATAAATTTTGTGCTGGAACAAGTTTGCATCTAGGTCGCCGTTGGCTAAAGCCAAGTTTGGTTGGATATAATCGCTGAATTCGACGACGTTTACTTCATACCCTTTTTTCTCCAAAATCGGCTTGATCGCCTTATTCACCATATCACTGTACGGACCGGAAGTCGCTCCGATTGTCAACTCTTTTTTCTCTTTCGATTCAGCGCTGCTCTCAGATGAGGAGCTGCTGTTGCCGCAGGCGGCAAGAGTGCCGAACACGAGAAGCAATGTGAGCGCCATCAACCATTTTTTCATCATGAAGTCCTCCCTATGAGTGAGTTTAATAGTAAGCGGCCTATCGCTTGTCAACAAGACGAGCGATGCGGTCGCCGGCAAACTGGATGACTTGGACAAGGCAAATTAAAATAACAATAGTGGTGATCATGACCGTATTGTCATAGCGGTAATAGCCGAAACGAATGGCTAAATCGCCGACACCGCCGCCGCCCACGATTCCGGCCATTGCGGAATAGCCGACTAAACTGATTGTTGTAATTGTTATTCCTTGTACAATGCCCGGTCGGGCTTCTGGGAGCAGCACGTCTTTAATGATCATCCACGGCGTCGCCCCAACCGCCACCGCTGCTTCAATAACGTCTTTTTCAATCTCGCGCAACGAGGTTTCCACGATTCGTGCGAAAAAGGGAATAGCCGCCACCGATAAAGAAACAGAGGCTGCTGTCGGTCCGATCGTAGTTCCCGTGAGGAGCTTTGTCAGCGGTAAGAGACCGACAAGCAAAATGATAAACGGAATCGATCGAACCATGTTAACGAGAAAGCCGAGAACGGATTTTAAAATGGCATGTTCCAAAAACAAGCCGCGGTCGGTGACGAACAGCAAAACGCCAAGCGGCAATCCAACAATGATCGCGACAAACAAGGAAATAGCCACCATATAAATCGTTTCGAAAAACGCCTTATTCAACTCCGGAAGCAGGCCTAGTAATGTATCAAGCAGCATGCGAAACAACCTCCAATCTGTTCGTCCGTTTAGCGATATAATCCATCGCCCGTTGAATTTCATCCTCTTTCCCGATCAGCTCCATCACAAAAATACCGAGCGGTTTGTCTTGGATATACTCGATTTTGGCATGCAAAATATTTCCTTTTACTTCAAATTGTTGCAACATATCGGAAACGATTGTTTCCGTCGCGCTTTTGCCTTCAAACTGAATTTTCACGATCGTCCCCGTATGCGTTTCCCGTAAATGTGCAGGCAAGTCAACATGCATGACGCTATGGACGAACGATCTCGTTAATTCTTCTTTCGGATGGGTAAACAGCTCATAAACGGTGCCGAGTTCAATCACTTTGCCGTTTTGCATGACGGCAACGCGGTCACATATATGTTTGACCACTTCCATTTCGTGAGTAATGAAGACGATCGTAATACCGAGCTCACGGTTAATTTTTTTCAGCAGTTCTAAAATCGATTTGGTCGTGCTCGGATCGAGCGCCGATGTGGCTTCATCGCATAACAGGACGGTCGGATTGTTAGCGAGTGCCCGGGCGATGCCGACGCGCTGTTTTTGCCCGCCACTCAGCTGCGCCGGATAGGCGTCCCGCTTGTCGGATAGACCGACCATGTCGAGCAGCTCATTGACCCGTTTTTCGATGTCCGGTTTCGGTTTTTTAGCTGCTTTTAAGGCGAAGGCGATATTTTCAAATACTGTTTTCGAGCTAACTAAAGAAAAGTGTTGGAAAATCATTCCGATTTTTTGGCGCACTTGCCGCAGTTCTTTGGCATCTAATGCTGTTACATCGATCCCATCGATGAGAATGCGGCCGGATGTGGGACGTTCTAGGGCGTTTAAGCAGCGCAGCAGCGTGCTTTTTCCAGCGCCGCTGTAGCCGATGATGCCAAAAATTTCACCATCGCGAATCGTAAGTGATACGTTGTCTACCGCAACGGTTTGTTTCTTTTTCGTTGTATACACCTTTGTAACGTTTTGAATGTCGATCATGTCCATCCTCCTTGTGTTGATAGGTAGAATTTGGTAAACAAAAATGCCTCTTTCATTCGGAAAGAGGCATCGGTGGTATGTAAACTCCCGACTTATCTTTCAGAATGAAAGCCATTCTGCAGGAATTAGCACCGTTCCCTCAAGGGGAGGTTGCCGGACGTCATTGGGCCTGTTCCCTCAGTCACTCTTGATAAGCGGTTTGCTGTATGTAATTTTTATGAAATTCATGATAATGCGACAGCTATGTGTTGTCAATATGTATTTTCCATTCGGATTCTTCAGGAAACGTTTACATCGTTGCGCTTCTAGAGAAAATATTTGTGCTCGTCTTTCGCTTGGAAAAATTGTACACTAAACAATAGGGATGGAAATGGAAAGGGGAATGGGCAATGATTCCGATCGTAACGGCTGATGAAATGTACGCCATTGACCGAGAAGTGGCCGAGCGGATCGGCATTCGTGATGACTCGTTGATGGAAAACGCTGGGCAGGCACTGTTTCGGGTGTTGAAAGAGCGAATTCCACACACGGCTAGGGTGGCGGTGCTCGTCGGGACGGGCAATAACGGCGGCGACGGATTGGTCATTGCACGCATGTTGAAAAGTTATGGTTATGACGCCGATGTATGGCTCGTGCCGCTGCAAGAGAAGGTGAAAGGCGCGGCGCGCACGGCGCTTGAGGTGTACGAGCGGTCGGGGTATTCTTGGATAGCTTATGAGGGGAATGAACGAGCGTTTGCGGCACACGTGCCACATTACGACGTCATCATTGACTCGCTCCTTGGCATTGGCATCAAAGGAGACGTGCGCCTGCCGTATAAAGAAATCATTGAGCAAGTGAATCGCACGTCCGCAACGGTATACGCGATCGATGTGCCAAGCGGGGTGCCGGCTGATGGAGGCGATGTCAGCACCGCCATTCGTGCTGATGCGACGCTTACCGTCCAATGTCCGAAGCTTGGGGCGTATACGTTTCCTGCGGCGGATTATTACGGAGAGATCGCTGTGGTCGATATCGGCATCCCGCCGCTAGCGGTGCAGGTGAAGACAGATGCCCGGTTTTTGTGGGAACATAGCGATGTGGTGCAGACAATGCCGAAGCGAAAACGGTCATCGCATAAAGGAACGCACGGTAAGCTGCTCATTGTCGGCGGATCTAAGGAGATGAGCGGGGCGGTAACGATGACAGCGAAAGCGGCACTTCGCAGCGGGGCCGGGCTTGTGACGATGGCCGTTCCGGAAACGGTGTACGAGGCAGTTGCCAGCCGTGTGCCGGAGGCGATGTACCGGTTATGGCCGGCAGAGGGTGGCGCATTTGCTGGCGTGGCTGATTGGGCTGGGCTTGATATCGACGCGATGGCCATCGGCCCGGGAATGGGGCGAACGGAAGGAGTGCGACGCTTAGTGAGCGAACTTGTGCGCCAGCCAGTGCCGCTTGTCATTGATGCAGACGCTTTGTTTTTTTGGGATGACTACGCCGAACGAGTGCGCGAACGGAGCGCCCCGACGGTGATTACCCCGCACCCGGGAGAGATGGCGCGCATTGTCCATCGTTCCATTCGCGAAGTGGAGCATGACCGCTTTGGCGTATCGAAGCGGCTGGCTATGGAATATGGTGTGTATGTCGTCTTAAAAGGGCCGTATACGATTGTCACCACGCCAGACGGGGCGCAATATGTGAACGCGACCGGCAACCCGGCGTTGGCTAAGGGGGGAAGCGGCGATGTGTTGACTGGCATCGTGGCGGCGTTTTTGTTGCAGCATGAGGCGGTGCAGCCGGCGGTGAATAATGCTGTGTTCGTCCACGGCCAAGCAGCTGATTGGCTTGTGCAAAACGGTCATTCACTGTGGGACGTCTTGGCTTCTGACGTCATTGACGCATTGCCGGCTGTGTTGGCTAGGCTGGGCGATGGTGCGCAAGTGTGAACGTGATGGGAGTGGCCAGCCGTTTTACTAGGAAGAAGGTCTTGGCTGCTCAACGTTTACGGATAAAGAAAAGAAAGGAAGCGTCTTCAAAGCGCGCTTCCTTGTTTGCTTTTGGCAACAAGCGATTCAATGTGCCCAACCGGTCCCGCGGTTCGTTATGCTTTTTACGTACGAGCAGGACGATCCGCTTTCCGGGGAAGCGGGGGTGGGGGAATCTTATTCTTCCATTTTTGGATAAACATAGATATAATTAATTGCACAAATAGAGAAGGGGGATGGAAACCGTGCCACAATTCGTTTGGCTTGAAACTGAAGAGGAAGTGAGAAGCGCTTTTCCAGTCATGCGTGAGCTGCGCACTCACTTAGATGAGGAAACGTATGTCGCGCTTGTGCGTGAAGCGAAAGAAAAAGAAGGGTACAAGCTAGTGGCCTTATATGATCAAGATAAAATGGTTGCTGTCATCGGATTCATGCCGATGATCACACTCTATAATGGTCGTTTTATTTGGGTGTGTGATTTGGTCACCGCTTCGAGCGAGCGGTCGAAAGGGTACGGGAAAGCGTTGTTGTCGTATGTACACGATTGGGCGAAAGCGCATGGCTACGGGATCGTTTCGTTATCGTCCGGTTTGCAGCGAACCGATGCCCATCGTTTTTACGAGCAAAAGATGGAATATCAAAAAGTGAGTTATGTGTTTTTGAAACGTTTATCTTGAAGCCAACAGCGTCCATTTATCGGACGCTGTTTGTTTTTTGTAGAAAATAATTGGACTTTTCGTTATAATTTAAATAAAATTCATATTTCGGAATTATCATTCCGATATTCGGAACAAGGAGAGGCCATGAATAAAACGGTTTTGAAAACAAAAGAGCTGCTAGATTTGTTTCTTGATTGCGAGCGGTTAACGCTGCCGGAGATGGTTGCGCGGCTTCGGATGCCGAAAACGTCGGTGTACCGGATGGCGCAGTCGCTTGTGGCGCTAGGCTTTTTGCAAAAACAAGGCGACCAGTATGAACTCGGCTTGTCGTTATTGACGTTCGGAGCGCTTGTCGCCGAGCGGCTCGATATTCGTCGAGTGGCGCTGCCGGTCATGGAGCGGCTGAAAGAGGAGACGAAGGAAGCAGTGAATTTAGTCATCCGCGACGGCGATGAAGCGCTGTATATCGAAAAAGTGGAGACGTCCGAACCGGTGCGCGTCTATACGAAAGTTGGGCGGCGTGCACCGCTGTATGCTGGGGCGTGCCCGCGCGTCTTGCTTGCGTTTATGGATGAAGTTGACCGGGAACGGTATTTAGAACAAGTGGAACTAGTGAAAATCGCTAAATGTACGGTGACAGACAAACAAGTGTTGCGCCGATTGGTAGAAGAAGGCCGGAATCAAGGCTATACGGTTAGTTGTTCTGAGCTGGAAAACTACTCTGCTGCTGTTGCTGTGCCGATTTTCAACCATGAAGGGGCAGCGGTTGCTGGGTTGAGCGTCGCCGGTCCGGAACCACGTTTTTCGCCCGATGATGTGGTGCGCATCGTTCCGCTATTAAAGCAGGCGGCGATGGATATCTCACGTGAACTTGGTTTTCAAGGGAAGGGGTAACGATGGAATACACGTTGTTTCCGTTATGCGAATACGCGGTGACCGTTCGATTTGCCAGTTACATTGACGAAGCCGTAAACGATATCGTTCACGAAACAGCAGCCCGGCTTCAGGGAGAGAGAAAAGAAGGCATCAAGGAAATCGTGCCGGCGTTTTCCTCACTGACCGTCTATTATGATCCGGTGGTGGCCGGAAATTATGCTGACGTATGTGCCTGGCTGCGCGAGAATATCGGATCGACCGGACAGGCCACCCGCCATTCGACGCGAACCATCGTCATTCCCGTTTGTTACGGCGGCGAGTTCGGGCCGGATTTAGCGGATGTCGCCCGCTTTCATGGGATGACGGAAGATGAAGTGGTGGCGCTTCATTCCTCGGGCCGTTACCGCGTCTATATGATCGGTTTTTCACCCGGGTTTGCCTATTTAGGGGGCTTATCACCGCGTTTGGCGACGCCGAGGAGGTCGGTGCCGCGCACAACGGTGCCTGCCGGTTCGGTCGGCATCGCCGGCGGACAGACGGGTGTTTATCCGCTCGCGACGCCAGGTGGTTGGCAATTGATTGGCCGGACACCGCTTCGGCTGTTTGATCCGCATCGGGAGAAACCAAGCTTGCTTTCAGCGGGTGACATCGTTGAGTTTCGCCGGATTACCGCTGAGGAATTTGCACGTTGGAGAGAGGAACATGATGATGGACGTCATTGATGGTGGATTTTTTACAACTGTCCAAGATGGCGGGCGCATCGGCTATCGAAATGCCGGTGTGCCGGTTGGTGGGGTGATGGACGCTTGGGCGTATCGCCTTGCCAATGCGCTTGTTGGCAATGAGGGAGATGAGGCGGTGCTCGAAGCAACGATGTCCGGTCCGACCCTTCGTTTTCACGTCGAGACGGTCATCGCCGTATGCGGCGGCGATTTCCCATGCACGCTCAATGGAGAACCGATGGCCATGTGGAAACCGGTGATTATTCGGCCGGGAGATGTCCTAAAGGTTGGGGTGTGCCAGGCAGGGTGGCGCGCCTATATCGCAGTGTCAGGAGGCATCGGTGTTCCGTCTGTTATGGGTAGTCGCTCCACATACGTTCCAGCGCAGCTAGGTGGTTTGTCGGGCCGCCCGCTCCAGCCTGGAGATGTGCTTCCAATTGGCACTGCACGTGAGCATAACATTCGTAAGCCATTTCGTTGGGGACTTTCTTCAGATGCCGGTCGATATATCGACGGAAAAACGAAAACGGTGCGTGCTGTCCCAGGACCGGAATATAGCGAGTTTACGCCAGAAAGCCGCAGGCAGTTTTTTGCCGCCCGCTATCATGTGACACCGCAGTCCGACCGGATTGGTTACAGGCTTTCTGGACCGGCGTTGGTGCTTGGGCGCGAGCGGGAGATGGTGTCGGAAGCGGTTGTGTTCGGCACGGTGCAAGTGCCGACATCCGGCCAGCCGATCGTGTTGATGGCTGACAGTCAGACAACAGGGGGCTATCCGCGCATCGCCCAAGTGGCGGCAGCTGATTTGCCAGTGTTGGCACAGGCGCGCCCAGGCGACCGCATTCAATTTCAGCCGATTGCGCCGGAGGAAGCGGTGCAGCTTTATATCGAACAACAGCGGCGGCTGGGCCGCTGGATTGCGGCCATTCGCCGCCAATGGGGGGAGAAAGATGAAAACGATTGATTTGAACTGTGATTTTGGTGAAAGTTTTGGTGTGTATCGGCTTGGAAAGGAAGAGATTTTGCCGTATATCACTTCTGTCAATATTGCCTGTGGATTTCATGCTGGCGATCCGCTTGTCATGCGGCAAACGGTACAGCTTGCCATCCGTCATGGAGTCGCCATCGGTGCCCACCCGGGGTTTCCCGATTTGCTCGGCTTTGGACGTCGGATGATGGCTGTGTCACCGGAGGAGGTGTATGCGTACGTCGTGTACCAAATCGGCGCGTTGGCCGCGTTCGTCAAGGCGGAAGGGGGAGTGATGACGCACGTCAAGCCGCACGGCGCCTTGTACAATATGGCGGCGAAAGATGCGAGGATTTCAGAAGCGATCGCCAAAGCGGTATATGATGTCGATCCGACGCTCATCTTGTACGGCCTGGCGGGTAGCGAGCTCATCCGCGCTGGACAGGCGCAAGGCTTGCAGACGGCGAGTGAAGTGTTCGCCGACCGCACATATCAAGCTGACGGTTCGCTCACACCACGAAGCGACCCGCAGGCCATCATCGCCGATGAAGATGAAGCGGTCAAGCAAGTGCTCATGATGGTTTGTGACCGGCATGTCCGCTCAGTGCAAGGGACGGCGGTGGCGATTGAAGCCGATACGGTTTGTCTTCACGGCGACAATGAACAGGCGGTGCGGTTTGCTAAGCGGCTGCATGAAGCGTTACAAAATGAAGGCATCGCTATTCAGGCGATGCGGAAGGAGACGAGACGATGAACAAAAAAGAAAGCAGGCTCAGCGTGCTGATCGGAGCGGTCTTTCTCATGGCGACATCGGCCATCGGCCCGGGATTTTTGACGCAAACGACCGTATTTACCGTCGAGCTGGCGGCCAGTTTCGGGTTTGTCATTTTGCTTTCCATTTTGCTTGATATCGGCGTCCAAGCGAACATTTGGCGCATTATTGCTGTCTCCGAGCGACGGGCGCAAGATATTGCCAACGCAGTGCTGCCCGGCCTCGGGTATGTGTTGGCGGCGTTTGTGCTCCTTGGCGGACTCGCCTTTAACATCGGCAACATCGGCGGAGCTGGGCTCGGATTCAACGTGTTGTTTGGCATGTCTCCAAAGACTGGGGCAATCGTGAGTGCCATCATCGCCATCGCCATTTTTCTCGTCCGCGAAGCTGGCAAGGCAATGGACCGTTTTACTCAATTACTCGGATTTGTCATGATTGCGCTGACGCTGTATGTTGTGTTCACAGCTAAGCCGCCACTTGGCGAGGCGGCCGTTCGGGCGGTCGTTCCCGAAAAAATCGACTTTTTAGCCATTGTGACGCTTGTCGGCGGTACGGTTGGCGGATATATTACGTTCGCTGGAGGGCATCGGTTGCTCGATGCCGGCATCAAAGGGAAGGGAAGTTTGGCGGAAGTGACAAAAAGTGCAGTCTCAGCGATCGGTGTCGCCTCGCTTATGCGCATGTTGCTGTTTTTGGCCGCGTTAGGCGTTGTTGCCAAAGGATTGACGCTTGATCAAACCAATCCGCCAGCTTCGGTGTTCCGACTGGCCGCTGGGGAAATCGGTTACCGGCTGTTCGGTGTCGTTATGTGGGCTGCCGCCATTACGTCGGTTGTCGGATCGGCCTACACATCGGTATCGTTCATCCGCACGTTCCATCATGTTTTGGATCGGTTTCACCGCTGGATCATTGTGCTATTTATTCTGATTTCGACAGTCGTATTTGTCTTGATCGGCCGTCCAGTGAAAACATTGATTTTAGCCGGAACACTAAACGGACTGATTCTCCCGTTGTCACTTGGGGTTATGCTTGTCGCTGCCTATAAGCGAAACATCGTCGGCGACTATCGCCATCCGCTTTGGCTTACCGTATTTGGAGCCATTGTGGTCGCCTTGATGGCTTATATGGGAATATATACAGCCGTGCAGCAACTGCCGCAGCTGTTTCAGTGAAATGGAAAACGTGATGTCTGTCGTTCATTTCCAACATTTGCATTTCCTCGCCGCCCTTTTGTAATATAGAAACGGGCCTGCGGCAACCGCATTGCAGTCTTTATGGCTCAATGCATCAAGGCCACAGGAGCGGGGAAAGGAGACAAACAGAACGATGAACGGGGCAAATATTAAAGCGGTCGTGTTTGATCTAGATGGAACGTTATACGAGGAAACAGGGCATTTTGATTATTACGCCGAACAAGTGGCGAAACGGCTTGGTGAAACGGATCGGGCGCACTTTTGGAATGATTACCGGGCAGTGCTTGCCGGGCGTCATCCGCTTCGCATCGGCAGTGTGTATGATACAAAAGAAGATTTGATTTTATGGATGGAGAGAGGAACTATTCAAGAGGTGTGCAGCTGGAGCGGCGAACGGCTGGAAACCCGTGATGCCGAAGCGCTCTATCAGGGGGCGGTAACGATTGATTTGGACCGATTTTTCAGCATCGGTGACCTTTGGTGGGTGCCAAGTTCCATCGGCCGCCATTACGGACTGACGAACGAGGACACATATGCCGCGTTTTTAGAGACGCGCGAATGGATGATGAGCCCGGAGTTTGAAATGAACAGGACGCCGGAGCTTGTTGAGACGCTAGCCAAGCTGCGCGAGAAAATGACACTCATCTTGATGACGAACAGTCCAGAACCGGATAGTGAAGCGATTTTGCGGAAGCTTGGGTTGGCGGATGTATTCGATTATAAAATTTTCCAAGCGGCTAAGCCGCTCAAAACGGCTGTTCATTTGGAAGCCATCCACATGCGCTTTGGTGTTGATTATAGGCAAATGCTTTGCGTCGGCGACAATATCGGCAATGATATTGCTCCAGCCCGCGAGCTCGGCTGCCGGACAATGTTGATCGACGCGCATGGTTTGGCGAAGCCAGATGATGCCGATGTCATTGTTGCTTCGACATCAGCGTGTGTGCCGGTGCTGCGCCAACTATTGTAGTTGGCGTACTTTTTATTCGGATTTGTCTGAATGTTATTGAAATTATCTCTATGACTGATTACAATAAAAAGTAACAGTTTACATACTAACCGGTTAGTAAGCGGTGTAGTTAAGGTCTAGGTGTATCGGTAGTTTTGTTCATCGATTTCTGAAAACGGCGGTTGCCCTCGTGGGGCCGTCGTTTGAAAAGGGGGAGGGGTTTCATGAATACACGTCACTACCCATACTGGCCGAAGCGTCTGTCGAAAACGTTAACCGTTCCGGAAACGACGTTGGTCGATCATTTGGCAACAACGGCGAAGCGCTACCCAAACAAAACGGCGATTTATTACTATGGAGCCGCGTATTCGTACAAACGGCTGCTCGATGATGTGAATGCACTTGCCGGCTGCTTGCAGCAAAAGTTGTCCGTCGAACCAGGCGACCGCGTTTTGTTGTATATGCAAAATTCTCCGCAGTTTATCATCTCCTACTATGCCATTTTGCGCGCCGAAGCGATTGTCGTACCGATCAATCCGATGAACACCTCAGAAGAACTTTCCTTTTACATCAACGATTGTGAAACGAAAGTGGGGATTGTTGGACAGGAACTGCTTGACAAAGTCGTTCCTCTTTTCGGCCGGACGCCGCTTGAGCACGTCATTGTGGCTGCGTACGCCGATTATGCGTCCGATGAGTCGCCGGTTGCCTTGCCCGTTGAAGTGGCAGCGCCGCGGCAGATGATTAGGGATGAGCGCCTTTTGTTATGGACTGATTGTCTTGATGCTGGCTTGCCGCCACTTCCATATCACGGTCATGTCGATGATATCGCAGTCTTGCCGTACACATCCGGAACAACTGGGGTGCCAAAAGGCTGCATCCATCCGCATCGAACGGTGAACGCTAACACAGTTGGCGCCTATTATTGGAGCAATGTGACGAGCGATTCCGTCGCATTAGCCACATTGCCGTTTTTCCACGTCACCGGGATGGTGCATAGCATGCATGTGCCGATTTTTGCTGGCTCGTCGATCGTGCTCATGACGCGTTGGGATCGGGAGGCGGCTGCGCAGCTCATCGAGCGGTACCGATGCACTCATTGGGTGAATATTAGTACGATGCTCATCGACTTTTTAGCCAACCCAGCGCTCGGCCGTTACGATATCTCATCGCTTGCGAGCATTTCCGGCGGCGGGGCAGCGCTACCAGAAGCGGTGGGGGAAAAGCTGTTTGAGCTCACCGGCGTCCGCTACTTTGAAGGCTATGGGTTAACCGAGACGATTTCACAGACACATTTCAACCCGCCAGACCGGCCGAAGTTGCAATGCCTCGGTGTTCCAGCGTTTGATGTTGACGCACGCATCATCGACCCAGTAACTGGCCGGGAGCTTGGCGTTGGTGAAGTCGGCGAAATCGTCGTCCATGGCCCGCAAGTGTTCCTCGGCTATTATCGGCGCGAAAAGGAAACGGAAGAAGCATTCATGGAATTAGACGGAAAACGGTTTTTCCGCACCGGTGACATCGGGCGGATGGACGAGGAAGGCTATTTCTTCATTGTCGACCGCGTCAAACGGATGATCAACGCCTCTGGGTATAAAGTGTGGCCGACCGAAGTCGAGTCGCTCCTTTATAAACATCCAGCCGTCCAACAAGCTTGCGTCGTCGGCGTGCCGGATCCGCGCCGTGGTGAAACGGTCAAAGCGTTTATCGTTCTTCATGACGATTACGTTGGCAACGTGACAGAAGAAGAGATCATCGAGTGGGCCAAAACGCAAATGGCGGCGTACAAATATCCGCGCCTCGTCGAGTTCCGCACATCGCTGCCGATGACATCAAGTGGCAAGCTGCTTTGGCGGAAATTGCAGGAAGAAGAATATGAAAAAGCGGGGAAAGGGGCGAACACCTAATGGCAAGGATGGTGGAGACGGTCGTTGGCCCTGTGGCGGCGGATCAGCTTGGCAAAACGCTCATCCATGAACATTTTCTTTTCGGCTATCCGGGATTTCAAGGCGATGTGACACATGGCCCATTCCGCGAGAACGAAGCACTTTGCGTGGCGATAGAAGTGGCGGAGAAAATGAAACGGCACGGCATCCAAACGGTCGTCGACCCAACGCCGAACGACTGCGGGCGCAACCCGGCGTTTTTGCGACGTGTCGCTGAAGAAACTGGACTGAACATCATTTGCGCCACCGGCTATTACTATCAAGGGGAAGGGGCGCCTCCGTATTTCAAATTTCGCCAGCTGCTCGGGACGGCCGAGGACGATATTTATGGCATGTTTATGACCGAATTGACAGAAGGGATTGCCGATACGGGAATCAAAGCCGGTGTCATCAAGCTAGCCTCGAGCAAAGGGCGCATTACCGAGTATGAGAAACTGTTTTTCCGCGCCGCCGCCCGCGCGCAAAAAGAAACGGGTGCGGTCATCATCACCCACACGCAAGAAGGAACGATGGGGCCGGAACAAGCCGCCTATCTGCTTGAGCATGGCGCCGATCCGAAAAAAATTGTCATCGGCCATATGTGTGGCAATACCGACTTAGATTACCACCGTCAGACGCTTGCTTACGGCGTATACATTGCTTTTGACCGTTTCGGCATTCAAGGGATGGTCGGCGCTCCGATGGATGAAGAACGGGTTCGTACTTTGCTTGCTTTGCTGCGCGATGGGTATGCTCATCAAATCATGCTGTCACACGATACGGTCAATCTTTGGCTCGGTCGACCGTTTGCGCTGCCGGAGCCGTTTGCCGAGATGATGAAAAACTGGCATGTGGAGCATTTGTTTGTGAACATCCTCCCTATATTGAAAAAAGAAGGAATCCGTGACGAAGAGCTTGAGCAAATGTTTGTCCGCAATCCGGCTGCCTTGTTCTCCGCTTAGATGGTCAAAAAGCGCTGCTTTTAATCATGCGGCGGCACAGCTGAACTAACAGTTCGTCTGTCTTCAACAGAGATACAAAGGGAACCCTCATACGGTCGTTCCGTGCGTATATAGAGTGATGAAAGGGGGCGTTGCTTGTAAGTCCCCTTCTTCCTTGTGCGGGTTTGGTGAATGGATGAATGTGAAACCGCTGTTGCTTGGCTTGGACGGGCAATAGCGGCTTTTTATTTAGCATCCGCTTTTTTCCATCATCATGAATAATTTTCCTAAGGCGTTGAAAAATAAGGAAAGACATGAGCCGGGCGAAAGGAGGAGAAAAGGTGCCGGCGATCGAAAAGCGACTCCTGTTCTTCTCGCTGCTTGCCATCGCCTTGTACGTGTCGCCGTATTTTGTGCTCGGTGAAGATGCACATATGCGCGTCCATGACAATTTGGATTCGAACATTGCTTGGTATAAAGTGCTCACCCGCAGCGGTGAGTTGTTTGGACCGATCGATGGAGTTATCCCGCAAATCATTAACGGGCTGCCGCGCAATGCGTTCGGCACAGAATTCAGCGGCATCGTGTGGCTTCATGCCTTGTTTCCGTCCGTTTACGCCTATGGTCTCAGCCAAGCGATCACTCGCGTTTTTGCGTTCATCGGCATGTATTTGCTGTTGAAAACACATGTCCTGCCCGGCCAGCGTTGGCTATGGATCCGTATCGGTGCTGCCTTGACGTTTGCGTTGACGCCGTTTTGGCCGTCGGGAATGTTAAGCACGCTCGGCATGCCGCTCGCGCTTTGGGCGTTTTTAAACATCCGCAACGGTGAGCGCTCATGGGTGAACTGGGCGGTATTGACGCTATTGCCGCTTTATTCGAGTTTTGTTCTAGGCTTTTTCTTTTTCTTAAGCGCACTTGGTGTTTGGTGGCTTATTGATGTCATCCGCGGAAAAGGGTGGAACTGGCGGTTTTTTGCCGCGATCGCCTATATGACAATGCTTTATTTGGCGGTTGATTACCGGCTTGTTCATTCGCTTTTGTTTGCCGATGAACCGACAAGCCGCGACGAGTATTTCCATGCTCGCCTGCCGCTTTGGCGCGTCATTCGTTTGACATTCAAAAACTATGTGCTCGGACATACACATGTGATGACCGTGCACGGGCTCGTCATCTTGCCGTTGACGTTGCTCGCCTTATATTTGGTATGGAAGCGGAAGCGTTGGCGGCAGGAAACGCCGTTTGTTGTGCTACATGTGCTGAATTTTGCCTTGTCCACATGGTATGCGTTTTGGTTTTACAAAGGATGGCTGCCGCTAACCGAACGATTCGATTTACTCGATAAGTTCAATTTTGCTCGCTATCATTTTTTGCGGCCGATGGTCATTTATGTCTTGTTTGCGATGGCACTGAAAATTGTTTGGCAGGAAGGACGGAGATGGCGGGCGGTCGGCGCAGCGGCGATAGCCCTGCAGCTGTTGGTGCTCATCTCGTACAATGAGGAAATCGTCTATCGCAATAAACCGTCGTTCCGGGAATTTTACGCCGAGAAGCAGTTTGCCGTCATCCGTGAGTATATTGGCCGTCCTGTGCATACATACCGTGTCGCCAGCATTGGCATCCATCCGGCGATCGCTCAATACAACGGTTTTTACACACTTGATACGTACAACAATTTCTACCCGTTGGAATACAAACATCGCTTCCGCCGCATCATTGCTAAAGAGCTCGAAAAAAACAAAAAGCTGCGCGAGTATTTCGATGAGTGGGGCGGACGCTGCTACTTGTTTGTCGATGAGCTTGGCAAACATTATATGTTTAAGAAAAACTCAAAACGAACGATCCGCCATCTTGAATTAAACACGAGGGCGTTTTACGAGATGGGTGGGCGCTATATTTTTTCGGCGTTGCCGATTGAAAACGCAGCAGAAAATGCCCTTCGCCTTGAACGAGTGTTCCGATCTGATGAATCGGCATGGACGATTTATTTATACAAGGTGATGCGGGAAGGAGGAAAATGACATGTCCGATCCGGTATTGGCTATAGTCGTACCGTGCTATAACGAGGAAGAAGTGCTGCCCGAGACAATCGGCCGCTTGCGGTCGTTGCGTGAAGAACTGATCGAAGAGCGACTCATTTCACCAAAAAGCGCGCTCCTGTTCGTCGATGACGGCAGCCGTGACAGCACATGGAAGCTCATTTACAAGGCGAGCTTGCGGTATCCGGAAGTGAAGGGATTGAAACTGGCGCGCAATGCCGGCCACCAAAACGCGCTATTGGCTGGGCTGTTTGCAGCTAAAGCGCATGCGGACTGCTTCATCTCGATCGACGCTGATTTGCAAGACGATTTGTCAGCCATTCGCGCGTTTGTACAAAAGTTTCGCGAAGGCTATGATATCGTTTACGGCGTGCGCCGGCGGCGCGACACGGACACGTGGTTTAAACGTCATACCGCCCAAGGATTTTATCGGTTAATGAAGATGTTTGGCGTCGATCTCGTTTATAATCATGCCGACTATCGACTGATGAGCCGGCGCGCTGTTGAAGCGTTGGAACAGTTTGGAGAAGTGAATTTGTTTTTGCGCGGCATCGTCCCACTTATAGGTTTCCGGTCGACATCCGTTTATTACGATCGGAAGGAGCGGTTGGCGGGGAAAACGAAATACCCGTTAAAAAAGATGATCGCTTTTGCGCTCGATGGTGTGACATCGTTCAGCATCACTCCGATCCGTTTCATTTCGCTCATCGGGTTCGTCTCTTTTGTCATCAGTCTGATGTTCGGCGCTTACTTTCTTTTTTTAAAGTGGGCCGGGCATACAGAGACGGGCTGGACATCGCTGATTACGTCGATTTGGCTGTTAGGGGGATTGCAGCTCATTGCACTAGGGCTGATCGGTGAGTATATTGGTAAAATTTACAAGGAAACAAAACGGCGGCCGCGCTATATCGTTGATTTGGATTTATGGAATTGGCCGCTGCCGCAGCGGCTGTCGCCAGCATCGACGTCTGAAGAGCCGGACGCGGCAGAATTGACGCGGCCGTAGCAGGAGAAAAGGCAGGTGGCGTTCGGCACTGCCTTTTTTTTCTTTTCTTGCAATTGAAAAAAAGAAAGAGTAGACTGATGAATGGGACAAATTCATCATTCTGTAAGACGGAAGTATGGCGGTCGTACCTAACACCGCCAAGGCAGAGGCATCGATAGGAAAGGGGAGAATCGGAGATGGGCAACTGGCACGAATGGGCGGAACTGCTCGAGCGGGTGCGAGGGACGAAACCGCTCGTCCATAATATTACGAATGTCGTCGTGACGAATTTTACGGCGAACGGGCTGTTGGCGCTCGGCGCTTCGCCGGTGATGGCGTACGCGAAAGAGGAAGTGGCCGAGATGGCGAAGCTTGCAGGAGCGCTTGTGTTAAATATTGGAACGTTGAATGCAACGGAAGTCGAGGCGATGCTTATTGCCGGCCGGGCGGCTAATGAGGCCGGGGTACCGGTGATTTTCGATCCGGTCGGTGCCGGGGCGACCAGCTACCGAACAGAGACGGCGCACCGCATCGCCGAACAGATTCAACTCGCGGTTGTGCGCGGCAATGCGGCGGAAATCGCCAATATGATCGGTGAATCGTGGATGATTAAAGGAGTCGACGCCGGTGAAGGAAGCGGGGATGTGGTCGCTTTGGCCAAACGGGCGGCAGCCAAGCTCGGCACCGTCGTGGCAATTACCGGAAAAGAGGATGTCGTCACAGATGGACAGGCAGCATATTTGATTCACAACGGCCATCCGCTGTTGACAAAAGTGACCGGGGCAGGTTGTTTGTTAACGTCCGTCGTTGGAGCGTTTGCGGCTGTTGAGCAGGATGCTGTGAAGGCAGCGGTTGCGGCGTTAACCTATTACGGAGTCGCAGCTGAACAGGCAGCCGCCGAAGCCGGACAACGCGGCCCAGGCAGTTTTCAGGTGGCGTTTTTGGACGCCTTGGCTCGCATTGGCGTTGATGATGTGAAGCGTGAGGGACGGGTTGAACAACGGTAAAAGGGGAGGAGAACCATGACGGTGTATAAAGCGTTGACGATTGCTGGGTCGGACAGCGGCGGTGGCGCCGGCATTCAAGCGGATTTAAAAACATTTCAAGAGCTTGGCGTCTTTGGCATGTCAGCGATTACGGCGGTGACAGCACAAAACACGCTCGGCGTGCAAGGCGTCTATCCGCTTTCGGCTGAAGCGGTGGCTGCACAAATCGAATCGGTTGCGGTTGACTTGGGCGTGGATGCGCTCAAAACCGGGATGTTGTTTAGCGCTGATATTATCCGCACCGTTGCAGAGCAAGTGAAAAAACATGGCTGGGAGCGGCTTGTCGTCGACCCGGTGATGATTGCCAAAGGCGGTGCCCCGCTGTTGCAGGAAGAAGCGGTTGCGGCGTTGAAAGAAGCGCTGTTGCCGCTGGCGTTTGTCATTACACCAAACATTCCGGAAGCGGAAGTATTGACTGGCATTGCCATTCGCACGATGGATGACCGCCGTGAAGCGGCGCGCCTTCTCCATCGCATGGGCGCCCGCTATGTCGTCATTAAAGGCGGCCATGACGATGATGGCGAAGAAACAGTCGACTTATTGTATAACGGCAGCGAATTTTCTTACTTCAAAAGCAAGCGGATTGATACGCGTCATACGCATGGAACCGGCTGTACGTTCGCCGCAGCGGTTGCGGCCGAGCTCGCGAAAGGAAGACATCCGGTGGATGCTGTCGGGACGGCGAAATCGTTCGTACAGGCGGCGATCTCTCATTCGCTCGGCATCGGCCAAGGCCACGGGCCGACCAACCATTGGGCATACCGTCAATACGGGGAGTGAGAACGATGGCACGCATTACGAGCGAAGAGATGAAAGAACGGCTTGCTGTTTACTTTATTATGGGAAGCCAAAACAGCGAACGGCCGGCAGAGGATGTGCTCAAAGAAGCGCTTGACGGCGGTGTGACGCTGTTTCAATTTCGCGAAAAAGGAAGTGCTGCCTTAGAAGGGGAGGAAAAAGAAGCGCTCGCCCGGCAGTTGCAGCGTCTTTGCCGCACTTACGGCGTGCCGTTTATCGTCAACGATGATGTTGAGCTGGCCATCGCCATTGATGCGGACGGCGTCCACGTTGGTCAAGATGACGAAGACGCACGGCGCGTGCGGGAAAAAATTGGCGATAAAATTCTTGGTGTTTCGGCGCATAATGTGGAAGAGGCGAGAGCGGCCATCGAAGCGGGTGCCGACTACATCGGCGTCGGTCCGATTTATCCGACACGTTCAAAAGACGATGCGAATGAAGCGCAAGGTCCGGGAATTCTCCGCCACTTGCGCGAACAAGGAATCACGATCCCGATTGTTGCTATCGGTGGAATTACGGCTGATAATACGAGAGCGGTCATTGAAGCTGGAGCAGATGGGGTGTCAGTCATTAGCGCCATCGCTTCCGCCCCGGAGCCAAAAGCGGCGGCTGCAGCGTTGGCGACGGCGGTGCGGGAGGCCAACCTGCGCTAAACGACAGTGAAACCGTCAAAAAAAGAGGATGTCCCAAAAGTGTTCGCATAGCGTTCGCTTTTGGGGCACTTTTTTGGGCAAAAAAAGAAGAAAACCGTTCCTTTTTTGGTATAATAGAGTCACCACAACCCTACCAAGAAAGGACGGTTTTCTTATGTACATTTATTATAACCGAGATCAACTCATTTTGCCAATGGATCTTGAAATTCTCATTCCCAAACATCATCTTTGCCGGATCGTGGATCTAGCCGTGGAAAAAATGGATCCAGCTCTGCTCGTTTCCCTCTATCCCGGCGGAGGCCGCCCAGCCTATCATCCGAAAATGATGTTGAAAGTCATCCTGTATGCCTACGCCAATCGGATCTATTCCTCTCGCCAAATCGCCAAGCAATTGAAAGAAAACATTTATTTTATGTGGCTATCCGGCCATCAAACACCGGATTTCCGCACCATCAACCGATTTCGGTCGGAACGGATGAAGGACATCATTTACGAAACGTTTTTCTCCATTGTCGATCTTCTGCGTCAAGAAGGGTTGGTCAAACTAGAGGATTACTTTCTGGATGGAACGAAAATCGAGGCCAGCGCCAACAAGTACACGTTCGTTTGGCGCAAATCAACGGAAAAGTACGATCAGAAGTTGGAGGAGAAATTCCGGAAAATCGTAGCCTCGATCGAACAGGTGGTAAAAGAGGATGAAGAGTCGGAACAAGAAGGAGATTTTCAAGAAAAGCTGGAAGCTTCACCGATCACGTCTGAAAAGATCGAAGCCGTGATCGAACAAGTGGAAGAACATCTAAAGAAAGAGCCGAAGAATCGCACGTTAAAGAAAGCAAAACAGCAATTGGAACAAGACATTCTCCCCCGTAAGAAAAAATATGAAGAATACAAAAAAGTGTTAGGCGAACGAAACAGTTTTTCGAAAACGGACCCCGATGCGACGTTTATGCGGATGAAAGACGACCATATGAAAAACGGCCAGCTCAAACCGGGATATAATGTGCAGATAGGGACAGAGAACCAATTCATCACTGGATTTAGCGTGCATCAACGGGCGGGGGATGCCGGATGCTTCATTCCACATTTGGAGCAATTGGCCGCCTATGGGCGTCCCATGCCTAAACGAGCGATTGCGGATTCCGCCTATGGGAGTGAGGAGAACTACACGTACTGCGAGAAAAAGCAGATCGTCGCGCTGATCAAGTACAACACATTGGACCGGGAACAAACGAAAGCGTGGGCGAAAGAGATCGGCCGAATCGAGAACATGACGTACGATGAGGAATTGGATGAGTGGATTTGCGCGAAAGGGGAACGGCTGGTGTTTGTGTATAAACGGAAGGAAACGACCGACAACGGGTACGTCATCGTCAAACGGACGTATCGTTGTACAGCATGTGCCGGATGCCCGTTTCAAGCAGCATGTGCCAAAGGCAAAGACACGAAAACCATCCGCGTTTCCTTGAAAAATCAACAACAACGGCAAGAAATCCGGAAACGGCTGTCCACGGAAGAAGGGGCGACGACATATCGAAGACGGCAAATCGAAAACGAGCCGGTGTTTGGGCAAATCAAGCATAATCAGCAATTTCATCGGTTTTCATTGAGAGGCCTCCCAAAAATTACCTTGGAGTGGGGTCTAGTTTGTGCTGCCCACAATTTGAGAAAGTGGGCCACAACGACCGACCCAACAAGGAAAAAATAGGATAAAATTCGGAAATAAGGAGAAATTCCTGCCTCAAAAAAGGAATAAATAACCAAATGGTAAGAAAAAGAAACAGAGGCTACTCTCAAAAGGTCGGTTTAGACGACCTTTTGAGACAGCCTCTTTTTTCGTGCTACGATGTTGTTTGCCTCCATTTCGGCAGCCGCCATTCCAAAAGCGGCCGAACAAGCCGGATGACCGGTTTGCTCCCGAGAACGAGCATTACGGCGACCGATAGCACAAGCAGAAGTGGATAGCCGTGCACGTCCATAATAAAATCGGGGAACGATGTTTCGTGCAAATATTTTAAAATAAACCCGTGCAAGATATAGATGTAAAACGTGCGCGCTCCCAGCACGGAAAAGGAGAAGCGTCGGCTTGGGATGAGCGATAGAAAGCTGAACATCATCAGCAGGCTCGCGACGTAAATGGCGAGACGGCTCATCATGCCAGCCGGCTCGGAGACGCCAAGCGTATCGTACGATTTCGAGCCGTACAGCCAATCTTGTGGCAAATCTGGAAAGCCAAAGCGAATGAGCAAAAACATGCCGGCAAGCACGATCAGTGAAACAATGCGCACCCGTACGGCAAACAAGCGCTCGATTGTCGGCTTTTCAAAGAAAAACCCGAGCAAAAAGAAAGGGAAAAACGTGAGCGTTCTTGACAAGCTCAGCCATTTTTCCGCTTCGAGCATGCCGCCCGTAAGCCCAAGCAAAAGCGCCAGCGGCAGTGCCATTCGTTTTGGCAGCCGGCCGAACCATAACAACAAGACGTTCCAGCTGAATAGGCTAAGCAAAAACCATAAGCTCCAATGCGGGGTCAATAACTCAAACTCGAGCGACTGCTTGTCATACAAAAAGAAATAGTAGACGGAATATAGCAGTTGGAACAAAATATATGGAAGTAATAACTTTTTTGTGATTTTTTGCAAGTAGCCTCGTTCATAAAATTTTTTGGAAAAATAGCCAGAGATAAAAATGAACGCTGGCATATGGAAAAAGAAAATCCACGTATACAAGCTGTGCACCCATAGGACACTGTCGATGTATGGGCGTAGAAAGTGGCCAAACACGACAAGGAGCATGAGCGCGCACTTCGCGTTGTCAAAATAATAGTCCCGCTCCTTCACGGTGTTTCCTCCTTTCTATATACACCATTCGAATCATACTCCCTTTTTTTGGGGGAGTCAACTGTTGCCACAAGGCAGCTGGGGACGGCTGACCGTGATATTAGTTTATCCAAGAAAGGTGATGATTTAGTGAAAAACGACCGGCATGAAGCAGAGGATATGACGCCGTTATTGCAACTCATTAACGCTAAAGGGGACAAAGGAGAACTGCGTGAGCTCGTCTGCAGTGATGAGTTGTTTTGGAAAAGCTTGCGAACGCAGGCAGAAGATAGTGCAAAAGGGGGCGAATAGGAATGGAGACGCTGAGGGCGAAACGGATTGCCGAGGCTGGGGAGGTCGTCCCGGTGATGTATGAAGGAAAATCGGTGATCATTCAACATGTCGATGAAGAGCAAGAAATGGCGCGCATTTATTTCGTCGATGAACCGGAACGCGAGCAAGATGTGCCGGTGCGTCTGCTCGAGGAACGATAGGCGATGGGCAAGTCGTCGCTGTTTTGTCAAGGGAAAGCCGATGACACGTCTTGTTCTGGTATGATATAATGATTGAAAAAATGACGTTTGAACATTGGAGTGACAAACATGAACATCGGCTTTGGAGAAATTGCGCTTATCGTCTTTTTCGCTTTGTTGATTTTTGGTCCGAAAAAGCTGCCAGAATTAGGACAGGCAGCCGGCAAAACATTGCGTGAATTTAAAAACGCAACAAAAGGCATCATCGATGACGACGAGAGGACAAAAGCACAAAAATAAGAGGCTAGGCAAAGAGGTCTAGCCTCTTATTTTTGTATTTCGTCCACGAGCCGTCAAACGATCTGCCGGTTTCCTTCGCTGGTCTGACAAAAAAGAGACAAGCTTGACTAGGAAAGGCCATATACATATATGAGAACATGTTGTTCGTTTCTTGTTGGCCGAATGGCCAACGCGGCGGAGGGATCAACCATGGTAATGAAAAAAATGATGGCAATCGTCGGGGGAAGCCTGCTGCTTGGCATCGGCATCAATGTATTTTTAGTTCCCCATCATTTGCTTGATGGGGGGATGATCGGTCTTGGGCTGATCGCCAAATACGTCTGGCACGTTCAGGCGGGGTTGACGATGATCATCTTGAGCGTCCCCCTTTATTTGGCGGCTTGGTTTTGTTACCGTCCGTTTTTTTACAACAGCTTGCACGGTCTTCTGTTTTCCTCGTGGATGATTGATGTATTATCGGTTTTGCGCGGCATTGTGACGTTAGATCCGCTCTCGAGTGCCATCATTGGCGGGATGCTTGTCGGCGCGGGCATCGGTCTGATGTTGCGAGAGGAGACAAGTACGGGCGGCACCGATTTACTTGCTCAGTTTATTTCCAAATGGACGAATTGGAACGTTGGGGTCATTATCTTTGTCATTGATGCCTGTATTATTACGAGCGGAAGCATCCTGATCGACTCCGTGCCATTCGTTCACTCCCTTATTGTTGTCACCGTTGTCGGTGCAGTGACAACGATATTGACGCGCCAAAAAACGATGGGGGTGTAGTCTAATCCCCATCGTTTTTCACGGCAGCTCTTCTTATGGGCGAAGACTATGTCGAGCCACTTTGACGTTTGGAGGCGGAAAAACGTACACCATGTCAATGGAGCGAGAGAATGGCTTATGACGAAGCGGCTGCGGATTTAGCCAACTCGAGCGCGCGGTAGACGTTAATGAGCCCATAGCCGTAATGCGGGTCTTTTCCGCGGTCGCCCAAATCGTCAGCACTTTGAATAATAATATTGCGCACTTCGTCATTGGTGAGGCGCGGGTTGACCGAGCGAATTAAGGCAGCGAGTGCGGTGACGTGCGGCGCAGCCATTGACGTGCCGGAAAGGGCGGCGTACCGATGTCCGGTAAACGTGCTGGCAATGTTTGTTCCAGGCGCGACGACGTCTACATAATCGCCATAGTTAGAGTACAATGCGTACGAAAGATCAGGGTCTACAGCCCCAACACTGATCACTTCCGGGTAAGCGGCCGGAAAGCTCGGCTGGGACGTGCTGTCATTGCCGGAAGCCGCCACAAGCACGACGTCATGGGCATCAGCGTATCGGATCGCTTCCTCGAGCACCGAAGATGGCTGGTAATTGCCGAGGCTTAAATTAATGACTTTCGCCCCGCGGTCAACCGCCCAATAGATGCCTTTGGCTACATCGATGCTCGTCCCGTAGCCGTCAGCGTTTAACACCTTGACTGCCATGATTGGGTTGAACCATGTGATGCCGGCGATCCCTTCCCCATTGTTTGGTTGTGAGGCGATAATGCCGGCCACATGGGTGCCATGGCCGTTTTCGTCATCCGGAGAGCGGTTATCAGCCAACACGTTGTATCCGTGGCTGAGTCGATGGGCTAAATCAGGGTGAGTTAGGTCGACCCCGCTGTCGATGATGGCGACAGGTACGGTTTGTTTGCCGCGTGACAACGTCCAGCCGGCTTCTGTATCAATGGCGGGCAAATTCCATTGGTAACGGGCGTAAAACGAGTCGTTCGGCACATCCGTTTGCCGCGGAAGGTCGTTTTGCATGTAAATGTAGTTCGGTTCGCAATAATCAACTGTCGGAAGCGTACGGAAATAGCGGCGCATTTCCTCGTACGTTCGTTTGTGCGAACGGAACACAAACACCTGATTCAACCGTTTGACCAGCCGTCCGTCAATGGCCGCCTCCATTTGCCGAATGTCATGGTTCGCAGGTGTTGTCCGGAAACGGACGATAATTTCATTATAAAAGTAGTGGCTTCGGTCGCCGCGGCGGTTATGGCGGATTTCTTGGATGCGTGGATGCTCGTTTAATCGTTGTTTCAGCTGTTCCCCCGCGCTAAGGCTGTCTAGGGTGACGACAGTCGGATGCGTATGCGCGTCTTTGGTGTCAAACGGCTTAAGCCGCGGAGGGACGGGAGCGTTTTTTTCGGTCGCCGGCCGGCTGAAACTAACGGCAGCGACGACAATCAAGGCGACGACTGCACTGATGGCTATCCATATTGTCGATCGGCGTTTCACCATGTTCACCTCCTTTTTTGTTAGGATGGGCGAATGACGGGCAAATGATGAAAAAATGGGATTCTCCCTTTGACAGGGGAATCCCATGAATCCATTTAGTGACCGGCCGATTGCACCATTTGTTGTGCTGCTTGTATATCCAGACGCAGCTGCTCTTGGACATTGGTCGGATGATAGTATCCTTTGTTGACCATATATTGGCTAATTTGTTCATGAAATGCAATCGCGTCATTTAAATGTTGTTTCAGTATGTTGCGCACTTCCGGGGTCGCTGCTTCGGCAAGAGCCGTCGCACACCCTTTGATCGCACTTTTTGCTCCAATGAGATAGTCAGCAGCGATTATTTGCTCATTTAATACACCGATTGGCATCGTTGTTGACTGCATCGTTGTTCCTCCTTCGTTCATTACGATAATAAGTTTTGCAAGTCGAGGATGTGCTGCGTCGTTTTTTGAATGTCTTGCTCGATGAGCGATTTCAGTTGCGGGTCGCTCACCATTTGCCGCATGGCCATACTTTTAGCGAGGCATGTATTTTTAAACATAAGTAGTTCGTGCAACTCCAACGCTTCGTGTGTTCCTATCACTTTCATCCCTTTCACCACCCTTTTGTGACATAGTATGTGCCTGCCTAGGTGCGGTATAAGTGGGGAGTGATGGAAAAGTTGGGGTGTGGAGTTTCCAAACAGCTGAATAATTGAAAAAAGAACCACATGTACCTCGAGTTTTCTTGGTGACAGGATACAAATTGTTACCGATGGCGGTCGCGTAGGTGTTGGTATGAGCTGCGTATCGATCCTCAGAAAAGTGGTTGAAGGGGATGCCGAGCCATGATTGAGGTTGCGGGCATGTGATTGATTGGTGTCGCTCACGTTGACCGCATTGGGAACAGTTCCCTTGCAATGGCCGCTGCTTGGCGGCTCACACTAATAGGCAAGGGAGGGAAAACAATGAACGAAACATGCTTTTATTGTCAGTGCGAGTGCGACGACAACGTGCATTACGTTTCGTTCTATACAAACGGCAAGGAACACGAGGAAACGCTCTGTCCGGAATGTTATGAAGAGTGGTTGCAAGGCATGAAAGGTTGATCTCTTTCCTAGCTTTTTCCTTGCTTGAGAGCAAGGTTCTTTTTGGCGGAGATAATAAACAAAACCGCACCGCGATCAAATCGGTGCGGTTTTTTCCGAGAGCGGCGGGGTGACGATGGTGTCATCCAAGTTGCACGTTTCGTCGTAACAACGGTATACAGCCCCCTTCCCCCTCGGGGTATGGAGCGACAGCAATAAAATGTGCTCACTTCCAGTGCGGGTGACCTTTGTTTCCATTTTGAGCGCCATATCATTCAGCGTCAGTGAGTAAAAACGATATGTCAAGCCAAGCCATGTACGTTCAGACTGGACGGTATCCGGATGATGGCGGATGAGTTCAGCGAGCTCGGCGAACGAATGACTTTCCCGCTGCATCCATTCATGGAGGGCAGAAGTTGTTTGCTTTATCCAATTTTTCCATGACAGTTTCATCAGCATCACCTTTTTTCATCCAGCATGCCCGTTTCCGCCGCTCATTATACAGGCAACCGGATGGAGAAGGTCGTCATGTTGGCATCAGACGAACAGCTGATTTCCCCGCCGTGGTCTTCGATCACTTTTTTACAAATGTAAAGGCCGATGCCCGTCCCTAATTTTTTTGTCGTAAAAAACGGCTCAAAAATGGTTTCAACAATATCAGCAGGAATCGCCGGACCGTTGTTGGCGATTTCAATGATGACCCTTCCTTCTTGGGAGCGGGCAGCAATCTTGATGCGGCGCGGCTTTTCCTTTTCTTTTACCGCTTCGATCGAGTTAAGCAAAATGTTTACTAATACTTGGCGAAGTTGGTCTTTATAGGCAAAAATATGTATTGATTCATCGATCGCCAACGAAATGTCGACATCGCTGTCGACGATCGTCGCGTATAAAAAATCCATGATTTCCTCTAACAATTGGCGCAGCGAAAATGTTTCTTTTTCGCTCTCAACAATTTCTTGGCGCGAGGCATGCAAAAATTGTGAAATGCGAAATTTCAGCTGCTGCAGTTCATGATCGATAATGTCTAAATATGGCAAATGAGGATGCTCAAATTTTAACAATTGGATAAAACCGATAATGGCTGTCAGTGGATTACGAAATTCGTGCACAAAACTAGACGACATTTGCCCGAGCAAGGTCAGCCGATCTTGGTGCGACCTGGCGATCAACATATTTTTCTCGCGCAGCTCTGCTTCTTTCAGTTCGTTATATTCCTTGACGGCATGAAATAAAAATTGGTCAAACAGCTCGTTCATATGGTCGATGAGCGGAGCTAGCTCGGTGATCGGCAATGGCGCGGTTAACGCGTGCTTAATGATCAACCGCCGCCCCAAGTTAACGTTGTAGACAAGGGTTCCGATCCCAGCGTTCATTTCCGCCCGTTCCTTGGCGACTTTGTTGGCTAGTCGTTCAACGGTCTCACCGGACAGCGACTGCGATAACGCTTCTTTGACTAGCGTAAACATTGCCAAGCTATTTTGCTCAACACGGTCAATGTATTTATCATCAGCGGCAATTTTCATCTGTTGCCGCCAATGGGCAAGAAAGCAAGGCAGATGGGCTTCTAAATGGGTGACGAGCTGTTGTGCGGCAGATACCAAAAAAATCCACCTCTCTTTCCATCTTTTATTATCATTATAAGAGGGAATATCGAACTAGAACAGAGGGAAAATCATAATATCAGGCGTGTTGATTATCCAATAAAATCCAAAGGGTATAGAAAAAAGAGCACCTTTCCTGTAGAATGTGAGTAGCGACACAAACAAACCCAGGAGGTGCTCTCTATGAACAAGCATACCACACTCCCGAATTTGATGCAAAAACTTGTTTCGGATGAAGAGATTCAACTGATTGCCGAAGCGGTTGGGTATCGTGATTCGTCTCGAACCTTTACGTTGCGCGAGTTGATTCACTTCTTCCTGCTGGCCGCCATGCATCAATGGAAAAGCTTTCGCCACGGAGCCGATGTGGGGCCTCTGTATGGATTGCCGCGATTCCATTATTCAACTGTATCCAAGAAAGCGAAAGAAGTTCCCTATGACATCATGAAACGCTTGTTGGCGTTGATCATTTCCAAGTGCAACCGCCAAACCCGCCGTTCGCTTCGGTTTCCCAAACCGCTTCGGGTGGTGGATTCGACGACCGTCACGGTCGGGAAAAACCGCCTGCCATGGGCGCCGTATCACGGCGAACGCGCCGGAGTGAAGCTGCACGTCGCGTATTCGCCGGAATCCTCGTTGCCGGCAGACGTGGTGGAAACCATCGGACTGCGTCATGATGGCCCGGTGGGAGAACAGTTGACGAACGCTCAACAAGTGCTGGTGGAAGACCGGGCGTATTTCAAAATCGAACGCCTCGATCGATTTGTGGAGCAGCATCAGCTCTTTGTCATTCGGATGAAGGACAACATCGAACTTCATCAGAAAAAAAGCTTGAAACGCCTTTCCAGCACATCCTCATCGGTTCAAGCCGACTTCACGTGCCAGTTGGGGACGAAACAATGCCGCTCCACCAAGCGTCACCGGGTGGTGATCTTTCGAGATGCGAATGGCCGCGACATTCGGGTCGTGACGAACCTCTTCCATGCGTCTGCGGAAACCATTGCCGACATGTACCAACAACGTTGGACTGTTGAGGTCTTTTTCCGTTGGGTGAAGCAATATCTGAATGTCCCGACCTTGTTTGGCACGACGGAAAATGCGGTATACAACCAACTGTTTGCGGCGTTCATCGCGTATGTGTTGCTGCGATGGCTGTATGATCAAACCAAAAAACAGACGAACGTCTCTCTTTCCTTCATTTCGTTCGTTCGCCGTTTTTTCTCTGGGCAGCTTCCTCTCGATTGGAAATCCGGGATGGCCGCTGCTTTGTTTGAGTATGCCCAAATTTATGGAAGGCGTATGTCTAATTTTGGATAATCAACACTCGTGTCATAATATAATCCGATAAAACTAGTTTTCTTTCACAAAAAAGACCAAGAAATGCCTGTCCACATAGGAAAGACAGACTGTTTGAACAAAAAAAGAAAAATCATGTATAATGAAGCAGACAGAAATATCTTCCAAAAAGGTTGGGGAACGTCATGAAACTGTATGACTCCATTTTAGACTTAATTGGCGGCACGCCGATCGTGAAGTTGCGGCGTCTTCCAGACCCAGACGGGGCGGATGTATATATGAAGCTTGAATCGTTCAATCCGGGCGGCAGTGTCAAAGACCGGCCCGCTTGGGAAATGATTCGTCGGGCTGAAGCGGAAGGGAAAATTACACCGGGAAAAAGCACGATCATCGAACCAACGTCCGGCAACACCGGCATCGGTTTAGCGATGGTATGCGCCGCTCGAGGTTATCGTTGCATCATTACGATGCCAGATAACGCGACGACCGAGCGGGTGAAAATTTTAAAGGCCTACGGAGCAGAAGTGCATTTGACACCGGCGGAGAAACGGATGCAAGGGGCGATCGATGAGGCGAATCGGCTCGCCAGCGAAATCCCTGGCAGCTTTATTCCGATGCAATTTGAAAATCCGGCCAACCCGGATGCGCACCGGCATACGACGGCAGTCGAAATTTATGAAGCGTTTTCCGGCCGGCTCGATGCGTTCGTGTTGACGGCCGGCACCGGTGGGACGGTGACCGGGACAGGAGAAGAGCTGAAAAAACGCATTCCGAATTTGCGCATTTACGTTGTCGAGCCATACGGCTCGCCCGTGTTGTCGGGCGGTAAACCAGGACCGCATAAAATTCCCGGCACGGGCCCAGGGTTTATCCCGAGCATCTTAAACCGTTCGATTTATGATGACATTTTTTTGATCAAAGATGAAGATGCCCAACAGATGGCACGTGAACTGGCGGCGAAGGAAGGGATTTTGGTCGGTGCCTCGGCCGCTGCGAGCGCCTATTACGCCGTCAAAGTGGCCAAGCAGTTTCCAAAAGGAGCGCGCGTTCTTTGCATGGCGCCTGATTCGGGCGAACGGTATTTGTCGTCCGATTTATTCGCGGATTAAGCAGAGGATGCAAACGTTGGTTTCACGGCTTGTTGCCTTGCAAAGGAAGGGACATTCCTCTCCGTCAAACAGGAGAGGAATGCTTTTGTTTATAGAAAGCAGGCAATAAGGCAGCCGTTGCTGTTCCCTTTTACTTTCGGACAGCCGTCAAAAGGCTCACGAAAGGTGGAGAGGAAGTGTTGAGGTTTGGAAAGAGAACAACGGTGGAACAACATCGCACGCATTGCCTTAACGTTTGTCATCGCGGCATCGGGCGGCGTCGGCTTCGCCCTTTTGCGCATTCCGCTTCACTGGGTGCTCGGTCCAGCGGCAGCGCTGCTTGTAGCGGGACATTTTCTGAAAGGAAAGCTGTATTGGCCGACGGCCATCCGCAACGCGGGGCTCATTCCGATCGGTTATACGCTTGGCACGGCGCTGACGGCAGCGACGCTTGGCGAGATGGTCCGGCAGTTGCCGTCAATGCTGTGGGCGACAGTGTTGATTTTGCTCTTTAGCTTCCTGTTTTCTTGCCTGATGGCGAACGTGACCGGTATTCCGCTCCGCTCTGTCGTCACTGGCAGCATTCCAGGCGGTTTGTCGCAAATGATCGTTCTTGGTGAGGAGCTAAAAGGAGTCGATATGACGGTCGTTACGCTCTTTCAAGTGATGCGCCTCATGGGCGTTGTCTTTCTCGTTCCGTTCATCGCCTTGAACCCGCTCTTTTCCGGACGCTCTGGAGCGGCTGTGGACGCCGGAACCGCACAAGAGCCGGATTGGACGATTGGTCTTGCTTTATTCTATTTTGTCGTTACCGTTGCCGGTGCACTCGTTGGCAAGCGCATGAAACTGCCGACTGCCTATTTGCTTGGCCCGATCATCGGAACGGCGGCGCTTGTGGTAGCTGGGGTGCCGGCGCCGGATTTGCCAGCACCGATATTGGATATCGCGCAAATTACGATGGGGGCTTATCTTGGTTTAATGCTCAAACCAGCCGACATCAAGGGGAAGCGGAAAATGATGCTTACGGCGGCTGCCATGGGTTTTTCTCTTATTTTGTTTTCTATGGCTGCTGCGTTCGTATTGACAAGCTTGCACGGCGTCCCTTATTTGACCGCGTTTATCGCTTTGGCGCCAGGCGGCATGGATCAGATGGGGATTTTGGCGCAAGAAGCGAAGGCGAGCCTGGCGATCGTTACGAGTTACCAAATGTTCCGCATTTTCTTCATTTTGTTCGTCGTCCCGCCGGTGCTGAAAAAGCTGTTCGCTGCCCGATGGTTTCAACGGATCGAACGTTGGCAAATGCGGCATGGCGGATGAGCATGGCGGATGAGGAAGGACGCGATGGCGATGGTCGCGGAAAAGTGAGGGCTGTGACAAGTGTCAGATATATGCTAAACTAGAAAGAAAAAGGAGGGGAGTCGCGATGAATCATTCGACCGTTTACCGTCCGCATAGCCCGATCGCCAAGCTGGCTGTTTCATTTCTGGCGGCGCTTGCTGTTGCAACGGCAGGGCTGTACGTGGGACAATGGGTGCCGGCCGGCCTTTATTTGCCGCTTTACGCGCTTGAACTGATTTTGCTTCTTGTGATGATTTTCGCCCGCCGCAAAAAAGCGGTCGGCTATCCGCTCATGTTTGCGTTTATGCTCGTCTCCGGCGCCACGCTGCACCCGCTGATCGGCTATTACATTTCCGTCATTGGTGCTGCGGCGGTGTTGAAGGCGTTTATGCTTGCGGTCGTATCGTTTTCCGGCGTCGCCATTTATGCGGCGAGAACGAAAGAAGATTTTTCGTTTCTTGGCGGGTTTTTAATGCTCGGCCTGTTTGCCTTGCTGGGCTTATTGATCATCCAATGGTTCATTCCGTTCTCAAGCATCGGGCAAATGGGAGTGGCGGCGTTAGGAATTTTAATCTTCCTCGGTTTTACGATTTATGACATCAACCGCCTCGCCCGCTACGGCTTTACGGAAGCCGATATCCCGATGATCGTCGTCAATATTTATCTTGATTTTATCAACTTGTTTGTTTATATTTTGCGTTTTTTCGCCAGCGATGAAGATTGAGCGCCAAAAAAGGGCTGCTTCCCAAAGGAGCAGCCCTTTTTCCGTGATGGTGTCATTAAAGCGGCAAATCGCGTTTGGAAAAAGTGACAATCCCCGCTGTGTAGCTGATAACGCCGATTGCCAATAGCAGACAGGATGGGAGCCATTCCGCTTGACCTTGAGCGATGGCTCCAGGCTCGAAGGCGGCAAAAATCGATCCATACCGGAGCCATTCCGCTTTTTCAGTCAGCTTGCCGATGAGATCGAAACTGTAAAACAGAACGGTGATCCCGCTGGATAAAGACAGCGCTCGTTTTTCGTCATTGGCTATGGCGCAAAAGAAAAATGAATAGCCGCTAATGGCGAAAAAGAGAAGAAAGCCACTGACATTGATTGCGAGAAATCGTTTTTGGTGCAGAGCATCATTCGTGACTAGCCATGCATCGGCAGCAAAGCCGGCCGCTGCGGAGGTGAGGATGATGGCTGCTAGTCCAGTGAGCAGCACGAGCGCTTGGGTGAAGGCGATGGTCTGCCGGGAATTCGGCGTCGCAAGCAAATATGCCATCGAACCGCGGTCGATGGGCCGAGCCAGCAGTTGATTGGCAGCAGTAATGCAATAAATGGACCCGAGCAAAAGAAACAGCAATCCGTAATATTCGCCGGCGATGAATTCAAGCAAATTGCCCATACCGGTGATGTTGAACGCTTTTAGAAACCCGCTTGGCAGCTGCTGTAAATAATGATTGATGATTTTTGAGTCTGCCAACGATGGATAAATGGCAGCCACCAGTACGATGTAAAAGGCAGATCCGGTCGAATAGCCAATGATCGTTTTTGTCTGTGCTTTGAGCATTTGTTTGTATAAGGAGACATTCATTGTTCATCCCCCCGGCGGTCATAGTAATGCATAAAAATATCTTCTAGGCTTTGTGTGCGGAGATCGAGATTTTGCACTTGGTATTGGGCCAGCTCGCGAATGAAGGCATTGTAGTCTCCTTGCACCGCGATGCAAACGTGGCGGCCGTCATGGTGGATGACCTCGAGCGGCGAGGAAAGCAATTGGGCAACCTCCTCTTCACGAGACAACATGACATCGAACAGTTTCCGCTGCATCGATTGCAATTCATGAACATCGTTGACCGCCATCAAGCGGCCGTCTTTCATGATCGCCACCCGGTCGCATGTCCGCTCGATTTCAGGGAAGATGTGCGAAGATAAAAAGATGGTTTTTCCTTTCTGTTTTTCTTCGCGAAGGAGATCGATAAACGTTTGCTGCATCAGCGGGTCGAGGCCGGATGTTGGTTCATCGAGAATGATCACTTCGGGATTATGCATGAGAGCGGCGACAAGGCCGACTTTTTGTTTTGTTCCTTTGGACATTTTCCGGATAGGGAGGCGGGTGTCTAATTGCAACCGTTCAATTAGTTCATCACGATAGCGTGTCGTTTTCATTCGCCGCATCCCGGCGAGCAGGTCAAGCAGTTCCATTCCAGTCATTCCTTCGGGAAAAGCGATTTCACCCGGTAAATAACCGACCAATGCCTTCACGCGGACGGACTCTCGCCAACAGTCGAATCCATGGATGAAAGCGCGTCCTTTCGTCGGTTTCAGAAATCCAAGCAAGTGCCGGATCGTTGTTGATTTTCCCGCGCCGTTCGGCCCTAAAAATCCGAACACTTCGCCTTGGCGGACGGTGAAGGTGACATCAAAAATGCCCCGGCCGTTCGGAAAGACTTTCGTTAACTGTTGCAATTCGATCATGACATGATCTCCCCTAGAGATAAATTTTGAAATGTTTATATAAAAATATTTCATTCCTATTATATTTTAAAATTTAAGTGTTTATCAATTAATTTTGTAATTTTTATTTCTGTTTTATTAAAATTAAGGGTAGAATGAAAATAAAAGAAAAGCGAGACGGAAGGTGGTTTTTGATGAATGGATTTGCCAAGCGGACGGAACAAAAAAAACAGGCGATCAAGCAAACGGTGTTGGAGTTGCTGCGGACGAGCGATCCACGCGGGATGACGATCCAAATGATCGCCAAGCAGGCTAACGTGTCGCCAGTGACGATTTACAATTATTTCGGGAGCAAGGAACATCTCGTCCGCGAAACGCTTATCGATTATATGATCCGCCAGGTGGAAGAATACGAAGCCTTTTTAAAAGAAGACCGCTCATTTGCAGAAAAAGTGAAATATATCATTTTTCAAAAGAAAAAAGTGTTGGGAGAAATCCAAGTTGACTTCATTCATCGCCTTATAAAGGAGGATGATGAATTTCGCCGTTCGGTCGATGTGCTTTACGAAACGAGGGTGCTGCCGCTGGTGATCGAAATGATTCGCGAAGCCCAAGAAAATGGAGAGATTGCCCCGTACTTATCCATTGATACGCTGCTTTTGTATTTGAATTTATGGCGCGACGTGTCAGAGAAAATCCCTGTTTCTTTGTACAGCGAACGGCTGATTGATGAGCTGCTGCTTCTGTTTTTTTACGGTGTGAAAGGAGAACAGGAGCGGTGAAAAGCAGGAATTGACGGAAAGGGAGGCGAATAAGGGAGAAAAATGGGGGGAGGAGTATGATGAAATTTGCCGTCAATGTATCAACGATTTTTACTGAAGTGCCGTTTCTTGATCGATTCGCGAAGGCGAAGCAGCACGGATTTTCGCTTGTGGAGTGCCAGTTCCCGTATGCGGCGGCGCCGGAAGCGATTGCTGATGAATTGGGAGAGCACGGGTTGTCGCTCGTGTTGATCAATTTGCCGGCTGGCGATTGGGAAAAGGGAGAGCGCGGGATCGCGATTTTCCCCGACCGTCATGATGAATTTCGCCGCGCTCTTGAAGACGGTGTGCGTTATGCACTAAAGCTTGGCGTGCCGTGCCTTCATTGCATGGCCGGGGTCGTTCCGAAGAGTGTACCGCGGGAACAGGCGAAGGAGACGTATCTCCGCCGCCTCGACGAAGCAGCGACAACGCTTGCCGCCCATGGCCTGACGGTAACGATTGAGCCGATCAATCCGTTCGATATGCCGGGTTACTTTTTAACGAATATTGAGGAAGCTGCGGCGATCATTCGCGAACTCGGTCGGCCGAACGTAAAGCTGCAGTATGACGTGTACCATATGGCACGGCTTGGTTTTGATGTGGCGGCAACGTTTGCCGCTTACGAGCCGCTCATTGCCCATGTGCAGTTTGCTGATCACCCGGGTCGGCACGAGCCTGGAACAGGAGTGCTGCCGTACGACGAGATTTTTTCGTTTTTGCAGGAATGCGGCTATGATGGGGTGGTTGGACTTGAGTACATCCCCGCGCGGGAGAGCAGCGAAAGTTTTGCTTGGTATGACGCTTATCGCATGAAAGGAGGAGTAGGACGATGACGAATGTCGGCTTTATCGGGTTGGGGGTGATGGGCTCGCGCATGGCGAAGCGGTTGCTTGATGCCGGGTTTCCCGTAACCGTGTACAACCGCACGCCGGAAAAAGCGGCGATTCTCGTTGAATCTGGCGCCCGGCAGGCAGAAACGATCGCGGCGTTGGCGAGTGAAGTCGATGTGATTTGTACATGCTTGTCCATGCCTGATGATGTCATCAATGTCTACACAGGGGAGGGCGGTGTTCTTAGTGCAGCCCGTCGAGGAGTGATTTGTCTCGATTTTACGACCGTCGGTCCAAAGACGAGCCGTTTCGTAGCCGGACGGGCCGGTGAGCGCGGTGTCGCTTATTTGGATGCGCCGGTAAGCGGGGGGCCGGAAGGAGCAGAACAAGGAACGCTTACGATTATGGTCGGTGGCGATCAAGCAGCATGGGAGCGGGTACGGCCACTTCTGAGCGTGTTAGGAAAAACAGTCGAATATTTAGGGGAAAGCGGCGCCGGCAGTGCGGCGAAAATACTCAATCAATATTTAGTTGCCGTCCATTCCGTCGCTGCGGCAGAAGCGATGGTCGCCGGCGTCGCTTATGGGTTGGATGCTGGAAAGTTGTATCGGTTGTTAAAAGAAAGCTACGGAGACAGTCGAATGCTGCGCCGCCATATGGAGCAGTTCGTGCTGCCGCGTCAATTCGCGCCTGGTGGGGCGGTGAAGTATGTACATAAAGATGTGCGCTTGGCGAATGCGTTCATGAACGAAATCGGCATCAATCGCTGCCTCGGCTCCGAGGCTGAAGAAACGTTTGCGGCGGCGATGGACGCTGGCCTTGCTGATTTGGATATGTCGGCGGTCATCCAACTATTTGAGCGACAGGTCGGAGTGACAGTAAAAGAGACAGAATGAGCAGAATGGTGTGTGAATTCAAAAAATTCATTGAAAAAAAGAGCCATCAATGCTTTAATAGAAGTAGAGTCACCTCCTGCAGGAGGTGGATTGGCTGAAACGTCAAGCACGTTTCGCTTTTTTTAAAAACTAAAAAAGAAACGTTGTTTCGTATTACGGAACAAAGGAGGGGCAATCATGCTCTCGTTGACATGGCTGGATGAGTTATGTGCGTTTTTGTCTCCGGAACAAATGGAAGTAAACGAATCTCCTCATCCGCTTGGCAATAGCGGTGCGGTGACCGTTTACCCGCAGACGGAAGAAGAAATCGCCGCTGTGCTCCGTTATGCCGACCGTCAGGGCAAAAAAGTCGTTGTCATGGGCCGCGGTACGAAACGAGGGTTTGGCGGACAGCGGGAACAGGCGGATATTTTGCTGTCCTTAGAAAACTATGCAGGCATTGTCGAACATGCGGCTGCCGACATGATGGTCACTGTGAAAGCGGGGACGGTGTTTGGCGATTTGCAGCGTGAGCTTGCCCCGTACCGACAAAAAGTAGCCTTAGATCCGTTCTGGCCGGATGAAGCGACGGTTGGTGGGGTGATTGCGGCGAACGACAGCGGTCCGAAGCGGCTTGGCTACGGAGCGGCACGCGATTCGGTCATTGGGCTGCGCATTGTGTATCCGAACGGTACGGTCATCCGTTCCGGCGGTAAAGTGGTGAAAAACGTCGCCGGTTATGACATGAACAAACTGTTTATCGGGGCGATGGGGACGCTCGGTGTGCTGAGTGAGGTTACATTAAAGCTCCGGCCGCTTGCGAAATATGAAAGTGTTGTATTGCTGTCGTTTCCAAGTGGCGATGTCCAATCGATTCACTCGTTCGCTGTTTCCTTCCTAGATACGATGATGGAGCCGATTTGTTTTGAACTGCTTACCCCGACGCTCGCCGAACGATTGACGGGACGACCTGTCTATACGCTCGTGATCGGATTTGAAGATGTGGAAAAGGCCGTTCACTACCAGGAGCAGTGGGTGGAGCGCCTCTGTCCAAAAGCAGCTTCAATGGCCGTTTTAGCCGGCGAGGAGGCAGAAGCGTTTTGGCGGACATTTTATACGATCGCGCCGAACGGGCGTCTGACGACAGCGGGAGGGGGCGTTGAAGCGGCGGTGAAAATTGGCGTTGTCAACTTGGATGTGCTCTCGGTTTTGCGAGAAAGCGAGTTAATCGCGGATCGCTGCCACGTTCAAATTGAGGCGAACGGCGGATTGGGTCATGGGCTTTGCCAAGCGTATGTGCGCGGCAGCGAAGAGGGAGTGATCGCCGCCGTTGAGGAGCTGCGCCAAATGGCGGTTCGCTTGGGCGGCTATGCGGTCGTCAGGCATTTGCCATTTTTCTTGCGCCAACGCATCGATGTCTGGGGAGGAAAGCCAGCGTACTTTTTCCTGCTCGAAGGGATTAAGCGGAAAATCGATCCGAATAAAACGGTCAACGATCAGCGCTTTATTGGGGGGATTTAACGATGAGTACAGTGACGAGTGAGCGGACGGGCAGCCCGGCGTGCGCAACCGCAAGCCTTGGCAACTACCGGTTTGCCGACTTGCCCGACCCGAGCAAATGGGCGGATTGCGTTCATTGCGGTATGTGTTTAGAGTCGTGTCCGACGTACGAACAAACCGGTGAAGAACAACATTCTCCACGTGGTCGTGTTCACTTGATGAAGTCGGTCGGTGAAGGGAAGCTTGATTTAACGCCGGATTTGCTTGACCCGATTTTTACGTGCTTAGACTGCCGCGCCTGTACGACAGCGTGTCCGGCTGATGTTGATGTCGGCGGTCTCATTGAACAAGTGCGCGGCCAGCTCCGCCAGGCGGTGCCGCTCACGGGGTGGAAGGCGCTTGTGAACGACTTCTTCTTAAAAGGGATATTCCCGCATCCGTCGCGCCTTGATTGGCTTGGTCGTCTGCTGAAGCTGTACCAACAAAGTGGACTGCAGACAGTGGCGCGCAAAACGGGGATGCTGCGGGTAATGCCGGACCATTTGGCCGAGATGGAAGCGATTTTGCCGAAGGTCGGCACGCCGGTGCGGAAAAAGTATAGGAACGAGCCGTTGATTAAGGCAAAAGGGGAAACAAAGCGGACGGTCGCGATCTTGACTGGCTGCATCATGGACGTGATGTTCTCAGATATTAACGAAGCGACGATCCGCGTGTTGACCCGTAACGGCAACGATGTCGTCATCGTCTCTGATCAGACGTGTTGCGGGGCGCTTCACGTTCATGCCGGCGACCGCGAAACGGGGCGGAAGCTCGCCAAGCAAAACATCGAGGCGTTTCAAGGTGTGGACCATGTGATCGTCAACGCCGCTGGCTGCGGTGCGATGTTGAAAGAATATCCGGAATTGTTCCGCCATGATCCAGAATGGCATGAAAAGGCGGAACAGTTTGCCGCGAAAGTCGAGGATGTGTCTAAATTTTTGTATGATACGGGCTTCAAGGCGCCAAAAGCAGAATTGAATGTGCGCCTCACGTATCACGATGCGTGCCATTTAGCTCATGGACAAGGCATCCGTAAGGAGCCGCGCGCCGTCATTGAAAGCATTCCAGGCGTGGAGATGGTCGCCATGCCGAACGCTGACCGCTGCTGCGGCAGTGCAGGGATCTACAACCTCACCCATCCGGACATGGCGCAAGCAGTGCTTGAAAGCAAAATGCAAAACGTGCCACAAGATGTGGAGCTCATCTCGATGGGCAACCCGGGCTGCATGTTGCAAATGGCGCTGGGCGTCATGAAGCATGGGCGAAATCAAAAAATCGTCCATACGGTGCAATTGCTCGATTGGGCATACCAAAAAGAGGAAGGGAAGGACGTGCGCATATGAGAAAACGGCCCATTGCAACGAATGACCCGCATATTCGGGCGCTTGCCCGCATCGTTGGGGAAGAGGCGATTTTGTATCGGAAAGAAGACTTAATCGCCTATGACTGTGACGGTTTCACCGTCCATCGCCATTTGCCCAAGGCGGTCGTGTTCCCAAACAGCACTGAGGAAGTGGCGGCGGTCGTCAAATATTGTCATGAGCATGAGCTGCCGTTTCTTGCCCGCGGTGCCGGCACGGGGCTAAGCGGTGGAGCGATTCCATTAAACGGAGAAGTCATTATCAGCCTGACAAGGATGAAGCGGCTTTTGCACGTCGATCTCGAAAACCGGCGCGCTGTCGTCGAGCCAGGGTTTGTCAACTTGAAGTTGACGAATTCCGTCGCCCACCGCGGCTACTACTACGCGCCTGACCCGTCAAGCCAATATTGCTGCACGATCGGCGGCAATGTTGCGGAAAACGCCGGTGGCGCCCATTGCTTAAAATACGGAGTGACGACCAACCATATTTTGGGACTTGAAGTAGTCTTACCTGATGGTGAAGTGATTGAAATCGGGGGAAACGGTGTTCCCGACCCACCCGGCTACGACTTGCTCGGGCTGTTGACCGGATCGGAAGGGACGCTCGGCATCGTAACGAAAATTACCGTTCGCTTGCTAAAAAATCCAGAGGCGAAACAGACGGTGCTTGCGTATTTTGATGAAGTGGAAGATGCCAGCCAAACCGTTTCCGACATTATTTCGGCCGGAATTGTGCCGGCGGCGCTCGAGATGATGGATCAAACGGCCATCGAGGCGGTCGAAGCAGCTGCGTTTCCAGTCGGACATCCAAAAGATATTGCCGCACTTTTACTTATTGAAGTGGACGGCATTTCCGCCGGGATTGGCGAACAAATTGACGATATTTTAACGATTTGCCGCCACCATCATGTGCGCGAAGTGAAAGTCGCTGAGTCGGAAGAAGAACGCGCTCGCTGGTGGGCGAATCGGAAAACCGGCTTTGGTGCCATGGGGGCGATATCACCCGACTATTTAGTGCAAGACGGCGTCATTCCGCGCAGCCGGCTGCCTGAAGTGTTGCGAGAAATTGCGAACATTAGCCGCAAGTATGGACTGAGAATCGCGAACATTTTCCACGCTGGTGACGGCAACTTGCATCCGCTCGTCTTGTTTGACGCCAGCCAACCAGGGGAGACGGAGCGGGCGCTTGCGGCCGGAAGTGAATGTCTCAAGGCGTGCGCGGCCGTCGGCGGGTCGATTACCGGGGAGCACGGCGTCGGTCTTGAGAAAAAAGAAGAGATGCGCTTTATTTTCAGCGATGAAGAAATCTTGGCGCAAACGGCGATCCGAGACGTGTTCAATCCGAAAAACTTGCTCAACGCGGGCAAGCTGTTCCCAACACCGGGGCGGTGTGTAGAGACAAAACAGGTGTCGTCGACAGTAAAATGAAAATTTTACAAAAACGATTGTCAGCGGTTTCGTTTCATGATATCATCTTTTTAGATTAATTTAGAAACAGTGTTTCGCAATAAGAAACAAGAAAGGAGAAAGAAACGATGACTGAGTATGTGCAAGCGGGGACAATTCAAGTCGCGAAAGTGTTGTATGAGTTTGTCAATGAGGAGCTGTTGCCGAACAGCGGACTTGACCAAGACAAGTTTTGGAGCGATTTTGCCGCGCTGATCGCCGACTTGACGCCGCGCAATAAAGAGTTGCTTGCGCGTCGCGACGAGATTCAGGAGAAATTGAATGAGTGGTATAAAGAACACCGCGGCCGCTTTGATTTTCATGAATATAAAGCGTTTTTAACGGACATCGGCTATTTGGAGCCAGAAGTGGAGGATTTTGAGATTACGACTGACAATGTCGATGAAGAAATTGCCGTGCAAGCAGGGCCGCAGCTCGTCGTTCCGCTGACGAACGCCCGCTACGCGTTAAACGCTGCCAACGCCCGTTGGGGCAGCTTGTATGATGCGCTGTATGGCACGGACGCCATTAGTGAAGAAGACGGCGCCGAGCGCGGTTCGTCGTACAACCCGGTGCGCGGAGCGAAAGTCATTGCTTACGGGCGGCAATTTTTAGATGAAGCAGTACCGCTTGTGGAACACTCCCATAAGGATGCTGTCCAATACGCCATTGTTGATGGGAAGCTTGTCGTGACGACAGAAGGAGGGGCGACGACAGGGCTGAAAGAGCCGGAAAAACTCATCGGCTTCCAAGGCGAGCCGCAAAACCCGACGGCGGTGTTGCTGAAAAACAACGGCCTTCATATTGAAATTCAAATCGACCGTGAACATCCAGTCGGCAAAACAGATAAAGCCGGCATCAAAGACATCGTCTTAGAAGCGGCCGTGACGACGATTATGGACGGCGAAGATTCGGTCGCAGCTGTCGACGCCGAGGACAAAGTGGTCGTGTATCGCAACTTGTTCGGGTTGATTAAAGGCGATTTGACGGCGACGTTTGAGAAAAACGGGAAACGGCTGACGCGCACCTTGAATCCGGATCGTGAGTACAAAACGCCAGATGGCGGGGAGCTTGTGCTGCCGGGTCGTTCGCTCATGTTCGTGCGCAACGTCGGCCATTTGATGACAAACAACGCTATTTTGGATGCGAACGGCGAAGAAGTGTATGAAGGAATCATCGATGCGGTAGTTACGAGCTTAATCATGAAACATTCACTCATCGGCAACACGCGCTACTTGAACTCGCGCAAAGGCTCGATTTACATCGTCAAGCCGAAAATGCACGGATCGGCAGAAGTGGCATTTGCCAATGAGCTGTTTGACCGTGTCGAGGATATGCTCGGCCTTGAGCGGAATACGATTAAAATTGGTGTTATGGATGAAGAACGGCGGACATCGCTCAATTTGAAAAACTGCATTTACGAAGTGCGCGACCGCATCGTCTTCATTAATACCGGCTTCCTCGACCGGACTGGAGATGAGATTCATACATCGATGGAAGCAGGACCGATGCGGCGCAAAAACGATATGAAGTCGTCGACATGGCTGGCCGGCTATGAAAAATCGAACGTGGCGGTCGGGCTCGCAGCCGGATTCCGCGGCCGGGCACAAATCGGTAAAGGGATGTGGGCGATGCCGGACTTGATGGCGGAAATGCTGAAACAAAAAGGTGCGCAATTAAAAGCCGGCGCGAACACCGCATGGGTACCGTCTCCGACTGCTGCTACGCTCCATGCGCTCCATTATCATCAGGTGAACGTTGCTGCCGTACAAAATGAGCTGGCCAATGATCGGAATGATTATCGCGACGACATTTTGCAAATTCCGGTTGTCGACAACCCGCAATGGACGGCGGACGAAATTCAAGAAGAGCTCGACAACAACTGCCAAAGCATTTTAGGTTATGTTGTCCGTTGGATTGACCAAGGGATCGGCTGCTCGAAAGTGCCGGACATCCACAACATCGGATTGATGGAAGACCGGGCCACGCTCCGCATTTCGAGTCAAATTCTCGCCAACTGGCTTCACCACGGTATTTGCACGAAAGAGCAAGTGTTGGAGACGTTCAAACGGATGGCGAAAGTCGTCGACGAACAAAACGCCGGCGATCCGAACTACCGCCCGATGGCGCCAAACTACGACGATTCAGTGGCGTTCCAAGCGGCATGCGATCTCGTGTTCCTCGGCTATGAACAGCCAAATGGTTATACGGAGCCGATTTTGCATCGTCGCCGCCAAGAAGCAAAAGCAAAATTTGCTGCCGTTCAACAGTAAGCGATCCATTGCAAATGAACAAGGGCCGAGCGCCCTTGTTCATTCCTACTCTTATTGATTAGAAAATTCAAAAAATAATAGAAAGGGGGCAGCTCCTAGTTGCTACTGGCCGGTTACAGAACGCAAAGCAGCATGAAGGCGGCATAGATGGGACGAGGTTAGTAGCTAGGGATTGGTTATGGAAAATTTGCGGGAACGAGCATTACTTGTCCACCGACAGGCAAAAGGAAAACTGTCGGTTGAAGTGAAAGTGCCTGTTGTGGATGCAAATGACTTAAGCGTCATTTATTCGCCGGGAGTGGCTGAACCGTGCAAAGAAATTTACGCCAACAAAGATGAGATGTATGACTATACGATAAAAGGCAATTTCGTCGCCGTTGTTTCCAACGGTACTGCGGTGCTCGGGCTCGGCAACATCGGTGCGCGGGCGGCGCTTCCGGTGATGGAAGGGAAAGCCGCCTTGTTTAAAGCGTTCGCCGGCATTGATGCGGTGCCGCTTTGCTTAGACACCGAGGACCCAGAACAAATCATCCAAACTGTCAAACTGCTCGAGCCAACATTTGGTGGTATCAATTTGGAGGATATTTCCGCCCCTGCCTGCTTTATCATTGAAGAGCGGCTGCGCCAAGAAATGGCGATCCCTGTGTTTCACGATGATCAGCACGGTACGGCTATTGTCGTCGCCGCTGGGCTGACGAACGCCTTGAAAGTTGTCGGCAAACGGCTCGCCGATTGTCGGGTTGTCATCAACGGTGCAGGCGCTGCCGGGGTGGCGATCGCCAAACTGCTGTTGTCGATCGGGGTCGGCGACCTCATTGTTTGTGATACAAAAGGCGCGATTTATGAAGGGCGCCCACACGGTATGAATGCCATGAAAGAGGAATTAGCAAAACAGACGAATCAGCGCCGTGTTTCCGGGATGCTGGAAGAGGTGATTTCAGGTGCCGACGTGTTTATCGGCGTCTCAGTTGCCGGTGCGCTGACGCCGGCAATGGTTCGGTCGATGAACCGGGGGGCGATTGTATTCGCCTTGGCCAATCCGGTGCCGGAAATCATGCCGGATGAGGCGAAAGCCGCAGGCGCTGCCGTCGTGGCAACCGGCCGCTCAGACTTGCCGAACCAAGTGAACAATGTGCTGGCGTTCCCCGGCATCTTCCGCGGTGCGCTCGATGTGCGGGCGACGCAAATTAACGAGGCGATGAAAATCGCTGCTGCCGAAGCCATCGCCGGGCTCATTCAGCCGGAAGAACTGACTGAGGAGTACGTCATCCCGAACCCGTTTGACCAACGTGTTGTGGCGGCGGTCGCTTCTGCTGTTGCCCGTGCTGCCATCGAGACCGGGGTGGCTCGGAACAAGGAGAAATATGAGGGAAAAACCTTGTTAGAGAGGGGTAACCACCAATGAAGTTTGCCCGTTTTATCGCCGCTGGCGAGATTCGCACCGGTGTAGTGAGCGGCGAAGTCATCCGTGAAATTGAAGGAGACATGTTTACGGCTTGGGATTATACCGGCAACGTATTTCACTGCAATGACGTTTCGTTTGTGGCACCGCTTGTGCCGCGCCATGTGATCGGCATTGGCGCTAACTACGTGGCAGCGCGTGAACAACTGCCGGCTCAACTGCCGGACATTCCTGTCTTTTTCTTTAAACCGTCTTCATCGGTCATCGGTCCGGAAGCGGACATTGTCATTCCAAACGGAATCGACGAAGTGAAGTTTGAATCTGAGCTGGCTGTTGTCATCGGCAAAGAGGCAAAACAAGTGAGCGAGGAGAACGTATGGGCGTACATTTTTGGTTATACGGTCGCCAACGATGTCACTGCGCCACAATTTTTCCATCCAGATGGGCATTGGACGGTTGGAAAATCGTTCGATACGTTCACACCGCTAGGGCCGGTTATTGAAACGGAACTCGAGCCACGGTCGGTGTCGGTTAAAGCGCGGGTCAATGGCGAGGAAAAACAAAACAGTCCGACCGAGCTGATGATTATCTCGATCAGCAAAATGATTTCGTATTTGTCTTCTGTGATGACGCTGCAGCCGGGTGATGTCATTTTAACGGGAAGCCCAGTTGGCGCTGAGCTTGTCGGTCCGGGAACTGTCATTGAGTGCGAAGTGGACGGCATCGGCACGCTCCGCAATACGTTCGTCGCCGCCAAAGCGCCGGCCGTCTCTTCCTAGCAAGGATCACACGCTATGTTCCGCTGTTTAGGAGAGGCGCTTATCGGCGTAGTGCCCGACGTGACACGGCGTCGCCTTCTGTGCCCGCTGCTGCCGAGGCGCCTGCAAACGCCCGGCCGTTCGTGTATAATGGCGAGTGGAGAGAACAAATCGAGGTGAACAAAATGGAAAAAGAGAATATCGTCAAGTCTGTCAGCCGGGCACTTCAGATTATTGACATCGTCAGCACGAAAAAAGATGGGCTGGGTGTTACGGAAATCGCTAAACAAATGGACATTAACAAAAGCTCAGTGTACCGCATTTTAACGACGCTCGCCCAGCATGGTTATATCGAGCAGCATCCGGAAACAGAGCGATATAAGCTCGGTTATAAGTTTTTAGAAATTAGCTCGAAATTGCTTGATTCGATCGATTTGCGCCAAGAGGCGCGGCCGTATTTGCGCCAGCTTGAAAAAGAAACGAACGAAGTCGTCCATCTCGTCGTCTATGATCAAGGGGAAGTCATTTATATTGAAAAATTAGAGGGAACGGAAACGCTGCGCATGCATTCGAAAGTCGGCAAGCGGGCGCCGATGCATTGTACAGCGGTCGGCAAGGCGATTTTAGCTTATTTGCCGCCAACAGTTACCGCAGAGATCATCGATCGGAAAGGGCTGCCCAAGCATACCGATTTGACGATCACGGACCGCGAGGCGTTTTTCCGTGAGCTCGATTCCGTCCGGCAAAACGGATATGCACTCGATTTGGAAGAAAACGAGTATGGCATCCGTTGTGTGGCTGTTCCGATTTTTGATTACACCGGCAGTGTTGTTGCTGCTGTCAGCGTCTCCGGCCCGACGATTCGCATGACGGATGACCGTATCGCCGGGCTCGCTATGCGCATGCGCCAGATCGGCAAGGAACTCTCTGCTCGGCTTGGCCATCGATCGGCCCATTCCGTCCAGCTGTAACAGCTGGGCGTTTTTTTCTGTAGCCGGCTATAGCGTCGACAGTACATCATGGCGAGGCATGCCATCTAATAGGTGATAAGCGTTGTATCAAAAACTCCACACGGGCTATTTCCGTGAGCATCACGGGGCAAGCAGAGACAGGGGAAGGGGCATGGGGAGAGCAGTTTGCTTTGGCTGCCGCTGTTTTTTGCCATGCAAATAGAAGGAGTAGGCTATTCTCTCTTATTTCTTGTAAAATAGAAACGAGGTGATTTGCAACGTGAAAAAACAGACGCTTTCTGAATGGATCGAACAGCTCCGCCAAGATCCGAATGTCGTGTATTGGCACGAAATCGAACCAAAAGAAGCTGATACGGTCCCGTTTCCAGCCGAGATCGACGCGCGGCTGCGCGCGGCGCTTGAAGCGCGCGGCATCGCCTCGCTTTATACGCACCAAGCGGCGGCGTATGAGGCGGTGCAAAGCGGGCGGAATGTTGTTGCTGTGACACCGACTGCTTCCGGAAAAACGCTTTGTTACAATTTGCCTGTGCTTCAGGCGATCGCTAAAGCGCCCGAAAGCCGCGCCCTCTACTTATTTCCAACCAAAGCGCTCGCTCAAGACCAAAAAAATGAATTGAACGAAATAATCGCTGAGATGGACGTGCCGATTTATAGCTATACATATGACGGCGATACAGCACCGGCGTTGCGGCAAAAAATCCGCCAAGCCGGCCATATTGTAATCACGAATCCGGATATGCTTCATACGGCGATTTTGCCGCATCATACGAAATGGATTTCACTGTTTGAACAGTTGCGTTATGTCGTCATCGATGAACTGCATACATATCGAGGGGTGTTTGGCAGCCATGTGGCAAACGTCATCCGCCGCTTAAAACGAATATGTGCGTTTTACGGCAGCCAGCCGACATTTATTTGTACGTCAGCAACGATTGCTAATCCGCAAGAGCTGGCTGAGCGGTTGACCGGCGAGCCGATGACGCTCATTGACAACAACGGGGCACCGCGCGGGCGGAAACATATCGTATTTTACAACCCGCCGGTCGTCGAACGGACGATGAACGTTCGCCAAAGCGCAACAAAAACAGCGGTGGAACTGGCACGGCAACTGCTTGTCAATCGCATCCCGACGATTGTTTTTGCCCGCAGCCGCGTCCGTACCGAACTCATTTTGAGCCATTTGCAGGCGGCGGTGAAGGAACGGATTGGCGAAACGACGATTCGAGGCTACCGCGGTGGCTATTTGCCGAATGAACGGCGTGCCATTGAAAACGGGCTACGCAATGGGGACATTATCGGCGTGGTCAGTACGAACGCACTCGAGCTTGGCGTCGATATCGGCCAGCTGCAGGCGTGCATTTTGACCGGCTATCCGGGAACGATCGCCAGCACGTGGCAGCAAGCCGGGCGTGCCGGACGGCGTCATGGCGACTCGCTTGTGATTATGGTTGCCAGCTCGAGTCCGCTTGACCAATATATCGTCTCCCATCCGGAATACTTTTTCGCCCGTTCTCCGGAGACGGCCCGCATCAATCCAGACAATATGCTCATTTTGGTCGATCATTTGAAATGTGCCGCATATGAGCTTCCGTTCCGGCGCGGCGAGACGTTTGGCGGCATCGACGTTGAAGACGTGCTCGACTTTCTGGTCGACCAAGGAGTGCTTCACGAGCGGGCCGGGCGTTGGCATTGGATGAGTGATGCCTTTCCGGCGCAAAACATTAGCTTGCGCTCGGCGGCCCAGGAAAATGTGGTAATCATCGATATTTCAAATATAGCGCGCCACCGCGTCATCGGCGAAATGGACCGCTTCAGCGCCATGACGCTGCTCCATGAAGAAGCGATTTATTTGCACGAAGGGACGCAATATCAGGTTGAAAAGCTTGACTGGGAGGAGAAAAAAGCGTACGTCCGCCAAGTCGATGTCGAGTATTTCACCGATGCCAATTTGGCTGTACAGCTTGACGTGCTGTCTAATGACCGGAGCGAAGAGCGCGGGGCGATGGCGGTGCACTACGGTGATGTGTCCGTCCGGGCGATGTCGACGATTTTTAAAAAATTGAAACTGTCAACGTTTGAAAATATCGGCTCGGGACCGATTCGCCTTCCGGAAGAAACGCTTCATACGTCGGCAGCATGGTTTGAATGGAAAGAAGTTCCATCGGAATTTTCCCCAGCATTATTCGAACATTTGCTTGTCGGCCTCGCCAACGTGCTCAGCCATCTTGTTCCGATCTTTGTCATGTGCGACCGCTCGGACGTTCACGTTGTTCCACAGCTGAAGGCGCCGCACTCCGGACGGCCGACGATTTTTCTTTACGACCGCTATCCGGGCGGTGTCGGCTTATCGGAAGCTGTATTTGAACGGTATGAAGAAATACTCGAGAACGTAAAGGAATGGGTGAAGCGCTGTCCGTGCAGCGATGGTTGCCCGTCATGCATCGGCGTTTCCGACACAGGGGGGCAGCCGGTGAAGCGTGAGCTTATTCAGTTTTTAGATGAACAGCTTGCAGTATGGAGCGGCTCGCTTGTTTCGCACCGCAGTTGTGAAGAAAACTGAGTGGCGTCGCCAAGCTTGAGTGCCAGCGGGCGGGGAAACTAAAGCGGCTTTCTTGAGCGTTCGCGCGCTAAATTTAATTTATAGAAGGAAGAGAGCGAGCGGAAAGGAGGAGGGTGAATGAAACCGAAGCTGTCGCAGTGGAAAGAGCTGCTTGCCGCTCGGCACAAAAAAAAGACGGCGGATGAAAAGAACGAAATGGAACCGAGCGAACGTGGGGCGACGGACGTGCCTTATGTTGACATTTGGCAGGAATACGGGACGAAGCCGTACTGGTTTGCCGGGGATTATTGCCTCATCCGGGAGACGGTGTACCCGCTTGATTATCAGCATGGCTGCTATCGTCTTGGGGCGCTGCATGATGTGCACCGGCGCTGGCAGGAAGCGTCGTTTTCCCACCCGCTCTCGTGCCGCGGATTCGCTGTTAGCGACCTATTCTTTTTTGACACAGAAACGATGGGGCTTTCAAGCGGAGTGGGAACGGTCATGTTTCTGCTCGGCCATGCCCGCGTCCTTGGCGATCGCATCATCATCCGCCAGCACGTTTTGCCGCATCCGGGGGCGGAGGTGGCGCTGTATCAAAGCTTTTTATCCGATGTCGACTATACGACTCTTGTTACGTATAATGGAAAGGCGTTCGACTGGCCGCGGCTAAAAACACGCCATGCCCTTGTCCGCGACATGGTGCCGAAGCTGCCGGCGTTTGGTCACTTTGATTTGTATCACGCCGCTCGTCGTTTATGGAAAGACAAGCTCGATTCGCTTCGCCTAGCGGAGGTCGAAAAGCACATTCTTCAGATTGAGCGGGATGATGATGTGCCCGGCTTTTTGGCACCGATGATATACCAGGAATTTTTGCAAACGCCTCATCCGGATCGGATTATGCCGGTATTGCGCCACAACGAACAAGACGTGTTGTCGCTCATTGCGCTCTACATCCATTTATCGATTCAGTTGCTCGAAGCGATGCAGATCTCTGACCCGCGGGAGCAGCTGGCCGCGGCCCGTTGGCTCGAAGCGGTGGGGGAAACGGCGGCTGCTCGGGGTGTGTATGAACAAGCGAGCAGCAAAGAGGTGAAAGAAGCGCAGGCGGCGAAATGGCAGCTGTCGCTTTTGTATCGGAGAGAAAGGCGCTATGAAGAGGCGGTTGCCATTTGGCGCGACTTGTTCAATCATGGAAGCGCCTCTTGGAAGACGAAAGCCGGTCTTGAGCTGGCAAAAGCGTATGAGCATCATTTTCGCGATGCAGCCGAAGCGCACCGCTATGCCGCCGCAGCGTATGAAGCCTGGTGCTCGCTTGCCAAAGCAAGTCGGCAAGGCATGGAGAAGGAGGAACAGGAGTGGCGCAAGCGGCTTGAGCGGTTAACGCGCAAGAAAAATAAGTTAGGGAAATGATAGGCCCATTTCCCTGGCAAGCGCAAAATATGACAGAAAAATAAAAAAATTTTCCTTTTCGTTTCGAATCTTGTAGAAAAAAAGAAAAATGTGTACAATGGCATCGGAGTGAACGAAAACGATGGCAGGGAGAAGAGCGCGATGCGGAGCATGTACAAAAAAATTTTGTACCTCTTTTTTATTGTTATTGGCTTGACGTTTGTCGTTTTCCATTATGTGTATTAACGCAGTAATTCGTGAACGTTTTCCCAAATGAGGCTATGGCCGAACCGGGTTGCGCGGCGTCTTGAAATCGCGGGGCGGAGGAATAAGTGCGGCTGTCATTATGTATAAAATGGGTGCTTACACTAGTACAAGACCGACCTGTTCATCATAGGCTAGTATTGTCAATCAATAGCTTAGATGATGAAAGGAGAAGGATGCTATGCATTGCCCACCGTATGTGACGGCGCCGATCGTCCATCCGCCTCTATGCCGTGTTCAACACCATTTCCAAGCAACGATTGTACCACACATTCATCCATCACACACAACACACGTTTTTCATCACTTGTATGAACATCGTCATTATTTCCCGCATACGGAATCGGCTGTTGCTCAGGACGCCAACCGGCACTTGTGTTGTCCGGGGCCGATGGGGCCGTTTCCAGCTAGATACTAGATGTGAAAAACAGGGGCCGCTTCGTCGGCTTCTGTTTTTTTGGCGGCGAATGGCCAACGCTGCCGGTTGTGTCGTCTTGGTTAGCGAGCGTTTTTCCGCGCGGGCAGGAAGGTTGCCTTCTAGCGTTATGTTGTCTGATTCTACGTGTTCGGCAGCACAAACATCAATTGACAACCGGCGTAATTTCTGAAAAAATAAAGGAAAGATGATTGTTGAATGCGGATTTGAGGTGAAAAGCCATGTCAGCCAATCAGGTAAAACTGACACCAAAAGACATTTTGGAAAAGGAATTTAAGGTAAGTATGCGGGGGTACAATCAAGACGAAGTGGATCAATTTTTGGACATCGTTATTAAAGATTACGAGGCGTTCCAGCAAGAACTTGACGAGCTGCGCCAAGAAAATGCCCGACTGAAGCGGCAAGTTGAGGAGTTGCAAAAGCGGCCGACCACGCCGACAGGGACGACGAACTACGATATTTTGCAGCGCCTGTCGAACTTAGAGAAACATGTGTTCGGCCGGAAGCTGTATGAATAGATAGTTAGAAGAACAAGGTCAGTATATAAAAATAACAAAATTTCCCTCTTGATTTCATTCGAAAAATCATCTATACTGTAAGATGCTCGCAACGTTAATCATGTTCGGGTAATCGCTGCGGCCGGTTTCGGCCGTAGAGGAAAGTCCATGCTCGCACGGTGCTGAGATGCCCGTAGTGTTCGTGCCTAGCGAATCCATAAGCTAGGGCAGTCTGGCTTCGGCTGGGCTGACGGCGGGGAAAGAACCTACGTCCGAATGCGGATATGGTTCGATTACCCTGAAAGTGCCACAGTGACGGAGCTCTAAGGGAAACCTTAGAGGTGGAACGCGGTAAACCCCACGAGCGAGAAACCCAAATGATGGTAGGGGCACCTTCCCGAAGGAAATGAACGGAGGGAAGGACAGGCGACGCGTGTTGCCTGTAGATAGATGATTACCGCCGGAGTACGAGGCGAAAAGCCGTTGGCAGTACGAAGGTACAGAACATGGCTTACAGAACATGATTAACGTGGTGATGGAAGCGTGAAAAGCCCTCCTGCATGAAGGAGGGCTTTTCGTTTGCGTGTTTTTCGCAACTAGGTGGATATAATGGAAGTATGTCCAATTGGTGCAATACATACCGTTTGCGAGGGGGAATAGAATGAAATCATTTTCCATCATTGCGACGGCTGCGATGGGGCTCGAGTCGGTTGTTGCCGAAGAAGTGCGACGGCTCGGCTACGAATGCCGGGTGGAGAACGGCAAAGTGGCGTTCGAAGGCGATGCGCTCGCCATTTGCCGAGCCAACCTTTGGCTGCGCACCGCCGACCGCGTGAAACTGAAAGTTGGCGAATTTCGAGCGACGACGTTCGAGGAGCTGTTTGAACAGACGAAAGCATTGCCGTGGGCCGATTATTTGCCGAAAGACGCTGAGTTTCCGGTCATCGGGAAATCGGTGAAGTCGACGTTGTTTAGCATTTCAGACTGTCAAGCTATCGTCAAAAAAGCGGTCGTGGAAAGTTTAAAAGAGCGCTACCACCTGTCATGGTTTCCCGAAACCGGCCCGCTTTGCCGCATTGAAGTAGCCCTTCATAAAGACATTGCCACGTTGACAATTGATACAAGCGGTGTCGGGTTGCATAAGCGCGGCTACCGTGCTCGTCAAGGAGAAGCGCCGCTTCGGGAAACGCTTGCCGCTGCCTTAGTATTGCTCACGAACTGGACGCCGGATCGCCCGTTTGTCGATCCGTTTTGCGGTTCGGGCACGATCGCCATCGAAGCGGCGCTCATCGGGCAAAACATCGCCCCTGGGTTTAACCGCGATTTCGTTTCTGAACAATGGCCTTGGATCGGGGAGCGCGCATGGAATGAAGCACGCCAAGAAGTGGAAGATATGGCACGCTATGATGAGCCATTGGATATTTGCGGGATTGACCTTGACCCACACATGGTGGAAATGGCCAAGGCGAATGCAGCCGAAGCTGGGTTGGCCGATCTCATTTCTTTTCAAACAGGACGGGCGGAACAGTTTCGGACAGATAAATCGTACGGGGTGATTGTCAGTAATCCGCCATACGGTGAACGGCTCGGCGAACGGCGGGAGGTCGAAGCCCTCTACCGCGCCATCGGCCGCACTTTCTCCGCCTTAGACACATGGTCGGTATACATTTTAACTGCCCATCGCGGCTTTGAAACTCATTATGGCCGCCCGGCGACGAAGCGGCGCAAGCTGTTTAATGGCTTTATTGAGACGCATTACTATCAATATTGGGGGCCGCGGCCGCCACGCCGAAGCTAGAAGTTGACTTCTCGACGGTCATCCATCATAATATAATCTTGTTACTAGAATTAAGGCGCGCAACGATGTGGTTGCGCGCTTATGCATGATGATGCCGGGGGACTTTATGTCAATTGGAGGGGTGGCGGTGATGAGCCATAAACGTTATCCGTTTCTGTTAGAAAAAAACGAAAACTTTTTTGATAAGCTCAGCCAGTGGATCGGTGATGTCTTTTACGATACGTTGCCGGAGGCCGGCTTTGAGCTGCGCGATGAGCAAGTTTATATGGCGTTCCAGCTCGAGCGCGCATTTCGCGAAAAAAAGGTGATGTTTGCCGAAGCCGGAGTCGGTACAGGGAAGACGATCGTCTACTTGCTATACGCGATTTGTTACGCACGTTATACCGGCAAGCCGGCCATCATCGCCTGTGCAGATGAAACGCTTATTGAGCAGCTCGTCAAAAAAGAAGGAGATATCGCCAAATTGTCCAATGTGCTCGGGCTGCATATTGATGTCCGACTGGCGAAATCACCCGATCAATATTTATGTTTAAACAAGCTTGAAGAAGTGACGACATACGACGATGGCGATATTGAGCTATATGAACAAATTTATGACAATCTGCCGGCTTTCGTCCATGACAATAAAACGATGCAGTCGTTTTATCGTTACGGCGACCGGAAAGAATACGCCCATTTAACCGATGAGCAATGGAAAAAAATCGCCTGGGATCCGTTTCAAGATTGTTTTACGTGTGAAAAGCGGCACCGTTGCGGTCAGACGCTTTGGCGCGACTATTACCGGAAAGCGGCCGATTTGATCGTCTGTTCACACGACTTTTATATGGAGCATGTGTGGACGTACGAGGCGCGCAAGCGGGAAGGACAACTGCCGCTCTTGCCGGAGGCGAGCTGCGTCGTGTTCGACGAAGGACACTTGCTTGAGTTTGCCGCACAAAAGGCGCTTACATACCGAATGAAAGAGACGACGCTTGAGATGTTGCTGACGCGGCTTCTTGAAAACGATATTCGCGAAGAACTCGCCTATTTAATTGAAGAAACCATCGAAACGAGTGGGCGCTTTTTTACCGAATTGAAAGCGTGCGCGAAAGACATCCCTGGCTCAAACCGGAAAGAAATTTCACCGTCGCCGCAGCCCGAGCGCTGGGCGAAGCGGCTGCGTGACCAAATCGTTAGAATCGGCAATGAGCTCGTGTTTGAAAGTGAAACGTATACGATTGACCATTATCAGCTGAATATTGTTGACGAATACTTAGACCAAATTCACTATTTGCTCGACTTGTTTTTAACAAGCGCTGATGCCATCGCGTGGCTCGAGTCGTCGCGCCAAGAGGCCACACTTGTTGTCATGCCGCACACTGTGCAAGAAGTACTGCGTGAAAAAGTGTTTGCGAAACGCATGCCGTTTATCTTCTCATCGGCGACGTTATCGAACGGCAAGTCATTTCAATATATGGCTGACAGCTTAGGGATCGATGACTATTTATCGTTCAGTGTGCCGTCGCCATTTGATTATGACGAGCAAATGACCATTTATATGCCGACGTTCCGCGCTAATGAGGCGCTGTTTGCTGAAAAATACGCCTATGCGATGAAGAAATTGCGTGAAACGGGCGGACGGGCGCTCATCTTGTTTCCAACGCGCGAGGAGCTGCTTCAGTTTAAAGAAGCGGCGGCCGGGGAACCGTTCTCATTTTTGTTTGAAGGCGACCGCGAGATTAGCGATTTAGTCGCCGAGTTCCAACGCAACGAAGAAACCGTGCTTTGTTCGGAACATTTATGGGAAGGGCTTGACATTCCGGGATCGTCGCTGTCCAATGTTATCATTTGGTCACTGCCATATCCGCCAAACGATCCAGTGTTTCAGGCGAAGCGGAAGGCATATAGCGATCCGTTTTGGGATGTCGATGTCCCGTATATGCTTCTCCGTCTCCGCCAAGGGGTCGGACGGCTCATCCGCACGCGCGATGATCGCGGCATCGTCTCCATTTTTGTTACCGACCAGGAAGACAAGCAGGTCATCGCTGCGATCAAATCGGTCTTGCCAACATCTGTGAGGGAAGAGTAGCGTTCTTCCCTCTTTTCTTTTGGTGAAAAATGACGTTTCTTCGCGATCAAGGAGGAAAAGAGCACCTAGTTATGGAAATGATGATACGGCCATCCAAAACGAATAGGGGGACTGAGCATGGTGAAGCGAATGGAAGAACAGTTTTTGCAGTATGTCAAAAAAATGATGGGGTATCATGAGGCCATCAATTTAATGTATTGGGATTTGCGGACCGGTGCTCCGAAAAAAGGGGTGGAGCAGCGCTCTGAAGTGATCGGCATGCTGTCGGAAGAAGCGTTTAAAATGTCCACGTCAGAGGAAATGGCAGCGTTTATCGCCAAGCTGTCGCCAAAAGAGGTGTATGAACAGCTTGATGAAGTGACAAAACATACGCTTGATGAATGCAAAAAAGAGTATGAACGGAATAAAAAAATTCCAGTTGATGAGTATAAAGAGTATGTCGTGCTTTGCTCAAAGGCGGAAAGCGTCTGGGAAGAAGCAAAAGCGGCCGCCGATTTTGCCCGTTTTCGCCCGTATTTGGAGCAAATCATCGAGTTTCAGCGCCGCTTTATCAGCTATTGGGGATATGAAGGGCATCCGTACAATACGCTGCTTGATCAGTACGAGCCGGGCATGACGGTTGAGTTGCTTGACGGATTGTTCGGTCAATTGCGCGAACGCATCGTTCCCCTTGTGCACGCCATTTCTGCTGTGTCCGATAAGCCGGATACGTCGTTTTTGTTTGCGCCGTTTCCAAAGGAAAAGCAGCGCGCCTTTCTTTTGGAGTTGCTCAGGGAACTCGGCTACGATTTCGGCAAAGGGCGGCTTGATGAGACGGTCCATCCGTTTGCGATCGGGCTTAATCCGAACGATGTACGCATCACAACACGGTATGATGAGCGCGATTTTCGCACCGCTGTTTTCGGTACGATTCACGAGTGCGGCCATGCCCTCTATGAACAGCACATTTCTGAAGCGCTTGTCGGCACGCCGCTCGCGAGTGGGGCGTCGATGGGCATCCATGAATCGCAGTCACTTTTTTTGGAAAATATGATCGGCCGTCATCCATCGTTTTGGAAACGGCATTATCCACGTTTGCAGCAATACGCACCGGAACAGTTTGCGGACGTTTCACTTGATGCGTTTTATCGGGCGATCAATGAGGCGAAGCCGTCGCTGATTCGCATTGAGGCTGACGAGCTAACGTATTCGCTTCACATTATGGTTCGATACGAAATAGAAAAGCAGCTGTTTGCCGGAGAGCTCGAGGCTGCTGATTTACCGGACGTATGGAACGAGAAATATGAACAATATCTTGGCATCCGTCCGCATAATGATGCGGTCGGCGTTTTGCAGGATGTCCACTGGTCAGGTGGCAGCTTCGGCTATTTTCCATCCTATGCGCTCGGCTATATGTACGCGGCGCAGTTTAAACAGGCGCTCGAAAAAGAGTTGGATCTTGCCCAATTGCTTGAGGAAGGGAACATCACGCCAATTCGTGAATGGCTGACGGCCAACATTCATCGGTTCGGCAAAACAAAAAAGCCGCTTGATCTTGTGCGTGATGCGACGGGGGAACCGCTTAAAGCCGATTATTTAATTCAATACTTGGAAGCGAAATATAAACCTCTTTATAGACTGTAACATCGTTGCTGAGGAAGTCTTCGGATTCAATCGAGACGACGTGGAAGCAGCTCAAACAATATCCCCCTCTTCGGTGTGAAGAGGGGGATAGCTTTTACCATAATTTATATCCTTTCGACCCTGGCGGGGCGTTTTGAATAATGTCGATGAGCGGAACGGTATATGCGATCAAAATAAGCGCAACGACAATGCCGATCCAAAGTTTCCAGTTTTCAAACACCAACACGACCCGTTCCTGCGGGGTGGCCGCTTCGGCGACTGGAAATTCTGTTTCGCCTTTCGGAGCGAAAAACGCCAAATTGATGACGATGACGAGCATGAGAATAATGCCGATAAACAAGATCGTTCCGCCGACAGCTTGTGCGATTTGGTACGGAATCCATTCAAGTGCTTGCGGCGAATTGCCGTACGTTGAGAACGCTGAACGTCTCGGTGCCCCAAGCAAACCGGCAAAATGCATCGAGCCGGACATAAATGTCATCCCGACGGCCCAAACGATCGTTTGAATGATGGCAAGGCGGTTCATCGCCTTCGTCAGCACCCGACCGGTCAAATGCGGGATGAGCCAGTACGATGCACCGAAAAATGTTAAGACAACGGTTGTCGCCACCGTCAGATGGAAGTGCCCAGTCACCCAAATCGTATTATGGACGACTTGGTTGAGCTGATGCGAGGCGTTAATAATCCCGCCTGTACCGGCCGGAATGAAAAACAGCATTCCGACAAACGGTGCGAAAAAGCGCGCATCTCCCCACGGCAGTTTCCGCAGCCAGCCAAACAAGCCTTTTGCTCCTTGCGAGCGGCCGTATGATTCAAACGTCGCAAACATGGAGAACGCCGTCATCAATGATGGAATGATGACCATAAACGTCAAGACGACTTGCACGTATTTCCAAAACGGTGAAATCCCCGGCTCAAGCAATTGATGGTGGAAACCGACCGGAATCGAAAACAGCAAGAACAAGATAAACGCTAACCGTGCGAGCGAATCGGAGAACATTTTGCCCCCGATCACTTTCGGAATGACGGCGTACCAAACCATATACGCCGGTAACAGCCAGAAGTAAACGAGCGGATGCCCGAAATACCAAAACAGCGTCCGGCTTAACAGCACGTTCACCCGTTCAGAGAGCCCGAGCGACCATGGGATAAGCTGAAAGACGACGGTTGCGGCAACACCGAGCGTACAGATGAGCCATAGCGCCATATTCGTTACTGACATGAATGTCAACAACGGGCTCGCCTGGCCGCGATGCGCTTTCCGCCAGCGCGCATAATGGGCAAACATCGCAAAACCGCTCACCCAGCTGCCGACGACAACAAGCGCTAAACCGATGTAAAAGCCGGCATGCGCTTGCAGCGGGGCATAAAATGTATACAATACAGCCGCTTGCCCCGTGAGGATGAAAAAGGCGCTCATGGCTGTTCCAATCGTCATCAGCCAAAAACCAATCCATCCGACCCGGCGCGTGCTGTCCGTGAATGCCCCAGCCGTGCGGCTGACAGCAGCAAACTGAAAGCCGATAATGAAAAAGGTCGTCAGTACAAGTCCGAGCAAGACGCCGTGCGTTGTTAAAATCGTATAGTAGCTGATGCCACCCGGCAATTCAAACTTGCCGGAACGGACGAGCGTTTGCAATAAGCCGGCAAAGCCGCCTAATCCGAGAGCGATAAAAGCGACAAATAAATGCGCCAACGCCAGTTTGGCGTCGCGGCGATCGACTTTTTCCAACGGTTGTACCATGTTACTCCACCACCTTAATGCGTGCCGTCATCATATGATGGCCGGCGCCGCAATATTCATTACAAAGGATCGTATATTCGCCCGGTTCATCAAACGTAGCCGTCAAGCTGTTGACGTAGCCAGGTTCGACCATCATGTTTATGTTTGTTCCTGGAATTTGAAATCCATGGATAACATCCTTCGAAGTAACGTTAATCGTCACTTTTGCTCCTTTTGGAATTTCAATTGCATTTGGTGTAAAGGAAAAGGCAGCAACGACGATGTTCAGTTCGTATTCATTCTCTCCTTTTTTGACAAGACCCGGCTGATCAAATGGCGGGGTCGTGTCTACTTTCTCTGGATCGATTGTCGTCAGGCAGCTTGGCGGCTGCTGTCCGGCAGCGAAAGCGCTCACACCGACGACGGTTAAGAAGACAACGAGACAGCCGATACCAAACGTCAGCCAAATTTTTTCGTACTTATGAATGTGCACATCAAGTTCCTCCTTCGCCGCTTATATCCGGTTTAGAAATAAAAAGTAGACGCTGACCCAAGCGAAAATGATGAAAAAGCCGAGCAAAAATACGGACGCCAGCGTGCCGCCGAGACCCGGCTCTTTCTCTTTTTTCGTTTGCTGGATCGTCGTAGTCGTTTTTGTCCACTCCGGTTTTGCCATGCTGTATCCCTCCTCTTTTTCAAATTCATCCCCCAGAACAGTAGTGAGGCAGGAGCGCCAACCGGCGGATTTCCCTGCTTTGACACTATCATAACTGTAGGAAACTGTGGTCACAGTGACTTTTCTCACAAAAATGATGTAGGAAGTTTGAACAAATGGTGACGATTGTGAAAAATGTATGAACAAGATGGAAAAAAAGAGGTGCTGCAATGAATGATGGTTCTTCGTTGTGGCGTAGCTGGCATTGGTTTTGTTAATGAAAAGAATGAGAATGATAGTAAAAGGATAAAAGCGAATAATTGTCATTTTTTATCCATCAATGTTCGTCTTTTTTAGTAAAAAATGCTTCTCAACCGCTGTCGCTCATGGTATACTGCTAATAAATGAATCACGCTGACTCACTCATATAATCGCAAGAATACGGCTTGCGAGTCTCTACCAGCCGACCGTAAATCGGCTGACTATGAGTGGCAATGTCAGGAGGGAGGCGGTCATGGCCGCCTTGTGCCTTCCGTTTTGCTTCGGCTTAAAAGACATTGCCTGACTCATGGAATGGGTGAGGCCGGTGTTTTTTAAGCTTTTTTTATTGGAGGGAATCAGTATGCGCGAATTGCTCGAGAAAATTGCCGCCGAGGGGGAGGTCGTCGCGGACGGAGTGCTCAAAGTCGACCGCTTCTTAAACCATCAAGTCGACCCGCACCTTATGAAACGGATCGGTGAGGAGTTTGCTGCTCAGTTTCACCGTGAGCGGCCGACGAAAGTGCTAACGCTTGAGTCATCCGGTATTAGCCCGGCGCTTATGGCTGCCTATGAGCTCGGTGTACCTCTTGTCGTTGCCCGCAAGCGGCGACCGCTGACGATGACTAGTGAAGTGTATCGCGCGGAAGTATATTCTTTTACGAAGAAGGAGACGAACGAAATCATTGTTTCCCGGCCGCTACTGGATAGCAGTGACCGGGTGCTGATTATCGATGACTTTTTAGCCAACGGCCAAGCGGCGCTCGGGATGGTGGAGGTCGTCCGTCAAGCTGGAGCGGATGTTGTCGGCATCGGTATTGTCATTGAAAAAGCGTTTCAAGACGGCGGCCGGCTCCTTCGTTCGCAAGGATTCCGCGTCGTTTCGCTCGCCCGCATCGCCTCGCTCAGCGATGGCGTCATTCGATTTCACGAAGAGGTGATGAGCTGATGAAAATGAAATGGTGGCAAATCGGGTCATTAGGCATTCAGCACGTATTGGCAATGTATGCCGGGGCGATCGTCGTTCCGCTTGTCGTCGGCGGTGCGCTTCAGCTATCGGGAGAGCAGCTCACCTATTTAGTAGCCGTTGATTTATTGACGTGCGGCATCGCGACGTTTTTGCAAGTATGGAAGAATAAGTTGTTTGGCATCGGCTTGCCGGTCATGCTTGGCTGTACGTTTACGGCGGTCGGGCCGATGATCGCCATCGGCGGTCAATACGGAATGACAGCCGTATATGGTTCGATCCTTTGCGCTGGGCTTGTCGTCGTGCTCATCAGCCCGTATTTCGGCAAGTTGCGGGCGTTGTTCCCTCCGGTTGTCACCGGTTCGGTCGTAACAATTATTGGCTTGACGCTCATTCCGGCGGCTGTGAACAATATGGCTGGAGGACAAGGAGCAGAAGATTTCGGCGATCCAACCAACTTGGCGCTGTCGTTTGGCGTGCTCGCGCTCATTGTTGTATTGTACCGCTGTTTCAAAGGCTTCATTCGCTCGATTGCCATTTTGCTTGGAATGGCCGCCGGCACTGTTGTCGCGGCCGTGATGGGAAAAGTAGACTGGACGGCCGTCACCGAAGCATCGTGGGTTCATCTGCCGCAGCCGTTTTATTTCGGTGTTCCATCATTCCATGGCTCGGCCATCTTGACGATGGTGTTGGTCGCTATCGTCAGCCTCGTCGAATCGACCGGCGTCTACTTCGCGTTGTCTGATATTTGCCGTCGCCGGTTGACGGATGAGGATTTGGCGGGCGGTTACCGCGCCGAAGGGTTGGCGATCATCGTCGGCGGGCTGCTAAATGCGTTTCCGTATACGACATACTCGCAAAACGTTGGCCTCGTTCAATTATCGGGGGTGAAAACGCGAAACGTCATTTATGCTGCCGCTCTGTTTCTCATCTTGCTTGGATTTGTGCCGAAAATCGCCGCTGTGGCGACGATCATTCCAGCCCCGGTGCTCGGCGGGGCGATGCTCGCCATGTTTGGCATGGTCATCGCTTATGGCGTGAAAATGTTGAGCCAAGTCGACTTGACTGTGCAAGAAAACTTGCTGATTATCGCTTGCTCGATCGGCGTGGGGCTCGGGGTGACGGCGGTACCGAACTTATTCGCCGAGCTCCCGGCCGGCCTCCGCATTTTGACGGATAGCGGCATCGTCGCCGGCAGCATGACGGCCATCATCTTAAATGCAGTCTTCCATTTCGGTAAGGTAAGAAGATCGGCTACATTGCCGTTGCAGGAACAAAAAATTTCCTAATCGTGTTGTCCTTTCTAAATATCCAACATATTTAGACTCAAAATATGTTAGAGTGTCGTCTACATGTCATCAACGTTTTCTGATCAGATTGATTAAGAAAACGGGGGTGACATTTTTTTATTTGCCATGAAAAAAATCAACTATGTGTTTAGATAATGTGTGGTGAACCATATCAAAAGTAAATGAGGTTTTTGTGAAAATTTGAAAAAGCGAGTTTGAAGTTCAATTCTGATCTGGTAATTATTTGAATTTCGTGAGATTACATCTCTGTTATATGAATATAATAGGACTTAACATGCTTACTCTTGTTTCTTTCCCGATTCATAAACAAAACCCCTACTCATTAAAAGCAGGGGTTTTGCTATAAGTAAATGATGATTCGTTTGGTTCCAAAGTCGAAGCAACCTCTGAAATAATGACTACTCTCCCCCAGAACGGGGATCCTTGTTCGGTGTTACATCTTAAAAACTGAAAGAATCATCGCGTTTTAGTTTGCCATCTTCCATTTTATACACTTTATCGCAGTATTCCAGCATTCGTTCGTCATGGGTAACCATAATCGCTGCTTTGTTTCTTGTTTTTGTTTCTTTTGCTATGAGTTGAACCACTTCATGGGCGTTTTTCGAATCAAGACTTGCTGTTGGTTCATCTGCCAAAATAATAGAAGGATTGTTTATAAAAGCTCGAGCAATTGCAACTCGTTGGCGTTCTCCTCCTGATAATTGTTCGGGTAATTTTTCCATTTTTGCTGCTAAACCGAGGCTTTGTAACAATTCTTTAGCGAATTCCTTATCTTCCTTTACAAGTTTCCCTGACATTCTTTTCACGACAAGTAATTGTTCCAGAACATTTAAATAAGGGACGAGATTACTGTTTTGTAAGATAAATCCGATTTCCTTGAGCCGTAATTGGGCCAAATCCTTAGGTTTTAATTCATTCAGGCTCTTACCGTTAATGATGACCTCACCTTTCGTTGCATGAAGCAATGCACCTGCAATCGCTAGAAATGTACTTTTACCTGAACCTGATGGACCAATGACAGCAATAAACTCACCTTGTTCCACCGTTAGGGAGACATTATCAAGGGCAAGAACTTGATTTTCACCTTGTTGATACAGTTTAGAGACATTCTTGAATTGTATTACGGACATTATTCCATCCTCCCAATCGCTTGAAGCGGATCGATTTTTGTAATTTTTCGAACGGAAATCAAGGAACTTAAAATCGAAACTACAAGTAATAAAAGGGCATAAACAACAACTAATTTAGTATCAAGTGAAAATGGCATTTCATCCGGAAGAATAAGGGCTGTCCCATAAGTTAACAAGATTCCTACCACAATACTAATTGATGATAATAGAAATACTTGAGATACAATAGCTTTTCCGAGAAAACGATTGCTGGCACCAATGGCTTTTAAAATGCCAAACTGATTCGACTTTTGCAAGGTAAGTACATAAAAGAATACTCCGATTACAAATGCCGAGATAGCCAAAAGGAAGGCGAGCATCATCATAATCGTGCCATTCTCTTCTTTATAACCAGGCATTCCTTGTATGGCTGCGGCCTTGGTGACTGTTTCAGTATTCTTGAAGTGCTTATTTAATTTCTCTGGATCAATATTTTCCCCTTGCAGCATAATGGCATTTACAGGTTTTTCAATTCCTTTATCAGAGCCCGGTGCTGCAAATTGAATAGAGCGCCATTTATCTAGAGTAGTAAAAATAGCCGGTAAATGGTTGTATGTTTCATTTGTAACAACCCCTACAATTTTCACTTTTTCTAATGAGCCTTCTATTTCCAGCGTATCACCAATCTTAAAGCCTTTTTTCTTTAACGTATCATTGACTATAACTTCTAAAGGCTTATCTGCTTGAAGTGGCTTGCCTTCGATCACACTCGGTTCTAGAAAACTGCCAGGTGTGATTCCCAAGATGGCAACATCTACTTTTACTTTATCAGCAGAAGCAGACTTAAATACAGTTCCCATGGTTGCACCCATTGCTGATGCAGCTGTAACATTAGTTTGGTTTTCCAGTTCTTTTACCAATGATTCACTCAATAACGATCGGCTCATAGAGGCTCTCGATCCTTCTTCAAAAGTTACATAATGGGCATTCATATTTTTAAATGTTGCTGCACTAAGAGTGGAAAGGCCATTACCCAGTCCCGAAAGAATGAATACCAACCATGCAATCAGGACAGTAATAAGCCCAATCATTGAAAATCGTAATTTTCCATGCTTTAACTCTCTTATAGCAAGAAACAATGTACGCCACTCCTTCTATAAAAAATTTTTAATCACATTTGATTAATTAGAGTTTATTAGTTTTTTGTGATTAGTCAAATGTGACTATATGCAAAAAAATTATTTGTTTATTGCGTTGATGGTGTTGCAAAACTAGAGTAAAAACTCAAAATGATGGATGAGTATGCATAATTGCACATGTAATAGATAGCGATGAAGCCCGTGCCACCGAGGTTGTTCTAACCCATTCATCTTTCATTGGTTAAATACTCGTTCGATGGTGCTACGGAGACCAAACAGCCACTTTCCAAATCGAGTGTTCAAGAAGACGGGGATCACCCGGCCATAGGCATCGTGTCGTTCCTCGCTATTGCGTCAGTTCATCAGGGAAACGAAAAAGATGTCCCATTGCTCGGCCGTTTTACAGATCTGTTCCCTGTCATAGGCGGCATCCTCAAGTGCAAACTCGATGTCCCATCCTTGCAGAGACGAAAGCAGTTCCGGTGCCACTGCTGCGTCATTTCGATGGGCGGTAGTCAAAACATGGGATAAAATGGATCCCTTCCGTGGTGGTACACAGATGCAGTTTATCTCCTTTGAACCAATGGTACCGAGTCGACATGCCCTAATTTGCTTGGGAATCATACAGGCTGCTTCGAAGAGCTGTACGATCGATCATCACTACTTTTGGTTTTTGAACACCTAAATCGTTTAGAAGTTGGTCATTCCAATCGGAAAATCTTTGTTCTTGAAACCATTGACTGGCTCTTGAAAAAGTAGACAGATGAGGAACCTCCAGACGTTCACAAATTCGTCGGAAATAGCCAAACCGGTGGAGGATGTTCACCAACTGCCGTAAAGAATCCATCGCGAAGTAGGTTTTCAAAAAGAAACATGTGAGCAGTCCCTTTTTAGACACTGGGGGTCTTCCTGTCACATACGATGTTTCCAGAAAAGAAAGTTGGTCGATGTATCGAAATCATGCCTCTAAAAGAGGATCAATTTCACCCATCAGTGCATGTTCGATCACGAAATTAGAAATCATGATCGTGTCCACCCCCCCGGTAGTTTCTTTTGGTCACTGTATATGATTTCCAAGGTGGTGGATTTTTTATGTGCATTTATGCATTCGTTATGTGTTTTGTAACACGTTCTGCGTTGGTAATAAAAAAGAATCCTCGGTGGCTTTAACATCATAAGTATATAAAACTTAATTCGAATAAAGAAGAGATTGAATGGTTTTTTCAAGAAAGGAAATTTCTGCTTCTAACATTGTAATTTTATGTTCGACTGCAAGATTAACACCAGTTTGATTTACATGTACAGGGGTTTGTTTAAGTTGATCAATTAGTGTTTTGTTTTTCTTTAATCGTTCTTTCAAGGCTGGTATTGCTTGGTCCATAGGAAGAAAATCAATAAACATTAGCCCAATATCCCCTTGATAATTAACACTTTCAGCAGAAGACAGATTGTTTAATAGCAATTGGTAAAAATACTTTCGACCTCTTTCATTTATAGAATACACTTTACGGATGGGTCTATTTCCTTTTTGCTCAAACTTAATATCAATAAAGCCCTTTTGATGTAGTTTATCCAGCGTAGCGTAAGCAGTAGACTTTTTCATATCTGTAACTATACTTAGGTTTTTTTCGATGAATTCATTAATCTGATATCCGTGTTGGCTTTGTCCCATTAGTAACCCAAGTAGAATTAGTGAGCGGTGTTCCACCGATATCCTCCTTTCTTTCACACTCTTTCTACGTTCTCTCGTATATTTTATTGGTAGTCAATTGAATGTCAATTCAATATTTTGGAGTTTTGGGTAAAGTTTGGATTTTCTTCGTTATTTTTAGAAAGTTATCGACTGTTTAATATCTATATTAACAGGGCCCCATCATCATTTTTTAATCGGAATAATCATCTTTATCGATTTTTAAATTCATTATAGGATATAAGCAATCAAAGAACAAATAGTTAAATTGATCGATGGTCACAGACATTAAGGGACATGAAATATCCCGCCGCTTTTCGGCTAGGAAACCATCGCTCACAGAACGCAGCAAAAAGTCAACGAAGTGTCGCTAAACGAATCTGGCAAGGGCTCATTCCTCAATCATTTGTACTATGCTTGCTTGAGTAGGAAAGCGAAATCCGCATCTTGAAAGCTGGATACACAACAAACGTCTTTATAGATGTCCCCGCTTATGACCATTTTTCCTTCCAAAACAGGCTGGTTTTGCCCACACCTGTTTTTTTGTTTGCCATAACGTTTCTTTCATTTTTTATGCTGCTTTTCTGTCGGCCACGAAGAAAAGGAGAAAATCGACCTGCTGTTTCCGAAAAAATAGGCGTATAAATGTGTTTTCGCCTGCATATAGTCCGGCTTGTTGCACACTCTAATAGAAAAGAAGAACAAACCGAGGTGTTTGTATGCCGATCCTTTTATCTATCGGCACCGCAAAGATGCCATACATGGTTTCTCAACATGAGGTGAAACGTTATGTCGCCGAGTTGTTTGCCGGGCGTCTAATGCGCGCTGAACGGCTGCTGCAGGCGTTTGACAACGGCGGCATCCGCACGCGCACCTTTGTCAAGCCGCTTGCTTGGTATAGCCTGCCGCGCGGCTTCGGGGAGAAAAATGAGGTGTATATCGACAGTGCCGTTCGTTACAGTGGCGAGGCCGTCAACGACTGCTTGCATAAAGCCTCTACCGGCCCGATTCCGTATGAAGCGGTCGATGCGCTGTTTTACATCTCAACGACCGGTTTGTCGACGCCAAGCATCGAGGCGCGGCTGATGAACGTGCTGCCGTTTTCACCTTCTGTCGTTCGGGTTCCGATTTGGGGGCTTGGCTGTGCGGGCGGGGCAGCGGGACTGGCTCGAGCAGCCGATTATTGCCGAGCGTTTCCTAATGCCAAAGCGCTCGTGATTGCCGCTGAGTTTTGCAGTTTGACGTTCCAAGCGAATGACTTATCAAAAAGCAATGTAATCGGCACATCGCTTTTTTCTGACGGGGTGGCATGTGTGCTTGTCGCCGGCGATGAAGCGGCGCCAAAAAGCGGTGCGCTGCGTATCATCGCTGCTCGGTCGGTGCTTATGCCTCGTTCGGAGGACGTGATGGGTTGGGATATTCGTGATGAAGGGCTGTTTGTCATCTTTTCGAAAGATATTCCGTCAATCGTCCGCAGCTGGCTGCGACCGCAAGTGGAATCGTTTTTACAGGAAAACAAACTGCTGCTCAGTGACCTTCGCTATTTTATTGCCCACCCGGGCGGGAAGAAAGTGATCGAGGCGTACGAAGAAGCGTTCGGGTTCGGCCCGAAGCAGACAGAGGCTGCTAGAGAGGTGTTAGCCCAGTATGGCAATATGTCGTCAGCCACCGTTTATTTTGTGCTGGAGCAAGTGATGCAGAAGCCGCTTGCGCCTGGGTATGGGCTGCTCGTCGCCCTCGGCCCTGGCTTTAGCGCCGAGATGGTGCTGCTTAAATGGGAGGGATGATGATGCGGTTTGCATTCGTATTTTTGGTGGTGGCTGGGATGCGCTTGTTTGAGCTTGTGCTTGCAAAACGGAACGAACGGTATGTGAAAGCACTCGGAGCGAAAGAGGTTGGCGCCCGCCATTATCCGTGGATTGTATTGATGCATATACTCTTTCTTTTGTCGTTGGCTGTTGAGGCACTGCGAAAAGGCGCGCGCCCGTCGCCACGCTGGCCATTTTTGTTTCCGTTCTTTCTTGCTGTCGAAGGGCTGCGCGTATGGACGATTTTATCGCTCGGCCGCTTTTGGAATACGAAAATTTTGATCGTGCCCGACCGCCCGGTCGTGAAAAAAGGACCGTACCGGTGGATCCGCCACCCTAATTATGTCGTCGTCGCTTTGGAGATCGTGTTGCTGCCGCTTTTGTTCCAAGCACCTATGACCGCGCTTATCTTTTCACTTCTTAACGCAATCATGTTATCCATTCGCATCACCGCTGAAGAACAGGCGCTGTCAGCGTTCACTGATTATAAGGAGGCGTTTCAGGCTCGGCCGCGTTTTTTGCCGCTAGGAAGAAAAACGGTCGTGCGCGTTTAAGCAACTGCATGAAAAAACAGGAACAGCTAATCAGCGAAAGGGGACCGCGGATCGTTCTTATTTGGCAACAGCGGTCGCCCTTTTGCGGTTGACACAAAGGGAAACAAGCATATTTCCAACTAACTCCTGCTTGCCAAACGAACGGGCGGGATTTTTTTGTTTTTCTATTGGGAAATGGGACGAAATACAGTAAAATGAATGTAAACGATATTGACGGAAACAAGGGGTTTGGGTCATGGGATATGTTGCAACTGAGCGGCCGTCATTGCGGCCGTGGCTGGCGAAAATGATCGAGATGTATGAACAGCTTCAGACAACGGGGGACAAAGAAAACGCGAACAAAGTGAAGCAGCTTATGGAAAAAATGGCAGCCGGGGAGCTTATTGTCGCATTTTGCGGTCATTTTTCTGCCGGCAAATCAAGTTTGATCAACGCGCTGCTCGGCGAACCGCTGTTGCCGTCGAGCCCGATTCCGACGAGTGCGAATCTTGTGAAAGTGAAAGCCGGTCGGGATTATGTGCGCGTCTTTTACCACCGTGATGCGCCGGTCGAGTACGAACCGCCGTACGATCCGGAACTGATTCGTGCTCAATGCCGGGACGGGGAGACGATTGAATGGATTGAGATTAGTCGTGAAACAGACGCCATTCCGCCAGGAGTCGCCATCTTGGACACGCCGGGCATCGACTCGACGGACGACGCCCACCGACTGGCGACCGAGTCTGCACTTCATTTAGCTGATGTCGTCTTTTATGTCATGGATTATAACCATGTACAAGCGGAATTAAACTTTCAATTTACGAAACAATTAACGGACGAAGGAAAAACCGTCTATTTGATCATCAATCAAATCGACAAACACCGTGAGGACGAACTGCCGTTTGCTGCGTTTCGCGACTCGGCGGCTAGGGCGTTCCGAAGTTGGGAAGTCGAGGCGGCCGGCCTGTTTTTCCTCTCGTTAAAAGCGCCGGACCATCCGCATAACGAATGGCATGAGCTGTCAGCCTGTTTGCGTCAGTTGTTTGCGGACAAAGATGAGTGGCTCGTCCGCGGCGCCGAAGCCGGTTTAAAACGGATCGCCGACCGTCATATCGAACAGCTTTGTACCCGACATGAGCCGCTTGAACAAGAAATGCGCATGCAGCTTCAGAAGCTTGGCGGCGCGGATGATGAGGCGGCGGCTATGGAGGAGCTTGGACGGTTGGAGACGGAGTTGGCTAAGTGGCAGACGGCACCCAAGCGGGTGGAGGAGACATTTCGGACCGAACTTGAGCACGTGCTACAAAACGCCTATTTGATGCCGTTTGAAACAAGAGCGCGGGCGGAAGCGTACTTGCAGGCCATGCGGCCCGATTTTAAGGTGGGGTGGTGGTTTGCAAAGGCGAAAACAGAAGAGGAGCGACAACGGCGGTTCGCTGCGTTTTACGAAAGCGTCAAGGCACAAGCGGAGGCGCAAATTGAATGGCACGTCCGCCAGTTGCTTCTTCGGGTTGGAAACGAATGGAATGCTGACCGTGCTTGGCTTGGTAAGTGCCAGCAATGGACGGTGGAGTGGGAGGCGACGCTGCTCGCCAGCCTCGTCAAACAAGGCGCGGATACAAGCGGTGCGGCGCTATTAAACTATACGGATGAGGTCGCTGCAGCGCTGAAAAAATGTTACCGTGACTCGGCGTTCACCTTGTTTGCTGAGCTCTTGGAACAAATCGCCAAACAGGCGGCTGCCCAAATGGATGCATTGAGTGATGAGCTTTCGAGGGCGCGTGAAAAGGTGGAGCTCATCGGCCGCCTCGCCCGCCTCAAATTCGAGCGGGAAGAGCGCCAACGCTCATTTGAACAGCTCATCGCCGCTCCGGGTGATGACGCAACGCTTGATGAGACCCGCCTTGCTTTGCTGACTGCGCCGCCTGATTTCCGCAAGGCGCGCCATGTGGAAACGCCAAAACAGCAAGTCGCTGCCAAAGAGCAAGCGCTCGGTCAGAAAGGCGCGGTGGCTGGCAACGAATTGGAGGACGAAAGAACAGGGGAATCCCGTACGCCGTCAGCCGGTGGAAAACGGCGTAGCGAACAGGCCGCCGACCGGCTTGATGAAGCGGCGGCTTACCTTGAACAAGCGGATTTGTTGCGCCGTTTCGCTGGCCCGCTGCGCGACAAGGCGAGCCGGCTCCGCACGCGCGCGTTTACGGTTGCCTTGTTTGGCGCTTTCAGCGCCGGCAAGTCATCACTTGCCAACGCTTTGCTTGGCGCACCGCTTTTGCCGTCTTCGCCGAACCCGACGACCGCCGCTATCAGCAAAATCGCACCGCCCGACAAAGAGCACCCGCACGGTACGGCGATCGTAAAAGTGAAAAGCGAATCGCAAATTTGGGCTGATATACAAGCATCGCTCAGCCAGTTCGGCCATCAGGCGGATACATGGGAGGAAGCGCTTCGCCTCTGTGCCCGTCTTGCCGAGTCTGGGGCCGAACATCCGGCGCAAAAGCCGCATGTTGCCTTTTTGGCGGCCGTTGCGGCCGGCTACGAGCGGATGTGCGATCGATTTGGGGCAACGCTGTCGATCCGTTTCGAGGAGCTGGAGGGGTATGTGGCTGACGAAGCGGTGTCGTGTTTCTTAGATGAGGTTGTGCTGTATGCCGACTGTCCGCTCACCCGCCAAGGGGTGACGCTTGTCGATACGCCGGGAGTCGATTCGCTAAACGCCCGCCATACCGGAGTGGCGTTCCATTATATGAAACATGCGGACGCGCTACTGTTTGTGACGTATTACAACCATGCGTTTTCGAAAGCGGACCGCGAGTTTTTGCTTCAGCTCGGGCGGGTCAAAGATGCGTTTGCGCTTGACAAAATGTTTTTCATCATCAATGCGGCCGACTTGGCTCAATCAAAGGAAGAACTTGATGCTGTCATCGCCTACATGAACGATGAGCTCGCCCGTTTTGGCATCCGTTTTCCGCGTCTTTATGCTCTCTCAAGCCGCATGGCGCTGGCGGAAAAAATGGGGGTGGAGCCTAGCGCGCGCGGCGTCTTGGCGGATTCCGGTTTGCCCGCCTTCGAAGCAGACTTTTTCCGTTTCTTGACGGAAGAGCTGACTGAGGTGGCGGTCGAGAGCGCCTATGCTGAGCTCGAGCGGGCGTGGCAGACGGCGGCGGAATACGCGCGGGCCGCTGGGCAGAGCGAGGCGGAAAAAGCGGCGAAGCGGCGCGCGCTTGAGGAAGTCAAGGTAAAAATGCGCACCGTGCTCGCCGATGCCGTCGATGCCTACGGCCAGCACGCACTTGGCCAAGAAGCCGACGAACTGCTTTATTACGTGAAACAGCGTGCCTTTTTCCGCTTGAATGACACGTTTAAAGAGGCGTTCAATCCGTCGGTGCTTCGCGACGACCAAGGTCCAGTGCGCCGGGTGCTTGAGCGTTGTCTTGACGAGCTGCTTGCGTCCGTTGGCTTTGATTTGGCGCAAGAGATGCGGGCAACGAGCTTGCGTGTTGAGGCATTTTTGCATAAACGGCTTGCCGAGCAGTTCGCTCGCTTGAGCAGTGAGCTTCGCCGCCTTGATGAGGCGCTCGCACTCGTGCCGCCGGAGTCGTTTGCTTTTGCGGCACCGGAGTTCGCCAACGCCCTTAGCGATGTGGATCGGGGACGGTTTGCTAAGGCGCTTTCACTCTATAAAAACGCGAAATCGTTTTTTGAGCGCGATGAGAAGCGGCGGATGAAAGAAGAGATTGAAGCAGCGCTCGTTGAGCCGGTTGATCGGTATTTGGCCGAGCAAAAAGAGCGGCTCATCTCCGTATATGCCAAGCAATACGAGGATGCCGTCGCTGCGCTTACGGCTGCGCTCACCGATCAAGTTGACAGCTATATGGACGGTTTAATGGCAGCGCTCGCTGAAACAGCAGACTCCGAGGCGCTCAGCCGGATCGAAGCGGCGCTTCGCGGCCTTCTTTCTAGAGAAGACAGGGAGGCGCGCTGATGAACCGGTTTCACGCTTGTGCGACATGTATCCACTACGGCATAGAAAAGCGGGCCAACGGGTTATACACGTATTGCCGCCGGCTCGGCTATGCGACGAAACCGAATTACCAATTCAACTGCTGGATACCCAAACCTAATGTCCAGCGTTTGATGGAAAAAGAAGCAAGAAAGGACGAGAACCATTGAGTGAAGTGCATCAAGCGATTACTGCCCACGTACAAAAGCAGCACGCCATCTTAAAAAAGTTTGCCATGCTCGATGCTGAGCGCGAGCGGCATATCGAAGAAGCGGTCGAGCGGTGCCGCCGCGGCGAGTCGTTTACGGTCGAGCTGATCAATGAAGTGACGAAACAAATGAATGAACTGGCCAAAGGGGGCCTCGTACCGACCCGCCGGTACGTGACGCCGGAAATGGTGCGCGAATATGTGAGCCGCCTTGAAGGAAAGCGATCGTAACAGCGGGGAATAGATGAGGCTGTCATCAAGCTGCAGCCCATAGGAGCAGCGGCTGCCCGTCCATCCTCCTAGGGGCAGGCTGATTGGCAGGCAAAATGAAAAGGGGGAGAAGAACATGGCGTCTCTCGTTTCCCATGAATGGTTGCTTACTCATTTGTCTGAAGAAAACATCCGCATTCTTGATTGCCGGTTTTGGCTTGGTGATCCGTCTAAAGGAGCGGCCGTTTACCAGGACGATCATATTCCTGGAGCGGTGTATATGGATTTGGAACGCGATTTGTCCGGTCCGGTGGCGGAGCATGGGGGGCGTCATCCGCTGCCGTCCGCTGCTCAGGCGGCAGAGGTGTTTGGCCGTGCCGGCATCGATGAAACGGTGACGGTCGTTGTCTACGATGATCAACATGGGGCGATGGCTGCGCGCTGTTGGTGGCTGCTTCGCTATTTTGGCCATGAGCGCGTTTATGTGTTAGACGGCAATTACAGCGAATGGAAAAAGAAAGGGTATCCGGTGACCGACACGATTCCTGCCGTGTCGCCGCGGCGGTTTCAGCCGCAGCCCGATCGGTCATGGCTGGCAACGGTCGATGAGGTGCGCGCTGCTGTCCGCGATCGATCGGCCGTGCTCATCGATTCGCGCGAGTGGAAGCGATACGCCGGTTTAGAAGAACCGATCGACCGCCGACCTGGCCGCATTCCGGGAGCAGTGCATCGGTTTTGGAAAGATGGAGTGGCAGAAGGAGGCTATTGGAAAAGCGCAGCCGATCAAGCCGCTCGGTTTGCCGATCTTGACCGTGAGGCTCCGTTGATCGTCTATTGCGGCTCCGGCGTCACTGCCTGTCCGAACGTGCTCGCATTAAAAGAAGCCGGCTACCGAAACGTTCGGCTGTATGTCGGCAGTTTCAGCGACTGGATTTCCTACCCGGACCATCCGGTCGAAACGGACGATCCGTCATCTTCTGCATAAATGTTTTCAGGCAAGCGTATGGCAGGACCGCCGTCCCATGCATAGTTTTTCTCCGGCGGGCGATACTATGCGTGAATTGACTGAACTAGAGGAGGAGAGAGCGCATGGGACGGACTAAGCTCGGTAATGCCAATGCCCAACGGAACAACAACGCGAAAAAGAAAAATGGTTTTAACGAGTGGACGAGCGAATTCGCTTCCTACGCTGAAGTGGAAGCAGAAAAAATGAAAAATGACCATAAAAACATCCGTTAACGACGAGGGAGGTGTCCCTCGTTTTTTGGTGCAATCATTAGCGTTGGCAAGGACAAACGTATGTGCTATAATCATGGACAGAATGCCAAAGGACGCTGGCCGGCAGGGAGGGAAAAAGGTGCGAAAATGGTTGGTCATTTTGTTGTTTTTAACGGTTACTGGATACGGCCTTTGGAACGCGATGGCCGCGGAGAAACCGAATGAGGCAAGCGAAACCGAAACCGGCCCGAAAATCGGCCATGCTGCCCCCGATCTGACGCTGCCGACGCTTGGCGGCGAGCCGGTCAAGCTGTCTGATTTGCGTGGCAAGGCGGTCGTCCTCAACTTTTGGACGTCATGGTGCCCGCCGTGCAAAAAGGAAATGCCGGAACTTGAGAAGTTTTACAAACAGCATGGTCGTGAAGTCACATTGCTTGCTGTTCATTTGACTACACAAGACACGCTCGATAATGCGGAACGGTTTGTGAAAAGCAAGAAGTTAGCGCTGCCTGTCGCTTTAGATGTCCGCGGCGAAGCGCTTCATTACTATCGGGTTCAAACGATTCCAACGACCTATATCATTGATCCGAACGGCGTCATTCGGCAAAAAATCGTCGGTCCGGTGACTGCGGCTCGGCTTGAGAAAGAAACAGCGCGTTTCCGTTAACCATCAGTTGGTTTAACGGAAGGCGCTTTTTTTCATGACTCATTATTTTTCGAAAAGTTGTCATAATTTTTATCTTTTTTGGGCATGAATAAAAGTACAATAAAAGTGAGGGGAGGTTGGAGCAATGAAACGATCCCGCAAAATGACTCTCCAAGAATTGATCAGCGAGAATAAGCGGCAATTGCTAAATGACCGGGAAGCGCTCGAAAAGATCGAGAAAAAGCTGGAAGAGCGGATGCTTAAGAAAGCAGAATAACCCATGCATAGCGGTTCTCCGGGCGGACAGACTAGATGGCGAGGAGGCGAAGATGATGAGCAATCCGAAAAGAAGCCCCAACCACTTTGCGCCGAACCATATCGGCACACAGCCTCGCGCCGCTGGTGGAAACAAAGGCAAACAAATGCAAGACCAGTCCGGCCAACACGCTCAAGTCATCCAAACGAAGGGTGAATGAACCGAAACTTGCGTGAAGGAGGAAACGTCATGCCACGTCCGAAACCGGATGACCGCAGCGACAACGTCGAAAAGTTGCAAGATATGGTGCAAAATACAATTGAAAACATCGAAAAAGCCGAGGAAACGATGCAGTTTGCTTCTCCTGAAGAGCGGGAGCGAATCCGCGAGAAAAATCGCCGCCGCGAAGAGGCGATTGCCGCCATGCGCGCGGAAATTAAAGATGAAGCAGCTGCTCGCGAACACGGTTACCAATAAACGAAGCTGCCCCAATCGGGGCGGCTTTGTTTTTTCTGCTTGCCGCTTGAGCCGCCGGACGAACCAATGGTAACATAAAAGAGGAGAACCGGCAAAAAATGGAGGGAGAACGAACATGAAAGTAGCAGAAAAACAAATTGAAGTGCGCTATGCGGAAACGGACCAAATGGGCGTCGTTTACCATGCAAACTACTTAGTTTGGATGGAAGTTGGGCGTACGGAGTTAATCAAACAACTTGGCTTCCATTATGCCGAGATGGAGAAAGAGGGCGTCATTTCGCCGGTCATCGACTTGCAAGTGTCGTACAAAAAACCGCTTCATTACGGGGAAACGGCGACCGTCCGCACATGGATCGACGCTTATGATGGTATCCGTGTCACGTATGGCTACGAAATTCTCGCCCCGGACGGGGAGGTGGCAGTGACCGGCAAGTCGCAGCACGTTTGCGTCAAGCGCGATACGTTTCGGCCGATCGTCATTCGCAAATATTTTCCCGATTGGCACGAAGCGTATGAGCGGGCGAAACGGTAAAGGAGAGCATTGCGATGGCGTTTGGCATTCGCCGACATGAACTCGCGGCGTGGAAGGAGAAAGTGAGGCGCGGAGAAATCGCTTTTTTGACCCATTATTGGTATGACGAACGGTTTCCGCATTGCACGACGGTGACGAAAGTTGGTTGCGCCGATATTGATAAGCTGGCTGCTTGGGGACGGCAATACGGGCTGAAAGAAGAGTGGATCGACCGGCGCAATGAATTTCCGCACTTTGATTTGCTCGGAGAGACGCAAGCGCGCATTTTGCGGCAAGAAGGGCGGCTTGATGAGCTGGCACGGTTTACGAAACGGGGGAGGAAGGAATCATGATCGATTTGACAGTGATGAAAGAAATGGCGAAACATACGCTAATTGACACACTTGGCATCGAAATTGTCGAACTTGGTGAAGGACGCGTCGTGGCGACGATGCCAGTCGACCAGCGCACGCACCAGCCAGCTGGAATCTTGCATGGTGGGGCCTCAGTCGCGTTGGCTGAAACGGTGGCGAGCATCGGCGCGTACGCGCTTGTGGATCCGCAAACGGAAAACGTCGTTGGTTTAGAAATTAATGCAAACCATGTTCGCGCTGTTCGCAGCGGAACGGTGACGGCAACGGGAACAGTGCTGCACCGCGGCCGAACGACGATGGTGTGGGATGTACGCATCACGGATGAACAAGGGCAGCTCGTCTGCGTCTCCCGCTGCACGATCGCCATCATTCGAAAAAGCTAGCGCTAAGGCTAGCTTTTTCACTGTTTATTGGATCAGAAATACCGGTTCATCACCTTTTTCGTCTAAATCGATCGTCAAATCGTGCCCGTCAAAATACCATTGGTCGCTGTCTTCGACAAAAAAGGTCACGCCATCAACCGTCGTCTGCGCCGCTGGCTCTCCTGCCGGCTCGTCCTTTGCTATGCCGAGTGAAAACCCTTTTTGTACGGTGCCGCATCCCCCGTAGCGGGCGAACAGGCGAATCGCATCACCGGGTTTTAGTCCGAGCTCTCGCTTGTACCAATCGAACGCTTTTTTCGTGATCGTAATGTTCATGGCTTCCCCTCCTCACTTATTTATTATAAATGAACGGATGGAGCCGGTAAAATGATTGTGTGAACATTGGCTGACAATTTTAGGATAAAACGCTTTCCACAAAGTAGCACCCTCTTGCCTTGCTTCAATCGAGTAAAATGACGGCTAGCAGCAAACAGTAAAAGCAAAGGAGGTGAGAGCGGTGAATAAAAAGCTGCCATTTGCGCCAAGTTACGAATCCGATGGGGTAATGGGAAAGAGCAAAAAGCATCCGCGCCGTTCAGAACGAGGACAAACCAACAAACAAGCGTCTGATTTTTTCAACACAACGCCATCGAGTGAATAAGGCAGCCGGAGCAGCAATGTTTGAACATTATGCCGTTTGATGAATAAAGTAGCCAGTAGGCTGCTTTTTTTCATGGCAACTACTATACAAATGAACTGGTCCGCGTTATCATTACTTGAGGAACATTTTTTTGAAAGGAGTGGCGTTTTCGTATTATGAGTAGTTCAAGTTCGAACGAACCGGAACCGGAATATAGCGGGGAACGCGGCCTGTTCCTTTTCTCGCCCGCTGCTCATCATACGAAAACGGGCTCCGGGCGGAAAGGAAGAGGCGCCGCCTTCCTCGCGTGAAAAGGAGGAAGGATGCCAAATGATGAAAATGTATTTGTCCGATGCCAACGGAAAAATGCGGGAAATTGACCGGATTGAAAACGGCTGCTGGATCAATCTCGTTGCCCCGACGGAGGATGAAATTCGCTACATCGCTCACCATTTAGACATTCCGATCGATTCGATCAAAGACGCGCTTGATGACGAAGAGCGGTCGCGCGTCGAAAAAGAGGATAATCATGTGTTGATTATCGTCGACATCCCGATTGTCGCCCATGACGAAGTTGACGGCCCGATGTACGAAACGATTCCGATCGGCATGATCATTACGAATACGTGCTTTATTACGGTCTGTTTGCAAGAAAATCCGATTTTTGAGGAATTTTCAAAAAACAAAATCAAAAACTTTTACACGTTTATGAAAACACGGTTCGCTTTGCAAATGCTTTACATGATTTCGACATATTATTTGCGTTATTTGAAGCAGATTAACCGGCGGACGAGTGAAATTGAAAAAGAGCTGCACCAGTCGATGAAAAACAAAGAGCTGTTTTCACTTCTTAGCATGGAAAAAAGTTTAGTGTATTTTATGACGTCGCTGAAAGCGAACAATATCGTCATGGAGCGGCTCATGCGTCTGAACTATTTGCGCATGTACGAAGATGATCAAGATTTGCTGCAAGATGTTATTATTGAAAACAAGCAGGCGATCGAAATGGCGGAAGTATACAGCAGCATTTTAAGCGGCATGATGGATGCATTTGCTTCCGTCATCTCGAACAACTTAAACATTGTGATGAAATTTTTGACTGCCATTACGATCGTCATTTCGCTGCCAACGATGGTGGCGAGTTTTTACGGCATGAACGTGCCGATTCCGTTCCAACACTCCCCGTACGCCTTTGCCGTCGCTATGGTGCTTGCCGGTTCGCTGTCGGCAGTAACGGCATACATCTTTTGGAAAAAACGATATTTTTAACGGTCAGGACATATTTGAGTTGGCAAGAACGTATGTTGGTCGGAAATATGAACGGCTGCCCCAATGATAGGGCAGCCGTTTTTGTTTGCGGACCGCGACGCCGCCGGAGAGGATAAACTTCATTGCCTCTTCCGGCGAGATATCGATGACTTCGACTTGCTCTTTCGGGACGAGAAGGGTAAGCCCGGCGACTTGAAACGTCTGTGGAATATAGACGGCGACATAATCAGCAAGCGGATCGTGCCAGGCGCCGACATTGTCCATCGTAATGAAGCCAAGGCATTTCCAGCCGCTCTCCGGCATTGTGACGAGCACGACTTGCGAAAACGACCGTTTTTCTCCGACAAAAGAAGCAATCGTATCTTTAGCGACCGAATAAACGGTCTTCATCAAGGGAATGCTTTCAAGCAACCGATCGACAAGCCGAATGAGACGGCCGCTCACATATTGCGTCGATAGCCAGCCGCAAACAGTGATGAGCACCACTGTTGCGAGCAAGCCAAGGCCGGGGATGTAGCGGCCATCCAAATACGGCCGGACATACTGGCCGAGCAACCCGTCCAAAACAGCGAACACTTTATAGCATACATAGACGGCTAATAAAATCGGCACGATCGTTAGCATGCCGTTTACAAAATTTTTCACAAAAAAGCGCATCTGTTCTCCTCCCGTTCCTTTACCTTCTATCAACATACCAATTTTTTTCGATTTGCACAACCATTAATAATGTCGAACATTATAGATTTATATCGCTATAAAAGTTCGGTTTTTGTCTTGACGAATAGGTGAATGTCGCGTATACTTCCGAATGGAACATATGAAATGGGGGATGGCACAATGAACAACCATTACGATGTGATTGTGGTGGGCGCTGGACCTGCCGGCATTTTTACGTGTTACGAACTGACGCTCAAACTGCCTGGAGCGAATGTGCTGCTCATTGACAAAGGGCATGATATATATAAACGCAACTGTCCGATTTTGCAGAAAAAAATTGAGAAATGCCCGCCGCCAGCCGGCAAAAAAGATTATGCCGGCTGTGTGCCCGCCTGTTCGATCACGAACGGCTTTGGCGGGGCTGGAGCGTATTCGGACGGCAAGTTCAACATCACGAGCGAATTTGGCGGCTGGATGACCGACTATTTGCCGGCCTCAACCGTGCTTGAGCTCATCCGTTATGTGGATGAAATCAACTTAAAACATGGGGCGACGACGTCGATTACCGACCCGATGACGGACAAAGTGAAAGAGATTGAGCGGCGCGCTTATGCCGCTGGGTTGAAGCTGTTGCGCGCCTATGTTCGCCATTTAGGCACAGAGCAAAACTTAGCGATTTTACAAAGCATTTTTGAATATTTGCGCGAGCGGATTACGATGCGCTTTAAAACAGAAGTAGATGATATCGTGACGGAGCGGACGGAAGACGGCCATGAAGTGAAAGGGGTCGTCCTGAAAAACGGTGAAACGTTGACGGCGGAAAAAGTCGTCATCGCTCCGGGACGCGACGGCTCAGTCTGGCTGAGCAAATTGTTGCGCAAGCGCCGCCTGCGAATGATCAACAACCAAGTCGATATCGGGGTGCGCGTCGAAACATCGAACATTGTCATGCAAGAAATTAATGAGCATTTGTATGAAGGAAAATTTATCTTCAACACGTCGGTCGGGACGCAAGTGCGTACGTTTTGCAGCAATCCGTCGGGGCACGTGGTTGTCGAAAATCATTCTGGCATTATGCTTGCCAACGGCCACGCGTACAAAGATCCGAAGCTCGGCAGCAGCAACACGAACTTTGCGCTCCTTGTCTCGCATAAATTTGCCGATCCGTTTGATAAGCCGAATGAATACGCCCATGAAATTTCCCGGTTGGCGAACGCTTTATCTAACGGCGGCATCATTGTGCAAAAATACGGGGACATTTTAAAAGGACGGCGGTCGACGGAGAAACGGATCAAAGAAGGATTTATTGAACCGACACTAAAAGAGGCGGTGCCAGGCGATTTAGGTCTTGTCTTGCCGTACAACACGATGAAAAGTTTGATCGAGATGACAGAAGCGCTTAACCATGTCACTCCAGGGCTCGCGTCTGAGCATACGCTGTTTTACGGCGTTGAGGCGAAGTTTTATTCGGCGCGTCCAAAACTGAACGATCGGTTTGAAACAGAAATCGCGGGGCTGTATGTCGGTGGCGACGGCGCCGGCATTACGCGCGGCCTCGCCCAGGCAAGCGCTTGCGGCGTTTGGATCGCCCGCGACATCGTTGAAAAACTGACGCGTTAAGCAAAGGAACAAGACAGGCTGTCCCAAAACGGCGGCCTGTCTTTTTTGTGTTGAGCGAAGGTGGCCATTCACAACACCGCGGACGTTGCTGTTTTGGATGTTGAATTATAGTAAACCAAATTTATAAATAGGTTGACAATTATCTATCTTGTCCGCTACGATAAATGTAATGATGTGGAAAGGGGAGAGGGAAAATGCCGAATTGGCTGTCATTAGCCGAACAGGTGATGGAAGGATACGAGCTGGCCGATGAAGAGGCGTTGGCGATACTCGACTGTCCGGACGACGAGCTGCTCCTTCTTTTGCAAGGGGCGTACCGAATCCGCTCGGTCTATTACGGCAATAAGGTGAAATTGAATATGATCATGAACGCCAAATCCGGCCTTTGTCCGGAAAACTGCGGCTACTGTTCGCAGTCTGCCGTGGCGACGGCGCCGGTGAAGACGTATAAAATGCTCGATAAAGAAACGCTGCTGCGCGGGGCTGAAGAAGCGTACCGTTTGCAGATAGGGACATATTGCATTGTCGCAAGCGGCCGCGGTCCGAGCGATAAGGAAGTAGACATTGTCGTTTCCGCCGTGAAAGAAATTAAAGAACGGTTCGGTCTGAAAGTGTGCGCCTGTCTCGGGCTGTTGAAGCCGGAACAAGCAGCGAGGCTGAAAGAAGCGGGCGTGGATCGCTACAACCATAATATTAATACGTCGAAACAACACCATCCGAACATTACGACGTCTCATACATATGATGACCGGGTGCGGACGGTGGAAACGGTGAAGGAAGCCGGTCTTTCGCCGTGCTCGGGCGTTATTATCGGCATGAAAGAAACGAAGCAAGATATTGTCGATATGGCGCGCAGCTTGCGGGAGCTCGATGCCGATTCGATCCCGGTCAACTTTTTGCATGCGATCGACGGAACGCCGCTGGCCGGAACGAATGAATTAAATCCGCGTTATTGCTTGAAAGTGTTGGCGCTGTTCCGCTATATGAACCCGACAAAAGAGATACGCATCGCCGGTGGACGGGAAGTGAATTTGCGCTCGCTCCAGCCGCTCGGGCTGTATGCCGCCAACTCCATTTTCGTCGGCGATTATTTAACAACCCTCGGGCAGGAAAAGTCCGCCGATTACAAGATGCTTGAGGACCTTGGCTTTGAGATCGAGTTTTCTCCAGCGCCGCAAATCGGAGCCGTATAACGGTTGATAAGGTTGGCCTAAAAGGTTGCCCTTCCTTAAGAGGTGCAACATATTGTCTTACGGTATATGATGACGGAAAAGGGTGCCCCGGTTGTTTTTTGGGACACTCTTTTTTCATGTGCGCCGCTAGAAAGAATCATAGGTGTGGAGGCGGCATACTAGGAGTGAGATCTAGGGCAATCAATTATTGAGGCGGTTTGACCAACGGAGGGAGCTAGCCTATTTGTGCTTCTTTGTTGGCACGAAGGGATGGTTATAAAAGTCGCCTATCTTTGGCATGAAAAACGGGTTTAGCGCGTACGATGACAATACAAGCGGTGAAAAAAGGCTTCACAAACATGAAAAAGCTCATTATAATAGCAACAAAGAGAAAGGAAGAGGATGGGGAAACATGGAAAAATCGTTTTACCGCTACTTATTGCGCTTCCGCCATGGGTATGAAGAAGATCCTGTTGTGCGGTTTGCGAACGGGGCGTATGACGACCACGGCTTTCCGAAAGGATCAGCGGATTATGAAGAATTAAGCGGCTATTTGGAGTTAAACGGTGATTATTTGGAAAGCATGGTTATTTTTGATGAACTGTGGGAGCAGTTTTTGCATGAAACATAACTAGGAAGGCGTTCCTGTTTTGAATATTGGTAGCGTTTTCAATCTGCTTTTTCCGCGCTGGCAAAGGTGTCCACCCTTTCATGCATGCATATACTATACTAACCATTTGTTCAAAAGGGTGGGAGATGCCAATGAGCACGCCGAAACGCCCGAAGTTTTCCGTCGGCGATATCGTTGTCAATACATTGTACGGAACGGTCGGAACTGTGACGGATATTCAACAAATTGATGGCACGTTTTTATACGAAATTAACCATGGCCATAGTTTGTTTACCGAGCAGACGCTCGTTTTATTATCTGAATTTACAGATGATTTGTGGATCGCTGAAGAAATTGAAATCGAGTTGCCGTTTTTTCTCGGCGAAATTGTCCGTGTTCGTGATTATGACGGCCATTTGTTCAAAGTCGTCGGGGTTCGGACGGAAATTTACCGCTACTATGGAGAAGGATGGGAAGAGACGATTTATGAATTGAAGCGGCTGACGGACGGTTGGGAAATTGAAGTCCATCTTGAAGACATTACTCCGCTAGCTGATGGGGAAGAAACGTCCGTCACGCTTGTGCAAGATATTGTCATCGCTACGCCGATGAACGCATCGCTTCTGCTGCCGTCGGCTGATAGCGAAAACCGCGAACCATCGGTCGACGAGCTGCTCGACATGTACAACGACTATAAAGCGCTGTATAAATGGTTTGGCGATGATCAATATAAACGGATGATGGAAACGGTTGTTCAACGTTTACAAGAGATCGTCAATCACCAGAATAGAAACTGACAAAGAATAAAGAGAAAATATGGAATGCCGGCGAAAATGACGAGCGCAGCCAATCCGTTTACAACTGTTTCCATCATTTTATCCAATGCAGTCAGCTTGTCCATTTCGTTCCGACCTCCGTCTTTTTGTTTTGTTAATACATATGTATGGGGAAGGCCGAAAAAGTAGTACAACATGATTTTTGACATAAAACGGAAGACGGAGACATACAACATTACAAAGGGGGCGAAATGCGGTGAAGGAAATTGAAGTGATTATTGATACAGAGGAAATTGCCGAGTTTTTTTACCAAGAGCTCATTCGCCGCGGCTTTGTGCCAACGCAAGAGGAGCTGGAAGAGCTTGCTGATATCACGTTTGACTATTTGCTAGAAAAATGCATTATTGATGAAGAAATTGATGTCGACGACGAGTAAACCTCGTCGTTTTTATGATTTCTAAGGCGGGGTTAGACGCCCGCTGACTTGGCCGCCGCGATGGCGGCTGCTTTCATCATGGCCAAATGCCGTTTGTAACGATCGGTCATTTCACCTGACGCTGGAAGCGGAAGCGTCTCAAGCGCCCCCACGATCGTGTCATCGGTGAACCAGTCGCGCTGATCGCTAAAAGAGTGCGTAAGATCCGGCCACGCGGCCTCAAGACGAGGGCTGTAAAGGCGGCGGCCATCGTATGTTGCAGTGAACGATTGCGGCCAAAAGTCGGCGCGTGAACCGCTATGGGGAACACGGCGGGCAAAGCGATAAGCGCGGCGAAACAGGCGCGCATTAAACAGCAGTAAACTGTACAGCGTTTTGCCAATGTGGATGCGGTGATGAACATCAGCAAAATCGCGCACGGTCGTGCCAACTAAAGCACCGCGCCGGCCGCGCCCTAGAGGGATGAGCACATCATTGAACCCGAGCCATTGCTCAGCAATAAACGGCCAGCTGGACAGCACACGGGTGCGGAAAAACGGGTGCTCGATGACGCGAAGCTGGATGTACTGCTGTTCGTTAATGATTAAGGCGACAGTCAGCAGTGCCGCGTCGCCCGTTTCCCAAAAATGTTCCCAAAACGCTTTCATAAACCGGGAGACAGACAAAGATGGCAGCAAATGAAACAGCGGCGTTCCTTGACGCTTGCTTTCCTCATACAACAAGAGCTGCGGATAAGCGTCGTGAAAAATCAATGCATTGGCTCGCTCCAAAAACAAAAAGAGCGGCGCAGCCGTTTCTTTTGGCAATAAAAACGGGAGAAGGCCGCCGCGCAAGTCGGTCATGTTCCAGCCACCGTTACGCGAGACGAGATGAGCCAAAAACGCCCAATGTATTTCCGAATGGCGCTCGAAAAACGCCAAATAGGCCGCCGTACGTGTGACGTTATTGCGGTTATGTTCCGCTGTTTTCCGACGGATGGCTGCAACGATCGCTGTCTCCTCGGCGCTAAGTTGCCTAGGCGGCGAGGGCGAAAGGCGGGCGGTCATCCGGCGAAGCAAGTCAGCATCAGCAAGGCGAACCGGATGGCGGTATAAAAACGAACGATAAGCGTATTGGAGCGGGCGGCGCAACAAGGCGAGCGGGCGGTTGGGCATCTAGTGTTCCTCCCTTGTATAGATCGCAGATTTTGTCAAAAAAACCATGGCCGTTTCGACAAAAGGTGTGCCGTTTTGCCGAAGGAATCGACAAATGCAATCACTAATATTATAGGATAAAGACGACCGATTTATCGTGGGAAGGAAGAGGAAAACCATGGTTCGTTTATGGAGGAAAAAGATGTGGATGGCAAAACGTGCATATGAAGCGACTATTTTTCAAACGCCGCGCTTCGGGGAACCGAAATACCGACAAGTATGCCGGCTTACGGTGACAGCTTCAGATCATCACGAGGCGCTGTCAATCTTGTACCGAATGTTTAACGTTGTCGATTTGATGCCAAAAAACTGCCAGGCCCGATTTATGGGGACGGGTGATATTGTGCTCATCGATGAAGGACGCAAAGGGCAGACGTATTACCGTCTCTGCTCGGGTGGGTGGAAACCGGTGGAACGCCAGCGTGTTATTTTGACGGAATATTCAAAAATATAATCACACACGGATGGCTGATGGTGGTATAATAAAAGAAAAAATGTCGAATAACAGCTAGCGTTTTAGGGAACGGATAAGAAAGGAAAGGAGGCGGATTCGGTGGAAAATCAAAACCAGCGCCGCGACAACCGGATGGTGGCGCCGGGAATTGATGATGACGAGGAACTGAACGAAAAAGCAACGAAAGAAGAAATCGAACGCGGGGACTACACGAGAGTTGTCACGCTTGCTTGGGACGAAGTTGAGCCGTCGGAACCACGATAGAAACCCTTGTGTGGCACAAGGGTTTCTGCGATTTGTCACGATTCGGGGTTGTCGTGATGACCTGGACCGTTTTTCCGACCGCCGGCCGCGGAATATTCTTTGGCGTGCGCTTCGTCTTCGGCGATCAACGCTTCTTTTGGAATATGGTTATTCTTTTTCTGCCCGTTAATGCGGTTGCGGTGTTTTTTACCCACTGTTTTCCCTCCTTGAACCGTTGTCGTCGTTAGTGTATGCGGTCAAGGGGAGGTTCATTGGAGGAAAATGTTTGCAAACAGCTTCAGAACAGGCAGACCGGAATGAAGAGAGTAGAGGGAAGGGGACGAAACGATGGCCGCACTTGCGTTGTCACTGCTCTTATGTATTGTCTTGATCGCCGTGTCGCTTTGGGTGAAAGGGCAGATTGAACGGTTTTTGTTCCGCTGGAGAAACATTCCTCTTCTCCACGCCGCTAATATCGTAGCCATTGCCGCCATCGTCGCTGCTATATATTATCGATTGGGCGGCATTGACGTTTACTTGCGCAACTTGACGGAAATCAGCGGATTTTGGTATGTGTTCATCGGAGCCATGCAGCTGATTTTGCCGCTGTATTTGTTTGCTTGCTGGCTGCTCGCTAGGCAGCGCGAGCGTGAGAAAAAATATACACGCAGCAAAGATAAAAAGGTGCTGTATATCAATGAAAAGTATTTGGCGCGTCGCCACCGCGACCATTATCGGTCCAAAACGTCATAAAGGGAGAGCGGTTCTCCCTTAAAATTTTGTCTTCTCTTTTTTTGACGTCGACGGTTGGTTGTTGGCTTTTGACGACGGATTTGTTTTATTCGCATACTCCACCGCCTGCTCCAGTTTCTTTTTCACCGTCTTTCCTCCTTTCCTGACAAGTGAGCACGAATAGTATGCCCGATTGCCCCCACAGCTACTCGAGATAAGACTGCCATTTTCCGCAAACATATGATATGATAAACAACGTCTAGCTTGATCATGATAGAAGGAGGAATTGCATTGAGCGTTCATATCGGAGCAAAGCCAGGGGAGATTGCCGAACATATTTTGCTGCCGGGCGACCCGCTGCGTGCCAAATATATTGCTGAAACGTTTTTGGAAGGGGCGGTATGCTACAACGAAGTGCGCGGCATGCTCGGTTTTACCGGAACGTATAAAGGGCATCGCATTTCCGTACAAGGAACCGGGATGGGAGTTCCATCGATTTCAATCTATGTTAATGAATTGATTCAAAGCTATGGGGTCAAGACGCTCATCCGCGTCGGCACGTGTGGGGCGATTCAGCCGGATGTGCGCGTGCGCGACGTGATTTTGGCGATGAGCGCATCAACGGATTCGAACATGAACCGGCTCATTTTCCGCGGCCGCGATTATGCGCCGACAGCTGATTTCCACTTGCTGCGGACGGCATACGACGTTGGCATGGAAAAAGGGCTGGCACTTAAAGTCGGCAACGTCTTTACTGCGGATATGTTTTACAACGATGAGCCGAATTGGGAAACGTGGGCGCGTTACGGCGTGTTGGCCGTTGAGATGGAAACAGCGGCGCTCTATACGCTGGCGGCGAAATTCGACTGCCGGGCGTTGTCTGTGCTGACCGTGAGCGATCATATTATCACTGGGGAAGAAACGACAGCCGAGGAACGGCAAACGACGTTTAACGACATGATTGAAGTGGCGCTCGAAGCGGCGATTCGCAACGATGCGTAACAGTTGTGCCGAGACCGTCTAGCGCGCTTCAAGAAACAGAAAAGGGGAAGACGAATGAACCAACGATGGAAAATAGCAATGTTGGCGTGCCTGCTGCTCGCTGGCTGCCAAACAGGGGAAAGTGGTGATCGCAGCTCGGTCGGCTCGTCCGAACAGCCCCCGGAAAGCGCGGTGCAGCCAGGCAGCCATGAACCGGGTGAAACAGACCAACACCCGGTTGACCCAGTTGACCCCGACTTGCAGCTTGAGGCGAAATATTGGAACGTCATTAAGGTGGAAAACGGGAAAAAAGTGATTATGAACCCGGATAACATTTTAGTGCTCGTTAATAAAGAACAGTCGCTTCCGCCTAGCTACAAGCCGGCCGATTTAGTTGTGCCGAACGTGCGGTTCTCGTTTGATGACCCGAAGGCAGAGAAGCGGCATATGCGGGCTGAGGCGGCTGCGGCGCTTGAAGAGCTGTTTGCTGCCGCCCGCCGCGACGGCATTGAACTTGTGGCTGTCTCCGCCTACCGGTCGTATGAGCGGCAGCAAGTGGTTTTTGCGGAAGAAGTGCGGCAAAAAGGGGAAGCAGAAGCCGTCCAAGCGGTCGCCTATCCGGGGCAGAGCGAGCATCAAACCGGGCTTGCGATCGACATTAGCAGCCGCTCGGCCGGCTATCAGCTGACGGAAGCGTTCGGAGCGACAAAAGAAGGACAATGGGTCGCCGCCCATGCGCACGAGTACGGGTTTATTATCCGCTATCCGAAAGGAAAGGAAGCGGTGACCGGCTATAAGTATGAGCCATGGCATATCCGTTATGTCGGGCGGAAGGCGGCCGTGGTGATGAAGAAGCGTGACTGGACGCTTGAAGAATATTTTCAAGCAGTAAAAAAAGTGTAAACAGAACTAGGCGCCTCCTTTCGTGTGATGACACATGAAAGGAGGCGTTGTTCATTGACTGGAAAGGGGGCATCATTGTTTAGAACAGTGATGAATGTCTTGTAAGCTATGTTTCGCACCAAAACACGCAATAACCGAGCCGGTCGCTGAATTGTGCAGTCAGCTGCTGATGCATCTGCCACATCTTTGCCATTTCCGGCGTCGATGGAAAGGCGACGATGAACGGTGCTCCTTGGCTCGGCGCTTCCGCAGCGGCTGCGTAGGAAAAATGGCGGCAACGGAATCCGTTTTGTTCAAGCGCCTCTTTCCACCCAGCCGGCGTCATCAGCCGCCGGAAGCCATAAAAAGCGGCAATTTGCTGCTGCTCGGTTGCGGTTAACTTCTCATGACATGCTTCAATGCCGACGAACGTTCCACCTTTTTTGAGCACTCGGCGAATTTCAGCGAGCGCTTCTGGCAGTGAAACGAAGGCAAGCACTGACTCAGAAAGCACGAGATCGAATGTTTCGGCAGGAAACGGCAGCGCTTCGACCGAAGCGCGGTACAGGCAAACCGGGACGGCCATAGCGGCAAAGCGCTGTTTTGCTTTGGCGATCATTGTTGGATGGAGATCGATCGCCGTCACATCGGCACCGTACTGTTCGGCGATATACGCCGCTGTCTGTCCCGTTCCACAGCCGACGTCAAGCACCAAAGTTGAATGATCAATATAGAGTTTACGTAATATATTTTTTGTTAACATAAAACCTCCCGGGTGGGCGCCATCGATCCCCATTTCGGCCAACCAGTCCAAATACGAAGTCATGTTTTTCTCTCCTTTTTGCTTGAATTGGTTTATCATACGCAAAAGAGCTCGGTTTTGTCTTTAGGCAAAAAAGTTTGCTTGTCTCTATACTCATGAAGGGAGGCAATTTTCTTGCTATAGACCCAACCGATACCAAGCTGGTACACTGATACGTGCAAGAACGAAACAGCTAGGTTGGTGAAAAACGTGGAGTGGAAACAACGGGCTGAGGCCGGCGCGCTGTTAAGCATCGGTGTCTATCTTCTGCTGGCGGCCTGCAAACTTTTGGCTGGATCTTTAGCCGGGTCGGACGGAGTGAAGGCGGACGGCTGGAACAATTTGAGCGATGTGATCGCTTCAGTGGCTGTCTATATTGGCATGAAAATTGCCCAAAAACCACGCGATCGCAATCATCCGTACGGACATTCGCGGGCGGAGAACATTTCATCGCTTTTGGCCGCTTTTTTGATGATGTCGATCGGTATTGATGTTGTCATCAGCGGAGCTGGTGCGCTGCTTCATGGCGGAAAGGCGGACGCCCCTGATTGGCCGGCAGCGGCGGTTGCCCTTGCTTCGGCAGCGGTCATGTTCCTTATTTACACGGTCAATACCCGGTTGGCGCGGCGGACGAATAGTACAGCGCTCGCCGCTGTGGCGAAAGACAATTTATCGGATGCCCTTGTCAGCGTTGGAGCGGCAATCGGCATCATCGGGGCGCAGCTTGAGTGGCTCTGGCTTGATCCGCTGGCGGCTCTCATCATCGGCGCGATCATTTGTAAAACAGCATGGGAAGTTTTTATGGAAACAGCGCACACGTTGACCGACGGTTTTGATGAAAAGCGGCTTGCCGTTTACCGGGAAGAAATTGCTGCGGTGGAGGGTGTGCGTGATGTCGCTGACATTAAGGCGCGCACATTAGGTAATGATATTGTGCTTGAAGTGACGATCCGCGTTGATTCGCGTTTAACAGTGGCGAAAGGTCACGAAATCGCTGACGAAGTCGAACGTCTGATGAAAAAACGGCATAACATTCGTTCAACGCATGTCCATGTCGAACCAGAAGCGCGTGTGGATCGGCAAGGTTAAGGCGGCTCGCTTGTTCGTGTTTTACGGCGGACGTTTTCGACATAGCCAACGGCTCCTGCTAGGGGGGAAAGTCGTTGTTTGCACCATATCGGTCGAATGCTGTCGTGCTCACGACAAGCTTTGTTTTTAACGAAGGGCGGGGAGTCGTTTTTTGGCAAACAGCACACAATAGAACTGACACTGTACAGAAAGAGCATCAGCCTATGGCGATCAACCATTCCCCTCGTCCGTTGCTGGAAGGAACGTTCAAACGCCATGCACCGACGGGCGGCCAATCGTGTTGGTTTCATTTTATCGCTGCTGTCAAGTCCGATTTGGAGCGACTTCTCTCGTCATTGTCGATCCACCCGCTCGCCGAAAAACGGCTGATCGATGGAACAGGCATTCTAACCGTCGATGAGTATGAAGGATACATCTTTCTTTCGTTGTTTATCATCGACCCGTCCGGTCGGATGGCAAACGTCCGCCTGCTCGCCGCGGAGCGGCATATCATCAGCTACATGGATGAGTCTCACTCGTTCATCGACCCTGTGAAAGAACGGCTGTTGGACCATTGCGATCAGGTGCTTTACCCTGGTTATGTGTTATTACCACTTTTTAAACTTGGCTGCTGCCTGCTTTTTTGCAGGTGATTGACCAAATGGCTGACCGCATCCAAGGGCTCGAACGGCAAGTATTCGAGACTCTGTTCGCGAATGAAATCAGGCGCGATATTTATCGGATGAAAACGTATCTTCATGAGCTGCGGCAAGTCGCCGAAGCACAGGAAAAACGATTCGCCATGTTGAGCTTCCGTATATGAACGCAGAAACGAACCCGTATATCGACGAGGTGGCGTCCCGGTTTGCCTGCGTTCCGGCGGCGCTTGATGCATTTAAGGAATCGTTGTCCGCCATCTTCGATTTGCAGCTGTCGCTTAAATCCGACCATATGAACGTCATTATGAAGACGGTAACATTAGTGAGCGTCATGTTTTTACCGATGACGTTTATTGTCGATGTCTATGGCATGAATTTTACATTCATGCCGGAGTTGAAATGGCGATACGGTTATCCGTTCGCTCTGTTGCTTATGGCTGCTGTCGCCGCACTCATCGTCCTCTATTTCAAACGAAACGGCTGGTGGGGGGAGATAGAAAGAAAAATAGGCGTTTTTCCACAAATATGGGCATTTGCCCGGCCGTTTGGGCAGGTGGGCGCATATGATGGCTCCGTGAATCCATAAGGGGAGGTGCCCGCCATGAGCGGTTTCGTCAGCAACGGTTATACACTTGTTATCGTCTTATTCATTTTATTAATTATTGTCGGTTGTGTTTGTGTCGGTTGGTAAGCGCCAGCCTAGAAAAACATAAAAACGGAAACAGGCAAAACAGTGCAGCCAAGCAAGGCTGCAAAAGGAAGCGGGGACGAGCGCCGTCTCCGTTTTTCGTTTGCTCGTCGGACGGCGCGTCCTGTTTTTTGATAGATAAAATGAGGCGGCAGCGGTATAATGGAACGGAAATGATCAAGGAAAAGGGGAACGTGACATGGGGTATTTTCGGGAAGAAAAGCAAGGTATCATATATACCGCCGTCTCGTATTTGTTATGGGGTGTGCTGCCGCTCTATTGGAAACTGCTTGAGGCGCGCCCAGCGCTTGAAATTTTAGCCCATCGCATCATTTGGTCGTTTGTCTTTATGGTGATTCTTTTGGCGGGGACTGGCCAGCTCACTATCTGGAGACAAGAGCTTAAGGCGATGCGCCGCCGGCCGGCGTTGGCGTGGGGGATTGCCGCCGCCGCCCTGCTCATTAGTGCCAACTGGTTTATTTACATATGGGCGGTGACCAACCACCATATTGTCGAGGCCAGCCTCGGCTATTACATCAATCCGCTTGTCAGCGTGGCGCTTGGGACGATCGTATTGCGTGAACGGCTCAGCGTTGGACAATGGTTTGCCGTTTTTCTTGCTGCGGCCGGCGTGACCGTGATGGCAGCGGAATACGGCTCATTTCCATGGGTTGCTCTATCACTCGCTTTGTCATTCGGACTTTACGGCTTAGTGAAAAAGTTAGCGAGTGTTGACTCATCCGTCGGGCTGACGTTGGAAACGATGGTTGTGATGCCGCTTTCGGCCGTTTACTTATTATGGTTATACAATGAAACACCGGCGCTCGTCGAGGCAGCGGCATGGTGGCAATGGGTGCTCCTCGCCGGGGCCGGACCGGCTACGGCTGTGCCGCTTTTGTATTTTGCCAAAGGGGCAAAGCGCGTGTCGATGACAATGCTCGGCTTTTTGCAATACATTGCGCCGACAATCAGCCTTCTCCTTGGCGTCTTTTTGTTTGACGAACCGTTCACGAAAGCCCATTTGTACGCATTCAGCTGCATTTGGGCGGCGCTGATCTTGTTTTCTGTCGTACAAATTCGGCAGGCGTCGGGGCGAAAAAAATGGAAGCGAGATTCGCTGCAAGCGTAACGGCGGTCCGGGTGACGGGCCGTCTTTCTTTTTGCCTTCCGCGCGGCAAATACCCATTTTTGCTGAAACATCTAACCAATTTCTCGCTTCGTGAATAGTCTACTAGTACAAAAATGAAGGAGGTGCTGGCAAATGGGTGCAACTTACGGCGGCGGGTTTGCGTTGATCGTCGTTCTGTTCATTTTGTTAATCATTGTCGGATGTGCATGTATCGGTGGTTGGGTGTATTAATGCCCCCTACCTGCTAGCAAGGAGGTGACGAATATGCCATACGGCTTTTGCGGCTGGGGCGGCTGGGGCGGCTATGGCTTCGGTTATCCGGGCTATGGCGGCTACGGCTACGGCTTCGTGTTGATCGTCGTCTTGTTTATTTTGCTCATTATCGTCGGGGCAACTTGGTGCTAAGTGGATGATGGCACGGGGGAAGCAGCCAAGAAACGGTTGTTTCCCCTGCCATTTTTTCAAAAGAGACAGGAGGGAGGAAAGAGAGAAAGTGCGGTTCAAGGCGATATGTTAGCTGGAGAGGAAACCGGGCTGGCAATGGAAAAACGTTGAAACAGGCGAAAGGCCCGCTCGCCGCTCAGCTGTTAAGAGCGCTTCCAGCGGCAGAAGAGGATCACTTGCTTGTCGGAAAAGAAGGAGGGGATACAGCGGCTGCAACGATCGTTATTATCGATTGGCGCATCGATGACCATCCGCAGCCAATCGAGGAGTTGGTTCGTCTGCCCCAATGGCGCCAGCTATATTTTAAGATGCCGCGGGTGGAGAAAGCGGCAATGATGGAAGGGATGATCAAGGACGAGGTTGGCACCGTGCTGTTCCGTCTTGGCTGTTTGCGAGAAGAGGAGCCGGGGGATGGCGAGGAGCTGACTGCGTATGTACATACGAAAAGCTTTGAAGAGCGCGAGGTGGGAAAAGACAAGGATCGGCTTTGACGCGCTGGCGTATAGGAAACAGCAGCCATCGGCAAAAGTGGCGGACTAAACGGAAACCGGTTATCAACCGGAACGGTTCACCGGTGAATCGTTTTGACGTCGTCGTAAAGAGGACGCCCGTCTATGGGCATCCTCTTTTTGCTGATATAGACGCTGCCCGGACGTCCCTCACGAGATGTGCGGCGCGCGTTGGTTTCCGTGGCGGCGCCAGATGGCCTGCAGGCGAAAACTGAGGAAGAGCGCCCCGGCAGCCAGCCCGGCGATGAGGCCAATCCAATAGCCGAACGCTCCGGCAGGGGTCAGCAGGGCGAGCGCACAGCCGACGGGAAGCCCGATGCCCCAATAGGCAAGAAGGGCAGCCCAAAATACGGCGTTGACATCTTTATAGCCGCGCAGCGCTCCTTGAATGGGGGCAGCGATAGCATCGGAAAATTGGAAGAAGATTGCATATAACAAAAATTTTCCGGTCAACGCTGCCACAGCGGGATCGCTCGTGTACAGTCGGGCGACATGGCTGCGGAAGGCGTAAAGAAACAGAGCGGCAGCCGCGGCGACGGCCAAGGCGATGGCAATGCCAATCAAGCAAAACTTTTTCGCATCTTCATACCGTTTAGCCCCCGCTTCGAAACCGACTGCGATCGTCAGCGCCATTGACAAACTGAGCGGGATCATATACAACAGTGAAGCGAAGTTAAGGGCGCTCTGATGGGCGGCAACCGTTTCGGCGCCAAATCGCCCGACAAGCAGCGTTACAGCAGCAAAAATACTCGTCTCAAAAAAGATAGCCGACCCGATCGGCACCCCTGTTTTAAGCAGCTCTTTCCATGAGGCCCATGAAGGGCGGTAAACACGCACGAGCGCACGATACATAGCAAAACGGCGGAGTTTGATGGCAGCCAAGGCAGCGACAAAGCAGTACGTATACGTGATTGCTGTCGCATAGCCGGTGCCGATGCCGCCAAGACGTGGGAATCCGCCGTGTCCGTAAATGAACAGCCAGTTGAACAGCATGTTAATAGGCAAAGCGGTGAGCGTAATCCACATTGTCACTTTCGTCTGCCCGAGCGCATCGATCGAGTAGCGAAGCACTGAATAAAGGAACAGCGGGATAATTCCAAACGACAATGCGAGCAAATAGTGAGAGGCAATGTACCGGACATCCTCTTCGAGTTGCATCTGTTTCAAAATAAACGGCACGGCAACCGAGCCGGCCAGGACGATGGCGAGTGCAATCGCGACGGACAAATAAAGCGCTTGGACGACGGTGCGAGCGATATCTTCATGACGTCCGGCGCCGAAATGCTGGGAGACGATGGGGGACAGAGCGAGCAAAATGCCACCAACCCCGGTAAACACCGGCACCCATAGGCTCGAACCAATCGCCACGCCGGCCAGATCTTCGGCGCTCGCGTGGCCGGACATAGCGACATCGGTAAAGTTCATCATATATTGGCCGGCTTGCGAAACAAAAATCGGTAAAAACAAAGTGAACAAACGCTTCCACTTTCCGCTGGCTGAAGCGGTCATTGCCATCATGGCTCCTCCTTTGTCTAAAAACAGCACATTGTGCTAAATCATCAATCTTTCCGTCTCCCCCGAGCTAGGGGGAGCGATCCCCCTGGAGAAGCCGCTTATGACGAAAAATAAGGCGGCTGGCTACGAAGCGGAAATTCCATAAGAAAACAAGTGCCACATGCGTCACTTTGCACTTTTATCGTTCCTCGATGCAGTTCGACAATTTTTTTCGACAGCGAAAGACCAAGCCCTGTTCCCGTTTCTTTCGTCGAGAAAAATGGCTCAAAAATATGGTCGATGACCGGTGACGGAATGCCGGGCCCGTCGTCGCAGAAGCGAAGCTGGACGATATGGTTTACTTTCCGGCTGCTGACTTTCACATTCATTGTCTTTGCGACTTTCGCCTCGATGGCGTTGCGGAATAAGTTTAAAAACACTTGCAGCAGTTGGCTGCGGTCGCCATTCATTTCATAATCGTCAAGCTGTTCATCAAGATCAAAATGGACGTTGACGTTGTGAAGCAGCGCCTCACTTTGCAGCAGAACACCGACGTCATCACGCAAAAAGCGGTGCAAGTTGAACGTCTCCATTTTCACGTCCCGTGGTTTGGCGATATTTAAAAAGTCGGTAATGATGTCATTCGCCCGGTCGAGTTCGGGGATGAGCAGCCGCTCAACGAGCGATGTAATGCGATCTGGCAAATCGTTTTTCAACAACTGCAAATAGCCGCGTACTGTCGTCAGCGGATTGCGGATTTCATGAGCGATGCCGGCCGCAATGCGACCTGCGGCAGCCAATTTTTCCGTCTCTTTCATCATGTTGAGCGATTGGAATATGCTAATGACCCGTTTGACCGATCCGTCATCATTATAAATAAAGCGGGTGTTGACGATGCCGTAAAAGCGATCGAGCACTTCGCGATTGTAAAGAGGCTCGCGCTTTTCCAACGATTCTAGTGTTGCGATTAGCTCATCGGGAAGTTTCAGCAGCTCGCGAATATGTTTGCCGATGATGGCATCGCGGTCGACGCCGGTATCCATGGCCGCTTGTAAATTGCAAAGCGTAATGATTCCATGATCGTCGACGAAGACGATATGGTGCGGAACAAGGTCAAGCAGCGGTGTTAAAAACGCTTCGACTTTTTCAAACGGCACATCACGATATAAGTCAATGTCCCACTGCCATTCTGTTTCCTTTCCAGGGGCGATCCGAGCCGGCGAAAGGCGCGGTTGGACATCACCGCGCCTTTTTTCGATGGTGATTCCGGTTTCGTAATCGGTAAACATGAATGGGAACGGGAGTTTTTCGATGAGCCGCTCATAAGCGCGCAGCTTTCGTTCAAGCTCTTCAGTTTGCTGTTGTACCAATCGATCGTTCATCCTTCCAAACTCCTTAACTACACATCTCATTTCCTATTTTACAAAAGTGAATCGCCTTTGGCTATGACGAATGTCCCTATGTCGGGCACTAAGACGGCCGATGACGGTTGGCACCGTTGCTAACTGTTTCAGCGCAGGCCATCAAGCGCCTTAATAGAAAAATAGCTTGCGTCTTGTCCCTTTGCTGCCAAATAGGGGGGCTTCAAACACATCAAGCACTGACAAGTCGACGATTGTGCCAGCGTCAGACATCTGGCTGCCTTTTAGGTAAAACGTCGTTTCGGCCAATGTAACGACAGATGGATCACTGTCTTGCCGTCGTCGCCCTTGCTGCAACGTCCGGCGCTGCACAATGTGATTTTTCGGTCACAACCGTTTCATCCCTTCGCGTTCTGAATTCCTTTCTTTCATATTAGCAAATCCGCCTATGTTTTCCTATTCTCAAGCAAATTCATTTATCTTTAGAAAAACATGTGTCTATGACGACTGTTCAGTAATTACTTTATATTTTTATAAAACTATGTGCTAAATAACCAATAAAAAATCCGCCGTAGCGGATTAAGAAGACAAGCGCCCCACTTCGTTGCGGGCGGCAAACAACCCGTACAATCCTGCGCCGACAACGCAAAGAACGATGCCGAGCAAGTAAGGGAGCCCTGCCATATAGCTGAACAAGCCACCGCCGACAATCGGGCCGATGATGCGGCCGAGCGAGTCAAACGATGACAATAGTCCGGCAGCACTTCCTTGCCGACCGGCTGCCTGTTTCGTAATGAGCGATGAGACGCAAGGGCGGATGACGCCGTTTCCGATGCCGAAGATGGATAGAAAAAGAGCAGCCGTCCAAAAGTCTTGTACGAGCAAAATAGCTGCAAATCCAAGAGCCGAGACGGCAAGACCGCCCTGTAAGACACGTCCTTCACCGAACCGTTTAATCAGCCGTCCAAGGAGTCCTCCTTGAACGAGGGCGCTGGCGATTCCCATGATCATAAAAATATACCCGAGTTGAACGGAATCAAGACCGGCGCGGCGATCGGCGAAGTAAGCGAACGTTGCCTCAAGTCCGGCGAGGGCGAGCGTCGCCGTCCATTGCAGCAAATATAAATAAAGAAGCGGGCTTTGTATCATTTCTCTCAGCGACCGCTGGCCTTCCGATTTAGCGGTCGTTGACAGGCGCGAAGGTTCTGGCAAAGCGAGCCATACGAACAGCGCTGTCGCCGCTGATAGTGCTCCTGCGATGGCGAACGGCAGATGCAAGCTCGTTTGCGAAAACATTCCTCCGATGGCTGGCCCGCAAATAAAGCCGAGCCCGGTTGCTGCACCGATCGCTCCCATCGCTTTTCCCCGTTCATCTGGCGGCGTGACGTCGGCGGCATATGCCATTACCGTCGGCATCGCTGCCGCTGACAGTGCCCCACCAAGAAAACGGGCGACAAACAGCATGATGAGCGTCTCAGCTACAGAAAAAAGAAAAAACGATAACGACAGCCCGGTGATGCCGATGAGCAACACCGGCTTACGGCCATAGCGGTCGGACAGCTGTCCCCACACCGGGGAAAACAACAGCTGCATTAACGAATAAACCGCCATTAACAGCCCGAGCTCAAGTGGAGTAGCTCCCACTTCTTCAGCAAGAAACGGCAATACCGGAATAATGATGCCAAACCCTGACATGACCAAAAACATGACCATCCATAAAAGCAACAGCGGGCGTCGCCGCATAAATCTTCCCCTCCTTCACCCTATTATCGTACGTCATCCGCCGAGGAAAAAGCAATATTTGTCGGCGATGAAACGTTTTGTATATAATAAAGCCGGGTGAAAAAGAACCGGTTGCCTGATCAGAAAGGGTGGTTTAGTGATGTTGACGTTGACAGACATTGAGCAAGCGCGGTTGAAAATGAAAGGCATTGTTCATGAAACACCACTTGAGCATTCGCAAACGTTCAGCCGGTTGTCCGGCAATAATGTATATATGAAACTCGAAAACTTGCAAAAAACGGGCTCATTTAAAGTAAGAGGGTCATTCAATAAAATTATGTCGTTGACCGATGAAGAGCGGTCGCGCGGCGTCATCGCCGCCTCCGCCGGCAACCATGCTCAGGGGGTCGCCTATGCAAGCGGCATGCTTCATATTCCGTGCACGATCGTTATGCCAAAAGGTGCGCCGCTGAGCAAAATAGAAGCGACGAAAAACTATGGAGCGGAAGTCGTTTTGCACGGCGATGTGTTTGATGAGTCGCTCGAGTATGCGCTCGAACTGCAGCGCGAGCGGGGGATGACGTTTGTACATCCGTTCGACGATTTGGCCGTCATGGCCGGCCAAGGAACGATCGGCTTGGAGTTGGTTGAGCAGCTTCCTGATGTGGACGTCGTCCTTTGCCCGGTCGGTGGCGGCGGCTTGCTCGCGGGGTTAGCGTTTACATTAAAACAGCTGAAACCGTCTGTCGAGGTGTACGGCGTCGAATCGTCAGCCTGCCCTGGAATGACCGCAGCCCTCCGCCATAAACAGCCGGTCGCCATCGCTGCATCGGATACGATCGCCGATGGCATCGCCGTGAAAAAGCCAGGCAATATTACGTACCAATATATTGAGCAGTACGTCGATGGAATCGTTTGCGTTGAAGAGGCGGAAATTTCACGGACGATGCTTTATTTGCTTGAACGGAACAAATTGCTCGTCGAAGGGTCGGCGGCTTGTCCGCTGGCGGCGCTTTTGTACCAAAAGTTGCCGTTTCGTGATAAAAAAGTCGCCGCCATTTTAAGCGGCGGCAACGTCGACGTGACATTGATTTCCCGCATCATCGAGCGCGGTCTTGTCGAGGCCGGTCGGTTTGTGACGTTTACGACGATCATTTCCGATAAGCCGGGCCAATTGAACAAGCTGCTTCGCATTATCGCCGAACTAGAAGCAAATGTGATGTCGATCCACCATCAACGCATCGGTGCCAAAGTGTTGCCAGGCCAGGCGGAAATCCACTTTTCGCTTGAGACGAAAAATGAGGATCATATCCAGCAAATTTACCAAGTGTTATTGAAAGAAGGATATGATGTACAGTTTTATCGGTAGGTGGCTCGAAAACGTTTTTTCTTTATTCTTTATTTCAAAAGAAGCGCTCCGGTTTCTAAGCGGGGTGAAAGTGGGAGACTTATTCGCTGTGGGCTGATGACCGGGCACGTTCCGTACAATTCGCGGGGTTCGTCATTCCGTCAGAGATCTTTGCATGATAACGACCCGGTCTTTGCTCGTAAAATGTGGCTGTCCCCAGTGCAGACGGCTTTGTCTGGCGGGGACAGCCGTTTTTGTCAATGGATGCGCGGCCCTTCTTGCGGTCGTGTGGCGCCGAGGCCTTCACGAGCCATTTTCGCTTTCAAGCTTTCGAACAAGTACAAGCCAAACATGCCGAGCAGCTCTTCATCGGTCATCTCACCGATCAGCTTGAGCACATCGCGGCGGTTGAGTTCATCCAAAATCGACATCGCCACCGCTTCAGCGTCTTCTTCATCCCCGGTCAGCCGGTCTTTGTAATATTCGTACAGATCGTCAATAAACTTCATCTGCATGACCGTCTCGCAGACAGAGAGCGGCCTTCCTCCTTTCTTCACGGTCAGCCGAAACTAACCATTCCCTCATATTCCGCCATTGGCAGCGGATATACACTATAGTATAATGGAAAAAATATCATTCGAAAAGCGGGGGAGTGCTATGATTCGTCGGTTAACGGCCGAAGACCACCAACAACTATTTTCATTTTTGCAGCAAGATCCGTCGTTCAACTTATTTATCATTGGCGACATCGAGTCGTTTGGCTATGACGCTGATTTCCAAGACGTTTGGGGGCAATTTGACGATGCCGGTTCGCTGAAAGCGGTGTTGCTTCGTTATTATGATTCTTATATTTCATACGCGCCCGGCGATTTTGATGCTGATGGTTTTGCCCGCCTTATCGGTGAGACAGCCCGCACATTGACGATCGAGCTGTCCGGCAAAGAGGAAATTGCCAGGCAGTTTGAAGGACGGCTGGCGCTTGGGACGAAGCGGACGCTTTACTTTTGTGAGTGCCGGACGGACGAATATGCCCGTCAACAAATAGGGGCGTTCTCCATCAAGAAAGCTGGATTGGCCGATGTTGATCGGATTGTTGACTTGCGGCGCCGCATTCCTGAATTTGACACGAGACCGACGGCGCGCGCCATGCTGGTGAAGGGGATGGAAACGAATTCAGCGAGAACGTATTATATTGAACAAGATGGCAAGATGGTGGCGGCGGCATCGACAACGGCGGAAAATTCGCTGTCGGCGATGATCGTCGGCGTCTGCACCGATCCGGAACATCGAGGAAAAGGGTACGCGAGCGCCATTGTGGCGAAGCTCGTTTACGATTTGCTCGCCGAAGGAAAGATGCCATGCTTGTTTTACGACAACCCAGACGCCGGGCGCATTTACCATCGTCTTGGCTTTCGGGATATCGGACTGTGGGCGATGTACCGCTAGAAAGGCGGAAGCCCCGCCAGCTTGCTTGTGTGCAAAAGCAAGCTGGCGGTTATTGTCCGTCTGCGCCGTTAGGCGTGACTCGGCGAATGTGTTGGTCGCCGTGCTCCCGCATCGCTTTTGTCTTGTCGTTGACAAGCTGTTTTTGGTCAACGATTGAGGATGGTGTTTGTTTTTGGTTTGCCATGTTGATCACCCCAGTGGAGAAGATTTGGCGCGCTGAATGAACATGTCCGCATCTTCAATCAATCCGCAGACTCCGCATTGGACGCGGTAGCTTGGACCGCGGTACGGGAGATGAAACGGTTCGAGCGCTTCATTTGTGTACTCTTGTTCAATGTCACCGGTATGGGGGTCGAGCTTGACCGCCCGCGGTTGCTGCTCGATAAGGTGAAACCGCGTCCGGTTTGTTTTGCAATTTGGGCATAACATCGGTTCCAACAGAAGCCACCTCCGTTTTTATCTTTTGGAAAAACAGTCGTGATTATGTATGAGACATTTGTTTCGGTTCGTGCCGTTAGGAAACATGGTTCGAGCGATCGTTCCGGATGTCATGCGGCGAAAGACGCCTCCCATTTTTTCAGTCGGCGGAACAATTTTTATTGACAACAGCTACAACTGTCGAATATCTTAATAAACAGGAAGAATATTTTATCTTTTTAGAAATGTTTTACGATCGATGTGAAGGAGACTGTTATGGCCGATAAACCACTCAGAGATCGCATTATTGACACCGCTCTTCATTTATTTGAGAAATATGGCTACCACGGTGTAACGGTCGACCGTATCGTGGCGGAAAGTGACACATCAAAAGGTGGTTTTTACCATAATTTTAAATCGAAAGACGAGTTGCTTTACCATATTCATGACGTCTTTATCACGTATGCGCTTACAAAAGCACGGGAAGCGTATGAAAGCTGCTCGACGCCGACCGAGCGCTTGTACGCCATCGTTCAATCGTTTGTCAAAGTGTTTCATTTATATAAGCCGCATATTACCGTCTTTTATCAGGAAAGCACGTACTTAAAACCGGAATATGCCGAGCTGATCAATAAGAAGCGAGAAGAATTTAAACAAATTATTTTTCGTGTCATCCGTGAGGGGATTGAGGCAGGCGAGTTTCGTCCGGAACTGTCGGTGGAGATCGCTGGCATGTCGATCATCGGCATGGTGAACTGGACGTACAAATGGTACAATCCGGACGGACCGCTGTCAATTGAAGAGATTGCGAGCTATTTTGCCGATTTCATTTTGCATGCGGTGCTTCGTGACCCGGAGCATCCGGCGGCGGCACAGTTTTTGTTGCGGCCGATCGTCGAATAAGCCGCTTATTGTTTCCAGACCAACTAGTCGGTCTTGGTTGCTGGACAAAGCAACTCATTTTCAACGTGATTAAAAACCGACTAGTCGGTTTTTATATAGTTATTCTTCAAATGGGGGAGAGGGAGAATATGGATTTTTCGCTGACGAAAGAACAACAAATGATTAAAGAAATGGTTCGCGACTTTGCGGAGAAGGAAATTGCGCCATACGCGGCGAAATGGGATGAAGAGGCGTATTTTCCGCGTGAAGTGTTCCGCAAAATGGGCGAGTTGGGGCTGTTGGGCCTTCCGTTTCCGGAATCGTATGGCGGCGCCGGGGGCGATACGATTTCGTACGCCATTGCCGTCGAAGAAATCGGCCGCGCCTGCGGTGGCACGGGGCTAAGTTATGCGGCTGCCGTTTCGCTCGGAGCGAGCCCGATTTATTACTTCGGATCAGAAGAGCAAAAACAAACGTGGCTTGTGCCAATGGCAAAGGGAGAAACGCTTGGCGCTTTCGGCCTCACGGAGCCGAACGCCGGGTCGGACGCCGGCGGCACGCGCACAACTGCGGTGCTTGACGGCGATGAGTATGTCATCAATGGCGAAAAATGCTGGATTACAAACGCCCAATACGCGCGGCAAGTGATCGTCACTGCGGTCACGGGCAAAGATGCGCGCGGCAAAAACATCATCACCGCTCTCATCGTACCAACCGACTCCCCAGGATTTACGATCCGTTCAAATTATGACAAAATGGGTGTCCGCGCTTCCAATACGTGCGAACTCGTTTTTGAGAACGTCCGTGTGCCGAAAGAAAACGTGTTAGGCGACCCGCAAAAAGGGTTTAAGCAGTTTTTGTACACGCTTGATGGCGGGCGCATATCGATCGCCGCTTTAGCTGTCGGTATTGCACAAGCAGCGTTTGAGAAAGCGCTTCAATATGCGAAAGAGCGCGTTCAATTTGGGCAATCGATTTCCAAGTTCCAAGCGATCCAATTTAAGCTCGCGGATATGGCGATGGAAATCGAGCTTGCCCGCAATATGGTGTACAAAGCAGCCTGGCTGAAAGACCAGGGGAAACCGTTCACAAAAGAAGCGTCATTTGCCAAGCTGTTCGCGTCGGAAATGGGGTTTCGCGTCTGCAACCAGGCGATTCAAATTCATGGTGGCTACGGCTATATGAAAGAATACGGCGTCGAACGCCACTTGCGAGATATTAAGCTCATGGAAATCGGCGAAGGCACATCGGAAATCCAACGTCTCGTCATCGCCCGCCAGCTCGGATGCTAAAAGCGGAAATATGCGCATATCCATAACAGTGAATTCGGACAAAGGGGAGGAGACGGTCGATGTTAACGGTGACTGTGGGGAAATTGTTAGAGGAGCGTGCCAGGCAATACCCGGATCGTGAAGCGGTCGTGTATGCCGATCGCAATCTGCGCCTGACGTACCGGCAGTTTAATGACTATTGCCGCCTTGTGGCGCGCGGTTTGATGCGGCTTGGCATTGAAAAAGGGGAACATGTCGCTATTTGGGCGACAAACGTTCCAGAATGGATCGCCTGCCAGTTCGCGACGGGGAAAATGGGGGCGGTACTTGTTACGGTCAATACGAACTATCAAGCGGCAGAACTTGAGTATTTGCTTAAGCAGTCCGATTCGACGACGCTCTTTTTGATCGAACAATACCGCGATTCTTCGTATATCGACATTTTGTACAGCATTGTTCCAGAGTTGCGTACTGCCGAACCGGGGAAGCTCCAGTCCAAGCGGCTGCCGAAGCTGAAAAACGTCGTTTTGCTCGGCGATAAGCGTTATCCGGGCATGTTCACATGGAACGACATCTTGGCGATGGCGCATGAGGTGACGGAAGAAGAACTCGGTGAACGGTTAGAGAGCCTCGACCCGCACGATGCGATCAACATGCAGTACACATCTGGAACGACCGGATTCCCGAAAGGGGTCATGTTGTCGCATTATAACATCGTCAATAATGCCCACCAAGTAGCGCAATGTATGAAACTTGGCGAAGGCGACCGTCTTTGTATCCCGGTGCCGTTTTTCCATTGCTTTGGCTGCGTCATGAGCACCCTCGCGTGCGTCACCGTTGGAGCGACGATGGTGCCAGTGGTGGAGTTCCATCCAAAGCGGGTGCTCGAGACGGTTGCGGCGGAGCGGTGCACGGCGCTGCACGGCGTGCCGACGATGTTTATCGCTGAACTGAATGACCCGGATTTTGATCAATACGATTTGTCATCGCTGCGCACGGGCATTATGGCTGGTTCTCCTTGCCCAGTCGAAGTGATGAAAGCAGTCATCAACAAAATGGGTATGACCGATATTACGATCGCTTACGGGCAGACGGAATCGTCCCCGGTGATTACCCAGACGCGCACTGATGACCCGATTGAGCTGCGCGTCGAAACGGTCGGCCGCGCGCTGCCGGGTGTAGAAGTGAAAATCGTTGAGCCCGGCACGTGCAACGAAGTGCCGCGGGGCGTGCAAGGCGAGTTATGCACGCGCGGTTACCATGTGATGAAAGGATATTACAACAATCCGGAAGCGACCAATGAAGCAATTGACGAAGACGGTTGGCTGCATACCGGCGATTTGGCGACGATGGATGAAAACGGTTACTGCCGCATTACCGGCCGGCTGAAAGATATGATCATCCGCGGCGGCGAAAACATTTACCCGCGCGAGATCGAAGAATTCTTATACAAACACCCGAAAATTTTGGACGTCCAAGTGGTCGGGGTGCCCGATGAAAGGTATGGGGAAGAAGTGATGGCGTGGATCATCTTAAAGGACGGTGAAACGGCGACCGCTGAGGAAATTCGCGAGTTTTGCCGCGGCAACATTTCCCGCCACAAAATCCCGCGCTATATCGAGTTTACCGATTCCTATCCGATGACGGCGTCTGGGAAAATTCAAAAGTTTAAGCTGCGAGAAATGGCGAAACAGCGCCTCGGCTTGACGACTTAAACCGCCGCGCCGGGCGGGCGAACCGTCCGGCGCCGGCAGCCCACTTTTTGTGAAAGGGTGAGAGGATGTTTGCGAAAGTGTTGATTGCCAACCGTGGCGAAATCGCCGCCCGCATCATTCGCACATGCCAAAAGCTCGGCATCCAAACGGTTGCTGTCTACTCGGAAGCGGATGCGGATTCGCTCCATGTTCAGCTCGCTGATGAAGCGTATTTGATCGGCAAGCCGCGCGTAGCGGAAAGCTACTTAAATATCGAAAAAATCATCGAAGTCGCCAAAGCGGCGAAAGCGGAAGCGATTCATCCCGGTTACGGACTGCTCTCGGAAAACCCAGCGTTTGCCCGTCGCTGTGAGGAAGAAGGGATTGTCTTTATCGGCCCGAAGGCGGACGTCATTGCTGCGATGGGCAGCAAAATCGAAGCACGCCAGACGATGGAAAAAGCTGGCGTTCCGATCGTCCCAGGCGTTTCCTTTGCATTAGACAGCCCCGATGAAGCGGCTGCAGCCGCAGCTTCCATCGGTTACCCAGTCATGCTGAAGGCATCATCAGGCGGCGGCGGTATTGGCATGCACATCGCTCGCGATGAAGCCGACCTGCGCCAAGCGTTTGAAGGCAGTCAAAAACGAGCTGCTTCGTTTTTCGGCGACGGGACGATGTATATCGAAAAATATATTGAACGCCCGCGCCATATTGAAATTCAGCTGCTCGCCGATGGGCACGGCAACTGCGTCTACTTATGGGAACGCGAATGCTCGATCCAGCGCCGCCATCAAAAAGTGGTTGAGGAAGCGCCATCGCCGTTTTTGGATGAAGAAACGCGGCGGAAAATGGGCGAAGCCGCCGTCCAGGCAGCACGTTATATCGGTTATGCGAACGCCGGTACAATCGAGTTTTTGGTTGATGAACAAAAAAACTTTTATTTTCTCGAGATGAATACTCGTCTCCAAGTCGAACATCCGGTGACCGAGGAAATCACCGGCATTGACATCGTCGAAGAGCAACTGCGCATCGCTGCCGGCGAGCCGCTTCGGTATAAGCAGGAAGACATTCGCCGCGATGGACACGCCATTGAAGTGCGAATTTATGCGGAAGACCCGAACACGTTTTACCCGTCGCCTGGCCGCATTGCCGCCTTTTCCGTTCCTCAAGGTGAAGGGATTCGTCATGAAACGGCGGTTCAAAGCGGCATCACCGTTACGCCGTTTTACGACCCGATGATCGCCAAAATGATCGCCAAAGGTTCGGATCGAACATCGGCGATTGAACGCTTGCTCGAAGCGCTTCGGGATTATCGCGTCGAAGGCATTAAAACGAACATCCCGCTGCTTGAGGCGGTGTTGTCCCACCCGGCGTTCCATGCTGGGGAAACGACGACCGATTTTCTTTCGAACTATTGGCAGCCAACTAAAACAAAATGAAGCAGAAACGGAGGAAGAAACGATGAACAAAGTCACTGCCACAATGGCCGGAAGTGTATGGAAAATTGTTGTCGCCGTCGGTGACCGTGTTGAAGAAGGACAAGATGTCGTCATTTTGGAATCTATGAAAATGGAAATCCCGGTCGCCGCTGAGACATCCGGCACGGTGAAGAGCATTCATGTGCAAGAAGGGGATTTCGTCAACGAGGGCGACGTGCTTGTCGAGATTGAGTAGGAAAACATGCGCGTGAACCGTTCTACCAACAATGAAGTTCAGACTCGCCATCAGACGTGGCGAAAGGAACAAAAAGTACCTGAGGGACGGGGATAAAACGAAAAGGGGGGAGCGGACATGGGGCGATGGCCGACGAAGGTGACGATTAAGGAAGTCGGCCCGCGCGACGGTCTGCAAAACGAAGCATCACCGGTCGCCACGGCTGACAAAATTGCTTGGATCAATTTATTATCGGAAACCGGGTTGTCGTATATTGAAGTGACGTCATTTGTCCATCCAAAATGGATTCCGCAGCTTGCCGATGCCGCCGAAGTCGCAGCCGGCATCCGCCGCAAAGACGGCGTCACGTATGCTGCGCTCGTTCCGAATGAAAAAGGATTAGAACGGGCGCTTCGTGTCGGGGTGGATGAAGTCGGCGTCTTCATGTCAGCAAGCGAGACGCATAACCAAAAAAACATTAACAAAACAATCGCTGCTACGTTTCCGGTGTTGGAAGGTGTCGTGAAAGCGGCGAAGCAAGAAAGAAAAACGGTGCGCGGCTATGTTTCGACAGTGTTTGGCTGTCCGTACGAAGGGACGGTTGCTGTCGATCAAGTGCTCATGGTCGCTGACCGGTTGTTTGCGATGGGGGTCGATGAGCTGTCGTTAGGCGATACGATCGGTGTGGCGACGCCAAAACAAGTCGAAGACGTGCTTGCCGAGGTGCTCCGCCGTTTTCCGGCTGAGCAGATCGCCATGCATTTTCACGACACGAGGGGGACGGCGCTCGCCAATATTTTAGTCTCGATGGAGATGGGAATCACAACGTTTGACAGCTCTCTTGGCGGTCTTGGCGGTTGCCCGTATGCCCCCGGGGCATCAGGAAACGTTGCCACCGATGATTTAGTGTACATGCTGCATGGCATGGGGGTTGAAACCGGCATTGATGTGGAGCAACTGACGAAAGCAGCCTTGTTTATTCGCGACAAAATTGGTCGTCCGCTCCCAAGCCGCTATTTACAAACGATTTCATCATAAGCAAATTCATTTTGGGAGGAAGAGGAAAGTGGGAACGTTCGTATCGTTTGACATGCAGGAAAACGGCATTGGTATTGTGACGTTAAACCGCCCCGAGGCGGCCAATGCGCTTTCAAGAGCGCTTCTCCTAGAGCTTGGCAACTTGTTGCAAGAGATTAAGTTTCAAAAAGACGTGCGTGTCGTCATTTTGACCGGGGCGGGAGAAAAAGTGTTTTGCGCCGGCGCCGACTTGAAGGAGCGGGCGGGAATGAATGAAACGGAAGTGCGGCAGGCGGTCGCCTTGATCAGCAAAACAATCAATGAGGTCGAGAAAGTGCCGCAGCCGGTTATCGCCGCCCTAAACGGCTCGGCGTTTGGCGGCGGGCTCGAGCTCGCTTTAGCATGCGACATTCGTTACGCTGCTGATGACATCCAACTCGGATTGACAGAAACGTCACTTGGCATCATTCCAGGCGCGGGCGGCACGCAACGGTTGCCGCGTCTTGTCGGCATCGGAAAGGCGAAAGAGTTGATTTTTGCCGCGAAACGGATCACGGCCAAGGAGGCGGAGCGAATCGGCCTCGTGGAATACGCTGTACCACGCGCCGAACTAATGGAGCGGGCGCTTGAATTGGCTCGGCAAATCGCCGATAATGCACCAATTGCCGTCCGCCAAGCGAAACGGGCGGTGCAAAGCGTGTTTAACGTTGACTTGGAGACCGGATTGGCGATTGAGCAGCTCGCCTATGAGGCGACGATCCCGACAAAAGACCGACTCGAAGGCTTGCAGGCGTTTAAAGAGAGACGGAAACCGGTATACAAAGGGGAATAAGACGCTTCGACGCGGCCGGCTGAAAGCCCGGGGAACGCTACAGGCATAGGTTCAAATGGCCGTAAGCGCTTCAATGCCAAGGGGGAAACCGACGCGGCCAAGCGCGGCGTCAAAGCGGCTGCTTTGCGGTGCGGCACATTGTGAAATATGCCGCCAAAGCGCTGCCTCAAAGTAGCCGGCCGCGGTGTGCAATGCTGTTGGACGTATTGGCGATGACATTCGATGGATAAAAGTACCGCCTGAGAAAACAGCGGAATGAACGAAGCAAGGAGGCGACAACATGGGGATGAAGGAAATAGCTAATCAACGAGTCACGCTGGCTGAGGAGCTAGCGAAACGGGCAGCTGACATTAAAAAAGGTGGAGCGCCGAAATATCATGAAAAGAACGCTGCCCAAGGAAAGCTGTTTGTGCGCGATCGGTTGAATTTGTTGCTTGACGATGGCTTAGAAGTGGAAGACGGATTGTTTGCCAACTGTTTGGCGGATGGCCTGCCGGCTGACGGGGTGGTGACCGGGATCGGCAAAATCAACGGCCGCACCGTCTGCGTGATGGCGAACGATTCGACGGTCAAAGCCGGCTCATGGGGAGCGCGCACGGTCGAAAAAATCATCCGCATTCAAGAGACAGCGGAAAAACTGCGCTGCCCGATCATTTATTTGGTGGACTCGGCCGGCGCCCGCATTACGGACCAACTCGAAATGTTTCCCGGCCGGCGCGGGGCAGGGCGCATTTTTTACAATGAGGTGAAGCTGTCCGGCAAAGTGCCGCAAGTGTGCCTGTTGTTTGGCCCGTCAGCAGCCGGCGGCGCTTATATTCCGGCGTTTTGCGACATCGTCATCATGGTCGAGGGCAACGCCTCGATGTACTTGGGCTCGCCGCGCATGGCGGAAATGGTGATTGGGGAAAAAGTCACGCTCGAAGAGATGGGCGGCGCTCGCATGCATTGCACCGTCTCCGGCTGCGGCGACGTGCTCGTGAAAACCGAAGAAGAAGCGATTGCCTATGCGCGCCGTTATTTGTCATATTTTCCGTCCCATTACGGCGAAAAACCGCCGGTGGTCGAGGCGAAGCCGCCGAAATCGTTCGACAAAACGATCGAAGACATTTTGCCGGAAAACCAAAATGCGCCGTTCAACATGTATGATTTGATTGAGCGAATCATTGACGAAGGATCGTTTTGCGAAATCAAAAAACTGTTTGCGCCGGAAATCATTACGGGACTGGCGCGCCTTAACGGCCAGCCGATCGGCATCATCGCCAACCAGCCGCGCGTCAAAGGCGGTGTCTTGTTCCACGATTCGGCTGATAAAGCGGCGAAATTCATCACGCTTTGCGACGCGTTCCATATCCCGCTTCTGTTTTTGGCCGACGTCCCTGGCTTTATGATCGGCACGAAGGTCGAGCGGGCCGGCATCATCCGCCATGGGGCGAAAATGATCGCCGCCATGGCGGAAGCCACCGTACCGAAGATCTCGGTCATCGTCCGCAAAGCGTACGGCGCCGGGTTGTATGCCATGGCCGGCCCGGCGTTTGAACCGGACTGCTGCCTCGCGTTTCCGAACGCGCAAATCGCCGTCATGGGGCCGGAGGCGGCCGTCAACGCCGTTTATGCGAACAAAATCGCCGAGCTGCCGCCGGAAGAGCGGCCGGCGTTTGTCGAACAAAAACGCGAGGAATACCGGCGCGACATCGATATCTACCGGCTCGCTTCTGAATTGGTCGTTGATGGCATCGTCGCGCCGAACGACTTGCGCGACGAACTCATCCGGCGGTTTGCCGCGTATATGTCCAAATATATGGTCTTTTCCGAGCGGAAACACGGGGTGTATCCGGTTTGAAAAAACTGGATAAACGTCCCCCTTGTCAAACGAAGAAAGATTGTGTATGATAATAATCACCAATCCGTTGCTGCGTTGTGCGTTGTAGAATGAAGTTTCAACCGATGGCAATCAAAAGGGAGTTCTACATTGAAGCGGGAATGTCATGCCCCTTATTCGTCTGCGGGGACGACAGGAACGCTTCTGCGAACACCCACCTGGTGGAGCGTGGTTGAGAAACTGCATTCAGCCGACGGCAACCGCGGCGCGGATTCATGAATGAGAAGCGGGCAAAAGAGTCCGATTGGATGCCAAACATCCAGTCGGACTCTTTTTGTTGCGTATGTTTTTGCCAAGACAATGAAACAATATAGTTGATTTTCCTCGTTTTCATGTTATAATCATATTTCGTGCAGAAATAATTCGCATTGAAACTATTCCAACAAGAAAGATGAAGCAAGGAGGGGGGATGAATGGAAGGAATCAGCCGGGACATCATGTACGCCGTCTTCCGGACGCAAAAGGTGCTTTACCGCCTCATCCGCGAGGACGCGGCTCGCGTCGGAGTGACGGAGGTGCAGCTGATCGTCTTGTATACGCTGTTGAAAAAAGAACATATTCGCCTGAATGACTTGGCGGAAAAATTAAATTTAAGCAACAGCAACGTCAGCGGCACGGTCGATCGGCTCGTCGGCGCCGGCCTTGTTGTCCGCGAGCCGTCGAAGCAAGATCGGCGCGCGGTCATTTTGAGTTTGACGGAAAAAGGAAAAGAGACAGTGTCGGAAGCGTTTGGCGAGCAGTCGGTGCTGCGCCGGCGGCTTCGCCGCATTCAAGAACTCGTCTCTCCAGAGGAGATTGAACAGTTTTTGCATCTTCATGAAAAAATTAAAGCGATTTTACTCGGGGAGGAATAGACAGTGAACGTGAAACGATTGGTGGCGCTGAACATCATTGTGCTCATTTTGCTTGTCGGCGGCGGCTTTGCCGCTTACTACTATGTGAACGAAGCGACGAATTACATTAAAACAGACAACGCCCGCATCGACGGCCAGGTCATCTCGGTTGCGGCGCCGTTGTCCGGAAAACTGACATCCTGGCGGGGCGACACGGGAAAAACGTTCTCAGCCGGGGAAGAAATCGGTGAGGTGTTTGACGGCAAAACGACGGTGCCGGTGACAGTGCCTCATCGGATGACCATCGTGCAGCAAAACGCGGTCAAAGACTCGTTTGTCGCCGCGGGGACGCCGCTTGCCCGAGGGTTTGATTTGAACGATTTGTGGGTGACGGCGAACATTGAAGAGACCGATATTGAAGACGTGAAAGTCGGGCAAGACGTCGATATTTATGTCGATGCGTATCCGGACCGCAAATTCAGCGGCAAAGTCGAAAAGATTGGCAATGCGACAGCGAATACGTTCAGCCTGCTGCCGAGCTCCAATGCGACCGGCAACTACACGAAAGTGACCCAAGTGATTCCGGTCACGATTTCCATTGACAATTACAGCGGAGCCGGACTTGTGCCGGGCATGAACGTCACCGTCCGCATCCATAAGTAGGTGATGGGACATGACAACATTTGTCATTGGTTATATTGTGTTTGCCGTTTTGGTTTTGGCGGCGGTCAACATCGCGCTGCGCCGCCGCAAACCGGCTTCAGCTGCAGGGAAGGCGGCGGATGAAGCGGCGGAAGCCAACGCTCAACCGTTAGCGGAAACGAAAGCAGAGCCAGCGGCAGAAACGGATGGGCGCCCGGCCGCTCCAGCCGGGCAAGGCGGCCTCGGGGATATCGGCAGCCGCGGAAAAGTTGTGGCGACGGTCATGCTGGGCGCGTTTGTCGCCATCTTGAACCAAACGTTGATCAACGTCGCCTTGCCCCATATGATGCAAGATTTCAACGTGGAAACGTCGACGATTCAATGGCTCGTGACAGGATATATGCTCGTCAACGGGGTGCTCATCCCGATCAGCCCGTTTTTAATTGCGAAGTTTCCAGCGAAACGGCTGTTTTTGTCTGGCATGTCGTTTTTCGCCATCGGCGCGTTTGTTTGCTCGATCGCTCCAACCTTTGCCGTCATGCTCGCAGGGCGGCTGACGCAGGCGGTCGGGGCGGGCATCATCATGCAGCTGATGATGGTCATTATGCTGTCGATTTTCCCGCCGGAACGCCGCGGAGTGGCCATGGGGACGGTCGGAATCGCCATGATGTTCGCGCCGGCGATCGGGCCGACGTTATCCGGATGGCTTGTCGAACATTATACATGGCGGCTGTTGTTTTACGTCGTTTTGCCGATCGCGATTGTAGACATTGTGCTTGCCTCCGCCTGGCTGAAACATACGCCGCGCAAGGGCAATCCGGTGCTGGACGTGCAAGGGGCGGTCTACTCCACGATCGGGTTTGGCGGCGTTCTGTATGGCTTCAGCGAAGCCGGCAGCAAAGGATGGGGCGAGACGGAAGTCGTTGTGTCGCTTATCATCGGCGTCTTGTTCTTGATCATGTTCACATGGCGTTCGCTCCGCTCGGAGCATCCGGTGCTCAATTTCCGTGTGTTCCGCTACCCAGTGTTTACGTTGGCGACCGTCATCGGATCGGTCATCAATATGGCGATGTTTGCAGCGATGGTGCTGCTGCCGGTGTATTTGCAAAACTTGCGCGGCTTTACGCCGCTTGATGCCGGTTTGCTGTTGCTACCGGGAGCGATTGTCATGGCGATCATGTCGCCGATTTCCGGCTGGGTGTTTGACCGCATCGGCGCGCGGGCGCTGGCGATCGTCGGCTTGATCATCACCGCGGTCACGACGTGGGAATTCAGCAAGCTGACGATGGATACACCGTACAGCCAGTTAATTTGGCTTTATATTTTCCGCATGTTCGGCATGTCGATGCTCGGAATGCCGATTATGACGGAAGGATTGAACGCCTTGCCGCGCCATTTGTACAGCCACGGCACGGCGATGTCCAATACGATCCGCCAAGTGGCCGCTTCGCTCGGAACGGCGTTCTTGGTGACGATCATGTCCAACCGGGCCAAATTCCATGCGGACATGTACCGAAATGAGATGACGGAAAACAATCCGTTTTTCATGAGCCTTGTCGGCCAGCTGAAGCAGGCGATTCCGAGCGATGAAGCGGTGGTGCAGCTGCTGTATGGGCTCGTGCAGCAGAGATCGACTGTCGAAGGGATTAACGACGCCTTTTTCGTCGCCACCGGCTTGACGGTATTGGCGTTAATGATGGCGTTTTTCTTAAAGGGAAAAAAGCATAAATCGCCATCAGCGTAAACAAAGGAAGCGGCGCAGAAGCCGCTTCTTTTTTTGTTTTATGCCATATGGACAACAATGTTCTTGCTCCCTTTTTGCACACATATACATCATAAAGACAAGCGGATGACAAAAGAGGGGGGGGGAGCGCCATGGCGCATTTTGGCTCGAAAGGATGGCTTGTTGCCGAGTTGAAAAAGGCAGGCATCGCCCGCCATCCGGTCGGACGGAAAAAAATTGAGACATACAAAGCAGCCGAGCTGTATGGGCTGTACCGAAAATATGTGCAGAAAACGCGCTAGGCCGGATGAAACATCCGGCTTCTTTTTTGGGCAACCTAAAGGGGAAAGGAGGGAGGCGCGCCTGATGGTTGACAAACGCGCCGGAAGCGATGAAGAAAAAACGGTTTACGGTAGCGGAAGGGGAAACGATCGCCGCCTGTTTAGCGCGAATGAAACAGGAAGGCTACCGCCCCATCCGCCGCATCGAGCAGCCAATTTTCCGCGAAGTGGAAACGAACGGCGAAACGATGGTTGAGCCGTGCGGGCGCATCATCGAATTTGAGGGGGTGCGCGATGAGCCGTAGCAACAGGTCGTTAGCACGGTTGCCCGCCGCCGCCAACGATTTGAGGCGTCGGCCATAGCGGCAAATGGCGAATGGGACGTTGCAGCCGGTTGTCCGGGTCGCTACAATAAAGAAGGGGAAAAATATAAAGAGAAGGAGATGACGCCATGATTCATTCCACATGGGCGACCCGGCCGACGATCAAAAAAGTAAAGTGCGTTCACACGAACGCGGAAAAGTACATGGTCAGCAATGTATTGACGCCGGGCAAAGTATATGAAGTAAAAAACGAAACCGACGAGTTTTATTTTGTCATTGACAACAGCGGAAAAGTCGGCGGGTTTTACAAAGATTATTTTGAGGAAGTCAAATGATCGCGCCAATCACCAAGAAAAAACGGATGTCCAAAACAGGGCATCCGTTTTTTCGTTCAGCCGACGGCGCTTTGTTCTGCCGTCGGCGGTCCCACCCGACTTGCCGGCAGCGTGATCGTCAACGTCGTCCCTTTTTGTACGGCGCTTTCGATCGTCCACGTTCCTCCCATTTGTTCGATGATTTTGACGGCGACCATCGCACCAAGCCCAGTGCCTTTTTCTTTTGTGCTGAAGTATGGCTCGCCGAAGCGGCGCACTTGTTCTTTCGTCATGCCAACGCCGTTGTCGGAAATGGTAATGACGACTGATGCCCCCCGGTTCTCAGCCGCGACATGAAGCGTGCCGCCGTTTGGCATCGCTTCGATGCTGTTTTTTAACAAATTGAGGAAACACTGTTGGAAATATTGCACATTCCCAATGACGATGCCGTGTTCAAGGGAAGAAGAGAGATCGACCGAATGCATATGCGCCATCGGTGCGATCATTTGCAACACCTTGCGAAGCTCGACGGCCACATCGATCGGTTCGGTCTCTTTCGGTGCTGGTTTGGCAAACGTCAAATAGTCGCGGATGATGGCTTCCGCCCGCTCGAGTTCCTCTAAGGCGATGCGAATGTAGCGCTCTTCGGTTTCGCGCGGCAGCCGACCCGTTTGCATCAGCTGGATGAACCCTTTGACGACCGTCAACGGGTTGCGGATTTCATGGGAAATGCTCGCTGCCATCTGGCTGACGATCTCCATTTTTTCCATCTTCATCAGCTCCGCCCGAGCGAGCTGCGCCTCATGAAGCGTCTCCATCAAATAGACAGCGAACATCATGACGAATGGCGGCATCATAATAAAATACACGATATATGGCTTCGTTACCGGAAAATCAGCAACAATCACGGCGACAAATGTCGTCAGCACCGCGAGCAAAAACGTCAGCCAAAGCGACATAACGAGCTTGCTCGACTGCGGCAGCTTGCGAAACAGCGGCGAAGCGGCCGCCGCTATGGCAAACATGATGGCGTAAACGATCAACGTGAGCGGCTGAAATCCGTACAAAACGGTGCGTGCCAGCATCAAGACAACAAACAGCACCGCCCCGACTGCGCCGCCGCCATACAATGTTCCAAGCAAAAACGGAATTTGCCGGAAATCATGGACGCACAGCGGATCCATGTAAATCGGAAATTTCATGCACAACACGGCCGCCAACGCCAAACAAACCCCAAGCAGCGCCCGGCCATAGAGCGGGCGCTGCCGGATCGCTCGACTATGGTCATAAATAAAGGAAAAGGCAAAGATCGTGACCAAAATATAAAATAAGTTGTTCAAGACGTGCTGGTTAATGTATAAACCGGCCATACGAAAAATCTCCTAACTGAATAGACATCATCACCTTTCATTATAGCGGAAAGAGATTGAAAGAAAAATATGCATTGGCTATGTCCGGTCTTTCAGCAGCCAAACCGCCAAGGCGCCAAGGAGCGGCAGCGAGCGTAAACGAAGCCGCCGTCGAGCGCAAAATCGGAAAGAGCGCCGGGATGACCGCCTGCATCGCATCGTTCAAAAAGTGGCCGAGGCTGATGCGAACAAAATCGGGTAGACGGTCATGCTGACGGCGCTTGTTCGTTCCGTATGAACCCCCATCGTTCTCCCCCGTTCCAACCATAGATCTTAATATGGCTAAATTATACTTGATCCTTGCCACCAGAGAAAGCCCCATTTCCCAGCGTGAGCGCAGGCAAGAGGGCGCTTCATTTTTGTCTTTTCAATCGCCAGCGCGGTAATTCAGCTTTTCTTTTCCAGATGCACTGATGACGAGCTCGACGTTTACGAATAGCGTGTTGTTATGGAGTGGGATGAGGCCGTTGATCTGATGTTTTTTCCAGAGATCCGGACGCTGGCGATACAGTTGCTCCGCTAGATTCAATATATCGATCTGTTGCTCTTTCCCAAGTTTATATAAGCGGTGGATTTCTTGTTTCACCGTTTGTTCCGCCAGTTTGGTCAGTTGTTTTCGTGAGAGCGGTTCACGCAGTTCGAGGAGATTTCCTTGCGCCTTGACGTTTACAGTAAAAGCATACTTTCCGTTCTTCACGTCGACCGACCACTTCGTTGTTGGATTATGGACGATTAGGGAGGCAACGGTTTTCTCTTTTTGCTTGACATAAATCGGGGTGCGCCGAACGTCCTGCTCCAACCAACGAAGCCCTTGCAAATCGGAACGGCCCTCGCATCCTTGCAGGCGGTAATCGTGAAGAAAACAAATGCCGGATATAGCCAACATTTGTTTTGGCTTCTTATTTTCCACCCAACGATTGTCTTCAATTGTTAAATAAGGGAGTCTAGCTACATCAGCTTTTTCATCCATCGCAGCAATCAATCGGATGAGACGGATCGGGCGGATAAACGAACTTTGCTGGAAGATTTCCTCAGGATTGGACAACAGTGAATAATATGAGGAAGCATTGAGCAACGGTGTTGCTTGAAATAAGTCGGAAATCGGCTCATCGGTCGCGTACACCCACGCCGTATGGCGAATTTCATTGTAACGGTTCAGCACGTCGATCACATCGGCTACGATGCCTTTTTGCAAGGCCCGTTTGGTAAAGACAATGCTTTTTACATGGCCCCATGACACCCTTTGTTGAATGGAAGGGTAGATTTTGTCGGTCGCGATATTAAACGTTTCGCCAGCGGCTTTGCCGACGGAAATCGCCGCTTTTTCTCTGCCGCCCCCCGCTTCGACTTTGGCAAGGGCGGTGAAATCGATCAATTGCACGTAGGCGATTACTTGGCCATCTTTGTAGTCGATCCCGATTGAATGAATGTAGACAGCGTGATCGATGTTGCGTGTGTCCCAGCAACCGCCAAGCAGCATGATAGAGGCGATGATGGGAATGACTCGCTTCCTCATTTTCGTTCCCTCTCTTTTGCAATGAGATCATTTGGACGGATAATGCGGTCGCGCGTGCGGAACTGCTTCCATGTGCTCGGGATAAACACTTTCCTGATATCTTTGGACGGCGGCGCCAGCGGCATCAAGTACGGAATGCCGCAGGTGCGTAAGTTGACTGCATAAGTCAAGATGAAAAACAGCGACAGAATGAAGCCAAACAGGCCAAGAACGGTGGAAGCCGTCAAGACAATAAACCGCAGCAAGGTGACGCTTCCGGCCATATTTTGATTGACGAGCGTGAACGTCGAGATGACGGAAATGGCGGCAATCACGAGTGTGGCTGGGGCGGCAAGTCCAGCGTTGATCGCCGCCTGTCCGATGATCAAGCCGCCGACGACGGACAGCGTCTGCCCGATGGCGATTGGCAGACGCATTCCAGCTTCTTTAAACAATTCAAACAAAATCGTCATCACAAACATTTCAAGCGGCACCGGAAGCGGCACTCCTTGGCGCGACAAAATGAGCGTCGCCAATAAGGTGAACGGCAGCTGATCCGGATGGAAGGAGGTCAAGGCGACCCAGGCGCCCGGCAAATAAATGGCGACCGAAGTGCCGACAAGCCGGAGCAGGCGTTGAAATACGACAAACAAGAAAAACGTGTTGTCGTCTTCCGACGTGTTCAGCAAAAACGTTAAATTGCCCGGTCCGATCAAGGCGGTCGGCGCCCCGTCGACCAAGATGATAAAACGGCCGTTGAGGAGCGAATCGACGGCAAAATCGGGCCGCCCGGTATAACCGAACATCGGGAACAAAGAAAACCGGGTGTCAGACAACCACTCTTCAATTTGGTTGGTGCTTGTCACCGAGTCGATGTACAAACTGAGCAGACGGCTTCTCACCTCATCGATGATGGTCGTGTTGGCAATATCATCGACATAAAGGAGCCCGACTTTTGTCTGGCTGCGCGTGCCGATGACAAACGGTTCATAGACGAGCCGGTGCGAGCGCAGCCGCTTGCGGATGAGCGCCACGTTTTTGCTGATTTCTTCAATAAATCCATCTTTGGGTCCACGGATCGATACTTCCGTGTTTGGCTCCTCTGGGTCACGGTTGGGCGGACTCGCGAGCGGCATCGTGTACAAGACATCGGCTTCATGGAAATAAATGAGCAAATCACCGCTAAACAGCTTGAAGTTGAGATCATCGATCCGCACTTCTTTTCCCATATACTCAAGCGCCGCCGGTTTGCGGGCCTCGATGTCAGCAGCCGTAAAGCACGGATGCTGTTCGCACAGTTCACGGAACATCGGATAGACGGCTTTTTGCAGCATTTGTGCATCGCACAGTTCCTCGCAATAGATAAACAGCAAGTGCACGACAGCCGCCGAGCCGTCAAAAGAGGTTGGAATCGCGGCTTCCGTCATGATGACATCCGGGCATTTCGCGTACATCGTGCGCAACGCCTCTTCGGAGATGATGACGGTCTCGAGCCCCGTGTAATCGTCTTTCAACCGTTTGCCTTCGGCGGCTCGCATCGGTCGTTTCATCCTGCCACCCCTCTTTTCTTTTTGCGATATGCCAACAAAGTGAAACCACTTAACACAACGGACAGCGCAAGACTAAACAGCAGCGATGTCGGCAGCACCCCATGTTTGACAAAATGCAAAAACTGTTCATCGCTGACCGGTGCCAGCGCCGCCAATGTGATCGCCAAGTAGAGGACAATGAGCACCCAACGGCGGGTTTGCGGATGGCGGATCGGGAACAGCTCTACAATGAGCGCCATCGACAAGGAGATGCGGATAAAGGCGCCTGATATCCACTGGTAGATCGACATAAAGTCGACATGTTCAATGTACGTCCCTAAGCTGACCATCCGCCATTGCTCAAATGCCGGATAGCGAAGGCGCGTCGCCTGCTCGGGGCCAAACTCGGTGATGGCGCCAATCGTCGGCCCGATGCTCAGCCCGGCGGTGAAGAAGGCAATCGCGGCAAGCGCCTTCCATGAAAACGGGCGAGGCAGGCGATGAGAAAGAAACAAAAGAACAATCACTTCCGCATATCCGGTCCCCGCGTACATCATGGCGCGCCATACAGGCTCCATGCCGTGCTCAAGCATTGGTTTGAGCAGTGAATAATCTTTATGCGGTGTGGTCGAGAGCATCACGAAAAAGCCAAACACAATCACGAACGGGTAAATAATCATCGCTGTATTGGCAATGGAATCGATGCCCCGATACGTATTATAAAAACAAGCCATCACCATAAAGAGAATGAGCGCCCACTTCGGCGTCGCTGTCAAATAGGAGGTAGTGGTGAACGTGATCGTATCGTTTAACGTGACAAAACTATGAAGAAGCAAAAAAGCGCTGCTGACACCGGCCACCGCATAAGCAGCCGCGCTCGAAAACCGGCTTTTCAGCCAGTCAAACAGCCGCTCGCCGTTCAGTTGTCGGATGGTGAAATAAAGCAGCGGCAGCCAGAGGAGCAAACCTCCCAACGCTCCCAAGGCGGCGATCCACGCATCGCGGTGGGCGGCCTCAAGCATAAAGGGGATGATGATGACATGATTCATCAGCCCGACCGACAGCATGATCATGAATAACAATTGCAGGGCGCTAAGCGGTTGTCCGTTCATCATGAATCCCTTTCTTTCCATGCAATCTCCAAAGGGCGGGGGATGTAGGGCAAAAGGCTGCTGATTCCAGAAACCTTGCTGAACCGGCTTCTTTTCTGATGAAATGCCGCTGATTGGCTTTCTAAAACGATAGTGTTTCCAGTCCAGGGGAATTTATCCGTTCCAACGGCAAACCAACAGTGAAACTTCTCAGGAGGCAGGGGGCACAATACAGGGAAGAAAGGGCGAACATCAACGGCATGCAAGGGGGGCGCAGCATGAAATGGCTTCATTTGACGATCGGCGTGAAGATTTCCAGCTGCCGCCCCACCCGGTGTATGTCCCGGTGACGCTGATCCGCGATGGCCAGCTGTTGGCAGACGAATTAGCGGAGCTTGGGAAAACGGAGCAATGGCTGGCCGCCAAACTGCAAAAACAAGGAATTGCCTCGCCAAAAGACGTGTTGATCGCCGAGTGGCTCGAAGGAGATGGGCTGTTTGTTCAGACGTATCAGCCCGCCGAGCAGCAACGGTCAACACGGCGGCAAACGGCGCCGGAATGAGATGAAGAAAGAATCCGGGAATGGATTCTTTCTTTATTTTGGAAAAAATTCTTGCCTTTCTTCTGTTTTAAGTGTACTATTAGTTATAGTACGGTTGTGACGATGAGAGGAGGAGGGGAGATGTTTGAACTTGATGTACGAAGCCGGCAGCCGATTTATGAACAGCTGATCGAAAAAATGAAAGAAATGATCGTCCGCGAATTATGGCAGCCGCATGATCAGTTGCCGTCGGTCAGGGCGATGGCGAAACAACTGATGGTCAACCCGAATACGATTCAGAAAGCGTACCGCGAACTCGAACGCGATGGCTGGATTTATTCTGTTCCAGGGAAGGGGAGTTTTGTTGCGTCGCGCCCGAAAGAGCCAAACGCCGAGGCGATCGCTGCTGTTCATGAACAGTTCATCCGCCTCGTCAAGGAAGCGCGGTTTTTAGGAGTGACAAACGAGCTGTTATGGCAATGGATCATAGAAGGGGAGGAAGAGGAGGAGAACAATGATTCAACTCGTAGACGTGACGAAAACGTTTGATCGGTTTCCCGCTGTCAACGGTGCAACGATGACCGTGCCGAAAGGGGTGATTTATGGGCTGCTCGGACCGAACGGAGCGGGAAAAACAACGTTGCTGAAGCTAATGGCTGGCATTCTCCGCCAAGATCGAGGGACGATCGTGATCGATGGAGAAGAGGTATGGGAAAATACCAACGTGAAGCAACGCATTTTATTTTTGCCGGACTTCGTATATTTTTTTCCGCATACGACGATTCGGCAAATGGCGGACTTTTACGAACAAGTGTATCCGTCATTCAGCCGCGAGCGGTTTGTGGAGCTGCAGGAGGCGTTTTCGTTGGATCTTGATAAAAAAATTCAGCAGTTTTCCAAAGGAATGCAGCGTCAAGCCGCGTTTTGGCTCGCCTTTTCCGTTCAACCCGATGTGCTCATTATGGATGAGCCGCTCGATGGGCTCGATGCGTTCGTTCGTCGCCATGTGAAACAATTGTTGATTGATGAAGTGGTGGAACGGGAAATGACGATTGTCATCTCGTCACATAATTTGCGCGAGCTCGAAGATTTATGTGGCATTGTTGGGTTGATGGAGCGCGGCACGGTGCGGTTAGAACGAGATTTGGATGAACTGCGCGCCGGCATGCATAAGTTGCAGCTCGCTTTTCGCGATGGCTTTCCGAGTGAATTGGTGGAACGCCTCGATATTGTGCATCGCGAGGAACGAGGAAGCATCGTCCTGCTTGTCGTCCGTGGGGAAAAGCGGCGCATAGAGGAGACGGTTCGCGCGTTTCATCCTCTCATCCTTGATGTGTTGCCGCTATCACTTGAGGAAATTTTTATGTATGAAATAGGGAGGGGCGCTCATGTCTAGGAAACGGTGGTCGGCGAACCGCGCCATGTGGACGCAAAATATTCGCCAAATAGGTTGGATTGCGATCCTTCATTTGCTGCTATGGCTGGCGGCGATCGTGCTGCCGATCGCCTTGGTTTATTCCCAATATGACCCGAAAGTAGGCAATATGCCACAGTGGGACAGTGTATACCATATATCGAATGCGTTAGAAGCGCTGATCGCCTGGCTTGTTCCTGTGTTGGCGGCTGCCGGTGTGCTTCGCTATATGCATGACAAACGGTCGGCTGATTTTATTCATGGTTTGCCCATCCGCCGCACCGAGTTGCTCACAGGCCAAATCGTGTTTGGCTGGCTCATGTTGGTTATACCGCTCGTTATGGTGGCTCTTGTTGCCATCGGCTGCTTGTACGGGCTAGACCTCCCGTGGCGGCTCAAAGCGGCGGACGTATGGCACTGGTTCGGTGAAACGATTGTCATTGAAACGTTCATCTTTGCCCTTGGTATCGCTGTTGGTATTCTTGTCGGCCAATCAGTGCTCCATGTCGTGCTGACGAATATTTTTCTCTTTTTTCCAGCCGGCATGCTTGTTCTGATTTACAAGAATTTATCATTATTATTGTCTGGGTTTCCGGATATACACTATTATTTATCAACAGAATTGGAGCGGTTGGTGATCCCGATTCGTTACGTGATGTTAATGGATCAGCCCATGAGTGCAGGGGAGATAGGGCTGTTGCTCTTATTGTCACTTCTCTTTTTTGCCATTGCTGTTTGGTTGTATGAGCGGCGACCGACAGAAGCGGCTGGGCAGGCGTTGGCGTTTCGGGCGCTCCGTCCACTGTTTGTGTATGGAGTAGCGTTTTGCACGTGGCTTGTTGGCGGTTTTTATTTTGAAGAAGTGGAGCGGCAATGGGGTTGGATTGTATTCGGTTATGTAACGTTTTCTTTGCTTGGGTACGCAATTGCTCAGATGGTCATCGCGAAAACGTGGCGCGTATTTCACCGCTGGAAAGGGTATGTCGCGTTTATAGGGGTAATGGTCGTTCTTTCCTTCATCATTCGCGCCGATCTTACCGGTTACGAGCAGCGTGTGCCGGCGGAGGCAGACATTAAGCAAGTGTACTTTGGTCAGTCGACGATGAACTTTGAACGGCCAGAGCAGATCGGCCGCTCGTTCGTGGAATATGACCAATTTCTCCGCACAAAAGAAAACATCGAGGCGGTGCGGGCGTTTCACGAACAGCTCACGCACGATCAACCGTCGCCGTCCCATCTCAGCAACGTTCAGCGGGTGGTGATCGGTTATGTGCTCAAAGACGGCACGCGCCTCATTCGCTGCTATGAAGTACCGATCGAATCGTATATGACGCATTTTCGCCGCATCATGGAGTCGAAAGAATATAAACAGCAATACTATTTATTGCTTCGCCCAAGCGGCTACTCGCCAATCCGCGAGGTAACGATACGAAACATGAATACAGGACAGCCAGTGCTTGTTTTAGCTGAGCCGAAGGGAATTGAAGCGTTTATCGAGGCGCTCAAACAAGATTTATGGAACGAACCGGTTGAAAACATCATCATGGGGAGAGAAGTGTACGGAGAGATTGAGCTTTTGCAGAGCGATGGCGATACACTGTATTTTTCGATCAACGCGGATTATGTGCACGTTCGTCAATGGCTCAAACAACAAAAAGTATGGAACAAACTCACAGAATGACCGACTGAGTCAAAAGCGGGGAAGCGGATAGGATTCCCCGCTTGATTTGTCAAGAGGGCGTGTTTTTTCGCCGCCGAAGCCATACAGTAAGCAAGTTAAGCAGCCAAAAGGCGAAAAAAAGAAACAACAGAAACAGCTCAGCCGCTTCCATCATGGAAAATCGATTGAGTATGTTATCAAGCGATTGGTACACCGTTAATCCTAACAACATGTCCATTCCTAGAACTGTTCCGACTAACAGAAGCAGAAAGGTGAGGGAGGAGAATACGACTTTCAAAGCAAGCCACACCTGCCGTTTTTTGCTTAGTGTTCACCGGCTAGGGAGGAATGATGCACCCTCGTATATACTTTTGCCCGATTGCCTATAATGGAGGATAAAAGTGCCATGAAGCAAGGAGGAGAAGGGCATGTTGTTTCAATGGGGGATGCGTCGGCAAAAAAAACAGATGAACGATGGCGTGCAGCAAGAAGGCGCCGACCATAGCGGTGAAGCGGCGGATGTCCCACAAGAGCCAATGTCAGCTGAACTGGCGGTGAACATCGACATCATCCGGCGGGCGACCGGAGAAAGCGACGATGTCGTCATTCGCCGTTTTTCCCTCGGCCAGGAAAAGCAAATGAAAGCAGCCGTTGTCTTTGTTGACGGGCTCGTTGATGAAAAAAACGTGTACGAGTTTTTGCTCACGCCGCTGCTTACGGCGTCTTTTCCGATCGCACTCGAGGAAAAAGAGCGATTGCAATGGATCGAACAAAAGCTCGCTGCGGTTGGCGGAGTGAAGCATGTTGCTGACTGGAAACTACTGTTTTGCGAGTTGTTTTCCGGAGCGACGGTAATGATGATTGATGGGACATCGTTTGCCATTTGCGCGAGCACGAAAGGCGGACAATACCGTTCGATTGAAGAACCGCAAACGCAAATCGCTGTTCGTGGACCACGTGATGGGTTTACGGAATCATTGCGCACGAATACAGCGATGATCCGCCGCCGCATCAAAAACCCGAACCTTTGGCTTGAGACGATGCAAATCGGCACGGTGACGCAAACCGATGTGGCTATCATGTATGTAAAAGGGATCGCCAATGACGAAATCATCGAGGAAGTGAAGAAGCGCCTTCGCCGCATCGATATTGATGGTGTGCTCGAGTCCGGCTATATCGAACAATTGATTGAAGATCAGACGTTCACGCCGTTTCCAACTACTTATCATACGGAACGGCCCGATATTGTCGCCGCTAATTTGCTTGAAGGGCGGGTCGCCATTTTTGTTGAAGGGACACCGTTTGTCCTTGTTGCACCAGCATTGTTTATTCAGTTTTTTCAAGCGGTCGAAGACTACTACGCTCGCTTTGATATTGCAACGGCTCTTCGCTTTTTGCGCGTGCTCATTTTTTTTATTTCACTTGTCGCACCAGCAGCCTACATCGCTGGGACAATGTTTCATCAGGAGATGATTCCGACTCCGCTCGTGATTGCCATTGCTGCCCAGCGTGAGGCGGTGCCGTTTCCGGCGTTCGTTGAGGCGCTCATTATGGAAGTGACGTTTGAAATTTTGCGCGAAGCGGGTATCCGCTTGCCGCGCGCCGTTGGCCAGGCGGTATCGATTGTCGGAGCGCTTGTCATCGGTCAGACGGCGGTTGAGGCCGGTTTAGTATCGTCAGCAATGGTGATCGTCGTTTCAATTACGGCTATCGCCAGCTTTGCGACGCCATCGTTTGCTATTGCCATCTCGGCGCGGCTCATCCGGTTTGCTCTCATGTTTTTGGCGGCGATGTTCGGGTTTTACGGCATTATGATGGGTCTTTTGGTCATGACGATTCATCTGTGCAGCTTACGTTCGTTCGGCGTCCCGTACATGTCGCCGCTTGCTCCGTTTATGCCGTCGAATATGGGTGATACGCTGTTTCGCCTCCCGACATGGATGTTTCGTGAGCGGCCTCATCTTATCAGCCAAAAAAATATCGTTCGGCAATCAGGCGATCAAAAGCCACAACAGCCAACGCCGTCACGCCAAGGGAAGGGGGATGAGTCATGAAACGAGCCTTCGCCCTTTTTATATCACTCACCGCCTATGTTTGTTTGCTTGCGGGTTGCTGGAGTCAAAGAGAACTGACTGATTTGGCGTTTGTCATTGCCATTGGCCTTGATAAAACGGAAGAAGGCGAATATTTAGCCTCGCTTCAAGTCGTCAATCCGGGCAACGTTGCCGGGGCAATGCCGAGCGGTGGTGGGGCGGGAGGCGTGCCGGTGTCGATCTATACGTCGACCGGAGACAGTGTGTCCGAAGCATCCAGGAAAGCTACGGAAAAAGTGTCGCGTCTCTTGTATTATGCCCATACGAACTTAGTTGTCATCAGTGAAGAGCTGGCGCGCGAAGGATTGGATGAGGTGTTTGATGCCTTGGAGCGGCACTATCAATTCCGGACGACAGCCAAACTTGTCATCGCTCGCGGCCATTCAGCGAAAGAGGTGCTCTCGGTGCTAACGCCGATCGATAAAATTTCTGCCAGACAAATTATTCAAATGCTTAAGTTTTCCGAGCTGGCATGGGGAGAAACGAGCAATATCGATATATGGCAGACGGTTCGCGACATAGCCCTGTCTCAGAGAAACCCAGTGATGACCGGTGTAGCCATTGAAGGGGATCCTAGAAAAGGAAAACGGCAAGAAAATGTTCAGTCGTCCGTACCGGATGCACGCATCAAATTAGACGGGCTCGCTCTGTTTAAAAATGACCGCCTCGTTCGTTGGGTAGACGGGCCGACAGCAAGGGGCATGATGTGGGTATTAGAACGTATTCAGTACACAAATCTTACCGTTCCTTGGGAAGGAAAGAAAGAAGCGATCGGCTATCGGACGACGCGGTCAAAAACGAAGGTAAAGGCGAAAATCAAAAACGGCCGTCCGTCCATTTCGATCCATATCATAGCGGAAGGAGAACTCAGCGAGTCAAGAGTTCCTATTAACTTAGCCGACACTAGTTTGTTATTCCGCTTAGAAAAAGAACTTGAACGTAGCGCTAAGGAGGACGTCACAAAAGCGATTAAAGCGGCCCAGCGTGAAAAAACAGATGTTTTCGGGTTTGGCGCCGCGGTTCACCGCGCTGCTCCACGCTTATGGAAGAAGATCGAGAAAGAGTGGCACGATCGCTATTTTCCTGAACTTGATGTCACTGTGACAACAGATATGCATATCCGTCGCACGAGAATGGGGGATAAGCCGTATTAATAATCAATCGTCGCCGGCACAGCCGGCACGTGGGGATGGGGGGACTAGGCAAAGGCGGTGAATACGATTGGAATCGAGCAAAATCAACGTGCGCCAGTTATTTGTGTTAATTGTGCTATTCGAGCACGGCAGTGCCGTCGTCATTCCACTTGGTGTGAGCGCCAAGCAAGATATATGGATTTCCATTTTGCTTAGCTTGGCGATCGGACTGCTGTTATTTTTCGTTTATCGCCGTTTGTTTGAGTATTATCCCGATCAGCCGCTGACTGCTTATCTGCCACAAATTGTCGGAGCACCGCTCGGCAAGCTGTTAGCTATTGTCTATATTACATATTTTCTTTATATTGCCGCCCGTGTGCTGCGCGACTTTGGCGAACTGTTGTTGACGTTTGCCTATCCGGAGACGCCGTTGTTTGTGTTAAATGCGATTATGGCGTTGACTGTGATGTATGGCGTCTATAAAGGAATTGAAGTATTGGCGCGCACTGGTGAACTGTTTTTGATAGTGCTTTACTTTTTGGCAATCATCGGATTTGTCCTTGTTTTTGTTTCAGGGATCGTTGACGTGACCCAACTGCAGCCGATGTTGGAAGAAGGATGGAGGCGGGTATGGAAAACGGTGTTTACCGAAACGTTATATGTTCCGTTCGGTGAGATGATCGTGTTTACGATGCTGTTTCCCTATATCAATACTCCGACAAAAGTAGGACGAGCCGGGGTGGTCGGCATGGTGCTGAGCGGGATCAATTTGGCGCTCATTATGGCGATCAATGTGGCTGTCCTCGGACCGGACACGGTATCGCGCTCGTCGTTTCCGCTTTTGGATACGATCCGTCGCGTGCAAGTGGCTGATTTTTTAGAGCGTCTCGACGTCTTTTTTATGATTATCTTGATCGCCGGCGGCTTTTTTAAAATCTCTATCTTTTTTTACGCCGGGATCGTTGGGGCGGCCAACTTGTTTGGTATTTCGAGCTACCGGCGGCTCGTCTATCCACTCGGTCTGCTTATTCTCATTTTGTCCGTTGTTATTGCCAGCAATTATGCGGAACATATTCAAGAAGGATTGAAAATCGTCACCTTTTACGTGCATGTTCCGCTCCAAGTCATTATTCCGGTGTTGCTGCTCATCATTGCGGCGATTCGTCGGCGGTTTAACCAGCCGGCAAAATAAGAAAAACGGACTAGATGGTTTTTGGCGAAAAAAGAAGGAAAATGAATGAAAAAGAGCGAATGAAACAATAGCATTGTTTTTTATTTCGAAACAAATGGGTGGAATGGTGATAAAAATACATCCCGAAGGCGGGGTGGAAGAAGCACGGCGCCGAGACGCATCTTTCGTTTCGGAAAGCCGGTGTCGGCTGAGGAACTAAAGATTTTACTATTAAAAGAAAAAGGGTTGAACGATGGTGAAAGCGAATGTACAGGCGATCGACCAGCTAGACGCTGAACGGTTGGGCAGCGGCATGATGATTACGGACCGCCGATTTTTCATTCTTGCGGTCAGCGAGCGAATGACACAGCGGCTCGGATGGGCCAAAGAGGAATTGATCGGGCGGCCGGCCAGCTCTCTTTTTCCGGCAGAACGATCTGCCGGCTTGTTTGACCATATTGCCCAAGCGGTGAAAAAGGACGGATATTGGCAAGGGGAGGCGCACCATGTAGTCAAAGATGGGCAGATGTACGCGAGTCGGATGAGCGTTTATGCCCTGTCGGGGAGCGAAGGGGAATGGCTCGTTTGGGAGTTTGCTGAACGAAAGACCTCGCTCTCTGCCTCCACTTTGACGTCGGCTGAGGTGTTGCGCACCATTTATGCTTCTGCGCCGTTTGCCGTTGTTCCAGTGGCAGCGGACGGGACGGTGCAAGATTGGGGGAACGGTGCCGAAGCGCTGTTCGGATACCGAAAAGAGGAAGCGATCGGACGTCCGATATGGACGCTTTTCCGCCACAGCGGTCAAACGCCGCTCCCGTTTCCACCTGAGAGGCGGCAATGCGGTGAAGGAATTGTACAACGCGAAGACGGTACGCCGGTCTATATCGCCTATACGATCATTCCGGTGCCAAGTTCAAGCGGATATGTTGTTCTTGCAGAAGATATCACCAAGCGAAAACAAAAGGAAGGTGAGCGTCGGCGCCAAGTCGAGCTGGCGAAAAAAATTCAGCACAATTTGTTGACACCGCTCATCCAAAATAAGGAAGTAACGATGGAAGCGGTCTATATTCCGTCCGATGATTTGTCCGGCGATATTTATGCCTGCTACCAAATCGATTTATACCGCTATGGGGTGATCGTCATCGACGTAATGGGTCATGGCATTTCCTCGGCTTTAGTGAGCATGCTGCTCCGCTCGCTTTTACGTGGGTTGATTGTGCGAGTTATTGATCCCGTTTCCGTGGCAAGTGAGCTGGAGAAGCATGTGCAAAACTTATTCCCGGACGAGACGAATGACATGCGTTATTTATTTTCGATGATTTATTTAGTTATTGATACAAAAGAGCGCAAAATTGAATACACGAATGCCGGCCATCCTGCCGGGCTGCTTGTCTTTGAGGATGGGAGTGTGCATGAGTTGGATAAAGGCGGCTTGGCGATCGGCAGCCCGTTTTCTTTGCCGTTTGAAAAAGGGGTGATCGATTACAATAGGCGAGCCCGCCTGCTTCTATATACGGACGGCATTTTAGAGGAAATGGATCCGTCAATTTTGCGAAGTATTGAAAAAATTCGGACATGCACGCAAATGTACCGTCATTTGCCGGATAAAGGTTTCCTAGAACAATTAATCAGCCAAAGTCCTTCGCTCGCCAGGCCGACTGATGACGTTTGTTTGCTGTCAATTACAGTCCATGGGTAGGAGAGAGCTCACTTGGTGGCTGAGTGGGTGGTGCGCTGTAAGGCGAGCGAGGAGGCGATTGCATTTTGCGATCTGATCGCAGAGCAAACCGCCTGTTTATTTGCTGTCCGCGATGCCGAATTGTTTGTGCTGGCTGTGCATGAGGCGATTGTTAATGCGGTGAAAGCCGTTCGGCGGTTAGGACTGAACGAGGGGACGATTTTATTGTTTTTTTCCATTACAGATGATGAAGTGACGGTGGCGGTCGAGGATGACGGTGACGGTATCCCAAAGGAAATGTTCAAACAGCTTGGTAGAAAAACGCTTTCCGATGTGCTCCTAGCTGAATCAGGTCGCGGGCTATTGCTGATTCATGAAATTATGGATATGACGGCTGTAGTGGAGCGGGCGGATGGACGGCGGACGCTGGTGATGAAAATGCAAAGAGCGCAACAAAGACCGTTTTAGTCCAGCTTCTCGATGAACATAGGCGGCAGGGGCGGAGCAGGGTTGGTCAATGATAGGGGGATATGATGAAACAGCATTGGTTGTCGTTTGAACTGGAAATGATTACAGAACCTGCGTACGAGTGCATTAAGCTGACCGGGCGGCTCGCTTATGATACGCAGCTGGCTGCGGAACAAAAGCTGTTGGTTGCAGCAGCCGCCGTCAAGCGTCGCCTTGTTGTGATCGATGTAAGCGGCCTCCAATTTTTGGATAGCACCGGATTGGCGTTTCTTGTCCGCTTTTTCAAACAAGTGGTCAGCGCCAACCGTGCGATGGCCATGATCGTCCGGGATAATGCTGTGCTAAAAAAGATTTTGCTAATTGCCAAGCTTGACCGGCTATTGCCAATCGTTGCTGATGAACAGGAACTGCTATCGCTCCCTCCGTTGCGCTCCCCGGATTCTATCGGCCAAGAGGAGCTCTATTCGGCATGGCAACAATGCCGATCGTAAACCGGCCCCGTTGGGAACGGGATTATAAAAAGTGAGCCCCGGCTGTTTTGCAACTGCCGTTGGGTCAACTGTCGACTGGCAGCGTGAATGTTGACGCTGCGAGACCCCGAGCGGCCATGATCGGCTGTTCGGGGTTTTTTTGTTCACATCGCAAATAAGTTCTCAAGGCGTCATCATTGTCAAAGAAATGGTTCGAGTTTAGAATAAAACTAGAAATGAAGGTAAAGGGCGGCTCGGCACTTTGGCTGGAACAGGAGAGGGGAGGGGCGCAACGTGCGGCGAGTGCTTCTTTATTTGCGGCCGTATCGGAAGTGGATGGCTTTAGCTTGGCTGTTCATGTTGACAGAGCTGACGATTGAACTTTGGCAGCCGCTATTAATGGGGAAAATCATTGATGATGGTGTGATGAAACGGGATGTTACCGCCATTTTTACGTGGGGCGCCGTCATGCTTGGCGCTTCGCTGTTGGCGTTTGTCGCCGGCATTGCCAATTCGTTTGCCGCTGCTTACGTTGGGCAGGAGTACGGCTTTATGCTGCGCACAACGTTATTTGCCAAAATCCAGTCATTTTCGTTAGCGCGCATTGAACAGCTGTCGGCGGCTTCACTCATTACCCGGATGACGAACGATGTAACGCAAGTGCAAAACATGCTGTTTATGAGCTTGCGTATCGCTTTGCGTGCACCGCTTCTCGTCGTCTTTGGCGTTGCCATGGCGTTTGTCGTCCATTCCCGTCTAGCTCTTATTTTGGCAGTGGCTGTTCCGCTTTCAGCCGCTTTTTTATTATGGGTGATGAAAAAGGCGGTGTCATCGTTTTCCGCCGTTCAACGGGCATTGGACCGTGTCAATGGCGTGATGCGTGAAAATTTGGCCGGCATGCGTCTCATTAAGGCGTGGATGCGGGGAGGATATGAGCAGGAGCGGTTTACTGCAGCAAACGATGCACTTATGCGGCAGACGATGAGCGTGCTCCGCCTCGTTGAGACGATCGCGCCGGTATTATTGTTTGTCATGAACGCAGCCATCGTCGCGATTCTGTTTTTTGGACGCCTCGATATTGAGAGCGGGACGGCCAGCGCCGGGGAAGTCGTTGCCGTTGTCAATTATGCGACGCGGGCGACGGCGGCGTTATCGCTGTTTACGTTCATTACGATGGCGTTGTCGCGGGCGCGCGCCTCGGCCGCCCGCCTTGCCGAACTGCTTGATGCGCCGACAGAACAAACCGAAGCGAGCGAGACGGATGGGCTGACGATCCGGCGCGGCGAAATTCGGTTTGAGCGCGTGTCGTTCCGTTATCCGAACAGCAAGCATGATGCTCTTTCCGACGTATCGTTTGTCATCCGCCCACAAGAGACGGCGGCGATTTTAGGAATGACCGGATCCGGGAAATCGACGCTTCTTCAGCTGATCCCCCGCTTGTATGAACCGAGCGCTGGACGGGTGTTGATTGATGGCATCGATGTGCGTGAATTCTCAGCTAAGCAGTTGCGGACGGCCGTCCGTTTCGTCCCTCAGGAGGTGCTGTTGTTCTCTGGCACGATCGCCGATAACCTACGGTTCGGCCACACGTCGGCGACGGCAGAAGAGATGATGCAAGCGGCCACCGATGCGCAAATCCATGAAACGATCGCTCAGTTTCCGGACGGGTATGACGCTGTAGTCGGTCAAAAAGGCGTCAATTTATCGGGCGGGCAAAAGCAACGGCTGTCGATCGCCCGCGCGTTAGTCGGCGATCCAAGCATTTTGCTTTTGGATGACAGCACGAGCGCGCTCGACGCGGCGACGGAAGCGAAGTTGCTCGCTGCCTTGCGGCGATATGCGTGTACGACGGTGATGGTGACACAAAAAGTGAGTACAGCGATGGCGGCCGATACGATTTTGCTTTTAGAAGACGGGCGCTTAATCGCCCAAGGAAGTCATGAACAATTGCTGGCGACAAGCGAACGATACCGACGGATTGTCGCTACGCAGGAAGGAAAGAAGGGACAAAGCAATGTCACTACGGCATAGCCACCACGGAGCCCGCCTTGGGACGGGGCAGCGGGCCAAAAACAGCGTTGGCACACTGCGGCGGCTTTGGACGTTTATCGCCCCGCAAAAGCGAAAGCTGCTCGCGGCGGTGACGATGGTCGTCACCAGCTCGGCGCTGGCGCTTGCCGGCCCGTATGTGATCGGCCGGGCAGTCGATCTGTATATTGTCGAGCGGAAGACGGACGGTTTCATCGCGACGCTTGTTTTTCTGCTGTCAATTTATGCTGCCCTTGGCGCAACGACGTTTTTGCAAAACTATTGGATGGTCGACGTCGCCCAACGGACGGTGCACGCGATTAGAGAACAGCTGTTTCGCCATTTTCATGAGCTGCCGATTTCCTTTTTTGACCGCCGCCAGCAAGGCGAATTGATGAGCCGGATTACAAACGACATCGATAACATGAGTCAGACCTTTAACAGCACAGTGACCCAAGTGATCGCAAGTACGTTGACGCTGCTCGGCGCTATGGCGGTGATGATTTCGCTTAGCATAATATTGACGGTCGTAACGCTCGTCGTTGTGCCGCTCATGTACGCCGGGATGCGCTGGATTACGCGTCGGACGCAAGCGCGCTTCCGTGAGCAGCAGCGCGCCCTTGGCGAGATGAATGGCTTTATTGAAGAGGTCATTTCTGGACAAAAAGTCGTGAAACTGTTCTCGCAAGAAAAGCGGATGGAAGCCGAATTGGCGCGTAAAAATGCCGAGTTGAAACAAGCTGGGTTTTGGGCACAAACGTATTCGGGCTTCATTCCGAAGTTGATGAACTTTTTAAACAACTTGAGTTTCGCGCTTATTGCCGGCATCGGCGGATGGCTCGCGGCGAAAGGGGCGGTGTCAGTCGGAACGATCGTCGTATTTGTCGAATACGCCCGTCAATTTACCCGTCCGCTCAACGACTTGGCCAACCAATGGAATACGCTGCTGTCGGCATTAGCCGGTGCGGAGCGGGTGTTGGAAATTTTTGATACACCACGCGAAGCGGAAGATGAACAGGAAGCAGAAGCGATCGATCGGATCAATGGGCGCATCGAGTTTCGCGATGTCGTTTTTTCATATAACAAGCATCACCCGGCGCTTGTCGGTGTGACATTTTCCGTCTCCCCGGGAGAAACGGTTGCGCTCGTTGGCCCGACCGGAGCGGGCAAAACGACTGTGCTCCAACTATTGACTCGCTTTTACGATCCGGATGAGGGGGCTATTTTCATCGATGGCCGTGACAGCCGCACGATCAAGCGGGCAAGCTTGCGGCGGCATATGGCGTTCGTGCTTCAGGATACGTTTTTGTTTGAGGGAACGATTCGTGACAACATTCGCTACGGGCGGCTTGAGGCGACGGATGAAGAAGTGGAGGAAGCGGCGCGGAAGGCAAACGCCCATTCTTTTATTATGAAGCTGCCGAATGGCTATGACACCATCTTGACACCGGGCGGCGGAGGAATCAGCCAAGGTCAGCGGCAGCTGTTGGCCATCGCTCGAGCGATGATCGCCGACCCGGCAGTATTGATTTTGGATGAAGCGACAAGCAATATCGATACGGTGACAGAAGTGCGCATTCAAGAAGCGCTCACACGGCTGATGGACGGTCGGACGTGTTTTGTCATCGCCCATCGGCTGAACACGATCCAACATGCTGACCGCATTCTCGTGCTTAACGAGGGGAAAGTGATCGAACAAGGAACACACGATGAATTGCTAGCGACGAAAGGATTTTACTTCCATTTGTACCGCCGCTATTGGGAACGCGGCACACAGCAAGCATAGGACAAAGTGTAAAAGGCGCCCCGACAGGCAAACGGAGTCTTGCAAAGCAAGCAGGAGTGCCGTTCCAATAGGGGCGCCTGTGTTGTGATTGGTGATATTTCGCCAGTTGCGCTAAACAGGTGAACGATGTTATCTTAATGGTTTATCGTTTCCTCTGATTGGTGAGGCGGTGAAGAAACGCTTCGCACCAGCTCGTTGATAGGGCTGGGTGATGGGCGATTTGTTCTAGGGCTGCGATATTGTCCCGCTCATGATAGTAAATGTGATTCATATAGGCGATCGATAACTCCCCAGCGCCACGTTCAATGAGGATAAGCGGTGCATCCGGCTCGACGATGCCCTCTTTCAGCACCCGAAAATAAAATCCGCTTTTTCCCGTTTGACAGACGGCTTTCGGCAAATCCGGGAGCCGGTGGCGAAGTGCGAGTTTTGAACATGGTTGGCGCGGCTGCGACACTTGCACGAGCGCCGTGCCGGCGGCATAAATGTCGCCAAGGCATGCATTTTCTTCGGTCAGTCCAGAGAGCGTCCAGTTTTCTCCAAACGAGCTTGGGGGAAACGGACGGGCATATTTCTGTTCCCAATAGGCAAAATGTTCTGATGGATAGGCACAAATGGCTTTGTCTTCCCCGCCGTGATGGATAAGATCCGCTTGCCCGTCCCCGGCTACGTTTTGTTTGCCGACAGCGACCGGTCCGGCGACTGGTGTTTTGTAAATGCCGGTCACTAGCCGCTCGCCATTGACCTCCACTGTTTTTGGCTTTCCGATGTTAATCGAAAGGATTCGCATTCGTTTCACCCCCATACCGCCTCAGCGATCAGCCGAAAAGAGGTGAGCTTGTCATGAAAATCGTATGTAATCGTGACGAGCATGATCTCTTCTGTTTCATACGCTTCGCTTAACCGGTATAATTCGTCTTTGACGCGCGCTGGACTGCCGACGATCATTCGTCTCCGGTTGTCCGCGACCCGTTTGCGTTCATACGGACTGTATGAGTACGCCGCAGCTTTTTCTGGGCTTGGCGTACCGTTCACCGCCATCCCTTGCTCGAGCATGAGCAACGTTAAGTCTAGACTCCCGGCAATCCACTCTGCCTTTTCATCTGTCTCGGCGCAAATCGCAAACACGGCGACCATCGAGCGCGGCTCGGCTAAATACGGTGACGGAACAAACCGCTCGCGATACAAGCGCATATATTGTTCGCCGCCTTCACCGTTAATAAATTGGGCGAACGCATATGGCAATCCTTTAGCCGCGGCCAACTTAGCCGTTTCTGAGCTTGAACCGAGCAGCCATACATCAGGTGGCGATTGGACGATCGGCGTCGCTTTCACTCCGTAAAGCGGATGCACCGGTGGAAGGGTATCATACAAGTAGCTGAGCAAATCATCGATTTGTTCCGGATAACGGTCGACCGGTCGGCGTCTGTCGCCTTGCAGCGCGATCGTCGCCCGCGGCATGCCGCCGGGCGCCCGTCCAATGCCTAAGTCGACGCGGCCGGGATGGAGTCCGGCAAGTACATGAAAGTTTTCCGCGATTTTATAAGGGCTGTAATGCGGCAGCATGACGCCGCCGGAGCCGATGCGAATGCGCGACGTTTTCGCCCCGATATGACCGAGCAGCACTTCCGGAGACGAGCCAGCAAGGCTGGTTGTATCATGATGTTCCGACACCCAAAACCGCTTATAGCCGAGCTCTTCGACAAATTGTGCGAGTCGGACGGTGTTTGCAAGCGCCTCTTCTGCTGTCATGCCTTCAGCGATTGGCGATTGGTCAAGGACGCTGAGTTGCAACGGCATGTTCGTTCCTCCTCTTTGTTCAAGGTGAAAAATGGTTAGTTCTTATTATGCTTGGTTAGTCTTCGTTTTGTCTATTGATTTGCCCGACGTTGCAGCGGGCAAAAAATCATCCGCCGTTTCAAGGTGGCGGATTCTTCAAGAGTTTCCAAGGGAGCTTAGTTGTCGGCGATCGGTCGTGAAGTCAAATGGGGAAGAGTCTAAAGGTGAACGGATTCTTTCTGTTCGGCCGTTTGACGATTCGTTTTTTGATGGCGTGCGCGTCCGGGGAAGAAGGAATGAAAGAGTTGTTTAACGCTGTCAACGATAAATGAACACCGTTCGTATAGCGCTTCTTTTAAGCTGTCGAGCTGGCGGGTGATTTTGTATTGTGACGCCTCTTGCGCTTCGAGCCGTTCGATCACCGTCTGATGAAAGACTTGCTGCAACTCGAGCTGATCAATGAGCTGTTGGTATAGTTTTTCTTGCTCTTCAAGGCGGCTAGTCATCGCTTCGGTCAGCTGTTCCCGCTCAGCCGTTCGCTGTTCAAGCTGGCGCAACGTTTCGCTTTGTACTGTCAACGCTTCAATGACCGATTGGCGCGCTGTTTCTTCTTTCGCGAACTGCTCTTCCCATTTATGCTGTTGTTCGTTTTCTGTTTGCTGTTGAGCGATGAGCGATTGCTCAAGGCGAGCGAGCATGTCGGTGAGCTCGGCTTGCTCTGTCTGTCTGACAGCGAGCCGCTGTTCGATGCGGGTGAGCGCTTCTGTCCATCGTTCGTTTTGCTGTGTCTGCTGTTCTTGTCCGGTTTCAACGGATTGCAAGAGGAGAGCAAGCGTTCCGGCAAGCTCCTGATAGAGCCTTGTTTGCTCCGTCTGCCCCGCTGCCATCGTCTGCTTGAGATCAGCGAGCGACCGGACGAGCTGACCACCAAGCTCATTCTGTTCCGCCTGTTCATTGATAAGCGATTGTTCGAGGTGAGCCAAGGTGCCAGCCGTCTGTTCGTACTGTTGCGCCTGTTTCAGCTGCCCTTCTTCCACCGTTTGCTCGATCCGAGCGAGTGTTTCCGCCAACTGTTCAAATAACTGTTTTTGCTGGTCGAGCAGTTCGTCTGCGGCGGTTCGGCGGTGATAGAACACGACGTGTGAGGATGGAGGAGGAGTCGCGCTGTATACGCGCGGGGTCATCCGCTTGTTCATGTAAATCAATGCATGCAAGCCTCCTTTCCATTCGCCTATGTGTCATCATATGCCATGCTTTTCGGTTCGGTTTGGGCGGCATATTTGTCGGGGTGTTCGCTCTTTGGTATAATGAGGAAGAAAAAACGGGAGAAAGGGTGTTCATGATGCCAGCTGTCGAATCGAATATGTTTCCGCTTGGCAAACAGGCCCCGTCGTTTGCCTTGACGAACGCCGTCGATGGCCGACTCGTTCGCCTTGATGACGTGAAATCTGACGTGGCGACTGTCATTATGTTTATTTGCAACCATTGTCCGTTTGTGAAGCATGTACAGCACGAGCTCGTCCGTTTAGCGAACGATTACATGCCAAAAGGGGTGTCATTTGTCGCGATCAACGCCAATGACGCCGAACAATATCCGGAAGACTCACCCGAAAACATGAAAAAAGTGGCCGAAGAGTTCAACTATCCGTTTCCATACTTATACGATGAGACGCAGGAAGTGGCGAAGGCATATGATGCCGCTTGCACCCCGGACTTTTACATTTTTGACCGTGAACTGAAATGCGTCTATCGTGGCCAGCTCGATGATTCACGTCCAAACAACGGCATTCCAGTGACCGGGGAGTCGATTCGCGCAGCGCTTGATGCCTTGCTGGCGGGTCGTCCCGTGCCGGAAAACCAAAAGCCGAGCATCGGCTGCAGCATTAAATGGAAGCCAACATCATAGTGATTTACTTGACTTCTCATTGTCAAACGGGTATGATAGGAAGAACATCATTCGCTCATCAAGGAATCGTCAACGCCGTGCCGTTGCATGCGAGTGCAGCTGGCACGGCGTTTTGTTGCCGCCAATCGCTGACAAATTCACACTGGCGCCGCTTCGGAGCGGCAAGGATGGATGAGAGGAAGGGCTTCCATTGTTTTTGTTTCATTCTTTGAGTTTTCATAATTAACATTATGTAAACAACAAAGAGTGAGAAGATGGCGGCAAACGATATCGAGTATTGGTTTGTGAATAGCCTATTAGAAGAGAGAGGGGGAAGGCGCCTTCTTCCCCTAGTTACTCATTGGGCTCCGCCCTTCTCATTCGTTGCACCGGGGCCTCCTGCGCTAAAATGATGAAGATGGGCGGGATGCTGGCAACCGCTTATGAGGGGCGCATACGTTTATCGAGCGGTTTTCCGCTGATTCCGTTCGGATTATGGCAATGTGTGGAGAAAATGTAACATGGATAGCGAATGACTAAGAACGGCTTGGGAGAGATAATCATTTCCCAAGCCGTTCCTTTTTGCATAAACATTCGTTTTTTCACCCTTTTTTTTGAAACCGATTGCAAAAAACATTATAAAAATGCAGAAAAATTTTCGAAAAAAGGTTGCCAAATGATCGGTCTTTTTCTATAATAAAAACATGTTAGGAAAATAAACGTGTGAATGTGAGGTAATGTAACATGTTGAAATCGTTCGTTTCCTCTACCCAAGCGCCCCTGTTAGAACAAATTAAAGAAACGATCAAACAAAAAAGTGTTGAGCTTCTCCATTTGCAGTTCGTTGACATTGAAGGAATTTTAAAACATGTGACGGTGACGGTTGAACAGCTCGATGATGTCGTTGCGGGGAAAATCATGTTTGATGGTTCGTCGATCAAAGGGTTCTCGCCGATCAATCGTTCTGACTTGTACCTTGTTCCGGATTTAAATACGTTTGCGGTGTTGCCGTGGACGGTCGAGGAAGGTTATGCGGAAGCGCGCTTCCTCTGCTCGGTGGCTAATCCTGACGGCACGCCGTTTGAAGGTGATCCGCGCAACGTGTTGAAAAAAACGGTTGAGCGGGCAGCAGAAAAAGGATACGCGATCTCAGTCGGTCCGGAACTCGAATTTTTCCTGTTTAAAGCGGATGAAAATGGCAATCCGACGCTTGAGCTCCATGATAACGGCGGCTATTTTGAACCGTCCCCGAAAGACTTAGGGGAACGCGTCCGTCTTGAAATTTACCGCGCCCTCAAAGCGATGGGGTTTACGATCGAAGCATCGCACCATGAAGTGGCGGAAGGTCAGCATGAGATCAACTTCAAATACGCAGACGCGCTCGGCGCGGCAGACAATGCGACGACATACAAATGGGTCGTCAAAACGATCGCCGGCAAATTCGGTCTTCATGCGACGTTCATGCCGAAACCGGTTTTTGGTATTAACGGTTCAGGGATGCATGTGAATATGTCGCTCTTTAAAGACGGCGAAAATGCGTTCTTTGATCCGAATGATGCTAACCAGCTCTCGGAAACAGCGTACCAGTTTATCGCGGGGTTGCTGCATCATGTCAAACATTTCGCGGTGGTGACGAATCCGCTCGTCAATTCGTATAAACGGCTTGTGCCAGGTTACGAAGCGCCTTGCTACATCGCGTGGTCTGCTTCGAACCGCTCCGCGCTCATCCGCATTCCGGCGAAACGCGGTATGGCAACGCGTGTCGAGCTGCGCTGCCCAGACCCGTCGGCCAACCCGTACTTGGCGTACGCCATCATTGCTGCAGCTGGTTTGGATGGTGTGGAAAAAGGCCTAACGCCGCCGGCTGCAGTTGATGAAGACATTTTCCATATGTCAGAAGACCGCCGTGCCAAACTTGGCATTGATAACTTGCCGGAAAACTTAGGTGCTGCCATTGCGGCATTCGAAGGTGGAGAAATCGGCCGCGCAACGCTTGGCGAGCACGTATTCAATGAATACGTGGCGATGAAAAAAGACGAATGGAACAGCTACTGCACGGCGGTTCATGCGTGGGAAATCGAGCAATATCAAGGGAAGTTCTAATGGAACAAAGGGTGCTCTGCTTTGTTCAGGGCGTCCTTTTTATTTTTTTAAAAATTCATAGTTGACAACTATGTATAGTTGGAATTAAATTAAATGCATAAGTTACTCATGCCAAATCATGCAAACGGAGGGAGACGGATGAAAAAACTCATCGTTTTTGTGTTCGTTGGCTTCATCGCTCAGCTCATTGACGGATCGCTCGGGATGGCGTACGGCGTCACGTCAACGACGCTCTTATTGACGTTCGGCATTGCTCCGGCCGTTGCCTCAGCGTCCGTTCATCTGGCGGAAGTCGTGACGACTGCGGCGTCTGGTGTGTCTCATTGGAAATTTGGCAACATCGACCGCGATATGGTAGTTAAGCTGATCATTCCTGGATCGGTCGGCGCGTTTGTAGGAGCGTGCTTTTTAAGCAATTTGCCGGGGGATTTGATCAAACCGTACATTTCGTTGTTTTTATTGGCGCTTGGCTTTTATATTATTTATCGCTTTTTGTTTTTAAACGGCCGTTCGTCATCCAAATCGAAGAAGCAATGGTCAAATAAGCAGCTTATTCCGCTCGGATTGACGGCTGGTTTTCTTGATGCCACCGGCGGCGGGGGTTGGGGGCCGATCGCGACACCAATCTTGTTGGCGAATAAAAGCACGGAAGCGCGCAAAGTCATCGGCACAGTCGATACGTCCGAATTTGCCATCGCATTATCAGCGACATTGGGCTTTGCGATCTCCCTCGGTTGGGAGCAAGTGAACTGGTATTGGGTGCTGACGCTCATGGCTGGCGGGATTGTCGCTGCTCCGATTGCCGCCTGGCTTGTGCGCAAACTGCCGTCCCATTTGCTCGGAGTGCTCGTTGGCGGATTAATTATTTTGACGAATGCCCGCACACTCCTTCACGCTTGGGAGGTGCCGGCGCCAGTATATCCGACCGTTTATGGGCTTATCGTTATTGGTTGGGCCACCGCGGTATGGATGGCAATAAAAAACGGGCGGAAAGGGAAAGTGGCCAGCGGGGAGATGGTGTCATAAGCGTTCAAGAAAGTGTAAGTAGTAACAGTTTGAGTCAGATGATTGTTATGGATCATAGGTCATGGTATGGCATGAATAATGAAAAATGCTGGTGGGAGCAGCGATCGGTTGATTGGTGCAGGGATCGTCTCGCTCCCATTTCGTTTTTTGGGCAGATATAAGTCTGAATATTATAAAATGATTGACAGATAATTCAGTGAGTGATAAAATGCTTCTTGTAAAACGATTTACTAAAACGTTTTACAAAACGAATAATAAAGGGGGTGATGTGAATATGAGAAATGTTGTGATCCCGCTCAATGCTTTGGATAGAAACGAAGTGCGAGAAAAAGGGCAACGGTTTTTTATTCAAAAAATGTACGGGACGGGAGTTTCTGGAGTAGAGATTCGGAGGGAGCTGTTAACGGTTCACGATCATCCGCTTGGGCATTTGAAAACGATTGCTGACGAAATGGGGATGTTTCTTGTTTACTCTTCTCCCAGTCCTCTTTGGGCGGCAAACGGGCGGTTAAATGAAGAACTTCATCTTGTCATCCAGGAAGCAAAAGAGTTAGGAGCGGTGATGTTAAAAGTACCGTTAGGCTGTTACGATCCCCTTCTTTGCGAGATGGACGATTTAAAGACATTGTTAGAAGAAATCAAGGAACAGTTGCAACTGTTCATCGAAAATGATCAAACCCCTAATGGGGGGACCATTTCCTCTTTATACCGGTTTTTCAACGACATTCATGAGTATCAACTGCCTGTTTATATGACGTTCGATATTGGAAATTGGAAATATTGCGGAGAAAGTGCAGCGGTTGCCCTAAGCCATTTTCATCCCTTTATCCGTTACGTCCATCTGAAACATGTGGAAAAGTATGATGGGAGATTGAAAACGGTTCCGTTAACAGAAGAAAACTCGAAAGAATGGAAGGCGATTTTAAGGGCATTTTCGACTGACTTGCCGATTGCACTAGAATTTCCGATCAATGATGTTGAGTTCATACCATATTACATTCGTTTGCTTCAAGCACCGTAGAAAGAGGGGAGTCTGCGAATGGATGTTGTGACATTCGGAGAAGCGATGGTGATGTTTATTGCGACCGAAATAGGGCCGCTGCACCGTGTGCGTTGTTTTCATAAAGCGCTGGCCGGGGCGGAAGTGAATACGGCCATTGGTTTTGCCCGATTAGGTTTAAAAAGCGGATGGGTAAGTAAAGTTGGGAATGACGCCTTTGGCGCCTATATTATCGAACAGTTGCAAAGTGAGGGAGTCAATATTGAACAAGTAGCAATCGATCCGGAGCATCCGACCGGTTTTCAGCTGAAATCGAAAATGTCAGAGGGCGACCCGGAGGTGCAATATTTTCGGAAGGGATCTGCGGCCAGCTATATGCATATAGGTGATTTCAATGAAGCATATTTTCGGACAGCGAGGCATTTGCACATGACTGGAATTCCATTGGCTATTTCCGATTCAATGAGAGAGTTCGCTAAGCATGTTCAATCGTTCATGCGAAAAGAGGGGAAAACGATATCGTTTGATCCGAACTTGCGTCCTTCTTTATGGAAATCAAGGGAAGAGATGATCCGTGTGATTAATGAGGTGGCGTTGGAAAGCGATTGCTTCTTGCCGGGGGTGCATGAGGGGGAGCTATTGACGGGATGTGCCGACCCAAGAGACATTGCCGACTTTTACTTAGAAAAAGGAGTGCGGCTCGTTGTCGTTAAGCTTGGGGACAAAGGTGCTTTCTATAAATGCGCCAATGATGAAGGATATGTTCCAAGTTTTTCGGTTTTGAAAGTCGTCGATACCGTTGGAGCGGGGGATGGTTTTGCTGTTGGCGTCATTAGTGGCTTGCTTGAAGGGCTTCCGATACGCGAAGCGGTTTTGCGGGGGAATGCCATCGGGGCGTTAGCCGTTCAGTCAGAAGGGGACAGTGATGGATATCCAACTCGACAACAGTTGGAACAGTTTATCAACATTCGGGAGGAGGGCCTAGCGTGAAAGGGACATTGGCGAAATCGCGGTGGTACCGCCTGATTCCGGTCGTATTTATTACGTATAGTTTGGCTTATCTTGATCGGGCGAATTACGGATTTGGCGCAGCAGGAGGTTTGGCCGAAGACTTAAACATTTCCGCTGCCACCTCGTCTTTGTTAGGGTCGCTGTTTTTCCTTGGATATTTTTTATTTCAGATACCAGGCGCCCATTACGCAGAAAAGAAGAGTGCGAAGAAATTGATTTTCTGGTCGTTAATTCTTTGGGGCGGACTGGCGAGTGCGACGGGGTTAGTCAGCAATATTCATTGGTTGATGGTAATTCGCTTTTTATTAGGGGTTGTCGAAAGCGCTGTCATGCCTGCGATGCTTGTCTTTTTAAGCCATTGGTTTACGAAAGAAGAGAGATCTCGGGCAAATACGTTTTTAATTCTTGGCAACCCAGTGACGGTATTATGGATGTCCATTGTATCAGGCTATTTGATTGAATCATTCGGTTGGAGATGGATGTTTGTTATTGAAGGAGTTCCTGCTATCATATGGGCATTTATTTGGTGGAAGTTGGTTGAAGATGAACCGAAGATGGCCAAATGGTTGACAGGAGAAGAGAAAGAGCAATTGCAGAAGCAGCTAGAACAGGAGCAACGAGGATTAAAACCGGTGAAAAATTATCGTGAAGCATTTCGGTCCAAAATTGTCATTCTATTAAGTTTGCAATATGCGTTGTGGAGTATTGGAGTATATGGGTTTGTGATGTGGTTGCCATCCATTATTAAAGCGGCGCCGCATATGGATATTGTTACAACAGGGTGGCTGTCATCAGTGCCTTACATCTTTGCGGTTATTTTTATGATTGTTTCTTCTTACTTCTCTGATAAAACATTAAATCGTTCAGGATTTGTATGGCCCTCTTTATTAATTGGTGCCATTGCGTTTTACGCTTCGTATGCCATCGGGACGAACCATTTTTGGATTTCATTCATCCTGTTGGTCGTTGCAGGAGCGGCTATGTATGCACCGTACGGACCATTTTTTGCGATCATTCCCGAGATTTTGCCTCGGAATGTCGCCGGTGGGGCGATGGCGTTAATTAACAGCATGGGAGCGCTTGGGTCATTTGCAGGGTCGTATGTTGTTGGTTATTTAAACGGAGCTACTGGCGGATTTGGAGCATCGTATATTTTTATGGCAGCTTCATTGCTTCTTGCATCATGGTTAACCATCATTGCTGTTAAAGGGGGCAATAAACAAAAAAAGGTGCCTGATGAGTGGGTTGCCCATCAAGCACAAAAAAGCATTGGCAACTAAATATTATACTATAGATAACAGGTTCTTGCATAGTTAACGTATCATGAGGAGTACGTTCATTTTCGCTACAGCCGGCAGTCAGGCATTCACTAGTCGGCTGGCTGTAGCTGTTGTAAAGGGGAGAAAGTATGTCGGTTTATTTTGAAATTGAAAAAATTGGGATTATTGCTATCCTTCGCCATATTCAGCCACATATGATGATGCCGGTTGCCGAGGTGTTACAAGAGGCAGGAATCACCATATTGGAGGTAACAATGGAAACTCCTGGGGCCTTAAAAATGATCGAAACATTGCGTACGGAGTTTCCTGATCATTTAACGGTAGGGGCTGGCACGGTCTTGGATGCCGAGACAGCTAGAGCGGCTATGCTCTCTGGGGCGCAGTTTGTCGTTTCACCGACGGTCAATATCGAAATGATCCGTACTGTCAAGCGATATGGTGGATTATGCATGCCAGGGGCGATGACACCAACAGAAATCGTCATGGCCTATGAGAACGGAGCGGATATGGTGAAAATTTTTCCAGCCCATGTTCTTGGACCAATGTATTTTCGGGCGGTTTCCAGTCCGCTTCCACATATTCCATTCGTAGCAACAGGGGGAATCAACTTGGAAAATGCCGGATCTTACATTTCGGCGAGGGCTGTTGCGGTCGGATTAGGCCACTCGCTTTTTGATCCGCGTAAAGAAATGACGGATGAAGGATTCATTCAATTAAAAAAGACAGCTAGCAAATTTGTGGAAAATGTAAGGAATGCCAAACGCTCATCAACCAATAGGGCAGCCAAATAGCTCCGAATTTGGGGAGACTTTGTTATTCTTGCTAAAATAAAAGGGATGACAAAACCAATTCATGGATAACAAAGGATGAGGCAAGTGAAAAAGGTCACATTGGCTGATGTTGCAAAAGAGGCAGGAGTATCGAAAAGCACAGTATCGCAATTTTTAAATCAACGGTATGAACATATGGGCGATGAAACGAGGGAACGGATTAAAGCGGCCATTGAAAAACTTGGTTATCGCCCAAACTATGTTGCCCGAAGTTTAAAACAAAAACGGACATCTATGATCGGGATTATTATCGCCAATATTATGCATCGGGTGTCAACGGAGTTTAGCCGAGCCATTGAAGATTATTGTCATGAACATGATATGCAGGCGATCATCTGTAATGCAGATGATGACCCTGCCAAAGAGAGAAAGTATATTGAAGTGTTGCGTGCGCGTCAAGTAGATGGGTTAGTCATTGTTCCGACTGGAGGCAATATCGAGCTTTATCAACAAATGGAACGGGAAAACTATCCTGTGGTCTTTATGGACCGGAAAGTTGATGGGATCAATGTCCATACGATCGTAGTGAATAACAAGGGAGCGGCATATGAAGCGGTATCTCATCTTATTGAACAAGGGCATACACGCATTGGAATCGTAACCCCACCTTTAACCGTCTCTCCACGCATTGAGCGGATGAGTGGCTATAAACAGGCATTAATTGATCATGGAATTGAGATCAGACCAGAATATATGATTTCTGATGAAATTCATCGTCTTACATCGCGATTAGAGGAGATGTTCTCCCTGCCGCAAAAGCCAACCGCTTTATTAGCAGGAAATGATTTATCCTTCTTTGAAGTGATGGCGTTTATTAAGCAGAATCGGATCCGCGTTCCCGAAGACTTAGCGGTCGTTGTTTTTGATAATATTCCATTTGCCGCTATTTCAACTCCAACGATCACCACCATTGCCCAGCCGGCATATGAAATGGGCAAAAAAGCGGCCGAATTGTTATGGAAACAAATTCATAATGAATGTGACGAGGCGCAATTATATACGTTTTTCTGTCAGTTAATCGTTCGTGAGTCTTCGGGAACGAAAAAAGCTGATGGCTAACTTACAGGATGAATGGAGAGTGGAAGATGTATATTCAGCTTGCGCTTGATCGAATGGATATCAATCAAGCAATTCAAATCACTCAACAAGTTGAGAAGTATATTGATTGGATTGAAGTAGGAACCTCGCTGATTAAAGAGTTTGGCATCAAAAGTATTGAAGCGATAAAGCGTGCGTTCCCTAGCAAAATGATTGTCGCGGATACGAAAACGATGGATAACGCTGTGTATGAATGCAACCTATGTTTCGAGGCGGGGGCGGACGTGATGACAGTCATGGGCGTTGCACCGCTAATGACGGTGGAAGCGTGTTTGAAGGAGGCTAGCATCCGCGGAAAAAAAGTCATGATCGATTTATTAAATACAAACGAGTCGGTGAGGCAGCAACTATTGCAGTATAAGGAAGCGATTTTTTGCATCCATGTCAGCAAGGATGAACAGGAGTTTGCACAGCAGCACAAAAACTTCAATTTCGCACATTTTCATCGCCCAACTGGTTGCAATCTAGCGGTTGCTGGAGGAATTTCAGCTGCTACAATGAAACAAATTCAACCGCTTCACCCCTCGATTGTGATTATCGGTTCGGCCATCACGCGGGCGGAGCATCCGGAACGGGCGGCGAGAGAATTGAGACAATTGGTTCGAAATAGGGGGATCGATGATGCATCCAATTGAAGTCATTTTTTCAGAAATAGAACAAGTATTTGCCGAATTTGACCATATGAGCATTGAGTGTGTAGCGATGCGTCTGGCGAAAGCGAAGCGGATTTTTGTGGCTGGCGAGGGGCGTTCCGGATTCATGGGAAAGGCGTTTGCTATGCGGCTGATGCATCTCGGCGCAACGGTCTATGCTGTGGGAGAAACGGTCACTCCTTCACTGCAAAGCGGAGATACGTTAATTGCTATCTCGGGCTCGGGAGTGACAAAACAGACGGTGTGGATTGCAGAAAAGGCGAAACAACTTGGATGTGAGGTGATTGCCGTCACTACGGATTTATCGTCCGCTTTGGCGAATATCGCTTCTCTTACCGTTCATGTTCCGGCGGCCACCAAATACCGGCGTGGTCATGAGACGCAAAGTAAACAACCGCTAGGTTCCTTATTTGACCAATGTACGCACCTGATTTTAGATGCCATCTGCTTGCAATATGCGAACAATCAACAAGTTGAACACCAGAAAGCATTTCAACGGCATAGTAATTTAGAATAAGTGAAAGGAGCTCCAAGTCAAAAGGTGACTTGGGGCTCTTTTCATTTATGAAAAGTGAAATTGTTGGTTGATTTGTGTTAGGGTCATTAGTAGCGTGAAATCAATCTTTATGTTAGAATATTCTGCATATGACATGTGAGGGGAGGAGAACAATGACACAGCCAATTAGTCTTGGGCATCGTATGTCGCTCATCGATTTATACGACTTGCGTATGCCGCAGCGCACCGGTACATACGTGCTTCATGAAGAAAACTTAGCGATTATTGAAACGGGTCCAAGCCCGTCGGTGCCGCATTTGCTCGCTGGATTGAAAGCGCTTCATATTGATCCGGCTGATATTCGCTATATCATTGTTACCCATATTCATTTGGACCATGCCGGCGGTGTTGGGGTGTTGCTTGAACATTGCCCAAACGCTACGGTCATCGTCCATCCGAAAGGAAAGCGGCATTTGGCTGATCCGTCGCGTCTGATCGCCGGAGCGAAGGCGGTATACGGGGAGCAGTTTGACGCACTCTTTGATCCGATTGTTCCGGTTCCGGAAGAGCGGCTGCTCGTAAAAGAGGATGGGGAGACGCTTGTGCTGAGTGCGGAACGGACGCTCACGTTTTACGATACGCCCGGGCATGCCAACCATCATTTTTCCATTTATGATTCATACAGCGGTGGAGTGTTTACCGGTGATACGATCGGTGTTTTTTATCCGCAGTTGCAAGAAGCGGGGCTCGCGTTTTGCCTGCCGTCGACCTCTCCGAACCAGTTTAACCCCGAAGCGATGAAACAGTCGGCGGAGCGGCTCGAGAAGTTGAACCCGACGCGCATCTATTTTGGTCATTTTGGTGCGCTCGATCAACCGGAGGAGGCATTCCGCCAGCTTCGTTTTTGGCTGCCGAAGTTTGTTGCGGCCGGAAAAGAAGTAATCGCCCGTCATCCTGAGGCGCCGGCGGCTGAACAGGCGAAAGCGGTCACGAAACTGCTGCATAACGACATTACGGCGTTTCTTAACGAGTGCAGCATCCCGGCTTCATCACCGGTTTACAAGGTGATCGAGCTCGATTTACAAGTGTGTGCGATGGGGATCATCGATTATTGGCGGAAACAACGATAATCATTTGTCCTAGCTGATTCGGCTAGGCTTCTTTTTTGTAGGATGGCGTTTACATATGGAAGGCTTTGCGTCGTTTTTTGTATGGGAGGTTCTCTATGCAGTCGTATAGCCTGTCCGTAACAAATGGTATACATATTGATGCTCATACGTGTTTTGGCTGATTCCAACCGCTTCTCTCTGCTGATTGCCAAGATGTGCTCTTCACATGCTTGAAGCGGGAGTCTTCTTTCGGAACTATGATAAAATTGTGATACGTATGTTAGGGTGAAAATAAGTGGTCGACCATAAATGGAATGGAGGGGCACGAAAGGATGAAGCAGAGGCGGCCTGTCATGTACCGGATTGGCATCGGGCTTATCATTGCGTCGTTTGTTGTGTGGATCATTCCACCTCTTGCTCCGTTTTTGCCGCTTTCTGCGGCGGGCAAAACGTTGGTCGCTACCGGTGCCATTGTGGCGGCGGAAATCATGTTCTGGATAGGGGCTGTGTTGGTTGGAAAGGAAGCGGCCGCGAAGTTGAGAAAGTATTGGAATCCGAAACATTGGCGAATCAAACAGCGCCGCTTGGACGAAACAAATGATGACGAGACAAGTCGAGACCAAACGCAAGAGGGAATAATGCGGAAGTGAGGTGATTGGCATGCGACGCAACATTGTATCGCTTTTAATGATGGTTGCCGCGCTGTCTGCGCTGCTTTGGCTCGGCGGCCTTGCCTTAGTGGTGCAAGACCAGTTGTTTACGGCTGCCAAACCCTCGGTCGAACAAAAGCGGCCATCAGCCAACGAAGCAAAGAAGCGCGATGGGGAGATTGACATTGTCGCCTTAGGCGACTCGCTGACGCGGGGAACGGGCGATGAAAGTGGCAAAGGGTATATCGGCTATATGGTCGATGAGCTTCGCCAACAGACAGATGAACCGATTCGCGTCACCAATTTGGCGATCCGCGGCTTGCGCTCCGACGGACTGCTCCGTCAGCTTGGCCAGTCTGAGATTCAGCGGCAAATCGCCATGGCCGATCTGATTGTGATGACGATCGGCGGCAACGATTTGTTTCAGGGGGGAGAGGCGCTTGAGTGGAATGTGAAAGAGCTCGATGAGGCGAAACGGCAGTATATTGCGAACCTTGACCGCATTTTTGCCTTGCTTCGCCGCTTGAACAGCGAAGCGGTCATTTTTGCGATCGGCCTGTACAATCCGTTTAGCGATTTAGATGATGCCAAACGAACGTCGGCCATTGTTCGCGATTGGAATTTTGCATCAGCCGAAGTGGCGGCCCACTATCCGAATATCGTCGCTGTGCCGACGTTTGACTTATTTGCCTTGCATGTCAACGACTATTTGTATAGCGATCATTTCCATCCGAATAAGGAAGGGTACAAGCGGATCGGGGAGCGCGTTGCCTCGCTCATTACGTTGACGGAGGAGGATCGCCAGTGACGAAACAGGTAACGTTAGCAGTTAAAGAGCTGCGGAAAACGATTCGTGGCAAAGAAATTATTAAAGGGATTTCGTTTGAATTGCGCGAAGGGGAAGTGTTCGGATTTTTAGGACCGAACGGCGCAGGCAAAACGACGACAATCCGCATGCTTGTCGGACTTATTCGTCCGACGTCGGGAACGGTGGCGATTTGCGGGTATGATCTTCATCACCGGTTCACCGAAGCGATCCGTCATATCGGCTGTATTGTCGAAAATCCAGAAATGTATCCGTATTTAACAGGTTGGGAAAACCTTGAACATTTCGCCCGCATGATGCCCGAAGTGGGTGAGGAGCGGATCATGGAAGTGACGAAGCTCGTCGGCCTTGAACAGCGCATTCATGACCGGGTGAGCACGTATTCGCTCGGCATGCGGCAGCGGCTTGGCATTGCCCAGGCGCTGCTCGGGAAACCGAAGGTGCTCATTTTGGATGAGCCGACGAACGGCCTTGATCCGGCCGGCATTCGTGAAATGCGAGCCTTCATCCGCTTTTTGGCGGAAACGGAAGGACTGAGCGTTCTCGTATCGTCGCACTTGTTAAGTGAAATTCAGCTCATGTGCGACCGCGTTGCCATTATGGCGAAAGGGCGGCTTTTAGCTGTCGATACGGTCGAGCGGCTGTTAAAAGAACAGGCGCGTGTCGTTTGGAAAGCTGACCCTGTTGACAAAGCGCGGGCGCTGTTGGCCGAGGAAACGGAAGTGCTAAGAGCAAACGAGGAGATCATCGTCACGCCGTATGAGCCGGCCAAGCTTGCTGCTTGGAACACTAAACTCATTCGCGCCGGCGTGGCGGTCGCTCAAATTGAACCACGGCTGCCAACGCTCGAAGATTTGTTTATCGAGCTGACAGGGGGCGAAACGATTGATTAAGCTTGTGTACAATGAAATGCTGAAAATCGTCCGCAAAAAGCGGTTATGGGTGATCGCCGCCATTGTTGCGGTGCTTGTTGCTCTATTTACATACGCCCAATACCGGGAGACAGAAGAATTGAAGAAGCGGCTTGGCACGACTGATTGGCGGACGCAGCTGCAGCAGCAAATCGTCGACTTGCAAAACCGTCTCCAGTCACCAAGCATGTCAGAAGAGTGGCGCAAATATTTGCAAATCCGCCTTCAACAACAACAATATTACTTAGAGCATGACATTAACCCGTCCGCTCCCGGCGCGCCGACGTTTATGCGCGTTTTTATCGAAAACGCAATCGATTTGTTTTTGCCGCTGTTAGTGATGGTGGTGGCGGCTGATCTTGTGTCATCAGAGGCGAGCACCGGAACGATCAAACTGCTGCTCGTCCGGCCGGTGAAGCGATGGAAAGTGTTGCTAAGCAAATATATTGCTCTCTTGTTGTCTGTATCGTTTATTATGCTAACGACTGCGGTGTTGTCATATGTTATTTCCGGCCTTGTGTTCGGGTACGGCGGCTTCCGTCTGCCGCTATTGACCGGATTTGTACCTCAAGGGGAGGATCTCAATACAACGAACGTCCATATGATTCCTCAATGGGAATACGTGCTTATGGAGCTTGGTTTGGCAACATTTGTCAGTATTGTTGTCGGCACGTTGACATTTATGCTTTCCGTGCTCTTGCGGAGCACAGCGGCGGTAATGGGGATTATGTTGGCGTCGTTAATTTCTGGTGCCATTTTGTCCAATATGGTGTCGTCATGGCATTCGGCAAAATATTTGTTTATGGTCAATTTGCGTCTCACCGACTATATTAAAGGAACGACGCCACCGGTGGAAGGAATGACGCTCGGCTTTTCAATGGCGGTGTTGGCCGTTTGGGGACTCGTCGCTCTCATCGTGGCTTTTGTTGTTTTTACGCGGCGGGATGTGTATTGAGAAGCAAACGAAACCCGTGGGGGGACTCCCCACGGGTGTTTCAATGAGTGTTCATGCGTCGGAATCGCTCATCCGTTTCCCTGTTAAGGGAGCGCCTCCCCAATCGGCGCATCTGCTCGGTCAACGAGTCAATCCAGCTGATTCAAATCCACTGAACTGCGGTAGCTGTCCAAAAAGCCGTATATGTCGATCGCGACATAAAGCATGAGTCATCGCTCATCAAGCAGCGCTTTTGACTTTTCAAAATCACCAAGAAGCGAGTATAATATACGTGTGCTTTTCTATAAACAGCTCCCAAAAGATTAAAATAAAAGTCCGTGATATAACGATGTTGCCTTAAATTGCCGAACTAGGGAAAACGACGACGATCAGTGGGGGCATAAATGAATATGGGGATGGCAAGCTAAGAAAAATAAGCCTGTTTGCGCCGCGCCGGCGGAATGAGTGTCACAAAATCGCCTCCTTTTCCATGGTGCTGCATAATCGCCGCGTTGTTAATAGTTTTCTAAAAAGCAGTGACTATGTAGCTGGCAGTGGAAAAGCAATGGATTTCCGTTTTTTTACGCAAAAAAATATAAAAAACTATTGACTTTCTTAAAAGGTTCATATAGAATATGAATTGTCGCAAGGGAAAATAAACAAATGACGGGAAGTAGCTCAGCTTGGTAGAGCACACGGTTCGGGTCCGTGAGGTCGCAGGTTCAAATCCTGTCTTCCCGATCACTCTATACGGGGCCTTAGCTCAGCTGGGAGAGCGCCTGCCCCGCACGCAGGAGGTCATCGGTTCAAATCCGATAGGCTCCATTTGAACGCGGAGGAATACCCAAGTCTGGCTGAAGGGGGCGGTTTCGAAAACCGCTAGGGGTGTCACAGCCCGCGGGGGTTCGAATCCCTCTTCCTCCGCCATATTACATAGAAATACTAACCTGCCGATTATCGGCGGGTTTTTTGTTTTTGTTAGTCTCTATGACCACAAAAATGGAAGCAGATAATTTGCCTAGTTTTAACTAGATCGAGTACGATGAAGGGGAAGAGAGGCGGTTGGCCGGAGATCGGCTGTCTCCTCTCACGGCTGTGTCCAGAGTGGAAAAGAGGAGGAAGATGATATGGCTGTTCAACGCCACATTCGCCGTATCAAAACGGTGCAAATGACTGTCAACAGCCCGATTCACCAGAGCGGCCCAGTGCTCGAGCCCGGGAATTGGCAAGAGTATGATCCGTTTTTGTTGTTGATGGAGGACATTTTTCAGCGGGGCGCGTTTGATGTTCATCCGCACCGTGGCATCGAGACGGTCACGTATGTGATTCGTGGCGAACTCGAACATTTCGACAACAAAGCCGGTCACGACATGCTTGGACCTGGGGATGTACAATGGATGACTGCTGGCCGCGGCGTCGTCCATAAAGAAGATCCTGCACCCGGTTCGACCGTCCATAGTCTTCAGCTGTGGATCAACTTACCGAGCACGCATAAACTGACTGAGCCGCGCTATCAAAACTTGCGCGCCGAGGATATGCCTATACGGAAAGAAGAAGGGGCGGTGATCCGCGTCTTTTCCGGCTCATCAAAAGGGGTGCAAGCGCCGACGAAAAACATCGTTCCAGTGACGATGGTCGAAATGACTGTTGAGCCAGGAATAACGGTTGTGCAAGATTTGCCGGGCCATTACAACGGCTTTTTGTATATTTTGGAAGGGAGCGGCACGTTTGGCGCCGGCAACACGGAAGGAAAGGCCGGGCAAGTGTTGTTGCTAAGCCGCCACAGCCGCGGCGAGGAAACGGAGTTAAAAGTGACCGCTCGCGAAAAACTGCGGCTCCTTCTTTACGCTGGCGAGCCGGTAAACGAACCGGTCGTTGCTTACGGTCCGTTTGTCATGAATACGCCCGAGCAAATTCGCGAAGCGATTCGTGATTACCAAGAAGGGCGGTTTGAATAGTGAATATGAGAACAGAGCCGGTTGCTTTTCGGCTCTTTCTCTTTTGTGACCCTGTAAGTAAAGGATTTAGCCGCAATGATTTTGGAAAACTCTAAACATTAAGGTTTATCTATTAGAGAAATACCTTGTTGCATTGCCTATTTGATTGACATCACTACTCTTAAGAATGAACCGAATTTTTGGATGAGGAGGACAAGGACATGAATAAAGTCATCGAAACCATTTTACAGCACCGTTCGATCCGCCGTTTTGAAGACCGGCCGCTGACTGATGAACAAATTCGTATGATCGTTGAATGCGCTCAATCGGCGTCGACTTCAAGTTATATCCAAGCATATTCGATCATTGGGGTGAAAGACCCGGAGAAAAAACGAAAGCTCGCCGAACTGGCAGGGAATCAATCCTATGTCGAGCATAACGGCCATTTCTTTGTCTTTTGCGCTGATTTTCACCGCCACGAACAGATCGGTGAAATGGAAGAAAAAGACGTACTCCCATCGCTAGAAAGCACGGAAAAATTTATGGTGGCGCTCATCGATACGGCGCTTGCGGCGCAAAATGCGGCGATTGCTGCTGAGTCGATGGGGCTTGGCATTTGCTATATCGGGGGGCTTCGCAACAACCTGCCGGAAGTATGCGAACTGCTTAACATACCGAAACGGGTCATTCCGCTGTTCGGGCTTGCCGTCGGTTATCCAGCTGAACAGCCGGGAAAAAAACCGCGGTTACCGTTAGACCACGTGTATCATGAGGATGAATACGATCAAGACCGCGGCCGGTTCATCGAGCAGTTGCAGCGATATAATGAAACGGTGTCAGCTTACTATGAACAGCGGACAAATGGCCGCCGCTCTGATACATGGACGGGGCAAATGGCTGACATGCTAAGCCGCCAAGTTCGGATGTACATGAAAGAATTTGTGGAAGGGAAAGGGTTTCATTTGCGGTAGTCTTTCTTCAGGCGGAAGCAAAAAGGAGGGGAAACATGCAGCTGTTGTTTAAGAAGCGCGGAGCCATGCTGATTTTGATGTTCAATTTATTGCTGATTTTCATTGGCATCGGTTTGATTATCCCGATCATGCCGACGTTTATCGAGCAATTGGGCATCTCAGGAGGAACGGTTGGACTGCTTGTGGCCGTTTTCTCTTTAACACAATTTCTTTTTTCACCGGTAGCCGGCAGAATGGCAGATGCGGTCGGCCGAAAAAAATTGATCGTCTCAGGAATGCTGCTGTTTGCCTTTTCTGAGTGGCAGTTTGGCTATGCCGATCATGTTTTCGAGATGTTTTTTTCGCGGGTCATCGGCGGGATAAGCGCCGCCCTCACCATGCCAGCAGTGATGGCTTATGCTGCGGACATAACGACGAATGAAGAACGGGCGGCAGGCATTGGGTATATTAACGCAGCGATTACGATGGGATTTATGATTGGCCCAGGTATTGGCGGATACATGGCAGAATGGGGCATCCGCGTTCCGTTCAATTGTGCGGCGGCCGTTGGAGTGATGGCCGCTGTCATTACGGCGCTGTTTCTCCCGGAATCGCATTCATCTGCTTCCACGGGCACGGTTCAAAAGGATCACGTGCCGTTTTTTGTGCAGCTTGCCCAAGTTCATCGGCAACCGTATTTTTTCAGTTTGTTGATCATTTTTGCGCTGTCGTTTGGTCTTGCCAATTTTGAAACGATTTTCAGCTTGTTTGTCGATCATCGATTTGGCTTCTCACCGAAAGAAATCGCTTTGATCATTACAATTGGCTCGATTGGCGGCCCGCTCGTTCAGTTGACGACATTCGGCTGGTTGTTAGGCCACTTTGGTGAACAGCGCGTCGTTTCAGCTTGTTTGTTACTATCCGCCTTATTCATCGTGTTGACGTTGTTGGCTTCGACATGGACGATGCTTTTAGTGGCAACGGTGTTAGTATTTTTGGCAATTGATATTTTGCGTCCGGCGGTCAGCACGCAGATGTCTAAAATCGATGAGACCCAACAAGGCTATATCGCCGGCTTGAACTCCGCGTTTACAAGCCTTGGAAATATTATTGGTCCAGCTGTTGCGGGCGTTTTGTTTGATGTAGATATTCGTTTTCCTTATATTCTCGCAAGCGTTGTGCTTTTTCTATGCTTTGTGCTCTCATTACGGCAGGAAAAAGCGGTGCTCCACAAGGCCAGCAGCGATGCGTTGCGCATGACGAGAAAATGAAGAGAGACGCCAATAAAACAAGGAAGGATGATCGTGTGGAAAGTTGGCAGGCCAAAATATTTGGTGCTCCATCAACGAGGAAGTGGCAAAATCATCTGTCTTTTGCCTGTCGCCGTTGATTGTTGGTGGTTTTTTAGGTAGTAAAGGTAGGGACGCTCCATTTGCCTTAGCGGCAGATGGAGCGTAAGTGATACTCGATGATTTCTTCCATTTGTGAAGGAGATAGCTTGTCAGGTTGCATGATGCCGTGCATGGCCAAACCGTCAACCAAAGCGTATAGGCGCTCTGTTTCCAACTCAATCGACACGTCGGGTCTTAACAACCCGAGATTACGTAACAGTTCAAGCAACCTCTTTATTGCCGTTTGCAACTCGTTATAGATTTGCTCGCTCAGCGGTTGAAGTTCGGAATCCCAAAGCGCCCTTTGTGTAAAAACAAGCCACACCTCCATTTCTTTTTTCGTTTCATCGGTTAACGGCAAAATTTCAAGGAGACAACGTTTGATTCCTTCAAGAGGCGGAGTGGAGCGAGGGATGGCTTCAATCCGTTTCCGCACCCGTTCGGAGACAAGCTTCATCGAAAAGGCTAACAACTCCGATTGGGAAGAAAAGTAATAGCGTAGCGCCCCTGCAGACATCCCTGCCTCTTTAGCGATATTTCGTACGGTTGCTTTTTCGATACCGTCCCGCATGATCACGGCCCATGTCGCTTCTGCGATTCGTTCCCTCTGCTTTTCATGATCCACGATTTTAGGCATGTATCTAGTGTAACACAGTTGTTTTTTTGATACAATTGTGTTACTATTTTTTTGATACAATTGTATTAAAAAGGGGCGGCTGATATGATTGGGTGGTTGATTGTCGCGTGTGAAGTGCTGTTTTGGGTATTCGTCGTATCCGGATTGTTTACGCGTTATGTGTTAAAATGGAAAATGATCAGTGTATGTCTTTTTTCATGCACCATTTTGGCAGATCTTATTTTACTCGTAGTGTCGGTCGTAGACTTAGCACACGGCCAGACAGCGAAGTTATCCCATGCGTTGGCAGCTGTTTATATCAGTGTGTCCGTTGTGTATGGACGTCGTATGATTCAATGGGCGGACAATCAGTTTGCTCACCTTTTTTTGAAAATGCCTAAGCCGAAAAAAGCCCCGCTCTTTGGAAAGGAGCATGCAAAGCAAGAACGAGAAGGATGGTATCGCCATTTAGGGGCTTGGGCGATCGGTCAAGCGATTTTGTGGGGGATGGTTTGGTTTGCTGATGATGTGTCAAAAGCACAACAGCTGCTCGTGATGGCGGGCCGTTGGACGTTGGTGTTGGTGATTGATTTTGTATGGAGTTTCAGCTATACATTATGGCCTCGAAAAGAACCAAAGGCGACATTAGAAAAACCAAGCGATTGATAGGAAGGGAGAGAAACAACATGAATCCCATCGAACAGTTTGGACAGTGGATTCGAGAGGCTAACACGATCGCCGTCTTGACTGGAGCGGGGATGAGCACGGAGTCCGGCATCCCTGATTTCCGTAGCGAAAACGGCATTTACGCTCAAGAGGAACGTGTGGAATATTATTTGTCTGAGCATTATTATCAAAAAAATCCGGTTGATTTTTGGCGGCGGTTCAAGCGGATGTTTTCATTGAAACTGATGGGAGACTTTGCACCGAACGCCGGGCATCGGTTTCTTCGTTGGCTGGAGGATATTGGGAAAACAGTGGTGATTTTGACGCAAAATATCGATGGGCTGCACACAAAAGCAGGAAACACGAACGTCATTGAGCTGCACGGTACGTTGCAGACAGCGACGTGCCCATCGTGCGGCAAAACGTATGACTTGGCGTTTGTCAACCGCACCGATGTGCCGTGCTGCGGTGAGTGTGGGACGATTTTGAAACCGGATGTTGTTTTGTTTGGCGGACTCGTTCCCCATATCGAAGAAGCGTTTGCTAGGGCGGCGGAGAGCGACTTGTTGTTGGCTATGGGGACGAGTTTAGAGGTGGCGCCTGTGAATCAAATTCCGTTTTACGTTGCTGCTGAATCTCCGGCAACACGGAAAGTGTTAATTAACAAAACGGCGACAAGGATGGACGGAATGTTTGATCTTATCATTTATGGTGGAATCGGTGAAACGGTTGCCGCTGTACGAGAGCGACTCGAGCAAAAATAAATAAGGAGTAGAGCTGAAAACAGAAATGATTGGAAAAGGAAAGGACGATCATGGAGAAGCTACAATCGGTCTTGGGGCGATGGAATACTGCCAGCCAACGTCCCCAAAGACGCTTGTATCGTCGCTGATATGGAAAAGGCGGTCGGTTACCTTGCCAGTAAATCAGTATGGAACGCGGTGTTGGGCCATATCGTTCAAACGGCTGAACATCCTTGATTCGCAGCACTGGCACCAACAGGAGAACGTACTCAACGTTTTCCTGTTGGACAAAAGCATAAAAAAGTATTGTACTTTTCAGAACATTCGAATATAATGAAGGTAACATACCAACCGGTTGGTATTTATGGGAGTGGGAAGTCGCTTCAAAGTGTAATGAAAACGGGGGGAACCATTATGTACTTGCGCTTAACGGATGAGCAACGCATGGTCCAAAAGGCCATTCGCAAGTTTGTTGAAAAAGAGTTGATGCCGCTAGAAAATGAAGTATTGCGCAACGAGCGGGAAGGGAAGCCCGGGCTTACGCCGGAGAAATTAAAAGAGCTGCAATTAAAGGCGAAAGAGGCGGGTTTTTGGGGGATTAATACGCCAGAGGAGTACGGTGGCGCGAATCTTGGCCATGTCATGCAGGCGATTGTGCTCATGGAAGTGGCAAAAACGCTCGTTCCCTTCCAGTTTGGCGGGTCGGCGGATAACATTTTGTATTACGCCAACGAAGAACAAAAGAAAAAATATTTAATCCCAACGATCAACGGTGAGAAAAAATCGTGCTTTGCCATGACCGAGCCGGGGGCAGGGTCTGATACGCGCAACATTAAAATGACAGCGGTCAAAGACGGGGACGAATGGGTGCTCAACGGGGAAAAAACGTTCATCACTGGGGGCAATGACGCCGATTTCGTTATGGTCATTGCCATTACCGACAAAGAGCGGCATCAAGCGACAAACGGCCGTGAAGGGGTGACGTGCTTTATCGTCGACCGCGACATGGGCTGGCGCTCCGAGCCGATACATACAATGGGGCCGTCAACACCGGCTAGCTTAATTTTTGAAAACGTGCGCGTGCCGGAAGAAAACATTTTAGGTGAGCTGCACTACGGCTACAAGCTCGGTCTTGAGTGGATCGGCTATGCGCGATGGGTCGTCGGCGCACGCGCGGTCGGAACGGCCGAGCGGCTGTTGCAAATGGCGATCGATTATGCGAAAGAGCGTGTCACATTCGGCAAGCCGATCGCCGAACGGCAAGCGATCCAATGGATGATCGCCGATTCAGCAGTGGAAATTGAAGCAGCGAAATGGCTCGTCTTAAACGCAGCGTTTACGCTTGATGAAGGGGAGGACAACCGTCATTTGGCTTCGATGGCGAAACTGTTTGGTGCGAACATGGGCAACCGTGTGGTTGACCGGGTGATGCAAATTCACGGGGGCATGGGCTATACGAAAGAGATGCCGATTGAGCGTTGGTACCGCGAGGCGAGATTGTGGCGCATTTACGATGGCACCGATGAAATTCAACGTCTTATTATTGCCCGCAACTTAATTAAAGGACACGTCAAGCTTGGGCAGTTTCTCTAACAAAATGAAAGCGTTACTAAAAGGGGAGGAGAAAAACATGAGTCAACGGTTTGCAGGAAGAGTGGCGTTTGTGACAGGAGGAAGCCGCGGCATCGGAAAGGCCGTTGTTACCCGCTTTGCCGAAGAAGGAGCTAAGGTGGCGTTCATCGACCTAAACGCGGAGGCGCTTGAAGCAACGGCAGCTGAGTTGCGGGAAAAAGGATACGATGTTTACGCCAAAGTGGCGAGCGTCACTGACCGCGAACAAGTGGAAACGACGATTCAAGAAGTGGTTGAACGATTCGGATCGCTTGATATTTTGGTTAACAATGCCGGCGTCATTCGTGACAACTTGCTGTTTAAAATGACGGACGACGATTGGCAAACGGTCATGGACGTCCATTTGAAAGGGGCATTTTACTGTGCCCGCGCCGCGCAAAAATATATGGTCGAAAAAGGATATGGCCGCATCATCAACGTTTCGTCGACATCAGCGCTCGGCAACCGCGGCCAAGCGAACTATTCGGCAGCGAAAGCCGGCATTCAAGGGTTTACGAAAACATTGGCGATTGAGCTTGGCAAGTTCGGCATTACGACAAACGCTGTCGCGCCGGGATTTATTGAGACGGATATGACGAAAGCGACTGCCGAACGGCTCGGCATCTCGTTTGAGCAACTCATTCAGGCCAGCGTCGCCAACATCCCGGTCGGACGCAGCGGCCGCCCGGAAGATATCGCCAATGCGGTCGCATTTTTCGCTGATGAAAAATCATCGTTTGTCAACGGTCAAGTGCTGTACGTTGCCGGCGGTCCGAAATGCTGAAAAATGAGGAGGGCGAGTGATGTACCAAGACGATATTGGCAAACGGTCAGAGAAAGTAAAAAATGTCGTTGAGCGCGGAGCGGTGAAAAAATTCGCTGAAGCGATCGGCGACTTGAATCCGATTTATTGGGATGAAGAGACGGGAAAACGGTCGCGCTATGGGCGCAACATCGCACCGCCGACGTTTCCGCGCGTGTTTGACTACGGTGTGATTGAAGGGCTGAAATTACCGCCCAAAGGACTGATCCACGGCGAGCAGCGTTTCCGTTATGAGCGCCCGCTGTTTGTCGGTGAAGAGCTGTACTGCTATGCAGAGGTAAAAGACTATTATGAAAAACAAAGCAGCATGGGTCAGCTCGGCTTTTTAATCATCGCCAACAACGGCGAAGACACGAACGGGAATCTTCTATTCACTTCCACCTCGACGATTATTATCAACGAGGCGGTTAGAAAGGCGATGAGCGTATGACAACGATTCGCGAATGGCAAGTGGGACAGTCGCTTCCCGAGGTGACGCTTTCACCCGTATCCCGGCTTGACTTAATCAAATATGCCGGAGCATCGGGTGACTACAATCCGATTCATACGATCGATGAAGAGGCAAAAAAGGCCGGCTTGCCGGGGATTATCGCCCACGGCATGTGGACGATGGGCAACTTGGCGAAACTGTTTACGCCGTATTACGAGGAAGGGTTTGTTCAAGATTATTTCGTTCGCTTTCAATCAATGGTGTTTTTAAACGATATCATTACGTTAAAAGCAACGGTCAAAGAAAAGGATGACAAGACGATTCGGTTTGCCGTTGCCGCTGTCAATCAGCACGGGAAGGAAGTCGTCAAAGGCGAAGCCGTTTTTTCGCTGTATGAGTGAGGGGGCGCCGGGCACCGCTCCCTTTCCGCATACAGCACAAACGGGGGCTCGTCTCTCTCTGTTTAAACGCCGAGTCGATTCGGAGCCGTCTAAAAAAGTGAGGGGGGAATCGCGATGAAACGAGATGCCGTCATTGTGTCGGCTGTAAGAACGGCCATCGCCCGCCAAGGGGGCGCCTTGGCGACGCTGCCAGCGCACGTTTACGGTGCGGAAGTCATCAAAGAAGCGATGCGGCGGGCGAACATCGGCCCGGAACTTGTCGCTGATGTCATCATGGGCAATGTCTTAAGCGGCGGTGGCAACATTGCCCGGCTGACGGCGTTGCAGACGGGGCTGTCGCTTGAGCTGACCGGGCTGACCGTCGACCGCCAATGCGGTTCAGGCATTAATGCCGTCAATTTAGCGGCGCAAGCCATTTGGGCAGGCGACGGGGACGTCTATATCGCTGGAGGGGTGGAAAGCATGAGCCGCGCGCCGTATTTGATGGACCGCCCGGAAAAGCCGTACAGTTCGACGCCGCCAAGCTTCCGTAAATCGCAGTTGTCGCCGAAAGAGATTGGCGACCCGCCGATGGGCATCACGGCAGAAAATTTAGTGAAAAAATACGGCATCAGTCGTGAAGAACAAGATGCCTTTGCCCTGCGCAGCCAGCAGCGCATGGCGCGTGCTATGCAAGAAGGGCGGTTTGACGAACAAATTGTGCCGATTACCGTTCCGGTGAAAAAAGGGGAGCCGTTTGTCTTCGATACGGATGAACACCCGCGTCCGAACACGACGATGGAAGCACTCGCGAAACTGCCGCCGGCGTTTTTGGAAGGCGGAACAGTGACGGCAGGGAATAGTTCGGGACTCAATGACGCCGCTGCTGCACTCGTCGTCATGTCGCGGGAAAAAGCGGAACAGCTCGGCTTAACACCGCTTGCCGTCGTCCGCGCCTATGCGGTCGCCGGAGTCGACCCGAACATTATGGGCATCGGTCCGGTACCAGCGACAAGAAAGGTGCTTGAAAAGGTTGGACTGACGCTTGATGAGATGGATATCATCGAAATTAATGAAGCGTTTGCCGCTCAGGTGATCGCCTGTGACCGCGAGCTTGAGATGAATCCGGAAAAAGTAAATGTCAACGGCGGCGCCATCGCCCACGGCCATCCGCTTGGTGCGACGGGTGCAATTTTGATTACGAAAGCCGTGTATGAACTAAAGCGTCGCGGTGGGACATACGCCCTCATTACGGCGTGCATCGGCGGCGGCCAAGGGATCGCGACGATCATTGAACGAGCCTGAACACATGGAGACAATGGATATGAAAGAAAAACTGATGGAAGCCAGCATAGAGCTATTTGACCGCAAAGGGTTCAAAGAAACGTCTGTACAGGAAATCGTCGAAGCGGTCGGGGCAACAAAAGGGGCGTTCTATTACTATTACAGAAGCAAAGAAGAACTGTTGCGCGATATATGCATCTCCTATATCGAAGATTTGCTTGACCAGCAGAGTCGCCTGCTGCAGGAACCCGAGAAGAGCTGTACAGAAAAACTGCATGCGATCGTCTATATGGTGATTCGCAACATTCGCACACGGAAGAAAAGCGCCCGCATTTTCTTTCGCGAGATGCGGCATTTGGCTGATGAACATTTGAAGGAAATCCGCGAGAAGCGGCGGGCGTTCCGCAAGCAGTATGAACAGCTCATCCAGGAAGGGGTCGCCCGCGGCGAATTTAAGCCGTCGCTTCATGCAGAAATGATCACGTTCGGCCTGCTTGGCATCACGAATTGGAGCTACTACTGGTTTCAACCGGACGGGAGCGTTTCCGAAGAGGAGTTAACCGACATTTATGTCGACTTAATTTTAAACGGCATTCGAGGGCAGGAACGGCCAAAACGATAGGTTCTATCGAACTGTTCAAGTTGTTCACCTGTTTTCGGTGCAAGAGATAAGGGGGGGATCGGGGTGGAATTGTTTATCCAGCAGCTCATAAACGGGCTGACTGTTGGAAGCGTTTACAGTCTTGTCGCCTTAGGCTTAACGCTCGTCTACGGCATTTTGCATATTCCAAACTTTGCCCACGGCGCGCTTTATATGATGGGAGGGTATGTTACGCTCACCGCGATGAGCCAAGCCGGGCTGCCGTATGGGCTTGCCATTGTTGTGTCGATGGTCGTAGTCGGGCTGCTCGGTGTCTTGATGGAACGATTGGTGTTTTATCCACTCCGTGATGCGCCGCCGCTTCACGATAAGATTGCGGCGATCGGTATTTTGTTGTTTTTGGAAGCATTTGCCCAATTCGTCTGGGGGGCGGACTATCAAACGATGCCGACGCCATATGGGAATGTTGTCACTGTTTTCGGCTTGACACTCACTGTTCAACGCATCCTCATCATCGCATCCACTGTTGTCATCATGATGCTGCTCTACCTCTTCCTGAAAAAGACATTCATCGGTGCTTCGATCATTGCGATGGCGCAAAACCGCGAAGGAGCGAACTTAGTCGGCATTAACACAAACAAAGTCGCCATGATGACGTTCCTTCTTTCCGGCGGTTTGGCAGCACTCGCCGCTTCGCTCGCTTCGCCGATCAACCTCGTGTTTCCCGGTATGGGTCATCTCGTCATCTTGAAAGCGTTTGTCATCATCATTCTCGGCGGCATGGGAAGCATCCCCGGCGCGATTGTCGGCGGCTATATTTTAGGGTTTAGTGAAAGCTTAGGGGCAACATACGTGTCGAACGACTATAAAGACATTATTGCTTTCGCCATTCTTGTCATCATTTTAACGGTCAAACCGAACGGACTATTTGCCAAGGAGGGACATTGATGGCCGTTTTCGAAAAACGACACCTATGGCTCGCTGTTCTTGCGGTGTTGGCACTTGCCCTCCCGTTGCTTGTGGCCAACGGCTATTACTTGCACATGATGACGATGTCCTTTATTTGGATGATCGCCGTTTACGGGTTGAACTTATTTGCTGGCTACACCGGGTATTTGTCGCTTGCCCACGCTGGATTTTTTGCCGTTGGCGCCTATACGCTTGGCATTTTGACCGTGAAGGTCGGACTGCCGTTTTGGGGGGCGTTCGCGCTCTCATGTGCATTCACATCGCTGCTTGGCCTTGCCATCGGACTGGTCGCCTTGCGGACGAAAGAGCACTTTTTCGCCATTTATACACTATGTGTCGGATATATCATTTATTTAGTGATTGATAAATGGGACAGCCTAACCGGCGGAGTGCGTGGATTCATCGGCATTCCGGCGCCAAGCGACATCGGACCGCTGTCGTTTCAGACACCGGTTGCCCAATATTATTTAGTTTTGTTTTTCTTGTTCGCCGTCATATTTGTGATGTACCGGCTCGTCTATTCGCTGACTGGAAGGACGTATATCGCGATTCGCAACAGCGAGGAGCTCGCATTGACGCTTGGCATCTCAACGATGAAAAACAAGCTCGCCTCATTCGTTTTGTCGGTCTTTTTCACTTCGCTTGCTGGGGCGCTGTATGCATCATTCATCCGTTTTCTTGGACCGGATATCGCGTATGTCACTGTCATGTTTGACTTTTTAACGTACTTGCTTGTCGGCGGTATCGGTACGCTGGCCGGACCGGTTGTCGGCACGCTGTTGATCACGTTTTTATCGCAGCAGTTGCAATTTTTGCAAGACTATCGAATGCTCATTTTTGGCCCGGTGTTGACACTTTTAATCATCTTTTATCCGCACGGCATTGCTGGCGGCTTCATCCGTTATCAAGCGAAGCGTGCAGAGGCGCGGCGCCTTGAACGGGAGGCCAACCAGACCGCTGCTGAACTAGCTGCCTCGCGCCAAGGACGAGACGGTCGGTACGTCAAGGAGGGATAAACATGTTTTTGCACGTCGAACGGTTGACGAAACGATTCGGTGGGTTGTTGGCGGTCAATGACGTCACATTTTCCGTCGAACAAGGGAAAATCAACGCCATCATCGGCCCGAACGGTGCCGGTAAATCGACGTTCTTCAATTTGATTAGCGGCTTGCACCGGCCGACATCCGGGACGATTACGTTTAAAGGACGCGACATTACCCGCCTGCCGGCGAATGAGCGGGCGAAACTCGGCATCGCCCGCACGTTTCAAACGACCCATTTGTTTGAACAGTCGACGGTGATGGACAACGTCATCATCGGCCATCGGCTTCGCACCGAATCGAATTTGTTTGACGCCATTTTGCGTACAAAACGACATCGCCGCGAGGAGCAGGCGTGTAAAGAAAAAGCGATGGAAGTGCTCGATTTCGTTGGGCTCACCGGTGTGGCGGATCGGCTCGTTGCGAATTTGTCGCAAGAACAGAAGAAGCGAGTGGCGTTTGCGCTCGCCTTGGCGACCGACCCAGAGCTTGTCTTGCTTGACGAACCGGCTGCCGGCGTCAACCCAGACGAAACAGAAGGATTGGAAGAGCTGATCGTCAAAATGGTCGAGGGCGGCCTGACGGTTTGTCTTATTGAACATAAAATGTCGATGATTATGAAAATCGCTGACCGCATTATGGTGCTGAATTACGGCGAAAAAATTGCCGAAGGGACGCCGGAAGAAGTGCAAAATAACGAGGCGGTCATTCAAGCGTATTTAGGGGGGAGCACCGTTGCTTGAAGTGACAAACGTGTCTGTCCGCTACGGCAGCTTCACGGCGATTCGCGATGTGACGTTTTCCGTTAGGTCGGGGGAAATCGCGGTGTTGCTTGGCGCCAACGGAGCTGGGAAAAGCACGCTGTTTCGCACAATTAGCGGATTGCATAAACCAGCGCAAGGCGAAATTCGCCTTGACGGAGAGCGCATCGACTCACTGCCGCCTGATCGGATCGTTCAGCGCGGTGTCGTGCAATGCGCCGAGGGGCGCAAACTGTTTGCCCGCATGAGTGTATACGAAAATTTGCTGATGGGTGCGTACGTTCATCGAAAAGATAAAGAAGGCATCCGCCGTTCAATCGAACATGTATATGAGCTGTTTCCGATTTTGCATGAAAAGCGAAATGAGACGGCTGGATCGCTTAGCGGCGGCCAGCAGCAAATGCTCGCTATCGGCCGCGCCTTAATGTCGCGTCCTGCGGTGCTCTTGCTTGACGAGCCGTCGATCGGGCTTGCCCCCCTCATCGTTGAACAAATGTTTGCAACGATTAAACAAATTAACGAAGAAGGGACGACGATTTTGCTCGCTGAACAAAATGCTCATGCGGCACTATCCATTGCTCATCGAGGCTATGTATTTGAAAACGGAACGATCGTCGCATCAGGAACAGCAGAGGAACTACTCGCCAATGACGATGTCCGCAAAGCGTACATCGGAACATGACATGTCACTGCTAGGACATTTCTACAGACGTTTATGGACGAGTTTCAGTCCGTCATGAACGCCAAAAGATGCTAATCCATCAACGATGAAAGGAGGTGAGCAACGAGTACTACCTTCATTCATCTGAATATTCGGTATAAAAATGGGGGGAGCAGAATGAAAAAAAGAAAATGGCCGATCGCCGCTATGATGACAGCGGTCATGGCGTTGATGCTTGCGGGGTGCAACAGCTCGACGACGAACAATCATGCCGACAGCGGCAACAATGACGACGGGAAGAACGTCGTCAATATTGGTTACAGCGGCCCGTTAAGCGGACCAGCTGCCTACTACGGGGAGCGGACATTAAACGGCGTGAAAATGGCAGCGGAAGAAATCAATAAGAACGGCGGGTTTGAAGTGAATGGAAAAACTTATCAAATTAATGTTGTATCATTAGACGACAAATATTTGCCGAACGAAACAGCGGCAAATGCAAAACGGCTTGTCCAAGAACATCATACGCCAATCATCTTCACTCCGCACAGCGGCGGCGTCATGGCGATGCAAGTGTTCAACCAAACGGACAATTTCATTATCGCGGCCTATACAAGCGAGCCGAAAATTACAGAAACAGGGAACAAGATGACGATACGTATTCCGCCGCGGTATGATGGGTACATTCCAACATTTACCGACTATGTGATAAAGCGATTTGGCAAAAAGCTGGCTGCTTTGCCGACGGCGACGCAATATGGGAAAGATTGGACGGAACAACTGTTACCATATTGGGAAAAACAAGGCGGAGAAGTTGTTTACAACACATCCATTGACTTCACCAAAGACACCGATTTCTTCACGATCATCACGAACGCATTGAAAGAAAAGCCGGACGTCTTATTTATCGGTGGACCGTCGGAACCGACGGCGAAAGTGGTGAAACAGGCGCGTGAGCTCGGTTTTAAAGGCGGTTTTATTGTCATGGACCAAGCGAAGTTAGATGAAATGAAGCGGACCATCGGATCTTACGAGATGCTTGAGGGAGCGATCGGCGTCATGCCGCTTGTTGAGTCGAAAGAGGCGGGAGCCCCGCAATTTGCGGAAAACTATCGAGCGAAATACAATGCCGAACCGAGTTCGGAATCTGCCTATAACTACTTGGCTCTTTACGCCTTTGTCGAAGCGATGAAAGCAGCTGGCACGGTTGATGATCCGGTTGCTATCCGCGAACATATGAACGAAGGGTTGAAAAACATCCCGGAAGACAAGCAAGTGTATATCGTCCCGAGTGTTGGTGAGGACGGCGGATTTGAATCGAAAATTACCGTTGGAGCGGTGGAAAAAGGCAAAGTGGTGCCGATTGAACTGAAGAAATAAGCAAACCAACACACGCGGAAAACGGGATGATTTTTCCTGTGTTGCGAGGCGAGCGATGACCTGATCGCCCCATCTTTTCCAATCGATTTGGAGCAAACATAACGTGATTCCATTCATGATAGCCGGCAAACGATCATCCAAGCGCGTCCACCTTCTTGCGTGGACGCTTTTTTTACGGTTTGTTGCCGCAAAAGTGGCAAAATAATCATTCCGATATTAAGTAAAACTATGTTCTAAATAATCAACATAAAAACAACAAAATCCAAAATTATAATAGAGAAGAGGTGGAATCGATGCAAGAAACAGCCATCGGCCTTGTTGTTCCATTCTTTTTTGACATCATTGGCGAGGTCGAGGTGCTGTTCTTGTCAGCTCCGTTTCCGAACCGGTGAGCGTTGCTCGGCTTTGCTATCATTGTCACCGGAATTTGTCGGCATAGCTTTGAGTGAGTAAGAAGAGTGGAACAACCGGCGCCGCTCATTCCAACCGTTCAGCACTTCGGTTAGATAGGGGGAGAGCCATGAGAATCATCGTGTATGTACTGCTCGCCTGTCAGGCGGCCGTCATCTACTATTGGATCAGCGATTGGCGCCAGCTTGTTACCCCAGTTGGCCTCTTCATATGGGGTGGCACAATCGCTGTCAGCCTTGCCGTTCTTCGTATGGGGAGATCCATATCGCCAAGATGGCGAGGCATGCTGAAAATGACGACAGCAGGAGTCAGCTTGCTTGCCGTTGTTTCCCTACTCATTGAATGGGCCACTCGTTCGATGCCATAGTCAAAATAGATGTTGAGGCCCGCAAAGTTGGTAAACACCTTCTTTGCGGGCCTATGAAGAATGCACCATTTAACAGGGCGGGCACTCTATATGCTGTGCCAAACGAGACGAGCTGCTAACGGCTTTGATGGACAGAATCGAACATCCCCGGTGCCAAACGGCGGCCAACAGCATACATGATCGGCGCGCCGATTGCCATGACGACAAACTCGCCGATGGCTGTCGTCAGCCATGTGAGCCAAAATGGGAAGCCGAGCGCCAGTTTCAGTTCGAGGGCGATGATGCCCATGGTGACAGTAAACGACAACGTATTGATCGCCATACGAGCCCAAACGTTCTCAATATAGCGCATAGAAACAATTGTGATGAGAAGCGCCAACACCGATTGGCCGACGCCAAATACAAGATCATACGCAACGATCGGTGAGAAAAATAAATTGGCGAAAAAGACGCCAAGCACGATGCCGATGGCGTATGTTTTGCGAAATACGACTAAGTGGTTTAATAGTTCTGATGCGCGAAACTGAATGTTCGTAAAGCCAAACGGCTGGATGAGCATCGTCACCGCGATATACACAGCGGCGATTAACCCGTTTGTTGCCAGCATTCGAACGTTCATGATGTTCTCTCTCCTCTTGTCAATGATGATATGATTGTAGCATGACCATCTCACAAACGGAAGGGCCGAGATAGATGGCTATTGAGGTCAACCAGCAAACAGGCAAGCTCGGCTCCGTCTGTGAGGTCGGAATCACGCCGCTGCCTCGGTTTGACGTCGTTTGGCGGACTGATGGCTCACCTTGGCTATTTTTCGGAATGGCCGGTGTGGGCAGTTGTTCTCGTTTCCCTCGTTGGCGTTGACTTCGCCTTTTGTTCGGTTGATATTTGATGTCTAACGGGCGGGCGTTCGGGGGTGTTCCCCCATCCGTCTAGGGACAGACGATCTTCTTGTTAACACAGACATATGTAAGTAGATGTTAAGGTCGATCAACAGCAAGGCGAGCCATGTGCCGACGGCCAAATGGATGATCGCCCAGGAAAGACGAATTTCTGTCGCAACGGTGATCACTCCGATCACTACTTGCAGCAGTCCGACTGCTGCAGCCAAAAGGAGTCGTCGCTCTAGCGGGCGCCCCCAGCGGCGCTTGTGCGCAACAAAAGCCGTCCAAATGGTATACAACACCGTCGCAGCAGCGGCGGTTCGATGGGCGGTTTGCCACATTTGGGCTTCATTGGACGGCCATAGTTGTTCTCCGCATGTCAGCCATCCGCATGACAGACCGTAATGTTGATGTTTCACATAGGCGCCAAGCAGCAACGTAGCTGCCAACAAAACGAAAAGAAGATGGATATGCCGTTTCGCCTCTATTCCAATAGATGTCCGCTTGACTGGTTGGTGCAGGTGTGGAGAATGATGAGCGCGCCGCCAAATCCAAAGGAGACAGCCTAAAAAGAGAAACGCGATGAAGAAATGAGTCGTGACGACGATAGGCGGGAGGTCAAACCAAACGACGAAAGCCCCTAGTATAATTTGGATGGCAAGCAAAACCGCAGCGGCCGCTGAAACAAAACGATCCGTTCCACTTCGGGAAGAGCGCCATAAGCGAAGGCAAAGCATCACCGTCAACAGCGTGAGCAAAGCGCCGATCAATCGATGGGCGTACTCGATCAGCGTCGCTCCTTTTAACACCGGGATGAGCACCCCGTTGCAAAGCGGCCAGTCGGGGCCACACCCCATTCCTGAATTCGAGGACGCTACATACCCGCCAAATACAATGAGAAAGTACGTCGTACATAGGGTCCAAAAAGCCAACGATTTCATCTCCATTCCCCCCTAACACCATTTCTCCCATTATAGCAAGTCCGCTGTCACATAACTGTGTACTCTATCACATCAGACAAAAAAATCCAAATTGTGAGAAAAATTGTCTGTTTTGTGATGAAGTTAACTGTGAGAAAACGCTACCATGCCCTATAGTGAAACTATCTTGACGAGGGAAAAGGGGGAATGGATAGCCATGTACCAACAAGCAGCGTGGGTCATCTCCGTTGTTTTCATCTTGTTTGTCATTTTCGTTTTTTTATACGTCGTCGCTCATTCCGGCCAGCGCTCCGAATATGAGCCAATTCAGAAAAAAGGCTATCGGATCCGGAATGTATGGTTTTTGGTCGTCATTGCGGCCATGGGTCTAGCGACGTTTTATACGCTGCGCGATTTGCCGTTTGAAAGGCCAGCGCATGCTGCCGATCCGACCGTTGTTCAAGTGGAAGCGCGGCAATTTGGTTTTGTATTAAGCCGAAATGAATTTCGTGTCGGTGAGCCGATCGCCTTTCAAGTGACGAGCGTAGATGTCAATCACGGAGTCGGCATTTATGATGAAAACATGGAACTGTTGGCCCAGACGCAAGCCATGCCGAAGTATACCAATACGATGTATTACACGTTTGAGAAGCCGGGGACGTATCAAGTACTTTGTTTAGAATATTGTGGCATCGGCCACCATGTGATGACGGCGACCATTACCGTCGTGCCGTCCCAAGAAGGGGAGGGGAAATAATGGAAGCGAACGTTCGGAAGATGACCGCCTTGTACATGTTCGTCAGCGGTATTGCGATTTTGCTTATGATGGTGCTTGGGCTGTTGATGTTGTTGGCACAAGGAAAGATGATTCCGCTTGGACAAGATACATTTTATGAAATGATGACCGCGCATGGCACGTTTATGGTTGGAGCGGCTGCGTTTGCTGCGTCGACGGTTATGTGGTACTTTTTGCGCCAGTACGTCCGTTTATCGTTTCCGATTTTTGTGACCCATTTCGTGTTGTTTTTAACGGGGGCGGTGATGACAGCCATCAGTATTTTTGTCTTCCGTTTCGCTGGAGCATGGACGTTTTTGTACCCGTTGCCGGCGATGTCAGCCGGCATGTGGGGGAAAACAGGAGCGAGCCTGTACTTGATTGGCATGTTGCTGATTGGTGTCAGCTTTTTGCTTCTTTATCTTGATACGTCGCGAGCCATTATTCGCGAATACGGAAGCCTTGGTCACGGCCTTGGATGGCCGCAAATTCTCGGAAAAGTGAAAGGTTACGGTCCGCCGCCTACGGTAGTGGCGAGCACGATGGTTTCGATTGTCAATCTCGTTTCTTTAACGGTCGGGGCGAGCGTCCTAGTCATGAGCTTAATCAATTTGTTTCAACCATCGATTGAAATGGATCCGTTGCTGGCGAAAAACTTGATTTACGCCTTCGGACATATTTTCGCCAACTCGGTCATTTACATGGGAGTAATCGCTGTATATGAAATTTTGCCAAAATATACAAATCGTCCATGGAAATCATACAAAATTTTCCTTATTGCGTGGAACATGTCGACGTTGTTTACGATTATCGTTTATCCGCACCATTTATTGATGGACTTTGTCATGCCGAAATGGATGTTGATTATCGGACAAGTATTTTCCTATTTGAATGGCTTGCCGGTTTTGGTCGTGACCGCCTTTGGCGCGTTAATGATCGTCTATCGTTCCGGCATTGAATGGGATAGGGCGTCAAGCTTCATCTTCCTTTCAATGTTCGGTTGGGTTGCGGGCGTTATACCGGCGATTGCGGATGCGACCATCGTCATCAACCATGTGATGCACAACACGAAATGGGTGCCAGGACATTTCCATATGTATATGGGAGTCGGCGCGGTTTCTATGTTATTCGGTTTTATGTATTATTTCATTCGCGGAAATGAGCGAAAAATCGGCTATGCGGATATGGTCAGCTTCTGGGTGTATACGGTTTTCTTCCTCAGTTTATGCGGCACGTTCTTGCTTTCCGGTAAAGTGAGTGCACCGCGGCGGTGGGCTGTGCATTTTCCGGAATGGGTCCCGTATGACCGCATGGGAGCAGTGTTTGCCGTTGTCATTATCGCCGCGGTCACGGTGTTCCTTTACCGCTTTTTCGTTTCCGTGATCATCGTTCAGGCAAAGCAAAATATTGAGGTGGGGCCGCGTGCGTAACACCATAGCAATTGTCCTCACCCTTGTTTTTGGGTTTGGACTTCTATGGCACGGGACGGACGGGTTTCGCGCGTTTACGAGCGAAACCGCCCGTCGTCTTGCTATCTTGCAAGAGCCAAAACTGCTTCCGGCCGTTCAGTTGGAGGATCAAAACGGTCATACGTTTTCTTGGCAAGATCAGCGCGGCCAATGGGTTTTAGCCACTTTTATATATACAAGGTGCAGCGATGTGTGCCCGGTTGTTGAGATGAACTTGCGCCGCATTTATGATGCCATTCGCCAGTCTCCGCATAGTCATCGTCTTTCGTTTTTAAGTATTAGTTTCGACAGCCAAAACGATACCCCGGAGATGTTGATGCATCACGCCCATCATTATGGGGCAGATGGCGTCACTTGGCGTATGGCTCGTGTACCAAACGAGCGGGAACTTCAACGGCTATTAAACATGATGGGAGTCATTGTGATCCCCGATGGAAAAGGCGGGTATGAACATAACGCGGCGTTTTATTTGCTCGACAAAAAAAGGCGGCTCGTCCGCATTTTTGATTACAACAATCCGCAAGCGGTCATCGCTGAACTGAATCACCTGCTGGCCAAAGAGGCGTCCTCTAAGGTGGTGAAAAAGTGAGTGGAAAACGATATGCAGTTGGCGGGGCTTTCTTCATGGCGATACTCGTGCTGCCGCCGGTGTTGCGTTGGATGGAATCATCAATGATTGGCGTCATGCTCGGGCAAATTCCCGTGCTGGTGGTAGCCGGCTGGCTGTTTGGTTTCGCGTTGCCCCGCCGTTTCATCGAATGGCTCAACTGTTGGAACGAAAACGGCTTGCCTGGATTACTGTTGGCCATCAGCGTCCTCACTTTTTGGCTATTGCCGCGTTCGGTAGATGCTTCGTTGAACGAACCGTTGCTACGGCTTGCCAAATGGATGATGTTGCCGCTACTTGTAGGGATGCCGCTATCGTTAAGCTGGAAACGGCTTCACCCGATCGCCCGCGGCATCGTTCATACGAACGCGATTTCGATGCTCGTTGTCATGGGCTGGTTGTATTTATCTGTGCCAGTACGTGTGTGCAACAGCTACTTGCTCAGCCAACAAAATGCACTCGGCCGCATGATGATCGCGTTAGCCATCGTGCTCGCTGCTTTTTGGTCGCTGCGCCTGTTCGTTGCTACAACGCCAAATGAACCAACGACTCGCTAAGATAAATGAATCATTCCCTTTTGTTGGTGAACTCAGATTGACAGACATGCAGACGGATCTTTGTCATGAAGATTCGTCTGTTTTTTGTATCCTCTCCTTTTCGTTTGGGCGAAAAGAAGGATTTTTCATCGCCATGTCAAATACTTTTACCGATATTGGGGAAATGCGCTTGCTTCCGCTGCATGAACGCTAGATTTGGTTGGCAAGAAGGGGCATTCAAGTTAGATGATGCGGGTAAAAGAAGCGACAGTCCGTGCTTCTTTAAGCCGAGGTGGACGTTTGTCGAAGAAGGATAGCGAAAAGGGGAGGATAAAAGACAGATGAAGTGGCTATGGATGCTGATGGCTCTAGCGGCCGGGATGGCCGTCTCCATACAGGCAGGGGTGAACGGCGGCCTTGGCAGGCGGGTCGGGGTGTTGGAAGGGTCGTTCGTTTCATTTTTCATCGGAACGATCGTTTTATTTTTAGTGCAATTGTTTTTCGGAAAAGGCGAGTTGCTGGCCATGTTTTCTGTGCCGAAATGGCAGCTGCTGGGCGGCATTCTCGGCGCCTTTTACGTATTTGTCATCGTGCTGATCGTTCCGAAAGTCGGCGTGGCCAATTCGTTGATTGCCGTGATCGCCGGACAGCTTGTGATGAGTTCGATGATTGACCATTTTGGTTTGTTCGGCGGACAGCGCATTCCGTTTGATCTGACGCGCCTAGCCGCCCTAGGCTTTCTATTTTTGGCACTTTGGCTTTTTTTCCGTAAATGAACATAAGTGGCCCAGTTTCGTTTAGTTTTCATGGATTCGCTCATACTAACAAAGGTCATCTATCATCGAAGAAAGGAAAGCGGATCCGTTATGAGAAAAGCTCTGTCCATATACATGAGCGATTTGAAGCAGCTGACGACCAATTGGGCCGCGGCTGTATTGGCTGCCGGACTGATCGTTCTCCCATCGCTTTATGCATGGATCAATGTGGAGGCCTCATTGGATCCTTATGATAATACGGTGAACTTGCGCGTTGGTGTCGTCAATGAAGACCGTGGAGCGGAATTAGCCGGCCATCGATTCCATGCCGGTAAAGAAATCATCAACGCACTTCGAAACAACCATCGCCTCGGTTGGCAGTTTGTCACAAAGGCCAAAGGAATGGAGGGCGTACGAAAAGGGGACTATTTTGCGACGATCGTCATCCCCGAGGATTTTTCCGCCAACTTGGCGACCATTGTCCGCGACCGGCCAAAGCGAGCTGTGATTCATTACTATGAAAACGACAAACGAAACGCCATCGTACCGAAAATTACTGAACGCGGGGTCAGCACGCTGTCGGCGCAAGTCGGGGATGAGTTTACAGCGATTGTCAACACAGTGCTGTTTTCCTTATTCCATGAAGCAGGAGTGACGCTTGAGCAACAGCTCCCGGATATTCGTCATTTTGAAACGCTATTGTTTCGACTGCAAAACGATTTGCCGACAATTGAGAGGCAGCTCGATAAAGCCAGTCGTGACGCTGCACAGGCAAGGCAGTTCATCCAACGAGCAGAACAGCTGTTGCCGAAAGCGGAACAGGTAGTCAATCAAGGGAGAGAGTGGCTGGATGGGGCGGGACGTTTTTTTGCTCAAACAAAGGAAACTCCCCGGCTGTTTATGGCACCGACTGAAGCGTGGCTGCGCACTCTTGAAGAGCTCACTGTTTCGTTGGAACAGTGGGCAGCTGCCCCGCCTCGTTCTGATGATGATTTCGAACGGTGGGCAGCAACCGGCAAGGCAATAGCAACAGATGGCGAACAGCTTTTGTCCCAGTTGGACGATGCACTGCATCGGCTAGAAGGAGCTGCGGATATCGATCGCCCTGCTCATCTAAGGAATGCGCTGATTCGTTTGCGTCAGACGTTTGCGGACATGCAAGACATGGCAATGAGACCGGCTGGGCAATCATTTGAAACGATAGTTGAACATGTTCAAACGCAAGCTGCGGCTGTGGACGCTGCTGTGAAAGGCGTTCGGCAAGCATACGAACAACAGGCGTTGCCGCTCATCCAAACGAAATGGGCGGAAATGGCGCCGCTCTTTCAGCAGACGAAGCAAAGACTTGAAAACATGGCTGGAGTCATTTCTCGACTTGAACGTCTATTTACGAACGCCGACCGTGACCTTAAGGCAACCGAACAGTGGTTGACGGCGGCAAAAACGGAGTATCCGTTTCTTGCCCGCCATGTTAGCGAATTGACGGCGTTAGTCGCCAAAATGAAATCAGAAACGGACATCAATGAACTCATCCACTTATTGAAACAAGATCCGCAGGCGAAAGGTGCCTTTTTAGCCCATCCGGTCGATGTCAAAACTTATCGTCTCTTTCCGCTGCCGAACTATGGATCGGGCATGAATCCGTTTTATACGGTGCTAGCGATTTGGGTTGGAGGGTTGTTGCTTGTTTCAGTGCTAGTGATTGACCCATTTAGAGAAAACGGCAATACGGCACGAGCGATGTATATCGGCCGACTGCTCACATTTTGGACGCTCAATCTATTGCAGGCGTTTGTCGTTACGGTTGGTGCAGCCATGTTTTTGCCTCACATTTTCATTCGTGATCCGCACTGGTTTGTGATGTTCGGCCTGCTGGCCGGCATGGTATTTACGGTCATTATTTTTACTTTGGTGTCTTTGTTTGGCAATGTGGGAAAAGCGATGGCGATTATCCTGCTTGTCTTGCAAATCGCTGGAGCAGGGGGAACGTACCCTGTTGAGCTGATTCCCCCATTTTTTCGCCTGTTGAATCCTTGGTTGCCGTTTACGTACGCAATTGATTTGATGCGCGAGGCGGTTGGTGGCATCGTATGGGAAAACGTGAGGCGCGATGTGGTGCGACTCTGTTTGTTCGCGGTCGCAGCGCTTTTAGCCGGCCTGTCGTTCCAAGCTCCGCTTAGCCGATGGATGCGGGTGTTCAAAGAAAAAGTCGCTGAGAGTAAGTTGTTTCATTGAGTGCCTGCTGCCCGCGTCCATGCGGTCGAACCGGAACATACAGGCGTCTTATATCGGTTTGCCAAACAGCGGGTTCCTGCTGCCGCACTGTAAAGGCTGGTGATTGGATGAGGAATACGGATCAAAAAGACAGCTTCTGCAATGGAAAGGTTCACCTTCGCTTCCTTTGAAAACCGCTGTACGGCAGGGAATGATCGTTTTTCACTAGCCTGATGAGAAAAACCCCTATTTTCCTTTGGAAATGTTTGCTACAATACAAATGGGAATGAACGTCTTTATCGCCAACCGGGCAGCCCGCGGGCGGGAGCATCACTTTTCACTTCTTGACGGCTGCCTAATGGCCTGATGCATTTGATTTCGCCGCTTGTTGGAATCCAAACGTGGCGGGCGGCTAAAAGGGGAGAGAATCGTGTCAGTTTATCGACTGCTTGGCCTTGCTCTCATTTTCTTTGGCATTTCCTTGTTTGTTGAGCGCGTTTGGTGGGCCGGCGCGGTTTGCCTATTGATTGGCGGGGCCATGATCTTGATGCACCGGCCGCGGCGAAACCGTATGGCGGAAACAACAGAAGCTGAAAAGATGCTTGATGTTCGCAGCAAAGAACGTAGGGAAGAATCGATTCCACTTCGTCCAAGCGGCAAAAAGGGAAGTCGCCCCGTGCGCTGAAGCCTGAATGACACTAGCAAATGTTACGAATTTAGCATTGGGATGAAAGATTGAAGCCAATGCACAATCAAGAGATGGAACGGTTAAACAAATGAGAATGAGGGATTTAAACAGAAAAAAGCGCCTTAGACCGGGCGCACAGCACGACTAGCGCCAAGTAGGGGGCCCCCTCGAACGTGTTGTGAAATTTGAGACAGCGCCCATGTAAAGGCAATTGGAAACACTTGATTTCACACAAAAATCCCGTGGCTTTATCCATTGGGAGGTTCAGACTCGATAAAGGAGAGGGGAACGATGACGTCCATTATTCGTATGAACGATGTCTCGTGGGTGCGGGGAGAGCGCACGATTTTACACGGGGTTAACTGGGAAGTGAAAGAGGGAGAACAATGGGCCATTCTTGGTTTAAACGGCTCGGGGAAAACGTCGCTTCTCAATATCGTCACTGGTTATCAATACCCGACGCGCGGTGAGGTGGAAGTTTTAGGCTATCGATTTGGGCAGGTGAGCCTGCCGGAGTTGCGCCGGCAGATCGGGTTTGTGAGCAGTTCACTGGATCAGTTTCATGAAACTTTGCAAGCCGAGGCGGTCGAAGATATCATTGTGAGCGGCAAGTTTGCCACGATCGGCTTGTATGATGCCGTCACTGATGATGATCGGAGCATGGCGGAATCGTTCATCGAATCGTTCCGCCTTGAAGCCCTCAAAGGGAAACGGTATGCGACGCTGTCGCAAGGGGAAAAGCGAAAAACATTGATCGCCCGGGCGCTGATGGCGAATCCAAAGCTGTTGATCTTGGACGAGCCGACCGTCGGCCTAGATTTATTGGCGCGCGAAGAGATGCTTTCTTTGATCGAACAAATCATCGCTCGGCCGTGCCATGTGTTATACGTCACCCATTATATTGAAGAGATTGTGGAATCGATCACCCATGTGTTGCTCTTGCAAGACGGCCGCATCGCTGCCGCCGGCCGAAAAGAGGATGTGTTGACCGATGAGCGGCTCTCAGAGGCGTTTCGCCTCCATATCCGCGTTCATTGGGAAAACGGGCGGCCTTGGGTGTCCGTGCGCCGCTAAACCGGCCGATTCCATCATGGTGGGTTCAGTGTAAACAGACCGTGCCTCCGAGGAGATCGGCCGCTATGTTTGTGCAAACCGCCAATCCCTCTTGGCCAAGGTAGCGGCCGACCGTGCGGTTGCTCATAGTACTGTCATGTCAATCAGCATAGCCCCTTCAACACAAAGAGGATGTCCGAAAGACAGCGCGACATCCTCTTTGTGACTGTGACAGAAGGCGCTATGTCCTAACGCTTCAAAACGCCCGGTCAGCAGGTGGAAAATCGATATCGTCCGCATCTGCCTCTTGGCGACCGTCAGCTGGCGTGATTTCAATGACCGGCGGCCGCCCGTTTTCAAAGCCGCGGGCGATATCGCGAATCGGACTCATTTCATCAGGAACACCTGTTCCTGGAGTGTAGCGCGGACAGCCAAACGTAGCGCCTGATTCATCCCAGCGATCCATCATGCCAATGCACCTCCATTTTTAGTATCGCTGTTTCCCGACAGGATACGAATGGCAATGTCCTCCTCTCCGCCCAGCTCTTTTCGGAGCGGCAACCGTCGTCTGAGGCATACTATAAACGACAAGGCTTATGGGCAACGTAATGGTCGACTCGGAAGACACGCGTTATAAATGATGGCGGATTTGGCGACGTCAATGCAGAATGCAAGGGCGTAGCAATGTCGCTTGTGTTCCAGCGTTTTTGGCGGAATGTGTAGAGCTTGGCTCCACAAGGTAGCCCCAATTGGATCACATTGCGCACTTCGCTGAATCTGGCAGCGCCGCAGCTGTAGTGGATGCGGTGCTACACTAGGCGAACGAACATCCGTCGACCGACTCCCTCGATTTCATGGATTGGGGTGGAACATGAGCGGACATAAACGTCAATGATCATCAAAGCAAGGGGAAGAAAGGCGGTGTAGGGATGGTATGGGTCATCAAAGCGAAGCATGAGAGTGAAGATGGGAAGACCACTGCACTCGAACTGGAAAGCGAGGATGGTTGGCTTGACGCCAACGTCCGTTGGGACGGATGCATGGAAATTCATTTGTACTCGGTTACCGAGGAAGGACGTGAATGGAGCGATACGTTCCGCACGTGCGATTTGCAAGGGTTGATTGAACAACTGCAATCGCTTGATGCGCTCTGCCAATCATTTTTCGAGTCTCAAGACAACTGGGGAGAGGACAAAGGACGCACCGATGACGGTGCGGCTGATCTCATCGATCGATGAACGGAAAGCCCATATCGCGGCTTCCCCTCTTTTTGATGGTTCTCGCTTTCTTGCTTGCGATTCAAGCGTCCTTTCCGCGAAGCGAGCGGGTGATCATCGCCTCCGTTTCTCCTTTTACTGTGCTCGGAAGCGGAGGCTTCTCAATGAGGAGGATAAAAGGATTTAAAATATTCTAAATATATTGTATAATAAAAGAAACAACATACTGACCAGTTAGTATACATTGTTTTGAAAGCGGGTGTAAAAAGAGTGGAAAGGAGGGAGAAACGTGAGGTTGAACGGAAAAGCCGCCATTGTCACCGGCGGCGCCAGCGGCATCGGCCGGGCGACGGCGGTACGGTTTGCGGCTGAGGGGGCGAAAGTCGCTGTGAGCGATATTGATGAGGTAGGTGGAGAGGAGACGGTTCGTCTCATTCGGGAACGCGGAGGCGAAGCCATTTTTGTCAAGACGGATGTGTCCGATTCCAAGGGGGTGAACGATCTTGTTCAAACAACAGTCAATGCGTTTGGGGGCCTACATATTCTTTTTAACAACGCGGGCATCGGCCATTCGGAAGTGCGGAGCACCGATTTGTCCGAAGAAGAGTGGGATCGGGTCATCGACGTCAACTTGAAAGGGGTGTTCCTTGGCATCAAATACGCAGTGCCAGCCATGAAAACATCAGGTGGTGGGGCGATTGTCAATACATCGAGCTTGCTTGGAATGAAAGGAAAAAAATATGAATCGGCTTATAACGCTTCCAAGGCCGGTGTCATTTTGTTAACGAAAAATGCAGCGCTCGAATACGGCAAGTTCAATATTCGCGTCAACGCCGTCGCCCCAGGCGTCATTGACACAAATATTATCACGCCTTGGAAACAAGATGCGCGCAAATGGCCGATCATCTCGAAAGCGAACGCCCTCGGCCGCATCGGAACACCGGAAGAAGTGGCGAACGCTGTGTTGTTTTTGGCATCCGATGAGGCGTCCTTTATCACCGGAGCGACGTTGTCGGTCGACGGCGGTGGACTGACGTTTTAGAAGTGGGAAGGCTTATGAGAGCAACGACTGTATTTGAAATAGGTCCTGTGTGATCGAGGGAACAAAAGAGAAAGGGAGAGGAAAACGGTGCGTTTTTCGAATACAGTAGCAGTGGTCACGGGAGGGGGAAGCGGCATTGGCCGGGCGACGGCCATCCGCTTGGCTCAAGAAGGAGCGCACGTCGTGCTTGTTGGCCGCACCGCCGCCAAACTGGAAGAAACGGTACAAGAAATCGCGCGTCTCGAGGCGCCGGCGGCTGCAGACTGGTTTGCGGCCGATGTCACTGATCGCGAACAAGTGAAAGCGTTAGCCGAGTATGTGGAAAGCCGATACGGCGACTTGCATGTGCTTATCAATAATGCTGGCATTTCGACCCATACGAAATGGCTCGAGCTCACGGAACAAGAGTGGGATGATGTGCAACGCGTCAATATCAAAAGCGTCTTTCTCGTATCACAAACGCTCGCGCCGCTGATGATCGAAGGGGCGAAGAGGGAGCGCGTCAACCGGGCGATTGTCAATGTCGCATCGCTATCCGGACATCAGGCAGGAGCGCACATTCCGCACTACAGTGCCGCCAAAGCCGGTGTGATCAACTTGACGAAATCGCTCGCCTTGGAGCTGGCTCCATACGGCATTCGCGTCAATTCCGTTTCACCTGGCTTTGTCGAGACGCCGCTCACGGAGCAGGGCCTGCAAAACGAGCGGTTTGTTAAAGCCATTGAGCGCAACACCGCCTTAGGCCGGGTGGGGACGCCGGAAGAGATTGCAAGCGTTATTGCGTTTCTTGCCTCTTCGGAAGCATCGTACATGACCGGCTCCGATGTGTTGGTCGATGGCGGTTGGCTCATTAAATAGCAATCATGTTCATTGGAAATGAAAGAAGGAAAGGAAGAGGGACATGGAAACCATGCATTTGCTTGTGGAACAGTCCGGCTCGGTCTTATGGCTGACATTGAACCGTCCGGAGCGGCTCAATGCCTTCAGTCCGGAGATGATCGCTGGACTGACTCGTGCAATCGAACGCGCTGCGATGGACGACGCTGTTCGGGCGATCGTTCTATCCGGTGCCGGCCGGGCATTCAGCGCCGGCGGTGACGTCAAAGCAATGGGGCAGTCGAGCGCCTCGCAGGCGTATGAGCATATCGGCCGCCTTAATCGGCTCATTATGACGATGAAATCATGTGAAAAACCAATCATTGCTGCTGTGCATGGCGTGGCGGCTGGGGCAGGGTTCAATTTGGCACTGGCTTGCGATCTCATTTTGGCCGCCGAAGATAGTCAATTCATTTTGAGCTTTGCGAATGTCGGCCTTGTCTCCGACGGCGGTGGTTCGTATTGGTTGCCGCGGCTTGTCGGCCCTCATTTGGCCAAGCAATTTTTCTTCACCGCCGAGCCGATTTCGGCCCACCGTCTGTATGAACTCGGTGTGTTAAGCAAGATCGTTCCGGCCGAAGAGTTGCGCGAGGCGGTGGAAGCGCTCGCTGCCAAACTGGCCGCTAGACCGACAAAAGCGATCGGCAAACAAAAACGGCTGATCGAGCACGCTTTGACGGCGACGCTCGAAGAAATTCTCGAAGAAGAGCGGCTCATCCAAGGATTGATGGTCGAAACGGACGACCATCGCGAAGGGGTGGCGGCGTTTAAAGAGAAGCGAAAGCCGGTGTTTCAGGGAAAATAATCAGCAGTGAGAAACATGGTAACCGGTCTTATTCATATGGGATCTCGACATCTTGATGCCTAAGTGTGAAGCTTCTTGAAATGACATCAGCCCCTCCGTCGTGACGCAATGGGCGAGAGGGGCTTTTGTTCCGTTGATTTTAGAGCACCCTAGTTTGTGCTAGGTCGTTTTCGGCCAATAACTGTTTGACATCGGCGATCAATTCGTCAACGTGGTCATACGGCGCGTCTAGCTGCAGCATTTTCCGCAACATCGCTCGGGCTTTCGGGGATAAGTCGAGCTCTTCTTCCCAGCTTTTTTCGTCCTCACTTGTCGGTTCGTAAGCGGAATATAAGAGGAATAACGTGAAATGACCGAGCGCATAAAAGTCGCTTCGCGGGTGTGGTTCGCGCCGCAGCCGCTTTTCAAGCGGATCGTCATCGCGCAAATCTACTCGTTCACCCATGCGGCACGCCAACCCGAAGTCGATAATGGCTACCGTCCCATGGCGCCAAATGATGTTGGGGATGCGTAAATCGCGGTGGACGATGCCCGAAGCGTGAATATACCGCACGACGTCAAGCACATCGAGCAACAATCGAAACGCCGCTTGTTCCGTGTACGTGATCCCGAGCCCGAAAATTTGATCTTCTACCGTCTGCCCGTCGATATAGTCCATGACAAGATGCGGCTGTCCGCCTTCGATAAACGTATCGTATCGTGCCGGAATTTGTGGATGACGTAAACGCGATAGCACGTCCGCTTCACGTTGAAGCAGACGGCGGCCGTCTTCCCCTTTTGTCCGCCGCGCCTGTTTAATGACGACAAGGCGTCCGGTGTCGCGATCACGTCCTTTGTAGGCGATGCCGTAGCTCCCCATTCCGAGTTCTTCGATGATTTCATAGCGGCCAAAAAGCACCTTCCCGCTCCGGTGCGGGCGGTCAATCCAGCGGGCGATGAACGGATGGCGGTCAATGAATCGCTTCATCAGCTGCCAAAAAAGCTCGAGAAAAAGCTGCCGCTATGATGTTTCTTTTTGTAATGGTAATGGCCGTACTGGGACGGGTGCTTATAAGAATAAGATTTCGGCATATGGTAATCACTGCTGCTGTAATGTTTCTTATAGTACCAGGAGTGATGGTTCTGCCCCAAAAGCCCCTTTAACAACTTCTTGAACATCATGATCGCTCCTTTGCGGTAGATTTACTTATATATACGGAGTGAAGAGAAAGAAGGTTTCAGATTCAGCGATACAAAGAAACCGCCAGAGTCATAGCTTCTGGCGGTTGACAGTGATTATTCCTTTTTTTCAAGTGCCTGTTTGAGCAGCTCTCCTAAGCTTGTGCCAAACGATTCATTGGACGGGCTGTATTTTTTGAGCAACGCCCGCTCCGTTCCTTTCGCGGATGTGCGTTTCGTTTCTTCCGCTTTTTCTACAATGTTGCATGGGCGGCACTGGAAATAGAGCCCGGCCTTTCCTTCATGCATTTCCATGCGTCGGTGGCATTGCGGGCAACGGCGATTCGACAACTTCGGATCACGTCTTCGGCGGTAGCGGCATTCCAAGTTGGAACAGACGAGCATCCGTCCGTCTTTCGTTTTCCGCTCTTTTAAGAGTGAACCGCATTCCGGACAGGTGAGATTCGTGAGGTTTGGCGCTTTGTACGTCTGTTCACTCTGCTTGATTTCAGTGACGAGCTGCTCCGTTTGTCGGCGGATGTTAGCCAAAAATTGTTTTGGATTTCCTTTTCCACGAGCGATCGCCTCGAGCTCACGCTCCCAGCGGGCGGTCAACTCCGGCGATTTCAGTTCCTCGTTGACCAGTTCGATCAACTGTTTTCCCTTTTTCGTCGGATAAAAGCGTCCGTCTTTCCGCTCGACCACTTCCGTTTCGACGAGCCGCTCGATGATGTCCGCTCTTGTTGCCGGTGTGCCGAGTCCATATCTCTCCATTTGTGCAAGCAAATCGGCTTCTGAGTAACGGGACGGCGGTTCGGTGAACGATTGTTCCATCTCAAGTTGTACCGATGCGAGCGTCTGGCCTTCCGATAGATGTAACAACGTTGGTTTCGCTTCTGTTTCTTCTTTGCCAAGAACGGCTTTAAACCCTGCGTTCACGACCGCCGTCTCCCGGGCGACAAACGTTTCGTCGCCGATCTCGAAGACGACGGTTGCCGTTTCGTATTCATACGGTGGGTAAAACAGTGCCAAAAAGCGGCGGGCAATCATGTCATACAGCTTGCGTTCATCCACCGACAGCTTCGCGAGGTCCAATCGTTCATCGGTCGGAATGATGGCGTGGTGATCGGTCACTTTGTCATCTTGGAACACCCGGTTGGCTGCCTTGACGTTCTTTTTGGTGAGCAGGGAGGAGATCACGTCTTCATAGCCTGGCTTCATCGCCAAAAGCCGATCGGTCATCGTCGCTTTCATATCGCTTGGCAAATAGCGTGAATCCGTGCGCGGGTACGTAACGAGCTTGTGCTGTTCATATAGCCGCTGCAATACCGAGAGCGTTTTTTTCGCCGAAAAGCCAAACCGCTTGTTCGCCTCCCGCTGCAACTCGGTTAAATCATACGGCAACGGGACCGGTTCACTTTTCCGCTTCCGCTTGACCGATGTAACACGCGCCGGCTGGCCTTTGAGGCGAGTCATCAGCTCATTGGCTTCGTCTTTGTCAAACAGCCGTTTCCCACCGTGCCGTTCCCATACCGCAGTGACAGAACCGATGCGGGCGTGAATCGTCCAATACGGAACGGGAACGAACGATTGAATCTCCCGTTCGCGTTCGATGATCATCGCGAGCGTCGGCGTTTGCACACGCCCGGCTGAGAGCGGATCGTTGTATTTCGTCGTCAAGGCGCGGGTCACGTTCAACCCGATCAGCCAGTCCGCTTCGGCGCGGCAGATGGCTGATTCATACAGCCGGTCAAACTGCGTCCCGGGTTTTAACTGGCGAAAACCGTCGCGAATGGCTTGATCGGTTTGCGATGAAATCCATAAACGCCAAATCGGCTTCTTCCAGTCGATTTTTTGCAAAATCCAACGCGCGACCAGCTCCCCTTCGCGGCCGGCGTCGGTCGCAATAATGCAATCTTTCACATCGCGGCGTTTGGCTAAACGTTCAATGGCGCGAAACTGGTGGCTCGTTTGCCGGATCACTTTCAAGCCCATTTTTTTCGGAATGATCGGCAAGTCCTCGAGCCGCCACGTTTCATATTTCCGGTCATAGTCTTCGGGCATTTTGAGTTCAACCAAATGCCCAAGCGCCCATGTGACGATGTAGCGCGGCCCTTCCAAGTATGATTTATGTGTTTTTTTGCAGCCGAGCACGCGGGCGATGTCACGGGCGACGCTCGGCTTTTCCGCTAAAACGAGCGATTTCATAAAAAAACTCCTTTCTGTCGTCTCCCACTAGGTGCGGTCTGTTTATTAGTATAATGGAAGAAAGAAAAAGACGCACCCGCTAGGCTTGACCCTGAGCGAAAAGGAACAACGGTGGCGGCATGAAGATCTACTTAGGAAGAGCGATGATGCACAGCATCGTTCATTGAGTGCATTGCGTGGAGAATCCGAATGAATGCGGTTTTCCTCTTCGCTTGACCACTCACAACCGGCTCCATCGTATGCTCACCAGACTTCTAGAAGAACGGTGATAGAATAAAGAGAAGCATGTTGAATGAAAAAACGTCGTCAAACCAGCCTTTCCTCATATTCAAAGACGGGGACCGGACGGATATCACGGTTTTTTCCCATTCTTTTCGACCATATCCATACTTTCTGCACATTTTCAAGATAAAATAGCAAAATTGGAACAATCATACGGATTTGATCGATAAGGAGAGAAACACGTTCAAAAATCCCGTCTGTGCCTTTTCCGTGGCGAATGTTACATGTCATGATGCGCAGTTTCATCGGTGATCTTCCCTTCCTTTCACGCTCCATTTTGATCATCATGGACGCATCTTAGTCAGAAGGAAGAAGATAAAAAGTTGTCACTCCTTCTGGATACGCTCTCCATCATTTTCGTTTATGATGAGGAAGAGGGGCATACCTATGAAAAAAGTGGCGGGAGGCTTGTTGGCTATCGTGTTGGCGCTAAGGACAGGAACGGATTGTCTTGGCCAACACAAACGGTCTGCTCATGTTTGACTAAATGCCCCTCATATGAAAAGCATGCATCCGAACTTGTCGGAGCGACAGTTGCTAGATATGTATAACGTCTACCACAAAAGAAGCGACTTGCATCGCAAGGTAGCGGATCCATGAAAGAAAGGATAGAGGAAACGCCGTCTCCATCATCCGACGCTTATCGAAGTGTTTTTTTGTTACGAAAAGAAGATAACGTGTTGTAACTATATACCCCCTTCGGGTATAATGTATATAGACTAAAAAGAAGAGGTGAATAAGATGACTCACCCGTCACAAGAAGAACATGTGCTTCATGGAACGATGATCCCGCGTACGAAAGAGGAAATCGAAAACATTATGAAACGGCTAAAACGCATCGAAGGACAAGTGCGCGGGGTGCAGAAAATGGTGGAAGACAATCGCTATTGTATTGATATTTTAGTCCAAATTTCCGCCATCCAAGCGGCGCTGCGCCAAGTGGGGATGCAACTGCTTGAACGCCATGCGAATCATTGCGTAGCAAAAGCGATCCGTGAAGGAAGCGGCGAACAATCGCTCCGCGAGTTGATGGATGTGATCAAACAGTTTGCAAAATAAGGGAGGGTTGACCGATGGGAGAGCCAAAAACGGTGACGCTCCGCATCACCGGCATGACGTGCGCCGCCTGCTCGAACCGGATCGAAAAAGTGTTGAACAAACTAGACGGGGTCAAGGCGAACGTCAACTTGGCGATGGAAAGGGCGACGATTCAATATGATCCTGAAAAACAGCGCCTTAAGGATATTGAAACGAAAATTGAGCAATTAGGTTATGGCGTGGCGAAGGAAAAAGTGACGCTCGATATTGCCGGCATGACGTGTGCGGCGTGCGCGACGCGGATTGAAAAAGGGTTAAAACGAATGGACGGCATTACCGCGGCGACGGTCAACTTAGCGACGAACAGCGCTGTCGTTGAATACGAAGAAGGTGTGTTGTCCATCGAGGATATCCTAAAGAAAATCGAGCGGCTTGGCTACAAAGGACGCCTCCGTGAGGAGCGGTCGGGCGTTCGCAATGAAGACGAATGGAAACAAAAGCGGCGCCGACTCGTTTTGTCAACGGTGTTCTCACTGCCGCTGTTGTATACGATGATCGCCCATTTGCCATTCGATCTCGGTCTGCCGATGCCGCATGGGCTGATGAATCCGTGGGTGCAGCTTCTGCTGGCCACTCCGGTGCAGTTTTACATCGGCGGCCCGTTTTATCTCGGTGCGTACCGGGCGTTGCGCAACAAGAGCGCGAACATGGACGTTCTTGTCGCTCTCGGCACGTCAGTGGCCTATGTTTACAGCTTGTATGAGGCGCTCAAAACGTTGGCTGTCCCAGGCTATGCGCCAAGATTGTATTTTGAGACAAGCGCAGTGTTGATTACGCTTGTTTTGGTTGGCAAATATGTTGAGGCGCTCGCCAAAGGGCGGACGACGGAAGCGATTTCGAAACTGTTGAGCCTGCAGGCGAAAGAGGCGACGGTCATCCGCAACGGAAGCGAACAAAAGGTGCCGCTCGAACAAGTTGTTGTTGGCGATACGATCATCGTTCGGCCGGGGGAAAAAATTCCGGTGGACGGAACGGTCATTGCCGGAGCCTCGTCGGTCGACGAGTCGATGATTACGGGTGAATCGATTCCGGTCGATAAAAAAGAAGGCGATTCCGTCATTGGTGCGACGATCAACCAAAACGGCGTTTTGACCATCCGAGCCGAAAAAGTCGGGAAAGATACAGCGCTCGCCCACATCGTCCGCATCGTCGAGGAAGCGCAAGGGTCAAAAGCGCCGATTCAGCGGATGGCCGATGTCATCTCCGGCATTTTTGTCCCGATTGTTGTCGCCATCGCGACCGTTTCGTTTCTCGTTTGGTACTTGATCGTGGCGCCAGGAGATGTCACCGCCGCCCTTGAAGCGGCCATCGCCGTGTTGGTTATCGCCTGCCCGTGCGCGCTCGGCTTGGCGACACCGACATCGATTATGGTCGGCACCGGCAAAGGGGCGGAGTACGGCATTCTCTTTAAAGGAGGTGAGTACTTAGAGAGAACGCAGCAAATCGAAGCGGTGTTGCTTGATAAGACAGGAACGGTGACAAAAGGCAAACCGGAAGTGACCGATGTGATCACGCTCCGGGAAGACATGCTTGCCTACGCCGTTTCGGCCGAGAGCGCTTCGGAACATCCGTTGGCGCAAGCGATCGTTGCGTATGGAAAAGAAAAAGGAATTGCGCCAAAGCCGCTCCGCCGTTTCTCGGCCATGGCCGGGCATGGCATTGAAGCGGTGGTGGATGACCAATCCGTGTTGGTCGGCACGCGCAAGCTCATGACCGACCGTTCGATTGATGTAGCGAGCGCAGAGGAACGAATGGCGGCGTTGGAAGCACAAGGAAAAACGGCGATGCTTGTCGCCATTAACGGAGAGCTGGCCGGTTTAATCGCCGTCGCCGATACGGTGAAAGAGAGCTCGAAACGAGCCATTCAGACGTTAACGCAAATGGGGATTGATGTGTACATGGTGACCGGCGACAACCGCCGCACCGCGGAAGCGATCGCCAGCCAAGTTGGCATTCGTCATGTGTATGCGGAGGTGCTGCCGGAAGAAAAAGCGAACATCGTCGCCAAGCTGCAGCAACAAGGAAAGCGGGTGGCGATGGTCGGCGACGGCATTAATGACGCTCCGGCCTTGGCGAAAGCCGATATCGGCATGGCGATCGGCACCGGCACCGATGTGGCCATTGAAACGGCTGACGTGACGCTTGTCGGCGGTGATTTGGCTCATATTCCGCAGGCGATCGAGTTGAGCCGGAAAACGATGAGAAACATCCGCCAAAACTTGTTTTGGGCGTTGGTTTACAACACGATCGGCATTCCGGTCGCTGCCGCCGGCTTATTAGAACCATGGATCGCCGGTGCGGCGATGGCGTTTAGCTCCGTATCGGTCGTTGCGAATGCGCTTCGTCTGAAACGGGTGAAACTATCACAATAACGGGAGGAAAAAACGATGACGCTCACTTTACACGTGCAAGGAATGACATGCGGCCATTGCAAAGCCGCCGTCACGAACACCTTACAACAGCTCGATGGCGTCCGCCGGGTCGACGTCCATTTGGAACAAGGGACGGTCGACGTCGAGTACGATGAGGCGAAAGTGACCGTGGATCAGTTGAAAGCCGCGATTGAAGATCAAGGATATGATGTCGTCTAACGATTGGGCATTCCCTCTCCTTTGAGGGAATGCTTTTTTTATTTCGCCGCGGCATAGAGGCTGATCACGGCTTGCACCGGTGCTGGAAATGATGAAGCGGCGCCAAAAGAAAACGCCAGCCAAGAAGAAAACCCCCCATGATGCCGATCACGGGGAAATGAACCACTCCGGTTCAGGCGATGTCCCGGCCGGATTGGAAGAAGCCAAGCAACCCACCTACCTGGTCGGAAGCAAAATCATCATTCACGCTGACCATATGCCGGAGATGAGCGGGGCGGAAGCGACTGTTTCTGACGCGTTTGACACGACTGTCTATACAGTGACACACCCCCGACGACCGGCGGAAACTCGGTGAAAAACCATAGATGGGTCATTCATGAGGAAATCGAAAGCGCCGGGGAAGAGCCGTTTCAGCCAGGGGATGAAAGTCGTCTTGAACGCTGACCATATGGAAGGGATGAAAAGCGCGAAAGCCATCATCGATTCAGTCCAACAAACGACAATGTATATGGTTGATTACATCGATACAGAAACTGGCGAACAAGTACCAAACCACAAATGGGTGACGGAAGATGAACGGTCGCCCGTGAAATAGTGAATAAGCGACGTTTGCGTCACGTGCACAGCAAGAGTGTCTCCAAAGCGGTGAGAACCCCTTCTTCTATAGATCCCATACTGAACAACGTCACCATGGTACATTTCGTGATTCAGTACGGGGATGATCTTTAGAGCTCCTCGTGTTTCTCTTTTATGGAAATAAAGGTATAATGAAACCGATATGGAATGAAGAGTATGATAGATTACAAAAGGTGTGGGCGAGAAAACCTATCCCTTTTATGAAGATGAAAGCAAGCATTTTCCTATATGGAATGATTGAGGGGAGAGAAAACAATGAAATGGTTTTGGCTGGGGGTTCTGCTGTTTTGCTTATGCTGGTTCGTATATGGAGTCGGAGTCAGTTTGTATCGTTTATGGGTCGAGCAACGAGTGGACGGGCAAGCACTGATTTTGGCGCTCGGCATGGCGGTCATGAGCTGGCGGGCGTGGGATGAATGGCGCGGAAACAGTTGGGGGCAACAAGAAAATAGGCGCCGTCCATAACGACAACGGCACCTTTTCTTTGTGCATTCTTGTTCATGCGGATTGTTCGTCAATGTTCTGTTCCGGCAGCCGGCGCTGTTTTTCTTTGATGAATCCATACATTGCGAGAATCGCCAAAATCATCAGGCAAAGAACGGAGCCGATTCGATGCTCGCGCTGGAATAAAAAACTCACCCAAATCGCGCCGAGCGACACGACGGCGATGCTCGTCGTGTACGGAAATCCTTTGACGCGAAAGAACGGATTCGTGTCGTAATTCGGCCGCAGCTTGAGTTGGGCCGCTCCGATCATCATCCAGACGATCAGCACCGTAAACCCAGGGATCGTCATCAACTCGCCGATGATCCGCCCTGGCGCCAAGTACGCACCGACGACTCCTGCGGCAATGCAGAGAGCGACCATTCCCATGCCGTAAAGCGGCACCCCGTGTCGTGTCGTCCGTAACAAGCGGCGGCTTGCTTCTCCTTGTTCGGCCATTGAAAAGAGCAAGCGAGAAGTGGCGTACACCCCGGTGTTGGCTGCTGATAAGACGGCAATAAGCAGGATCGCGTTCATCACATGGGCGGCACCCGAAATGCCCGTTGCCTCGAGCACTTGGACGAACGGGCTGTTTTCCGCCGATACGGCGTTCCACGGCATGATGCCGCAAATGATGGCGATCGGCAGTACGTAAAAGCCGATGACCCGCCATATCGTGGTTTTGATGACCCGCGGCAGCACCCGGTCGGCGTCTTTCATCTCTGTCACCGCCACACCGATCAGCTCGGCTCCACCGTATGAAAACACAACCACAAGCAAGGCGCTGATCATGCCCCCAACCCCATGCGGAAACCAAGTATCGTAGGTCGCATAACGGGCCCATGGGTCTCCGTTCGCCCCTTCGATCACACCAAACCACATGCCGGCCCCAAGCAAGATGAATACAACTAGCGCCGCCACTTTCAATCCAGCGAGCCAAAATTCCGTTTCTCCATAGTATCGAACCGGAAACAAGTTCAGCACGATAATCAATAACGCGCAGCCAAGGGCGAGCAACCAAAGCGGCACAGATGGCATCCAATAGCGTAAAAAACTTCCTGCCGCAAGCAGCTCGACGACTGTGACCAATGTCCAGTTCGCCCAATACAGCCACCCGACGAGAAACGACCAACGAAAGCCAAACGCCCGGCGGATCAAATGTTGAACGTTTTCGCCCGGATAGGCGAGGGCCATCTCGGCTAATGCGGCCATAATAAGAAACAGCAGCGCCCCGCCGAGGAGATATGTGAGAACGACACTTGGTCCGGCGATGTGAATCGTATCGGCGCTTCCTTTGAAAATACCGGTGCCGATCATGCCGCCTAGCGCCATCAACTGTACATGGCGAGGCAACAGCCCTTTTTGCAACGATGGGCGCGAATGTTCCATACAGCAACAACCTTTCTCGTACGAAGTTCCTTCCATGATGCACTTTTTTGCTTTTATGCTTTTATGCAGTTAAGCAAAAAAGATAGTTTTAGAATATAATAGTTATGTTTTTCTGTCAATGATTCGTGAAAAACACATCGTCAGTATGGAAACGTTTTGTTATACTGGAAACAGGTTTTGAACTTGCCAAAAGGAGATTGATAGAATGCTTCGCAACAGCGGCAAACCGATTTCAGAAAAAGCCATCACCGTGTGGCGCTTGACCGGGGTGTTAGTAACGTTGGCGTCCGGGGGAGTCGTCGGCGGAATCGCATGGTTTCTGTCGCGCTTTCATGTTCCTAAGTGGTGGTTAGTGGTGTTGGTTGGCATCTGGGTAGTGGAAGCGATCTTATGGGTCGGATGGTTGCCTCCCTTGCGCCAGAAACGATGGCGTTATGATATTCGCGAGGAAGAAATAGAAATTCAGCACGGTGTTTGGTCAACGACATGGACGCTAGTTCCGATGAATCGCGTTCAACATGTCGATGTGCGGCAAGGCCCTTTTCTTAAACGGTACGGGTTGGCTTCGGTTGTGATTTTCACGGCCGCCACTGTCCATGAAATCCCTGCGCTATCTGAACCGGAGGCGGAAAAGCTCTGCCGGTTGATCGCTGAGTGGGCGAAGGTGGCGGATCGGAATGATGACTAAGCGCCGTCTTCATCCCGTTGCGATGGTAACCGGAGTAGGGAGAGAGCTGAAAAACGTGCTGCTCCCGCTTTTGGTAGTTGTCGTAGCTGGCAGCGGCGGCGATTTTTCTTGGCGGGATCTCGTCGTGCCGCTTCTTGTGCTCGCCTACACGATCGTTGCCGGCATTCTTTCCTGGGTTCGCTTCACTTACGGCTGGGATGATCAAACATTGCAAGTGGAAGAAGGAGTATTCGTCCGCAAAAAACGGACAATCCCGTTCGAGCGCATTCAAGGCATTTCCATAACGGAAGGAATATGGCAACGGCTGGCGGGGGTCGTGAAAGTCCATATTGAAACGGCTGGAAACGTGCCCGGAGAAGCAGAAGTGACGCTCGCGGCCGTGTCGAGGGAAGAGGTTCGCCGCTTGCAGCGCGATATCGAGCAGGCAAAAGAGCAGGCAGAGGAGTCTAATCCATGGAACGACCAGGAGAAGCGACTACTGTCTCCTCCCTTATTTACGCTTTCCGTAAAGGAAGTGTGGCTTGCCGCTGTGACAAGCGGGGGAGCGTTTGGCGTAGTGGCGGCCGTTTGGGCCTTTCTGTCTCAGCTCGGAGATCTTATCCCGTATGAAGCGCTCTTTCGCAATGTGCAGGCGACATGGAATGGACATGGGCGGTGGTACATCGGAATCATCGGTTTGGTTGCACTGTTGGCCGCGTATGGGGTGGCGATCGTGCAAAATATGATCCGCTTCGCTTCGTTTGCCGTGCGCAAGCAAGAAGATACGATTGTCATCACCCGCGGTTGGCTTGAACGCAAAACGGTATCCGTCCCCATTGGCCGCGTCCAAGGGGTGATGATCCATGAGAGCTGGCTGCGGCGTTTGTTCGGGTATGCGACCGTATCGCTCATTCATGCTGGTGGAGCGCTTGACGGCGGCCCACCGGGTGATGTGGTTCTTTGCCCGCTTGTAAAAAAAGAGCGCGTCTCCTCGATTGTTCACGCGTGCCTGCCGGAGTATGATCTCGATGTCACGTTCCACCCATTGCCGGAGCGCGCCAAAATCCGTTATATGCTTCGGCCGCTCTATTGGTTGATGGTCCCGGTGCTATTGGCCGCCTACATCGAGCGCCCGTGGGGAGCAGGACTTTTGCTTGTGTTGCCGCTCGCCGCGTGGATTGGGGTGCGTCGCTATCGGGCAGCCGGTTGGGCGCTTTCTTCAAGGCAGCTAACACTCCGGAGCGGCTGGTTCCGCCAAACGACAACATACATGTTGAAACGCCGCCTGCAATCGATTGAGGTGTCGGCGACATGGTGGCAAAAGCGAAAACGATTAGCAACCATTTCCGCCGCCGTTATGCCACTTGGTACTTCCGCTCGCGTCGTCGATGTGGATGGGCAAGACGCAGCAGCGGTGTATCGCTGGCTGCAAGCGGAAAGAAAGGATGAAACATGATGAGTGCGTTTGTTCATGGATTCATCTTGGCGTTGGGACTGATTTTGCCGCTTGGTGTGCAAAATGTGTTCATTTTGACTCAAGGAGCGGTTCAGCGGCGTTGGGTGCACGCCTTGCCCGCGGTGCTGACGGCGTCGTTGTGTGATACGCTGCTCATTTTGCTTGCCGTTTTGGGTGTCTCCTTCGTTTGGCTTGGTTCCTCCTGGACGAAAATGGTTGTGATGGGGGCGGGCGTCCTTTTTTTGCTGTATATGGGCTGGAGCACATGGAAGAGCGAGCCTGCAACAGGCGAAAGCGAAGCAGCGGAAATGTTTCCGCCTCGCAAACAAATCGCTTTCCGCCGCCTCAGTATCGCTGCTGAACCCTCATGCCATTTTGGATACGATCGGTGTCATCGGCACGAACTCGCTCCGCTATACGGGATTGGAGAAAGCGTTGTTTGCTGCGGCGTGCATTCTTGTCTCGTGGGCTTGGTTTGTTGGGCTTTCCCTCGCTGGAAAGATGCTTGGTCGCTTCGATGGCAGCGGGAGGGGATTGCGAACCATGAACCGGGTTTCCGCGCTCATCATTTGGGGAGTGGCTGGATATATGCTCATGGACCTGTTTCACGATCGGCTGCCCTAAGACGGCCGAAGGGATGGCGCGCTTAGCATGAATGTAACGAACCCGTATCCTGAAGCAAGCCGAGCGGTTTCCAACGAACGGATAATCTGCTAAAATAGGAAACAACGAAAGAAAAGAAGGGAAGAAAGATGCAAACGGAGCGCGAATCGCATGGGCGGATCATTTTTCATGTAGACGCCAATTCGTTTTTCGCTAGCTGTGAGATCGCCCGTGATCCATCGCTTCAGAAAAAACCGGTCGTTGTGGCAGGAGACCCGAAAGAGCGGAAAGGAATTGTGCTGGCGGCCAGCTATGTAGCGAAACAACAGTTTGGCATCTATACGACGATGCCGCTTTGGGAAGCGAAAAAACGCTGTCCATCGCTCGTCGTGCGGCCGCCGGATTTCGCGTTATACCGCGAAGTAAGCCGTCGCTTGTTTCAATGCTTACAGCGTTTCTCGCCCGTATTGGAGCGCGCCTCCATTGATGAAGGCTATTTGGACATGACCGGGCGGACGTCAACGGTTCACCCGCTCGCTTTGGCGCACCATATCCAACAAGAACTGCTTGAGCGGTTGTCGATTCCGGTGAGTATTGGTATCGCCCCGAATAAGTTTTTGGCGAAAATGGCAAGCGACATGAAAAAGCCGCTTGGCATCACCGTGCTGCGCAAACGCGATGTCCCGCGCGTGTTATGGCCGCTTCCGGTCGAACACATGCATGGCGTTGGTGACAAAATGGCGAAAAAGCTGCATGCGCTTGACCTCCATACGATCGGTGATATTGCAAAGGCCGATCGGGAGCGTCTTCGTCAGACGTTTGGCATCTATGGTTTGCGCCTTCAAGAGAAAGCGAACGGCATCGATCCGCGTCCGGTTGATCCAGTGGCGGCGGAAAAGAGAAAATCGATCGGACACTCAACAACGTTGCCGTACGATATGGATGAGGAACAGAACTTGCTCGTTGTCTTGCGCCAGTTGGCTGAGTCTGTCAGTGCGAGGATGAACGAAAAGCGGGTTGTCTCGCGGACCGTTCAACTGACCATTCGCTACTACGATTTTCAAACCATCACTCGCAGCCAAACCGGAATGGATCCGTTATGGGATGCGGAAGACATCTTTTCCTATGCTGCACGGTTGTTCCAAAAGCATTGGGACGGTCGTCCAGTGCGGCTTCTTGGCGTTGCTGCGCTCCATGTGTTTGACCGGACCGGGGCGGTGAAGCAGCTTGATTTGTTTCACTATGAAGAGGATGCGAAAACAGAAACTCTTTGGAAAACGGTTGAACAGCTGCGGGCGAAATTCGGTGTTCGCGCCCTGCAAACGGGCGCCGAACTGCTTTCGACTGACAGGAAAAAGAGGGAGGAGGAAGAACGTTGACGATATTCATAGTTGCTGCGTCTGTCGTGATGCTTGCAGGCCTAGTCGGTACGCTCGCGCTGTCTGGACGGGGAGACGAGCAGTACACATCAGCAACAAAAGGCAATCTCACCCGCTTAGTGTTGATTTATGCCGGATTAGCCATTGTCCTAGCGGCAGGAATTGGGATATACGTAGCGTTGTAACACGTGAAGGACTATACGACTATAATTGCCGACGATTTGCCTATTTGGATGCAGCGTTACTGGTTAGAGAGGGGGGGGTATGGACAATCGCTCCTATAATAACAAAGTCGCAATCGGTTCATTTCGTGCAAGGTGTTGCCTGTTTTCATCACGGAATGAACCGATTTTTTTGGCGCAGTTAAAAGGTTGGCACGGATGGCTAGCCCCAGGGCGATCCTCAACGGGCTGGCCTATTTTTTTTTTGTAGGTTGTTGACGGATGCCGATTTTCGCTGGATACGTATATATACAGTATGAATATCCCTTATGGACAACAGTATAGGAAAGGAGTATGGAAATGGTGGCGTATGACATGCATGGCGCGTCCATGCCGCTTGAGGCAAATCGCGAATTGCAATCATTAATTGGGAAAACCGTTACTGTCTACCGCGGTGGTCCCGAATCAAAAACAGGGAAACTTCTCGATGTTCAATCAGACTATCTTGTCCTTTTTGTTGAAAGCGAAGCAGCGATGATTTATTATGCGTTGCACCATGTTCAAAGCATTAGTGAAAATGTGAAAGCCAATTCCGTTTCGTCGCTTTCTTCATATAGCGACGAAACTGTTATGCCGGTAAGGGCGACGAGTTTTTATGAGCTGTTAAACAGTTTGGTCAATGAGCACATTCAAATTAACCAAGGGGGACCAGAGTCAAAACGAGGAACCTTACTAGGTGTCAACGACGATCATATTATTCTCTTCACAAAAGATGATGGGATTGTGTTTTACCTTCTCCGCCATCTGAAAAGCGTCCGTGTACAAATGAAAACCGAAGAGAACAAGGCGGTAGATGCCAAGACCCCAGCCGCGGAACTTGAAGCAAACGCAATGGAAGACGCCACAACAGAAGTCACGGGGCATAACGATATGGAAGCAGCAAGCGAAGCGCCGCATATACCAGGAGGGGAAGAGACACACGAAGACCAAGAACATGACCCGCTACCCCCGCCCGTTTATGTAAAGGCCGCAAACGTAACGGATCTATTTGAGAGACTCATCAATACATGGATAGCGATCAACCGCGGGGGGCCGGAAGCAGTAGAAGGAATCCTTGTTCCGGGAGGAAGCGGTTACTGTACGATTGTCAATCACGATGAAATTATCCGGGTGAATTATGAACACATCAAAAGTATCAGCTGTGGGCCTAAAGGAGCGTTCCAAGCAAATACCATGAATGCCGGAGACGGAAAGGAAACAGGTCAAGCTGAAGCAAAACAAGAGCCTAATCAAGCCGAGCGCGAGGCGAAAAAGGCACAGAAAAAAGAAGAAGAGGGGGTAAAAGCAAAGCAAAAAGAGCAAGGTGACAAGAAAAAAGAAGAAAAAGAGAAGGGCAAAGAGAAGGAGAAAGAGCAAGGCGACAAGGAAAAAGAAGAGAAAGAGAAAGAAAAAGAGAAGGAAAAGGAGAAGAAAAAAGAAAAAGAGAAGAAGAAAGAGAAAAAGAAAAAAGGATGATGAGGGAGGCAAACGAAAAAGAGAAAGGTGACAGGCCGAAAAAGGGGGACAATGGGCATCGGTGTAGGTAAACCTAGCATGATCGGCTCGTTCGTCCCTTAAAATCAGAGGGTGAAAGAACATGGACCTATTGAAAACATTACTCGGGAAGCAAGTCAAAGTGGAGATTTCCGGAGGAACTACAGTTCGGGGGGTTTTAATTGATCTTGGGCTCGATATTCTTGTCATCTATACCGGAAAAGAGTATTTGTACATTCCTCACCTGCATATTCACCACATTCAGCTTTACACGGATCCTGAATTCTTGATTACCCCCCCTTTTCCCGACGTTCCTTTGCAAGAGGATGCTGGAATTTCCTATCGAAAAACGTTATTGAACGCCAAAGGAAGGTTTGTGGAAGTTTACGTAATCGGAAACAAATCGATTCACGGTTACATCACCAATGTGCTGAACGATTACTTCACCTTTTATTCTCCGGTTTACAAAACGATGCTCATTTCGATGAATCATTTAAAATGGCTGACCCCTTACCAGAAAAACATCACACCGTATACATTAGGGAACGATGCGCTGCCGGTGCAGCCAACCCCTCTTCCTTTGCAGCGATCGCTTGAGGGGCAGCTCAAAAAAATGGAAGGCCACTTAGTCATTTTTGACTTAGGCGATCACCCGATGAAAATTGGTTTATTAAAGGAAGTGAAAAACAATATCATCCATCTAGTGACCGCGAGCGGGGAATCTGTTTATTGGAAAGTGATTCACTTAAAAACGGTGCACTTTCCATCATAAGATGAAGAACTCGCTTGATGTACGCTGGATAAATGGCGGCGCTAGATGCAACAAAGGAAATTTTATAAAAAAGCCCTCCTTCGTTCACCGCGTGAGGAGGGCTTTTTTTATAGAAGGTGGACCAAAGACAAAAAGAAAATCCAACTATACAGCATGGCAAGGGTAAACAACACCGTCGGTGGAATGACCAAAAGCGAGATTTTTGTATACGTGGACCAAGGAAGCGGATAACGGTATTTTTGTAAGATATGGAGCCAAAGCAACGTTGCGAGCGTCCCTGTTGGCAAAAGCAGTGAGCCGATATCGCTCCCAATGATCATTGCCAAATATGCTGCTTTTAAAATGAGTGGGTCGATACGCATTTCGGTCAATGTCAACGTTCCGATCATGAGCGCAGGGTGGTTGTTAAACACATTTGACAAAATGGACATCATGCTTCCCATGGTGAAAATGGCGTGAAATAAATTAGACACATAAGGCTGCAATTGTTGCACCAAATAATGTCCGAGGCCGGCACCGTTTAACCCGTACACAATAATATACATCCCAAAAGCAAAGATGAGAATATGCCAAGGCGCTTTCCGCAACACATCAAAAGGTTTCATCTGTAACGCGTACCACCGCCATCCGAGCAGCAAAACGGATCCCGTAACAGCTACCCATTCCACCGGGATATGCCAGTAGGAAGCGACAAATAAACTAACCCGCATGACCAACACAAAGAGAAGAATCCCCTTCATCTTTTGTTCCGATATTTTTAAATAATCATAGCCCTCGGAATGGCGGAGGGGGTGCTGATAAAACGAGAGAGGAGTGATTGGGACGGACAGCGGAGGAAGTGTTCTAGGAAGATCTTTGTAAAAAACAGCAAACAGCATTCCGACCAAAAAGAGCAATCCAAGCATGGAAGGAACAAACATCATCGTCGTTTGCAAGTACAGGCTCATATCAATAATCTTTAGCGAAATTAAGTTCACCATGTTGCTCACACCGATCGGTGCGCTTGAGGCGGTAGCGACGAGCGCACCGCTTATCAGGTACGGAAGCTGCTGATGCTTTTTGAGTTGAAAGCTTTTTAAGAGCAACAGCAAAATCGGGGTTGTGATAATGATGCTGCCGTCGTTATTGAAAAACAGTGTCATAAGAAAGCAAAGAGCATTCGTATACCAAAACAGCCGAATACCCGAACCGTTAGCTCGCTCGGCCAATATAGCGGCGATCCAATGAAAAAAGCCGATGCTCTCGAGAACAAGCGCCATGATAAAAGTGGAGATGATGGTGACCGCTGCGCCGCTCACTTTGGCGCTAATGTCGATGAGATTGGAAAAACTGACCGCTCCGCTGACAAGGATGATCGCTGCACCGATCGCGGCCGGAATGGCTTCATGCATTCCTTTCGGGTGCCAATAAATGAGCATCATCGTAAAGAAAAATGTAAACACGATGAGGAGTTCGATGATGGCCAGCCTCCTTTCTTATATTTTTTTCATTGAGGCCATATGTGTAAACTGTCTATAGTGCTCATTTGTACTGCATATATATGTGTCTGAGAGAAGACTTGTACTACGCGATTCGCTCAAATTCGACAAAATCCACATTTGTTCGTTATGAGAGGGCCCATCCATACTTTGAAAGACAGCTCAAGACTGCTGTCTGTTTTTCACTCCAAATCAAAAAACGTTGGCCGAACAAAAGGACGGCCAACTTTTTTTGATGGAAGACAGTTTATCTGTCAAGTCGTTCGCTCGGTTTCGAAAGCTCAAACGGCATCACTTCCTGGCCGATAACGAGCTGGAGACCGTTGCTGTACCCGGAACTGAATAAATGACTACCCGTTTTGCCTGAAAGCCTTTTAACGAAAAATCCGCCTGACTAAGCGGGTCATGTTCCCCGCATGTATAAAAGTCCAACGAAGCATCGTTCTCCTTCGGCCATGTATGAATCGACAGATGCGACGTGGTTAAAACGATCATGTCCGTCACACCTTGCGGATGAAACGGGTGAAAATACGAATAGAGCATGTTCATGCCAGTTTTGAGCGGCAGCTCTCAGCAGCTGTGCCAAATATACGTGATTGTTCCAAGGTGGACAGGTTGCACTCAAAGGCATCGAGAATCGGATGTTTCCTCTCCACCTTCAACGGATGATCATCGCCTTTCTACATTGGTTCTTCGTTTATTTCTATGGGGGGGCAGAATGCATGTCCGATGGTCTAAAACGTTATGAACGGGCGGCAGATGGGGAGCACTTAAGCGTAAGAAACCGGATCTGCCGATTGCCATATTCGCGGTGTGATGATCCTCACTCTGAGGTGATCCTTTTTAGGTTAAAATGTTAAAATAGATGGAAAAACAGAACGATTATGGAGGATGTATGGCACATTATATTTGGATCATCATCAATGCGTTGTTGGTGATCGGCACTACGCTCTATATATGGCTGTTTCGCCCGAATGACTCAGCTGCGGTGCTGGCAGGAAAATGGCTGGCACAAGTGGCGGTACTGCTGTTTTTGATCAATGTCAATATGTATTTTATTTTTCTTGTTATCCGTAAAACGAGAGTTCGGAAGGTCAAAGTTACCTTAGCGCGGATATCAAGAAGTATGATGAAAGCCCATATCCCGCTCGCGGTTGCCGGAACGGGCTTGATTGTCTTTCACGGAGTGGTGATGGCATGGAAACTCGGCACCGTGATCGGTTTGGGCCATGGGAAACTGGTGACCGGTTATGTAAGCATCGCGATGTTGGCCATCACCTTGTTTGCAGGCGTCCTTCGGCGGCAAAAAGCGTCCGGTTGGAGAAGAAGGTTTCATCTCACCTCCGCCATGCTGTTTGCCTGTTTCTTTCTCCTTCATTTGTTTTGGCCCATCTAATTACGTATAAGTGGGGAGAGGAAACGTGAGGGATTTGCTTTCTTTGTTGACGGAATACCGCCATGTCAAGTGGTCGGCAACGTCTATGAAGAAGACTGAGCTAGTGATGCGCGACGGTTTGTTTGATGTGTTGAGCGATGAGGATGGGGGCGCTCGTTTGTCTATTCAGTTGATGACCTCCAGACTGTGAGATCGTACATGATTTTCCAAGCCATGATCAGTGCTTGTACCCTGCAAACCAGCGTTGAGTTGCTGCATGGCATCCATTCATGATCCCGTTTGGCGATGTTCTGAGGATAAAAGTGGAAGAGGCAGGGAATATTCCCGCCTCTTAGCTATTGTAAGATTTTCACCTTTTTCAGCAGAGAGAACAGCCGCCATTTTTGATTATTCCCTTCTTCTGTAACGAACGATTCTTCGCTCTGAACCATGGTATCATCTTCATCTTTATCCTCGCTTTCCATCGATGCAGAAGGTGGATGGACGAAAGCAGCGGGAAAGACGAGTGAAATGGCATGATGGGCTTCAGCATGCGGTCTTTGTTCATTAGCAGAAATATCTTGTGTTGATACATCATCTTCCATTTTTATAGGTGTTTCTTGATCATTTGTCAACACTGGGGGTTCTTCACTATTCTGATGGTTTTCGTTCTCGCTGTCGTTGGTTTGATGTATTGCTTCAGCCGATTCTTCGTGTGGAGTTGTTTCAGTCGTGCTATTTCGGTGTTCCGAAAGGTTTGCCTCGTCCAATGGTGGCTCAATTTCAACAGAGTAAGAAGGAAGTGTTTCGCTTTCATTCGTCGATTCGTCTCTTGCCTCTGCTTCGGGTGGCGATACATCCTCAACATGTTCAACAATAGAATCACTGTCGTAGTCGTTTCGAATGTCTCTCTCCAAGAAAGTACAAGGAACGGCGCTGCTTAGCGCCCTGTCCTCATCCTCTTCTAAAGATGATTTGTGTTGGGATGGGTGCCGATGGTGATAAGACGGATGTTCAATTCGGACGCGTTTCACTAAGTTGGGTTTTTGGGGGGATAGATGGACTGTTGAAGAGTTGAAGGTATGTGATTCCTTTGTTTTTACAGGCGAGACCACGATGGATTGTTTTGTTTCATCGATAAACTCTTGTAATTTTAAAAAGGTATTAGAGGATGAGAACCTCTTTTCTGTTTGTTTTTTCGTAGGCGATGGATTTACTGGAGCGCTTGATGATGCTTGATGTGCTTCAGAGGGGGTATCATGATTTGCCGTCAACAATTGTATGATTTGAGACAACATATTCTTCAACTCGTCCATATCGTTGTGCGAGTATTCTTGGGTTTGTTCGCTCCATGCTTTTGTCAAATCAGCAATTTGGTTGGAGAGGCGTTTAATTTCTGTTGAAAAGTGCGATGTCTTTTCGATCATCGATTCTAACTCTACTTGTTGGTTCAAAATATGTTTTTGCAGTACCAATAAATCCTTTTGTCTTTCTTGATCTATTTGTGCCAACTTTTCTTCCATCGCATGAAGTTTGGCGGCTAGGATGTGAACTTCCTCTTTTAGTTCGTCCGTTTCAGGTTGATGGGTGGCCAATGTTTTTTTCAGTTCTTCAACATCCCTCAATATCCTATCCGTATGATTTTTTAAAAAACTGTAATCTTTTTCCATTGTTCCAATCCTTTCTTTCCATGATGATGTCAATGAGTCGAGTGTGGATTGAAATGAAACATATTCATTCCTTAAAGAACGGTGAACCGAAAGTTCATTCTCTAGTAATTGTTTCTCCTCTTCCAGTCTCCTCCTTTCCTTGTCCCATTCCGCTTGCTTTTGTTTAAACATATCGACTTCTTTTCTTAAAGATTGAATATGTTCATCTCTTAATTCGGCTTGTTCTTTCCAGTAAGCGTATTCTGTTTTGAATTGCTCAATCTCCTCACGCAACGATTCATTTTCTTGACTCGTCCTTTCTAATGTTTCGGACAAGTGCTTGATCTCGTCGGTTTGTCTAGACAACGCGTCTTCATAATGTTGGCATTTCGTGGTGAGTTCATCGTTTTCGGCCTTGAGTTGGTCTATTTGCTCGTGAAGATGGAGCCATTCTTCGCTAGATGCCAACGAAGCAACCAACGTTTTATATTTGTCCACTTCGGACTTCAGGTGGATGATTTTCTGCTGTAATTGGATGCTTTTATGCTCTCCGCTCACGGCTTCACCACCTTTTCAGCATTTGTCGTGAGGAAATTGACCATTCTTTAGAAATTATATGCAAAAACGGGATGGATATTTACACTATAAATCATTACATATAACGGAGAAAATGGGCGTTATAACTATCACTCCCATTATCCTATAACATACTATACAGTAGCCTGAAAAATTGAATGAAAGGAAGGTTATTGTATTATGCCCATTAATTTAGAGCAATTTGCTCAACAATTTGACCCTGAATGCATCCAAGTCTGCAAAGTATACGACTGGACAACACACGTTGTACAGCTTGCCCAAGATATCACCTTTACGTTTCCAGAAGGGGCTTTAGCCGACATTACGATCTCGCAGGTCAATTGTGCTGTCACCATGTTAGAGTGTGCCGAAGACGTTCGCCGCGATATCGAATGTACCGTAGGAAATCAACTTGTTACCTTGCAAGCCGTCACTTTAAGCAAAACGATTCAAATCGTGTTAGAGGTGACTGGAACAAATACAGATGGCGCTCAAGTTACCGTACTTAGCAACCCGGCATTGATCACGACCACCGAGGAAGTGATCCTTTGTGCTCCAGAAGGCACAACGGTATGTTGCAATGCTACACAAAACGCCTTCAATAATTGCCGCGTGGGATCGTTTACGCAAAACGGAGACAGCATTACTGCGAATGTTTCGGTAAGAATTTGCCAAAGCATTGTCGTGACATATGAAGTCATTTTGGAAGTGGCCGCAAGATTCTGCCAGCCTCGCCCGGAAATCATCTGCGAGGAAGAATGCCCTGTGGATGTCTTCCCGCCGCAATGTCCTGCTGTTTTTCCAACGATGATGTAATCACACCGTTTTGTTTGTCTCGTAAAAAAAAGAGGAGATTACTCCTCTTTTTTTCATACATATAACATGAGTAGTAAATCATCCTGCCAGGAAGGAGGAAAACGATGGTCAGTCGTCTTCCAGAAATAGAAAATAAAATCCACGCCATCGAGAAGGAGCTTTACATTGTCAAACAAGCATTAAAAGAGATAAAAAATTTGCGCCAACAGAACAAGCTTGATGGGATTCAAGCCATTTGTTATTTCACTTATTCATTATTGCTTCCGAATACAAAGGGGAATAAAGCGACGGTCGCTGCGAACTTCGTCATTCGTAATATGGGTTCTATTCCGTTGGACAATCCTTTCATCTGTTTACGGGTTACTCCGAAAGAACGCATCGCGTTATCGGCAAAATTAGGGGATGAGATTCAGTATGATCAACGGATTAATCCACTAGTGATGGAGCCGTGGAACTATATGAGCGAACAAGCGGAGCAAATGGTCGAAGAGAAAGGGGAGTTTTGGTTAAAGCCGGTTCGAGTATCACGAATTGAACCAGGGCAAACTCTCTCGTTTTCCAATTTCCAGTTCTACCTCGAGATGGGAGAAGAACGAATGACTTACAAAATGGAAGGATTTTTTTTCTGTCGCCAGTTTCAAGAAGGGGTTCGAGCATTAAATCATATTATCATTCATAGTTGACGTAATCCTTCTTACATGACAGAGCACATTTTACAATCGAGCTTCCATGTTCCACAAATTGTTAGAAACAAAAAAGCTGACTCAATGATTGTATGTCTCTTTCATTGAGTCAGCTTTTTTCGTTATGCGTTGTTTCTGACGACAAGAGCATTCAAGGCACGAGTTTCAGCTGTGATGTCGCTTAACAAGCTGCCTAGAATTGAACCGTCTGTTTCAATCACGATGCGATATACATGTGTGCCCACGCCTGGGTTATCGACCCACGTCAAGTTCGGGAACAGTGTCGTGTTGGCAGCAAGTGCTAATACAGGAAGCAGAGATTCGACGTCCAGCTCCGCAATGGGCGTAAACGCTCCTCCGTTCGTTGAACGTTCTAAGCGATACGTGATACCTGTCAAGGCTACACCAGATAGGAGCGCCAATACGGACAATTCCAGTTCAACCATCGAATCAAGTTTGACGAGATCGTTGCTGAGGGTTGTAATCGGCTCCAAACGAAGCACTTCTGTAACGGCTGTTCCTGCTACAGGGATTGTAATGGGTAGCTCGGTTGAAGACTGTGTAAAAAACAGCTGCGGGAACAATCCTCCATTGCACACACAAACCATCCATTTCTCATCCTTTCCCAATGGTTTAGATTTGGTACTACTGTATTAAATGATAATTTTTCAAAAAATGATTCGGGTGAATAACTATTTTTCGACCTATTTCTTGTAAATGGGAAGATGACTAATTAGACAAGATAACTGGGGTGACAACAATGGGTAGTGGAGAAAAGAGGATAGTGTTTGAAAATGGCCTAGCTTGTTGAATCATATTGTCGAATGTGGATGATTGCGCTGATCTATGTGCCATTGTGCTGGCTGTTACAAAACCATGTTCGTTCATAGGCATTATTCAGGCTGGGCATACTAACAGCCGCAATCGATGAACAGAACGGAGGAGAATGATGATGACGGTTGTCCGGCTTGGCTATGTCGCCATGAGCGTGCATGTTCCCCATTGCTCTCCCTCACAGACGATGACCGTAGCGCAATTTCGCGTGCTTCGCGACCGCGAGGCGGCAATTCGCAAGCTTGAACGGATTGCTCGTTCGAATATCAACAATTGCCTTCGCTTGCTCAAGCATAACAAGGCACATGAGATCCGGTTTTTTCGTCTCAGCTCACGGCTCATTCCGCTCGCCAATCATCCGGAATTAGAGAACTGGGATTATCTCGCCCCGATTCGCGAGGCGTTGCAAACGATCGCTCTGTTTTTGCAGGAGTATCCGATGCGTCTTGATTTTCACCCTGAGCATTTTGTTGTGCTCAATTCTCCCGATCCTGACGTGTTCCGCGCCTCATTGAACACGTTAAAGCTGCACGCGGAGCTATTGAGCGGGATGGGGATTGATCTCGAACACCGTTGCGTGCTCCATATCGGCGGCGGGTACGGTGACAAAGAGAAAGCGTTGGAGCAGCTGATTCACAATTGGGCGTACGTGCCTGTTTGGGGGCAGCGGATGATCATGTTTGAAAATGATGATACGGTGTTTACGTTGCGTGATGCACTGTATGCATGCGAAAAGCTCGGCGTGCCGCTCGTCTTTGATTTGCACCACCATCTCGCCAATCACGACGAAGAAGACTGGCGGCCGGACTGGGAACGGATCGTGGCGACATGGCACCACTCACCACTACCCATGAAAATGCATATCTCAAGTCCAAAAAGCGATAGACAGTTTCGCGCTCATCATGATTTCGTCGATGCCGAGATGTTCATCCGCTTTTTGCGGGAAGTGAAAGGCACCGTTAAGCAGCTTGACTGCATGATTGAAGCGAAACAAAAAGATGAGGCGCTGTTTCAGCTTGTGCGTGACCTCAAGCACTATAACGATCTTGAATGGATCGACGGGGCGAGTTTTTTCATTAAATGATCTTTCTTTTACCAGTGTTTATTTTCGTCCCAAGCACACTGCTCTCGTATGGCTAAATGCTTCAATGGAATGAGCAGATAAAAGCTTCTAAAGCGTAAAAGACAACCCGAATGGCCTCGCCCTCCGGTGGAGCACAGTCTGACAAACCGGGATGGTTTCATTGAGAAATCTCCTATTTCTAGGCATGACGCATAGGCAGAAGAAGTTCATCTTTTTTGTCCAAAACATGATGACAAGCAACAGAGGGACGAAAATGTGATGGACCGAAACGTATTCTCTGTCCGGATGAAATAATAAGCCGGCGGTAGAAGAAATAAGACACTGAGCGCGAAAGGAATAACTCACATCATAGTAAACGGACGTCAGTAACAAACACATCTGTGTATAAACCTACGTTATACAGATTCTTAGCAATATGACATAGTTCTCTAAGTATTCTTTTTTCGTTAAGCCTTTGAGTTGCTATTTAATGCAGAAATACATTTTTTCATCTCTTCACATTATGCTGTGTTTTTTTCTAAAATATTGTATATTCAGTAAAATGGATTAGCAGCGATTCATCCCCCACTTCCTTCGCTTCGCTACGTTGAAGTGGGAGTGTTCTCGCTTAATTTTGATAAAAAATGAGATGTATTGAAGATCATCTATCTAACTTACAATATACACTGAAATCGTTTTCGAATTTCTCGTTAACATTTGCCAACATCCGCAGTGAAGGCTTGCTAAAGGCGATTGATGGCCAATTGAATCTCATTCTGATCGACATCATCCTTCGGATATACTATATTGAACATGTTGCAACATCATGAACGAGCCGTATCCCGATGATGGTACTCAGTGCTAACGCTACGATGAAAAGTAGGATTTATAGACTATATAACGAACTCGCTTAACGCAAACTCATTTGTTGAAGAATTGGTAAAATTCTCCTCACAAAGAGGAGGATTTTTCGACATAAAACAAACACAACAAGGAAGAAATATGTCTTAAAATGTCGAAAAAAGGATGTAATATGTCCTTTTAGATGTAGATAAGGGGTATATGCATGCTTTTGACGTGTGTGTAAAGTTAGACAAATATATGGAAAAATATTATAGCAAAAATTGCACAAATAACTCATTTTTTCACAATGACTTTTGTGCTTAGTAACTTCTTTTAATAGGAAAAAAGAATTATAAAAGGAGTAGCAAAACGGTGACTTTCATTCCTGTTCGGAGTGTAATCGACAAACAACTGTTTGAACATGTTTATCAGCCACTATGGAATTTAATGAACTGGAGCATTTTCGGGTATGAATCGTTGCTGCGGGTGAATGGGGTCAAAAATATCGAACAGTTTTTTCAAAAAGCCCGGGAGGAAGGCTGTTTGTACGAGCTTGACCTTATATCATTAGAAAGCTCCATTTCGCAATTTCCTTTCTTGGAACAGAAAAGAGGACTACTGTTTGTAAATGTGTACCCATCCACGATCTCGCGGCGAGAGTTTGCACAGTTGTTAAAAAAAATGGTTGAACGTTTTCCATATATTAAAAACCGAATTGTGTTTGAGCTCAACGAAACAACAGAAGACGACGACAGATGGAAAGACGGCGAACTGAAGGCGGCTGTACAGTGGATCAGAGAGCACGGATTTTACATTGCAGTTGATGACGTTGGTAAAGGGGCCTCCACTTTACAAAAGATTATTGAACTACAGCCAGATTATATCAAATTAGACCGGTATTTCGCTCAAGGGCTAGCAGTCAACGTGGAAAAGCAAAGAATGCTCAGCTTGCTAGTAAACTATTGCAGTCCTGTGCTCGTGTTAGAGGGCATTGAAAAGGAAGTGGATCTTGCTCAGGCCAAGCTATTAAGAGTACCAGCAGCGCAAGGATATCTTTTAGGCAGGCCGGAACGGTTGACCTAAACTACTGCGTATGGATGCACCGACATAGCTTTTTCCTCCTCCTCTTTTATTCGATTGACAAAAATAGGGAGATAGAAGTGAGCGCATGTTCTCGAGGGGGAAAAAGCGGCTTAGCCAATCACGAGTGAGGGGATCTGAATGCATGGAAGACGGCGAGGAAAAAGCCTGGGTGGAAGAGGTGAATGCTATGGTCTTTGCTCATTACCGCAGGGGAGAGAGCATTCATAACACCGGTGGACAGATGACGGAAACAACAACTGCAGCGGAAGGAGAACGGTTTAGGGGACAAACTATGGAGGGGACGACCGAGACGAAATGGGAGATTGTTGTTGATGATGATAAACTGCATGTGATTTTGCGCGTTGAACCCGGGGCCAAAAAGCGGAAGGAATTGAACGAGGACGACCTTGGCGGCCAAATGGAGTCGCAAACCGAGCCGCTGCTTGAGGTGCAGAACGCTTTAGACTGCGAGTCTATTTTACAAAAACTCCGAGCCTTGCATATCGTTCAAGGGATCGATTTTGCCGCGATCATTGAAGCTACACAGGCGACACAACCGAGTGATTTTATCGTTGCTAGAGGAGTGAAGCCGCGGGAAGGAACAAACGGTTGGGTGGAGTTGATGGTCGATACAGATCACAAACAGAAACAGTTGTCGGGTGAAGGTGAGGATGTTCATTCCTTAAAAGGAGACCGTATTCCTTCCGTTCGAGCGGGGCAAACCATAGCAGTTATCCATCCCCCTCTTCCTGGTGCCCCAGGGATCACTGTGACGAACGAGCTGATTCCGCCTAAACCGGTTCGGCCAGTTACTGTTCATATAGGAAAAGGGGTAAAGATGGCTGAAAATGGGAAAAAAATCATTGCAGTAGATAACGGAAGGTTAGTATTTCGACAAGAAGGACTGGATGTGCATATTTCTGTCGTTGACACGTTCGTCCATGACGGCGATGTCAACAGGAGCTCGGGTTCTATTCGCTTTCACGGTGATGTGGATATTACCGGAAGTGTAGGAGACGGCATGGAAGTGGAAGCAGACGGACGCGTTATCATCTATCAAAATGTCCATCGGGCGATGGTCACCTCAAAACAGGCGGTGATCATTCGAAAGAATGTGATTGGAAGCACCATTTCAGCAGGAACAGATCGGGCAATGCCTTCTGAGCTTATCCGCTTGTTAGGCGAAATGGAAGAAGATATCGAAAACATGGTGATTTTGATCAAACAGTTGCTTCGTTCGCCGTCGTGGAAAACGTTCGCTTGGGCGAAAAGTGAACAACTTCTTTTCTTTAAACTAATCAAACTTTTAATGAACGATAAGTTTTCTGATTTAGAAAAGAAAGGAAAGAAATATATAGAGGCCGTAAAAAAAGAGGATGGCCAACAAATTTCATCCGTTTGGCGCGACTTGACAGAACGGCTGCAACGATGTTTTTTCTCAAGTGTTCCGAATGAATCTCATTCCTTCCCGCAACTTGTCAAGCTGCTTGATGATATAAAAGGGATAACCGGGTCCTATACATCGAAACAGAATGTGGATAACTATGTCGAGATGGCCTATGCGTTAAACAGCACCATTTATTGTCGCGGTGATATCGTTGTTTTTGGCCGAGGATGCCAAAACTGTACGATCCACTCCGATGGGTTTCTTGACATTAAAGGGTGATGCGCGGCGGCCGCGCTTACGCGAAAAAAGGCGCGTTCATTCAAGAGGCAGGATCCAATTTAGGGACCGCCACCTATATTACAGTGCCGCGCGGACAAACAGTGAAGCTTGGCATCGCGAAAGAGGGCACCATCGTTCAAATCGGTCAAACCGTCTATACTTTTCAAACAGAGCAACATCAAATCGAAGTGGCCTTGGGGGAAAACGAACAAATCATGTTCAACCCTCTCTTGTAAGTTTCTTGTTTGTACAAATATATTTGATCCAGATTGTCCAGAATAAGGGAAGGTGAGGGAAGAAGAGGGAAGGAGAGAGGATTCGTTGAATGATTTAAAAGTCGTGATCGCTGATGACGATGCAGTTTCAAGAGCGATTTTGCGGAATTTTGTTCGTTTGTTTCCGAACTACGATGTTGTAGCGGAAGCGGCTACCGGAAAGGAGCTGTTGCAGCTTGCATTCGAACTGCGGCCACATATTGTCCTCGTTGATATCTACATGCCTGAACTCGATGGGATGGAGGCGGTTAAACTATGCAGACAGTTTTTGCCGTCTGTTCAAGTGATTTTTACTACTGGGGATGACCAATTTGCTGTCAAAGCGTTTGAAATATCCGCGACCGATTATATCGTGAAACCAGTCGAGCGCATACGCCTCTTTCAAGCACTGGAAAAAGCGCGTACATTCATTGAAATCGTCAACCAACCGGTTGCATCAATGAAGCCGCTCGATAAAAGACTGGAGATCCGCACGAAACATTCCATTGTTTGGTTGCCAATGGAAGATATTTTGTTCGTGGAGAAAGAAAATAGAAAAACAATCATTCATACGGCTGATGAGCAATATGAGACAACCCTCCCTCTAAACGAGGTGGAAAAGAGGCTCACTCATTGTTTTTTTAAAACCCATCGTTCTTATATCGTCAATTTAAAAAAGGTAGTGAAAATTACACACGTTGGTGAAACGTACAAGGTCCACTTTTTCAGTTGTGAAAAAGTAGCCTATATTTCGAAATTGAAATTTCACGAGGTACAACGGAGAATGGTGACGATTCATTTTTAGTTAAGTGTTTCAAGTGAATGGGAAGGAAGCGCTGAACGGTATTCGCATCCTTTTGAAACCTTTCTTATGGAGGATTTGGAACAAGTGGAGACAACATTGATCGAGCAGCACTACGGGCTGTTATGGAGCATTTTTGATATGATCGACGACATGGTCTTTATTGTGCGGGCTGATGAACGAGGATTTCATTATGTATGGGCGAATCAAAAAGCGTGTCGTACCGTTGGAACGAATCATCTCGCTGGTAAGCGGTTCGAGGACGTTTTGCCTCCAACGCAGGCGGTAAAACTCGAAGCGCACTATAAACAGGCTGCGCAAATGAAGACAACGTTCGTTTATGAGGATGAGATCGACACTCCTTTCGGACGAAAAAGTTACGAAACCGTCCTTACTCCGTTTGTTTTGTCAAATGACGCACATCTCTCTGGTTCGTTGCCGTTGTCCGCGACATAACGGAACGAAAGGTTCGGGAATGGGAGCTGCAAAAGCTCAAAGAGCGACTGGAAGCGAGCAACGGTACAGAACGTTTCTGGAGCATTTGCCCGGGGCGGTGCTTGTTTTTGACCAAGATGGAATCATTATTTATGCGAACACGGGAGCTGTACAGCTGTTCGGAGCGAAACAAAAAAGCGAAATCGTAGGTGTCCCTATACGGAACATTTGCTGTGGGGTGGATGACACCGTATGGGAAACCTGCTGGAAGGATGAGCTTTCTTTTATCGAAAAAGTCCATACGTTGGATGACAGAACGATTTATGCAAGGATGGCGTTCTCCCCCATCGAATATGGTGACAAGACGGCTGTCCAAGTCGTCATGCTTGACGTAACCGAACGAGTCCATTATGAAGAACAACTAAAATATTTAGCGTTCCATGACGCATTAACCGGTTTTCCAAACCGGAGATTGTTTCTTGATGTGGTCCGTGAATCGATTGAGGAAGCCAAACAAACCAATGACCAGTTAGCCATTGTGTATATCGACATGGATCATTTTAAGGAAGTGAACGATACGTTCGGCCATGATATGGGAGATCAGCTTTTAAAGCGGTTTGCCCAAAGGGTAAAGGAGAATATTGAACCGAATGCCATCCCGTGTAGAATGGGAGGAGATGAATTTTTACTTTTGCTAAGGGGCGTAACGAATGATTGGGATATCGAGAAAAAAGTGTACAAACTGCACCAAAGCATGCAAAAGCCGTTTTTCATTAACGGTCATAAAATAGTTGTCACCACCAGCATCGGAATTGCTATTTATCCGTGGCATGGAAGCACAGCAAAAGAACTAATCCTCCATGTTGACCAAGCCCTCTATCGGGCAAAAGCCAAACGCAATCACTACCAATTCTACAGCCAAGAGGCCAAACAGGCGGCTAAATAAATTTGGAAGATGTGAAAAACATGCCCCTTTATTTTGAAAGAAGTTCCCCTATTTTCTAAACGAAGTGAAAGCAGAACATAAAAATGGTAACCGGGTCGCTCAGCTCACTGTTTGCCATAAGACGTGATGACCCAAGAAACTCCATCCCTTCAGTGAAATAACGGAGAGGGCATATGATGTTGTTTATACAAAAGAGAGGGGGAGGCCGGCTGCTCGAGGCACGCTGTCTGAGACAGTTTCCGGTTTGCTCCTCTTTAAATACCCGTGATTTCCTTAATCTCGGTCGCTTGTTTATTGTTCTTCTGGCGTACGTCTAGCAACCCTTTCACTGATTCCACATCACACGGATTGGGAGACGCCTCAGTCAACACAGCACATGATAACCTGCTGGCAGCCTCTCTTGAATTGGCTCCCCCAATCCCCCCTTACCCTCTAAGTCTCCGACAAGTAACATCGATTTCCGGGTGAAAAGTGACCGCTACAGCTCTGGCGGCTGCTTGATGTTTCCCGCTCCCATCTCCGCGCGGATGGGGCAAAAAGTGTTCACCGTTCTCAAGCAACAAGCCCCTAGCTTCTCTATGTCGCAAAAGCCAGAAGAAATGCCCCTTCCTCAAAGCAATGGGATTTCCGTGAACATGTGTGTTCCTTGGATCGCCAATTTTCATGCCGAGGTGGAGGGGAAACCATAACTATGGATCTTTCCGTGAAACATCAATGGGATCGTAAACGGTGATCTTAGTGCCGCTTTTGCTTTCTTCCGTTCCTCGTGTCTTTCGTCAGCGTGGCAGAGTCGGTCACGTACATGTCCATTCGATTCCGATCTTTACTTGCTTCAGCTGCTCATGAACACCGAACAGCACTCCGGCATTCCATTTTTTTAACGGATTGCCGTCGTGCATATTTCATCAAAAGGAATGCCGCCTTCTAGATCACGACGTTTTTTATAAATGGGGTAATCATTTTTGTATTGTCAAAAATAACTGAATTATAATTCGTTTTTGACATAAATTAATAATGGCATGTCTTGGGCTGTCATCGCAGCACTCATAAATCAAAAAGAAAATATATAACAAAAGATAATCTTTTTCATTTACTATTAAATTTAAATTTAGTATAATTCTAATGTACAAATCATTATCATTTGTGACTGGCGAAAAACAGTCAGAAATGGTAATGATGGCATTCCAATTTCATTTAAGCAAGGGAAAGGAGAAAAGGGGAATGGAAAATCAAAATCGCCAGAACGCATCTCAATGTCCGTTTCACGGAAGCATCACGAATCAATCTTCGAATCGGACGACGAACAAAGACTGGTGGCCGAATCAGCTGAACTTAAGCATTCTCCATCAACATGACCGGAAAACGAACCCTCATGATGAAGAGTTTGACTACGCTGCAGAATTTCAAAAACTAGATTACTGGGCGCTGAAAGAAGATTTACGCAAATTGATGACCGAAAGCCAAGACTGGTGGCCAGCCGATTATGGTCATTACGGGCCGCTGTTCATCCGTATGGCTTGGCATTCGGCGGGAACGTATCGCATCGGCGACGGCCGTGGCGGCGCATCGACGGGTACGCAGCGCTTTGCCCCGTTAAACAGTTGGCCGGACAACGCCAACTTAGATAAAGCGCGACGGTTGTTATGGCCGATCAAAAAGAAATATGGCAACAAGATTTCCTGGGCGGACTTGTTCATCTTGGCGGGCAATGTCGCCATTGAATCGATGGGCGGAAAAACGATCGGGTTTGGCGGCGGTCGTGTCGATGTCTGGCATCCGGAAGAAGATATTTACTGGGGAGCAGAAAAAGAGTGGCTCGCCTCTGAACGCCATTCCGACGATGGTGAGCTTGAACATCCGCTCGCCGCGTCAGTCATGGGGTTAATCTATGTCAATCCAGAAGGGCCGGACGGAAAGCCGGATCCGAAAGCAGCGGCGCGTGATATTCGCGAGACGTTCCGTCGCATGGGGATGAACGATGAAGAAACGGTCGCCTTGATCGCCGGTGGTCATACATTCGGCAAGGCGCATGGCGCCGGTCCTGCCACACACGTCGGTCCTGAGCCGGAAGCCGCACCGATTGAAGCCCAAGGGTTAGGGTGGATGAGTTCTTACGGAAAAGGGAAAGGAAGCGACACGATCACAAGCGGCATTGAAGGTGCCTGGACGCCGACGCCAACTCAATGGGATATGTCGTATTTCGACATGCTGTTTGGCTATGACTGGTGGCTGACGAAGAGCCCAGCCGGGGCATGGCAATGGATGGCGGTCGATCCGAATGAAAAGGATTTGGCGCCTGATGCCGAGGATCCGTCGAAGAAAGTGCCGACGATGATGATGACGACCGACTTGGCGCTGCGGTTTGACCCAGAATACGAAAAAATCGCCCGCCGTTTCCATCAAAATCCAGAAGAATTTGCGGAGGCGTTTGCCCGGGCATGGTTCAAGCTTACCCATAGGGATATGGGACCGAAAACGAGATATCTCGGCCCGGAAGTTCCGAAAGAAGATTTCATCTGGCAAGATCCAATTCCAGAAGTCGATTACGAATTGACAGAAGCGGAAATTGAAGAAATCAAAGCCAAAATTTTGAACTCCGGGCTGACGGTCAGTGAACTTGTGAAAACAGCTTGGGCCTCGGCCAGCACGTTCCGCCACTCCGATAAGCGCGGCGGAGCCAACGGTGCCCGCATCCGTCTCGCGCCGCAAAACGAGTGGGAAGTGAACGAACCGGAGCGGCTCGCGAAAGTGCTGTCCATCTATGAGGACATTCAACGCGAACTGCCGAAAAAAGTAAGCATCGCCGATTTGATTGTCCTTGGCGGCAGCGCTGCGGTGGAAAAGGCAGCCCGCGACGCCGGCTTTGATGTCAAAGTGCCATTTTCCCCCGGCCGCGGCGATGCGACACAAGAACAAACCGATGTCGAGAGCTTTGCGGTATTAGAACCGTTTGCGGACGGCTTCCGCAACTATCAAAAGCAAGAGTACAGCGTTCCGCCGGAAGAACTGCTCGTTGACAAAGCGCAGCTCCTTGGGCTGACCGCCCCAGAAATGACGGTCTTAGTTGGCGGTTTGCGCGTGTTAGGCGCGAACTATCGCGATCTGCCTCATGGCGTCTTCACCGACCGCATCGGGGTGCTGACCAACGACTTCTTTGTCAACTTGTTGGATATGGACTATGAATGGGTGCCGACAGACAGCGGCATTTATGAAATCCGCAACCGGAAAACCGGCGAAGTGCGGTGGACGGCGACCCGGGTAGATCTCATTTTCGGATCCAACTCCATTCTTCGTTCCTACGCGGAATTTTACGCCCAAGACGACAACCAAGAAAAATTTGTCCGTGATTTCATCAACGCTTGGGTGAAAGTCATGAACGCCGACCGCTTTGATCTGGTGAAAAAAGCAAGGGAATCGGTCACCGCTTAATAAAGGGAAGAAAAACAAGGCAGAGGGAGAAGATTCCCTCTGCCTCGTTTTTGTAGAATACCAAACGGCTGCATAGGCAAAGAAAATCTTCACCGTAAAAACTGATTTTGCGAAGAGCTAGGGGAAATATTACTAAATAGGATAAAATAGTACTAGATCAAAAGGAGATAACATAAAGCTGGGGGATGAGGAAATCAAAACGGAATCAACACTCACGAGTGAATCAGGATGTCGCGGTTTGGGCCATTCGTGTCTTGTTGCGAGAACAATAATGAAAGACAATGGAGAATACGATGGGATCCTATGCATCGCGAGTGCCATGCTACAATTCTCTCACCATGAGACTGATGACTTTGTCTAGCTGAAAATGATCATTGATATAGGGGGCAGCGTTTCATGAACATACGCAAATGTTCTAGAGCCGTAATCATCAATGAACGGAATGAAATTCTTCTTCAGAGATTTGAATTTCGGGATGTGGTAGGAAACAAAGTGTTATGGGTGACTCCAGGGGGAGGGATTGAAGAAAACGAGACGCCGGCGGAAGCGTTAAAAAGGGAGTTATACGAAGAACTAGGCATTGTTGTCGACCTTCTCGGCGAGCCCCTATTCCAACTGGATGTATGGATCGAAGGGAAACAAGGTCCTTTTATTAGTCGTGAGATTTATTACAAAATTGTGATTCCATCGGACACTAGATTATCGTTCGAAAATATGACGAAAGAGGAAAAGGAGGCATGGCAACAGGTAAAATGGTGGAGTAAGGAAGAATTGCAGAACATCAATGATTTTGCGCCGCGTGAACTATTGAACTACATATAAAACGATGGGGTTCTTCTCGTTGGGATGATGATGGACCTCATCCATAACCTGCAAACGGTGAAAGAACAGCGGCAGTGGCTCGAACAATATGTGCCGAAAGAACTGATCCAGTCGTTATGTCATCAGTCCGAGGCAGAGATGAGGGCTATAGATCAAGAATGGGTTCACCTGATCCAAAAAACAAAGCAGTTGCCAGGCATTCCTGTGGGTCATCCAGAGGTGAAAACATGAATCGAACAGTATATGATTGACGTTTGTTGGTCCCGATATGACGCAAACGCTTGGACAACTTGAACGTGTGGAGGAGATGGGGCGAGATGCCGAAGTGCTCAACTGGATGCCGTCTCCTTTCACAAAGAAAGAGGGACAATGGCTGCAGCAGGCCATGGAGCACTACATGATGAAAAAAGGTTAGTCGAATCAAAGAAATCGGCTCATCGCGGATTCGCGGAGCCGATTTCTTTATTCATGTGAAGCAATCGCTTGGTGTTTTCCAACAAATTGTCATAAAAGCCATGGATGTCATCAACTGTAACATATAGCTTTCGCACCGTTTTTTTTCGGCCGAACAGTTCTGTCACTTCCACCGGCTGCTTCAAGCGGATTTCTAGTTTTGGTTCTTCTTCAAAAAAACTAGGCAATGTCACTGAATAAGCATCAGTTTCTTTTTTTCGTTTTTGTTTCGCGGTCACTTCCCTTGTGATCTGCTCAATGTTGGTGTATTCCACTTCGACAAAACTGCGGATGCCCAATTGGATATGGAGTTTATCAGGCGCCAACACGACCGGGGATAGGGTAATCGCTCGATAATCGGCAATAAGAAGGAGCAGGAAGTACACATCAAAAAACGTGACCACCCAAGCAGCGATTTCACTCCATCTCATCACTAAAATATGAACAGCAATAATTTCAATCAGCATCGCATGCACGAGCATTAAAAAGAAACCAAAATATTCCGTTTTCTCATGATAGGAATAGGTGGGATATGGCAATGACAATTGGCGTGTTTTTTTGCGATATGTTAAGTAATACAAAGCAGCGGCCTCTGTTGTGAGGAGGCGCAGCAAAAAGACCGGACGCTTGAACACGGCTTCAATGGTATGCGCATAGGTGCTTAAAAAATAAAAATGGTTCGTTTTTTCAGCGCGAAAGGTGCGAATGAGTGCCCCGAGGTTTCGAACGATATACCAAGCGATCCATAATTCGATTAGAATGATCCCGCCTTCCATTACGAAAAAAACATATTTGATCACCTTGTATTGCTCGCGAAGCGGAGCGGGAATGATCCAATACGAGATACCGAGCCCAGATGCAACCACGCTCACGCACACTTTCCATGAATACTTCACCCGCCCAATAGTCATTCGGTAAACAACGGCTAAATAGAGTGGAAAAACGGTGACAAGCAACAATAGCACAGACGAATTTTCGAAAACATGAACATGTTTTCGTACCGTTACATAAAGAATGACCACAGCCAATACAGAAGCAGTGATAAATCGCATATAATGGACGTTCTGAGTTTTGTTCATAAGGTGTTCCTCCTTAATAATTAACCAATCTTAATTATTAAATTTACTTAAATATTGTGCAGATCCCTTCCTGAAAGAAGAAGGGATTACGACCGATGTTCTTTCATGATGAGATCATACAGTTTATCATTGATTTCCTTCAACTTCTCTAAGTCCTCTCGGCGAAGTTTCCCGTAATATTTCTCCATTAAATGCAATTCCACTTCATCCATTTTCTTATGATACGCTTGACCGGCTTGGCCTAGGCGCACGATAATTTCACGACGGTCAGCAGGATTGATGTCCCGGCGAACATAGGCTTTTTCCTCCATCTTTCGGACGAGCTGGCTGGCGGCGCTCGGAGTCATCGAAAAGGACTCAGCGATTTCATTGATCGTCATGGTTTGATGCCTCAATAACTCCAGCAACATCACTTGCTTTTGGGTTAAGTCTTGATACTCAGCGCCGAGCATCGCACGAATCTCTTGCAGCAAAAACGCGGTCACTGCATCGTTTTTTTCTTTAATGGCCAAATACAAAGCCTTGATATCGTCCATCTGACATCACCTTCGTTATGGTAAGGTTTTGTATTTATATTATAAAACAATCTAAATATTTAAGTGAAGTTAAATGTTTAGATTGTATGAGAAAAGAGGCGACGGCCCGCTTCTCAGTCAATCGGTTGCGAACGACAAATCATCACCGGTTGGTTAAGCAATTATGCCCATTTACCCTACAAGCAAACAAAAGAGGATCAAAACAATGTCCAACTAAGCAATGCTTTGCGCTAACGATCCGAATTTTGTAAGCTTGAATGAACGGAGTGAAAACATCCAAAGAACGTCATAAAAATGAAAATAAGGTGGCAACATGCCGCAAATTCACCGCTTTCTTGAGTCGGCGAAGCAAACTCTTTGTGTGACATACGTGGCACAATGTTATGTGCTGCTTTCATTTCCTTTTTCCGCGAATGGAATGCAACTTAGCGAACGGATGAGAATAGGATGGAAAAGAGGGCTCATAGAGGCTTGATCGGATGTTTAGCAATTGGTTTTGTGTTGTTTTTCCCTTTCTTTACGATCAATGCAAGTCGATGTCCACCTAACGTAAATGATTTACACAACAGTCAGAAGAATCACCACACGTATTATTGTGACTCTTCTTGGACCCATTCAAATTCTTCCTCCTCCAAGTGCGGATCATTCGATTCCGGAAGTCATTCCGACGGGTTTGGCGGAGGAGATGGCAGCTGTTCGTAAGGAAGAACCGTTGGGCCCTTTTTATTTATGAATTGACAATTTTTGATATATTATATAGAATAAATTTAAATAATGCGAACGGAAGGGTGAATCCTCGAACAATGAAGTGCTAATCCTATTTTGAAAAGACATTAATTGAAGGTGGTTTTTTTGCAGACAGATGAATGTGCTGCTTTCTTTGTGCTGCCTTCAATTAACGTTTTCAGAATAGGATTGCACGTTTATAGTGAGGTACACCCAAATGGAGTTAGTCTCTTTTTTTTGGCGTCCTGCTATAGTTGTGCCTCCTATTCTGAAAATGGATAGGGGGCTTTTTTGTCCCCGTAAAATCAAAAATGGGGATGATCATATGATTCTTCTAGAAGCGTTCAATATCAAACATTATGTGAAAGACCGGTTATTACTTGATGTCGATCGATTGACCATTTATAAAAATGACCGCATCGGTTTAGTGGGGCGTAATGGCAGCGGCAAGACGACATTGTTAAACATATTGGCAGGAATGATTGCCCCAGAAAAGGGAAGCGTGATTCGCCATGCTCGATGCGAATTGTTGCCACAGTTAAAGCAGATGGACACTACGAAAAGCGGCGGAGAAGTGACACAGGCCTATATTCGCGATTTGATGACTAAAGACCCGGAGCTTTTGTTGGCGGACGAACCAACGACCCATTTAGATCAAGAGCATATCGAATGGCTAGAAAAGCAGTTACAGCAATGGAAGGGAGCGTTTATCCTCGTATCACACGACCGGGCGTTTCTCGATGCGCTTTGCACCACCATCTGGGAAGTTCATGAAGGGAAGGTCAAAGAGTATAAAGGGCGTTACAGCGACTATGTGGAACAAAGAGAACAGGAACGCCGACAGCAACAGTTAGCTTATGAAAATTATGAAAAAAAGAAACAAGCGCTAGAGAGAGCATTGGAACTAAAAAAGCGAAAAGCGGAAAGAGCCACAAAAGTTTCCGGAAAGAAGGTGAGCCCATCGGAAGCGAAAATCACCGGGGCGAAGCCGTATTTTGCGAAAAAGCAAAAAAAGTTGCAAAAAGCAGCCAAAGCCATCGAAACAAGATTAGAGAAACTAGAAAAAGTGGAAAAAATAAAGGAACTGGCTCCCATCAAAATGAACTTGCCTAACGAGGATACGTTTAAAGATCGAATCATTATTCGAGCGCAAGAGGTCGCAGGCGTGATCGGCCAACGTGTTCTATGGAATAAAGCGAGCTTTCATGTACGTGGGGGCGAGAAGCTCGCGATTATCGGCCCGAATGGGAGCGGCAAAACTACTTTAGTGAAAAAGATCGTTGACCAAGAAGAAGGAATTATAGTTTCCCCAGCGGTGAAAATGGGGTATTTTAGCCAAAACTTAAATATTTTAGATGTTCATCAGTCGATTTTGGAGAATGTACGCTCCACATCGAAACAAGATGAAACGCTTATTCGCACCGTCTTGGCGAGGCTGCATTTCTTCCGAGATGATGTTTATAAACCCGTAGGAGTTTTAAGCGGCGGTGAGCGGGTAAAAGTCGCGCTTGCTAAATTATTCGTCAGTGATATCAATACGCTCATTTTAGATGAACCGACAAACTTCCTCGATATTGAAGCGATGAGCGCATTGGAATCGCTATTGCAAGAATACGAAGGAACCGTCATTTTCGTATCCCACGACCGTCGGTTCATTGAGAATGTCGCTACACGTATATTGGTGATTCGCCATAAAGAAATTCAACTGTTTGACGGAACATATAAACAATATAAGCAGCAAAAACATCGCGATACGCGCAATACGACAGAAGACGAGCGGCTTTTACTTGAGACGAAAATAGCAGAGGTGCTGAGCCGCTTGAGCATTGAGCCAAACGAAGAGCTTGAACAGGAATTTCAGCGGCTTTTGGCGGAAAAACGAAAACTGGGCATGTCATGAAGCACATATGGGCAACCACAGGCATTAGGACGATTCCTAATGCCTGTTTACATTTCATTCACATTCGGAACCGATAACATCGGAAAAACCGTATATCATATTGACAAATTCAAAACCAATCATTCCCGGGACCCTTGAATGGTTTTATGGGGGCTTGAGGAAAGGAATACTCAAACGGTGAGGAAATGATGCTCGTCAACTTACGCCTACTTTTTATCAAAAACAATTTGAAATCCATTTTCAAGGAGGTTTTTCATGAGTCGATTGTTGATGAATTTATTTGGTCGCCCATATGGTTTTTTGGGAAACATCGGTGGAAGGATTATGGCAGCTGCTAATAAAGAAATCAACGAATGGACGGTGTCATTATTGGATATACGAAGTAATGATAAGGTACTAGAGATCGGATTTGGTCCCGGAATTGCCGCTGAGAAGATAAGCAACATTATTAAGGAAGGGATATTCGTAGGAATTGATCCGTCCGAAGTCATGTTTTCACAGGCGCAAAAAAGGAATGAAGCCGCTATACGGGAAGGAAAAGTCAAGCTACAACTTGCGACTATTGAGCATCTTCCCGTGTTTAACGAAGCGTTTGATAAAATCTTTTCGATCAATTCGATTCTATTTTGGGAACAACCGATTGAACGATTAAAAGAGTTGCGGAATTTGCTGAAGCCAAACGGGCTGATTGCCATTACACTCCAGCCTCGTTCCAAGGGGGCAACGAACGAAACAGCATGCCAGGAAGGGGAAAAGTTAGTTCAGTATCTTAAAGAGGCAGGGTTCTCATCCATTCGACTTGAAGAGAAACAAACGAAGCCGGTTTCAGCTGTATGTGCTATCGGTGCTAACCCATCGAGCTGAACGACTCCCACTTCGTTGTGCTTGAAGCGGAAATTTCTCAGTTCCACGGCGAAAGCGACCTGTCGTCTCCTTAGGCGTCACTTCGAGTCGCCCTAACTCGAAGAGTTCTTTCGCACCTTGATGTATGCATGGAAGGGTTTGCTTAGTTTTTGCATTCGCTGTTTTCCATGTAACCCCATCTATCCCGTTTACAAGGAACGTGATTGTCGTTTATTTGCTTATATGTTTGGGCTGGTGCTAACCGATATTCATCTCCCACTTTCACTTTGTTTCGAAGTGGGAGACTTCTTTTGAAACGATGTTAAAATGAAGCCTGCCGTTTCGTCAACTAAGTCGCGCGCTTGCCTGATTGCGGTGTAGTTGACGACAGTCCATCAACGCATTTATTATAAGTAGGCGTCGTCAGTACTCGTGCATGAAACGCAAGTTTACACGATTCACTTACTCATTGTCGGTTGAGCCTTTGTTGATTGGTCGTGAATAAAGCTCTACGTGCGATTGTCGCGCGACTGATTGGGAGCATCGATATCGTTCGGGTCGGGAACACTACTAGACCAAAGGTCTGATCGGTCGTATTGTGAAAGAGCGCGCGTGGCCTCGAGTGATCATGCCGGCAGCCCAATGAAAGGAGAAGGTTGATGAAAAAGAAGAAGAGGCGTTTTTTCATCGGTGCGGTATTCGCTATTTTGCTGTTCGTGATCGGTTCATATTTTTACACGAATGTGACGTATATGGACAAGCCGCTGAAGGCGATGCGTAAAGCGGGCTTTACGGAAAAACAAGTGACGCTGAAGGACGGTACAGTGCTTAATTATGGGGAAGGTCCGGACAACGGCAAGCCGCCGCTGCTGCTGATCCACGGACAAGGCATGACATGGGAGGATTACGCAAAATCACTGCCGGCGTTGTCTGAGCGGTATCATGTGTTCGCTGTCGATTGCCATGGACATGGGGAGTCCGACTGGAATCCTGAAAAGTATTCGGTTAAGGCCATGGCGGCTGATTTTGCCGAATTTATCAAGACGGTGATCGGTGACAAGGTGATCCTTTCCGGCCATTCGTCGGGCGGCATGGTAGCGGCCTGGATCGCTGCGCATTACCCTGAACTTGTGCTCGGACTCGTTATCGAAGACTCACCGTTTTTCGCAACGGAGCCGGGCAGAAGAGAGAAAACGTTCGCCTGGGTGTACGGCTTTCAGCAGTACGAAGATTTCAAAAAACAGGATGAAATAGACGACTATTTTGAGTATTCCTTGAAACACAGCTACTGGAAGAAGGTATTCGGAGACTTTTTGTGGAATCGGTTTGCGAAGGATGCGGTCGCTTACCATAAGAAGCATCCGAATGAACCTGTACACCTGTTTTATCTGCCGCCTAACATCAATCGAATCTTCGAGTCCGCAACCTATCCATACGACAGAAGGTTTGGAGTGACCTTCTATGATAACAGCTGGTTTGAGGATTATGACCAAGCCGAAGTGCTTGCGAAGATTGAATGTCCCACTGTATTTGTGAAGGCACAGACCAATTATGACGGCGACCTGTTGCTTGCGGCTCTTACAGATGAGGACGCCCAACGTGTCGTCGAGTTGCTGCAGAATGGAAAGTTGGTAAAAGTGGATACCCCTGGACATGATATTCATTATGACAAGCCGGTTGAATTTACGAATATCATGATCGATTTTTTGGATGAAGTTTTGTGATGTCACTGTGCAGAGTTTTGGTGAAAAAGGGCCTGTAAAAGAGCCCTTTTTTCATTGAGAAATATATCTGGCATGGGCAACATCTGACGTTGTATGGTTCTTCTGAGCAATACGTTTGATCATGAAACGCCAGTAGGCTGCTATCCCCTCAACTTGATTTCAGCCCCATCTTCGAAGTTGTTGCGATGCTCTCCGTTCTTCTTTTCGAGCTCCGGGTTTTGCCGATGAATCCAAGAGACCATGTCCCCCAACGTTTCACGCTCTTCTTTTACCGTGATTACACCGTCCCACTCCGTTCAAGGCATGGGGAACTTTCATACAACCCGTACAGCATCGTCATAAGTTCACAACATTCCATTGTTACAATGAGACCGATAAAAAATGAACAAGGAGTTGGGAAGAGATGAAAGGTAACGGCCATTTGTCGCTAGCAATTGGTCTTGGTGCATTAGCGTTGATCCGACCGCTGATGAATATGTTGGGATTGCTTGAGAGAATCGGCCAACCGATGGCGAGTATTTCGGTCACCATACTCATCTCTGTCATCTGGATTGGTGCTGCTGTGCTGTTTCGCGTTGAAAATCCGTTGAAAACACTTCTGTATGCAGGAATCGTCTATGGGGGATTGGCGATCATAATCAGTGCGATCGCATCCCCGATTCTGGAAGGCGAGCTGCAAGGTCCGATTACCAATCCTTTTGCCATCGTCAGTGTCATCGTGACCAATGCTGTTTGGGGAGTCATAACTGGATGGATTGCTGCTGCCGTTCAACGAACAATGAGGAGGAACTAGCTATTTTTCGAGAAAAAGAGGGAGCTGAATGATGAAACGAAGACGCATATTTGCTACTCTTTTATTTGGATTGATCGCTTTATGTTTGACAGGATGTGATGGGGATACAACGACGAATGTCGGGAAGCTGACGTTTCAGAATGAATTGAACATCCCGCCACTTCTTGAACCGACAGTGGGCTCTGATGGCACGAAACACTTCACGTTAACGATGCAAACTGGAACCACCGAATTTTTTGAAGGTAAGAAAACACCAACTTGGGGGATCAACGGCTCTTACTTAGGGCCGACAATACGTGTGTCACGCGGTGACAAAGTGGCGTTTGATGTTGTCAATCACCTTCCAGAAACTTCAACCTTGCATTGGCACGGGATGCGTTTGCCGGCTGCGATGGATGGTGGACCGCACCAAATGATTGAAGCCGGATCGACTTGGAATCCTAGCTGGACGATTGAGCAACCCGCAGCAACTACGTGGTATCATCCGCATTTGCACGGCAAAACGGCACTTCATGTGTATCGAGGACTTGCAGGCTTGTTTTTAATCGAGGATCAAGATTCAAAAAAATTACCTTCAAATTATGGCGTTGACGACATTCCGATCATTATTCAGGATAAAATGTTCAACGGGGACGGTTCCTTCAATGAAAGCATGGATCTTACCCCGTTTGGAATGTTAGGGAATCAGATTTTGGTCAATGGAACTTATGATCCGTATTTACGCATCACTTCAAGCCAAGTCCGATTCCGGTTGCTCAACGGCTCGAATGCGAGAGCTTATCATGTCGGTTTTTCCGATAACCGTTCATTTTATCTAGTCGGAAATGATGCGGGATTGCTGCCGGAACCGATCAAAATGAAGCGCATTTTGTTAAGTCCGGGTGAACGTGCAGAGATTGTGGTCGAATTTAAGGAAGGAGAAGAAACGATCTTGCACAGTTTTGCCGGCAAAGACGGGATTGAAAATGGAGAGTTTGATCTCGTCAAATTGATCGCCGATCAGCGTCTGACCGCAGCAACGCCATTGCCTCAAACACTCACCAGCGAACCGCCGATCGAAGTTCCAGCGGATGCGAAGGTCCGAACGTTTGTACTGACTACCGAATCGGCGATCAACGGAAAGAAAATGGATATGAACCGGATTGATGAGGTTGTTCCTGCCAGATCGCGCGAAATTTGGGAAATAACAAATAAAGGCTGGGATCATAACTTTCATATTCACGATGCGACATTCACTATCCTTGATAAGAATGGTGAATTGCCGCCGAAATACGAACGGGGAAGGAAGGATACCGTTTTCATACCGAGCGGGACGAAAGTCAGATTGGCTGTTGATTTTGGAAGCTATCCAGACCCGACAACGCCTTACATGTATCATTGCCATCTGTTATATCATGAAGACAGCGGGATGATGGGGCAATTCGTGATCGTCGAGCCAGGAACAGAATCCCAAGTGTCACAACAACTTCATCGACGCCCTCATCATCATTAAGGGGATCTCATGGGATCGTGAGTATCGTAGTGTCATCTTTCGATCTAGGTCAGCTTCTTTCTCGGGGCGAACCTGAACGGTTTGCCCCCTTCCGCATTTGTTGCTAATGGGTGGGAAAAGTCTAAAAGAATATACGAACGTGCATGGAAGGATAGGTCTGCCTTTGTTATGGCAAGGGGAGGATTTGTATTAACGTTGGATGAAGAATAAGAAATCAGTAATTAACTCGTTTGTAGGTACGGCGTTGTGACATCGATATAAAGGGGGGGATTGGTCATGAATAATCTGAAAGTAGCTTTATTGCAGCTTTTGCCTGAAACTAACTTATATGACAACCTGAATAAAGGATTGGAATATTGTAGAAAAGCAAAGGATATGGGGGCTGATATTGCATTATTTCCTGAAATGTGGAGCATTGGCTATGACATTCCCGAGAATGTCGATGAATTAAAGGATCGTGCTCTATCTGCAGATAGCGAATTCGTCAGTTCATTTGGGAAGTTGGCTAAGGAGCTGAATATGGCTATCGGAATCACTTTTCTTGAAAAATACGATCCATTGCCAAGGAACACGCTCTGCCTCTTTGACCGCTTTGGCAACAAGATCTTTACATACGCAAAAGTACATACTTGTGATTTTGATGTTGAATGTAATTTGACGCCTGGGGATGACTTTTTCGTGGCAGATTTAAACACCTTGCAAGGCAATGTAAAAGTCGGGGCGATGATTTGTTATGATAGAGAGTTTCCGGAAAGCGCCAGGATTTTGATGCTGAAAGGCGCTGAGATTATTTTGGTGCCAAACGCCTGCCCGATGGAGATCAACCGAATCTCACAGCTGCGAGCGCGGGCTTATGAAAATATGGTCGGTATTGCCACGGTCAATTATCCGATTGGTCATCCCAACTGCAATGGACATTCTACTGCATTTGATGGGATGGCATACAGACCTTCAGAAAAGGGTTCAAGAGATACACTGATTATTGAAGCGGGAGAGCGAGAAGGAATTTATATAGCTGATTTTCCGATTCAAGAAATGAGAGAATATCGAAGTCGGGAAATACATGGCAACGCATACCGCTGTCCGCAGAAATACAAGCTCCTAATTTCTGAACATGTCGAGGAGCCTTTTATCAGAGAGAATTCTCGTTATAAAGGAGAAAGGGGTTGATATGTTTTTCAGAAATCATAACAGCAAATGGCGCAACTGGTTAAGCCAAAAGACTGTCACGAACGTTTCCTCCTCCGCTGTGATTTTTTATATCGAAAGGAAGAAAGCACATGACCAAAAAAACCAAAAGTGCAGAACGGGTTAGTCAATTTGTAGCGGCATTTCAATGTCCACTCTGTAAAAGCGCGATGAGGGTTGAGGAGCTGAAAAGCCTCGTATGCGCTAAAAACCATACGTTTGATTTCTCAAAACAAGGATATGTCAACTTGATGACTCGTCCCGCTCATAGCCATTACAAGAAGGAATTGTTTGAAGCAAGACACAAAATCATTATGGAAAGCAACGTATACACTTCCATGCATGAAACGATTGCGAAAGTAATAAAGGAGTATATGGATGTTTCGCTTAACCCTTTTATGGTTATAGATTTAGGATGCGGAGAAGGTTCTCACTTACAAAGGATTTTGGACGAATGTATGATTCCGTCAATGACTGGCGTTGGCCTCGATATTTCAAAAGAAGGCATCGCTATGGCTGCTAAAAGATACGAAGACCAAATTTGGCTAGTCGGTGACTTGGCAAAATCGCCGCTGGCGGATCAATCGTTTCATGTGATTCTTAATATTTTATCTCCTTCCAATTATAAGGAATTCAAGAGGATTTTAGTTAAAGATGGACTCGTGATTAAAGTGGTTCCTCGCCCGAATTATCTAAGAGAGCTACGAGAAGCACTCTTTGATGACAAGGAGAAAAAGGTCTATAAGAATGATGAAATCGTGTCGCTTTTTCAAAAACAGCTCCATTTACTGGATGTATTCCATTTATGTTATACAAAAGAACTTAATAATGCCGAACTTGAACATTTAGTCCAAATGACGCCGCTTGCTTGGTCTGCGGATCAAGCACACATTGATGCGTTTCTTCATCGGGATTTTGCGAAGATCACCGTGGATTTGGATATTTTAGTTGGAGTGAACAGGGGATGAAGCAGCATGTCTAAGATGGAGTGCGCGAACAAGCAATGTGTTGATCAATATCAGCACATTGCTTGTTCTTTTTTCGACAGAACTTACTGGTTACTATTTTTTGGTTGAGAAAACGGTTTGCGATCCCAATAATCCAGTTCATCACTGTATTCCCGAAAATAACGAATCCTCTATATGTCACTGAAGTTTTTTACAAGCTTTCCTAATTGGTTGCTCCGTCAGTCTGCCTGATTATCTATTTTCTTTCTCAAATAATATACATAAGAAATCGGAACGACTCCGCATAGAAAAACGATTCCGGCAATGAAAACACCATTCATTGCAGTAAATCCTTCAGTGAATGATGTAAGGATTCCTATTATAGTTGAAATCAATGTTAATACAACAAGTGATATTAGGAAGCTTTGTTTAGATGACCTTTTCCGACTTTCATATTCTACACTAATGTTCATTGATAAAAAAGCCGATACAACGGTTGTCAGGATAAACACAAACCATAACGGATTTTTCCTCATTCCATCTAGTCCTTTTGTGATGAAGTCATAGCCCAAGATTCCGATGATGCCAATCGTCTGTAACATGTAGGCGATTCGTAAATTTTGCAGATTTTTTAATAGTAATCGTTCGTCTTTTATTTTTTGCAATTTCACCACTCTCCCTTTTCTACCCAAAAAATTTCATCTAACGTTTTATTAAGCGCATAACAAATTTCGAGGCACAATTTTAAAGTAGGATTGTATTTTCCTTTTTCGATTAAACTGATCGTTTGTCGAGTTACCCCGACTTTTTCTGCCAGTTGTTGTTGGGTCAGGTTTGCTTGGATACGGGCAACTTTAAGATTGTTTCTCACAATTCCAACGACCCCTCCCTGAATGTAATTTATATATTACATTTTAAACAATATATATTACATAATTCAATATATATATTACATTAAGGATGAAAAATTTTACATTGTCTATATGTTTGATTTGCCAAAAAGGAAATGGTAGGTAGGACAAAGCAAGGGAAAGAGGCCGCCATATGATGGGGGCGATTGCTTCTTCAAGTGGAGTAGCCAGTTTGTTTCTTTTTTAATGGTTATGATGATGGGAATTCCCCGTCTACAAAACGAGTTGTAACATTCTTTTTCATCATATCTGTATGCTCAAAAAAGAACTTTAAAAATTTTTCTCTTTTGTTAAAATTATCAAGAGATGAAGAAAATCATTTTTTCTTTATCAATCTTGTCTTTATCATAGGTTACCTTGTAGATACTGGATTTCCCTTTGGTTCTTTTGTTTGTTGCTGGTATCGTCCTGTCCGTTCTGTTTCGTTATCGAAGGGGCTCGAATACTCATCTATTTTTATCGCTTGCTATCTTGTTAAGCAGCCTGAGTTTGTTAGGTCTTTGGAGTTTTTATTATTATTTCATTTGGGTTATGGGAGAATAAGAGAAGGTTGGGGAGGACATTCTCTTTTCATGAAAACCATTTATCTACCAGCAAATAAAATTGATGATGTTACTTGAAAGGGGATACCTATGGTTTTAGGTGTTGCTTTCGAGGAGGGCTCAATGTATGGAAATTAGAAAACCGAACGATGCGGAATATAAAAAGATTTTATCACTTTCACCGCAAGCATTATTTGAAGGTACATTAGGCGAAGTAAAACTGTCGGATGAAAAAGCCAAACAACTGATTGAAGCATTATTGCAGAAAGGGAGTGATTATTTAATCGCAACGGAAGGCGATCATCTCATGGGTTGGATTCTGATCGGAACAAAGAAAGACCAACTGACGGAAACGATATATGGGTTTATTTATGAATTGTTTGTGTTAGAGGAATTCAGGGGAAATGGCATTTCCAAACGGTTGTTAGAGGCTGGCATCGAACATCTTAAACGAGAGGGGTATTCAGAGGTTCGCTTAAGTGTATATGCAGGAAATCAAGCGATGAAACTATACGAAAAATTAGGATTCAAACATCGAACCATTACAATGAGTATGAACATCCCCCGCTCTTAAATCAGCATAGTTGGTTGTTGCCAACCGTTAAATGTGAAGGAACACCGCTATGAGCAAGGCAGGCACTCATCGGTGAATCATACGGGGGAGCAAGTTTCATTTTAAGTTATGTTTGTAGATTATACGGGTTCATTTCGACAAGTAGGGGGACGAACTGGTTAGCTGGTGGGGATTATGCGCCAGAAGCAGAGATGTTCTGCAGCGGCTGCCGTAAAATAGGGAGGTGAGTAATTTTGTTCCATATAAGAAGTTTAGAAGAAAATGATTTTGAATTCTTATTAGATATGATGTATGAATCCATTTATATTCCGCATAATAAGCCACCGAAAGAAGAATTGCTCAATTCACCGCATATTAAAAAATATCATGAAGGCTGGGGAAGAAAAGGGGATAGAGCTTTCATCGCTTTGAACAAGGACAATCAACCTGTTGGTGCCGCTTGGTATCGCTTATTCAAAGGCAGCCAAAAAGGATATGGATATGTTGATGACCATACTCCAGAACTAGGAATAGCTGTTATTGATATTGAACGAGGTAAAGGGATAGGTACGCTACTTATGAAAAAGTTATTTGAACAAGCTTTGAAAGATGGCTATAACTCTATATCTTTGAGTGTTGATCCAAATAACATTAAGGCTGTACAACTTTATAAAAAACTCGGATTTAAACGATGCGGTTCATCAGGAGCATCTTGGACAATGGTATATAACATTTCTTCGAATTCATTTTCAACAGATGTGATAGGTAAACAAGGCCATCCGCGGTAACGCAAGTGATTCGTCACCTTTGCTTATGTCTTCTGCTTTGAAGCATCTAGGTGAAAATATGTCAGATGAAGTAACTAAATATCGGTTGTAATATAGGCATGGTACATACGATGAGTGACACACAAACCCAAAGATAAAACGACCGAGGCGTATCTCCAGCTAGCTCATAACTTTTGAGAAGCTTGTTCTAAAGTTTTGTCTAATTTTTCTTCAATTCCATCCTATTCATGAGGCGAATGGATGGTATTTCGGAGGAGGAACAAAGCAAAACAGTAATGTATAGAGGAGCGAAGGAAAAAGCTCCTTCTTTTTTGTTAGTATTCCCTGGCCATTCTCGTCCCGTAAAAACTCCTGTCACCATACACGAAAATCACCAATACCATCGAAAAAGGATAGGAAACGAATATGCAAGAGGTTGATGTCAAATCAGGGGAGGCCAAGCTAGTTTTAGTGAAAAGTCAAAATTATAAATAAATAAAACTATGTGCTAAATAATCAATCAAAATACCTCAACAACGAAAAAGGAAGAAAAACGAATTTTGGCTGTTTTTTCGTGAAATCTGTAGCAACCAAAGGCGATTGCATAAAAGCATGGAACAGATTGGAGAAAAAACAAAATGACCGAGCTGTTAGAGAGATTAATGAAAGAATCACACACAATGAATCCACAGCTGATGATGATTGAGTCGTCACATTACGCGCCATGCAGTTGATTATGGCCGATCACTCCGCTGCATGTAAAACGAGTGTACTGTGGATTTGGCAATCCTGAGAAGGCAGAAGAAAGGACTGTGTTTCAGCATGTTCGCGATGAGATTGGAGAGAGGATAAAGCCAGTTTGCGGAGACGGGAGAATAAAGATGGCGTTAGTTACAAACGGTAAAAAAAGAGGGCGCCTGGCCTACATATTGATTTCTAGCCAGCCCCTCGAGCCATTCATCCTAGCATTTTTCCACATCGACGCGGCCGGAGAAAAAGGTCGCACCGCCGCCCATGTCGGCGATCCGATCGGGAGTAAGGGAGTTGACCAAATGTTTCGTGTCCGGAGAATCAGCCCATAACCCTTGCGTGACGACGACACCGGGGAGGACATGTTCTCCAACCGATGCTTTCAACACGCATTCTCCGCGATCGTTCCATACCCGGACTCGATCCCCATCTTGAATTCCTTTCGCTAGGGCATCTTTCACATTCATATACAAACGCGGTTCTTTTTCCAACGAAATGTGCTTTTCATTATTGGAGAACGTGGTGTTTAAAAAGTTGTGGTTAGGACCGGGCACAAAGAAAAACGGGAAATCTCCATCGTCAACAATCGGCGTATACGTTGGCAGCGGAGGATAGCCATCTTGTTCCATTTTCTTCGAATACAGCTCAATTTTTCCGCTCGGCGTTGGTAATGTTCCCGGCAGCAACCGTTTGACCTTTGCTTTGATATACTGTTTTTCTACCAATGTTTCATAACGGATTCCTTCCAAGAAAGGGTTGGTTGGGTTATCCAAGGCTTGCGAAATCATTTCTTCTTCTGTCTCGTATAAACACGGATCCTCAAACCCCATTCGTTTCGCCAGCAATTGGAACACTTCGACATTCGATTTAGACTCTCCGTATCGTTCAATCACTGGTTGTTGAATTTGAACATAGTGGTGCCAATAGGATGTATACAAATCTGTATTTTCAAATGAAGAAGTGGCTGGAAGCACAATATCGGCGTATTTGGCGGTTTCTGTGACAAACAAATCATGCACGATGACAAAGAGATCCTCTCTCGCCAATCCTTGTCGTACTTTGTTGCTGTTTGGGGCAACAACTGCCGGGTTTGTGCCGTACACGAATAACGAACGAATCGGCGGATCCAATTCCAACAATGCCTCACCAAGCCGATTCATGTTGATGATTCGTGTATGTTTGTTTTGCAATAGATCCGGGCGCTGCAAGCTTATTTGATTAAGAGCTAGGTAGCCGCTATTGGATTTGATGGCGCCGCCACCTTTGACCAGCCATTGTCCGGTCAGAGCAGGGAGACAAGCGATCGTTCGGATGCACATTCCTCCGTTATCGTGATGCTGCAAACCGTTGCCGATTCGAATGAAGGAAGGAGTTGTTTGCCCATACCATCTGGCGAGCGTATAAAGATCTTCAACAGGAACGCCTGTTATGTTGGAAACAGTGACGGGATCATATTGGACAACGTGCTCGCGCAGTTCCTCATAGCCGACCGTATACTTTCTCAAAAACTCATCATCTATGAGATTTTCCGCAAACAAAATATGCATCATGCCTAAAGCGAGAGCGGCATCAGTGCCTGGCAGAATCGGAATGAACCAGTCAGCGAGCTGTCCGGTTTGGTTTTTATGAACATCAATCACAACAATCTTCGCCCCGTTTTTTCGGGCTTTTTGGGCTAAGATGACTTGATGCATGTTGGTGCTGACCGCATTAATTCCCCAGAAGATGACGAGTTTGGCATGAATGGTTTCTTCCGGATCGATTCCAAAGCCGCCTCCCATCGTATATTGAAGCCCTTGAGATCCAGCGGATGAACAAATGGTCCGATCAAGCAAGGATGCGCCTAGCCGATGGAAAAAACGCCGGTCCATGCCTTCGGCGCTGAGTCTTCCCATGTTGCCATAAAAGCTATAAGGGAGGATGCTTTCAGGTCCGTATGTTTCAATCAATTCTTTCCATTTGGCCGCAATGGTCTCGAGCGCTTCGTCCCAGCTGATTCGTGCAAATTTCCCTTCCCCTTTGGCACCTATACGTTTCAGCGGGTATTTCAAACGTTTCGGATCGTAGATTCGTTCCATCATATTCCGCACTTTATTGCATATATGGCCTTTTGTCACAGGATGAGACGGGTCGCCTTGGATTTTTACGACTTTCCCATCCTTCTTATGCACGAGCAACCCGCATTGATCAGGACAATCGAGAGAACAGACAGACGGAAAGACGCCGGTTGGCTGTTGTACAAATGAACCCATCGTTTTCTCCTTTCTTGATCAAATCAATGATGGCGACTGAGTTAGATGGTTAATATGATAAAATAATTTGAAGAGTATGGCAACAATGATATATAAAACTTTTGGATTCTATGACATCTAAAACGAGAGAAGGATGGCTTTTGCCGCTGCATCAACTCGAGTTCATTTGATCATCACCCACTTACGCTCACATGTAGAAGTGCGGATGAATCGCTATTCGCGCTCAATCTCTCCCTTGCCTTCAACGACCAGAAGATGTAAAATAGAAAAAAGGAACAAATGTTCTGTGCGGAGAGAGGAAGGTCATGCACAACCGCTATTGCTTTCGATGGTATCCCACCCGAACACACGCAAAAACAGGATAAGCAGGAACAACGGAAACAGCTATACTGTGGGGCCGGGATCGATGGTGCATTCTATTTTGACTTAATATTTTATGAGGAGAATGCTGATGAAAAACAGTCGAATGAATCCTAAAGTTGATCAATATTTAACTGAGGGATGTGGACGCTGTCCGCTAGTGGGTACTCCCGATTGTAAAGTAAACAAATGGTCGACAGAATTAAGAGCATTGCGAATAATCGTTCTTGAATGTGGATTGACAGAAGAAGTGAAATGGGGAATTCCCTGTTATACATTCCAAAAGAGCAATGTCGTAACAATCAGTGCTTTGAATGAATACTGTGCACTTGGTTTTTTCAAAGGCGCCTTGTTAAAAGATGACCATCACATTCTAGAAAAGCCCGGGGAGAATACGCAGGCTGCACGACGGATTCGGTTTACAAATGTTCAACAAATCATCGAGCTTGAACCTGTGTTGAAAGCATATATTAACGAAGCCATGGAAATTGAAAAAGCGGGCTTAAAAGTGGAGTTCAAAAAGAGTCCAGAGCCAATTCCTGAGGAGCTTCAAAAAAAATTTGACGAAATGCTGGACTTAAAAACAGCGTTTGAATCATTGACACCTGGACGGCAAAGAGCGTACATCCTTTATTTTTCTGGAGCGAAACAATCGAAAACGCGAGAAGCAAGAATTGAAAAGCATATCCAGCGCATTCCATTCATCTTCACGCCTAGATACACGCCTGAAGTATGCCCAAATGCCTCCGTTCCCTTTTGTATCAAGGAGCGAGAGGCATTTTGTTTTGATAAGTTAACATACAAAAAAGTGCATGTAGATTCTGTATTCCATCGCTCGTTTACTGATTACAAAGAAGTAGTCAAAGGACTTGAGCTATTGAGCAAAAATGAAAAATGGGCAATACAACTAACGGAATACAAAGACTTAAAGATGGCTGAGCGGCTAAAATGGGTGAAATAGCATAAAGAATTGAAGATTTATGGAATCGCTATAACGGGAGCTGCCAAAGATGTTTTGGCTCTAGAAAAGATGAAGAAAGTGAATGTGATTCGATCAGGTCAGATTAATTTGCCATAGCACAAAAGGAGGATTGTCGAAAATGAAAATAGCAAGAATCAATATACTGAATACGCTGGTGGCTATATTTTTTGCTTATTTTGTTAAATGTACAAATTATAGCGGAGATTCCTGTTTTTGATATCCGTTATATTTGGATTTCATTGTTCAGATTGCTTATATGCTTGCTTGGTCTCCTAAAAGAAAATCGATTCCACTCCTATTTAGGCGGCATTCTTCACTTCATTCTAATCGTTTCTTGTATGGGAATGATTTGGTTTGGCTTAGGAATTAACTATCAGCCATAAGAAAACTCATGGAAATTAGTATTACAGCGGATGTCGAAGTTGCCATCCATTATATTGAACAAACGCAAGAGAAGGAAATAGTATGAAGCAGAAAAAACAGCAAGAAGTATATAGAGGACTGTATATATTTCCAATGATAATTAAGAAGTGGAACACGATGAATTTTGAGATAAGTTGATTAAAGTAAATGGATGGTATTTTGGAGGAGGTACAAAGCAGATAGATATAGAGGGGAACGTGGGTCTAGAGGAGCTGATTAAAAAGCTCCTTCTTTTTTTGTTAGCATTTTCGTCTATTCTCGTCCCGTAATGGCTTTTGTCAACAATATATGAAAACAGGATTGACAGTGAATATTCCAGTGGTGAAAACGTGATAGAAAACGTGATAGAAAACGTGATAGAAAACGTCAATAGTACAAATTTAAACATATCCAAATGTTGAATTTTAAATCGAGGGAGAGATGAAGGAAACAGACAAGCTGATTTTGGTGAAAAGTCAAAATTATGGAATAATAGAACTATGTGCTAAATAATCAATAAAACTAAACGAAAGAACTCTAAACAACTAAATGGATTAGTGTTATCGCTCATACAGAACCGGATGCCCAATTTGGGACAAACGACCCTGCAACCATGACACTTGTCTTTACATAACTGACAGTAATGATTTTGAATTAGCGTTTGTCGTAGCTATTGATGGTTTTGAGACCCATTCTCTAGTACAGCATTTGCCGCTGTCATTGGACCGCTGATGAAAGTGCCTGTCATGATTTCATTGGTCAACGTGGTACTATGGTTTCAACGAAAAAGCCAGTATCATACTACCGACGGAGATGGAATGAAACATGAAAGCCAAAAAGATCAGTTACTTCTTATGCACAGACAACTCTTGCCGCAGCCAAATGGCAGAAGGAGGGGCAAAAAATATCTTGGTGATGATTTGAAAGTGGTACAGTGCCACAAGCTAAATCCAAACGCGGCAAAAATTACATCCTTTGTGTTTGTCCGTTACCAAACTTTTACTCTAAATCATTTTAAGAAGGAACTTCAAATAAACATCTTGAAGATGATATTGGGCTATTCCTAAAGAAAGCAAGGTTGTTGCGATATTCAAATGAAAGAAAGCGAAGATGTTGCAGACAAAGCCACGATAGAATGTGAATGCCGCCCATCTACATTTCAACGTAAGTAGGGTTGCTAATGTAAAGGGCATTAGGGCGATTCCTAGCGCCTTCTATTATGAAAATAAAGGAGGGTCCATATGAACATTCGCCGCTTTCGCGAAGAAGATTGGCTGCAAGTAAAGGAAATTTACGAGCAAGGAATTGCGACAGGACAAGCAACATTTGAGACGGCAGCACCATCGTTCGAAAAATGGGTATCGACCATTGCGGCAAATTTATGTTTCGTCGCTGAAGACGAAGAAGGCATTCAAGGATGGTGTAAGATCAGTAAAGTATCGGATCGCTGCGTGTATCAAGGTGTAGGAGAGGTGAGTGTGTATGTTCGAGAGGGGAGTCGGGGAAAAGGAGTGGGAAAACGACTTCTAGAAGCCATAATCAAAGAATCAGAGGAAAAAGGATTTTGGACATTAACAGCAGGGATCTTCCCTGAAAACATACCGAGTTTACGTTTACATCAAAGTGTTGGATTTCGTGTAGTTGGTATAAGACAACGTATAGGAAAGTTATATGGAGTATGGCGTGATGTTGTTATGCTTGAACGTCGTAGTCAAATTGTGGGTATAGATTAATAATGACTTTTAAATATTCAATTAAATTATACGGGCTCATGGTGTTAGATGATAATAGACGTTAGTTAATTATGTATTCTCCACATGTCGTGATCACGTAGAAAAAGCGAATTATGAATTTTATTAAAAACAAAGCTCTGAGACAAAAGGAAAATCGAGCAATGAAAGATCATATAAAACACGACGTTTATATGCCTTTAAAAGATATTCGCAAAATAGTGAATTCTATTTTGCCAAATGCCATTATCCGAAGACATTTGTTCTGGAGATATTCTTTGATTTGGAAAAAAGAGGTGTAATAAATGATTATTTGGATAAATGGGGCTTTTGGTTCGGGAAAGACAACATGTGCTTATGAATTGAATAAAAGGTTGCCCAAATCTTTTGTGTACGACCCAGAAAATATTGGTTATTTTATAAGAAAAAATATACCGAAAGAACTGCATGAGTCAGATTTTCAAAATCATGGACAGTGGAGGTTATTCAATTATCAAATGTTAAAATATCTATCTGATACATATGATGGTATTATTATATCACCCATGACATTAATTAATCGTCAATATTATTATGATGAAATCATTGGACGACTTCTCGAAGATGGTATTGAGATAAAACATTACATTCTTTATGCGGAGAAGGAAACTATAGAAAAACGCCTTAACAAACGATTGGAATGGGGCAATTCATGGGCAAAATCACAAATTGATCGATGCATTTATGCATTTAATCACGAGATTACCGAGGAAAAAATAATAACTGACTACAAAACTGTTGATAACATAGTGGAGGAAATAGCTGAAAAAAGCGGTCTAACTCTACTAAATGACAAAAGAGGCCGCTTTAAAAAATTAATTGATAGATCCATTATTCTTATGAAGCACATACGGTAGTTCGCACTTATTTTGAAGAATAAATATGCTATTTAATTCGAAAATGTCCCCAGCGTGTACGTAGGGCGAGTCCATGACAGACCTTGACGGTGCCGGAGTTTTCGCAGCGCTTCAAGGGAAATGGAAACGCCGAAGTGCTTTTCGCCATAGGACTGCAGGAGTTTGGTGTTCCACGCCGAAGCCACACCCCACTCCCGTTCGGCGGGAGTTGTGGTGGGCACGAGCCGCTGGATCTCTCCCTGCTGTTCTTTAGTGAGAAACGGCTCGCGTCCGGGGACGAAATCCCGATGAGAGGTCCAGCCCACCTTCGTTGAACAACGAGACAGAATGGGAAACAGTTTGTCGACACACGTTGTGGAGGCCGCCTCTTTGCCTAAATCACCTTCCATGACCAGGCGAACGACCATCACTCGTTGACGGTAGAAGAACAGAATGTTTGCCTCAATCTGTGATGACTTGAAATGCGACATGGGTGGATAAACGAGCAGAAAGGTTGAAGGAGCAAGTAATTCATTTTTAGCTAAAACGGTTAAACAAAAGGGGATGGGGAAATGATTGTGCTTGAAACACAAAGGTTGATATTAAGGCAGTATGAGGATGAAGATATTACTCCTCTACATCATATTTTTTCTGACTCAGAGACCATGAGGTTTTATCCAGCTCCTTTTAGTATTGAGCAAACTCAAGACTGGATTAAACGAAATCAAGATCGATATCGGAATGATGGCTATGGATTATGGGCGGTTTGTTTGAAGGAAACGAATGAATTGATCGGTGATTGTGGTCTTGTGAAACAAAAAATAAATGACAGTATTGAAGTGGAGATTGGGTATCACATCAATAAAACGTATTGGTCAAAGGGATTCGCAACAGAAGCGGCCAAAGTGTGCAAGGAATATGCGTTTTACAAATTGGGCTTAAGTAAGCTGATCAGTATTATTGATCCAGGAAATGTTCCATCCATTCGTGTGGCGGAGAAGATAGGTTTCACTAAGGAAAAAGAAGTATTTATTTTCGGTAAGAACCATTATATATATTCAGGGGTTAAAGAGAAGGAGGATTGAACTGAGGCTCCACTATTATTTATATATTAATTTCATAATGATTAGGAGGTTTATATGGACAGTGATGCTCTCGTTTACTTCGTCTTGGGGGCATCCTTTTATTTTTGAACAGTAGGCTATCTTGCTGAATAACAAAATGCCTTTATGGTTATCCGGTTTGATTATCTGCATTTTTGGACCCGTCCTTGCATTGATCATAGGTACAACATTGGTAAAGTATAATCACAGTCAAGGCGGCACCAGCGAAGGTGCAGGATATGCAGCGGCATTTATCGGGTTGATGATTATAGGGATTATTTCAAAAATAAATCATTTCCTCAAAGAAAAAAAAAGATAAACCAGTAAGTTCTGCTCAAAAAAAGAACAAACGATGTGCTGATATTGATCAACACATGGCTCGTTCTCAAAACTCAATTTGAGCAAACAAAACAAAATGCCGCTTCTACTAACAAAGTAGCACCATATGCATAACCATCAACGGTGTGAAGTGAGTCTATGATCGATGCATTCGCAGTTGGTGAAGTATCGATCCTTTTATGAAAAAAATCAAGCGACAACTAGGAAAAGAAGGAAGAGAGAGAGACAAAAAAATAAAAAAGTGGATGGTTTCGGTCCTTACATGATGTATAATGTTGGAAAACGGAGGTGATTTTTGGTTGAATGAACGGATAGCTATTATTAAAAAGTTATGATCAACAAAGGGGGATTATCGTGTTAAATAAGAAAAAAGCAGGAAATATATTGGGTGTCGCGTCTTTGTTGTAACCGTCAAGTAAAATTGAACACTTTTTGCTCATTAATTTTGAACAGTTTCATCGCTGAAAATGGAAATTCTATGCTTCATGCGATAGCTGTCTCCGTTTAAATGAATCACCTCTGCCCGATGAATAATTCTATCTAATACGGCTGTAGTGATCGCTGGATCCCCCAGTAGTTCTCCCCATTCACTTGGTCCCTTGTTGGACGTTAAAATAATGGATGATTGATTGTACAAGTCATTGATCAAATGGAAAAACAAATTGGCTTCTCGTTGATCCATCGCCATAAACATGAGATCATCGATAATCACGAGGTTGGATTCTCTTAGACGCTGAAGACGAATTCGAGATTTGCGAGTGATTTCTTCTGTTTTTAACGCTTGAATCAACTCTCCCATGGTAATAAACGTCACTTTATACCCTTGATCAATCGCCTCCATCCCAAGTCCAATCGCTAAATGGGTTTTCCCTACACCTGGCGGTCCTAATAAAATTAAGTTAAAAAGTTGGTCTAACCATGCGAGTTCCCGCAATTGATGAAATTGCCGTTTTGTCAGTGATGGCTGTTCATCCAGCTGAAACTCGTCCAATGTCTTGTAATACGGGAAAGCTGCCCATTTTAGACGCCTTTCCCGTGCTTTTTTCTCCCGACAATCTTGTTCATACTGTAATACTATGGACAAAAAACGAAGATAGGTCATCTCGTTTGTTTCTGCTTGTTTCACTAGTACAGGCAGGTGAAAAGCCGTTTCTGTCAAACGCAACGTTCGCAATAACTCTTGTACTTTCGCCAGCTGGCTCATTTCGTTCTTCCCTCCAAAATCTCAATATATTCTTCGATGCTTCTGACAGCTGGTTGAGCTTCCAAAACCGAAAGGTTCCCCTCACGTAATGGTTGAATTCGGTTCACTGAAACGACTTTGTCGGAAGTGTTCCATCTATGTTGTCGTTGTAAGTAACCGACCATATCTGTAAATGCAGAGGCGCTATACAACTGTAATTCCATACATTTTTGCAGCGCTTGGCTGCACAGAGAGAGTGGAGATTGAGCCAGCTGCTTTTGAATGAGCTGTAATTGATCCCGTATATATCGTGGATAGTTTTTTCGTATACGTTCGAGATACTCCTTGGCCGCATCCGGATTTTCAAATTCATGGGCAATCCTCTCGAGATACACATCGATCCCTTTCGCTCGATCACGCAGATGATTCCGGTTTTGAATGAGTTTCCCTTTGCCGTGAGTGATCGGGTGTTTCCCTAAGTATTCCCCGGTTTCCAAATCATAGATCAGGAGTTCTTGTTCTGCCTCTTGAATGACGATTTGCACCGTTTTCCCAAACGATGTATAGGTTCCGCACGGAACCGTGTATCGATTGGATTTGTACAGAATGGTATTGTCCTTTCTCACCGTCCTTGTTATACTGTTGGTAAGGTTTGTTTTGGGGACACCAGTCACGTCCAATGATGGAGAGATCGGTCGTAAGTGTGCTTTTTCGAGTTCGAACACATCGGCCGGTCTCTTTTTTGTCGTATTATGAACTCTGCCGTTTCCTGTTCGGCGCAGCCAATTCCATCCTTGTTCATTCCATGCATCGATAGTAGTAAAGATCCGATGTTTGGCAAAGTTATGTTTGATAAATCCTACGACGTTTTCGATTTTCCCCTTACTTTCCGGATCTGCCTTTCGACATACATGAAGAGTCAAGTTTCGTTGTCTCCGATAGGCTTCAAATTCGGCCGTGAGAATGAGATCCCCGGCATTTTCGCTGACCACAATCAGGTTGTCCTGATCGTAAACCAGTTCGTTTGGGATTCCCCCAAACCATTGGAACGCATTCTCGTGCGCTTGGATGACATCTCTCGTCGTAAAAGGACGATTCAGCCACTCCATGTATTTATAACGGGAGTGCGAAAGAACAAAGGCGATAAAATATAACACGATATCCTTTCCTTGTTGATTTTTTACTTTGACTTTTCCAAAATCGACTTGCGCTTGGTGACCCATTGGTGGATCTGGCACTGCTTGATATTGGCGGACAGAAGTTTCTTTTGGGATGTTCCACTCCTCTCGTAAATTCCTCACATAGCTGCGGACCGTACTTTCTCCCACACGGAGATCGGGATATTGTTCCTCCAGCCAATCTTGTACTTGAGACGCTGATAGATCTGGATGCTTCTGAATCCAATGTAAAATAATCTCTCGGTAAGGGTCTAACTTTTTTCTTCGCTGCTTCGTAGAAGCCAGCCATATCGTCATTTCCTCTGGTGAACGTTTTAAATAGTTATATAATGTCGTTCTGGATATGTTTAATTTTTTAGCGATAGTGGCTTTACTAAATCCTTGCTTTAAGAGCTGATAAATTTCCATGTACACTTCCCACTTATCCACCTTTCCATCCCTCCAACAGCTAGATAGCATTCAACATCTATCATAGCTGTTCGGAGTAAAATTGGTAAATGAGTGTTCAATTTTATTTGTCGGATTCTGTCCATTTTAGTTTAGCAGTTACACTTTGTTGCCTATAATCATAAGTATCATTATTTTCTATATTGAAAGAGGTCCAAATGCTAATATTTATTTCGTGGTCACAATTTATTTGATCTTATCCATGATTGGTATTTTATTCGCAGTGTTCTCATGTTTGATGACTAAACGCTTCTTTCTGCTCATTATCAGCTTGATAGGAAATGGAGCGGTTTTGGTCGTTGCTTTTCTTTTGCTATTGGCAATGGGAATTAGTGAACCATAAAAAATATTCTTCATCAATTAGGGGATAGTTTAAATGACCGTCTTCAAAGTCGATTCCTCGATTGGGAAATCGGCTTTTTTATTTCATTAGCTCTGTTAAACAAATTAGTCCTTTGCTTGATTCCTTGTTGAACTAATAAAGCTCTCGTTTGCTGAAGATGGAATTTATCGCTTGCGAATATGTAAATCTAAATATCAGAAATGAATAAGCAATGCTCAATGAATCTTCAACTAGAAACCAGGAAAAGAAGGGAATAAGAAAAATAAAAAGGGTCTTCACCATTTTCTGTGATTTCTACTCAATCCTAGAGACATGTTAGCTGGATGAAATAGGTTCATCAGTCAGGATCCTTCTTCCGCATACACCACGAAGTTGGTAGAATGGAAACAGTCAAGTGCTTTCCTTGACGGGTTCCATTCTACCAACTATCATACCGATAGCGGAAGAAGGGAGTGCTTAGGCAGCCTGACTACCTGTAGTGTTCCCTGTACACTCCAGAAATACACGTAAACGAAACCGTTCTAGATTTCGATAGCCATATGCCCGGCGTTTGATATTTTTGATCTTGTGATTCGTCCCCTCGATTCGGGCATTCGTATATGGGCACAAAAAGTAGGAAAGAATAGGCTCCTTCCACCTTTCAAGCGTGTTGGCTGCTTCCTGAAAAGAAGCAAAAGGGCTCTGTTTGGCTAACTTAATCCATTCTTCCAAGCGTTCCTTTGCTTCGTTATATCCATCGGTTCGGTAAAAATCCCGAAACAACTCTTTCAGATAATAAGCAATGGAAAGTACCGGATACTCCTCCAAGATATCGTCTAATCGAAGCCGTTGGTCCTTACGAAGCTTTTCACAGCCTTTTAAGAGAAGATATCGAGCCTTTTTCAATGGAGAAAATTCCTTTCTTGCTTGATCCAAGGCTTGTGTCACTTTTTGAACCACATGGTACTTATCGATGACAATCGAAGCAGATGGAAACAGGGCGCGAACCGCCTTATGATAAGGTTCCCACATGTCAAGAATCACCGTTTGGACCATTTCTTTCGACAGGCCATTTTGGCTCAACAAGTTGATGGCGGAGTCACATTGGCGATCGGCATGCATTCCCATGACCGATCCGGCTCTGGCATCCATCAATACGGTTTCATACTGATGTCCCTTTTTTACAGCGATTTCATCTAAACTAAGCACCATTCCTTCTGGAGAAGAGACCTCCGTCGCTGTTTGACGCTCTTTTGCTTTTTTCGATGCGATGGAGTAATAAATGCGTTCCAATGTTGTATATGGAATACGGTGCTTTCGGCTAACCTCTTGAATGGTGGAGCCTTCGCAAAGTTCATACAAGTACTCACAAAATCGATTGGTGTAGTGTTGATTGGGTGGAATCGATTCCAAAGAGGCGGAAAACACTTGGGAACAATTCCAGCACCGATAGCGCTTTACCTTTACGAACAAGTACACCGGTTGATGGAAAATCGCCAAATCCCGTACTTTTCTTGTCCGTCTGTCGTGGACAGAGGAAGTAGCAAACCCACAATGAGGGCAACGTTCCTGTGTCTCTGTTTTCTCTACATGAATCGCATAACCATAGGAAAGAAGTTCGTGTTTAATAACTTTAAATTCTGGCAATCCTAGTGATATAGAAAGCACTTACGAGACCTCCCTAATGTTTATTTCACCGCTAACATTATTGCCAGGATCTCGTCAGTGCTTTCTCTTTTTTGTCACTAAATCACAAAATTTGGTGATGAACCCTTATTTTTTCAGTTTATGATGCACAGTAGTGAGAATACAGATTCGTTGTAATAAATTTCACAATAAAAGTGAAATCGTTCCTGACTGTTACATTTATTTAAATCCATAAATTCTGCAAATTTGGCTCTCCCCACTTTTTTTGCTGTGGTATTATTTATTTGACTGATAAGCTAGAGGAGGAAATAGTATGGAGCAGAAAAAACAGCTAGGAGTATATAGAGGGCTGTATATGTGCCAATGATGATAATAAATCTGTAGAACATGATGAATTTTGGGATAAGTTTATTGATTTTATAGAGGTTAATGGATGGCATTTTGGAGGAGGTACAAAGCAGATAGATGCAGAGGGGAATGAGGTCTAGAGGAGCTGATTAAAAAGCTCCTTCTTTTTTATCTGCATTTCCTGTCTATTCTCATCTTGTAATAGCTCCTGTCACAATACATAAAAATGACAGGAAAACGAGCAAAAATCGTGCCAAACCCCACAACACAAACATCATCAAAAAAGGATTGTAAGGGAATATTCAAATGGTGAAATCGTGATAGAAAATGTCAATAATACAAATAGCACTTAAATATACATTTCGTTCATCATACTTAAACGTATCCAAATGTTGAATTTCAAACCGGGGCAGGAGCACAGGAAACAGCCAAGCTAATTTTGATGAAAAGTTGAAATTGTAAAAAAATAGAACTATGTGCTAAATAATCAACAAAACTAAATCAAAAAATACCTAAACAACTAAAAAGGCAGGAAAAAACGAATAGAATGAAAAAGATTAGAATCTTCGACCTGACAATGTGCTGTCCTACGGATATATGTGGTCCGAGTGTCGATCCTGAATTAACAAGAATCGCGTTTGCTGTCTAAGTCATCAAGAAAAAAGGTATCCGATCAAACGATAATAATCTGCCAATGAGCCGGATGCATTTTAGATAATCAAGCCGTGCAGCGTATATTAACGGAAAAAGACCGGTTTGTTTACCTACTTTCATACTTTCGTTTGAATTTGTAAAGATTATGTTAAAATTGTTTTTTTCTCTTGTTTTATATAAGTATGTAGTTATATGCTTATTAAGGGAAGAGTAAGTATGGTTATACTACAATATCCATGCCGTGGATATGAAAGATGTGACATCGTTTATTTAGTGTGAGATAAACAAAATTGCAAATAAAGACATTTAGGAGTATCATATTTCATTTTCGTTCATATATAAGTAAATAACTATATAATCATACAAGAATAGGAGGTGTTCCCGTGCAAAAGACAGTAGTGGAAATAGAAAAAGCCTCACATGCTTTAAAGTTACTTGGTGATAAAACACGTTTAACGATCATGGCAATTTTAAAACAACGTGAGTGTTGTGTATGCGAGCTTCTTGAGGTGTTTGACATGAGTCAGCCGTCTATTAGTCAGCATCTTCGCAAGTTAAAAGATGCAGGATTAGTAAAAGAGGATAGGAGGGGACAGTGGATTTATTATTCCCTCAATCCACAAAATGAGTTATATGATTTCATCCAAGATATTCTGCAACACGTCCCAGATCAAACAGAGAATATTCGTAAGATTGAGGAAAACAACCCTACGCTCCGTTGTGGTTGTTAACCTACTAATTAAATTGGGAGGAAAAAATGAATAATACGGGGAAAAAACGTCTATCGTTCTTGGATCGATACCTAACGCTTTGGATTTTCCTTGCTATGGCAGCAGGAATTGGCTTAGGATTCGTCTTTCCGGGCTTTGTAGACGGAATGAATAGTTTGCAGGTAGGAACCACATCGATTCCACTTGCCATTGGCTTAATTTTAATGATGTATCCTCCGTTGGCAAAAGTTCGCTACGAGAAGATGGGACACGTCTTTAAAGACATAAGAGTATTGGGTTTGTCCCTTGTGCAGAATTGGATTATTGGACCAATATTGATGTTTGTATTGGCGATCGTATTCTTGCCGGATAAACCCGAATACATGGTCGGACTCATCCTAATCGGTCTGGCACGTTGTATTGCGATGGTGATTGTCTGGAATGATTTAGCGAAAGGAGACAGGGAGTACGCAGCTGGACTGGTGGCGTTTAACTCTGTATTCCAAATGCTATTTTACTCTGTTTATGCGTATGTGTTTGTGACGATCATTCCAGAATGGTTAGGACTAGAAGGTGCTGTCGTTGATATTACAATGATGGAAGTCGCCAAGTCGGTGTTCATTTACTTAGGAATTCCGTTTCTTGGCGGAATGTTGACGCGCTTTTTGTTGGTAAAAGCAAAAGGCAGACAATGGTATGAAAAAGTATTCATTCCAAAAATCAGCCCGATTACATTGATTTCTTTATTGTTTACGATTATCGTCATGTTCTCTCTAAAAGGAGACGCTATCGTAAGTTTGCCGTTGGATGTAGTGAGAGTTGCTATTCCATTGTTCATTTACTTTGTGTTGATGTTCTTCGTTTCCTTCTTCATAGGGAAGAAATTTGGAGCGAACTACCCTGTCACCACCACACTCGCCTTTACAGCTGGCAGTAATAACTTTGAGTTAGCGATTGCCGTAGCTGTTGGCGTGTTTGGGATCCATTCTGGTGCAGCATTTGCAGCTGTTATTGGACCACTGGTGGAAGTGCCTGTCATGATTGCGTTGGTCAACGTGGCACTATGGTTTCAACGAAAATACTTTAAAACAGAATCAGTATCATACTAACAACAGAGGTGGAAGGAAACATGAAAAACAAAAAGATCATTTACTTCTTATGCACAGGTAACTCTTGCCGCAGCCAAATGGCAGAAGGATGGGCAAAAAAATATCTTGGTGATGATTGGGAAGTGTACAGCGCTGGCATTGAAGCACATGGACTAAATCCAAACGCGGTAAAAGTCATGAAAGAAGTAGGGATTGATATTTCAAATCAGACATCGGATGTCATTGATCCGGAAATTTTAAACAAAGCTGATTTGGTAGTAACATTATGTGGTCATGCAGCAGACCATTGTCCAGTAACCCCGCCAAATGTGAAACGCGTACACTGGGGATTCGATGACCCGGCAAAGGCGGAAGGAACGGAAGAGGAAAAATTAGCTGTATTCCGTCGTGTTCGCGATGAAATCGGCGCGCGCATCAAAAAATTTGCTGAAACAGGCGAATAAGACTGAATGACAGCCGAGAAGAATCTTCTCGGCTGATTTTATTTAATAAATACTTCATACAAAACAAAGGATGAGACATGTCGATAAAATTTTCTTTATTTTTTAAAATAAAAAAGTTGCAATTTGCAAATAATGTGATATAAATAATTATAGAGGTGAAAAAAATGGAAAACATTAGAGAGTTGTTTCAAGTGATGACACGTCGTTTCGGATTGTTGAATAAAAATTGCTGTTCTATTGATGCTGTAGATATTTCTCTTGTTCAAAGCCATATTCTTTATGAAATTGACAAAAGAGAATCTCCTTCCATGCAACAAGTGGCTGAAGTATTGGGAATGGATATTACCACGTTCAGCAGACAGATTCAAAATTTAGTGAAAAAGGGATTAGTAAAAAAAACACCACTCCCTGAAGATCGAAGGGTATATATGTTATCGTTAACCACCGAGGGAAAGTTTATCGCAACAACCATCGATCGAGAAATAAATCGATATTTAGACGAGGTATTTTCCCATATGACTGATTTTGAGAAAGAAACCGTGATTCGTTCGATTAAATTGTTGAATGAGTGCATGGCAAAATCGAGCATTTGTTGTAAACCGTTATTTTAAGGCAAGCGTATCTAGGCTTGCCTATTCGTTAAACCGATATTTGCATTTTACAAATAAAATAAGGAGAGATAACAAATGAGCATAGCGATTCTTCAGGATTTTCTTTCTATTGTGTTGGAATTAACTCTTTTGTTTTTTGCTATTTCGTTCGTCATTCACTTTTTAGAAGGATATATTCCTTATGATAAAATGCAAAGTTTGTTAACAAAGCGCCATCCGTTATTCGGAGCACTGATTGCTGTCGCGTTTGCCTTTGTGACACCGTTTTGCTCATGTTCTACGATCCCGGTTGTCGTATCGCTTTTAAACCAGAAGGTCCGTTTCGGTATTGTGATGATTTTTCTCTTTGCTTCTCCTGTGCTCGATCCAACCATATTGACACTCATGGCTGCAACACTCGGAGTAAAAGTAGCGATTTCTTATACCATTATCACCACCATTTTATCCATACTGATTGGTTTCACGCTTGAAAAATTCGGATTTGAAAATCAAGTGAAGCAAGTAATGGTGAAAGGAGAAGTAGAGATCGGAAAGAAACGAAACATGAGAGAAGCTTTACAGGAGACCTTTCACTTAATAAAAACGGTTTATCCATATTTGCTTTTGGGTGCAGGCATTGGAGCCATTATTCATGGTGCTGTACCGACAGAATGGATTTCAACCTATATAGGGGGTGATAAGTGGTGGCTTGTTCCACTTGCAGCAATCATCGGAATTCCTTTGTATATCCGCCTTTCCACGATGATTCCCATTTCGCAAATGTTGATTGCAAAAGGCATGGCATTAGGACCAGTCATGGCGCTGATGATTAGCTCAGCAGGAGCAAGCTTACCGGAGATCACATTATTACACAGTATCTTTAGAAAGAAGCTGGTCTTTGCGTTTGTCGGCTCTGTCATGACGATGGCGACGTTATCAGGATTTTTATTCTATATCATTTAAGGAGGGAATTCACATGAACATCTTGAAAGTTATATTTGGCAATTCCAAAGAAAAGCAAGGTTGCTGCGATATTCAAATTGTGGAAGTAAAAGAAAGCGAAGATATTGCAAACAAAGCCACTATGGAACGTGAATGTTGCCCATCTACATCCAATCGTGAGTGTTGCTAATGTGACATGGAAAAGGCATTAGGCGATTCCTAGTGCCTTTTCTGTATGAAAATAAGGAGGGATTTTTCATATGAACATTCGCCGCTTTCGCAAAGAGGATTGGCTGCAAGTGAAGGAGATTTACGAGCAAGGAATTGCGACAGGACAAGCAACGTTTGAAACGACAGCACCATCGTTCGAAAAATGGGAATCGACCATTGCCGCAAATTTATGTTTAGTCGCTGAAGACGAAGAAAGCATTCAAGGCTGGTGTAAGATCAGTAAAGTATCGGATCGCTGCGTGTATGAAGGAGTGGGAGAGGTGAGTGTGTATGTTCGAGATGTGAGTCGAGGAAAAGGAGTGGGAAAACAACTTCTAGAAGCCATTATCAAAGAATCAGAAGCAAAAGGATTTTGGACATTAACTGCGGGGATTTTCCCTGAAAACATACCAAGTTTACGTTTACATCAAAGCGTTGGATTTCGTAAAGTGGGTATCCGACAACGTATAGGAAAGTTAAATGGGGTATGGCGTGATGTTATATTGGTGTTATGTCAAGAAAACGGACACGTTAAACAGAGAGAAATAGCTGAATTTATACAGCTACCTTTCTCTGATTAGCGTAGTAAGCAGCTTCAAATTCACATGGCGATACATATTCAAGAGCGGAATGACTTCTCTTACGGTTGTAGAAACATTCGATGTACTCAAAAATGGCTTGTTTCGCTTCTTTTCGCGTACGGAATCGATTCGGATAGATACATTCTTTCTTGATTAAGCTATGAAACGACTCGATACAAGCGTTATCGTAACAGTTCCCACGTCTCGACATGCTCACTTGAAAATGGTGTTCCTGTAAGAGCTGCTGATAGTCATTTGAAGCATATTGGCTCCCACGATCCGAGTGATGGAGGACTCTCCCTGTTGGTTTCTCGTTGTTTAACGCTCGTTGTAAGGCTTTAATGACTAACTCTTTCGTCATTTGGTTATCGATATACCATCCTACGATTTTACGGGTATATAAATCCATGATGCTCGCTAAATACAACCATCCTTCATCAGTAGGAATGTACGTGATATCGGCCATCCATACTTCATTTGGAGCCGTTGCTTGGAAGTTCTGTTCTAACAGATTCACATACACGTTGTAAGGATGATTACTATTCGTCGTTGCCTTGTATTTACGTACCGTAATGGATCTTAATCCTTCTTCACTCATGATGCGAGCGACTGTCTTTTGGGACACACCAATTCCTTGTTTGCGTAGTTCTTGCGTAATTTTCGGACTACCGTAAATCTTGCGTGACTTGAGATACTCATTTCGAATCTGTTGGGTCAGTTGTTCTTTTTTCTCTTTTTGGTTGCTTTTTGGTCGTTTCAGCCATGCATAATACCCACTTTTAGAAACACCGAGAACTTGGCACATCTTCACCACGCGAAATTCATTTCGATGTTGAAAAATGAACGCGTAAATCACTTCTGGTTTCTGGTGAAGATGCCTAACGCCTTTTTTAGGATCGCTAATTCCTCCTCCAGCTCTTGATTGCGACGGCGCAATTCGATGATTTCTTGGTTTTGTGGCTTGATATTTCCTGAACCTACAAAGCTTGTACCATTGCTTTCTTTGTATTCTTTGACCCAACGGTGAAGAGTGTTGTATGCCAAACCTAACTCTTTTGCCACTTGGGCGATGGACTTATCCCCCTCCAAGCATAACTCAACGGCTTGAATCTTGTATTCTTGATCAAATGTTCTCTTTTTCATGATTGGACACCTCGAACTGATTGTAATTAAGTTTATTATAACCCGTGGTGCTAGTTGAGCGTCAACGCTCCACTAGCCCAAGAACAACGAGAGAATGGGCCAATAAAATGCCATCAAGCGCTGTTTCAAATCCAGAAACCGAATTGGCACGAATTTCCGTAATCCGAAATGAATCCACTAAAACCGAGAACGCAGTTTCGACGATTTTGCGTTTTTGCTTCATCCATTGTTTCCATTTTTTTGATTGCGCAACTCGTTGATTTTTCCGAGCAGGCGTCCAAAAAGCGATTTTGTATTCATCGTATAGTTTCTTTTGCAAGGCTTGGCTCACATATCCTTTGTCGCCAAGTGTATACGGATGAGGAAGTTGGGCCATCACGGTTTCCGCAGCTGTCCGGTCGTGGCAGGATGCTTCGGTCAGGACATATCCCATCGGAAGCGCTTGGTCGGTAATCTGAAGATGAAGCTTAAATCCATAGTAAGCCATCTTTTTGGATGCACAATACCCAATATCTGCGATTCCTTGAAATCGTTTGACGCGATACATTCGTGCGTGGTGGCAGAGTTCAATGGGTAAGCTATCCACCACCGCATAAGCGTGATGTTGTCCACGTTTGGCGAGTTGGTGACGAATCCATTTGATCGCCCAACGCAACGACCGGCATCGACGGTTGTATCGAGAGCGCTCTGGGAACATTTCCTTTGTGAACAGGTTTCCAATGACAAATCGATGCCAAGCCCGTTCCGAAGTAAACCCCAGCAATTTTCCAAGAATGTGAATGGCGATGATGACCTCATCCTCTTGCTTCAACAAATGACAATTTCGACGTTGTAAATACATCTGGATACAAGGCAATTGTTCTGATACAAAGAATAAGATCGCGGCATATTGCTTTTGAATTTTTGCTTGGTCTATTGTAAAATGAAAGTGCTCTTGCATGGGACTTCTCCTTTTGGATGTTTGTTCGCACTTTCATTTTAAAGGAGATCCTCATGCAAGGGCTGTTTTTATGTCTTGAGATTTTATCTAGCACCACGGGTTTATTATAATCTCTCTGTTCTCCGTGTCCACTTTTTAGACTAACATCATTTATTACTTGTTTTACAATCACAGGCTTTTCTAAGAAATAAGAAGCCAATTAAATAAAATGTGCCTTGATTAATTGATGTTTTATTTCTTACACGATCGGGAATCGTTTCTGCAATAAGTTGAATTAGAAATGTGAGGAGGGTATCCCAAAAGCAATCACTTTTTGGACACCCTCCTTTATTTTTACATATGCATATGATGAGAATGGTCGCTGCCGATCGATGGGTCGAGCATTCCAAAAATCATGGCAATATGAGCTACTACTAGAAATATACCAACGAAAGTGGAATGATATTTAAACTTTTGTTCCTCGCTCCATCTACGCCCGATTATGCCTAAATCGATTAGACTTAATCCCAATAACGGAATGACGCCCATTAAATAAAATCCTACCGCAATCATCCGCGCCATTCCCCATTCAATGTAAATGGAATGACGGCACTCACCAATAAGTAAATAAAAATTCCTAAAAAGTAGACACCAACAATGATGCTGCATAATTTGTTGATTTTACGGATCATTCCATCGAAACGGCGAGTAAAAAGAATTGCCAGCTCCGTTATCGCAATGGTCTCGGCAAGAGCAACAGGAATAGCCATAAATAAAATCAAATTCCAAGGTTGATTCACCGCTAACAGTTCCATGTAATGCGTCATATTCATCTAATCACCTCCTGCATTTATACATCCACATCTATTAACCTTAATCACAATTTGTGCATTTTCTTTGGAAAATTTAAGAATAATTTGTGACAAGATTCACTGAATCTATCGGTGTGTTCAGCTGTAAATTAGCACATTATTTCAGAATCCCTTTTTCAAATTATTTCGGACGGATTCGGAAATAATGTGCAAAATCTTTGCGAATTATTCCAGGTTTTGCAGATTATTTCCGAACGTTTGCACATTATTTCGGATGATTAACTAGAATGAGGATGGATCGGGATGAAACATAACAGGGGCCGATCAGCCCCTGCTGTGTCAGTACCCCATTTCTTCGGCTGCCATACGCACAATGTCTTCGTCAATCATATGTTTTTTTAATTGAGCGCCGTATAACAGGCAAATGGTGGCGAGGTTGTTGATGATCCGCGGCCACCCCTGCGACTGCAGGGCAATCGCTTCTAAGGCAGCTGGGGTAAAAATCGGGTGTTTCGCCCCCGCCTGTTTCAGGCGGTGTTCGATATATCCTACCACTTCTTCCTTATCAAGAGGCCCCATCTGGTATCGCATGATGATTCGTTGGTGAAGCGGACGGTGTTGATTCAACCGTAGTTTTGCCTGTAAATGGGGCAGCCCCGCCAAAATCAAGACAAACGGATTCGTTGAGTCCATGTGAAAGTTGAACAGGATCGCGATATCCTGCAGAAAGGCATCCTTCGCTAAATGCATTTCATCGAGGATGAACACTGACGTTACCCGTTGTTCATGATACAAGCGCTCGATCCCTTGTTGGATTTGATAAAACAAGTCGACCTTGCGGTATTTCGGCTCTTCCCCGAGCCCGAAGGCAAGGCCGCGATAAAAGTCCATCACGCTTCCCGTTGACAATGGAAAATAAACGACGTGATACAGTGACGGATTCAGGGATTCCTTAAACGCCCGAAGGGCGAATGTCTTGCCGGCCCCTGGTTCACCAATCAATAGCCCGATCCCTCTTGTTCGTTTCATGTAGTCCAAAGCGGCGAGGGCCTCTTGATACGAGGCCCCTTGATAAGCCTCTGGTGAATTCGTCTCCTTCGAAAACGGCTCTCGGGAAAGGGAATAAAACGTTTTATACATCGTTTTCGCCTCCCTCTACCGGAACCGTCGCAAACGGTGACCGATGGCGTTTCACATAGGCATTGTCCTCGAAGCGAACAAGGACCGCTTCGGCGACCCGTTGACCGTCTTCGTACACATACACGCCTTGTTCATCATAACGGAGTTCGATCGATTGTCCGATGAACCGGGGCGGAACTTCATACAGCTGCTTGTTCAACGTGACCGTACCATCGGCCTTCACTTTACGGTATTCGCGTTTCAAAAAGATCGAGTCGAGCCAATCCGAATCCTCGACGAACGACACCAAATGGACTTGCGATTGAAACACTTCATGTGGCGTCTTCCCGTTCAACGAGGCATGCGGTTTTCGATGGTAATCTTCCTCCAACCACTTCCAAAATCGCTCGTTTAGCTCTTCGAGCGACTTCGGTGAATTCATTTCGAGCAACGGGTAAAACCGCGTCTGTACGGTGCGGAAAAATCGTTCGATTTTCCCTTTGCTTTGCGGATCGTACGGCTGGGTATGGATCAAGGTGATCCCTAACTCCGCGCAGGCGTACTGCAAGGGTTCCGCCCGATAAATCTTGCCGTTATCCGAGTAAATTCGCTTCGGCTTTCCGTATCGAAGCAGCGCTTCCTTGGTTACGATCCGCAACCCGTCAAATTTCTCGGAAGAGAAAAACTGAGCGTACGGCACGACCCGAGAGCAGTCATCGATATAGGCAATCAAAAACGTTTTTTGCGTTTTGCCATTCACGCGAATCAACGGGCCATGGGACAAATCACCTTGCCAGAGCTCATTGACCTGATCGTACGCGAATCGTTTTCGTTCAGGAATCGGTAAAATTTCTTTCCCCACGAGGTTGTATTTTTTTAAAAGTCGGTATATAGTGAAATAAGAGATGGATTGGATTTCCCCCTGCTCGATAAGGTGTTGGTAAAACACCGTCACGGGCATGTGGGGGTGTTTTTTTCTCAGGGCTAAAATGTGATCCTCTTCTTCAGGTGACAGCCTCCGGGAATGGCCACGGTCCGACCGTCGTTTCGGCTTCAGCGCCTCAAAGCCCCCTTTTTTGTACTGCGTGCACCAGTCGAGGATCGTTTTGGCGGCGATGCGTTTCTCTCCATGGTGGGGAACTTGATGGATCCGTTCCGCTACTTCCTTCAAGTACGTTTTTGGATCGACTTGTCCATTCACCAATGGAGCGATCAATCCATACCGAAATAAAGCGATCTCCTGTCTCATCGACTCATTCATTTCGATCTCCTCCTTCGTTCATCCCATTCTAGGACCTTATCGGTCCATCCTGTCTCTATCCTATCGGATCATTCCCCCGACCGTCGAGAGGAAAGGTTTGTGGAATCTATAAATGATTCCATATAAGGGGATATAAGTAAAATCAGGAACTGAATGTACGTGCAAAAAGATGCGTCGATCGGTGCTCCCATATCTCTTGGATGACGAAAAAGAGGCCGATCTCCTCCATCGTCTGGATCCACCATAGGGCTCGTTCTCTCGCTTGGGCGATGGCAGGACCAATTTTTCTCCAGCGCTCCGCAAAAAACCAATGAAGGTGGTTCAAATTTCGGAATAAACGTCGGACATAAAATAAAACCCCTTCATCCGTAGGAAGGAGTGGAGCCTCCTCCATCCCCCGTTTCGGAGTCAGGCCCAACCGTTCTTTCACCACTCTCCATATGGTGGGCAACGTATACTGAAAATAGGGGAGAAGAAATGAAGGCAACACGGCCACCGTCCTCCTGCACTCCGGGCAGCGATACCGAGCGATCCAAATGCGATAAGACTGATGCGACGTCACGGCATTTCGTTCGTAGTACCCATGGCGATAAAGAGGTCGTTTTGCCTGGCAATGAGGGCACCGCTTAAGAAGGGGAAAGTCGTTTTGTTTTCCCCGCTGGGCATATGTCTGGACATCGACCTGAAAGTCATGAAACCGAATCACGTCCTCGTCCCCCCTCTGGAAATCACCCATGTCCCATTCCGAAATAATTCACAAAAAATTTAGCACATTCTTTCGGAAAGGGGGAGAGGGATATTCCGAAGGAATGTGCAAAAAAGAGTCTTTTTTGTGCGGAAATAAAGTGATAATTTACATTCAGCAAAGAAAAAATGGTTCTTACGTTCTTTTGGTGAATGAAGGCTTTTTCTGTTTTTTGGAATTTGTTGAAGGTTTTTATAATGTGAATGGCGAATTTTGATTATTAATGAAAATTGGAGTTACATTGTTTCGAAGAGATATATCAATTACTAACACGAAAGCAGCGCCAATTTAGGATACTTTTACAAAGCCGGAGCAAAAAAAGCAAGTGGTTAGAAGTTTTAGCATTAAAAAAAGGAATTACAGTAGCAGAAGATATGGACACCAAACAAAACAATTGGAAGATATGTGGATGGGGGATACGGAAAGCGGCTGTTTCGTTGCAAATGTGGTATTGCCCCTTCAGTATCAGTACATTGTAACTCATAAAAAGCAGAATAAAACGTATAAGTTAGGGGAAACTTGTTTGGAAAATTGTGCCCATTTAACCCCAGAAGGTATTCGAGATATCAAAAAGGGGTTCTGTACGATACATTTAGAAATAATTATAAATGAACAGGAGATGATGGAATTTTGCCTTTAAAAAATTATGGAGTTTTAAAGGGGAAACCAGTCGACTCTATGATGGGAAGAGGACAAAATCCTCATTATCAAGTTCTTATCAAGGATGAAGAAGGTATTAAGTATCGAATAGCCATTAATATTAAATCTCAATCTTATCCTTCAGAAGTATTATATTTTGTTGGTGAGGATTTCCATTCGGAAGACATTACAAAGTTACCTGACTTAGAGTTTGGTTTTACTCCTATAAAAAATAATAATCCGGATATTGGACTTGATTATATCAGAGGAAGTTTGTTTGATCCTAGAAAAATGATTCCCCTACCAGCTGACGTAGAAGGTCCAGATAACGATTTGAACGAAAAGATTGAACATTATATTAAGCAAGCTATTGATAAGAAAGCAATAGTATATGCTTTTGGAGAGAGATGGGGACCAGAGCAAAATAAGCCTGATAAGTATTTTGGTTTTTTACCTGGTAATGGTATACATGATATTCATATGAATCAAGGAAATGTTGGAAGATGGAAAAAAGATAACGGGATATGGCAAGATGGGGGAATTCTAATACATTTTGAACAAGAGAAAAGATGGGTAGCCATTTTTCTAGCTTTCCAATCTCAATCCTGGTGTACAGATGAAAATGGGAATGCAATCAAAACAGTAGAAGAATGTAACTATAAAAATGTTAATAAAATAATGTCTTTATAAAATTAAAAAAATTTTTTCTATTGGGAAATATTTAATTCAAAATTCCTATTATTCTTTCTTTTACACAATTATTAAACTCGATTAAACAAGACTTAACATTTCCCCAATACAATTGTTCTTGAAAATTTTTGAGGAGGGTTTAAAATTGTTCAGAAAAAAAATCTTACCCTTGGCAGTTGTTTCTACCATTGCTTTAGGAAGTTTATTAGGAATAGGAAGCGTCACAGAAACAGATGCAAAAGAAAAGAAAGATCATGACCATGGAAAAGTAAAAAATATCATTTTTATGATTGGTGACGGAATGGGTGTATCTTATACTTCCGCATATCGTTATTTAAAAGACAACCCAAACACAAAATTCGTTGAGCGAACGGAGTTTGACAAATATCTTGTCGGTCAACAGATGACTTATCCTGAAGACCCTGCAGAAAATATAACTGATTCTGCTTCTGCTGCGACAGCGATGGCAGCTGGAATTAAAACATATAATGCAGCCATTGCTGTGGATAATGATGGTTCAGAAGTAAAAACCGTACTCGAAGCTGCAAAAGCAGCAGGTAAAGCAACTGGTCTTGTAGCCACTTCTGAAATTACACACGCAACTCCTGCATCATTCGGTGCTCATGATGAACACCGTAAAAATATGAACGCTATTGCCAATGATTACTATGATGAATTAATCAATGGCGAGCATAAAGTCGATGTTTTGCTGGGTGGAGGAACTGATCTATTTATCCGTGAGGATCGTAACCTTGTAGAAGAATTCAAAAAAGACGGATACAGCTATGTGACGAATCGCAACGAATTATTAAAAGATCAAAACGAACAAGTTCTTGGTTTGTTTGCGCCAAGAGGACTTCCGAAAATGATCGACCGAACTGAAGACATTCCTTCCCTTGAAGAAATGACAAAATCTGCGATTAAGCGTTTAAGCAAAGATAAAGATGGTTTCTTCTTGATGGTGGAAGGAAGCCAGATTGACTGGGCGGGACACGACAATGATATTGTTTCTGCAATGAGTGAAATGGAGGATTTTGAAAAAGCATTTAAAGCGGCTATAGAGTTTGCAAAAAAGGACAAGCATACGCTTGTTATCGCTACAGCTGACCACTCTACCGGTGGTTACTCCATTGGAGCAGACGGCATTTATAATTGGTTCGGTGCACCAATTAAAGCGGCAAAACGCACGCCTGACTTTATGGCCCAAGAGATTGCCAATGGCGCCGATGTTGAAGAGACGTTGAAAAAGTATATCGATTTGGAATTGACGGCTGAAGAAATACAATCTGTGAAAGATGCCGCTGAACAAGGGAAAGCGGACAAGGATAAAGGTGTAAAAAGAGTGGATGATGCGATCGAACATATTTTTGACAAACGTTCACATACTGGCTGGACAACAAGCGCCCATACCGGGGAAGACGTTCCTGTTTATGCATACGGTCCGGGAAGTGAACGTTTCGTTGGGCAAATAGAGAACACGGATCATGCCAAAATCATCTTTGATATTTTAGGAAAAGGAAAACAAAAAATTGTCATTGAAGATAAGTAGTGATCAAAAAAAGCATTGAAAAAGAACACACATCCCGTTGCTCGCTCAAGCAACGGGAACTTTTTTGATATGCATATGGAGGTTCAAATGATGAAAAAACTATTTTTGCTTACAAGTCTGATAACTTTGCTTGTCGGATGTGGCCAACATATAGATAACGAAAACAAGGCTTCTAATTCAGGTACTCAACAGCAAACAAAAAACGAACTAATTGATAAGTCTACCAAAGATACAAAGCAAGATAAGCTGACAAAAAAGACAAACGAATATATTTCAAATCCGCAGGTAACCGATGATCGGAATTTACAAAAACCAGGTGATTATTATATAGATGAAAAGGGAGAAGCTACTTTAAAGAAAATGAAAATCGTAAACAAGACATACAATGTTGGGCCAATTCAACTTACAGTCAAAGACGTGAAAGTGATCCATTTAGTTCCTGATTACAGCCTTATTGATTATTTTCATGCCTTAACACATGAGGAACAGTTCGACTTTATCAAAGTATTCGTAGAGATTAAAAATACATCTTCACAGAAAGTAAATTTCGCGCCGATAGCTTTATTTGAATCAAGCACAGGGGAGAAATTTGATTGGGAAAAAGATATTTATCTTGAAAACTTACATGGGGAAATTGAAGGAAACGGCAAGAAACAAGGTAATCTAGGGTTTATTCTCAAAGAGCCGAACGGGGAAGATGTACAATGGGTGAAAATGATTACGAGCGACGTTGTTGACCCAAACAAGAAAATCATCAGTAAAGCAAAAGAAATAAGATTGGAATTTTAAATGGATTCTGCTCTACCAGCTACAACGATATGATGTGCTACGTATGGTATAGAAGGATATGGTTGTGATATTGTTAGTTTTAATACCGAAGAAGATAGAACCAACTTCAAAAAAACAACAGTACATCAATCTCTAGGACAATTTGTCCTAGAGATAATTTTTATCTTCTGGCAAACACGTAGGTTGCCAGATAAACTTGCTCGATAATTCTCGATAATTAAACAACATTCCATCCTGTTTTTACTAATTTCTATGTTAAATCAGTTCTATATAGTTGTTGTAATTCTGGAACAAGGGAAGTTCTGAAATAATTAGAGCTTCCCTCATTTCATTCTTCTTTACTCGGAGAATCAACTAAACCTGTTATAATTATATCAACAAGGTAGCAAACGTATGCCGCAAATGATGGAGTGAGAAGCGTTGAGGTGACAGACCTGCTTTCTGTGAGATTTCCTTAAATATCTTATGTAAACCACACGGATTCAGTTTTTTGCCGTTTTTATTTAAAAATACCGGTCGGGAAGGGTGGAGCTGATATTCCTCTAAACTTTCCATATAGCTTTTCGTTAAAGGGACAACCATGGGATGAAGGGAGGAGTAAGCGCTCTTTTTTTCCTCTCCCATATATTACGTATCGTGTTGTTAGATAAATCAATTGTTTTTGTTGAAATTAAGGATTATGAAAGAAGGATTGCGGAATCTGCTCTTGTTTCATACAGGACGATGCCTCCACTCAATTTATCAGTAATTGTGAAAAGCAGCCTGGAGCATAAGGAATAAAGCGGCGTGATGAGACAGTACTTACACTTTACTGTCTCTTTTTTGTTTTGTGATTTATTTCCATTCATTAATTAAAGTGGGGAAGGGATTATTACGAATATTTTAATTTATATAGACAATAAGAACGTTTGTTCTTATAATATATTTTAAATAAATATGGAAGGGGTTTTAAAGATGACAAGAAAAAATATAAAACGAACGTTGGAAATAGACGAAATTATAAAACTTTATCTTGAAGGTACTAGTACTACTGAAATTGCAAAGCTTTCTAATGTGTCTCCGAGATATATAAGAATGATTTTGTCTGATCATAATATTGAAAAAAGGCCGTTTGGTAGTTGGAAGCGTAAGTATAAGTTAAATAATGAAGATTATTTCAAGACTTGGTCTAAAAATATGGCTTATATCTTAGGTTTTTTTATAGCGGACGGTTTTATCTCCAATGATTTTCAAACGATCGGATTCGCTCAAAAAGAAAAATATATTTTAGAACAAATCAGAGACGAATTAGGGTCTAATCAACCACTTTATCAAAATAAGCAAACCGGCGTTTATATGTTATATCTCAATAGCAAAGTTATGAAAAACGATTTAATGGAGATACATGGTATCACACCAAATAAATCACTGGATATAAAATTTCCGTATGTTCCAGAAGTGTATTTAAATCATTTTATAAGAGGCTATTTTGACGGTGATGGAAATATTTATTCTCGTGGCTATTTAGTCAGTTTTGTTGGCGGTTCTCTCGATTTCATGACGGTATTAGAACATCATTTAAAAGCGCGAGGATTTGACGTGTACTTAACCAAAAACGAAAAACATATTCGTTTATATATGAGCGGCAGAAAAACGATTAAGGAATTTTATGACTGGATTTATCACGATAAAGGATTATATTTAAAACGCAAATTTGAAGCGTTCCCAGATAAAAATATGGATGCAGAAACATTGCAAAATGCGAAATTTAAAAAGACAAAACAAGCTGTTGCAGCAAGAAAAAAAGCTTTTATCGATGAATATCGAAAAAGTTATTGCGTTCATCAAGCATGTGAAACAGTTGGAATTACATTAGGAACGTATTATACATGGTTGAAGCGTGACAAATCATTTAGCGAAGAATTTTATAAAATTAAAGAAAGGGAAGTTAAGTAACTAATAACTGCTTTATATTTTTTAAATTTCGGTTGACATAATATAAATTATGAGAAGTTATTGGGGTGACTGTCTCAATAATAAGTAATCTCATGATAGTGAGACAGAAACAAAAAATGGTCCTCTGATATAAACCAATTATCTTTGTGCATGTGCGTGATGGCAAACAAATCTGGGATGACGATGAGAACTTGTCCGTATTTGTTGGACAAGAAGTGTTGGGCCGGAAAATTAAGAGTCGTCGATTCAGCTTTTGTGTCGCTTATGATTGGTACCAGAACGATTTTATTTTATCCGCCGCATCTTCCGGATCGTTTGACCGTTGGCGTGTTTATTTCGATATATCCCCTTGCTGAGTTGAAAGCGATGCCAGTTTAAAACAGATCAGTCATATTGCTTGATTATGCAGGATAATCAGCCGGAGTAAAGTTCATCCCTCCCCCTATTTTGCGGTACAACGGGATGAGATAAGGGGCGCTTAGACAGCGTGTGCGCTTTGCGAGCATGGTATCGATGCGGGTTGTGCCCTGAGCATATTTCCGTATGCGCCACTTGCCGCTTGCCAAAGAGTGGCATCTGGATACGACGATTGCGTACAACGACGTCCTCCGCTTTCGCTTCAGCTCGTGTTTCTGTTTCGTCTGGTCCCTGATAAATGGTTCGCATATCGTCGTCACTCATTGCCCGAAAGATGATGAGATGTGTTTGCGAGGATAGCCGGTTCAGCAGGACGAACACAATCGCCACGATCTTGTTTTGGAATCGACAAGAATGCGACTATCATGCTGCTTTGTGCATACGAGTACAATAAAAACGTGCAGTGTTCTCGAATGACTCAAGAAACACTGCACGTTACCCGTTGCGTGTCGATTGTCGCAAGGAAAGCATGTTTCCATCCTTTCTTTATTTTGACTCTCAACGTTACGCAATATCAGTATAACGATAGCGGACACCTTTATATCGAATGCGAATCGGCACGCCTTTTTCCTGTTTATATTTCATAAGAAGCCGTTGGGCTTTTGAAAAGGCTTCCATCATTCCGGACGCTAAGATGGCTTCTTCCCATGCAGACGCCTTTTCTTGCTCTGTGTGAAAGGAAAAGACATACTGTTTCATCTTCTTCACCTCCCTATGTACTTATTATATCAAAGACTGTTTTTCCTAAACACAAAAACTGTTACAATTACGTTAACATTTTCTTTAACAAAAAAACCGATGATCTAGTAAGCAATGCAATCTACAGCTAGGTTCTTGCCCCCCTTATAAAGCCAAAGCCTCTTCCACATGCAAGAACAGACAATTTTGGAGAAATAGCTGCTTTTCATCCAATCTTCTAAACAGGGCGAGGGTGCCCTTTTTCAAGCATATAAAAACCGGCATCAACGCTCGATGCCGGTTTGTTGCTTATATTGCTTGACGGCTGCTGGGTAGTCGGCTTGAATGGTATCTTTGTCCCGCCCGAGCCGTGCGCTTAAAAATTCTAGCACAGTGGCATCGTGGGCGAGCCCTGCAGCAAACTGCCGCTTCAACCAGCGTTCACCTATCGTTTCTTCAGGGAATGTGCGAGTCTCTCCCCCATCGGCATACAAGGTCCATCCTTGTTCCGTCCGTCGGCTCAGCCACCATTGGCCATGATGATTCGTCCAAAACGTTCCTTCGGCTTCGTCCCGTTGGTTCAGCTGATTTTGTTCCGCATCGCCGTAAACCGGCAATAGCGGGAACGTCTCGACGACAAAGAGTGGGAACGTCGTGTCATCAACAAAACAGCCGGACGCTTTCGGATGGCCGCCGCCGCCAAACTGTTTAGCGAACTCAGCAACATTGACGTCGTCGTGAATGGTGCGAAAGCCGATATGTTTCGTTCCCATATTGACCATGGCAATCAAGTCGAGATGAGGGTATCGTTTCGATAAGGCGTTGCCGAGTTCCGACAAATGCCGCTCAGCAAATACAACGCCGATGCAATAATCACCGAGCGAGCGTTGGACGAGCTGCTTTTGTTTTTGTCGGATGTAGCGCTGGATCTTCTTTTCTTCCATATCCAAAATCAGCTCTTCTGTTTCGGTCAAGGTGAACGGTTCGCCGGAGGCAAGTCGCTCGCTCATTGTATCCCAAAAGCCGTCGAGCCCTAAAATCGTCAATAAATCATTAAGCCGTTTTGCTTGCAGATTCCCGTTTTCTTCCCATTCCCATGTATCGTATTGGCGGACGAGCTCGACGAACGTTGCTAATGAGTCGCTTGGTGCTAGTTTCCCTTCACGCACGAGATAGTCGTAAAAGAGCGAGGTCGCGGACGTTTTTTTGCCGTCATCATCAGCCGGTACGACCCAGCCCCACGGGTAGTCATTGAAATGAAGTGCCGTCACGTGGTGATCGATGACTTGCACGTGACCGCCGCGCTTGGCCCGTTCGGCGAGCTGTTCTTCGACGTCTTTGCCGACGGCCAAGTCGGTGATAAACAGCATGGCGTTGTCTGCTTCTTCGCTTTGCAGAAACTGGGTGACTCGCTCATCTAGATTCCGATAGGAGCAAAACGAAATGTTGACTTCCGTAAACGCCAGCTTCGCAAGCAGTCCGCAGCCGATGCCGTCTAAATCGCTGTCGGTAAATAATTTAATCATCGCTTCCCATCCTTTTTTGTTACAAGCTTTTTTGCAACCACGTTTTCAAAAGCGGAATCAGCCGGTCCGTCAGTTCACTGACATGCGGCACAAAGACGCGAAAACGGCCGTAAATGTTTTCGATCGTCCGCCGCGTCGATTCGTCATCCGCCCCACGTCCTAAAAAGAGGTTGACAACTTCGATGCCGTGGCGGCGCGCTTCGGCAACCGCTTCATGCGTATCAATGATGCCGTTTTGTTCATAGCCATAAGCAGCCGGCTCGCCATCGGAGAAAACAAGCAACACTTTTTGCGTTTCCGAGCGACGGAGGAGCTGCTCTGTCATCCAACGAATGGCCAGTCCATCGCGATTGTCTTCGCGCGGCTCAAGCTGCATGATCGCCGGGCCGCTTGATGGCTCCAATGACTGACGAAATGACACAGCTATTTGCATATAGTTTGGTTGTCGAGAGGCGGTCGCCTCGTTCGCATCTTCCCAAAATCCAACAATGGCATGCGGAACCCGCAACGTTTTCAGTGCCTCATGACAAAGAACAAGACCGGTTTTCGTCTCTTCTATTTTGTCATGCATGGAAGCGGAACAGTCAACCAATAACCCAAACACTGCATCAAACCGCCGCGCCGGCTCGCCTTTTTTGTAAAACAAACGCGGCCGCTCATCGGTGAAAAACGGTATCAACTGCTTACGCAGCCTCCCGGCGGGCAAGTTGGTGCGCCAAGCGCTGCGTTGATGCTCAAGCCATTGCTCCATCACCCGCACAAGCCGTTTCCGGTACGGGGCTACCGCCGTCTGCTTAGTTCGGTATTGCTGGAGATGGATCGGGCTTGGCGGCGATGAAGGAAGAAGAACAAGCTCAGCTTGACGGTTCGCCTCACCATACAAGGCACTGCTTCCGGCGGGTGGATGATCGTCAAAGGAGGCTTGCGCTTCGGGTCCATATTCATTTCGATTCGTCGGCCGCGACGTTCCTTGGACGATGGCGAGCGCCTGATCGCCGTCTTCTCCCGGCCGCGCCCCGTCGCTAAGCATCCCGGTGCGGGTGCCGCGTTCAAGCTCAAACCGAAGAACATTCCCGCCCGTTCGGCTCGTTTCCCGGTGCCAGGTCGACAACACTTGCCGATGTACTTCACTGTTTGTGGAATCATTCGAGGTATCACGATTTTCCAACGGATCCGTTCGCTTGAGATCTTGAAGCGTCATCTTCCGTTCATCTTCATCATCGTCAACGATCGGCAGCGACGTGTAGTTGTTTACCATGTCATTAGATAGCACGTCTCCCACCAGCTCTACAATCGCCAGCGTCCAACGGGCCGTTTCCGCTGTCGATGAAACGTCAAAAAACTGCGGCCATAGCGCCTCGAGGCGCGCTTGTCCCGCTTCATCTGCCATCGGAGCGAGCGGGACGTCATCAAGCGGCGAATTGTTGGTCAGCCGCAAGTACATGGCCGCCAAAAACTGATCAGTGAAGGCTCCCCGCGTCCGGTTCGCCTGCCATTGCTGGGCGAAATACTGGCGGTACAGACGACGGCGCGCGCGAAACCATCGTTTCAGTCCTGGCCGCTCCCGCTCACATATCGTTTCCAAACGGAGATCCTCAGCGAAGGAGAACAACTGTTTTAACAGTTTAGAGAGCGGCTGTGCCTCCGCTGTTTGCCGGAAGGTGCGGACAACAGCTATATCGGTATGCCGACGTGTGCCGATCATCCGCAAGACCACATCGCTTTTCATCGCCTGCTCTTTCTCTGAGGATGGATACACATCCCAAAATTGACTCACATATATCGTCTGCTTAGCCAAATGCACGCCGGAATGGGCGGCAAACTCCACCGTCCAACGACGGTCGCGGGCAAGCGTTTGAGCGAGATCGGAAAGCTGCATGACCAAAAACGAATCAATTGGCCGGTCGTTGAACATCATAAACCGTTCCATGCGCCGCCTCCTACTCGTCAAACCATGTTTCAGCAATGTTGCGCACAGCAGCGCGTTCGCGTTCGTCGTCTAGCTTATCGACAATGCTTCGTTCAATCGCGCGCAACGGCGGCATATACGCCGCCAAATCACATGCATCGAGCAACGCGCGCACCGAGGCGGCTTCTTCAGCGACTTGCCCGTTTCTCACTTGTGTCAGCAAATCTGCTGATAGAGAAACGAAACGGTCGATCAACGCCTCATCCGTTAATGTAGTTTGCGCCAATAGCACCGATTTTAACGTCGCTCCTTGCACGTACGGCACATCGATGACGACAAAACGGTTTTTTAATGCTTCATTGAGCGGCACAGTGCCGATATAGCCTTCATTGATGGCCGCAATGACGCCAAACGTCGACTTCGCCTGCACAACCTCTCCAGTGAGCGGGTTGGTGAGCCGCCGTCGGTAATCAAGCACGCTGTTTAAAATCGGAAGTGTTTCTGGTTTAGCCATGTTGATTTCATCAATATACAATAAATGACCTTTTGTCATCGCCTGAATGACCGGGCCAGGAACGTAATCGATGACTGCCTGACCGCCGCGGTGCACGATCGTCTTAAACCCGAGCAGCGCTTCGGCGTCTAGGTCGACGGAGCAGTTGATGCTATGCATCGGCTGTCCAAACAGTTCGGACAATGTTTCAGCAAGCCGCGTTTTGCCCGACCCGGTTGGGCCTTTTAAGAGCACATTTTTCCCAAGCGCAAGCGCGACTGCCGCATCATGGATGATTGCCTCATCTTCGGCCGTATACCCGCCGGCTCCGATCAACGCCTGATCCGGATCGTGGCGGAACTGCTCTTTTCGCTTTTCCATTTCTTTTGTTACAACTAAGGGCCATGTCCTCATTTGGTGTGCCTTCCTCTCTGTTGCCATATTCCCCTCTCATTCTACTAAATCGCCCGTCAGGACGCAAAACAAAACAAATAAACCATAATTATATTATGTAAATAGGATAAAAAGAAAAAACAAGGGCGCCCCTAGCTATAGTTGTCCTCAATGGCTTTGCGGATGAGCGCCGCACACCGGTCAAGCTCTGCTTTCAGCTGACGTTTATACAGCTTCGCTTTTTCTTGCCCACCCTCGGCAAACCGATAATACACGACTTCCTGGTACTTCATCCCTTCTTTTTTCTGTTTCACTTGCTTTAAAATGCCGTCTTCGATTAAATCGTGAAGCGCCTTGTACACTTCTGAATGGTTCGGACGATAGCCGAGCGGTTTAAACTCTTGGCGCAATACATCGAGCAACTTCAGTCCGTACAGCCGCTCCTGCTCCGTTAACGTGATCAAATACAATTTTAAAAACGCACGTTGTTTTAACAGAAAACCGCTTGGCGTCCGTTTCTCTCCCATCGATTTTTTTCCTCCTTTCCCTGATGTTCCATTCACCTAACCGAGAGCAAAGGGCTGTTTGATTCCGTTTTCTTTTCATTATACCATGCGGGAAAGGAAAAATCCTCTCCCGCCTATGTTCAATAAAAAACGATGGTTTTGTTGCCATGAATGATGACTCGGTCTTCCAAATGCCATCTCAGCGCCCGAGCGAGCACCGTCTTTTCGATCAAGCGGCCGATCCGTTTTAAATCGTCGGGATGATGGCGATGGTCAACACGGGCAACATCTTGTTCAATGATCGGTCCTTCGTCCAAATCATCGGTGACATAATGGGATGTGGCGCCGATCAGCTTGACGCCGCGCTCATAAGCCCGCTCATACGGCCGTGCGCCGATAAACGCCGGCAAGAACGAATGATGAATGTTGATGATTCGCCCTGGAAATTCAGCGACAAATGCAGGCGATAAAATTTGCATGTAGCGGGCGAGCACAATCGTATCGATCCGATAGTCGTGAAGCAGGCGGATTTGTTCAGCCTCCGCGTCCGCTTTCGTTTCTTTCGTCACCGGAATGTGCACATACGGAATCCCGAGCGGCTCGACCACATCGCACAAATCGGGATGATTGCTGATGACAAGGGCGATATCGGCGATCAGTTCCCCCGCTTGCCATTGCCAAAGCAGCTCAAGCAAACAATGTTCAGCCTTTGAGACGAAAATCGCGATCCGTCGAATTTCATTATGCAGTCGAAGCTGCCAAGTCATGCTAAATTCCTCGGCAATGGGGGCAAACGCCGTTTCGATCTCTTCCTTCCGACCCGCGATGTTCGGGCAATCAAACTCCAAGCGGAGGAAAAACGTCCCGCCTTCCGGATCGGTCGAGTATTGGCTTGATTCGACAATATTGGCCCCCTGTTCATAAAGAAACGAAGTCACCGCCGCAACGATGCCGGGGCGGTCCGGGCAGGAAATCAGCAACCGAGCCCGCTGCTCGTAGCCTTGCAAAAACGATTGCCAGCGATGTTGGCGAAATGTAGTCATCCGTTCTCTCTCCCTTTTCTTGCGATGATTTAGTTTCTTGCGATATTTAGTTTCCATCATACAAAAAATTGGCGGACTTGCCAACAGGGAAGCGCGGATGTTCTCTATAACAAAAGGCACCTCCCTATCTGGGAGATGCCTTTTTGATAAGCGGCCATTGATTAGTCTTTTGTTAAATCGCCGGCTGGACCGAAAAATTCGTAATGGATGCGTTCCTCAGGCACGCCCCATTGCTTCAGGGCGCGATAGACCGTTTTCATGAACGGAACAGGGCCACAGAAGTAAAAGTCAGCGTCTTTGGACGGAATGACCGTTTGCATCCATTCCAAATCGATCCGCCCTTCTTTGCTGAAGTGCGGGTGTTTTCGATCTTCATCTGACGGCGACTCGTAACAAATGTGATAAGAAAATACTGGATTTTTAGCTAAGGTCTGCAACTCTTGGTCAAACGCCTGTACGCGGCCATTGAGAGCAGCTTGCAGGAACGTAACCGGGCGGTTAGGCTGCCGAATGGCCAACGTATTTGCCATGCTCAAAAGCGGAGTGATGCCAACGCCGCCGCTAATGAAGACGACCGGCGTTTCTTTTGCCAAATCAAGCGTAAAGTCACCGGCTGGGGCGCTTAATTCAAGCACATCCCCTTCTTGGATATGATCATGCAAGTAATTCGAAACAATGCCGGCCGGTTTGTCAGCCGTCGCTGCTTCCCGTTTGACGCTGATGCGGTAATACCCTTTTCCTGGTGCATCCGATAAGCTGTACTGCCGGATGTGTGTGTACGTTTCGCCTGGTATTGACATTTTTACGCTGACGTATTGGCCTGGCAAATAGTCGCTAATGGCTTCGCCGTCTTCCGGTTTGAGATAAAACGAGGTGATGACGTCGCTTTCTTTCACTTTTTTGGCGACGACAAAGCGACGAAAATCACGCCAGCCGCCGCGTTTGGCCGCTGCTTCATCGTAGAGCTCCTGCTCGACTTGAATGAACACGTCAGCAATGACTTCATACGCTTCCGCCCACGCGGCAATCACTTCGTCAGTGGCGGCATCGCCAAGGACGTCTTTGATCGCCAACAGCAAATGCTTTCCGACGATCGGATATTGTTCCGGTTTGATGCCTAAACTCCGGTGTTTATGGCCGATTTGCCGTACGACCGGCAAGATGGCATCGAGCTGATCGATATAGCGCGCTGCTGCGTAGACTGCTGCAGCCAAAGCACGTGGCTGCCGCCCTTGTTTTTGGTGGGCATGGTTAAACACGTTCAGCAACTCTGGATGATTGGAAAACATGAGCTCATAAAACCGTTTTGTAATCTGTTCTCCATGCTTCTCCAATACCGGCACTGTTGATTTGACAATTTCGATCGTTTTTGGATGTAAAGTTGTGCTCGTAGCCATTGTTCCATCCCCTCACAAAACATGTATTTAAAATACATCTTTTATTCAATCATGAGCGATAATGAAAAGCAATATTTCAAATACATCTTTAACAAATTGTTCACAATTCCCCATATGAAGCGGATGTGATACAATTGGAATCGACCATGTTTAAAAGGTTGTGAACGGATATGCAGTTAACAAGCTATACCGAATACGCTTTGCGTGTCCTCTTGTTTTTAGGGACGCTTGATGAAGGAGAAAAAACCAACATTAAGGAAATTTCCACTGTATTTTCGCTGTCTGAGCATCATTTAAGCAAAATTGTCCATGAGCTCGGCAAGCTTGGCTACATCGAAACGATCCGTGGACGCAACGGTGGAATTCGCTTGGCGAAACGACCTGAGGAAATCATCGTTGGCGCGGTCGTTCGCGAGACAGAAGACAATTTGTCGCTTGTCGAATGCTTCGCTTCCCACGGCAATGAATGCATCCTCACGCCTGCGTGCCGGCTCCGTTTCGTGCTTCGCGAGGCGTTAGAGGCGTTTTTGCGTGTTCTGGATACGTATACGCTTGCCGATTTGCTGGAAAATCGCACATCGCTTCGTGCTTTGCTTAAGGAGCAGCGCGATGGATAAACACTCTCCGGCTGAATGCCGGGGAGTTTTATTTTGCCTGTTGACAGGCACACTATAAGCAAGCATAGCATCGCCGTACGGGATGGAGAAGTGATTGTCATACCCATACGATCGCACGATGGTTGCCTTGCAGACAGTGCTTTTTAGCTTCGCTGAGCGGTCGCAGACGATGTTTTTTATGCGCCGAGATGTTTATCGTTTGTTATCCGATTATTGGCCGACCGCTCCATGCGAAAGTGATTCTTTCCCGCGTCTATACGGAGGCAAAAACAGTCCGCCTGCTGCTTAGCAGGCACAAAAAACAAAGCCAGGTCTCCCATACAGGGGATGTCCATTCCCGCTCCTGGCTATGCCCTGCATCCTAGGTAACAAACCGATGGGTCCGGGTTTAGTGCCAGCAGGAAATGATATGCGTCATCTATACTTTGCGACGAACAATAGAAGCGGTCTTATCCAGATAGCGGTCACGCTTGGCGCTTTAGTGGATGATGAACACGAAAGGAGAAGGGAAAGATGCGAAAACGATGGATGCCGCTTGCTATCATTTGCACGTTATTGCTCAGCTTTTGCGCCAGCTGCGGCGGCCATAACGAGGAGCAGCCGGAAAAACGAAATCAATCATCGAACATGGGCGGTGGGATGAACACATCCGATACCGGCCGATAATCCCCTTTGTTTGCCACATTTCGCATAATATATTAAGATTAGAAAGGTGTGAGAAAATCTGCAAGACTAAGGAGGTAACAATGAAACACCAAGGAAACGCTTTGCCACCATATGTGCATTTGGACAATGGGGAGCTTTGGCTCACCGAAGATGACCGCGACAATTTAAAAATCAGCTATCGCATCAAAGAAGTAATCTTTGCCGAGCCGTCCGATTACCAGCATGTTATGATTTTGGATTCGTACGATTTTGGACGCATGCTTGTTCTTGACGGCGTCGTGCAAACGACTTCGATTGATGGCCATATTTATAACGAAATGATTACACACGTGCCGCTGCAGCTTCATCCAGAGGCAAAACAGGCGCTCATCATCGGCGGTGGCGACTGTGGAGCGGCTCGTGAAGCGGCCAAGTATGACCGTTTAGAGACGATCGAGATGGTCGAAATCGACGAAAAGGTCGTCCATGCATGCAAAGAACATTTACCGGCCGTCTCCGGCAACTTGTCTGATCCGCGCGTGAAGTTTATTTATGATGACGGCGTCGCGTTTGTACAAGGAAAAGAAGGCGTGTACGACGTCATTATGATCGACTCATCCGACCCAGTCGGCCCAGCCGAAGCGCTGTTTTCGTCGGAGTTTTATGCGAACGTGCACCGCGCGTTAAAAGAGGATGGGCTGATGGTGTGCCAAAGCCAGTCGCCGATTTTCCACCTAGATATTTTAAAGCGCACATACCGCAACATTCGTGAATTGTTCCCGCATGTGCTCGTGTATACGGCGGTCGTGCCGACATACCCGGGCGGAATGTGGAGCTTTACGATCGGCTCGAAACGGCCGCTAGATTTCCCGGCACAGACGACGATTCCAAACGATACGAAATACGTCAATGATGCCGTTTTCCGCCAATGTTTCTCCTTGCCGGAATTTTTGCGTTCGGCCCTGGAGGAGTAATGGTGCCAAAAAGAAGGGTGTCTCAAAAAAACAACGAGACACCCTCTTTTTTATATACACGTTAAATGATTTTGCTGTTCTATATAGGTGTTTAGCCGGCTCTTTGAATCCTCCCTTTTTGTGTTACCCGCATCTGATGCCTCCTCTTAGAGAAAGCTCTTTTATTGGTTGCTTGAGCCGCCTAGCGGGTGGTGAGATAGTGCTCGTTTAGCCAGCCATGCGAGCGTCAAGTCATCAGCGGGGGGGTTATGCAGCCCGGCGCGGATGTCGCGGTAATAGCGGCCGAGCGGATTGTCAGCAAACAAGCTTTGCCCGCCGACGATGCGCATCGCCATATCGACGACCTCGAGTGCTGTATTTGTGGCAACTAGCTTCGCGGCCGCCAGCTCCTCTTTCATCTCGGCTCGTTTATCCGGATAGCGATCCCATAAGTCAGCGATCGCGTACAGAAAATGGCGCGCGTGGGCAAGCCGCCATTCCATTTCGGCGATCTTTCGCTGCACTTCTGGCGTTGAAGCGATCGGATGGGACAATGTGTTCGGCTGATACGTCTGCGCGAAGCGGATCGCTTCATTGCGAGCCGCAATGGCGATGCCTAAGTAGCAAGCCGGAACGTGCAACAACCATCCTTGTGCTGGAGCGGTTTCATTCGACTTCCCGAGGATTTCCACAAGCGCATCCTTCTCGACTTCAACACCATCAAGGATGAGGTCGTCGCTACGCGTCGCCCGCATACCGAGCGTGTTCCATGTCGGCTCAATGCGCATGCCCGTAGCGGACATTGGGATGAGAAATTCACCGACTTCGCCGCTGTCTTCGATGGTGGCGGAAATCAATACGTAATCTAACGCCGGGGCCAACGAGGCAAACGATTTGCGCCCGCAGAGCATAAAGCGGCCATTGCGGAGGGCGGCTTTTGTTTCAGGTTTTCCGCCGCGCGCTGGGCTGCCGGTTGCCCGTTCGGAGTGGGCGCTGTTAATGAGCGCATGGCGTTTGACAACTTCTTCGGCCAAGCGGGCGAGCGTCGATTCCGGCCAGCGGCGGAGTAAAAACAGACGCATCAGAATGCTCGCGTGCCATCCGAACGACAAGGCGGTGGCGCCGCTGCCTTGAGCGAGCATTTCTTGCACAAGTACCAATTCATAAAGCGACGCCCCGTGGCCACCGTATTCGGTGGGAACCGTGAGCGAAAGAAATCCGGCTTCTTTTAAGTCAGCAAAATCAGCAAACGGGAACTCCGCCCGTTCGTCATAATCTGCCGCCCGCGCCGCAAAACGCTCAGCGAGGTGCCGAGCTTGTTCATACAGTTCCCGTTCCCGCTCGTTTCGCACGAGCAAATGATACAATTCGTTCATCGCTCTCCCCTTCTTTTGTTGTTAAGATGATTTCATTGTACCGGTTTTGATGAAGGGTGAAAACAAAAACGCTTAAACGCCCATCGATGCCCATGTCATCCTGAATTCGGGGAGATAAAAAATAGCCGTCTTGGTCTTCAGACGACCAGGACAGCAAAGAAAACCAAAACGAAGATTAAAAGAGAAAAAAATACCGAATATATCGATCATCGCCACGGTGAACAAACTCGTTTTTTGCTTCGTCATATTCGTATTCGTCTTGCCAGCGGCAGCCATCACGTGCAATTTGACGAACAGCATGAATAATCGTGTACACTTCTTCGTTTGTCATCGTCGGATGGAGCGATAAACGTACCCATCCTGGTTTGGCGAGGGCGTTGCCGCTTTTGACTTCCTCAAGCAAGGCAGCCGACTGTTCTTTGTCAATGCCAAGCAAGTAATGTCCGTACGGCCCGGCGCATGAGCAGCCGCCGCGCGCCTGAATGCCAAAGCGGTCGTTTAGCAGTTTGACGACAAGATTATAATGAAGTCCTTCGATTACAAACGAAACAATACCAAGCCGATCACTTCGATGCCCTTCTAGCACATGAACGCCGGGGATTTTCTGCAGCGCCGGCAGGAGAAGCGAAACGAGCTCTTTTTCCCGAGCGCGCATCTTCGCAATATTCATCTGTTCTTTCAGTTGAATGGCGAGCGCTGCTTTAATCGTTTGCCAAAACGGCGGTGTGCCCCCGTCTTCCCGTTCTTCAATCGCCTCTACGTACTCATAATGCCCCCATGGATCGGTCCAATACACCGTCCCACCGCCCGGATGATCCGGCGCATGCTGGCGGTAAAGGCGTCCGTCAAACACGAGCACGCCGGCACTCCCCGGCCCGCCAAGAAACTTATGCGGAGAAAAATAAATCGCATCAAGCTTTTCCATTGGATCATCCGGATGCATATCAATGCGGACGTACGGAGCGGAAGCGGCAAAATCAATGAAACAAAGCCCGCCGTATTCATGCATAAGTTTAGCTAGTTCATGGTATGGCGTCTCTAGGCCGGTGACGTTCGAGCAGGCAGTGAATGCACCGATTTTTTGCGGCCGATGGCGGTAGCGTTCAAGCAATTCGCGTAAATGGTCAAGGTCCACCTCGCCGCTAGCGGTCGGACGAACCGTTACGACCTCAGCGATCGTTTCGGCCCATGATAATAAATTCGAATGGTGCTCCATATGCGTGACAAAAACGACCGGTCGTTCGTCATTAGTAAGCGCCAGGCGCGATTTCCATTGTTCTGGCACACGCAAGCCAAGCAGGCGCTGCAGTTTGTTGACAGCGCTCGTCATGCCGGCTCCTTGCATGATCAACACATCGCCTCTCCCTGCGTGAACGTGCTGTTTGATAATTTCTTTCGCATATTGATACGCAAGCGTCATTTTCGTTCCGGTCACATTCGACTCCGTATGCGTGTTGCCGACAAACGGGCCGAGCTCGTGCACCATTTTTTCTTCAATCGGTCGGTATAACCGCCCGCTTGCTGTCCAATCGGCGTAAATGAGCCGCTGTTCACCAAATGGTGTAGAAAATGGGTGAAACCGGCCGATTGTTCCGTCGCGAAACGGCTGGAAGTGTGTCTCAAGCTCGCCGCGACATGTATATGTTGCGCTCCCGATCGTCGCGCGAATTGTCATGATCGTTCCTCCCTTTTCTGAGTCACCCTACTCATACCATATGTGGCCATTGGGCAGTTTGGTCCAGAGAAAACGAATGAAGACAAAAAAAACCGCCTTGTTGGCGGATGACACAATTCAAACGTTGTCATTGTTTTTTGCACCGAAGGGACGAACGGCCTCCTCGGCATCGGAGACGAGGTATTGCGCGAGCAACGCCCGCAAGTCATCAGGCAGCGGCTCACTCGCTTGTGTATGGAAATTGAAGTAAACGACCGCTGCTTCTCCGATGGCAATGAGTTTATTCGTCTCGTCTTCGATGATGCGGTGAATGCATTGAAAGCTTTTATGGCCGATGCGGGAAACGTTCGTCTCCACGCGAAGTCGCCGGCCAAAAAACCCTTGGTTGACAAAATCGCATTTCGCGGACGCCAAAATAAAGTGCCAATCACCAGTTTGTCCCCCGTAGCTCAATTCATCGAATAAACGAGTGCGTGCTTCTTCCAAATAAATGAAATAGCTAATATTGCTCAAATGTCCAAGCGCATCGGTTTCGCAAAAACGCGGGTTAACTGTAATCGTATGTGTTTTCATCGTTCTCCCTCTCCCCTTCTTTTTTGTCCCCGTTGTCCTTGAGGTCGTCCTTTTCACACCTTTGACAGAAGCTGATCAAGGGCGGCGAAGCTGCTTCTGGGAACAGTAGAAGCACCTGTGGGCAACCAAAGGCATTAGGAGGATTCCTAACGAATGAGTTCGTGTGGAGTGTTCATCAAACCATTTGACACTCCTTTTTTCGTGAAATCAAGCCCTAACGCTCGGTTACCGACTAGTCAGTATGTTGTTTTTATCATAGCTTGACTTGCTTATGGAATGCAACTGTTTTGTTTTCATTGATTATTTAGAACATGGTTTTATGTTATAAATGTTAGAAAAGAATGGGCCGGAACCTGCTCCTCCTAACCGGCCCAAAGCGGCAAAAATACGTATCCGGCAAGCGATAAACCAGCGCAAATAAGAGAGATGCGCAGTTTGTATTTGGCATAGCCCATTAAATCCATATCCATAATTGCTGCGGTCGTAATCGTTGTATCGCCAAGCGGCGAAGCGAATGCCCCGAACGTTCCACTTGCAAACACGGCGCCGACCGTCATCTCAAGCGGCGCTCCGGTCGCATGGGCAAGCGTGACGCCAAGCGGCATAAAAATGCCCCATGTCCCCCATGACGATCCGATAAAATAAGACAGAAACGAACCGGCTAAAAACACCGCCGCCGGCACGAACGGCCCCGGAATCCACGTGCCGAACGTCGATGCCACGTAAGTGGTAAATCCGAGCTCACCCGCCACCGCCGATACAGCCCAAACGAGAATCAACATGCCGATCGGCGCCATGAGCTCGTTGCCTCCGGCAAAAAAATGATAAATCAGCTCCGAGAGCGACTGCCTGCGCCACAAATAAAACACCATCGACAAAAGAATCGTCACAAACAGTGCCAGCAACATCGCCCATGTCGCATCGGCTTCGGAAAACGCCTCAAGCCAATCACTTGCCCCGCGTTGCCGTCCGTCATAGACAAAAAAGGCAAACGTCAATCCAAGCAACAACGCTAACGGCACGAAGAGATGAAGCGGCTCTCCGGCGATCAGTGCCAGTTCTTTGCGCAGCCCGAGACCGTGCAATTCATTCGTTTCCCCTTCCCCTTTTTTCGCCCGCGGTTTACCAATCCGAATGTTCAACATCGTCGTCAACAACCCGACAATAAGAGCGATGATGGCAAACAAGTTGTACGGCAAGCTACGCAAAAAGATATCATATGCCGATTCACCAATATCGTTTTGTGCCAGCGCTGCCGCCACGACCGAAGTCATAAAACCGACAAACGCCGTCGCTGCCGGCAAAAGCACGATAATCGGCTCGGTCGAAACATCGATGATGTACGCCATGCGGCGGCGGTCGATGCGAAACTGGCGAAGCACGGCTTTCATCACTGGACCAAGCAGCATAATGCGGAACATCGGCATGAAAAACGTCACTGGCACCGTCAGCCAAACAAATAAAAGCAGTCCACGCTTCGTGCGAATGCGCCCGGAAAGCCTCTCGACGAATCCTTTGACCCCGCCGGTAATTTGCATCATGCCGACAAGCGAACCGAACAAATAGAGAAACGCAGCGACTTTTATATGTTCAAGATCGCTGAGAGAACGAAGAATGGCGGAAACAGCCCGCTCGATAGCACCAATGACCGACTGTTCCAGACAGAGCGCCCCTACGAGCAGGCCGACCACCAACCCAGGCAAAATTTCTTTCAGCCAAATAGCAAGTGGAATGATGAGAAGAAAAGGCAATAGCGACCACCATGTTCCTTCCACGTCGGCGTCCCCCTTTCTGATGCCGCTGTTAACAAGGATAGCCATAACTGTGATTGTTTATGATTTTAATTGATTATTTAGAACATAGTTTTATTTTTTATCAAAACAAACAATAAAAAAACGCCGCGTCGTAAGACGCAGCGTGGCATCAAAACGTATCCGTCACCGCCTAATCTAATCACACACGGTCGGGCTCTGTCATTTCCGACGCGCGAAATCGACAAACCGGAACTTGTCAAGTCGGTGCCGCGATTCCGTGTATTGGAACAAGGTGGCGTCGTTTAAATAGACGTAGTTTCTAACGACGACGACGCGGTCATCGCCATTGAGATCCAAATAGCGACGGTCTTCCTCGGTTGCCTCATCGACGGACATTTCTTTTTTCGCAAAGCTGATCGGCAAATGCAGTTTGGTTTCTAAGTATTCATAAATCGAGTCTTCACAAATCTCTTTTGTCAACAGCGGGACGTTCTTTTTTAAGAAAAAGTCTTTATCTAAAATAATCCGCTCCCCGTCAATTTCACGGACACGCACGACTTTCCACACATCATCTTTGCTTGTTGCACGCAGTTGCTGTTTAAGCTCAGCATCCGGTTTGATCAGTTCCAGTTCATGGACGATCGTCCGCACCGGCTGTTTCATCGTTTGCGCCAGTTCTTTAAAGCTGACCAACCCGGAGACGGGAAAGGCGTATCTACCAACATCAAGCACGATCGACCCTTTTCCTTTCATTTTTTGAATATACCCGTGTTCGGACAATAAATTGAGCGCCTTACGGATCGTCTCGCGCGATGTCTTGTACCGAACAGCCAGCTCATTTTCTGACGGCAACTTATCGTACGCCTTCCATTCCCCGTCGCGGATGCGGGAAGCAAGATCGTGATAAATAGCTAAATATTTGTTTTCATGCATCATCATCACCGTCTGTATTGTATCATGGACGGCGCAGAAGATAAACAACCGATTCGTACGGACGTAGCGCCATACGACGGAAATCGGCCGGTGCGTCCGGATAATTGGCGATCAACAATTCACCCGTATAGTCATTCGCTTCTGCTTCTTCCGGCAGCGTAAACGTCGTTTCCACCGGGTAAAAGTTGTTGACGACAAGCAGCTTTTCCCCATCACCATGACGCATATAGGCGAAGAGATGCGGATCATCGGCAAGGAGCAGCTCATAACGGCCAGTCGTAATAATGTCATACTGCTTGCGCAGCTCAATGAGCCGCTTATAGTGATAAAAAATCGAATCACGATCGGCCAGTGCCTGCTTCACGTTAATGTGCCGATAATTATCGGCAACGCGAATCCACGGCGTCCCGGATGTAAACCCAGCGTGCAAGCTGTCGTCCCATTGCATCGGCGTGCGCGAATTGTCGCGCGATTTCCGCCGCAAAATCTCGAGTACTTCTTGCTCACTTTTGCCTTGCTCTTGCAAGATCCGGTACATATTGAGCGACTCCACGTCGCGATAGTCGCCAATATCGTTGAATTTCGGGTCGGTCATGCCGATTTCTTCGCCCTGATAAATGTATGGCGTCCCTTGCATGAGATGAATCGTCGTCGCCAGCATCTTCGCTGATTCTTTCCAATACTCCCCATCATCACCGTAGCGCGACACGATGCGCGGTTGGTCGTGGTTGCACCAAAAGAGCGCATTCCATCCTCCGCCTTCGTGCATTCGCACTTGCCACTCCGACAAAATGCGTTTTAAAGCGAGAAAATCAAACGGAGCGACGGCCCATTTTTCCCCGTTTGGGTAATCGACTTTCAAGTGATGGAAATTAAACGTCATGTTCAGCTCGTTATTTTCCGGATTCGTGTAACGGATGCAATGATCGATCGTCGTCGACGACATTTCTCCCACTGTCATGACGTCATATTTCGAAAACACTTCCCGGTTCATTTCTTGTAAAAATTCATGGATGCGCGGCCCATCCGTATAGAAGCGGCGCCCATCCCCCGGTGGAATCGAGCCGTCATCGTCTGGGAAATGTTGGTCTTTGGACAACAAGTTGATGACATCCAATCGGAAGCCGTCGACCCCTTTTTTCAGCCAAAAATGCATCATGTCATAAATGCGGCGGCGCAGCTCTTCGTTTTCCCAGTTCAAGTCGGCTTGTGTCACATCGAACAAATGCAAATAATATTGCCCGGTTTGTTCATCGTATTCCCACGCCGAACCGCCGAATTTCGACTGCCAGTTGTTCGGAGCGCTACCGTCCGCCTTCGGGTCGCGCCAAATGTAAAAATGACGGTACGGGTTCGTTTTCGATGTGCTCGCTTGCTTGAACCATTCATGGTCAGTCGACGTATGGTTGACGACCATATCCATGACAAGCTTCATGCCGCGCGCATGCACTTCCTCAAGCAACCGGTCAAAATCATCCATTGTTCCGTACTCGTGATGAATGGCGAAATAATCGCTAATGTCGTAGCCGTTATCGCGCTGCGGCGAAGCGTAAATTGGCGTCAGCCAAATGACATCGACGCCCAGTTCTTTCAAGTAATCGAGCTTTTCGATGATGCCCGGCAAATCGCCGATACCATCCCCATTCGTATCACGGAAACTCTTCGGATAAATTTGATAAACAACCGCCTTTTTCCACCACGTTGTTGTTGACACGTTTCTTCACCTCGTTTGTTGACTTCGACAATGAATGAAAAACATACCATTGGCGTTGGCAGCCAATGGTATGTCAGCGAATGCATCATTACCTCAATAAATGTGAACCATTAGCGTGCCACTTTGCGCACTTTGCCGAAAACAAATGTCAGCACAAACGGCACTACAATGGCAATCGCCATCCCGATAAAGAACGGGACCCATTTCTGTGGCACGATCGACAAGAAGCCCGGCAGACCGCCGACGCCGATCGATGGAGCAAGGACTTTATTGAGTGTGATAAACATGCCGGCAATCGCTGCCCCTGTCATCGCTGCAATAAACGGGAATCGGAAGCGCAAGTTGACCCCGAACATCGCCGGCTCGGTAATGCCGAGATAGGCCGAAACCGCTGAAGTGAACGACAATCCGCGCAGCTTTTCGTCTTTTGCGACAAACATCATCGCTAATGCCGCAGAGCCTTGAGCGATATTCGACATGACTAAAATCGGCCATAAGAACGTGCCGCCCGTGCTAGCAATCAGCTGCAAATCAACCGGCAAGAACGTATGGTGCATCCCGGTAACGACAAGCGGCGCATACAGCGCTCCATACAGCAAACCACCAATGGCTGGAACGTTGTCAAAAATTCCGACAAACAAGTTCGTAATCGCGTTCCCGATCGCGAACGTGATCGGTCCGATGGCGATAAACGCCAAGAAACCTGTCACGAGCAAGGCAAGCGGTGCGACAAGCAACAGTTGAAACGCATCCGGAATGCGGTTGCGCAAAAACAGCTCGATCTTCGCCAATACGTACGAAGCAACTAACACAGGCAGCACTTGCCCTTGATAGCCGACTTTTTGCACATCAAACCCGAATAAGTTCCAAACTGGGATTTCTCCTTCTTGTTTTGCTGCTCCCCAGCCCCAAGCATTCAGCAAATCCGGGTGGACGAGCATCAAGCCAAGAACAATCCCCAACAGCGGACTGCCTCCGAATTTTGTCACCGCCGACCAACCGATCAACCCCGGCAGGAAGACAAACGCCGTATTGGCGATCAAGTTGATCATATTCGCCAAATCTGCCCATTCTTGATGCACATCGACAAACGATTTCCCCTCATAAAAAATGTCTGGACCGGTCAAAACGTTATTAATTCCCATTAACAGACCAGCTGTGACGATCGCCGGCAAAATCGGGATAAAAATGTCAGCGAGCGTCTTAATGGCGCGTTGCAGCGGATTGAGCTTCGCTTCCGCCGCATCTTTAATTTCCTGTTTCGTCGCCCGGCCAATGCCAGTCAACTCAACGAGTTCGTTATACACTTTATCAACGAGCCCTTGACCGATGACAACTTGAAACTGGCCGTTTGCCGAAAACGACCCTTTCACTACATCAATGCGTTCAAGCGCTTCTTTATCCACTTTTCCTTCGTCTTTGAGCGCAAACCGGAGCCGTGTCACACAATGTGTGGCGGCGACGATGTTCTCTTTGCCGCCGATGGCCTCAACGATTTGTGCAGCTGCTTGTGCATATGCCCCCATTATGAATGCCTCCTTTTTCTTTCTCTCGCTTTCAATTGCGTTAAATCGCTTTCAGCAACCGGTTGCAAAAAACTTGTATATACATCCTGAACTCATTCTATCTTGTATATACAAGTTTGTCAACGTCTTTTTTCGATAAGAATTTACACGATTCGACAAAGATTGTTTGTTTTTTGCTAACTTCCACTTCTTTTGTTATGTTTTGTCAGACAGCAGGAAAATAAACTGTGGAGTGGGAAAATAAAACATAGCCATCATAAATGTGGAAAGAAAGGATGAGGGGAACGCCATGAAGACATATACACTCCGCGAAGCAGCGAAAAAAATCGGGGTCACAGCCCGCGACTTGAAACAATGGGAAAAACAATTTGCCCAATGGATTACAATCCCTCGCACCTCCCAAGGGGCACGCATTTACACCGAAGAGCTTATCAACCAGTTCCGCCATATCCGAACACTGCTCGCTGACGGTCGCCGCCCGCACGAGATCATTGCGGAATTGAAACAAGCGAACGAACCGTCCGCTCCCCCGGAATCTGCGGTCATGGAAGGGGAAATTATCGATGTTCCCCGCTTGCTGCGCCATGGCGCCCCATACATAGCCGAGCAGCTGGCTGCCCGCATGAAAGACGACATCGTCGACGCTCTGAAGCAGGAAACGGTCGCTGTCGTGCGCCAGGCGATGGATGAAGTAAGAGGGAAGCTTGATGATATCGGGGAGCAAACGACGTCAGCTGCTGAAACAGTGCGCCGCTCACTTCATGATTACAAAGAAGCTTGGCAACAAAAAACCGAGCAACTGCATGAACATTTGGAAACGGTCGTCGCATTTTGTCACGAGGAAAAGACAAGGCAGGAAGAAGAGCGAAAACAGCTCGAACAGCGCATTTTAGAGCGGGAGAAAGCGTTCCGCGAACTTGTTCTTTCCTTCCGTCAAACAGCGACAAGCGCCGTGGCCGCCCGAACCCGGACGAACAAATGGTGGAAGTTTTGGTGAAGGAACGAGTAGAGGATGTGCTTCTCCCCTTTTTAAGGGGGAGGAAACACGATGATTATCAACGAACTTGGGGCTGACCCAAAACAAAAGTACGTTTTGGGATCAGCCCCAATTCTTGCAAATTGATGTGAACCACTTTTACAAGTCTGTATCTTGTCTCTCTTTTGAAGACAGATGGCCTTTTGCATGGACTCCTTTTTCGCTCGAATTCACAAGAGCTGAACGGCTTCGTTTGACATGCCGATCTTGCTTATTACATCTGTTTTCCCTTACAAGTTTGCTACGAACCGTCAATGAATCCCCGCCTAGTACAAGTTTGACCAATCGTCGGCCCTCAGTTCAACCGACAGCGGCTCACCTTATGGATAGCGGATTCTTGGCGTTTCCCCCTCATTCCTCTTCCCCTTTTCCTAACAACTTCTCTGGCTCTTTCCAAACGTCGATCACCATCCCGGCTTCGTCGGTATCGATGAGGAATGAACCAGTGCCGTAGCGATCGGTCAAGCGGAGTGAAGCAACATCGACCGTTTCGGCGACCCCTTTTTCCGTCCGCATTCCGATCATTTCTTCACCATCATTAGTCATGACGGCTCCGACGATTCGGTGCGGGTTGGATTTCACCTCGCGCACAATCATCACTCCACGTCTCGCGCGCGATGTCGGTTCGAATTCGCTAAGAGCCATTTTTTTCACCGCTCCGCGCTGTGTCACGACAATGAGAGAACCGCTCTCTTCAGGACGAATCGGGCAGACCGCGGCAACAAAATCGCCCTCTTTAAGTTGAATGCCTTTCACCCCGGTGGCACGCACGCCGACCAAACTGATTTCCTCTTCAGCAAACAAGAGCGCATAGCCATCATGCGTCGCCATCCAAATAAGGCCGCGGCCGTCGGTCGCGTAGACGGCGATCACCTGATCATCGCCTTTTAGATTGACTGCCACAAGCGGGCGTGTATAGCGCTGCACTTGGTACTGCGAAAGCTCCGTCCGCTTTACCATCCCATGCTTTGTCACAAAGACAAGCTGCTCATTCGTTTCAAAAGAGGAAACCGGAACAACCGCAACAAGTTCATCATCGCGCTCGATCGGAATGAGGCTTGAAATATGCTGGCCAACGTCTTTCCAGCGAATGTCCGGCAACGTGTGCACCGGGCAATACAAATAATATCCCCGGCGGGTGAACAACAAGAGTACATCCGTCGTGTTCATCTCTAACTGGGCGAGCAATCGGTCTGTCTCTTTCATCCCGATGTCCTGGCCGTTGGACGCACTGTAAGAACGGTAGCTCGTTCGTTTCACATATCCTTCTTTTGTCACCGTCACGATGACATCTTCCGCTGGAATGAGTGCTTCGACGTTGACTTTCAGCTCCTCAATCTCCTCTTCAATGACCGTTCGCCGTTCATCAGCGTATTGCTTTTTCATCGACTTCAACTCTTTTTTAATGACCGCAAGAAGCTTTTTCTCATCAGCTAGAATCGCGGTCAGCTCGGCGATCGTTTTGTCGAGCCCTTCCGCCTCTTGACGGAGTGCCGTAATGTCCGTATTCGTCAACCGATACAGCTGAAGCGTCACGATCGCCTCCGCCTGCGCCTCGGTAAATCCGTAGTTAGCAATCAGCCGGTCTTTGGCGTCCCGCTTGTCGCTTGAGGCGCGAATCGTCGCGATCACCTCGTCCAAAATGGAAAGCGCCTTAATTAAACCATCAACAATATGTTTCCGCTCATTCGCTTTTTTCAGTTCAAAATGAGAACGGTTCGTGACGACGTCTTTCCGATGAGCGATATAGGCGTCAAGCAGCTCCGGCAAGCTCATCAATTTCGGCCGGCGCTCGTGAATCGCCACCATATTGAAGCTGTACGGCACTTGCAAGTCAGTATTCTTGTATAAATAGTTGAGAATCGCTTCCGCATCCGCATCTTTTTTCAGTTCAATCACGATCGACAGCCCGTTCCGGTCCGTTTCGTCACGGACATCAGCGATGCCATCCAGCTTTTTGTCCAAGCGAAGCTCATCGATTTTTTTTACTAAGTTGGCTTTGTTCACTTCATAAGGCAACTCGGTAATCACGATATGCCGTTTTCCGCCTTTTGCCTGCTCGATCGTCGCTTTGGCGCGGATGATGATTTTTCCGCGACCGGTCTCGTACGCCTTGCGAATGCCGTCCTTCCCTTGGATAATGCCGCCGGTCGGAAAATCGGGACCGGGAAGAACCGTCATCAAGTCATCGACGGTGCAATTCGGCCGGTCGATTCGCAATAAGACGGCATCGATGACTTCACCGAGCGCATGCGGCGGAATGTCGGTCGCATAGCCAGCCGAAATACCGGTCGAACCGTTTACGAGCAGGTTCGGAAACATTGCCGGCAAGACAGTCGGCTCGTTCGTCGTATCATCAAAGTTCGGCACAAAGGCGACCGTTTCTTTGTCAATGTCGCGAAGCAGCTCGGCGGCGATGGCTGACAGGCGCGCCTCCGTGTAACGCATCGCCGCCGGCGGATCGCCGTCCAAGCTCCCGTTGTTGCCGTGCATTTCGATAAGCACGTTACGTAGCTTCCAGTCTTGGCTCATCCGCACCATCGCCTCATACACTGACGAATCGCCATGCGGATGGAAGTTGCCGATCACGTTCCCGACTGTTTTTGCCGCTTTGCGAAACGGCTTATCGGCCGTATTGCCATCGACGTACATGGCATATAAAATGCGGCGCTGCACCGGCTTTAACCCGTCACGCGCATCAGGCAGCGCCCGGTCTTGGATGATATATTTACTGTAGCGGCCAAAGCGGTCGCCAAGCACATCCTCTAAAGGCAATTCCAACAATCGTTCTGCCATCATCATTCTCCTTTCACAACGAACTTCAGCGGCAAAAAGGCGGCTTGCCTCAAGCCGCCATCAGCCGATCCAACCTGGCTCTTCTTCGAGTCCAAAGGCGACGTGCGTTTCGATCCATTTGCGGCGCGGCTCGACTTTGTCACCCATGAGCGTCGTCACCCGACGCTCGGCGCGGGCGGCGTCTTCGATGCGTACGCGAATTAACGTGCGCGTCTCTGGGTTCATCGTCGTTTCCCACAGCTGATCGGCGTTCATTTCACCAAGCCCTTTGTAGCGCTGAATCGTATAGCCGCGCCCCATTTTTTTCGTGATCTCCCTAAGCTGCTCATCCGTCCACGCATACTCCACTGTTTCCTTTTTGCCGCTTCCTTTACTGATTTTGTAAAGCGGTGGCAAGGCAATGTATACTTTCCCTGCTTCAATAAGCGGACGCATATAGCGATAAAAAAACGTGAGCAGGAGCACTTGAATATGGGCGCCGTCCGTGTCGGCGTCTGTCATGATGATCACTTTGTCGTAGTTAATGTCCTCAAGCGAAAAATCAGCGCCGACACCGCCGCCAATGGCATGAATGATCGTATTGATTTCCTCATTTTTTAAAATATCGCCAAGCTTCGCTTTTTCAGTGTTAATGACTTTCCCGCGCAGCGGCAGCACCGCCTGAAAACGGCGGTCACGCCCTTGCTTCGCCGAGCCGCCCGCTGAGTCGCCTTCGACCAAATACAGCTCGTTTTTTTGCGGATTGCGCCCTTGTGCCGGCGTCAACTTGCCGCTTAAAAGTGCCTCTTTTCCTTTCCGCTTTTTGCCGCTTCGCGCTTCCTCGCGCGCTTTGCGGGCCGCTTCACGCGCTTGATACGCCCGGATCGCCTTTTTAATGAGCATCGCACTCACATCTGGGTTTTCTTGCAAAAAGTAGGTCAACTGTTCAGACACGACCGCATCAACAGCCGAACGCGCCTCGCTCGTCCCAAGTTTGCCTTTTGTCTGTCCTTCAAACTGCAACAAATGCTCCGGAATGCGCACCGAGACAATCGCTGACATCCCTTCACGAATATCAGTTCCTTCAAGGTTTTTATCCTTTTCTTTTAATAAGCCGACACGGCGCGCATATTCGTTAAAGACGCGTGTCATCGCCGTTTTCGCCCCGGCTTCGTGCGTGCCTCCGTCTTTTGTGCGCACATTGTTGACAAACGACAAGACGTTTTCCGAGTAGCCGTCATGAAATTGAAACGCAAACTCGACTTCAATGCCGTTTTGCTCGCCGGCAAAATAGGCGACCGGATGGAGCACGTCTTTTTCTTCATTCAAATAGGCAACAAACGCTTCAATCCCGTTTTCGTAATGAAACACCTCGCGCATGCCGGTCCGTTCATCGACAAGTTCGATTTTCAGCCCTTTTAATAAAAACGCCGATTCGCGCAGCCGTTCGCTTAACGTTTCATAATCGAACACCGTTGTGCTGAAAATCGTCGGGTCAGGCTTAAATTGAATGATTGTCCCCGTTTTGTTTGTCGTTCCGATGTTTTCAAGCGTCGTCACCGGCTTGCCGCCGTTCTCAAACCGTTGCCGATAGATAAAGCCGTCGCGATGAATCGTGACAACAAGCCATTCGGATAGGGCGTTGACGACTGATGCCCCGACCCCGTGCAAACCACCGCTCGTTTTATACCCGCCTTGACCGAACTTACCGCCGGCATGCAGCACAGTCAAAATCACTTCCGGCGTCGGTTTGCCGAGCTTATGCATTCCGACCGGCATGCCGCGCCCTTCGTCCAAAACGGTGACACTGTTATCTTTATGTATTTGAACAAGAATGTAATTTCCGTATCCAGCCAATGCCTCGTCAACGGAGTTGTCGACAATTTCATAGACAAGATGATGCAGGCCGCGGCTGTCAGTGCTGCCGATGTACATGCCCGGCCGCTTTCTCACCGCCTCAAGCCCTTCTAATACTTGAATCGCATCTTCGTTATATTCGTATACCGTTCGTTTTGCCACAAGGCCACCCCTTCCTGCCAAAACAAGAACATCTGTTTCTGTTTTATTGTACCATAAAATACCCGGCTGTCCATTGTCTTTTGACAACGCCTGACAAAATCGGACAAATGCGCCGAAAAAACGAAAGGACCATCTCGGAGAAGATGGTCGTTTCGTTCGTTACGCGCGCTTCGTGAGCGCATGTTCCACTTTAATGCAGCGGTCCATAATGACCGTATAGCCTTTTTCTTTTAAAAAGCGGTACGCTTCTTCGTTGACGACGCCAAGTTGAGCCCAAAACACGTCAGCGTCGATTTGCACAAACTCGCGGGCGAGTTCCGGCAGATGTTCAGAGCGGCGGAACACATTAACAATATCAACATGCCCTTGAATATCTGTCAGTTTGTCCACCGCCGGAATGCCTTCCCATTCATCAATCATCGGATTGACAGGAATAATTTCGTATCCGGCATCTTTCATCGCTTTCGTCACCATGTATGATTCGCGCTCCGGGTTGTTGGACAAACCGACTACCGCAATTCGCTTCGCCTTCCGCAAAATATCGCCGATCTCGTCCCGGCTTGGGTTTACAATGGACATCGGGTTCTCTCCTTCCTTCATTCCCTTTACTCGTCGTACTAGTTTCGCCGTCTAGAAATGAAAATCCTGCCGTGCTCATGGGAAATAAGAAAAAATCATCGGTCTTTCCTACGCGACGATAGGCGTAGTCCCAACGAACCGGCAACACACAGTTGTCCTTTATCTTCCCCGAAATAACGGCGTCTAAAACAGCTCCCTCCTCTTTTCCATGGTTTCCGCCGCCGAAGGTAGACGTTTTCCGCATATCTCGATCAACTATGTGAGATGCTAAGCAAAGACAAGGGAGGGTTGTTCGTGAATTATCAAGCATATTGGAAAGAAATCGACCAAACACGCGAACAGCTGCACAGGCTACTCCAATCGTATTGGAGCGACTACTCCGGCGTTGGAACGTGGCCGTTTTGGCTGATCTTCACTTTTCTCATCGTTCCTTTAGTGTTGCTTTTTTTCACCGTCGACCGGAAACGGATCTTCGAAATCTTTTTCTTTGGCTACACTATTCACATATTATGGACCTATACTTACATCGCTTTAGAAAACGCCATGTATTTGTCACCACGTTATTTTTTAACGCCGTTTTTGCCGTTTGCCTTAAACATTACCGCCTCGGTGTTGCCCGTCGGTTTTTTGTTGCTTTATCAATATTGTACGAACCACAACAAAAATTTTTATTTATATACGATATTGTTAAGCGCAATATTTGCTTTCGGACTCGCTTCGCTTGAGCAGTGGCTTGGTTTGCTTGAATTGCACGGAGGGTTGCGCAAGTTCCATCTTTTCCTTATCGACTTAATAATCGTGTTCATTACCTATGGGGCGACACGCCTTCTCGTTCGCATCCAGGCCAACCATCACGCTACCTGAACTCCTGATGACAAAAGAGCCGTTCACTTTTTGACGCAATGTGAACCGTATTCAACAGTCGATGCGTAAATGGCCGCAACAAGCCTAAGACACCACAAATACCGTTCAATCACAACAAGAAAAAGGGGACACCCCCCTTTTTTTGCACTAAAGCTTCCCTGATCGAAAGATCGAATAAAGCAACCACCCGAACATGAGCGCGACCACACCAAATCCAATTTCAATAATCGGAATTTTCCATAGGAGCATCGACTGCCGTCCTAGCGATGAAGCGATTAACATGCCGGCCATGACGATGCTCAAGGAAAGAAGGATGAGGCTGATGGACAATCGATTGCCAATTTGATCGAGTTTGCGCAAAAGCGCCTCAAGGTCTGAGGCTGTCATCTCAAGCTGAAGTTTGCCGCGCCGCATGACCTTCGTCAGTTCTTTGATACTGTCCGGCAGCCGAAGCAGCATTTCGCCATAACCCGCCACACGCTTCCACGCCGTTTCTGCCACGCGATCGAGTCGAAGCCGCTCTTTCAGCAATTTTCTTCCGAACGGTTCGGCAACGTCCATTACGCGAAATTGAGGGTCAAGCGTCGCCACCACTCCTTCAACCGTCAACAGCGCTTTCCCTAACAGCGTCAAGTCGCTCGGAATGCGAATGCCATGCCGAAACGCCACCGTTAAAAGATCCCCGATCGCTTCGCCAAGGCTCACCTCGCTGAGCGGAACACGATAATACTTCTCGCGCAACTCGTCAATATCGTCGCGCAGCTTCCCCTCATCGACCTCAGCCGGAACAAGCCCGAGGCCATAAATGGCGTTCAACACCCCGTCGGTGTTTTGCCGCATCAAAGCGATGATAAGTGAGGAAAGGTGATGCTTGACATTCGGACGGAGGCGTCCCATTAAGCCGAAATCAATAAAGGCAAGCATCCCATCGGGGAGAACGAATACATTGCCCGGATGAGGATCGCCATGGAAGAATCCATGTTCGAACATTTGCTTTAACATCGAGACAGTCAAGCGCTCAGCCAGTGTCTTTAACGAATGACCGCTCTCTTTCAGGCGCTCGATTTCCCCGAGCTTAACCCCCTCCACATATTCCATCGTCAGCACTAGTTTCGTCGTATACTCCCAAAAAACGCCGGGCACGTATACAGACGGGTCATCGGCAAATTGATTAGCAAACGTTTCCGCATGGCGCGCCTCGATGGTGTAATCGAGCTCCTGCCGCAGCGACTTTGCCAATTCGTCAACGATTTCAGTGAGCCGATAAGACGCCGCCCAATCTAAGCGCCGTTCCGCGAGCACTGCTAAGTCTTGTAAAATATCCAAATCCGTCTCAATCCGCGCTGCAATATGCGGGCGCTGTATTTTCACCACGACAGCTTGTCCGGAAGGAAGAACGGCCCGATGTACTTGCCCGAGCGAAGCGGCTGCTAGTGGGATTTCGTCAAATGATCGAAAAAGCTCCTCGAGCGGCCCTCCCAATTCTGTTTCCACAATCCGGCGGACCTCAGGAAATGGAAACGGTGGAACTTGATCTTGCAACTTTTCCAATTCGCAAATGATATATCGAGGGATCAAATCCGGTCGCGTGCTGGCGATTTGCCCAAGCTTAATAAATGTCGGACCGAGTTCCTCGAGCACAAGGCGCAGACGTTCTCCGACCGTTTTTCCTTCCCGTTTCCCTTGTTCGGTTCGCCCGCGCGGCGGCAAGGAAAGAAAGGACGAAAAACCGAGTTCATCGACGATCATCCCGAATCCGTGCCGAAGCAAGGCGACGGCAATTTCATGATATCGACCAATATGGCGCATCCGCTTTCCGATCATCCGACCATCTCCCTTACAACGGCAAAAAGCGAGCGGACAGGCCGTATTCGTTTACTGCCCGCTTTGTTCCTTTTCTTCAAGGCGGCGGATTCGCTCCTCGAGCTGTCGAACGTCTTCCTTCGTCGCTAAATCAAGCTTGTCAATCATTTGTTTGATTTGCTCGCGCACAAGTCGTTGCACTTCCGCTTTCCGCTCTTCGGTTTGCTGCTTCCATTGGTCGATTACTTCTTTCGATTCATCAAGCGACAACTCCCCTTTTTTGACCAACTCATCGATCAATTTTTCCACTTGTTCTTTGCTAGCAATGGCTAATCCAAGTCCAAATGCCAACCCTTTTTTCAAAATGCTCATCCGTTTTATCCTCCTTTATCCATCCTTTTTCCTTATCGTACCATTTTTCGATGATCCTTGTCGAGCTAGGTCGCGGATTTCCCGTACGGATCGAATGCTGTTTTGTATACCTCATGTGATCGGGCGGCATGCTATCGTTGGACGATCATTCATAGGAGGGGTCCCAATGACTGATGAACAGCTGCATTATGGAGAAGACTACCATTTCATTCCCGTGACATCGGCAGCAAGCGGTGTCGGCATTAGCGTGCTGCCCGATTTGTACTGTCACACGATCCAAATCGTGAACATTTGTCTTGTCGGCCGGCCGGACGACCGCACGTTTGTATTGGTCGATGCTGGCATGCCGGGGTCGGCTGATGACATTATTTCCGTTGTGGAACAACGTTTTGGAGAGAACAGCCGCCCGCAAGCGATTATTTTAACTCACGGCCATTTTGACCACGTGGGGGCGATTGTTGAGCTTGTGAAGCATTGGAATGTCACGGTCTATGCCCACCCAGCCGAACTTCCTTATTTGACCGGAAAAGCTCGCTATCCTGAACCTGACGCTGCTGTCGAAGGCGGCTTCATCGCCAAAATATCACCGTTTTTCCCAAACGAACCGATTCAGTTAGGCAACCGCGTTCAACCGCTTCCTGAGGACGGCACCGTCCCGCACTTGCCAGAGTTCCGTTGGATACACACACCGGGGCACACTCCGGGACACATTTCCTTATTCCGTTCACGCGACGCTGCCTTAATCGCGGGCGATGCGTTCGTCACCGTCCGTCAAGACTCGTTATATAAAGTATTGACCCAACAAACAGAAATTAACGGCCCGCCACGCTATTATACAATCGACTGGCCCGCCGCCCGCGAATCCGTGCGCAAGTTAGCCGCACTCTTTCCGTCAGTCGCCATCACCGGGCACGGTGCTCCTGTCGCCGGCAAAGAGCTGCGCGAAGGGTTGACAAAACTCGCCCGTGATTTTGACCGTATCGCTACCCCTGATTATGGAAAGTACGTCCATTAGGCAAACGGACCATCGTTCCGTGAACGGCTTCTAGTTTTGTTTGAAGCGGAAGTTTCTCTGCTGAAACCACTTTCAGAATGATGTAAAAAACAGGGGAGGGTGTCTGAACAGGGCACCCTTTCGTTGTTAAATGGCAGACACTAAAGGGACGTTTTGCTGCTGAAAATGAAGACCATGCACTCACATGTGAAAGTCAGAGGATTCTCCATGGAGATGGTAGAGCACATTATGCCTCGACAACGCAAAAAGGACGACAAGAATCACTCTTGTCGTCCATCATAATAGATGGGCCTAAGTGGACTTGAACCACCGACCTCACGCTTATCAGGCGTGCGCTCTAACCAGCTGAGCTATAGGCCCGTTTATAAGAAATAAAAATGGAGGGGGACGGATTCGAACCGCCGAACCCAAAGGGAGCGGATTTACAGTCCGCCGCGTTTAGCCACTTCGCTACCCCTCCATGATTAACAATGCCGACTGCAGGACTTGAACCCGCAACCTACTGATTACGATTCAGTTGCTCTACCAATTGAGCTAAGTCGGCATAATATTAAGAAGGCGACTCATTGTTGATGAATTTATGGCGGAGGAGGAGGGATTCGAACCCCCGCGGGCTGTGACACCCCTATCGGTTTTCGAAACCGACCCCTTCAGCCAGACTTGGGTACTCCTCCGTAACTATTTGGAGCGATGCGGTCGAGAGGACTTGAACCTCCACGGGGTCGCCCCCACTAGGCCCTCAACCTAGCGCGTCTGCCATTCCGCCACGACCGCATAATCAATGGAGCGTAGGGGATTTGAACCCCTGACCTCTTCGCTGCCAGCGAAGCGTTCTCCCCCTGAACTAACGCCCCATGATGGTGGAGTATACTGGGATCGAACCAGTGACCCCCACGCTGTCAACGTGGTGCTCTCCCGCTGAGCTAATACTCCGTATTCTATGCCTAGCAGCGACCTACTCTTGCAGGGGCGCTGGCCCCAACTACCATCGGCGCTGGAGAGCTTAACTTCCGTGTTCGGGATGGGAACGGGTGTTTCCTCTCCGCTATCACCACTAGGCAATGGCGACATTATTTATTATAAATGATTTTGATTTATTGTCAATAGTTTTTTTATTCTTTTTTTGTTTTGTTCCGTTCAACTTTCAAGAAACAAAACTATCTCTTGAACTTTCATTTTCGCAACCTTTTGTCGAGAAACTGACCTTTCCTGTTCCTGCTTGTAGGCGTAGACACAAGCAAAACCTCAAGCAGTTTACTAATATATCATTTTTCCAACAGATGTCAAGCGTTTTTTCTTAAAATCAATCTTCGCATAAAACCAAAACTTCAAAATCGGACAGTTTTTATTATATAGATAAAATATTTATTTTGTCAAGGTTTATTTTTTATTAAAGACCATGTTTCGTTGTTTTCTTTTGCTTCACCCTCATCTAACGAAGCGACAATTTTTATTATACTTATGAACTGATTCTAAGTCAATATTTATAATCCAGTTAATTTTATCCAAAATATTTCGCTATATTAGCCTGAGTAGAGAAGCTTTTTTCAAAGTAGCTTCCCCCCCTTTTACATCTATTTACTCAAATGATCCAGCCGATAGATGTACATTCTCCCCTTTTCATGCACAAATCATTTCTTGCCATGGCCATGGCCACCTGCGTATAATAAAAGGTAGATAGCGTAAAATGAAAACAGGGACATTGGCGGCCACCAATGCCCTGTCCATGCACAGCCCTGCAAGAAGTGCAGTGGCTCAAGCTTTGGGCATGATAACCTACCCTCGCCTCGGCCTAGCAGGGTGGGTTATTTTTTGTCTTTTGCTACGGCGATCACCGCGACGATGAGTGACGCAAACGCAATCATGAGCGTCAGCGCATCGGCAATCGTCATCACCAACACCACCCCCTTTCGTTTAGGGAGTGGCCACTGCCCACCCTGCATATGGCTGTGCATGTTTCATTATACCATCGAATCAATCAAATGCGAATATACATTCGTATGCTTGTTGAAAAATTAGGAACGTTTCCCTATCTGTAGGCATTGTGGCATCCTCAACCCGTTTGACAACAGCGCATCATGACATCCATCTCTATTTTGATAGCCACTAAACTTTGTCTATTTTCGCCGGGAGCTCGAAAAAACGTTGTTTCGCCCGCCTATATTCTTCCATATTTTTTCTGAGCTCATCATCGTTGACTCTGTATTCATCGTCAGCTAACCATATCTCGCGAAACCGGTGGATGTGAATGGTTTCTCCCTTCTTTCTTTCATTTTTTCAGTACAAAATTGGTGTAGTTCTTCTTCGTGTGAAAATGCTTCGTATAAAATCGGCGATTTTCCGAATAATGACAGTAGACTCATCTTGCTCTGCCAAGGAGGAAAACAAGTGGAACAGGCAAAACAACCCCGCGTTCATGGGCTGTTGTTGCTGGTCGTTGCCGCTGTGTTCGTTTGGTCGGCCATTCGTCCGACTAGCTATGCAGTGTGGGCGCTCGAGGTCACCCCGGCGCTGATTGGGCTTGTGATTGTAATCGCCCTATACCGACGCTTTCGGTTGACCACGATGTCATATGTCATCATTGCTATATTGGTGATCATCATGTTTATTGGCGGTCATTATATTTATTCCAAAGTTCCCTTTTTTAACTGGATCAAAGATGTATTTCATTTGGAACGCAACCATTACGACCGATTTGGCCATTTCCTCAAAGGGATGTTCGCTATCGTTCTCAGAGAGCTCCTCCTGCGGAAAACGCCGTTGCCGCGCGGCGCGTGGCTTTTCATCATCGTCACGGGCATGTCGCTCGCTATCGCTGCCCTGTATGAGATCATCGAATGGCTCGTCTCGATCATCTTTAAAGGTGGAAAGGCATCAAAGGACTTTTTGGGGATGCAAGGAAATATTTGGGATACACAATGGGATATGTTATGTACACTCATCGGGACAATGATTGCCCTATGGCTGCTCTCAAAGTGGCATGACAGGCAGCTTGCGCGATTGGATCATCACCGCAGCTAAGCTCATAAAACAGCGGCTTTTGCCTTCAGGAAAAGCCGCTGTTTTCAATTCACCTTATACAAGTAAATCGTCCATGCTGATTCGTCGGAAGTAAACACACGCTCAAGCGTCAGCCTGTTCTCAGCTGCATTATCGATCGGAACGGCCGAGAAAATATAGCGGCCGCCCATTTTTTTCAACTGTTCTGTATTCAGCTGCAAATTCTTCAGCCGCTTTTTCGACTGTTTCGTAAACATATACCGTTTGCCAAGCTCCGCCGTAAAGATGTAGCAACGCCCGCCCCATTCGTCAAAATACGTACGGATCGTCTTGCTTTTGGCCAGTTCACGTTCAATGATTTTACGGAACTCGTATTTGTATGACAACGGGTAAAAGTTGTTGTACGTATCGAGCGTGTAAAACCCGTTGTATTGAGCAATAGCCGGATGAATGCCGATGCTTACGACGCGGTAATCGGACACAGGAAGCCCGATGTATTGTTTGATTTGTTGAAACTGTTCTTCCGCATAAAATTGTTTCACCGTCGGTTCATAACGGAAGACGATTTCCTCGTTAATGAAAAACACGAGAATCATTTGCGCCGCTAACAACCGTTTCGCCCACGTTTTCCCCTTTCCGCTGTATTGCCACACGATTTTCAACGCCAGCGCAAATTGCACATAGATGATGAGCGGACGCAAAAAATGAAAACGGGCGAAATTAAACGTATCCAAAAAATGAAACCGCTCGGTCAGCGGCAGCCACCCTTTATAAAACCAAAAGGCGTACCATGCCGACAGCGCAAAGTTAAGACCGAACAAGAAAAGAAACAGCTGTTCCTCTTTCCATCGTTTTTTGGCGAAAACAATGAACAAAGCGATGAACCAGACCGGCAAAATGAAAAACGTATGCTCAGTCATGACGTGGTGATGGCCGAGAATAAAGTTTTTCCATGTTAAACGGACACAATTCCAAAACGTCAAGCGTGCATGGAAATACTCATCCCGGCTCGTCGGTTCATCTTCCCATAAAAACGAATAAACAAGCCGGTACTCGACAAGCAAATAAAGCAGCGTCATATAGGCAATTGAAGCGAAAAAGCGGATGTTCCATCCCTTTCCGCGCAGTACATCCAAAAGCCAAAGAGCGCCCATGGCGGCAAGAAAGAAAAAGAAACCAAGTACAAAACTTGAATAAAGCGGGAGAAGCGTCAACACCGCGTAATTTTTCCAAGACCGCTCCCCCTTTCGAATGTTCAAAAACGCCCAGAGCGCAAGCGGCATGCCTAGCGTGCTTAACATCCCTGACGGCCAAAAAAGCGTGAGGGAAAACGCCAGCGCCACCCCAATGCGGACAGCCATCCAGCGCCGCTCGGGCAAAATATGGGTTTTCAAAAGCAAATACATGCCGACAAACGCCACAACTCTTGTGATCGTTTGGCTAAGTGCATAAGCGATCATCGTCGGAAAAAAGGCATGCAGCCAGACGATGCCGGTCAACTCGGATCCGAGCGCGTTTCTCGATAATTCACCATTAGCGATTTGCGGAATTTTCGCATCAAGCGGTCCGGTGATTTGCCCGCTTTCAGCAAGCACTTTATACCAGGCGATGTTGGAATCCAAATTATCGTGGACACGAATATGCGCATTCTCACCAAGGATAAACAGCGGGGACACATAAAGGGCGATGACGCCAAGCGCTAAAAGCAAAAACCGTCGTTCTCTTTGTTCATCCATCGGCATCACGCTCCTGACTCCTCTGGGTTTGGTCATAAAAGCCCTATTGGATACGATGTGCATGAAAGGAAAAAATTATTCTTGCGGGCGAATGAAAGAGCGTGCGATAAGATGACGATGTTGTTTCGCGTTTCGTTTTTTCCCTTCTCTCGTTGCATCCTCTCCCTTTCCTTTCGTATCATTAAATGCAAGAAAACATTCTATTTCCAAAGGAGTGCGTATGATGGCAAAACAACTCCCTCCCGGCCAGTTCGAGACGGAAAAATGGCCGATTTTACATGAAGGGGACGTGTACGAATTTGATGAGACGACATGGAATTTTCGACTGTTCGGCGAGGTCAAAAAGGAGGTGTCCTTCTCCTATCAAGAAGTGATGGCGCTGCCGAAAACAATTTCCACCGTCGACATGCATTGTGTCACGACATGGTCGAAATTTGATACGACGTTTGAAGGCATCGCCTTTCGCGAGTTTTTGCGCTTCGTTGAACTAGAACCGGGTGTGAAGTACGTAAAAATTTACGGCTACTTAAACGGCGACCGGTTCGGCTATTCCGCGAACTTGCCACTTGAAGCGTTGATGGGTGACGATGCGCTGTTTGTCTATCGGTGGAAAGACAAACACCACGATTGGCAAGACATTTCGCCGAAGCACGGCTACCCGCTCCGTTTCATTCCACCAGCCACGTTTTACTTATGGAAAGGCGCAAAATGGGCGTCCGGCATCCGCTTTATGAAAGAGGACGAGCCAGGCTATTGGGAAGAGCGCGGCTATTCAATGACCGCAAATCCATTTAAAGAAGAGCGATTCGCCGAATCGATATCAAGGTTTCGATTTTGGTGAGGAAATCTGATGAAACCAGCAGTAGAAACAAAAAAACGAGGGTTTGAAGCAGAAACCCTCGTTTTTTTGTTTGGCTATGCCGCTCGGCGAGCGACAGCTTGTTTTTGCAGCCATGGGCGAAGGCGCAAAAAGAGAAGCATAAACACAACAGCCATGAGCACCCCTTTTGCCGCGTTAAACGGCAAAATAGCGGAAATGACCAACGCTTTTGTTTCCGGCGCACTCATCGCCGGAGCGCCAAGGAAGAGCGTATATGCCGGCAAAAAGACATAGTAGTTGAGCACGCTCATGACGAGAGCCATTGTCGCTGTTCCCGCCGCCAGTCCAAGTAGCATGCCTTTTTTTGATGCAGCTCTGCGATAAATATAGGAAACTGGCAAAATAAACGCCACCCCGGCAGTGAAGTTGGCGATCTGTCCGATTGGAACGCCAGTGGCGCTGCCGACAAGAAAATAGTTCAGCACGTTTTTCAACAGCTCAACAAACACGCCGGCAAGCGGGCCGTACAAAAGCGCGGCGACAAGCGCCGGGATGTCGCTAAAATCTACAAGCAAAAAGTTAGGAAATGGCGGAAGCGGAAAGTTGAGCATCATGAGCAAGTACGCACCAGCACTAAAGACACTGACAGCCACAAAGGTGCGGATGTTGAATGATTTCATGCTTGTTCTCCTCTCCTTCTCGTGATCCATCCTCACAAGAAGAAGGCTGCCGAGCGAACGCCAATAAAAAACCCCTTAAACCCAAGGGCTTAAGGGAGAAAAAGGGCGAACTCAACTAAGCGTCAGGCGCATGGCGCCAAACGCCGGCAAACCTTCATCTTCTCCCATCCAGACTATACTGTCGGCTCCGGACTCGCACCGGATCCTGCCTTGCGGCTCGCGGGCTGAGGGGCATCCACCCCATCACCGCCGGTCGGGAATTTCACCCTGCCCCGAAGATGAATCATATTCTTTTATTATTGATAATGATAAATTTAGTATACAATTTTCATATCATTTTGTCTACGATTAACAGCTTGATGACAAGTTGACCGAACATGCTGTGCTTTCGTTTCCCGCACAGTCGACTTGCCGCGACTAGTTGTCAACTTTATCTAATCAGCTCCTCCCCCAGCTCGAGTACCGGCGGATTGACATTGACCATATCAGCGTATTTCAATCCGGTTCCAGTATTTAGCACAACGACGGTCTCCCCGTCACGAATCCAACCGCTTTCGCGCAGCTGGCGAGCCGCCGCAAACGCCGCCGCTCCTTCCGGGCAAATGAACGCCCCTTCCGCTTTTGCCACCATCTGCTGTTGTGCCAAAATCGCCTCATCGTCGATAGCAATCGCACAGCCATCCGTCTCATACACCGCCTCAAGCACAAGAAAGTCGCCAAGCGCTTTTGGCACGTTAATGCCAAACGCCACCGTATGAGAGTTCGGCCAAAATTCCGACTCATGCTTTTTCTCGTTCCATGCCTTCACAATCGGTGCGCAATGCTCGGCTTGCACAGCGACAAGCCGCGGCATCTTGCCGCTTACCCAACCAAGCGCCTGCAGTTCTTTGATTGCCTTGTAAATGCCGATGAGCCCAACGCCGCCCCCGGTCGGATACAAGATGACATCCGGAAGCTGCCAAGAGAGCTGCTCGGCAATCTCAAGTCCCATCGTTTTCTTTCCTTCAATCCGATACGGTTCTTTCAATGTAGAAGCATCGTACCAACCGTATTCACGGATCGCTTTCGCCACGATTTGTCCAGCATCGCTGATCAAGCCGTTGACTAAATACAATTCCGCCCCTGCGATGGCACATTCCTTGCGCGTCAACTCCGGTGCATCCACCGGCATAACCACCGTCGCACGAATGCCGGCTCGAGAAGCATAAAGCGACCACGCCGCCCCTGCGTTGCCGTTTGTCGGCATAGCAAGCTGTTCGACCCCCAATTCTTTCGCTTTGGAAACGCCGACCGCCGCCCCGCGAGCTTTAAACGTCCCCGTTGGAATGACCCCTTCGTCTTTCATATAAAGTGAATCAATCCCGATGTTCCGGCCAAGGCGCGCCATTCGTACAAGCGGGGTCATCCCTTCACCTAAAGAGACGATATGTTTGGGATGTTTCACCGGCAATAGCTCATGATACCGCCATAAGCTCGGTTCACGTTCCTTGAGCGCTTCCCGTGCCACTTCTTGGCGCATCGCTTCCAAATCATAGGCGACTAGAAGTGGAGAACCGCATTCGCAAAGCTGGTGCACGTGATCGACATCATATGTACGTTCGCATTTCGAGCAGTAGAGATGGGATGCGTAACTAAATGACATCGGTTGTCCTCTCCTTCCGTCTACTTTGTCTGTACTGGACGGCTAAGCAGGTGTGAGCTTATTATGTAGAGGCTTGACGACACACCCGTCCTTTTCATTATACTGCACATTTGCGTATGCAGCCCATTGCTTTTGTGCATAATAGTAGGAAATGCGCAAATACTACAAAAATGATAGAAATGATTCTGTGCCGATCACGAACCGCTTTTTATGTCAAATGCGTCAATGGGCGAGGAATGTCCTCTCCCCGTGCTCCCAGTTTTCTTGCAAACAACTGCTCCTTCTTTTTTACCGTTTACACTGCGTGTGATAGAATAGAATGGAAAACACCGCCTTCGTTTCCTCATGGGTGGCAGAGCGGTTGATCCGTTGTCAAATTCGTGTATAACCAAGGGGGGACTCTTCATGAAACAAGAACTCATTGAACGCTTCACCCGATACGTCAAAGTCGACACCCAATCCGATCCGGAAAGCAACACGTGCCCTTCGACCCAAGGGCAATGGGATCTAGCGAGAATGTTAGTCGAGGAGCTAAAAGCAATCGGCATGGAAGAAGTGACCGTCGATGAAAACGGCTATGTGATGGCAACCTTGCCGGCCAATACGGACAAAAACGTGCCAACGATTGGCTTTTTGGCTCATCTCGACACGGCACCGGAATTTACCGGAACAAACGTCAACCCGCAGATCATTGAACAATATGACGGTGGCGACATCGTGTTAAACGAACAGCAGCACATCATCCTATCGCCGAAAGACTTCCCGGAGCTTGCCAACTACAAAGGACATACGCTCATTACGACGGATGGGACGACGCTGCTAGGCGCCGACGACAAAGCGGGAATCGCCGAAATTATGACGGCGATGAACTATCTCATTCAACACCCGGAAATTAAGCACGGCAAAGTGCGCGTCGCCTTTACACCAGATGAAGAAATCGGCCGCGGGCCGCACAAATTTGATGTCGCTCAATTTGGCGCCCAATTTGCATATACGGTCGACGGGGGACCGCTCGGCGAATTGGAGTACGAAAGCTTTAACGCAGCGGAAGCCAAAATCACCATTAAAGGAAAAAACGTCCATCCGGGCACGGCAAAAGGAAAAATGATCAACTCGATCAAAATCGCCTTGGAGTTCCAGCAACAGCTGCCAGCAAACGAAGCGCCTGAACATACGGACGGATATGAAGGGTTTTACCATTTGCTTTCGTTCCAAGGCAATGTGGAGGAAACAAAGCTGTATTACATTATCCGCGATTTTGACCGCGAGCAATTTGAGGCACGCAAGGCAAAAATGAAAGACATCGCCGCCGCGCTCGCGCAAAAATACGGCAATGACCGGATTTCTATTGAAATCAATGACCAATATTACAACATGCGCGAAAAAATTGAACCGGTGCACCATATCGTCGACATCGCCCATGAGGCCATGACAAACTTGGGCATCGAACCGAAAGTGAAACCGATCCGCGGTGGCACAGACGGGTCCCAATTGTCATATATGGGGCTGCCAACACCGAACATTTTTGCCGGCGGTGAAAATTTCCATGGCCGTTATGAATACATTTCCGTCGATACGATGGTGAAAGCCGCCGAAGTGATCGTGGAGATCATCAAGCTGTTCGAACAAAAAACATCCTAATCTATGGTTCGTTTGCCTATCGTCCAAAAGCCGTTTTACGCCATGATGAAAGAAACGGTGTCCCCGCTCATTGGGGATACCGTTTTCTTCATTATTACAAGCAATCTGTCCTCCCCATTTCGTTCTGTTATGAAAGCAGGGTGGTTTGCTCCTCAATCCGCACCGAAAAAGACTCCTCCTCCGAATACACACGACAAGAATAATCAAATTAACCTACTTGGCGTGTGATCCTTTCGGTCAACATAGCGAAGCCATTAGCAAGGAAGCTGTTGACTGTCACTGTGTATTCGTCGTCTAGATGAAGCGGTATACCGTCTTGGCAGCTGGATGTCAGCAAAAAGTATCGGCATCAAAACCAAGCTTGTGTTATCGCCTGTTTAGCTGACCATTCGCTGATCAAGTATCGCACTTACGACGAAGATGAAGGCAGCGCATCGTTTGAACAATGGAACCGACGTTTGATAAACAAAGAATGGGCAGAAGGGAAAACGCTTATCGCCTCTATTCGCCTGGCGCCAAAAGAGCAGCTGGTGACGTTTTGACAACTAAACAAGCGCAAAAGGAATGGATAAAGACATCGGTGGAAATGAAAAAAAGAAGTGCCCGCACAAAGCGACAGACGACTTGCGCACCCACCGCGATGAAAGCCGTCGACCTCATTGCCCACGAAACGGGCGGAAGCATCAGTAAATCGCATGAGGAGCTCGTCTTGCCGATCCGGCTCGTTGAAGAAATGAATGTCCATCCAAACGATCCATCGTCACTATGCGTTCGAATAAGAAAAGGTGCTTCGCTCGTGTCGACGAAACACCTTTTCCTCGCTCACAGGAATGAGTAGCTCATCCCCCACTGTAAGGGCCGGTGCGATAAGCAAGGACATGTTCACACTAGCGGCCCAAACAGCAACATCGCAAAGCCGCGCTTCGTTAGATGGTCTCCTTCCCGCGAATACCGTTAATGGAATAGCTCGCCGTAACAGCGGCGTTTAACGAATGGGAGACGGAACAATACTTTTCTTTTGACAGCCGAATGGCGCGGATGACTTTTTCTTCCGGCAAATCGCCTTCGAGCGCGTAATGAATATGTATGTCGGTAAATCGTTTTGGGTGGTCATCGGCGCGCGTTCCTTCCACCTCCATTGAAAACGAGCGGACATCAAGCCGCATTTTCTGCAAGATCAAAATGATATCAATGCCGGTGCAACCTGCCAACGCATGAAGCAATAGCTCCATCGGACGGGCACCCGAATCGTTGCCGCCGACATCCTTCGCGGCATCCATCGGGATCGTCACACCGGAAGCGCTTTGGCCGCTGAACGACATGTTTCCATTCCACGTAACGGTCGTTTTCATCATCATCGTCGCCCCTCTCTATTTGCTTTGGCTACGGAACGAACAACCGCCGCCTGGCCGTTCGTTTCCATCTGCTTTTCAGTTTACCGGTTGCCGGTTTGAAATGCAAAATTCCTGTCTAGCGTTTTTGCACGTGCATGATAAAATAGAAACATGTACAAACTTGTTCAGTAAAGGGTGTTTAACGAGATGACTGCACTAATTTTACTTATCGCTTATCTTCTCGGTTCGATTCCGTTTGGCCTTCTTGTCGGGAAAATTGGTTACGGAATCGACATTCGCGAGCACGGGAGTGGCAATCTCGGAGGAACGAACACGTTCCGCGTGCTCGGAGCGAAAGCGGGAACGATCGTCATTTTGGGCGATATGTTGAAAGGGACGTTGGCAGCGAGCTTGCCAATGCTTTTTTCTGTTCCCGTTCACCCGCTCTTGGCTGGAGCGGTCGCTGTTGTCGGCCATATGTACCCGATATTTGCTAAATTTCGCGGCGGCAAGGCAGTGGCGACATCAGGCGGAGTGATGCTGTTTTATTCTCCGCTGTTCTTTTTGTCACTGATCGCCGTATTTCTTGTCGTGTTGGCCGTTTCGCGCTACGTCTCCCTGTCATCAATGGCCGCAGCACTGTATGCGGTCGTGTACACTGTCTTCTTCACGGATGACATTCCATTGACGGTAGCGGTAGTATTGTTGGCTTCGTTTATTTTTTATCGTCACCACGCCAATATTCGACGCATCTTGAATAAAACGGAGCCAAAAGTGAAATGGCCAAGAAAGCGGAAATAACGACAGATGGAGAAAGGAGTTTGCTGTCCTTGAGATTGCCGGAAGCATTTGTCGCGAAAATGAAAAAGCTGCTTCATGAAGAAGCAGACGAATTTTTCGCCGTCTACGAAAATGAAAAAACGAACGGTTTGCGCGTCAATCCGTTGAAAACTAGCCCGGATTCATGGGCAAAAATGGCGCCATTTTCCCTCACCCCGGTGCCGTTTTGCCCAACCGGGTTTTATTACGACCGAAGCGAACAGCCAGGAAAACATCCATACCATGCAGCCGGGCTGTACTACATTCAAGAACCGAGCGCAATGGCAGTCGCCGAAGCGCTCCGTCCCGCACCCGGGGAGACGGTGCTTGATTTGTGCGCCGCTCCGGGCGGGAAAACGACCCAGCTTGGTGCCATGATGGAAAACAAAGGACTGCTTGTCGCTAACGAAATTCACCCGAAACGAGTTAAAGCGCTCGCGGAAAACGTCGAACGGCTCGGCTTGACCAACACCGTGGTCGTCAACGAAACGCCGGAAGCGCTCGCGGAGCGGTTCCCTGGCTTTTTTGACAAAATTTTAGTCGATGCCCCGTGCTCGGGTGAAGGGATGTTTCGCAAAGAGGAAGAGGCGGCTTCATTTTGGAGTCAGGCGTACGTAGAAGAGTGCGCGGCCCGTCAGCGGCGCATTTTGCAAAGCGCCTATGCGATGCTGAAGGAAGGGGGTATTCTCGTCTACTCGACGTGCACGTTCTCTCCAGAAGAAAACGAGCAGACGATCGAATGGCTGCTTCAGACGTATGACGACTTGCGGATGGTGCCGATTGAAAAAACCGGCGGCATAGAGCCCGGGCGGCCTGAGTGGACGAAAACGAACCGGGCTGAACTTGAACATGCCGCACGTCTTTGGCCGCACCGTGTCAAAGGCGAAGGCCATTTTATCGCCAAACTGCAAAAACAGCGACCGACTGCACCTTGGAACGGGCGGCGGGCAAAGGCGAACGCACCGAAAGCCGCGATTCGGTTGTACCGTCAATTCGAACAAGCGACACTGCGGACAGAACGGCACGGAACGGTCGTATCTTTTGGCTCCCAGTTGGTCATGCTGCCGGAGCAATGCCCCGATTGGTCAGGTTTGAAAGTGGTTCGCGCCGGACTTCATCTTGGCGAGGTGAAAAAAGAGCGGTTTGAGCCAAACCACGCCCTCGCTTTGGCGCTGCGGACGGATGAAGTGAACCATGTGCTTGATCTCCCAAGCACAGGCCATGAGATCATCCGATATTGGCATGGAGAGACGCTTCCGACTGGCGGCGACCGTGGCTGGTTGCTTGTTACCGTCGACGGTTATCCATTCGCTTGGGGGAAAGAAGTGAAAGGAACGGTAAAAAACTTTTACCCGAAAGGGCTGCGTCTTGTGTGAGCGACTCCCCTTTCTTTTCCTGAAGTAAGAGGATTCTTTCGAAACGATGTTACAACGAACGGCAAAGACTAGACCGTCTTGGAAGAAAACAGAGGCTGTCTCAAAAGGGGACTGCAACCTTTTGAAACAGCCTCTCATTTCTGTCATCGATGCCGAGTTGGGATCGTTAACGTAAACACAATTTCATCAGCAGCTAGGTCGATTTTTTTCGCTGCCACTTGATAACCGTTGCCAAATCGAATATCATCGAGCGCCACATAGACGCGGGCTCGATCCGGATCAACGACCACTTCATCCGGCAACGGAGCGTGCTTTTGCAAATAGCGAAGCACGTACGTCACCGGCAGCTTCCAATCGTCAAGCGAAATCGTTGGTTCCGCAAGCTCAACATTCCCCCCCTTGACGACCTTCGGCATAAACGAGACGACCAACTCCACATCGCGACCGAAAATGGGGATTTCGCTCGAGACATAGACGCGATCGGCAAGCCAAACATCGTATTGTAGCGGATGGTCTTTCATTTTTTCCGCCAAATAATCGTTAATGACAGCGTTCAAATGTGCCTTTTTTGAGTACACGGTAAACGAGGCCCCTTCCACGTGTGGGCGCATCGGACGTTTAACCTGTGGAGACGGCTGAAACAACCAAACAGCCACAAAGATGAGGATAGCGGCGTTGACGGCCGCCAATATCCAAAACGCTCGTTTCCAATTCATCACGACATACTCCTTATTCTCACCCGTTTTTCTTCAATCAGTTCACCCACCACTCTTTTTGCTCGTTTAACGCATGATATACGCGTGTGGCGATTTGTTCATACCCCGCGGCGTTCGGATGAAATTCATCACGGTGAAGAAGCTCATCGCGATCAGTAAAGATGTCTTGAATATCAACGAAGATCGTCCGGTCATAACGGGAAAGCACCACCTGACTTGCCTTGTTCCATTCGGCGATGACGTCATCGATTTCCGGGATGTTCGGTAGCGTCGTTGAAAACGGGTTGTATAAACCGACAAGCACGATGACCGCATCCGGATTGGCGATGCGCAGTGAAATCAACAAATGGTCGAGCCGGTCAGCAAACAACTTGCTTTCTTTCGCAAACCGCTCGTACGACAAATCAAAAAAATGCGAGCGGACTACATTCATCACATCGTTACCGCCAATCGTCAACAAAATCAAATCCGCCCGCTTAAGCTCTCCTTGGTGGGCGTCAACAACTGGCTCGAGTTCCCCACTGCGCCGGCCGCGCTTGCCCAAATTTGTCACCGTTACGGTCCGCACTCGGTCCTCTGCTGCAAGAAGCGGAACAAGACGGCCGACATACCCTCCTTTCCCTTCGCCGTCCCCAACCCCTTCGGTCAACGAGTCGCCTAAGGCGACGAGATGGATGTCTTTTGGCAGCGGCTTTGCCTCTGTCTGTTTGACGACAGCTTCCTGTGGTTGCTCCGGCTGTCCAACGGCTGAAAAGGCGGTGCAGCCGGCGAGAAACAAACTCACTATTATCATTAATCCCCATCGTTTCATGTTTGACACCTGCCTTCTCACGCAACAGGGGAAAAGACGAAAAGAAGGCAAAACGGTTGTAGCCGTTTTTGCCTTATCGCGACGATTGCAAAATCTCGATATGCTCTAAAATCGTGTCGTACGGCACGTCCTGCACACCGTTGTATGTTTGGACAATATTTCCATCCGGGCCAACTAGATAAAAGTTCGTGCCATGAATGACTTGATCGTCATTGGCCGGCTTTTGCACGATCGTTTTAAAGCTTTTTTGCGCCAGCTCATTAATTTCGGTTTGACTGTACCCGGTCAAAAAATGCCAGTTTGCTAGGTCGTCCGTAAACTGTTTCGCATAGGCGGTCAGTTTTTCTGGCGTGTCTACTTCCGGGTCGACACTGAACGAAACAAATTCGACATCCAGTCCCTTTTCTTCCGCCTTCTTCTTCAGCTTAGCCATATTGGCGGTCATTGGTGGACAAACCGTTTCACAATTCGTAAAAACAAAGTCAGCAACCCATATCTTCCCTTTTAGATCGCGAAGTCCAAACGGCTCACCCGACTGATCAACGAACGTAAAATCAGCGACCGGCCAGTTTTTTGCATCTGGAATTGTTTTTCCGCATGCAGCAAGCAAACAAACTGCTGCGATCATCATGATCCGTTTCCACATCGATGGCTCATCCTTTTCTTCATCGTTTTGCATTCAAACTCGCTTTACTCCCCGTTGGCTCTTTTTCCATATCGTACATGAACGCCAACACCCCAGAGGTGGTATGGATCGAAATAACAAGGGGCGTTTCGATGATCTCAACCGGCACATGTTCGCCCGTCCCCTTTTATGCTTAGCGTCATCTCGTTTCCATTATATAATGAAATCGACCAAAATCCCACCAAAAAAAAGTTGTTTTGCCGTTCAAGGCAAAACAACAGTTACGCGTTATGTTTCAAAATGGTTTCTTTAAAGATTTGTTCATATATCGGCCATTTCAACACTTTCTTCAAGTGTTCTCGGAACGAGTAAACAGAACGGGTCGTTCTTGATCGATACACCTTGGCAATAAACGTCTCCAAGCGAAGTTGGATCATAAATCGGTACGTGTTATCTTCCTCCAATACAGGAATTTCGATAATCTTCACTTTCTGCCCATACGCGTTTTTAAACTCGAGGCTTTTGAATAGCAAAATATCAATCCTCTTTTTCACCGATTTATTTATATTATACACCAAACCGGTGAAAAAGTATGTCGGAATACACCGAAAACTTTCCGACTTTTTTCGCGCTTTTTTGCTCAAATCAGCAAATGGAATAAGTTCGGGTCTTTATTTACTTCCTGGAACGGAAACCCTTTTTTCTTCATCCGTTCAATGAGCGGTGCGTAGTCTTCACGCCGTTTTAGCTCGATGCCGACGAGTGCCGGTCCGCTTTCTTTATTGTTTTTCTTCGTATATTCAAAGCGGGTGATGTCATCAGTTGGACCGAGCACTTCATCTAAAAATTCGCGCAGCGCCCCGGCCCGCTGCGGGAAATTAACGATGAAATAGTGTTGCAACCCTTCATAAATCATCGAGCGCTCCTTAATTTCCTGCATCCGGTCGATGTCGTTATTACCGCCGCTCACAACGCAAACCACTGTTTTGCCGCGAATTTGCTCTTTGTAAAACTCAAGAGCAGCGATCGGCAGCGCTCCCGCCGGTTCAGCGACAATCGCGTTTTCGTTGTACAGCTCTAAAATCGTTGTGCATACTTTCCCTTCCGGAACGACAATGATATCATCGAGCACCTCACGGCATAGAGCAAACGTTTTTTCCCCGACCGTTTTGACCGCGGCACCATCAACAAACTTATCAATCTCCCCAAGCGTCACAACATGCCCTTGCTCAAGCGCCGCTTTCATCGACGGAGCGCCGCCTGGTTCGACGCCGATCACCTTGGTCGCCGGCGAGATGCTTTTTACATATGTTCCCAACCCGGCCATCAGTCCGCCGCCGCCGATGCTGGCAAACAAAAAATCGATCGGTTCATCACAGTCGTTTAATACCTCAACACCGATTGTTCCTTGCCCGGCGATGACGTATTCGTCATCAAACGGGTGAATAAACGTGCGTCCTTCCGCTTCCGCACATTTTACCGCTTCGCTGTACGAGTCGTCAAACGTGTCGCCCACAAGGACGATCTCGACCTTGTCTTTGCCAAACAACTGGACTTGCGACACTTTTTGTCGAGGTGTTGTCGCCGGCATATAAATTTTTCCGTGCACCCCGAGTGCCCGGCACGAATAGGCGACTCCTTGGGCATGGTTGCCGGCGCTGGCGCATACGACCCCGTTTCTTCGCTCCTCATCAGTTAAATGTTTCATCCGGTTGTACGCTCCGCGCAACTTAAATGAGCGCACAACTTGCAAGTCTTCGCGCTTCAAGTACACATTGCACTCGTAACGCTCGGACAGAAGCGGGTTTTTTTGTAGCGGTGTATGGAAAACAACATCTTTCAGCGTATGATACGCGATCAAAATGTCCTCGACGTATACCGCCCCTTGTTTCCGTTTTAGTTGTTGTGCCATGCTCTCGTTCCCTTTCTTTTCTAAGTTGTCTTTGATTTGTAGATTATATCACAAATTTGCAAAAAGAAAAGGGAATTTTCGAAAAGTTTTCTGTTCTTTCATAAGAAAACGACCGGTGCTACGTCCGGTCGTCTTCTTTTTTAAACTCCTGTTCCTCAGCGAATTCCGTTGCCCATCTTCCTTCATCATACCAGCGATACGCTTCTTCCCGTCTCGCTTCTTCGAGTACATGGTTTTCCATATACAAATGGAAAAACGCTTCAACCGCACCAATAGCTAGTGAGCTGAAAAAGGCAGCGTATGCCATATTGACGGTCGGGGAAAGCAACGCAAAACTGGCAGGCCATACAAGCAAAAAGGAGAGCGGCACATCCAAAGCGGCGGCGACAAAGTGTCCGACGCGCGGCAAAACAACCAAATCGCCGATGACGTAGGAAACGATTGCCGTCATGAGCGTCATGAGTGAGATCAAAGAAAGCGGGGCATTAAAAATCGTAAACATCGAAAATAAAACGACACTCCAAGCAGCAAGCTTGACGATAAACGGAACGATATGCTTCATAATCTTCCTCCATTTCCATCGATGTTCTATATGGTTATCGTTCCTTTTTCACCCCGCTTCTATGCAAAAAAGGCGCGCCTTGCTGTTTCGCAAAACGCGCCCTGTTTTCCATTTGTAAGCATTCAGGGTGTGTTCATTCGGTCATTTTTCACTTGGTAACTGACCTCCGCACACTCATTTCCGCTCGTAAATGAGAAACGCGTGCTCATACGGATTTTTTTCGTCTTTTACTCCTGGCGTATAGGAAACGACTTTCCACTCTTTTTCGGAAATAGGCGGATAAAACGTATCGCCAGGGAATGAGGCGAAAATGTTCGTCACGTATAGTCGATCGGCGATCGGCATTGTTGCTTTAAACAATTCAGCTCCACCGATAATAAACACTTCTTCACCACGCGCTGCGATCCATTGCTTGACTTCCTCAAGCGAATGGAGCACAAGGCAGCCTTCCGGGCGAAATTGGGGATTGCGTGTCACGACGACGTTGTCTCGGCCGGGGAGCGGCCGACCGATCGCTTCAAACGTTTTGCGCCCCATCACGATGGCATGCCCCATCGTTACCCGCTTGAAATACGCTAAATCGGCCGGCAAATGCCACGGCAACTGATTATCTTTGCCGATCACCCGGTTTTCATCCATCGCCACAATGTGCGAAATCATCGTCTTCTCTCCTTTACACCGCCACTGGCGCTTTAATCGTCGGATGAGGGTCATAACCGACGATTTCAAAATCGTCATATTCATAGTCAAAAATGGACGACGGCTTCCGTTTCAGCACAAGCTTCGGCAGCGGTCGCGGCTCGCGCGTCAGCTGCAGTTTAGCTTGCTCAATATGGTTTTTATACAAGTGAACATCCCCACCGGTGAAAATCAATTCACCAACATCCAGCCCGCACTGCTCGGCAATCATATGCGTCAAGAGCGCGTAGCTGGCGATGTTAAACGGCAGCCCTAAAAATGTATCGACGGAGCGCTGCTGCCACATGCATGACAACCGGCCGTTAGCGACGTAAAACTGAAACGCATAATGGCACGGCGGCAACTTCATCTTGTCTAACTCCGCCACATTCCAGGCGTTCACGAGCAGTCGACGCGAGTTCGGATTTCTCTTGATCTCCTCAACGACCGAAGCGATTTGGTCGACCGTTTTCCCGTCCGCCCCTTTCCATGACCGCCATTGTGCTCCATAGACAGGCCCTAGATCGCCGTTTTCGTCGGCCCATTCGTCCCAAATCGTCACGCCATTCTCCTGCAAATAGCGGACATTGGTGTCACCTTTTAAAAACCAGAGCAATTCATAAATAATCGAACGAATATGTAATTTTTTCGTCGTCACGAGCGGAAACCCGTCCTGCAAGTTAAAACGGAGCTGGCGACCGAACACCGACAACGTGCCGACACCGGTTCGATCCTCCTTTTCGACACCGTTTTCCAAAATGTCTTCTAATAACTGTAAATATTGCCGCAATGTCCTCACCTCACGCTTTATCATATCATAAAGCACCTCATAAAGCACCGCCCTCATCACAAAAAAAAGAGCCTTCTTATGAGGCTCGTTCCGCCAGTTGACGGATGAACGTGTACGTACGCGGAGCCGCCATCCTCAGCGTTTCCTGCGTTTTTTCGCTCACATAGTAATAGGCGAACGACTCAGCAAAATACTCTTCCGGATACGTTAAAAAATAGTATTCGCGAGGAAACAACTGCGGTGCTTCTTCCCTCCAAAGCGCTTGAAATTCGTCTGTTTCGTGAATGTGGTCGAATACGATGTAATCTAACGAATGGGCAAACTCATGAAGCTCTAAGTTGATCGAGCCGTGCCCCTTTCCTTTTTCGCTATGGCCAAGACGGACAAGCACTAAATGCGCCCCGCCTATGCCCGGCACCTCATCCCACGTTTTGGATCCCGGCACATAGCCGCGCGGTGTTTTCCCGCGCAAATGGCGAGCAATCGGTTCATCGGTAATGGGATTTGTCAACAATTGAATATAAATATGATGATTCGCCGCTTGTTCTAAAATGCGGCGGTCAATACGGGCAAGCGTTCGAATCGTCTCGTTTGCCTCATCGAACGAAAAGTCCGTTTCCGGGACGATGACGATGCGGCCAAGCACATCGTGCGACGGGATCGTCTGAACATCAAGGCCGCTTTCTTCGAGCAGCACGCCGTGCGCAGCCGGGTACGGCGAAAGCGACAGAAGCGGAACGGCAAGCAGTGCCGCTAATAAACTAGTGAGTAACCGTCTCATCATGGTCCCCCGCTTCTTTCAATCTCGTATTCTACTAAATCAATGATAACATACGAAGAAGCGGGGAAAAACGCGCAAAATAAGGAAAGAACGACAGATGGCTACGTTCGCCAGTTCGGTGGTGTATTTTTCGACCAATAAATTTTTCCTAATTCATAGTGAGCTTGAAATCCGTCATCACGCGTATGGTAATGAAACTGAAACCAATACCCATCCTGCGGCGGATGTTCACGTCGGACATGGAAGCGAATGACATCTTCCCCCGTATCGGCGCGATAAATATGGAAAATGCGTTCGCCTTGCCCACCGGACGGATTTTCCGATACGGCTAAATAATGAAGCTCTTCTTCCGGATAGCGCCCGGCGAGTTCGGCGATCACTTCCTCCATGCGCGGCAAAATGACGGCGCGAAACTCGTCCTCAATAACGGGAGCAATTTTGCGGCCAAACTTTTCTTGCGACTGAGCCATCGCTTTTTCCACCGTCTGTTCGACAAATTGAGCGCGGGTGAGCGAAGCCGCTTCCGCTGCAGAACCAACGGCGCCATGTTGCCAATCGGAAGATGGTACATCATCGGCCGTCGGTTCCTCAGCCGCAAGAAGCGAGGCAGGTGGTGTCACAAGGCCAAATGTGCAGACAGTAATCGCGGCAACAAGCGTTTTTCGAAGCCATGCCGGTAGCTTCATCGCGTCCCACCTCCGTTATCGTTGGTCAGCAGCCAACCGCTCGAACAAACCGCTCGTCCGCAGTTTCTCAACGGCACGGCGCAACGTATCTTCCGGCTGAACGAGAGCGATGCGCACATAACCTTCACCGCTCGGTCCAAACGCATGCCCAGGCGTCACAACGACTCCAGCACGGTCGATGAGTTCCTTTGTGAACGAGAGCGATGTAAACCCAACGGGAATCTTCGCCCATACGAACATGCCAGCCGGCGGACAGTCGACCGTCCAGCCGATGTCGGCCAACCCACTGACAAGCGCGTTGCGGCGCGATTGGTAAATGGCGCGGCTTTCGGCGCAAAAGTCCCCTCCATAGCGAAGCACTTCCGCGGCTGCTTTTTGAATTGGCCAAAAAATGCCGTAATCTAAATTCGATTTAAACGCGGCAAACTCGCGAATCACGTCAGCGTTGCCGCACAAATAGCCGATTCGACAACCAGCCATGTTATAGCTTTTTGACAGCGAGTTCATTTCCACCCCGACGTCTTTCGCCCCGGGAACGGAAAGGAAGCTCACTGGTTTGTTTCCATCATAATACAGCTCACCATAGGCAAAATCAGAGACGACAAGCACGTCGTACCGCTTCGCAAACTCGACGACTTCACGATAAAACGATTCAGTCGCGAGGGCGGGCACTGGATTGCCCGGAAAGTTAAGAAACATAATCGCCGCCCGTTTGGCGATCTCCTCTGGAATCGCACGCAAATCGGGCAAAAAGCCGTTTTCTTCCTTTAAGGGCATAAAGTATGGCTCCGCTTCGGCCATCGCTACGCCGGTGGCATACGCTGGATATCCAGGATCCGGCACTAAAATGACATCACCCGGATCAGCAAACACCATCGGCAAATGGACAAGACCATCTTGTGACCCGATGACATACGTCACTTCCGTCTCCGGATTCAACACGACACCGTGCGTCGTCCGGTAATAATCAGCGACCGCTTCATGAAATTCACGAATGCCTTTTAATGTATATCCGTAGGCGTTCGGCTCCTCGGCGTAGCGGGCAATCGCCTCACGCACAAACGGCGCCGGCGGCAAATCCGGGCTGCCGACGCTTAAGTCGATCCATTCGTCATGAAGATGGCGCCGCTTTTGGCAATATGCCGACAATTCAGCAAAAATAGACGAAGAAAACGCATTCATCCGTTTCGCTTTTTTCATTATTCTTCCTCTCCCTTGCCAAGACAAAAACCGCTTTTCCTTTTTGTTTTTCTTGGTATATACTATGGTTATATGAATAGTGTACCATATGTTCAAGGAGAAAACATAGACAGAAAGGCGGGGAAATGAACATGACTACTATCTTTTTTGCGGCCAGCCTCATTACGTTGCTGTATTTTATTTACAGCTGTATCGCTAACGCCTAACAACGACTAAAGGAAAAGGAGCTCCGCACCGGGAGCTCCTTTTTAATCGATTTTCGTTTTTTTGCGGGCGGAGTCAAGCGCGAACGCCCCTGTCTCTGTTTCCGTCGTCCCTTGTCCTCTGACATTCGGGGCGCTGACACCCGTTTTCGAACGGTCTTTTTTTCGTTTCGACACGCCGATCACCTCCGCCTTTATCGTTCCCACCGGCGTGCCATTGTATGTAAATTCATCTGAGCATCCCCTGCTCACCCAAGATAAAAAAGCAGTGATACCTAGCTGTTAGCCAATCGGACAACTCACGATGGCAAAGTCCGTATTCAATCAGCCACAATATTTTTCAAAGGCAGCTAAAACGTTTTCCATAACCTCTTCCATCGAATGAAACTCGATGTCTTCACGCGGAATGAAATGAACAACTTCCTTTCCTTTCAAGAGCGCCATCGACGGCGAAGATGGCTCATAGCCGACAAAGTACTCGCGCATTTTTGCCGTCGCCTCTCTATCTTGGCCAGCAAACACGGTCACCAAATGATCCGGCTTTTTCTCGCTTCGCAACACTGCCTGTGTCGCCGCCGGGCGCGCCAATCCAGCAGCGCAGCCGCACACCGAGTTGACAAAGACAAATATCGTTCCTTCTGCTTGTTCCATAAACTGCTCAACTTCCTCGCTCGTGCGCAGTTCGCGGAAACCGGCGCGGACGAGCTCATCACGCATCGGCTGCACGAGCTGGCGCATATATTCTTCGTACGCCATCGACATGGCTAGCATCCCTCCATATGATCATCGTTGTGCTATCAGCATACTATACTTCGAACAGAAAAATCAACGAAGACAACCGCCAACCATGGTGAAAACGGTGATCCTTCTTTTTTCGACGCCGACAGCGAAATAAAGCTTTTGCTCGTCTAAAGGCTCGACAAACCTATCGCAAATGTGGTGCAACTATGCATTTCTCCAATGGAGAAAGCTTGATTGTCGAACACATAAAAATGACCGATAGAAGGAAAATAGAGATTTTCTACATCCATCAGTTGCTTTCCGCCTTCTAGAGCCACTGCAGCCGCCGATCACCATCGGAATGGAATAAGCAATCGGATGGAAAGAGAAAACGAGAGAAGCATAGTACATGGAATACATTGAAAAACTGCGAAACATCGTCGGGACCTAGCCGGTCATTTTAGCCGGCGTTGGGTCGTTGGCCATTACTGTTCCGGCTGACACGCCAACACACCTATTGTCTTGGAAATCACTGAATCTCTCCGACAGCCAGCTCCACTGTGGCCACGTCATCATTTGCTTTCAGTGCCCCAAAGAATATAGGCGCGCCCATCCGCGCGCCTATTTTTCCTCTTCTGTCTTGTTTTCTTTTTTTCGGCTTTCAGTCATTTGTTTCCAAACCGAGCCTTTCGCCTCTTCGCCGCCTTCGATCCGTTCGATGGCCATTTTTACTTGCAAGCTGACCTCAAATTCCGGATCGTTTTCCGCCGCTTTTAACGCTGGGAGCGCCGATTCATCGCCGACTTCATACAAAAACATAGCCGCGCGCCAGCGGACGAGCTTGCTTTCATCTTTTAACGCTTCCGTCATCGCTGGAATCGCTTCTGGGTCGCCGATGTCGGACAAACAGTCGCCGGCCGTGCGACGGACAGCAACCGCCGGGTCTTTCAACGCTTCATACAAATACGGCAGCACCTGTTTGCCGCCGATCATGCCTAGATACGCAGTCGCTAGGCGGCGAATGGCCATTCTCTCATCTTTCAGGGCTTTGGCTAACACGGGGATGTCGTCTTCGGTCGGCTCCGCCATTTGCTCAAGCGCGGCGTACCGTTTCCGCCAGTCTGGATCGTCGAGCATCTCGCTTGTCACTTTGATACCTGGCCGCTTCTGCGCCGTTTTTTCCTGCTCTCCGTGGCGGAACATATTGACGATCCGCTCCAGCCGCTCTGGCGGATAGGCAGCCGACAGCTCATCGACCACTTCGCGTCCAATTTCGTCGAACGTGCCGTAGCGCACCCCTTTTTCCACCCATTTGCGCTCAAGGACAATGTTGTCGGCATACTTTTGCGCTTCGATGACCGCATCGATAAACGGCTGCGGCAACCCGACGCGATGCTCGCGCTCACCATCGATCAGTTTCACTTGCATCGGCAAACCATACAACATTTGCACAAATACTTTCACTTCACCGAAATGTTCATTCACCTTCGGCTTTGCCTCGGCTCCGTCGTCTGCTTCTTCGCCGAACACTTCACGCACGTTCGCCAATATGTCGCGCCAATCGTACTTCGGATGGCGCTCAATGGCCAAAAAGTCGGCGACATGGTAAATGCCTTTTACTCCATTAATGCGCATCAACGTTTGAATGAGCGGCGGTGCTTCGCCGATGTTGTCGGGTTTGTAGTTATGGCGCATGCCGGAAGGCAGTTCTTCATCAAGTAATATTTTCATCGTGTTCGGACTTGGTGTCGGCTCAATCGCTTTAATGCGCAACCGTCATCCCTCCTTCACAAAAAGACTACAACAATTTTTCAATTTCCTTTCTCAGCTCGCTTGGCTTTGTTTGCGGTGCGAAACGAGCTACAACCTTGCCGTTGCGGTCGACCAAAAACTTCGTGAAATTCCATTTGATCGCCTTTGTTCCCAATGCCCCCGGCGCCTCTTCTTTCAAATATTGAAACAGCGGATGGGCGTGATCGCCATTCACATCCACTTTCGCAAACAGCGGGAACGTCACACCATAATTCAACTGGCAAAATTGCTCGATTTCCTCTTCCGTCCCCGGCTCTTGGCCGCCGAACTGGTTGCACGGAAAGCCGAGCACAACAAACCCGCGATCGCGATATTCGTCATACAGCTCCTGCAGTTCTTTATACTGCGGGGTGAAGCCGCAACGGCTCGCCGTGTTGACAATCAACAGCACGTTGCCTCGATAGACGGAAAGCGGTTGTTCCTCTCCGCGAATGGTTTTGGCGCTGAATTCATATACACTCATGATTTTTCACCTCATCTCCATCATAGCGGATTTCATGGTTTGTTTCTACTTTTTGCATCGTTACTGCCCGGCGAACAGCTGCAATTGTTCAAGTGATGAAACCATATACGGCACCATCTCCGGCAAATCGGCGGCGTTTTCCTCATAAATGAGGCGTGCAAATTCGACCACGGCTTCATTTTCATACGGGCCGCGTTCATGTGGAAATGGAAAGCGGAGCGTTTGCCGGATGATTCGCTCCTCCCCCCAAATCGTCCGCAGCGTTCCTTCAATGAGCGCACAAACGGACGAGCGGCGAACCGGAAGGGTAAACAGAAGAGCGAGCCGACAGCCGGCCCGGCCGTGATAGAGCCGCTCATTGACCAGCTCAGCAAAATCAAGAGAAAGCCGCGCGGTGCAGACGACGAGCGGATCGGGCGCATCATTCAGCCGAAATGAAATGGCGTACTCCCGAAACAAACGGGCCAAATCGACAAGGTCGCGGCGCTCGACCACGGCAATGCGCCCTTGCAAATCCGCGTCATATACCGCCCCTTCCAACACCGTTTTTAAATTGTCAAAGGCTGTCGGATCCAATCGGAATTCCCCCTTTTTGTTCACCAGCTGTTTAAGGTCAAAAAAATCAATTGAAGAATGTTGACAAAGTTTTTATAATTAAGGTATTTAGTAACGAGACAGAAACGGAGGGGACACCATTGCCAATCAACATTCCAAAAGACTTGCCGGCGAAAGAAATACTCGAACAGGAAAACATTTTCGTGATGGACGAAGAACGGGCTTACTCCCAAGACATCCGGCCGCTCAACATCATCATTTTAAACTTGATGCCCGAAAAAGAAAAAGCAGAGACACAGTTGCTGCGGCTGCTTGGCAACTCGCCGCTGCAAGTGAACGTCACCTTTTTGCGTCCGGCGACCCATGAACCGAAAACGACGAGTAAACATCATTTGGATCAATTTTACACAATTTTTCCTCACATCCGCCATCGGAAGTTCGACGGAATGATCATCACAGGAGCACCGGTCGAGCAAATGCCGTTTGAAGAAGTGACGTACTGGGACGAGTTGACCGACATTATGGAATGGACAAAAACAAACGTCACATCGACGCTCCATATTTGCTGGGGGGCGCAAGCCGGCTTGTATTACCATTATGGCATTCCGAAATATCCACTGCCGAAAAAATGCTTCGGCGTGTTCAACCATACACTGGAAGTAAAAAATGTAAAGCTTTTGCGCGGCTTTGACGACGTGTTCCGCATGCCGCACTCCCGCCATACGGACGTCAAGCGAGAAGACATTGAAAAAGTGCCGGAGCTCATGATTTTATCAGTCGCCGACAAAGCTGGCGTTTGCCTTGTCGCCTCGAACGACGGCCGTCATATTTTCTTGACCGGTCATCCAGAATATGATGCAACAACGTTAAAAGACGAATATGAGCGCGATTTGGCCAAAGGGTTACCGATTCAACTTCCGGAGTCGTACTTCCCGAATGATGACCCGAGTCAACCGCCGCTCAATACGTGGCGCTCACACGCCAATTTGCTGTTTGTCAACTGGCTCAACTATTACGTCTATCAGGAAACGCCTTATATTTGGGAATAAAAAGAAGTCCCATCCAACAACAAAAACGCCTTTGCTTTCCTAGCAAGGCGTTTTTGTTATTTTGCATTTTTCGACAATTTTCCCGTGCATTCATGCAATAAATTGCATACCATGTAATAGATTTTCCAAGGAGGTGAGCAGGATGAGCGCTTGGCATGGTAATAGCTTTGCATTGATCGTTGTCTTGTTTATTTTGCTTATCATTGTCGGCACTGCTTTCGGCCGGTACGCTTACTAAAAAATCATTTGTCTCCACCCCTCCCGTCCGCCATATTTGCCAGCATCCGGACGTATTTGCTCACGGGAACGCATGACAAACGCGCTTCCCGTTTTTCTTTTCTAGCCGCCGTCAATGTATAAAAACCGACGAGCAGCCTATGCTAATGATATGGTCATAGCGCCTAAAGGAGGTGTGGTCTGTGACAAAACGGCCAAACAAAGGAAGCCGGAATCAAAACGCGCCGACGCAAGACCCCATGGCCTTGCTTCACGGTCCGATATCCGGTGATAACAGCAAAGGACGGCGGCAAAATAAGGAACAAAACGACAAAACGGACACCGACGCATAGAAAAACCGTCATGAGCGAGTTTTCCCTCCTAGGAACCAAACGGCACCGTCCATCGAGATAAAGTTCGACAAAAAAGCGGCCGAATCCGGCCGCTTTTTCAATAGCATAAGACGCTGGCAGACGAGTGAGAAAGATTCCTCCGCCAACTGTTTCTTCTCAAAATTCAATTCCTTTCATGGCCGCCTCCCCTTGTTCATAGTCATGCTTGACAAGCGTCATCTCAGTGACAATATCGGCGACAGCAATCAGCTCTGGGCGAGCGGAGCGCCCGGTAATGACCAGATGGAGTGACGGCGGGCGCGTGCGGATCAGTTCGAGTACATCTTCCACCGATATGATGTCATCGACCGGGAATCGATCGATGGCTAACGCATTGTTCAATTCATCTAGCACGATCAGATCATACTGTCCGGAATGAACATATTGTTTCGCCAATGTCCATGCCCGTTGTAACGCTTGACGGTGAACATCGGCCGTTTTCGTCCATGTAAAGCCGGCGCCGAGCTGATGCACTTCGATGCCGAGGCGGCGAAGAGCAAGCTGCTCGCCGTATGTTCGTTCCGGCGATTTCAAAAACTGCAAAACCGCGACGTTCATTCCCCGGCCGACGGCACGCAGGGCAAGCCCCAATGCGGCCGTCGTTTTTCCTTTTCCGTCGCCCGTATAAACGATGACACGCCCGCTACGACGAGGCGTCGGCATCGACCACGCCCCCTTGCCGCTCCGGAAACCATTGGAGCGTCTCACGCAGACGAACGACATCGCCGATGATGATGATGGCCGGATGGGAAATGCCCGCCTGTTCCGCCTCGTCTGACAGCGTCGAAAGCGTCGCCGCCACCGTGCGCTGCCGCTCGGTCGTCCCCCATTCAATGATGGCCGCCGGCGTATCCGACGGCTTTCCGGCCGCCATCAAACGGCCGCAAATATCCGACAAGTTGGCCGCTCCCATGTAGACAATGATCGTATCGCATCCTCGAGTCAGCGCCTCCCAATCGATCCGCTCACTCCGATGCCCGCTGACCATCGCCACCGAGGCGGCGTAATCACGGTGGGTGACCGGAATGCCGGCGTACGCCGGCACAGCGATGCCGGATGTCACCCCTGGAACGATTTCAAACGGAATTCCGGCTTTCACCAACACTTCCGCCTCTTCACCAACGCGGCCAAAAATGCACGGATCGCCGCCTTTTAAGCGGACGACCGTTTTTCCTTGTTGCGCATGCCAAACGAGCAGCTCATGAATTTGTTCTTGAACCGTGTCATGTTTTCCCGGCTCTTTGCCGCAGTAAAGAAGCTCAGCGTCCGGCTTCGCGTAGCGCAGCAGCTTACGGTTGATGAGCCGGTCGTAAATAATGACATCCGCCCGTTCTAGGCATTCGCGGCCGTAAACCGTGATGAGCTTTTCATCACCCGGCCCAGCGCCGACTAAATACACTTTGCCGACGGTCATCGCCCCTTCTCCCCTTTCGCATTGGCCGTGGAAATGCCCGCCGAGGCGAACGTCGCCATTTCGTTCACCATCGCCATTGCTGAAATCAAGAGCGGAAACGCTACCGCCGCGCCGCTTCCTTCGCCAAGGCGCATGCCGAGATCCAAAAGCGGATCCTTCTCTAGCAAACGAAGGGCTATACTGTGCCCCGGCTCTTGCGAACGATGGCCGGCAATCATATAGTCTGTGACGTTCACGGCAAACTGGCGGGCCACAAGGGCAGCCACCGTGCAAATAAAACCGTCAAGCAAAATCGGGATGCGCCGTTCGGCGGCTGCCAGCATCGCCCCGGCCATAGCAGCGATCTCCAACCCGCCGATTTTCGAAAGCCATTCAAGCGGCTTCGCCGGATCCGGCCGATGAAGCAAGAGCGCCCGTCGGATCACGTCCTGTTTATGGGCAAGCATTTCCTCCTTAATGCCGCTTCCTTTGCCAACGATGCGCTCAAGCGGCTCATCGGTCAACGTGGCCAATAAGGCGCTCGCGGCGGTCGTATTGCCGATGCCCATTTCGCCGACAATGAGCGTGCGGACGCCTTGTTCAATGATGGACGCCGCCTGTTCGTAACCGACATGAAGCGCCTGTTCGGCCTCGGACGGCGTCATCGCTTCCGTTTCCGCGAAATTGTTCGTTCCCGGGCGCACCTTTTTCTGAATGACGCGCTCATCAGCAATCGGCACGGCGACACCGACATCAATCACCTGAAGCAACGCGCCGATTTGACGGCTGAAGGCGTTGATCGCCGCTCCGCCGTTGGCAAAGTTGTACACCATTTGCGCCGTCACTTCGGCCGGATAGGCAGACACCCCTTCTTCCGTGACGCCATGATCGGCCGCAAACACGAGCACTCCGGGCGGAGTGACGCGTGGAAGCAGCTCCCCGGTCATGCCGGCAAGCGTTGTCGCCACTTCTTCAAGACGGCCGAGGCTGCCGGGCGGTTTGGTCAATTGATCGATATAGGCACGCGCTTGTTCAACCATTTCACGGTGGATCGGTGGGATGGAAACATTCATCATGGGCGCACAATATCCCCCATCAAGCGGGAATATGCGCTTCCTCCTTTCTCGTCTATGATTGAGGGAACGCGTCAACTTTTCCATCCGAATCATGCCAACACCGTTGGCGAGGGCAAAACGGACGATTTGACGGCTGATTTTATGGTTTATATCCTTCATCCAGCAGGACTCTTTACGGCCGATTGTGCGAATCATATGGAGCTTCTTCGCTTTGCCCAACGTTCGCCGCAAAGCCGCATATCGTCGGCGAATGAAAGCGCATTGACTGTCCTTGAAAAACAACGATTTCGTTCCAATGCTGGCAACGGCGATATAACGAAGTCCCAAATCAACGCCCATTGCCTTGGTGTCTTCCCGTTGTTGGACTTCAACTGTGATCGCGACAGCCAAATTGACGCATCATCTGTTCGATCCGCTCGACCGCCACGTGCTGGCGGACATGAGCGGCAAGCCGGTCGAACGCCTTTTCTTTGAGCGAGCGAAAGAGTCGGACGCCAGAAGGAGCGATTCCTTTTTGGCGGCGAATGTTGTTGAAAAACGCGGTGCGGAACGCATCGTTATGAAACAAATCGTGCATGTACGTGCCCAGCACCCGCTCATCACTGTGCTTCGCCCCTTCATGGCGGCCGTCCGCCTCAATAAGCGGCGCATAGCCAGGAAGCGGCGCCGAGCGGCCCATATGAATCTCGTATCCTTGCACCGAAAGCCGCTCGCCCGCCCACGTAAGCATCCCTTCCGTACGGATCGTGATTTTCGTCCGCTCAAGCGTCGTTTCAATCGGCAGCAAACCAAGTCCTTTTACTTCGGGGAGCGGCGTCTCGACTCCATACGGATCGCGGATGACGGCGCCAAGCATTTGGTAGCCGCCGCATAAGCCGACGACTCTCGCTTTTCCTTCATTGACAAGCGACACAATGCGGGAAGCGAGTCCTCTTTTCTTCATATAAATCAAGTCCTCGATCGTGTTTTTGCTGCCGGGAAGCACGATCACATCCGGCGCGCCAAGCTCGTCGCCGTGCGTCACCAACCGGACGCGGCAGTCCGGTTCTGCCAGCAGCGGGTCGATGTCGGTGAAATTGGCGATTTTCGGACAGCGGATGACAGCGACATCAATCGCTTCCTCTCCCCCGACAGATGAAGCAAACCGCTCAAGCGACAGCGAATCTTCAGCATCGATCGCCAAATCAGGCAAATATGGAACGACGCCAAGCACCGGCACGCCGGTGTGCTGCTCAAACCAATCAAGCCCCGGCTTAAGCAGCGCCACATCGCCGCGAAACTTGTTAATGATGACCCCAATGACCCGCTTTCGGTCCTCAGGCTCAAGCAGCGACAGCGTTCCAACGAGGCTCGCGAACACCCCGCCCCGCTCAATATCGCCGATCAACACGACCGGGGCGTTGGCGAGACGGGCGACACGCATGTTGACCAACTCGCGGTCGTTTAAGTTTACTTCCGCCGGGCTTCCCGCTCCTTCAATGACAATCCGGTCATACTCGTTCATCAACGTTTCGAGCGACTGACGGATGACGGCCAGCCCTTGGTGGAAAAACTCGTTCCGGTAAGCGAACGCCTGCATATTGCCGTACGGTTTGCCAAGCACAACGATTTGCGATTCATGCTCGCGGCTTGGCTTAATCAAAATCGGATTCATCTCAGCGCGCGCCGCCACTCCGGCCGCTTCGGCCTGAATTCCTTGCGCCCGCCCGATTTCGTTTCCGTCCGGCGTCACGTAGGAGTTTAACGACATGTTTTGCGACTTGAACGGCGCCGTCTTCCAGCCGTCTTGGGCGAACATGCGGCAAAACGCGGTGGCGATGACGCTTTTGCCGGCATCAGAATGGGTGCCTTGAAACATAATCGGCAGCGCCTTAGCCATTGATGGTCACCTTCTCGCATTCGGCGAGCCACCGCTCAACCATCGCCGGGGCGGACGCGAAATGAAAATGGACATAGCCGGCGACAAGCCGGTGCGCCAAATAACCGTCAGGCTTCGTTCCTTTCCGGCCGCTCGTTTCGTAGGCAAACGGCGCCTCGCCCCGCGGTTCGTACACGGAATAGTGAAATTCATGCCCGCGCGCTGTTTCTCCTTCCGGCAATAGAAAATTTCCATTTCGACCGCGCACTTCGCGGTAGCCAAGCGCCGCGAGCTTCGTCTTCATCACGACCTTCCCCGGGATGACGCCCGCCATCTCATAGGCCGCACCGTCCGTCGCAACAAGCTGTTCGGTGAGAAACATAAACCCGCCGCATTCGGCCAACGTCGGCAACCCGTGTTCGATGGCGGCGCGGATCGACTGTTTGACCGCGGCTTGCCTGGCGAGCTCGGCGGCAAACTCTTCCGGAAACCCGCCGCCGATATACAATCCGTTCACCCCATCCGGAAGCGGCTCGCCGGCGAGCGGAGAAAAGTAGACAAGCTCCGCGCCGCAGGCAGAAAGCATCTCCAGATTCTCCGGATAGTAAAAATGAAAGGCGGCATCTTTGGCAACCGCCACGCGCACGCGATACGGCCGCGAAGGGCGAATGAGCGGCGCCGGAGAACAAAGGGCTGGCGCTTCTGCAATCGAAAGGAGCGTCTCCCAATCGATCGTGCGCGCCACCTTTCTCCCCAGTTCGGCAAAAAACGAATCCAGTTCGCCGCGCTCCACCGACGGCACGAGCCCTAAATGGCGCTCTGGCAGCGCCAACGCTTCGTCTTGCGTGAGAAACCCGACGACCGGCACCCCGCACGTTTGCTCGACCGCCGCTTTGACGAGCCGAAAATGCCCTTCGCTGCCGACGCGGTTGGCAAATACGCCGGCGAGGCGCACATCGGGGCGAAACGTTTGAAACCCATGGACGATGGCGGCGGCGCTGCGGGCCATGCCGGAACAATCGACGACAAGCAGCACCGGGCTTTCGGTCAACACGGCGATTTCAGCCGTCGACCCCTCGTCAGAAAGCGGCTGTTTCCCGTCAAACAGCCCCATCACCCCCTCGATGATGGCGATATCAGCCCCTTGACAACCGTTGGCGAGCACCGTTTTGACCGCTTCGCTTCCCATCATCCAACTGTCCAAGTTGCGCGCCGGCCGGCCGGTCACAGCCGTATGGTAAGTCGGATCGATGTAGTCCGGGCCGCATTTAAACCCTTGCACCGTATATCCTTGCTGCCTCATGGCCGCCATCAATCCAAGCGTCACGGTCGTTTTGCCGGCGCCGCTTCCCGGTGCGGCGATGACAAGCCGTCGCATGCCTCTTTCCCCTTTCCCTGCATGGTCGCTTTCTTTTGATGATCGATGAGCGCCACGGAAATCGTCACATTGCCGGACTTCTTTTTCACCAGCGCCAGCCGATCGGCCCCGCTGTACAATTTCGCCGCCGGCTCGCTCACCCCATACGCGCCGGTGTAGCGGTACACCGTTTCCGACGGCGCTTCGATCGACACCGTGTTCAGCTCTTCTGGCGTATACGCAACCAATTCCCATCTATATTTGTTGACTACCTCCAAAAGTCCTTGTTCATCCTTTTTCAAATCAATGGTGCACACCGCTTTGACGCTTTTCATCGAAAAGCGCAGCTCATTGAGCGTCTCATGGATGACCGCTTCGATTTCGTCAGCCGATGTGCCGCGGTTGCAGCCGATGCCAAGCGCGATTACTTTCGGGCGATACAAAACGCCGTTTTGCAAAATGGCCTCTTCTTCCGGCGCAAGCAAGCGATGAGTGACCACAAGCGCGGCCGCCGGGCGGGCAGCGAGCGCTTCCGCGATCGAGCCGTACACGGCAATGTTTTTGGGCAATGGCCGCCCTTCCGGCCACCAGCCGGTTTCCCCCGACTCTTGCACGATCGCGACAGGCTCTTCATTCACGACCGCGGCGCTCACCGGCGTCAGCTTGTCAGCTGATTCCCATTCCCAGCCGAACTGGCGACCGAACAGATCGACGGCGATTGTCTGCTGCACGTCAGAAGCGGTCGTAATGACCGGGCGGGCGCTTAAAATGGCAGCAACGCGCCGCGTCAGTTCGTTCGCTCCGCCCAAATGGCCGGAAAGAACACTGATCACATGTTCAGCCTTATCATCGATCACCACGACCGCAGGATCGGTCTTTTTGTCTTTTAACAGCGGAGCGATCATCCGTACGACAGCGCCGAGCGAAATGATGCAAATGAGTCCGTCATAGCGGGCGAACAACTCCGGCAACAAGGCCCTGACGTTGCCGGAAAACAAGCGGATCCCGTGCTTGGCTTCATCGCCGCGGGCGAATTTATCCGTATAATAAACGTCCGCTCCCGCAAGAGCGCCTCCAAGGCGTCGGGCGATCTCGACCCCGTGTTTCGTAATGGCCACGACAGCATAGGCGCCGTGTCTTTTGTTGTTCGCGGCAGCAACTCCCACCTTACTTCTCCCCCTTTCGATATCCGTGCGTAAACGTGCGGTCGTACAGCTTCGAACGGTAGCCGCGCTCATGAATATGGGGATCGAGCGCCCAACCGGCCAACATGATCGCGTGTTTCGTCACACCATGGCGCCGCATATCGTCAGCCATTGTGGCAACGGTGGAACGAATCACGACTTCATCCGGCCATGTCGCCTTATAGACGATCGCGACAGGCGTATCACCGCTCCAACCCGCTTCAAGGAGCGCCGCGCTTACTTTTTTGGCAAGCGTCGCGCTTAAAAAAAGAACGAGCGTGCAATGATGCTGCGCCAGCTCCTGCAATTTCTCACGCGGCGGCATCGGCGTCCGCCCCTCGGCGCGGGTGAAAATGACCGTCTGCGTCAATTCCGGAACGGTGAGCTCCGCCTGCACGGCGGCCGCGGCGGCAAACGCCGAACTGACGCCGGGGACGATTTCCACTTCAATTCCTTCTTCTTTCAACAAGGCGATTTGCTCAAGCGTCGCCCCGTAAATCGATGGATCACCGGTATGGACGCGCACGACAAGCCGTCCTTGTTTCACTTGCTCCGCCATTGCCGCGACCATTTCTTCTAAATGCATGCCGGCGGTATGGAAAACGTCAGCATCCGGCTTCCGGTAGCGCTCGATCAATTCCGCGCTCACTAGCGAGTCGGTGTAAAAAATGGCGTCGGCAGCAGCGAGAAGCTCGGCGCCGCGAACCGTGATCAAATCCGGCGCTCCCGGCCCCGCCCCTACGATATACAGCTTCACTTTCTCACCACCATCAATGTCAAATATTCGAGTTCCGCTCCGTCGAGCTCCTCGACCTTCCACACGACTTCCTCGCCGGACGTCACTTTCGTCACAACAGCGGCGCGATGAAGCAAATCGAGTTCCCGCAACAGACGAACCAGCAAATCGATCACTTTCGCCACTTTAAAAAAGACAACGCAATCGTGCTCAAGAAGCACTGCTTTCATCGCCTCAACATCGTCGCGGGCGGGCACGATCGCCACGGTTTCATCACCATCCGCCAGCGGCAGACGAAGCCTAGCGGCAGCAGCGTTGGCCGAACTGACGCCGGGGACGACTTCAATCGGCGCTTCCGGATAGCGGCGCTCCATTACGTGCATCAAATGGATGAACGTGCTGTACAACAGCGGATCGCCTTCGGTCACAAACGCGACATCGCGCCCGGCCGACAGCTCCGCCCAAATGGCGTCCGCCGCCTCGTTCCACTTCGGCTCAAGCAAGGCTCGGTCTTTTGTCATCGGAAAATGCAGGCCGAGCCGCCGTTTTTCCTCTGGCGCAAAATACGCATCAATAATTTGTTCCGCATAGCTTTTGCTTTGCCGCCCTTTTTTTGGATAGGCGATGACATCCGCTTCTTTTAGGCGGCGGTATGCTTTCACCGTCATGAGCTCTGGATCGCCCGGGCCAACACCGATGCCGTACAACGTGCCGGTCATTCGTCTCCCTCCCGCTTGGCTGTCATGATATACACCGGATTGAGCGCCTCAAAGCGCGTCAACTCTAAAATGGGCTTGCTTCGCGACACTTGCGCGAGCGTGATGTCAACATGAAATCCACGGCTGCGCAGCTCGCAGCCCGCTTCAGCAAGCGTCTCAACCGTTGCCGCGTTGATCACGATGCGTCCATTTTTCTTCAGCCGTTTCGCACAGACATCCAACAACGGCGACATCGCGCCTGACGTGCCGCCGATAAAGATGGCATCCGGGTCGGCAAACTCATCGAGCCGATCGGGCGCCCTGCCGTGCACAAGCGTGATGTCAACGCGGAATTTGCGCAAGTTTTGCCAGCAAATCTCGAGGTCGTATTCATTTTTTTCAATCGCAAACACCGCCCCGTCGCGGGCGATTTTCGCCGCTTCAATCGCGACCGAACCGGTGCACGTCCCAATGTCCCAGACGACGCTGTCCGGGCGCAAGCGCAAGGCGCTTACGCTTAAGACGCGAATTTCTTTCTTTGTAATCAGCCCTTTGTCCGGCTTGCGTTGGAAAAATTCATCATCGTCAATGCCGAGCGGCCAAATCGGACCAGGAGCGGTTTGCCTCAAAATGACTATATTTAATGGAAGAAACTCGGTTTCTGCCATTTCTTCTAGCTTGAAAAACCGGCATCGCTCATTCGGCCCGCCGAGCTCCTCGCCGACAAACGCCTCATATTCCGTCATGCCGTACTCGAGCAAATAGCGGGCGATGGCGGCCGGCGAGTTCGTCTCATCGGTTAAGATGGCGACTTTGCGCCGCCCGTCGATCCGCTGAGCCAAACCGGTGAGCGGCCGGCCATGGACGCTGACAAACGCCGCGTCTTGCCAAGACTCGCCCATTTTCGCAAACGCCCATTGCACTGAGCTGACGGCCGGATACACGTCGATCGGCAATTTGCCGGCCAAATAGCTGCCGATGCCGTAAAAGAGCGGATCGCCGGAAGCAAGCACGACCGTGTTGCGCGTCTCATGGCGGAGCCGCTCCACCAGCTCCGCCAGTCCGCGGCGGATGATGATCGTTTCTCCTTTGTATTCAGGAAACATCGCCAGCTGCCGTTCGCCGCCGACAAGCAGCTCGCTTTCATCAATCCAGCGTCGATACAGCTCAGGAAGACTTGCTTGCCCATCAGCACCCACACCGATCAACTTCATCGTCCCCATCGGTCTGCACCGCCTTTCCTAATTGTTGTCCGTTCATTGTGTAAATGGACGTCGCCACCGTCAGACCGCCTCCCACTTCGTGAAGCGCCGCCTGGCAGCACGCTTCGCACAAAAGCTCGAAAAACTTCATGCAACCGGCCTCTTGCATCATGTCGCCGACTTGCGCCGCCGTATTCGCGCCGCGCACCGCAGCCACCAGTTCTGGGCCAGCACCTGCCTGCTCGGCGATGGCAGCCAAAAAGCCAAAGTCGACCGGGGCGCTTTTCGAGTGCACCATCATCACTCCTTGAGCGACTTTCGAAAATTTCCCCATCATCCCGACCATCGACACCATCTTGATGCCAAGCCGTTTGCATTGTTTCAGCGTAAAGCCGACAAAATCGCCCATTTCGATAAACGCTTCTTCCGGCAAATGTGGATATTCTTGCATGGCGTATTTCTCGCTCCGCCCCCCGGTCGTGATGACAACATGGCGGCAGCCGTTCGCTTTCGCCACTTGAAGCGCCTGCACGATGCTCGCCCGGTAGGCGGCGGTGGAGAACGGAACGACGATGCCGCGCGTCCCCAAAATCGAAATGCCGCCAATGATGCCTAGTCTCGGGTTCAACGTTTTTTTGGCGATTTCCTCGCCGCCGGGCACAGAAATGACGACCTTCACCCCGCGATGTAGACCGTATTGCGCCAGCACTTCATTGACGGCTTCGCGGATCATTTGCCGCGGCACTGGATTGATCGCCGCTTCCCCGACCGGCACCGGCAAGCCGGGTTTGGTGACGCGTCCGACCCCTTCACTGCCGTCGATATGAACGCCCGGCGACGAGGCCCACGAGACAGTGGAAACGATGAGCGCGCCGTGCGTCGCATCTGGGTCATCGCCGCCATCCTTCACGACCGAGGCCGTCGCCGTTTCGCCATCGAACGAACAAGAGGCGAGCGAAAAGGTCACCACCCGCCCGATCGGAATCCGAATCGTCGCCTCCGCCTGCACTTGGCCAGTGATGAGCGCCGTGAGCGCGGCTTTCGTTGCCGCTGTCGCGCATGATCCGGTCGTATACCCTTCACGCAGCGTTTTTTTCGTTTCCATCGTTCGTCACCCTCGCTCGGCGAGCAGCGATAAAGCATTCAAGGCAGCGACGGTCACGGTGCTTCCTCCTTTGCGGCCGCGGTTGGTGATGAACGGCACATCGAGCTTCGCCAATTCTTCTTTTGATTCCGCCGCCGAGACGAATCCGACCGGCAAGCCGATCACCAATCCCGGCCGCGCCTCTCCTTCTTTGATGAGGCGAATGAGCTCCAATAACGCTGTCGGAGCGTTGCCGATGGCAAAAATGCCGCCTTCCGCTTCTTTCACCGCTTTGCGCATCGCCACAATCGCCCTCGTCGTATTCAACCGTTTCGCTTCAGCGATCACGTCTTCATCAGAAATATAGACGCGCACCGCACCGCCGAACTTCGCAAGCCGCGCTTGATTGACGCCGGCTTGCACCATTTGCACATCGGCGACGACGAGCTTGCCGCTGCGAATGGCATCAATGCCTGAGCGGATCGCATCCGGGTGGAAAATGAGGCTTTTGCCCAGCTCAAAATCAGCCGATGCATGGATGACGCGCTGAACGATTCGGTATTGTTCTTCTGTAAATGAATGCTCGCCGATCTCTTCATCAATGATTTGAAAGCTGCGCGCTTCAATTTGTTCCGGCTGCACCGTCGCCGGACGAAATGTTGTATGGAAGTCCATGACAATTCTCTCCTTTCTTCATGATCGCTTGCATGAGCGGCCGCTAGAATCCCATTCTTTACACGGCCGGAAGCGGCGCATGCTGCTTCAACGCCTCGAGCACGCCGGCAAAATCGTGATGCACGATGCCGTATGACAACCGTGGGCGGCGGATGACGATGACATCAATGCCGAGCTCCTCGGCGGCAGCGATTTTCTCATCGACAAACCCGACTTTGCCGCTTTCTTTCGTGACGACGACCGTGACGCCAAAATGGCGGTATAGCGCCCGATCGAGCTCTTTCGTAAACGGCCCTTGCATCATGACGATCTGCTCTTGGGAAAACCCGAGCCGCTCGCATTTGTCGAGATTGTCTTTCCGCGGCAGCATCCGCGCAATCACCTTGACGTCCGGGCGACCGATGAGCCTCGCGGCGAAAATGTCGAGCGTTTTGCTGCCGGTCGTCAGCATCACGACGCCGCCTTTTTCCGCCGCCAAGTCAGCCGCTTCTTCATAGCTGTCGACAAATGTCACCTTCTCGGATGAAAACGAAGACGCCTGCCGCTCGTAGCGAATGTAGGGCAACCCGGCGTCTGCTGCCGCTTGCATGGCGTTTTTTGACGCCTCTTCAGCAAATGGATGGCTCGCGTCCACAATCGCTTTGGCCCCCTCGGCTTTGGCCAGATCGGCAAGCTGGGACGCATCCAAGCGGCCGACATAGGCGCGAATGCCGGCCGATCGGAGCTGTTCGGCCGCGTGATCGGTGACGACCGTCGCGGTTACGTTATAGCCGGCTTGTTGGATCATCACCGCCAATTCGCGGGCATCGCTTGTTCCAGCTAACAATAAAATCATCGGACGCTTCCTCCTTCAATGATGGTGATGATGGGCGGCGTGCAGCCGATATTGACAGATGTCGCAATTCATCGCCACCGTTTGGCCGAGCACCTCGTTGAGGCGGTCAAGCACGATCTCCTCAAGCTTCGGATGAAATCCAAAATAGCCGGCAAGCGCAAACGAGATATGCGAGTGCTCAGCTTGGTATTGCGCCATTTGCTGCTCAAGCCGCTTAATCAGGATGCCGGTGAATAAAAAATACGGAAGAACAACGATCCGCCTAGCTCCGAGCATGAGACAGCGGCGGACAGCATCATCAAGCGACGGCGTCGTCACGCCCATAAACGCCGGCTCGATGAGCGCATAGCCGGTCTGTTCCCAAAAGAGGCGGGCGATTTTATACAAGTCGCTGTTCGCATCCGGATCGCTCCCGCCGCGGCCAAGCAAAATGACCGCTGTTCCGTCATCCGGCTGCTCCGGCCGCTCGCCGATTTCTTGCAATCGTTCGCGCAAAATAGCAAATGTCTGCTCATGGACGCCGATGGGGCGGCCGTAGCGGAACACCATATGCGGATAGCGCGCTTTGGCCTCATCGATTTCCGCCGGGATATGCAGCTTCGAATGCCCGGCCGGCAATAAAATGAGCGGAATGACCGCCACTTCCATTGCCCCGGCTTCGGCGCAGCGTTCGATTCCTTCGCCGATCGACGGACGGCCAAATTCTAAAAAACTTGTTTCAATATGAAACGAATCGCGCAAACGCGGCCGCAGGCGGTCGACAAACTGCCGCACTTGCTCGTTCCCTTCCGGGTCGCGGCTGCCATGGCCGACAAATAAAATGGCTCTCATCCTTGTTTTCCCCCTTTTGTTAGCGGACGTCTTCCGCCGTTCCCTATAAGCGCAATGACTCGATGGGCGCTTCATCCAAATGCGAGGCGCCCATCTATGCTCTTTTATGGAACCAGCCGGTTATTCGATCGACTGTCGGAAAAAGATGCGTCGCTTCGACACCAACGACATCTGCAGACGTTCAAGCTGCACTTATATAACACATGCTTCCGTCACTCGCCGCAAGCCGGCATTTCGATGGACGCGGCCGGTTTTGCCTCTTCGTGTGAAAAACGTCCGACTTGCTTCACGCGGCGGAAAAACTTATGAAACCGTTCATTTGGATGTGCTTGTTCTTGATACTGTTCGATGATTTCTGCCATAACCGCCACAATTTCTTCCGGCGGAATGCCTTCCGCGACGAGCTGGCCGGGATGGGCGTTGCGGCCGACCGTTTTCCCGCCCAAAAACAAATCAAATTTCCCTTTCCGGTACACAAGCCCGATGTCTTCGTGCACCGCGCCGTAGCACGCCATCCCGCAGCCGTTGATGCCAAGCTTCAACTCTTTCGGCAGCGCCATGCCGCCAAACCGGCGCGCCAATTCCTCCGCGTATGGAATGGCGTCTTTTTTCTCTCCATCGCAAAAATCACATGCCTTCACCGTCAGCACATCACCGACCGGCATCACGATCAGTCCGGCGTCAACGAGACGGGCCACAAGCCCATCTGGGTCCTCTGTCAACCGTTCGATTTTCATATAATGATCCGGTGTGTAGGTCATTTTTCCATCCATCCCTACCACTTCCGCAAGCACGATGAGCTGTTCCGGGGTGAACTGTTTATTGGCCACGCCCGGGCTCACCGCCGCTTCCAACAACACGGCCGCCGTCTTTCTTGTTTTCCGTCTCTCTAAAGCGGCGAGCGCGTCTTCGGCTGTTTCTTTCACCCGTTTTGGCGCGGCGGTCGGCTGCCGTTTGGCTGTTTTTGCCAGCGGTGCAGCAAGCGTCGGCAAAACGGCAGCCAGCGGCGTTGGCTCGGCCTCCTTCGTGGCCGCGGCAACAGACGGCGGTCGAACCGCGGTGGCCAAGGCGGTGAAAGCACGATCCTTCTGGTTGTCCCCGGCGAGGACAGCCGCTTCGGACGGTCCTGATGCCCCCGTGCTTCCTTCGTCCTCATCTTCTAGCGGTTTCGTCTGGTCAAGCGCCCACGGCTCCGCTTCTTTGCGCAGCCGTTCATGCGGTTTGAGCGGCTGGACGGCGGCTGCTAGTTGATACTTGCGCTGGTAGCCGCGCGGCGTGATCATCACGCCGTCATGGACGAATGTCGTTGAGTTGCCGATAATCACCGTCGTCAACATGCCGATCTCATGGTCAAGCATATGCGCCAAGTCGGTGAGGACGATATGCTGCCGCTCGCGGTACGCGCTTTTCACCAGACCGACCGGGGTTTCCGGAGACCGATGGCGGAGCAGGATGCGCTGTGCTTCCACAATCTGTCTAGTGCGCCGTCCGCTTTTCGGGTTGTAAAGCGCGATGACAAAATCGGCCGCGGCGGCGGCGTCAATCCGCTTTTCAATCAGCTCCCACGGCGTCAAATGGTCGCTCAAGCTGATCGTGCACGCATCGTGCATAATCGGTGCGCCAAGCAGCGCGGCGCACGAATGGATCGCGGAAATGCCGGGGATGACTTCGACTTCAATCGAGCTGTCTTTCGTCCACCCTTTTTCGATCAGCACTTCATACACGAGCCCGGCCATGCCGTACAACCCGGCGTCACCGCTTGAAATGACGGCGACCGTTTTGCCGCGCTCCGCCCATTTCACCGCCGCTTGGGCGCGGCTCACCTCTTCCGTCATGCCCGTGCTGATGATTTCCTTTCCGACAATCAGATCGCGCACAAGTTCGATGTACGTTTTGTAGCCGATGATGACGTCGCTTTCTTCAATCGCTTCCCGAGCCCGTTTCGTCATATGGTCGACGCTTCCCGGGCCAAAGCCGACAATGAGCAATTTGCCGCTCATCATGATCCCCCTCCTTTGCCAATTAGGCCCACTTTCCATAACGAATTCGCCGCCGCTTATTTCCCTTCATGGTACAAAACATCGGGGCACGTTCTTTTCCTTTGGCCGCCACTCTTGCCAAAGCCGCACAAAAAGCGGAACATCCAAACGAATGTCCAAAAGCCGCTGACGGTCGGCAAACACGTCTTCCGGCTCCCCTTGCATCACGACGCGTCCTTCGTGCATGACCGCGACGACATCCGCCCACTGCCAGACGAAATCCATGTCATGGGTGGCGATCAACACCGTCGTCCCCGCCTGGTGAATCGCATCAATTTGCTTGAGAAACTGCTTTGTCTGATGCTGGTCCAAGTAGGCGGTTGGTTCATCAAGCACGAGCAAGTCCGGCTTGGTGGCCATCGTGCAGCAAAGGGTCAGCCATTTTTTCTGCCCGAGGCTAAGTTGGTGGGTCGGACGGTCCAACCAAGAATGGAGTTTGTATTCTTCTGCGATCGAAACGAGCGCCTTCTTCATGCTTTCCGCATCGACACCGGCATGAGTGAGGCTGATCGTCAATTCATCGCGCACAAGCGGGGCCAAAATTTGATGCTCCGGGTTTTGAAAGACGATGCCGACTTCCCGTCGCCATTGCGCCCAATCAGCGCCGCGTTCATACATGTTGCGCCCTTTCCAATATACCGTTCCTTCCTGCGCCCGCAACAGCCCATTCAAATGAAGAAACAGCGTCGTTTTGCCGCATCCGTTCGGCCCGATCAAAGCGTACTTTTTTCCTTCTAGAATCTCCCAATCAATCCCATTCAGCACATAATGCGTTGAATGGTAAGCATACTTCACCTGTTCCATTCGCAATAGCAACGTTTTCACCCTTTCCGCCATGCCACCCCAAGCAGCAGAGCCATTATGATGCCGGCCGCAATATCAACAGGGCGCACACTCGCTTTTTTCGCTTGATGCGTATATGCGACCGTCGCCATCCCGCCCCGGGCGGCAAGTGAACGGCTATATGCTTCATACGATTGCCACGTTTTCATCCATAATTGATACATCAGCATCACACCGTGGCGCCAATGCGCCCCCCCGCTGCGGGCGCGCAACGCCAACATAAGCTCAGCGGCCGCCTGTTCCAATAAAAAGATGAAGCGGTACATAAGAAAGCAAAGTTCAACGAGCGCAGCTGGGAGGTGCATTCTTCGCAGTACGGAAAATAACTCCGGCATCGGAGTCGTAATGAGGGCGAAAAACAGGCACGACCAGGCGGCGAGAGAGCGAATGGCCAGCTCTGCAGCCAGTTGCAACTGGCTATCCATCATTGAAATTCGAAACGGAAAAGACACCGACACGACAAGCGTCAGCAAGCTGGGGGCCAAGAAGGCACAGGCGGCCAACATTGCTTTTCCATACAAGGAAAACGGTACACCTGCACTCCCCATAATCCAGTATGCCATCCCGCCAAGCACGATCAATTGCTCGCGCCAGCCCCCGGTCATGACGATAAGAAGCAGAACGGAGGCCATAAGCCATTTCCATTCCGCTCCCCAAGAGCGGAGTCGATTTTCATACGCCCAACGATCAAACTCGCGAATCATGGCTGTTTTTCCGCTCCGATCGTCCTTTGTACAACCCGATGACATAGCCGATCACACCGGCGCCAAGCGCGGCTTGCAACGAGAACAACAGCGTTTCGACTTCGCCTCCAGGAGGGGTAAAAATCGACTCAAACCACGGGCGATACTGCGGATGAAGTGCTTGAATGGCTTTTTCCGCTTGGTCGTCTGTTCCTCCGAACTCCGATCCGCGCGCCCACCAAAGCGGCCCGATGATGAGCAAAGCAGCGAGCAAGATGAGCAAACCATTTTTCTTCATATCCTCACGCCCCCTTTTCTCTTTGGAACAGCGGAGAAGCTTGGTAGGAAGCAAGCCAGTTCCAGACGATCACCGTTACAATGCCTTCTGTCACCGCCAACGGCACTTGCGTGATCGCGAAGATGCCCGCAAATTTCCAAAATGAGGCCACGATTCCGCCATCAGGTGCGGGAAACGCCAAGGCGAGCTGCAGGGAAGTCATGACGTACGTCGCCAAGTCTGATAAGCAAGCGGCGAGAAACAATGCAACACGATTTGACAGCGCCCCTTTTCGGCACAATTGATACAGCCCGTAGGCGACGAAAGGTCCGATGATTGCCATCGACATCGCGTTCGCTCCAAGCGTTGTCACCCCTCCATGGGCAAGAAGCAACGCTTGAAACAGAAGGACGATCGTACCGATCACCACCATCACCCACGGCCCAAACAAAATGGATCCAAACCCGATCCCGGTCGGATGAGAACTGCTGCCAGTGACCGACGGGATTTTCAGCGCCGATAGCACAAACGTAAACGCACCAGCTAAAGCCATCAGGAGCTTATGCTCGAGATGCTGCTTCGAAGCATGAACAAGCCTGCGCAGCCCAAACAAGAAAAACGGCAAAAACAGGATCCACCAAAACAGCGCCCATTTGACAGGCAAAAAACCTTCCATAATATGCATGGCATTTACTTCGTTTTCATTGGTGAGCCAAAAATATACAACGAATAAAGCCATCATCCCGCTCCATCGAACGGTTCTTTTCATTTATCTGCTTGCTCCTTTCTCGATATGCTCGTTTTTTCGTTTTCCACTTGCCGCCTCACGCTCGCCGATCGGCGTCAACACCAATTCCCCTTCATACTCATACGTCGCCCACTCCCGCAGCGGAACACCCTCACCCAAATGGACGCGCGCGACTTCTTTCGCCTTCTCTGGCGTCATCTGCCGGTACCAGACGCCGTCCGGGTAGACGATCATCACGCATGCGTCTTGGCAACGGCCGTTGCAGCGCGTCCTTGTTGTATGGACAGCGTCGTCAAGCCCAAGGCGGGCGATTTCCTCGCGCACCGCGGTTGTCACGTCATCTCCGCCATGGCGGAGGCACGTCCCTCCGTTGCAAATGAGCACATGATGCTTCATTCCCCGCAAATCCCACGTCGCCACCAAATCCCCCCTTTTGCTAGAATGGTAGAATGAAATGCGGCAGACGGACGGTTTTTCGACAAAAGAAAAAGCACCTCTACAGCAGAGGTGCAGAAAAATGTATACGAAAGCCGTAAACGGCCCAAACAGGGCCCCTAAAGCCGTCATTCTCCCGCACGTCTGCCTATAGTCCCGTAGGCATCCGTCCGATCCAAACAAGGCAGGTCTCCTGACTTAGGATCATCGCTTGGCGGCGTCTTCCCGAAGCATCCTTCAGTGACTTGTTGCCGCAAAGCTCCCCATCACAGTGGCGGGCACCGTGCCGGATTTTCACCGAGCTTCCCTTTTCACCCAAGCCCTAAGCGGGCTAGGCACCTTGTTTGTCTTACCGCCATATATGCGCTGTCATGGAACAAGCATCCGTTTTCATCGTAGTACAACCAATGCGTTGCCGTCAACCGTTTTTTGCCGACAAATCTTTGTTGGCGACGACAACGCCGTCCGCATCAGCGTACACGTACGCCCCTGGCTCCCAGCGGACGCCGCCAAACTCGAGCGCAACGTCGCGGGCGCCTTTTCCTTCTTTTTGGCATTTCGAGCGGGCGTTCCATTTCAACCAGAACGATACATCTCCAACTTGTCCAGGTCTAAGACAAATCCAGCGCCCAGCAATATATCCAATCCTAACAAACCGTTAATCCCCTCATAGTCCATCCCGCTAAAATCAATTTCATACTCTCTTAGCTGGAAAGAATCTAGCTGAATACAGTCTAATTTTTTTGTAAACGCGTACTCTTTCCCACCGATTCCGTAATAAGCCACAATACGATCGCCCGGCTCTACCCGCAAATGAATATCTTCTACTGCATTTTGAGAAATCACTGTTTTCGCCGCACCAGTATCAATCACCATATTATGAATCAACTTAGACCTTCCTTGATAAACGATTTCGATCGATGCAAACAGCAAGCCTTCACGATATTCAATCTGCATAATGAAATTTCCCTCTCAGGCCAATCGCTCCCCGAACTTTTAAAACAATCTCCTTGTGGCTAGTATGATAAACAAGCTGATTCCCTTTCGATTGCAGCAACTCACGAGTTGCATCCTTGTCCGAAACCGTTCCGATAACAGCCACCTCTTCAATGATTTCTTGATCTCCCTCTAAATGGGACTTTAATACTTGTAATTTCACAAATTGATTTGGATACAATGAACGCACTTCCTGCCATTCCATCTCCATCGCCTCAACCTGTTCGTTGTATTGAACGAGACTCGACCGCAGCCGTCAACCATTTTTCGCCAACAAATCTTTGTTGGCGACGACAACGCCGTCCGCATCAGCGTACACGTACGCCCCTGGCTCCCAGCGGACGCCGCCAAACTCGAGCGCAACGTCGCGTGAGCCTTTTCCCTCTTTTTTGCTTTTCACCGGGCATGTGCCGATCGCCATCACGCCAATCGGCATGGCGCCAATTTCCGCTGAATCGCGGATGCAGCCGTGGATGATGACGCCAGCAAGCCCCCTCTCGCAAGCGATTTGCGCCAGCCGGTCGCCTAATAGCGCGACGCGGCGCGAGCCTTTTCCATCGACCACGAGCACCGTCCCCGGCGGCACCGTCTCCAGCGCTTCTCGGACAAGGACGTTGTCTTCAAACACATCGACCGTCGCAATCGGCCCGGAAAACGCCCGCTTTCCGCCGTACGATTGGAACGGCAACTCGCATACTTGCAACTCGTCAAGAAATTGGTCGCATAAATCAGCAGTTTTCACCATCATTCCTCTCCCTTCGTTTTTTTTACATTCGCCTCCATTCGTCAAAATCCTGCCGTCGTGATGATTTTTTAGCAGCCATCCTTTCTTTGATTTCAAATCACCAAGACATAACGGCGCAAAACTGCTTTTCATACGAAAAAACGGCCTCATGCCGAAATGGCAGAGACCGTTTTTGCCAGCCAAAAGCCGATCCGCCCTAGCCGGCTCATTTAGCTGGGCTAGCTGGATTCGAACCAGCGCATCACGGAGTCAAAGTCCGTTGCCTTACCACTTGGCTATAGCCCAACGTGTTTGTCGTCATTCACAGTATGCAGCATAGTGGCTTCCTTTATACGTAAAAACGAATATCGTTTTGCATCAAGTGGAAAAATACGGATAAGCATTCACGTTCCGCACGTTTTACCATCTCTTCATCTTGTCTTCACAACCGTTTCATTCCAATAAGGTATGCTGGAAACAGAAAGGGGGGATGACGTTGCATCGAATATGGCTTTATGTCTCATTCTTGGTATGGTTGCCGCTAGGCTTAGCCTCCTCTGCTGCTCCACAACAGCCGTCTGTCACCCGCGAGCCGATCATCATCGCCCATCGCGGTGCTTCCGGACATGCACCGGAGCATACACTTGCCTCCTACCGGCTTGCCGCCCGCATGCACGCTGATTATATTGAGGTTGACGTGCGCATGACGAAAGACGGAAAACTCATCGCCATGCATGATGCAACACTCGCCCGAACGACGAATGCCGAAACCGTCTACCCTCGCCGTTCTCCGTGGCAGGTTGGCGATTTTTCACTCGCCGAGCTGAAGCGTCTTGATGCCGGCTCCTGGTTTGGTAAGCGCTTTGCCGGCGAATCGATCCCGACACTTGAGGACATCATACACACGCTGAAATCAGAACGAATCGACGCCCCGTTGTATATTGAACTAAAGCAGCCCGGCATCGAAAAATCGGTCGTACAGCTATTGCAAAAACACCATTATTTACAGCGCGGCCGCATCATGTTTCAATCGTTTCACCCCGAGAGTTTGCAGACGCTAAGGCCGCTCATCCCAAATGGCATTCCGCTCATTCAGCTCATTGGAGAACGCGAGACGGCTCGTATAAGCCCGAACGAGCTGCTAGAGCAGGTCGCCGTCTATGCCGATGGCGTTGGCTTGCCGCTTTCACTCGCCAATCAAGAGTGGGTGGATGCCGCTCATAGCCGCGGGCTCATCGTGCATGTCTACACGGTGAACAACCCACACGATTTGGCACGTCTATGCTCCATCGGCGTTGACGGCTTGTTCACCGACTACCCGGACCGCCCCGCCCGCATTGCTGCTTGCCACCAGCCGCCCCGTGGTTAACAGATAGTTGGGCGGCTCCTCTTTTGTTAACATAATATAATTACGGTTTATTTGATTAAAAGCATTTCTCCTTTCATTTATCATCAAAAAAGCAGATCGATGTAGCCGATTGCTGATGACACAAACGGCCTATTTACGATCACAATAGACCACCGCCATCCGCAAGGTAATGTTTGCGGATGGTTGTACAAGCCGTTCAGCTTTGCCACATCAAACACCCTCGGCTGGTTAGCGAGCGGATTTAAAAATGAAAAAAAGCGGACCGTCCACGGCCCGCCTTTTTGCGAAACGCTTTTTCACAAGCAGCATGCTTTATCTGCCTTCCGTCACCGTTTCGGAAACTGAAATGACAGCTTCTTATCGTTTTCATCCCACACTAGGACAGCGTCAAACGTTTTTCCACCTTTTTTGAATCCTTTGATGACATTCGTTTTGCCCTTCGCAAGCAGCTTTTTCATATTCGCCGCCGAAATCGACTTGCCGAGAATACGTTTTGAGACCGTAAACGAGCAGCTCGTTTTCACATATTGGTCACAGCCGTATAACGTTCCTTTGTCAACGACGGTTCCGCCGCAAAGCGGACAGCGCCCGAGCGGTTCACCAACCGTTTTTTTCGTTTTCGTCCGCTGGATCGAAGCGGTGTCAAGCCCGCTGAAATTCCAGCTTGGCGCAGCGGCGATGGCATCAGCAACCACTTTTTGCGCCAGCTTTTTCGCCTGTTCCATAAACGCGGCGGAGGAGGCCGCTCCTTCACCAATTTCGCTTAAACGCTGTTCCCATTTTGCCGTCATTTCCGGTGAAGCGAGAATCGTGCCACCGAGCGCCTCGATCAATACTTTGGCCTTGTCCGTCGCATACACAAGGTTGTTTTTCACCTCGATATACTTCCGCTCTTTCAGCATCGTAATGATCGCCGCCCTTGTCGCCTCTGTGCCGAGCCCTTCCGTTTTGGCGAGCACTTTTTCAAGCGCTTCATCATCTAAAAACTTCCCGGCTGTTTTCATGAGCGTAATGAGTTGCCCTTCCGTATACCGTTTCGGAGGTTCCGTTTTTCCTTCTTTTACTTGGATGTCCGCCACTTCGCCGGCTTCACCTTGGCAGAGTAGCGGAAGCACCGTTTCCTTTTCCTCCTCATGCGGGCGAATGACAGCGCGCCATCCTTCCTCAATGACTTGTCTTCCTTTTGTGATGAAACGAGCACGTCCATCAACAAGCGTCGCCACCGTTGTATAATCGATAACCGCCGCCTGGTGATGGGCGGCGATGAGTCGGCGGACGATCAAATCATACACTTTCCGCTCATCGGCCGACAGCTTTTCTGGGTCAACGACTTGTTCGGTCGGAATGATGGCATAATGGTCAGTCACTTTCTTTTCATTTACATAACGTTTGTTATGTAAAATCGAAGGCTGCGGCAGCGGAAAATACGAAGCGTACGCTGAAAACGCCGACAGCTTTTGTAAAATAGCCGGGAACGTTTCCGCCTCTCCCCTGGTCACATGCATCGAATCAGAGCGTGGATACGAGACGATTCCTTTTTGATAGAGCGACTGCAACACATCGAGCGTTTTTTTGGGGGAAAAGCGATAGAGTTTGTTCGCTGTCGCCTGCAGTGTCGACAGGTTGAACAACAGCGGCGGTTGGAACGTTTTCCGATCCGTACGGACGTCGGCGACTACCGCCTGCTTCCCCCGACAGAAAGCGGCGATGTTTTTTGCCATCGCTTCGTCCTTGAGACGCGTTTGCCCGTTTTCATCTATCCATTTTCCTTCATACTGCTTATCGCCGATGACAAACGAAGCGACCACTTCCCAAAACGGCTCAGGGCGAAACTGTTCAATTTCCCGCTCACGCCGGACAATTAAGGCCAATGTCGGCGTTTGCACGCGCCCAACGGAGAACACATCGTTCATCCCCCGCTCCTTAAGCAACAGGCTGTAGGCTCGTGAAGCGTTCATGCCGACGAGCCAATCCGCGCAGGCGCGGGCGTACGCTTCCTCATACAATGGACGCGTCGTCCGCTCGTCGAGCAAGCGGCGAAACCCTTCTTCAATCGCTTTCGGGGTCAATGACGACAGCCAAAGCCGCTTCATCGGTTTATTGACGCCGCTCAGGCGGATGATGTTGCGCACAATGAGCTCCCCTTCACGCCCGGCGTCGCCGGCATGAATGATTTCCTTCACTTCCGGCTTCCGCAGCAGTTCTTTCACGACTTTGAACTGCTTTGCTTTCGCTTTTTCCACTTCGTATTCAAATCGTTCTGGAATGATGGGCAGCGCCTTCAACGTCCACCGCTTCCATTCCGAGCGATACCGCTCAGGCGGCGCAAGCTGGCAAAGATGGCCGATCGCCCATGTCATGTACGCTCCGTCCGGAAACAAGTCGTTTGGCAAAATTTCGATATAACCTTGCCGTTTTTTCGTGCGAAAAATGGAGGCGAGTGTTGCCCCTTGATCTGGTTTTTCTGCAATAATGACTTTCATCGACTTCTCTCCTTACGGTACATCATGCCCCATCGAACTTTGCAAAATGGCGAACCATTGCTCACGGGACAACGAGAAAGATAATGCTCGCACCGCCCGCTCGATTCGTTCTTGTTTCCCTGAGCCGACAATCGGCATCATCCGCGCCGGATGGGCGAAAAGCCACGCGTACAGCACTTCATCGATCGTCTCGGCGCCGAGCTCACCCCGCACTTGTTCTAAGGTGGCGCGCAACCGCACCGCTCGGTCATCATCAGCGGAAAAGATCGCTCCACCGGCGAGCGGCGACCAGACCATTGGCGGCATTCGCTTCTCCAAGCAAAGATCAACCGTGCCGTCTTCAAGATTTTCCAGCCGGTACGCTGATACTTCAATTTGATTGGTAACGAGCGGAAATGGTAAATACGACTCGAGCATTGAAAGCTGTGAACGCTTAAAGTTCGAGACGCCGAAATAACGCACTTTTCCGTCTGCCTTTAGCTGGCAAAACGCCTCAGCCACCTCTTCCGGATTCATGAACGGATCCGGGCGATGGATGAGCAAGACATCGATATAATCGGTACGAAAATTCCGCAGCGATTGCTCGACCGAGGCGATGATATGATCTTTGCTTGTATCGTACAATTTCATCCCATACTTCGATGGCAGCTTAATGCCGCATTTCGTCACGATCTCAATCTGACTGCGCAAACTTGGTTTTAATGTCAGCGCATCGCCAAAACGTGATTCGCACGTGTAGTTGCCATAAATATCGGCATGGTCAAATGTGGTGATGCCACGCTCAAGGCAAAACTCAATTAATGAAAGCAGCTGCCTGGCCGAATAGCCCCAGTCGGCGAGCCGCCAGCAGCCGTAAATGACGCGGGAAAAAGACAAGTTGTCCGCTAACTGAACTCGTTCCATCATCCTCTTCCTTTCTTCTTTTTTGGCTAAAACGTTCCTGTTTGCACATACTACAGACGAGAGGAAAAAAACGGAAAGGACGTGATCATATGAAGCGCCGGCTCGTCTCGCTGTTGGCGATGCTTCTTTTGGCCATTCCATGGCCAACGTCGGCCGCTGACACGGCATACGAATGGAATTTAGCCGACATTTATCCGTCCGAAGCGGAATGGATGCGCGACTATCAAGCGGTAAACAACGCTTTACCGAAACTGGCAGCCTTTGAAGGAAAACTTAACGATGCCAAAACGATCGCCAAGCTGTTCGCCTTGAATGAACAAACGGCCCGCAAGCTTGAAAAACTGTCGCTTTATGCCCATTTAAAACGCGACCTCAACATTAAAGACAAAACAGCCGCCCAGCTTGAGGCAAAAGTGAAAGCGCTCGCCACTCAATATGCGGAAAAGACCGCATTTATCGAGCCGGAGCTGCTCGCCCTTCCGGAGCAGACGCTCAAAAAGCTCCAAAACAGCAAGCCGCTCAAGGCCTATCGCTATTACTTCACCGAACTGCGCGAACAAAAGCCGCATACGCTCACAAAACGTGAGGAACGACTGCTCGCCAAACTGGCGCCGGCTCTTGGCGAAGCGGAAAACATTTACGACCACGCTTCTCGCGGCGATTACGAGCCGCCGTCTGTCCGCATGCCGGACGGAAAAACAGTGACACTGACGGATCATAACTATGCCACCCTCCTTCAGCATCCGGACCGCCGTTACCGGAAAGCCGCGTTTGAAGCAAAAGCCAAAAGCTACGAGGCGCTTGAACAGACGGCTGCAGCGACGCTATACGCATCCGTTAAAGCGGATGAGCTGTATGCCGAAATTCGCCGCTATCCATCCGGCCTAGACGCTGCACTCGCTGCTGACGATGTGCCAAAGAAAGTGTTTGACAACTTGATCACTGCCGTCCATCGCCACTTGCCAACGCTTCATCGTTATATTGAGTTGCGAAAACAGGCGCTCGGCCTCGACCGTGTCCATAGCTACGACTTATATGTGCCGCTCGCTGGTAAAACAGAGGAATCCATCCCTGTGGAGACGGCAAAAACCCTCTTATTGGAAGGGCTCCGACCGCTTGGTGACGACTATATCGAGCATGTACACCGAGCGTTTACGGAACGATGGCTTGATGTTTACCCGCGCCCAAAAAAATATACCGGCGGCTACAATACGGGAGCGTATGACACCCATCCGTTCATCTTGCTTAATTACAACGGATCGCTTGACAGCGTGTTGACGATGGCACATGAGCTCGGGCACGCCATGCATTCCGTGTACACGAACCGCACACAGCCGTACCATTATTCCGGCCATTCGATTTTCACCGCAGAAGTGGCATCCACTGCCAATGAATGGCTGATGCTTGATTATTTGTACAAACAAGCGAAAACAAAAGAGGAAAAGTTCCGCCTGCTCATCGAACAGATCGAGCAAATTCGCGGCACGTTGTACACGCAAGTGATGTATTCTGAATTTGAACGGGTGATCCATGATAAAGTGCGTCAAGGCGGCAGCTTGACGGCAGATGAACTCAACCATCTTTGGCTGGAGTTGCTGAAAACGTATTACGGTCCGGCATACGCCGCCGATCCGGGAGCCGCACGCGGCTGGCTGCGCATCCCCCATTTTTATGACGCGTTTTATGTATACAAATATGCGACCTCCCTCGCCGCCTCATATGCCATCGTCAGTGACATCAAAGCCGACAAAAGCGGCGAGGCGTTGAAGCGGTACAAACAGTTTTTGCGATCCGGCACGTCAGACGATCCGCTTCGCCTGCTCAAGCGAGCTGGTGTCGATATGACAAGCTCCGAACCAGTCGAGCGTGTCTTGCGTCATTTCGCTAAGCTCGTTGACGAACTGGACAAGCAGCTACAAGCTCAAAAAACACAGCCGTGATGTGGAAAAGTGCCCCGCTTCAACGCGGGACACTTTTTTCCTTGACAACCCTTTCATCTTAGCTATTTTCAGCTCGGGGCTTGTTCTAGTGACAGCCAAACGCTTTGTTGTCGGCACGTTCCACTCCTGGCACTATGTAAGCATACACCTTGTTCTATTTTGACAGCTTTGAAACTGGTGTGGTTGCTTACTCGTTTGCAGATGAGTGCCCAATCTTTTCTTTTACTTTACGAATGTTTTCCATCTTATTGTCCCAGCACGCTTGGCTCAAATCGACGGGATATTGCTCCGGGTTGAGCGTTCGTTTGTATTCCTCCCAAAATAAACGTAAACTCTCCTTCGCATATGCCTGAATGTCCGGAAGCGGCGGCGATGTGTAAACGAGTTTGCCGTTGTCAAAAATCGTTTCATGCAAGTCGCGCGCTTCAAAATTCGTGACGAATTTGCTGATGAATGTGTACACCGGATGGAACATTTTCAGCCGCTCTTCTTGCTGCGGGTTTTCGCTTTCTAAGGCAATGTAATCGCCCTCTGCTTTATGATTGATTTTATTGACGATGCGATACACCCGCTTTAGCCCCGGCGTCGTCACTTTTTCTGGATTGCCGCTGATTTTGATCGTATCGACCATCTCACCGGCTTCGTTTTCAATCGCTACGATTTTATATACCGCACCTAACGCCGGCTGGTCGTATGCCGTGATCAGCTTCGTGCCGATCCCCCACACGTCGATTTTCGCCCCTTGCGATTTCAAGTTTAAAATCGTATCTTCATCCAAATCGTTCGAAGCAAAAATTTTCGCGTTCGGGAACCCAGCCTCATCAAGCATTTTCCGCGCTTCTTTTGATAAATAAGCCAAATCGCCGCTGTCAATGCGAATGCCGATGAAATTGATCTTATCACCAAGCTCTTTAGCGACGCGAATGGCGTTCGGCACCCCGGATTTTAACGTATCGTACGTATCAACAAGAAATACGCAGTCTTTATGGCGGCGTGCATATTTGTAAAATGCTACGTATTCGTCTTGATACGCTTGAATCATGGAATGAGCGTGCGTCCCGGCGACTGGAATGCCAAACAGCTTCCCGGCCCGCACGTTCGATGTCGCTTCAATCCCGCCGATATACGCCGCGCGCGCACCCCAAAGAGCAGCGTCCATCTCCTGCGCCCGGCGGCTGCCAAACTCCAATGCTGGTTCGTCCCCGAGAATATGCTTAATGCGCGACGCTTTCGTAGCGATGAGCGTCTGGAAATTGATGATGTTTAAAATGGCTGTTTCAATGAGCTGCGCCTCCGCAAGCGGTGCTTCAATGCGCATAATTGGCTCGTTGGCAAAGACGATTTCTCCTTCCTTCATCGAACGAACCGTACCAGTAAAGCGAAGCGTCCGCAAATAGTCCAAAAAATCGTCGCGGTAACCAAGCTCATTGCGCAAATAATTGATATCGCTGTCGGAAAAACGGAATCCTTGCAAAAACTGTATCACGCGCTCAAGCCCGGCAAAGACGGCATAGCCGTTGCCAAACGGCAACTTGCGAAAAAACACCTCAAACACGGCCCGGCGCTCGTGTATCCCGTCTTCCCAATATGTTTCAACCATATTAATTTGATATAAGTCCGTATGGAGCATCAAACTGTCGTCTGCATATGTTCCACCCATTTTTGCAACCTCCAACAACCAAATGAACACGCCACCGGATGAAAAAGAATGTCCACGGTCTATTCTACCATGTTTCGACCATTATTCCACTATTTCTGCGCCTAGCGCATGGCGAAAATGCCGAAGCGCCCACTCGTGCCCGGCCGCATCAAAGCTCGCGACCGCCCGCCGATAAACGACGATGCGAAATCCTTTGTTGTATGCATCAACCGCCGTATGAAGGACGCAAATATCGGTGCAGCACCCGACCAAATGCACTTCCGTGATGCCTCTCTCGCGCAACTTCAGCTCTAAGTCGGTTCCGGCGAACGCGCTGTAGCGCGTTTTATCCATCCAATACACATTCTTCTTATGCTTATTCGCTTGGTACAACGTCTCTAGCTCCCCATACAGCTTCCGTCCTTTCGTCCCCTCGATATTATGCGGCGGAAACAGCTTTGTCTCCGGATGATAATGGTCTTCTTCCGTATGCTTGTCAATGGCAAAAACGACAAAGTCGCCATGGTCAATAAACTGTTTCGTTACCCGCACAAGCTCGTCCTCAATCACTTGTCCCGGCTTCCCGCATGTGAGCGCACCGTCATCGGCAATGAAATCAACGGTGTAGTCGATGTTAATCAGTGCTTTCCCCATTTTGCATCACTCCCCCTTTTTTTCTTCTCCTGTATCCAAGCAGTCAACATCCGAGCAAACGGAATCTCCCGAACAGAGCACCTCTTGCTCTGAGTTGAACATGTCTAGTTTTTGAAAAATTCTATTCTCTTTTCCTTTCCAAATGTGAATATTTTGGACAGGAAGAGATACGGCTTCGTTGCGATGTTTCCATCTCGGCCGCGTCCTTTTTAGCGTTTTCTATATTATATCACAACAGTAAAAGCGTTTTCTTGCCTGAGAGCCCAACTGCGCGTATGATGGGCCTGCAACTAGAAAAATAAAAAACGATCCTCCTTTCCCTTTTCATCCGAAAAGCGAAGCGGAGGATCGTTTCATTTCATTGTCGTTAGCTGTTTTCTGCCGTTTTGGCTGCTTTCAGCTGGCTGCGCAACATAAGCGATTGGATGATCGAGAAGCAACCGCCGACAACCCAATAGAGTGACAGCGCCGACGGAACGGAGCTAGCACCGATAAAAATCATCACTGGCATGATGTAGGACATCATTGCCATTTGCGGCATTTGTTCTTCAGTCATGGATGGCGACAGGCGAAGCGAGAGAAATGTCGTCAATGCCGCCAAAATCGGCAAAATGAAATACGGATCGCGATGGCCGAGTTCGACCCATAAGAACGAATGGGTTTTGATTTCCTGCGTCCGCGAAATCGCATAATAAAGCGCCATAAAAATCGGCATTTGGATAAGTACCGGCAGGCAACCGCTCGCCGGATTGATCCCATGCTTTTGGTACAGTTGAACCATCTCTTGCTGGAGCTTGCGTTGTGTTTCTGGGTCTTTGCTTTTATATTTTTCTTGCAGTTTCAACAGCTCCGGGCGCAGCTTTTGCATAGCAATCGAGGTGCGGAACTGCTTCAAAATAAGCGGCAGCAAACAAAAACGGACAATGAGCGTCAACACGATAATGGCAATGCCGTAGTTGTCGCCAAACCAATGGCCAAACGTCAACAACAGCTTGGACATCGGATAGACAAAGTAATGATTCCAAATCCCTTGGCTATGTTCGTCGATCGGTTCATTCGAGCTGCAGCCAGAAAGAAGCAAGGCAACACTAAGCAACACTACTAACCATTTTTTCATGAAAAGCCCTCCTTGATCATGTCAAAAAATCATGTCGTTTCATCAAGAAAAGGGCCTTCCATCCTCATCGGTCCGGTTCGTCCGTTCGCGAATGGGGATTTTCCGTCGCTGCGGCAAAAACAGCGGACGTGATGGAAGCGCAACGAAACCCGTAGCTGCTCCTGCCCGATACTCGCGAACCGTAGTCCATGCCGATTCGTAAGATAACGATTTCGTCACCCGGTGTATGCCCATATAGCCTTTAACGATGACAAACAGCACACCAACAAGTGACATGTACCAAAGCAGCTCGATCGGCGCTTCCATGCATTCCCCTCCTTTCCGCCTGACGATTCTCTTCTTCTCATAACAATACCAAACTTTCTTTTAAAAGAAAAGCAATGATCCATCACATTTGTTTCATTCGATGAAACGCCGGCTCCTCAGCCGCTAACGCAGCAAACTCTCCACTCTCATCGGCCGCCCACACGGCATCGAGCTCTTGCTTCGCCTCATCGAAACGCCCAAGAAGTGAAAGATAGCGAGCGCGCTCGTAACGAAGGTGGATATCTTCCGACACATGAGCATGCCGTTCAATGGTCGCAAGCGCCTGATTGAGATGCCCCATTTCCTCGTAAATAGCGGCCAACTGCAGGTGCCATTCTGTATCTTCAACATACCAATGGGCGCAATGCTCCCAAAGCGCTGCCGCTTCAGCGTAGCGGCCGGTCTCCATATATTGTTCGCTAAGCAACATAAATGCTTCGCGAGCAAGCGGCTCCTCAGCAACGATCACCTGCAATTGCCGCTCGGCTTTCTCCTGTTGTCCGCTCTTGAGCCAAATGACCGCCTGCCATGTGAGCAATTCCAAATCATCCGGTTCGTCCGTGAGCAATCGATCAAGCCATGACTGTGCTTCTTGCCGTTTTCGAACATCATCAGCCGCCAATAAGTATTCTACAAATTCACGCGCCAACGAAGGATCCCAAACGTTAGCAAGCGCTTTGCGCCACATTTTGACAGCATCGCCCTCCAGCTCGGCAGCCGCATAAAGGCGGGCGAGCTGCCCATAGGCTTCGTGATGGCCGCGGTCGAGACGGATCGCTTCCTCATACAAATCCATGGCGATCGAAAGCACAGAAACTCTTCCAACCCATTGTTTCGCTTTTGTCCACCAGCGCGCCCCCGCCTCGTTTTCGTTCCGCTCTCCTTCCAAATACGGAAGGAGAGCGGCGGCCGCATTTCGATAAACAACACTTTTTTCTTGACGATCGATGGTTAGCCGCTCCAACCGATGGCGAAGCTTTCCTAAACCGCGCATGGTTTTCGGAAAAAGAGCGACATATGCCGAATACAACGATTCATCGTCAGGATGATGCATCATCAATCGTTCGAATAACTCGATCGCCTCTTTCGTACGGCCTTCTTGGTGAAGCACATTCGCGTAATGGCGAAGCGCTTCACGGTGATCCGGCTCAAGAGCAAGTGCTTTCTCGACGGCCATCTTTTCTTGATCTTCGCGCCCAAGCGCCCCGTATACATACCCGAGGCTGTCATAATACCATACATCCCCGGCCAGACGGCGGGCATCGGCTAACGCTTGAAGCAACACAGATGGCTCGAGGAGCGCCGCTAACGATTCGATATCTGCACGCAGCGGGGCAAGCCGGACCGCCTCAAGCAAATGCGCGTGCTGCTGCTCTTCATTTCCTTCCATCTCGTATAGCGCGGCCAGACGAAAATGGCAAAAGGCAAACGACGGATCGGCATCCAAACACGATTCATAATGCTGTTTTGCCTCTTCGTAGCGGCCGAGGGCGCTGCACAGCTCCGCCAACCGGTATAATGAAAGCGGATGGCCCATGGCAGCGGCTTTTCGATAAACTGCCATCGCCTTGGACGGCCGGCTTTGCCGCTCGTAAAGGACACCGAGGGCCGAATGAGCCGGAGCTAGGCCGGGACGAGCGGCAATGAGCTGTTCCAAAAACGTCCGGCCGCGCTCTCGAAGAGCTGGCGTTGTCAGCTGGTCAATGTAAAACTCGTACACTTCTTCGATATCAAATTCGGCGAGGCGAAGCCCGTTCTCAAGCCATGAGAGCGCCAGTTGTTTTCCCTCCGCCTCATTGGCAACCCCATGGACCAATAGCCACTTGCCGGCGTTTAGCCAATATTCGCTATCATCGGCAAAACGAGTGCGCTGTTCCATCACGTGCCGTTTCGCCGCTTCAACGTTTCCGCGCTCCATCAGGGCAGATGCCAGCCCAAGATGGGCAAACACGTCGTTGTCATCGTGACGAATGGCTTTTTCGTAGCATGAGGCGGCCTGTTCCACCTCCCCTTCGTCCATATAAGCGTCGCCGAGTCGAACGTAAAGCGGCGCCAACCGTTCCGCGGCCGCGAGCCCTTCTTTGAGCACTGCTTTCGCCTGTTCCCGTTTACCATCGTCATCATACAAGTCAGCAAGCATGACATACGGGTACGGCTCCCGCGGATCGAGCGCCTTGGCAACACGAAAGCCGCGCTCGGCCTTACGCCGGTGGCCAAGCTCCAGATCACAGCGGGCGCGCTCATACCAAAGATGAGCGTCGCGCCGCTCGCGGCGCACGAGGTGATCAAACCATTTGCGCGCTTCAGCCAAACGCTTCGCGTGGAACAACAACAAGCCATGGTTCGTTTCGATAAACAGATCGCCCGGGTGCAAATGGACAGCGATGCGTGAACAAACCAGCCCCCTTTCAGTATAGCCAGCATATGCCGAAGCGAGCGCCGTGTAGCTCCACACTTCCGGCTGATCCGGATCAAGCTGAAGCGAAGCGCGAAAATGGCGGACCGCTTCTTCATAGCGGCTCATAAAAAAGGCAATGCGTCCGCGCAAGTAATGGTACAGTGGGCTTTGCCTTTTTCCTTTTGCCTGTTTCAGCGCCTGTTCCGCCCGCTCCATTTCTTGTATATAAACATAAGCTTTCGCTGTTACTAGCAATAAATCGTTATGCTCGGGATATCGTTCCAAAACCCGCTCAGCATAGTCAAGCACAAGCGTCTTCGCCTCATCACTGCCAAAATGTTTGACCGTATATAGCCATGTGTACGGAATATGCTCATGCTGGCGCAAAAAAGCAACAAACGCATCGAAATACGCCTGTTCATCTTCATCCATCTTTTCCGCAAAGGCATGCAGTTCCCGGAAATAACGGTCTTCCTCAATAGGAAGCTCCGCAGCAAGGGCAACTTTTTCCCGGGGAAGCGCAACAATCGACAAATAATGCGTCCCGGCGTACCATTTTTCGAGCTCTTCTTCTGGAACGACAAAGGGTTCGAATACGTTTGGATCTTGCACGTAAAACGCCCCGAGCCGCTCATCATAGCCAAACAACACTTGTACGTGCGACGACTGCTCGTAATCAACGCTCAAGAGCACTGGAATCCCTTCATCAATGAGCCGCTTCCAGTGCGGTGGTGAACCGATGAAAAAGCGGCAAACAAACCCGAGCTTCTCCAAATAATGAACCGTCGTTGATAATTTAGAACCACGCACATCAAAAATATGCTCCGCCACTTCATCTTGCGTCCGGGGAGAACCGAGCAAGCGAAGCATCATTTCTAAACTCGCCGGCACACAATAGTTATGCTTTTGAACAACTGAAACAAGCGGCAGCACGACCGCCCGCTCCCTTTGCCGCCCAAGCGCGCGGGCGTACGGCGTTTTCTCAAGCCTCGGCTCGGCTCTCACCAACGACTCAAGCTTCTCCCATTCCTCTAGCTGATAATACAGTTCTGCGCGCACATGGGCGAAATAACGGCGATGCATATGAAGTGGATTCAAGCGGTCAAGCTCTTCCATCGCCGTGAGCGCCTCACGGTAGGCGCGCACATCACGCAAGCGGCGCACGCGTTCCGCGTAAAACGACAACACTTGCGGGAAACGCCGTCTTCCTTCCTCAAGAACGGCCAACGCCTCGTGATGACAGCCATCAAGCGCATACAGGTCAGCCAGAAGCAAATAGCACATATCGCCGCGCTCCGAGTCGTCCAGCCCGGAGCGGATCACTTGTTCCGCTCGCTTCCGGTCGCCGGTTTCGATATAAAAATAGCCCCATTTGTCATGGATCGACACCGTCTCATAACGGGAGACCACATTCATCCATTCACGTGCCTCATCGACTCGCCGCATATCCAACAAGGCGCGCACTAACGTAAACGCCGCCCGGGCGATTGCTTCGTCGGGCTCGTCGGTCTTGCCTTGAAGCGCTTTGGCAAGGCGCGGTAGGAGCGCCTCTTCAACATCAAGTGGCCGGCGGTTCTCAAGCCATTCATCACACACCCAAGCCAACGTCTGCAATGTGTTCAACTTGCGGTGGACGTAGCGGGCGATAAGCCCGCTATGGCGGTACATAAGCGCATAATCAAACAGCCGGATGAGCACCCGGAACGGTTCGATGCTGTCCCATGACGCCAACAGTGACCGCCATCCAAACAATCCGACCTTTTCTAACTGTGGCCGCACTTCAGCGAGGGCGTCTACAATTCGTTTTTCTTCAACGAGCGATGCGATATGTTCAATATGGTTCATGCAACAAAAACTCCTTTATCATGTTCCGGCAAAAAGCTGCCTCCTTAAGGAATATGTAGGTTGCGGGCGGTAGGAGATGAATGTCAATCGATATCATTGAAACCGCTGATGTTTCGAACAAATACATGATCCTACCTGCGCACATTGTTCTTCGAAATAAGAGAAAATAGAGGATAAGAAGCCATCTTGTTCTTCTCTCTTCCCCTTCTACTTTAGTAATAAGTTTAGAACAAGCCACCTAAAACAACCATATATTTTTTTAGAAAAATAACGACAAAGAAACAAGAAATGACCCACCCTGTTTTCGACAGAATGGGTCGCAAGCAGACACATGCATCATCGCGAACGGAAAAGATCTCCCCTTCTCAGCGTGAGCGTAGACGGGAGAGCGTTCAAGCATGTTTGGCGAAAAACTGAAGTGACCGTTCGATAATCGTTTGCTGATCATAATCTAATGTTGCTACATGGTAGCTGTTGTGAAGACGGACGATCTCTTTCTCTGACGATTGAACGCCTTGAAAAATGATATCGGCATTCCCAGGCGGCACAACATGGTCTTCATCGGAAACGAAAATCAACGCCGGGCACGTAATGCGTCCAAGCTCTTCTTTCACATGCTCCATCAATTGAGCCAGCTGAAGGAGCGATGCAGTTGGCGTTTTCTCGTATGATAATTCTTTCACATCTGGATTTTTCAAATCTGAACCGATCGAGTCAAGATACCTCGGCACCTCGCCCCCACCCGTCATCCCAGCGGCGATGGCCGGAATATCGACAGCGGCGTTAATCGGTACGATGCCGCAAATCTCCGGGTGCTGTTCCGCCAAATAAAGCGTGAGCGTCCCACCCATCGACAGCCCGGTGACAAAAATGGTTTGGCATCGTTGTTTCAGCCATTCATATCCTTCCTCGACCGAGGCAATCCAATCGTGGAACGTCGTTCGTTCCATGTCTTCGTAGTGCGTCCCATGCCCCTTTAAGCGCGGCAAGCAAACGGTATAACCGGCTTGGGCATACGCTTCAGCAAGCGGACGCATGCTGTGTGGCGTGCCCGTGAACCCGTGCGACAACAGCACCCCGACCGGCCCGTTTTCAGCGTAAAACGGCTCTGCGCCGGGAAGTACAGGATATCGTTCTTTCATCGTGTCCTCTCCCTTATCTGTCTTTTTCATCCATATACATTCGCCGCCCCCATCTCCATTTCCTTTTTCAACCTCTCACCAAATGAATAAAATCGATTGCCACCACTCGCGGAACAATCCGTTGGCCACGAAATAAACGAAGCCGGTTAAGGCAGCGTAAACCAACACTTTTTCCATCCCTTTTCCCGTCCGATAAAGCGGCACTTTCCACCGCTTCGAAGAAAACGGCCAAAACAAAGGCACCCCTTGGACAGAAAAAAAGTCTTCAATAATATGAAACAAATAGCCAAGCACGATCCCGGCGGCGAACGGCGACGATGAGTCGCGCCACACGAGGGCAGCAAGCACGCCCCAGACGATGAACGAATGCGTCATGCCACGATGGCCAAATGCTTCTTTGACTTTACTTGCGACGCCAAACGAACGGCGTCCGACATACGACGACGGCTCGTCAATATCAGGAAGAAGGCTGCCGATGACAAGACCAGCCGTATAGGCAGCAGTAAACGGAAGCGCCGTATACGTGGATACCGACGCCCCGAGGCATAATGAAACGATCACATGACTCGAATACCGCAACGAACATCCCCTCAAACTTCCTTGTTTTTCCCATTATACCATAACAAAGAATATTTGTTCGCTTCTTTGACGAATTTGTGACAATGCGACCAAATGTGACAAAATTAACATCGCGTTATTGACATCATGGCTATAGTTAAAAGTACAAAACGCTAATTAAGGAGTGAACAAAATGAAGCGAAGACGATCTCCACTCGCTAACCGTTTCAAATATATTCGTCCGATCGAGCGTCAAGCCGATGGACATAGCGAAGTAACCTACGGCGACCGCGCCTGGGAAGATGCATACCGCCGACGCTGGCAGCACGACAAAGTCGTCCGTTCAACTCATGGCGTCAACTGTACTGGGTCATGCAGTTGGAACATTTACGTCAAAAACGGCATTGTCACGTGGGAAGGACAGCAGCTCGACTATCCGTCGACCGGACCGGATATGCCAGACTTTGAACCACGCGGCTGCCCGCGCGGCGCGAGCTTCTCATGGTATATGTACAGCCCGCTGCGCGTCAAATACCCGTATGTTCGCGGCATCTTGCTTGACATGTGGCGTGAGGCGCTTACCTATTACCCAAACAATCCGCTAAAAGCGTGGAAAAGCATCGTCGAAGACCGGGAAAAAGCAAAGCGCTACAAACAGGCGCGCGGGAAAGGTGGATTCGTGCGCGTCAGCTGGGACGAAGCATTGACGCTTGTCGCTGCTTCCTTATTATATACGGTCGTAAAATACGGCCCAGATCGCAATGTCGGCTTCTCTCCGATCCCAGCGATGTCGATGGTCAGTCATGCCGCTGGGTCACGGTTTATGCAACTGATGGGCGGACCGATGTTAAGCTTCTATGATTGGTACGCCGATTTGCCGCCGGCATCGCCGCAAATTTGGGGCGATCAAACGGACGTGCCGGAATCAAGCGACTGGTACAATGCCGGTTACATCATCACGTGGGGCTCAAATGTCCCGCTCACCCGGACGCCGGACGCTCACTTTTTAGCTGAAGTGCGCTACCGCGGCACGAAAGTTGTGTCCGTCAGCCCTGATTACGCCGAGTCGACGAAATTTGCCGATGATTGGCTGTCGGTGAAACAAGGAACGGACGGCGCTTTGGCTATGGCAATGGGGCACGTCATTTTAAACGAATATTATGTCAAACGGACTATCCCGTACTTTGAACAATATGCAAAAACGTACACCGATTTTCCGTTTATCGTCACTTTAAAACAAGACGGCGGTGCATGGACGGCCGGCCGCTTCTTGTTGGCCAAAGATCTTGGCAAACATACCGAAAATGCTGAATGGAAGCCGGTTATCTACGACGAGAACACCGACTCGTTTGCCGTGCCGAACGGAACGATCGGCACGCGCTGGGAAGACAAAGGAAAATGGAACTTGCGTCTTGTTGATGAGGAAACAGAACAGCCGCTTGAGCCACGCCTGTCGTTTTTAGGGAGCGAAGATGAAGTCATCTCGATTCAGCTTCCATATTTCACCGCTGACGGCGGAAAAACGATCGAACGCGCGGTTCCAGTGAAAAAAGTGCAAACCGTAACGGGAGACGTTTACGTCACGACCGTCTATGACTTGATTTTGGCCAACTATGGCATCGACCGCGGCATCGGCGGCACAGTCGCCCGTTCGTACGATGACGATGTGCCGTTCACCCCGGCATGGCAAGAAGCCATCACCGGCGTCAAGCGCGAACTTGTCGTGAAAATCGCCCGCGAGTTTGCTGACAATGCGATCGACACGAACGGCCGGTCGATGATCATCGTCGGTGCTGGCATTAACCATTGGTTTAACTCGGATACGATTTATCGCGCTGTGCTGAACCTTGTCTTGTTCGTCGGCGCCCAAGGGGTCAACGGCGGCGGTTGGGCCCATTACGTCGGGCAAGAGAAACTGCGCCCAGCGGAAGGATGGCAGACGATCGCCACCGCTCGCGACTGGGTTGGACCGGCAAAATTGCAAAACGGCACGTCGTTCTTCTACTTTGCGACTGACCAATGGCGCTATGAAGAGCGGCCAATCGATGAACTCATCTCGCCGTTGGCTAAAAAAGCGCGCTATTCGCACCCTGGCGATTACAATGTTTTGGCCGCCCGGCTCGGCTGGCTGCCGTCGTACCCGACGTTTAACAAAAATGGCATCGAGCTGTATAACGAAGCAGTAAGCCATGGAGCTCGCACGCCGGAAGAGATCGGCGCCTATGTCGCGAAACAGCTGAAAAATAAAGAATTGCAGTTTGCTATCGAAGATCCGGATCATGAAGCGAACTTCCCGCGCAACTTGATCGTTTGGCGCGCTAACTTAATCTCAAGCTCCGGCAAAGGGCATGAATATTTCTTAAAACATTTGCTTGGCACGACGAACGGCTTGTTAAACGATGACCGCGACAGCCTGCGCCCGGAAGAAATCCGCTGGCGCGATGAAGCGCCGGAAGGCAAGCTCGATCTGCTTGTCAACTTGGACTTCCGCATGGCCGGCACAGCGCTCTACTCCGATGTCGTCCTGCCGGCAGCGACATGGTATGAAAAACATGACTTAAGCAGCACGGATATGCATCCGTTCGTCCATCCGTTCAATCCAGCCGTGCCTCCGCTCTGGGAAGCACGCTCGGACTGGGATATTTTCAAATCACTCGCTAAAGCCGTATCTGATGTCGCCAAACAAGCCGGCTTGAAGCCGATGAAAGAAGTCGTCGCCACCCCGCTTTTGCACGATACGGCGCAAGAACTGGCGCAGCCGTTTGGTGAAGTGAAAGACTGGAGCAAAGGCGAGATCGAACCGATTCCGGGCAAAACAATGCCGAACATTCACGTCATTGAACGCGACTATACCCTTCTTTACGACCAAATGACCGCTTTAGGTCCGAATGTCGCCCGCCAGCCGATCGGTACAAAAGGGATCGCCTGGACGGCGAAAGACGAATACGAACAGCTGAAACGCCGGCTTGGCACTGTCCGACGCGCTTCCATCGCCGATGGTTGCCCGGACATTAGCGAAGCGAAAAAAGCAGCTGAAGCGATTTTGACGCTGTCGTCGACCACAAACGGAAAAATGGCCGTCAAAGCATGGGAAGCGCTCGAGAAAAAGACGAATTTGGAGCTTGCTGACTTGGCGAAAGAACGCGAAGAAGAGTGCTTCACGTTTGAACAAATCACCGCTCAGCCGAAAACGGTCATCACTTCACCGGCCTTTAGCGGTTCGGAAAAAGGCGGACGGCGTTACTCGCCGTTTACGACGAACGTCGAACGGCTCATTCCGTGGCGGACACTGACCGGCAGACAGTCGTTTTACATCGACCATGAACTGATGCACGAGTTCGGTGAAACGATGGCAACGTTCAAGCCAGTCTTGCCGCACCGCCCATTCTCGAACAAACGGCCGACGGAAAACGGAAAAGAGGTCGTCTTAAACTATTTGACACCGCATAACAAATGGTCGATTCACAGCATGTATTTCGATTCGCTGCCAATGTTGACATTGTTCCGCGGCGGACCGACCGTCTGGATGAACAAAGACGACGCAGCCGAAGCCGGCATTACAGACAACGACTGGATCGAATGTTTCAACGAAAACGGCGTTGTCGTCGCCCGCGCCGTCGTCTCGCACCGTCTCCCGCGCGGCATGGCGTTTATGCACCACGCGCAAGACCGCCATATTAACGTGCCGGGCACGAAGCTGACGAACAACCGCGGCGGCACGCACAACAGCCCGACACGCATCCATGTGAAACCGACGCATATGATCGGCGGATACGCGCAGTTAAGCTACGGATTCAACTATTACGGACCGACGGGCAACCAACGCGACTTGTTCGTTGTCATCCGCAAATTAGAGGAGGTTGATTGGCTTGAAGATTAAAGCGCAAGTCGGCATGGTCATGAATTTGGATAAATGTATCGGCTGCCATACGTGCAGCGTCACATGCAAAAACACATGGACAAACCGGCCCGGCGCCGAATATATGTACTTTAACAACGTGGAAACAAAGCCGGGGATCGGCTATCCGAAACAGTGGGAAGATCAAGATAAATATAAAGGCGGCTGGGAATTAAAAGACGGCGAATTGCGGCTTAAATCCGGCCCGAAAGCCATGCGGCTCGTCAATTTGTTCTACAACCCGTACCAGCCGACGATCGACGATTACTACGAACCATGGAACTACGACTACGAAACGTTGACGAACAGCCCGCAAAAGCGGTATCAGCCGGTTGCCCGGCCGAAATCGGCCATCACCGGTGAATGGATGGAAGTATCGTGGGGACCGAACTGGGAAGACGACTTGGCCGGGGCCCATGTCACCGGCTTGCGCGACCCGAACGTTGTCAAAATGGAGCAGGCGATCCAAGCAGAATTCGAAGATGTCTTTATGATGTATTTGCCGCGCATTTGTGAACATTGTCTCAATCCGTCATGCGTATCGAGCTGCCCATCGGGCGCTATGTACAAACGCGACGAGGACGGCATCGTCCTCGTCGACCAAAACGCCTGCCGCGCTTGGCGATATTGCGTCACCAGCTGCCCGTACAAAAAAGTATATTTCAACTGGCAAACGAACAAAGCGGAAAAATGCACGCTCTGTTTCCCGCGCATCGAAGCCGGCTTGCCGACAATTTGCTCGGAAACATGTGTCGGCCGCATCCGTTACATCGGCGTCATGCTGTATGACGCGGATAAAGTGAAGGAAGCGGCGAGCGTCACAGATGAGAAACAGCTGTATCACGCCCAACTTGATATTTTCCTTGACCCAAACGATCCGACTGTCATCGCAGAAGCGAAAAAAGCCGGCATTCCGGACGAATGGATTGCAGCGGCGCAGCGCTCGCCGATTTACAAAATGATCGTTGACTGGAAAATCGCTTTGCCGCTGCACCCGGAATATCGGACACTGCCAATGGTATGGTACATTCCACCGTTAAGCCCGATCATGAATACGATCGAAGGAAAAGGAAGCGGCGCGAACGCCGATGACATCTTCCCAGCCATTGATGAAATGCGCATTCCGATCGAATATTTGGCGAATTTGCTGACGGCCGGCGATACAGCGCACATCCGCACGACATTGAAAAAAATGGCGGCGATGCGTTCGTACATGAGGGCGAAACAGACGAACAAACAGCCGGACATTCGTCTCATCGAGTCACTCGGCTTAAGCCATGAGGACATCGAAGAGATGTACCGCTTGCTCGCGATCGCCAAATACGAAGATCGCTTTGTCATCCCGGCGTCACACCGCGAGGAAGTAGCGGATCTCTACACCGAACAAGGCAGCTGTGGGCTCGCATTTGCCGGCGGTCCGGGCGCTTGCGGCACGCTTTGATGAGGGCGGGCTTCGCCCCCTTCCCCTCAAACAACGAAAATGGAGGATGCATGATGAACAGCGAACAACGGCAAACCATCTTTTTATGTGTGTCCTATTTGTTGTCCTATCCGGACGAACAGTGGGCTGAATCGCTTCCTGACTACTTGGAAGCCATCCGTTCGCTCGAAGATGAAACCGTCCGCACGCCGCTTTTGGCGGTTGCCGAGCAGCTTGCAGCCACTCCGGCTCGAGATCGGATGGAGCAATATGTCGAAACATTTGACTTCGGCAAAAAAACGAATTTGTATCTTACGTATATGACAAATGGTGAACAACGGGAGCGCGGAATCGAACTCGTCGCCTTAAAAGCACGTTACGAGGCGGCCGGATTCACCGTCTCCGAGCACGAACTGCCCGACTACTTGCCGCTTATGCTTGAATTTCTCGCCTATGCGGAGGAACCTCATGCCATCTCCTTGCTCGCCGATTATGCCGACCATATCCGCGAAATCGGCGAGCGGTTGGCAGCCGCGGGCAGCCCGTACGTACAGCTATTTGAAACGCTCAACCTTACCTTTACTCAACTCGGCGTCACGCCGATACCGAAAGGAAGTGCAACGGCATGGCTCGTCAATTTCTCTGGGTAATTGTTCCTTATTTGTCGCTTGTGCTCTTTATTGCTGGCCATATTTGGCGCTACCAACGCGACCAGTTCGGCTGGACATCAAAATCAAGCGAACTGCTCGAAAAACGGCAGTTGCGCCTTGGAAGCCTTCTCTTTCACTGGGGTATCTTGTTCGTTTTCGTCGGTCACGTGATGGGAATTCTCATTCCTGAATCATTTTATACAGCGTTAGGCATCACCGAAGAGATGTACCACGTCATCGCCTTGGCGGGCGGCATCCCAGCCGGCTTGGCCGCGCTCGTCGGTTTAGTGATCCTTTTCCGTCGCCGCCTCACGGTGAAACGTGTGCGGGCGACAAGCAGCACTGGTGACTGGGTGGCGCTCGGATTTTTAGCCATCGTCATCGCCAGCGGACTATCATCGACATTTCTGAACGTCGATTCGCACGGGTTTGACTACCGGACGACGATCGGCCCGTGGTTCCGTGGCCTTCTTACGTTCCGTCCGAACCCAGCCTATATGGAAACGGTGCCGCTTTGGTTTCAAATCCATATTCTCGCCGCGTTCGGCTTGTTCGCTTCGTGGCCATTCACCCGTCTCGTTCACGTGTTCAGCTTTCCGATCCGCTACTTGCAGCGCAGCTATGTCGTTTATCGCAAGCGAATGCCAAAACAAGCAGAACCGTTCAAACGCGCTCAATGAGCGAGCGGCGAGCTACACCAGGAACGCCAAACACGGCGATCATGGAGCAGGCGAGGACAAGTTGCCCTCGCCTTCTTATACGACTGCGGCTCTTCAACCTTGATAGCAGCTGAAATAAAGAAACATACGCGTTCATATCCCAACAATCATCCATCACCATCCGCCAACAAGATCACACCATGAATGAAATACAAACAAAAAACGGGATGCTCTCAATCAGGAGGCATCCCGTTTTCCATTCGTTACTCATTAATGCGCACAAACAGTTCCTCTTTCTCCTCGTCCGACAACAGCCGCTCGGCCATCGGGAAGAGCACATTTTCTTCTTTCATGAAATGCTCATCCAAAATATGATGCGCCTCAATGACCGCGCCAGCGAGCGTCAACGCCTGATCGGTGTCAACTTTCTCTGGCAGTTGGGCAGCTTTTTCTAAAAACATGGAAAGACGTGCTTTTGCCTGTTCGTGTTCGTATTCCATGACGGCGATTGGTCCGGTCGTCCGCCCGATGTACTCGGCCATCATCGGGAACAACACTCCCTCTTCCCGCTCTGAATGCGGATCTAAAACCGAGACGAACGATTCGACTTTTTCTCTCAATTCGGCGAGCGGCTCGCGCCAGTTGCGGTCATCTGCCCCTTGTCCGATCGCTTCCGCTGTAGCGAGTAGCTGCTCCATTTGGACGCGCAGCGGGCCGTGTTCCTGTTTTAATTGCGCCAAGCCAGCGCATAGCTTTACCCCTTCAGGGCCGCCCATATGACAAAATGAATGCATCAACGTTTCCCCCTTTTGATGATCTGTTCGTTGTCTCCATTATACCGTGCGCATCCTCTTCCCCGTTGTGAGCCATATCACACCAACCAAAGGGCAAGCATAAAAAAACAGCACGCGCACAGCGTGCTGCGACACCCTTTTATAGATACGGATGTTCATGCTTCGCTTTTAAGATCGTCCATCTCCGTTCCACTTCCTCCTCCAACTCGCGCAGCAAATCTTTGTTTTCTTCCCGAAGCAAATGCTTCGTTTTTCCCATATATTTTAGCCATTCACTTAACGGGATGCGGCGTCCTTTTGCTTCTGGATTGTACGTAATCGTCGTTTTCCCCCGCTCCACTTCATACAGCGGGAAAAAGCATGAATTCACCGCTGCCTGCAAAATGGTTTCCCCGTACCGCTCCTCCGATTTCCAGTTGAGCGGACAAGTAATGAGCAGCTTACCATACACCGTTCCTTCATGCTGCGCGTACCATTGCGCTTTCGCCGCTTTTTTCACCAAGTCTTGCGGAAACGCTTCTGTCCCGGTGAAAACGTACGGGATGTTCGTTGCTGCCATAATTTGCGGCGTATCTTTATGATGGAACGATTTTCCACGTTGTCCTTTTCCAACCCCGGTTGTTGTGGTCATATGGCCCATCGGGGTCGAGTACGACATTTGTGCCCCGGTGTTCATATAACCTTCGTTATCATATTCAATGATGATCAGCTTATGGTTGCGTAGCGCCGTCCCGATGGCGGACCCCATGCCGATGTCCATCCCGCCGTCACCGGTGACCATGACAAACGTGACATCATCCGAGACATTAAGCTCGCCGCGCCGCTTCAGTTCGAAGAACGCTTCAACCATGCCCGAGAGCGTTGCCGCCCCGTTTTGGAACAAATTGTGCACCATCGTTTGTTTATGCGAGCTGTACGGATACGCGGCTGAAACGACGTACGCGCATCCGGTTTGGAACAAGACGACGATATCGCCTTCAATTCCTTTGAAAAACAGCTCGAGCCCCGGGAAAATGCCGCATCCTGGGCATGCCCCATGCCCTGGGGCAAGACGCTTCGGCTTGGCGGTCAGCGCCCGCAGCGGCGGAATTTTGACGTTTAGCCGTTTCGTTTTGTCATCGACCGTCACGTGGATGAGCCCGCTGCGGAACGCATCGCCATGGATCGGTTCAAGCAGCCGTTTCGGTTGCTGCTCAAGACGTCCAGGCACGTGGCCGAAATAGTCAAACGTTTTTTCCGCTTTTCCTTTTTCCATCGCATCAATGGCCATCCGGAACAATGCTTCAGCGTCTTCGGCGTAAAAATCTTTGCCGCCAAGGCCGTAAACACGGCTTAATACGATCGTCTGATTATCGCGGTCTTCCTGCAGTGCCGCTTTCACTTCATGCGTCATATTCGCCCCGTGCGCCCCGTACGAATCGGCCCGCTCACCGATCAACAGTGCTTTCACATGTTTTAGCGCTTGGCGGATCTCCTCGGCCGGGAACGGGCGAATAATGTTCGGACTGATGACGCCCGCTTTTATCCCTTGTTTTCGCAGGCGGTCGGCTACGTCTTTCGCCGTCTCTGCCGCCGAGTTGAGCAAAAACAGCGCCACTTCGGCATCTTCCATCCGGTATAAATCGAGCGGCTCATAGCGACGCCCCGACCATTTTTCATATTCCGCGGCCACTTGCCGGAATACGTCGCCAGCCCGGTACAAGGCGACAGACTGTTGATAATGGTTGTTGATCAAATCATCGCCGCCCATATGTGCTCCGATCGTCACAGGGCGTTTCGGATCGGCTGCTGTCGGGAACCCTTCTTTGCGCGGACCGATGAACGCCTGCACCGTTTCACGATCGCGGAAATAATGCACTTTCCGTTTTTGATGTGAGGTGAAAAACCCGTCATACGCGATGATGACCGGCAGGCGGACGTCCTCATGTTCGGCGATTCTGAGCGCCATGACGTTCATATCGTAAACGGCTTGCGGCGTGCGGGCTAGCAGCACAACCCAGCCGGTGTTGAGCGTAAAATACAAATCGGAATGGTCGCCGTGAATATCGAGCGGACCGCTGACCGAGCGGGTGACGAGATTCAATACCATCGGAAAGCGGGTGCCTGATTGCACTGGCAGTTGTTCAAGCATGTACATCAGCCCGTTGGCACTCGTGGCGTTCAGCACGCGCGCCCCCATGAGCGACGCGCCGTAGCAAATCCCGGCTGAACCGTGCTCACCATCCGCTGGAATGAGCATCGTTTCATGTTCGCCCCGCCCTTTCATTTGATCAAGCAGCTGGGCGATTTCCGTTGACGGCGTGATTGGGAAGTAACCCATAATGTGATAGTTAATTTGACTCGCCGCTAACGCCGCCATTTCATTGCCGGAGGCAAACGTCATCTCTTGTACTGCTTGGTTGGCCATCTCAACATCTTTTTCAATCATTGCCATGCTTCCATTCCCCCTTTCATAAACGAAAACGAATGTTTCAAGGAATGTGCTTCGGCAAATCCCGGCACTTCCCGTTCGGCCACAAGCGCAGCCGTCGGACACGCTTCGACACATTTTAAACAACCTTTGCAATATTGATAGTCAATGCCAGCTAAAAACATCTGTTTGCGCCCTTTTTTGTCCACCCGTTCCTCCCAAACGAAGCAAAGATCGGGACAGACGTTGTCACAGGCGACACAATGAATACATTTGTCGGCTTCCCAACGTGGCAAAAACCCTTGACGGGAACCGCTTACATTTTTCAACAAACTATTTCCGCCAGCGACAATCACACCGCCGATCAGCTGTGTTTCATATCCAAATCGAGGGCTAGGACGGACGAACGTTCTTTCCTCCGTCGGAGCGGGAGATGCTTGAATCCGCACTTCCTCATACCCGCGACGAAAAGCGCGAATATTTGCTTCGACGAGATGCGGCGCTTTTGTGGCGAACGTCCGGCGAATGACCGTCTCCATCGCTTCCGGTTGGATAAAAGAACAAACGCGCAACAGCGCCCCTACCATCGGCATGTTGATTTTCACTCGCTCCTCGACAGCGATGCCGAGCGCATCGACTATCACCAACGTCCCGTAAGGCAGGCGTAAATCGCGGCGAATGTCATCGAACTCGCGCGTTGAATTCACGACGGCCGTTCCGTCAGCGACAAGACCGCTCGTCACATCGACCATTTTGGCGAGTGCCTCATGAAACACACCAATGACGTGTGGAGTGGCGATCGGACTATGATCACGAATTTCAATATGCGGCTCGCAAAAGCGGATAAAGCTTTTGACCGGTGTTCCTTTTTTCTCGGAACCGTACGAAGAAAAGTTCGCCCCATTCAGCCCCGACCACAACACGCCAGCCTCAGCGAACATTTTCCCCGCCAAGTTCGCCCCCAACCCGCCGATCGACTCGAGGCGAATCTCAAAAAAACCTTGCTCATTCGTCTTTGGCAGCATCGTCATCCCCTCCCATGTGAAAAATACATCCCCAGTTTTATTATAAGTGGAAAATGTTCGAAAAACTGTGACAAAAATCAAACAGTTTGTAGATTTTGGTGAAACACGTAATATAAAACAGTGAATAACAAGATAACTTCTTATATAACAGATGGGACAATTGATATAAAACAAAAAGCCCCAACGGGGCTTATTGTTGAAAATAACGGGCAAGCGTCACGATCATCGCTCCCATCCGCTCATGTTCAGGGGCGATGACGCGGCTGACTCCTTCCTCTTCCAGCGCTTCTTTCGTCACTTTCCCGACAGCACAGGCGACGACATCGGTGCAGAACGCCTCAAGCAGCGGAGTGATATCTTGTTTCTCCCGGGCAAACGAAAAGAAAAAGCGGACTTGTATCGCCGATGTAAAACAGACCGCATCAATTTCGCGCCCGACGACTTCGTTGTATAGCGTCTCCAGCATCTCGTGATCTGGGGCGACATGCCGATACGGGAATAGCTCTGTGTAAGACGCACCGCGCGTAAGGAAAAATTGCTTCAAGACTGGCGCCGTATCACCGTATAGCTGCGCGACGACGCTCTTGCCGGCAAAGTCATACGCGTTAAGGGCGGAAATCAATCCCTTCGTCGTCCCGTCTTCGCTCACCGCTGTTGGGATAACGCCGATGTTTTTCAATGCCGCCACCGTTTTATAGCCGCGCGCAGCGATATCAGCATTCTCGATCACGCGCTTCCACTCAACCGCGATCCCTTCCCTTTCAGCCGTTTTCCAGAGCGCTTCAACCCCAATGCCCGTTGTAAACACTATCCAGTCCGGCCGCATCATAATGATCGCGCGCATTTCCTCACTGAGTTCACTTCCTTTTAAAAAAACCGTCCCTTGCGCCGGGCGGATGACGGCCGTTCCTCCTTGCTTTTCAATGAGTGTTGTCATTTCGTCTAACTTGCGCGAAGCGCATAAGGCGACCCGTTTGCCGCGCATTCGTTTCCCTCCCGTCGTCGATCATTCGTCCTTTCCATTCTAAAAGATCGCCCCCGCCTAGGCAATGAAAAAACACGCACCCTAAAAGGCGCGTGTCACCGTCTCAGCGAGTATGTACGATGGCTTCCTCTCCCCGGCGGTCAAACGAACCGGTAATGCGCGTCGGCTGCACAGAAATAATCCCATCTAACGGAATGTTCATCAACCGCATTTGCCGATTATAAACGAACAGTTTGCGTGCTTCCTGATACAACTTGACCGGCAGCACAACCGTCTCCTCCCCTTGCGCCGTTTGCACGCGCACTGGCTGCTTCTGGGCAATCCACACCGAAAGCTGTTGGCACAATTCTTTCATTCTAATTGCTCTCCCCTCTCATCCATTCCTACTTATGATTATAAAAGGAAAAAACGGAAAAAGGAGTGAAGAAAAATCAACAAATTCGGCAAATGAATGACAAATGGTGTCGAGAAACATTCATCAACGCCACACAAGCGTTCCCCACTTTCGATAAACTAAGCACTTTAGTTGTTTTCCCTATATCGGCTAAAAAGAAAGATGCTGCTCCCCAAAAATCTTCTGTCTTCAAGAAAGACACAAGAGATAAACTGTTTGAATGGTTCCGTGCGTATATACAAAAAGGGTGCCCATTTTGGAACACCCTTTTGGCTCGATTAGCGGTAAATCAACACACGTGCCGCAGTGCGGTCGGCACTTTCACCGACGACGCGAATTTTTAAACCGTACGTCGGCACGTTCCGCCCCGCATCAACCGCTCCTTTGTTACGGTACGACCGGCTGTCATCAAAAACCGGCAACGGCGACGTGTCGTTGTCGATCAGTTTCGATCCGTCAATTTCAACGCGAAACGGCACGCCTTTTTGCAAACTAAATGCCGCATCATGCACTTGATAGCGCGTGGAAGCCACCGTATTGCCTGACCATTTCAACGTGTGCTGATTAGCATCCACGACACCAAGGAACCCTTCACCCGGATGGACGCCTGTCCAGTTGTTGTCATATGACTCATCCACATACCAAACAACAAGGCCCGGGTCGTACGACAGCAATTGATCGCCGCGCAAAATATGCGCCAGTCCTTTATCAACGCCACGGTGGTTGCGCCATTCCAACAAATAGTAATGCTTCGAACGCAGCGTACCGTCGCTTTTCGCAAAACCATCCAACACGAAAATGCTCTCGTTTTCCGCTCCGTCCGTAAGTATGGCTGTTTTGTCTGCCATCACTTGAACATTATCAATATACCAGCCAGCTTCCGATACATACGCATCGGTCACGTAACGGAAACGCAGCTCAATCGTTTGGCCTGCGTACGCCGACAAGTCAAACTCGGCTTTCACCCAACCGTCCGATGTGCCGGTAATGCCGTTGCCTGGGTTTTGCCCATTTGGGTCGTCGGTCGTTGTAATATTTCCTGAAACCGTTACCCATTGATTCGAACTTTGTTCCTTCACTTCAACCACGCCGTAATCCCAATCTTTCTCAATCGCATACCATGCATCAAACGTCAATACTGCTTGCGATGCGCCTGTCAAATCAACTGTGGTGGACATAGAGCTGTTCAAATTATTCCCTTTGCCGGAGAAGTATGCATAGGCGCCGCTGGCTGGAGAAACGATGGTAGTTTTCTTATCCGGCAAGTTGATGCGCACGGCATCGTTGTTTGTTCCTTTCGTATTGGCTTCATCCAATACAACCTCTACTCCTTGTTTCGTCACTTCATCCCATTCCACGGTCGTTCCGTGCAGCCAGTTGCTTCCCGGCATGGTTGACTGCAAAAACTGTTTTGCCCAGGCGCTGAAACCGGTCGGCTCCGTGCCCGGAATGCGCCCCGCCCAGCTGCCGCTCGACATGATCGACCAATACGCAATCGGTTCGCCCAAGCCGGAGTAAATGGTATCATATTCATCCGGCAACCCTAAATCGTGACCGTATTCGTGGGCGAACACCCCCGCAGCCCCGTCGGCCGGCTCGACCGTATAGTCATAAGCAGCCAGCTGACCATTCCAATACGGCACCTCAGTCGTCGTGTTCGGAATCGGGTATACCGATCCTAAATTCCAACGGTGCGACCAAATAGCATCACCGCCGAGCGAACCGCCGCCCGCCTCTTCACCGACGCTCGAGTGGATGATCATCAAATGGTCGATCAAGCCGTCTGGCTCGCGGTAATTGCCGTCACCGTCCAAATCATACCGATCCTCTTGGTCAAACTCGCTTAAATCAATGGTCGGATCGTTGGCTGCCGCCATCAGCGCTTCGCGCACAAGCTCACGCGGGTTGGCATCGTTCCCGTCCGGCGCCGGCACGTTGCCGCCGTAATATTTGGCAGGATGTTTGGCTTTGTACCAACCAGCCACCTTTCCTTCGATCGAATAGCTGCCTCCCGATTGTTCTTCGTAATATTGTTTCACCGACATGAGTTTTTCGCCGTTTGGCCCTTCGTAATAGCCATCATCGCCGCCAAAAATCATGTCTTCATAGTGCTCGCGTGTATAATCTTTGTAATACATGTCTGTTTCATTTGGTTGAATGCTGTTGTGCGGAAAATCCGGATATTCAATGAGCAAGACGAGCACTCGATCGACCCGTTTGCCTCCGTTCCACGGCTCCGGATGGACGGGCGGCACGGAAGCTGTCTTTGATTGCCCTAGTTTTTTCCCTTTCCCATTCAGCACGCCGTTTGTCCGCAATTTTTGTCGCAACACTTCGGTGCGCTTCTTCTCTTTTTCGTACAGTTCCCCCTTTGCCCGCGGCATGTGAGCTGCCTTTTGCCGCAAATACTTGCGCACCTCCTGTTCTGCCTCAGCGGGAGTCGCATTGGAGCGAAGCGTTCCGTTTCGTTTTAACATTTCCGTCAGTTTGTCTTCGTTGGCAATGGCAAAATCGACTGGCCCGCCTTGCTTCACCGCCGGGATCGCCGCGGTGTTGGCTGCTTGCGGCGCTTTTGCCGGCGCCGCCCACAGCCCTATTCCGAGCGACAGCGCCGCTGTCAATGAAAGAATCGATCGTTTTTTCAAAAAGCCCCCTCCTATCAAATAATTAATATAATTTTATATATTTAAAATATTACAAAATTACTAGAAAAGAAAGAGAACTTTTTCATAGATGCAAAACATTTCTTTTTACCTATCGTTGTCGAAAAAACAAGATTTATATCAAAAAAAGGCTATGGATTCTACCTTAACATCTCGCGCATTTTCCGGTTACAATGTAATATATTCGCAGTTTTTGTAGGAATTCGCGCTATGCAGCTGACGATGGGAAAGAGGGTGTCGCGATGCTTAGTATTTTCAAAGATTTTTTGCTCAACTTATTTTTTATTCTCCTACCGGTATTTCTCGTTCCGTTTTGGACAGAGCAAGAAAAGGGACCAAAACGCCTCCGCCTTTATTTGCCAACCGTCTGCTACGCGATCGTGATCGTCTTATGCATCACTCTCCCCGTCGGCACGGGAAACAGCTATATTTTTGATTTGCGGCAAATTCCGCTTTGGCTCGGCAGCTTGTATGGCGGGACGGGGGCGGCAGCGTGCTTAGCGATCGTCACCATCACTTACCGAACTTTATTTGGAGGAATCGGCATCTTTATCACTGCCATCGTTTCCATCGTCATTGCAGTAGCAAGCAGTTTACTGACCAAAAAGTTTGAGCGGTTGCCAACCAAGCAACGAATATTGCTCACCACAACGCTCAGCTTCGGTTCTGGCCTGTTGACGGTCGCTCTGACGGGAGGGATGGCGCCCTCTGCTCTCCCCCCGCTTTCAGTGTCACTCATGTTTTTGCTTGTGCAACCAGCGAGCATGTTCATCGTCTGCGCTTTTCGAGAGATGGCGCGCCACAATATTGCGCTGCGCAAGCGGATCATTCGTGCTGAGAAAATGGAAGCGGTCACCCATTTGGCGGCCTCAATCTCTCATGAAATCCGCAATCCACTCACTGCGGCACGCGGGTTTATCCAACTGATTGAAGAACAGCCGCTCGCCGCCGATAAACGACGCCAATATGCACGCATTGCTATGGAAGAGCTCGACCGGGCCGAGGCGATCATTACCGATTATTTGACCTTCGCAAAACCCGCGCCGGAAACGCCAGAAAAACTGAACGTCAAGCTGGAGATTGAACGAGTCATTGACATCATTCGTCCGTTGGCTAATATGAGTTGTGTTGATATCAAAACGACGCTGTCCCCTTTCTCTGTCATGGGCGAACGTGAAAAATTCCGCCAATGTTTGCTCAATGTCATGAAAAACGCCATCGAAGCGATGCCAAACGGCGGAACGTTGCAAGTATACGTCTCGATCGACGATGGGCGCGTGCTCATCCGCATTGCCGACACTGGCGTCGGCATGACGAAAGAACAGCTTGAACGGCTTGGCGAGCCATACTTTACGACCAAAGGGGTAAAAGGCACCGGTCTTGGAATGATGGTTGTATACCGCATCATTGAATCGATGAACGGCACCATTCGAATCGAAAGCGAAATACATAGGGGGACGACCGTATCGATTTATTTGCCGCTCGCTTCGTCCCTGTCCTCTTCTCGAATTTCTGATAAGGAAAAACAGCTGTTTGCCGTACTGTAAACATAACTGTCCGGATTGTTAGCGCTCTCCTTTTTCGTTTGAAAGCAAAACAACAAAAGGATGATCACAACTTCTATCGTCCAAAAAGGATGCCTCATTTTTCAGGCATCCTTTTCATCTATTCTCTGTTCATTTCATCGTGGTTTATCACCGCCGTTGTTTTTGTTACAATACTATAGGAGTGGAAACACATCGAGAGAAAAGGAGACGTTGGGATGATTCACGTCAAAACAGAACGGGAAATTCAATTGATGCGCGAGGCAGGGAAGCTGCTCGCTGCCTGCCATCAAGAAATCGCCAAACGCATCGGACCGGGGGTAACTACTATGGAGATCGACCGGTTCGTGGAAACGTTTTTGGCCAAATACGGCGCCAAGCCGGAACAAAAAGGATACCGCGGCTATCCATATGCCACATGTGCTTCGGTAAACGATGAAATTTGCCACGGGTTTCCGCGCAAAGAACCGCTTAAGGAAGGGGATATCGTTACCATCGATTTTGTCGTCAATTGGCGCGGAGCGCTCGCCGATTCCGCTTGGACGTACGCCATCGGCGATATCGACGAAGACGTGCAAACTTTGCTTCATGTCACCGAGCAGTCGCTATATAAAGGGATTGAGCAAGCGGTTCTTGGCAACCGGATCGGCGATATCGGCCATGCCATTCAAACGTACGTCGAATCGCACGGGTTTTCCGTCGTCCGCGATTTCACCGGGCACGGCATCGGGCCGAAAATTCATGAAGAGCCGTACATTCCCCATTTTGGCGAAAAAGGAAAAGGGATGCGCTTAAAAGAAGGAATGGTCATTACGATCGAACCGATGGTCAACATGGGGGCTTGGCAAAGCAAAATGGACGCGAACGGTTGGACGGCGCGAACCATTGACGGCTCGTACTCAGCGCAATATGAACATACGATCGCCATTACGAAAGACGGGCCGCTCATTTTAACAACGCTGGCATGAGCACGCCAATGGCTTCCTAGCGGCTAACTTCGATGAGAAAAACCCGGGAGACGTTCACCCGGGTTTTTCATCCTCTTCTGATGATTTCTGTTATGCGGTGATTTTTAATTAAGTTTACATAATATAATTATGGTTCTCTATCCCTCGAGCACTTTGATGTAAACGGTGCGCTGACGTGGTCCGTCATACTCGCAAAAATAAATGCCTTGCCAGCGCCCAAGCAGCAGCCGACCTTCGTGAATAATGACGTGCTGCGACGCTCCGACGGTGCTTGCTTTCATATGAGCGGCTGTGTTCCCTTCCATATGACGGTCAAGTGGGTGCTCCCACGGATACGTTTCATCAAAACGGCGCATCATGTCGCGTTTAACATCGGGGTCCGCGTTTTCATTAATCGTGATTCCTGCCGTCGTGTGCGGACAATAGACGACAGCCATCCCCTCTTCTACTTTAGACAGGCGCACCGTCTCCTCGACAAATGAGGTAATATCAATCATTTCATCCCGCTTCGCCGTGCGGATCGTAAAGGAACGAAGCATCGATTCCACCACCTGAACAAAGATTTTGTACCGGAAAGAAATGTTTGCTACTCTAATTATAGCGCAAAACGAGCAAGGAGAGAAAAACGATGCCGAAACGGTATGAAAATTTAGATAACGTATCCATGCAAAAAACGTGGGCCGATTTTCGCCGCTGGCAGCGAGAACGGAAGCAAAAGCGAAAAGACTTGTCCTATGTCGTACCGCACGCCGTGCCGCCGCAATGGGACCGGCTTCATCAGCCGAACGGACGACCGCAGCTTTGTTGGATCGGCCATTCGACGTTCGTCGTGCAAGTAAACGGCATCACAATCGTCACCGACCCCGTCTGGGCGAAGCGGATGGGAACGGCCAAACGCCTGTCGGCCCCAGGCGTGCCTCTTGAAGAGATGCCACCCGTTGACGCCGTTTTAATCTCCCATGGCCATTACGACCATTTGCATTTCAGCAGCCTTCGCCGATTGCCCGGTGACCCGCATATATTCGTTCCGGCCGGCCTCAGCCGCCTGTTCCACCGGCGTGGCTACCGTCATGTCACTGAACTGTCATGGTGGGAAACAACTACTTTTCGCAACGTATCGCTAACATTTGTTCCTGCTCAACATTGGACGCGGCGGACGCTTTGGGATATGAATACATCACACTGGGGCGGATGGGTCATCGAAGCCAACGGCGCCCCGACGGTTTATTTCGCTGGCGACAGCGGCTATTTCCGCGGTTTTCGCGACATCGGTGAACGCTTTTTGATCGACTATGCTCTCCTGCCGATCGGTGCGTATGAGCCAGAATGGTTCATGGGGCCGCAGCACACAACACCGGAAGAAGCGGTGCAGGCGTTTTTAGATTGCCGCGCCCGTTTGTTTGTTCCAATGCATTACGGTGCCTTCCGGCTCGCCGACGATACACCAAAAGAAGCGCTCGACCGCTTATGGGCCGAGTGGCGGCGGCGCGGATTGGATGACAGCCGCCTGCTTTGCCTGAAGCTCGGCGAGGTGATGGACATCGCTGCTCAACTAGCCGCTAAGCGTGAATATGGGCATGCTGAATCCGACGGAAACGAGCAATGAACGTCCGCAACTGAGGCAAAGAAAAAAGCGCTCCGCTGCCCGCGGAACGCTTTTTCTCTTATTCTTTCACTTCTTTTTTCCACAACCCTACCATCAGGGCTGTCACGGCCGAGCCGATCAAAATAGCGAGGATGTACAGCCATGCGCTTCCTTTGACAATTGGAATGACGAAAATGCCGCCGTGCGGCGCCGGAAGGCCGATGCCAAACAACATCGTCAACGCCCCAGCTACAGCCGAGCCGACGATAATCGACGGAATCACCCGCATCGGATCAGCTGCCGCAAATGGAATCGCTCCTTCCGTAATGAACGAAGCGCCCATAATATAGCACGTTTTGCCAGCCTCGCGTTCGGCTTTCGTAAATTTCTTTTTAAAGAACGTCGTCGCCAGCGCCAACCCGAGCGGCGGCACCATCCCGCCAGCCATAATGGCCGCATGTGGCGCATAGTTGCCAGCATCGATCATGGCGATTCCGAACGTAAACGCCGCTTTGTTAATCGGGCCGCCCATATCAACCGCCATCATGCCGCCTAACACCGCGCCAAGCAGCACTAAGTTCGCCGTCCCCATGCCGGAAAGCCAATGTTTCAACCCTTCATTCAACGCTTTCACTGGATCGATGACAATATACATCATAATGATACCGGTCAAGAAAATGCCGAACAACGGATACAATAACACCGGTTTAATTCCTTCTAACGATTGCGGCAAGCGGCTGAATAATTTCCGCAGTCCGACGACCAAATACCCGGCCAAAAAGCCAGCGATCAATCCGCCGAGGAAACCAGCGCCGCCGTTGGCTGCCATAAAGCCGCCGACCATCCCTGGCGCAAATCCTGGCCGATCGGCAATGCTCATCGCGATAAACGCAGCAAGCACAGGAATCATTAAGGCAAATGCATTGCCGCCGCCGATGTCCATCAATGCTTTAGCAAATGGATGGTACGACGGGTCGTTCGGGTCAAACGCCTTAATGCCGAAAGTGAAGGAGAGCGCGATCAAAATCCCGCCACCGACGACGAATGGAAGCATATTCGAAACGCCGTTCATCAAATGTTTATAAAAGCCAGTGCGCGGTTTTGCCGCCCCCGCGCCGCCCTGCGGAGCACCGCTCGCTCGGTAAATTGGCGCATCTTGGCGCAGCGCTTGCTCAATGAGCGTTTCCGGCTGGCGAATCGCTTGGGCGACCGGTACTTGGATCACATGTTTGCCATCGAAGCGATCCATTTCGACTTGTTTATCAGCCGCGACAATAATCGCCGCAGCATCTTCAATCTCCTGTGCGGTGAGAGCATTTTTCACCCCATCAGATCCATTGGTTTCTACTTTTATCATCACACCCATTTCCGCTGCTTTTGCTTTCAGTGCATCAGCAGCCATATACGTATGGGCAATCCCGGTCGGGCAGGCGGTAACGGCGAGCACTTTCCGTCCGTTGTCAGCTGACGCTGTCCCTAGCGATGGCTCTTCCTCTTCGCTCTCTTTTGCCGCCAACAAACGGACGATTTCCTCTTCATTTGAAGCGTTTTCAAGAGCAGCGCGGAACGACGCGTCCATCAACATCGAAGACAACCGAGCCAACGCCTGCAAATGCGTTTGCTCCCCACCTTCGGGGGCGGCAATCATGAAAAACAAATGGCTCGGCTTGCCATCGAGCGATTCGTAATCAATGCCTTCCGCTGAACGGCCGAATGCCACGGCCGGGCGCTTGACCGCCGCCGTTTTGGCATGCGGAATGGCAATGCCCTCTCCGACGCCGGTCGTGCTTTGCTTTTCACGCGCCCAGATCGCTTGTTTGAACGCCTCGACATCGCTGACTGCTCCCACCTCAGCGAGCTTGGCGGCCAATTCATCAATCACTTCGCTCTTTGTCTGCGCTCGAAGTGCAAGAATGATTGTTTCTTTTGTCAACAAATCGGTGATGTTCATTTTGGCGATCCCCCTTTATTTCCGTTTATAAACGTATGACGCGAATGCGGTCGACGAGTGCTTCCACTTCTTCTTTCGTGCATAAATCTTCGGAAAACGCCGTCGCACTTCCAGCCGCCACGCTGTAAGCGAACGCTTCTTCGATCGATTTCCCGCTCTCTTGGGCGGCCAAAAAGCCAGCGACCATTGAATCGCCCGCTCCGACCGAGTTTCTCACCGTTCCTTGCGGCGCTTCGGCAAACAGCGCGACTTCCTTGCCGAAATAAAACGCTCCGTCACCGCCCATCGACACGATGACATGGCGAATTCCCATCTCGGTCAAACAACGGCCATAGATGACGATTTCTTCTTTCATAAGCTTAGAGGTGTCAAACAGCTCAGCGAGCTCATGATGGTTCGGCTTGATAAGAAACGGCCGGCAAGCGAGCAGCGCTCGGAGCGCCGGACCGCTCGTATCGACGACAAGGCGGGCTTTCCGTTTCGCTGTCTCCGCTGCCATCTGCTCATATACATCCGCCGGCAGTGATGACGGTACGCTTCCCGCCAACACGAGGACATCACCAGTCGAAAGCGTCTCGATTTTCGCCATCAGCTGCGCGGCATCTTCGCTAGCGATGGTCGGACCTTGACCGTTAATTTCCGTCTCTTGCTTGGCTTTCAACTTTACATTAATGCGCGTCTGGCCGGAGACGTGGACAAAATCACAGCGAATGCCTTCTTTTTGCAATTCCGTTTCAATAAACTGTCCCGTAAATCCGCCGGCAAACCCGAGCGCCGTGCTGTCGACACCGAGACGTTTGAGCACTCGCGACACGTTAATTCCTTTCCCTCCTGGGAATGTCAACGTTTTCAGCGCACGGTTCAGTTCGCCGACACGCAATTCATCAACATGAACCACATAGTCAACAGATGGATTAAACGTACATGTGTAAATCATACGCGAACAACCTCGACAATCGTTTTTGCTTCATATCGTTCTTGCCACTCTTCATCCAACTCATCAGTAATCAACACAGCCTCGTTTAAATCAGCAATTTTGGCAAACGCGCTCTCATTGAGTTTCGAATGATCCGCAAGCACATACGCGCGTTGCGCCAGCTGCATTGCCGTATATTTGACCAGCGCCTCTTCCGGATCCGGCGTCGTGTAGCCATACTCGTCATGAACACCGTTAGCACCGATAAAGCATTGGTCAAAGCGGTACTGCCGCAGCGACTCGATGGCCCCTCGCCCAATCAACGCTTTCGTCTTTGGCTTAATCATGCCGCCGACTAAGTACGTCGTTATGTTATGTTCAAGCAACCGTTCCACATGCATCACACCATTCGTGACAACAGTGACCTCTTTGTCAGCCAAATGTGGAATCATTTCCCACGTTGTCGTTCCTGCATCCAAATAAATACAGTTTCCTTTTTGTACCAAACTGGCCGCATAAGCGGCGATTCGCTGCTTTTCTTCTATATACTTCAGCGATTTTTCCGACACGCTTAACTCTTCACGTTTTTGTTGCAACAAGGCTGCTCCACCGTGCACGCGGCGCAGCTTTTTTTCTTTTTCAAGCTGCGTCAAATCGCGACGAATCGTCGACTCGGAAGAACCGGTCGCCTCCACGAGCTCTTGCAGCTTGACAATTTCTTTTTGCGCCAAAAGTTCCAAAATGAGACGGTGGCGCTCTTCGGTCAGCACGTTTCCACCTCCCATGATGATCGATATCGCTTGTATCCCTATCATAAGCGAAAACAGAGAAAAAATCAATCAAAATCATTCATTAACACTCAATATTAATCAAAAATATCATTTAAAACGGTCATGATCATTCATCACCAACAACAAAAAAACATTGCCTTTCATTTCGTCAGGCAATGTTGCTGAACTATAATTCGGAAAGATATAGTTGAATGTGCAAGGAGTCGATTTGGGAAACGAGCAATTCATCGTACTTCTTTTGTGCTAAAAAACGCATCTCCGCCTCCGTTACATCCGGATGCTCATTTTTGACTTGTTCCACCATGTCATTCCACACGTTTTGCGCCAGCAAAACAAGCCGGACATATCGCCGTTCTTGCTCCCAAAATGCCGATTCACCGTATTGGCGGAGGAGCGTTCGAGCGGTTTCGCTCCCTTCGTATTGACGCTTTCTTTTTTCTACTTCACGATCAACGACCGGTTCATCTACCGAATAGCCTTTTTCTTCAGCAAGCAGCGCCATCGAATGCAGTTCAATGAGACGGGTAACAGCGGAGCGAGGCTCAGCCGTCTCATTCAGCTGCCGCTCCCAATAACTGATCCGCTCGTTGAGCTCTTCGCCCCGATACTTCTTTTTGACCGCCTCCATGGCCGAGGAGATCTCAATTTGCCAGCGTGTTTGATAAAACTTGACATCTGCCGTCGTAATCGCCATGCCATTGATCATCGCCGCTACGTCTTGCCGCTTCACCTCTAGTGTAACAAGCTTTTCGATCGTCTCATTACCGTCTTTGATTTGCAACAAAACATCCCATTCCCCTTCCATCGGCAGCTGCACATCCCCTTCATAAAGGCCGTCTTCCTTCTCCTCCAACGAGGCAACGATTTGCCCATGATCCATATTCGCCATCTCAAATATCGCCGTCACTTCAAGCCCGCTGGCTGGTTTCCCATCCTTTTGAATGGCAATCGCAAACGAAGAAGCTGTCCCCTCCTTATAAAAGGGAGACGTTTTCACCGACACGGTCCAATCGTTTCCTTGGCATCCGGCAAGCAAGAAGAGAAGAGCAGCCATAACGAGCATCCATCGTTGCTTCACTTTATTCTCCCCCCATCAGTGCGCTCAGTTCAAATTCTTCGATTCGATATTTCGTGATTTTCCCGTTTTCCAAGTAAGCGACATGGGTGCAAAGCTGCCTTACTTCATCGATATGGTGCGACGACAGCAATATCGTTTTGTTCGGCAAAGAGCGTAAAATCATCAACACCTCCGCCCGTCCTAACGGATCGAGCCCGCTTGTCGGCTCGTCTAAAATCAGCAAGTCAGCATCATAGTAAAGCATAATGGCAAGCCCAAGCCGCTGCAGCATCCCTTTCGAATACTGTTTGCTTTTCATATGACGTGCTTCCCATAACCGAACGGTGTGCAAAACGTCTTCGATCCGCTGTTCATCGACCACACCGTGCAACGAGGCAAAAAAGCGAACATTTTCCTCACCCGTTAACTGGGGATACAACTGAAACTTTTCCGGCAAATAAGCGACTTTCTTTTTCCACTCATGCCGCCGATGATCAATGCCATCAATATATACCGTTCCGCGCACTGCCGGAAGCAAATTCAACAAACTATGAATCAATGTCGACTTGCCAGCGCCATTCCGCCCAACTAAGGCACACCGCTCCCCTTTATGAATGACAAGATCGACGTCATCAAGCACTTTATTGTTTCGGTAGGAAACCGTCAACCCTGTCACTTCAATCATCGTTCTTCCCCCTTTCGACTCCATACCATCGATGCCGCCAATGCCCCAAGCCCCCAGACGAACATATTCAACGCAACAAGAGCGCCGGGAGGGAAGGAGAAAAATTTTTTCATCGTCCGTGACAAATAATCAAGCGAGAACATCCCGAGCGACGTCTCTAAGTAAAAACGGAGCGCATGAAGCGGCTGCAGAAAATAAACCAATGAGAACACATGCACATTGTCATACGTCACCGACGGCAAAATATAAAGCAGTACAAAGTCATACAAATAAATGAAAAAGAATGCGGCAAACAAATTGGCGCCAATCAATTGAATTTTCGTCTTGCACGCGAACCCTAGCCCAATTCCGATTTGGTTAAAAATGAACACGAGCACCACCGTGGCGAGCAAAAAGTAGAGAAAATACGATAAATGAAAGACAAACCAAAACTTGGCTGGAATAATCAAAACGAAGTACCAGACGACAAACACCATCATCGTAATGAGCTGGATCGCCGCGCTTTTTTTCCATAAAAACTGCCAAGGTGATCCACTTTTTGCGACAATCATCACCATCGTCCGCTGCTCCTTCTCCTGCATGACGGAAAAAGAAGCAAAAAATAAACAAAGAAGCGGCACAATGTATGCATTCATGTCAAACATCATCTGCAAAAAAATCGTCAATCCATGCTCAGCCGGCAATGACTTAGCGCTCATCAACACGGAAAGCGATGCGGCAACAACCAGCAGAAAAAACAACCAAAACGCCTTCCCCCGCGAAAGCTCAAGCCATTCTTTCCAAATGTAGCTCATCTCCTCCCCCTCCTTTGCAGACCAATCACCGTGATGGCTCCAAAGCCAAGCAATCCCCACCACCAACTAGCCGATGCGCTCTTTTTCACAAGCGGCGCATGATCGACCGCCATCACTTCGCCTGCTTGCCGCCATTCGTTGATGGCCTCATAGACGCCTAAGCTTGGCGACGATAAAAACAAGTACGCCAGTTCATTTTCTTCCGCTAACTTATGAAAGGAAGACGCATAGCGAAACGGGGAATCTCCTTTCCCATCTTCGTTCAAATCAAGCAACGCCGCTTCGTCGCCCCAATCATTGCCAACGCCGCGAAAATCCCAGCTGTTATTGTCCTCGCCGCCAAGGCGCGTAACGGCAATCGTATTTTTCCAAAGCCGGTTTTCCGTAAACGTTTGGCGCTGTGAACTCGCCCAAAGCTCAATACCGATCTCATTTTGCAAAAAAACGTTTCGTCGCACAAAATTATCGTTCGACTGATCGACATACAGCCCCCGCTCGTTTTGATAAAACGTATTGTCAATGATTCGGTTATCGTTCGCCATTTGCAGCAACAACCCAAACGAACGCATTCCTTTATTGAATAAAAAGCAGTTGTTTTTCAAGATAATCCGGTTCGAGTTCATGATCGCCGCCCCGCCGTTATTGAGCATAAACGTATTGTCATAAAACGCATTGTCATCCGAATACATGTAATGAAGCCCGTAACGGGTGTGCGACACTTTGTTTCCCTTCGCGACGTTATGGTTCGCATAGTCAAAAAAGATGCCATCCCTCGTTCCGACAATGGTGTTGTTTTCGAGCTTATTAAAATTAGAATAATAAATATGCAGCCCATTTCCTTGTCCAGCGATTTCCCCGTTTTGTTCGCCGATCACTCGCACATTGGCGATCCGGTTATGATGCGCCTGACTCAAGTAAATGCCATGAAACGATTGTTTTACCGTTATGTGTTCTAGCGTATTATAATCGGAATAAACTTTGATGCCGGCGTATTCCTCTTGCGTGCTCCGGCTTTTTCCGCTGTTCGTGACGGTCACATGTGTAATGGTGACATGCGGCGCTTTGATCGAAATCACATTGCCGCGCCCGCTTCCTTGAATGACCGTGCCTTTTGTGCCGATGATGGTCAGCGGTTTGTCGATGACAATATCGCCAATGTACGTTTGGCCTGTTAGGCGAATCGTGCCGTGAGCCGGAGCAGCGTCAATCAGCTGCTGCAGCGTCTGGCCGGCAGCCGCTTCTTTCGGAACATCGAAAAAGAAAAAAATGAACAAGGAAATGAGCAGCCATCGCTTCATGTTTTTCTCTCCTTCCATAGCGGAACGAGCAGGCAAACGAACGCGGCACCGACGAGATACGCACCGGTCGCAAAATAGCTGAACGTCGTAAAGTTGGCGATCCGGTTTTCTCCGAAAATCGGCGGCACAAACGGATCGATATCGATCGGGGCGTTATCGTTTAAATTCGTTCCAAAGTCAGCGAGCCAGCGATGAATATCGTAAAGACCGAGCGCCCCGCCAATGAGAAAGGCGGCGATGAACACGTACAGCCCTCTTTTGCTTCTCGTGAACGCGATGATGAATGCCGCTATGGCCATAGCGATCACGATGTAGGACAAATAGCCAAGTTCCGGAAAGCTCTCTTCACTAAACGGCTTCATGCCGATATAGTGATTGAGTCCGTTAATAATGTCGATATCCCCTTCAAGCCGATTCGGATAAACGATAATCTCTAATCCTTCCGGATATTGCGGAGCGATGAAATCCATCCCCCACCAAGGAAACGCTAAAGACAAAAGCAGCAATCCTCCGGCCGCGCCGACAAAGACGGCAGACAACGGAGACAGTTTCGCTGCAGCCATTTTCTTCACACCTCTTTTGTTAGTCAGGGGGGCGCGTCCGCCCCCTCGGTTTATTGTTTCGGCTTTACCAACAAATACCCGGTCATTTCTTGGTGCAGCGCTGAACAGAAGTTCGTGCAATACAACGGGTACGTTCCCGGCTTATTGGCGGTAAACTCGATCGTGTTCGTTTGTCCCGGCTGAATTTCCATATTCAAGTTATACTGGTTGATGGCAAAACCATGGGTAATGTCCTCATCAAAGTCAAGGTTCGTCAGGTGGATGACAACTTTATCTCCTTCATTCACTTCAATGACGTCCGGCCGCTTCGCATTGGCATCAAAAATAAACTTCGAACGCATTGCGATGCCGTAGACGTGCACCTCATTTCCTTTCCGGACGATGCGGGCGTCTTTTTGGTTGTACACAGCGTCTGGATTGTTGTTCTCTTTCGGGTACACTTCAACCGTTTTAATTTTATCGGCCTTGATCATTTGCCCATAGTGCGGTTCCGGATCGACCGGCGACGATTGGATCACTTTCATTTTGTCACCGCTAATGTCAATGAGCTGCATCGATTCCGGGTGGGACGGCCCGACCGATAAATAGCTGTCTTTCGCCAACTTGTTGAGCGACACTAAATATTTGCCGTCCGGAGATACGGTATCCCCTTCCGCCGCGACGGCATGCCCCGGCGAATATTGAACCGGAACGCGGTCAAGCACTTCGCCGGTTTCCGGATTCCATTTCACAATTTCAGACGAAATAAACATCGTCGTATACGCCATGCCTTTGTCATCAAACTGCGTATGCAGCGGCCCAAGCGCGTTTTCCGGATTGACTTCCCGCTCCATCACCGATTCGTATTTCAAAATCGGGATGCCGTTCCGCTCGCCGGCAAACTCTTTCTTTTCAATCGCCTGAAACGCCTTTTCAAACGAAAATACCGTCAACAACGGGGCGAGCTTCCCGGAGGCGATGAAATATTTCCCGTCTGGGGTAACGTCGACGCCATGCGGCGATTTGGCGACCGGCACTAAATAAATGCCCCCTTTATGCTTTTCCGGAAAGATCATTTTTTGACCGCCGACATTGTCATATTTCCCCGCTTTCACCATGTTCTCAAGCTCTTTCCAGTTAAACAGCACGATAAAGTCGCGGTCTTCTTGAGACGCGTTGATTTCCAAGTTTGTTGTCGCTTCTTCCGTATTGTACGTTGTCAGCACGGCCCAATCTTTTGAGATTTTTTTCCCGGCATCGGACAAATCGTACGACCACGGCGGCAACGCAACTTGATAGGCAATGTGCAGCTTTTGCGCCTTTTCATCGAACGTGACCGCACTCATCACACCGCGGTATTTTTCGCTATACTCATCAAGCGAGGCGTACTGATGGCCGAGCGGAACGGAAAATCGGGTCGGCAAAAATAAGTATTCGGTATTCTCCGTCACAAACGCGGCACAGTGCGGACCGCTCGTATTGGGGACTTCGATCATGTCTTTGACCGTAAACGTTTTCAAATCCATCACTGCCGCCCGGCTGTTCGCCACATCGGTCGCAAACATATACTTGCCGTCATATTCTCCATTCGTTTCCGAGAAAGCCGGATGATGCAAATCGCCCCACGTATAGCCGCCAAGCATTTTTTTCGAATGGGTATCCCAGCCGTAGCCGGTCGCCGGATCGGGCGAAAAGACAGGAACCGTGCGAATGCGCCGCATCGACGGCACCCCGTAAATAAACATTTGCCCCGAGTGGCCACCAGAGGCGAACAAGTAATATTCATCTTTTTCACCAAACGGAACGTACACTTTTTCCGCATCGGTTTTGGCCGATGCAGTCGAAACGGTATCAGGAGTGGAAAAATTGCCGAAAAAGACAGTTGACGCCAACACTCCAACTGCCAACCCTGACAACGCGGAAATCACTTTTTTCTTCACTCTCGTTCCTCCCATCGTTTCTTACTTTTCGGATGCTTCTTTTAAGAGAGCAATAATTTCGGCCCGCTCCTCATCTGTCAGCGGATTCGATTTGATCACCCCAGACATCACCGCAGACGTCGGCGCTTTTAAAAACTCTTCAATCGGCTTGCCGTGTTTGCCCTCGACTTCTCGATAAGCGTTCGATAAATCCGGACCGGTCGTCCCTCCTTGCAAGTTAAGCTTGGAAACAGAGTGGCAAGAGAGACAACCTTTTTGTTGCAGGATAGTCCCGTCCTGCGTACTAGCGTTTGTTGTCTTGCCCGCCCCCTTCCCATCCTCTGTCGAAGCTGATGGTTGGGACGATTGAGCCGTCTCTTGTTTTCCTGCCTGCGTCGCATTCGTCTCTCCTTTCGTTCCTCCCAACTGAAAATACGAATAACCGCCAGCCAAACCGATCAAAGCGCTAATGAGAAAAATGACGACCGTTTGTTTCATGCCCCTCCTCCTTCTACAGTGAGAAATTCGTTTACCATTATAGCCACCCGCCCTTGACCTCCCCTGTGCAAAAAGTCACTTCATTTCCAAGATCAGTGAACATTATTTGGCAAAAGCGTGGCAAAACGGTGAAAAACAAAAAACACTTGCCACCGGCAAGTGTCCTTTCCCTTGTTCAATTCAGTTGTTGCATCTCAGCTAGCGGCAAATAACGCTCGCGCACAAACGCGACAAACTTCGCCGCATACACGGGATCAAACTGCGTCCCAGCGCAACGCTCGATTTCCTCAAGCGCCTCTTCAAACGTTTTCGTCGGCTGGTACGGCCGCTCGGTCGTCATGGCGTCAAATGAGTCGATAATACACAAAATGCGGGCCAATTTCGGGATTTCTTCCCCCTTCAGCCCGTACGGATACCCTTTCCCATCATATCGTTCGTGATGCAGCTCGACAAGCGGAAGCAACTCATCAAACCGCTTCTCCGCCGCTACAATCTCGCGCCCCCACGCCACGTGCTTTTGGATGATCTCCCATTCGTGCTTTTCCAATTTTCCGGACTTATTTAAAATATCCCGGGGCACTTCGATTTTTCCAATGTCATGAATGATCGCTCCCAGGGCAAGCGTCTGCCGTTCATGGACCGTCAATTCGTCAAGGCGGCTGCCAAATTCAAGTGCATATTTAAACACCCGTTTGCTATGGCGGTATGTATAGACATCTTTCGAAAGAAAGAATTTCACTTGTTGCTCGAGCGCTTCCAAGTCTTGTTTAAACTTAATTTCATCCAAGCACATATTATGTTTATCATACAACTGAACGTTGTTTTTCCCTTGCGCCTTCGCGTAATAAAGCGCCTGATCGGCGCGGTGGATGAGCTCATCGCTTTCATGCATATCTTTTTCCATCTCGGCGATGCCGCACGAAAACGACAGGCAACGATACGGAATATGCTCGACGCCGTCAAAATATGTATCGTTCACTTCTTTGCGCAACCGGTTTAAAAACGCGTACGCGTCTTCTTTCGTCGTGTTGGGCATTAAAATGGCAAACTCTTCGCCGCCATAGCGGGCGACCGTGAAGTTCGTCCCTTCCACCGCTTTTTGCAGCAGCTTCCCAAAAAAAGCCAACAAACGATCTCCTTGCAAATGCCCGTTCCGGTCATTGTATTTTTTAAAATCGTCCAAATCCAGAAATGCCAAGGTCAACGGCTGTTTCAACAGCTTGCAGTCGGAAAACTGCTCCTTGAGCGTTTCTTTGAAAAAACCGTGGTTGTATAGGCCGGTGAGGTGATCTCTGTTGGCGCGGTTGGATACTAACTGGTATAATTCCAAAAATTTCCTAAAAACAATAGACAATATCGTTACTAAAATAATAAATAAGGACAAGCCAAAATATTTCTCTTCCGACAATAAAATGGCTAAAACCATTGAAAGAAGCAATGTTACTGAATAACCAACACACGCCTCTTTTAAGACGCCTAACTCTAGAGCACCTTTAAATATTTGTCCAATGAAATAGAAGAAAAGAAAAATCAATAATACATTAATACTAAAATAAACTAGCAAACTAATCAAATAAGGAAGTAAATGATGGACATTTATCTTCCCAATATTCCCATCGAAGAATAAAAATGAGTAATAAGCACCTGATATCATCAAACAATACATTGAGAAATTAAATAAATGTCTCCATGCAGACATTCGTTGATTACGATACAATTCTATCAAACTAAAAATAAAAAGAACCTGTAACGTAAAGTTCAATCCATATAAAAACAGGGTAGCCAAGTAAACAGCAGAATCCATTGAAAAAGAATTAGCTTTAGGGGGCAAGATAATAGGAAAAAGATTCAACAAAACGACAGAACCAGTCAATATATATACTAAAACCCAATCTTTTAAGGATTGAGAATGGATATCAACCTCTGTAGCAAATATACACATCCCTAAAAGAGAGACAACAACAGTATATAGTTTTTCTTTGTTTTTTAACCGTTCAAAAACCATACAAAATCACTCTCAGCTAAAAAATTTTAAAGAAGGAGTATCGCCTCCCTCTTTATTATATAGGTTGTAATAAAGAATTTCCGACCTCCATGTCCCGTCTTTACTTTATCACCTAACAAGCTGGCACGGTGACAAGAAGAGCGAACAATGCCATGTAAAACAAAATTGCAACTTATATAGATCAACATTATTATTTTCTACTCAATGAGTTTAAACCCCGACGTCAACGCCACAATCACCGAACCAAGGATGAACAAATTGATCAATACTTGTTTTACTTTGGATTTCATGTCCTTTTCCCCCTTAACATTTTATTTATTGATTCGCAGGAGCGGCCGTTGTTTCTTTCTCAGCATCGTCTGCCCCATGCCGCGGTGCGCTGAGCATCAGATGCTGGATGAACAAGAACGCCCCTACGTTCATCACGACGTCGCCGATGCTGATGACTTGCTGGCGCGGATACGGTGGAGACAGCGGAATGATGTCGCCGAGAAACGGCAGAAGCGTATCCGATGTGATCGCCTGGTGCTTGCCGTACAGACCGGCTTTTAACGCTTCGATATATTCGCGGCCGAGAAATTGGGCGGCTTCGATCGAGACCGGCATCCGTCCGCCGTTTACGGCCATGACGATAAAGTTGAGCAAGACGCCGGCGAAGATGACCGGAAACCCTGGCTGATGGCGGTTGAGCCATAAAAACGCGAGCCCGGTGATGTAGACGAGGAGAAAAATGCCGTTGCTCATGCTCGAGATCCATGCGACCCGCTCTTGCAGGAAAAAGACCACAAACTGCACCGCCAATAAGATCGGGAACAGCCAACCGAAGCGCAATTTCATGTTGGCCAACCCTTTCAGGCTTCCGCCGCGAAACCAGCCGATCAACAACGACAAAATGATTCCATCGTAAACCATAATGCTGTCCCCTTGATAAACAGAATTTTCTCTTTTTTCTAAACTGCTATCCTCACTTCTATTTTTACCGTTTTTTTATTCCATGTAAATAGTCCGTTCGTCCTAACTGCAAACAAATTTTAATCAATACCGTCTTATTTCCTCTATTTTCGTCATTTTTCAAAACAAAAAAATGACAAAAAACAGCACGATATGTATCTAAAGAAGTATAAAAAAATAACTATTTTATGGAACACTCCCCCATCTACATAAGCGCTTGTAAAGAAGCTCTTGGGCGCGCTTCACCATGGCAGGCGGCTAGGTGATCTTCATTCCCTTCACCGTTTCGTTGTTTCCACTTACGCTAGAACAGAGATTCACAATAAAGATGAGAAACGAGCCGTTCGTTGAACCGACTGGCCGCCTATGTCTCCGGCTTATTGTTAATGATGCCCTATACAAATGAGAGTCTTCTTTCCAAAAATAGAAAAAACGGATTCCTATCACCGTCAGGAACCCGTTCACCCATCAATCTTACCGCTCTGGCCCGCAGCTGCCAGAGCAACGGTCGGCCAAATGGCACGCTGCGCATGTCCCTTTGGCGCTTTTTTTCACATGGCGAACCAACCCCCACCCGGCATAGGCGAAAATCGCCCCGCCAATGATGATATTAGCAATCATCACACTCTCCCCTTTCATTGAAAGTGAAACATCATTCCAACTTGATAGACAAGGAATGAAATCATATAAGCGACCGTTAAGGCGATGCCGATCGACAGCAGCGTCCATTTCCACGATCCGGTTTCTTTACGGATCGTCGCCACCGTCGCTAAGCATGGTGTATATAAAAGAACAAACACCATAAAGCTGAGTGCCGATAACGGAGTGAAATGGGCGGCAATCATCTGCTCGAGACCGTTTGCCTCACGGACGTGGTAAATAATATTCATCGTTGATACAACGACTTCTTTCGCCAAAAAGCCGGTGATTAACGCGGCCCCTGCCTGCCAAGCACCGAAACCGAGCGGCGCTAACAGCGGAGCGATCAAACCGCCGATCGCAGCGAGCAAACTATCATCCATCGGAACGCCAACTCCGTGCGGTCCAACATATGTCAACAGCCAAATGGCCACCGAACCGCCGAAAATAAATGTTCCGGCTTTACGGACAAATCCTTTCCCTTTCTCCCATGTGCTGCGCCATAATGTGAGCGCCTGCGGCACGCGATATGGCGGCAATTCAATGACAAAGAGCGAGCTTTCATTTTTGAATACTGTCGATGAAAACAACTTGGCGAGCCCCAAGGCCACCACGATACCAAGCACATAAAGCGAAAAGACGACAAGCGCCTGCTCATGAATAAAAAACGTTCCAGCAAACAATGCGTACACCGGCAAGCGGGCGGAACACGACATAAACGGCAACAGCAACATCGTCAGTAGCCGTTCTTTCGGCTGCTCGATCGTGCGTGCCGCCATCACCCCAGGAACGTTGCAACCAAAGCCGATGATCATCGGAATAAACGCTTTGCCGTTTAACCCGATCGCTTCCATCAGCCGATCCATCACCATGGCCACGCGTGCCATATACCCGGAGTCTTCTAGCAAAGAAATGAAAAAGAACAAAATGAAAATTTGCGGTACAAACACAAGTACACCGCCGACCCCAGCGACAATGCCGTCTAACACAAGCGCTTCGATAAACGGCGACGCCCCCGCCCAATCAAGCAAGCGCGACAGCCAATCGGTGAGCGGTCCAGAGAAAAAGGTGTCAAGTTGATCAGCAAGCGGCGTGCCGAGCCAGTTGAACGTCAACATAAACACGATATACATCAGCGCCAAAAAAATCGGCAAACCAACATAGCGGTTCGTCACCACTGCGTCCACTTTTTCCGTCAGCGTGAGCGGTTTTGGCTTAAACTCGATGGCCGCAGCAGCGATCGTTTCGCTGATCCATCGGTCGCGCGTTTCATAAATATGTTTCGCCGCCTGACAACCAATCGCCTGTTCCGTTTCCTTGCGGATCGCCAAAAGCGGTGACAAATCGAAGCGGTCGCGCAAATAGGCGGCAAGGCGCTCGTTTCCTTCTAAAAATTGCAACGCCATCCAGCGCTTATCTCCCGGCACGTCATCCGGCAGTTGCTCAGCAATGCGGCGGATCGCACGTTCCACTTCGACGCCATAGTCAATGAACATGCGGGAATGGTGTCCATCTTTCGCCGACAAAATGGCACGCTCTAATTCCTTTGCCCCTTTCCCCGTTCGAGCGATGACCGGAACAACTGGGACGCCAAGATGACGCGACAACTTGACTGCATCGATTTTGATGCCGCGTTTTTCCGCGACATCCACCATGTTCAAAGCGATGATGAGCGGCCGGCCAAATTCCAATAACTGAACCGTCAAATGCAAGTTGCGCTGAAGTTGCGACGCGTCAACGATATTAACGATCGCCGAACACGGCTCGGTCAATAAAAAATCGGTCGCCACCCCTTCATCGCGGGACAGTGGCTGGAGCGAGTAAATGCCGGGCAAATCAACGACCGGCACGCCGTGTTGGCGAAGCACTCCCACTTTCTTCTCAACCGTCACCCCGCTCCAGTTGCCAACATATTCATAAGAGCCGGTTAAACAGTTAAACAATGACGTTTTGCCAGTATTCGGATTACCAAACAGCGCTACGTACGACATATTTATTTCACCTCAATCGATGACGCCTCTTTGCGCCGTAAGCCGATTGCCTGCCCATCGACTTCAACCATTACCGGGCCGCCAAACGGCATCGCGGCTTTCACCCGCACCATTTTTCCTTCTTTAACCCCTAGATGAAGAAGACGCTGTTTCAGTGCCTCATGCTCAACGGCCAAGCGGACAACGACCGCCGTTTCTCCTTTATGCAAATCGGTCAGCACCATCGTCTTTTCCCCCTATTTCCCTGTCTATTCTCATTTGTGTCAAGAATGATTCTTTTTCTCAATTCCTATCATAGCATAACCAAAGAAAAAGGAAGTGACTTTTTTCACAATCATTCTATATAAGTTGAATTAAAGATTTACAACTGAACACACAAACGATCGATCGTTTGTTCTGGTTTCTGGTTGATTCGCTGAATAAAGGCTTGGACATTCTTTCTAATTTCTTGCACACTCGAATAGAACACGTTGTAAATCACGTCTGATTTCAGCCATTTCCATAGCCCTTCAATCAAGTTCAATTGCGGACTGTATGGTGGCAAAAAGACGAGCTCTAACCGATCTTCGTGTTCTTTTAAAAATGGCTGAATGAGTTTGGCATGGTGAATTCGAGCGTTATCTAAAATCATCACTATTTTGCCTGTGGGATAGCGTTCTAACACAAGTTGAAGAAATCGAAGAAATGTTTCCGCGTCATAGCATTCTTCTTCGATGCAAAACACTTCCCCTGTTTCGTAGTTCAACGTGCCAATCAGCTTCAGCCCTTGATGTTTTCCAAACGTCGGAATGATTCGTTGTTTTCCTTTGACAAACCATGTTTTTTGAATCGCTTGGTAATCACGAATCATCGACTCATCTTGAAAGAGGACATGGGCGATGTTCCCATCTACCAGTTTTTTTTTACTTCAGGGAAGGTGATTTCGACGAATTCTTTTTGTTTCTCTTCATCGGCATTGGCTAGTGTATAGGTCGGTTTCGTATAGCTTAGCCCTAACCGATGCAGAATGTCACTTGTTCCGCGAAGCGTGTATGTTGGCCCCCACTTTTGTTGAATGAGTTCAGCGATTATCGCAAGCGTCCAATTATATTTTGCTTCGAATCCCACATCTACGGGGAGCTGATGTTCAATGATCAAAGCCAGCTCTTTTTCCTGCTCAGGGGTCAATCGACGTGGGGCGCCAGGTGAGTATTTCATCTCCAGTCCATCAAGACCGCGCTGGGCGTAGGCATGAATATAGTTATAAATAGTTTTCTTGGATCGACCAATAATCGTTGCGATTTCTCCTTTGGTATATCCCTGCAAATGAAGATAAATCGCTTGGTAGCGTTCATATGCTCGTTTACTTTTTGCTTCTTTCATGGCAGTGGACAACTTTTCGATCTCGTCTTTGTGATTTGGCATCATATTTTCTCTCCGTTCCCCTATTTTCTCTTTGTATTTATTCGCCGTGGAACGGGAGAAAACCTTTATTTCAATTTATATATATTGTCAACATTTTTTCAAAATTCTCTGCAAGATTAGTTGAACTTTTCGAAAAAATATATATAATTTCTTGTATATCTTTCCCATCTTTGCTCAAGGAGGAAATGCAGTGAACACAATCGGGAGAATCAGCAACTTTGTCGGCAATACGTTTGCGATTTGGGTGCTTCTCTTCGGCGCACTTGCCTTTTTCGTTCCAAGCGCGTTTACGTGGATCGCCCCGTATATTGTGCCGCTCTTGGGGATTGTGATGTTTGGCATGGGGTTGACGCTGTCGGCGAACGATTTCAAAGAAGTATTCAAGCGCCCGCTGGATGTGCTCATCGGCGTCATTGCCCAATTTCTCATCATGCCGCTCATTGCGTTTTTGCTCGCCTACTTTTTGCCGGTTTCGCGCGAAGTGGCGCTCGGCATTATTTTAGTCGGCTGTTGCCCGGGCGGAACGGCATCCAACGTCATGACATACTTGGCGAAAGGAGATACGGCGCTGTCGGTTGCCGTCACCTCTGTGTCTACGATTTTAGCGCCGATTTTGACGCCTTCACTCATTTTGCTTTTAGCCGGGAAATGGCTGTCCGTATCCGCTGCCGCTTTATTTTGGTCGATCGTCAAAGTCGTACTGATTCCGATTCTTTTAGGACTTATCGCGCAAACACTTTTCCAAAAGCAAGTAAAAGCGTGCATCCCGGCATTGCCGCTCGTTTCTGTCATCGCCATCGTTGCTATCGTCGCTGCCGTCGTCGGACAAAACCAAGCAGCCATTGCCAAAAGCGGACTCCTTATTTTTCTTATTGTCGTTGCCCATAACGGGTTGGGCTTGTTGATTGGGTACTGGTTTGCCAAACTGTTTCGCCTGTCGCCGCCAAAGCAAAAAGCGATTTCCATCGAAGTTGGCATGCAAAACTCTGGACTTGGTGCGGCCTTGGCGACCGCCCATTTTTCGCCGCTCGCTGCCGTTCCGAGCGCCCTTTTCAGCGTCTGGCACAATATTTCTGGTCCGATCGTCGCGACATACTTCCGCAAACAAGCAAACCACCAAACAGCGAATGACAAAACGATTTCCACTTAACTTCTCACACTTTGTCTAGCAGCAAGGAAAAAGCTGTCTCCTGAAATGAACGACCATCTTTCGGAGACAGCTTTTTTATGCCCGCCACCGCTCACGTTCCTTCTCGCCACCAGCGGTCTAACGTTTCTTTGACAATCATGTACACGTTAAAAAAAACGAAAAGGCGGACATCCGCCTTCACCTTCGTTTTATAACATCCGTTCAAACGGAAACACGATCCGCCTAGCCAATTCAGGAAAATCGATGAACGGATTTCGGTTGCCTTGAATGAAAAAAATGGCGCTGTTGCGATGGTATTCATATACCGTCGGTGGGAATTGCTCGTGCCACCGGACAAGAAGTGGAATGTCGATTTTACGCCGAAACGATTTCTCAATCGCCTTCGGGTAACGGAGCAAAAAATACAACATCGCCCGTGCCGCCGTCCCTTTGCCGTACTCCGGCTCGAAATAACCGTTATGGGCGACGCCGCATCGGTTCTGGATCTGCTCGCCTGGATCTTCCGGATTGTAAAATGGAAAATCAGCGTACGGGAAGTTCGACCGAAGCGTATTGCATTCCGGCTGGCAAACGAATAAATGATGCAAATCGCCTTTCATCGGTTCACGGGCACCGAACCATGACTGCGGCACGACATGCTCAGCATTAAATTTCCATTGCTTCTCGATCGTTTTCACTCGCTCGCGTACATCACCCGGCCCATGTTTCGCTTTTTTTAATAGTTGGCGAAACTCATCGTAACGTCGTTTCATCGTTTCGACATCTTGGACAATCAACGTTTTCGGATCTTTTCGCTCGCCGGAATACAAACTGCGCACCGTCCCATCCGGCTGCAAGTCAACCCATGTGTACAAATACTCGTCTTTGCTGAAAAAATACGGCAACCGTCGCTTATGGGTGTGCGCCACCAGCTCGTGGTAACGGACAAACAGCATCAATCCGTCCCCATCAAACGGTACATAACGGTAATACCGTTCGCGCGCCTGTCGGTCTTCTTCGGCGCGATAATACGCGTCTTCCAAAGCAAGTCGCTCGTTCAGATGCTCAAGCTGCGCCACAGCATCATCCATTTGCCATTGGCGAAGCTCATTAAGCTGTCGTTCCGCCTCTCCCATCGCTGTTCCCCTCTTTCTTTTCCTTTAGTTTACCATGGGAAGGGGGGATGACCGCAACATGACTAACCAAAAAGAAACAGCGATGAACGACACGATCACCTTCATACATAGACGACTGGATTCGAATCTCCCTAATGGCGAAACGATTTGCTCTAGCGACATCTGCGGGGCTTTCATGATCAGAACTACGGTCATGCTAAGGAACGATTCGCCTTGTCGCACGTTTATGAAATCGGTCCAAAAAAAATAAAAAGCTGCCTTTTAGACAGCTTTGACTGTTTCGCTTTGCGCAACAGACGGTAACGACAACAAGTGAAGGGTCACTTCCGGCTTTGAACCAACCCGGATGTTCACTCCGGTTTGCCCGAGCCCTTCATTAATATAAAACGGCTTTCCTTCCCATTCATGATAGCCTTTAATCATGTTCCGCTTGGTGAGCGTTTTACTCATTTTTGCCAAATGGTACGGCTTAGGCCAATGAATTTGCCCGCCATGGAAATGACCGGAAAGCAAATAATCAAAATGGTAGGCACCCATATGCGGAACGATGTCTGGATCGTGCGTCAATACTATGTTGATGCCGTCTTTCACGCCGGCGTACGCCTTTTTCATATTGCTGCGTCTCGTGTAAAAATCATCAATGCCGATAATATTAACGGTTTGACCGTGAACTGTAATCGTCTTCATTTCGTTTTGCAGCACGATGCAGCCATGCTCCTCAAGCGTCGCCTTCAAACGCTCAAACGGCTCGCCTTGAAGCACGTAATCATGGTTGCCGAACACCGCATACATGCCATAAGCTGGCTGCAACTTTTTCAATGCCGTCAAATACGGACCGAGCTTAGGAATGCTCGCTTCACGGTCTAGGAAATCACCGGTCAAAGCAATGAAATCAATCGGTTCCCCTCTAAGCTTTTCGTATAAATCGTCCGGAGAAATGGATAACTTTTCTAAATGAAGGTCAGACAGCTGTAAAATGCGGATAGCACCGTTCCCATCCTCCGGGCTGCCGACCTGAATTTTATGCAAAACCGCTTCATACGTGTTGCGGTGTGCTTTTCGCAGACCAAAAGCCAACAACAAAAAGAATGATAGAATGATCAACAAGAACGCCATTGTCTTCTCTCCTCCCTCGATAACCATTATAGTGAAACGGAGGAGAGAAGAAAGAGGGAGTTAGTGGATAAGATGGTAACCGTATAAGGAAAACAGCTTTTCTTTCGACATCAACAAATATTTTGGCGGACGGCCAAATGGCGACAACCCAGGTCGAGCCACCGCCATCATCGGCACGAGCGCCATTGTTTTGAACCAACGATACAACGGATTGGCAATATCCACCGTTTCAAATCCGAGCCGTTCGCATCCTTTGTTTAACATTGTAATACCAATAATCCCTTTCATCCGTTCAGAATGTTTATGGTGATAAAGATGGTAGGCGACATACGGCAAGCCGGATTTGACTTGTTCAAGAATATAGCGCCCTTTTTTAATGTCACTGTCATATCGAAACAGTTCACGCACGAGCCGGACGTTGTGGAGATGAATTTTCAACAGCCAATCATTCGCCGCAATCGTCGTTCCGTCCGAAAGATGGATCGTCTCCCCTTTGTATTGGAGCGGGCGGACGCGGAAAATGGAACGGCGTCCATCCTGCGCTTCACCAGCGTATTCGAGTCGAGAACAGGCGTAATAAATCGGATCGATGATTCCCCACATCGCCAACAAACATTCGACCGCTTTTTCCTTCATGCCTGCATCCTTCCTTTATCTCATATCTTATGTATTAACATTTTGGAACATTTGCCGACACATTATAAATGGGGAAAAAAGGCGCATCACGCCGGCGCATAACCGGTCGTGGGCCGCACATACTGAAATCAAACTCCAAATTTTCGCCTAGGTTGTGATTATCATGACAACAGTGCTTTTTCTCCCGCTACTTCAGCTTCCGTCCGGCCATCATCGGGTTGCTGAGGCGCTGGTGGAAGGGTTGCGGTCCATCGATCGCGCCGTGAAGTGCGAAAAAATCGAATTGCTTTCCTCGCGACTTGGCGCCAAAGAACAGTGGATTTCCCGCCTCTATTTGCGCTGCATTCGTCATGTTCCTAAAGCATACAGCATCGCCTATCGTCGTTCCGTTTTGCATCCCTCATCCAAACCGCCGTCCTTCCCACCTTATGAGTGGCTGTTTGGCGGCCATCTGAAACAACTGATCCGTCGCCTAACGCCGGCGCTGATTGTCTGTACTCATGCGTTTCCATCATATTTGCTCGACCTTCTTAAGCAACGTGGGGAAATCGATGTTCCCGTCGTCAACGTGTATACTGATTATTTTGTCCCAGGCGTGTTGATTATCCAATAAAATCCAAAGGGTATAGAAAAAAGAGCACCTTTCCTGTAGAATGTGAGTAGCGACACAAACAAACCCAGGAGGTGCTCTCTATGAACAAGCATACCACACTCCCGAATTTGATGCAAAAACTTGTTTCGGATGAAGAGATTCAACTGATTGCCGAAGCGGTTGGGTATCGTGATTCGTCTCGAACCTTTACGTTGCGCGAGTTGATTCACTTCTTCCTGCTGGCCGCCATGCATCAATGGAAAAGCTTTCGCCACGGAGCCGATGTGGGGCCTCTGTATGGATTGCCGCGATTCCATTATTCAACTGTATCCAAGAAAGCGAAAGAAGTTCCCTATGACATCATGAAACGCTTGTTGGCGTTGATCATTTCCAAGTGCAACCGCCAAACCCGCCGCTCGCTTCGGTTTCCCAAACCGCTTCGGGTGGTGGATTCGACGACCGTCACGGTCGGGAAAAACCGCCTGCCATGGGCGCCGTATCACGGCGAACGCGCCGGAGTGAAGCTGCACGTCGCGTATTCGCCGGAATCCTCGTTGCCGGCAGACGTGGTGGAAACCATCGGACTGCGTCATGATGGCCCGGTGGGAGAACAGTTGACGAACGCTCAACAAGTGCTGGTGGAAGACCGGGCGTATTTCAAAATCGAACGCCTCGATCGATTTGTGGAGCAGCATCAGCTCTTTGTCATTCGGATGAAGGACAACATCGAACTTCATCAGAAAAAAAGCTTGAAACGCCTTTCCAGCACATCCTCATCGGTTCAAGCCGACTTCACGTGCCAGTTGGGGACGAAACAATGCCGCTCCACCAAGCGTCACCGGGTGGTGATCTTTCGAGATGCGAATGGCCGCGACATTCGGGTCGTGACGAACCTCTTCCATGCGTCTGCGGAAACCATTGCCGACATGTACCAACAACGTTGGACTGTTGAGGTCTTTTTCCGTTGGGTGAAGCAATATCTGAATGTCCCGACCTTGTTTGGCACGACGGAAAATGCGGTATACAACCAACTGTTTGCGGCGTTCATCGCGTATGTGTTGCTGCGATGGCTGTATGATCAAACCAAAAAACAGACGAACGTCTCTCTTTCCTTCATTTCGTTCGTTCGCCGTTTTTTCTCTGGGCAGCTTCCTCTCGATTGGAAATCCGGGATGGCCGCTGCTTTGTTTGAGTATGCCCAAATTTATGGAAGGCGTATGTCTAATTTTGGATAATCAACACTCGTGATTTTGTCCATAATTTATGGGGAAAAACAGCCATTGATGTCCATTTTGTCGGTCATCCGGCCATGAAGGCAAAACTAGAAGAAAAAGGAGTAACAAGCGAGCGGATCGTCGTTACCGGCATTCCCGTTCACCCAGTGTTTTCCGTCCGGTCGGCGGCACCGGCGGCGCGTTCCCGCTACACCGGGCTCATTAGCGGCGGCAGCCTAGGTCTTGGCGATTGGGAACGGCTTTTAAGTAAAATCGCACCGGATGATCCGGTTGACTATTATGTGTTATGCGGCACAAACGAACAGCTGTATGAGCGGTTGAAGAAGAAAAACCATCCGCGCCTCCTTCCGCTCCGTTACATTTCATCTCCTGCGGCAATGAGTGCGCTTTATGACGAAGTCGATTTTGTACTCACAAAGCCAGGCGGCGTCACCTTAAGCGAATGCCTTTGCAAGCGAAAACCAACGTTTATTTATGCGATGTTGCCTGGGCAGGAGGAAATCAACTTTCGTCTCTTGTGCGACGACGGGCTCGTTTTCGATTTCCGCCATTGGCGCTCACTCCCGTCACTGTCGGAAGCTATCATCTCCATGCTACACTCGCCAACTCTTGTCCGCTGCCTTGCCAAGATGGACGACTATCACCGCGCACTCTCCCCAGCCGATCCGGCGCTTGTCATTTACGAGCGCTTTTTAGCGGCCGTGCCGTCCCGGCAAAAGTCGTAACCGCTTTGGCTTCACCGCCTCTTCCATATATAGAAAAAGGCGCCTGCCTCAAAGCAGCTGGGCAGACGCCTTTTAGCGACGGGTGCTGACGGTGACAAACACGAACTTATCATACCGATGGCGGGAAAACGAATATTCAAACGGTTTGCCGTTGTTTAAAAAGCCAACCTGCTCCAATTCCAACACAGGATCATCGGGCGCGCATTGCAAGTATTGCCGATCAAGCTCGTTCGGTTTATCGGCACGAATCTTTCGGTGCGATCCGGCAATGGTTAACCCAAGCTCATGAGTAATGTAATGATAAATCGAGCCATGAAGCACCGTTTCATTGAGTCCCGAAATCAAATGGACAGGCATATACGTCCGTTCAATGACGTACGGCTCCCCATCGACCTTGCGCAGTCGGATTAAGTGATACACCGGTGTGTTTGCATCAATACACAAATGCGAAGCCACCTCATCAGTGGGAAACAACACTTCAAAGGTGATAATATGGCTTGTCACCTTTCGTCCTTCCAATAAGCTCGTTAAGCCGAGCGTTTCGTTGCTGACAACGTTCACTAGCCCGTTAAGCATCGCGGATTTCACAATAAATGTGCCATGACCGCGCTTTCGATACAACAGCCCTTCGGACACAAGCACATCAAGTGCTCGTTTTACAGTCATCCGGCTGCAGCCAAACTCCTCAGCGAGCGAGATTTCATCAGGAATCGGCTCGTCTAGAGAATACATCCCCTCTTTAATTCGCCTACGTATTTCATTTGAAATTTGTTCATACTTTGGCATCATTTTCATCCCTCGCCATTATCTTATCTTCATTGTACGAACAATCATCTGTTTACACAATAGCCAGTGTGACTTTCCCCCTCATCCCTCTTTTCACGCTGCCTCATCCATTCAATCTAGAAAAGGCGCCCCGCTGCCCCGGGACGCCTTTTCCTTCATTCAAAATCCGTTGTTTTCCGCGACTGTTTTAAACCAATAGCCACTTTTTTTGATCGTTCGCTTCAAGCCGTTGTCCAAATCAACCGCGACGAGCCCGTACCGATTTTTATAGGCATTGGTCCACGACCAGTTGTCCATAAACGTCCAAAGGTGATAGCCTTTCACATTGACCCCTTCTTCCACCGCGCGATGCACCCATTTTAAATGTTCGCGGATGAAAGCAATCCGGTAGTCGTCATCAATCATGCCGTTTTCATTACGAAACCGATCTTCCCCTTCGACGCCCATGCCATTTTCAGAAATAAAGCACTCAATGTTTCCATAGTTTTCTTTGATATTGATTAAAATATCATAAATGCCTTTTTCATAAATTTCCCAACCGCGATACGGATTCATTTTCCGTCCAGGCATAGCATAATAATCGAAAAATCGCTCCGGCAAAAACGGGGCATCCGGGTTGGGGAGATGCTCTTTTGCCTTAACGCGGCGCGGTTGATAGTAGTTGATGCCGAGCAAATCGATCGTGTTTTCTTTGATCAGCTCGCGATCACCGGCTTCCGTTACAGGCAAAAAGCCATGTTCATCCAACAGTTCAATCAAATCTTGCGGGTATTCTCCTTTCACCGCCGGATCTAAGAAACTCCGGTTAAACAACAAATCCGCAATATGTGCCGCTTTTACATCAGCTGGGTGCTGGCTGCGCGGGTAAGACGGCGTCAAATTCAAAATGATGCCAATCTGTCCTCCCTGGATGGCCGCCTTGCGGAAGGCAGCAACCGCTTTGGCATGGGCAATCACCGTATGGTAAGCCACTTGTACAGCACGGCGGAAGTCTACGATGTTTGGGTAATGAAAATCGTATAAATACCCTCCTTCCACCGGAACGATCGGTTCATTGTGGGTAAACCATTTTTTTACCCGATCCCCGAACAACTCAAAACAAATGCTGGCGTAACGGGCGTATGCATCCACGACTTCGCGGTTTTCCCAACCTCCGATATTTTGCAGTGCTAACGGCATATCAAAATGATACAAATTCACAAATGGCTCGATCCCACTCGCCAATAGTTCATCGATGACTGCATTGTAAAACCGCACGGCTTCCGGATTGACCTCACCGATTCCCTTTGGAATCAAGCGTGACCATGAAATCGAAAACCGGAATGAATTATGCCCGATCTCCTTCATCAAAGCAATATCCTCTTTGTAGCGGTGATAAAAATCTGATGTAGTTGACGGGCCGACGCCGTTAAAAAAGCGATGTGGCTCCTTTTCATACCAATGATCCCAAATATTTTTCCCTTTCCCCCCCTCGTTGGCTGCCCCTTCCATTTGCGTTGCGGACGTCGCGCTTCCCCACCAAAAACCGGCAGGGAAGCGGTACGTGATTGGCTGCTTCGATTGTTGTTCCATCGCGATTCACCTCGTTTGCTGCGTAGTTATGATGCACTTTTTGCAGAGGCTTGTTCCTCTTCTCTCTCCTTTTGCAAGTTCATCCGGTCAATGAATTTTAAGAACGGGAACCAAATGACGAGCACAATCAAGAAATTGACCAATTGCAATAGTCCACCAGCTAGCGAGTTTGTCGCCATAATACCGTTAATAAAAATCGGCACGGTCCATGGCACCGCCACACCATTTGGAGGCGGCACAAGCCCTGAGGACATCGCCAAATAGGTGACCAACGTAACGATCATTGGCGCCAAAATCCACGGGACGATAACAAGCGGATTCATCACTATTGGCAAACCGAAAATGATCGGTTCATTGACATTGAAAATTCCGGGTCCGAGCCCAAGCTTAGCTACCTGCTTCATTTGCTTGCTCTTCATAAAGAGCAATATCGCAAAAATGACCGCAAGCGTCATTCCCGTTCCGCCCATCCCGACCGTGTAAATTTCAATAAACTGTTTGCTGACGATATGCGGAACTTCCCCGGTTTGTGTGTACGCATTTAAGTTTTCAAGCGACAGTGTGTTCCAAATCGGATCCATCACCGAGTTAATGATGATTTGCCCATGCAATCCGAAAAACCATAAAATTTGTGCGACAAAAATAGCGACTAACGTTGGAATAATGCCGCTCCCGAGACCAACAAGCGGGGCTTGTACAGCGTTGTAAATCACATCATGCATGTTTGTTTGAAACATTTGTGTTACAATAATATTGACGACGAGGAAAAAGGTCAGGGTGACCACTGCCGGTATTAATGCCGCAAACGACTTCGCAACCGCCGGTGGCACCCCGGCCGGCATTTTAATTGTAATGTTTTTTTGCACAACTTTTCTGTAAATTTCCCCAGCGATAAAGGCGGTAATCATCCCAAGGAACATTCCTTTCGCTCCAAGACGGTCAAGCGGAATGACTCCTTGCACCGCTTCCTTTCCTTCTATTTGGACCACAAACGGCGTCAATAAGAGAAATGAAGCTAAAGCAATCGCGCCGCCAAAAATCCCCTCGACTTCATAACTTTTCGACAAATAATAACCTATGCCGAACACGACGAAAACCGTCATCACCCCCATTGTCGCATTCGGGGCAACACCAAGCATGTCTTTTAACATATTCAGGCTGCTTTCGCTCATGATCTTATCTAAAAACGGCAAGTTGGCGATGACGACCGCGATCGAACCGAAAATCGTCAACGGAAACGCCAACATAAACGCATCACGCAACACTTGCAAATAACGACTGTTATTCAACTTTCCAGCGACCGGAACGAGCACTTTGCTCAATTTCTCAAATAAAGCACCGTTCATTTGACAGCCCTCCTTTTTATATATTCCGCTCCTTTAACAAAGCAAGCATCTCTTTCACAATCTCTTTCATCGCCAACGTTGACATAACATGGTCTTCCGCATGCATAAGAAGCAAGGTGATCGTTGTTGGCTTTCCGCTCGCTTCCTTTTGGATAAGTTGAAAATGGACATCGTGCGCGACACCTAACTCTTGTTCCGCTTCTTCGATCAATCGTTCTGATTCCTCAATTTGGCCTGAGCGGTATTCACGGATAGCTTGGACAATTTTACTGCGAGCGTTGCCGCTATGCAAAATGATGTGAAAAGCAATTTGTTCATTCGTGAGTTGGTGTATGTCCACTTTTTCCATCTTATTTTTCCTCCATTAATTTCAGCGCTTGTTCGTACACTTTTTTTCCATCCGCCATCCCATAGGCCACCATATCAATGACGTCCACTTGAATGCCATATTTTTGTGCCTCTTTTTGCAATTCCCCTTTTAAAAAGCTCATTTGCGGGCCAATCAACACGACATCAGCGTTCTCCATTTCCTTCTTCGCCTGATCTTGACCGACCGCCCAAATCTCTGCCTCTTCACCAATCGACTTGACGTATTCCTGCATTTTCGTCACCAATAAGCTCGTTGACATTCCGGCGCTGCATGCCAATAAAATTCGTTTCATGATTCATTCCTCCCCTTGTATTGAATGAAATAAATGTTATCGTTTTCAATTTTAATTATATACATTTAAATATATTTGTCTAGTCATTTAATTAAAAAGATTAATATTTTCATCTTCCCCATTTCCACAACTAAAATAGCGCGCACTCACCTTCTTGTGCGCGCAAAACGCTAAATGTTCTAGCTGTTGTTTTATAGCATGCGAGTATAATTAGATGGTCTTTTCGATTCTCTGATGATAAAGCAAGAGGGGATGTTGGGCATTTGACTCTTTCCTTACGAACGCATCCGAAAATGGGCATTCATTTGCCCTTTTAGCATCCGCTCACGCAATTCTTTGGTCATCTCTTGACGAATTTCATAGGTGGATACGCCTTCCTCGCGCTGATCAGCGATTCTCATGAGCTGCTCAACATCCGCAAACGAATATTTGCGACTTCCTTTCGATCGATCAGGAAACACGAGTTTCCGCTCCTCATAATATCGGATTTGACGTGGCGACAATCCGGTTAGTTCACTGACAATACCGATTGAAATCACTTTTTTATATTTGTAACTCTCTTCTTGCCGATTCACCGTCATTTTCCTCACCCTTTAATGTAACTTTTTCTAACATCATTATATAAAAAATGAATGTGATCCGTTATCTTTTGTAAATAAAATTAACATATTTTTTGAATTTCTTGTAAATGAGCTTAACACATTCGCTGTACACTGAAGAAGGCGATGATATAGTAAAGGTAAAAAACACGGAGGGAATCGAATGGGAAAATGGATGCGAAGCGCCATACAGCGGCAAAAACAGTTTTACATTCAACAGCTCATGCAGTCCGGCTTGGTTAACGACCATGAGCGACTCGAGCAATGGACGATGGCCGAACTGCGTCGCGAATATGAACGATTCAATCCCGCTTACAACGCGGAAGGAGGAAGCCGGCATGGACAAACAAGCCCTCGAACTGGCGAAGCGCATCATTGAATTGGACTTAGAGCGCGACGCCATGTTTGAACAGCTGATCGCACTCGTTGGCAGCCAAGCTGATGAACTGCTCCGCTTTTTGCAAAACCGTTAGTCACACATTCAGCCGCAACCATCCGGAACGAAAGGAGCCAGCCAATATGCCATCTGTCTTTCATAGACTTACAGAATCGTTCATCGCGACATGTAAAAAAGAAATGGTCTCCAGCTCAGCGACTGGAGACCGTTTCACACTGAAAATTGCTCACGGGAGATCGTCAGTGGAATAGAGCAGGAAGCAAGCTTCTTGTCCATTTGCTCCCACGGGTTATTTCCTTTCAGCTAATTTACTCGCCCGGCTGCCAGAGATGTTCACGTAATTTTCTTCGAATATCATCAGGAATTGGCTCAGGCCGCCCGGTGTCAAAATTGAAATTGACATACACTGCCCGTCCTTTGGCACAGACCACCCCATTTTGATGAATTTCTTCATAAATCGTAAGGCTCGTGTTGCCGATGCGTTCAACGCCAGTGTACACCGTCACATCTTGTCCGTAATACATTTGGTTGACATAGTCAACTTCCATGCGGATGATTACCATCCGCCAGCGCCGAAACGACAAATCCGGCGTAAACAGTTTAAAAATTTCATGCCGCCCCGCTTCAAACCAGACCGGAACGGTCGTATTGTTAATATGACCGACACCGTCCGTTTCCGACACACGCGGCGTAATCGTCGTTGTAAACATCTCCTACCATCCCCCTCCACCGTTTCCTTCCATTGATTCGCGTTATGTCATAGGGATTCCTGCTTAAAGAATCATGGGTTTAACAGATCATACAGAACGAAGGCCCCAATGTGCAAGGATATATTCAATCTACATAACAAACAGGCGCCGTTTGCAGCGCCTGTTTCCCAACGGTTTACGCCTTGTGCGGCTCTACGATCGTCCCGGCAAACGCGGCTTCGTAAATCGCACGGATGTCGGCTTCCAACAGCGGCAACGGACTGCGGGCAAGCAAACGTTTCTGTTGGACAGCATCTTTCGTCAAGCTTTCTAGCGCGCTTTCGGGGATGCCAAATCCCCCCAATGTTTTCGGAATGCCGACATCGGCGACGAACCGTTCTAGTTCCTCGACGCACCGATAAGACGCTTCCACTTCGGACAAAAAACTTGAGTTGCCGCCAAGCGCGTTGAAAATATCGGCCATTCTCTTCGTACAGCTTTGACGGATGTAGCCCATCACATACGGCAACAGCACAGCATTCGATTCACCATGAGCGATATGAAACTGACCACCGAGCGGATAAGCGAGCGCATGCACACCGGCTACCCCGGCGTTGAAAAATGCCAAGCCGGCCAAATAACTGCCGTTCGCCATATCAATGCGCGCCTGTTTGTCCGAACCGTTGGCCACCGCTTTGCGCAGTGAGCGTGAAATCAGCCGAATAGCGGCAACGGCCAATCCATCCGATGTTGGGCTCGCATTGACCGACACATACGCCTCAACTGCATGGGTGAGTGCATCAATTCCCGTTGCGGCCGTTACCCGCGGTGGAACGGAAACGGTCAGCTGCGGATCAACGATCGCGACGTCGGCCAATAAGTAATCGTGCGTCACGACATCTTTCGTCGTTTCCAAAGACAAGACAGAGATGTTTGTCACTTCCGACCCGGTGCCCGATGTCGTGGGAATCAAAATTTTCGGCAACCCTTTTTTCTCAAGTGTTCGCGTTCCTGTCAAATTTAAATAGTCAGCGACCGAGCCATCATGCACCGCCAAAACAGCCGCCAGTTTCGCCAAATCCAGCGCGCTGCCACCACCAACACCGATGACAAGGTCAAACTTTCCGTCGCGGGCAAACGCCACTGCCTTTTCCCCTGTCTCAAGCGGCGGCTCTGGCACAACATCCGTATACACATGCACGCTATACCCTTCTTGACGGAGCGGGGACGTCACTTGATCGACTAGGCCGATCTTCACAAGCATCGGGTCGGTAATCACCAAAATATGTTTTGCTCCCAACCGCTTCACTTCAGGAACTAACTGGTCAAGCGCTCCCCAGCCGACATGGCTGAGCGGCGGAAAGACAATGCGGGCTACACTCATGGTTCTCCTCTCCCTTCCTATTTGGTTGATTAAACAGCGTCATTCCAAAACTCGCTCAACACAATGCGCTTCTCTTCTTCTAGAGCCGAATGCAAAGATTGATTTAGCGACCCTGTGCCTCCTCGAGCTCCCGCTTCAATTCGCGCACGAGTTCCCCCGCGGGAAGTTCTCGCGCCATTCGGTACCCTTCTCCAGCCCAAAGCGCCATCCGCTCTCGGTCACCCACCTTGGCGGCCGCAGCGCGCATCGGCTTTGTCATATGGTGCACTTGCGGATACGCCGCCGGCGCTAGATCGCTATATTCAGCCATAAACCGGTTCGCCAGCCCGCGCGCCGGCCGGCCGGTAAACGCCCTTGTTACCGCTGTTTCGGTAAAGCGCGGATCCACAAGCGCCTGTTTATGGAGCGGATGCGCCCCGCTCTCAGGACAGCGTAAAAACGCTGTCCCGAGCTGCACCGCACTCGCCCCCGCTTGAAGCGCCGCTGCGATACCGTACCCATCCATGATCCCACCCGCCGCCACAAGCGGGAGACGAACCGACGCGTGTACATCGGCCAACAGCGGGAACAACGTCAATACTTCATCTTTTTCCGGATCGTTGCGAAACGACGCACGATGACCACCCGCTTCTGCCCCTTGCACACAAAGGGCATTCGCACCAGCTTCTGCTGCGATTTGGGCTTCCTCCACCGATGTAACTGTCACGATTACAAACGCCCCAGCCTTTTGCAAGGCAGTGATCACCGCTGTTTCCGGGCAACCAAACGTAAAGCTGACGACCGGTACCCGCTCTTTAAGGAGCACATCGAGTTTCGCCTCCCAATCATCGTCATCCCATTTCGGCTCTCCGACTGTTGCGCCGAGCCGTTCCGCCTCAGTCGCCAGTACAGCGCGATAACGACTAAGCGTCTCTTCATCGACCGTTGTTTCCCCTGGCACAAACACATTCACTCCAAACGGACGGTCCGTCAATGTTCGCAGCTTGTGAATCTCCGTTCTCATCCTCTCCGCCGTCTGGTACCCGCCAGCCAAAAATCCAAGCCCTCCGGCATTTGACACCGCCGCTGCCAGTTCGGGCGTTGACACCCCTCCTGCCATCGGTGCTTGGATAATGGGGACGGGAAGCGTAGAGAACATAGCTAATCTCTCCCCTCATATAAGTAACCACCCTAGCTCAGTTAACTCCCCTTTACTCTTTCGTGCTTGGCGCAGAAAATCCCTTTCTCTTAGCCAATCAATCTATCTAAGATTTTCGAATTCTTTTCGAATGTCCATGTTTCGCTCTCACCTTTCAAGTTCTCCTTGGACAAACCTAGCGGGTCAGCCTGTCTGATTACCTGAGTAAACAAAAACCTCCCCAAACCATCAATTGATTCGGGGAGGTTTTGTCGTCACGGCCGAAACGCTTTTAACCGTTTCGCTATCTCTTTTGTGTGTGGATATACGTCTCGATAGATGGAAAACAGCTCTTTGTACTTCGCAACGGCATCCGACTGCGGTTCAACAACGGCATCGACTTGTTTGAACGCATCGGCGCATTGGTTGAGCGAGTCAAACCAGCCGACGCCGCACGCGGCAATCATGGCGGCGCCAAGTCCTGGCCCTTGTTCGTTTTTCAGTTTTTCCACTGGGATGCCGAAAATATCCGCTTGGATTTGCAGCCACTCGGCGCTTTTCGCCCCACCGCCAATGGACACAACCGAATCGATCGTTTTGCCGCTTGCTTTGATGATCTCAACCGATTCGTTCAGTGAAAACGTAATCCCTTCGATAACCGCACGGGCAAAATCCCATTTCGTCTGTGCCGAATCAACACCGATGAACGACCCGCGAATATCGGCGTCGGCATAAGGCGTCCGCTCACCGACAAGGTATGGTGTAAACAACAAGCCGTTGGCGCCAATCGGCGACTCAGCGGCACGCGTTACAATCTCGGCAAACGGCACGTCTTCCGCAAACGTCCGCTTCCACCAGTCAAAGCTGTACCCAGCCGCCAACGTGACACCCATAATATAGTAGGCATCTGGTTCGGCATGGTTAAAGTAATGCACTCGTCCAGCGAAATCTTTTTCACCGCTTTGTTCATACGCCAAGACGACACCGGATGTGCCGATGCTCGACATCATCTTCCCTTCCGCCAAAATGCCGGCGCCCACCGCGCCGCAGGCATTGTCCGCCCCGCCGGCAAATACTTTCACCGATGCCGGCAGCCCGGTCTGTTCTGCTACATCTGGCCGCAACGTCCCAACCAATGCCGTTGCCTCGACAAGCGGCGGACAAAGGGCAAGATCGACATCAACGGCCCGTGCAATTTCCTCGCTCCATGTTTTCTTTTCGATATCCAGCAATAGCGTTCCCGCTGCATCGGATACGTCCATCGCGATGTGCCCAGTCAAACGGAAACGGACATAATCTTTTGGCAATAAAAACGTTCGCGCCCGCTCGTAAAGATGAGGCTCATGTTTTTTCACCCACAGCAATTTCGGCAGCGTAAACCCTTCGAGCGCCTCATTTTTCGCCGTTGCGAGCAGCGCCTTTCTGCCAACTTTCTCCTCAATTTCCCGGCACTCAGCTGTCGTTCGCGTGTCGTTCCACAAAATCGCGTTGCGAACGACGTTCCCATCACCATCAAGCAACACAAGCCCGTGCATTTGCCCGGAGAAACTCAATCCCACGACCGACTCTGGAGAAATGCCGGCGGTCTCCCAAACGCGGCGCAGCGCTACAATTGTCTTCTCCACCCAATCGTCTGGGCGCTGCTCACTATATCCGGAATGCGGCTGGTAGAGGGGATAGGACTCGGTCCATTCCCCTCTAACTTGCCCGTTTCGGTCGACAAGCAATACTTTGACCGCACTTGTTCCTAAATCGACGCCAATGACATATTCCAACGCTCATCCCTCTTTCACAAGCGGGCTTTACTCGGCACGCTGACTTCCAACAAGTATTGGTTCAGCAGCGTTTTCAAGCGCTCGAGACGGCCGGACGTATTACGAATTTCGCCGAGCTGTAACGCATATTGCTCCAATTTGTGGAAGTCCGCTGTTCCTTCGACGATCTCGCGGCCGATACCTTCCGTATAGCTTTTATACCGTTCTTCGATGAATTGTTCAAACACGCGGTCTTCCAGCAAGCGATGGGCGACTTTCAAACCGATCGCAAAGCTGTCCATTCCGGCGATATGAGCGTAGAACAAATCTTCCGGTTCAAACGAGCCTCTCCGCACTTTCGCGTCAAAGTTCAAGCCGCCACGCCCAAGGCCGCCGTTTTGTAAAATTTCATACATCGCCAACGTCGTCGCATACAAATCGGTCGGGAATTCATCCGTGTCCCAGCCAAGGAGCATATCGCCTTGGTTCGCATCGACCGAACCGAGCATGCCGTGAATGCGGGCGACGCGCAGTTCATGTTCAAACGTATGGCCAGCTAACGTCGCATGGTTCGCTTCGATGTTGAATTTGAAATAATCCTTGAGCCCGTACGTTTGCAAGAATGCTAGCGCCGTGGCCACGTCAAAATCGTATTGATGTTTCGTCGGCTCCTTCGGCTTCGGCTCGATTAAAAACTGACCATCAAAGCCGATCTCTTTCGCATAGTCGACCGCCATATGGAAGAAGCGGGCCAAATTGTCAAGCTCTAGCTTCATGTCCGTGTTCAGCAGCGTCTCGTATCCTTCGCGGCCGCCCCAAAACACGTAGTTTTCCGCTCCGAGCCGCTTCGCAATCTCCAGCCCTTTCTTCACTTTCGCCGCCGCATAGGCGAACACATCAGCGTTGCACGATGTTGCCGCCCCGTGAACGAAGCGCGGATGGCTGAACAAGTTCGCCGTATTCCAAAGCAGCTTCGTTTTGCTTGTTTTCATGTACTCTTCAATCATGTCGACAATTTCGTCTAAGTTTTTGTACGTCTCGCTGAGCGTCTCCCCTTCTGGGGCGATGTCGACGTCATGGAAGCAGAAAAACGGAACGTTCAACTTTTCAAACAGCTCAAACGCTGCCTCGACGCGCGCCTTCGCTAAGTCCATGCCGCTGTATTTGTCCCACGGACGAATCATATTGCCAACGCCAAACGGATCCGATCCATCCCCCGTAAACGTATGCCAATACGCCACCGAAAAACGCAAATGCTCCTCCATCGTTTTGCCGCCAACTTTTTCTTCCGGATTGTAAAACTTAAACGCGAACGGATTGCGCGACTCCGGGCCTTCATACGCAATCTTGCCGATATTCGGAAAATAAGCCATGTCTAGATCCCCCTTAATCACGAATAGTGAAAATGACTTGTGCTAGTTTTTATTATAACGCTTTCATATTTGTTTGTCTATCATATAAACAAAGTATTCTATAACTCTTTGTACAAAAAGTAGTCAAAATCCGCGTAATTGTTTTGCCCGGAACCGTCCCGGCAATGCATGCCCACAAACGCCCCGGTAAACGCAGCATTGCTTTTGATATAGTCGTCTGATAGTTTATATGATTCAAAGGTGACAGGAATCTCCTTCCAATCCACCCCGTCGAAAGAATACGAATATTTGTACGTGGTCATTTGTACGTTGACTCGTAAATACACATACTCGACATCATCGGGGACAACAATTTCTCGGCCGCGCAAGGGCTGTTCAACCACAAGATGGTCGCATGCCATTAATTCGAGGATCCGTCCTTTTTCCTCATGCCATGTCAATTGCAGCGTTGTCCAGTTTTGCGTATTATAGTAGTTCACTAGCCCAGCCGATTGTTGGATGGTCGTTGGACGAAACGCAACTTTCGTTTCCGCTATGAAGTGAAAATGCTGCCATCGTCTAGCGACAAACGCCTGTGTAAATCGGGAAGTCAGCGATTCTCTTCCGTATAGCCGCAAATGTCCCGGACGGGCTTTTAAGGTGGCGATGTCTTCTCCTAAAGGAATTCGTAATGTTTGAAAATGGTGGTTTAATGTATCGCCATCAAAATCATCTTTTTCATCGTAATCTCTTTCCCACGGAACTTCCTCAACGTTCGGCCCGTCGATTTCTAACGAAGGCCCGTTTCCTCCGACTACATAAGGCCATCCATCTTTCCATTCAAGCCGCTGAATCGCTGTTTCACGTCCGAGCGGGCAATAGCCGCGGTGATCCAATAGCGGCTGTCCTTCTCTTGGCAGCGGCCGGCCGGTTAGATGCACAAGAAACCATTCATCTGTATGAGTATGGACAATCGAAGCATGACCAGCCTTTTGCAGCGGGTTGCGCGGATAAGGCCAAGACGTAATCAACGGATTTTCCGGATGCACCTCATACGGACCATACAGTGACGCTGATCGGGCAATCGTTGCCGCATGGTTGTACCGCGTCCCCCCTTCCGCCGTCAGTAAATAATAATAACCGTCGATTTTATACAAATGTGGTCCTTCTGTAATTCGTAGGTCCGTTCCTTTGAAAATGATCTTCGGCTCACCAATCAATTTTTTCTGTTCAACACTGTATTCTTGAAGTACAATACCATAAAATGGATGATGTCCCACTCGATGATCCCAATACATGTTCACTAAATATTTTCTTCCGTCCTCATCATGAAATAAAGACGGGTCAAACCCAGAGCTATTCAAATAAATGGGATCGGACCACTCGCCATCGATCGTATCACACGTCACGAGATAGTTATGACCATCCTTCCACTGGCCTTCGACGACTTTCACATCCGTATAAATGAGCCAAAACTTCCCGTCGCTATATGACAGGTGCGGAGCCCAAATCCCTCCAGAATCTGGGTTTCCAATCATATTTAATTGACTTAACCGGTTTAATGGACGCGCTACTAAACGCCAATTCTTTAAATCTTTCGAATGGTAAATTCTCACCCCCGGGAACCATTCAAACGTCGAAACGGCAATGTAATAGTCATCTCCCGCCCGGCAAATGGACGGATCGGGATGAAAACCAGTTAAAATGGGATTTTTAATTTTAACCATGTTTAACCCTCCTAAAAAGATAGAATGTCACTTTTTCGAAGAATGGCATACATTTACACTTTATTTTTTGTCGGCCAACACTTGTTAGGCCAACAATTTGACTACATTGGACAATATCCCAATCTCAGGGTCTGAAATTCTATCCAATCCCCGTCTTGGAGGGGAAACTCGTTAGACAGAATAATCAATGCCGTCAAACTCTCAAACAAAAATCCAGTATTCCCTTTCCTAACGATTTTGGCAACCGTATGAGCGCAATGCATGCTCTGAACTGGTTAACTGTTAATGAAATCTTCCCATATTCATTCAGCCACCGATGCAAGTCCTTTCTAATTGCACGGGATTTTCTTTTTGATGAATAATGGTATTTTAGTAACCTTAAACATCAATATATGCACCTCATCTTTTATTTTTTTATCAACCTGGTTTTAGACTAGTCCTTACTTCATCCGTTGGATTTGTTCCAATCAAAACCGATGGCGTTCAAAAATGCTCTTGCCAGAATCATATGTCCGGCAACAGACGGATGAACGCGATCCCAAGCCAATGCCGCCGGATAAAGTGTCTTTAATACCTTGTTAAAAGCGGCTTGGGTATCAACGAATATACTATCTGTTTCTTCAGCAATTCGCTTGACAGCGAGACCATACTGATCCATTGTCCGGCGCATCGAATCGTGTTCATTCCCTTCTATATAAAACGGGGTCATAAGGATGATTCCTGTAACGAGCGGCTTTGTTTCAATGACAAGACTACGGAGCGTTTCTTCGTATTCATCTAAGTATACATGCTTTTCTTTAATGAATGGCAAATCGTACTGTCGCCAAACATCGTTAATTCCAATCATGATCGATACCCAGTCCGGTTTTTGAGCAATCACATCCTCCTGCCATCTTGCTTTTAAATCTCGAACCGTATTGCCGCTAATTCCTTTATTCACCACTCGAATCCCCAGTTCTGGATAAACCGCCTGCAGAAGCCCGTCCACATACGCGACATATCCAGTTCCCAGCGCTCCAATCCCCCCTTCTCCTTCTGGTTTAGCCCGGCCACAATCCGTAATGGAGTCGCCAATAAACAGCAATTTTTCTCCTTTGCCAAGTATCATTGTTCTCCCTCTCCTTGATCAATTACATGAAATGAAAAAGTGGTTTTTCTGAAATAAAATGCACAGGAATCGTGGGAAACATTTCTCTTAACTTTTGAGCCAAATATCTCATGCCAGGCTCTTCGCTTTCTGCATGCCCTAGCACCACTAACACCTTTCGTTTTCCTTGATGCACGGCGTCTCGAACATATTCCGGCGTTTCCCATTCCGGCCCTTCCCCATAAATGATCGCATCAAGCTTCTCTTTTTCAAACAACGGGATCGTCAAAGATCCGTGGCCACGATATCCTGCCAGCAACCCTATGCGGGTACATATAGTCGATAAATCTCCAGCAACCCGTATAAATGAAATACTTAATCTCTCTTTCACATACTTCACCATATCCCTTGCTAATATCCGAGGAATCGTTACAATCGTAGCCGCTGATTGGTACTCAGAAACATACGACTCCCATCCCAAAGCACGAACTAAACCAACCATAATCCCATCCGGTTGATATCGGTGCCATTGGTCGTGAAAACGATAAATCGCAATGCCTGACTCACAAATCAAGCGAACCTTTTCCTGATACACTGGATCATTTTTCATTGTTTCAGCATCGCCAGCATGACTATAAAACAATCCTTCATGAGAGATGAGAAGATTTGCCCCCGCTTGAACAGCTTGTTCAATGACACGATACGTAGGCATGAAACTGACCGCAATCCCCTTTACTTCCATGCTTGAATCACCATATTTAAGCGTATCCACAGTAGGAGAACGGGTCTCTACGCAAGCTGTTAATCGTTCCATCACAGTTTGCACAGTAATAGCCATCGTTCTATTCCCTTCTGAAATTTGAATAGATTCAATCGATTCCATCTGTTTAAGTATGTTGATTATATAAACTAATTTTATAAAGAATTTTTCAAACTTTCAAGTGTTTGTATACTATATGGTAGGCAAGATCAATTGCTACTTCTCTCCGAGTCCAACTTTCAACGTAATCTACGTCATGATTTATGTTTCTTCCTCTTTGTTGCAAAGGTTGATGATCGAATAAATAAGCCCTCTAGCTCCGACTTTTACAGTTAAGGAAGATTAATAAAAGCCCTTTCTTAGGATATTTTTATAAATTTTAAAAAAATAACAAAACTTAGTATATTTAATTGATAAACCAAGATGGCGTTGTTAAAATAAAATCAGGTCAACCTCCCTACAAACATCTTCTTCTCGCGATAAGACACCTTCCCATTACAGGTTGGAACAATGAAAGGAAGGGAGTGATAAGCGCTTTCTGTTTTTTATGTTGTTTGGCTATGAATCATAACTATACAAGGAGGAGACAAAATCATGTTGAAAAGATCGCGAAAAGCGATAATAGTTGGATTCTCATTTATGCTGTTGCTCCCTTTAGGGATGACGAATGCATTGGCAAAAACTGAACAATCATACGCTAAAAAGCCTCAAATCAGCGCATTGCATGCCCCACAATTGGACCAGCGCTACAAAGATTCATTCACTATTGGTGCGGCTGTTGAACCTTATCAGCTACTAAACGAGAAAGACGCACAAATGCTAAAACGCCATTTTAACAGCATTGTCGCTGAGAACGTTATGAAGCCGATTAATATTCAACCGGAAGAAGGAAAATTCAATTTTGCTGAGGCGGATCAAATCGTTCGGTTTGCTAAAAAACACCATATGGATATCCGTTTCCACACGCTCGTTTGGCATAGCCAAGTACCTCAATGGTTCTTTCTTGACAAGGAAGGCCAACCAATGGTCAATGAAACGGACCCTGTGAAACGCGAACAAAATAAACAGCTGTTATTAAAACGGATCGAAACCCATATTAAAACGATTGTCGAGCGGTATAAAGATGACATCAAATATTGGGACGTTGTAAATGAGGTAGTCGGGGATGATGGAGAATTGCGCGATTCCCCATGGTATCAAATCGCTGGCATCGATTATATTAAGGTAGCGTTCCAAACATCGAGAAAATATGGCGGCAACAAGATTAAACTTTACATTAATGATTACAATACGGAAGTTGAACCAAAGCGAAGCGCTCTTTATAACTTGGTGAAACAATTAAAAGAAGAGGGCATTCCCATTGATGGTATTGGCCATCAGTCCCACATCCAAATTGACTGGCCTTCTGAAGAGGAAATCGAAAAAACGATTATCATGTTTGCCGATCTAGGGTTAGACAACCAAATTACTGAGCTGGATGTGAGCATGTACGGCTGGCCGCCGCGGGCTTACCTGTCGTATGACGCCATTCCGGAGCAAAAGTTTTTGGACCAAGCGGATCGCTATGATCGATTGTTTAAGCTGTATGAAAAACTCAGCGATAAAATCAGTAACGTCACCTTCTGGGGCATCGCCGACAACCATACGTGGCTCGACAGTCGAGCGGATGTTTACTATGATGCTGATGGGAATGTGATTGTAGACCCGAAAGCCCCATATACGAGAGTGGAAAAAGGGAATGGAAAAGATGCGCCATTTGTGTTCGACCCCGAATACAACGTAAAACCTGCGTATTGGGCTATTATCGATCATAAGTGAGGCTTATCACAAATTGAAAGAAGAGGCTGTCTCAAAAGGTCGTTAAACCGACCTTTTGGGGACAGCCTCTGTTTCTTTTCTTTACTATTTGGTTATTTATTCCTTTTTTGAAGCAGGAATTTCTCCTTATTTCTGAATTTTATCCTGTTTTTTCTTTGTTGGATCGGTTGTGGCCGCCCACTTTCTCAAATTGTGAGCAGCACAAATAAGCCCCCATTCCAAGGTAATTTTTGGGAGCCCTCTTAACAAAAAGCGCTGAAATTGCTGGTTGTGCTTGATTTGCCCAAACACCGGCTCGTTTTCGATTTGTCGTTTTCGGTACGTCGCCGCCCCTTCTTCCGTGGACAGCCGTTTACGGATCTCCTGCCGTTGTTGTTGATTTTTCAAGGAAACGCGGATGGTTTTCGTGTCTTTGCCTTTGGCGCATGCCGTCTGAAACGGGCATCCGGCACAAGCCGTACAACGATACGTCCGTTTGACGGTAACGTACCCGTTGTCGGTCGTTTCCTTCCGTTCATACACAAACACCAACCGTTCCCCTTTGACGCAAATCCACTCATCCAGCTCCTCATCATACGTCATGTTCTCGATTCGGCCGATCTCCTTCGCCCACGCTTTCGTTTGTTCCCGATCCAACGTGTTGTACTTGATCAGGGCGACTATCTCCTTTTTCTCACAGTACGTGTAGTTCTCCTCACTCCCATAGGCGGAATCCGCAATGGCTTGTTTAGGCATTGGACGCCCATAGGCGGCCAATTGCTCCAAATGCGGAATGAAACATCCGGCATCCCCTGCCCGTTGATGCACGCTAAATCCAGTGATGAATTGGTTCTCTGTCCCAATCTGCACATTGTACCCCGGTTTGAGCTGGCCGTTTTTCATATGGTCGTCCTTCATCCGCATAAACGTGGCATCCGGATCCGTTTTCGAAAAACTGTTCCGTTCGCCTAATCTTTCTTTGTATTCTTCATATTTTTTCTTACGGGGGAGAAGATCTTGTTCCAATTGCCGTTTGGCTTTCTTTAACGTACGATTCTTCGGCTCTTTCTTTAGGCGCTCTTCCACTTGTTCGATGACGGCTTCGATCCTTTCGGACGTGATCGGTGAAGCTTCCAGCTTTTCTTGAAAATCCCCCTCTTGTTCCGCCTCTTCATCTTCTTTCGTCACCTGTTCGATCGAGGCAACGATTTTCCGGAATTTCTCCTCCAGTTTCTGATCGTACTTTTCCGTTGATTTGCGCCAAACGAATGTATATCGGTTGGCATTGGCTTCGATTTTCGTTCCATCCAGAAAATAATCCTCTAACTTGACCAGCCCTTCTTGACGCAGAAGATCGACAATGGAGAAAAACGTTTCGTAAATGATGTCCTTCATCCGTTCCGACCGAAATCGGTTGATCGTGCGAAAATCCGGTGTTTGATGGCCGGATAGCCACATAAAGTAAATGTTTTCTTTCAACTGCTTGGCGATTTGGCGAGAGGAGTAGATCCGATTGGCGTAGGCATACAGGATGACTTTCAACATCATTTTCGGATGATAGGCTGGACGCCCTCCGCCAGGATAGAGGGAAACGAACAGAGCCGGATCCATTTTTTCCACTGCCAGATCCACGATCCGGCAAAGATGATGTTTGGGAATGAAAATTTCAAGATCCATTGGCAAAATGAGTTGATCTCGGTTATAATAAATGTACATAAGAAAACCGTCCTTTCTTTGGTAGGGTTGTGGTGACTCTATTATACCAAAAGAGGAACGGTTTTCTTCTTTTTTATCCAAAAAAGTGTCCCAAAAGCGAACGCTATGCGAACACTTTTGGGACATCCTCTTCTTTATGACTATATATACGTGATGAACAATTCCAACAAAACAATATCCTATATTCTTCCTCGAAAAAGACGCTCCTTTGGCTCAGTCCATTTTTCAATATATGCGTCAAACCTCTTCATAATGGTATACCTGTATTTCACCGGAAGATGATGTTATTTTCCTTGTTGCCATATCGCCTGTTTTTCTTCCATTTTTCGAAACACACGCAATGCGCTTCCCATAACAACCAATGCCGCCAAACTGATACTGAAAAATGGAATTAAACCCGGGATATACATCAAGATGAGAAACAGTATTCCCACACTAGCCAACATGATAAGTGTCATAAGCGGATTGGCCATTCCAATCATAAAAGCATACTTCATATATTGCCAAAAACGCAATTCGTAATGCACATAAATAGGAAACACATACAGCAACATCACCATATAAAAGAGAAAAATAATGAGCAAAGCGACAGAAAACGGAAGTTTCCATTCTGGCGGAACATGAGCGAGATAGATGATATCAATATAGAAAATATACGCTATCGCCATAAGCAACAGCCCAATCCGATTCGCTCTCCAAAATTCACACTTATATGTACGGGCAAACGTTTTCAGCACTGGAATCTCTGTATCATGAAAAAATATCCATTTCCTTATAATTGTAAACAGCGCCACTGTCGCTGGAGCGATCCCGAAGATCACCAGCCCGATGATAGTAAAAAAAATCCATAACAAATTAACGTATGCGAGCCTTGTAATCCATTCGCAGATCCGATAGAGCTTCCCATCCACCAAACCGGTACGCATAACTCATCCACCTTTGATTTCTTTTAAAATTAGTATATCATAAGACAAAAAAAGAAGGGAGACTTTGTTTATTCTCCCTTCAAACTCCGGCATAAGCCAAAAAGCCGCCGTCAACAGGAACAACCGCCCCAGTGACAAACCCGCTTGTCTGAGAATCTACCAGCCAAAGAAGTGTCCCCAATAAATCTTCCGGTTTGCCTAACCGCTTCATCGGTGTATGGGATAAAATTTTCTCTGTTCGTTCTGTATACGATCCATCTGAGCGTTTGAGAAGATGTTCGTTCTGCTTCGTTAAAAAGAAACCTGGCGCGATCGCATTGACACGAACTCCAACTTCGGCCACGTGTACAGCCAGCCATTTCGTGAAGTTTTCGATCCCCGCTTTAGCTGCGCTGTATGCCGGCACTTTCGTCATCGGCCTTGGGGCGCTCATCGAGGAAATATTGATGATAGTCCCTCCCCTACCGATCATCTGTTTCAGAAATTGTTGCGTCGGAATGATGGTCCCAAGAATATTTAAGTCAAAAACATAAGAAAACCCTTTTGCCGTTAAGTCAAAAAACGTTGTCATCTCTCGATTTTCAAGATCGTGTGGCTCCAATATTTCCTTTGTCGTTATCCCTTGTGGATGGTTGCCACCCGCTCCGTTAATCAAAACATCGCAAGGTCCGTATACTTCTGCCACTGTCTCCGCAGCCTGCCTGACACGACCGGCATCAAGTACATCACATTGAATGGCTAACGCCTCTCCCCCTTGTTCAACAATCTCATTCTTGACTTTTTCCGCTTTCTCCAATGTACGATTTAAAATCACTACTTTCATCCCTTGGCGGGCAAGCTCTTTTGCCATGCAGCTGCATAGCACCCCACCTCCACCTGTGACGACCGCTACTTTTCCTTTTAAACTTGGATGGATTGGGAGCATGTTTTGTCTCCTTCCCGTTTTCTTTTCTCATTTTCCAAACTATCCCAAATACCTAACAAGTACATAATGCCAAGCGCCCGATCATACAGTCCATAGCCCGGGCGAGCTTGTTCCCCCCAAATCATCCGGCCGTGGTCTGGGCGAATGTATCCTTGAAAATCCGATTCGTGTAACACTTTTACGATTTCACATATATTCAATGAACCATCACAGCTGCGATGGGATGTTTCCTCAAAATCGCCATTCGTATGAATTTCAATATTGCGTACATGGACAAACGGCACTCTCCCCATACGCAAAAAATAACGAAAGATGTCTGGAATATCGTTGTCCGGATTCGCACCGAGTGAGCCAGAGCATAGCGTCAGTCCGTTCGCTGGGCTATTGACCATATTGATAATTTTCTTCAAGTTTTCTTTATTTGTTACAATCCGCGGCAGTCCAAACACTGACCACGGTGGATCGTCAGGGTGAATCGCCATTTGGATGCCACATTCCTCCGCGACCGGAACGATTTGCTCCAAAAAGTAACGCAAATGGTCAAGCAAATCATCCTCCGTTACTCCTTTATATAGAGCGAAAAGCGGTTTAATCGTTTTCAATCGTTCCGGCTCCCATCCCGGAAGCAAAAAACCATTCGCTCCGTTTTCAATGCGGCGGATCATTTCCTCGGGGTCAATTTGTTCAACTTTTTGCTTCTCATAAGCAAGCACTGTTGAACCGTCAGGCCGTCTTTTCGCCAAATCAGAACGAGTCCAGTCGAAAATCGGCATAAAATTATAACAGATCACTTTCACTCCGGCTTTCGACAAGTTGCGAATCGTTTGTTTATAGTTTTCGATATACCGTTCCCGCGAAGGCAGGCCAAGTTTAATATCTTCATGAACGTTGACACTCTCGATCACCTCGAGGTGAAATCCGTTCTTATTCACTTGCCGCTTTAATTCCAATATGTCTTCTAGTGGCCATACTTCCCCGACCGGAATGTGATACAAAGCTCCTACAATTCCTTCTACTCCTGGAATTTGACGGATATGAGCCAATGAAACCGTATCATAATCCTTACCAAACCAGCGAAATGTCATTTTCATTGTGGTCTCACCTCCCCCGTTCACGATAAATCAAAATACTGTTTCGCATTGAAATAACATATATCTTGGACAATTTTCCCTAAAAAGGCATAATCTTGCGGTGCCTCTCCTTTTTCAATCCACGAGCCGATTAAATTGCATACGATTCTGCGAAAGTATTCATGACGCACATAAGATAAGAAGCTTCTCGAATCGGTTAACATGCCAACAAATGTGCTGAATACTCCCACATTGGCCAGATCATTGAGATGGCGTATTATGCCATCCTGATGGTCGTTAAACCACCAGGCTGCCCCAAATTGGACTTTCCCTTTTACCCCTTCTGATGGAAAGTTGCCGATCGTTGATGCAACAATATAGTTATAAGCAGGGTTTAATGTATACACAATCGTTTTTGGCAACTGACCGTCACGTTCCAATCGATTGAGAAAAGCGTTTAACGGCTGGGCAAAGAAAAAGTCGTTAATCGAATCATACCCAGTATTCGGCCCAAGCTGTTGGAACATCTTTTGATTGGTATTTCGAATCGAACCAATGTGCAGCTGCATCACCCAACCAAGAGAATAGTATAAACGGGCTAAGAAACATAAAGTGAAAGTTTGATATTTTTCTTCCTCCTCTCGGCTAAGGGCAAATCCTTCTTTTCTTTTTTGAAAAATGACCCTCGCCTCATCCAAGGTGCATTCAGCGTACGGCATCGATTCAAGACCGTGATCGGCCATCCGGCATCCTGCCTCATGAAAATAACGAACTCGATTTTCGAGCGCTTGCAATAGTTGGCCATAATCGTCGACCGATAGGTCAGCCACTTCCCCTAGTTTACTTACGTAATCCAAGAAAGACGGCCGATTGATTTCGATAACGGCATCAGGCCGAAACGATGGCACAACCTTGATCGAAAATGACGAGTCTTGGGCGATTTTTTTATGATCCATTAGGTCATCGAGCGGATCATCCGTCGTCCCGATCCACTCCACGTTTGATTGAATCATGAAAGAACGGGCTGAATATCCTTCTTGTTGGAGCAACTCGTTGCAATGATCCCATACTTCCTTCCACGTCTGCTCATTTAAGAGGACACCGACTTGGAAATAGCGCTTCAACTCTAAATGCGTCCAGTGATAAAGTGGATTCCCAATGCAATACGGCACCGTTTTCGCCCATGCTTGAAACTTTTCCTCAGGAGAAGCGCTTCCTGTAATATATTTTTCTTCTATCCCCAACGCCCGCATCGCCCGCCATTTGTAGTGATCTCCTTCGAGCCAAAGCTCTGTCATATCATGAAACCGTCGGTCCTCGGCAATCTCTTTCGCACTTAAATGGCAATGGTAATCAATAATCGGCAACGATTTGGCATAGTCGTGGTACAACACTTCGGCATGTTTATTTTGCAGCAAAAAACGATCATCAATGAACGGCTGCATCGTTTCTCCTCTCCCTTCACGTCAATGGGATTTTTAGCCACTTAAACAAAGTAATGCGGATATTGCCTTTTCAACATATCTTTTTCAATCTCAACAAGCCGCAAATGTTCCTCCATCACTTGACGCACCTTATCTGCTTCCTTATTCGCAATCAATTGGCAAATTTGCTTATGATGAGAAATAATAATATCCCAATCTAAATTTGAAGAGAGTCGGAGCACACGCAAACGATTAAAATGAATGTTTAAATTTTGAATCATTTTCCATGAACGAGACATACGGCATCCGTCATAAATAAGCTGATGAAACGCTTCATCCAGCTCAAAAAGTTCAAGGAAGTTCCCTCTTTCGACACATAACTCTTGCATCGTAATATTTTTTTCCAACTGAAATAAATGATCCTCGCGAAACTTTACGCACGCTAAAGCAGCTACTTCCTTTTCAACGACCTCACGAATCAATCGTCCTTCTTCCACATATTCCAAATTAATACGTGAAACAATCGTTCCACTTTGAGGAATAATATCAAGCAACTCATCTTGCGCCAGTTTTAAGAACGCTTCCCGCACTGGAGTACGGCTAATATGGAGCTGTTCGGCAATTTCTTTTTCTGAAATTTTCGTTCCCGGTTCCAGCTCAAGCCGTAAAATCTTTTCCTTCAACATGTCATACAACTGGTCACGTGCCGAACCTCTGACAGAATTTTTAATTTGTTGGCTTTGTTGAGCAGAAAAAATCACCTTTTGATTCTCCTTTTTTATATACTAGTATGGTAGAAACAAGCTTCGTTCGTTATATACTGTTTCTTTTTTACAAATGTAATAAAAGGAATATTTCCTGTCAAATTTCTCTACGGTCTACGCATGCATTTCCTCTTTCCGTTCCTTTTGTATGATTGAAACAAGTTCGGTAGCCCGTTGGGTAATGGCTTCTAATTCATCGGCCGCCCACCCGTGTTTGACATTCACTAACGAGCCTCCAATACCAGCCACATCTGCCCCTGCTTTTATATACTCTCCGACCGTTTCTCGGTTTATCCCTCCTGTTACCATTAGAGGAATATGAGGGAGCGGATCTTTTAAACTTTGAATATACTTTGGCCCAAAGACATGAGCCGGAAATATCTTCACCATATCAGCCCCATGTTGAAACGCAGTGACGATTTCTGTCGGCGTCAGTCCACCGGCAATACTTATAGCTTGATGCTGTTTTGTTACCTTAATCACATCGACAGAGAGTGACGGTGAAACGATAAATCGTGCTCCCGCAAAAATAGCTTGCTGCGCTGTCTCGGAATCAAGCACCGTCCCAGCTCCGATAAGCATATCGTTTAATTCATTTGTAGCCTTTTCCAGTGCTGCTAGGGCTTCAGTGGTTTCCATCGTAATTTCAATGATTGGAATCCCTCCCTGACGCAGGGCAGAGGCAATCGGGAGAATATTGTCCACTGTCGCGCCACGGACAACAGGCACGATGCCAATTTTTTTGATCGTTGTCAATACATCCATAAAGATCTTCCTCCTTCTTACCGGGTGACATCTTCCCCTTGGCGGTCAATGAGCCGCTTTACTTCATCCCTCTCCGGCATCCCGTCCACATCGCCTTCAACCATCGTTACTAGCGCCCCGACTGCATTCCCCCGTCGGACAGCCTCGGTCAGACTGAGTCCATCAAGCAATCCAGATAACAATCCAGCTGCAAATCCGTCACCAGCACCGACCGGATCAATAATCTGCTCAACAGGAAATCCAGGAACATATTCATTTGCACCGCTTGTAAAATAATGTGCTCCGCTTGCACCAAGTTTAATGACAACAAGCGATGCGCCAGCATCGAGCAACCGTTTCCCCCACTCTTCAATCGATCGATCACCGAACAAAAACGCAGCTTCACTAACCCCAGGGAGAACGATATCTGCTTGAACAGCAATACGAAGAAGCATCTCCCTCGCTTCATTTGCTTCGCGCCACAGCTTCAAGCGCAAATTCGGATCAAAGACAATTTTCACTCCGTGACGGCGAGCCATGGCAATTGCCGCAAAAATCGTTTCTTGGCAGCTCCTGCTTAGCGCTGGAGTAATCCCGGTAATATGCAAATACTTCGCCTTAGCGATATATTCCTCATCCAAATCATTAGGCGTCAACCGGCTTGCCGCCGATCCCCGGCGATAGTAATACACCCTAGTATCGCCTGGACGTCTTTTTTCCTTAAAGTAAATACCGGTTGGCGCTTCCAGATCGGCTTTCACCTGGCTGATATCCACGCCTTCACCTTGCAGAAAAGACAAAATCGCTTTCCCGAACTCATCGTCTCCCACTTTGCTAATCCAACCGACTCGATGGCCTAAGCGGGCAAGGCCGACAGCCACATTCGATTCCGCACCACCGATTTGTCTTGTAAAGGTGATCGCCTGCCTCATGAATCCACCGCTTGTCGGTGTCAATACGGCCATCGATTCCCCAATCGTGACGACGTCCATCTCATCCCTCCGCTGCAACGATTTGTTGTATATCATTCAGATGAAGAATACGATGTCATTTCACTATCATCTAAGCCGATATAGGTGCTTGTTTCATCCCGAACCTGCTCAATCTCGATTAACGTCACTTCATTTTTTGTTAGAATAATAGATAAGTGAATCATGCCGTCTGTTGCCTTTCTCTGCTCTGTCATCACATGAGGCTGCGCTACTTGTCGAAGCGTTTCCACTGCTTGTCGATTCGGAAAGCGAGGCCGCCCCATCTGCTTCCAGACCCTCCACGGGTTCCCGTACTGTTCATTAACCGTTTGCCGTTTGATAAATGCGATTGAAGAAAACGGAACTGGGACGACGAGTTGCACTTCTTTTGTAAATCCTCCTCCTTTTTCCATTACTAAATTCCAAATCACCGCGGCAATCGATCCATCTTTTCGCCTTGTCACAATCATCTCTGCATCCCGGTACAACACTTCATCGCCTAGCGCATTAAAGAACATAAACGTGTGAAACGTCGGTTTTGGAATCGAATGAAGCGCTACTAAACCGAATCCACCGTGGAACAATGCTTTCGGAACGTCCATCTCCTCAAATACATCACTGAACGTCCAATACGAAAACGAGTCAACGTACTCTCCCCCCTCGCTCAAAATACGGGCGATGTACGCGGCATTGAGCGCTGTGTCATGAATCGGGTTGATCGGACTGTAAGATGTATTATATTCCGTAATATGCAATGGCAAATGCGGGAAAGGCGACTGACGGATTAGCGCGCGAACCGTTTTGAACTGCTCCAACATATCCTCAGGCGGTTCGAGCTCTTGATAGTAATACTCAAACGTTTTTTTATGCGGTGCCTTCGATGTATAAGCATGACGGCTGACAAAATCAACAGGAACCTCCCGTTCGGCACAGAAATGGAGAAAGTCCGTAATCCATTCATCACTTCCTCCGCAAATGGCTGGTCCCCCTACTTGCAGATATGGATCTACACTTTTTACCGCTCTTGCTGTTATTTCATACAGCTTGAAATACTCTTCCTTATCAGCGTCTTTCCAAAAGTTTACTAAATTCGGTTCATTCCATACTTCAAACGGCCACGTTCGCACTTCCTCAACTCCATATCGCTCCACGAAATGAGAAACGACCGCTACAATGAGGTCACGCCACTTGTTATAATCGTTTGGAGGCGTAACGTTACCTTTCCAATAAAAAACGGTTTGATCTCCCGATGCAAGCGCGTTTGGCATAAATCCAAGTTCAATAAACGGCCGGATATTCAAAGCTAAATACGAGTCAAAAATTCGATCGATGTACGTAAAGTTGTAAAACGGCCGGATTTCCCCGTTGATTTCGACTTCCCGATAAATTCCGACATCATCGGAGAGCAAACCATGGCCGCGGATGTATTGAAATCCGATTTTCTCTTGCACGAGCTTTAAGTGATCAAGATATTCCTTTTGCAAGGCAAGACCCAGTCGCCCAGTACCAACACAAAACTTCCAGTTCTTTTTAAATCGCATTTGCCCGCTATTTGGCACTTTCACGACCTTCATCCGCTCCCCCTCCTATTCATCGATAAATTTTCCGCCCATATTGGTCAGCAATCCCCGACTTACGGTAAAAGTATGTGTTGATGACATCTCTCCATTCTTTGGCATGCTCAATTTGAAGAATGAGTCGATTTAACACATCAGTGTACCGTTTTTCATCAATTTTTCCTTTTAGCTGTTCCCACCGCTCCTTTAACCGCCTTGCTTGTTCCACCCCATCAAAGTGGGTGTTATAAATATGTTGGATCACTGTTTCGCCTGATTTTAACCGATGAGTATATGGAACATGATGGAAAAATAAGAGCAACTCATCAGGACACGTATCTAACGATTCATACATAGCTGCATTCTCTGGAAAGTATTGCGCTGTATACCCTGTCCCCGTCGCAACCGTCCGGTCTACTCCGATTCCATCACGGTCAGCATAGTGGTACGTTCCCCAGTGTGAGTATTCATATCCATCCACATTCGGTCCATAATGATGTCCCGGATTCACCATCCAACCAACACCGAGCGGAGCGGTATAGCTTTCGTAAATTCGCCACGAATCTAGCAACATCTGGCTGATCTGTTCGACCACTTGCGGATCATCTCCAAACGTTTGCACAATCCATTCACTCGTAATCTCTTCGGTCGACAAATCTGGATTCCAAGCAAGTCGCCCAAACCCGTATAAGTTGGCTTGCGCCAATGTATGCCCGGTCCAGTTCGGATCATCACCAATATTTGACACCCCGACCATCCCACTATATCGATAACCAAATAGCGAGCCGCCAATCACCTTCTTCACTTCTGAACCTTTTCCTTTAGCATACGTATCAAATTCCAGTACCTCTTTCCATTGTGGAACGAGGTAGCATAAATGCTTTTGTTGACCGGTATATTCTTGAGTGATTTGCACTTCTAGAATTTGATTCGTTTTCGGCATGGCTCCGAATAACGGAGAAACTGGCTCCCTTACTTGAAAATCCATTGGACCGTTTTTAATTTGCAAGATGACATTCTCATGAAACTGTCCATCTAACGGCTGAAAGTGATCATATGCCGCTTTCGCCCGGTCAGTTGTCCGGTCACGCCAATCTTGCTGGCAGTTATAAACAAAACATCTCCACATGACAATACCACCAAACGGTGCCAATGCTTCTGCCAGCATGTTTGCTCCCTCGGCATGGTTACGTCCATATGTAAACGGGCCAGGTCGAAACTCAGAATCTGCCTTGACTACAAAACCTCCAAAATCAGGGATATAGCGGTAAATGCGTGCAACGGTCTTCTTCCACCACTGCTGTACATTTGGATCAAGAGGATCCGCGGTCGAAAGCCCTCCGATCTCTATAGGGCTGGCATAGTTAATGCTCAAAAACAGTTTGATGCCATACACCCGAAAAATATCAGCCACTTTCGCCACTTCTGGCAGCCACTCTTCCGCAATTAATTTTGTCTCTAGTTGGTGAACGTTCACATTATTGATCGAAATGGCGTTAATACCAACTGAGGCAAGCAACCGGGCATAATCTTTGATCCGCTGTTTTTGTTTCACAAACTGACCATCAGCAAAGAAAACCGACTGTCCCGCATACCCGCGTTCTATGCTGCCATCCATGTTGTCCCAATGATTGATCATTCGCAATTTATTTTTTGGTTGCTCAACGATCGACAAATTGTGTACATTCTTTTTCATTTGCAACAGACGGAGGAAATGAAACACCGCATACAACACACCTTTGTCTGTCTTCCCAGCAATGTAGATACGTGATTGTCCATCGTGGACATCTGATCGGATGACATACCCTTCTGGATGAATAAGTGCTGCCCTCTCCCTGTCGAGCGATTGCTGTTTTAGCTCCTCATCGTCAAGTGTTCCAAGCCAAATGAAGCTTGTTTGTTTCATCTCTGGCACCACCTGCGGCTCGAGGCCTAGCATCGATGTAATACCAATTCTTAACTCTTCCACCGCAGCGCCGAAGATCGGAGACTCTCCTTTTGCTACGATCGTTGTAAACACCAATTGATTATCTTTATACTTATCATTTTGCACATATCTTAGCCAGCAAGGTTCGTATTCCGTTGGCATGTTCACTTCCCCCTCTTATTCTTTTTCCGCTCCTAAGACAATCCCCTTGACAAAGAATTTTTGTACAAATGGATAAACGGCTAGCATTGGCAACGCAGCAATAAAAATTTGTGCAGCTTTCACTGTTCGTTCGGACAAGTTTTGTAATGTCTCTGCATCAACACTCATTTTAGTAAAGTCTTGTTGGACAATAATCGTTTGCAAAAAAGTGGACAACGGATAATGCTTGACATCGGACATATAAATTATGCCGTCAAACCATGAATTCCAATGGAATACCATTGTAAAGAGTGAAATCGTCGCAATCGCTGGCACAGAGATTGGTAAATAAATTTTCCAGAAAATCGTGAAGTGATTTGCCCCATCCATTAAAGCAGCTTCCTCAAGCGATTTTGGCACCGATGTACGGAAAAAGTTAATAAGCAAAATTAAGTTGAACGAGCTGACCGCAGACGGCAAAATGAGCGCCCAAATCGTATCAGTCAATCCGAGCTTTGTCACAACCATATAGGTCGGAACAAGCCCACCATGGAACAGCATAGTAAAAACGAAAAACCACATATAAATTTTTCGTCCACGAAATGCTTTGTCGCTTTTGGATAACGGATAAGCTGCGCACAACATGACTGCCATGGAAATGGCCGTCCCTAATACGACCCGTAAAAAGGAATTCCAGAGGGAGCGCAAAAAGTTTTCGTTCCCGATCGTTTTTTCGTACGCATCAAGCGTAAAATCGACTGGCCAAAGCCCGACAAGATTGGCCGTTGCTGCTGCACTACCGCTAAAAGAAACAGCTAAAATATGAATAAGAGGCAAAATACAAAGCAAAGCAGCAACCGTTAAAAAAGTATAGTTAAAAATAGTAAATATTTTGTAGGACAAGCTTTTTTGATAATGATGATGCATATGCCTCCCCTCCCTTAAAAAATTTTATAGTTAGCATACTTATAGGCGAGACGATATCCTGTCACTACTAAAATAAAGCTAATGATCGATTTAAATAACCCAACGGCCGTCGCATAGCTAAAATCCCCGTTTAAAAGACCGACGCGGTAAACGTACGTATCGATAATATCACCCGTTTTGTAAACGAGTGGGTTGTACAAGTTTAAAATTTGATCAAACCCCGCATTTAAAATGTTTCCTAACGATAAAGTCCCCACAACGATGATAATCGGCAACATGGAAGGCAAGGTAATGTAAATGGTTTGCTGCCAACGATTCGCCCCATCAACAATTGCAGCTTCATACAATGATGGATTAATTGAAGTAAGAGCAGCTAAAAACACGATCGTATTAAACCCACATTCTTTCCAAACATCAGTCACGACAACAACTGTGCGAAACCAATCATTATCACCGAGAAAGAAAATCGGCTCAATACCAAATAATGCCGTCAGCACGCGATTGACCATGCCCCCTTCTGGGGAAAGCATATCAATCAAAATACCGCCTAAGATAACCCAAGACAAAAAATGCGGTAAATAAACGATCGTCTGGACAGTCCGTTTAAACTTCATTACATATATTTCATTCAGTAGTAAAGCGAACGCAAGCGGTATGGCAAGATTAAAAATGATTTTCAAAGTGGAAATTACAAGTGTATTCCATATCACTTGACGAGCATCTTCATATTCAAACATCGTTTTAAAATGTTCAAGGCCAACCCAAGGTGAATGCAAAAAACCAAGCCACGGCTCATAATCTTGAAATGCCATCACTAATCCAAGCATTGGAATGTACTGAAAAACGAATACAATGACAAGGGCTGGAAGCAACATCGTATGCAACTGCCATGTCCCTTTCAACTTCCATTGTTTCCGCGTTCCAACCGCCGCTGTTTGCTGTTTTAGATCTACTGTCGGCTGCATTATTTCCTCCCCCTTTCTCTTCGTTCAAAGCGCATTTCCCAAGCATACCCATATTAAGAAAAGATAGGTGCAGACACCGATTGTCATAATGGATTATGCCAACCATGTCCGCACCGCTATACCATGCTCTTTTACTTTTCTCCTTTCACTGATTGATACCATTCGTTCACTTCTTTTGTAATCTCTTTACCGCCAGATTCTTCCCACTTTTTCACGAAATCATCAAATGCACTGAGAGGAGCCCGGCCATAAATAATGTTGGCAAACGTCTCACGCTCCATTTTCGTTAGGAATTCAAAGCGTTTTTGCATTGTTTTTGTCGGCGGTCCAGTAAATTCATTTTCGATGCGGTATTGGTTTTGCTGATTAACAATTGTTGCTGCTTTCATGTAAGAATCGCCTTGAGAAACAATTTTTGTATATTCGTACGCATTCTTAGCATCGCGTTTTGTTGTATACAATTCTTCTGCTAATTCGTAAAGCATGTACGGAACAGTCGGGATATCTTCTATGATAAAATACTTTCCTGGATCGATTTTTCCTCCAGGAATTTGATCTACATCATAAACAGGCTTTCCATCTTTAATGACATAATCATAACCTTCAGCCAATCCATACTCGAAATATGTCGAATCATTGTAAATGTAGCCATAAATAGCATCTAAGTATTCAAAAAACTTATCCATATGTTTAAAATCTTTACTAAACAAAAACATTCCCGTGACAAGCCCTTCACCGCGCCGCCCAATTTTGCCGTCTGGGCCGCTTGGTAGCGGATATGGCTCAACTACAGCCCCTGGATTATTTTTCAATGCATCTGTGATCGGCCAGCCAGCTGCCCAAGGCGGGGCGGAAATAATCCCAGACTTCCCGGCAACAAAGCTTTCAATTGCCGTTTGTTCATCTAAAATACCTACTTCTTTATCTAAATATCCCTTTTTATACCATTCATTCAATTTTTCTAGAGCCTTTTTCATAGACGGTTGAACGGAACCATAGACCAAAGAACCATCTTCTCCTTTTGACCATGAACCGGGCACATAATTGCCGTAAGCGCCGAAAATAAAGCTGCCATCAGCAAGCCATGTCGCCAAGCCATTTTTGCTGGCTAGCGTTAAGCCGATCGTATCCTTTTTTCCGTTTCCATCCGGATCTTTGTTGACAAACGCATCCATAATTTTTTCAAGATCTTCGATCGTTTTTGGTGGCTGGAGTCCTAACTTGTCGAGCCAGTCTTTGCGAATCCAAAGCAAGGAGTCAGAGCCATTTCCTCCAGAGAACCGTGGAATCCCGTAACGTTTCCCATCTACCGTAGCCGGATAAAACGCTTCCGGAAATTTCTCATAAATCTCTTTTAATCTGGGTGATGCATATTTCTCAATAGCTTCATCAACTGGCATCACTTTCCCAGAACGGATTAAATCGTTGATTAATTGCCCATCGGACACTTTAAATACGTCAGGCAACTTTTGCCCTGATGATAAAGCCAAACGGATTTTGTTGTTGTATTGTTCATCATTTGGAACAGTCCAAAGCGTTTCCCATTTGATGCCTAACTCTTTTTCCGACCACCGTGTAATCGGGTTATTATTAAGATCTTCCCCATCACGAAATTTTGTATCATCTTTTAGCGTACGCACGGTTGTAATAGTAACTTTTCCATCTTTCGACTCGCTAGAGCTGCCTGATGAAGCTGATTCGTTGTCTGTACATCCCGCAAGCACTCCAGCTGTCAGCACGGTTACCGTTAAAGTGGTAAAAACCTTTTTTAACACCTTTCTCCCTCCAATCCCGTTTTCTAAATCCCCCTTACTCGCAACCACCATAAAGAAAAACGATATCGGTCTCTCTCTAAATAAATCCCCCCTTTCAAGCCTTAGATAGTAAGCGGTTTCAAACGAAATATTAATAAATTTAACCGAAGGCCCTGCTTTCCTGTGGTGTTTTTCAAATGGAGAAATATAGCAACTTTCCTATTGGATGAATTGTACGCTAGCTAAAGGGATGGCCGTTTTTCACTAGCCTTGTAAACAACCTGCTTTTTCTCTTTTGGTCATACAAATTTGATTATCGGTCACAAAATTAACATTCTAGTATACTAGTTTGGAAATAATATCTCCTAGTTCGAAAAGGGCAAACATACCGTCTTACATAAAATTTGATTACTAGTAACACTAGTATACCAGTTTTATTTTGATTATAACGAAAAATCTTCCCTAATTCAACATTTTTCTGAAAGTTCCTTAATTATTATGGAAGAGGGGAACTAAACTCTATTTTCTCCCCTCTTCGCTATATAGTATGCTTTCAAAGCAACTAGAAGTTAGATACTCGCCACTCTCCAAAAAGCTGACTTCGGTTCGTGTTGTTCATCAAACAAAAATGGCCAGTTTTTTCTCCCTTGCACCGGAAAGTGATCGAGCCACGTATAGTCATCGGCCATTCCCCAAAATGTTACACTTTCAATTACGTCACGATACTCCTTGAATAGAGTGAAAATTTGTTCGTACCGCTCTGCCTGTCGTTCGATCATTTCGTTTGTAGGGGCAGCTAAGTCCTTGCGATGGTCGTGAAATTCAAACATAGATACATCAAGCTCCGTAATGTGAAGAACCACATCGAGAGACGCATATCGTTCAATGGCTGCTCGAATTTCGTCCAATGACGGGCGCGTCAGGCTCCAATGCGCCTGCATACCGATGCCGTGAATGGGAATCCCTTTGTCTCGCAAAGATTTAACTAGTGTATAGATCTTCTCGCGTTTTTTCGGAAAACATTCATTATAATCATTGTAAAACAACAACGCGTCTGGGTCGGCTTCATGAGCACAGAGAAACGCCTGTTCAATAAAATCGTCCCCAATGATTTGGCGCCACTTCGATGAACGCAACCATTCGCTCCCCTCGTCAGCCACCGCTTCGTTGACCACATCCCAGCAATACACTTTCCCCTTGTACCGCCGTACAACTGCGGAAATGTGGGACTTCATCCGCTCAAGCAACACATCCCTGCTGATGAAATGACCTTGACCATCCTGAAACACCCAATCCGGCGTTTGGTTATGCCATACGAGCGTATGCCCGCGAACCGCCATGTGATGGGAACGAGCGAAATCGACGATTCGATCGGCGATGTCAAACGTGAACCGCCCTTCTTCCGGCTGAAGGTGTTCGAACTTCATATGGTTTTCGGCTGTAAGGCTGTTGACGTGGCTAATCAACAGCTGTTTTTGTGATTCAATGGTCACCGGATTAACTGCCGCTCCAATGCGAAAGTCATTCGCAAATACTTCACGGAGGGAGGGGAGCGATTGACTCACGCTCATTCCCCCTCCTCAAGCCATAAAATGCTTGTCACGCCGCGCGGATAATATTTGCTGGCTTTAATTTCACCAGCGATGATTTGGTCACTCCAACTCCAAATCGAAAGCGTTGGATGAGTAAGCCATGCAACATGGGCAGCATCGGCCCGTTTGCCTTGTTCGTCCCACTCCCAACCTAACAGATGGCGGGCGATAAACTGGCATAAGTAAATTTTGCTCAGCCACGAGTTGTTGCTCGTTGAGGAAATCTTCCATCCTCCATCCGGGAACAAACAAATTCCTTCCCGAAGCACATAACGCAAATGAGCGTTCAAGGCTTGAATATATTCTCCGAAGCGGCCGTCTTTGTTTAACGCCTCATGACAATTAGTGAAATAAGGGAACACAAGCCCCTCGATAGCTGGGATGATTTTGGAGTCGTTTCCTTCTCCCATGACAGCCGGGATGTACCCATCATCAGTCACATAGCTGACGATTGTCGCCGCACATTTTTCTGCCTGCTCTCCCGCCAGCGCGGCCAATTCTTCCTTGCCGACATCATGGAATAATTTCTCAAGCGCTACATAGGCTGCCCAACATTTACCTGCTAAATATAAATTGTTGCGGGCTTGGCCGAGGGAAACGTCCAAACTGTCATACGTCGTAATTTCCGCTCCGCCCATCGTGCGAGTACTATCCAATCCCATAATGCCATTCCGTTTTTCCGGATCGGGATGATCGCGGCGAACCATGCTTTCTAGACACTGTTCTAAGATGGCAAGCCGCTTGTCGCGCCATGCCCAGTCTTTGGTTTGTTCAATGTACACCGCAGCGCAAAGCACCCAGTTGACGAGCTGTTCGTGCGTCATATGCGAGAAGCAACCGCTAAGGCCATATAGCTCGTATGACGAGTGGTGCGGGCGCAAGAACGTATTCGCTACTCCCATGTCATGAGTAAAACTGATGCCACCCGGATATTCTGTCTCTTCTCCCGGAAAACGAACACCATCCTCGTAACTATAGCGTTCGACATATAAGTCAAGGACATTTTTCACCGTCCATGGATTCATCTTCAACTCAAAAAACAGTTGGTCGACGGTCAAATCAAACGTATTCATCATGCGGTACTCGCCTTCGTTGACAACCCAAATCGGCTTTCCTTCATGCTCAAGCAGCTGTGTATTGCCGTAATAACTGCGAATGGCATGCGCCATCATAAACTTTTGATCATCGGAGAGCCATTCTTTTTCAATGAGTTCGTTCGAACGAAACGATTGCTCCTTCAGCACTTCTGCCTTCTCTAACGCATAAAGGCCGACTTCCTCAATATTATTAAAGAAACGAGTATAGAAATAAGAAGTATCCATTCCCGCTGTCACGTAACCGCCACGATAAAAACAAACAGCAAACTGATACGTTTTCTTTTCACCCGCTGGAACATCGACAATTAACGCACCGACTTTTCCAAGCCCAAACGTCCAGTTTTCTTCGAGCTGCGCCGTTAAAATATCTTCCATACTAAAATGCAACGCGGAGCGAACATCCTCGTCTTTGGAAACGATGCCAACAATTCGCCCTTGCCCAACTCCGCGCAGTTGCGGGCATGTCTCATCGATTCGCCGCATCGAAGTATACGGATCGGTGCCTTCGAACCCGAAAAACGCCCGCCGTGCTCTCGTTCCATTTGTATTATCAATCTTCATCTCAACGATTACAGCTGGAACCAACGCCAGCTTGAGTGCTTCCTCGTCCGCGGTTTCCGGATCTGGCACCGCTTTTACAGGAGAATAAATCGTAAACGTTAAATCTCCAGCCTTCCATGTATCTGTTGCCACATGAAATTCGCGTTGAATCTCCTCTTTGGCAAACGGGATTAAAATGTTCGGTTTTTGCGGATTCGGGTCGGGATTTTCAATGTCATACCGTTTACTTTCATCTTCTCCCGATGTCTCCCAAAATGGTAGAACGTGATATAATCCCGATTCATGTAACGATTCTACGCCAATAAATACGTTTTGCCGCGGTGGACGGGCGAGTTCGAGATCCAATCCCCCGCTTTTTCCCGGAAACCCTAATGTGAAGCTGGAAAACGCTCCAACCGGTGAATGGTGGGCGTTAAAAAATAGATTGTTTGGCATAATCATTTTTCTCTCTCCTTTTCTCCTCTTTATCCTTTTATCACGCAAACAGCATCATTTTAATAGCAATCGATAGAATGTTAATTTGGTAGAGGGATCACCTAGATTATTTAATCCATCGTCTGCAACTGTAATAACTCGCTGATGGTGACAAATTCATATCCTTGCAACCGCAACTCTGAAACGAGTATTTTAACAGCTTGGATCGTTTGCGAACGATCCCCAAATCCATCATGGAAAAGCAGGATGCTTCCATTTTTTATATGATTGCGGGTCTTCTGAACAATATAATCGACACCAGGTTGCTCCCAGTCTAGCGCATCAGTATTAAGAGCACCAATCATCTTATAGCCGAAATGATGGCACATTGACATAACAGTTTCATTATAGTCAAGATAGGGTGGACGGAAGACAACAGCCTTTCTTCCAGTCATAGCGGCAATCATTGCATCCGTTCGCTCCATCTCTTGCAAGCAGTCATCTTCATCTAAAGAGGTCAGTCTAGCATGCGAATACGTATGATTGCCAATTTCATGCCCCTGTAATTTGACAGCTTCTACAATTTCGGGATGTTCCTCCATATGACGCCCAATCATGAAAAAGGTCACCTTTCCCGCTATCTTCTCAAATATATCTAGCACCTTTAACGTATAAACCGGATTTGGTCCATCATCGAACGTTATGGCGACCACCTTGCGAGGCGTCTCAACATGTTCAATCATTTCCAATCTAGACATGCCATCCTCCCATTTATTCAGCTATGCCAAACCGATACATCGTCGTTGATACCCGCTCCTCATTTGCTGACAGTACCCAAGACGGAAACTGTGCATGGTGAATCGCATCTGGCAACCCTTGGGTTTCAAGGCAGATGCCCAAATATTTTCGCGATGGCGCACCGTTAAGATCGAGCCCTTCCGGCAATTGGTTTGACGTGTACACCACCACACCGACTTCATCCGTCTCGACTGTCAACATCCTCCCACTCTCGTCGTCATAGAGCACAATTTCTTTGTCATGATGCCGGTCAAGCCAAAACGGATGATCGTATCCTTGCCCGACAAGTTCAATTTGCGGATGTCCCGATTCGACTGCCTCTCTTACTCTCTTTCCTTGACGCAAATCAAACGGTGTGCCGGCGACATCGATGACTGCTCCGGTTGGAATCAATTCCTTATTCAACTCTAACACGCGCGAACTTTGGATCGTTAACGTATGGTCCAAAATATCCCTTTTTAAGTTACCGCTTAAGTTAAAATACGTATGATTTGTCAAGTTGAACAATGTCGTTTGGTCCGAATGGGCTCGATAGGTGACGATCCATTCGTTGTCATTATTAAGCCAATACGTCACTTGAACATTCACTGTTCCAGGATATCCTTCTTCCCCGTCTGGACTCGTATAGGAAAAGATCACCCCGACCCCATTGTCGCGCTGGATGGGCTCCGCCTCCCAAAGTACGCGGTGGAATCCATTCGGACCGCCATGCAGATGGTTGTTGTTTTCGTTTTTCGCTAATTGATACGTGACGCCATCAAGTTCAAAGCTAGCCCCTTGAATACGTCCTGCTACCCGGCCGATCACCGCCCCAAAGTAAGGGGTATTCGTCAAATATGGATCAAAGTCGTTAAATCCAAGTACAACGTTCTCGACGTTTCCATTCCGATCCGGGACAAGCAGTTTCGTCACAATGCAGCCATAATTCGTCGCCGATAGTTCCATGCCGCGGTCATTCATCAACGTGAACAAAAGAACGTCTTTTTCATGAAGTTGAGTCCATATTTTTTTGGAAATATCCAAAATTCCTCCCCCTTTCCCAACTGAGCAAAGCAATCCTTTCTACGTTTATACTGTGGTTAGAATAGTTTGTATATATCACAAACAAACTTTATATAACGACTCTTTACACAGACGAGTTGGCATGCGAAGTATATAGATGATATAGAAATAGAATCTTGAAAAGAGATAAACTTGCTGGCTAGAAATAACCCTATTTGCATACTCCCTACTGAATATTACCCTTTTACCGAACCAGCAACTAATCCCTCAATAATACGATCACTCAAGAACAAATAAACAATCAAAATCGGCAAAATACTGATCACTAGGGTAGCTCCAATGGCTCCCCAATCGGTTAAGTATTGCCCAACAAAGTTATTTACCCCTACTGTAATTGTTTTCCATTTCTCCGAACTAATGAACGTGTTCACAAACACGAATTCATTCCAATTGTAAATCATGTTAATGATGGCTGTGGTGGAAAGAATCGGTACAGTCATCGGTAATGTAATTCGGAAAAAGATTTTATGGATCGAGCAGCCATCGATAACAGCTGCTTCTTCAATTTCCCTCGGCAATGATTGGTAAAAACCTAATAAAATCATAATGGTAATCGGCAAGTTAAATGTCGTATACGAAAGAATAATAGAGACTGGATTATCAATTAAGTTAATTTTATTGTAAATATTAAATAATGGAATTAATGTCGAATGCAGCGGAATCATATAGGCGATCATAAATAAAGCTAAAACAACACCTTTCAATTTCCACTCCATTCTCGTCAATGCAAACGTAACAAAACTTGCTAGAATCAATGTTAACAAAACGGCAACAACGGTATACCAAACACTATTTAAAAAGTATTTGTTAATCCCTCCATCAAACCATGCATTGATATAATTCTCCCAACGTGGAGATTTCGGTAAAGCAAATGGCGACATTCCAAATACTTCCTGATTTGTTTTCAGTGACAACTGAAATAACCACACTAACGGGTATAGTTGAACAAGCGCTACAATGACCAATACGAAGTAAAGAATTCCCATTCCTATTCGTCTTAAGGGTGATTGGTGTTCGGATCTTGAGCCGCTCTTCCCTTTCATTGTAAATTCCCCTTTTACTCTTTATTTGTTCTTAGCATTTTTTGAATCATCCATGTTGTTCCCATACTAATGATCAATAGTCCAAAGCCAATCGCACTCCCATATCCGAAATTAAATTTTCCAAACGCCTCTTTGTACATATAGGAAGCAATCACTTCTGTAGCATGGCCGGGCCCGCCCCCCGTCATGACATAAATGAGGTCGAAATATTTCAAGGAACCAACAACAGCGAGAATAGTTAGCACTTTCAGTACTCCCGAAATAAGGGGTACTTTAATTTTATAGGCAATTTGAAATGCATTTGCTCCGTCAATTCTTGCTGCCTCAATAAGCTCTTGAGGAACATTGATTAATGCTGCATAAATAATAATGATATAAAACCCGGCATATTGCCAGACAATGGGAACAAAGATCGCATATAACGCCATATCAGGATCTGCTAACCAAAGTGGAGTATCCTTTATTCCAAACATAGACAACAAGCTGTTAATCAGTCCGTTCATGGGATCAAAAATTTTGATCCAGAGCTGAGCAATAGCGACAGACGACATCAGCATTGGGATAATGTAAATTTTTCTAAATAGATTAGCTCCCTTAATCTTGCTCGCCAATACTAATGATACAATCAAATAGCCAACTAAGCTCAGGACAGAAAATATCGCCAACAGGACGGAGTGCCAAGTGCTTTCCCAAAACAGCTTGTCATGAATCAGTTTTTTGTAATTTTCCAAGCCAATAAACTTCATCTGGCCTACCCCGCTCCAATCCATCAAGCCATAATATCCCGTTAATACAATCGGGATATAAATTAAAAACAAGACAAGAAGAAGCGACGGTAGGACATAAAGAACAATCGCTGTTTTATTGGACATAACATTTTTCATCGCCAATAACCCCTTCTCGGTTTACAAATGAGGGGGCATATGTTGCCACCCATGCCCCCAAAATTCTTGTTCACTTTATTTCTTTGCTTCCTCAGCGAGCGCTTCATCATGTTGCTTTGCAAATTCCTCCGGTGTTACTTGTTTACCAAACAGAGCCGTCATCAAATCGTGGTGCAATTCGGACACATTCGGGCTTGCTTGAGTGTCAAACCAAGTCGTGATATTTGTTGCGTTGTTAATATCATTTAAGACATCAAGATACATTTCTGGCACGTCTAATCCTTCCGTATTGACTTTCGTAGCCGGAAGAATGCCTGCCCCTTCAACCGAACGTTTGCCCCATTCTTTTACAAGAAACGCAGCGAAATCTTTGGCTTGTTCTTTATGTTTCGAATTTTCTGCAACAAACGCTCCTAACCCTGGGCCGCCGACATAGCTGTTCACATCTGTTCCTTTTCCGCCTTCGTACAGCGGGAATTTAAAATAACCGACTTTTTCTTTAAATTCTTTTGGAACATCTGGGCTTGTCGTAAAGTTCGGCAATTCCCATGTAGCCGTTAAGAACATTGCCGCTTTTTCGTTTAGGAAATAACCCTTGGCATCGTCATTCGAGAAGGCAGTATTTCCTTTCACGAAGAATCCCATATCGACAAGATTTTGAATTTCTTTCGCCGCTTTTACAATGGCTGGATCAGACATTTTTACTTTCCCATGAATGACGTCCGTCAAAATCGTCGGGCCACCAATCCGGTCAGCGAGGTACATAAACCACATTGATGCCGGCCATCCGTCCTTCGAACCAACCGTTGCTGGGATGATACCATTTTTAGCTAACGTTTTTCCGATATTTTTCAAATCTTCAAAGTTTTTCGGTTCTTGGAGACCATATTTTTTGAAAATCTCTTTATTGTAGAAAATATAAGTAATGTTCATTTCCATTGGCAGCGCATAAAATTTTCCATTAAACGAATACGATTCTGCTGTACCAGGTACAAACTGGTCTTTAAATTCTTTTTCTATAATATCATCTAACGGGGCAAACTGTCCTCCCGTTGCATACGGTTCAGCAAAACCGTTGGACCACGTCAACCCCACATCAGGCAATTCATTCGAAGCAGCCAACACTTTTAATTTATCCCGATATTGATCAGGATTTAACACTTCCACATCGATCACAACATTTGGATTTTTCGCTTCATAGTCTTTAATAATTTCTTCGACGAGATTATAGTAAGCTGTCGAACTTCCTTTCGGCCAATCATGCATAAACTTGAGATGGATTTTCCCGTCTCCCGATTTGTCCCCGCTTGCCGATTCACTCGACGAAGAGCAGCCAGACAATGCAAAACCGATCATAAGCGTAAATAAAACCAACAATGTTAACGCTTTCTTTTTCACTAATTTTGCCCCCCTTTTTGTTATTTAAAATTAATAAACTTGCTTACGAATACAGTGTACCATTGCAACAGGAGGCAAAAAAGGTAACAACGATTAGGGAAAGTACCATTATTTTCAGATAATTGAAACCCCTTTATTTTGCCGTTTTCGGTAGCTATTCGGCGTCTCTCCTTCCATTTCTTTAAATAACCGAATGAAGTATTTAGTTGTTTTGTATCCGCATTCTTCAGCAATTTCCGACACAGTCATTCTTGTCGTAATCAACAATTCTTTCGCTCGCTGCATTCTCCTTCTTGTAAGATATTCACTAAATGTCAGTTTCATTTGTTCTTTAAACAGCGTGCTAAAATAACTTGGGTTCAAATGGACATGTTCTGCTACATCTTTTAACGATAAGTCCTGCTTTAGATGGTGATCAATAAACTGAATGGCTTCCCGGACTGGCTCACGTGTTTGGCTACTTTGATCAAAAGCGTTTATCAATTTATCATCAATCACTTTTTCGATGACCCTTTCTCTCTCTTTCTTATTAGAAACATGTATGGCTTTTTCAATCGCATCGATCAACTCACTTTTTTTAATGGGCTTCAATAAATAATTCAATACACCAAGGCCGATGGCTTTTTGCGCATAATCAAAATCAGGATAGGCGGAGATGATAATCACAACGGGAGAAACTTCTTCTTCATTCATCCTTTCCAACACTTCAAGACCCGTGATCTCTGGCATTCGAATATCCGTCAATAATACATGTACCTTTTCTTGTTGTAAAATCGTTAATGCCTCCTTCCCATTGGAGGCTGTCATAATTCTATGTTTGCCAGAGGCCCACTTTTCCAACGCCCTTTTAATCCCCTCTCTCGCTCTTGGTTCATCATCTACGACTAAGATCGTCTTATCGTACATTACGTTTCACCTCCGTTAACAGGAATTTTCAGCGTTATCTTCGTTCCTTTGTTTTTATGGCTGCAAATTGTTATACTATCACTTATTTCCTCATTATAGTAAAGCTGCAAGCGTTTTTTGACATTATGCAAAGCCATTCCCTTCCCACTTTTTGAAATAATATCACCAGTATCCATTGCCTGTTTGACAGCCTGCAGTCTTTCCTCGTCCATCCCGACCCCGTCATCCTCCACAACGATCTGTATATAACTATCTGAAGCTAGCTCGGCCGCTACCGTAATGGTACAAGAAGCTAATTGATTTTCCGAACCATGTACGACCGCGTTCTCAACCAATGGTTGAATTAAAAGCTTAGGGATTTTTACATGCTCTAGCGCCTCCGGTAACAGCAAACACCACTTTATGCGGTCACCAAACCGAAATTTTATAATTTCTATGTAATTCCCAATATGATCAAACTCTTCTTTCAACGTGACCCAATCGTCGTTTGAATTTCTACTGATAGTATAACGAAATAAATCCGACATCGAAACGACCACATCAGCTAAGTCTTCTTCCCCCTTTTCTTCTAAGGACCAACGCAACGATTCCAAAGTATTATATAGAAAATGAGGATTAATCTGTGCCTGCAACGCTTTTAACTCACTTTGGCTACGAATAATTTCTTTTTGGTATACCGTTTTAATCAGATGGTTCGTTTCCCTCACCAATTGGTTGTATGTGCTATTCAGTTCTCTTATTTCATTAACAGTGATCGTTTCCGGATCAATAGTTAATAATCCCTCATTAGCAAGTCGCATCGTTTTTGTCAAGTTGACAATCGGCTTTGTAATCATATTGGAAAGAAATAAAGAACATAAGAAGTAAATCACTATCCCAATGATACCGGCAAAAATAATTCCCAGACGGATGCCATTCATTCCCTTTGTAAGAGCACTAACAGGAGTTAATATAACAACGGTAAATCCTTTAGTAGAGGATTGCTTCGTCACCATATATTCAATCTGATTAATCTTTGTAGTTGACTGATGTTTCAAAGAAAGAACATCGATTGATTTTGAAAAGTTAGAAAAAATCGGATTCCACTCATGATCCAATACAAATAAATATTGTTGCGTATTTACTTCGGTAATTGAAAAATATGGTTTATTAATCCGGACCAATAAATAGCCGCCATTCTCAAAATTATGCTCGATCAAGGATATTCGTCTAATCGCCAAATAAAAATCGTCATTTTTCGGATCTTCTCCTATCCAAACCAACTTACCTTTCGCTTGTTCGGCTTCATGGATCCATTTTACATTGATACGCTGAAACATTTTAGTTGAGTCGTTCAGCGGAAAAATCTGCTTTAAATCTGTAGTATATAATTCAACTGAATAAACTCCTTCAGAGTTCGCCTGAATATTATTTACAATGCTTTTTAGTCCCTGTAACTCCGCAAACGTTACGCTCTTCCCTAAATACATTCGTTCAAATAGTTTTTGAACTTCGTGATTCGTCATAATAGATTTTGTTGCCGTATTTAACTGTTCAAACAGTGAATCAATCCTCCCGCTCGCCTCGACAGCTGTCTGCCTGATTTGATCTTCCGCATTATTCTTGATAAGTAAAGATACTTGTCTGAGGGTAATGATACTGACTATAGACAGTACGATGATCATAACAAATAAGAATATAACTAATATTTGATTCCGCAGCGTGTTCCATTTTTTTATACGATCTACCATAACGTTACGTACCTTTCTATAGTAAAATTGCCGTCCTACAAGTTATGATTAACACAACGTACGTTGAAATGTTAATTTCTCAACCGCACCTGTACCATCCAAGCATTCAATGTATAACTGTGACATCCTCCAACACTACGGAAAAGAGTTATAAAACAAAAATGCATCACTTCATCAGAAAGCTAGTTGCTTAAACTATGCTTATGTTAGATTGGTTGCTAATAATTCCACGCTCACGAGTCGAGTATCTTTCCGTTTTGGTTATACCTTACTTTTGCCTGAATAATTAAAGAGAACAGACTCTTCTAACTAAACAGTATAGTAGTTTTTAAATAGTTTGTATATAACCTAAACAAAGATTACATTTAAATTCATTATTAACCAATAAAAAAACGCTGGTTGAGATACACTCACCGATCTACTCAACCAGCGATTACATTTTTGCCCTCAGTTTTCGTTAATCCTGTTCTACACCACTTCTCATACGTAAAGGGTGCTTCTTTCCTTATAACCTTACGATCGTTCCCGTCTTCATCGATGTACGCCAAGCATCTAACACCTGCGCTTGTTTGATCATGCGCTCTGGAGAATACAACAGCAGTGTGCCTCCAAGAATACCGCGCGAGAAGTGCTCGATTTGCAGCGCGTATTGATCGCCTTCCCTTACATTTCCGTCATCGGTCACAACGGTGATTCTCCCCTCACCGCCATCGGTACTGTCAAACGTTTATCCTCCACACTAACATTTTTTCCTTGAGTTTTAACGATTGAAAGAAAAAAGTTCTCGATCCCTATTTTTTCGGCCATCATTGAGGTAGCCACATACTCAACAGCCAAAACAAAGGAGTGACAAGCTTGTTACCTCAATGATTAGCCTATTTGCTCGAAATAATCAAGACCCAATATCAAATCATTGTATACTTAATGGGTATGATATTTGGAAAATCCTTGAATCTTGAGGACTTGGACGAACCCGTCCAAAAGCCGTACCGGAAACTTCAGGTCGATGACCTTCCGATCATCGATGTGCCGAAAACGATCGACTTTCGAAAGCTTCTAACAGACTACGAGGCGCAGCACAGCCGTCCTTTGTAGCCCATTCAACGTCGCCCGAAGGCGAAACACGGTGTTCCTGATTCACTGATCTGCCATCGCTGCCAGGCTCCCTCCTCCTACCTGTACACCATCAATGGTAGAAAAGGGCAAAAACCATGCAAAGTGTGCCAGTGCCGGTTCAACCACCGAAATCGGTTCACCAAGCAAGTGGTCTTTCGTTGCCCGCACTGCAAAAAGACGTTGAAAAAAATCAAGGAATGTAAAGATTGCCCGTTTTACCAGGCCAACCTTCGACGGATGACGAACAAGAAACACCGATGTTTTCTCCAAGATCCACAATCCTTCAATGTGGGATATTGGTTTCGAGAATTCTTGTTTGACTTTCTCCCACTGACTTCCTTGCCGCCCATCAATCCGAAGGTCGATTTGTCCCGGATGGCTGTGTCACCGCACATGTTAGGACTCAGGCTGACGTATCATATCAACTTCGAGGATGTCCTCCCACATGACGGCAGCCGCCATGAAGGAGATCCATGGCAAGGTCGATCTCGAATTAGACGGTGCTTAACTATGCCAACAACGCCGCACTTTGAATCAAGTCCTTTGTGACCGGTTCCCGTATGAACAGGTCGCTTCGTTCTGTGGGGACGAGACGCATATTCGTGTGAAATGCCGTTGGCATGACCTGTTCTTTATATTCGACACGGTGAAAAAGATCGGACTGTCGTATCGCATCTCCACCCAGCCGAGACACGCTCTCGGCTATCAAGGCCATGGATGATGTCCTGCAGAAGCTGCCGTCCCTTCCCAGCGACTTGTCGTTCGTCGTGGATGGCAATCTCATTTACTGTCTGGCGCAGCAATTATTCGCCCAGCATGGGATCTCGTTCCATGTCCACCAAGTGATCGGGCTGACCAATGAGGATCCGGTGTTAGAAGAGTTTCGCCCTCTCAAGCCAATCATTGAGCGATTCAAACAGACCTTTAAAGACAACTACCGCCCGACTCATGGAGTTGTACGGAAGAAGGCTCCAGTGTCCTTTGTGACGCTGTTTGCGGCGTACTTCAACTTTCTGCGCCCAACACGGCGCGCTCGAAGTCTAGGTACCGGTCGTCATCCTGGAACTGACTGATCTTCCACATATGCCGACCCGCTAGACAAAGCTTATCGCCTTGGCTCAGAACTCTCTTCGAAACAAGGCAGCCTAACTTTTTTTGTCCTCCAGAACCTACTGAAGAGAAAACCTGATGGAGTCGGGAACCCTTGACCAACCGAACACCGCCAAAAGCAACATTCGGTAAGGGCAAGAGTGGCTTTTCGATTGTCTTCTTTTTTGTCCCCATCTCCCTTAGCGACTCTTTCGCTCCTTTGGCAAGTGTTGGTCAAGGGTGAATCCGGCCTTAGGCATCCCTAAGATGCTCAAGGGGATAGTATGTGTAGAGTTTTCATAAAACCTTTGACGCTACCCTTCCATCAACATACATTCGTTTAAACAATAGAGCATCGTGAAACGATTCAGACGCAACCGATGGGCTTCCTTCAAACTACGCTCTACTAACAATGGATCGATACCGAGCTGTTGTGGAGCAACCGCCCCGCCTACTTTCTCTACCATTGCCCGAATACGCTCTGGGGAGGGCAACGATTCAAGCAGCTCCTGAATAGAATCCGTATAGGTTTTGAGCCGTTCCCATATGGTTTCGTCCATTGACTTTGGGCGTTGCTTTAATTCGCTCAACAAAGGCCAAAAGACACGTTGGTAGTGCTCCACAATAATCGGAGTCGATACCCCCACTTTTGCTCCATGGAGCACCTGCCGTTTATTCTGACGTAAAAATTCCATTTCCCAATAGTGAGAAAGATGATGCTCGGCACCGGAAGCGGAGTACGATTGACCCATGAGTAACATGGCGATGCCCGACTGAAGAAGCGCATCCATTAATACATGAATCCCCTTTTCATTCCCCGCAGCAATATCCTCCATATGGTCGACACAAGCGTTCAGCGACTGTATCGTCAGCTGATAAACAAGCGGGCAATACGGCTCGTTCGCCATCCAATGGGCAAACTGCCAGTCGGCCAATGACGTATACTTTGCCACCATGTCACCGAATCCAGCAGCGATCATCGCTTTAGGTGCTTGGCATAACACATCCGTATCGGCAAACACAGCAATCGGCGCCTGTGCTTGAATGGTCTTTTTCACCCCGCGAATGATGAGCGGAGCGCCCATGGACGTAAATCCATCGACCGATGGAGCAGTAGGAACCGAAATGAACGGAACTTTCATTTTGTAACTACTAAAACGAGTAATGTCATGAACCGTTCCCGCTCCTACGGCAATGAAAGCATCGACATCATTCGGCGTTTCTAGCAGCACTTGCATGATCGCACGCTCATCGGCGATGACATCTTCATTTTCATCTGACTGAATAAGGCACACTGTATAGAGAACCGATTCGTTTTTCAGTTTGTCGCACAATGATCGCCCTGCCGCCGTAAACGTGCGATTGTCAGCCACCACAACGACTTTCTTATACTGTTTGTATCGCAAATAAGCGGCCAACTGGTTAAACGCCTCATGGCTTACGACGATTTGTTCAATCGAAATATCATAATGATGATGCCCGCACTGACATTGCTTGGCTAATGAAACGATGTTGTCCAATGTTTGATTCATTGCATGATCTCCTTCCCTAAGCGGATGATGTCGCCAATCGAGTCCAACACATAATCGGGCCGTTCCTTGGCTCTCAATGCGTCAAGCTGACTCGGCTTTGTATTACCGGTCAACACGAGAGCGGTTCTCATCCCATGCATCCGCCCCATGCGAATATCTGACTCCACACTGTCACCAATGATAAGACAACGGTTAGGCGGCACTTGTAACTGACGTAAGGCCGCTTCAGCCATAAAGCAGGTTGGCTTTCCAAATACGAATTCCACCTTTCGCCCCGTCGCCGCTTCAATCGCCCCGACCATCCCCGCTACATCAATGGCATTCCCATGTTCATTAGGGAACGTTTTATCAATGTTGGTCGCCATGATACGCGCTCCATGAGAAACAGCGCGAAACGCTAAATTCAAGTCTTGATATGTCATTGTCTCATGCAGTGTAATAACAAGAAAGTCCGCTTCCTCCGGCACGGCTGCCAATCGAACTTGGTGAAGGCGCAACTCTTCGCGCAGCCCCTTATCCCCCAGCGTCCAAACTTGACAGAGCGGATAGTGTTCGCGCAAAAATTGTGCTGTGACCGTTGAGGATAAAATAATCTCCTCTTCTGTTACGGCCATCCCGAATCGTGTGAGCTGTTCATAGCACATGCGCCGTGACCAATTGCCGCGATTGCTGACGAACACGATGCGTTTTCCAAGAGAGCGGAGGTGGGCGATCGCCTCATCCGCATGCGGAATCAGCTGATTCCCTTTCCATATCGTCCCGTCCAAATCAATCAACACACCTTCAATTTCATCCGTCACCGGCATCCCCCTCTTCTTTGCCTTCGTATGTAAGTATGTAATATCTCTGTGAACTTTGCTCCCTTATAACCGTACAATATTTCCTGTCTCCATCGATGTGCGGCAAGCGTCAAGCGCCCGCGCCTGTTTGATCATTTGTTCCGACGAATACAACAGCGGTAAACCTTCAAGAATGCCGCGCGAAAAGTGTTCGATTTGCAACGTGTATTGATCACCTGGCACTGTTTCTTCTCTTATATTTCCATCGTCAGTCACAACCGTAATCCGCCCCTCACCTTCATTGACATCTGGACGGTACGCCCGCGAGACAACGATTTTTCCCTTTGTGCCAACCACTTCATATTCATTTTGTGGAAACATATCAAAACTGCACGTGAACTGGGCGAGAACACCGTTTTCCATCCTCATCCAACTATTCGTCGTTAAATCGACCGAACGGTGCGGATCAAAATAGGATTGAACGAATAATTCGATTGGTTCGGCGTCAAGGATGTGTCTTGTCGAGTGCACGCAATAGCAACCGACATCAAACAAGCTTCCCCCGCCAAGCTCATGGTTCATACGGATATTCGTTTCCCGGTCTTGCAAGTAAAAAGAGAAATGGGCACGCATATACTTGATGTCGCCAATCTCCCCAGCAGCTAAAAGCTGCTTCACTCGCTCATGCTGCGGATGAAACTGGTACATAAATGCTTCCATGAATAAAACACCGTTTTTCCCGCACGCCTCGATCATGCGTCGGACATCCTCTTCACATAAGGCAGCCGGTTTTTCGCAAAGCACATGTTTTTTCTTCTTTGCCGCTTTGATCGTCCATTCAGCGTGCAGGCTGTTCGGAAGCGGAATGTACACTGCGTCGATGTCCGGATCATCAAGCAGCTGTTCGTAGTTGTCATACGCCTTTGGAATGCCGAGCTCCCGTGCCACTTGGCTGGCTTTCCCGCTTTCGCTGGCGATCGCCACGACTTCAGCGTGATCCGCCCGGCGAATGGCCGGAATCATAGCGTCTTTGGCAATGGCGGCTGTACTCATAATACCAAAGCGGACTTTATGTTCCATGTTTCGTCTCTCCTTCCTGTTTGCAATGGGAGAGGCTGGCCCTCAGACCAGCCTTCATTTCCTTATCGTTTTCCTAAACGGATGACATTCCACGATAACTTCGGCAGCGTAGCCGACACTTTTCCAGCGGACATCTGGGCATTGCCGTTGCGGTGCGGAACAACCGGAGAAGATTGCGCTGAATTCGTTTGTTTCACGTTTTCATGTTCCAACACGATATGTTCAATGACGCGATAATCCTCAAAATTGCGGGCATCGCATTCAAGCAATAACGAATCTTCCATATCACGGTTGACGGCGAAAATCGTTACTTCTTCTTTTTCTTCATTGTAAACCGCAATCGACTCTAAGTACGGCACATCCGTAAAGTCTTTGCTGTCGTATTTCGGGCTTGAAATGACTGGGTGCAGCGCCACCCCTCTGCCATAAACAGAGGCATGCATAAACGGATAGTAAATCGTTTGTTTCCATGCCGGGCCATTCTTTTCCGTCATGATTGGTGCAATGACATTCACTAATTGAGCCAAGCAGGCAATTTTCACCCGATCGGCATGTTTCATGAGCGTAATAAGCATGCAGCCGACAAGAAGTGCATCTTCAAAGTTATAAATATCCTCCAACAGAGGCGGCGCGACGGTCCACGGTTCAATTTGCTTATCCGCCTCATTTGAGTGATACCATACGTTCCATTCATCAAACGAAAGATGAATCGTCTTCTTGCTTCGTTTTTTCGCCTTCACATAATCAGCAATGGCCACAACCGAACGGATAAAATCATCCATTTCCAGCGACATCGCCAAATAATTCGCCGTGTCATTATCTCGATTTCCAAAGTATTGATGGAGGGAAATATAATCGACATGCTCATACGTATGATCAAGAACGATCGCTTCCCATTCCGCAAATGTTGGCATATTTCTACCTGAACTTCCGCACGCAACAAGTTCAATTGTCGGATCCACCCATTTCATCACTTTGGCCGCTTCACAAGCGATTCGTCCGTACTCAACGGCCGTCTTATGGCCGATTTGCCACGGACCGTCCATCTCATTGCCTAGACACCATGTTTTAATTTTATGCGGCTCTTTATAGCCGTGGGAAATGCGCAAATCGCTGTAATACGAGCCCGATGGATGGTTGCAGTATTCAACCAAGTTGCGTGCCGCATCAATGCCGCGCGTTCCTAAGTTGACGGCCATATTCACTTCGGCCCCGACCATCTTTGCCCAATCAACAAATTCATTCAACCCGATTTCATTGGTTTCCACCGACTTCCACGCCAAATCAAGACGCCGCGGCCGCTTTTCTTTCGGTCCGACTCCGTCTTCCCAGTTGTAACCGGACACAAAATTCCCGCCCGGATAACGGATAATCGGTACTTGTAACTCTTTCACCATTTCAATGACATCCTGCCGGAAGCCGTTTTCATCCGCTTGTGGATGACCCGGCTCATAAATCCCTCCGTATACCGCGCGGCCGAGATGTTCGATAAAAGAGCCATAAATCCGTTTGTCGATTTCAGCGATTTTGAAGTCTTTTTCGATGATCATTTGGGCTCTTTTCACACTCATAATTAATACATCCTTTCCATATGGTTTAAATCATTGCTATTAACCTTTCACTCCTCCTACCGTTAAACCAGAAATAAAGTAACGTTGGAAAAACATGAATAATACAATAATCGGGAGAATCGTTAACAAAGATCCAGAAATTAAAATATCGTAGTTATTACCATAAGGTGTTAACAACCCTGATAAGCCGATTGGTAACGTGAACATATCCTCTGTTCTCAGAATGACGGTCGGCCATAGAAAGCTATTCCAATAACCCATTGCCTGTAAAATAGCCATCGCTCCAAACGCAGGCTTCATTAACGGAACCATAATGCTGAAAAAAATTCTAAATTCGGAACATCCATCTATTCTAGCTGCATCAAGCAATTCCTTTGGCAATCCTAATGCGTATTGCCTAAAAAAGAAGATAGCAATAGGGGCTACCATGGTGGGGACAATAACCCCCCAGTATGTGTTAATCATTTTGAAGGACACCATCAATTTGTATAAAGGTAACATCAAAATTTCGATAGGAATCATCATTACAGTCAAAACAAGAATAAAAATTGCATTCCTACCCTTGAAATCGTACACTGCCAATGCATACCCAACCATAGAAGAAAAGAGTAAAGATAACACAGTTCCCACAGCGGTAATAATCAAACTATTTTTATACCAAGCCAGATATTTTGCCCCTTCCTGGAAAAGGTAGATATAGTTTTTAAATGACAGCAAATGTGCCTGTAATTTTAAATTTAAGCCATATCTGAGCAACTCCGTAGATGGCTTAAAGGATGCAAGTAATAAGGCAAAAAACGGAAAAAGTGCAACAATAGCTAAGAACAACAGTATTAATACAACTATCACCTTTGCGATCGGGTGGATTTTGGCCGTCTGCGTCAAACCTTACCCCTCCTTCTTGAAGGCGCCAGTAACCTTCAACTGAATGATATTAATAACAAACACGATGATCAGAAGCACGATCCCGATAGCAGAACCGAATCCCATGTCATTATTTATAAACCCTTCCCGATAAATGTAACCTACTAAAGTAAGTCCAATATCACCAGGAGACTGATTTTGCCAAAACACAAAACTTTCCTCGTACATTCTGAACCCGCCAAAAATACTAATCGTTAACACATAGATGACTACGGGTTTTAAAAGTGGAAGTGTAATATAAAAAAACTTCCTGAACATCCCAGCTCCGTCTATCTCTGCCGACTCATAGAGTTCTTTCGGAATACTTTGCAACCCCGAGAGAAAATACAAAATATTCACCCCTAGCCACTTCCAAGAAGCTAAAAATACCATTAAAAACATTCCTGTTCCCCAATGCATCGTCCACTGTTGGGCTGGCATTCCTAGCAATTTCAATAGCGCATTCGCAGGCGCCGATTCCAACTCTCCAAAGATTAAGCGGAACACTACCCCGACTACAATGGTAGAAGTTAAGGCCGGGATGAAATAGGCAGAGCGAAAAAAATTACGTCCTGGTATAGCCTTAGAATTCAATATGACCGCTAGCACTAAAGGAAGTGGGATTAGAATAATTAGTGTCCAAATAGTGTAAATTGTTGTATTACGCAAAGCTGCATAAAAATGTGGATTGAGTAGTTTTTTATAATTTTCTACCCCAATAAACTTTGTTTCACCAGGTAATACTTCTTGAAAACTCATTATAATCGTCGAAATGGAAGGATAAAGGAAAAATATTAAAAAGGACAGGATAAACGGCGATACAAAAATATACGGAGCAACTTTTTGAGAAAAAATAATCCTATTTCCTTTTCGTTTCTGGGGTACTGCCTGTACTGAGTAGTCTAATTTATTTTCCACCGATACTCCCCCCTTATTCCCAATGTTATACTCTTCCCAAGCCGGGAAACATTAAATGGCGAGGGAAGACTCAAAGCTATGGCGTCACTCGAATCTTCCCTCGAGAATCCAAACCACTTTTGCTTATTACTTTCTCATTTCATTTGCGACATTTTTCAAAGCTTGTTCCGGGGACATGCTCTTCTCTTTTAAAACCTTGTACAACACAGTTTGGACAACTAACTCATTCATTTTTGGAGTATTTTCGGTAACTGTCGGCGAATCGATCTCATCTTTCATGCTCATAAGAACATCGAAAATATAATCTCCAAAGTATTCTGTATATTTGTTTGGTTCTTTCAACGCAGGATCACTCCAAACATCCCAACGAATCGGGTCGAACCCAAGCTCTTTCCAAATTTGAATGTTGGCTTCCTTAGATAATTTAGCAAACGCTAAAAACTCCTTTGCAAGCTCTACATTCTTACATTGGTTAGTGATAGCGGTTCCAGTACCGCCCATACCTGCTGAACGCTTTCCATCTGCCGTCCATTTTGGCATTGGTTTAATCACTATCTTCCCTTTTAAGTCCGGCATGTAGTCCGTAAACCGCACCATGTACCACATCGGCATCACAACAGAGGCAGCTCCCCCTTTGTTCATAAACCCATAATATTCTTCTGCATGATGATCCCCACCCGGAGCAGCTATAGCAATTTTTTCATCTAACAGTTGTTTTAAAAATGTTAATGTTTTTATGTTGATATCGTTATCTAAAATTACATTCCCATCCTTATCGTAAAAATCAGACCCTTGTTGTACAACTAGAGGCCAGTAAGTCCATGGACCGTCTGTTTCAATTGTAATCATAGGCTTCCCTGTGGCGCTAACTACCTTCTTACCCGCCTCTTTAAAATCATCCCATGTAACGATTTCATCGGGATTTACCCCTGCTTTATCCAATAATTCTTTATTATAGTAAATGACGGTTGCACCTACGTGAAAATCAATTCCATAGTATTTTCCATCTTTAGAGTAGATGTCGAACCTCGATTGAATGGTTTTGTCTTTCACGGGGTCTATAATATCATTTAACTCTACTAACTGCGGCTTTCCTTTTAAATAGTTGGAGAAACGAGAGATCTCAATATCTACAATGTCCGGCGCTCCTACTCCGGATTGCAAAGATAAAAGCAGTTTGTTATGCATGTCATCATACGGATAAGTGGTAGTTTCAAGCTGAATCTTTTTGTCAGGGTGTGTTTTATTCCACTCATCAGCCATAAGCTCAAAAAACTCAGCATGTTGCTCTCCAAATGTCCATAATGTTAGTTTATTAACACCATTTGTATCTTTACTTGATTGACCGGAATTGCTTGTGTCACTTGAACAACCAGCTAAAAACGCTGATACAGCCATAATGAATACTAGTAGTAATAAAGACAACTTCTTCATCGGTTTACCTCCCCCCCTGATTTCGAACGCGGATCAATGACCCCTATCAGCAACAATTCTCTTGAAGACATGATTTCTACTTACTATATGTTGCCGCTATTGTTGAAAACGCTTTTAAAATTAACCACCTCTCCTCTGAAGTTTATTTCAAATCCTTTTTAAAGGATCCGAAAACAATTTGACCTTACAAATAAATATCCATTTCTGGTTGTATGATTTTTTGTACGTATAACTTTTAACTTAATTGTACCATTATGTCTATTTTTTTCAACCAAAAATTTAAAAAAGTCAGTAAATGTTTTTTTACGCCTCAAAATGGTGCTAAAACATGTCCATATAACTTCTCTCACATTGATTACTTTTATTAAACATTAGAGCTTACTTCCTCTATTGATCAGCAACTTTTTACATAACATTAGTTGGTAAAAAACAAAGACACGGGCTCTTCTTCCAACCCGTGTCCTTGATTTCGCGCTATATGAATTACGTGCTATTTAACCTTACCTCCCTCGCCAAAATACCTCATTCCACCTCAGTTCGTTTTTGAATGACGAGACGGAAGTATGTTCATTGATCACGACACATTCAATGCCGGTCATTTCCGCAAAGTCTTCCAGCTGTTCAGCCGTGACGGCAAACGAGAAGCATGTGTGATGAGCACCGCCGGCTAAAATCCATGCTTCAGCTGAATCACGCAACGACGGGCGCGGTTTCCATAAAATACGGGCAACCGGCAATTTCGGCATGTCGTATTCCGGTTTCACCGCATCGACTTCATTGACAATGAGACGGAAACGGTGCCCTAAGTCAATCAGCGAAGCATTGACCGCTGCGCCCTCACCGCCGTCAAACACGAGACGGGCTGGATCTTCTTTTCCACCAATCGAAAGCGGATGAACTTCGATGCGCGGTCGCGTTGCCGCGATCGTCGGGCATACTTCGAGCATATGAGCGCCAAGAATCATTTCGTTGCCCGGCTCAAAGTGGTACGTGTAGTCTTCCATGAACGATGTTCCTTTGCCATCCGCCATGACTTTCATCAACCGAACGAGAGCAGCCGTTTTCCAGTCGCCTTCGCCGCCAAATCCATATCCCTCTGCCATAAGCCGTTGAACCGCTAGTCCTGGAAGTTGCTTCATGCCGTGCAAATCTTCAAACGTCGTCGTAAAGGCAGTGAAGTTCCCGTCTTGCAAAAAGGCTTTTAACCCAAGCTCAATCCGCGCCTGCTCACGGATCGACTCACGAACCGGTCCATCTTGACGGCCAGCAGGTACAATGTCATATAGTTCAGCATATTCATCAAGCAGTTCGTTGACGCTTTGTTCAGAAACATCGCGAATAGATTGCACCAAATCCCCAATGCCATAACCGTTGATCGACCAGCCGAATTGAATTTGCACTCCCACTTTGTCCCCTTCCGTTACCGCCACTTCACGCATGTTATCGCCGAAACGGGCAACTTTAAGATGTCGGCTTTCCGCAAAGGCGACGGCCGTCCGCATCCATTTCGCCAGCCGCTCGCGGACTTCTGGGTCTTCCCAATGACCAACGACGACTTTCCGGGCAACTCCCATTCTCGCACCGATAAATCCGTATTCTCGGTCACCGTGAGCCGATTGGTTTAAGTTCATAAAGTCCATATCGATGCTGTCCCACGGAATATCACGGTTAAACTGAGTGTGAAGATGCAATAACGGTTTTCGCAACTCCAAAAGGCCGCCAATCCACATCTTCGCTGGCGAGAACGTATGCATCCATGTGACAACGCCGGCACATTGTTCGCTCGCATTCGCCTCAAGACAAATGTTGCGAATTTCTTCTGGGGTTGTGACGATCGGTTTGAAAACGAGTGGGAACGGAAACACCGAATCACGGTTCAACTCATTGACGATCGTTCTTGAATGTTCTTCAACTTGTTTTAACGCTTCTTCCCCGTATAAGTGCTGGCTTCCTGTCACAAACCAAAATTCATAAGGACGTAATGATAACATGATTGCCTCTCCCCATTCACGATAAAGTCATAGATTCTTTTGCCGCCCGCGCGGTCTCTTTCCAATGTTTGAGCCGTTTCATCACATCGTTTTCTCCGCGGCCAAAGTAGTCATGCAGTTTCGTATATTCTTGATACAGCTGTTCATAAATGGCGACATTCTCCGGAATCGGTTTGAACGTCTCTTCACGCACTTTCCCCATGTTTTGTGCTGCTTCAACGATCGACTCATATCCACCGTTTTCTTTGCCGGCCGCGACCGCCGCAAACATGGCAGCCCCCACTGCCGGGGTTTGCTTCGACGCCGCAATTTTAATCTCGCGGTTGGTCACATCGGCATAAATTTGCATGAGTAGCTTATTTTTTTGCGGCAATCCGCCGCATGCGTACAGTTCATCCACGTTGACACCGTTTTCAACAAAGGCATCGATAATTTTGCGTGTTCCAAAGGCCGTTGCTTCAAGCAATGCACGGTAAACCTCTTCTGGTTTCGTTAGCAGCGTATAGCCAATGATCAACCCGGTTAAATCGGTGTCGACCAATACCGAACGGTTCCCGTTCCACCAGTCTAAAGCGAGCAATCCGGTTTCCCCCGGCCGGTAAGCAGCAGCACGCTTTTCCAGCCACTCATGGACACTAACCCCTTCTTTTTCCGCCGCTTCTTTCACATAAGCCGGAACGCCTTGTTCAACATACCAAGCGAAAATGTCGCCCACCGCTGACTGCCCGGCTTCATAGCCGAAATATCCCGGAATGATGCCATCCTCGACAACCCCGCACATTCCTTCCACATACTTTTCTTCCGTACCAAGCAACATATGGCAGATCGATGTTCCCATCGCCATCACCAATTTGCCTGGCTCAACGACCCCGACACCCGGTACAGCCGCATGGGCATCAACATTTCCGACCGCAACGGCGGTTCCGGGAAGGAGACCCATCATGGCAGCCATTTCCTTTGTTAACACTCCGGCTCTTGTGCCGAGTGGAACGATCGGACCACGCAGTTTCGTTTCTGTTAAATGTTCCAACCGCGGGTCAAGCGCCCGGAAAAACTCCTTACTTGGATAGCCGTCTTGTTTATGCCAAATCGATTTATAGCCAGCCGTACAGCTATTTCGCACCATTTGACCGGTCATTTTGAAGATTACCCAGTCGGTTGCCTCTAAAAAAAGATCGGTTTGATCGTAAATATCAGGCGCCTCGTTCAGAATCTGCCAAATTTTCGCAATCATCCATTCAGATGAAATCTTTCCACCGTAGCGCGGCAAAAACGCTTCGCCTCTTTTCGCCGCGATTTCATTGAGCAAGTTCGCTTCATCCTGGGCAGCATGATGTTTCCACAATTTCACCCAGCTGTGTGGACGATGCTTGAATTCGGGCTTCAGGCAAAGCGGCTCACCGGAAGCATCGACCGGCAGCATCGTGCAAGCGGTAAAATCAATACCAATCCCAATCACATCCGCCGGGTTGACCCCTGACTTTTGCAATACAGCCGGAACAGCAGTCGCCAACACTTCGATATAATCACCTGGGTGCTGTAGTGCCCAGTCTGGTTCTAATTGTACGTTCGATTCCGGCAATACTTCATCAATGACTCCGTGAGGATACGGAGTGACATGATCCGCAATTTCGTTTCCCTCTAGATCAACGAGAACGGCGCGCCCCGATTCCGTCCCATAGTCAATACCGATGACGTACTTTTTCCCCATCGCAGTCTCCCTCCCTTATTGTCCATAGTAAGCGTTTACACCATGCTTGCGTAAATAATGACGGTCAAGCAGCGACTGGCTGATCGGCTGTGCATTTGGATTGAGCATGTACGTTCTTGCCGCCATTTTCGCCACTTCTTCCAAAACGACAGCATTGTGGACAGCATTGGCCGGATCTTTTCCCCAGGCAAATGGTCCATGGCCATGCACCAAAACGCCTGGCACTTGCAATGGGTCGAGGAAGCGGAACGTTTCGGTGATCACTTTGCCGGTTTCAAGTTCATACGCCCCTTGAATTTCCTCGCTGGTCATCGGCCGAGTGCACGGGATTTCGCCATAAAAATAGTCGGCATGCGTCGTCCCCAACGGAGGAATCCCTTTCCCGGCCTGCGCCCAAACAGTCGCCCAAGTCGAATGGGTATGCACAATTCCTCCGATTCCCGGAAATTGTTTATACAGCCAGAGATGGGTCGGAGTGTCCGATGACGGTTTCCACTCTCCTTCCACCACCTCGCCGTCTAAATTCACGACCACCATATCTTCCGCAGTCAGTCTGTCATACGCCAACCCACTTGGCTTAATGACAACCAACCCGCGCTCCCGGTCAATCCCGCTCACATTTCCCCATGTAAATGTCACAAGGCGGTATTGTGGGAGCTGCAGGTTGGCCTCAAATACAGCCCGTTTCAGCTCCTCAAGCATAACTCCCACTCCCTATAAAAGTCTCTTCACCTCCATTATAATTTTGTACGTACAATTTTTCCATACTTTTTTCTTTATTTTGGACATATTTTTATATTTCTTTAGTAGAGTTCCGGACAATTAACTCAGGTTTATAAATAATATCCCTGATCGTTTCAGCCGTTGGCTGTTCGATCATTTGAATAAGCAGTTGCGCTGCTTCGATCCCCATTTCCATTTTTGGATGACGGATCGTCGTTAACTTCACTTCCGTCGCTGTCGCAAACGTCGAGTCATCAAACCCGACGATCGAAAGGTCATCAGGAACGGATAATCCTTGTTGACGAATCACCTCAAGAAGTAAAATCGCCAGCTCATCGTTATAGCAGACAAAGGCAGTTGGTCGCTCCCCTTTTGGGCGTTGCAAAAACTGTCTTGCCACCTCAAGCGGTTTTGTCATTTTCTCCTCTGTTGCATAAGAAAGAAGATAGTCTGTTGCAACAGGCATCTCGTGTTGCTGGTGAGCGCGAATAAAGCCGCGCAAACGGTCCACTCCTTGCAAATCGTCGGTTTTAAAGAAACCAGCAATCCGGCGGTGCCCTAAACGAATAAGATGATCGGTCAATAAAAATCCGCCCTGCTCATCATCCATTTTCACGCATGGACAGCTCACTTCCAAATAGCGAGCGTTAATCATGACATACGGAATATGGAGGTTATTGAGCGACAAGTAGTAGCCTAGGTTCGGATTCCCTTGTGCACTTTTGGTTGGCTCGATGATCAACCCACTTAATGGTTCTCGAATCATCTCCTCAAGCTGCTCTTTCTCTCGCTGTTTATCATTATTCGTACTGGCCAGCAAAAGACGGTATCCCTTTTCCCGCAACGTCTCCTCCGCCCCGCGGACAATATGCGGAAAAATATAGTCGGAAATATAAGTAGTGATGATCCCAATGGTTTTCGTATCCACTTGTTCTTTTGACTTCGGCCGGGACACAAATGTGCCGCTCCCTTGAATTTTGTACAGCCACCCTTCCTTCTCGAGCTCCCCGAGCGCCTGCCGAACCGTATGACGACTTAACTGAAACTGGTTGGCGATTTCATGCTCAGTTGGAATTTTCTCATCCGGCTTCATTTTTCCAGACACGATCCAAGATAAAATTTCTTGCTTTAATTGCACATATTTTGGCACCATTTTCTCCTTCATAAGTCCACCTCAACGACAAAAATGAGATACAAATTAATTTTATTATAGCAATTCTCATTTGTTCGTATCTATTTTTAATAACAAAGGGCCAAGCAGATTGGCTTGACCCTTTGTTTTGCTTACGCAGCTTTGTTTTTGTTGTAAATATCAAAGGCAACAGCGGCAAGCAGAACAAGTCCTTTAATGGCTTGTTGCCAGTCGATGCCCAGTCCAAGTAAGGACATCCCGTTATTCATTACGCCCATGACAAGACCACCGATGATCGCCCCACCGATCGTACCGACGCCGCCATAAGCAGATGCACCTCCAATAAAGCATGCCGCGATGGCATCGAGTTCAAACAAATTTCCTGCTTTTGGCGTCGCTGCGTTGAGACGGGCAGCAAAAATTAGTCCGGACAAAGCGGCCAATACCCCCATATTCACAAACACCCAAAAAGTGACACGTTTTGTTTTAATCCCTGACAGTTGGGCTGCCTTTTCATTGCCGCCAATAGCATAAATGTGACGCCCAACGACCGTTCGATTAGCGACAAATGAATAAGCGATGATCAACGCAGCCAAAATAACTAAGATTGTCGGAATTCCTTCGTACGTCGCCAAAATATAAGAGAAGATCATAATAACGGCAACAATGACGGCCATTTTTATCCCAAACACCGGGGCAGGACTGACCGCAAAGCCGTATTTTTTTTGGCCGTTTCGTTTTCGCCATTCCAATGCGATAAATAAGACAGAAATCGCTAAACCGACCACAAGAGTGAAAAGATGAAGAGATCCCCCATTAAATAGATCCGGAAGAAACCCAGAACTAATATTTTGGAATGTTTTCGGAAACGGGGCGATTGATTGCCCCTCTAAAATGACCATCGTCAACCCGCGAAACAGTAACATGCCTGCCAACGTCACAATAAACGCCGGGATTTTCACGTAGGCAACCCAAAATCCTTGCCATGCCCCAATCAAGGCTCCTAGCACTAAGCAAATGAGAACTGTCATCCAAACCGGTACATGATGTTGAACCATAAGAATGCCAGCCAAAGCCCCGACAAAGGCTGCCACCGATCCGACCGATAAGTCGATATGTCCAGTAATAATGACAAGCATCATTCCAACAGCCAACACTAAAATATAACTGTTTTGCAAGATTAAGTTCGTAATATTTAGCGGCCTTAATAAAATGCCTCCCGTTAATAATTGAAACAATAACATGATCAAGACAAGAGCGATCACCATGCTATAGCTTCTCATATTGCTTTTTATCATCTGTTTGAAAGTTAACCGTTCGTCCTTTGTTGACCGCTTTGAAGGTTGGTGTACTGTTTTTTGCATCGGTGCTTCCATCTTATACTCCCTCCCGAATAGCCGTTTTTGTCATTAGTCTCATTAATTTTTCCTGTGTCGCTTCTTCCCGTACAACTTCACCAGTGATGCGTCCTTCGCTCATCACGTAAATCCGGTCGCACATCCCGAGAATTTCTGGAAGCTCGGAAGAAATCATTAAAATGCCTTTCCCTGCATTCGCCAACTGATGAATGATCGTATAAATTTCATATTTCGCCCCTACATCAATTCCCCTTGTCGGTTCATCCAAAATCAAAATATCCGGTTCGGCAAAAATCCATTTACTTAAAACGACTTTTTGCTGATTTCCACCACTAAGCGCTTCCGCTTTTTGAAACACGCTTGGGGTTTTAATTTTGAATTGGTTACGGAATCGTTCCGATTCAATAATTTCCTTATTTTCATCGACCACAAAATGGTTCGAGATTTTTCCTAAGCGAGAAAGCGTAATATTTTTCCGAATGTCTTCCATTAAGATAAGGCCATTTCCTTTCCTGTCTTCGGTTACATAAGCGATCCCGTTGGCAATGGCTTTACTAACATCGCTTACATCGATTTTGGCCCCATTTTTCCATATCTCACCGCTGATTTTCTTTCCGTATGATCGACCAAAGATGCTCATGGCCAATTCAGTTCGACCTGCCCCCATGAGACCGGCGATTCCCACAATTTCTCCTCTGCGAATTGACAAATGAACATTATCAATTACTTTGCGTTCGGGATAAACAGGATGATGTACGGTCCAGTTTTTTACTTCAAATATAACTTCACCGATCTTCGGCGTTCTTGTCGGATAACGGTTCGTTAAATCACGCCCCACCATTCCGCGAATGATTCGATCCTCGGTCACTTCATCGCGCTTCATATCCAATGTTTCAATCGTTTTTCCATCCCGTAAAATCGTGATCGAATCGGCGACCTTGGCAATTTCATTCAACTTATGAGAAATAATAATGGCAGACAAACCTTGTTTTTTAAACTCTAAAAGCAAGTTTAATAAATTTTCACTGTCATCTTCATTCAATGCCGCCGTCGGCTCATCCAAAATAAGCAATTTTACTTCTTTGGATAATGCTTTCGCGATTTCCACCAATTGCTGTTTGCCGACTCCAAGTTGACCGACCAACGTGTGGGGGGATTCATCCAATCCAACTTTCTGCAACAGCTCTTTTGTTTGTGCAAACGTTTCGTTCCAGTTAATGACTCCTTTTTTCGCCCGTTCATTCCCTAAAAAAATGTTTTCAGCAATGGACAAATAGGGGATTAGGGCAAGCTCTTGATGGATGATGACAATCCCTAATTGCTCGCTCTGTTTAATATCTTTAAATTTGCATACTTCTCCTTTAAATAAAATTTCCCCGTCATACGTCCCATGTGGATAAACGCCACTTAACACTTTCATCAATGTCGATTTTCCTGCCCCATTCTCCCCGCAAAGCGCATGAATTTCTCCTTCTCGCACCTTTAAATTCACATTATCAAGCGCTTTCACTCCGGGAAATTGTTTCGTAATCCCCCTCATTTCCAAAATAAATGCACACATACTCCCCCGCCTCCTCGTAAGAGAGCACGGATATAAGGGACGGCAGCCCTTATATCCGCTTTTTCTCTCAAGCTTATTTCAAATCTTCTTTTTTGTAATAGCCACTATCGACTAGCACTTTTTCATAATTCGATTGATCGACGGAAATCGGTTCCAACAAGTAAGACGGCACGACTTTTACCCCATTATCATATGTTTTGGTGTCGTTTACTTCCGGCTTTTTGTCCTTCAATACTGCATCAGCCATCTCAACAGCTTTTTTCGCCAATTCCCGCGTATCTTTAAATACCGTTTGTGTTTGTTCACCAGCAATAATCGATTTTATTGAAGCCAATTCCGCATCTTGTCCCGTGATTACCGGCATCGGTTTGCTCGCGGTCCCATAACCGACCCCTTTTAAGGAAGAAATGACCCCGATGCTAATACCGTCGTACGGAGACAGTACGGCATCAACACGAGCGTCCGTATAATGCGCGCTCAGCAAGTTATCCATACGCGCTTGAGCTGTCGCCCCATCCCAACGGAGTGTTGCAACTTGGTCGAATTTTGTTTGACCGCTTTTTACCACTAGCTTTCCTGAATCGATGTACGGTTTTAAAATCGACATGGCTCCATCAAAGAAGAAATAAGCGTTATTGTCATCTGGAGATCCAGCAAACAACTCAATATTGAACGGGCCTTTTCCTTCTTTAAGACCAAGCTTTTGTTCAATGTATTGGCCTTGCAGCACACCAACTTTAAAGTTGTCGAATGTCGCATAGTAGTCCACATACTTGCTATTCTTGATTAAGCGGTCGTACGAAATCACCTTAATCCCTTGTTTATTCGCTTTTTCCAATACGTCGGTCAACGCTTCCCCATCAATCGGTGCAATGACTAACACGTTAACGCCTTTGGTGATCATATTTTCAATTTGAGATACCTGGTTTTCGACTACGTCTTCAGCATATTGCAAATCCGTCTTATAACCGAGCTTCTCAAACTCTTTCACCATACTTTCCCCATCACGCACCCAGCGCTCCGATGACTTTGTTGGCATCGAAATACCGACAAACCCAGCGTTCTTTCCGCCACTCGTTCCGATGCCGCCACATGCAGACAACGCCAATACAAGGAACAGTAACGTTAGTGTAGATAAAAACCTTTTCATTTTTCCCCCTCCTAAAATTTGTACGTATATTTTCTTCGTGCTTTTACTATATCATTGATTAAATTGTACGTCTTTTTAATCAATTAACGATTTTTATAAAAATTTAACTTTATTGAAGCGTTTTCAAAAAAAGAAAGATGTCCCTACAAATTGGGACACCCTTTTTGATTACCATATGTAAACAATGAATCTTCCTTGAATCGATATCTAGTATGTCTGTGGAAGGCAGGCGGCTTTTGAGGTCAGCTCCCGCAAAAAGAAAACGTGATCTGTTTTGCTACTAGCTATGCCTCACGTTCTAGATGTATCTTCCGATATTGGTTTGGAGGCACTCCCATCGCTTTTTTAAAGGCCGTGCTAAAATAATGTTGTGTATCATAGCCGACTCGCTCGGCAATTTCGTGAATAGGTAGTTCCGTAGATAAAAGTAGCTCAACCGCCTTCGTCAGTCGAATTTTCGTCAATAAGTGAACAAAAGAAATGCCTAGCTCTTGCTTGATCATTCGGCTCAGGTAAATGGGAGAGACATTGAGAAATTGAGCAACCGACTCAAGTGTCAGTTCTGACTGGCTAAAATGTGTCTGTATATACTGTTTGGCGCGGCGGACAACCGGAGAAAGACGCTTTTCTTCCTCCATCTTCCTCTTACATTTTTCATACGCCGAAATCACCCCGGTCACCCCTCCCTCTACCATTTCCATATAAGCGCTAGCTCCAATGTACAAATATTGCTTTAATGCGGCTTCAATCCCCCTACGCTGTTCTTCACTAATCGGTGTCCAAACTATGACAACAACGAACCCATTTGAATCGCGAAAAACCAACATTTCATGATTCACCAACAATTCAGACACGATGTTTTCTATCGCAAACAAAAGAATGTATCGATCCCGATCGTTCATAATGGGTTGATTTTTAAACGAGAACCATTGAATGACAACAACTTGAACAGGACAAAATGATGGAAGGCCAAGCAAAGGCAACTGTCTCATCATTTCCTCTTCCCTCAATCTTCCTTCTACCCATTCGACTCCTAATTGCTGGCGAAGCAACCCGACATTTTTTTGTACTTGACTCGTTAATAGCTCTACATATCCTCTCTCCTGATGCTCACGTTCAAGTTTCTCTTTCACCTTCGCCACTACTTCGCGCAATTGCTTTGGGTCCGTTGGTTTTAACAAGTAATCATCCACCTGGAGACGGAGTGCTTCTTGCGCATATGAAAACTCATCGTAACCAGTAATCACGATCATATGGCAGTGCGGCAGCCTCTCTCGCACATGTTTCATAAGTGTCAGCCCGTCCATAATCGGCATGCTCAAATCTACAAATAATACGTGCACTTCATGTTTTATCGCTAATTCTAGCGCCTCTTCCCCATCTTCCGCTTCCGCGATCACTTCCATATTGAATTGAGCCCAGTCGATCGATTCTCGAATTCCTTCACGAATAATCATCTCATCATCCGCAATTAGCACTTTCCACATTTCTTCGTCCCTCCTAGGAGAGGTTCATGATCATTGGATGCACAATCATCACGGTCGTTCCTTTCCCTTCTTCACTGTCAATATACAACCGATAAGACGGACCGAATGTTAATTGCAACCGAGCCTGTACATTGACCATTCCGTATCCTTTTATATTTCTCATCTTGCCTTCCTGATCTCCCGCTGTAAAGTCAATCGTTAGACTTTTCCGCAGCTCCTCAAGCCGCTCCCGGGACATTCCAATCCCATCATCTTTCACGCGAATATACATCGTTCCATCTCGCTCTTCTGCTTGAATCGAAATATGCCCCGGTCCTCTTCGCTGTTTAATGCCATGATAAATAGCATTTTCCACAATTGGCTGCAACAACAATTTTAACACATAGAACTGTTGCAAATGTTCAGGAATATCAAATGTGTAGTTTAACTTATCTTTATAACGAACTTTCTGAATGTGCAAGTAACTTTTTATATGTTCGATCTCCTCAGCGAAAAGAATCATGTTCCTTCCTTTGCTCAACCCGATGCGGAACAGCTTTGCCAGCGCACCCACCACTTCCGCTACATCATCCGCCCCTTTTTTTCGCGCCATCCACTGAATCGTATCTAACGTATTGTAAAGGAAATGCGGCTTAATTTGGGCCTGCAGCTCCCGCAACTCCGCTTCCCAACGCTGTCGCTCCTGCCATTCTGCCAAAGAAATAAAACGTTGCATTTGATCCAACATATGGTTGAAGCTTCGGCCTAATATCCCAATTTCATCCATACGTTCATCATGATAACGGACCGTTAAATCGCCTGCTTGCGCTTTTTTCATAAAAGCTGTTAGCTGGCTGATTGGGCGCGATAACGAAAAAGATAAGTAATACGAGGCGCCGAGCGCAATAAAACAGACGAAAAAGATGAAGCTGATGATATAAAAACGGATTTCCATCACTTCTAACGCCGATTCATTGCCAGAAAATACTCCGATAATCGTCCAATTGGTAAACGGGGAGCGTTGATAAATCAACTGGATATGTTGTCCGTTTATTTCTTTCGAAAACGTACCACTATTCCCTTGAACCCATCGCAGCGGAATTGTTCGAAGCGGCGATGGGCTTGGAGTATAAATACTCTCGCCTCGCTCATCTATCACTAGCAAATGTCCCCATTTCCCAAGACGGACGTTTTTTGTCGCTTCTGCAATGACTCGCAGCTTTAAATCAATAAGCACGACTCCCTTCACCTTTTGTGTCTCAGGCTCTAAAATCGCCCGTACTGCGGATACGACCTCTTCGCTTGAATAATTGGCATGGGAAAGGACATTTCGCCCACCAGGATGGCCAATCATTTTAAAAATCCCTTTATTTTTAACCGCCTCCTGATACCACGATTCCTCTGTCAACGGTTGCGAGGAGCGGCTGTACATTTCATTGCTAATATAATCGCCATGTTGGTTGACAACCAAGATTCCAGCAATTTCAGGATATAACGTTGTAATCCCTTGCAAAAACTGACGAATCTCATACTCATCACTAGAGGTGGAGCGGTCAAAAAATGCTTTCGTCTCAGGATTAAATGCAATTAAATACGTAATATTTTGCATATTATTAACATAAAACTCTAATGTTCTATTGACTTGGCTAATTAACTGTAACGTATTTTCGTTAACTTGCCGCTCGATGATTCGGTCAACCGCCCAGCTCACTAGGCCTCCAAGCCCGAGAGCAGGGACAATCATAGAAATCAGCAACAAGGAAACAAACTTGTACCGTATCGGCCAATGACGAACTCGCCAACGTTTTCGTACTCCCAACATCGATCACTCATTTCTTCTTTATCTGGCATAAAAACGATCCACATTTTCTTTCGTAACAACCGTGATCCCTGTATCGACATACACCGGCAGAGGCAAATCCCCTGACCGCGAAGAAGACGTAAGGCGATGATGAAGTTGAAATAAAAACTGCAGCGACCAGTATCCCATATTCCATGTTCCTTGCGCCAATGTCGCAGCAATGACACCCTTCTTCACCAAATCTAACGTTTGTTTTTCCGTATCAAAACTAATCAATTTTACATGCTTTTTATTCAACATCACAACGGCCTCGGCCATGCCAACTCCCCCATTCGCTTCCGTTGCGAAGATCCCCTGCACATCTGGGTAATCCTCTAAGATCTCTATCGCCGCCTGTTTGGAAGCCCTAACATCCCCTTTCCCATTTTTTACAGCCACCACATGCATTTGTGGGTATTTTTGATAAATTGTCTCGACAAACCCTCTTGTTCTCTCTTGGTGATTAAGCTGATAAGGCGAAGTAATGATCCCGACATTCCCTTTATTCCCCAACAGTTTCGCCATTTCATGAGCTGCTGTCACTCCAGCATTATAGTTATTCGTCCCTAAAAACGAAAACGCCTTGCTTCCCGAAGCATTCGAATCAAACAACACAACTGGAATTCCTTTCTCCACTGCCTTGTTGATCGTTTTCGTCAACGCTGTCGGATTAATCGCTGAAATAGCAATACCCGCTGGCTTCCTTGCGATCACCTGTTCTAGCACCGTCACTTGTTCATTGACATCATACTGTGTCGCTCCGCGATATTCTACAGAGACGTTCAACTCCTCGGCGGCGTCTTCAAACCCTTTGAGACAGCGCTTCCAATAATCCATTCCTGATTGGAAGGTGATCATGACGTATTTTTCGTTAGGTTGGCCTTGAAATGCCGTCTCTTCTTGGGAGGATAAACGAAGGTGAGAAATTTCGAAATGATAGCGATATATATAAAGAAGAAACAAACCAATCAAGCAGACATAAATAATTGCTAATTTTTTCATATTAACCCTCCCCCCTGCAATATTCTCAAATCTCTTTAATAAAAACTTTCATCAATCGAAACCAATGGGATGACGTATTATTCCCTAAGTATAGGTGACGTTTATTCTAAGTGCAATAGGGGAGGTGGAAACGCTCCTTATTCATGTGTCATGTCTCAGCATCAAAATCCAAAACAAAAGAGGTGTCTCAAAAGCAGCGAGACACCCCTTTGTCACTACTATAAATATACAATATACGTATCAACAGATTCATAATTCTATATCTCTTGTTTCTCTGAGAAGGAGCAAACACCCTTTGTCGTGACTCCCTCTACTATCTTGTTATGCTTCAGGAATCCAGACAATCATTTGACCCGGCTGCCGGTTATCCCATACGTAATAAGGGATAGCTGTAAACTCGAACGGTTTGGCAGTAGGTGGAGTATTTCGATATAATCCTCCGTCCCAATCAGAATCATCGCACCTCAGCACTTGACCTGCTCTTTTTACCATTCCTCCGAGCAAACGCTCATCAAATTGTGCTTGTAGTATTGAAGTTCTCGGAAGGGAAATCGCATATAACGGTTCTGGGTTATCCGCCCCTTCTAGACATTGAACGTTCGCCCGCCTACGCTAACACTTAGAGGTGAGAGATTCTTGGGAACTTCCACTCTACGGCAGGCGGTTCACCAAGCCATCCCTGTCCCGCAGTTCAATAACTGCAAACGAAGCCCTTCCTGCAAAATATTTCGAGCAGCGTTGTGATCCCGGTCGCGTTCGACTCCGCAGTTTCGGCACGCCCTCGAACGGATGTTGAACGATTTCACCTCCACCTGCCAATGCCCGCAGCCACGAGCACCATTAACTCGATGAAAACGTGTAGCCGACACGGATCACCGTCCGCCCCTACCATTTCGCTATATATTCCACTCCCCTGAGCGATCGTCCCCCATGCGGAATCGGAAATGCGTTTGGCCAGTTTGCGATTCTTCTGCATGTTCGGCACGCACAAGTCCTCCATGCACACTACTTGATTTTCGCCGATCAAGCGGGTGGACAGTTTGTTCGGGAAATCGTTCCGGCAGTTGGTGATTTTCTCATGAAGCTTGGCCCCTTTTCAGCGGGCTTTGCGCCTGTTCGAACCGCTTGGCTTCCGGCGCGACAGCTTGTGCATCGTTCTTTTTACAATGAAGACAACACCCCTTCTTTCGCTTTCCCTACCGAACCGAATTCGCGAATTTTTTGTCTTACGGTCTGTTTTACTTCTTCTCTTCCTGCCCCAAGGTATTTTCTCGGATCATACAGGCCGTTATTCTCATTGAGTAAAGAACGAACTCCCCTAGTAAACGCCAATTGATTTTCCGTGTTGACGTTAATTTTAGCTGTTCCTAACGAAATGGCTCTGCGAATATCCTCCAAGGGGATTCCTGTTCCTCCATGCAGCACAAGCGGCACGCCAGTTAAGCGCTGGATTTGTTCCATTTGCGCAAATCCTAATTTCGGTTTCCCTTTATACGGACCGTGAACCGAACCTAATGCCGGTGCTAGGCAGTCAACTCCGGTTTCTTTGACTAACCGCTCACATTCTTCCGGAATGGCGTACATCGCTTCCGCTTCATCGACCACTACGTCATCCTCTTGCCCTCCGATTCTTCCGACCTCTGCTTCAACGGAGACACCAAAAAACCGAGCCGCCTCAACAACTTTTTTTGTCATCGAAATATTTTCTTCCAAAGGGAAATGGGAAGCATCAATCATCACGGATGTAAACCCAGCTTCCATCGCTTCGAGGCATTGCTCATAGGAGGAGCCGTGGTCTAAATGGAGAGCGACAGGTACAGTAATGCGGTATTCTTTCACGAGTTCTTTAACCATGGCCGCTGCCGTCCGGAGTCCGCCAAGATGCCCGATATATCCCGGACTCACAGCCAAAATGACGGGTGCTTCCTCTTCTTCGGCCCCTAGGAGAATGGCTTGGGCGAATTCTAAGTTGTTCACGTTAAAATGGCCGACAGCATAGTTTCCCTGTAAAGCACATTGTAACATTTCCTTCATTGAGACAAGCGGCATTTCGATTCCCCTTTCTGTTTACACATTCGTGAAAAAGCATCAAGCGCCCTAAGGCGCCTGATCGTTTTTCCATCGCTCTTACCAGCGAGCAGTGAGCATTTTCTTACGTGTATAAAACTCCACACCGTCCATGCCGTTAGCGTGAAGATCGCCGTAGAACGAATTCTTCCACCCAGAGAACGGGAAGAAGGCCATCGGTGCTGGGACCCCTAAGTTGACCCCTAACATCCCGGCATCGATTTCATCACGGAACTTACGGACATTTCCGCCATCTCTTGTGTAAATGCATGCCCCGTTGGCAAATGGAGACTTGTTGGCCACTTCAATGGCTTCATCCAACGTGCTAACCCGCACAATCGAAAGAACAGGAGCAAAAATTTCATCTTTCCAAATCGTCATGTCGGTGGTGACTCGGTCAAAGATGGTCGGTCCGATAAAGTATCCCTCGCCTTGGACAGCAGCATCTTTTCGCCCGTCGCGCACTAAAATAGCTCCTTCTTTTTCTCCCAGTTCAATATAGTTGACCGTCCGTTGTTTATGAGCTTCGCGAATGACCGGGCCTAAAAAGACGCTCTCCTCCAATCCGTTGCCTATCTTAATTTCATTTGCGGCCGCTACTAATCTCTCAACTAATTCATCAGCAATGTCCCCAACCGCGACAACAACCGACGCCGCCATGCACCGCTCTCCAGCCGAGCCGAACGCCGCATTAATAATTTCACGGACAGCCACTTTCAAGTCCGCATCCGGCATGACGATCGAATGGTTTTTCGCTCCTGTCAACGCCTGAACACGTTTGCCATGAGCCGCTGCTGTTTTGTACACATACTCGCCGACTGGTTGGGAACCGACGAACGAGATCGCCTTCACATCTGGATGCTCCAAAAGTCCGTTCACGACATCATGCGCCCCGTGAACGATGTTGAGTACTCCATCTGGAAGCCCGGCTTCTTTAAAAAGTTCAGCTAGGCGATTGGCCAACATCGGTGTGCGTTCGGACGGTTTTAGGACGAACGTGTTTCCGCACGCAATCGCTAGCGGGAACATCCAGCAAGGCACCATCATTGGGAAGTTAAACGGCGTGATGCCCCCAACGACACCAATTGGATAACGGTACATTCCTGATTCAATGCCGGTCGCAATGCTAGGAAGTTGTCTTCCCATCATGAGCGTCGGCGCACCTGCCGCAAATTCTACGCATTCAATTCCGCGCTGAATTTCCCCATAGGCTTCGTTGTAGCTTTTGCCGTTTTCTAACGTCACCAACCGGGCCAGCTCTTCCCAATGTTCAACAAGCAACTGCTGGTATTTGAATAAGATTCGCGCCCGGCGCGGCACTGGCGTTTTGCTCCATGTCTTGAACGCTTCTTTTGCTGCCGCAACCGCACGATCCAAATCCTCGCGGGTCGAAATCGGAACGTAAGCGAGCACTTCGCCTGTCGCAGGGTTTGGAACCGCTTCTGTCTTCGCAGAACGAGATTCCACCCATTGCCCACCAATATAGTTTTTTAAAGTTTGTACTCCCGTTGTCATTGTCATGTTCGTCGATCCCCTTTCATTTATGATTTTGCAGCGGTCGAGCTGCTTTTATGTTGTTGAATGAACTGTTCAATTTGATCTAACGTCGGCATTGCATCGGAACAACTATGGCTCGAGATGACAATCGAAGCAGCAGCTGCACCATATTCCATCGCCTTTGGAATCGGCCATCCATTCATTAATCCGTAGATAAACCCAGCAGCGTAAGAATCGCCTGCTCCAAACGTTTTGACAATATTCGCCGGAAAAATCGTACCGACAAACGTTTCCCCTGTTTTCGTATAGGCGATCGATCCATCTTTGCCATGTTTAATGACGACGATTTTCGCGTGATAATCAAACCATTTTTGCGCCGTTTTCTCGTCATCATGCTGATGAACAGCAAACTGCTCCATCATGTCAAATTCTTCTCTCGTGCCGATGATCACGTCGCATTTTTCGGCGGCCAAGTTGTAATAAATCGCCGTTTCCTCTTTGGATTGCCACGTATAAGGGCGATAATCCAAATCGAAAAAGACAACGACTCCATGGCGTCTTGCATATTCCAACGCTAAAAACACCGCTTCTCTTGACGGGCTTTTCGCCAAAGCCGTCCCGGAAATCAATAAGCATTTTGCCTGCCGAATATAGTCTTCATGAATGTCGTTCGGTTCCAGTTTCAAATCAGCGACATTATCGCGATACATGAGGATGCTGCAGTCGGTCGGACTCTTAATCTCGGTGAACGCCAAGCCTGTTACACTGCCGGACTTGTCGGTAATGACATGGGATGTATCAATGCCATTGTTTTTTAAGTATTGAACGATAAATCGGCCCATTTGGTCGTCGGCCACTCGGCCGATAAACCCTGTTTTCATGCCAAGCCGGGCCATGCCGATGGCAATATTCGCCGGAGATCCGCCGACATATTTCGTAAACGTCACCGTTTCTTCCATCGGCCGGTGAATCTCATTGGCATTTAAATCGATGCATAGTCGGCCGACAGCGATAAAATCCAACGGTTTTTGCTCGTCAAATGGGAGTAAATTCATCGAACCGCCTCTTTCCTGTCGTCTTTTTAGATCGTTTCTACTTCTGTTTGGCCGCGAGTTTGCTTTCCATCACCCACTCATGGTCCGGATCATTGCGGAACTTCCACGTCCGTACGGGCCCGGCCATGACGTTTAAGTAATACCCCTCATACCCTGGGGGAGCGGAAACCGGATGGTAGCCTTTCGGGACTAAGACGACATCCCCGTTTTTCACGACCATCGTTTCGTCGATGGAACGATCATCGGTGTACACACGCTGCACCATAAAACCGTGACCGGGATTGATTTTATGATAATACGTTTCTTCCAAATACGACTCATGGGGCAAGTTGTCTTGGTCATGTTTATGTGGGGGGTAACTCGACCAGTTTCCTTCCGGCGTAAATACCTCAACGACAAGCAAGCTGTCGGCCGGTTGGGATTCCGGAAGAATGTTATGCACCCGCCGTTCAATATTTCCTGCTCCCCGTATTTCGACTCCTACTTCGCTTGGGGGGATCAATCGCGCCGGATATGTACCTTTCCCCGGCGCTAAACAAACCGCTACTTCCACATCCGTCATCGCTTCGACTTCATACACATCGTTTGCCGGAACATAGACCGAGTATGGCGGAACTTTCTCAAACACATCCATTCTCAATCCGATCTGTTCCCACCGCTCCAGCTTCGTAGATATGTTCGCTTTCCCTTTGAGAAGAACAAGGCAGGCTTCCTGATCGATCGTCTCTTTTCGCAATGTTTGTCCTTTTGTTAACGCATACACTTCAAATCCAACATACTCCCATCCCGCCGATTCCGGCGTTACGCGGACGACGTTCCCCTCTTCATTCGGCGAATGGCTTGGTATGATCAGTCGGCTCATCGTTTCATCCTCCCCCCTTACCGCTTTTGGGCCGCCAAGAGATGATGAACAAGGCGGTCAATATATTCTTTGGCCATTTTGGCGTACGTGTACGGGTGCGCCACAGCCGGGTCCTGTTCTGCTTCGACGATGATCCAGCCGTTATAGTCCATCTCAATCAATTTGGCAAAAATCGGAACAAAGTCAATGCATCCATCTCCAGGAACCGTAAACATGCCACGCAACACCGCCGTGCGAAAGTCGAGTTGTTCCCGTCTCACCAGCTCGAGCACATCGTGCCTTACGTCTTTCAAATGAACGTATTGAATGCGATCCGCATACCGATGCAACAGTTCAACTGGATCATATCCGCCATATAACGCATGCCCTGTGTCATACAAGAGATGGACAAGATTCGGATCCGTCAACTCCATTAAGCGATCGATCTCTTCCGCCGTTTCGACGACTGTTCCCGCGTGAAAGTGGTAAACAAGTTTCATTCCTAGCTCTTGACATATATGCGCGGCGCGATGCAATCCGTCAACAAGGGACTCCCATTCGGAATCCGTGAGCCGTTGAATCGTTTTTTCTTCTGGCGCCCGGCGCGGATCCCAGTGCATCGATCCCCCCATCTCGCAGACAATCGCATACTTGCATCCCATATCGTGCAAATATTCCGCCCAAGACCGGAACGTCTTGAGTTCCTCTTCAAGACGAGAACGGTCTGAAAAGAGCACGCCGATGAATTTGCTGGCGAGCTCGATGCCATATTGGTTCAGTTTTGCCCTCAATGACGGGGGATCTTGGGAAAAGAGGCGCCCCATTTCCGTTGCAACATACCCAAGCTCCGCCATTTCGGATAAGACTTGATCTTGGGTATAGTGATCACCCAGTCCCGGAATATCATCATTGACCCAGCTGATCGGGGCAATGCCGATACGAAAAGGATTAACCGTTTTTTCCATCTCTCTCACTCCAGTTGTTCAATATTTTCTTGCCCTTTGCAATTGTTGTTCTTTCCGCTTGTATGCCTCCGCAATTTTTGGGTTCCGGGACACTTCCGCCACCCCGACATGCCACCATGACTCATAATCATGGGTCATCGTTTTTGGAAGCACCTTAATATCGATCAATGTCGACACCGATTGTTGTTTGGCATCTTCGAGCGCTTCTTTTAATTGCTCGAGCGTGTGCACTTTATACGTTTTCACCCCGTAACCGGCCGCGCTTTGCGCGAAGTCAATCGGAATCAAGCTCCCGTCTAAGCGCCCGGTTTCTTCGTTGCGGTAGCGGAATTCTGTGGCGAAACTGCCCATTCCATGACCCATTTGCAAGTTGTTAATGCAGCCGAATCCACCATTATCAAATAGGAGAACATTGATTTTTTTCTTTTCCTGAATGCTCGTTACAAGCTCCGAGTGAAGCATTAAGTAGCTGCCATCGCCGACCATCGCATAGACTTCTTTATCCGGCTCCGCCATTTTCACGCCAAGCGCACCAGCAATCTCATACCCCATGCACGAATAGCCGTACTCCATATGATACGTATTGGGCCGGCGCGCCACCCACATGCGCTGCAAATCCCCCGGCAAACTGCCTGCCGCTCCGATGATAATGGCGTCGTCATCGATCCACTCGTTAATCGCGCCAATGACTTCCGTTTGCGTTAACGAAGAATCGAAAAACTCGGAATACTCAGTCAAAACCTCATCGAGATGGCCGGCCACCTCCGGCTGAAAGCCCGACTGGCGGTAGCGGACGTGATGCAGTCGGTTAAGCTCTTCTTCCCACGCCTTTTTCGCGATGTCTATTTCATTCGTATAGCCGGATCGATACCCGATTTTCTCCAACTCTTCGGTTAAGGCGAGAAGAGCAAGTTTCGCATCTGCCACTACGCGGACGGCATCCAATTTGCAAGCATCAAAGACCGAGACATTGATCGTCAAAAATTCTACTTCAGGATGTTGGAAAAGCTGTTTCGACCCTGTCGTAAAATCGGTGTAACGGGTGCCAATCCCAATGACCAAATCGGCTTCCTTCGCAATTATATTGGCGGCAAGGTTGCCGGTGACGCCAATTCCCCCGAGATTGTATGGGTGGGCGCTTTCCACCGCGCTTTTGCCGGCTTGCGTTTCCCCGTAAGGAATGTGAAATTTCTCGGCAAACTGTTTCAGTTCTTCCGCTGCTTCCGAATAGCGGACGCCGCCGCCGCAAATGATGATCGGTTTTTTCTTTCTGCGAATGAGCTCCACCGCCTCATGAATCGCCGCTTTCGCCGGAACGCGGCGTTCAATGCGGTGAATCCGTTTTTGGAAAAAGGATTCAGGAAAATCGTACGCTTCCCCTTGCACATCTTGAGGCAAGGCAATGGTGACTGCTCCGGTGTTGGCGGGATCGGTCAGTACCCGCATCGCTTGAATCATCGCCGGCATCAGCTGCTCGGGGCGGCTGATGCGATCCCAATATTTGCTGACGGCACGAAACGCATCGTTTGTGGAAATGGTCAAATCATGCCAGTGCTCGATTTGTTGAAGCACGGGATCGGGCTGTCTTGTCGCAAACGTATCTCCCGGAAGCAATAACACCGGAATGTGGTTCGCCGAAGCTGTCGCCGCTGCCGTCACCATATTCGCCGCCCCGGGACCGACGGATGACGTGCATGCCATGATTTGCCGACGGTGTTTTTGTTTTGCAAAGGCAATCGCCGCATGTGCCATTCCTTGTTCATTGCGCCCTTGGTACACTTCGAGCTCTCCGGGATCTTCCTCAAGCGCTTGACCAAGGCCGAGTACATTACCATGGCCGAAAATCGTAAAAACACCTTTGACAAATTTCTGTACACGACCATCGAACTCCACGTACTGCTGGTTTAAAAACTTGACTAATGCTTGGGCGGTTGTTAAGCGGATCGTTTTCATTTACTTCCCCCCTCCTGAAAAGGATTAAAGACTCAGACTTTTCTCGTTAAAAACCTCTTTGACTCTCATATGAATATCATCACATTCAACCTTCTCTACCCCCTCTATTCCCCTCAAATGAGTAAGCAAACCAATAAGATTATCTTGACTCTTTAGCTTTAATCGGAATGTAATATTAACTAAATTATCACTCAGCTCCTTTGTATCTAAAAAGTAGATATGTTTAATTACTGCCTTGCTCTCTCTGAAAAAGTTCGATATTTCCTTTAACGCATCTATTCCATCTCCGTCTTTAACTGTTATATGAATTGTAATTGCCTTAGCTGATGATAGCAGCTTTGACTCTATCCCTCGAAGAACAAAAGCGTTTATCAAAATGATCACCGTTCCCACCAATGCAGGTACATAAAATCCCGCTCCAACACATAAGCCTATGGAAGCAACAACCCACAAGGTAGCTGCAGTGGTGATTCCTGAGACTCTATTTGATTTACGCATGATTACCCCTGCTCCCAAGAAACCAATACCACTTATTACCCCATGAGCCAGGCGCGCTGGATCAAATCTTGCGTTCCAGTGACCTATTGTTTCATTAAATCCATAAATTGAAAGTATCATAATCAAAGCAGAACCAACGGAAACTAGAAGATGGGTTTTTACCCCTGCTTGTTTATCCCTTAAATCGCGCTCCCATCCAACGATACCACCAAGTATAGCTGCTAAAACTGTTCTCTCTATAATGGTATAGATAGAGATTGTAAACAATATAACCACCTCCTTAGTTGTCATTTGGTATAACGATTATAACTTCCGCAACCAAAAATCTTATCACCATTAGAAGGATAACCTCACATGTTATCAATTTAATTGCCATAAGTTTAGTTGTTGATAAATTTCTATTTTTGAATATATATAAAATTTTTAGAATGGAAACTTGTGAAAACGATCCGGCCATTCCATTTTAGGATGAAAGTTGTAAGGTAAACATTGCGTAAATATAACAGCGTTTACCCATCTTGTTTTATACATGAGGGGTTTTTTATCAAGCCAATTTAATGGATCTAGTCTTACGGAAAAATCAATATATTCCTCAAAGGTACCCTCAAATCCTTTGGGCCAATATTTCTTTAATGGATGAGAAGGTACTCGTCCGCCTTTCTTTACATGTTCATAAGTTTCTTTAAGCCAATCAACTAGCATCACACCTGTTAGTGGCTCTTTCATACTTTCCCATCCACATAAAAGAGAACCGTGCTTCCCCCACTCAACTCTAATGATGGCTCTTTGATTGTTATCCCATGCCTCTTTGACCGCATCCTTAGAGCTAAGAACACGGGAATGGAACCAACACATAACATTAGTTATGGTCTCATTTTCAGGATTGTACTCAATCCAAATTTCTTCATGGTCGCACGGTTCATAATCATCAGGGAAATCATAGTCATCCTCCCAAAACAAGTGATAGCCAATCATTGGTTTGGTTGGATGATGCACTGCTACAACATCTTTCAACGGAAAACATTCTTTCTGGGTAAGGAGCAATATTGGACAAAATTTCCTAATCATCTGTGTTTCCTTCTCAGTAAGCGGAGTTAACGGATCCATCTGTAATACTAGACGGTACTGTTCTCCAGCCCTACGTATATTACCATCTAAGTGCAAGAGCTCCGCTAATCGTGATACATAATTCACATTATCAGGGATTACCCTTCTTAGAAACTCCAATTGGCAAATCGCTAGTTGGTAGAAATCATTAGTAGAAACTCCTTCCCTGATTAACCCCGTAATTTCCTCATTTCTCTTTTTCCACTCATATAAAAGCGTATCGATCATTTTAAATACCTCCTGGAGTTTCCTAGTTATTTCGCTTGGTTCCCTAGCTCCACTAGTATTTTTACTTCATTAGTAGTTATGGAATAAACACCCATATCGAGGAATTTTTTCATTACATCAGGTTCATCGATTGTCCAAACCCAAACAGGAATACAACGAATCGTGGCATAACTAACCAATGACTCGTCACAGAATTGATAGTTTATGTTTATACCGCAACATGAAGCTTCAATAGCTTCCCAACACGTTTTCCTGATAAAGGATTCATAATCCTCCTTATAGGTTTCATACAAACTTATACCTACATTTAGTAATACTTGATATAAACGGTAATGATTTTTTAAATAATTCGCTCTTTCCCTTTCACATCCAGAAATAATCACATAATCTCTCATCTTATGTTTTTCAATTGTTTCTATCATTGGATCAATAGCACTATCTTCTTTTACATCTAGATTAATAATCCGGTGATGCTCTTTGACAATCGATAAAGCCTCCTCGAGCCGAAAAATCCTACTAGATCTATCGAGATCATGGAGTTCCTTAAACGATAAATCTCCTACCCTCCTTACTCCCTTTGGAGTTACAATCTTTTCATCATGCAGAAGAACAGCAACCCCATCCTTTGTAGCACGAACATCCACTTCAATAATATCCGCTCCTGCTTTTATTCCTTCTAATATAGATTCAATAGAATTAGGCGGCGTATTCATGCAACCAGTATGAGCAGTAATTAATGGTCTTTTCAACAAAATCCCTCATTTTTTATAATTTTATTGTTTCTATTAATTCGCCATGAATTCTCCCGTTAGAGGCGATCAGTGAATCATGAGAGAGGCGATAAGGATTTCCATCTTTATCTGTGGCTTTCCCCCCCGCTTCTGTCAAGATTAAGATCCCCGCCGCTGTATCCCATGGATTTAGACCATCATGCCAAAAACCTGTGATCCTTCCAGATGCCAATAAACATAGATCTAGACTCGCTGAACCAAATAGACGGATATTGCGGCTTCTCCCTGCCAATTGGTCTATTTGTTGAACGACACGAGACCCCGATCTAAAATCGCTAGCCTGAAATCCGGTTGCTATGACCGCTTCAGCCAAAGTCGATTCTTTTCCAACCCGAATGGGGCGTCCATTCAAATAAGCTCCAAATGTCTTTCTTGCCGTATAAAGTTCATCCGTGACTGGGTTGAACACAACGCCGATGACAGGCTCTCCATCCTTTACAACTCCGATCGAAATAGCGAAATACGGGATGCCATGAATAAAGTTGGTCGTACCATCAATGGGATCGATGATCCAACCGTAATCCGAATCATGATTTTTAAACATCTCATATGCGTTGGCTTGACCGCAATTTTCTTCAGATAAAATCCAATGGCTAGGGTAATCCTTGTGAATCTTTCGCCGAAGTAAGTCTTCACTTCGTCTATCAACCTCTGTTACCAGATCAAAGGCATTCTTTTTTTGCTCAATTTTTCCTTTATTCCCCAAATGACTCCTAATTAATTGTCCTGCTTGTAATACGTATTCAATCGCTGAGTTATACAAAACATGTTCTACACTGCATTTTACACTAACACCCATTTTTTAATTTCTCTCCTTTAGTTATAGACAGATTCTTTAACAAGCCCCTTGTTCATACCATCTTTTTTTAAACTTCTTCCCGTTACTGCATCAAATAAATGGATAGATGAGGTCTGAGTTGATATCTCGATAACCGAGCCATATTCGATACTAATATTGGGTTCAGCAAAAAAACGAACCTGTTCATTACCAACCTTTACACTAATCATTTTTGAATGCCCAACAAGTTCAACCATACTTACAGTACCTTTTATATAAACATTCCCATTTTTACCTAATTTTAAATCATAAGGGCGAATACCTACATGGACTTCTGTTTCCTTTCTATTGAACTCCCAAAATTCACAATCTAATTCAACAGTGCTATTTGGTAGATGAAGCTGGTTGTTCAGTAATTTTCCTTTTAGAAAATTCATCGGAGGTGTTCCGATAAATTGAGCTATAAAGTAGTTTTTTGGATTATAATACAATTCCATTGGGGTATCGTACTGAATAATCTGTCCCTCCTTCATAACAGCAATACGGTCAGCCATCGTCATCGCTTCTTCCTGGTCATGAGTAACCAAAATGGTTGTGATGCCTAATTCTCTTTGGATGCGGGAAATCTCCTCTCTCATTTCGATTTTTAATCTAGCATCGAGATTAGACATTGGCTCATCTAATAATAATACTTTGGGTCTTTTTACGATAGCACGTGCCAAAGCAACTCGTTGCTGTTGCCCCCCGGATAATTCACTCGGTTTTCGACCTAATAAATGCTCAAGTTGTACCATTTCGGCAGCCCGTTTTGCCCGTTTTATTCGTTCTTCCTTTGGAACTTTTTGTTGTTTCAATGGAAATGCAATATTATCTAAAACCGTCATATGCGGATATAAGGCATAGCTTTGAAACACCATGCCAATATTCCGATCCTTAGGTTCCAAGTCATTTACAATTTGGCCATCAAAATAAATTTCGCCCCTATCTGGCTTATAAATTCCCGCGATCATAAGCATCGTCGTTGATTTTCCGCAACCGCTCGGTCCAAGCAAAGCAACGAACTCCCCGTCATTAATCGTCAAATTCATGTTATCGATAGTATTGGTTTTTTTGTTAAATGATTTACAAATATTTCTCAGTTCAATTTTCATATCCCTTTTCCTCCCCCAGCACTCATTTGCATCAATGACTTCTGTGTAAAAAGGAAAAACAGTAAAACCGGGAACATATAAAACAGTGATACAGCACTTAACATCCCATAATTGACCATATTCGGATCGCTGATAAGTTTTTGTAAGTAAGACGACAGGGTTACATTTTCATCACTTAAAATAAAGGTATACAGCAGTAAGAATTCAGACCAACCCGACAAGAATGAAAAAATGCTAACTGCTGCTATCCCTGGCTTAATCAATGGAAGGACAATTGAAAACCAAACCTTAAAACGACTGCAACCGTCAATTAATCCAGCCCATTCCACATCCCACGGTACATCATCAAAAAATCCCTTTATGATCCACGCTGTCATCGGAATTTGTAAGGCTGTCTTAACTAAAACAACCCCCCATAGTGAATCGAACAATCCCATAAAATTTAAAATGTAAAACACAGCAATCAGTAAAGCAACACTTGGAAATGCATGTAAAAGTAATATAGTCTTCATTAGCGCTTGACGTCCCGGAAATTCAGTCCGGGCTAAAGCATACCCAGCCATAACACCGATAATGACCTCAAGGATAGTAAGGGTACCTGAAAATACGAAAGAATTCCAAGTTGCCCTCCAAATACTTGGAAGCATGCTCCCTCCATGCTCCACATTAGTCCATAAAAACTCCCAGTTTTCTAAGGTAAAATGAACAGGAATAAAGCCGAATTTCATTTTCTCGAAAAATGAACTCACCAAAAGCCACAAATACATCAAAATAATAGGCAACGTTGTCAGCACTAAAACTCCGTAGGCAATGATGAAAGTAATACGTTTTTTCCACCTAGAAGAAGATATAACCATGGTCGTCGATTCTGTTTGATATCCTGTTATCTCCATAATTATTACCCCCTACTCTATTCTCGAAGAACTGATCATTTTTTTCATTCCAAAAGTTTTCCATGTAATCAGCGAAAAGATGAGAGCAATTAAAACGAGGACGAGGGAAATAGCAGCCCCGTATCCAAACTCAAAGTTTTGAAAAGCTTTGTGATAAGAATATAAAGCTAGCACTTCGCTTTCAAACAATGGTCCACCATTTGTCAACAGGAGAATATATTCATACGATGTGAGCAAGGACAAGCATTGCCATAATGTAACAAACATCAACGGCCAACGGACAGCAGGGATAATGATGTCTTTGATAATTGACCATTGTGAAGCACCATCTACTTGTGCAGCCTGAAACAAGTCTCTCGGAATAGATTTAATGGCAGATGAAAAAATAATCATTCCAAATGAAGCACCAATCAATCCATTTGCTAAAATAATAGCTATCATCGGGTAATCCGAAAGCCATTCAATAGGAGGCATACCAAAAAAAGATCTCAAACTATTTAAAACACCATATTCACTAGGGTCAAAAAACCATAACCAAAGAAGTATATACACGACCGGTGGAGAAATTCGTGGTAGCATCCAAATAGCTCTGAAAGTGAGGCCGATGAATTCCCTTTGAACAAAGTAAGTCGTTAAAATACCTAAAGCTAAGCCAAAAAACACATTAATCAATAATGTGAAGAAAACATAAATTGCTGTATTTTTTACAATCAACAAAATATTAGGGTCAGTAATAATACTCCGGAAATTTTCCAAACCGTTAAAATCCCATTTCATAGAAGAATCCATACTAGTGAATGCTAATATAGCTGTCAATAGAACAGGAAGAAAAAAGAACAGAAATATAAGAATTATAAACGGCCCTAGCATGATAGCAGGTAGTTTCCATTTTTTGTAAAAAGAAACCACTTCATTAACCTCCCTCTGAAATGAAAATATTGATGTATTAAAGATCTCTGCGAGAATGAGAATGTGAATGTGAAGAGGGAGATACCTGGCAGGAGCCAGGTATCATTTTGCTTTCAATTTTAATCTACGATTTTTAACTGATCACCAAGATCATTCTGCAACTGTACCTCTAAATCTCTCAATGCCTCCCGAGGCGTCTTTTTTCCAAGTTCAACCGCTTGAATAGCATTAAACACTGCCTTTGAGTATTTGGGAAATCCTTCATGATTTGGGGGAAATGTTGTATAATCAGACATGTATGCTACTTTTCCTAGTGTTACATCCGCTTTAAAATCTGGATGCTCAGCACCACCTTTTGTAACAGGGAGATGAAATGTTTTTATATTATGTTCCGTTTGTAGTGCAGGAGTAGCCACAAGTTCTAACAACCGTTTCACTAGTTCAGGATGCTCCGTCTGCGCTGAAACAGTATACACAAATGGATGGGAAAGGGTAAGAGGTTTTCCTCCTTTTTCCGCAGCAGGAATTAACATCATTCCCAGATGATCATTAACCCACTTTGCATCAACTTTTCCTAACTTTTCATGGAAGTTATCTTGCCCCCAGTTAAACACGTTCCAAATTCCGCCATAGTAGAATAAAGTTTTTCCGTTAACAACTATTTTGTGGATATTACTCCACTCCATCTGTGTAAGATTGCTTGGAATAAGTTTTTTCTTCGCGATTTCATAGTAGTAGTTCAATTGTTTTTCCACCGCTTTTTTATCTAATACAATTTTGTTTTCCTCAGGATCATATACTTTCCCACCAAAGTTATAAGCTATTGCCTGAAAATCAGGCCCATCAACTGGACGGTGGATAATCCCATATTGAACTAAACCTTTTGTTTTCGCTTCTTCCGCTAGTTTTGTCATATCTTCTAATGTAAATTCACCATTACGAACTTTCTCTGGAAGACTATCTATTTCCTCCTCGCTCCATCCAAGCTTTCTTAAAACATCCTTATTATAGAAAACAGGCCTCGCCTCTGTGTCCTGTAAAGCGCCCCAAATGTGCCCTCTATAAGTTACAGATTCCCATAATTTAGGGAATACATCCGAATACTCCTTCGACTTTTTTAATTCATCTAACGGAATTATATAATTCCCATCGGCTAACCAACCAATATTTTCATGTCCTGTTGCATAAATATCTGGTTCCTTTTTAGCTTTAAAAGCCAGCATAAATTGCTTAGCATATTCTTCCCAGCTGCCATTAAACGAACTTGTCTGCACCTTTACCTGTATATCCTTCCCTTGCTCTTTCAATTCCTTATTTAACATTTCCGCAGCCTTAACAAGGTTCTCAACTCTTGTCAATTCTGCACCCGCTGTCTGAGCTCTAATTGTTACTATTTTAGTCCCATCTACATCTGTACTGCTCTTCTTTGATAGACTAGGCTGTTCACATCCTGCAATGATTAGTACTACACAGATAAATACCACAAACAAAATATTGGATATTAATCTCTTTTTCACCTTTCTCCCTCCATACCCAATTTTATCCATAAAGACAACTCACGCTTAGACATTGAGTTTTCTAAAAGGCTGGTGATTTAACAGAAAGTGTAGCTTCATCATACCGCGTTTCAAATTGAGAAGTCTTATAAAACGTTGCTCCTCTTCGCAACCGAGGATAGTCAATTTAAAAGAAATGTCTATTTTTCATCACCCTTCTAAAGATGGCTTAAGATTTCGAAGAGTTCACCTCCTCGTACATACATCTTACTATCTTAGTTTTTTGATAAATTTAATTAAATGTAAAAAATTCTACAATTATATTATTTTTGTAAGATACTCGGATTTTTTATTTGTCTATCCCTTAAATTTATGATAACGTTGTTTTTAGCACTTTCATAAATCGCCTCTAGCAATTGAATCGAGCGGAAGCCATCTTCAGCTGTCACCGGAGGCTTTGTTCCATGGATAATGGCATCAATAAACAGACGATCCTCTTCCTTATATCCCCATTTTTCTTCAATGGATAATTGATAGAAATCATGAATGTGCGCCGCCTGCTGCAACCCTGGGGCATACATGACTTTTTCGAGTTCTTGGGTTGCGACCGTGCTATACTTCCCATAAACCTCCAAACTCTCAAACGGAAAGCTCCATCCAGCATGAGCATACGTCACAAAATTGACGATCGTCCCCGAGACAAATGTCATCATAATCGCGAATGTATCTAATTCCTCTGTCGAAATGTTTTGTTTTGCTTCGCAGTAAACCGTTTGTACTTCACCAAATAAATAACGGCATAGATCCATCAAATGGAAAGGAGTTTCATACAAGAAGCCTCCCGTCACCTTCGGGTTTGCCGTCCAAGGAGGATTTAACAGTTCGCCGCGGTTCATTTTTACATGAGCCAAATAGGGGGTTACCTCCCCGGAATCAACCAATTCCTTGACTCTTTTATACACCGACGCATACCGGCGGTTCATTCCCAAGTTGTAAATCGCCTTTGATCGTTCAGCCGCTTGCCTGATCTGCTCTGCCCCCTCCAAAGAAGTCGCCATCGGTTTTTCTGAGAACACATGCACATTGTTTTCCAGACATTTTAGTACCGGCTCAACATGCATCGTGTTTGGCGTCGTCACGTAAACAGCATCTACACCAAGATCAAATAATTCCTCGAGGCTTTTGACCGCTTTTGCTTCCCCGGCTTCCTTCGCCAATGAAGCGGCTCTTTCTTCCACAATATCCGCTACCCCAATAATTTGAACCCGCTCATCTTTCTTTAGGATCGACGTATGTACCTTGGCAATCCCTCCGGCTCCCAAAATCCCTACTTTCACCCGAGTCATTATTTTCTCCTCCTCATCTCCGTTGTAGCAGGGAAGCGCTTTCTAATACATCGAAAACAATGGTTATTATGTCCATTAATAATAGTGCAATCTAATCTCCATCGAACTTTTTTGAGCAAGCGCTTTCCTTTTGTTTTTTATTTTACCCTCAACCTATTATTTTATCAAGTATTTTTTTCTAAATTTATAGAATTTTTATTAAAAAATAAAAGAACAGCTATTTACAGCTGTTCTTCTCATTAAATTTAACGTTTTCTCCGGTGACATCTATTATTCCATAAAAACAATCTGCTCACATCCTTACGATTTCACTTTAGCGATATGACAGGCCGATTTCCTTACCACTAGATGAGGCGGCAAAATGATCCGCTGTTTCGTATGATTGGTCTCTTCAATTTGGGCAATTAGCAGGTCAACCGCTTGCCTTCCCATTTCTTCAATAGGTTGGGCGACTGTCGTCAACGGCGGGTCGATAATGGCCGATAAAATCGTATTATCAAATCCAACCACTGACAGATCATCGGGAATGCGGAGTCCCAACTCTTTGGCCGCCTGATAAATGCCAACGGCAAGAGAATCAAAACAGGCAAAAATCGCTGTCGGCCTTGGGGTCGACTGCAACAGCTCCATCGCCGCCCTTTTTCCATCAGCCATCGAATAGTCCGTATATACAATCCAAGATTCTTCGCATTTCAAGCCGTTCTCTTGAAGCACCTGCTGATAGGCCTGCAGCCTGTATTTATCGCTTGTGCGACTTAAATTCCCAAGCATGATCGCGATCTGTTGATGTCCTAGGGAAACAAGATGCGAGACAGCCTGATATCCCCCTAAAAAATCATCAACTCTCACCACGTTAATGGCCAGCTCCGGGATGTCTTGGGCAATAAAAACCAAAGGGAAATTCTCTTCCAACAGCTCTTTGATCATTGTATAATTGTTCGTTGTGGTTCCGATAATGATGCCATCCACGCTTTTTTGGCGCAATAAAGAAAGATACATTTCTTCCGTCTCCGGGTTGTTATCCGTATTGCACATCAGAACGTTAAATCCCTGTTCTCTCCCCCGATCTTCCACTTTCCTAGCGATTTCAGAAAAAAATGGGTTTGCTACGTCAGGGATGACAAGGCCAATCGTTCTTGTCCGCTTCCCAGTCAACGCCGAGGCGACCATGCTCGGTTGATAATGCAGCTCTTCCATTACCCGAAGGACTCTTTTTCTCGTTCTTTCACTAATGCGCCCGGTATTATTGAGCACCCTTGATACCGTTGAAATGGATACACCCGCTTTTTTTGCTACATCGTAAATGGTTACTTTCATCGCTCATCATTCTCTCCATCTGTTGTAGTCAAGCTCGTTAGGTAAAGCGCTTGCTCTCTTTAATGTTATTCTAATCCTTTTTCCACTTTCTTTCAATGATTTTTTCGATTTCGTAATAAATGAAACCCATATAAAAACCGGCCTAGATTGACCGGTTTTAAGCAAAAATATTGTCATTTCTCCTACCTCCCCCGAAACACCGGCTTCCGCTTTTCTAAAAAGGCGCGGACGCCTTCGCGGTGGTCTTCGGTTTGCCGCATGCGCTGTTGGGCGTCGGTTTCGAGTTCGAGCACGCGAAGCAAATCTTCTTTTGTTTGTTCGACGTACAACATTTTCGTGGCGATCATGGCTTGAAGCGGTTTTTCTTGCAAGGAAGCGATTGCTTGTTCCGCCTGTTGTTCATCTTCGACGATGAAGTCAATCAGCCCGAGCTGCTGCGCTTCGTCCGCGCTCATCGGTTTTCCTTCCCAAATGATCTGTTTGGCTTTCGCCGTGCCGACCCGCTGGGCCAAGAAGAAATGCCCGCCGCCGTCTGGGATGAGGCCGATGCCGATGAAATTCATCGCCAAGCGCGCTTCTTTCGTGGCGATGAGGTAATCGCTCGCCAAGGCAAAGCTGAACCCAAGGCCGGCCGCTGGGCCATGGATGAGCGAAACGGTGATTTTCGGCATCGTATACAAGAGCATGATCATCTCCTGAATCGTTTTCATCACGGTTTGAAATTGGCTCGGGTCATCAACCGCCAGCATTGTCTTAATGTCGCCACCCGCAGAAAATCCTCTCCCTTTGCCGCGGATGACGACAACGGAAGCATCACTTTCCTTGATTTTCCGCAGCGCGTCGACGAGTTCCGTTAGCATTTGCACATCCATAGCATTTAACGCCTGCGGGCGGTTCAGTTCCAATATCGCTTTGTTTTGGTCAAATGTCAGCACAACCGTTTCCATGGCTCTCCTCCTCTGAATGATGATTCATTTCTTTTCATTCGCCATGAAGATTGTTTTTTCCTTGTTGGCGGCAAAAATATCATGTTCTCCAACACATCCATGCTTGACATCTTCATCTACTTGTAATAGCTTCTATGTCGGTGTTGCTTTTTTTCGAAGCACAGCGTGCCGATAAAGGAGTGGATCGCATGAGAAATCCAAGTGTACGAAACATCTCGTTTTATGCAGCGGCGGCGTTGATCTTCTCGATGATGGTCTACAACGTCTTTTATCATCTAGGAACATTCCCGATTTCAAGCTGGGACGAAGCGCGTCATGGCGTCAATGCATACGAAATGCTGAGGCATGGAAACTTGATCGTCAACACATACCTTGGGCATCCTGATTACTGGAATTTAAAGCCTCCTGTTAGCTACTGGGCGATCATGATTGGCTATAAACTCGTTGGGATGAACGCGCTTGGTTTGCGGCTGATGTCTGGCATTTGCGCTACGCTCACGGCCGTTGCCATTGCGCTATTTGTGAAAAAACGGTTTGGAAGCATGGCCGCGATCGTCTCATTGCTTGCCTTGTCTACTAGCACCCAATATCTTCTCAACCATTGCGCTCGCACAGGAGATGCGGATTCGCTCTTTGTATTCTTCTTTACGTTATCCATCCTTTCTTTGCTGGCCGCCAGACGGCAGACGCGATGGTTGTATGCAGCGGGCCTTGCCTGTTCACTTGCTTTTTTAACGAAAAGTTGGCATGTGGGGAACATTCTGTTGATCATGGTCTTATATTTTCTCATCACTAGGCAGTGGGAGTCAGGACGCTGGCGCGCATGGTGGAGGGCAGCGCTCACCTTCGTTGTTCCTGTGCTCGCTTGGGCTTTTGCCCGCTATCACTATGATGGATTCAGTTTTTTTAAACAAATGATCGGATATGACTTGTTGTTGCGCTCCACTCGGCCCATTGAAGGTCATATCGGCGATGAAACCTACTACGGCATCATTCTTGTTCATTTTTTCTTTTGGTGGCTGGCGCTCTTGGTCGGAATCATGGTCATCAGTTACATGCAAGGCGTTCGTCTTTTAGCGTTTGAAGGAACAGACCATCGATTGAAAGAAGATGTGATCGGGATTTTGCTTTGGATTTGCGTCCCGCTTCTCATGTTTACCATAGCTAAGACGAAAATCAGATGGTACATCCTCCCTGTCTATCCGCCGCTTTGCATGTTGATGGCATTTGCGCAAGTCAATTATGGAGAAAAGGAACGTGGGGAGCGCGGGGAGTGTTGCTGACTGGACTGTTGTTCGTCGCATCGTTTTACGAAACGTTCAACATTATATCCATCATCCCAAGCCAAATTTCGAACTGGCATTGCTTCAGCAGACCGCCCAAATGCCTGTTCATGGATACGAACTGTTTATGTACCATCCGTTGCACGAGAAGGGTCGCTGGCCGCAAAATGCGGTCTTGACAGCAGAGCTTGCGAATGACCTCAAACCTCGGCACGGAGGGCTGAAAACGTTCTTGCATACAAGCCGAAGCCTGCTTCTCGTGAAAAAAGCATGGTTCAGCAAACAGCTCGAGCATAAATACCACCTGTCTGTTCTCGCCTCGAACCGTTGGGGATATATTTTGGAAAAGCACGCTTAAACATACAGCCTTGGAGTGCCACTCTCTCCAAGGCTGCGCAACTATTCTTCTAGAATTTTAGGAACAAACTTTACTCCAATCTCTTCTCATCCCGCTTAATTCTGGTTAAAAATAATCAATTTCAACTCCGTCATTTCCTCGATCGCATAGCGAATCCCTTCGCGGCCAAACCCGCTTTCTTTCACGCCGCCGTACGGCATATGGTCAACGCGGAACGTTGGGATGTCGTTGATCAACACGCCGCCAACGTGCAACTGTTTTGCCGCTTTCCACGCGGTATGAACATTATCCGTGTAGATGCCCGCCTGCAAACCGTAGCGCGAGTCATTGACAAGCGCAATCGCCTCGTCGATCGAGCGAATGCGGTTGATCAAAACGATCGGAGCAAACACTTCTTGACATGACACTTTCATTGTCGGTTTGGCATCGACAATGACCGTCGGAAGCAGAATGTTGCCGTCACGCTCACCGCCAAGAACGACATTTGCGCCGCCTTGTTTCGCTTCCTCAATCCAAGAGAGCGCCCGATCGACATCGCCTGGCGTGATTAATGCCGACACATCGGTCGCTGGATCAAGCGGATCTCCCGTTTTTAACCGCTTCGCTTCGGCGACGAATTTTTCGACGAACTCATCATAGCGATTTTCATGGACATAGATGCGCTGAAGCGAAATGCACACTTGCCCTTGGAACGTGAAAGCACCAAATACGCAACGCGGGATGACGCGATTCAGATCGACCTGCTCGTCGACGATCACGGCTGAGTTTGAGCCAAGTTCCAACGTAACCCGCTTTAAGCCCGCTTTATTGCGGATCGCGATGCCCACTTCCGGGCTGCCGGTGAACGTAATCATACTGATGCGCGGGTCGGTGACGATTGCATCGCCGACCGTTCGGCCGCTTCCGGTGACGACGTTGAGCGCCCCTTTCGGCAAGCCCGCTTTCTCAAATAGCTCGGCGATAAAGTAGGCCGACAGCGGTGTTTGGCTAGCCGGTTTCAACACAACGGTATTGCCTGAAGCGATAGCCGGCCCAAGTTTATGGGCGACTAAGTTCATCGGGAAGTTAAATGGGGTGATCGCCCCGATGACGCCGATCGGTTCACGAACGGTCATGGCGATGCGATTTTCCCCACCCGGCGCCGCGTCAAGCGGCAACGTTTCCCCATGGACGCGCTTCGCTTCTTCGGCGGCAAATTTATACGTCTGAATCGTGCGGGCGACTTCTCCTTTCGCCGTCGTAATCGGTTTGGCTGCTTCCAGCGCGATCAGCTTCGCTGCCTCTTCTTGCCGCTCTTTCAGCTGCTCGACGACCCGTTCTAAAATCGCTGCCCGCTCATAGGCCGGCATGGCGGCCATTGTCTGCCGCTTCGCGTACGCCGCAGCGATCGCTTCATCCACTTCTTGTTCCGTTGCTGCTGGGATTTCGGCAATCGTCTCGCGTGAATACGGTGATTTCAGTTCAGTGTAAGACTTCGCTTCCCGCCATTCGCCGTTGATGTATAATTTCATTCTTTCCACTACTCTTCCATCCCCCTCTAAACTTGTATTGCATAAAATATCATGTCCATCATTGTTTAGTTCGTCATTTGTTGAAAGGAATCCTCTTTCCAATCCGAAAACCGTTTGAATGGTCAAAGGACGCTTTGACGCTCCTCTAAAGCCTCATTGCCTGTATCCAAATTTGAAGACGGGAATAAATAGGACAAAACAATGATGGAAACGATGCTCGCTCCAATTCCATACATAATCGGATAGGTTGAACTTAATCCCTCTACCGCCAGCCCAACTAACACAACGATGGAACTAAGGACGATGGAATAAAAACCGGCTTTCGCTGTAACACGTTTCCAGAAAAAACCGAGAATCACTGGGACGAAAATGGCTCCTGACAAAATGGCATAGGCGACATCCAACGCGACAAGCACGTCTTGAATCCAAATGGCAAAGGCAATCGCAATGATGCCAATCGTTAATGTCATGATTCTAGACAACAGAACAAACTTCTGATCGCTGATATCTTTTAACCAATACTGCTTCAAAATATCATGTGATAAGAGGGTAGAGGAAGCAAGCAACGTTCCTGAGGCAGTGGACATAAGAGCGGAACATACGCTTGCCAAAATGAGCCCTAATAAACCGTGTGGCAACATCTGTAATGACATGCTGGCAAATACATTTTGCGGATCGCCAATATTTGGGAAAACAATCACGCCGCACATACCGATGACGCTTAACGCTAGTGCATAGGCAATGCTGTATAGCCCAGCATATACCGCACCACTCCGAGCAATTTTCTTCGTTCTTGCCGTAAACACTCGCTGCCAAATATCTTGTGATACAACCATTCCTAATGTATAGAGCAAGAAATATTGGAAAATATTCGCCCATCCCATGGAGGTGAGATCAAAATGGGATGCTGGCAATTGTTCCAAAAGTGATTCCCATCCGCCGACATGGGACAAACTTATCGGCAACATAATAAAGAAAATACCAATGGTCATGACGATAAACTGAATGATGTCCGTCATCGTCACGCTCCACATTCCTCCGAGAATCGTGTAAAACAACACAATTCCGCCCCCGACTAACATCGAAACAGTCATGTCCCAACCTAAAACGGCATGAATGATGGTGCCCATCCCAATCACTTGTGTCACAGACACCATCAACGTATAAATGGCCGCAACTAACGCGCTGATCAAACGAGTTTCCTGGTTGTACCGGCGCCCAAGGAGCTCACTAATCGTTGTCACATTGGCGCCGTAAATTTGGTTCGTAAAAAACAAACCGAGCACCGTGATGCCCAAGCCGATCATAAAGACAAACCACATGCCTGAAATCCCAAATTGATATCCTAACTTCGCCGTCCCAATCGTTGAAGCACCACCCAAAATCACAGCGGACAGGCAGCCAAGATAAACAAATAGCCCAAGATTTCGTCCCGCCAATGCAAAATCTTCCGCTGTCTTCGCACGCCTTGCCCCCAAAATCCCTGCGACAACCAATACGAGAAAATAACATAAAAGAACCCCTGTATCCAGTGTACTCATCGCCATTCCCCCATCCTCTTTTGTCAAAAGCCTCTCCCTTTTCGGCGACTCAATCATCAATGCGATCAAAGAAAGAGGCTCCTTCAGCTGAAGAAAATGATAGAAGGTGCTCTCCATCTCTCGTTCAAGAACCGTTGGATGGTGAGCCCCCTCCTAAACACTTTTTGCTTCTAAAGGCAGACTGCATTCATTGAGTGAGGTGTGATATCCATCCTTGAATCCGTCAGTCCAAGTAGTTCTATCGCTTTTTACCTTTAAGCCGTAGATGACACGCCCCCCAAAAATCTCTTTCATTTTCCAGACACGAATGAATGTACACCGATTTCTGCTTCATATTCTGTCAACGCTTCATCCAACATGCTTAATCCTTCGTCAATCTGTTCTTTTGTCACGATCAGCGGTGGGATCATACGAATCACTTCACCTTGATTACCGCATAGATAAAAGAGAACTCCTTTTTGCAGACAACGGTTTAAAATATTCATGACTCCTTCTCCATTTGGTTCGAGGGTGTGCGGATGGACGATTTCGATGCCGATCATGAGTCCAATCGAACGCACGTCTCCAATGACTGGATGGTTTCTTTTTAACACGTCCAGCTTTTTTCGTGCGTATTCCCCCATTTCCCTACAACGTTCCAACAACTTTTCTTCTCGAAATACTTCTAACGTTGCCAACGCCGCCTCACATGCAATGGGGTTGCCGCCAAAAGTTGTCCCATGGCTGCCGAGCGGCCATTGTTTCATCAATTCTTTCGAAGCCACTGTTGCACTTAGCGGCAGTCCAGAAGCGATCCCCTTCGCAATGGCCATAATGTCCGGAGTGACGCCAAATGTTTGAGCGGCAAACCATTCCCCTGTACGTCCAAATCCTGTCTGCACCTCATCAAAAATAAGCAAAATACCATGGCGGTCGCAAATTTCCCTCATTTTGCGTAGCCATCCTTTCGGAGGAACGATATATCCCCCTTCTCCCAATACCGGCTCGACAATCATGCATGCCACTTCTTCCGGCGTCACTTGATGGGCAAATAAAGACGCCACATCACGTTCAAGCTTACGGGCGAAGTACACGTCCAGATCCTCTCCTGCTGGACAATGTTTTGGATTGGCATATGGAAGTTGATACGTCAAGCCGTTGGGCTGCAAGTATTTCCGGTATTTACTTTTCGATGTACTGACGCTAAGCGCTCCTAATGATCGTCCATGAAAACACCCTGTAAAGGAAATGACATACGGCCTTCGCGTCACATGCTTGGCTAGTTTTATAGCTCCTTCAATTGCCTCCGTTCCGCTATTCGCAAAAAAGAAGCAATCAAGCCCTTCAGGCATAATGTCGGCAAGCTCCTCGGCCAAGCGGAGAATCGACTCATACATGATGACGCCGCTTGGACCATGCATTAGGCGGTCTGCCGCCTCTTTGATGGCCTGCACCACCTTTGGATGACGATGACCCGTATTGGCCACAGCAATACCAGAAGTAAAATCAAGATATTTTTTTCCATCCAATCCGTAATAGTAGCAACCTTCTTCCTTGATCACCGGCAAGTTCGGATGATCTTTCGCCATCGTTGGCGCAAGCAAATCATGCATTTTGTGAAAGAGAGGCATCCAGTTGCCCTGTTTCATGTACATCCTCCTTCAATCAAATGATTGATTCATAGAACCCCACATGAACAAAGTATTGCTCCCCCATCTAAGCATGAAAAGCGGTGGTTGGGGGGATGTGTATTTTCATAGACCAGATTCGCAAGTTTCGTGCCATCTTTTTGTCTTTTTTATATTTTCAGTCAATATTCTATATCGATCCCTATCCCTCCTGCTTTAATCAGTTCCTATCATGGCTCTCCCTCACATCCTACCAACCGATCTAATTCGTTTTTGAATCAAAAAATTCATTTTTGAATCAATATCAGATCACTTTTTCTTCAGCCCCCTTTAGCATCATAGTGCTTGTCAAATGAAAAAACCGTACCACGAAAAAGTGGTACGGACGTGATTCTTGGAGCTTTTTAACTGTACAACTAGATTTCCATCAAATAGCGCCCCCTTCTCTTTGGACCGGCTCCATAATGATCGCAGCCACTTCTTCTACTGGAACTTCCAAGAGAAAAAATCCCCAAAAAACTTCACGGCAAATCTACAGCCAGAAAAAAGGGTTTTTCACTTCTTTGATAAAGTTAGTAATAGAAAGGTCGATAGACTTACGAGGAGGGAAACTATGCAACGTGTCACCGACATCTTGGAACTAGAGTTGGATGCGATATTAAAATCATCCACAGACAATATTGTGATTACAGACGAAAACGGCATTGTTCTTCGCGCCAGCCCGAATTGCTTATCCATTTACGGAAAAGATGTCTCATGTTTAGTGGGAAAGTCTGTTTATCAATTGGAAAAAGAAAATATCTTTTGTCCTTCCGTTACAGCCAGAGTATTACGAGAGAAAAAAGAGGTCCAATTGATGCAGCAAACCACAACCGGGCGGGTTGTCATGGCGACAGGCGTACCCGTGTTTGATCAACAAAACCGCATTGTACGTGTGATCAGCTTTTCCCATGATTTAACCGAGCTGGAACGCTTGAAAGAAGACTACGAAAAGCTGAGAAAACAGATGGAACATTATCAAACCGAAATCGAGGAATTGAAACCACAAAATATTGTCATCCAAAGCAAAGCGATGGAACGAGTTTGGAAGTTAGTGCGCCGTGTCGCCCAGTCCGATGCGACTGTTCTTTTCCTCGGTGAGTCTGGAGTCGGAAAAAACGTGTTTGCCCGTTTCCTTCATCTTAGCAGCTCCCGTCGAAACGAACCATTTATTGAAGTGAACTGCAGCGCGATTCCCGAGTCACTGTTCGAATCAGAAATGTTTGGGTACGAAAAAGGCTCGTTTACTGGCGCACAAAAAACCGGAAAACCAGGATTGATCGAATTAGCTGACCAAGGAACGCTTTTCCTTGATGAAATTGGCGAACTTCCACTTTCCATGCAAGCCAAACTACTCAAAGTACTGCAAGAGAAAAAAGTGATACGCGTTGGCGGAGTAAAAGAACGAACCGTTGATTTCCGCTTAATCGCCTCCACCAATCGAAACTTAGAGGAGATGGTAAAACAGGGAATTTTTCGCCAAGATTTGTTTTATCGCTTACATGTGATCCCGATTTATGTCCCTTCCCTGCGCGAGAGAAAAGAAGATATTTTTATGTTAGCGCAATACTTTTTAGAAAAGTGTAATCAAAAATACCATATGGATAAATACTTCCATCCGTCCATTGTGGACCATCTCGTTCATTATCACTGGCCAGGCAATGTGCGGGAGTTGGAAAATATGATCGAACGATTGGTCATTACTTCCGAAACAAAAGCCATTTATCCGGAATATCTTCCTTTTTCTGTCCAGAAGCATTCAGAGGTTGCGTCAACCCCTTCACTAGCAGAAAAAAGAAGTGAACCATCGACACTAAAAGAAGCCGTTGAACAAGTAGAACGGCAATGGCTGCTGCGTGCAGCCCAACAATGCAAAACAACATACGAGATGGCTGATTATCTTGGCATTAGTCAACCGACGGTCGTACGAAAGTTAAAAAAGTACCGTATTGATTCAAAAATGAATTAAGATTCATAGCTCCCACCCCGTTGTTTCGTTTCAAAAATCTGTAAGAGACGGGCTCATCATTATTAAAGAAACGAAGCCGTTTGCGAATGGTTTGTTTTTCCCTTCTTGGCACGTGTTTTGCTTAAACGAATTTGAGAGCATTTTCACTTCCTAAGGAGGTTGGGACATGTACAAACCAAAAGATTCTTCCCAGTCGCCCCGTTTTTGCGGGGTTCGTACCTTTATGCGATTAGAACAGGTCAAAACAACCGACCATGTGGATTTTGTTGTGCTCGGTGTGCCGTTTGATACCGCGGCCTCAAACCGCACTGGTCAACGATACGGCCCGCAGCATATTCGAAATTTTTCCGTCCTGCTTCGCCCTTACAATCCCGACATGGATATTGATATTTTTGCTTATTGTTCGGGTGTCGATTACGGGGATGTGGATGTCGTTCCCGGCAATGTGCTGCGCACATACGATCGTATCGTTGAAGAGCTGCGCCCATTGTTGAAGAAAGATATCATCCCGATTCTCATGGGCGGTGACCACTCTATTACATTGGGACACTTGCGCGCTTTTTACGAACGCTTTGGGCCTGTCGCACTCGTTCATTTTGACTCGCATAGCGATACGTGGGATCATTACTATGGAGAAAAATATATGCACGGTACGCCGTTCCGCCGCGCTGTTGAGGAAGGATTGCTCGATGTAGATCATTCCATTCAAGTCGGTATGCGCGGACCGCTTTACAGCGCCGATGATATCGAAGACGCACGGCGGCTTGGTTTTGAAGTCATTCCGATGAAAGAAGTCCGCCAAATTGGTTTTACAGAAGTGATGCGTCGCATTCATCAACGCGTTGGGAACAAACCCGTTTTCGTTTCCTACGATATAGACTTTGTTGATCCTGCGTTTGCGCCAGGTACCGGCACACCAGAAGTGGGCGGGCCGACGAGCTACGAGGCGCTTGAATACGTAAGAGGACTCGATGGGCTAAACATCGTCGGATTTGATCTCGTCGAAGTATTGCCTGCTTACGACAGCGGAGAAATTACAGCAGCATTGGCCTCTGCAATTATGTACGAGATGATTACGCTTGTGGCATTAAAGAAAAAGCGGTCACAGGCCAACAATTTGTCAGCAGCGACAACACCATAAAAACCATTTGGTTGAAAAGGAGTGGCCTTCCCTGGCGTACATCAGTGAAGAATAGGACAAAGGAAGAGGATTCGCCGCTTTTCCTGAAACAAAATATGTTAACATCAGCCAATATAACAAACCGCTCGGATGTTGTCCGTCATACTTCTGATTTCGTCCTTAGGACGAAATCAGTGCATTTTTTATTCTTAATATTAAAATAAATTTAACGGTTTATTAACAAAGGATTGATTCCCCTTCCTCTTTCACTTCATTATGCTGATGGCCACATTATTCATTCCTGTGTTTGTCATTGTGCTCGCTAATTATGTTTTATTAAAAAAGAGATACAACGCGAAAAAGATTTTGTACGCTACAATCCAGGGGTACTTAAAGAGACGACTTGGGCATAAGATGACTCGATTTTCGACCTATGAGCCAGCTGTTTCAAACATTTCTTACATAGCTTACGAATGCATGGAAAATATATACTAATCTCTTATGTTGTATCGAAAATGACCGAAAAGTCCATTTCCCCCTTTTGAAAAAGCCTCGTTTTCTCCGGAATCCGAACTAGTATTGGTGGATACGGCCCTTGGATGCGTCAGTCTGCTGATTTGTTGGACGTGTCTTTTTCGAAACGAGCCAGATATTTGACAGTTCGCGAGGCCGAGATTCTTGCTGCCTCACTCGCCTGGGAATCCCCCTTTCATGAAATTCCCCATGGCACAAGTAATCAATCATAACACGGTTTATATCGATGCAAGCAATCCAACAGAAACGTCTTCATCTTTCCGTTTTTTTCGTTTATCTTCGATTTAAGGAGCGGATAGAGAGGAAATGACCATAGCTAACATACATGGGCGAGCAGAAATCGTTCAAACAACTTTAGATCTGTGCCGATGTCAAGCATTAACAAAAGCTTTCCACACTACGATGAGTGAGCAACAAACAGCTCTTGGTCAAAAAGAGGTTGGGAGGGAACGACGAAAAATGAACATCAAAAAACTTATCGACCTCTCCATGCCGCTGACATCCCAAACTCCCGTTTATCCGGGAGATCCAAAGCCGCACCTCGAACCGATAGCGACGTTTTCCGCTGACGGCTACCATGTCAGCCGCCTTGTGCTCGGTTCGCATAGCGGCACCCATGTCGATGCACCGTTCCACTTTTGCGAGCACGGCTGGCGGTTGGATGATGTGCCGCTCACCTATTTTTTAGGTCGCGGCGTTGTGATCGATGCCACGGGGAAAACGGAAGGAGAAGCGGTGACGATGATGGATGCCGCCGTGTATATGCCAAAGTTGTCGCCGGGAACGATCGTTTTGTTTCACACCGGTTGGTCGTCATACGTCGGAACGGAGCGGTATTTTCGCCACCCATACGTCGCGCCGGATGTCATTGAAGCGATGCTCGAACGGGGTGTTCGCACATTTTTTATCGATGCCCTGAACATCGATCCACCGGACGGCTCTTCATTTCGCGCCCATGAACTTATTCTCGGCGCCAATGGGGTGATTGGGGAAAATTTCGCAAACTTTGATCAAATCGATTTTGATGACCCGTACATTATCGCCCTGCCCCTTTCCTTGCCTGGCTGCGACGGTTCACCTGTTCGGGCAGTGGCGGTGCAGTGGGAGTGACAGAGGGAATCAAACATATGAAACGCCCCGTATCTTTTTTGATGCGGGGCGCGCTATCTTTCGTTATTTGATCCACTTGATGACTCTCGCCGGATTTCCGCCAACGACCGCGTTAGCGGGAACGTCTTTCGTCACAACGGCGCCTGAGGCGATGACAGCGTTGTCACCGACTGTGACGCCCGGGTTGATCACAGCCCGGCCCCCGATCCAAACGTTATCGCCGATAGTGACCGGTTTTCCGTATTCGCGGCCGCTGTTCCGCTCGTGCGGGTCAAGCGGATGCGTCGCAGTATAAATGTGCACGCCAGGACCGATAAAACAATGATTGCCGATCCGCACTTCACAGACGTCCAAAATGACGCCATCAAAGTTCATGAAAAAATGTTCACCGACATGGATGTTATATCCATAATCACAGCGGAAGTTCGGTTCGATGTACAGCTGTTCTCCTGTTGAGCCGAACAATTCTTTTAACAACTGAACCCGCTTTTCATATTCTGTTTCCAATGTTTCATTATACAAGCGAACGAGTCGTCTCGCCCGCTCCCGCTCTTTCACGAGCTGCGGATCGGCAGGATTGTACAAGCGGCCAGCCAACATATTTTCTTTTTCTGTGCTCATCAGATAACCTCCATCTGCAAACGTATTTCCTGTGCGAAACCTAACCTGTCTTGCCTTGTTAGGATGGCATCACCCTCTTTGCCGGCGTTTCCCTTCCTTATAGTAGGCGTCCATCACGTCCTTAGGCACCATACTTCCACCCGTGGCCCAGCAAATATGGGTGGCTTGGTTCATTTTTTCTTTCAAATGGTGCTGCTCGAGATACATGTGCGCCGCTTGGTCTTGACACAAACGAACAGGCCCTGCGACCCCTGCCAATGCCGACGGCTCTAATCGGATCTTCTCCGTATCAATCATCGCCGCAAGCAGCTGATAAAGAGTGGAATCGTCCACTGTATATACGCCGCTGATAGCGTTTTCCAACATCTTTCCGACAAATCCCGACGGCCGGCCGACCGCTAGTCCGTCGGCTTCCGTCTTGTTATCAATACCAAAATCCTGCACCGATACGCGATCGTGTTCTCCTGTCATCAGCCCAAGCAGCATGCAAGGCGAGTGGGTCGGTTCGGCGAAAAAGCAATGCACATGATCTCCATACACAAGTTTTAAGCCAAACGTCACCCCACCCGGTCCGCCGCCCACTCCACAAGGAAGGTACACAAACAGCGGATGTTCTTCATCGACGATGATGTTCATATCCTCTAATTGTTGTTTCAACCTCAACGCTGCCACTGCGTATCCTAAAAACAACTGAGTTGAATTCTCATCATCGATAAAATACGATGTTGGGTCCTCAGCCGATTGTCTTCTCGCCTCTTCTACCACTTTGTTATAATCGGTGAGATGTTCGACCACCGTCACCCCTTTGCTTCGCAACAACTCCTTCTTCCATTGTTTGGCATCCGACGACATATGAACCGTCACATGAAATCCAAGCCGTGCTCCAATGATCCCGATGCTAAGGCCTAAATTTCCCGTCGAGCCGACAACAAGCGAATAGCGGGAAAAGAACTGTCGAAACTCCTCGTTAGCTAGGAGCGTGTAGTCATCTTCTACAGAAATCATGCCGTTTGCGAGCGCGAGGTCTTCGGCATGTTTCAAAACTTCATAAATCCCCCCTCTCGCCTTGATCGATCCGGAAATAGGAAGATGGCTGTCGCATTTGAGCCATACTTCTCCTTCGATTGGTTGCCGAAACGTCTCTTCCAAATATCGTTGCATCTTTGGAATTTTCACTAACGGCGATTCAATGATTCCACTAGTGTTTCGCGTTTCCGGAAACACTTTAGCGATATACGGGGCAAAGCGCGCTAACCGCTCTTCGGCCTCCTTAACATCGCGTTCACCGAGCGAAAGATGTCGAGCAGCTTGATCAAATGAATGATAGTTTGGATTTGTCCAAAACACTTCTTCCGTCTGCATCATCTGTTCCAGCAACGGAAGTTCCTTTACCCATTTCTCGATCGTTTTGCCTGCCACAATCCCGTTCTCCATCTGGCTCCTCCTTGTCCATATGCGATGTAAAAAACATCTATTTCTAGTATAATAGAAAACAATGATCACTGGTATAGAGGGGGGAACTCACCTTGAACATCGTCCCAACGAAACAATTGGACCGCGCTCTGGTCAATCAGTTTTTCACCGACCATTGGGGGAGTCCGGAAATGGTTGTCTCGACTGGTGTTTATCACTGCAACGAGCTGGATGGATTTGCCGCTGTCGAGAATGGACAGCGAATCGTCGGGCTCATTACGTTCCTCATTCGCGAAAACGAATGCGAGATCATCTCGTTAGACAGCATAGTGGAAAATCAGGGCATCGGCAGCGCCCTTTTGCGTGCGGCAGAGACATGGGCGAGACAACAAAGATGTGCCGCTGTTCGATTAATTACGACGAATGACAACTTGCATGCGCTTCGTTTCTACCAAAAGCGTGGCTATCAAATCGTCAATGTCTTTCCGAATGCTGTCGACAAAGCACGGCAAATCAAGCCAAGCATTCCCTTCATGAGCCCCGATGGCATTCCGATTCGGGATGAGCTGTTGCTTGTGAAACGGCTTGATGATAGGTAAAAGCGGCTTGATGAAAACAAACCATTTTCTTCTGTAAATAATTTTTTATTGTACTAAAAACTATTCTTTCTCAATCAAAAAAAGTATTTTTCGCTGCACTTGCCATGGAAGCACTGTGCCTTTTGAATATATAGTGACAAACCATTGGTCTCCGATGGAACACGAGATATAGAACTGCAAAGTCGCCCAGTGTGTATATCATAGTAAGAAAGGGTGTCTCGTTGCTTTTGAGACACCCTCTATCCAAATCCTCTTCTTTCTTCTTACTCGTTTTTATGACACAAACAAACTCAAAATCAATACAACGACAAAACCGACAAGTGCAATCAACGTCTCCATGACCGTCCACGATTTCAGTGTATCTTTCACATCGAGACCGAAATAACGGTTGACGAGCCAAAAACCAGAGTCGTTGACGTGTGAAAGGATCGTTGCCCCGGCAGCGATGGCAATAACAATCATTCCTAAAATCGGACCACTTAATCCTAGTGTTTCAATTAACGGTGCTATCAGGCCAGCAGCTGTTACCATGGCCACAGTTGCCGAACCTTGGGACACACGGACGATCGCAGCGATAAGAAACGCCAGTACGATCGGTGGCAAGGAAGAAGTTGCCATCATGTCAGCTAACACTTTTCCGACGCCGGAATCGATCAAAATTTGTTTGAACACACCCCCGGCTCCGGTGACAAGAATAATAATGCCAGCCGGTTCCAATGATTTTGTGGCAATATCTTGTACTTCTTGCTTAGTGAACCCTCTTTTTTGCCCAAGCAAGTAAAACGCCAACAATGTCGCAATCGTCAGCGCGACAAACGGATGGCCTAAAAAGGTTAAGAACGTCCTTATCCCGTTCCCCTCTGGCAAAACAGCTCCTGAAACCGTATTCAACAAAATCAACACGAGCGGAATAAAAATGATGCCGGCAATCGTCCCAAACCCCGGGAGGTCTTTCTCCCATTGCTTTTCTTTCATATCCATATAATCTGGAACGGTAGCGTGAATTTTTTTGGCAATATATTTTCCAAACAGTGGGCCAGCTACAATCATCGCTGGAAGACCGGCGATAAAACCGAATAAAATGACCCATCCAAGATCAGCACCAATCAAATCTGCAACAGCAATCGGACCTGGCGTTGGTGGCACAAAACTATGCGTGACAGCTAACCCAGCTAGAAGCGGGATGCCATAATACAAAAGTGAACGCCCTGTTTTCCGCGCCAAGCCATAGACAATGGGAACAAGAATAATGAAACCAACATCAAAAAAGACCGGAATCGCAACAATAAACCCTGTCAGACCGAGCGCCCATTGTGCTTTATTCTCTCCAAACTTATTGATGAGCGTCTGAGCCAGCCGTTCGGCTCCCCCAGATACTTCTAGCATTTGCCCAAACATAGCGCCTAACCCAACAACCACTGCCACAAAGCCAAGTGTACCACCCATTCCATTTTGAATTGACTCGATGACTTTGTCTAGCGGCATGCCAGCAGCTGCACCGACAAGCAAACTAACAAGCAACAAGGCAACAAACGCATGAAGCTTTGAGCGAATAATCAAAAACAATAGTAAACTAATCCCGGCAATGACGATAAGGATCAAGGCTGAGTCAGACATTTTTCTTCCTCCTGTTCATCAAAGTCGCCTCAACTGCAAGTAGGAGAGCGGAAGAGAAAGCGTTGCTGGCAAACTCACTCTCTTCCGCTAATAAACCGATTTAGTTCAAAAATGCTATTCTCCACTCCGCCGCTGAAACGCAGCGATGATATCAAACTCCGCTTTTAACCGCTCATACAAACGGGCATACAAATCAAACAACTCTGCGTAAATAAGCGTATGTTCCTCCTTCGGTTCATGGCGAGCCGTCGTATCAATCCACGTTTTCACCATCTCTAAGGACGGCACTTCACCTAACGCATGAAGCGCCACCGCCGCTGCTCCTAATGCCGATGCCTCGTGCGTTTGCGGCACAATGAGCGGCTTACCGAGCATATCGGAAAGCATTTGCCGCCAAAATGGAGATTTTGCAAAACCGCCTGAGACGCGGATTTCCGCCATTGGTCCTGTCACGTCGCGAATGGCAAGCGCCACCGATACGATGCTGAAGCAGACGCCTTCCATCACGGCACGAATGAAATGTTCGCGCTTATGGTGAAGGCCAAGGCCAAAAAATGTTCCGCGTGCATTCGCGTTCCAATATGGGGCCCGCTCGCCCGATAAAAATGGCAAAAACACCAATCCTTCCGCTCCGGGTGAAACGCGTTCCGCATACTTCGTCAACAAGTCGTATGGATCGACGCCAAGCTTTTTCGCCACTTCTCGCTCTTGGGCGCCAAACTCATCGCGCAGCCACCGAAGCAAAATACCGCCATTGTTCGTCGGCCCGCCAACGACCCAATAACCAGGGGTTAACGCATAACAAAACGTTCGGCCTTTTTCATCGGTTGTCGGTGTGGTCGCAATCGTCCGCACCGCCCCGCTCGTCCCGATCGTAATGGCCGCCTCACCTGGGAGCACGGCACCGACACCGATGTTGGCGAGCACGCCATCGCTCGCACCGATGACGACTGGAACATCAGGAGATACCCCCATTTTATCGGCCCATTCTTTGTTCATTCCTTGCAGAATGTGCGTGGCTGGAACCAAACGAGGCAGGCGTTCGCGGCCAATGCCAAGAAGTGAAAGCACATCCTCATCCCAATCGAGCGTATCGAGGCGGAACAAGCCCGTCGCTGAGGCGAGCGAATGGTCGGTGACATAGTCACCGTACAGCCGATACAGCACATAATCTTTCACCGACACGAAACGGTGCGCCTGTCGGAATACATCCGGCTCCTCCTCTTTCAGCCAAAGCAATTTCGGCAATGGGGACATCGGATGAATTGGCGTCCCCGTCCGCCGGTAAATATCAAGTCCATGATGCTCTTTCAACAATCGCTCCGCCTGAACGACGCTCCGGTTGTCGGCCCAGATGATTAAGCGAGTGAGCGGCCGTCCTGATTCGTCAAGCGCCATCATCGAGTGCATCGCCGCACTCAATCCAATCGCCTTCACCTGCTGGGGACGAATCCCATGGCGGACCGTCACCGCCCCGACCGCTTGAATGACCGCGGCAAACAGCTCTTCCGGGTCCTGTTCCGCAAATCCCGGATGCGGCTGGATGATTGGATAATCAACCGCGTGGGAAGCTAATACCCGCCCACGTTCTCCGAAAACAACCGCTTTCGTGCTTGTCGTTCCAATATCAATGCCAATGACAACATCCTCAGAAATCGCCATCGTTTCTCCTCCCTCCTTATCTGCTTTCTCATCTGATCGATGTCCGTTCCACCAATGTCGGGGAGAAACGAAACACACGCGGTTTGCGCGTTCGCTCCTGATCCATTTGCTCGAACACGCGTTCAGCTGCTTTTTTCCCCATCGCAAACGTCGGCTGGGCGATCGTCGTCAGCATCGGCGTGTAAATATCGGCAAATGGCACATCATCAATGCTAATCAGTCCTAACTCATCCGGCACGCGAATGCCAGTTTCTTTCACGAACCGTAAAATGCCCATTAATGTTAAGTCGTTAATTGCAAACAACGCGTTCGGCCGTTCAGGGGCAGCGAACCGCTTTTGCAATTCCCCAGGCAGCTCGGCGGCCTCGGCAGCGATCACACTCCTATCATCAACTTTAAGGCCTCTTTTTTCCATCGCCATCCGAAACCCTTGAAGCCGTTCCATCCGCGGCACGTTGTGGGCGACAAGCGGCGGAGTGACAATAGCGATACGGTCATAACCATGGGCGGCCAAATAATCAACCGCCATCTCTGCCGCACCAAAGTTGTCCAACAGCACACTATCGGCCTCAACCCCCGGCACCATCCGGTCGACAAAGACGATCGGAAACCGCTCGGCGACAAGGCGATGGTAAACGTCTTCGTTTTTTCCCGTCGGAAAGACGATCAACCCGTCCACTTGTTTCGCGAGCAGCATATCGATATATTTTCTCTCTTTTTCCGGGTCATCGCCGGAGTTGCAGACGATCACTTGAAACTCACGCTTTTGGCATTCTTCTTCAATAGCGTGTAGCACTTGCGTCGTCAACATATGAAGCATATTAAACACAATGACGCCGATCGTCGCTGTTGTCTTTTGCTTCAAACTGCGGGCGATCACGTTCGGCTGGTAGCCGAGTTCTTCGATCGCCTGGGCAATGCGCTTTCTTGTTTCTTCACTCATATATTCATAGCGTTTATTCAAATATTGCGAGACCGTGCTTTTGGAAACGTTGGCCAGTTTCGCGACATCAGCCATCGTTACTTTTTTCAACAGAATCCCTCTCTTGTACTAAATCGATTTAGTTCAAAAGCGCTTTCATAAACCGGTTTAGCTTTATTATAAAACAAGTGAAAGCGGTTTACAACTATTTTCTTTATTTTATTATTCTCTCTACCCGCGGGGGTGGCAGACTTCTTTTCACACCGCCACCCACAAGAAGCTTATGAAAATAACAACCGAGCAACATATACAACACCGGTCACGGTAATGGCGCTTAATAGCGTTGACAGAAGCACCGCCTGGGCGGCGTAGTCGGGATGGCAATCATACTCGAGCGCATACAGCGCCGTGTTGCGTGAACAAGGATAGGAACTGGCGATGAGCAACGCCTGAGCAGTCACCCCCTCAATCCCTAACAGAAAGATGAATGCCGCAGCCAATAGCGGCGAAAAGAGCAGGCGTCCAAACACGCTCGCATACAACAGTGGCGGCAAAGCGGTAAAACGAGCGTAAGCGATTTGTGCTCCTAATGTAAAGAGGGCAATAGCTAAAAACGCATCAGCGATGCGTTGAAGTGGAGTCCATAAAAATGATGGAACCGGGACATGCAGCCAACGGCAAACGACGCCTAGCAACAACGCATGAAGAACCGGATTTTTCCATAGCTCGGCAACCCACTTTCCTTTTTTCCCGTTTCCTGAAACAAACTGATAAACGCCATATGTATTGGTGAGAAAGTTTTGAAATATGGTCACGACAATTTGAATGGCTGCCCCGAGTGGTTGTTGGTGAAACACAAGTTGGCTGACAGGAATGCCAAAGTTGCCAGAGTTATTCAGAACAATCGTATTTTGAAACACTGCCGCCCTGCTTCGTTCGAGTTTGAACAATTTTGCCATCATCATACTCAAAACGATCAACCCGCTGCTTTGTAAAAGAAGAAAACCGAATATAGCCGCCAACACTTTCCCGTTCAACTCGCTGTCATACACGTTGATGAACGCGACCACTGGCAACAGCACATACATATTCAGTTTGGACAATGTATTCATGTCAAAATGAAACAAACGGTGCAATAGCGCTCCCACTCCGACAATGAGCAACATAGGAACCATCACTTGAAGCAAAATGCCACTAAAAACGGCCAACACTCTCCCCCGCTTTCTTTGTGCATATGGAAGCCGCTATGCTTTTCTAAACGAGAACCTTGCTTACCCTCTCTTTCTATAAATCCGTTCCGGGCGTCCGACCGATCCATAAGCAATATCGGCCAGCACTTGTCCTGTGGAGACAAGGTACTCTAAATACCGACGAGCCGTCGTTCGGCTCATACCAATTTGCTGTCCGACTTCTTCGGCCGTCACTCCATCCCGGCATTGTTTCACGACAACTAGCACTTTTTCAAGCGTCAACGGCTGGATGCCCTTTGGTAACGAGGGCTGCTCCTTGGCCGACAGTTCTCTCCCTATCAGTTCATCGACATCTTCTTGGCCGATCCATTCTTTCTCTTTCATCCATTGCTGCATTTTGTCATGGTAATCTTTATAGCGATTTAATGTTTCGGCAAAACGGTTGAACATAATCGGTTTGATGATATAATCAAATACTCCGCCATGCAGCGCCTGTTTCAACGTATCAATTTCCCGTGCTGCTGTGATCATGATAATATCAATATTAGAAAAACGTTGACGAACCCATTTCAAGAAAGAGATACCGTTCATATCTGGAAAATAGACGTCAAGCAACAATACGTCCGGCCGCAACACTTCGGTCAGTTCCCTTGCCTCTTCGGCGTTCGTGGCAATGCCAACAACTTCATACCCTTCTACTTTTTCCACAAAGCGTCGGTTAATCTCGGCAATACGATGGTCGTCTTCGATAATCAGCACGCGAATCATCGACTCTCTATCCCCCTCTCAATGGTGATTGGCGTCGGCCAGCTGCTTCGGAATAATGACGGTAAACACCGTTCCCTCCCCTTGTTTCGATTGATAAGTGATTTGCCCGTCAAGCATTTCCAGCGCCTTCTTGACAAGATCAAGTCCATACCCACGGAGTCCGCTGGCTTTGGTCGAAAAACCGCGGTCGTATATTCGTTCTGCCACAGCCGGATCGATGCCTAATCCGTTATCTTCGACTTCAATAATCAAGTCATTGCCGAGGTCGGTCAAAAAAACGGTCACTCGCTTCTCTTCTTTTCCGTTGTGAAGAACCGCTTCCATCGCGTTATCCAACAAGTTGCCGATAATCGTCACCAAATGATCGCGATCCATCCATGGAGGTACATCTCGAAAACTGCTTTCCCGATCAATTTCAAATGCTATTTTTAACTCATTGGCACGGTTGAATTTGCCAAGCAGCAGTCCACCAATGATAGGGTCAGGGATTTCTTTCATGACAAATCGAACGATGTTTTGCTGCAAGTCTGTTTCCTTTGTGATGAGTTCTAGCGCCTCTTCGTATGATTCAAGCTGAATCAGGCCTGAGATTAAATACAGTTTGTTGGAAAACTCATGCGTTTGCGCGCGTAATGCATCGGCATAGGTTCGCAGCTGTGACAGCTCTTTCGTCAGGCGGTACAACTCCGACTTGTTGCGAAACGTCGATACCGCTCCGATCACCCGTCCTTGCTTGTTTTTGATCGGAATCCTGTTCGCAATGACGGTCTCTCCTCCTAAAACCATCTCATCATCATATTCCGCTTGTCCCGTTCGAATTACTTCAGGCAGCCGGGAATGGGGAATCAGTTGCAAGATAGGCGTTCCTAATACGTTACGCTCATTGTCATAGCCCAGCAACTTCAAAGCAGTTTGATTGACCATCGTAATTGTCCCTTCTTGATTGATGGCGACGATTCCTTCACGAATCGCCTCTAAAATTGCCTGTTTTTCTTGGTACAACAAGCCGATTTCTTCCGGTTCAAGGCCGTGAATCGATTTTTTCACTGCCTTAGCAATCGCCACCGCACCAACTGCCCCAAACAAAAGTGCAAGAACGGAAAAAAAGAAAATCTTCATGCTATACGACCACACGGTGCGCTGAATATCTTCTAACAAAAACCCGACCGAAACAATGCCGATCACGCTTCCGTTCTCATCAAAAATCGGCGCCTTCCCGCGGATGGCTGGACCGAGTGAACCGACCGCCTCAGAAATAATGGATTTGCCTTTCAGTACCTCCTTGTTATCTCCCCCAATCATTGACTTCCCAATTCGTTCCGTCAGCGGATGGGCATAACGAATGCCTTGTCGGTTGCCGATCACTACGTATTCCGCCCCTGTCTTTTGGCGAATGCGCTCTGCAAACGGCTGCAAACGCACGGACGGATTTGAGTCACGAAATGCCTCGCGCACAAGCGGAGTCGAAGCGACCGTCTCCGCTACATTCAGCGCCCGCATTCCGATTTGCTCTTTCAGTGTAGCAGCAAACATATGTTGAAACAAAAAAGTCAGAAAAATGATCACAAATAATAGCAGGGAACAAATAATGACCATTAACCTTGTCTGAAGCTTCATAGTCCTTCCTCTCAAAATAGAAAATAAAGAAAGACCGTCCGCGTGTTAGGCGAAACGTCTTTCTTCCTTAATTATTACATATCTTCTATTACATATCTTCGTTGACGATGATCGATTTTCCTCGTAGTTTCATGACCATTGGCACAGCGATCCACAAAAAGGCAATGATCAATAAAACAAGAGAAATCGGCTTTTCAACGAAAACGAGGTAATCCCCGTTCGATGCTGTCAAGGCCCGGCGCATATTGTTTTCGATCATCGGCCCGAGCACTAGTCCTAAAACGAGCGGCGCGAGCGGATAGTCATGTTGAGCGAGCCAATAGCCAAGCAGACCAAACGCCAGCAGCAGGAACACATCAAACGTCGTCACTTGCACCGCATACACGCCGAACACGGAAATGGCAATAATCAGCGGCAGCAAATATTTCGTCGGCGTCTGGATAATTTTCGCGAACACTTTGACGAGCGGCATGTTGAGGATTAACAACATTACATTGCCGATAAACATACTGGCAATCAACCCCCAGGCCACTTCAGGATGCTCGTCAAACAAAAGCGGGCCGGGTTGGACGTTGTACATAATAAGCGCGCCCATGAGAATCGCTGTCGTCCCCGATCCTGGGATACCGAGCGTCAAAAGCGGAATCATTGCCCCCCCGGATGCACCATTGTTCGCTGACTCCGGAGCCGCCACTCCTGCGATTGCTCCTTTACCAAAATTCTCTGGATGTTTACTCACTTTCTTTTCAAGAATGTAGGAGAAAAAGGAAGCTAGTGTTGCTCCGGCTCCTGGCAGCACACCGGTGAAAAACCCAAGCAGCGACCCGCGAGCGATCGGTCCCGCACTTTCTCTCAAGTCCGATTTGGTCGGCAAGATACGCCCGATTTTGGCAATTTCCCCGTCGTTCTTCTCATTATGGAGAATGGACTTGAACACCTCTCCTAATGCAAATAGACCAACTGCTACTGTTAAAAACTCCAAGCCTCCATATAAATAGGAAATGTCATACGTAAAACGTGCCACGCCGGAAACGTTGTCAAGTCCAATCGTAGAAAGCAACAAACCACACACGGTCATGATCCACGCTTTTGTCATCGATTTGCCGGCCAGCCCGCTCACCGCCGCCAACCCAAGCATCATCAGCGAAAAATATTCCGCCGGACCAAACTTCAACGCAACATTCGATAACGGCTCAGCTAATAATACAAGGCCGATTAGCGCAACGATTCCGGCGACAAAAGAGCCGATCGCGGCAATGGCGAGCGCCACCCCCGCTCTTCCTTGGCGGGCCATCTGATAGCCATCAAGCGTCGTAACGACCGACGAAGACTCCCCGGGTGTATTAAGCAAAATCGATGTCGTCGAGCCACCATACATCGCGCCGTAATACACACCGGCCAGCAAAATGATTGAACTTGCTGCCGCCTGTTCCGGGCTAAGACCAGACGTCATCGACGCTGTTACAGGAATGAGCAGCGCCACCCCGCTTATTGGACCGATCCCAGGCAGCACACCGACCGTCGTGCCGATCAGCACTCCAATAAAAGCAAACAGCAAGTTATGCGGCTGCAACGCCGTCTGAAATCCATCGAGTAAAAACGATAGCGTGCTCATGCTGCCCCTCCTTTCATTGGAACCACACCGGCCAACTTGGCAATGTTCCTTGCAACAGTTTGACATAAAGGCCGTAGACACCTAGCGAAAAACCAGCCGCAACAACAACCGACTTCCATAATGTTCCTTTCGCCATCGTTTGAAATCCGACCACGAGGAAAAGAAAAGTCATAATCACGTAACCAATGGTTTCCATCAAAGCTGCGTACAAGATGGCGGCGACCAAAATGATGAGAAACTTTTTATATTGTCGTGGCGGTTTCTTATCTGCCGCCTCCGCATAGCGCCGTGTTTCAAACAACAGTTTGACACTTAATAACACAAGAATGAGTCCAAGCAAAAATGGAAACACGTTCGGTCCCACCACACTACCATAAGCGCTTTTCGATAGGCGCAAGCTTTCCACCATAAACAAGGCGCCAATCGCTAAGAATGCCACGGCCGCGATCCGGTCAGCTGTTTTATTCATCCCTTCACCTCCGGCTTTTTTGCGAAAAAGGGGAAGGATCTTCTTCCCCCTTTGTTTACTTGTACATGCCAAGCGACTTCAGAAGGTCCCCGACTTGTTGCTCTTGCTCTTGCAAAAACTTCGTAAACTCATCCGAATTGCGATACTCTGCTTCCCAACCTTGTTTTTGCAGCTCTTCCTTCCATTTCTCGTGCTCAGACAACTTTTTCAATGTCTCTTCCCAAAACGCTTTCGCTTCTCGAGACATGTCTTTTGGTCCAAAAATCCCACGCCAAATTGTAAATTCCGCATCAATGTCAAGCTCTTTCATCGTCGGCACATCTTTGAGTACACCGTCAAGGCGCTCTGGAGCCGAAACCGCCAACACCCGCACTTTTCCGGCTTTCAAATACTCACCGACCGAAGACGCATCGGTTGCGATCACATCAGCATTGCCGCCAAGCAACGCAGCCATCGCCTCGCCACCACCATCGTACGAAACATATTTGATCGATTTCGGATCAATGCCAGCTTTATAGATTGGCAGAATGGCGACTAAATGATCCATCGAGCCCGGTGCTGATCCTCCAGCTACAGTGACCGATTTCGGATCTTGTTTAATCACGTCGAGCAATTGGGTCAATGTTTGAAACTTTGAATCGGCCTTAACTACAATGGCTCCGAAATCTTTCGTCAATTGAGCAAGCGGCGTCGTGTCTTTGTAGCCAAACGGGCTGTTTCCTTCTTTTTTCAAATTGTTAATAATAATGGGTGGTGAGTTGACAAATAATTTATAATCGTTTTTTGCTTCTTGGGTAGCGTATTCGGCCATAAAGACCGCCCCGCCACCGCCCGGTTTGTTTTCAACGATCATCGTCTGTTTAACAAGACCTGACTCATCGAGCACTTTCGTGATTGCGCGAGCCGTTAAATCCCAACCGCCGCCCGCTCCGGACGGAGCAACAATAGTAATTGGCTTCGTCGGGTAATTCGTAGCAGACGAGTTGGACGGTTTGGACCCTGCCGATTCATTTCCTCCACATGCCGCCAGTGCTAGCGTCATCATTGCAGCCGCTAGTAAACCCCTCCATCTTGTTTTTTTCATCCTCCCTTGCCCCCCTTGCTTTTGATAACGTTTTCAAAGATAACGTTATCACACTACTATATGAAGTGTGAAGTTTTTGAAAATAAAATGAATTTTGTTCATTTTGTTCATGACAACGTAAACTCAAAAAAGAGGATTTGTAAGGACTTACTCCCCCCGTCTTACTTTATCTCACGGAGCTTCGATGACAGAATGAACAAGAGAAATAGGAACATTGGTGAAGGGGAAGCCTTTCTTAAGATTCTGCATAAAAACAGAAACTATAGTGAAAACGAAGATTCGTTTTGATCGATAGCATTGTAACGGAAAAGACGATAATCGGCATGTTCATATTCACAAAAAAATGCCGCCAGCCGTGAAGGCTAGCGGTAAAACGAGACGAACCCCTTATCTTTATTGCTCTTTTTGCATCTTCTTATATTCTTCCTTCACCGCCACGACGAGCGGATGGCTATTGTCAAGCCCGGCATATTGGACGAGCGCCCCTTCGACACCGCTCTGTTCGATCGTTTGCTGGAGAGCAGTTGCTTCGGCATCGCCGGTCTCATCAAACAACAGCAGCGCAGCAATGCCTTTGACAAGTCCGGACGGCACACGTTCGAATAAAGTGTAATATTGCACAGCCGGTGCGACAAGCCGATCGTTCGGCCCGAGCTTGCGGATTGGTGAACGGGCGACGCGGACGATGTCATCGGAAAGGGACGGATTGGTGAAACGTCCGATCGTCGTTTCAATATACGAACGGTGCTCTTGTTCATCCCAGCCGTGCTTTTTCACTAAGACGGCGCCTGACTCGCGGAGCGCCTGCTCGACACTCTCCCGGATGCCGCTATCCTTCATCGCTTCCTGAACCGTTCGGTATTGTTTTTGATAACCTAAATAGGCAGCCAACGCATGGCCGGTATTAACTGTAAACAATTTGCGCTCGATATACGGTCCTAGGTCAGCGACAAAATGTGCCCCTTGAATCGGGGGAACGGCGCCGATAGTGTTTTTCGTCTCAATCGCCCATTCGAAAAACGGCTCAACCGTGACGGCGAGTGGATCGTCATACGTCTGATTCGGCACAATGCGGTCGACCGCGCAGTTAAGGAACCCGACACATTCTTCCACCAGCTGCCGTCCGGCTTCGGAAAGATGGGTAACGACATGCTGTTTCAGCGTTTCCGTGCCGCCGATCATATTTTCGCATGCAATGACGTGAAGCGGCTTCTGATGAACCGTGAATCGTCGCTCCAATCCGGCGGCGATGACGGGCGCAATGACCGGCAAAATGTGCGGGCCGACGGCAGTCGTCACCAAATCAGCGGACGCGATCGCCTCAATGACATCATCCTGTTCGGTTTGACTGTTGAGTGCGGAAACACCGCGCACCCATTGTTCTTCCTGCCGCTCGCCGGCAATAATAACGCGATACTCTCCCCGCTCCTTCAGCAGGCGGACAATTTGTTCGTTGACATCGACAAACACGACATCATATCCCGACGCTGCAAGCAGGCTGCCGATAAAACCGCGGCCAATATTGCCTGCGCCGAAGTGAACGGCCCTCATCAGCCGTTCACCTCATTAAGCAGCGTAAGAATTTCCTCCGCTGTTTTGGCGTTCGCCATAGCCGCAACATTGTCCGCTTCCGCGCAGACGAGCGCGAGTTTCGAAAGAATGTCTAAATGTTCTCCGTCTTTTCCGGCGATGCCGATGACAATCGTTGCTTGGTTGCCCCCGCCAAAGTCGACGCCTCCTGGAACTTGCACGATCGAAATGCCGGACTGCTTAACGAGCGATTTCGCTTCTTCCGTTCCGTGCGGGATAGCGACATTGTTGCCGATATACGTAGTCGTCAACTGTTCGCGCTCAAGCATTGCATCAATATACGATGGATCCACATACCCTTGCTTGACGAGCACTTCGCCAGCTAGGCGAATGGCTTCTTCTTTCGTTTTTGGTTGAGCATTTAGCACAATGTTTTCTTTCTTTAAAATTGAATAAGCCAACATGACCTTCACTCCTTCATTGTTGTCCAATAATGATCGAAAAATTGTTCTAAATGGCTGCTAACGAGCGAATATACCTCGTTTTCGCCGCCACGAACCAACGTGGCCGTGCTTTGTTCGTCCTTGACGAGCAAAGTGCTCACTTGGCTCAATACGGAAAGCATCTCTTCATCCGCATCGGCAGGGCCAAGAAGCAGTACAACCGTGTTTACTTCCATCGGCTCCCCGTCCATGCCTGCCACCGTTTGTGGTTCATCAAGCCGGTACATCGTCAGCGATGGACGAAGGACAGAGAAACTGCGGGCGTGGTAAAGCGCCAGCTTCGTGCCGGGAACGCCGAGCCCGCCTAGCGACTCGCGGCGCTCCAGCTCCTCGATGACGACTTTGGCATCGACAAGAACCCCGTTTCGCTCGAGGCGACGGCACGCGTTCATCAATAATTCATGGATCGAACGACAAGTGACCATCTCAAGGAGAAAACCGTCCAAAAGATGGATGATCGTCTCACTGATGCGTCGAACGGCTTTCATCGTGGCGAGCATCGACCGATTTCGACGTGCAATGGACTCGTTTTCCCTCCGCTTTTCCACAGCTGTTTTCCGTTCCAACCGCTGGCGGATCGCCCGCGCTTCCTCTTCGGTGAGCATTGGACTGACGATGACATGCGGCCCGTACTCTTCCGGAAGCGGCACGGTCGAAATGACGAGGTCGTACGCCCGCAAATCTTTCTTTTTCAATTCAAAGACAGACGCCTGCTCCATGACAGTGATATCCGGAATCGCTCTTTTCAGCCTTGTCGCTAAAATTTTCGCCGTTCCGAGCCCGCTCGAACAAATAACGAGCGCCCGCCAACCTTTTTTCTCCCGCATGAGCGCAGCCGCAAAATGGAGCACCAAGTAACCGATCTCCTCCTCCGGCACCGGAATGTAGCCAAACAGCTGCTTCGTTCCATTGGCGACAACCGCAAACAGCTCCGGATAGTCTTTCCTAATTTGATCCAGGAGCGGATTGGCGACCCCCATCCCGTGCTCTAAACGGTACAACGCCGGTTTTAAGTGAACGACGAGATCTTCGTATAGCGTGCGGTCGGTGGACAGATCGACTCCAAGCTCACGGCTGACGAAACGAATGAGCTGTTGCGCTTTCATGCCGACAACCAAACTCGGCTCCTCCATCATCATTCCTTGACGGCTGCGCCATTTCGCTCCCATTAAATGCATCGTCATATAGCCGATTTCTTCTTTTGGAATGTTAATGCCAAAAGCTCTTTCCAACGATTCAGCGAGCATTTCGGCGATCGCAAATTCTTTCGCTGCCTGGAGCGTCCGCAAATCGTGCGGGTCGAAATGAATCGCTTCCCCCCGCTTGATGCGCTCGATGGCGAGCGCCAAATGGACGACGAAGGCGATGTACGAACTGTCCGCCATCGTAAATGGGAGCTTTTCTTTTACTTGCTCGATTTGTTTCTCAATGATGGCAAGCTTTTTTCGATCCACAAGCCCGAGCAGCTTTTCCGCCACCGTATCAAGCGGATCATCTGACCGCTTCTGAATCGTCTCTTTCATCAGCTCCAAAAACTCGTGTTCATTGACATGGCGGAATAGCAGTTCGCTAATGAGACGCCGTTTCGCTGATTCGGAACCGGCAAGCTCCACCCCGTACCCGCGCTTGCGAATGAGCGAAAGCCCGTACGCTTTGAGCGTTTGTTCCAATTTGTCCAAATCCAAACTGACAGTGGCAACCGTGACGTTCAAGTCGTTCGCCAGTGAGACGAGTTTCACTGGCTCACCGGCTTCTAACAAGGCGATTAAAATCATCAACTGCCGTTCTTCCGGCGTATATTCACGGTGAGAAAGATGAAGCAGCTCGGCAGCCAGCGCCTGCTTTTGTTTCTCTTCCCCAACGAGACGAATGCCGACCCCTGCTTTTTTCACCAGCTCAAGTCCGTAGTGCCGCAAAACGGATTCGAGGCCTTGCAAATCGCGGTGGATCGTGCGGGTGCTGACATTCAGCTCTTCGGCCAGCTCGCCGACTGTTATCTCTCGCCCTCCTACTAACAAACGCTCAAGCAGCTTTCGCTCCCGCGCCGATACGTACATCGCCGTTCACCTCCTATCTTGGGGCGTTACTGTTGACATTTTTAAAATGTTTGATTCTCTTCTCCTTCTTATTGTAAGGGCTTTTTTTCCGATTTTACAATGATTAGATGTTTTATTTTCGTCATTGTTATTGTTGACAGTTTTTAATTTCGCATACCTCGGCCGTTTTCGTCGTTTGAAAAGATGTCTGCCAGTCAAGCTGATGCGTGCAGGCCGAGACAAAGGAATGCCGTTCGCGCAAGGTGTAAATAAAGACGCAGAGGTGCCATGATTCCCCTGCGTCTACTGCTATGTTATGCGTTTTGTTTTAACTGTTCGATCAACTCATCGTATTTCGGACTGTTCAAGAAGTTTTCGACCGATACGTGGTAAGCGTTTGGCAATTTTGCTTTCGCCCGGTCGGTTAAATTTTGATGGGTGATAACAATATCGGCGTCTGCCGGCAGTTGGTTGATCGCGGTGTTCGTTACTTCGATACTGAGTCCAGCCTTTTGCACTTTGTTTCGCAAAATCGATGCTCCCATCGCACTCGATCCCATTCCTGCGTCACACGCGAACACAATTTTTTTCACACGGTCAGGAACCGCTGAAGCGACGCCTGCCGAAGCAGCTTCATCTTTTTGTTGCAGAGTTGCAGCTACTTGGCTCTTTTTCCCTTTCAGCTGTTCCATTTTTTCCGCTGCTTTCGTCAAATCTTCTTCCTCTTCGTTTTGTTTTGCTGTTTTTAAGCAAATCGAAGCTACGAGGAATGACACCGCTGTGGCGACAAACACGCCAGCAAGCACACTGAAGTAATTCCCTTTCGGTGTCATCGCCAGCAGGGCAAAAATGCTTCCTGGCGACGGCACGGCTACCAGTCCGGCGTGGAGAACCGTAAACGTGAACACTCCGCTCACTCCGCCGGCAATTACCGCTAACATTAAGATCGGGCGCATAAGAATGTACGGGAAGTAAATTTCATGAATCCCGCCTAGAAAGTGGATAATAGCCGCCCCCGGTGCCGATTGTTTTGCCATTCCTTTGCCAAACAGGCAGTACGCCAGCAAAATACCGAGTCCTGGACCAGGGTTGGTTTCCAACAAGAATAAAATCGATTTTCCGGTTTGCGCCGCTTGCTCGACGCCAAGTGGGCTTAAAATCCCATGGTTGATCGCGTTATTCAAGAACAGCACTTTCCCTGGCTCAATGAAAATACTCGCCAGCGGCAACAAGTGCCAATCGATAATTTTTTCTACTCCAGAGGCTAATGTTTTGCTGATGGCGGTGACGACCGGACCGATTCCTTTAAAGGCGAGCAACGTCAACAGAGCGCCGATAATCCCGGCCGAGAAGTTGTTAACAAGCATCTCAAACCCTTGCTTCACTTTTCCTTGGAAGAGGGCGTCCACTTTTTTCATCACATAGCCGCCAAGCGGACCCATGATCATTGCACCTAAAAACATCGGAATTTCCGAGCCGACGATCACCCCCATCGTCGCCGTTGCCCCGACGACGCCACCGCGGACGTCATAAATCATTTTGCCGCCTGTATATCCAATTAATAGTGGCAGCAAATACGTAATCATTGGCCCGACGAGCTTGGCAAACGTCTCATTTGGCCACCAGCCAGTCGGGATAAATAACGCCGTAATTAACCCCCAAGCGATAAAGGCTCCGATATTCGGCATAATCATGCCGCTCAAATAACTGCCAAACCGTTGAATCTTCACACGGAAGCCTGTTTCATTTCCGGTTGTATGCGTCATGAAGATGTTCCTCCTTTTTTGCTTGACTGTACTTCTATATTACAAACGCTTACAACCGACCTTCAATGATAAGTAAATGTGATTTTGTCAAGAGGACTATTGACATGTTTTAAAAAAGAAAAACACCTAGCTTAGTAGGCGAGACGACAGCGCTTCTTCGACTAACTACAAAACCTCCTAGCAAAGATGCTTAGCGAAAAAATCCATTTTTAAGCAAAGTGCCTAACAGCGACTTCACTCCTATTATTTTCCTGGGAATCAAAACCTAATTGTGCCGCTTGGCCGTAAGGAAAATCATTTAGATAACATTCTAGCCACCTGCTCATCAATGACCACTCGGTATCAAACGCTTTTTCTCCAATCATCATCTTGATCTCTCCTGTGTGTAGTTTTCCGTAATAAACTTTGGGCAAGATCACGATCTTTTACACAATATAGCAAGCTTCCTCATCGCCCCATCTTTTGAGCTCTGCTTTTCCATAACGGCGCGGGGAGTGCTCATGAACCATTTCGTTGTGAACCTTTGTTCACCAAACTCGTCGGATCTACCCAACAAAGCGCGATGGGATAAGTGTTGGAGGCGGTTGAAAACTCTCAAGTGATTGGGAACATGTTGTTGTCAACCTTGACTTGCTCGATATTCTCTACACCACAAAATGGAAAAACAACTTCAAAGAAGCAACCCTAACAAAAAGTCGTCTGTCCTCAGTGAAAGACCCAATATAGAATAACGAATCCATTAGATGCTTAGCAGTGAAAGGGGGTGTCTCTTTGCTTTTGAGACCCCCCCTTTACCATTAATGTCTCGCCGTCACCATTTTCTTTCTCGTGTAAAATTCAACGCCGTCGCGGCCATTGGCGTGGAGGTCGCCGTAAAACGAGTTTTTGTAGCCGGAGAACGGGAAAAACGCCATCGGTGCCGGGACGGCGACGTTGACACCAAGCATGCCGGCGTCGATTTCTTCGCGGAACTGGCGGATCGCTTTGGCACTATCCGTGTAAATGCAGGCGCCGTTGGCGAATTCCGACCGGTTGGCGATTTCAATCGCTTCATCCAAATCGCGGGCGCGGACAACCGACAAAACCGGGGCGAAAATTTCATCGGTCCAAATCGTCATACCCGGCTTGACATGGTCGAAAATCGTCGGGCCGACAAAATACCCTTTCCCGCTTGTCGCAGCGTCGCGGCGGCCATCGCGGACGAGCAGCGCTCCTTCTCTTTCACCGATTTCAATGTATTTGATCGTTCGTTCTTTATGCGACTCACGGATAACCGGGCCTAAGAAGACGCCTTGGTCAAGCCCGTTGCCAATTTGAATACGATCGGCAGCCTTTTTGAGCCGCTCCACCAACTCGTCAGCGATATCGCCGACGGCAACAACGACCGAGCACGCCATGCACCGCTCACCCGCTGAACCAAAAGCGGCGTTGATGATGTTCGTTACCGCCATATCGAGGTCGGCATCAGGCATGACGATCGAATGGTTTTTCGCGCCGGCAAGCGCCTGCACCCGCTTGCCATAGGCGGCAGCTGTTTTGTATACATACTCTGCGACCGGTTGTGAGCCGACAAACGAGACGGCTTTAATGTCTTTATGTTCTAAAATGCCGTTCACGACCTCGTGCGCCCCATGGACAATATTCAGCACCCCTGCAGGCAAACCGGCTTCGGTGAACAGCTCAGCCAGGCGATTGGCAAGTAGCGGTGTCCGTTCAGACGGTTTCAACACAAACGTGTTGCCGCAAGCGATGGCAAGTGGGAACATCCAGCACGGCACCATCATCGGGAAGTTAAACGGCGTAATGCCGGCGACGACACCAAGCGGATAGCGGTACATGCCCGATTCGATGCCGGTCGCGATGTCGGGCAACTGCTGGCCCATCATGAGCGTCGGAATCCCAGCCGCAAACTCGACACATTCAATGCCGCGCTGCACTTCACCGTACGCATCCTCGTATACTTTGCCGTTTTCCAGTGTCACGAGACGGGCAAGTTCTTCCCAATGCTCGACAAGCAGCTGCTGGTAGCGGAACAAAATGCGGGCACGGCGCGGGACCGGCACTTTGCGCCATTCACGGAACGCCTCTTTGGCGGCCGCGACCGCCGCATCAAGTTCCTCGCGCGAAGAGATCGGCACTTTCGCCAGCACTTCTCCTGTCGCCGGATTCGGCACAATTTCTTCTTTTCCAGATGTCGAAGCGACCCATTGACCACCAATAAAGTTTTTCAACGTCTTTGTTTCGGTTACAGAGCTCATCAATAAAACCACCTTTCTAGAAAATAGAGTATAAGAGAATAGCCAAGAACATACCGGCGAGCGGAATGACAACCGAAAGAACGAATATCGGTTTATACGTCCGCTCATGTGTTTCATGACAGACGGCGCGAATTGTCGTCACAATATACCCGTTATGCGGCAGCGAATCAAGCCCTCCGGAAGCAAGCGCCGCCACCCGATGCATGGCACCGGGGTCAAGCCCTTTCGCCATATAGATCGGCGCTAAGATTGGCAAGGCAATACCGAGACCGCCAGAAGCCGACCCGGTCATGCCACAAATAATCGTGACAGCCAACCCCAATCCGAGCAGTTCCGGTCCGGGAATGTTCACGAGGACGTCAACCGCTTTTTGAAAGGCTGGCACATTTTTCGCGACCTCCCCGAAGCCGACGACGGCGCACGTATTAGCGGCAGCAACTAACGCATCTTGAGTGCCGGACGCCATGGACTCCCAAAATTTGCGAACGAATTTCGCGTTTAACACCCAACAAAGCACAATACCAAGGATAAGTGACGCGACCCCTGCTGAAGTCGAAGAAATGAATTTTGCCAAAATGTTTAATGAAACGATCACCACCACTAACGGAAGCATCGCGCACACAATGTTCGGCAGCGGACGGCCGGCACCTTGCTCGATCGAAGCGGCAACTTCACTCACTTCGCCGGAAATGTCATCAGTCCGATATGGTAAAGAAAATGTTTCACCGTTTTGTTTCGCTTTTTGGACAACACGCGTTAAATAGAGCGAACCAGTCACGGCAATCGTTGCACCGACAAAAAGGCCTACCCATCCCCCAGCTCCCGGCGTTGTATGGAAAAATTGCGTCGGAATGATGTTTTGAATCTCCGGCGAATACGGAGAGGTCATTGTGAACGAAACCGAACCGAATACCATGGCGGCCGGAATAAAACGATGCGGCGTATTCGACTGCCGGAACAGTGACACAGCGATCGGGTAAACGGAAAAGCCGACAACAAACAGGCTAACGCCGCCGTATGTCATAATGGCGCAGGCAGCAACGACCGCCAATACAGCATGTTTAGCGCCAAACTTCTCTTTGACCCAATGAGCAATGGAGTCGGCAGATCCGGTGTCTTCCATCACCTTGCCAAAAATGGCCCCGGCCAAGAAGATAAGGAACCAACTGGCGAAATAGCCGGTAAAGCCCGTCATGTAGCTTTCCATCAAAGCTTTTTCTAAGTTTAAGCCGCCTGTCAGCGCGACAAGAATCGAACTGATCAGCGCGGCAATAATGATATTGATCCCCCTCATTGTCAAAAAGATCAACAACCCTAATGAGGCCAATAAACCAATCATCCCCAACATCCTCTTCCCCCTCGTTTGACCGTCTCTTCATTAATGACTGACCGTGTTCGTATCATACCGATAGTCGTAACAAATATGATACAGCGCGACAATTTCCTCATGAGTCGGCACTCTCGGGTTGTTGCTAGGGCTGCCGCTCGCAAGCGCGTCGGCCGCCATTTTATCGACCGCTTTGTCAAACGCCGTTTTGTCAATGCCCCATGTTTTCATATTCGGGATGTGCAAATCCCGGCAAAGCTGCTTCACTTCCTCAACGAGCGCATCGGCTGCTTCGGCGTCGGAAACGTCTTTAAGTTGTGGATTAATGAGCCGGGCAATTACCGCCAACCGTTCTGTGGCGCTCTCTTTCGTAAATTCGAGTACTCCCGGCAAAAGCATCGCATTGGACACGCCGTGCGGCACGTGGAAGAGCGCGCCGATCGGCCGCGACATGCCGTGTACAAGCGTCACTGAGGCGTTGGAAAACGCCATGCCAGCCTTCATGGCGGCGATCGCCATTTTCTCTCGCGCTTCAATGTCTTGTCCGTTTTCATACGCCCGGCGCAAATGGCCGATGATCGCTTCAATGGCGGATAGCGCCAACACATCGGTCACCGGGTGAGCGCGACGGGAAATATATGCCTCGATCGAGTGGCAGAGCGCATCGACACCAGTCGCTGCGGTCACAGAAGGCGGACAGGAAACGGTAAGAAGCGGGTCAACGATGGCCACCGCCGGAAGGAGCGCCGGCTGGGAAATCATCATTTTGACATCCGTTTTCGTATCAATAATAACTGTCACTTTCGTCACTTCTGAACCGGTACCGGCCGTCGTCGGAATAGCAATGAGCGGCACTGGTTTTTTCGTGAACATCTTGGCGTTGCCAACGTAGTCACTGATCGTTCCCTCATTCGTCATCATCACTGCCACCGCCTTGGCGGCATCAATGCTGCTGCCGCCGCCGATGGCAACGATGACATCGCATTGTTCGCTCCGGCAGACATCAAGCGCTTCTTTCACATGAACATCCGTCGGTTCCGTGTCGACCCTTGTGTACGTGGCCAACGGCAGCCCCGCTTCCCGCAAATATTGCTCACAGCGTGCGACAAGACCGATGTTCTCCATCACCGGGTCACTGACAATGAGCGCTTTCGTTCCAAGTGTTTTCGCTTGACGACCGACTTCGCGAAACGTATCGCGCCCATAAATGACCCGATTCGGCACTAATAACTCGTACATGATTTCCCCTCCTTTAATTTGACAACGCTTTCAACACATTCTGTATGCAAACTTCGTGCCAAGCTATAGTAGAGCCACAATTAAGAATTTTTCATCTTCTTAAAAGAACATCTCCCTACAACTTCCCAACAATCTCCCTACACTACCCGACACTTTTCCGACATTCCTTCACTCTCGCCACAAAAAACAACGGCGCCACTGCCGTTGTTGATCATCCCGAACCGAGAAACCTTCCTACTTAGAAAGTGGGGAATTTCATAGAAAAGGCGACTGAAAAATCCTATCCATCTTGATCTTCGTTATGCTTGAAGGCGGCTGTGCGAAGGGGGAGATGATGATTTTTCCCCCGCCTTCTAGGCTCTTGTGTAGGTGAAGGGCGTTCAAAACCCGTATTTTTTCAGCTTCTCATATAAGGTAGACCGATGAATGCCAAGCCTCCTTGCCGCTTCCGCCTTATTGCCATTCGCCGCAACAAGAGCAGCGGCGATTCGTTCACGTTCGGATTGATAGACTATTTCTTTCCATCGGTCAGCGATATTCGCACCGCCATCCGGCATTGGTGTGACCGATGGTTGAATAGTTGACAAATAGGCAGGCAAATGTTCGCGCTCAATGTTCTCCCCTTCCACCATACTAATCAACCACTCGACGACATTGACTAGCTCACGAATGTTGCCCGGCCATGAATAGTTGATCAGCACCTCCATCGCCTCTTTGGCAAACGATTTCGATACAACGCCAAACTGCCGGCAAAGCCGTTCCATGTGATGAGCAAGCAGCGCCGGAATATCCGTTTTCCGCTCACGCAACGGCGGGAGATGGATGCGGATAATATTTAAGCGATAAAACAAATCTTCTCGAAACGTTCCGTCCCGCACCATCTCCTCGAGCGGCTTGTTCGTTGCGGCAATGATGCGCACATCCACCTCTGTCTCAGATAATCCGCCGACTTTCTCCACTTTCTTTTCCTCAAGCACGCGTAAAATTTTCGCCTGCATAGCAAGCGGCATATCACCGATTTCGTCTAGAAACAGCGTCCCTCCGTGGGCGAGCTGAAACTTGCCGGGCTTCCCCCCTTTTTTTGCACCGGTGAACGCCCCGTCCTCATAGCCGAACAGCTCCGCTTCCAAAAGGGCTTCCGGGATGGCCGCGCAATTCACACTGACAAACGGCCCGTCCGCATGCGCACCCGCCTCATGGATCGCCCGCGCGACCACTTCTTTCCCCGTTCCGCTTTCGCCGGTAATCAATACGGTCGATGGCACGCGCGCCGCCCGACGAATCATCTGCTTTACCGCAGCGATCGTCGGATGACGGCCAATGATGCGCTCAACTCCTACTGCAGCAGATGCAACCGCCTCTTGTTTTGACGCTTCCGCCTCGTTTTTCTCCTTCCTGCTTGCCTCGCGCGACAGCTCTTGCAGACGTTGAAAAATGGCGTACACTTCCGATACCCCTTGAAAAATCAACATCCCGACTGCCCCGATTACTTTGCCGTCACGCCAAATCGGGATGCGGTGCACGACCATCGGTTGACCGTAAATTTTTTGAATATATCCGCGTTCCGGAATGCCGGATTGTACACAAATGTGCAAACGAGTATTTTCGATCACTTCCGTTACATGTTTCCCAATGGCGTCTTCCCGGCGAATGCCGAGAAACTGGCAGTACGCCCTATTAATTTCCCGCACCATACCGTTTCCATCGACGACAACGACCCCTTCATACGCCGCATCTAACACCGTTTTCATCGTTTCAGCTAGACGGTGCGTCTCTTCCAACTCGCGCCGCAGCCGTTCAAGCTCGGCTGCCGCACCCGAATCACCTTCTCCGTCGGACGTTTCCATGCTGTCTTCTTTCGGCTCCGTCTTACCATCCATAGAAAACGCGGCCAATACATCTCCTATCAACGCCATACGGTCCATTTCCTTCGCTATCGCCCGCAGTAACATCCGCCACGTACATCGTCCAACGCTCCGTCCATGTTCATCAACCACATCAACAGCCGCCATCCCGTGTTCTGAAAAGAGCTGGATGGCCTCTTGCACAGTTTGATGGCAGCCGAGGACTAGCGAGGTTCCATGACTGATCGCCATCGTCATCCCCCCTGACCATTGTCTCTTCCGATATCGTTCGCCATTGGAGACCAAAATCCTTTTTTCTTGGGAAGATGGATGGTGGTGGACGGCGAGGTGCCATACAAATCCGTAAGATTTCCTCAAGAATCGCTAGACGAGCGATTTTTTCATCCACCTAAAAAAACCATTATCCCCTGCCATTCACGAAGAAATGGAATCCAATGTTTGCAAGAGCCCCTCTATTTGACACCGCGTCTCCATGAAATGACTAAGCCCTCAAGACATCATAACCAACAATGCCCTCCTGAAGGCTGACAACAAGCGGACGTTTCGTCCATGAAAAAAGGAGACAGGCATCACCAACTGTCTCCATTTCCGATTACGCCAAAATCCCCCTCTATTTTCTCAAGCACTTCTTCGCTAAGCACCACATCGACCGCCTTGACGTTTTCTTCCACTTGTTACGGACAGCTGGCGCCGATGAAGGTGCTGGTGATATTTGCGTATTGAATATATTGAGAAATAAATCTTCCTATACGTATGATTCTTTCACTTTCAAGCGCACCTTTTCTTTCACACGAGGATTGACTAAATATCTTGGGTAACATCCTGATAGTACATCGGCAACATTCTGAGCTGTTTTTCGTTTTAATTCCATTTCGGATTCCTCAGAATACCAAGCAATATGCGGTGTAATCACTACATTCTCCATCTGAAGAAGAGGATTATCAGGGTGAATCGGCTCGTATTCGGTGACATCAAGTCCCGCACCGGAAATCTTCCCATCTTGCAAGGCGCGAATTAGAGATGACTCATCAATAACGGGACCGCGGGCTGTATTGACAATGATTAGTTCCTTTTTTGCTAGATGAAACTGTTCATCACTGATCATACCTTTTGTCTCTTTGGTTAAGGGGGCATGCACAGAAATGTAGTCCGATTGCCGGAATAAATCGTTGAGTTCCACTAAATGAACATTGAACTGCCTAGCCACTTTCGCAGGAATATATGGATCATAGGCGATGACATATAAGCCGAGAGATTGAGCCTTTTTCGCTAACGCTTGAGGAATTCTTCCAAACCCTACAAGACCGAGCGTTCTTCCCCTTAACCGGTAAATTGGTTTGCCGACATTGAAATTCCATACTCCGCTTTTCACTTCGTCATTTAACTTAACAATTTTTCGGGCTAACGAAAGCAGCAATGCTAATGCATGATCTGATACTTCATCCACTGAATAGTCCGTTACATTGGCTACAATAATGCCCTTCTCAGTGGCGGCGTCCACATCGACAGTGTTGACACCGACTCCGTACCGAGAAATCACTTTACATTTCTCTAATTGGTCAATCACCTTTGCAGATATCGGAGCATATTGGTTGATAATAGCATCGGCATCCTTGCAAACGGCGATGACTTCTTCCTCTGTGTAACACTGAGCGACTACGAAATCGACATTAAGCGGCGAAAGCACTTCCTGCTCGGGTTTCAATGTTTGAAATTCATAGTCTGTCACTACTACTTTGTACTTTTTCATTTTGTCCTCCCCTATTCCCTACAAAACGGTAGAAGTTAGAGGGCTGCTGTAGGCACTGTATCCCTACCACTCAGCAACTGAACCGTCAACATGGCGCCAAACTGGATTTTTCCAGGTGTGTCCAATCTCGCTCATTTCCCTTACATACTCTTCATGAATCTCGATTCCTAATCCAGGTCCTTGCGGGATTTTGACATATCCATTTTGATATTCAAAGACGGAAGGATCCACTAAATAATCAAGGAGATCATTTCCTTGGTTGTAGTGAATGCCAAGGCTTTGTTCTTGAATAAACGCGTTATAAGATACGGCATCGACCTGCAAAGAGGCTGCTAACGCAATCGGCCCCAACGGGCAGTGCGGTGCCAAAGCGACGTCGTAGGCCTCAGCCATCACGGCAATTTTTCTCACTTCAGTAATTCCGCCAGCATGGGAAAGGTCCGGCTGAATCATATCAACATAGCCCTCGGATAAAATCGTTTTAAAATCCCAACGGGAAAACATCCGTTCTCCGGTGGCAATGGGGATAGTGGTGTGCTTGGCGATCTCCTTTAATGCTTCATTATGTTCTGGCAATACAGGTTCTTCGATAAACAGCGGATGATACGGTTCAAGCTCTTTTGCCAAAATTTTTGCCATTGGTTTATGAACGCGTCCGTGAAAATCGATGCCAATCCCGAACTCTTTGCCCACCACTTGGCGCACTGCAGCCACCCTTTCAACCGTTTCGTCAATCTTTTTATAAGAATCAATATATTGAAGCTCCTCGGTCGCATTCATTTTCACCGCTGTAAATCCTGCTTCTTTCGCTTTTTTTGCTGCCTCGGCAACGTCGCTTGGGCGATCGCCGCCAATCCAGCTGTAAACCCGAATGGAATGGCGAACCGGGCCGCCGAGCAGTTGATGAACCGGGGCATTGAAGTATTTCCCTTTGATATCCCAAAGCGCTTGGTCAATCCCAGAGATGGCGCTCATTAAAACAGGGCCCCCACGGTAAAATCCCCCCCGGTAAAGGACGGTCCAATGATCCTCAATCGCTAATGGATCCTTTCCGATTAAATAATCGCCTAGCTCCTCTACTGCCGCTCGTACAGTATTGGCTCTCCCTTCAACAATCGGTTCACCCCATCCAGCAATTCCTTCATCCGTACTGATTTTTAGGAACAACCATCGAGGTGGGACAAGAAAAGTCTCGAACTTCGTAATCTTCACGTTCCTATTCCCCCTCTCTTACGGCTGCGTTTCTAACCGTTTCGACAAATCTCTTTGCCGTTTCTGTAAGAAGGTTGAATCTCCCTTCCTCAATGACCCGTTTATCCAGTAAAGCGCTGCCGACTCCTATGGCTGCGGCGCCGTTGCGGATAAACTCCGCTGCATTCTCCAACGTTACACCACCTGTCGGCATCAACGGAATATGCCCTAACGGTCCTCTTAACTCTTTAAAATATTGGGGCCCTAAGGAGCCTGCCGGAAATACTTTCAAAAGGTCAGCTCCCATCTGATAAGCCTTAACGATTTCGGTCGGCGTCATCACACCGGGAATGGAAATTTTTCCGTATCGGTTCGTTAAAGAGATCGTCTCTTGATCAAAAATAGGTGAAAAAATAAAGTCTGAACCGGCTTCGATGGCTCTCTTTGCGGTCTCGGCATCTAAGACTGTCCCTGCGCCGATGGTCGCCTTTGCTCCGAACGTTTCCTTCAGCGCAGCAATCATCTCAAAACTGCCTGGCGTATCAACCGTCACTTCGAGTACCTCGACTCCTCCAGCGATAAGAGCCTCAGCAATCTGAAATATTTGCGACCGTTTCGGTTTTCGGATCACCGCCACCAATTTGACCGTTTTTAACCGGTTTAAATGGAAAATTTTATCCATTATCCCTCCCCCTCATCGCTTCACATCTCGATGATGTACGGCGCCTTGTAAAAATTCTTCGAGCTCTCCCTCGTTTGGCAGTCCTTCCACATCCCCGTTTATCCCTACAACGATCGCCCCAACTGCATTTCCGCGCTTCACGACATCAGGAATCGACTCATTCCGTAAAAGCCCGCTAATCACTCCGGCTGCAAAACCGTCTCCTGCTCCTACCGGATCTACAAGTTGCGGCACGGCAAACCCTTTGACATATCCACTTTCACATTTAAACCGATAATACGCTCCTTGCTCCCCTAGTTTGATAATGACCAGCTTCTCGTTGCCAAAAAAGCGTGCGATCTCCTCGGGCGTGTTCCGGCCAGACAACCATTCGCCTTCGTCAAGCCCTGGCAAAACAACATCTGCTTCCGCCGCTATTGCCAGCAGTACAGGCCTTGCCTCTTCGAGCGTCCATAGCTTGAGGCGAATGTTAGGATCAAAAACGATTTTTACTTTGTATTTCTTTGCGATTTCTATAGCTTTAAAAACGGCTTCCCGGCAAGACAAGCTAAGAGCAGGGGTAATTCCTGTCAGATGAAGAAACTTCGCGCGGCCAATATACCCCTCATCCAAATCGTCCGGAGACAACAAACTAGCTGCTGATTGTTTACGGTAATAATATACTTTGATATCGGTGGACGAACGTTTTTCTTTGAAGAAAATTCCGGTCGGGGCTTCATCGGTATAAATACAGCGAGACGTATCAACTCCTTCGCCTCTCACAAATTTATGAATATATCTTCCGAATGGATCATTTCCTAGTTTGCTAAACCAACCGACAGAATGGCCAAGCCTTTGCAATCCGATGGCAACATTCGATTCCGCTCCCCCGATTTGCTTATAAAAATGGCTGCTATACTCAAGCGGAGTCATCGGTTCGGACGTCAATAAGACCATTGTTTCTCCGAATGTTACCACATCGAGTTCTTTCATAATGAGTCCCTCCGCGTATTCGCTTTATCTAGCGACATGAAAAACGGTTAGGTGAGATTAAAATGTTGGGCCGATTCTCCAAATGCCAAAATCATGCTGTTTTAAGATCTCAGATTTAGTCAATTTCCCTGAAGCTGTAAGAAGCAGTTCATCGAAAATTCTTCTTCCCACTGACTCAAGCGACTCTTTCCCTTCAATGATCGTACCGGCATTGATATCCATATTTTCTCTCATTCTTTCAAACATCGAGGTATTCGTCGCAATTTTAATAACCGGCGCAATCGGCGAACCGGTCGGCGTGCCGCGCCCACTTGTAAACAGAACAATTTGCGCTCCACCAGCCACCATCCCTGTCAGCTGTTCAATGTCGTGCCCAGGAGTATCCATCCAGACTAGTCCCTTTTTCGTTGGCCGTTCGGCATAATGAATCAACTCTTGCAACGGTCTCGTCCCGGCCTTGGCCGCCGCCCCGAGCGATTTCTCTTCAAGAGTTGTAAGCCCTCCTTTTCGATTTCCGGGGCTCGGATTTCCAGTACGAATATCTACTCCCATTGCAATCGCACGCTTTTCCATGGCCTCGATCACCTCGTACACCTTTTTAGCCACCCGGTCATCTACAGCCCGATTGGCTAGAAGGTGCTCTGCCCCAATCAATTCTGTCGTTTCCGCTAAAATGGCTGTTCCTCCTCGGTCGACGATCATATCGCTCACATATCCGACCGCTGGGTTAGCGGAAAGCCCGGAACATGCATCCGATCCCCCACATTCAGTTCCTACGATCAATTCGCTGACGTCAAACGGTTCGCGCACCAAAGCGGAAGCGTCTTGCACCATTTGAGCGGCAATTCTTGCCGCCTCAGCGATCGCGCCAAGGGTTCCTCCATGGTTTTGAATCGACACGAGCTCAACGGGCTTGCCGCTTTTGGCAATTTCCTGAGCCACGCTTCTTCCTTGGTGAGTTTCACAGCCAAGTCCCATCACTACTACACCGTACACATTCGGGTTCGTTCCCATGCCAACGTACGTACGGAACGTTTGTTCATAATCGGCTCCAACTTGAGCGCACCCATGCTGATGAATGAAGGAGACGGTACCGTGGACGAGCTCTGTCACCTGTTTCGCTGCTTGGGTCGCGCAGACAATCGTCGGCAAAATCAGCACATGGTTTCGAACTCCGACCCGGCCATCAGGGCGTCTATACCCCCAAAATTGAGCGGTCTTCATGCTCCTTATCTCCCCTTCCCCTTTTTCCTTCAACGTTATGCACGTGCACATGCTCCCCTTCCGCAATATCGCTAGAGGCGACGCCGATCACTTCTCCGTATTTCAAAATGTCTTCCCCTTTTTTGATCGACACAATCGCAAACTTATGACCAAACTCGATGTTTTGTTTTATCGTCATATCGTACTCTCGATCTTGACGGGTGACTTTGACTATGCTTCCCGCCGGAATATTGTCCAAGGCAGTAGCAACATTATCCTTTTGGTTTAATATAACGAACCGGTAAGAAGACATCGTATCGCTCCTTCCCCTCGTTCAAATCCCGGCATTTTCCATCACAACCGGAACACCCAATCCCTCAGCACCTAATTTAGATGTAACGGCTTCGGGATTATATTGTTCAATGATCCGCATGCCTAGTGCCGCCCGCCGAACTCTTTCCCGGCATAACTCAATGTTTACGGATTCCAAGTGTTTTCCAGATGGGTAGACATCCGGGTGATTGCGTAAACCGAACTTAATATAAACAGGTGCTAAAATGCGAATGATCTCTGGAATTTCATAATGTCTGATGAATCCGCCAAATCCATCAGGCGCTTCCACATATACATCGAGCGGCAGATCAACCGCTTGACGGATCGCCGCCAGCTTCGGCAAAGTTAAAGCAGTCGGAACATTGTACGTATCAGCCCCTAACTGCTCCATCAGCTTGATCGATACAGGGTTGGAAGCCATCATTTGCACGGACACTTTGACGACAAAATTTTGCGGCAAGATTCCTCGCTGTTTCATTTCCTTTGTCAGAAGCAGCAGCCCTTCATCCGCCACCAATGCTCCTCTTACCCCTAATTTCACCGCCCTCTTCAAATCTTCAATAGCATAGACTAACTGATCCATTCCTTCATGTCTAAGCCCAGCCGCTTTTCCAGAGGGAGTGAACGGCAGCGCACTAATATCCCACGTGCCTCTCGGACCGACGAATAGGCTAAGCTCTATCCCACGGTTAGCACACATCTCACACATGTCACTAATCTCCTCATCCGTCAACAGCATGATTCCACTCCCTTGCGACACCCGGTGAATCGTGACCCCTAGACGTTCTGCCTCTTCAAGAACAGCCTGCAACGCCCGCGGTCCTTCGACACTCGGAATTTCCACCCGATATTGCGCCCCGTCAGGGAACCGTTTGGAAGAAGTGGGGAGATCATAGCAATCTCCCGACGGATAGCCTAGCGATTCGAGAAACTCCCTCGTTTCTTTCATAAACATGTTTTTAACACCCTTTCATTTTCTGTTTTTCGGAAAAACAAGGCGATTCCTTGCCTCTCTATATGATTGAATGTTATTTTTATTCAGAAATATTCGGATGCGATCTTCCAACTCATCACATTCCTTCACAGGCGGCCGCAACGCCGTATGTCGGCCAAGAATAAGCTGATGAACCGCTTCTTTAATGGCGATATATAACGGTTGGGAAAGCTCGTAAATTGCCATAAGCTTCAAGATTGATTCATTGGCCTTTAACGTCTCCTCATATTGTTGGGCATGAAAACTCTCAAACAACTGAACCGACAGCTCCGGCAGAAAAACAGCTGTGCCATTAATAGCACCAGCAGCTCCCATTTGCAAGGACGGAAGAAGAAGGTCATCGAAAGCAGCAAACACGGCGAAATCTTCTCTTTGTTCTTTAATACGGATCAATTGCCGAATATGCCCCAGCTTCTCCGTTGTATCTTTGATTCCTACAATATTCTCGTGCTCGACCGCCAACCTTAACACAAGATCAGGAGACAAATCCTGTCCAGTGAGCAAAGGGATATTATAAATCAACAACGGAATGCGAATGCTCTTCGCCACACTTGTATAGTAGTCATACAGTTGACGATCTGTATATTTCCAGTAAAATGGGTTGACAACAAGCACCCCGCTCGCCCCTATTGATTCAGCATGTTGTGATAAATATATCGTCTCCTTTAATGAAGTTGAACCCGTGCCAATCAAAACCGGAACACGCCCATCTACGTATCGTACCATTCTTTCGGCGAAAACTTTTCTCTCCTCGGATGTTAAGGAGGAAAACTCTCCTGTGCTCCCCATATAGAGCAGCCCATGAACTCCCTGTTGAATCAAATAATCAGCAAGAAAATAGTTGGCTTCCCAATCAAACCCACGCTTCTCATCGAATAAAGTGACAACTGGGGGAATAATACCTTTCCACTTGCAAGCCATCCTCTCTCACCCTCTCATCATTTGGCTGCATCTTCCCCAATATAACAGGAAAGGCTAAAGCGGAAGCAAAAGAAAACATTCCAATGAATGTCTTTTGCCACCAGATGACTGGCTAAATCACTACTCTTCTAAAAATGCTTTACTCCTAAGAACAGACCTGCAATTAACGTCGAAACGACTCCCACCTCCATTCATCATTCTTCTTTTATCTTTTTTCTAGCCTGTTGAGCAGCTTCTGCGTAAACATCTAGAAACGCTGCTTGATGAGCGAGGGCTGCTTCTTTCACATCCTCATACTCTGGCATCTGCCTAATCACCTTTCCTTGATGAATAGCCTGTTTAACGCGAATATTCCCATACGATGTAGCAACAGACACGACCTCTCTCTCTAAAACCTTGCGCATCCAAATATCCTTTCGAATGCCAAGAGTCGTTGTCTCTTTCAGCACAAATTGCTCACACTGTTCTACATGAGGTGCTGAAGCCAAAACCGTTAACAGAACGCCAGGACGGTTTTTCTTCATAAAAACAGGAGTATAATATACATCGAGTGCTCCCTTTTGAAAAAGTCGATCCATCACATATCCAAGCGCTTCTCCTGGCATATCGTCGAGCTGGCACTCAAGAATATAAACGGTCTCTTCTTCTAAATGGGATGATGACAGACTATCCGCTCGTGCATGAGTCCCCTCTCCGATTACTACTCGCAGCACATTGGGTTGATCGGGCAAGTCGCGCGCCCCAGCGCCATATCCAATTGCTGATACTTTCATCGAAGGAAGAGGCCCGTATGAGTTCACTTGGCTTTTGATAATCCCAGCTCCGGTCGGGGTTGTTAACTCAAACGACAAGTGGCTAGATCGGATGGGCACGCCTTGAAGAATTTCTAACGTTGCCGGGGCTGGAACAGGATATGTACCATGTGCACAGCAAATCGACCCACATCCTAGCGGAACAGGGGCAGAAACAATATAATCGACATTAAGTTCCGTAAGGGCAACCGCTGTAGCGACGATGTCGACAATAGAATCAACAGCTCCCACCTCGTGGAAATGAACTTTTTCAACAGGCATGCCATGGATTTTTGCCTCGGCAACAGCGATGCAATGAAAAATTTGTTTGCTTCTTTTTTTGACTTCCGAACTTAACTCCGAGCGGCAAATCATATCGATAATATCAGAATAATGCCTATGGGCGTGATGGCTCTCATGGTCATGATGATCCATAGCACTCTCTTGCATCATCACCTCGAATTTTGTAGCATAAATCCCCTTTTTTACTACTCTATCCCATCGCAATTGATAGCCTGACAATGGCAGTTTTTTCAGTTCCGCCTCAATTTTCTCCGGCGGCACACCCGCATCCACCAGAGCACCTACCGTCATATCACCGCTAATTCCGGAAAAACAGTCCAAGTACAAAATCCTCATTTTTCTTCTCTCCCTAACGTTTTGGCCTCGGCGACAGCCTGCTCAATAACAGCCATGATCGTAGCAGCGTAATATCCTGCGCCAAACCCGTTATCAATATTGACGACGGAAACACCGCTCGCACACGAATTCAACATGGTAAGCAACGCTGAGAGCCCTTGGAAACTAGCTCCATATCCCACGCTTGTAGGAACAGCGATGACTGGTTTGGAAACAAGCCCGCCGACTACGCTGGCAAGCGCTCCTTCCATCCCAGCAACGACAATGACGACACTCGAACGCTCGATCATCTCGATGTTGTCGAGTAATCGGTGAATACCCGCAACGCCTACATCATATATTCGCTTCACTTTGCATCCTAATAATTCAGCCGTTACTGCCGCCTCCTCGGCGATAGGAACATCTGACGTTCCTGCGCTGACAACTGCTATATACCCGTGTTTTTTTGTTTCTACATAATCCTGGGAAATCCAATAGAAAATATGACAATCATCTCTGTATTGAAAATGTTCCTCTGGATAGCGCGCTTTGAGAGTAGCCATTAGGTAAGATGCTTTTTCTGAATCAACACGTGTAGCAAACACCTTTTGATGGAATTTCATTAATCGTTCAAAAATACCAAGCAAATGTTCCTTTGATTTCCCCTCTCCAAAAATAATCTCCGGAAATCCTTTTCTTCTCTCCCGCTGAATATCTAAAGTGGCATATCCGATATGATCATAGGAGGCTAGTGTTCGATATGCTTCCTCTACTGAAATGCTTCCTTCTTTTAACTTGTTCAACGTTTCTTTTATAATTTCGCTCATTTCACCATTTCCTTTTCTAGCATCTCATTCATGCTTCCAGACTTATATCCTCTGAGGTCAAGAGTTACATATAAAAAACCTAACTCTTTCAGTTTATGATAGATCGCCTGATGATACTTGATCGCCATCTCCATTTCTTCCGGCAACACTTCGATTCTTGCTATTTCTCCATGGTGGCGGACACGAATCTGGCGGAAGCCGAGATTTAAAAGGAACTCTTCCGATTGATCAAGCTGCTCAATTTTCTCTTTTGTAATTTTTTGTCCATAAGGGATGCGGGAAGATAAACAAGCAAACGACGGTTTATCCCACGTTTCCAGTTCCATTTCTTTCGATAGAATACGAATCTCCTTTTTGTAAAGCTGCACTTCTTGAAGCGGACTCCGCACTCCGAGTTGTCTAGCTGCCTGAAGTCCTGGGCGGTATTCGCCTAAATCATCCATATTGGAACCATCAACAACAGTGTACATGTGGCCATATTTGCGAGCCAATTCCCCTAAATGAGTGTACAAGTTGTGCTTGCAATGGAAACAGCGATGGAGGTCGTTTTTGACAAAATCCTCGTTCTCCAGTTCATGAATTTGGATTTTTATATGTTTGACTCCTATTTGTTCAGCCAGTTTAGTCGCATGTTGTACTTCACGAGCCGGAAATGTTTCGGAAACAGCAGTCACAGCCAGCACTTGATCACCAAGCGCCTCTTTTGTCATTGCTAATAAAAATGTGCTATCTACCCCGCCGGAAAAAGCAACCAATACATTTCCCATCTCCTTGAGAAGATGAACTAGTTGTTCCCGCTTTTGCCATAAATGTTCTGCCAACCTGCTCTCCCCCTTTCTGTTGTGGCCGTCTCTAAACTTTTTGACAAGAAGGTGCCCCAAGGAAATGGGACACCTATTGTTATCGTCCAAAGCGCATGAAAATCATCATCGAGGTATTTTTTCTGCGCAATTAAGCTTTTACAAATACTGTTTTGATCGATGTGAAAAACTCGATAGCTGCCTGCCCTTGTTCCCGTGAATGGGAGCTTGATTGCTTCATTCCGCCAAACGGCGCTTGAAACTCGACTCCTGCCGTTTCTGCGTTCACTTTGATCAACCCTGCCTCAATGTCTTTGATGAATTCCAAAGCATTCCCAATATTCTTTGTGTAAATCGAGGCACTCAACCCGTACTCTGTATCATTCGCCAGTTTAATGGCCTCTTCAATACTGTCGACTTGAATCAACGCCAGCACAGGGCCGAAGATTTCTTCGCGGGCAATCGTCATCTGAAGATCCACATCTTCAAAAATCGTTGGCTCGACAAAAAAGCCGTTGGCCAGTTCTCCTTCGAGGCATCGGTTTCCACCGTAAATAAGCTTGGCTCCTTCGGACTTTCCTTTCTCAATATAGGACAAAACCGTATGGAACTGCGATTCGCTCGCGCACGGCCCCATCCATGTTTCAGCGTCCAGTCCGTTTCCAATTTTCAGCTGCTTCACCCGTTCGAGAAGTTTTGCTTTAAACGGTTCATACACTTCCCGTTCAATAAAGACGCGGCTCGTCGCTGTACATTTTTGCCCCGTCGAACGCAAACCGCCGCTGATCGTTCCTTCGACCGCCAGATCCAAATCAGCATCTTTGGCCACAATGACCGGGTTCTTTCCGCCCATCTCGAGCTGATATTTGGCCCCACGTTCAAACGCCGCTCTCCCCACTTGCTTTCCAACCGTGTTCGAGCCGGTAAAGGTGACGCCATCAATATCCGGGTGGTTCGCAATCCCTTGGCCAACGACCGAGCCGGATCCGCACACCATATTAACGACCCCTTTTGGGAAACCTGCCTCATGGAAGCATTCGATCACTTTCGCCGCCGTCACCGCCGTTTCGCTGGCCGGTTTGAGCACGACGGTATTCCCATACACAAGCGCCGGCGCCATTTTCCAGATCGGAATTGCCACAGGGAAATTCCACGGCGAAATGACCCCAACAACTCCGAGCGGAACACGGGTCGTAAACAGGAGCCCCTCGCTGTCGCTTGATGGGATCACATCACCGATTTTTCGTGCTCCTTCCCCCGCATAGTAACGCAATATATGCACGCCTCTCATCGTCTCCGCTTTCGCTTCCGCAAGCGTTTTCCCCATTTCCCTTGTCATTGTTTCGGCAATGTCCTGGAGACGTTGTTCTAAAATGTGAGCCGCTTTGTACAAATACTCTCCTCTCTCGACACCGGACCGTTTCCACCATGATGTTTGCGCCTGCTTCGCTGCGGTTACCGCCTCGTTGACATCCTCTAACGTCGAGCGTTGAACATATCCGACGATGTCATGTCGATTGGCCGGATTGATGCTCGGTTCTACGTTGTTGCTCACTGAACTGACCCAATTGCCGTTAATGTAGTTGAAATACGTTTTGATTTCTGTTTGTACCTTCATCTTCTCTTCTCCCCTTCTCCTTTTATCGTTTATTTTTAGTTGGCCACTGCTTGTTGGGCCAACGATTGAACTGGATTGGACAACACCCCGATCTCAGGGATCTCAATTTCAATCCGATCCCCTTCTTGGAGGGTGAACTGGTTAGGCGGAACGATGCATGTGCCCGTTAATAATACAGTGCCATCAAACACCTCATTATCGCGAATCAAGAAAGAGACTAACTCATCGTATCTTCTTTTCAACTGTCTTGTATTCGCGCTTTCTTCCACAACAAGTTGGTCGTTGCGGTAAATCCGGCAAGTCATTTGCAGGTTGTATGGATCTTCTACCGTCTCCGCCAGGCGGATGGCAGGTCCAATGGCGCACGAATGTTTCCATATTTTCGCCTGCGGCAAATACAGCGGGTTTTCCCCCTCGATATCCCGGCAGCTCATGTCGTTTCCGATCGTATACCCGACAATTTCGCCTTCCCTTGTGATTACCAACCCTACCTCGGGCTCAGGAATTTGCCAGTTCGAATCACTTCGCAAATAAATGGGAGCGTTCGGGCCAATCGTTCGGGCTGCGGTGGATTTAAAAAAGATCTCCGGCCTTTCCGCGTTGTATACCCGGTCGTAGCACGTCTCCTGTCCGGTTGTTTTTTCAGACGTTTCATAGTTCCTTGCCTCACGGCTTTTTTCGTAGGTGACTCCCGAAGCCCATACCTCAGGAGCGACAATCGGAACGAGCAAATTCAGCTCAGCCACCTCTTTTTCAATCCCCCGTTTTCCGCTGATGAGCGTTTGGATGTAGCGGAACGTAGACAGTTGGTGACGCTTTGCCTCACGAACCACATCCATAAACTCAGTAAACGGAAGCGGATGCACAGCATTGTCATCCGTCACTGCAGCTAATACAACACGTGAATCCTCGACATAGCGAATCACTCTCATAAACCTCTCCCCTTATTACTTGTTTTATATTAAAAAACTCTGTTTTATCATTTTGTTAGAAAGAACCGGCCATATTACACAGACAAATGGCCATGTTGGACATATCCCATTTCTGTCGAGATCTGTTCCGCTGCCCTTTGCAGCAGCTGAATTTCTTCGTTTAGCACAGTATCATTTACTTTGGCAGAAGGCTGGGACATGCTGATTGCTGCAATAACATTCCTCGAATGGTCACGAATCGGAACAGCGACACAAGTAATTCCCGGTTCATTTTCCTCTCTATCCAAAGCATAGCCGCTGCTCCGAACTCGTTCGAGTTCTTTAAGGAATTCCTCTTCACTAGTAATTGTATTGGCGGTATGGCGCTTATAAACATAGCCATTTAAAAGTTCTTTAAGTTCCTTATCACTTTTGAAGGCCACCAGCACCTTTCCTACCGCACTGCTGTGAATAGGAACTCTCCTTCCAATTCTTGAGTACAAAACTGTTCCGGACGTTCCCTCTACCTTGTCGATATAAATTCCTTCTTTTCCATCGAGAATAACAAGATGCACCGTGTTCCCTGTTTTCATCGAAATGTCAATTAAATATTTCTTGGAAACAGAGCGAATATCGAGATGACGAATCACTAAGTTTCCTCTCTCAAACAGCTTCATGCCTAACCGATATTTTCCGTTCTCTGGATTTTGCTCAATATAATGGTGGTGCTGCAGCGTTTTCAGCAACGAATGTACCGTGCTTTTATGAAGCTGCATACGTTCACTAATATCGGTAATTTTGAGTTCAGTCTCGTACTCGTCGAACAAATCTAAAATACGAAGAGCTCGATCGACTGCTTGGATTAATGGCAATGCTTTCACCCTCTTTTCTAGAAGTTTTGCGGACTATGCAATCAGGGAATTTGCCTTGGTTCTATTATAATACAGGAGGGTGAAAAGCTCGAATCACTTCGGTCCACCCGTTATGATTTTTTCACTGTTGGAAGAATGATATCCTTTTTGTAATCATATACCGCCTCTTCAGCAATGTGGAGCGGAACAACGCCATGGGCAGCGTCGGTATGTCCGATTAGCCGGTTGCTTGCCGCAATGCGCCGTTGACGTTGACGCATGTTGGCCATGCGTTGATTGGCGATTTCTTCTCTTTCCTGTTTCACCCCTTCAAACTCGAATACAAGTTTCCCATGTTGGAACGCCCCTTCATTGACGAATTCGATTTTCCGTTCGCGAAGGCCAATATATAGAAGATCTCCTGTCTTTAAGTACAAAATCCCTCCCCCGCGAATGGCTTCGGGAGTCATGTGCCCGATAGCCGCCCCATATGTGACACCGGAGTAACGCCCGTCACTGATCAGAGTGGCAAGCCGTTTTAACTGGCGGTTCGCATTAATATGTTGCATCGGGGTGAACATTTCTGGCATGCCGAACGCTTCCGGTCCTTGGCCAGCGATGACTACTGCAATTTTTAACGCCCCTTCTTTCACCATCGCATCAAACAAATCATCATATTCACGATGTTTCCACTCCTCAAACCAATGCGGGGCATTATGTTTCAATGCAGCGATCAAGCTTTGATGACGGAAGCAACGGCTCCGTTTCAACTTTTCAAGCAAGTGAACATCGAGCAGCCCCTCATTCGCCTCATCCTCGTTTTCATAATACAGGACAAAGGCAATTTTCTTGTCAAATTCATCAATTTGTTTTGTCGACATACCGCTGATTTTCACGACCGCACTTTCAAAGAAGTTCCCTGATAGAACGTCGACGCCGCTAAACGGCCGTCTCGGCTTGGACAAAATGATCGGGTTGTTTTCGACGTTCTCGGCTGACAACTGCGCTTGATTGACGGCGAGTCTTTCCCGCCAAGTCGTCCCGGTGACAGTTGGGGCATCGATATCCATCGGCACCCCATTGCTCATTAATTCATGGAATACGGTTTCCATTCCCCTTATTTTCCCGCTGCAGCATTGAACCGCCAACGCGAAAATATCTCTTCCCTCAGTTAAACTGTAGTCAAACAAATCAGGAACCGGTACTTCATGGTGGATGCGGTCGTACTCCCACAAATCGAACCGATATCCCCCATACAGCATGGCTGCCACAATATGCATCATAATGTTCGTTGATCCGCCGGTGGCGCTATGAATGCGAATCGCGTTTTTAATATTGGCCGCCATAAGATTGGCCACACCATACACCGGATCATTCATTAAATCGACAAAGCTGTCGAGGGCCGCGTTAATCTGTTCTTGTGTCGGCGGGGCCGTCAACAGTTCCAAAGCAGGATGGACCAAGCCTAATCCGGCGATTAAATGCCGAGAGCTGTTGCCGGTTCCGTTAAAGGCGCAAACGCCGCCCTGGCTGTCACATGTCGCTACAGCCAATCGTTTTTCATAGTCTTCGTGCTGCTCTTTTGTAATGATTCCTTTTCCTCTCGCCCGCTCGAGCACTCCTTGAAAAGCTGTGTTGGAAGAACATTGTAAAATATATGCCAGTGCATCCCGCAAATCATACGCGATGTCTTCTTCCCCAGCTAATTCCGCCCGTCGGGCGACTTCCTCCAGTTCGGCATACAACTTGGGTGGGATCGTTCCTCCTTGTAATACATGGGATGGCGCAAAGGTGGCGAAGAAAGGCGCCTCTCCTCGCTCCCGACGGACACGGTCAAGATGTGCCAAAGCGCTGACGACGCCGAGCGGCTGCTTGTCGCATCCTTGAATGACAAAAGCACCGTGGTAGCTATGGGCTTCCAACTGGTTCACGATCATTTGCGCCACCGCATTGCGACTTTGCAGCGAATAGCTCATTCCCTGGTTGCTCTGCGCCGTTCCGTCGCACATGACCGGTGTCGAAAACTGAAACGGCACTCCCCCGTTTTGCCAAATCCGAATGGCTGCCCGGGCAATCGTTTGAAAATCCATGATGTGCGCGGGATGGTCCGGCGATCCCCCTATGATCGCAATCCGGGGGGCGTTGTGGTGCAGCCTATCGTAGATTTCCTCTAACGTCCAGTCTGGCTGCATCCCTTTTAACTCGGAACCTAAAATTTGTTTTGAACGGTCGAGCAATCCGGCTACACATATTGGCTCATTCGCCTTCCCTTGAACATTATCGCGGTATGGGTTGATCTGGCTTTCAATACGTGGATAAACAACCGCCGCCATTTCAAATCCTCCTCGCCCCATATGATTTAATTTGAAAAGTCCATCGCCATTGGCGCTGATAAAATCTCAATTCCTTCTGTTCGATATGCCTCATCTAAAAGACTTTCAGAAATCCAAATCTCCCTAAGTGCCAATGTATTTTTGATCCTGACCATTCTTACTTTTTTGATATCAAAGGCATTACATGTTTTAATCGCTGCTTTCACTGCCAGTTCTTCTGTGTCTAAGAACATGGGCAATTTGACGACGGAGACGACCGTGCTTGTCAGAGCGTTTGCATACCCTTTTTCCCAGATGATCTGTTCTTTTACTTTTTTGGTTGTAATATCGGCTAGACCGATTCCGTTGGCATTGCCATCTGTTTTTTCCGACAGCCCCAACACGACGATCCGCGCAATGTCCGGACCGCCGCTTGCATAAGGGGTCGCATACCGACCTGTAATGTTTGGGTCCATTCCGTCTCCGGAAATATCTTTTCCGATTTCATCGACGACAAGCACGTCAATCGGGTTAAACATAATTCTCGGCATAAGCGATTTGGCCTCAATGAGCAGTTCAGGCTCCACCGTTTCAAATTGCTCAGCTGGCACCGTCACAATTTTGGCGGGACGGTCATACGCATTCTCTAACACTGCAACGCCAAAAATAATCGGCGCCTTCTGTATTACAATTTTCGCCATATCCACCACATGCCGTGCCATGTATTTGAAACTATACTGATGGGCTGCTTCCGCACCTTTTTGCTTGCCGAGACCAATCGTAATCATCTTCATCAACCCGCTTTCAACAGGTCCACGAAACGCTGTATGGGGCTTGACCCGATTGACGACGATAATTTTGTCTGCTTCGTATGCCAGTTTGTCTATGTAGACAGGCAGTCCATTTTCCAACCTTCCGACTTCAACAACATCCATATTTGAACGGATCGGCGCCCTAACAAACTCTTCCGTCACCCCTAAATGGGCCAACACCTCTTTCTGCCCTTCCGCTGTCGCCCCACCGTGGCTCCCCATTGCCGGCACGATAAACGGGTTGCCGCCCGCCTGCTTGACTGCGCTCACGACTTCCCGGACAATCGTCGGTATATCGGCAATCCCGCGGCTTCCGACAGCGATGGCGACTTGGTCGCCTGGGGAAATCCGCTCGAGGACGTCAGCCTCCTTGATGCTTTGGCGGACTGCCTCAGGAACATTGGAAATCTCCGGGGCATAGAAATGTTGTCTTACCTTTACCATTTTAGGAATGGGAATATGTTTGAGCATATCATTAATGATTTTCATCTATTCTTCCCTCAACCTTTGAATTGTTCGCTCGATCCCTAGCACATTTTAGAAAGGGGGAGGGCAAATACAGCTCATTGCCCCCTCGACCTAACAACCACCAACTTCACTACTGCTTACTGGCGAATTTTATCCAACTCGTTGTATAGTTCGTTTACAAGATCGTCTCCGAATTTTTTTGCATATGTTTCAACAACCGGTTGAATGATTTCCGCCATTTTTTGACGTTCTTGATCGCTAATTTCATTAATTTTTACGCCTGTCTTTTTCAACTCATCCAATGCTTTTTGATCCTCTTCCCGGCTCAGCTGCCGTTGATATTTCCCTGCTTCGATGGCAGCTTCCTGCAAAATCTTTTGTTCCTCAGACGACAGCGTATCCCAAAACTTCTTGCTGACAAGGAACACAAACGGAGTATAAACGTGTTTGGTTAAGCTTAAATGTTTTTGCACTTCGTAAAACTTGTTCGATTTAATCGTTGCCAACGGATTTTCTTGACCATCAATCGTATGGCTTTCCAATGCAGTGAACACTTCCGAGAAAGGCATTGGCGTCGGATTGGCACCAAGTTCTTTAAACGCATCAATATGCACTTCGTTTTGCATTGTCCGTAATTTCAATCCTTTAAAGTCATCCGCTGTCTCGATAGCACGTTTGCTATTCGTTACATGACGGAATCCGTTTTCCCAATAGCCAAGCCCTATCAATCCATATTCAGGCAGTTTTTTCAATAGTTTTTGGCCTATCGGTCCGTCCAAAATGGCATCCGCTTCTTCGAGCGTGTTAAAGAGAAACGGAAAATCAAAAATACCAAATTCCTTCATAATTCCAACCAATGGCGAAGTAGACGGGATCGTAATTTCTTGTGTGCCGGCTTGAAGCGCTTCCGTCATTTTTAAGTCATCGCCCAAAGTAGCGCTGAAGTATGTTTGAACTTTTAATTTTCCGCCACTTTTCTGCTCAACAATCTCTTTGAACTTAAGCAATCCTTGGCCTTCGGGATGGTCTTCGTTTAGACCGATGCCCGCCTTTATTACCCGTTGTTGGATCCCCTTGTCTGTACCGCTCCCTTGGGTCGTTCCTGAGCTGCAGGCAGTCAGGAAAAGCAATCCCATGGCCATACAGCCAGCCATCATCTTTCTAAGTACATTCCTCTTTTTCATCGGTTTCAATCCCCCTAGTTATAAATGGCATTTATCAATTGCCCGCAAACCACTCAAGTGGCACAGTGACGAGCGATGGGAAGAAAATGAGCAACAGAAGCAAAAGCGTTTCCGCTAATAAGAACGGCCAAATCCCTTTCAGAATATCTTCCATCCCGATTTTCCCGACTCCGCAGGCGACGTTTAGCACCGTACCAACCGGCGGGGTGAGCAACCCGATGCTGCAGTTTAGAATAAACAGCACCCCGAAATACACCGGATCGATCCCTGCTTTTTCGATAATCGGCATAAGCACCGGAGTTAAAATAAGCACCGTCGGTGTCAAATCCATCGCCGTCCCGACCAACAGCACCAGCGCATTAATGGCTAACAAAAGCACCAACGGATGTTCTATAAACGGCGCCAACACATCCGTGACAATGGACGGAATATTGGCAACTGTGATCAGCCACGCTGACACCATAGCTGCCGCCACCAAAAACATGACGACGCTCGTCGTTTTTGACGCGGCCACGAGCACATGGAACAAATTCCGGACTTTCAGTTCCCGGTAAATGCACAAACCGACAAACAGGGCGTAAAAGGCGGCTACTACCGCAGCCTCTGTCGGCGTAAACACCCCTCCGCGAAGCCCACCGACGATAATCACCGGCAACAACAGCGCCCAAAACGCTTCACGAGCCGCCTGCCAAATCTCTTTCGCCGACTGACGTGGAAGCACTTCCAATTGATCTCTCCGGGTCACCAGCCACCAGCAAACCGCCAAGATAATCCCAAGCAAAATGCCTGGGACGATGCCGGCCATAAACAGCTTCGTAATCGACACCCCGCTAGTCACCCCGAAAAGGATCATCGGAATGCTCGGCGGAATGATCGGAGCAATGATGCCCCCGGCGGCAATGAGGCCTGTCGAACGGTTGCGATTGTATCCAGCCTTGACCATCATCGGGATGAGAATGGCGCCGAGCGCTGCCGTGTCAGCTACCGCGGAACCAGACAGGCCGGCAAATAAAACGCCAGCGATAATGGCAACATACCCCAACCCGCCGCGGATGTGGCCGACAAGCGCCAAGGCAAAGCGGACGATCCGCTTTGAAATGCCCCCAGCGTTCATCAACTCCCCAGCGAGAATAAAGAATGGAATGGCCATCAGCGGGAAGTTGTCCGCTCCGCTGATCAAGTTTTGGGCGATGATTTGTGTATCAAAAATATTCAGGTAAAACATGAGTGCAACCCCGCTGACGAGCAACGCAAACGCAATCGGCATCCCGATCGCCATCACGCCAAGGAGCGATCCGATAAACACAACTAATGCCATCTACCTCTCACCTCCAACGGCGTCCTGTTTTCGTTCCTGTGGCAGCTCTGTTGCCTCACTGTGAGCAACGGCGATGATTTCTTCTTCCGATTCTTTCATTCTCGTCAGCTCATCAATCGCTTCGGGACGAAACAGCGCCTGATAAATATGAAACAAAGTGACGATGCCCATGCCAATACTCACGACAAGCCCGGTTCCATAAATAAACGCCATCGGCAAGCCGGTCGCCGGAGCCCGGCTTCCGATACTGCTGAGCGTAATTTTCCAGCTTCCGTCAAGAAGCAAGTAGAGCACGTAAAGGATGATGGCATTGCTGATGATAAAAACAACCTGCTTGGCGCGGGGCGGTAGTTTCTTCAGCAAGATGTCGACGCCCAAATGGTTGTTATCCTTTAAAGCACCAATAGCTCCAAAAAACGACAGCCAAATAAAAAGGAAGCGAGACATTTCTTCCGACCAGGTGATACCGGAGTTGAATCCGTACCGCAACACAACGTTGCCGAATACTAAAATACACATAAAGGCAAGCGCTACCGCCATCAATACATTCAACGTGGTATCTAATATTTTCCCGATTCTTCTTAACAATTTAATCACCCTTTTAACTGTAGCCTGGTTTATTTCGCCTCTGCTTTGATTCTCTTATACAGGTCTTCGGCCCAATCGTATTTCTTGAACAGCTCATCATACAACGGCTGTACTGCTTCTTCCATTTGTTTTACAAACTTATCATCAGGAGTGGTGAACTTAATGCCATGTTCTTGTAAAAACTTCTTGTCTTCTTCGTAGCTTTTTTCCATCAACTCAAATTCATAATCTGCCGCCTCTTTGGCTGCTTCTTGAATGATTTTCCGCTGTTCGTCAGTCAAGCTGTCCCAAAACTTTTTATTGACCACATACACATTCGGGCTAAACATATGTTTCGACTCTAATACATCCGTTTGAACTTCGTACCATCCCGAAGCTCGTAATGTGGCGATTGGATTATCCTGTCCGTCTACTACCTTTTGCTCTAAGGCGGTGAAAACTTCCGAAATCGGTAGCGGGGTGACGTTTGCTCCTAGAAGTTTCCCGATCGTAATATAATTCGGAATGTTTGGCATTCGCAGACGTAATCCTTTAAAATCTTTGATTGAGTCGATCGTTCTATTCGATGAAAACATGCGAAATCCATTTGCACTCCACGCCAACGGAACAACACCATGTTTTGTCTCGAGTTCTGCGGTGATTTCCTCCCCGATCGGGCCGTTCAGCACGTTCTTTACATGCTCAAAATCTTTGAATAAAAATGGCCATTCTGGAACTCCCATTTTCGCGATATCATTTTGCATAATCAATCCCGGAATCCCCATTTCAATTGTGCCGTTGCGAACACCATTGTAGAACTCCTGCTCTGCCCCTAACGCACTGTTAGGGTAAATCTCCACTTTGAGACTTCCTCTAGATTTTTCCTCAACTATTTTTTTAAACTTTTCACGCAAGGCGACATTTTGCGGGTGATTTTCAGCAAAATAGTTGGCTACTTTAATCACTTTGGCTCCACCTGATCGTCCATTTCCGGCTGTCGATTTTGTGGTTTCTGAGCTTCCACAACCTGAAAGCAGCAAAAGCAGTACAGTAAAAAATAGAAACAGAATTGCCCTCCTCTTCACTAACTATCAACCCCTTTCTAACTTGTTTTTATATTAAGATTGAAAAGACAACCCACGGCAAATTTTTAAGCGCTTTCAAAATATACTTTTTATGACTCCATAGCACATAGAAAGGGAACTATTCGGATGGACATAAACATTTCAGTAGTTTTATATAGTAAAACATGGTTTTGAAAAAGATATAAAAAAATATAGTTTTATATTATAAAACTATATTTTTTAATGTAATACAATTCAACCGTTGTTTTTATATTAATTCAAATTTTCTAAATAGTCAACAGATAGAATGAGTTTTTTTTCACTCAACTTTTATATATAACGTTAGGTTATAATCCTTATTCGAAGCTTATTACGAGAAACCTAGAAAAGATGCAACCCTGCTTTTCAACATACTTTTTCATATATTTATAAAAAATGCCATCCTCCCGAATACCCTCTGGTCTTCGAAAGGATGGTCTCAATCTTTTCTTATAGTGCCTTTTTACGCCAAAATCCCCTCGATTTTCTCAAGCACCTCTTCGCTAAGCACCACATCGACCGCCTTGACGTTTTCTTCCACTTGTTCCGGACGGCTGGCGCCGATTAAGGCGCTGGCAACGTTCGGTTGGCGCAACACCCAAGCGAGAGCAAGCTGCGATAACGTAATGCCGAGCTCAGCAGCGACTTTTTCCAGCTGTTCTACTTTTATTAACACTTCGTCATTCAAGAATCCTTGGATAAACGTGTTTGCTTTCGGATCGGCGGCGCGGCTGTCAGCCGGCAACGCTTGTCCTCGCTTGTATTTGCCGGTCAACACCCCTTGCGCAAGCGGTGAGAAGACGATTTGGCTGATGCCGTTTTGTTCACATACCGGGATGACTTCTTTTTCGATGTACCGATGGAGCATGTTGTACTGTGGCTGATTGACAACGATCCGGTCAAGCAAGTAGTGATCGGCTACGCCGAGCGCTTCTTGAATTTGCTGAGCTGTCCATTCGCTGACGCCGACATAAAGCACTTTCCCTTGGCGGACAAGATCATCGATCGTGCGCAGCGTTTCATCGACCGGCGTCTCTTTGTCATAACGATGGCAGTAGTAAATATCCACGTAATCAAGCTGCAGCCGTTTTAAGCTCGCATGAAGCTGCTCAAACACATGTTTGCGCGACAAGCCGCGGTCATTCGGTCCGTCGCCCATCGGCCAAAACACTTTCGTCGCGATGACGTACGACTCACGCGGATATTTGCGCAGCGCCTCGCCGACAATCTTTTCCGCTTCCCCGCGTGCATACACATTCGCCGTGTCAAACGAGTTAATCCCAAGCTCATACGCTTTGTCAATGACGCGGACCGCCGTTTCTTTTTCCACCGAGTTGCCATATGTAAGCCAGCTGCCTAAACTGATTTCACTCACTTTGAGCCCGGTGCGGCCGAGTTTTCGGTACTTCATTTTCCTTCTCCTCCCCTTTAATGCAATCAATGCCAAACAGATTACTCTCTCATTATAATCCTCAGCTGTTTCTTTGCAAAGGAATTTGCCTGACTATTCAAAATGATCAATGAAAGGGAAACTGACGCTGCATCCTCCGGCCGCCTACGGAAACGAGCAAAGAAGCACAATGAATGGAACAGCACATCCCGTGGGCTCATCTTGCAGACGTTTCCCCCTCTCTTCCCTCGGCCTCACCGATGATAGTAACCTGACATGTGAGCACTTCGCGTCAAGGTCGTTCGATTTTGCGGATATCCGTCAGTACATGAAAAAGCTCCAATGAATATATAGAGAGACAGAATGCCTCATGAATGTACGGAGGTTTTTCATGACTTTTTTCTCGAACGGAAACGCGTCTAACTGATGATGACACCGTCTTCAACAGTGGTATCATCGTTTTCTCTCACCGTGCCAGCGGCCGACGGTGTCTCCTACTAGCAACGAATGAGACAAAACCGTCGGCCGCCGTGAATGTATCGAAGCAACGGCATATCTTCCTCGATCACCTGACCGATGACATTGACTCTATCGTCAGCCGGGAGATCGACCAAAGTAATTTGCAGTTCGCCGGCGTAACGGCCATACCGTTCATTGTCAATCGTGATGCTGCCTGTTCGGCGAGGCGCGGCGGGGATAGACTGCAGCGCTTCTTTCGGCCAAACAAGGGAGCGGCGCGATTCAGCGGAGCGGATCACATCGCGGGCAGCATCGCGCCGATTTGTATGCACCGTCTCGACAACAGACAACCACTCCACTCGTACGATCGGCCGGTAGCGGATGGGGATAACGCCGGACCGCACCCAATCCATGCGCCTAAGCACCCCATCCGATACGGCGAGGTCGCCGATAAACACCTTCTTTATCCCATAGGTTTCCACAAGCTCGATATAGGCGTAGACGGGATCAGCTTCCCGGTGAGCTTCTAACGTTGGCAACCCTTCATAAAGCGGTCCGCGCTTTTTGGCATCACCGGGAATAAACGCGCCAATCTCCTCAATGCCATACCGGCGCAACCGTTGATTTTGCGCCAACACCGTCTCTCCTCCCAGCCCTGTTTCCGGACGAGGATAAAAATTATGCCACGCTTCCACATTGGATTTGTCTGCTTGATAAGAAGCAAGCTCTTTACATTCCCACTCTGTCATCGTGCTGGCGTTCAGCACGACTTTCACTTGCTTGGATAACGAAGCGGCTTCTTTCATAGAAAAACCGTCATCCAGCCGCAGCCCGACGATTCCCCAACGCCTGAGCACCGCCGCAATGTCGGCATCAGCTGACAGACGTGACAGGACAGTGGGGGTGACATCGGCCACGACACCGATTCCATAGCAGGAAGCGAACTGGCCAATGCGATCAAGCTTTCTTTGCTCCTCAAGCTCTTGGCCTTTTGAAACATGCAACGAAGTGAACAACTGTTTCGCCCCAAGCCGCGCTGCAAGCTGAAATGTTTCTTCGATTTGCTCGAGCGGCTGAAAAAGGTAGAAAGAAAAGGAAAGCATCGCCATCCCCCATTAAATATGTGCCGCCATTTCTTCTTTAAACCCGAACCAATACGTAAATAGGAAGCCAAACGTGTATGAAATGACGAGTCCGATGAAATAAATCACATACTTTGTATCAGCAATGAGCGGAATCAGTGACAGCCCGGATACGCCGATGCCAAGCGCCGCCGTTTTCATCACTGCTTGAAATGCACCACCGACCGCCGCCCCAAGGCACGCGGTAACAAACGGCCACCCAAGCGGTAATGTTACCCCGTACAATAGCGGCTCCCCAATGCCTAAAAATCCAACTGGCAACGCCCCTTTGATAATGTTACGAAGCCGTTTATTTTTTGTTTTGACGTATACGGCAATCGCCGCTCCAACTTGACCGGCTCCAGCCATCGCCAATACCGGCAGTAGCGGTGTCGAGCCCAATTTTTGAATCAATTCCATGTGAATAGGGGTTAATCCGTGATGCAGTCCGACCATCACAAGCGGCAAAAACGTTCCGGCCAACACGGCGCCAGCGACTACTCCACCGATATCGAGCACTGCTTTCAGCCCGCTGGTAATCGCTAACGACAACCAACCGGCAAGCGGCTGTACAGCGATCAAGGTAAATAAACAGACGATTAATACGGTAATGAGCGGTGTGACGATAATATCGACCGCATTTGGCACAAACGAACGCACCCGTTTTTCGACTACCGCCATGAGCCAGGCGGCAAGCAAGACCGCAAACAGTCCTCCCCTTCCAGGCGTAAGCGCTTCCCCAAATAATTTTATATCGCCCATCGCTGGGTTGAATACGAGAATACCAGCAATCGCCCCTAATACAGGAGTGCCGCCAAACTCTTTCGCTGTATTATATCCCACTAACACGCCAAGCGAAGCAAAAATTCCGCCGCCTATCAAAAGCAACAGTTGCAGCCACGTCGTCTGCGGATCAACGCCGGCGTTTTTCGCAAAGTTGGCAATTCCGTTAATAATCCCCGATGCAACCAGCCCAGGAATAAGCGGGATGAAGATGCTGCCGATTTTGCGAAGCAATCGCTTTAGCGGCGTTTGCTGACGCGCTTTGACTTCCGCTTTTGTCCGCTCCGCGATGTCCTCAATTCCATCTTCAATCACTTCTCCAAGTTCTAAACCGGTAAGCTCGCATAACGCAGCCGCTACTTTATTGACAACGCCCGGGCCCACGACGATTTGCAACGTCTCATCCTCAATGACTCCCATGACCCCTTCGATCTGTTTTAAGGAGTCAATGTTCGCTTTGCCCGGATCGCGCAACGATACACGCACCCGCGTCATGCAATGGGCAACGCGGGTGATGTTTTCTTTCCCCCCAACATACTGAAGTATCGATGCTGCTATTTGTTGTTCTCGAGTCATGATATTTCTCTCCCCCCTTATTCGTTATTCAAGCGCTTTACGTACAAACCCTTCGGCTTGCTGCAGTCGTTCTTTTGCTTCTTCATAACCGCATTGGCGCAAAATCATAACGATCGCTGTTTTCACCTCCCCTTTTGCTTGTTCATAATAGCGGGACGCTTCTTCGGCGCTGACTCCTGTCGCCTCTATTAAAATGCGCTTTGCCCGCTTTTTTAACTTTTCGTTTGTCGCCTGTACATCGACCATCCAGTTTCCATACACTTTGCCAATACCGACCATCGATGCAGTAGAAATCATGTTGAGTACCATTTTTTGGGCTGTCCCAGCTTTTAACCTCGTTGAACCAGCCAACACTTCCGGTCCTGTTTCAATTTCCACCGCCGCATCGGCATACTGGCTAATGACGGCTCCTTTATTGCAGGCGATGCTTCCTGTCGCCGCACCGATTTGTTTGGCATAGCGAAGTGCGCTGACTACATATGGCGTTCGGCCGCTCGCTGCAATGCCAATAACGACATCGTTTTCCGTCAAGCCCACTGCCTGCAGATCACGAACAGCGGCCTCTTCATCATCTTCGGCTCCTTCCACGGCCTCCGAAATCGCTTTCAACCCTCCGGCAAGAATCGCCTGCACCATGGACGGTTCGGTTCCAAACGTTGGCGGACATTCTACCGCATCAAGCAATCCGAGCCGGCCGCTCGTACCCGCCCCAACATAAATCAATCGCCCCCCACGCCGAAATGCGGCGATGACAAGATGAACGATTTTTTCAATACAATCAAGCTGCTTGGATACTGCGATGACCGCGGCTCGGTCTTCCTCGTTCATGACGCGTAAAATTTCTCTTGTCGTCATTCCATCCAAATGTTTCGTCTTTTCGTTTCGTTGTTCTGTCGCAAGATGCTCAAGCAATCTGGTCACCTCTTTAACGAAATTATGTTTCATAATTATATTATAAATTTATGAAATAAAATATCAATCTATTCTTTTTTCATTTGAAACATTCCTACAAAAAAAGCGGGCTCGCCTCAAGCCCGCTTTACCTTCGCAACCGCACCACTTCTTCTCTTGTCTGGTGAAATCGTTCAATGACTCGGCTCCCCACACGATGGAACATGATTAAATAGAGCGCATCGATCACGTTGAGCTGCACCATTCTCGATGCCATACTGCCGATGCGATGGTCTTGCTCGACATCCGGCAGTGCAAGCCGAATATCCGCTTCCTTATATAACGGCGAGGCCGGATCAAGCTTTGTAATGGCAATGACCGTCGCCTGCTGCTTTTTTGCAAACCGGGCGATCTCCAATACATCTTTCGTCCGCCCTGACGTCGATATGGCCACGAACACATCTCCTTCTTTCAAATGGGCCACCAGTGGCAGCATCGTATGAAAATCAGGCGACGTTGCCGCCATGTAGCCAAGCTTCGTAAACTTATAACTAGCGTCCACCGCTGCAGCTGCAGAACCGCCGACTCCATAAAACACCACCCTCTCGGCTTTCATCATCGCCTCAGCAGCTTTTTCCAACTCGCGCTTATCGAGTGTTGTCGTTGTCGCCTCAATGGCCGCCTTATTCACATAGGTCACTTTCATAAACAGCTCATACGGCGCATTCGGTTTGTCAATGATGGAAAAATCATTAATGTTCATATCCGCCATCGTCAACTCGCGGACAAGTGCCAACTTCAGTCCTGGAAAACTGCCGATACCGACCGCCTTGCAAAAGCGGGTGACGCTCGCCTCGCTTGTATCAGCCGCCTGCGCCAATTCTTTTGTCGTCATATTCGGCACGAGCTCAGCATAGTCGAGGACATAGAGGGCAACCTTTTTTTCCGCCGGCGAAAACCGTTCCAATTGCTGCTCAATTTTCGCTAAAATACTGATTTCGTTCATCGTTTTCTCCTTTCCCGCTAGCCATTTTTATTCTCATCTTATCATGGATAACTCTTGTTCTCCACGTGCCGGCTTTTTCTTATTTCTCGCAAACATAAAAAGCACCGTATAAGGTCGCCAACTATTTAGAAAAATAAATACTCGAACAAAAAATGTTTGAATTCGAGATATATATTTGCTATGATAATGATGTGATGATAACGATAACAAGAGGGGGAGAACGATGACGACATTTCAACTTGACAAAGCGCACAGCTCGGTCACTTTCCAAGTCCGACATATGATGATTTCCAAAGCAAAAGGGGAATTCACCAACTTTGACATCGATGTGCAAGGAGATATCAACGAGCTCGAGTCACTGAAAGTAAAGGTAACGGTCGACGCTGCTTCGATTGATACAAAAAATGCCGACCGTGACAATCATCTCCGTTCGGCTGACTTTTTCGATGTCGAGAACCATCCGACGATCACCTTCGTCAGCGATTCGGTGCGCAAACTGTCCGACACGGAATATGAAGTGACCGGACAGCTGACGATTCGCGGCGTGACGAGAACGGAAACGTTCAAAGTCGAATACAACGGTCAAGTGAAAAACCCGCTCACTGGTGGCATCACTGCCGGTTTTGACGTCGAAGGAAAAATCAATCGCGAAGATTACGGATTAGTATGGAACGTCGCGCTCGAAACCGGCGGATTCCTCGTCGGGAAAGAAGTGAACCTTGCCGCTAGTTTTGAGTTTGCTCTCAGCTGAACAGCCAAATCGAAGAAAGGTGTCCCGAAACAACAACGGGACACCTTTTCTTGCTATGATCAAACAGCTTCGCCATTGTACATTTTGTTCCGCTTCATTGCGCCGTATATCCACCATCAATCACGACGGCCTGTCCAGTGACGCCTTTCGCTTGTTCGCCCGCCAAAAAGAGAACGTAATGGGCGACTTCTTCAACGGACAAGAGCCGCCGCTGCGGCACAAGCGGATAAATCACTTCCTCAAGCACTTTCTCAAGCGGCACCTTTCTTGTCGCCGCCAAATCGGTAAGTTGGTTACGGACGAGTTCCGTATCGACATAGCCCGGACAAAGTGCGTTCACCGTAATGCCGTACGGTGCCCCTTCTAGCGCCGCCACTTTCGTTAAGCCGATCACTCCATGTTTTGCGCTGTTGTAAGCTGCTTTTCCAGCAAACCCGATCAATCCGTTGATCGACGCCATGTTGATGATGCGGCCGTAGCGCTGCTCCTTCATGAGCGGAAACGCGTGCTTGATCGCCAAAAACGGGCCGATGAGCATGACGCGGATCAACTGCTCAAACTTCTCGGTCGGAAAGTCTTCGATATTGGCGACATATTGCAAACCAGCATTGTTCACGACAATATCGAGATGTCCCCATCGTTTGACCGCTTCATGGATGGCTTGCTTCACCTCTTCTTCCACCGTCACATCACATTTGACACCAACGGCTTCGCAACCTAGTTGCCGCAACGATTCAGCAGCCTGTCCTACCTCGTCCTGCCTCAAGTCGGCAAGCACCACTTTTGCGCCGTTTGTTGCCAACGCTTTCGCCACTTCATAACCAATTCCCCGCGCTGCCCCAGTGATGAGGGCTGTGCGATTTTCCATCATTCCCCATCCCCCTGCTTTATTTGTTTATACACGTCATCGTATTGTTGGGCCAAGTCAAAATCAAGCTTCGTCAACCCTTTCGCCCGCCATGATGACAGTTTTACTGTGATGAGCTTGTAGTCGATCGAAATGAACGGATGGTGGTTCGCGTTTTCGGAAATCAAAGCGATTTGACGGACGAACTCGATTCCTTGCAAATAGTCTTGAAAACGGTATTTTTTCACGATCCACCGCTCGTCAGTGAGCTTCCAGCCATCGACTTTCGCGAGCAGCGCTTGCACTTCCGTTTCCGGTAACCGCACCTTTCTCCCTCGCTCTCTATATGTTGAAATATGCCGATCTGCGAAACCGGCAAATCAGCGATCGCAAGGTGACATCCTATTCACCTGCGATGGGCTGATGGATAAACAAAGAAATCGGTACCACGCGACAAGAGCACTCCATCATCCCAGTTGACATTCTCTTAATACGTATACCGCTCGTTTGGATTCCCGGACGGTTCTCAGTCTATTTCCATCAGTTTTGCCTCTATTATACCATCAGACGGCTGCGGCTGGCATAGAACAGAGACGTTTCACACGTGAAACGGGGCGCGTCATCTCGGGCGGGTGGAATCATCCTTTCCCCAGTTAAAAAAGCCCTCTCCCCCTCTCACAGTATCCTAAGCAACAGGAGCACATCGTGGGAAATAGCTAGCGATCCCGGTGATTGAACCTCTCGTTTCCTTCAGGCAGCTGTTTATGTTTCGATTTGATGACGCAGCCATGGGGAACGGATGACTTCCAAATCGATAAGACATTGTCCCATTTCGTCAGCTGACAGCCAGACCGGCACTTGACCGTACAAGCACAACGACCTGCCCTTCCTGTTCAGTTCCATGGCGCCGTCGGTATTCTTCCAGCTGCTCAAGCTCGCTTCGCCAGATCGTGAACTCGATCGGGAACATTTGAACCGCTGCATGGAAAAGGAGGTACTTTGTTCAGCGTAGGTACCGGTAATCAAGTGCCGCTTGATTTTCGCCATGCCGTCGTTTGCCTCTGTTGCTTTTTTGTTAATGTAGCCAAAAAGACAAACGGCAGGTGCACGGTTAATCGTCAAGCGGCCCGAACTTTTGCTCGTAATGAGCCAGCGCTAACAGCGGGAAAATGTAACGATAGCTATGGTAGTGGATGTAAAAGGCGCCGGCCATTCCTTGCCCGACCGGATAGGAAGCCGTCCAGTCCGGATGATGAAGCAAACGAAATAAGGCGCGAAAGCCGGCTTTCATTTCCAGGGTTGGACGCTCGGCAGCGGCGACTAAGGCATCAAGCGCCCAAGCGGTATGAACTGGCGTGCTGTCGCCAAGCGGCACGTACGTTTTCGCTCCGTCGCTTTTGCACGATTCTCCCCAGCCGCCGTCATCGTTTTGGATGCTTAACAACCAGCGGACAGCTTTTTGCAGGGCGGGATGGTGAGCCGGGACGCCAACGGCTGTAAGCCCGGTGATGGCCGCCCATGTTCCATATATATAGCAAATTCCCCAGCGGCCGTACCACGAGCCGTTTCTTTCTTGATGGCTCAGCAGCCAGTCGACAGCGCGAGAGACGGCGCGCTGGTCTTTCGTTAAGCCAGCAAATGTCCCGAAATATTCGAGCGTCCGCCCGGTTAGGTCGGCTGTTGACGGATCCATCAGCAAAAACTCCGCCCCTTCGATCGGCAAATAGCGCCAAAAGCGGGAGCTCACGTTTTTTTCAAACGCCGCAAAGCCCCCGTCATCATTTTGCATTGAAAACAGCCATTGGTTAGCTCGGTCCCACGCATGGCGAAACGCCGTCTCTTTCGCTGCCGCCTGACGGATGGCACGCAATGCGGCGGTCGTATCGTCGACATCTGGATTCATTGTATTGACATCGGAAAACCCCCAGCCGCCTGGTGTGCTGTACGGGTTATGCACCGCCCAGTCGCCGTAGCGGACGTTCTGGCGTGACAACAAATAACGGTTCGCCTTTTCGATCGCCCGGTCGGTCATCGGCACGCCTGCTTCTTGCAACGTATAGCTCGCTAACGCCGTATTCCAAACCGAAGCAGTCGTATATTGCAGATGCACATGTCCATCGATCGTTGTACGCAATGAGCGCAACCCGCGGACAGCCTGCCTAATGCGCGGATCGTCGTTCCGATAGCCGAGCGCAAGCAGCGCAAAAATGAATAAAAAAGTTGAACTGAAATAGCTATACAGCGTTCCGTCCGGTTCGATATGCTCGAACAGATAACGAACCGCACGCTGTTTGGCAGCTTGATGAAGCTGGGCTGGAAGCCCGATGAGCGACCGCTTGACGTACGTTAGCAGCGATCGACTTTCCGGCATCCCCCAATCACCGCGGGAGGCAAACAAATCAGAAAGATCCGGACTTTTGTCCGTTTTCCGGCTGTAGCGGCTGTCGGCCGCGATCAAAAGCGGGATCATATTCGCTCTTCCGTAGACAGATAGATCATACATATTGAGTGGAAATGACGGCGGAAGCAAGAAAAATTCCAGCGGCAGCGGGAAACGGCCTGGCCACGGGTACTGCCCGGTCAACGCGAGCATAACCTTTGTAAACAAGTGGACGCGGTCGAGGCCACCCATGTCTAAAATTCGCCTTTTCGCTTTTTGCATATGCCGATCGGTTGGCTGGCGATAGCCGGAGTAAAGCAGCGCATAGTACGCTTCCACTGTGGCGGTTACGTTGCCGTCACCTTCATCCGCAAACAGCTTCCATGCCCCATTTGCCTCCTGCCGGCTCTCAATCCGCTCGACGAGCGCCTGAATCAACGGTTCATCATTTATGTCAAGCGTCCGCAATAAAATGATCATATAAGCGTCTGTCGAAATGCCTGTTTCAAACGGAAATCGCCACGATCCGTCAGCCGCTTGCGACCGTTTGAGCGCGGTAATCAACGCACTTCGTTCACCGGCCACCGTGCATCGCCTTCCTTTTTCACGAAACTCCGTTTCCTTCCATATTTATTCGTCTGGCGGGCCGTCGATGCACTGAAAGGGGGATCGCTATGCGCTGCCTGAGACCGAAAACGTCATCCCTTCCCCTTTCCCTTGTTGACGTCTATCAGGAATTAAAGAAAAAACGAAAGAAAGGACAAGAGACTGTATCCGAACGCGACTTAACTGCCAAAGAACGGCAGTTAATCAGCCGCATTCGGGCGGTGACCGCAGAACACAACGAAAACAATGTGACCCGGACGGCGGCGTATCTTGATTTTTACTTGCGCCATCGCGAAATTCATTGGGCGTTTTTAGGACATATGGTGTCGCGCAACGGTGGTTGGAATATGACTGACTTAAAAGGGGAGCTGCTCATGCGGCTGCTTTCTGAAGACGAGCAGCGATCATTTTTTTCCTTTTTGGAGCGCGGCAACTGGCTTATTTTCCAAGATATTTATCCACAATTTTTGTTATACGAAGAGAGCCAAAAGCAAGACCGGCCGCTCTTCTATTTATTGCCGTATATTGGCGTTTCAACGTTCATGGAAACGATATGGAACCATTTTTGGCAGCGCGGCGATCCATACGTGCTGGCAATCGCCCTGGTGATTAACGAACAAAGCTATTTGGAACAACGAGTCATTCAACATCCTGTATTTCAGCAAACAGTCTTTCAGACACTCAAGTTTAAACTGCAAGAGCTGCTCCATTTCAGTCACATCTTGTTCCCGTATGACGACGGCCAAGGCGGCACCGCCCTGATCGGCGAAACGCTCCATCAGTTTGAATCGCTCCATGAACGCATTTTGCTCGGTAAACGGCTATACTCGATTTTGTTTGATAATGAAGAAACGCTAAAAAATACGGTGTGCTGGGCTGTCAACCGACCACACACCGGCTCACGCAAAGATTATTGGCCGCATTTATTTAATGATGTATGCGAATCGTTTCCAAGGGAACCGTACCGCCGCCGCATCCGCGACTGCCAAATCGTTCCCGGCGCCCCGCGCCTGTACAGCCCGCAGCTTCGTCATGCGTGGAAAAACGTCGCCCACGAGGTGGCCGAGCCGGGCGACTGGTTTACAGACCCGCACGTTGTCCGCTATCTCATTAAAACGGAACAACCGATCAATGGGGAGATCGTTCATGCGTATTGTGAAACACTTGAAAAAATCGAACTGGCAATCATCGCCAAAAATGCCTTCTTTCATGCGCGCTAGGCGCCGCGCCTATATCGCCTCGGCGCTGCTTGCCTCTTGGGTGGGAACATACCTGGATTTGTATTTGACCGGAAAAGGGTTGTACGCCTTTCCGAAGCGCCCGTTCCCATCCGTCTTCTCCATCGATATTTTCTTTACGATGGTCGTTCTTCCGCTATGCACCGTCTTGTTTCTTTGGCTGATGGAGCGGCTTAGCCGTCTCGGCCACCTTGGATTGATCATTGCGTCGGCCGCGCTGATGACAGCATTCGAAACGAAAGCGGAAGCGTACGGTTTGTTCGTTCACTCTGCTGCGTGGAGTCATTTATATTCTTTCGCCGGGTACGGCTTGTTTCTCACGATCATCTGGAATTTTTATCAACGATTTCATCGGATTGACTAGCACAGCTGCGCATAAACAAGCGGATCGCAAGCCACGATAACAACGAAACGAACCGCCGGTGAACAGCAAGCAGACTGTTGTCGAGTAGGAGGAACTTGATTGAAAGGAAAACAAGCGGCTTTTTTGTGCTCCGTCATCATCGCCATTGGTGTCGTTCTAATGGTGAGGACAACAATCGTCGGAGACGCAGCCAAAACAAGAAGGGAAACGGTCATCGTCATCTATTTGGCCGGCGACTCCACTGTCGCCGCCGCCCCCCGCTCCCGCGCTCCGCGAGCTGGATGGGGGGAGATGCTTGACGACTGGTTTGACGATCGCGTGATCGTCAAAAACATGGCCGCTTCCGGGCGAAGCGCGAAAAGTTTTGCCGAGGAAGGATGGCTCGACCACATTTTGCGTGACATCAAAAAAGGTGATTATTTGTTTATTCAGTTTGGCCATAATGACGAAAAAATGAACGATCCAGCTCGTTATACCGAACCGTTCACCTCTTATCAAGCGTACTTAAAACGGTATATTGACGGCGCCCGCGCCAAAGGGGCGATTCCTGTTCTCATTACTCCCGTCGAGCGGCGGCGCTTTTCTGCTGATGGGCGAGCTCTCGATTCCCACGGACTTTACCCTGCTGCCATGAAAGCACTCGGAAAAAATGAACACGTTCCGGTCATTGATTTGACGGCAAAAAGCAAACAGCGGTTTGAACAGCTTGGGCCGGAACGGACGAAGCGGTGGTTTTTATGGCTTAAACCAGGCGAACACCCCAATTACCCGAAAGGCATCAAAGACAATACCCACTTTCATGAACGGGGGGCGAAAGAAATCGCCCGTTTAGTCGTTGAAGGGATCGTTGAGCTTGATCTCCCTCTTCGCCACCACCTCATCCGTTCGCCGAAACAAGAATCTGTACGAAATCGTTAAGCCGAGCCGCCTCCTGCCCTTGGCCGCACGCGTCATGACATCAACAACGCTCCAAGTGCATTTCCTCCGCACTCGCCCGATCCACTAGGACGGGCGCTTTTTTCTCCCTTCGCTCCCGCTAGGCACTGTCGATGACTGGCGTACCACCTGTCCTTTCCGCCTACCGGACGCTTCCGACGTATGGCGCTTTGCTTTTCATAGGTGAATGGTATGTTTTATTCAATAAGCGGTGGTATAGGGACGCGAGCACTTGCTGGAACAGCATGCCGAGCACGACCGGTACGCTTACCGGTGGCGGAAAATAGGTCATAGCAAGCACGGCACCGGCGCTAATGTTGCGCATCCCCCCGGTAAACGTCAACGTAATAATATCCGGTGGGGCAAATTTCAGCCAACGAGCCGCCATCCAAGAAAGAAAATAACCAGAGCTTGCAATCACCAAGACGAGAAATGCCATAAAAAACAGCCGGACGTCAACACGGCCAAAATACGGGGCAACGACCGCGCTGTTCATCATGACGACAAGCGCAAGCGCCAGTTTGGAAAACGGAGACAACACGGCTGCGAGCCGCTCGTTCGCTCGGACGGACAGCCGCTCCCCTACGAGCATGCCGCTTAGAGAGGGCAAAATGATCATGAAAACCAGGCCGAGCATCATCTGTCCAACATCCATCTCCACCGCGCTCCCTGCGAGCAACAACAACGTCAGCGGCACAGCGAGGGGTGATAAAAACGTATCGATTAAAATGATGGAAAGGGCGAGCGCCAAATTCCCGCGGCCGAGCGATACCCAAATAAAGCTTGTTACCCCAGTTGGAATAGCTGCAGCCAACACAAACCCAATCACTGTTAACCGGTCGCCGCCAAAAAACAGATGGCCCAGCCCAAACGCCCAAAGCGGGATGACGAAGTGAAGAAGGCACAGCGCCGCAACGATCGGGCCAGGATGGATGAGCACTTCTTTCAACTCAGCCAAACGCAAGCGCAAACTGCCGCTAAACGTCATAAACGCAAACAGCCACGGCACAAGCACGGCATGGCTGCTCAATTCATCCGATAACCAAATGCCGGCCACCACGCTCGCCGGCGTAAGAAACGGCAACGCTTTCTCAAGACGGCGGTTGATCGATTGCCACATTGGTTTCATCTCCAAATCTAATCATGAGCGATGATCATTCACTTACATCTTTTAATTATACATCGTCATCGCCTAATTGAAATGCCCCATTTTCCCATGAAACCGATAGCCGACAATGAGGTGGTGGCCGCACGTGACGTTGCTTACTTCACTACTTTTTCCCCGATCTTTTCAGCCGGCAGCAAAATCTCATTTCGTTTGACGTCGTACAACCCGTATGGAATTAACCGAAGACCCGGCAAAAAGTCGCATGTCAAAAACAACAACGTATACAAAATATCATGGAACGGAAACCCACGTTCTTGAAGAGCGGACAGCAGCTCATCATGGAAACGGACGGCCGTGTCAAACGAATCATCGGTTGTCATCATGCCGGTAAACGGCAACGGAATCTCCACCACCGGCCGGCCACCATCGATAACAACAATTCCACCGCCCATTTCGAGCACCCGTTTCGCTGCTGCGGCCATCGCTTCCGGTTGTTTACCGATAACGAGAAGCTCGGTAGTTGTATTGTAGGTCGACGCCATGCCATCAATATCGAGGGCAAACCGCTCCAAAATAGCTTTAGCGACCCATTGCCCGTTGCGGTCGATGAGCGCAGCATACAACAGCCCCGGATGGTGGGACAGATCTGCATAGCCATCAACAGACGGAAGAGCTACATCTTTCCGTTCGGTAATGACATTGCTTTTAAAATACATAACCGGCACCGGCTGATCGGATTCCGAGTGCGGATAACGATATAAACGCTCGTCATCAAGCCGTTCTTTTGCAAATAAAAACGGTTTTTTCGATACGTATCGCTTCCAATCGATTTCAGGCAACGGCGCAAGCAGCTTGCCATCACGGGCGACGATACGGCCTTTGGCGATCACAAGCGACGGTTGGAAAGTAACAAGATCCGGAAGCAGAAGAATGTCCGCCAGTTTTCCCGGGGCGATGCCGCCGATTTCATCGTCTAGCTGCAAATACGTCGCCGCATTGATCGTCGCCATTTGCAAGGCTGTCATCGGCGGAACGCCAAGTTCCACAGCCTTCCGTACCAATCCATCGACAAACCCTTCCCGCTCAATAAATCCTGGGTGCGGTCCATCTGTAGTCATCGTAATCCGTTGCGTGCTCACTTTTTTCTCGGTAATTAAGCGGATAATTTCCGGAAAATCCGGGCGGAGCGAGCTATGGCGAAGCGTCGTCCACATGCCGAGTCGGAGCCGATGGAGCGCTTCTTCAGCCGTGATGGCTTCATGACAGGCGCTGACGCCGCTGGCGGCAATGCTGTTTAGTTTTTCATACGAACAGCCGGCTGTATGGCCATCAACGACCTTTCCGGCGCGTTTCGCCGCTTCAATCGTTTCGAGTAAAAATGGGTCACCTTGATACAACAGCGGCCATCTTGTCACTTCGGCCGTCCCAACGACTTCGTCCATTGCCAGCAGTTCTTGGATGTGTCGTGGATCAAACCAGTCGCGCTCGCCAGGGAAATCTGCTTGCGACACGAGGCGGACAAGCCAAAAGAAATGACCGGGCAGAACCTGCAAATCCTCGATCAGCTGTCGAAATCCATCGACGCCAAAATGCAAGTAAAAAAACAAGTTGTCATTTACGGTAGTTGTCGTACCAAGAGGTAGTACTTTGGCGGTCATGCTGACGGGATTGTAAAGCACCCACGGATGGGCATGCGGCTCAATAAACCCGGGAGACACATACATCCCTTCTGCATCAATCACAATCGTATGCTCATCGACCGCGACTTCTTTTTCCCCAACATAGGCGATCGCATCATGATAAATAGCGACGTTTTGGCGCAAAAATTCACCCGAATAGACGTTGACAACCGTTCCGCCTTTGATGACGATATCGGCCGGGCGGCGCCCTTGTGCCACTTCAATCAGTTCGGTTCGCTTCGCTGTTCGAATCAAAGAACCTCCCCCTTTCGCAGCTTATCGCAACGATAAGCCAAGACGCAACGATGCGAACTTGGCTTTCAGCACCCATTAGGCATTGAGCAACGGGTTAATGTAGGCGCACTCCCCTATGCCGTCTTCTTCAAGCAGTTGCCGGACGTCATCCGGAATGGGAACCGCAAACATGCGCCCGTTTTCCTCTTTCACCCAGCCTCTTAGTTCAAAACCGTGGCCGGTTCTTACTTCTTCGCGGAATACCTCATGGCGCAGCTTAATCGTTTTGCGACTCACTTCTTCCACCGTCGTTTTAATCGTAATAATGTCATCGTAATATAGTGGACGTTCAAACGTACAGCCGACATCGAGCAGTGGAAGAATGATGTTTTGTTCTTTCATCAATTTCGCCGGCGGCAGCCCGATGCTGCGGAAAAATTGATGACCGGCAATATCAAACCATTTAAAGTAATTCGGATAATAAACGATGCCGGCTGCATCCGTGTCACCAAAATTCACACGAACCTGAAATTCGTTCCGTTTCATGGTCAATCGTTCCTCTCACCTTATTGATTGATGCTCTGTTGCTTCAACAATTGCCGCAATTTAAAACGCTGGATTTTTCCTGTAGCTGTTTTCGGGAGTTCGTCAATAAATTCGATGATGCGCGGGTATTTATAGTGGGCTAGCTGTTGTTTCGTAAACTGTTTCAGTTCTTCTTCCTTCTTTGCGGATGGTGTTACTCCGTCTTTCAGAACGACAAACGCCTTCGGAACGGTCAATCCTTTTTCATTGTCTACCCCGACGACCGCGACTTCCAACACATCTTCATGCTGCAGCAGGCAGTTTTCAATTTCAATCGGGGAAACCCAAATGCCTCCGACTTTCAACATATCATCGGAACGTCCGCAATACCAGTAATACCCTTCTTCATCACGGTAATACTTATCCCCAATATACAGCCATTCACCGACGAATTTTTGTTTGTTTTGTTCATGAAGATTCCAATATCCATGAGCGACCGAGTCGCCGCGAATAATTAAGTCTCCGACCTCATTCGGCGGCAGCTCATTTCCTTGTCCATCGATGATTTTCACGTCGTAACCTGGCACCGCTTTTCCGGAACTGCCTGGTTTGACATCACCAATGCGGTTGGAAATAAAAATGTGCAACGCTTCGGTCGAACCGATGCCGTCTAAAATGTCAACGCCAAATAACTTTTTCCATTTATAATAAAAAGAAGGAGGTAATGCTTCACCGGCAGACACACAAACGCGCAATGAACGAACATCAAATTGCCGACCTGTTTTTTCCACATAATCAATCATGGCGCCATACAACGTCGGCACGCCGAAAAAGATCGTGGGCTTGTACGTTTCAATGGCCTGAAACATTGTTTCCGGCAACGGACGTTCTTTGATGAGTACGGTCGAGGCGCCACTGCCGAGCGGAAAATACATCCCCCCGCCAAGACCATAGGCAAAATACAGCTTGGATGCAGAAAGGCAACGGTCATGTTCGTTCATTTCCAGCACTTGTTTGGCGTATGTGTTTAATGCATACTCCATATCGTGCTGCAAATGAATGACCCCTTTTGGCTCTCCGGTGCTTCCTGAACTGAACAGCCAAAACGCGGCGTCATCCTTATTCGTCGGAGCTGCGGTAAGCTCTTTAGCGGCACGTTGAATCAATTGATGGTACGAGAGTGTTCCTTCCAACACTTTGTTGGCGCTTTCATAAATGACAATCACATGCTCCAAAAAAGCAAACCGCTCTCGAGCCGGCTCGAGTTGTTCCCATAAGTCTTCGTGAATGACCAACCCTTTCGCCCGGCTGTTGTTTAAAAAGTATTCATAATCCGACGACTGCATCATCGTATTGACCGGGATCGGCACCGCCCCAATTTTAATGGCGCCGAAAAACGTGTAAATAAACTCCGGCGTATCATGACAAACCATAATCAGCCGGTCTTCAAGCTTATAGCCAAGCTCCCGCAGCATGTTGCCGGCCTGGTTCACTTTTTCTTGCAAAGTTCGGTACGAAATTTGCTCGTCGCGGTAATAAATCGCCGTTTTATCTCCTAATCCGCTGTGAACATGATGATCAATGAACAGCCCTGCCGCGTTGTACAGCCTTCCGAACCCGCGCAATTCCATCGCTCACCATCCCATTTCTATAAAAATTGGACTGCTTGATAAATATGCATGAGGAAGCCCTTGGAAATGGATGAACCGGCTTCCCATTTCAAGGGCTTCATAACAGTGTCGCTTAAACTCCTTTCCAATTCGGTTGGCGTTTTTCCAAAAATGCACTCAATCCTTCTTTGGCGTCTTCCGAACGGAACAACAAGTTTTGCAGCTCGCCTTCATAGCGGATCGCCACGTTCAGCGGCATTTCTTTCCCGTTCATGATCGACAGCTTGATGTTCGAAATCGCATACGTCGCGCTGTTGACAAGTTTGCGCGCGTACTCCCGCGTCCGCTCTCTCGTTTCTGCCTGCGGGAACACCCGGTTCACCAACCCGATATCCAGCGCTTCTTGCGGAGTGATCGTTTCCCCGGTAATGTTCATATCCAACGCACGCGAATAGCCGACCAACCGCGCCAGCCGCTGCGTTCCTCCCGTCCCGGCCAACACCCCGAGCGTCACTTCCGGCAGCCCGATTTTCCCGGCCTCATCGCCCATAAACCGCAAGTCGCACGCTAACGCCATCTCCAAGCCCCCGCCGACTGTATGCCCTTCTAAGCAGGCGATGTACACTTGCGGCGAGCGGGCGATTTTATCGAGCGTCTCGTTGCAGAACAGGCAAAATTGCGTTTTGAACCGCGGATCGGCCGAACGTAAAAAGTTAATGTCCGCCCCAGCCGAGAAAAACTTCGGCACATCGCTCATGATAATGACCACTTTGATGTCCGGATCGAAGCGAATGTCATCAATCGCCGCGTTGAACTCCTTGTAAAATTCCAAATCATACGAGTTCGACTTGTTAATATGCAAGTGAATTTCCGCAATCCCCTCTTCTTTAACGACCGTCAAATATTGTTTCTTCGTTTCTACAGCTACCATTCTCTTATTCTCCTTCCCTATCAATTTTTTGATGTTGTGATGCAGGCAACTTTCCAATAACCCGTTTTTGAAAGTTCATTTCCATCTTTGTCTTTCCGAAAGCATCAAGCGCACCGTTCGTTTTGTGTCTGTCTTTCTCACCTCCTGTTATGTCTTCCTTATTTCAACTGAACAAATGGTTCAGCAGCAACCGCTTTCAATTCTTGCTGCAAGCGTGCAACGAGTTGGACCCCTTTCGGCAAATAGCCTTCCTGCTGAAGCTCTTCCTTTGTCTCAACCTCTTTTAGCCAAACGGCCGCTTCATTCGCTGCAGCATTCAACGCTTGGCGGAAACGGTGCGGAACGGCACCTTGATCATGGATGAGCTGCTGCGCCCAATTTTTCGCATAAACGATATGATCCTGCTGTTCACGGACTAGCTTTTGAATTTTGGAAACAACGGTCGGATGGTTCGCCTGGAGCGCCGATTGTAAGACAGCATCAATCGCCGTGTTCACGGTATACAAGGCAGCAATGAGTGTGATCCAGTTATGAACGTTTACCGCGCTTTCCATCGCTTTTCCGGATTGTCCGTAAATTTCTGGTTTTTTTCCTTTTCCCCCACGCAAATCAAAACACCAGTTGTACAACAAACGCGCGTGTCCTAATTCTCCTTGAGCCATCGCGATCGCTGCCAGTGTCGCTTCCAAATTCGGACCGCTGACCCCGACCTCTACAAGACGGTCGCCAAGAACGTATTTATTGTCAGCGATCGTTTCAAGCAGCTCAATGAGCGAATGTACACTAGGCTGTCTCTGTTCCACTTCTCCCTCTCCCCCTTCTAGGCAAATAGCCATTTTGGTTTTCTCACCCAAACGAGTCCGCTGCGGTCGACAACAACCATTTCTGCCCAGTCCTCTTCATCGTACGTAAAGGAAGCATACACTTTCGCCAGCTCTTCATTTTCTGCTTCCACCGTGCCGATATGGGCCAGTTGGTCCCCCCGCTTTACACGGGCGAAAATATCAAACGTTTTTCGTTGTTGGGCCGCTGTCATGCTGAGCTCACCCCCCAATATTTTAATTTTTCGCGTCCTTCCGGGCTGATCCGGTCAACCGTCCACGGCGGATCCCAGACGACGTGAATATGCACATCGTGAATTTCTTCTTCCTTAAGCAAACGGTCGCGGATATCTTGCTCGATCCATTCCATACAGGCGCACGATACCGCCGTATACGTCATGGTGACATGCAATTCATCGTCACTTTTTTCGATGTTGTAAATCAATCCCATGTCGACAACACTGATCGGAAATTCCGGATCCATCACTTCTTTCAATGCCTGCCAATATTTTTCCGTGTCCTGTTTGCCCATCACACCGCTTCCTTTCGTAATTGCTCAAGCTCTTTGGCCCCTTTTTGAATCCGCGCGACGAATTCTTTATTTTTCGGGCCTCGCTGTTTAAACCGTTTAATGACGTTATCCCACGTATCCGGCTGATCAAACAGCCATTTTTTATTCACCGGGTCAAACTTGCACGGGAACGGCACATCCAGCACGTATTTTTGTTGTTCTTCATCATAATGGGCAGGAACTTTGACACCGATCGATTCACAGAACGGAACTGCCGTTGACAACCATTTTTGCCGCAGCTCATCGTTCGACCGTCCTTTTAGCCGGTATTCAAGCTGCGCCGAGCGACTTTTCAGTCGATCTTCCACCCCGAAAAACTCAAGCGCCATTAAAAACATCCAATCGACGGCTTTCTGTACTTCCTCACGCAAGTTCGGATCTTGCATGGCTGTTCTCATAATGATTTCGCCGTTTCTGAGGTGAAACAACTCTTCTTTGTCGACTTTCACGAGCGCCCGCTTCCACGGCCCGTAGGACGTATGTTCAAACGCGTCACCAAGAAGTGTGTAGCCCGCCCGGTCAAAAAACGCGTTAAAGACACCAAGTTCAATCCAGTTTGACAGCTCAAAGTCAAAAGCGTACGGATTTTTCCAACGGTGCGCTTCTCTCTCGTAAAGCAGCCGGTCGACATCTTCCCCTAAATCTTTCAACAACCGGTAAGCGATGTGGGCATGACCGATTTCATCTTGCATGATGGCCAATGCCGTAATTTTGCTGTTGAGCGTCGGTGCTTGATCATACACGGTTAATAACGGCGGAACGCTTAACAGTTCGGTATCACCGACAATCGTCAATGTTTGTTTCAATGCTGTTAAATACTCCTCATTCATATCCTCGATTCCTTCAACGATAAATCCATTTTGGACTTTTTCTTTGAGCAACGCCGCTTGATCCATTTCCTCACCCTCTTTATTACGTTTTTTAAACTATCGTATTCTGTACATAATATTAATACACTATAAACTCTATTGTCAACTTAAAAATAGAAAAAATCTGAAAATTTTATTTTTCTCTATTTTCCTTAGGTTATCTAAATATCTTGCTCATTTTCTTTAATCAATCTCCTTAGATCATCCCTTATAACACACAATGTTTGTTTTCCGTCCGTATATTTTTCATGCAATTAAATGCATGCAACACGAGACCACGCTGTTTAACTCGCCAAAAAAAAAGAGCCTAGCTGCCTGTACAGCTGGCTATTCGTTATGACGCATACACGATCACATCGTGATATTCCTCTTTTTGTACTTGGCCAATGGATCGCAAATATTCCAAATGCGCTAACGTTTCTGCCACCGCAAACCGCCATTGATGTGCTGTCAGCGGCTTATGGCCGAACACGAGATTAGCTACTTCATAGGCGGTGCACCCTCCTTTTGTCAGCGCTTTCATCTTTTGCAATCGTTGTTCGTGATGGCGGAAAATATCGCCGATCCGCTCGCGAAATTGACGAATCACTGCGCCATGGGCGGGCAGGGCAACATCAACATCGAGCTCCTCCACTTTACGCAAAGAAGAAAAATATTGCTCTAACGGGTTCGGATGAGCACCCGGCCATACGCTAATATTTGGGGTAATGCGGTCAAGAACATGATCTGATACTAACAGTTGGCGCGACTCTGGCTGATAAAAACTGACTAGACCGTCACTATGTCCCGGAACCGGAATGACCGTCCAACGCCGCTGCCCAAGCACAATTTCATGGCGATCTAAAATCGTTAGCACTGGAAACGGGCTGACGCGCAACGACAACCTCCACATGTTCTCTTCTATTTCAGACACAAGTTCATCTGGAACGCCATGACGGAGAAACAGCGCAGCGACTTCGCTCGCTTGGGCGCTCTCTTCCCCCCATACCCGCTCGGCCATCGCATAATCCGGTTCACTAATCCATATCGGCGCTTCCGTCTGTTGCTGCATCCAACCGGCAAGACCAAAATGATCAGGATGAAAATGAGTGATGTAAATGGCGCGAATGTGCCGCGGCTTGATTCCTAATTGCCGGAATGCCGCTTCCCAAGCGCGCATGGCTTCAGGCCAACGAAATCCAACGTCGATCAAACTCCAACCGTCCGCCTCTCGACATACGTAACAATACACATACTTCATCGGAAACGGAACAGGAATCGGAACGCGATAAATTCCATCCCCCACTGTTTCAATTTCTTTATGTAGCATTTCTATTTCCTCTCCCCTCTATATGATTCTCTTTGTCTCTCCCCGCATGCAACAGCCAATCGAAAGACGAATCCTCCGATTTTTTCAGCCCAATCGCTAAAAGACCGGTGATTTCATAGGTCATTGTGTGATAGGAATCTTTCAATATGAAAAGGCGCACAACCTAAAACTTTCTTCAAATTTGCGTTCTGCTAATTATAGCGCTTTTCACCCCCTTTAAAAAAGTGAGAGTACAAAAAGACATTTCTCTAGTATATAAATCTTGATTGTTTAGAGTTCGCCAAAACGACCACTATCAAGAAATCACGCTTTCCACCAGCGCTCTAAATTATCTCCATAAACGGGTTGATCGCCCTATCGCGATTGAACACCGACTCACGGTCCGGAGCAGGCTCAAACAACGTTTCAAAGTAACGAATGGCGGGAATAGCAAGCAGCTGATGGACATTGAAAAACAACTCCCGAGCTCTCGTCCCGCTCCAATCATCGGGCAATAAGTCATGTGGAAACCCCGGGTCAATAAAGAAAAAGCTCCGGTATTCATGTACGAGTTTTGTTCGCTCAATAAAACATTCGCGATCGGTCAATTCATTGTTCCAAGCTTGCTTTTGAAACTCCTCATACTTTCGTTCGTACGTTTCAATAAATTTGTCATACTCTTTGGCGATATAAGCAAAATCCCAACCGCGTTCGATGATTTGTTCGTTGCTGTGTGACACGATGGAGTCCGCCGTAAACAAAATGACATATGGCTCTAAATGATAATCTTTTATCCATTCCATGACTTGTGGTTCAATCGGATTCGGGCTCGCCCATGTCCCGTGAGAAATAAGACCAAACCCCATCAAACTTAATTCTTTGCGGATTTGGCTGCGCAGCTCCCGTTTTTCTTCTGGAACGGAATACGTTAACACGCGCCAACGGCCATCCCATTTGTAGTTTCGCAACGAATAGACGCGTGTGAATCCATCCATCATTGTCCGCTTCCCTTTTGGCGTCAGTGAGTAATAGCTGTTATTGCCGATTTTCCGCACCTCAAAAAATTCTTGTTGCACCATCCTGAGCGCCGCCCCACGAATGGACGACTCGGAAATGCCGAAGTGGGACATCATCTGGATCAAACTTCCAATCCAAACTTCATTCCCATAATGTTGAATATATTCTCCAAATAGCGTAAACATAAGTGCCCTTGGCTTCATTACGACAACACCTGTCTTTTTTCAGATTTTTCTTTTATTATGTTACATTTTCCCACTCTTTTTCAATCGAGAATAATTGTTTTTACACAAAAATATATCGACCAAACCGGCCGATATGCATAAAAAATATGTTTAAACCCCTTCCCAATTTGGCTGACGTTTTTCCAAAAATGCACTCAATCCTTCTTTGGCGTCTTCCGAACGGAACAACAAGTTTTGCAGCTCGCCTTCATAGCGGATCGCCACGTTCAGCGGCATTTCTTTCCCGTTCATGATCGACAGCTTGATGTTCGAAATCGCATACGTCGCGCTGTTGACAAGTTTGCGTGCGTACTCCCGCGTCCGCTCTCTCGTTTCTGCCTGCGGGAACACCCGGTTCACCAACCCGATATCCAGCGCTTCTTGTGGAGTGATCGTTTCCCCGGTAATGTTCATATCCAACGCACGCGAATAGCCGACCAACCGTGCCAGCCGCTGCGTTCCTCCCGTCCCGGCCAACACCCCGAGCGTCACTTCCGGCAGCCCGATTTTCCCGGCTTCATCGCCCATAAACCGCAAGTCGCACGCTAACGCCATCTCCAAGCCCCCGCCGACTGTATGCCCTTCTAAGCAGGCGATGTACACTTGCGGCGAGCGGGCGATTTTATCGAGCGTCTCGTTGCAGAACAGGCAAAATTGCGTTTTGAACCGCGGATCGGCCGAACGTAAAAAGTTGATGTCCGCCCCAGCCGAGAAAAACTTCGGCACATCGCTCATGATAATGACCACTTTGATGTCCGGATCGAAGCGAATGTCATCAATCGCCGCGTTAAACTCCTTGTAAAATTCCAAATCATACGAGTTCGACTTGTTAATATGCAAGTGAATTTCCGCAATCCCCTCTTCTTTAACGACCGTCAAATATTTTTTCTCCACTGTTAGGACATTCGCCATTTTCATCCCTCCATAAACAATAGAATGATATATGTTAAACACTGCTTATCATAGACAGGCTGTCTTGTTAAATGCCAAACAAGTTCAATGGCTTGCTGCCGATATAAGAGACGACACTTTTCGTTTCGGTGTACAAATTTAACGTTTCAAGCGCCAGCTCACGGCCAAATCCCGACTGTTTGTACCCGCCAAATGGCGTACCTGGGAAAGCGGAAATCGGCGAGTTCACCATGACAATTCCAGCTCGGATGCGCGAAGCGACGCGATGGGCTCTTCCGTGGTCTTTCGTCCATACAGCCGACCCTAAGCCGAAAATCGTCTCGTTCGCTTGTTGAATGACCTCTTCTTCGTCGCGAAACTTCATGACGACAACGACCGGCCCGAAAATTTCTTCCTGTGCCACGCGCATGTCATTTTTGACGTTTCCGATCACTGTCGGCATATACCAGTAGCCTTTCTCGAACTCTTCACCTTCGGGAATTTTTCCCCCGTACAAAACCTCGCCGCCTTCTTCTACTGCCAGCTTCACATAGCTGTCAATTACTTGCTGATGGCTTCGCGAAATGACCGCTCCCATATGTACCCCTTTTTCAAACGGGTTACCGACGCGGATGCGGGAAGCTTTTTCAAGAAATTTCTCCATAAACTCATCGTAAATGGCTTCGTGTACAAATAGCCGTGAGCGCGCTTCGCACGATTGCCCCGTATTGTAAAAAATGCCGTAAAGTGAACCATTGACAGCCGCTTCTATATCACAATCGTCAAACACGATATTTGGGGATTTCCCGCCGAGTTCGAGCGTCACCCGCTTCAACGTGCCAGAGGCGCGGCGCATAATGTCTTTGCCGGTTTCCGTCTCCCCGGTGAAAGCCACTTTATCAATCCCCGGGTGTTCGATCATATACGGACCGATTTTGGAACCGCTTCCCGTAATCACGTTAACAACCCCATCAGGAACCCCAGCTTCTTGGCAAATTTCCGCCAACATGTAAGCAGTGATCGGCGTGTAACTGGCCGGCTTTAACACGACTGTACATCCTGCCGCCAGTGCTGGGGCCACCTTCCAAGCCGCCATCATCAACGGATAGTTCCACGGGATAATTTGGCCGCATACGCCAACCGGCTCTTTCACTGTATAGTTGAAAAATCCGTTTGGAACTTGGTTGGTATCCCCTTGCAGCGTGATCGCCGCGGCCGCGTAAAATTCAAAATCCTCAATCGCCTGCAAAATTTGCCCTTTCGCTGCATCGACGGTTTTGCCGCTATTTAGCACTTCCGCGTACACGAAATCGTCGAATCGCTCTCTCATAAGGCTGGCGATTTGATTCAGCAAGCGTCCCCGTTTCGCAGCCGTCATTTTCGGCCATTTTCCCGATTCAAACGCCACGCGCGCCGCTTCGACAGCCCGGTCTACGTCCGCTTTTGTCGCCTTGGCGACCGTCGCGATCACTTCTTCTGTCGCCGGATTGATCACCTCAAACACTTCGCCGTTGCTGCTTTCGACATGCTGGCCATTAATGAACAACGGATAATGTCTCTTAATCTTCATGAATGGCCTCCCCTTTCCCCTTGTCATCGTTTCTCCATCTTACCCGTTCAAACACACTTTTGCATCGATGGCAATAATATTGCGACACAAGCTGAGCGGTTCCAAACATCGATAATGGCACCACATTCACCGAACCGCAAAATGAACAGCGTACCTCCTTACGTGCCGGCATCCGTCAGACACCTCTTTCGTTTTATTATGTTTTATTTAATATCGTATATTTAACATAATACTATATAAACCAACAACGCTTTGTCAATAATTCATACTGAAAAAACAGAATTTTTTGCTTTCAGCACTATCATCTATGTGCAATCACGCTCAGAAAATGAGTTTTTCTCAGTTCGAAACAACGAATTTTTTAACGTTACACTGCCGTTCACTGTATGAATTTCTTATTTTCACTTCTATGAAATGAAGACGATCGTTTAAATTTCCATAAAAATAAGACGGTGCTACGCACCGTCCCCACTGCTTTCGATCATTCCCGTTTCGTTTATGTATTTCGGGCGCGTCAACAAGCCTCTCACCCATTGGATCTGCGTGTTTCATCACTTTCCTCTTCAAGCAACGACAAAATCCATTCTTTTAAATCAATGACGCGCAAATGCTTCGGTGCTGAATTTGTTCCGGTGACGATCATCGGGATGAGCGAATCGTGACGATGCAATGCGCCATGGCTCGCCCCGCCGACATGGGTCGGTGACCCCTCGCCGATAAATTCAAATCCCGGAGCGGCGCTGGCAATCAGAAACGCCCCTCGGTGCGACGTCAAAGAACTATACAACCGAGCCAACGCGTCTGGATAGTCACCGTATGAAATGCGTCCGCTGCTAATCGTCAAATCGAGCACTCCTAGCTCCCCTTGGACATCCCACCGCTGCTCGTACTCGTCTATTTGCGCTCCGCCTGGCCGAAACATGAGTTTGCCGCCCCGAACGCCTGAAATGACGTGCGCTATGTTTCCCTCCAACCAGGCGATGACATCGATCCGATCGTCCTGCTGCAACACCTCGGCAAGTTTCACTAATGGAGCACGTTGTGGATCAAGCGTATAAATAAAAGCCATACGCTCATTCACCGCCAGAACGAGTTCGTCGTCGTTTTGCACTCCGCGTTTAAGCGCCATCACTTTGTACGGCTGAAGCAATCGGCGCAAGTCGATGAGCGCTTTGTTCCGGTCGGCGCGAATCGGTGCTTGCCCATTATCTCCGATGATCATCCAACATTGGTCGCGAAGCGCTTCCTCCCAACTCGGATAACAGTTTAAGATGGCTTGCAGCTGCTTGTCCGTTTGAGCGATCCCTTTCGTATCCATCGGCCCGTGCTTATGAACCATTTTGTCCATATCCGGAAAATAAACAATGGTAAAAGGCGGCAAACGGTCTGTCCGAATAAGATGAATGAGCTCTTGAGCAGAGAATCGATTGTTAAATCCATACCGTTGCCAAAAGTGGCCGTTCTGTTTTGATGGGCCGATCCGTGCAAATGATCCGTATGTAAACAAGCGAGCGCCATGCGTTTTCCGCCTAGTGCGAAATGGCTTGAACAAAGTGAGCAGCGCCGGCAGGCGAAGCGGATGATCTGTATTTCCGCGATACAAAAGCACGTTAATCGAGGCGCTTTCCTTTCCTTTGGCTGCTAGCTCCTCGTGGATCGTCGCGATACTCTGGCTTAAATGTTCGTTGTTCAAGCGGTATAACATATCATCGATCGCCCGCAAAAGACCAAGTTTCCATAACTCACGCACATGGCTTCCATAGTTGATCAACCGTTTTTCCTCGTCATGAAACCAAACAAGTCCAGGCACCCGGTGGACGTCCGCATACACCCCGGTCAAAAGTGAACTGTCGACCGTAACCGACATCGTCGGGAACGAAGTAACCACGTTCGGGTATACCGCCCCTTTTTCCATGAAAAACTGAAAAGCCGGGGCTGTTCCTTCGCCCACTGCTTTTTCTAGGGCGGGATACATTAATGAATCAATGATCAACAGAATAATCCGTTTTGGCACCGTTCATCTCCCTTTCACGATTATGTCGCCAAACCGCTGTAGAAAATCCCTTCCTACAGCGTTAGTTTAGCCAATATACATGAGAGGAAACCAAAGCGGGGGCATACTAACAGAAAAGGCCGGCAGTCACAGTGCTGCCGGCCGATTAAGCAAAAGAACAACAATCGTTATGTTTTCTCCTCATCTCTTGGCTGCCAAGGGGCCGTTTCTTGGGCGAATTCTGTTGTAGCGAGCGGCGCTGTTTCCATTCGGCGTTCCATCCATCGGTTTAAGCTGCGAATCATATTTTGCATAGGCATCCGGGACATCGGCGCCATACGCGTGCCTCTTTTGGCACCAAGCATCGCGGCGGCAACAGCGCCGAAACCTAAGCTGATAAGTGCCCATATAGCGTTATTGTTTCGCCGTCGTCTAGGAAGCATGAACCATTGATTCCATAGACCGCGCCGAACAGTGAACCATCGGGATAAGCGATCCATCACACATACACCTCCTTTGCCTAGCGGCTCCTGTTCAACGGTTAATATACGTTGCTGATGGAAAGTCATACGTGGAAAACGTTAGCGGACATGAACGGCCCGAATTGGCTAAAAAGATGCATAACAGTCGAAAACGATATTTGGGCGTATGGTGAAAAAGAGGAAAAAGGAGGCGCAAGCACGCAGATAAAAACGAACCGGCAACGAATGGTGCCTCTCTTGGGGGGGGCAAGCTTCATAGCGGTTGGGAGCGCCTTAGCTATAAAATGGAAACTTGTCCAAACGTGAAAGGATGGCCGAAACAGAAGACCATCCGTTTTACTTCACTTCGTACGCTGTCCATGTCGGCGGTTTAATTTTTGCCGACAATGAGATAATTTTCTCTTTCACTCGGTTTGCTTCTTTTCCCGTAAGCGGCATCGGTTGATAATTGTTTCTTGTTGTCACCGACGAAATACAAAACGGGATGATGCGAATTTCTTTCTTCTCGGTCTGCTCGCCGTTTTGGAAATAAAACGTCTGCTGGAAGACAAACGTATCTTTGTCGCTCGGGTTTTTGTTTCCGCCAAATATAAAGTTACCGAGGCTGTAAACAATCATTTTGCCTTTATACTCTTCAATTCCTTGAACGACGTGCGGATGGTGGCCGACAACTAAATCGGCGCCGCTGTCAATCGCAAAGCGGCCGAGCGCTTTTTGTGTGCTGTTTGGCACATAGCTTCGTTCCACTCCCCAATGGAAATGAATGAGAACGAGATCGGCTCCTTCGTTTCGTAAGGCGAGAATGTCATCGGCAATTTGTTTGCGCAATGTACTTGTATCGCTCCAGCCTTCATAGCCAAGCGCTCCAATTTGAATGCCTTTGACAGTTTTCATCAGCCGGAGCGTCCGACCGAAATAGCCGATCTTTTCTTTTTTTAGATTGGCAATCGTATCATTATACCCTTGTTGCAAATAATCGTACGTATGATTGTTGGCCAAGTTGACAGCGTCAATGCCGCCATAAGTTAAAATTTTCGCATAGCTCGGATCACCGCGGAAACGAAATTGTTTGTTGGCCTTGCGCGTCGCAGTCGTCAGCGTCGTTTCCAAGTTGACAGTCGTAAAATCATCTTTTTGGAAGATCGGCTCAATATATTTTGTAAAGTAGCGCAAGCCATGCTTCTTCGCTTCATCGTCAAACGAATACATATAACCGTAATTTTCGTCGCGTCCAAGCGTCACATCGCCCGCTGCACTTAACGTGATGCTCACCTGTGAGGCACGTGCTATAGCCGCTTTGTCAGCTGGACTGGGCAGCGGCGGATGCGCAGCCACCGGCTTTGTCGCCTCGCTCCCTGTCGCTAACACCTCTTGAGCGCCACGCTCAGAGGCATTGCTGCATGAAAATAAACATAGCGATAAAATCAATATAAGTGCTGCATTTCTTCCCCTAACCAATGCATTCATTCCCCATTCCCCTATCTACCAATCGGTCTTTCCTCATGCAAGCAGAACGCCGAAAATTCAGCCTATGATACACCCGCTCCTCCCTTTCCCCACCGTCTAAGCCACCAAATGATCAGCTTTATACTTTTTCGACGATTTTCCCTTGTCTTCCTTTTTTGTCATTCTTTTTTATCTCATGAATGGTGAACCATTTACGGGCGATGCCCCCCTTATCTTTGGTATAATGAATATGTATGTATTTCCTCGCTAATTCCACACTTTGTACTCCCCTTTCTGCTCTGGGAATGTCCGAAACGATCCGATGGAAAAAGGCGTACTCACACAAGGCAGCTTCTTCATTAGTTAGCCAACCTTATGCGAAACATTGCGAACGATATGGCAGCGATGGAGCAGGGCATACAGACGACGAAGCAAGATATGAACGCCATGAAACAAGACATGAAAACATGAAGCAAGATAGAAACGGGATATGGACACTATGAGACAAGAAGTAGAGGCAGTAAAATAAAATAAAGAAGAAACGAATGGACAAACAGGAAGAAAAGCTTCATGGGCTGAAAGAAAATCAACCGATTCATCAAAAAGCCACACGAGATAGCCCCGTGTGGCTTTGCTTGCATCCTCATACGTCAATTCCATCAATTCTCCCCTTGCAATGCTCGACTCGTTGCTTCCACTGCTTTATTGAGGGTATCTTGCGCGTCAACTCCTTCGTATAACCGTTCCATCGCCTTCACGATACGTTGCCGCGATTCCGGAAAGACCGTGATGAGCGCCCCTTGGGTGGCAGGGGTTGATTTTGTTCCATGCAGCTGATCGACGGTCACTTTTAACTGCAGGTATCTGTGCCATTCATCTTTGACAAGCGGTTCCTCATAGGCTACCGGGTGGATGGCAAAATAACCCGTCCGCACATGCCACTCGGCTTGAACCGGAGCGGTTGTCAAGTATTTCATGAACTCCCACGCCGCCTTTTATTCCGCTTCGCTGCTTCCTTTTATCATCCAAAGCGAGACTCCTCCGATAATTGCCCCCTTGGCGTTTGACCCCATCCGGAACAGGCAAATAGGAGACACCAACATCAAACGGTGAATGATTGATCACTGTTTTGACACCAGCGGACAAATCCAAGTACATCGCCACTTTCCCCACTTGAAAAGCGGCGCGCATATCATCCCAGTTTTGACCGGCGTGATAAAACGTGCCGCCCCGGTGCATGTTGCGGATCAGCTCAAACACCCGTTTTCCTTCCTCTTTATTAAACACTGCCTTCGTTGCATCGCCGCTTCGACCGTTATCACTGTTCACATCCAATCCCCCTTACACCGCCACCATTTCTTCAAAAAACCCGCCGTAGTTCAACATTGAAAATCCGTATTGCACTGTTTCGTTTCCTTCTTCGTCAGCTTTTTCTCAGCTTCTTTCAGCTCACTGTAGGTAAGCGGGGGCTTCTTTGGATCGAGCTCGGCCTCGTGAAATGCATGTTTATTGTAAACCCGAGTTCGACAGTTTTGAGGCCATTTTAGGCAAATGAAAATGGCCAAAATGCTGTTATATCAAAGATTTCGCGATGCGGATCCTAGAAAAAAACACTGAATTTCATAGGCACACGACTTGTTTATTTTAACTTTTAAAACAGCTGAATATCGGTTATAATATAGGCATGTACATACGGCGAGTAACACGCAAAAACAAAGATGGAACGACCGTGGCGTATCTCCAGCTTGCTCACAACGAATGGGATCCGAAGGCCAAATATGCGAAAGCGAAGGTGATTTATTCGTTTGGGCGCGAAGACGAGGTGGATCGCGCTGTCTTGGAGCGTCTGGCCAAAAGCATTTCGCGATTCCTTTCTCCTGAGCAGGCTTGGGAAATCGAGACGTTGACAGGAGAAGTGTCGGATGACTTTCAGTTTCAATCAAGCAAACGCCTTGGTGGCGCTTGGCTTTTGGATCAGCTCTGGAGACAACTGGGATTGGGAGAGATTCTCCACTCCTTGTTTGCCTCCCGACATCATCAGATTCCGTTGGAACGGCTGATTTTTGCCATGGTGGCGAATCGTGCCCTTCATCCGTCAAGCAAGTTGGCGATGGAGGAGTGGGTGGAGAAAGACGTGCATATCCCTCATCTTCCCCAAGTCGCCAGCCACCAGTTGTACCGGGCGATGGATGAGCTGCTGGCTGTGCAGCCGGAATTGGAACGCCAAGTGTTCCATGCCGTGGCCGATTTATTGAACCTGGAAGTCGATTTGATTTACTTTGATACGACTTCGTCGTACTTCGAAGTGGATCCATCCGAAACACCAGAAGGAGAATCGCTTCGAAAGCAGGGGTTTTCCAAAGATAAGCGTCCCGATTTGGTCCAAATCGTCATTGGACTGGCCGTTACCCGGGAAGGAGTCCCCATTCGCGCTTGGGTATGGCCTGGCAATACGATGGATATGACGGTCATCAAACAGGTGAAACAAGACTTGATTGGCTGGAAGCTTGGGCGTGTGATCAGCGTGATGGACCGCGGATTTTCGTCTGAAGAGAATTTGCGAATCTTGCAACAGGCCGGGGGACACTACATTGTCGGCGAAAAAATGCGGTCCGGCAAAGCCGCCGTCGAAGAGGCCCTAAACCGTCGCGGGCGCTACCAACAAGTTCGCGAGAACTTGCATATCAAAGAAATCATCGTGGGCGACGGAGAAGCGCGTCAGCGCTATGTTCTCGTGTACAATCCCAGCGAAGCCGAACGCCAACGCAAGGAACGGGAAACGCTGCTCGAATCGCTGAAAGAGGAGTTGGAGGGGCTTCGCCAACTCCCCAATGAAGCTCATCATAAGGCCACCTGCCGGCTGCGTTCCCATCCGTCCTACGGAAAATACTTGCGTCAATTGAAGGATGGAACGCTTCGCATCGACAAGCAAGCGGTTCGTGAAGCGGAAACGTACGATGGCAAATATCTCATCCGAACCTCCGATGACACCTTGTCTGCCGAGGATGTCGCGCTCGGGTATAAGCAACTGGTGGATATCGAGCAGGCCTTTCGGACGTTGAAATCAACACTCGAGCTGCGCCCCATGTATCATCGCTTGGAAGACCGTATCCGGGCGCATGTGCTGCTCAGTTGGCTGGCTCTCTTGCTGGTTCGGATCGTGGAGATCCGAACTCATGAATCGTGGCCGAAAGTAAGAGACGAATGCGAGCGTCTCATGCTTGGACATTTTTCTTCAAAAAACGGCGACCTTTATCAACGAACCGAACTGACGGCCAAACAAGCGCTATTCCTTGCGGCTCTAGGGCTGGAACCTCCTCCAAAGATTCTAGGCATCCACCCTCGCACCTAGATACACGCCCGAAGTGTGCCCAAATGCCTCCGATCCCTTTTGTATCAAGGGGCGAGAGGCATTTTGTTTGCCTAGTGACTGTCGAACTCGGGGTAAATACTGTCTAGACCTATTTTTTGATTTACGAGAAGAGTTTTTAGGGTAAAAAAAGACGCCCTGCTAACGCAGAGCGTCCTGCTTTTGAATTCCATTCTTTTCACTAAGTAACGACAAACCATCATCCAATCGCGATTAACGAACTCCTCTCATCAATCGCTGGATGCTTGGCGCTAGCGCGAATAAGATGAGACTCAATACGATGGCCGCCCCGCCGATCGTGCCAAAATACGCCGTTTCGTTTTCCGGCGTGTAAAAACGGACGAGTTGGGCGTTGATCGCTTGCGCTGCAGCGTTCGATAAAAACCAAAGGCTCATTGTTTGCGCCGAAAACGCCGCAGGGGCGAGTTTCGTCGTTGCCGACAGGCCGACTGGCGACAGACAAAGCTCACCGAGCACGACGATGAAATAGCTCAACACAAGCCAAATCGGATGGACGAGTTCTCCGGCGCTGAAATAACCTGGTACAAGGATGACGATAAACGACAGGCCAGCAAGCAAAAGACCAAGAGCAAATTTTTGCGGAATCGTCGGCTGCCGTTTACCAAGTTTCACCCACATCCAAGCGAATACTGGTGCTAAGGTGATAATAAACAACGGGTTCAGCGATTGGAACCAAGCCGGTGAAAGATGAATGCCAGCAACATCCAACTGTGTCCGTTTATCGGCATAATTCGCCAAAATGGTCGAACCTTGTTCTTGGATGGCCCAAAACATCGCCGAAGCGACAAACAGCGGTATGTAAGCAATGACGCGCGACCGCTCTTCGTCCGTCGTCTTCGGGCTGCGGTACATCACGACAAAATAAATAGTTGGAATGATGATACCTAAAATACCAACAAGCGAAATAAACGTTTCAATGGTAAACCAACCGTTTGGAATCAAGATAGCAAGCAATACAGCAATGACAATCGCTGCAACCGCAACGATCACAGTCGTTTTTTTCTTTTCAGCTGGCGTCAGCGGGTTCGGTACATACGTCCCAGCCAACCCGAGATTTTTCTTTCTTGTCGCCACAAATACAATAAGCCCAAGAAACATTCCAACAGCTGCGAGCCCGAAACCAAGATGGAAGTTGTATTTCATGCCGGCCGTGCCGACGACAAGCGGAGCCAAAAACGCCCCGAGGTTAATGCCCATGTAAAAAATGCTGAATCCAGCGTCGCGGCGGTCATCGCCCGGTTGATACATATCGCCAACAATGCTGGAGACGTTCGGTTTTAATAACCCTGTGCCAAGGACGATGAGCGCCATCGACACAAACAGCGCCGCCACCCCACCCGGGATCGCTAACGCAATATGACCGGCCATAATGAGAATGCCGCCATAAAAGACTGCCTTTGATGTTCCGAACACCCGGTCGGCAAGCCAGCCGCCGATAATGCCCGACATGTACACAAGCGCACCATAAATCGACGTAATCGCAAGCGCCAAATGCTCGTCGAGTCCTAATCCACCTTTCGACACTTCATAATACATGTAATACACTAAAATGGCCTTCATGCCATAGTACGAGAAGCGCTCCCAAAATTCTGTAAAAAAGAGCGTGAACAGCCCTTTCGGATGGCCGAAAAAGCCTCGCTGTGGAACGCTGGCAGCGATTTCTCGCTTATCGATTGGTGACATCAAAACCCCTCCTTCAATTCTTTTACTATAATAATTTATTATGTTTATATTGTCAAAAAACTTTTTGTAAAAAACTATAATTTATTTAACAAAAATGAGATTCTATCTTTTTATCTGAATAATACTATTTTGATAAAAATAATGAATGGTCGGAATATAATTTTCATCCCCGCCTACGCTCATGTTGAAGAAAGTGCCACATCGAGGCTGTCATCCCTCCAATACCTTTGCCGGCCAGCAGCAAGCCGCTGTTCGCCTTCTCATTTCTTCATCCGTTCACACTTTGTCCACACCGATAAATGACGATCGCGTCTCCATCAAAGCTTAGATCCTTGAAACAAGCATGAAACGCCCGCGCTTCACACGCGGGCGTTTAGTTACGACAGACGACTTTTTGGGAGCGATGGAACAGGAAGAACAACAATGAAAAAGGACGTTTTCCGTTTGCATCATCCCCCCTTTATACAAAACAACGAGTTGAAGGGGGATGCTCTCCGTGCAACGGAAAACGTCCGAAGACTACTCCTTCATAAAATCTGTACAAAAGCTGATTGGATGAAAGCACGTTGCTGAGAGCCGCCTCTAGTCTGCTCGGGCATTACTTTCTGTCTGTCATGACGTTTCATTTCGTCAACCTTTAAGAGTCATTCATGACTTTTTCTATTGCATGCAAAACACGCGCCGGCGTTGGCAAATAGTCATCTTCATGAGCGAAGAACGGCACGGGGACATCAAATCCAGTCACCCTTTCGGCCGGTGCTTTTTGATAGAAAAACGATGTATCGTTGATGACAGCCAAAATATCATTGGCCAATCCACCTGTAGCGTGCGCTTCTTGAACAATCACTGTTCTTCCTGTCTTTTGCACTGACTCGGCGATCATATCTTTGTCAAGAGGATAAAGTGTACGAAGATCAATGACATCAGCATCAATTCCCTTTTTCGCTGCGGCTTCTGCCGCCTTCATAGCGACCGGCACCATCGCTCCCCACGCGATGACCGTCACGTCCTCCCCTTCGCGCAGTTTTTTTCCTTTGCCGATGTCAACCGTATACTTTCCTTCAGGAACGTCTTCGCGGAACGCCCGATAGTTGCGCATCGGCTCTAAAAACAGCACAGGGTCTGGACCTTCAATCGCAGCGATCAACAGCCCTTTGGCGTCATACGGCGACGACGGGCAAACGACTTTCACCCCTGGCATATGGGTAAACAGCGCTTCCGTGCTGTCTGAATGAATTTCCGGAGCTCGCACGCCTGCGCCATATGGAGCACGAATCACCAATGGAACCGTAAAATGCCCCCTCGTCCGCGAGCGCATACGCGCCGCGTGGGTCATGATTTGTTCATAGGCTGGATAAATAAAACCTAAAAATTGAATTTCGACAACAGGACGAAAGCCATTTAGCGCCATTCCAATCGCTGCACCTGTAAACCCCGCCTCGCTTAACGGAGTGTCAATCACCCTCTCCTCACCAAACTCCTGAAGCAGTCCGTCGGTGGCACGAAACACACCGCCGTTTCTTCCTACGTCTTCCCCGAGCAAAACGACATCGTCGCGCTCTTTTAACATGATGCGAAGCGCATCATTGACCGCCTGCACGAGTGTGAGCGATTTTGTGCTTACTTTTACACTCATCCTTCCATCACCCGTTTCCAATGAAGATAAGCCTCTTTCTGCTCAGCAATCGTCCACGTCGGTTCAGCGAATACGTAATCAAACATGTCAGACGCGTTGGCTTTTGGATAGCGCTCCATCTCAGCCACCGCCTGCTCGATCTCCGCGTTGACTTCTTCCTGTACTTGATTTGCCCATTGTTCATTCCACCAGCCTTCCCTTTGCATCAATCGCACCACCCGCTTGATGGGGTCAGTGGTTTCACGCCGTTTCTTGCTCTCTTCTTGGTCACGGTATCTTGACGGATCGTCGGACGTCGTATGAGCGCCATAGCGCCATGTTACCGCTTCGATTAACGTCGGTCCTCCTCCGTGTCTCGCTCGTTCGAGCGCCTCAGCTGTTTGAAAATACACGGCAAACACGTCATTTCCATCGATGCGGACACCAGGGATGTCGTACGCCAACGCTTTTTGTGCAATCGTCTTTGACCTCATCTGGCGGGTGATCGGAACGGAAATCGCATATTGGTTGTTTTGATTGAAAAAGACGACAGGAGCATTGAAAACGCTCGCAAAATTCAATCCCTCATGAAAATCTCCTTCCGATGTCGCTCCATCCCCGAAGTACACAATGACGGCATTTTTCGTTCCCTTCCATTTCTCAGCACACGCTGCTCCCGCCGCATGGGGAAGCTGCGTGGCAATCGGAACGCTCGGCGGAACGATTTTTTTCCCTTTAGGCGGAACACACCCTTCTGTCCGCCCCTTCCAATACAAAAGTGTGTTCACTAAAGACCGGCCAAACGTCATCATCGCCCCGTGATCGCGGTAAGTCGGAAACATCCAATCCTCATCGTTGAGCGCTAGCGCACTTCCAACTTGACATGCCTCTTGCCCTTCGTACGGCACATAAGTGCCGATGCGCCCTTGCCGTTGAAGACTGACACATTTTCTATCAAACGTTCTCGTACGAATCAGATGGCGATACATCACCATCGTCAATTCTTTTGTTATTCGTTCGCGATACTCGGGCTGCACTACTGTTCCTTCTTCATTCAATACTTGCCAAATCGGAAAGTCCCGTTCCATAACATTCCTCCTCTCCATGATTGGCTCATTGTATAAGCATCTGACCGCTCGATTAGCTCAATACCGCCCGATCACTCGCTAGTTGTTCCCCACGGATGCGTCGGAATTCCGCCAATAGTTTTTCTACTGTTAAGCTTTTCTTTTCATGTTCATCTACCTCTAAAATGATCTGTCCTTTATCCATCATGATGAGACGGTTTCCTAAATCGATGGCTTGTTGCATATGATGAGTAACCATCAATGTGGTTAATTGATAGCGCGCAACAATCTCTTTAGTTAAGTGAGTCACCAGCTCCGCCCTTGCTGGGTCAAGTGCTGCTGTATGTTCATCAAGCAACAAAATGTCCGGTTCAGTAAATGTCGCCATCAGCAACGACAACGCCTGTCGCTCGCCGCCTGAAAGCAAGCCGACTTTCGTTTGAAGACGGTTTTCTAAACCAAGGTGGAGCGTAGAGAGCGCCTCTCGAAAGTCATCGCGCCGCTTTTTCGTCACTCCGCGGCGAAGTGTGCGCTTTTGACGACGCGCATACGCCATCGCCAAATTCTCCTCAATCGTCATGTTCGGCGCTGTTCCCGCCATCGGATCTTGAAACACCCTTCCGATATAGCGGGAACGAACATATTCTGGCATCATGGTGACATCTTGACCGTTAATAGAAATCGTTCCTTCATCAGGAAACAGCACTCCGGAAATCAAATTCATCAACGTCGACTTGCCCGCTCCGTTGCTGCCGATAATGGTGACAAAATCGCCCTTTTGCAGCGTTAAGTTAATATTTTGAAGCGCTATTTTTTCATCCGGAGTTCCTTCATGAAATATCTTATAAATTCCTTTTAACTGCAACATCTCCTTCACCCCTTTCGGCAGCAGCAGCCACAAAGGCTTGTGCCCGCTCTCGCCTTTTTTCCTCTTTGTACTTTTTCTCCCGTTGGTGCCGCACCATTTGCGGAACAACAAGGGCCAAAATAACGATGCATGCCGTAATGAGCTTCACATCTCCCGTTTCTAAAAATTGCGCACGCAATGCAAGGCTCACTACAATCCGGTAAATGATCGCCCCGCCGATCACAGCGAATGTGGCGCGCGCGATCGTTTTTGTTCCAAATATCGCTTCACCGATAATGACGGAAGCAAGGCCAATAATAATCATGCCGATCCCCATGCCGACATCGGCAAAAGCGCCGTATTGGGCAATGAGCGCACCTGAGAACGCCACCATGGCATTGGAAAGGCCTAATCCCAACACAATAAGCAAATTCGTATTTGCCGAAAAGCTGCGAATCATGCGTGGGTTATCGCCAGTGGCCCGAATGGCGAGCCCAATTTCTGTCTGCAAAAACCAATCGGTGAACCATTTAAACAGCAGCACAAGCAATGTCATCGACAGAAGAATTCCCCATGTTTTCGCCACAGCCGGTTCAAGGCCGATTTTCGTCCCCCATTCTTGAACGTTCGTAAAGATCGTTTCTTGATTGAGAAGCGGTACATTCGAACGTCCCATGATGCGAAGATTGATCGAATACAGCGCGATCATCATTAAAATTCCCGATAAAAGTGAGTTGATTTTCCCCATCGTATGAAGAAGCCCGGTCATGCATCCGGCAATGAATCCTACGAAAAGGGCCAGACATGTTGCCACCAACGGATGAACACCGCTGACAATCAGCGTTGCCGCCACCGCCGCACCTGTCACAAAGCTACCATCCACTGTTAAATCGGGAAAATCCAAAATACGGAACGACAAATACACCCCTAACGCCATAATGGCATAAATAATTCCTGATTCGATCGCACCAGTAATTGCTGTCAACAAGAGCGGTCATCCTTTCGAATTGGTTTATTCGATGTATTCGGCCATTTGATCCCATTCGGGCTTCAGTTTGATCCCTTGTTTTTCCGCCGCTTGCTTATTGATTACAAGTTTTAATTTTTTTGGATATTCCGGTTTGATTTCCGCTGGTTTTGCTTCCCCTTTTAAAATCGCTACCGCCATTTCACCAGCTTGATAGCCGATATCATAGTAGTCAAACCCGTACGCCGCAAAGCATCCTCGTTTTAATGAATCAAGCTCCCCGGTAAAAACAGGGATTTTTTTCTCATTGGCAACGCTTACAACTGACTCAATGGCAGATACAACCGTATTATCTGTTACGATATAAAACACATCTGCTTTGCCTACTAACGACTCGGCTGCCTGCTTCACCTCTGCTGTTGTCGAAACAGACGCTTCTACCAGCTTCAAATCCGTTTGTTTTGCAGCCTCTTTCACTTTTTCAATTTGGGCCAAAGAGTTTTGTTCGCCTGCGTTATAAATGAGTCCCACTGTTTTAGCGTCCGTTTGCTCATCAATAAATTGAATTGTTTTTCGAATCGCATCGGGATGACTATCGGTTGTTCCGGTAATGTTGTCCCCCGCTTGATCCATTGATGGGACTAGACTGGCACCGACCGGATCTGTAACAGATGTAAACACGATCGGAATGTCCTTTGTTGCATTGAGCGCACTTTGGGCACTCGGAGTCGAATTGGCGAAAATCAAGTCAACCCCATCCGATACAAAATTATTGGCGATCGTTTGACTATTGTTCATGTCTCCTTGGGCATTTTGGATATTGTACTGAACATTTTCTCCCTCTTTAAATCCCCCGTCTTCTAACGCCTTCTTAAATCCGTCGAAGGCAGCATCCAATGATGGATGTTGAATAATTTGCGTGACACCAATAGTAACTGTTTTCTCCCCCTTTCCGTTCTCTTTCGTGCCACTTGTTGCACTCTGTTCTTCTCCTTTACACCCCGAGAGTACCAATATGCTGAAAAGGATCGGTACACCGAAACGTTTGATCGTCTGTTTCATCCATATTCCCCCTTCTCCTTGAATGGTATTGTCAAAAGTTTATCCTCCACACTCACTGTTTTTCATTGAGTTTCAACGGTGAGAATAAAAAAAGCTTGCCACCCCCGTTGTTTTAGGCCATCATTGAGGTAACCCCACACCCAACACCCAAAACAAAGGAGTGACAAGCTTGTTACCTCAATTATTAGCCTATTTGCTCGAAATAATCAAGTCCCAACATCAAATCATTGTCTATTTAATTGGTGCCTTATTAGGAAAATCCTTAAGCCGCAAAGACATGGACGAACCGGTTCGAAAACCGTACCGAAAACTTCAAGTCGATGACCTTCCCATCATCGATGTCCCAGAAACACTCGACTACCGGCAGCTTTTAGCCGACTACGAAGCCCGGCACGGCCGTCCGTTGCCGCCGATCCAACGCCGGGACAACGCTAAACACCGTGTTCCGGATTCGTTGACGTGTCCCCGTTGCCAGGCGCCGTCATCCTACCTGTACACCAACAACGGCGGAAAAGGGCAGTACCAATGCAAAGTGTGCCAATGCCGGTTCAACCATCGAAATCGGTTCAAAAAGCAAGCGGTCTTTCGTTGCCCGCACTGCTTCCAAACGCTTGAGAAAATCAAAGAACGCAAGGACTACTACATCTACAAATGCAAGAACAACGACTGCCCGTTTTACCAAAAGAACCTTCGCCGGATGAGCCAAAAAGAACGCCAACGGTTCCAGCAGAACCCTCAAGCCTTCAAGGTGCGGTATCTGTTCCGTGAGTTTTTGTTTGACTTTCAACCATTGGCCCCATCGTCGCCGAAAAAGCCAAAGGTCGATTTGTCTCGTCTGGCGGTGTCGTCGCACACCCTCGGACTCGTGTTGACGTACTACGTTAACTATGGGATGTCCTCCAGACAGACAGCCGGAATCATGAAGGATGTGCATGGCGTGTCGATCTCCCATCAGACGGTACTCAACTACGCCAATAGCGTCGCGCTCATGATTCAGCCATTTGTCGACCAGTTCCCGTACGAGCTGTCCGGCTCGTTCTGTGGGGATGAGACGTATATTCGCGTGAAAGGACGCTGGCATTACCTGTTTTTTATGTTTGATGCCGTGAAAAAAGTGGTGTTGTCGTATCGCGTCTCGCCCCACCGGGATGCGTTGTCGGCCATCCGGGCCATCGATGACGTCCTGCGAAAGCTGTCGTCCATCCCGGACGATTTGTCGTTCGTCGTCGACGGCAATCCCATTTACCTGCTGGCGCAGCACTTTTTTGCCCAGCACGGGATTCCGTTTGACGTCCGCCAAGTGATCGGACTGACCAATGAGGATCCGGTGTCCGAAGAGTTCCGCGCGCTCAAACAAATCATCGAGCGATTCAACCGGACGTTTAAAGGCAACTATCGGCCGACTCACGGATTTGGCGCGGAAGAAGGATCGGTCTCCTTTGTCACGCTGTTTGTGGCGTATTTCAACTTCCTGCGCCCGCACGGTGCACTCGAAGGCCGGGTTCCTGTCGTCATCCCGGAGCTCGCCGATCTGCCCCATATGCCGGCCCGGTGGACGAAGCTGATCGCCATGGCTCAAGATTTCCTCCAACAAGAGGCAGCCTAACTTTTTTGTCCGCCGGAGCCCATGGATCAGAAGAACAGCCGGATTCGGCGAAGCGAACCCTTGACCAACCGAACCTCGTCAAAGGTAAAATTCGGTAAGGGCAAGGGCGGCTTTCCTATGCCCTCTTTTTTGTCCCCGTCGCCCTTGACGTCCCTTTCACACCTTTGGCGGGTGTTGGTCAAGGGCGAATCCGGCTCCAAGGATGCCTTACGATGCTCCATGGGATGGCGGATGTGGAGTTTTCATAAAACTTTTGACGCTACCCCTTGAATAGCCATTGGCTAGATTGGTAGCTTTTTATTACTGAATTTTCTGCAAAAGATCTCTATAAAAAGTGGGCATACCCCTGGTGTATCTGCATGAAAATTCGTTCATTTTTAGGTATGAAAGCGACTCTTTCCGATCCGTTTTCTCCTCTCCTAACGACGGATATCCCACTTCGGCCGTTTTTGATGCGCAAAGAAATGATTACGTTGTTTACGCTTTTCGAGCCGCTCTTCACAAAATTGATCGGCGGCGTCCATCGTCGTTATCCCTTCCGATTCAGCTCGTGTATAAATGGCGAGCAGTGTATCATAAATCGCTTTCGTTTTCGCCAACACTCGCTCTTTGTTCGCTCCGTACAGTTCATCGGCCACCTGAATCAGCCCGCCGGCGTTGACAATGTAATCGGGAGCATATACAATGCCTCTTTCTTTCAACATACGGGCATGGCGTTTGTCGACCAACTGGTTGTTCGCTGACCCGACGACCGCTTTTACCCGCAGGCTGGCGGCTGTTTCATCGTTTATGACACCGCCAAATGCACACGGGACAAACACATCAGCATTGACGCGATAAATCTCCGTCCCATTGACAGGTTTTACTAACGCTCCGATTTGTTTCCCATACGCCACCACCTCTTCAACCGCTGCTTCGTTCAAATCGCATACATACAGATCAGCCCCTTCTTCAAGTAAGCGAAACGCCACTTTTTTTCCCACTTTCCCAAGCCCTTGCACCGCGTATGTTTTTCCGTGCAAATTTTTGTTGCCAAACGCAACATAGTTCGTCGCTTGGATACCGTAAATGACACCGGCAGCAGTCGGCACCGATGAGTCGCCGCTTCCTCCATACGCTTCGGGGACGCCAACAATGCAGTTTGTCTCCTTCAGCGCATGCACGAAATCATCCGGTGTCGTCCCCATATCAGTGCCGGTGTAAAAGCGCCCACCTAGCGACTCAACGAATTGACCGAAAGCTCGAAACAATTCCGGTGATTTGTCTTTGCGCGGATCACCGATGATTACCGCTTTGCCGCCGCCAAAGTCGACATCGGCAGCCAAGCATTTATACGTCATCCCTTTGGACAGTCGAAGCACATCCGCTAACGCCTCTTCCGTTGTCGCATACGGATACATCCGACAGCCGCCAAGCGCCGGTCCAAGCGCCGTGCTATGAATGGCGATGATCGCGTTCAGCCCGGTCGCTTCATCATGACAAAACACAATTTGTTCATGCTCACGCATTTGTTCAAATAAGTCGAAGCTCTGTGCCCTTTCTGATGACAACATGACATTCATCGCTTCCCTCTCCCCTTTGCTTTACCGCTTGAAAGCGTTTTCAAGTTAATATAACAAAAAATATACAAACGTTATAAAATCGTTATACTATTTCAATAGTAACTATGGTGGTTATAAGTGTCAACCCCCTTCCCAACCATTTTCTTTCGTCAAAAAAAGACGCCGTTTGACAGGCGTCTTTTTAATATCAGGAAAATATAGCGGATAATGAGCGCCATTGTGCTTTTGCTTCGGTCATCATTTGTTCAAACAACTCAGCGACGGTTGGCACATCATCGATGAGGCCGGCGATTTGTCCAGCATTGATAAACCCTTCCTGAAAATCCCCAGAGAGCGCGCCACGGCGATGGCGTTCTTCAGACGTATATTCTTGGAATTGCTCAGGCAGCATGCCTTGCCGCTCATATTCAAGCAGCTTCTCAGCATACGGCGTGCGCATAATGCGGCGGACGCGCCCGACCGAACGACCGACGATGACCGTTTCGTTGTCTTTCGCTTTGATAAGTTCCTGTTTATACGCTTCATGAAACGGAGCTTCTTTCGTTGCTACAAGCCTTGTGCCTAGCTGCACCCCTTGGGCGCCGAGAGCCATCGCAGCGAGCAAACCACGCCCATCACCAATGCCGCCGGCGGCGATGACAGGAATGCGAACAGCACTTACAATTTGTGGAATAAGCGTCATCGTTGTCAACTCGAGCGGTGAGTTGATCCCTGCCGCTTCATACCCTTCGGCAACGACGATATCCGCTCCAGCTGCCTCCGCCTTTTTCGCTTGGTTGACCGATGCAGTAACAACCATAACTTTGATGCCGTGTGCGGCAAACTGTGGAATCCATGGCGCAGGGTTACCGGCAGAAAGGGAAACAACAGGCACTTGATGTTTGATGACAAGCTCGGCCATTTCGGCAGCGTGCGGTGTCACTTGCAACGGAATGTTCACCGCAAACGGTCGGCTTGTCCGCTGTTTCGTTTCGACAATCAGCGTCTCCACCTCATCGGGTGGCATCGTTCCGACCCCAATCGTTCCTAGTCCCCCCGCCTCGGACACGGCGCTTGCCAGCTCAGCATTGCTGATGTTGCCCATCCCCCCTTGGATGATCGGATAACGAAGACCGAGCAGTCGACAAACATCATTCATAACATTCCCACCTCGTAAAAAATATGTTATACTAATCATAACGATACCATATTTTTGGGGGGATGGGAATGCTTTATCCGTATAACGGAAAAAAACCGAACGTTCACGAAAGCGTCTTTATCGCACCTGGAGCTCGAGTCATTGGCGATGTCACCGTCGGAGAAGAATCAACGATTTGGTTTAATGCCGTGTTGCGCGGTGATGAAGGGCCGATTACAATCGGTGCGCGAACGAGCATTCAAGACAACACGACATGTCATTTGTACGAAGGCTCTCCGCTTGTTATCGAAGATGAAGTGACCGTGGGACATAATGTCGTACTCCATGGCTGCACAATCCGGCGCCGCTCAATCATTGGCATGGGATCAACTATTTTGGATGGAGCTGAAATCGGGGAGGAATGCATTATTGGCGCCAACACCCTCATCCCGTCCGGCAAAAAAATTCCACCACGTTCGCTTGTGGTCGGCTCTCCAGGCCAAGTTGTGCGTGAATTAACGGACAAAGACTTGGCGCTTATTCAGCTGTCGATCGATACATACGTCCAAAAAGGGAAAGAGTACCGAAAACAACTGACAGCTGCTGAGTCAACTGACAAAGAAACAAGCAAACAAGTTTAAAGCGGTTTCAAAATCGTTGCGGCGCGTGTAGGGAAAGTTGGGAATCATCTCGCAGACAAAGTCGCGTACCATCCCTCTTTCCCACCGCTCTATTCCGTTTTCTGTCTCGGGCATCGTGGGCATTGGCAAAATGTTCATCATTACACAAAACGAGATGCATAGCTTGGCTTGAGCCATGCACCACGAATTCACTCAAACGACACCTTTTCTTTCTCCTGTTCTCCCTTTTTGCCAAGCTCCGCTCCTTCTCGAAATACCGCCTCAAAAAAGCGGCTGGCTGGCGCGGCAAGCTGTTGGTAGTAGTCATTGAACAAGGCAGCGGCATGGCTTCCCATCCACTCGTCTGGCAGCAATTCCTCAGGTAACCCCGGATCGATAAATAAAAACTTCCGATATTCATGAACGAGCTTCGTCCGTTCAACGAAACATTCCGCATCTGACATTTCGCCACGTTCGATTTTATGTTTATCAATCACGTATTTTTGACTATAAGTGACGATAAACTGCTCATATTTTTGATTGATTTCTTCTAAGTTCCAACACTTTTCGACGAGCTGTTTGTTCATGTGCGGCCCATCATACTCAGCAAGGAAAAAGTCAACGTACGGGTGAATATGATACTTGTCAATTAAGTCATACACTTGCTGCTCCAAATTATTCGGCGAGATCCAACAGCTGTTCGAAATCGTGCCAAACCCGCTCCAAACAAGCTCCTTTCGCAATTCGTCGCGCAAATGCCGCTTGTCTTCAGGAATCGTATAAATGAGAATGCGCCATTTGCCGTCCCAATGCTCGGGCCGCGTTTTATAAATGCGGCGCGCCGCCTCTTCCATCCGCTTCACACCGCGCTCAGTGAGTGAGTAATAGCTTTTATTGCCGCGTTTTTCAGCCCGAATCCAACCTTGTTTGCTCATGCGTGACACCGCTGCCCGCACCGCTTGGTCATTATGGCCAAACTCGCGAAGGAGGCGGATTAAGCTCCCGATCCAAATTTCACCGCCGTAATGGCGGATGTAGTCGCCGTAAATCGTGAAAATCATCGAGCGTGTATTCATCTGGACGGACTCCCTTTACCTTGTTTTCGAAATATAATCGTAACAAACTTTTATAACGGTGGCAAGTCGGGCGAGAAAAAAGCGGAATAAAAAGAGCCGCACCGCTGAAGGCAGGCGGCTCCCGACGGTTGCGAACAGGCGGCATTGGACGGAATGATCGAATGGCCGGCATTGAGGAAACAGCGGCACACTCAAGCATCCCTTCATCATGACTAGGTATCTCTCAACCCCTAGCCCAACGCTCTCACTGTTCGTCCGCATTTTTGACAATCGTTGCGATCCCTTGGCCGACGCCGATGCACATCGTCGCCAAGCCATAGGTGACGCCTCGTTTTTGCATTTCATAAATCAACGTCGTCAATATGCGGGCACCACTCGCCCCAAGCGGATGGCCAAGGGCAATCGCTCCGCCGTTGACGTTGACTTTCTCTCGGTCAAGCTCAAGCTGACGAATGCACTCGAGCGCTTGCGAAGCGAACGCTTCGTTCAGCTCGACAAGCCCGATATCATCAACGGACAGGCCGGCGCGGCGCAGCGCTTTGCGCGTCGCAAAAATCGGACCGATTCCCATTACGGCTGGTTCAACGCCGGCGACGGCTGACGTCACATATTTGGCTAACGGCTTCAAGCCGAGCGCTTTCGCTTTATCGGCACTCATCAACAACAGCGCCGCCGCCCCGTCGTTCACTCCAGAAGCATTGCCGGCTGTCACCGTGCCGTTTTCAAACAGCGGCGGCAGTTTTGCCAGCTTCTCAAGCGTCGTATCCGGGCGCGGATGCTCATCCTTGTCGACAACAATCTGGTTGCCTTTCCGATCATAGTACACAACTGGCACCAATTCATCCGCAAACCGGTTCGTTTCCATCGCCCGTTTCGCTTTCATTTGGCTCTCATAGGCAAACTCGTCCTGCGCCTCGCGCGTAATGCCAAACCGCTTCGCTACGTTTTCCGCCGTTTGTGGCATGCTGTCGGTGCCGTACATTTCCTGCATTTTCGGATTGATAAAGCGCCAGCCGATCGTTGTATCATACATTTCGATATTGCCGCGTGGAAAATCACTTGACGGCTTCGCCATCACAAACGGAGCGCGCGTCATGCTTTCCACGCCGCCGGCGATCATAATATCCGCCTCATCGGCGAAAATGGCCCGCGCTGCATAATTAACAGCATCGAGCCCGGAACCGCACAACCGATTGATCGTTACCCCCGCTACTTCCTTCGGCAATCCGGCTAAAAGTGCGGCCATGCGGGCAACGTTCCGGTTGTCTTCACCGGCTTGATTCGCATTACCGAAGACGACGTCATCAATTTGTTCCACCGGCAAGTTCGGATTCCGCTCGATCAGCGCGCGAATAACGACGGCGGCCAAATCGTCCGGCCGCACCTCTTTTAATGCCCCTTTGTAGCGGCCGATCGGTGTGCGCACAGCATCAACAATGACAACCTCTCTTCCCATCTTTTCTCCCCCTTGCCAACCGTAGCCGAGCGATCGGCTTGTCAGTCGTTTTCTCGATTCGTATAATCATAGACACCACGGCCAGTTTTGCGGCCAAGACGGCCGGCCTTCACGTATTGTTCAAGCAGCGGCGCTGGGCGATACTTTTCACCTAATTTTTCATGCAAATATTTTAAGTTGTTCAACCGTGTATCAAGCCCGACTAAATCAGCCAGCTCAAACGGGCCCATTGGAAAATTCAGGCCAAGTTTAATGGCTTTATCGATTTCTTCCGGCGTACCCACTCCTTCTTGAAGCATATAGAACGCTTCATTACCGACAAGCGCGCTGATTCGGCTTGTCACAAACCCCGGAAACTCATTGACAACAACGGTCTCTTTCCCCATTCGCTCAGCGACTTCTTTCACGACTTGCGCCGTCTCATCACTCGTCTCCAAGCCGCGGATAATTTCAACGAGCTTCATTTTATGCACCGGGTTGAAAAAGTGCATGGCGATCACTCGATCCGGCCGCTTCGTAAACGAGCCGATCTCCGTCGGGCTCATCGTGGACGTATTGGTGGCCAAATAACAAGATGCCGGCGCATGAGCATCGATTGTCTCAAATACTTGTTTTTTCAACTCTAGCTTTTCCGGTACTGCCTCAATAACCAAATCAGCTCCCTGTACCGCAGCAACTAGATCAAGCGAATACGAAAGACGCGTCTCCGCTTCTTGGCGCGCGCCAGGCGTCAATTTTCCTCGAGCGACCGCTTGTTCAAAAATGGAAGTGATTTCGTTCCGAGCACTGTCTAGTTGTTCTTGCTTCACATCAACCAACGTCGTCTGAAACCCTCCGACAGCGCCAACGTAAGCAATTCCTCTCCCCATCACGCCGCTGCCGACAACAACAAGACGTTCGATCATCGTCTTCCCCCTCTCCTATTTCACGTGTATAGCGGTGAACACTGCAAGTCGTCGGATGCTCGTCGCCAAACGGCGGAACCGTTTCCAACAACAACGATGGGGCACGGCCAACGGCCAAACACACCCCATCGCCGGTTGTCGCACACTCTATAAACTAAGACGTCATCCAAATGACAGTGTTGGCAGTCGTCTTAGACGCCAAACGGGTTGAGCGGACGCGGCCCGTAATACGACAGCACGCTCTTCGTCTCAGTATACAAATCAAGCGCTTCGACAGACAGCTCACGCCCAAATCCGGACTGTTTGTAACCGCCAAATGGCGTACCCGGGAAAGCGGAGAACGGACTGTTCACCATCACAATGCCGGAGCGCAGCTGTTTGGCGACGCGAACAGCACGCCCATGATCCTTTGTCCAGATAGCGGCAGCGAGCCCATAATCGCTGTCATTCGCCAGTTCAACCGCCTCGGCCTCATCGCGAAACTTCATCACAACAACAACTGGCCCAAAAATTTCTTCGCGAACCGCTTTCATTTGGTGATTTACGTTCGTCAAAATTGTCGGCTCATACCAATAACCATTTTCAAAGCCGGCGACCACCGCTTCTTTCCCACCGGCAGCGATCGTCGCTCCGTCGGCAACCGCCGATTGTACATATTCGTCAATCACCTCAAGCTGTCCACGGCTGATAATCGCCCCCACATGCGTGCTGGCATCAAACGGATTGCCGAGTTTCAACTGCTTCGTTTTAGCGACAAACGCTTCCATAAATTCATCATAGATGTCTTCGTGCACATACAAGCGGGACCGCGCCTCACAAGACTGACCGCTGTTATAGAAAATTCCGAACAACGAACCAGCGACAGCAGCCTCCAAATCAGCGTCCGCAAACACTAGGCTTGGCGACTTACCGCCCAACTCGAGTGTCACCCGTTTTAGGGTTTTCGACGCCTTCTCCATAATTTCCTTCCCAACCGGCGTCGATCCGGTAAACGCTACTTTGTCGACAAGCGGATGTTCAACTAAATAGTCTCCAACTTCCGCCCCAGCGCCAGTCACCACATTGACGACACCTTCCGGCACCCCAGCTTCATAACAAATTTCCGCCAGCACAAGGCAAGTGAGTGGCGTCAACGAAGCTGGTTTGACGACGACAGAACATCCGGCAGCAAGCGCTGGAGCAATTTTCCATGCTGCCATCATAAGCGGATAGTTCCATGGAATAATTTGCGCGCATACGCCAACCGGCTCTTTTTCCGTATAGTTGTGAAACGCCCCAGGCATCGGATTGACCGCTCCGCGATGGCCGATGATCGCCCCTGCGAAAAACTCGAAGTCTTCAATCGCTTGCATCACTTGACCTTGGGCAGCCGACAACGCTTTTCCCGTATTTAAAATCTCCAACTCTACTAATTCATTGAATCGTTCACGCATGAGCGCAGCGATTTGATATAAAATGCGCGCCCGTTTTTGTACCGGGAAATGGCGCCATTTCCCGCGGTCAAACGCTTGCCGCGCTGCCTGTACCGCCCGCTCAGCATCCTCACGCGTTCCTTTAGCGACGCGGGCAACCGGTTCGCCCGTCGCCGGATTGGTGACGACAAACGTTTCTCCTGAAACACTTTCCACCCGCTCGCCGTTAATAATCAGCTGATAAACATCGCGTTTCGTCGGCATTCGCTCCATTTTCTTTTGTTTGACAGTTGCCATCATTTCTTCCCCCTTGCTTAGTTTCCCTGGAATATTGGTTTCCGTTTCTCAAAAAACGCCTTGACGCCTTCGCGGTGGTCTGCCGTCAATCCAGCAATGCGTTGGCATTCTGCTTCTCGTTCGAGGTAACGGTCAAACGTCGCTTCTTGACTTTCGTGAAGCAACCGTTTCACAAGTCCAATCGCCTTCGTCGGCATAGCAGCCAATCGCTCGGCAAACTGCCTCACTTCCTCTTCCCAACGATCTTGCGGAATGACGGTTGTCGCTAGTCCGAGCGCGACGGCTTCCGTAGCCGCTACTTTTTCCCCAAGCACAGCAAGTTCAAGCGCCTTTGCCGTCCCAATGAGGCGCGGCAAATAATACAGGTGACCAGCATCCGGCACAAGTCCCACATGGATAAATGCCGGGGCGAAACTCGCTTTTTCCGAGAGAAGACGGAAATCACACGCGAGCGCTAAGCTCATGCCCGCACCGGCCGCTACCCCATTCACCGCGGCGACAACCGGTTTTTCTAGGCTGTGGAGCGCTTTCATCATCGGTGCGTATCGAGTGCGCAGCACTTCCCCATGATCCATCTCTTCCGTTACGCCGCTCAAATCTTCCCCAGCACAAAACGCCCGTCCTGCGCCTGTGATGACCACACAACGGACATCACGATCTGCTCCGGCCTGTTTTAGCGCCTTTGTCATTTCCTTGTTCATTTGTTCCGTAAAAGAGTTGAGCTGCTCCGGGCGGTTGAGCGTCAGCCAAGCAACTTGGCCATCCACTTCATATCGAATTGTCTCGTACATGAGGCGCCCCCCTTATTTCCCACGGAATTGCGGTTTTCGTTTTTCAAGAAACGCCGCCATTCCTTCTTTTTGGTCTTCTGAAGCAAACAAAAGGTAGAAGTTTTTCCGCTCAAACTGCATGCCTTCATAGAGCGGATAGTCTACTGCTTTTTGCACTGCTTCTTTGATAAGGCGAAGGGCTAGCGGCGGCTGTTCGGCAAGGCGCCGGGCAAGCCGCATCGTCTCTTCCATTAACAGTTCCGGACTCACAACGCGGGTGACGACACCCAATGCATGCGCCTCTTTCGCCGATAAGCGCTCCCCCGTCCATAACCACGCGAGCGCCTGTTTCGGTCCGATGAGCTTCGTCAACCGCTGCGTACCTCCCGCCCCTGGCATAACGCCAAGGTTAACCTCTGGAAAACCGAATTCCGCCGCGGCGGAGGCGATGATCAAATCACAGGACAACGCCAGCTCGAATCCGCCGCCGAGCGCTAAGCCGTTGACGGCAGCGATCATCGGCGTTTTTACAAGCGAAAGGCGATCCCAATCCGCAAATTGGTTCAACCACTCGAGCCGAACCGGATCATCGTTGGCCATCTCTTGAATATCCGCCCCAGCAGCGAACGCCCGCCCACGCCCGGTGAGCACGATGACGCGCACTTCTTCATCCCGATCGAACGATTCGACCGCCGCAACAATTTCTGACACCATTTGGCGACTGAGCGCATTCAATACATTCGGACGGGCGAGTTCAATGACGCCAACCGGCCCCTCTTGGCGCACAGCGATCGAAACGAACTCACTCATGTTCCACTTCCTCACCAACCATAAAGGTGACAAGATCCCCGGCAAATGACATGACATCTTTTGCTGATGCTTTCGCTTCTTTTGTTTTCATCGCCTCTTGGAACGCCTCTTGGTTGTCGTAATACATTTCGCATAACAAATAATAGTCACTTTCCGTCCCCATCGGCGTCCCTGTAATTTTCGTGACCTTGATTTTTCGAAGGCCAGGGATTTTTTCCGTCAGCGGCACATGCGTGTTGTAATAATGAGCATCAAACTGCTCTTTATCTTTCGGCTGTTTGTACAAGGCGATCATTTTAAACAACGTCACCATCCCCTTTCTATTCCATTGCTAAAGGCAGTACAGGCTTCATGGCTTCAAACGGATTTTTGCATTGCCTACAGTAGAAAATGCTGCGGCAAGCTGTCGGACCAAATAGATTTTCCATGACAGTCCGTTCCGCCCCACAATACGGGCATTCCACTTGCCAAGCTCCCGGCTCCATTTGCCGCGGCGGCGGAGCAATGCCAAACTGCTTTAACCGCTCCCGTCCCACTTCGCTAATTCGGTCGGACGTCCAGGGCGGATGGCGCAGAAATTCGACCGTCACCGCTTGTGCCCCCGCCTGCTTCACCGCTTCCTCCACCCGTGAGCGAATGATGTCAAGCGCCGGGCATCCAAGAAACGTCGGCAGCAAATGAATCGAGACCATGTCATCACGAATCTCAACTTGTTCCACCATGCCGAGGTCAACAATGCTGACAGAATCGATTTCCGGATCTTTCACCGTTTCTAACGCTCTCCAAACCTCTTCGTTTGTCATGGTTCTCCCTCTCACGTTTCGGTTGCCTATATGCTTCCCGCCCCTTGCCAAGGGCGGCATTGTGCGCCGTTTCGCCTTTCATGCAGCCGGCTGTGCTTGCTGCCAACCCGAGGGGGGCAGGAAAGCGGCGGCACCGTCTTTTGCGAAACAGAGTGCAACTGCTTACCATATAGCTTGCGGAACGGAGCGATAAACTTCTGACAGCGTCGCCAACGCGTCATCCAAATCCGGCGTATGCTCACCGTTGCGGCCGTTACCGTGCTTCATACCAAACGGCATCGGCCACTCCAGACCTACTTCGGCAAACGCTGGCGCCAGCGCTGCGATCGTTTTTTCCGTTAATACGTCTTCCCCTTCGATCAGTCCCCATCGCTCCATCTCCGCCCCTCTTGCCCCAAGCGTCAACACACCGGCAAAATCGGCGGCTACGTCTTGAATGGCTTTTATCATTCGCGTCCGCGCTTCACCAGGGGCATTTGTCAACTGGACGAACCACGTATGCCAATGAAGCAAATGATAGTGAAGCTCGACTTGGACTTTCGCCGCCACTTCCGCGAGCGGCTTGTACGCACTTTTTCTCAGTGACTCGAGACGGATGTGCTTCGCTTGCGTGTAAAAATATTGGCGGACGACAGTGAACGCCCAGTCATAGCGGGGTTCGCGCAAATAATGTCCCGGACCGTTCGGCAGTTCAAGGAGCACGGCGTTACGCCGCTCCGTGGCCGGCCGGGCATGTGCTAGTTCATCAGCCGTCCCAAGGCCAAACTCCTCGAGCAGCTGATAATACATGGCGGCATGGCCCATCGTATCTTGATTGATCGAAGAAAACGCAATATCTTCCTCAATATGCGGTGCCAATCCAAGCCATTCTGAACCGCGATACGCAAGTAAAAAATCATCATCTGCAAGCTGGAACAACAATTCAACAAGCGCTTCCTGACCATCGGGATGAAAATACATCGATTTTTCGCTCATCGCCGAATCTCGCCTTTCCATGATAAAATTTCTTTCTCATCGAACACGTTTTGCTCGTATTTGCGCCACCGCTTTTTCAAATCCCCATATCCCCTCGTTAACCGATAATCTTTGTTGTCAAGCCGCTTAAGCGCAACTTTTTCCTCTTCATTGATCCGCCGGATATAATCCCGCTTCACCACCCAAAGGTCGGCAACTGGCTCGCGGCGCATAAAGTTTTCTTGCGCCATCACGAGGGCGAGCTCCTCGTTCGGGGCGAGCAGACTGAACTGGTGTTGAAGCGGGGCCTCTGGTGTTCTGCGGCTGAACACTTCGAACACTTGGTAAAAGCCTTGTTCTTTCCCCATCACGGTCATCCCCCTTTCACCCAACTGTCCGTACAGCGCTGAGCGCTTCACGCACCCACGCGTTCTGTTTATGCGCAATCCTTCGCAGCTCGAGCCGTTCTTGCGATTTCGGTCCGTTGTTGCGGATGATCTCTTTAAATTTCTCCCAATCCGGTTGCCGGTAAATCCACTTCCCTTGCGTTTTGTCAAAATGCATCGTCTCGTCAGGAAGCTTCAATCCGAGCGCCCAAATGCGCGGCACGTATTTCGTAAAGTAGTCTTGGCGCAATTGTTCATTCGTTTTTGTACGGATGCGGTATTTGATCGTAATATCCTGCTTGGATGTTCCCGTCGTTTCTGCCGTCGGTGGACCGAAAAACATGAGAAGTGCCTCCCACCAACGGTTGAGCGCTTCTTGAAGCATGTCTTTTTGCTCCTTCGTTCCTTCAGCTAGCGCCAAAATGATCGATTCTCCGTGTTGGGCATGAAACACTTCCTCAGCACAAATGCGCTTCAACGCCCGTGCGTACGGCCCATATGATGCATCAAGCATGTTCGTCTGCGTCATAATCGCCGCTCCATCAACAAGCCAGCCAATCAACCCGGCATCCGCCCATGTCGGCGCTGGCATATGGAAGACGTTATGGAACTTCAGCCGCTCGTTCAATAAATCTTGGATAATGTCTTCCCGCGTTTTGCCAAGCGGCGCCATCAAATCTTCCGCCACCCGAATCAGCAGCTGGCCGTGCCCCATTTCGTCCTGCACTTTAGCCATAATGCCTAGCTTTCGCCGCAATGTCGGCGCTTTCGGCACCCATTCCTTTTCCGGAAGCGCTCCCATAATTTCGCTAACCGCATGCATCGCAACGAGTTTAATGAGCGTCATCCGATATTCATCCGGCATCCAATCGTCCGCTTCGATTTTCTCCCCCGCTTCGATGCGGCGCATGAACAGTTCATGTTTCTCGTCCTCAGACAGACGAGTGAACGTCATGATCGTCCCCATCATTCATCCCCCTATTAAATATAATTAAAAATCATATAACGTTTATCTAACGTTATTATATTTTAATGTTATATAATTTTGCAATCTTTTTTTTCTACTTTTCTTTCAATTCAAACGGATTGTTTCGCTTCGAACTTACGTCGGTCGATGACACGCACCGCTTTCCCTTCTGAACGAGGGAGGGTTTTCGGAGGATGGAGACGAACACCAATCGAAACGAGACAGTGTGTTTTCAACAGCGATTGAACTCGCCGAGCAAGCGCAACGGCCTGCTCACTTTGTAAATCGCCGCCGATCTGGCTGTAAAAATCATCTGTCACTTCCGCGTGCAACTCCACCGCTTCCAAATGACCGTGGCGGAACCGGTGTAGCTGATAGTGCGGAGCCAGTTCCGAAACACGAAGCAGATGGTGTTCAATTTCTGATGGGAACACATTGACGCCACGAATGATAATCATATCGTCAACACGTCCCTTCACCCGTGACATGCGCACCGTTGTTCGCCCGCAAGCACATCGCTCCCTTGTCACCGAAGCAATATCGCCCGTCCGATAGCGGATGACTGGAAACGCCTCTTTCGTCAAACTCGTAAAGACAAGCTCTCCTTCTTCCCCTTCCCCTACCGGTTCAAGTGTGTTCGGATTAATGACCTCGACAAAGAAATGGTCTTCGGCGATATGAAGCCCATCTTGCGCTTCATGACATTCCATAGCCACCCCAGGGCCAATCACTTCACTTAACCCATAAATGTCGCACGCTTTGATGTCAAATGTCTCTTCAAGCGTGCGCCGCATCTCTTCCGACCACGGCTCCGCTCCAAAAATCCCGTATTTCAGCGATGTTTGCCGCGGATCTTTGCCCAACTCTTTCATCCGCTCAGCAATGTTCAACACATAGGACGGTGTCCCGCAAATGATGGTCGGGCGGAAATCTTCAATAATCATTATTTGCCGTTCCGTATTGCCGCCAGAAACAGGAACAGTGACCGCTCCGAGCCGCTCACTGCCGTAATGAAGCCCGAGCCCGCCGGTAAATAACCCGTATCCGTACGCATTGTGAACGACATCTCCCGGCTTTCCACCGGCTATCGCCAACGCCCGCGCTACAATATCGGCCCAATGATCAATGTCACGCTTTGTATAGGCGACAACGGTCGGTTTTCCACTCGTGCCGCTTGACGCATGCAAACGGACGCATTGAGTGAGATCAACTGCTAGCAAACCGAACGGATAATGCGCGCGCAAATCGCTTTTTGTCGTAAACGGCAGCCTGCGCACATCATCCAATGTCCGGATATCCTCAGGTTTCACTCCTGCTTCGTCAAATCGCTCACGATAAAATGGCACCCGCTCATACACGCGTTCCGCCGTTGCCCGGAGCCGGCTGAGCTGGAGCCCTTCAAGCTCACTGCGCTCGGCCCTCTCAATGTCATGCAAAATCATCCTTCCTGACTCCCCCTTAATATAAAGCGTTTTCAAAGATACAAAAATATATAACGTTATATTAACGTTATATAAATTACATATCACACCTAACTTTAAAATAGTATGAATATTATAAAATGTCAATATGATTTTTCTTGTATGAACGGGGAATGGGATCAGATAGCTGTCCCTCCGAGGCAAAACAAGATCGATTGGTGATGTAGGTCGAATGAGAAAAAGCGCCCCGTTTTTCTTTCGGGACGCCCGTTTTTTACCAAGTCGCAGCCATGGCTATATTTCCTCTCACTCTTCATGGAATATTTACCTAAATAAGCGCGCATCAGACAAGACATCGAACAGAAGTGTTTGCTTCCTCGTGAGGATTTGACGACAAAAACGGTTTTTCGCTCGCTTCACAATGGTGGATACACCACATTGCGAAGCAAATTGTGCAGGCTCACGGCGGAACCATCGAAGTCAAAAGCCAACGGGGAAAAGGAACCTCGTTTACTCTTTTTCTTCCCATCCAACCAAACGAGGGCGATATATCATGATGAAAAAGCCTGCCTGTTTTCACTCGTCCAGGCAGGCTTTCTCTTTTACGGCAGGGCGCTCATTCATCGGAAGCCGCTGCTGCCTTAAAGCTTCATAACCCCCCCTGTGCTCGCTGAAGTGACGTGCTTCGAGTAGCGGGCGAGATACCCGGTTTTTACTTTCGGCTCAAAGCCTTTCCAGTTCGCTTTGCGCCGTTCAAGCTCTTCGTCAGACAATTTGACATTGATCGTCCGCTTGACCGTGTCGATTTCGATTATATCGCCGTCTTCGATGAACGCGATCGGTCCGCCTTCTGCTGCCTCCGGAGAGACGTGCCCGATCGACAAGCCGCGCGAAGCACCGGAGAACCGCCCGTCAGTGACAAGCGCCACTTTTGTGCCGAGCCCCATGCCGACAATTTGTGAGGTTGGCGCGAGCATTTCCGGCATGCCTGGGCCACCTTTTGGCCCTTCGTAACGGATGACGACGACATGGCCTGGCTTGATTTTGCCGCTGGCGATGCCTTCAAGAGCTTCTTCCTGCGAATCGAAGACGATGGCTGGCCCTTCATGGCGCGTGATGCCGCCTTGAACCGCGCCGGTTTTAATGACCGCTCCGTCCGGTGCTAAGTTGCCGAACAAAATGGTGAGCCCGCCCGTTTCCGAATACGGGTTATCGATTGGCCGGATGACATCATAGTTTTTCACTTCACAGCCGGCAATGTTTTCGCCAAGCGTTTTACCGGTGACAGTGAGCGTGTCTAAATGGAGTGCGCCTTCTTTTTTCGACAATTCATTGAGCACCGCCGAGACGCCGCCCGCTTCGTGCAAGTCTTCAATATAATGGACATCCGATGCCGGAGCGAGCTTCGCTAAATGCGGCACGCGTGACGCCACTTCGTTAATCCGCTCGAGCGAATAGTCAATGCCGGCTTCGTTGGCGATGGCCAACGTATGTAGTACCGTATTCGTCGAGCCGCCAAGCGCCATATCGAGCGCGAACGCGTTATCGATTGCTTTTTCCGTGACAATGTCGCGCGGTTTAATATCATGTTCGATCAAATACATAAGCTGTTTCGCCGATTCGCGGACAAGCTCTTTACGCGCCGGGTCAACCGCTAAAATCGTCCCGTTGCCTGGTAAGGCGAGCCCGAGCGCTTCGGCCAAACAGTTCATTGAATTGGCCGTGAACATGCCCGAACACGACCCGCACGTCGGACAGCCGTACTGTTCGAGTTCCATCAGTCCTTTCTCATCGAGCGAGCCGCCTAAATACGCCCCGACTCCTTCAAATACGGACGAGAGTGAAATTTTCCGCCCATCTTTCGTTACGCCGGCTTTCATCGGCCCGCCGCTGACAAAAATCGTCGGGATGTTGAGCCGCATCGCTGCCATCATCATTCCTGGCGTAATTTTGTCGCAGTTCGGAATGCACACCATACCGTCAAACCAATGCGCGGAAACAACCGTTTCAATCGAGTCGGCGATAATTTCCCGGCTCGGAAGCGAATAGCGCATCCCGATATGCCCCATCGCGATGCCATCATCAACGCCGATCGTATTCATTTCAAACGGCACGCCACCCGCTTCACGGATCGCTTCCTTGACGATTTTTCCAAACTCTTGTAAATGGACGTGTCCAGGGATAATGTCAATATATGAGTTGACCACCGCAATAAACGGTTTGTCAAAATCTTCTTCTTTCACGCCAGCCGCTCGCAATAAACTTCGGTGCGGAGCGCGGTCGAATCCTTTTTTAATCATGTCGCTGCGCCGTGTTTTCATGAAGAGTCCCTCCATCGTTCAGATTAATAGGTTGCTAGTATTGTACCACTTTTTTTAATAAATTGACAATTACCTTTATTCTGAATGCGTTTTCATTGTTTTGTCTAGAGTAAGGCAACGTAAAAATAGGCTGCTCCCCTTGACATCAACAACGTTTAGGGGCATAATTTCTTACAAACTATAAAATTGTTGAACCTATCCTTGACAATCAACGAATGAGAACGGCACGGGACTAGTAAACCGAGGGAACGCGCCAGAGAGTGGAACCCATAGGCTGGAAGGTTCCTCGCGGGAAGCCGGTTGAACCTGCCCTAGACGGCCGCTTATGCAAACATAAGCCGCATGCCTGCGTTACAGGCTAGAGGTGGGCGCTTTGTGCGCCAAAAAAGGTGGTACCGCGGAACGCTTTTCCGTCCTTTTCAAAGAGGAGGAAAAGCGTTTTTTTATTGTCCTCTTCCCAGTTGTGGTCAAGAGACAGTGGAATAGACGACAGAAAAAATCCAAAGGAGGGAATGCGATGAAACGGCAGCGCGTCGTTGTGAAAATCGGGAGCAGCTCACTCACCGATCCAAAAGGCGGCCTTTGCCATGATAAACTGCTTGATCATGTTCAAGCGATCGCTTATATGAAACAGCTCGGCCATGACATCATTCTCATCACATCCGGTGCAGTTGCGGCCGGCTTCGGGCCGTTAGGCTACCCAACGCGGCCGACGACGATCGCCGGCAAACAGGCGGCTGCTGCCGTCGGACAAAGCTTATTGATGCAGGCGTACAGCGCACAGCTCGCCCAATTCGGCTTCACCGCCGCCCAGTTGTTGTTGACGCGCAGCGATTTTTACAGCCGTGAGCGATTTCGCAACTTGTTTGCCACGATCACCACATTACTCGAACACGGCGCCGTGCCGATCATTAACGAAAACGACTCCGTTTCCGTCGAAGAGTTGACGTTCGGCGACAATGATATGTTGTCAGCGCTTGTGGCAGGCTTCTTGCATGCCGATGCGCTCGTTTTGCTCACTGACATTAACGGGCTGTACGACGCCAATCCGAAAACGAACCCGCAGGCGAAGAAATACGCCTTTTTGCCAGAGATTACGAGCGAGATGCTCGCCTCAGCTGGCGGCAGCGGCTCGACTGTCGGCACCGGTGGCATGCGCTCAAAGCTGTTAGCTGCGCAAAAAGCTCTCTCCTTCGGCGTCAGCGTCTTCATCGGCACGGGAAGCGGCAAAGAAAAACTGGCTGATATTTTAGCTGGAAAAGGCGACGGTACATACATCGGTGTTCCTTTTCCGAAACAGATGCAAATGCGCAAGCAATGGATCGCTTATCACGCCCCCGTTTCCGGCACAATCACTGTGGACAGCGGCGCCGAGGAAGCGCTGCTTGACCGCGGGAAAAGTTTGCTGCCGGCCGGCGTCACGGCGGTTTCCGGCGACTTTCATGCGATGGATGTCGTCGATGTCATCAACGAAAAAGGTGTTACCATCGGCCGCGGTCAAGTATATTACGCCGCCGCCGATTTGAAAAAAGTGAAAGGGCGGCCGAGCGAAGAAGCGCGGCAATACTCTTACCTTCACCGCCCGGAAGTCATCCACCGCGACAATTGGGTTACTTTGCGAAAGGAGCGTGTCAAAAGATGAACGAATTGCTCGAAAAAGCCGAACGGTTGAAAACGGCGTCACAAACGTTGGCCATGCTGTCGACAGAAGAAAAAAACGCGGCATTAGAACAGATCGCCAAAGCCATCGACCGCAAACGCGCCGTCATTTTAGCGGAAAACGAAAAGGATATGGCCGCCGGCCGCGCGCAAGGGCTGTCACCGGCTTTGCTTGATCGGCTGCAGCTCACGAATGAACGGATCGATCAAATCATCAGCGGTGTCCGCCAAGTCGCCTCATTGCCGGATCCGGTTGGAGAAATCATCGAGGAGTGGACGCGGCCAAACGGCCTTCGCATCCAAACAGTGCGCGTGCCGCTTGGGGTGATCGGCATGGTATATGAAGCGCGCCCGAACGTGACAGTTGACGCTGTCAGCCTTTGTCTGAAAACAGGCAACGCCGTCCTGCTCCGCGGCAGCTCATCAGCGCTTCATTCCAACAAAGCACTTGTCAGCGTCATGAAAGAGGCACTTCGCACAACGGCCATCCCGGAAACAGCCATTGAGCTGCTCGAAGACACGAGCCGGGAAACAGCCCAGCGCATGTTCCGCCTAAACGATTATCTCGATGTCCTCATTCCGCGTGGCGGGGCGGGGCTCATTCGCTCGGTCGTTGAAAATGCCACCGTACCGGTGCTTGAGACCGGTGTCGGCAACTGCCATATTTTCGTTGATGAATCGGCCGAACGATCGATGGCGATCGATATCGTCTTAAACGCTAAATTGCAGCGTCCATCTGTCTGCAACGCCATCGAAACCGTGCTCATTCATGAGCGGTGGCCGTACGTCGGCGAACTGCTTGAGGCGCTTCATGCTCGCGGTGTTGAGCTTCGCGGCGACCGACGCCTTGCCGCCGCCTATCCGTTCGTCACCGAAGCGACGGAAGAAGACTGGCATACAGAATATTTGGCGCCGATTTTAGCGATCAAACTCGTCACTGATGTCGATGAAGCGATTCAACATATCCACCGCTACGGAACGAAACATTCCGAAGCGATCATCACGGAAAACGAAGCGCATGTCCGCCGCTTTTTCCAAGCGGTCGACGCGGCGGTGTTATACCATAACGCATCCACCCGCTTCACCGATGGTGAACAGTTCGGCTACGGGGCGGAAATCGGAATCAGCACGCAAAAGCTGCACGCGCGCGGACCGATGGGGCTTGTTGCCATCACCACAACGAAATCGCTCGTATACGGGACGGGGCAAATCCGAACGGTTTGACCGGGACGGGGAAGCGGAACAATCCGCTTCCCCGTCCTTTTGATGTATACCATCGCGAAAAGATCCAACATGCCGTTGATGGATTTTCGCAGCAATGAACAGCGTTTTTCCTACAAAAAACGTCCGGGCCGCACATGGCTTCCGGATTGTTTTTATCGTTTGCTCCGTTTTCCGTCAACGTTCGCTTGTCGATTCCACAAACACCCAACAGCGACTGCCGATGAAATTGACCGCCATACCAGCCATCGTGGCCGCACCTTTCGCGAACCAAAGCGGCCCGAACGGTTCGGCCACCAACAAGACAACGAGCGACACACCAAGTGATAGGCCGTTGACAACAAGAAACCGGAACAACTCCCCGATATTCGCCTTTTGCCGCATTTGAAACGTCCAACGCCGATTCCAAATGTAGCTGTTTATCACCCCAGCGCCATAAGAAACGACTTGCGCAGCGGCCGCTGGAACACCTGCAGCAGTGAGCAGAAAAAAGACAACAAAGTCAACGATCGTATTGCTTGCCCCAACAACGGCAAAACGCCATGCTGTTTGTTTTTCTTTACGGAATGTACGAAGCATTTCGTTCATGTTTCGTTCCGACTCCCCATGTTTCGTTGATGACATAAAGTGGCCGCTCTTTCCCCTCTTCATTCATTCGCCCCATCTATTTTCTAATGATGCCAAGTATCATCATCACCCCATTGCAAAGAGGCATCACGACCAACAATGACGCCCAACCGGCAACCGTTGAATGCGTAAACCATTATAGGACAACCATCATGCCGACGGCACTTCCCACCGACTGCCAAAACACAAATACGTTCGCCAGCTTGAGCGGTTTGTGCGAAAACGACGTGATCCATTGAGCGAAAAGCGAATCATTTTTTTGAGCGGATCCTTTGTCTCACCAGCCGCGGCTCTCTCCTATTCGACCGCCGTCTGCCGGAGGCCGAGCCAACTTGCCGCGAACAAACCGGCTGCGCTCTTTCATATAGACTAACTGATCGCACACCTTTCGGTCAATCAAGCGAAAATCGTCGGTATCTACGAGAATGTCAATTTCAGTCACTGAGCGCAATACGCGATAAAACATATAGGCGAGGCGGTCCATTGTTTGAATCGTGTCTCTCCTTTTCACTTCACGCGTCGAGCATAAACGACATCATATCCTTCTTTCCAACGGGCGATCATTTCGAAAACCAATTCAGGAGGAATCCGAACAACAGCTTCGTCAAGCGAGGCACGATCCTAAAAAGCGGGAGACAAGCGGTTCGAATGCATCGAACCAACACGCGGCTGCTTGCGTCCCAAATCGTCAAAGCTGACTTCCTCGCTCGCCCCTCCAAACGAATGACAACGCCGCGTTTGGGCTGACCAAAAATGAACTCCCCCATAAAAGCCATCGGCCGCCAAGCTGTAAGTCTATGGCGGCCGATCGTGCTTCTTCTTTATTTAATGACCTAGTCGTTCGAAATTATACTTACACTGGAGGATAGATCATTTTGAAGCGAGAAGCTGATCAGAATATAATAAAAAAACGAGTTAGTCAACTCGTTTTTCATCATAAGAAATTCAGCTCGCTCTTTTGTCGGTACCGTCAAGAATTTTGTGTAATGTAATGGGGTAGGGTTTCTCTGAAATGGATTTGAATTGATAGGGGACTGATTTTCTCCACACAGGAGACTGAATATTCAGTCTCCTGTGTGGAAAGGGAGAATCCCCCTATTTTGTTTATTTACAGTATTTGGTTAATGATAACGTTCTTCAAACATTCGTTGAAGGGCTTCATGCGCTTCGGCAAATCCTCGCAACTTTCGCCCTGCCCATTTCTCGTTAAAGTCCTGTATCGTCAAATATACGACTTTTTCAGCGGCTTCTAAACTGCTCAAACTGTTCATCGGTTTTAGGCGTTTCCGAATCTCCTTGATCGTTCGTTCGATGGCATTGGTCGTATAAATCACACTTCGAATACTGCTTGGATAGTCCATAAAGGTGAGAAGGACATCCAACTCATTTGCCCAAGATTGGACTTCCCTTGGGTATTTGTGAGACCATTTGGATTGAAACTGTTGAAACATCTCCAATGCGATTTCTTTATTCGGAGAACGATAAATGAGTTTCAGGTCCTCCGCCATTTCGAATTGATCTTTTTTCCGAACACGGCTGAGGGTGTTGCGGACTTTGTGCACGACACAGCGCTGCACATCGGCTTTCGGATACACCGCCTTAAAGGCTTCCTCCAACCCCGGAAGGCCATCGAAGACGCCAAGAAGCACTTCCTTGACGCCTCTTTTGTAGAGCTGTTGGAGAATCTCCTGCCATACATAGGCGCTTTCTTGTCCTCCTACGAAGAAATCAAGAATTTCACGATACCCTTCTTCGTTCACCCCCAATACCACATAAATAACTTCTTTCTCTACCGTATCCCGGCGAAGTTTCACGTACAAGCCGTCCAAATATAAGACCGAATAACGCTGGTGTAGTGGACGAGCGTGCCATTTCTCGATGTCTTCCTTCACGACATCGGTAATCCGGCTGATCGTCGCAGGAGAATAGGTGCTTCCTAGAATTCGTTCGATAAACTTGCCAATTTCACGCGTGCTCATGCCACTTTGGTACATCCTGATGATGGCTTCCTCCAGCCAGCCCGTGTGGCGTTGGTAAGGGGCAAACAGCTGCGTTTGAAATTCTCCGTTTCGGTCTCTAGGGACCAAAAGACCTTCAATCCGACCGTATTGCGTATCTAGATTTCTCTGATAGTAGCCGTTTCTCATATTCGACGTTCCAGCCTGTTCAATTTCGAGGAAATTTTTAATTTCTTCCCGCATGATCAGTTCTAATTTTTCCTTTACAAACTGACGAATAACACTTTCCAGTTGATTTGCCCAGTCTACATTCGGTATACTTCTTTTAGACATAGGTAGGGTTCTCCTTTCTCTGGAATGTTTTGGTCCAAATCAGAGAATACCCTACCTTTTTTCTTTTGGTCTAGCAAAATGCTTTACACAAAATTTTATACATCATCCTTTTGTCCTCTCTTATTGCTTTTGAATAGTACTGAGCGAAATTTATTGAAACTCTCATAGGATATAATAATACCGATTAAGGAATGACAAAGTGAAAATATACGCAGCCTTAATAAAAGACAAAACTAAGGAGAGCTCATAAGTTGAGATGGATTTTTGCTATAATATTGATGCTGATTGGGCTTTTTTATCTTCCTTGACCATTGATCAAATGAACAATATAGGTCATATCATTGTGAGAATTGTAGGATTTGGAAGTATTTTTGTTGCTGGTTTCATTGTTAGGGGGAAGAAAGAAGAATAATAAAATAGTCAACCTTCTTATTAACCATGTTATTGAAATATTGTCTCTGTTAAAAGAGATTATCGATAGTGGATACTTTTCCTCATATCATTTTCCTAAGAACAAGTATTCAGAAGACTTTGTCGCAAGAGACCGTACAAAACCAACGATCCCCAAAGTTTCTTGTATAGGGTATGGTGAAAAATCATTGGCTCTAAACGATCGATCTTCTGCCAACGTGCGTGTAGCTTTCATATAGTGTGGAAAGGCGATGAACAAGAGTGAAACTCCCTAATGGAATAACCGGCTTTTATCATGCAAACGTCGATCCCCCTCCTCCTCAAGTAGATGGGAAACCATTCAAGCAATTATGTTTTGATGTTGCCATTCGCAGCGGTGGAAAGGTCATTGATTTTAAAAGCTCGCAATATCCAGCCAATTTTTATTATGCGCAAGTTCAGATGGTCGATGATCCATTGTATATATTGCTTAATGCCCATTATCCTTACCTTGCTGTTGCATCGACAGTTGAATGTGGAAACATCCAATTTATCGACCATCCTGTTATTGATGAGCAGTTTTCTCCGTTTTATCAAGTATTGCAATCAGCCGAACTAAACGCTCCGATTCACCCCAATTTGATATCGGGATTGAACAGTGCAGAATTGGAGCAAATTTCCTACTGGAAACCGAAAACCATCGGAGAAATCATCTTTAACTACTGGGATTAAACCATCCAGGAACCCCCATAAAAAAGGAGTTCCTGTCTTCTTTTCAAAAGCCAACATAAACATTGAACAGAGCAAACACACCACTTCATCGGTTTGGTTCGTACACATCCCACATCCATTTGATCGACTCAACGATTTGATCGGCCGCTTGTTCGGCTTCAAGCTCATTGATGACCACGCGGGAATGATGGAGAGCGTAAGCCGACTGCCGCTGGAAAAACAGCTGCTCCACCTCTTCCAACGTTTTGTTTTTCAACACCGGGCGGCTGTCGACAATGAGCGGCAGCCGTTCCTCTTTCCAATAATCCCATGACAAGTCAAGAAAAAAGACGATGCCATGAGCGAGGCACGCGCGTCGCACCTCCTCCTGCAAATACGCACCGCCGCCGAGCGACAAAATTTTCAGCCTCGTATTCGTGCATAAATCGACGATGAGTTCCCGTTCCACTTTTCGAAAGTACGCTTCTCCTTTTTGCGCAAATATCTCAGGAATCGACATCCCTTGTCGCCGCTCAATTTCCGCATCGACATCGATAAAATCGCGATACAGCTTTTTCGCGACCAGCTGCCCGATCGTCGTTTTTCCCGCTCCCATAAAGCCGATTAAAATGATGTTTCGCTCGCGGAGCGGGATGGCGGTTTGCCTATTCATGGTGCACTCCCCTTTCTCCTTCAACCAACAACTCATTGTCTTTCCGTATGTAACCCAACGAATCAACGGCTATATTTTTGCAATACCGACAGCACCGCCCGTACGTCCTCCATCGGAATTTGCCCCGGAGCGGAGCTTTGTTTCCCAACGGCGAACGTAATCGCCGAGCCAAACAGCCATCCGACGAGCCGCGTCATCGCGCCTAACCCACCCATCGACATCGTAATAAGCGGAATGGAAAGCTCGCGCCGCGCCTGTTGCGTCGCCTCTAGCAACACCAGCACATCTTCCGGAGACGTCGGCATGGCGGCCACTTTCGCAATGTCAGCGCCGCCCTGCTCGGCCCGACGCATGATGTCCACCAACATCTCTTTCGACGGCGTACCGTCAAAATGATGGCTTGAAATGATAAGCCGCACCCCGCATTCATGGGCGGTACGGCGCACATCGGCGATACGCTCCCCGTAAGCCAGCTCGCAGTCAATGAGATCCACGGCTCCGCTTTCACACACCACTTTCATTACTTGCTGCTTTTCCTCTTCATCAAGCGGAATCGGCTGTCCTCCTTCCCGCTCCGAACGGATAGTAAACAAAATCGGGATGTCCCCCGCCACACGCCGCAGCTCGTTTGCTACCTCCAGCACACGCTCCTGATCGCCGATGTGGCGAAAAAAATCGGCCCGCCATTCAATCAAATCTGGCTTCTTTCGGCAAACCTCCTCCGCTTCGCGCAGCACTTGCCCAACATCCTCCCCGACCACCGGGGCGCAAAGGCATGGCTCATCGCCGCCGATGACCGCATTTCGAACTTTGATGATGTTCGCTGAAATATCCATCCATCGTTCCCCCATTCATGACTTTGCCAAATCAAACACGGCGGCTAGCCGTCTAAAAGACAGAGCCACACAAATCAAACCGTCCGCCTTCCGGTGAACAGCTGGAAGGCAACATCCATCTCCTTTGATCCAATCTAATATTCTTGCTTCTCTTTCATTCAATGATTTTCATGCTTTGTGATCATCGCAAAAATCATTTCGTCGGCCGCCCACCTCTTAGTAGAAATATAACTGAAAAATCATTCCTAAGCAATGTTCGAATAGTCGAAATGTTCCTGTGAGCCTTCGGTTTATCCGTCATCGACGCCTCTTTTACGACCAATCCGAACATCGCCCTTCTTTACATTTCGATGTCTCTCGACACTTTAGCTATCATATCATCACTCGCTTACAACCTCCCAACGTTTATCGCTTCTAAAGGGACTGTCGAAACATGGATCGGTCTTTTGACGTTTGGCAACCATTCCATGGACACTGTCGTGCCGATCACCGAAGTGACCGCTTCGTTTATGTACACGTTTCTCGTCGCTGCGATCATTTTGCTCACCGATATCTTCAGCGATATTTTCCTGCTCACCGATTTAGAGACGATTGAGCCGATGGACGAGCCGGCAAATAAGGCAGACATTTCACGATCAAACGGACACTAACAAAAAAGCGTCCTCCTCCCGGCGTAAAAACCGAGCAAGGACGCCTTTTTCTTTCTCATCATCAGCTAGCCTCTATCTCCCTAAAAGACAAACATTTCCTCATGTGACTACAACAACTTTTTCATCGTTCTAGGCCAAAAACCCAGGAACACAGCAACCATTCCTCTTCCCGAGTTTTCATACCACCCACAAAACGCTTTCTCCCAACATACATCCACCCGTTTCGAAGAAACATGGCGAGACGGATGGTTCTGATCCTCTAAACGAGGCCTATCTCTTTCAACAGCTCCTTCATTTTACCATTGATTTTCTAAGGCGGTAAGGGGCCATTTTGCACACCCCTTTCACCCCCCCAAAAAATAAAATGTGGTTATGTTAACTTGTACAACTGACCAAAATCGTCAAACGTCCAAAGCATGGAGCTATCAATACAATGTTTCGAAAACCGAAGGAAAAAGAGGCTTGCACACCCCTGCCGTTTTTCCGGCCATTTTGGGGTGTGCAAAACGGAAAGAAGCCGCCCGCTACACGATCAAGTTGTTCCACGGGAGATGATCGAAAGGTGTGCCAATGACGTACTTGTTTTCGTAGCTTTCCACCGTTAGCTCATATACGCGCAAGGAATCCCCTTCCCCGATCCACGGCCGGGCTCCTTCCACCATTTCCTTTGCCTCTTTCGCAGTCAAATACGCTTCGAATACGCTTTTTTGCACCCGAATGCCGTCGTTCAGCAACCACTTGGCAAGTTTATTTCTCTTTTTTATGTCTTCCATTTTTCCAAAATTTTCGCCTAGATCTCTTTAACCAATTCATCTGGAGAGGAAATGTCATCCATAAGAATCTCATCGATGCCAGCATCTCTGTTGTTTTTGCCCATCGCTCCTACACCTTCTGATACAGTGAATTCTCAAAAAAGACAGTTGGCTGCCCCCATCATTCTCCTTAACCAAAATATTCAAGATTCGATCAGTCCCTTCTATTTTCATACACTTCGTCTAGCAGTAATGATTTTTACACAAAAAATCCTGCCAGCATTGGCTAGCAGGAAAGCAGAAAACGCACCTGAACGATGCTTGTCATACCTTGATGGTTCAACAATCAAGAACACCACCCATTGTTAAGTTCGTGGCAATATCAAGGGTGATTCCTCCCTCGTTATACGAATAGCGTACGCTGAACGAAACGATGCGCCCTCCTTCCCCGATTTCACGAGCTCGTTTCGCTACTTTCTCACAACGTTCCAACACAACCGTTAACATTTCATTTTCCCGCCAGGAATTGCGCAGTACATGAAGGGATTGACCAAGTCAAACAAGTATTGATTAATATAGAGTGAAGACTAGAAGAAATGAGGGAGAACGTTGGCACGAGTTTTATACATAGAAGATGAACAGGAAATCGGCCGTTGGGTGACGATGAACCTTACGGAACGTGGGCATCATGTGACTTGGCTTCAGTCCGGAGAAGAGATCGAAGAACACTTGGCCCATTGCGACCTTGTCATTTTGGATGTGATGCTGCCGGGGCTGGACGGCTTTTCCATCGGCAAACGGATAAAAAAGGAGCAGCCAGATCTGCCGATTTTGATGCTTTCGGCGCGGACTGCCATTGAGGACAAAGTGGAAGGATTGAGTTTCGCTGATGATTATCTGACCAAGCCGTTCCACCCCGATGAGTTGGCCGCCCGCGTGGAGGTTTTGCTCCGGCGCTTCAACAAAAACGATGAAATCCTGAAACTGAAGCATTTGACCATCCATACAAAAGATATGCGCATCGTCAATCATGAAACGGGAGAAGAAATTCTACTGACAGGAAAACAATATCAAATTTTCCAATACTTCCTTCGCCATCTCAATCAAATTTTGACAAAAGAGCAGTTATACGAGGGTGTTTGGGGTGAGCCTTATATTGAAGGAGATAAAACATTGATGGTGCACATCCGTTATCTTCGTGAAAAACTGGAAAAAGATCCAAAAAACCCAGAAATCATTGAAACGATCCGGGGAATCGGTTATCGGGTGAGAAAATGAAAAGCGTAAAACGATTGCGGTCGCTGACGGCAAAATATATGGCCATTATTTTAACCGCTCTGTTTCTCATCTATCTTCTTATCATCGGAACTAGCCTTTTGGTCTTCAATGTCTATGACCATAAAGACCCAGAAACGTTGCAGATCGAAAAAGCCTGGCACCAGGATGCCCGTAGTCTCAAAAACCCCGGAAGCGAAGATATCAACCGGATGTTTGAAAAATGGCAAAACCGTTATCCGAAAGCGCGCTTGTTTTGGGTGGACAGCAACGGCCGGCTCGCCGCCGGGAGGAACCTTGCTGCGGATATTCCGAAACATTGGAATGCCGCCTATACCGCCAACTTCATCAAAGCGCGTTATGACAACGACCCTTTTACGGTCATTGCCTTTCCAAACAATGATGCATCCTATGGATTCGTCGTTTTTGAAATCGAGCGGAAGCTGCTTCAACCCGCATTTACTGAAGCCAATGCCGACTTTATGTATTTTATTGTTCCCGGGGGAATTGTGTTATTTGTGACCGTCTCGTATTTGTTTTTCTTGGGGATCCGCAAACGTCTCCTTTATTTGCAACAGGCCATGGAGATACGGGACGTGGACGGATTGCCAGTAGCCATCACGGTGAGAAAACAGGATGAAATCGGCCAACTGGAGATGGCCTTCAATCAAATGGTGGATGAGCTCCGAGAAAGCCGGAAACGGGAAGAAGCGGAAGAGCAGCTGCGGAAAGAACTGATCGCCAATTTATCCCATGATTTGCGTACGCCGCTGACCAAAATCCGGGCGCATGCCTATACGTTGGAGAAAGAGGCTTTGACTCCAGTAGCAAGACAAGCTGTCAACATGATCGAACAGTCGGTTTCGAAAATGGACCGATTGATCGAGAATTTGATATCGTATACGCTTTTAAACGCCAAAAAATTGAAATATGAACCGACTCCGACGGATGTGGTCCGGCTTGCCCGTTCCTTCATCGCCGCCTGGTATCCAGCTTTTGAAAAAGAAGGTTTTTTTATAGATGTCCAGCTGGATGATTTGGAACAAAAACATTGGAACGTCGATCCGCTTTGGATGGAACGGATTTTTGACAATTTGTTTCAAAATATCATCCGCCACGCCAAGGACGGAAAATATATCGGGTTGAAAACGAAAAAAACCGATTCTTATGACGCGTTGGTCGTGCTTGACCGTGGCAAAGGATTCCGGCACAAAAGTTCCGAAAAAGGGGCGGGAATCGGGCTTGCCATTGTGGATTTGATGGTGAAGAAGATGGAGTTGGACTGGAAAATCGAATCATCGGAAACCGGGACAATCATAACAATCATTCATTATCGATCATGCTAGGAAAGGAATCCATTTCCTTTCCTTTTTTATTTTTAAACAAATTTTAAACTGTCTCGACACCTCATTTTAACCTTCGATTCCTATGATGGTATAGCGAGGTGATGGAAGGATGGAATATATCGTCGAAACTCATCATTTGACGAAACGGTTTGGAAAGGAGATCGCCGTAAACGCCCTGAACCTGAAAATTCCCAGAGGGGAAGTATACGGGTTTTTAGGTCCGAACGGAGCGGGGAAATCGACAACTCTCCGGATGCTTCTAGGCCTCATGAGACCGACGGCTGGATCGATCCGGATTTTTGGCAAAGACTTAAAAAAAGAGCGGATTTCCATTCTTCGGAATGTTGGGTCATTGGTGGAAAGCCCGTCTTATTACTCCCACTTGACCGCCTATGAAAATTTGGAAGCCATGCGAAAAATCTTGGGCTCCCCCAAAGAAAAAATTGATGAAGTTCTGGACCTTGTCCGCCTGAGTAACGCTGCCGATAAAAAGGTAAAAGGCTTTTCTCTTGGGATGAAACAACGATTGGGGATTGCGATGGCATTGTTGAACGATCCAAAATTGCTGATTCTGGATGAACCGACAAACGGCCTCGACCCTTCAGGAATCATTGAAATGCGGAATTTAATCAAGCGTTTACCGAAAGAAAAAGACATCACCGTGCTGATTTCAAGCCACTTACTTTCTGAAATCGATCAAGTCGCTACCTACGTCGGTGTCATTTCGAAAGGAAAGCTGATTTTCCAAGATTCCATTAAAGCCATGCGCAATAAAGCCCAGCTGAAAATCCGATTAAAAGTGAGCGACGCCAACAATGCCTACCGTTCTTTGCTGGCAAAAGGAATAAAAACACACTATCAGGATCACATCATTTATTTGTATGAACAGTCGGATGAAGCGGTTGCCGCAGTGGTCGAAACCCTCGTCGATGAAGGATACTCGGTTTACCGGGTGGAAGAAGAGCATCAATCACTGGAAGACATTTTCCTAAAAATGACCGCAGGTGGTGACGACAGATGATCATGAAACTGCTTGCGACCGATTTTTTGAAAATCAAACGGAAAGGATTATGGTTTTTGACCATTCTAGGTCCACTTGGTGTCGTCTTGCTGCAGTGGGTCAATTACGAGCTCGTCCCCGGCAGGAGAGAATGGCTCCTTCAAAGAAGCGATGATGATTGGCTGTTTTATTTGCAAAATGTCAACAGCTTCACACCGCTTGCACTGGTACTCGGGATCACTATTTTGACATCCCTTGCAGCCAGTATCGAAAATGAGACGAACGCCTGGAAACAACTTATCGCTTTACCGATATCGAAAATGGGGGTGTTTTTGTCCAAATTCACGGTATTGGCATTCTTGTTGGCTATCGCTTCAGTTCTATTATTCTTTTTCACATGGCTTTTAGGTATTTATTTGGATCTCGGTGCTGTCATACCGTACGCGCAAATCGCCACATTCAGCTTCTACCCATATTTTGCATCACTTCCTTTGTTGGCTTTGCATCTTTGGGTAGCAACCGTAAGCAATAACCAAGGGATTCCGATCTCCCTCGGAGTGATTGGATTTTTGTTTACCTCCTACAGTTTTAAGCTGCCGGATTGGCTGCCATGGAAGTGGCCGTCGTTGCAAAACCAATGGGATGAACCGCTCGTCAATGTCGTTTTGGGCATTTGTGTCGGTATCATCCTTTATATCATCGGGATGCTGGATTTTGCACGAAGGGATGTGAAATGAATGATTTCTCTTTTACAGTCGGAGTGGTTTAAGTTAAGAAAATCCAAATTCGTCTTCACCGCCATTTTGCTTGGTCCACTCATTACGTTTTTCTATGCACTGATGCTCCAACCGGACACATTCGGATTGGAAAAAAGATTTTTGTGGGAATTTTTGATCGCGTTTACCACGCTTCTTTACGCCTTGCGTTTTTTGCCACTCACGACCGGCATCTTGGCTGGCCTCATCTGCCGGTATGAGCATCAAAACGGAGGGTGGAAGCAACTGTTGGCCCTGCCGGTGACAAGGAGCCGGGTATTTCTCGCCAAATATACGATCCTCATGCTCATCACCTTGACCATTCAATTGCTCTATTTGCTTGCTATTTGGACTTCCGGAGTGCTAAAGGGGGCGGAGGAGCCGTTTCCTATGATGCTCCTTTGGAAAAGCATTTTTGGCGGCTGGATCGCGACGTTGCCTCTTCTTGCTTTGCAATTGTGGATGTCGATGCTTTTTAAAAGTTTCGCCGCGCCCTTTGCCGTGAACGTCGTTTTCACTTTGCCCGCCATTCTGGCAGTAAACTCAGAAAAATTTGGACCATTATACCCTTGGGCACAGCCATTTTTGATGATGTATGTATCCGGAGATGCGGAAAATGATATATTCTTTGTCCCATGGGAACAAGTCTTAACAGTGATCGGCGGCAGTTTTCTCATTTTCTTCTTTGGCGGCCTGTTATATTTCCGGCGAAAAGAAAATATCTAAAAACAGCTAGTTTCCTTAATATTGTGGAGGCTCTTGTCCATAGCCAGAAAGCCAAAAGAAAATAATAATGTAGATGAGTACATGGAGTTCAAAATCGATCGCTTTGTTTCTAGAACATTCATGTTTTCCATTTTATTGGTCATTTTACTACTATCAAACTTTCTCCACCTATTTTGCCTTTACGGGTGCAGGAAATATGATAAGAAAAAATCAATGAAGAAGACCGGAGGTGTAAAAACCTTTGGTCTTCTTTGTTGCTTTCTATACTAAAGCACAAATTGCCTTTGCTCCAAAATAGCAACCAACAGATACTAAGACTACACAGATAGGCTCACAAGTAGAAAATCGCACAACAAACTTGATTAGAACTTCGATAACGCCTCCACCGCATCCGCCAAATCACTGTAGCTGTCCTTTACGTACCGCGATGTGGTGGCGATATGACTGTGACCGACCAGTCGGCGCACCTTTTCGATATCATTGTTCATCGCTTTTAACATCCACTTGCAGAAGGTGTGGCGAAACATATGCGGCGTCAGTTTCTTGCCCGGCGGGCTGTAGCTCTCGACCATGCGCTGAATCCCACGCACAGAGAACTTAGGAGATCGTTGGCTATAAAAAACATAGGGAGAGGCTTCGACATGCGGTTTCTTTTTCGCCATTTCCGCCCGAAACGCCAGCCAATCCTGAAGCTCCGCCAACAAGATGTTTGAAATCGGCACCGTCCGTACCTTCATCCCTTTGCCCACGATGCGAAGACGCCTCATCTCGAGATCAATGTCCGTCAGTTTCAAGTTCGACAGCTCTTCCACCCGCAGACCAGCATAGACAAACAGGTAGACAATCGCCCGGTCACGCCGATCCTTTTCCTCCGGGTCGACGCCTCGGCTTTGAATGCAGATAATATGTCTAGTGTAAAGAGCGAATCTCTCTGCGATGATCTCATGCTCCAACATATGTGATCTCCTGCTTTAGATGCAAAAACTGGGCATTTACCTAGCCCATCTTATGACCCAGGGCATATACTGGAGTATCCTGTTACCCAGGACATATGCTGAAGTATCTTAGTGTAAAGAGGTGAAACACATGTCAAAATGTCAAAATGACAACCAGGTGATAAGAATACGATGTGGTTGCACCAATCTGAGAACCGTGACCGTGCATAGACCTATCTCACCAGAACCGGGTGGTCCGGATGGTCCGGGTCCATCAATTTTTGCCTATGTGACCAATGCCGCTGACAATACGGTATCAGTCATTGATACCTCAACCAATGCCGTCATCGCAACGATCCCGGTGGGATTCGCTCCTTATAGTGCTACCATTACACCAGATGGCACGCGCGCATATGTTGCCAATGCCAATGACAATACGATATCAGTCATTGATACCTCAACCAATACAGTCATCGCAACAATTCCGGTAGCATCTCCTCATGATATAGACCTGACACCAGACGGCACTCACGCGTATGTTACTAATACCGCTACCAACACCGTGATCACAACGATTCCTGTAGGAAATGCCCCTCATGGTATAGCCATTACGCCGGTTGCTATATAAACCCATCTCCTCCATGAATCCTCCCTTGAAACATCACGGGGGATAATCGTTTTGGGGCAAACTATATCATCATTCGCATGAATACCTTAATACCAACTACTAATACTGAAAGTCCCGTCGCACCCTGTTCCAATTGGAGCCCATCTAAATTCACATTGTGCCCAAATATAATAACTATGTTCTTCGTTAATTGGGCCAACTCGTTTATTTACTATTTCTTCTTCATTGAGAAAATACCCCCAAACAGGGTCTTTTCGCCAAAATTGATTGGTAACGTCTTTTCCGTCATCTCTATAAACTCTAAAATATAACCAAGTATGTCCTAGATCAGAATTGTTATTATAGCCATATACCCCTAGATACCCACCTTTAGGAACTTTTACTTTTCTAGTTGTATAGACTTTACCATCAGGAGCACCATCAAAAATAATGGTACTTTGATCTTTAAGAGTTGCAGCATAAACATCCGGATGGAAACTCATCAAGGAAAACAAAACGATCAAGGAAAAGAGGAGTATCTTTTTCATAAAACATATCCCCTTTCTCCAAGTTATTTTCTACCCTTAAATATAATGATGTTCACAAAAATGGAAACAGACTTTACTACCATTTTTTTAATTATTTTCCAGATCGGTTTCATTAAGTAGAAGGTTGTCTTGGTGCATTTGTAGGCTGTTTCATTTAAATGAACAAAAACTCAAACTCAACTATTTAACAAAATATAACTACAAAATAATTTATTTACATTTCAGTTAATTTTGAATAAAATTTAACGTGGTAATAAAATGATTGATTGGAGGGATTTAGTTGATTAAGGGATTGAAGAAGGGAATTGTCGCTCTCATCACAGCAGGAGCCCTTGTCTTCGTTTTGGGAAATCCCAATACCTATGCTGCTTCCTATACTGACTTTGGACCAGCTTCGTTTGCGACTGAGGATGGGAAATACGAATTGACCATCCGAACCACTTCGGTAGAAAAGAATGTAACCATCTGGGTCTATGATCTTTATCGAGTAAATCGTAACTCGGGTGCCGTTACTTCTATGAATGGTGATACTAGTCCTTTATCTGTCCGACTTTGTAATGCTTCTACCGGAAACTGTACAGCCTTTAAATCATTTTGGGAAGGTAATAGTAGTGCCATCTTCACGAATATGAAAGCTGGAACATTTTACGTGGATATACGTGATAGTTGGGCAAATTACTATTTTAAAGGTAAGGTCGCTGCAAAGACGTATAGTTGGAACCCTGATGATTGCTGGCTCGACTGCAACTAAAAACATGTATATTCATTTTTTAGAGGTACGTAGATAAACCGACTAAAAGCCATCTTTTTTTCTATAGTAAACAACTATTTCTGACTTATTTCAAAAAGGATGATTTCATATTCTCATCAAAGTCAATAAGCTGTAAAGACCAGAGCAATCTGGTCTTTTTATTTTTGTCTAACATTAGAGTGACAGAAGCAATGATCGAGGAAAAACGATAGCAACATTTTGATTGAACAACGGGGTATACGTTGTAAAAAGCTATAAATGTCCTACAGAGACGCTTTCCTCTCCCGAATATAAAATACTTTGTGGTTGAAGACGTGTTATACGCCAATCTGAGAAGCTGTTTTTTAAAGGGGGACCGAAAAATTTAGGAGACCTCCCCCCTTTCTCCTTTTGTGAAGTATCGCTCACAGGTTCACTACAAAACTATAAAAAAGAGGGCCAAATGCCCTCATCAGCCATCTATTTTTGTAATCCATCAGTAAACATTCTGTACAGTCGCTCTGATTAGACCTTTGTAATAGTAACCGGGATCAGGGTCACGGATGTCAACATAGAAAGTGCCCGGTTTCATATTCGTAAAATCGGCCCCAAATGCGGAATGCCCCAAAGGATCCGTCAGATTCTTGAATGACGTGCAGTTCCCCGTGCTTGCATTGCAAAGCCGTACTTTCAATTCTTCAGTCCAATAAGGGACGGCCTTGCCTGTACTGTAGCTCACCCGATAGAGATCCCAGATTACCACGGTCACATCATTATCCGTACTGGTGGTCTTCAGTGTCAGTTCATATTTGCCATCCTCTGTCCTCCAAGAAGCCGGACCAAATTGAGTGTAGGCATACGCCTGCGAAGTGAAGAAAACACCAAATGCCATCACAAAGACTGCAAGGAATGCCGCCAGCTTTTTGAGCATATGAAACCCTCCTCGACGATATGATGATGATTCAATATCAATATATACTTATTTTGTATTTATTTCAATATTTTCCCTAATTTTAATTTATTTAAAAATAAGCCCATTTTGCAAACGGCTCAAGAGAACAGATCAGTAAGAAGCTCTAGGATGAACCCCAGGGCTTTTTATTTTTTCGCCCTTTTGCCTTCCGAATCGTAAAACAGCGCAAGCCGATTCCCCTTTTTGGTCGGCAGAATCCCTGAACCTTTCCGACCAGAAAGTAAGCAGACCGGCCAAGCCGTCAAGGGGCAAAGAACGTTTTTGCTGAAACCCTTGATTATTTAGCTATACGTTTTTTGTGTTTCTCCATGCCAAACGGACGAAATGGATCTCCCTTTGACTGAATCCATTCAGCTATTTGACAGGCTGGATCGAGCCGAAAGACAAAAGATTTGGCAGCTGGTTTTACCGTCACTGAGCCTTTCCGACTGTCAGCTGGCTATTCCATCGCCGCAGGGACCCGAACTAAAAAGAGACGAAAGCACCGGTACACCGCTTACTGAGTGAAGAAATATCGGCTCTTCCTAGGCTTTGCTAAAAGGTTTGATCGACAAAAAACATATTTGCAATAATATTAACTTGTTTACATTATTATCCTATTTATGTAAATATTTTGGTTAAATAGTAAAATATCCTTTTTCCTATGGAAAATTTTGACGTATGGTGATATGATGTTTTCGGTGCTTCTTCAACCAATCTATCAGAAAGGTGGTAGGAAACATGAAGAAACTCATTTTATCCGCTGGCTTATCCACAGCCATCCTCATGGGAGGGATGGGCTCCGCTTTTGCTGCAGAGCAACCATCGAATGCTCCGGATGGTGGACTCGGCAGCGTTCTTGGAGCGGTCAACCAATTAATAGGCAGCACGAAAGTGGAGGTGCAAAGTGGCGCTAGTTTGAAGGTGGATGGAGTCACGGTCACAGCACAAGCAGTGAACTCGACTGAACAATCGGGATTAACCGGATTGCTCAGCGGTGGAGTGTTAGGGGGAACGAGCGGAACTTCCGCTTCGGTATCGTATGCCGGGTATTCCGCCAGCACATCGGCAAGCGGCAGCTGGGGGCTTGCCTCTTCCGTTCAATCGATTGGCGGGTTATTGAACAGTCTAGGTCAATCATTAAAATAACATTCTGAAAAGGAAGGGGAATGATCATGAAAAAGTTGGTCAAAACGGTTGGCATTTCGGCGATGTTACTGGCGGGTAGTTTCGTAGCGGGAAATGCAGCGCCAGCTTCCGCAGCAGGTCTTGGCGACGTACTGGGAGCCGTGAATAGTTTAGTCGGAGAGACCAATGTATCGAGCGGCAGTGTCGTGAGTGCCACTGGCCCGAACTTTGAGATTCAAGCTGGTTCCACGTATACAAATAATCAAAATGGCGTAACCGGTCTTGTTGGAGGCGTTCTTGGTGGTACATACAACACCAATGCAAGCCTCAGCGGTCCGAACGGTCTGTCTGCCTCCGCGTCCACTAGCGGCAGCTATGGCTTGGCTTCGTCCGTTCAATCTCTGACGAATGGATTAGGCGGTCTGCTTGGCGGACTCCTGAAATAACATGTCCCCTTTCCCTGATCAGGGGGCATAGAGCCTCTGCTTGCATGGTAGGCAACCAGCCTACCATGCAAGCCACTCCATGAAAAGCAGAGTTTCTGAAGTCAGATGCCGTGAGAAAATGGACAGTTTTGTTTTGCATGAAACATGGACAATGAGTTCAAAGATTGATCTCTGCTCTTTTTGCAATAATCATAATCGTGTTTGGAATATGATGGATATGAACTGAGGAGGGATATTGAATGAAGGGAACGGGAGCACTTTTGATCTTCCCATTTTTATCCTCTTTCTTCGGATATACGGATCATATGGAACCACCAGTCATACAAGGTCAGGTATCGGTATCAATTTCGAGCCCAACGGAATCGTATGACCAAAGCAGCCCCATTCAAGAATTGGCTCCTCAAACGTTTGGAGCATCAGTTGAAAAGTCCGTCACGCTGCCTTCAGGATTACATATTTCTGCTAGTTCTTCTTCGACAGTCATCGTACCAGAGTTTACAAAATAATTAAGAAACAACAAGTTAGCTATAGGTTATTATCCCCCAGTTTGACAGTCACTAGGCAAACTAAGCACCCATAAGCCTAGTCAACTCAAGGATTGTGGGTGTTTTTTTGATCCAAGAGTTAAGGGTGAACATAATGGGGAAAAAGAAAAGTGAGTTTTGGGGATGGATGAAGACAATCATTATTGCCATTTTATTAGCTTCTTCTGTTCGGTACTTCCTATTTGCACCGTTTGTGGTAGAAGGACAATCCATGATGCCTACACTACACGACCAAGATCGTATGATTGTAAACAAAATCAAATATTCTTTTGTAAAACCGGAAAGGTTTGATATTATTGTATTCCATACAAAAGACAAAAAGGATTACATAAAACGCATCATTGGGTTACCCGGGGATCGCATTGAGTATAAAAATGATACTTTATATATAAATGGGAAAGCTTATAAAGAACCTTATCTAGATGAATACAAAAAGCAAAACAAATCTGGTCTCCCCCTTACGGAGTCGTTTACTCTAAAGGACACTCCAATCGGTAGAAGCACTGTTCCTGAAGGCTATTTATTTGTCATGGGGGATAATAGAAGAAACAGCAAGGACAGTCGTCATATTGGGGCCATTCCAATGGATGATGTTGTTGGCGAGGCAAACATCATTTGTTGGCCTTTTAACCGTATCCAAATAATGAAATAAGCCGGTCAAAAAGATCTTGTGTCTTTCCCAAAATTACCCAATAAAGTGATTTTAGGGTCTGTTACAGTCCAATGTTGATCATGAATAAAAAAACTTCCTATTACTGGAAGTTCTTTTTTTGTAACAATATAATTTTCCTCAAGCACCAGTTCGGTAAATATCTACACTACAGAAAACTTTGCGATATGTAGAATGGCGATGCAAAAGATTTTTTAACACGAATATGTTCTTTCTATTTATTATCATCCAGTTGCCTTCTTAATGCTTCGAACTCACATTATTTTTCCATAACTTCTCTTGAACTGATTGTCCAAATAGCAATTTTCCATTGCTCATCAAACTGGTTTGTACAGACGTCCCAATATAAACCATTTGGCAAATGTGATGTTTGTCCAATCAACGCATTTTAAATTCTAGCTTGTCACACTTTGATTGTCCAAAAATTACAAACGCCATCGTCCAGACGAACGCATTCATTTTCTCCCAACGCAGCATATCGTTTTTCACCATAAAAACACCCTTCCCCAAAGAAGAAGGAAGGAGCTGCAAGTCTTCTGAGCGAGGCCCTCTTCTTTCAGAGCATGCTAAGGACTTTGTTCGTTCTCTGTCAAGAAGACGATGTTCCAATCCCCTAGCGAGGCCTTTCTCTTTCAACAAAAGCAAGAGTATTAAAACCAGGCGCATTTTTGGTGGTGTTTCAATCCTCTAAACGAGGCCTATCTCTTTCAACGTCAGAGGCTCGAATGGCGCTGAAACGTCATTCAACGTGTTTCAATCCTCTAAACGAGGCCTATCTCTTTCAACAGCTCCTTCATTTTACCATTGATTTTCTAAGGCGGCAAGGGGCCATTTTGCACACCCCTTTCACCCCCTCAAAAAATAAAATGTGGTTATGTTAACTTGCGCGACTGACCAAAATCGTCAATCGTCCAAACCATTGATCAATCAACGAAATATTTCGATAAACGAAAGAAAAAGAGGCTTGCACACCCCTGCCGTTTTTCCGGCCATTTTGGGGTGTGCAAACCGGGCAGCCGATGACCATTCACCGCCGCACAAGCACTTGCTCGAGCCCTGCCGCTACGCCGTCTTCCTCATGGGAGAGGGTGACGAAGTCGCATGTGGCTTTCAGTTCCGGGGCGGCGTTGGCCATGGCGACACGACATCCCGCGACCTCAAACATTGACAAGTCGTTATGGCTGTCGCCAAAGACGACCGTATCGCGCAAATCGATGCCGTAATGGGAGGCAAGCTGCTTGAGCGCTTCCCCTTTCGTCGCCCGTTCGTTGTTCACCTCAATGTTGTGCGGATGCGATGACGTGACCGTCACGCCCGGCAGCGGGTCAAAGTGGGACGCCGCATCGCGCAGACGTTCGCGGTCAAGGGAGAAAATCAGCAGCTTATAGATCACCCGCTTCGGGTCGTCCCACACCGTGCGGATGTCATCGACGTACGTCACCCGCGCCTGTTGAAACTGTTTCATCACAATCCATTTCACCTCTGGCGCCACCTCGGTCTTCTCCAAAGCGAGCGCCTCCCATTGGGCGCGGTTGTGCAAGCCGACGTACACCTCATCACCTACGTACGTCTCGCAATACAAATCAGACTGTTCACGCACCCAATCCAGCGCATGACGGATCACCGTTCGCTCAAGCGGCGCTTGGCTGATGACGGTACCGTCTTCAAGCGTCACGATCGCTCCGTTTAAGCTGGCAATCGGACAGACGAGCCCCGCCTCGCGAAGCGGGGCGAGCGCATCTTTGCGCGCCCGTCCGGTGACGACAGCGACGAGATGACCTTGTGCTTGCGCAGCCATGATCGCCTTGCGGTTTTGCTCGCTAATTTTTCCTTCCCCGTTTAATAGCGTTCCGTCCATATCTAAAGCAATCAGCATCCATTCATCCCTCTCTCTTTCGCTATTCTCTGTCGCTGCCCGCAAACCATAGCAGCTTGCTTTCCGCTCCAACCGTCCTCTTGACCGCTCCCCTATTATAACAAAACGATGGAAAAAACGTGAAATCTTCCGGCTTTTCATAGTATAACAGATGAGAAAGATTCTCAATGAGAGCGAAGGGATGTGTATGTGGATCGTTTATGCCTTGCTAGCGGCGGTATTTGCTGCGCTGACATCGGTGCTGGCGAAAATCGGTATCGAAAACGCCAATTCGAACTTGGCAACTGCCATTCGCACCGCGGTCGTACTTGTGCTTGCCTGGGGCATCGTTTGGATGACAGGCGCTCATCACGGCATCAAAGCCATTTCCACCAAGAGCTGGTGGTTTTTATGATTGTCTGGAGTAGCAATGGGATTATCATGGCTTTGTTTTTACAAAGCGATCCAAATCAGTGATGTGTCCCGTGTCTCGGCCATCGACAAGTCAAGCTTAGTGTTGACGATTTTGTTTGCCATGTTTCTCGGCAAAGCGATGTCAGCAAAAGTCGTGATCGGGGGGCTGCTCATCACCGCGGGGACGTTGTTTATGATGTTGTAGCTAGCCCGATTCCCCAACTACATTTTTTATTCCCTTATAGACAAAACAAACCAAAAAGTGGTATAATGGAGTTTGTAACGACGAAAAGCTTCCTGGATCCTTCCATATTTATTGAGGGATCGAAAGCCGCTTTTTTGATCACCTCATTCAATCTTCGCGTGGCGAAAACGCGGGCAGATTTTCACCACAGCGTGTCACGTGAAGAGTAGTTTGGAAGGAGACTCATAAATGAATGATTTTCACCCGTTCGGTTGGTATGCGGCGAAAATGGCCCCGCATTTGCCGAAAAAAGCGTTTCAACCTGTGAAGTCCCGTTTGTTTGGAGGGTTGGCTTATTTCTTATTGGTTACTGGCGGCATCCTCGCTGTGTCACTTCTGTCTCTTCATCCAATATGGAACCTCCTCATTTCTGTTGTGCTCGGTTTCAGTTTTGCCGCATTAGGATTTTTAGGCCATGAAATATTGCACGGCACGGTCGTCAAAACGCCGTGGTTGCGCGATCTGCTCGGGGCGATCGCCTTTTGGCCGCTCTGCACCGGGCCGAAGCTATGGCGAAAATGGCATAACGCCACCCACCATGTGCATACCCAACATGAAGAAAAAGACCCCGACGCTTGGCCAAGTATGGAACAATTGGCGAAAAGCCGTCTGTTGCGCTGGGTATACCGCATTCCATTCCCGATCCGCGCCTTTTTCGCGTTCAGCTCCTTGTCGGTAATGTTTACCGTTCACTCGATTCGGATGTTGTTTTCCTTTTTCCGAGATTTTCGTTGGAAAAACCGCGCCGTTGTCCTGCTTCAATTTTTCTTGCCGTGGATGACTTGGCTTGGGTTGCTATGGCTGATCGGCTGGGAAAAGTGGTGGTTCGCGTTTTTACTTCCGCTGCTGATCGCCAACATGATCGTCATGGGCTACATCTCGACCAATCACCGTCTCAATCCGTTAGTGCCGGTCAACGACCCGTTGGCGAACAGCTTATCCGTCACCGTACCGAAGTGGGTGGACGTTCTCCACTTCAATTTCTCGTATCATACCGAACATCATCTTTTTCCGGCGATGAGCTCGAAGTATTATCCACTCGTGAAAAAACATATCAAACAAATGTGGCCGGACCGCTACCATGAAATGCCGATGAAAAAAGCGTTGGCCGCGCTTTGGAAAACGCCGCGCGTCTACTACGAGCATAGCGAGCTCATCGAGCCGAAGCAAGGTCATGTGTACGGCACCCTCGGCAACGGACTCGACCCAAACGAGATTGTGCACCGCGAGTTGAAACAAGACGCTCAAGCACTGCCAACGATGCGGCAGGAAGAATGGAAAAAAGCGTCCGGAGTGGAGAAAGTGTAAATACGCCCTGCCATCCTTGGTTCAATTCCCCTTGCAAGGAGTCTCGCTGCAAAAGAAATCGGCAGCAAGCTCAAGCCTATCTGTACAGAAGAAGGTGTCCCCCAAAAGATGGGACACCTTCTCTTCGTTCAATATCACCATTACGGCGTTCATTTGCCAAGGGAAGCCATCGTTTTCCCTTTCTCGCTTCATCAACGGCACTGGTCGATGCAAGCGATCAACCGCTTTTCGATATCAGCCGCCAACTTTTCAAGCGTCGGTTCACTGACCATGCCGACAAGCATCGTCGGTTTCGGCATGCCGATCTTTGTCACTCCGTTTTCCACATAGACGACGATTTTACACGGCAAAAAATAACCGACTAAGAGATTTTCACTTAACACCCGCGCCGCTTCTTGCGGATTGCACACTTCTAAAATGACCATCGGCGTAGAAAAATCAAGTCCTTTTTCTTGCAGCTTCTCCGTGACGCTAAACCGCCAGAGCACGCCAAACCCTTCTTGTTTCAAGTGTTCTTCCAAACGCTCGATCGTTTCGTTCAAACCTGTTGTTACGTGAATCGTGTAATGAAACATTGCTTATTCTTCCCTTCGTGAATAGTTTCCCACTGTTTATCATGCCCAAACAGATTTGTAAAAAATAAAAGGCGAAGCATGATCCGTTTTCGCCTTCACACATATCGTTTTCCGTCGTCCATCGATCCACTCATAAAATATCCACCCAAATTTTCACTGCTGTCGCCAAAATCAATACTGCCAAGATCACTTGTAACACTTTCGTATTCATCTTTTGTCCGGCTTTCGCCCCGAGCGGTGAAGCAAGCAAACTTGCGATGACCATAATCAACGCTGGAATGTAGTCCACTTGACCCGTAGCGATTTTCCCGAACGTCGAGCCGATCGAGGAAATGAACGTCACCGCCAAAGAAGTAGCGATCGTCATTCGAGTCGGAATTTTCAAGACAACGAGCATGACGGGTACAAGTAGAAATGCCCCCGCCGCCCCGACGATGCCGGACCCGATGCCAATGAGAAACGCCAAGACGGCCGCCAGCCATTTGTTGAATGTCACTTGGTCGAGCGGAATGTCATCGATCCCTTTTTTCGGCACAAACATCATGATCGCTGCCAACGCCGCCAGCACGCCGTAGACAACGTTAATCGCTCCTTCACTCATTAGCTTCGAGCCATAGCCGCCGACGAAACTGCCAATTAAAATGCTTGCCCCCATATACAAAATGAGCGATTTATTCAAGTAGCCGCCCTTCCGGTACGCCCATACGCCGCCGATCGTCGCGAAAAACACTTGCACGGCGCTAATACCGGATACTTCATGGGCGCTGAATGCTGCGAGCCCAAACAACGGCGGGAGGTATAAAAGCATTGGATATTTAATAATGGATCCACCAATACCGACCATACCGGAAATAAAGGAGCCGATAAAGCCGATCAAAAAGATGACAATGATAAACTGAAGCGATATGTCCACCTTTTACGCCTCCTCTCTTGATCTTCATTGAAAAACGAGGGGGATCTGTTCAGCACATCCCCCTCTACCTAAGCAACCGCCCATTAGGCATGAGTATGATGCAGCGCGCAGCGGTTCGGACCGATCTCAAGCTCCCGTTGTGTTTCGATATCCACCGTTTTGAGCCCGCGGTTGATGGCAACAATGTCTTCAAAGTTCGGCGGGGTTTCCGTCTTGGCGCCTTGGATGACGAGATCGATGAATTCGTCTTTCGCTTTGTTTTGCATCATCTCATTGCGGGCACGGATGCGGCCCAGCGTATCACCGACATACCCCTCCGCGTTGATTTCTTCATCTAAGTTCGCGTAGTGCGCCGGCAAGACGATGACATCATCAGCCATGGCCGCCACTTTTTCATATACGGTGTGATACAAATCTTCCGCCCATTCGGCCACTTTGCCGCCAAGGTCCGGGCGTCCGAGACCACCGACAAAGATGGTGTCACCTGAGAACAACCATTTGCCATTGACGAAGAACGAGACGCTGCCTGGCGTATGACCCGGCGTTTTCACCGCCAGCACTTCAAGATGGACGTTTTCAAAGTCGATCGTTTCATGTTGCTCAAGCGGCTCAAAATCGAACACCGCCCCTTCGCTTTTCATCAAGTAATATGCTGCTCCCGTTCGTTCGGCCAGCGCTTTGCCTCCGGATAAGTGATCGGCATGCAAGTGCGAGTCCACGATATGCGTGATCGTTACTCCTTCTTGTTGGGCCACTTGTTCGTACACGTCAATAAACCGCAACGGATCGACGACAAGCGCTTCGCCGCCAGAGATGACCATATACGACAGGCATCCTTTGCCGACGCGGATGAATTGGTACACTTTCAATTGATCGTCTTTGTATACGTTGACTTGATGGAGATGCTCGCTCCACGCCTGCATCCCGCCGGCGAGCGTATACACGTTGTCAAACCCGGCTTCTGCCAGCTGCTCAGCGACAAATGCCGCCGATCCACCCTTCGCGCACACGACGACGATGTCTTGGTCTTTCGGAAGACGGTCGACAATGGAGTCAACTCCGTCAACCAACTCAAAATACGGTACGTTCAAATACGCGAAGTTTTCCCCTTCGATTTTCCAATCGCGAAAATCACTTTCATTGCGAACATCCAAGATAAACAACGATTCTTTGTTTAACACCTTTTCCGTCATTTGTTGCACGGTCATTTCTTTCATCATGTTTATATACCCCCTAGTGTATATTAGTTTGTTAAAAAAGGCCGCTCAATTATGATTGAGCGGAATCAAGCGGCCCATTCCACTGCGACATGCCTGGAATGACGTTCCGCACACGGTCAAATCCGTTTTCAGCCAGCTTTTGCGCAGCCAAATCGCTCCGTGTCCCTGTGCGGCACACGACATAAATCGTTTTGTCTTTCGGAAGTTCGGCCATCCGATTTTCAAGCTCCCCAAGCGGAATTGAAACGGCGCCCGGAATATGGCCAAACGCATACTCCGCCGGTTCGCGGACATCCAAAACAAACGAATCAGGATCGTGAAGTTTTTCTTGCAATTCTTCATTCGATACGACATGAGGGAATGTCGTTTCTTTGCGTGTTTCACTTTCTGCTGCCTTGCGGATATAATGTTTCAAAACCCCATTTTCTTCAATTGTTCCTACATATTGATGCCCTGTGCTTTCCGCCCATGCTTTGATATCGGCTTTGGATCCCTTATCCGTCGCCTGCACTTCCAGCACTTGCCCCGGCTGCAATTCATTGATCGCCTTTTTCGTTCGAACGATCGGCATCGGGCAGGACAGTCCTTTCGCATCAACGGTCATATCAACTTTAATCATGAACGAATCCCTCCTTACGGCTTATTCGACAGGCCCTTCCCAGGCCAGCATGCCCCCTGTCATGTTGACGACGCGGTAACCGCGGCTGTCAAGAAACTCCGCCGCACGGCCGCTGCGGCCGCCGGAACGGCAGACGAGAATGTATTCCTCATTTTTGTCCAATTCATGCATGCGAAACTCGATCAAACCGAGCGGAATATTGACCGCTCCTGGAATTTTGCCCGCAGCGACTTCCTCCGGCTCGCGCACATCGATGATATGAAGCGATTCTCCAGCGCGAAGCCGCTCTTCTACCTCTTTTGGCGTGATCGTTTTCATCATCATCCTCCTCTACTGCCAGGCGTTTAGGCCGCCTTTGACGTTCGTCACGTGCTGAAATCCCATTTTCTTTAACAATTTGCTCGCTTTTTGGCTTCGCATCCCGCTTTGGCAAATGACAATCACTTCTTTTTCTTTGGATAGTTCGTGAGCACGGGCTGTCAATTCGTGCAGCGGGATGTTCCGAAACCCTGGCAGATGGTAAGACTGAAACTCCAAAGGGGTGCGCACATCAATATACTGTACCCCGGGTTCTTTCAACCGGCGTTTCAATTCCGCCGCCGTCATCATCCGCACCCCTTTCGGCGGGATGAAGCGGCTGGCAAAAAACCAAACAAGCAAAACAAACAGGATGATGTTGATGATAGTTTGCGACATATGATTCCCTCGTTAAATAAATAAGTTCACGTTCCCTTCCGACGCATCAGCCAAATACGCGGCGACGCCAGCAAACTCAACGCCGTCGATCAATTCCTCCGGCTTCAGCCCAAGCAAATCGACCGTCATTTGGCAAGCGACGAGTTTCACGCCTTGCTCTTTCGCCATCTCGATCAACTGCGGAAGCGGCATGGCGTTATGTTTTTTGATGACCTTTTTGATCAACTTCGGGCCGATGCCGGCAAAATTCATGCGCGACAGCCCCATGCGATCCGCGCCGCGCGGCATCATCTTCGCGAACATCTTTTCAAGAAACCCTTTTTGCACGGGAACCGGCGCCTCTTTCCGCAAGGCGTTCAGCCCCCAGAACGTATGAAAGATCGTCACGTCATGGTCGTAGGCAGCGGCGCCGTTGGCGATGATGTAAGCCGCCATCGCCTTATCGTAGTCGCCGCTGAACAAAATGATCGTCGTCTTTTTCTTCGGCTGTGTCATCTGGCTGCCTCCTCTCTAAATATACATATATGGGTATATTAAAATCTAAAAAATTATCCTTTTTGAATCCAGAACGTCAACACACCGTTTTCCTCTTTCATCTCAATGACCGTATGGCCGCTTGTTTTCGCCCATGCCGGCAAATCGTTTTTCGCCCCTTTATCGGTCGTTTGCACTTCCAGCACTTCTCCCGATTGCAATTCGTCCATCGCTTTTTTGGCTCTCACCACCGGCATCGGGCAAGCCAATCCTTTCGCATCCAATACTTTCGCTACGTTCATGATGATGACCTCCTTCACAACAGATTTTTATTACCATTACCCCTATGGGTATATTACTACAAGAAAAAGAACGTTGTCAACACCTTTTTGTTGAGCAACGCATTAACGGCTTTTCACAAGCAGTTCCACTGCTTCTTTGACAAGACTGTCTGTGCTTTCCCCTTTTTCCATGCTTTCACGAAGACAATGTTCCAAATTGGTGCTGACGATGACGGCAATGGCGCGGTCAATGGCATTGCGCGCCGCCGACAGCTGGGAAACGACGCTCTTGCAGTCTTTCCCTTGTTCCATCATGCCAAGGACGCCTTTAATTTGTCCTTCAATCCGTTTTAAGCGGTTTTTGATCTCTTTGTTATATTCCATCGGCTCGTTCGCCCCCTTTCTTGACAATCGCAAGCCGTGATCGAATAGCTGTTCACCTCATAGCCATAGCGGCGCAACAGGCGGATGCCGACGTTTTTTTCGATGTCATCCTGAACGATGATATGAAGCGGCTTTGGCGGAATATCCCGCGCATGCCGTTTCAAATACGCCACCGGAATATGCAACGCTTGGCCAAATATGGAGCCGTTGCTTTCATTATAATCGCGCAAGTCAAGAAGAAGCAAGCCGTCCGGCACCTCTTCTACCGGAAGGCATGGGATATGTTTTACAGGATAGTAGCGTCGATACAACGCTGCGCCCAAAAGAATGAGAAAGAATAACAAACTGCTAACGATCAACGGTTCACCCCCTCTATTCACCCTATGCACGATCATTATATACCCTATACGGTATAATGACAATAAGAAATATTTTCCTCAACAATTGGTTATTCCCAGCGAATCAAAAGACCATAGACAGCCGGGTGAAAACGGACAAGTTCCACGTTGCCCGCCTTTTGCTTCACATAGGAAAACAGTTCCTCCGACGGAATCCGCTCATGGAGCGGCGGCCCCATTTCGCTTTCAATCGCTTCCCATTCGATCAACAGAAACTGCCCGTTTGGCCTCATCACACGGCGAATTTCGTCAATGGCGGCTTCTTTTCGTTCCACTTCATGAAAGACGAACGCCATGATTCCTTTGTCCACCGAATGGGAAGGCAAGGCGGTCGAGGCGACATCCGCCACCTGATATTCAATGTTGGTGATCGCAAACTGTTGCGCCCGTTTTTTTAATAACTGGATCATCTCCGGCTGCACATCGATCGCGTACACTTTTCCGTTTGTCGCCTGCGCGAGAGGAATCGTAAAATAGCCATTCCCCGAGCCAAGATCCACGATCGTGTCATTCGGTTTCACAGACAACATCGAAATTGCCTGTTGCGGGTCGATCCATTCCTTGCGCTTCGGATCCAATAATCGTTCAGCATGTTCGTAATGAAAACGATGCCCTGTCATCCTTTTCCCTCCTATTCCTCACTTCAATTTCATTATACTCGTAAAGAGAGGAAAAAAGCCGGCATTGGAAAACGCCGGCTCCTTTTCCCTACCGAACGGCGCAACGGTTTGGACCGATTTCCATCTCCCGTTGTTCCTCTTCCGTCGGATGCAATTTCCCCATGTTGGTTTGCCGAATTTCCTTGTAAGCATTCGGCTGCGGCGGCAAGTTCTCCGTGACCGTTCGGCGGAATTCTTCATCGCTGGAAATATTTAAACCATGATTCTTTTCATAAAGAACCCCCAACCGTTCCGCCACGCTGCCATCCTTATTCATTTCATTCGGCCCCATATAGTGCGCCGGCAATACAATCAAATCATCTGCAAGCTGTTTGTAACGCCGGTAAAGCGTCTCCCGCAGATCATCGACCCAGTCTTGCGCTTTCCCGGCAAGATCCGGGCGCCCAATCGAGTCGATGAATAAAATATCACCGGTTAACAAATATTGATCGTCCACAATAAACGATGTACTGCCGATCGTATGCCCCGGCGAATACAACGCTTCAATCACGACATGGCCGACGCGGATGCGGTCGCCATCTTGAATCGGTGTGTAGGTAAACGTCACCTCTTCCGCGTCTTTCGGCGGCAAGTAATACGTTGCACCCAGTTCTTCCGCCAACTTACGCCCGCCAGAAATATGGTCGGCATGCAAGTGCGTATCGAGCACATGCTTGATTGTAATGCCGTGTTCGTTGGCAAAACGGACGTATGCGTCAGTCATGCGGTTCGTATCGATCAACGCCCCCTCGCCGTTCGATTCGACGAGATACGAGAGACACCCTTTGCCGAGGCGGACGAATTGGTAAATCGTTCCTCCGCTTTTCAGCTCGCCGATTTTCACTGGTTCCAAATGTTCGCTCCATGCCTTCATGCCACCTTCGATTGAATAAACGTCCGTATAGCCCGCCGCTTCCAACTGTTCTGCCACAAACTCCGACGAGCCGCCCTTCGCGCAAACGGCATAAATCGTTTTGCTTTTATCTTTTGGCAAACGGTCCAAATATGGTTCAATGCCATCCAACACTTCAAAATACGGAATATTGACGACCTCGACATGTCTCCCTTCAATCCGCCAGTCAGCAAAATCTTCGGGGTTGCGAGCGTCCACAATGAACAGCTCCTCACCGCGAATGATCTTATTGGCGATCTCTTTGACCGAAATCGTTTTTGCCAACGATATCCCCTCCTGATCTCATAGTTTCGTCAATGGTCCGTTATTCTCAACGATGATTCGCCTGATTCCACAATGCCATAATGGCATCCGGATCATACCCGAGCACCCAGCGGCCGTTAATCTCGATTTGCGGCACGCCCATTTGCCCGGTCGTTTCCACCAGCCTCCGCGCCGCTTCCGGATCGAGCTCGACATTCACTTCCTTAAACGGAATCCCTTGAGCGCGCAAAAAGTTTTTCGCCATGACACAATACGGGCATGTCGTTGTTGTATAGACAGTGACTTGTGCCATATTCTCCTTCCTCCTCTCCCTTATTAGAAGGCCAATGTAATATCGGCGTCTTTCGCAAACTGCAGGAACGTCGCCGCCCCCGCTACTTCAATGCCATCGACGAATTGGTTTTTGTCAAGCCCCATGACATCCATCGTCATTTGGCAAGCGATCAGCTTCACACCCATCTCTTGCGCCATTTGAAGCAATTCGGCAATCGATGGAACGTTCGCTTTTTGGAACCCTTGTTGAAAATGTTCCTTCCCTTCCGGAATCGGCAATTGTTTGTGCGCTTCTTTATGGATGAGATTCAACCCCTCAAACGTAAAGAACACCCCGACCTCCGCGTCTGCCGCCGCAGCGGCCGTCGCGATGTTGAACACCTTGTACGCATCAAACAACCCGCCGTTTGCTGCAATAATCGCCACTTTCATGACAACAACCTCCTTCACGTATGTCGCTATTCTATTTCGATACCCTCATAATATTTTATACACATATACACGCTGTATTATACATATACGTGTATATGTATTGCAATAATCATACTATCGCATCATTGTTTTCTTGTCAACAAAAAAACGCAAAATCCAATGCAACGACTTTTCAGCCAGCTTCCAAAAAACGCTTCCCACTTCAAACGAAGCGAGAAGCATCCATTTTCCCGATTTCCCCGCTGACTAGACAACCAACAGAAATGGGTGTTTCTTATACTTTCCGAACAGTAAAAAACTTTCGCACCAACCATGGGCCTGGCGCAAATCGCAGCCCCAACTCCCATGCACCGATGCCCGCAATCTGAAATTGGCGGGCCAATTTCATTTTCTGTCCTATGCTTCTGACATCTTCAAACCATACCTCATGAATGTTTCCAAGTTCATCCGTATATCGAAAAAAGGGGGATTCATATTGAAACGAATATTGAATCGGCGATTGGTAACGCATGGCGGTTAAAACCGCCTCTTGGTTGGAGAGGGCCTTCGCCAATGTCCCAGGCTGGTACGGAATGATCCAATCGTATCCATATAAAGGGAGTCCGAGCAAGATTTTTTTTCGGGGGACGCGCTCGACGGCAAACTGAAGCGTCGATCTCACCTCACTAATAGGAGCGACTGGACCAGGTTCACTTGTTAAATGGTGCCAATCGTACGCCATAATAAACATATAGTCGACGACAGCACCAATGCCGCCGTAATCGTAGCCCCTGAGCCAAGGGATCTCCTCGCTCGTTTTCGCTGGAACGGCGATCGTCAAAACATACCCAGCCGGTTTTAACCGATCGCGCAACTGGCGCAAAAAACCCGTAAACAAATCACGATCCTCTCCGCGAACCTGCTCGAAGTCAATATTGACGCCACCATAGCCTTTCCGTGATACTAAATAAAAGATGTTCTCAACCAAGTTCGCCCTTGCTTCCGGATTGTTCAGCACTTGGCTTGCCAGTCTCGCACTAAATCCTTCTGATGTTAGGTTCGTCACTACCGCAATGGGTGTGACGCGGTTTTGCCATGCTGTTTCAATCGCTGCGGCGTCATCCCGCGTAGTGACAATGTCGCCATTAGGGGCAAAGTGATATTCGAACAGGGCAATGTACGATGAATACGGGGCAAAATCTCGCACGAACGTCCGATCTAAGTTCGGTTCGCGGAGAATGTAATAGGCTAACGTTATAGCTTGATACCAGGAAATATCAGGAATATAAATTTTCATTCCCGGATACATCCTGTACGGATCCACCGCCGGATTGGCTGCCCGCAACTGTTCGACCGTCACAAATGCTTTCTGTGCAATGGCGCTTAGCGTGTCTCCTGGCTGCACTGTATACGTATAGCTAGGAACAAGCAAAGCTTGACCAGGAACAATATTCGTTTCAACTAAGCCATTGACAAGGCGCAGACTTTCCAGCGGATAATCGTATCGCCTGCTGATTGAAAAAAGCGTATCTCCAGGTTGAACAATGTGGATAAACATGACCATCCCCCCGTTGAATCAACAAAGCTTCGGCGCTGGCATCATGATAAATATATATATGCTTATCGACCGCAACCGCACCTTGTCTTGACATGGCTAGTTTGCGATTCTTTTGCATGTTCCTAACGCGCAAGTCCTCCACGCACACCAATGCTCACACGCGGAAGAAACAATCCGGTGATCAACAGCAACAGAGAAGCCAAAAACCAAATAAGCGGGCGCGACGGCCGGAACGTTTGTTCATTAATTTGTTTCGTCTTCATGACATAACTAATGGTGGAAAACACAATCGTGCAGATGGAAATGACCACGGCCAATGCTCCGATCAATTGGACAATGGCCGTGGACAATGCGTTGCTCGTTGATTTTTCATGCAAATTAATCATTAAAAAAGCAATTCCAATAATGGCAATCGAGGTGCGAATCCAGGCGAGAAACGTCCGTTCATTGGCTAAGTGCTGCTGAATATATTTGGAGTCCTCTGTCGGTTTTGGTCTTTCTTCCTTCATCCACCTTTTCCCCCTTTTCACGAACTTGCCGGATCGTCTCTTTTATGATCGATGATCCAATCATCACTCATCGGTTCCACTATTTTTTAGATCACATCCACTGATGCAACAACACTGACAACCAATAGCGGATTTTCATGCTTAGAATGATCGAAACCAATGCGATCTGACTACCCACACAGGTATATTAGCCCTCAGTTTATTCTATTGTCAATCTGCACACAAAAAACACCTTGCCGCTATTGGCGAGGCGCCCGATTCGTTATCACTTTCAACGTACAGCAGATGCAATAACGCTGTTTAAGCAATTCCATCGGGAAGAAGTGAAATTGCAACATCTCGCCAAAAGCCCGGCATAAACCACAAGCGGACGGCGCACCCTAACCGCATGATGAGCACCGTCCGCTGCATAGACTCTATTTTTCTTCCAATCATGCCCCTTTTATTTCTCACTTGCTCGTTCCCGCGCACCTGTCCACGAGGCGAGCCGATCATTGGACATCAAAAGCACGCAAACGATCGTGAGCGCCGCGGGAATGAGCGCCCATAAAAACGTATCGGCGATCGAAGAAGCCAGTGCTTCCGTCAACCGATCGAGCACCGGTGCCGGGATGTGCGCCCGCGCTTCTGGCGACAACATCGCCCGCGGGTCGTGAACACTGCTTCCAAACGCGCCTTGCGCCATGCCGTGAAACTGCTCAGCCAATTGATCCGTAAACAAGTTGCGCTGAATGATGCCAAACACCGTAATGCCGACGGTCATGCCGAGCGACCGGACAAATGAATTCGTCGAGCTGGCCGCGCCCCGCTCCGCTTCGGAAAAATGATGGATCGCCGCCATGCCGAGGACGGAAAACGAAGCGCCCATCCCTAATCCGACAATGATCATGTACAACGTCACGACAAGACGCGTGGTCTGTTCATCAATCGTGCCAAACAGCCCGATCCCGGCCGCAAACAAGAGCATAAACCCGAACATCACGTTGCGGTAGCATAATCGTAAACGCAATCGGCACCAGCGCCTCGCCGCCGATGCCTTGAATGGCACGGAAGATGCTGAGCTGGACGATCGTTTGCGCCATGCCGCACAAAATCGAACCAAGCAAAAACACTATGATGCCAAATAAGAAAAATCGCTTCCTCCCGTCATATCGGACAGTTTCCCAAAAATCGGCATCCCGGCCATCTCGGCCACCATATACGCTGACGTCACCCAAACAAACTGCTTGAGCCCCCCGAGATCCGCGACGATCGTCGCCATGGCGGTCGCCACAATCGTATTGTCCATGGAAGCGACAAAAATGCCGAGCAACAGCGCGATCACGACCAATCCCGTCTTCGTTTCCTTCCTCTCCATCCGTTCCATTTCCCTCTATCTCTGTCTTTTTTCGTTCACCGCAGCCTTCTTGTCTTGGGCAAAGGCTGTATGATATTCAACAAGCCCAATGTCGCAGCCCGGACCGATTGTCACCCGATCCCCCCTGACGACCGCGGCTCGTGTATACTCCACATAAATCTCATCTCCTTCAATCACATCCGCTGCCAATACGGCGGGCGAAGAAGAAAAACGGCTCAACCAATGAATCGCGCTCCATTTTTTGCTGCGGGTGATGGAAATCGTCCGCCCCCCGATTTCCTTGACCGAGCTGTCGGCAAAACAGAGCGACAGTTCCACCTGCTCCGCATTCAACGTCTGTCCAATGTGCACAACTCCGGTCAACGCAACGCTCTCCGCCTCGCAACTTCCCGACACCGACAGCTCGCCGTAACCGCGGATGACATCGGCTTCGATGCCCCCCTCGACTTGCGCCATCCCGCGCAGCTGAAGATGCCCAAGGCGGGCGTGTCCCCGGATGTCCACTTCCCCGAACACCCCCATTTTCTCCGCCTGTACGGGACCGTCCACGTTCGCTTGGCCAAATAGGCGAAACGTGCGGGCCGCAACTGCTCCTTTCATGTCGGCTGCGCCAAACACTTTCAAGCGGTCGCACTCGATGTCGCCCCGAATCGTCGCATCGCCGCGAATCGTGACGTGATGGAACACACCGCCTCCAGAAAGCGCCGATCCATGAACCGTCAAGTTTCGTTCCGCCATCGTTTTCACCCTTTCTCGATCGTGCCGATTTTCGCCTCTTCATCGCGTTCCAATTTTTCTCGGTATTCGACTCGCTCGATCTCGCACCCTGGCCCGATCACGACGCGATTGCCGCGCACCATTTTCGCGCTCGTATGTTCGAGATGGACGGAATCCCCTTCAATGACATCGGCGGTCAACTCCGCTGGAAAAAACCATTTTTTGAACAGCGAACTTCCTTGCCGCTTGACGACGATCGTCTCTCCGCCGATCTCCTTTACGCGGCTCGGGCCCAACAGCTTCACTTCGAGATAGTCCGCGTTCAGCAGCCCGCCGACCGCAAAATGCCCTTCCACCTCCATCCGCTCAGCCGAGCAATCGCCACCGATATTGAACTCACCATGGACGCGAACCACCTCCGCCGCCCATGAACCTTTCGCCTCCCCGCGGCCGCGAACGGTCGCCTCTTGGCATTGCACATTTTCTTCAATTCTTATGCTCCCGCTCACTTTCATCCACTCACACCCCACCCCGCCTGCCACATTTCCTTTCCCGGCAATATGAACCGTGTTGGCTTTCACGCTCCCTTCCACGGCCGCGTTTCCTTGCACCTGCAGCTCGAGGCAGTCGATGTCACCGTACAGCTTCCCATTTCCCGACAATTTCACCAAATTGTACAGCCCGCCGGACGCATGACCCGTCCCGGCAATGACCAAATCTCGACGCTCCATCCTTTTATCCCTCCGAAATGGCCAGTTTCAACTCTTCAATATACGTTGGCACGTGCAGCCGCGCAATGAGCTTCGCCCCTTCTTCCACATGCAAAGCTGCTGTCCCTTCCACAAGAAAGGAAACCGTGACCCCCATTTTGCGCAAAACGACAAGCTCGCATGACTTCCCTTGCAATTTTGGATAATGGCTCTTAAACATCATCCATATGTTTTTTCCTTCTTCTATGCTGATCTCACCGGAACGAAGAAGCCGGTCAACGATGTAAAGGGACAGGAGCTCGGCAAAGGACACATCTTGGCGGCCTCCCCATTCATCATCCAACCATTGCATCACCAAATCCGAAACAATGTGACGTTTTACAATTTCCTCTTTCGTCAAAACAACCGCCGCCGGACTCGGCGCAAACACACCCGCCAGTTCATCGAGCGACAGCTCATCTTTCAGCTCTTTGATTTTCTCAATGCGGGCCAAGATTTTCTCTTTCGGAAAAAACGTCTCTTGCCCGGTGAATGTCGATTTGCGAATAAACCATTCTTCCGGAATGAGCTTTTTCCGCTTCCAGCGGTACAGCTGGCCGTACGAAATGCCGGTCAGCTCGAGCAGCTCTTTTTTTGAGATGAGTTCTGGTTCCATCGTGGCATCCCCCCTCACAATCATAAATGTAACATAACACTGTTACGTTATAAAGAGGGTATGTCAAAATCAGCGCCAAAGCGATTGACATCTTCCATCAAGCCCATTACAATAAAGCCAATTTCCACTGGCATCGCGATTCACATCATGAAGAGAGGAGAATCACTGCATGCATTCGACATTGCACAACCAAATCGCCGCCGCCGCCAAACAAACAAAAGCCGATCTCGTCATCCAAAATGGGAAAATCGTCAACGTGTTCACGCGCGAAATCATCGAAGGAGACCTCGCCATTGTGGAAGGAATGATCGTCGGCATCGGGCGCTATGAAGGAGAGAAAACGATTGACGCCGAGGGCCGCTACATTTGTCCGGGACTGATCGACAGACACGTGCATATCGAATCATCCATGGTTCCTCCGAGCGAATTCGCCCGCGTCGTTCTTCCGCACGGCGTGACGACCGTCATTGCCGATCCGCATGAAATCGCCAATGTCGCCGGTGTGTGCGGCATCCAGTTTATGCTCGATGAGGCAAAACGGACGCCACTCGATGTGTATATGATGCTGCCGTCGTGCGTGCCAGCCGCCTCGTTTGAACGTGCCGGAGCCGTCTTATCCGCCGCGGAACTGGCACCGTTTTTCAACGATGAGCGAGTGCTCGGATTGGCGGAAGTGATGGACTATCCATCATTACGGGAACAACATCCATCGATGCTTGACAAACTGGCGCTCGCTGCCAACGCCAACCGCCTGATCGACGGCCATTTGGCGGGGCTTGACGCTGATGCCGTCAACGTCTACCGAAGCGCCCGCATCCATACGGACCATGAATGCGTCACTCCCGACGAAGCGCTGGAACGCGTTCGCCGCGGCATGTACGTGCTCATTCGCCAAGGCTCAGTCGCCAAAGACCTCAAAAAACTTCTCCCCGCCATCCATGAGCACAACGCGCGCCGCTTTCTCTTTTGCACGGATGACAAACATCTTGATGACTTATGGTTTGAAGGCAGCGTCGATCATAACGTGCGGCTCGCCATTCAGGCCGGCCTCGACCCGCTTCTGGCCATCCAAATGGCCACGCTGAACGCCGCAGAGTGCTACCGTTTGCCGACAAAAGGCGCTGTCGCTCCAGGATATGACGCCGACTTTTTGTTCGTTGACGATTTGGAAACATTGAACATCACCCACGTCTTCAAAGCGGGAAGACTAGTGGCCCAACATGGACAGACGGTGTTTCCGGCCGAACGATCGGCAGAAAGCCTTGAACAGCCATTGCTTCACTCCATCCGTTGCCAAGCAGTGGACGAAACCGATCTTCGCATCCCGATGAAAAGAGGAACGAAAGCCCATGTCATCGAGATCATCCCGAACCATTTGCATACGAACCACCTCATCACGGACGTTGATGTCCAGGAAGGGGCTTTCTGCCCGTCGATCGAGCGGGATTTGCTGAAGCTTGTTGTCGTCGAACGCCATCGCGGCCTCGGCATCGGCCTTGGCATCGTCCGCGGCTTCGGATTCAAGGCAGGCGCCATCGCTTCTTCGATCGCGCACGACTCACACCATATCATCGCCGCCGGAACAAACGATCGCGACCTCGCCGCCGCCATCGAACAGCTCCGCCAGCAGCACGGCGGCTTGGCGGTCATCAAAGACGGAGCGGTGCTTGCCAGCCTGCCGCTTGAGATCGGCGGTCTAATGACAAGAAAAGACTATACCGAGGTGCTAAGCGGATTGAAGCAGATTGACAAAGCCCTTAAAGCCATCGGCGCCAATGGCTCGTTCAACCCATTCATCACATTGTCCTTCCTCGCCTTGCCGGTCATCCCAGAGCTCAAGCTGACCGACCAAGGATTATTTGATGTAAATAAATGGTAATTTATTCCTGTTGAAGCGGTGTAACCCCTCCCGATTGAGGCTGGCGTTTCAAAGCAAGAGGATTACGGGAGCACCGCCTTACAGCAGGGCGCTCATTCACAACTAAGGTCAACCGCGAAGCAAATCAGTCCCTTCATCCCCCATTGATTGCGGGGATGAAGGGATTTTCTTCACTCCGCCCTTTTTCCTCGATTTTCACAGCGCCATGCGGCATTGGCATAAGCACGTTCCCGCATGATGCATATAGTGAAACAGCAACATGGCCGAAAGGAAGGTGCAAGGAAATTGATCACCATCAGTCTTTGCATGATCGTCAAAAATGAAGAAGACGTCCTTGCCCGCTGTTTGGACAGCGTCCAACATCTCGTAGACGAAATCGTGATTGTGGATACAGGATCAACGGATCGCACGAAAGAAATCGCCCGCTCCTACACCGCACGAGTCATCGACTTTCCTTGGAGCGATGATTTCTCGGCGGCGCGAAACTTCTCCTTTTCCCACGCCACCATGGACTATATTTTTTGGCTGGACGCAGACGACATCTTGCCGGCAGAAGAGCAGACCAAATTTCTCACATTGAAGCGCACCCTTTCTTCTGACATCGACTCCGTCACCATGATTTACAGCCTTGCCCAAGATGAATATGGAAAGACGATCTCGAGCGTCCGCCGAAATCGTCTCGTCAAACGATCCAACGGCTTCCGATGGCATGGGATGGTTCATGAATATCTAGAAGTATGGGGAACGATTCTCAACAGCGATATTACCATTATTCATCAACCCAATCGCTGCGCTTCAGATCGAAATTTGCAAATCTATGAGAAACAGTTGGCACAAGGAAAAGAATTTTCCCCAAGAGATCTGTTTTACTTTGCCAACGAACTGTTCGACCATCAACAATACGAGCGGGCCATTCAGTATTATGAACAGTTTTTGCAGACAAAAAAAGGGTGGGTGGAAGATTGCATCGCCGCCTGCGGAAAGGTAGCGGATTGTTTTGATGCGCTTGGTGATGAAGAACAGGCATTGCGATATGCGCTCCGATCGTTCGAATACGATACCCCTCGGGCTGAATGCTGCTGCCGGCTGGGCTATTACTTCCTTCAGCGCAAGCAATATCGTCTTGCCGCCTTTTGGTACCATTTAGCCACTCAACTCACAATGCCTTCCGACAGCTGGGGATTTGTTCATCATGCTTGCTGGACTTGGCTTCCCCACTTGCAGCTTTGTGTATGTTACTTTTACATGGGCGAGTACGAGTTAGCATACCAACATAACGAAAAAGCCAAACAATACGTTCCTCATCATCCCGCGGTTTTGCACAACGAATGTTTGCTGCAATCCATTCTCGCCGCCGAAAGCACGTTCCACCAAACCGATGAATCGTGATGAAGGGAGGTTATGCCGCTTGTCTGACCGACGTCCTATTCGAGTAAAATGTCTTTCCCCTTTATGCGGAACATGGCCGCCGATTGTAAAAATCTATACCGGACCAACAGGACCCACGGGACCCACAGGGCCTACAGGACCGACTGGACCTCAAGGACCCACGGGACCCATCGGACCTCAAGGACCTACAGGACCGACCGGACCCACAGGACCTCAAGGACCTACAGGGCCGACCGGACCCACAGGACCTCAAGGACCTACAGGGCCGACTGGACCCACAGGACCTCAAGGACCCACAGGACCTCAAGGACCTACAGGACCTCAAGGACCTACAGGGCCGACCGGACCCACGGGACCCACAGGACCCATCGGACCTCAAGGACCCACAGGGCCGACGGGACCGGCTGGAGCAGGAGCCATCATTCCATTCGCTTCAGGAACAACGGTTGTCTTGACCGCCACTATAGCCGGGTTGGCCGACACCACAAGTTTGATCGGATTTGGAAACGCTGCTTCAAGCATCAGTTTAGTGGGAGGAACGATAAACCTTGGCGGCACATCGAATTTTTCCTTTACCATCCCGCGTTCAGGAATCATTACTGCTGTCGCAGCCAATTTTTCCGCTACAACAGGCACAGCGCTTTTAGGAACAGCTACGATCCGCGCTCAATTGTATATCGCCACTTCTCCATCCAGCAACGTATTTTCGCCTATTCCAGGCACGCTCATTACATTAACGCCATCAATCACCTTTCCCATCTCCCTAGCCCAAAACGCCAGCGGCATCATCACAGGATTAAACGTGCCTGTCAATACTGGCGACCGGCTGCTCATGGCGTTTTTCATCACCACTTCCGGCCTTTCAATCGCCGCTTCCGTCACGGGATATGCGAGCGCAGGAGTGGCGATTAGTTAGCGCCTCACTGTGATACCAAGGCTGCGGCTCATTGAAGCGCTCAACTAAGGCCGCTGCAAACAAGCGGCCTTATAATCCCTCTCCGTTCAGTTGAACGCTCTCCCGCCCGCATTTCGAGGTGGGAGATTCTTGGGAACACCCGCCCCGCGGCAGGATGTCCGCCAAGCCATCCCCGTGCGTCCCACGGTTCAGCCGCCCTACAACGACAGCAGTCGAAGCCCTTCATTTAGAATATTCCGGGCAGCGTTATGGTCCCGGTCATGTTCGGCTCCGCAGGCGGGGCACACCCACTCGCGAATGCCAAGCGATTTCACCTCGACGTGCCGATGCCCGCAGCACGAGCACAATTGACTCGAGGGAAACGTGCTCGCAACATGAACCACCGTCCGCCCGTACCATGTCGCTTTATACTCGAGCATGCGAAGAAAACTCCCCCACGCGGAATCGGAAATGGATTTAGCCAGCTTGCGATTCTTTTGCATGTTCCTAACACGCAAGTCCTCCACGCACACCACTTGGTTTTCGCGGATGAGGCGGGTGGACAGTTTGTGCAGGAAATCGTTCCGGCAGTTGGCGATTTTTTCATGAAGCTTGGCCACTTTCAAACGGGCTTTCTCCCAGTTCGAACCGCCTGGCTTTCGACGAGCCATCACCCGCTGCCAGTAGGCGAGCTTTTCTTCATACCGGCGCCAATACCGGGGGTGTTCGATCGTTTCGCCTGTGGAAAGCACTACGATCTGTTTCAACCCCAAATCGACGCCCACTTTCTTGTCGGTTTGGGGCAATGGGGGAATATCCGTTTCCACGAGAATGGAGACGAAATACTTCCCCGCTCGATTTCGACGAATCGTGGCGGAGAGAATGCGGCCTTCCACCTCGCGGCTTTTGGCGAACTTCACCCATCCGAGCTTGGGAAGTTTCAACCGATGGCCGTCCACTTCGATCGTAGGGCGTCCGTTCTTTGGGTAGTTGCACTGGGCGGTGTACGATTGGTTCGGGTGTTTTTTGCTTTTGAAGCGGGGAGCGTTCGCCGTTCCCTCGAAGAACCGGTCAAACGCCTCGGCCAACTGCTGCAGTGCGTTTTGCAAGGCGGTTGAATCAGGGGTTTTCAGCCATGGAAGGGTTTTCTTCAAAGCTGTCAATCGTTTGGAACACTCGTTGTAGCCGAGTCCTTTTCCCGTGGTTTCATACGTCTCCTTCCACTCGGCCAAAAAGTGATTGTACACAAATCGGCAGCACCCAATCGTCTCGTTGAGGAGTTTTGCCTGTGTTCGGGTGGGATACAGCCGAAAGCGATAGGCTTTGTGCATAGCCCTCCCTCCTCAAAAAGAACATTTGTTCTATTTACATCCATTGTATACTTTTTGCCCATTGGGGGCAATAGGGAGATTCGCAAAGGAAGCCCGGATTCATCCCGACTTACATTTACGGGTAAAAGCGAGATTTTCTCGGCGGAAGATGATTACAAATAAGCAGGCGGCTTCACGCGAACACCGTCGTGAACAACCGCCTGCTTTCTTCACGATTGCAACATGGAAAACACTTGCTCGACATCTTTATCCCCGCGCCCCGACAAATTCACAAGAATGATCTGGTCTTTGCCCAATGTCGGCGCAAGTTTTATCGCGTACGCCACCGCATGGGCGCTCTCCAGAGCGGGGATGATTCCTTCCGTTTTGGACAACAGTTGGAACGCCTCAAGCACTTCCTCATTCGTAACCGTATAATACTCAGCCCGCCCGGACACTTTCAAATGGCTGTGCTCCGGACCGATGCCCGGATAATCGAGCCCAGCGGCGATCGAGTATGTCGGTTGCGGGTTGCCGTTTTCATCAAGCAACACGAGACATTTGAATCCGTGAAGAACCGCCGGAACTCCCTTCGTCAACGTCGCCGCTTTCTCCGGCTCAACGCCGATGAGCCGCACACTCGGTTCATCCAAGTAATGGGCGAACGCCCCGATGGCATTGCTCCCCCCGCCGACGCAGGCCACCACCGCATCCGGAAGCCGCCCTTCTTTTTCGAGCATTTGCCGCTTGCTTTCTTCGCTGATGACCGACTGAAAATGTTTCACCATTGACGGATACGGATGTGGGCCAACCGCCGAACCAAGCAGGTAGAACGTCGTTTTATAGTTTTGCACAAGGTCGTTCAACGCCTCATCGACCGCATCTTTCAACCGCCCTTGCCCTTTCGAGACCGGCACGACTTTCGCCCCTAACAGCTCCATGCGGAACACGTTGAGCGCCTGGCGCTTCGTATCTTCTGCACCCATATAGATGGTGCAGTCCATACCAAACATCGCACAAGCCGTAGCGGTCGCCACCCCATGCTGGCCTGCACCAGTCTCCGCGATGACCCGTTTCGCCCCCATCCGCTTCGCCAGCAAAATTTGTCCGATGACGTTGTTGATTTTATGCGAACCGGTATGGTTCAAATCTTCGCGCTTCAAATAAATCTTCGCCCCGCCGAGCCGCTCCGTCAGCCGTGCCGCAAACGTGAGCGGGCTTTCGCGGCCGACATACTCCCGCAAGTAGGTTCGAAACTCCTCATTGAATTCTGGATCATCCTTATATTTCAGAAACTGCTCCTCCAAATAATCAAGCACTTCCTGCAATTCATCCGGAACGAAGCTGCCGCCGAATTCGCCGAAATAGCCTTTCGTTTCCTGGACTACACTCATGGCTCATCTCTCCTCTGCTTTCTGAAAGTCATAAAATTAGCATAAACCGTTTTGGCAAGCAAGTCAATCAATAATTTTTATTTTTCAAAACATTAAAAAAGGAATGGTCCACCGCATAACCATACGCGAAGCATTCACCGCTAGTGGGGTGAGCAGGTGCTGCTGCAAAGCCATCGTGCAGCCGCACCCTCACAGCTTCCTACTTCGGATATTCACCAACCAGAGCAGGCAGTTCGGCTTATAAAACCCCAAGCTGCTCATCGCGCAGATCGGTAATAAACATATGTCCTGGGGCATGCGTAATCATGATATCCGGCTTTACTTCCATAGCAACCGCTTGAGGGGTGACCCCACAGGCCCAAAATACCGGGGTTTCCCCCTCACGGATGGTGACCGGATCCCCAAAATCAGGCTTATAAATATCATGAATCCCTATAAGTTTCGGGTCGCCAATATGAATAGGGGCACCATGAACAGACGGGAAGCGGCTCGTGACTTGAACCGCCCTGACAACATCCTTATGGGGAATCGGGCGCATGCTTACAACCATCGGCCCTTCAAATCTTCCCGCTTTTACACACGGGATATTCGTTTTATACATCGGGACATTGCAATTTTCTTGAATGTGGCGAACCGGGATGCCATTGTTCACCAGGGCATGTTCAAACGTAAAGCTGCACCCGAGCAGAAAGCCGACCATGTCCTTATCCCAAAGATCGATGATATCCGTCCGCTCCTCTGTCAGTTCGCCATTTCGATAAACCCTATATTTCGGCAAGTCTACACGCAAATCTGCTCCTGGCGCCACCATGCTTGGCTCCCATGATCCCGGCTCGGTCACATCTAATACCGGACAAGGTTTCGGATTGCGCTGGCAAAACAGAAGAAATTCAAACGCCAACTCCTTCGGCAGCACAACTAAATTAGCCTGTGTATAGCCGTTTGCGACACCCGCTGTCGGTTTCACCCATTCATTGTTCCGAATCATTTGCCGTGCTTCTTTGGAGCTCATTGGTGCGGCGAAAGTCATCGCAATCTCCCTCCTTGGTTATTCAATATCACGATCTCCGATTAAGGGTATTAGTTTCTATCCCAAAATCACGTTCCCCGATACACGTGCGCCAAAGAATACCTCATTAGCATTTCTAAGTCTAATTTCTTTATCCATCGTTCTGCTGCAGAGTTTACGTGAATAATATTTTCCTTCGCATCAACCACCAAAAATGGATCAGTAATAAACGATAACAGTCCCTCTATCGAGTAACCTAAGCCGCTCTTTTCTCATCGTTTCTATACTAAATCATAAATCATATCCATGCCTGGCCGCCTAACTTGCCCGAATCTGATGCCCGACAGTATTTTCTTGCAATCACCGTAAACTACCATAAAAAAGAGAGGAGTTTTCTCATCCCCCCTTCCTTTCAAAATACACATGCAACCGATACTCGCAAATTTCTTTCGTCCAATTGTACAAGATTTCTTCATGCTCGTGCGCGATAGAAAATTGGAGTGCAAACACATTGTTTTCAAAGGAGATCAGCCCCCTTGAACTGCCGCTCCATTTTGTCATCGGCATACGGGCAATCAATTTGCTCACCTTTTCTTGGTCGTACTCCCAAAGACGTTTTGTTTCCCCATCGGAGAAATCGATGCGCTTTCGATATTCTTTTTCCGTTAGATACCGATGAAAAAACGGCGCCGCTTGTTGTGGAGTAATTGGTTCATGCCAGCCCGACGATCCGCGCTCAAGCATGGCTTTTAAGACAACCATTTTATAACTTTTCGACATTACTGTGCGCTCAACCTCGATAAGCCACCGCTCATGCTTGAGGAACACTTCCTTCTCTAAGTCCGACAGCTCCCCCGTCCAATATAAAAAGCCGACATAAGAATCGAACTCTTGTCTGTACTCCGCCGCTTCACTTCGGCCATGGAGATGCAATTCCAAATACGTCGGCCGTCTGCCCAACTCCTGCTTGAGCTGCCTGTAATCGGCAAGCAGCCGCTCTTTACGCGGCTGGCGCTTTTTCCGCATCTCCTCGAGAAGATGAATGGTTTGTATATCAAGATGTAGCTCGCATGTTTCCGGAACCGTTGGCATAACGGATTCCCGCACCTTTTTCTTCGTCTCGCCTCGCTGCGTATCAAACAGGCTCAGTTTGACATCCGCATTGCGATAGTTTCCAATTAAATCAATAATGACACAATAATCCTTGCCCTCATACAACCGCAATCCACGCCCGACTTGCTGGGTAAAAACGGTCAGCGATTCCGTCGGCCGTACGAATAAAAGTGTATCGACAGAGGGAATATCGACCCCTTCGTTGAACAAGTCAACGGTGAAAATGGCGTCCAGTTCACATTGTTCCAACATGGCAATGGCCTGTTGGCGCGGGATGGTCGTTTGCTTCGAGTGAAGGCTGACGGTTCGGTAGCCACGGCGGCGGAAATATTCGCACAAGAAATCGGCTTGCCGAATGGAGGAGCAAAAGACGAGTGTTCTCGTTTTCTTATACTGCTCCCATGCTCGCAAAATGTTTCCCGCCATCTCCTCGCGAAGCTGCACTTGAAGCAATTCTTCCTCATCATAGCGGCTGCCGAGCCATTTGATTTGCGAATAATCCGTGTCATCGTATACACCATAATAGTGAAACGGCGCAAGCCAACCACGTTGCACCGCTTCAATAAAATCAATACGGTAGGCAACGTTCCCATCGCAAATCGCGTACACGTCTTTATTGTCGTTCCGGTCTGGAGTTGCAGTGATGCCAAGCAAAAACTCCGGCCGGAAATAGCGAAGGACGCGCTCATATGAGCGAGCCGCCGCATGGTGGAACTCATCCACAACGATCAAGTCAAATGAGTCAGGACGAAACGAAAACAAATGTTTTTTCATACTCAGCGTAAAGATCGAGGCAAACACCATATCCGCATTTCCATCTTTTTGATGGCCGTCGTATATACCTGCCGTTCGATCCGGGATCACACATTCGAACGACTGTTTTGCCTGACGAAGAATCTCCTCGCGGTGGGCGATAAACAGCACTCGCGAAAAACGGCGCGCGAAGAAGGCGGCCAAATACGTTTTCCCAAGTCCGGTCGCCATGACAACCATCGCTTTATCGTATCCTTCTTCATAGGCAGCTTCCAACCGCTCCAATGCCTCCACCTGGGCAAAGCGCGGCCGGATCGTTCCATAGGGCGCCGTCGTTTCATGGACAACATCGGCCTTGTCCGTCGTCTCTCCTTCTTGCTTCTTTTCCGTTTCCGACGGAAGCATTAACTCGATTTCCTCAGTCTCACCCCATGTACGAGATAAGTTGGGATGGCGTCGGTGATTGTCTTCGTACCGTTTTTCATAGTCAGCGATCGTTTCAGCATTGACTGGCACCGTTTCTGGAGCATAAAACAGCTTTAAAAACCGCTCCATCGCTTCGGCAAATACATCTTCATCAATCCTTTTATCCAGCCCTAGATTCCACTCGATGCCGTCTGTGAGCGCCGAGCGGGATAAATTAGAAGACCCGATAATAAAGTAGCCTTGTTCGCTATCCTCAAACAAGTAGGCCTTTGGATGAAACGAAATCCCGTCGCTTCTAAACAGACGCACTTCGATATCGGGATGAATTGAAATCAGTTCACGCAGCGCTTCTGGCTGAGTAACAAACAAATAATCACCAGCACAAATTTTGATGTCTGCTCCCCGCTCTGCCGCTATCCACAAACTGTCCTTTAATAGGTGAACTCCAGATTTCATAACAAACGATGTCAGTATGTATATTGTTGACGAGCGGCTCATCTGTTCCTGCAGCTTGTCAATGAGCCGCCGTGAAATCAACTCGACTTTACTCATCACGAACCTCAACTAAAAAAATTTTTTCCCGGAATCCACCGCGTTCTTCTGCTTTTTTCACCCGTATTTGTTCGACTTGTTCGATCGAAGCGCCATGACATGCGGCTAAGGCATGAACGATTTCCAACACATCCGCAAGCTCTTCGATGGCAGCCTCGTCGGTCATTGCCTGGACGTACTCCTCAAGCTCTTCAAACGCTTTCTTCTGCAGTTCTTTCTTATATTCTTCCTCGTTGAGTATGCGAGTAGTGAACGTTTTTCCTGCTTGTTCGATAATAGCTGGGATGCGGTCGCGAACGAGTTTGTTGTATACCGGCATGTCCATTCCTCCATTTCCGAAACTATATTACTATTTTACAAAATTTCACCTTTTTTTCATAGGAAAGAACGCACAAAAAACCTGTCATTTCTAAAACCTATTTACCTGTTGTAAAACAAAAATGTCACATACTCTCCTCTTTCATCCTGCTGGGGTTATCATAGAACAGGCGATTCTTAGGTTGGTTGCTACTGTTTATCTTCCGGTTTCTTTGACCAAGAGAAGGATGATTTTTGTTTTTACTGAATATGTATACGTCTAATTTGATTGGCCTAATTATCAGTGGAAATGTTTGCATATCCGGTGCAGCCATTTCCTCATTATATGAACGATAGCATGATCTTTGGATATTTGCTTTATCTTGTTATTAGTGTGTATGTTTTACGGAACATCGCTTCCTTCGGACTGGGCAGTGCACCGTCTATATTAAGTACGATGACAGCGATGGAAATCCTATTTGAACGGTGCGCTGACTTGATCGAATACTATACGTGGAAATGGGAATATCCATTCGGGTGAACTGGCATGTCTATTTCTCCTAGTTGGCGCTATACATATAGTATAGTTGTCCAAAAGGAGGAGAGCAGGATGGTGCTGTTTGACGTGGAACACCGGTTGTATTATGAAGCGATCAATTCGGCGCGGCCGAAAATGGCGCCGGTTCGCCAAGACCGGGCGTGGGGATATGTATGGAAAACCGTAAACGGTGAGCCGGTGAAGTTTTGGATCGATTTTCATCGCGGACGGTATATGTACTTTGAATACGGGCGAAAGTGGTATCGGGTGGCGTATTTGCAGGCGAACGAACAGAAGTCCGGAAGGGATGTGCTAAATGGAGCGATGATTGATTTGACCAGCGATGGTCACCGTCTTCTCTTCATGAAAGGGCGCATCCACCGCCAATCGGCGCGCGCGGTGTAAGATGCGGCGCTAGCGCCGTGGATTGGGGTATGATGGCACCAAAGCTGCCAGCGAATCACTAGGTCCGCCCTTTCTTCGTCTCCAATGAGCGAGCATTATGCTTAGTCGTGAAAAATAATCACTTCTCCTTCGCACAACGGTTTGTTAGTATTGTAAGGTCACGGATCCCAAGATTTCTCTATTTGAGAAATCTTATTTTTTATCCCCATTTCCTATTCAATCCCCAGCCTCTTGGGAACGTTGAGCAGCCTTTCCTTCAGCCACAAAGTCCCCGGACAAAAACTGCTTCGTGGACGATGCTTTTATACTAAGCCGTATCTGTCCATAATAACTAATAGCAAAGCCCTCATAGGAGATGACGAAATCATGGATCAAATCCATTTGTGGTCGTTGCTCGTTATTGGTGCCATTCTATTATTTTTCAGCCTGCGAACCCCGCCCATCAAGGACAAACTTTGCGTGTTCTTGTTAAAAACGTATTTTTCCACGTTTTTCGGCGTGATTGTTGTAGAAAACAAACTCTTAGAGTACCCTGTCCGGTTTTTAGACCAATATTTTGAAGCAAGCATCCTGTTCGAATATTTCCTTTATCCGATCGTCTGTGTTTATTTTTATCAAACTTCGTATCACTCGCGCCTGCCTGGTATTATTGGCCAATGCTTATTGTACGCGGCCGCTTTGACAGGTGTTGAGGTGCTTTACGAAAAGTACACGAATTTGATTGAATACCATCGATGGACGTGGATGTATTCGTTTATCACCATTTTTGTTCTGTCGTTTTCCGTTCGGATGTTGATGAAACTAATTCATAAGCGGGAACAATCGACCAGCTAGTGGATGCTGGACTTTTAAAGAAACAATATAGGCGGCAAAGAGAAGCTCCTCTCTTTGCCGCCTTTGTTTTCTTATGCCCACCACATCTCAGGCAGTTCTTCTTTGAACAACACATTTTTCAAGAGCGTCACGGCTTGGGACAGCCCTTCATCGATCGAGGCAAGCATGTCTTCATGCTCGATCGAGAGCACATAGTCATAGCCGACCGCGCGCAGAGCGCTGACGATGTCGCGCCAACATTTTTCGCTTTGACCGTAGCCGACGGTGCGGAATACCCATGAGCGATCGAGAATTTGGCTGTAATGTTTCGTATCCAGCACACCGTTTTTGCGAATGTTCGCTTTGTCCAAGTACGTGTCTTTCGCATGGACGTGGAAAATCGCTTTTTCGCGGCCGAGCAGTTTGATCGCCTCAACCGGGTCGATGCCTTGCCAAAGGAGATGGCTCGGGTCGAAGTTGGCACCGATCGTTTCGCCGGCGTGTTCACGCAGTTTGAGGAGCGTTTCCGGGTTGTAGACGACAAAGCCCGGATGCATTTCAAAAGCGATTTGATGAATGCCGTGCGCTTTGGCGAACTCTGCTTCTTCACGCCAGTACGGGATGACGACTTCGTCCCATTGCCATTTTAAAATTTCCAAGTAATCCGGCGGCCAGGAGCACGTGACCCAGTTCGGATACTTGGCGCCAGGATGGTCGCCCGGGCAGCCCGAGAAGGCGTTGATGACCGGGACTTCGAGCTGCTCGGCGAGTTTCACTGTTTTCCGCCATGTGTCATGCGATTGCTTCGCAAACGTTTTGTCCGGATGGAGCGGGTTGCCGTGGCAGCTGAGCGCACTAATGATAAGCCCACGGTCGTGAACCGCTTTTTTCAATGCTTTGATTTTTTCCGGCTGATCTAACAGTGCATCCGGATCGCAATGAGCGTTGCCCGGGTAATTACCGGTACCAAGCTCGACGGCTTCAATGCCCATCGCAGCAATCTTATCGAGCATTTCTTCAAACGGCAACTGTTGATACAGAACGGTAAATACGCCTAGTTTCATTTGTTTTTCTCCCCCTTCTCGCCGGTGTAAGGCCGGTCAATCAGCAACCGGCCTCACCGCTCCATTTTATTTTGACGGCGCTGTTAGCGCCCGTGTTGGCAGCGGCCGAACAAAAACTGTTTATTCCGCCACCCGCACCCACTGTTTCGTGCGATGGCTTTCCAAAATGGCGTCAACGATCGTCATCGTATAGTGGCCGTCGGCGATCGTCGCAAACGGCAGCTCCCCGAGCGCCTCGCCGCGCTGTTTCCGGATGATGGCATTGTAAAAGTCGAGGAACAAGTTTTTCAGCCCATCCGGCCAGCCTTCTTCATGACCGCCTGGGTAATGGGCGAGCGCGGCGGCTTGCGGCGACAAGAGCGACGGGTCACGGACGACTTCTTCGTTCGGGCCGTTGCGGCGCCCGATCCAGAGGCGGTTCGGGTGCTCTTGATCCCAAGCGAGCGTCATCGCATCGGTAGCGATTTCAAAATAGAGCCGGTTTTTCCGGCCGGCGCTCACTTGGGAAATCGTAAACGCGCCGTGAGTGCCATCATCAAAATGGACGAGCACACTGCCGCCGTCTTCCGTATCAATCTGAACCGGTTCGGCGTCTTGAGCATGCCCGGATGTAAACGTGCTCCCTTCCTGCTTCGGTTTGTAGCGGACTGGATGGACGGTGCGCAAATCGGCGAACACTTCGACGATGCGTTTTCCGAGCACGTATTGCACTGTGTCGCACCAGTGTGAGCCGATGTCGGCGATGGCGCGTGACGGACCGTTTTGCGCTGGGTCAAGCCGCCAGTTGTAATCAGTGTCATAAAGCAACCAATCTTGCACATAGCCGCCATAGACGAAATGGATGCGCTTTGCGTCGCGGGCGATCCGCTCTTTCGCTTCGGCGACGAGCGGGTAGTGGCGGTAGTTGAAGCAGACAGCGCTTAAACCCGGGCTTTTTTCAGCCAGCTTTTTCAGTTCGATTGACTGTTCGCTGTTCATCGCGAGCGGCTTTTCTGATAATAAATGTTTTCCCGCTTCAAGTACGGCCTTGTTGATCGGAAAATGCAAGACGTTGCGCGTGCAGTTGTGAACCGCTTCGACGTCCGGGTCGGCGATCAGCGCCTCATAGTCGCCGTATGCTTTCGGAATCCCGAACCGGCGCGCGGCTGCCTCTGCTTTTTCTTGGCTGCTTGAAGCGATAGCGACAATGTTCACGAACGGCAGGCGGCGGAGCGCCTCAATATGAGATGAAGCGGAAAAACCGGTGCCGATGATGCCAACATTGATCGATTTCATCGCGCTGCTCCCCCTTGTTTCGCTTTAATCGGTTCAAGCGGTTTGACGTTGCCGAATATGATTTCCCCACGGTTGACCGGTGCGGCCCAACGAACCGCGTTGGCGATCACTTTCAGCACGTCTGGGTGATGATACGTTGGGTATGTTTCATGGCCAGGACGGAAGTAGAAAATTTTCCCTTTCCCACGCGTAAACGTGCAGCCGCTGCGGAACACTTCTCCACCTTCAAACCAGCTGATGAAAATCGTTTCGTCTGGCTCCGGAATGTCGAAAAACTCACCGTACATTTCTTCTTGTTCGAGCTCAATGTACGGCCCGATCCCTTCCACGATCGGGTGGCCCGGGGCAACGACCCAAAGCCGCTCTTTTTCATCGGCTTCACGCCATTTTAAATTACATGTCGTCCCCATCAGCTTTTTGAAAATTTTCGAGAAATGGCCGGAGTGAAGGACGATGAGCCCCATTCCTTCGAGGACGCGACGGTGGATGCGTTCAACTACTTCGTCTTTCACTTCATCATGGGCGATATGCCCCCACCAAACGAGAACGTCGCACCGGTCAAGCCCTTCGTCAGTCAAGCCGTGTTCCGGTTCGTCCAATACAGCGGTTGCTGTGTCAAACCCGGCTTCGGCTAAGTAGTTGGCGATGGCGGTATGCATCCCTTCCGGATAAATGGCTCTTACTTTTTCATTTTTCTTTTCATGGCGAAATTCGTTCCAGACGACAACGCGGATTGGTGTTGTCATATGGTGATCCCCCCTCGATTGGATTTCGGTTTGCCGCGGCATACACAAAGTGGTTGATCTCTTACCATTCGATTCGGACTTGTTTCCCTTGTTCGGACGATGCATAAATCGCTTCTAACACTTTGGCGATCATGAGTCCTTGTTCTGCCGTGCAAAGCGGTGTTGTATTATTGGTGATGCTTGTAACGAAATGGTCAAGCAACGCCACCCGTTCGCCTTGGTCGTCAAAATGGAGTGTGACGTCAGCCGGGACACCGTGTTCACTGCGGAACCATTTCACTTCTTGACGGTTGCCGGTCACATTCCACTCCCAGCGCACACCGCCTTCCGTGCCGAGAAACTCGACATATGCCCGTTCCTCTTCAATGTGCGACGCCCAGCTCGTCTCAAGCAGCACAGTCGCGTCGTTTTCCAGTTGGATGAATGCCGAGGCAAAGTCTTCCACCGTATACGAAGCGTTTGGCGCAAACGACGTGCCCGGCCATGCCCCTTGATGACGTGGACCGAACTTCGCGTATGTTTTCCCCGTCACCGCGACCGGGTTCGGGTTTCCAAGCATCCAAAGCGTGACATCAAGCATATGAACGCCTAAGTCGATGAGCGGACCGCCCCCGGAACGCTCACGGTCAAAAAACCACGCCCCCCATGCAGGAATACCACGGCGGCGCACCCAACCTGTTTTGGCGTAATAAATGTCGCCGAATGCGCCTTCTGCGATGCGTGCATGAAGCCATTGCGCCGCTTGGCGGAACCGGTTGTTCAGCGACACCATAAACTGTTTCCCTGATTCGTCGCGGGCGCGAATGATGGCGTCCGCCTCTTCCGATTTCATCACCATCGGTTTTTCGCAAAGAACGTGTTTCCCGGCCCGCAGGCTGTCGACCGCCACTTGGGCGTGCAAAAAGTTCGGCACGGTAATGATGACGGCATCGACATCTGGTGAGGCGAGCAGCTCTTTATAGTCGCGGTACACGTCGCGGATGCCGTATGTTTCCGCTTTTTCCGCGGCCGCTTTTTCGTTGACATCGCAAATGGCCTGCAGCACGACGCGCTCCGGGAGCTTGAGCGCCGCTTGAATATGTGCGGTTGAAATCCCACCAGCTCCGATTAACCCGAGGCGAATTGGACGTGCGTTTTCCATATCGTTTCCTCCTTGCATCCACTTGTTTTCAAGCAACTTGTTTCTAGATTGCCACTTATCTGAAGCAACACATCGAGTGATGTAATCGATTACATCACCCTTACAAAAAAATCCGCCTATTCTCCGCCGCCAACGAGGGGAGCGCTTTCATCAAACCGAGCACTTCCCCCCGCATGACTCACGAATGACAAGGTGATCAGGCAAAACAAGCTGACGGCGGCTGACCTCGTTCCCTTCAATCAGCTGAAGCAAAAGCTCCATCGCTTTTTGGCCGATCTCAAACGTCGGCTGGGCGATCGTCGTGACAGCAGGTTCAAAAATCGAGGCCATTTGGATATCGTCAAACCCGACAACGGCGACATCATCTGGAACACGACCACCGCGGTGACGGATCGCTTTGATCGCCCCGATCGCCATCTCGTCATTGGCGGCGAAAATCGCTGTCGGTGGTTCTTCAAGGGCGAGCAACTTCAATGTCATGTTGTATCCCGATTCGTAGGAAAAGTCACCTTCTTGCACGAGTGCTGGATCGGCATCGATTCCATGCTGCGCCAACGCTTGATAATAGCCGCGCAGCCGATCTCGCCCCAAAATGACATCCATCGGGCCGGACAGGTGGGCGATGCGGCGATGGCCGAGATGAATCAAATGTTCCGTTGCCTTGCGGGCGCTGCTAATGTTGTCGATCGATACGGTCGGGATATCGGTCCCCTCCAAATATTCGCACGCGAGGACAATCGGAAACTGCCGCGCCATTTCTTCCATCAGTTCTTTGCGGATGCGAGCAGTTAAAAAAATCATCCCGTCTACTTGCCTTTGCGGCAGTACATTCAAATATTGCTCCTCAAGCTGAGCATCATTTTGCGTATCGCCAAGCAGCACTTGGTACCCGTGTTCGAGAGCAACCGCTTCAATGCCGCGCAGCACCTTCGAAAAAAACGGGTTCGTAATATCGGGCACGACAACGAGCACCGTTTCTGTTTCCATGCGACGCAAATACCGGCCAAGCACGTTCGGCTGGTAGTTGAGCGCTTCGATCGCCTCGAGCACGCGTTGCTTCGTCTCTTCGGTGACGTTGCCGGCGTTGCGCAATACGCGCGACACGGTCGCCGTCGATACGTTTGCCCGTTTCGCTACGTCTTTTATGCTTGCCATAGATGAAATCCTCTCAAATATGTAATCGATTACATTACCATCGTATATGAAGCTTAGTACCGTTGTCAAGTCCCCTTTTCATACGATTAAAAATCTTCAATGTTTGCTTCCTTACGCGGGAATGAGCAACCAGTATCACAATCTTTCCGTTGGCAGCGACGGATAAAAACCTTTTTAGTTCAAAAAAACTTGGCGAAAAAATGTCGCTTCATCAAAATTTTTCAAACGGTGTTGCAAAGTCTTTTCATATCCATACTATTTACTTGGTTTATTTAGAAAACGCCCTAATCGGGAAGAATGAGCAAAACACGCCAATAAAGGATCTAACGTTTTTCTGTTTTTTACATGAAAGCCAACCGATTCAGCACCAAAAACGCCTCTGCACGAATGCAGAGGCGCCTATGGGTTCGGATCGATTATTAATCAATCGCTTGGCGGGCTCGGTCTTGAAGCATTTTGACACCGACGAGCGAAATCAATCCCATGACCACGATATAGAAGGAAATCGCGGTAGCGCTGCCGTATTTGTGCAGCAGCCACGTGCTGATGAGCGGCGCTGGTCCACCGGCAATGATCGCGGCCAGCTGGTAGCCGAGCGAAGCGCCGCTATAGCGCAGGCGTGTCGGGAAGTTTTCCGCGATCATCGCCGCCTGCGGGCCATACAGCATGCCGTGGAATACCATGGCGATGATCGTCGCCAACATAATCAGGCCTACGCTTTTCGTGTTGACGAGCCAATAATACGGGAACGCCCAAAGCATAAGCAAAATGGTACCCGTCATGTAGACACGGCGGCGCCCCCACCGGTCAGATAAATGACCGGAATACACAATGGCAAGCGCATTGATGATCGCAGCGACAATTGTCGCATTGACGAAAATGCTTTTTTCCATCTCCAAAAATGTCGTCCCATAGCTGACGATAAATGTGACAAAAATATAGAACGATCCGTTTTCAATCACCCGTGCGAGCGCAGACCAAAGAATTTCGCGCGGATGTTTGACAAGCACCTCGCCGACCGGCATCTTGCTCGTTTCTTGTTTTGCCAGGGCCTCTTGGAATAGCGGCGACTCCAGCACTTTCAGTCGGATATATAATCCGACAGCGATCAACAGAAAACTAAGCAGAAAAGGAACGCGCCATCCCCATGCATAAAAGCTGTCGCCGCCTACTGCGAGCATGAGCGTCGTCACAAGTGAAGAAGTGAGCAGCCCAAACGGCACGCCCATTTGCGGCAGCGAAGCCATCAATCCACGCCGCTTTCCTTCCTCCCACTCCATCGCAATCAAAATGGCGCCGCCCCATTCTCCGCCAACCCCGATTCCTTGAATGAGACGAAGCACGGTCACCAAGAGCGGAGCCCATAAGCCAATTTGCTCGTACGTCGGCATCAACCCGATCAACGCCGTCGCCAGCCCCATCAACAACAAAGTGGCGACCAGCGTTGCCTTCCGGCCAATTTTATCGCCGAAATGGCCAAAAATGGCCGCTCCGACCGGCCGGGCAACAAACCCTAAGGCGAACGTCGTGAACGATTGCATAAGCGCCACGTATGGGTCGCTTTGCGGGAAAAAGAGCTGTGGAAACACTAGCGCAGCCATCGTCCCATAAAGGAAGAAATCATACCATTCAATCGTCGTGCCGACCACGCTCGAAATCGCGGCCCGCCTTTTTTGGCGTTTTAACTCTGACGCATCCATCGTCGTTGTCATTGACGCCAGCACCCCTTTCATCATATGAAAACGCAAAAATAACAAATGAATAATAGCCAAAGCGACCTCGGTTGATTATTCGCTTCGATGTTAACGCTTTCAAACGAACGTTTGTTTCTCCCTCCACAACGCTCGAAGCAGCATCGCGCGCTCCGTTCACTTCTTTCCTTCCCGCGCCACGAGCATATGCACAAGTGCATCAACCACCGTCTCTCCATGCTGGTTAAGGATTTGTTGATGCACTGTGACGAGTCCTGCCGTGTCGCTCCGCTCGGTCAACTGCTTCACTTCCGATTCGACGTAAATCGTATCGCCAATTTTCACTGGCCGGACGAAGCGGAGCGCGTCGATGCCGTAAAAAGCGAGCACACATCCCGGCTCCATCACCCATAGCCCAGTCGCCGCCGACAACGTCAGCATCCCATGGGCAATCCGTTCGCCGAACTGCGTCTGCTTCGCGTATTCTCGATCGATATGCAACGGATAAAAATCACCGGAAACACCGGCAAATTGTACAATATCAGCCTCAGTAATCGTCCGACCACGCGAACGGTGGCGTTCACCTACGACATAGCCTTCAAAAGGTCGGTCAAAACGCAATGAAATCCCCCCTTCGCTTCATATAACAAAAGAACGAACCATTCCCACCCCCTTTCAAGTAATGAAAAAGCGATTACTTAACCTAAATTTTGTAAATTTTCTGTATATTTATGGCAAACTACATACAGAAAACCGTTCAAAGCTTCATAAGAGGTTGGCCTCATATTTGTCACTAACATATGAACAGTTAGCAGCAGATAGAACGAGTGATTGATGATTTCATGTTTTAAAACGAATGGGCATTGAACACAAGGTGCCAGAGAGAAGATATGGCCTTGAGGAAACGTCGGAGGCATATATAATGAGAGGGCGCCCCATTGCATTTGGGACGCCCTCTCCTTTGCCTTAGCGATTATTCCTTCACCGAGCCAGACGTGAGACCGGATACGATGCGGCGTTGGAACAGCAATACCATAATGACAAGCGGAATCGTGACAATAACCGTCGCCGCCGAGATTTCGCCCCACGGGATCGTGTACTGTCCCTGGAACATGGCGATACCAACGGGTACTGTTTTGTATTTTTCCGCCGTATTAATCGTTAAGGCAAATAAAAATTCATTCCATGCTGCGATAAAAACGAGAATCGAGGTCGTAAACACCCCCGGCACCGCCAGCGGTAAAATGACCTTGAAATACGTTTGCATTGGCGTTGCTCCATCGATTTTTGCCGCTTCTTCCAAATCAAATGGAATTTTGCGGAAAAAGGTGACCAACAGCCAAATCGATAACGGAAGGGCAAACGTTGTATACGGAATAATCAATCCTAAATAACTATTTGTTAAACCAAACTTTTTCACAAACATGTAAATCGGAGAAATGGTTGCAATTTGCGGAAACATGGACACCGCCAACACGAGACCGAGAATGACGGTTTTGCCTCTGAACTCTAAACGCGCGATGGCGTAAGCGGCAAATGCCGCGACAAATACGGTATAAACCGTCGTGATCGTCGCAACCACCGTGCTGTTCCATAAATAGCGCAAAAATGGATAATTGACAAAGACGGAAATATACGATTTTAATGTTGGGTGGCTAGTAAACCATTGAAATGCTTTATCGCCGAATAGTTCACTAAGCGGCTTTATCGAGCTGAGCAACACCCATAAAAACGGAAACATGACAAAAAAGACGAATACGACGAGAAAGATATAAAAAAGAGGTCCTGCTTTTTTCGTCATGATCTCACCTCCCTTATCGTTTCGCACTCGCACTGTCGGACAGTAAATCTTTACCGAGCCACTTAATATAAATCATTGAAATGATGGCGACACAAATAAACACGATGACTGCCAACGCCGATCCATTTCCAAAATTCGTCTGCGAGAACATGACTTTATACGCTAAAATCGAAATCGTTTCCGTCGAATTCGCCGGACCTCCGCCGGTTAATACGAATATCAGATCAAACACGCGGAACGCATCCAGCGTCCGGAACAAAAGCGCCACCAAAATACTTGATTTCAGCAGTGGCAACGTCACTTTGACGAACTGTTGCCATTTCGTTGCTCCGTCGATCGAAGCGGCTTCATATAGCGAGCTTGGGATTGTTTGGAGCCCAGCAAGCAGTAACAAAGCCATATACGGCGTTGTTTTCCACACATCAGCAAAAATGACGGCAAACATCGCCCCTGCTTCTGTCGTTAGCAAATCTCCCATACGGTCAACAAGACCAATATTTTCAAAATATTTAGCAACAATCCCGTTTTGCCCATCATATAAAAACTTCCACATCAGTGCCGATACAGCGGTCGGAATGGCCCATGGCACTAAAATCGTCGCCCGAACAAGCCCACGGCCGAAAAATGCTTTGTTAATGAGCAAGGCGATGGCCAACCCGAGCACAAGCTCAACTGCGACCGACACAACAGTAAAGAACGTCGTATTCCATAGCGCCTTCCATAAGCGCGGATCGCTAAAATTGTCTTTATAATGCTTCAGACCAACAAAGTTCGGTTCAATGACGACACCGGTCAGCCCTTCAGCAAGGCCAACGACTTTATCAGGCTGCTTGAGCCCCCCATCCTGGTGAATTTGCTTCAACGTTTGAACAGCGCTGTCCACCGTGCTGATCAGCTGTTTGGCCGTTTGTTCGTCCAGCTCAACAATTTTCACTTCTTCACTCGGCGTCTCGAAGTTATCAAGCGCTTCGTTTACTTGGTCGTATTGTTTCGCCACCTGTTCGTCCTTGCGGATGGCGGCATCCATATCCGTTAATTTTTGTTCCACTTCGGCGAGCGTTTCTTTTACTGTTCCTTCCGCAGTAGCTAATTCTTGTTTAAGGGCACTTTGTAAGAACGGGTAGTTTTGCAAGTACCCCTCTAGGTCAAGGCTGTAGTTTAAATGAATCGATGATTTCCTCGGGTCGTTGAGCCGATAGTCGAACAGGCTGTAATAAAACGATTGGATGACTGGCCAAATAGCAATCGCTAAAATCAATAACAACGCCGGCGCGACGAGCGAATAACCTAAGATCCGCTCCATTCTCTTTTCATTCCTCATCGCTGCCTTCCCCCTTCTCTTTGTTAAAAAGGGTATTAGCCTTCAGTACCGGATAGAGAGCGGCCTGAAGGCTAATACATAGCGAATGGCTTCCTCCGTTATTTTTTCTTGCTCACTTGGGCTGCACCGCGCCGAGCAACACAGCCGCTTTACTTATTCATCGCTGCCTTCATTTCTTTTTCCATGTTTGCTACCGCTTGTTCAACAGTAAGCTCTCCGGCCAATGCCTTCGATACGTTAATTTGGATGATTTCGGAAATTTCCGGATAGTTCGGCACCACTGGACGCGGCACTGCTGCATTCAAGGCGTTGACAAACCCTTCTTCAGCGAAGAACGGATTGGCTTTCAACACCTCTTCATCCTCGTACAACTCCGGCAATGTCGGGGCTAAACCGCCATAAACGGCCGAGATTTTTTGCCCTTCCGGCCCGGTCATAAATTTGACGAATTCCCATGCTTCTTTCGGGTGTTTCGAATATTTGTTGATTGCCGTCATCCAGCCACCAAGCGCTGCAGCTGACCCTTTATCGCCAGCCGGGAGCGGAGCAACGCTAACTTTGCCGACAATTTTTGATTGTTCCTGATCGTTCGCCAAGGCATATTGATACGGCCAGTTGCGAATAAACGGTGCTTGTCCTTCGATGAATGCGGTGTGAGACTCAGGTTCCATAAAGGTCGTCACGTTGCTTGGCACAACATCCGATTGAACGATCTCCACCATTTTTTTCAAACCTTTAATGGCTTCCGGACTGTTGACGACAACGTTTCCGTCTTTGTCAACGATTTGTCCCCCGTAGGAAGCAATAAATTCAACAGCGTTACAAACAAGCCCTTCATATTGTTTCGCTTGCATTAAATAACCGAATTTCGTACCGCCTTGCCCTTTCAGTTCCTTTGCTGTTTTTAACAGTTCATCCCATGTTTTCGGCACTTTATCTTCAGGCACTAAATCCGTCCGATAAAACAACATGCCCGTATCAATAAATTTCGGCATCGCCCATTGCTTACCGTTGAAGTTTCCAGCGGCTAACGCCCCTTGGTTGTATTTGCTTAAATCGATGCCATCTTTCTCAATGAAACGGTCCAATGGCAACGTATAGCCTGCTTGGGCGAATTCAGCCGGCCAGATCACATCAAGGTCCATAACATCGATTTCCGACGACTGGGCGTTTAACATCGTAACGTAAGCATCATGCTGCTTGCCGGTGTCAGCCGGCATTTCCCGCAGTTCAACATCGATGTTCGGATGTGCTTTTTCAAATGCTTCGATCAACTTTTCGGTTGCTTTCGTCGAGTCTTGGCCACGGGCATAGACAATCTTAACCACTTCGCTGGATTTGCTTTCTTTATTGCCTTCTGTTTTGCTATTGCCATCACCGTCAGCATTTTCACCGCCGGAGCAGGCCGTAAGTCCCATCGTAAGCGCTAACAAAATAGCTGATGATTGAAACGCTTTTTTCTTTTTCATTTCTTATCCATCCCCCTACTTGTTTTTTGTATGATAAAGCTTGAGTGAAACCGAACAACACATCTCTCGCGCGGTCCGGATCACCTCCTAGGCTGAAATGACAATCCAATTACACACTATTCAGGCAATTTTCGATGCCTGTCTACCTACTATTTTGTAATCGATTACACAAAAATCGTTGATAAATCGACTATTTCCCGCTTTCTGTCTCTTTTTCATCCTGATGAGTTTGCGAGAAAGAAAAGGCTGATCTCTACCGAATAGGTGTTCAACCGAAGAGGCTTGTCTACCTTCCAAGGTTTCCTTCCAATCGACTAAGACTTCAGGCAAACCCATCTATGTAATCGATTACAAATCCATCTTACATCGATTTGATTTCCTTCGTCAAGGGCTTAAATCTTTTTTTAGTATATAAACTAAGAAAAGACGTCCCAAAGGAGGAGGACGCCTCTTCTCATTCCGATGTATGCAACTAACCGACTAGTAAAAACCCATATATTGCATTTACTGCTGAGAAAGGCAGTCTTTTGAGGCAGCCCTTCCCTCACACTTCCACCGCCTTCCCTTCCTCGACGATATGGTAAAGCAAGTGCGCTAAATGGTGGATCGGGCCGTATGGTTCTTCATCGTCTTCATTCATTTCTTCCTCATCAGCGAATTCGAGGTCGTTTAAGTAGAGCGCCATAAACTCATAAAAATCTTTCAGCTCGAAGCTGTAGCACGCGCTCGGGTCTTCGCTGTCCTCCTCGTACTGGAGCATCAAGTACGAGACATTCCCTTCGTTGTCTTCGGCGTCGAAAAAGACGAAATAGCCGATATTCGTGTCGAGGTCAAACAAATGTCGCGTCCCGCCTTCAGTCGCCTTGTCAAATTCGTCTTGGTTCAATTTACCGACGTTCATCGCCTCCACATGATCTTCGCGATGAAACTGAACCGTAAACGTTTTCATGTTCGTCTCCTCCTTAAAAAATGCTTAATGAATATGTTTTGGATAGCCGCTCGAGCAGCTTCACCCCGGTCAAGCTGTTCCCTTTATCATCGAGCGCCGGACCGAAAATACCGATGCCGCATCGCCCTGGGACGGCAGCGAGAATGCCGCCGGAAACACCGCTTTTGGCTGGAATGCCAATTTTAATGGCAAACTCGCCTGAAGCGTTGTACATGCCGCACGTGACCATGAACGTTTTGCAAATACGAGCCACATCAAGAGGCATGAGCAGCTCACCCGAATGCGGGTCGCGCCCGTCAAGTGCGAATACTAAGCCGATGCGCGCCAAATCAATGCACGTCATCTCAACGGCACATTGCTTCGTATACAAGTCCATCAACTCTTCAACATCTTCATCGATAATGCCGTGCTGTTTCAAAAAATAGCAAAGTGACCGGTTTAAAAACGCGGTTTCAAACTCGGATTGAGCCACTTCTTCCGAATACGTGATCTGTTCGTTGCCTGCCAATCGGCGGATGAATGCCAAAAGCCGCTCGAGCCGCTCTTCGACAGAACGGCCGCGAATCATGTGCGTCACCGCCAACGCCCCGGCGTTAATCATTGGGTTGAGTGGTTTGGACGGCTGCACTTCCTCGAGCTTAGCAATGGAGTTAAACGGATCGCCCGTCGGCTCCATACCAACTTTGCGAAACACCTCGTCTTCGCCGCGGTCGATCAGCACAAGGGCCAGTGCGAGAATTTTGGAAATGCTCTGTAGCGTCACCTTGACTGTCACATCGCCGGCATCAACGACTTTTCCGTCTGCGGTGTACACGGCAATCGACAGCTCGTTCGGATTCGCCTTACCTAAGGCGGGAATGTAATCAGCCACTTTTCCGTAACGGGCGTACTGTTTTGCTTCTTCGACAAAGCGGACAAGCTCTTCTTTGTTGTACACAGGCATCACCGATGGTTAGTATGGCTGATTTTTCCTGTTTTATGCATGAACAATGCAAACAGCTAGGAATCGACAGGCGCACTCGGCCTTGTCCAAACGGAATGTTTTCCACAAGACAAGCATGCCTAGTTGGACAGGGGACAACAGCCGCTTGCCTACAGTAAAACTTAGGGAAAAGATGAACAGGGATCATGTGATCGTAGACATACATGCCTTGATGAAAAAATTTCCCCTTATGAACGGTCATCGCCTATGGAGAAACGTTCGATTCCGTGATGAGAACGATCGCGACATCCTTTTTCCAACGAATGCAAAATTGGCCATTGATTTCTCCCTATTTTTCTTATATAATAGGAAATGTCTGACCAATCTCTTCGGGATGTAGCTCAGCTTGGTAGAGCACACGCATGGGGTGCGTGGGGTCGCAGGTTCAAATCCTGTCATCCCGATCGTCATGAAACCAGCCGGAAAAACAACCGGTTGGTTTTTTGTTTTTCCCCCTTTGTTCCACCTACTAAATGACCTCCATCTTCTTTCCTGCGAAAGCGATGTAGCCAACAGCTAGCTCAACATCGTCGTCCACCACGGCGGTGTCAGAAAGCGATAGCGTCGTTTCAACTCGACAAGCTCCGATAATCGCTCCATCCATATTGAAGACCGTGGCGGTGACCATCCGTTTTCGGTTTCCTGGCAGAGATTGCTTTCATCATCGACGTCATTACGACGGTAACGGAAACAGGTGACTTTGCTCAAGTGAATCCCATCAATTAAGCTTGCATGGTTCCGCTCGTCGTTCAAGACGAGGTCATCGCGGCGAATCAGTACACCGATATTCGCAGCATAGCCGCTATTGAAAATGAGTGCGGATTCTGCTTTTTTTCACTGTTTTAACATAGCTTCTGCCTGCTCGTACAGCGGATGGTTACCGGCGACGAGCCGCGATGCCCCCGCCCCGTATCTTCGCATCCTGATTCATTGTTCGCCTGTCATCCGCCAAGCCTACATCATTGTGCGATGCGAAATTCTACATCGGCTTTCCGCCCAACATGCCCGAAACCCCTGACGCCTCCGCTTGACGCAACTGGCGTTTTTGCCCTAGTTTGTTCAACTCGAAAAGAATCTCCGTTTTCATCCTCATCTCTTGTATATGTAAACTATACACAATATACTTTGCGATTCACTAGTGCTATATGTTTGCTTTATTGATTATTTAGAACAATGTTTAATATATTTAGTTGAAAATTCCTTGTTGTTAAGTGAGAAAAAAGGAACGGATGCCAAAAAGAGCTTTATCGCTTTTTTTCGCTTCGATGCATAGCCGGTCCTTCGAAAAGTCATACTATATCTGTCTTAAACGCCCCTATTTCCGTTCATCCTGCGAACTAAGGAGGTGCCGAAAATGGATGTTCGTCGAGCGCAAGAAATCGCATCATCGCCAGTGATGGCGAATGTCACGTACAACGGACAGCGCATTTACATCGAGCATGTCGACCAACAAAAAGGGGTGGCGACGATCCATCCGCTTGACAACCCGTCTCAAAAGCAAAGTGTGCCGGTTGCCAGCTTAGAAGAGCATTCGTAACCACAAAAAAGCGGGAAAAGGAATCATCCTTTCTCCCGCTTTTTTCGCTAATCAGCCGTCAACTCTTCCTGCTCTTTGTAGGCTTCTTGTACAGTTTGTTCCCTCATCGCCGCGCGGCCTGCCGTCCGAGTATCAGCGGTGCGGACAGATTTCTCGCTGCGCTTGTTGTTCGCTTTCATTTTCATCGCGATGCTCCCTCCTTCGTCTCTAGCATTCCCTGAATGGCAAGAGGTTACTATCGCGAAGGAGCAAAAGAGCACTGCCCGATCGGACGGCTTATGAAGCGATCTTATCCTTTTTCTAACAACTCGATCCGGTTGTGAAACGGATCGCGAAACGAAAACCGCTTCACCCCTGGGATCGGTTTTTCATCTTGTGTCACGACCCCACGTGCTTCCAAATAGCGACGTGCAGCCTCAACATCTTCCACTTCAAACGCCGGATGGCTTTTGCTGTTGTAGCCATCACGGTTTTCCGTCCCAATATGAAGCTCGATATCACCGACTTTGTACCAAAGCCCACCGTTAGCCTTCAGCGACTCGGGCTTTTCGATTTCCTTGAAACCGAGCACGCCCGTATAAAACGCACGCGCCTCATCTTCAGCGCCAAATGGAATACAAATTTGCACATGATCAAGTCGTTTGACACGAATCATCGTTTCTCTTCCCCCTGTTCAAAGGCTGGCTTGATCCGGCGAATGAACAAAACGGCAGCAACCGCCCACACCAACAACACTGCCTCGACCACCCAGATGTTTGTGACGACTTTCGCTTGGTACAACGCCGGCAAGACGTCCAACGCAGCATGGAGCAAAATTGCATACAGGACATAACGGAATTGCCGCTTGCGCACGCCAAGCAAAACGAGCAGCGATAACGCCACATGCACGGCCAAGGCAAACAACCGTTCTAAACCGCCCAACACATACATCGCCAACGGCGTGTGCAACACTTGTTCCTTAATTAGCTCCGCTTGGTCCGCCGGAAGCGACGGGGCAATCGTTTTATCAAAGACTCCTGATTGGATGAGGCTCATGAGCACGATGACGTTCACAGCGCCCAACACGCCAAGCAACACCGCTTCCACCCCACCGTGCCCAAGCCCGAATGACAAGCCATCGCCATATGAGCGTTTTTGTTTCAACAGCCAGCGAAATCCGACATAACGGCCGATTTCCTCAAACACACCGGCGGCAAGCGCAGCGTACAAGACAAAGAGCGTGACGCTTTCCGTTCCTTTCAGCGCCGGTCGCCCCGGTTCAAGGACAGCGATATGAAGGGCTTTTTCCAACACTTGTGAAAAAACGAGAAAGATCAGTGCCCCGATGCCGAGCGCTTTCCACGAAAGCCACCCTTTTTTTCTCCCGTACCATACAAGTCCGAGCGGAACGAGCAACGACACAAGAAGCTGTGTGACTGCGCCTATAATCCCCATGAGTCCCCTCCTATCTATGATGAACGCTTGCGCTGTTCATGACGAAAATAGATGAACGACTGAATGATTAAATACAAATTACCCAAAATTATGATGAGCATCAAAAAGACAAACTTCATCTCCCCTTCCCCTGGCAAAAATCCCGTTAACATAAGCAAAATCCCCATCGCAATAAACACTTTTCCGCCAAGGCGATGCGTTTTGTGCCAAACCGTCTCACTCTCAATCGTCCATGGCGTGCGGATGCCGATAAAATAATTATGTTTGATTTTCGGCATATAATTTCCGATGACAAGAAACAGCCCGCCGATGCCAAGCGGCGCAAACAAGCTCATATCGATCGAAAAGCCGAGATTGTACGCGAGTGTTACGATATGCAATATGAGAAAAAAAGCGATCAACGCCACATTGAAAATGTTGTATACGTGTGAGAATTTAGCATAGTTTTCTTTTTTCGGGTCAAATCTTGGCATCACTCCCATCAAAATGATGAAACCTGTCATCAATACGGGTGGGAGAAGCGCGCCAAACCATTTGTTGCTGAAGCCATCGGCTTCCCCTGATGCATTCCAATGGATCGCCACTTCATCCGGCAAATACGGAAGAGCAGCCAAACTCAATAGATAAGCGAGAACCGTCAACACGATCGCCAGCCGGCTAACCTTCATCATTTCTCTCCCCCTTTTTCGACGAAATCGTAAAACCAACGGAGCAAATCTTGAAACACCGTCGTGTTCAGAGAGTAGTATATATACTGTCCTTCACGCCGGTCTTGCACCAAATCAGCCTGCTTTAAAATTTTCAAATGATGCGATACACTCGGTTTTTGCATATCAAAGTGCGAAGCGATTTCCCCTGCCGTCAAGTCCCCTGTTCGCAGCAACGTTAAAATTTTTCGGCGCGTCGGATCAGCGATCGCTTTAAATGCCTCGTTGAACGACAATGGTGATCCCACCTTGCGAATGATTTTTGCATACATATTGAAAAATAACGTTTGTTGATCGCCGCTTCTCAAACAGTGAGCAGATGCTGCCAATGTTGACGGTTGGCCGTAAAGCATGGCACGCCCAGGTGAACCGCAAAATGTCTGTAAAAGCGGGGCATTTTCATACCTAAGTGAAGGGCAAAACTGGCTCACGGATTTGTTCATGAAAAGACATGCACCTTTGAGGCCGACATGAGGAGTACAACTGGCTCATAGGCTTTTTTCGTGCATCGGTCACTCGTTATTTCGAAACATAGTTTTATAGGACAAGAAATTAGATATTTAGATACATTTCTAAATATAGAATATTCCATTTCCATTCAACTGTCAACTTATATATGATTTCTGACTAAGCCCTCCTCTCTTCATCTTTGCAAAACGCTCTCAGCACGTTGACATGGTTGCACGGCGAGGCTGTTACGTTTCTATATCCCGTCAAGAGACTGATATCGTCGAGCACATAACGGAGCTGTCTTAGGAGCCCACTTGGCCAATACAGGCGTCTTTGTTCCTCGTTTCTATCATCCGCTCCCCCGATATTCTCACGAGTTGGCAAAAAAAGAGGTATGCCCCCTTCCACCGTATGAGAACCGCTTCGCGATTTTTCTTCTTTGGAAGTGAATAAGGTGAATCAACATACGAACGGCCGCCCCTTTTGACGTGAAAGAAAGAGCGGCCGTTCGGAAAAGGAGAAAAACTGAAGCCGTTTGCACGGTGCGAGGTCGTTATTTATGCGTTGCAGCCGGACGTTGTGGACGATGCCACCATTGGCGGAGATAAGGCAACACCCAATGATCGACACCGTATCGTCCCGCATTGGCCCCAGCGACGAGGATGAAGACGGTGAGCAGCACCATTTGTGGGTTCGTGCTCGTCGTGCCCGAGAACATGAAGGCGAAGTTCATGACCGCTCCCATGAGTGCAGCGAAGGTGGTAAACAAGCCAAGAATCAGTGCGATGCCGACGAGAAATTCGCCCCATGGCACGAGGAAGTTAAACAACCCAACATTCGGCAGCGCTACGTTTTCGATAAAGGCTGCCCACCAGCCTTGCACGGCTGGATGTTCACCTGTGGCCTTCGCCAACGCTCCTTTTAAATATCCGGTGGCGTCAAAGCCGTGCGTGATTTTTTCCCATCCCGCCATCATCCATTCATACCCTAAATAGAGGCGAAACAACACCATCAACGCCGACGCTGTGGCATGTTCGCGCAACCATTTGACTACCATTTTGTTTCTCTCCTTTCATTTTTAAAACAATTCTTTACACTTTTATCTTAATATTCTTTTTGCTCGTTGAAACGAGTTTGTTCAATATTTCACAATATAGTCAAAAAGTTATGACTAAATTATGACTACGATTCCTTTTCTTGAACATTCCCCACCTGCGCCTAAAGGGGACAGATTCTTAGGAACACCCGTCCTCGGTTGATCTGCCTTCCCAAAACAGCAAACGAAGATGCTCAATAAAACGAGAGCAACAACATCTTTTATCCCAGGAATAAAGACTGATTTGATCGTGAGTTCAACGGCACATCCAGACATCGATGCGTCTGCATAACGTCGCCCCCTGTCGCTAGAACAGACAGTCGAGCAATACGGTGGGGCAGCAGGCAATGGGGGCACGCTTCGCCATGGGAAAGGGCGTCCCGCTGCTTTCGGGACACCCTTATACTGGTGATGACCAGTGTTGTTGGTCACGTCGTCCGCTGGCGGTCAGGAAACAACAAGCTGAACAACACCCCGGCCACTAGCGCAATGGCAAACGTCGTAAACCGTGAACTGATGATGTCCTCAAGCGGCGAGGAAATCCAGATGATTGTGCTGATAAACCCAGCGAGGATCGTGGCGATGACACCGATGCCGGAATACCGCTTCCAGAAAAAGGCGAGTAAAATCGCCGGTGACAACGTGCAACCGATTCCCGCCCACGCCCAGCTGACAACGAGATACACGAGCGACTCCGATGTCATCGCCAATACAAGACCAAGCAATCCGCCGGCTACGACAACCGTACGTGATAAAGTGACAAGCTGTTTCTCCGACAAACGGAGACGCAAAGAACGGCGTACGATGTCTTCGCTAATGGCGCCTGTGATCACAAGCAGCTGTGAATCGGCCGTTGTCACGATGGCGGCCAAAATGCCGGATAACAGCAACCCGGCCAACCACGGCGGCAACAAGTCCAACACCATATGCGGCAACACGGTCTCGACATCGGCGAAGGAATGTCCTTGGTAAAGGGCAATCGCTGTCAGACCGATGAGAAACGCCCCACCATACGCCAATAGTGTCCAAACGACCGCCACCGTTTTGGCCGTTTTCGCCTCGCGGGCATCTTTTAATGCCATGAAACGGGCGCTCAATTGCGGCTGTCCACCAAGGTAGCCGAAAAACCAAGCAAAATTGTTAAACAACAATAGCCCAAGCGCAAAACCAGTCACTCCCCCTGTCCATGAGTCGAGGCCTGGTTTCGCATGATGAAGCGCTTCACTGATCGACAATCCGCCGCTATAAATTTCCACTAACGCCACAATTGGCAAAATAACGAGCGTTGCCAGCATGAGCACACTTTGAATCATATCTGTCCAAACGACACTGACAAACCCGCCAGTGTATGACAAGATGATGACAATCGCCACACTGATGACCATGCCAAGTGCTGGATCGATATGAAAAACAGTAAACAGCGTTTTGCCGGCGCCTGCGATTTGAGCGCTAAAATAGAACATCATAAAACTAAAAATCAAAACAGTAGAAAGCCATAAAATCGTGCGCCCTTGCTGACCAAACCGTTGCGCCAAATAGCTTGGCAGTGTCAACACCCCGTACCGCTCCGCCTCTTGGCGAAACCGGTCAGCCAAAAAAAGCCAAGCACTGACAATGCCGATGACAATGCCTACTGCCACCCAAATCGCAGAAAGTCCGCTCGCAAACACAAAACCCGTATAGCCAAGCAACAGCCACGCCGATTCCCCTGTCGCCCGTTCGGAAAAAGCAAGCGTCCAACCCGGAAGCTTTTTTCCGCCAAGCAAAAAATCACTATGACTCATCTCTTTTTTTCCATACCAATAACCAAGAGCGGCCAACACAAGACAATACAGCACGAGTTCCGCCAAGATCACGCCATTCATTGTTTCTCCCCCTCGCTATATAGTTCACCTCACCACACTGCCTCCCTCTCTACTGTTGCGCCATTTTCCCATAAAAAACCGGCATTGCCATCGAACAAAGACGACAATGCCGGTGTAGACAATAACGGTACAGCTTCATCACTTATTTATTTCATTACTACCATTATGATGATAAGAAACGATTTATTCCCGTTCGCTTTCTTTAATATTCAGTTATTTAAAAGTTGCGAAATATACAAACATGTAATAAAGTGGACTTGACACTAAAAAAGGAGTGAACCATATGGAACGTTGGGAAAACGAGTTAAATAAATACGCCGAATTGGCAGTGAAAGTCGGCGTCAACGTTCAGCCTGGACAGACGTTGTTCGTCAGCGCACCGCTCGATGCGGCACCGCTCGTCCGGAAAATTGCCAAAACGGCGTATGAAACCGGGGCAAAACATGTGCATGTCAATTGGGATGATGAATCTCTTACATATATTAAATTTCAACACGCCCCAGAAGAATCGTTTTCCGAATACCCGATGTGGCGGGCAAAAGCGATGGAAGAACTCGTCGAACAAGGAGCAGCCTTTTTATCGATTTATGCCCCGAACCCCGACTTGTTAAAAGATGTCGATCCAAAGCGGATCGCGACAGCCAATAAAACGGCTGCCCAAGCGCTCATCAACTTCCAAAACGCCATGATGACCGACCGGAACTGCTGGTCAATCATTTCCGTCCCGACGGCGGCATGGGCACAAAAAGTGTTTTCCGACCTCAGCCAAGAGGAGGCGATCAATCAACTATGGGAAACGATTTTCCGCATCGTTCGCGTCGACCAAGACGATCCGATCGCAGCTTGGCGCAAGCACAACGATCGACTTGCTCGCATCGTCGACTACTTGAACAATAAACAATATAAACAGCTTGTCTACGAAGCGCCAGGCACCAATCTGACGGTCGAGCTCGTCGACGGACACGTTTGGCACGGCGGCGCATCGACAAGCCAAAGCGGGGTGCGCTTCAACCCGAACATGCCGACCGAGGAAGTGTATACGATGCCGCATAAAGACGGCGTCAACGGCACGGTCCGCAACACGAAGCCACTCAATTACGACGGCAACATTATCGACGGCTTTACGCTGACCTTTAAAGACGGCCAAGTCGTTGACTTCAGCGCTGAAGAAGGATATGAGACGCTCAAACACTTGCTTGATACGGATGATGGAGCGCGCCGTCTCGGCGAAGTCGCCCTCGTGCCGCACCAGTCGCCCGTATCGCTGTCCAATCTCATTTTTTACAACACGCTGTTTGATGAAAACGCCGCCTGCCATTTCGCGCTTGGCAAAGCGTACCCGACGAACATCGAAAACGGCGCGGCGCTGTCCAATGAGGAGCTTGGCCGCCGCGGCGTCAACGACAGCCTTGTGCACGTCGATTTTATGATCGGCTCCGCCGAGCTGAACATCGACGGCGTCACGAAAGACGGCAAGCGCGAACCAATTTTCCGCAACGGTAACTGGGCGTTTGAACTTGAATAATCCTCCTTTTGCAGCACATACACATAAAAAAGAAGGCTGTTTCCAAACGATTTCACTCGCGGTTGGAAACAGCCTTCTCTTTATTTCAAACGATCAAGCACTCAGTTCATGCCGAGCCTACGCGGTGATGATATTGCTGCAGCGCCTTTCTTTCTCTTTCCGTCCGTTTGATGACGTAAACGACGCCAATGATGAAAAGAACGAGCCACAACACAAGTCCGTATTGGCCGACACCGAAGAAAACCGCCAGTTTGACGCTGATATAAAGAGGGGTAAACCATAATGTGATGAGCGAAAAAAATATGTATTGGGAAACGAATGAGTTTTTCTTCTGTTCATTCCTTACCGCCAAAATGGTGACATGGTGCAACAACACCCCACACATCAACAACGCCAACAAAAGAAAAAACAATGAACCCTTCATCGTTCATCCCTCTTTTCCAAAGAGAAATGCAACAGGCCTGTTTTTTTATGAGACATAAAATATTAGAAACATTCAAACAATATCATACCATAATAAATCACCAAATTCTACAAAAAAAACTGCCCTTTGTTCTCGAGGGCAGCTGGTGAAACGTAGGCATATTCAAGATGCCGGCAGCGCTAGCGCATGATGAGCCCGCCGTCGACAAACAACGTCTGTCCGGTCATAAAGCGGCTCCAATCAGACGCTAAAAATAGAACCGGCCCGGCAACATCTTCAGGAGTGGCGATTCGCCGCAGCGGCGTTTGGGCGATCAGCATTTCCTTCACTTCCTCCTTTGTCCGCCGGCTGGCGTCCGTCGGGTAAACCAAGCCAGGAGCGACACAATTGACGCGGATGCCAAACGGACCGAGCTCCGCCGCTAAGTTGCGGCTGTAACCGACGAGCGCCGCTTTCGCCGTTGTGTAGTCATGGTACGGGACGACCGGGCGGGCGACTAAGTCTGTCACGATATTAACAATGCTCCCCCCGCCCTGCTTTTTCATGATCGGAATCACCGCCTGACACATATAATAGGTCGAGCGCAGCGCTCCGTCGATTTGCGCCTGATAATCTTCCCACGCGAGCTCCCACGCCAGTTTGCGCTCATCTGGGTCAAATGTATACGGCGCAAACGCATTGTTGACGATGACATCGATTTTCCCTGTCTCCATCATCACTTGCTCAATCAACTGCTTGACCGCTGATTCCGAGGTGACATCGGCCTGAACGGCCCAAGCATCGCCGCCAAGTTCAACGCAGGCGGCGGCCACTTGTTCCGCTGCCTGCTGATTTTGCAAATAGTTGACGATGACCGTTCCATGTTCCCGGGCAAACGCGCGGGCAATGGCCGCACCGATGCCCCGGCTCGCACCGGTTACCACGATGACTTTTCCTGAGAACATCCCCATTTTCGTCCTCCATTATTGTTTCGGAAGCAATTCATTGGTAACCACTTCCGCCATGTTGATGTCGTTTTTAATCAAGCCTAGCTGTTTATACGTGTCTGCGGCTTGCTGCAGCACGTTTCCATCAAGCGTCCCGAGCCCTTTTTCTTCCGTCAATGGCGAAACGCTCGACGCATTTCGCAACTGAATGATTTGTAAGTTGCGTTTCTCATCCTTGCCATCGATGGCGTACTTGACAGCTAACGACGCCGCTTCTTCTGGATGGTCGATCATCCATTGAGCGCTGTTCCGATACGCTTCTAGAAACTTTTGCAACAACTCTTTTTTCTCGTTGTACGTTTTCTCCGTGACAACAAAAACGTCACTTGGGATATTTAAATAGTTTTTCACTTCAATGACGTTGACGTCCCCGAGCCCCTTTTCTTTCGCCATAACAAGCCCGGTATCGGTCGCCGCTGTCGCGTCAACTTGCCCTTGCATAAGCGGTGCAAAGTTTAACAAGCCGGTTTCGACAATCGTCACATCGTTTTCGGAAAGCCCGGCTTGATGCAATAGCACCAATAAGTTTTGCCACGTTCCGCTCGATAAGCTGTACACGCCGATTTTCTTTCCTTTTAAATCTTCCGGTTTCGTGATTTGTTTCTCTTTTAATGAAACGACGTTGAAGACGTTTTGTGGATAAATATTATAAATGACTTTTAATTTTTCTCCTTTGTCTAACGCAAAGAGCAACGAGCCCGGATCCGTAAAAGCAATATCGGCTTGTCCAGAAAGAATGTTTTTGATCGCATCGCCGCCGCCGGCGCCAGGAATGAGCGTCACGTCCAAGCCTTTTTCTTTAAAAAAGCCTTTTTCTTTTTCTGCCAACAAGTTCGTTTGCTCGGTAATCGGTTGGCTCCAAAGGGCCACACGCAGCTGTTCTGTTTTCTCTTTTTTCGCCGTATCCGTAGTTTCACTTGCCTCGTTTTTCTGTCCGGACGCACCGCAGGCCGCTAAAAAAACAACCACCGACAGCAGCCATACAGCCACTAACATGCTTCTCCTCATTTGTCTGTCTCCTTTTTATACGGTTTGACTAATCGGTTTTCAAAGAAATGAACGATTTGGTAGAGTACCATACCTAACAACGTCAATAAAAGCAAAACAGAAAACATAAGCGGGGTATCCATCATCCCTTGGGAAGCGATAATCATCGCACCTAACCCTTCGCTGGCGCCAATAAATTCGCCGACGACCGCCCCAACGACCGCCAATACGACGGCAACGCGGAATCCGGCAAAAATGTTTGGCAGCCCGGCGGGAAGTTTCAAATGAATGAGCGTTTGCCAGCGCGTCGCGCCTAACACGCGAAACAATTCGAGTTTGTTCCGATCGGTATATTGAATCGCCGTCACGGTATTTTCAAGCAAAGGGAAAAAACAAATCAAGGCCGTAATGATCACTTTCGATGTCATGCCGAAACCGAACCAAAGAATAAATAACGGCGCCAAGGCGAGTTTCGGCACGGCCTGGCTGGCGACGACGTACGGGAAGAACAATTTGCGCAAACATTCAATTTCCCCCATGAGAATGCCGACGATGAGGCCGAGACCGCTTCCTAAACTAAGACCAAGCAACACTTCCAAGCTTGTCCGGACGATGTGCGGCCAAAAATAACCACTCTTGATGCCCTCAAAAAGCGTTGCCGCGACGACCGACGGCGCCGGCAAAACAAGCTCTGACATTTGCCTAGCAGCCAGCTCCCAGCCGAGAAGAAGCAGCACAAGTAACGCCAGCGAGTAAACGGACGTCCGGTTCATCGCCTCATCCCCTCCATCGCCTGCCGCACTTGAAAACAGAGCTCGTTAAACCGTGGCTCATAACGCATTTCCAACGCTCGCGGTTTCGGAAGATGGACATCAAGCGCATAAACGATGTCCCCGTCGGCCATGACAGCGATGCGGTCCGCTAAATATACGGCTTCGGCAATATCGTGAGTAATAAACAAGACGCTTGTGTTTTGCAGCCGGCAAAGCGCTAATAAGTCATCTTGCAATTCTTCCCGCGTAATGGCGTCCAATGCGGCAAACGGCTCGTCCAAAAACAACAGCGCCGGTTGTTGAATGAGGGCTCTTGCAATGGCTACCCGGCTTTGCTGCCCGCCGGATAGTTGAGCCGGGTAGTGGTTGCGATATGCAGACAATCCGACCCGTTCAAGCAAATCGTGCGCCAACTCATAATCTTCCTTCGTCGGTTTTCGTTTGAGCGAGATCGGCAACAAAACATTATCAATAACCCGCTTCCATTCAAGCAACGTCGGCGCTTGAAAGACATAGCCGATCGAAGGGGAAGGCTTCGTCACTTTTTCACCTTGCAAATAAATGCCCCCTTCATCCGGCTGCAACAGGCCGGCAGCAAGCTTTAACAACGTCGTCTTGCCGCAGCCGCTTTTCCCGACAAGGCAATGGAATTCCCCTTCATTGATCGTCCAACTGACCCCGTCGATCACCGGCTTCGAGCCTTGATAACGATACGTAACACGGTCTAGCCGCAAAAAGCTCATCCTCATTTTCCTCCTTAATCGACATAAGGAGCGAACTGTTCCGCATACGCTTCAGCCGCCGATTCAATGTCGACCATTTGCACGAGATCGCGCAAATTAAAGCGCCCATCATGATGCCAGCCCGCTTCAGGAGAAGTCATATGCCCAAGCGCCGTAACGCGTGTGGCGCCTGCTTTTCCTAGCCACTCCGCCCACTCGAACAGCTCTTTTGGCGAGGCGGCCACTCCCACCGTCTGCAAAAACGCCCGATACGGGGCAATTTCTGAAATGATTTGTGAAATGTCATCAAAAGCGACGATTTTCACTACCCGGTTTAGACAACTCGCAGCAAACTCCCGGCGTTCCGGTTCATAAACGACCGTCCAATCCCCCGCTTCGTTTCCGAGCACTTCTTTTTCCTTGTTCACCAACACGTCCAGTTCTTCGCGCTGCCGCCAACTTGCTTGTGCCGCCATTTCCTCAAGGGAAAGAGGACGCCGCGGAAACCGTTTCGCAAAACAGTTCAGCTCGTGGGCGACATAGCGGGCAAACTCTTTTGGCGATACGATCCCCCCTGTTTGCACATAAAACAGATGCGGCGAATAACACCCTTGCTGGTCATAGCGTACAATATCGAACGCCGCCTGATGGGCGACATGCCACGCCTTGCGCGCATCAAGGCAGGAACGGGAAACAATGCCGAAACTCAGTTTATGCCCAAACGGCAAAAAGCGGGTCGTTACCGGGAGGCGGCGCTGCATCTCTTCGAGCGACGCGTTGCTTCCATAGCCGACAACGACGTCAGCTTGTCCAAACACCGCACGCTCCCTCTCGACATCTCCGCCTTTCCACCAAACAACAGCGAGGCAATCCGCCAACTTCGGTTCCACCTCTACTAACAAACGGGCAAACCACCCGGCAAATAACGGCTCGGCGCTCGACACTTTCCCGATGTTTCCCGACTTCACCAACAACCCGGAAATAAGGCTCCATAACGGCAGCGCCGGCACGTTTCCCGCCCAAACGTGAACGATGACGTCCGGACCGACCGCTTTGGAAAGGCCGCCTTTAGGCCGCGGTTGAAAATCATCAAGAAGCAGCGGATTTTCCAAGTCCTCAACAAGAAAGCGCTGCAGCTGCGGCTTACGGAACGTTTTGAAATACGAAGTCAACCCTAAACGAACCATTTCTTCATCATAGCCAGTCACAATCGGCAGCACTTGCTCCGCCTTTTGCCGGTATGGATGGCGGCGGTCTAACAGCTGTTCCATCACCCGGTCAAGCAAGTTGATGATCTCCGTCACCGAAAGCGATTTGAGAAACTGGGCGCTAGCCTGTTTCACTTTTTCGATGACTTTGTTTAACTGCTCGACCGTTAAAAGAGGAACTTCCACTTCGACTCTTTCGCCGTTTTTTTCAAACGTTAACACGCGCGTTTCGATCGGTTCATCCCCGATATGAGGAATATAGCCGGCATATTCTCTCATTCGGATGTCCCCTTCGCCGCACGAATGAATTCTTCGACCGCCATCGAGCAACCTTTTGCTTCCGCCCCTTGCACCCGGCCAAGCAACAAAAAGCCGCCGTCTGTTTCCACGCCCATATCTTCTGTCAAAATCGTTGTTACCGAGTTAAAGTTGCCGAGATCGCAATGAACGAGGACGCCGCGTTTCCCTTTTGGCATCTCTTCTCCGGTCAACGGGTGAATCACCCTTGTGCGAATCCAATGCGGTCCGGATTTCACCGATGGAACGGTCTCATTTCCGTCATCGTAAAATTGCGTGCTAAGCTCGGTCATTCCGTACATGTTGATGCACTCACGGCGCGGGACGCCAAGGTAAGCAGACAGCGTATCATAAAATTCGTCCAAATCCATTTCCCGGGACTGGTTTTTAAAGCCGCCCGTATCAAGAATCCGGCTTCCTTCCGGCAAGCGGAATGTTTTGCCGCGCTTTGCGAGCTCCTCAAATACATGAACGAAGCTAAACGAAGCGCCTAAAAGAGCGTACGGCTCACCTGATTGTTCCGCCTGTTCGAGCTCAGCAAGAAGCCGATCCATATTAAGGCCGTCGCGGTCGACAAGATAGTGGCTGTCTTCCGTGCCAAACACGTTGACGGCGAGGGCTAAATAATGAGCGAGTGAAGAGTTCGGCATATGCTCTTCTGTCGGGAAAAGAATTCCCATTTTGATTTTGTCACGCTCTTTCATGAACCGCTTTCGAAAATTGACGATCATCGAATGATCGTACACGCTTAACGTTGGATGATAATGTTTCCCGCGCACGCCTCTCGTCGTGCCGCTCGTCATAAACACGCGCTCAGCCTGTTCGGGGGAAACACAACTTAACGTTAATTCTTTAAAGGCGTTAATCGGTACAGCCGGAATATCCCGCCACGTTTTCACCGTTCTTGCCGTTTTTCCTTTTTGCATGCAATATGTACGATACGGGAGATTGTTTTCGTATTGATAAGCAAATAGCATGAGTGCATGCTCATTGAATTCTTCCTCTGTGGACGTTTCTTGATTGATAAACTGAAGCAAGCTTTCGATGATTTCTTGTTGAGTCACCTTCCCCGCCCCTTTCCACTTATCGCGCATTCCGATCCACATAAAAAAGCACTTTGCGCGCAGGCAAAGTGCTTGTCCATACTCTCTTTCCCTGCGCTGGCATTATCCAACAGGTTCAAACGGTCAACGGCGGATTAGCCGTACTCTCAGCCTGATTCCACAAGCTCCCGTAAACGTATTATCTTTTTACAATCAAAGTCTACTCTTTATAAAAAAAGAATGCAAGAAAAAAAGCGATGGAAGCATCCCCCTTCCTGTAAACGTCCAGCTAGCGTATAGCAAGGGACACCCGGGACGGATGAGCCAAATTTGCGGCACTACACAACCGTTGTCTTTCCCCCAGCTTACCCGTAGCAGTGAAACATTATGCTTCCTTCGTTGCTCGCTGCTTCTGGTCTGACTTTCGCTTGGCCGACAGGAGGGATGGAGGACATAAAAAATCGGCCGTTTTTTCAACAGTCTCTGTTTTTACTAAAAAACAAGATGATTACCCCCAAGTAAACTAGCGAAGTATGGTAAATAAATAAAATATTTGATAAACTGGGATCGCAAATAAAAATTCCTCCCTGGTTAATGTTTAGATCACGTTTACCATACAGGAAATTACGTTTTTGTACCACAATTCAAAAAAATCTGATTGTCAAGTCCATTTCGTGGCGAATATCTAGAAACATAGAGGTATCAGGATTAAAAATGAATAAATGTTTGTAGAAAATTAATAATACGCCATTTTTTTATTATGTTACAAAATTAATTTATTAGAAAGGAGCATTCCTGTTAGAAGTTTTTTCGGGGACTTGAATAAAAAAAGCCCTCTTGGTATGATTCGGGGGTGTCAATCGCACGAATTGACCCCTAATTTGGATACCAAGGAGGACTATACATGAATTCTATCTCAAACAAGAAGATTAATCAAGTCACCGATCAAACGCTGGTTGTTGGGATGGATATCGCAAAGAAAAAACATTATGCCTGCTTTGTGGATGAGCGAGGGAGGGTGTTAAAAAAGCCGTTTCCCGTTCTGCAATCGAGAGAAGGATTGGAATGGTTGTACCAGTGTATCGTAGAAGCCATGAAGGAATTTGGAAAAACCGAGGTGATCGTTGGCATCGAGCCAACGGGACATTATTGGCTGAATCTCGCCTATTTTCTTGATGAGAAAGGCATCCCTCTCGTCATGACAAACCCGATGCACGTGAAGCGATCGAAAGAGCTGGACGATAACCTTCCAACCAAGCATGATGCGAAAGATGCGCTCGTCATTGCCCGGTTAGTGAAAGACGGCCGATTCAGCTATCCGCGTATTCTGAAAGGGATGGAGGCGGAGCTGCGCGTTGGAGCGACATTTCGCTCCAAATTGGTGGAAGAACAGGGAGCAGTTCGAAATCAGATGATTCGCTGGCTCGATCGATATTTTCCAGAGTTTTCCCAAGTCTTCCCGTCATTTGGGAAAATGGCGCTCGCGGTGCTGGAATATACGCCATTTCCGAGTGATCTGGCAGGAAAAGAACTGGAAGAGGTGCTGGCCCTTTACCGGCAAAGTGAGGGATTACAATCGCCACAAAAACCGAAAGCGAAGAAGTTGATGGAATTGGCCCAACACTCCATTGGCGTAACGGAAGGACAACAGATGGCCCGTATCGAAATTGCCACGCTTGTCCGCCGGTACCGCCAACTGGAAGAAGAAATCGAGGCACTGACAGAGCAGCTGATCGAACTCGTACAGACATCGGTCGAGTACGAATGGTTGAAGACCGTTCCGGGCTTAGGCGATGCGACCATCGTAGAACTGTTATCAGAGATCGGGAGTTTCTCCCATTATCAGGATCCGCGGCAGCTTATCAAATTAGCGGGCCTGACGCTGCGGGAACATTCCTCCGGCCAACACAAAGGGCAAAAACGGATCTCGAAGCGTGGAAGAAGGCGGTTGCGCGCCCTCCTCTTCCGCGTGATGATGCCGATGATCCGCCACAACGAAGCGTTTCGGCAGCTGCACGAATATTACACGACACGTCCTGATAATCCGTTGCGGAAGAAGCAATCGATTGTGGTGTTATGCGGAAAATTATTGAAGGTATTGCACGCTGTATGTACGAAGCACCAAGCGTTCGATGCGAAGCGAATGATGCAGGACATCTTTGGCCTCGAAACGGCTGCTTGATGCCTATAGTCTCGATTCTCTAGACAACAAGGATGACACGGAGAAGCTGGCGCGATATCATCCATTCGACCTTGAGTCCCTAAAGGAGCTTAGCCGGCCTCTGCCTGATGACTAGACCGAACGAAGGAATGTAGGCACAAGGATGCCAAGAGACATGGGAGGGTTCGTCATCATCAGCGATGCAGAGATCCACGGTGCATCCCATACGCTTCCTCCACTACAACCAAATTTAACCAGTAGTGGCCGCGAAGCGTACCCAGTCAATGTAAGATATACACATATTTAAGAAATAATGTTAGAATCTTTGTCGAAAAATATTTTTTTGACACCCCTGAGACGGCTACAACCGTTGATATATCAACATTTATAGAGGGAGGAACATTATTGATAAGAATAATGAAATTCATTGCTGGAATAATACTAGAATGCTTATTGGCAATCCTAGGAGTAGTGATGGTCAGTGGTTTTCCCAGCTTATTTCATAATATTTCGATCAATGTAAAGGAATATGTAAAAACATTAGGATACATCATCATGAAGCTTATTCATCCACTAAGTATCGAATATGGAACGAATAGAAAAGTATTCCCACAAATTCTTATTCATTATCGGGAGTCGCTTCTATTATGCGGGTTGGCAATCGTGGTAGCACTAATATTAGCATGGGGAATAACGTATATCACGCTTCTTTTCTTCCGGAGCCATATGGAGCGAATCAAAATGATATTGGGTCTTTTTGAATCCTTGCCCGATCTGCTGATTATCGTGACCTTTCAGTTAATCGTAATTGTAATATTCAAAAAAACCGGCTGGCTCATCTTTCAGCTTGCTTCCGCAGGAGAGGAAAGAAGCCTTTTTTTGCCCACCACTTGTCTGAGTATTCCGATTTCTCTGTTGTTTGCAAAGTTTCTTTTGCAGCAATATGAAAACGAACTTCATAAGCCATATGTAGAATACGCTTTTTCAAAAGGGCTGTCTTTTTTCTATATTTTGAATCAACATGTGCTGCGGAACGTAGCGCCGGGATTGATTTATTATTCGAAAACAATGATTTGGTTTATGCTTTCGAACTTGATTATCATCGAGTATGTCTTTAACGTGAGCGGCATTACTGCTTTTTTGCTTGAATATCATACTCCGGAAGTGTTTGCGCTCGGGTTGTTATTATTATATATCCCTGTCTTTTTATTTTATAAAATCTCTTATTTATTTCTTCCACAGATGTGGAAAGGAGAGAAGTAGCTTGATTCGTATATTGATCCGGGACAAGTTATTTATGCTGGGGTTCCTTTTTATCAGCATATTGCTCTTATTAAGTTTGTTAAACAGCATAATTAATGATGGGAGCATTCGACAAGTTCCAATTCTTTTTGATAAAAATGGTAATGTTATCGGCACTCCTCCTTTTGCACCTTCTCTTCGTTTTCCGTTAGGGACCGATCGCAATGGATACGACATGCTTCATATGATGATTCAAGGCGCAAAATTTACTATAGGAATCGCTTTGCTTATCATGATGTTGCGCATGGCTTTGGCCATTATGATCGGGGGAACGTTAGGAGTATACTGCAAAAAATGGATTCCAAAACTAGAAAACTTTTTTGATAGTTTTACTGTCGTTCCGTTAACGTTAATCGCTTACTTTATTTTAGTCAATGTGCTATGGATGCCGAGCGACGGGTTTCCGCATCCTTTTTGGAAACGGGCCGTATTTGAAGTATTTGTTCTCACTGTTCTTGCTCTTCCAACGTTGTCATTTTATATTGCCAATGACATTCGGAGAGTGTATAGGGAAGAGTTTGTCCAAGCAGCTAAAATATTAGGCGGTTCCAAATGGCATATTTTCAAAGTGCATGTGCTTCCACATGTTTTGGAAAATTGGGTTCTGTTGTCTATTCAGCAATTCATTCAAGTATTAATGGTGTTAGCTCACCTAGGAGTGCTACAATTGTTTTTTGGAGGCACTTATGTCGACTATATGCAGATAGACCCTCCGAAAACGACTTCCTATGAATGGTCAGGACTTATTGGTGACAGCTATCAAGTAATAAGCATCACCCCTTGGATCCCACTTATACCAATTGTATTTTTTTCTTTAACAATTATATCAGGTCAAGTCCAAATTATTGTGTAAATTCCCCTTTGATAGACAACATGGACCTGATGACTTGACGTATGGTAGGTAAGACCGGAAAGTCTCCCTGCCGGTCGCCTTCCCGGACAAATGATCATGTTGTCAAGGAACAGGCGTGTCAAGGAGCTTTCGCGGCATATCCTCGCTTCGCTCCGGTATTCCACGTTCTCCTTGACACGGCGTAGAGGTTATCCCACTCTCTTGATCGCCGGAGCCTCCTGATTCACCGATCGGACTCCTTGCTCTTTCGTTTTCCGCCACTGCCAATATTCAGCCATATCCAAGTATTTGCGCCCTGACATCCATTTTTCATCGATTTCGATCAACACGGCACCAACGAGGCGATACACCGATTCCCGGTTCGGAAAGATGCGGATGACCCGTTCTCTGCGGCGAATTTCTTCGTTCAGCCGTTCCACTCCGTTGGTCGTGCGCAGGCGCCGCCGGTAACGGTCCGGATAGTCCAATACGGCGGTGGCGTCTTCGAATCCCTCTTCGAGGATTTGCATGGCTTTTGGGGCTTTTTCTTCCCATTTGGCCAGCACTTGTTCCAATAACAGCCGGGCCGTTTGCTTATTTGGAGCATGAAGAATCCCACGAATCTCCTCGAGCAAGGCATCCTGCATATACTTTGGTGCGGCATCGAGGATATTACGAATAAAATGTGTCTGGCATCGTTGCCATGTAGCGCCTTGGAAATGCTTTTCAATGGCTTGCACCAGCCCACCGTGCTGATCCGAGATGATCAAGTCCACTCCCCGGAGTCCCCGGTCTTTCAGCCATCCGAAGAACTCGCTCCAGCTGGACTCCGATTCACTGTTTCCGATTTGCAGGCCAAGAATTTCTCGATATCCTTCCTCATTCACTCCTGTAGCGATCAACACGGCTCTGGAGCGTACTCGTCCATCCTCCCGGACTTTCGTATAAATAGCATCTACTAGCACAAACGGATACACGTGTTCATGAAGGGAACGATAATTCCAGTCTTGGATAATCGGATCCAGTCCCTTGCACAGTGAGGAGACCGTGGACTTGGAAAACGAAGTGCCGCATAATTCCTCCGTGATTTGAGTGATTTTTCGGGTAGACACCCCGTTTACCACCATTTCCATTAGTGCCAGTACCAGTGCTTGTTCGCTCCGTTGATACCGTTGGAACAGTTCCGTAGAGAACTCCCCATCTCTTGTCCGTGGAACGCGCAAGGTCAACCGTCCCACCCGGGTCGTCAGCTGGCGTGGATACGAACCGTTTCGATAGCCTTTTCGTTCTTCCGTTCGTTCATAACGGCGAGCTCCCAGCTGTTCTTCTACTTGTGCCTCGAGGATTTGATTGAGGACTTGTTCCAATAGCTTAGCTAATCCCTCATCTCTGGTGAATAACCCGTGCAAAAGTTCATCATTTAGGGTAATATGATATTGAGCCATGGTTGCATTCCTCCTTATGTTTGGTGTTTTTGGTCCACTGTTTATTCTACCAAAGGGGAAGCAACATGGCTCTTTTTCTATTTCCCTTTTTACACAATTATATGGACTTAACTATTATATCATCTCAATTTATACTAAATGGTTTAAAAAGAGCATTCATATTGAAAAGAAGGGTAAAAAATTAAAAATAAATAATGAAGGTGAAAAATTCATAAGCTTGATTGTTGAATCTCTACGTTCGATTGGTAGTAGTACATAAGTGGTTTCTCCTATCAGTTGTTTTCTCAACGTATATCATAAAAAAAAAAAACGGTTTTGTCCCTCGACAAAATCGTTTTTCAACAGTCTGAGAAAAATCGGCCGATATCCGGCCGATTTTCCTTATACTTGAACCGCAGCAGAAGCCGCCTGCGTCAGCTGCTCGCATTGTCGCAAACGAATGCCAAAAAGAACAAGCGGATCGCGATAGGCTTCTGGATTTGTTCGCATCTGTTGTAATTCCTCTTCCTGAGCAACAATTTCGAGCTCCAATCGTTCTAACGTTTCGTTTAACACCGCCAACGGCGCTTGGAAAAATTGGGTGATGTCACGCTCAAGCGATTTGGCAAACCATTCAAACGGCAACAACAACTGCCCGGCGACCGTTTCCGCTACATCCGTGTAATCTTGCATTTGGATAAATTGCTTATACTTTTGCGCCAACATCACCTTATTTTGCGCGAAGGCCCCAAGCAGTTTGCCCGCTCCTTTCAACAGCAGCTGCCCCGGTGTCCGGCGAAGGAAAATGTTCAGCTTATCAATTTGCGCCCCGCTCGCAAGCCGATCAATATCGCGCCGCCAATCGGCAAGAATGCGGAAATCACATTCAAGCTTCAGCCGTTCTTCGCCAAACATGGCGTTAAACGCTTCGCCCATTTCATGCAAAAACGCCTGACATTCGTTGAATTCCTCATTTGTCGTGGCAATCCAATCTTCTATGGCACCATGTAATTTCGGCAGCACCTCTTCATCAATATAGGTGCGGAGCTGTTCGTTCACTTGATCATTCAGCTCGAGGTGAAGGCGGGCAAAGTCGCTGTCTTCGCGCACAAAGTCGGCCGCTTTGCGCAGCATGTCAGGAATCGCCGCTGACAAGTCCTTCCGCGTCTCTTCTAAAACCGTCCGGAACGCTTTCACTACTTTCCTTGTTTTCTCTTCTTGCTGATCGCCAAGTTGATGGATCGCCCCGTTCAGCTTGGCGGCCATTTCTTTTTTCCAGACGATCGACTCTGCCAACCGGCTTTCCGCCTCAGCCCGCTGCCGGAACAAATGGGCAATAAACTGGTGAATCGTCGCCAAAATCGCTTCTTCCCGACGCACGGAAGACCGATGATGGCGCACTTCTCCAAGCAAGTCAGCGAGCGCTTGTTGCTGCTTGCGGCTTGGCGCGTGCGGTGAATAGACGAGCACGTTCGCCCTCGGGACGATGGTGCGAATATGCGCTTCGATTTCTCGAGCAATCCGTAGCTCCTCCTGCTCATCGATCATCCCGTCGCTCGGAGGCAATAAAAAGTGAATCGGCACGCGCGGTGCTCGTTCACAAAGCTGCAGCACGAGCTGTTCATCCACGCTGGAAAACGGATCATCACCGTTCAGAAGGAAAAGAATGCTATCGGCGAGCGGGAATGAAACGAGCGCCTCATGATGAGAAGAGACGCGTCCGCCAAGCGGGCCGATGTCCAAAAAGGCTACTTCTTGCGGTACAAGCGAAAGCGGCGCCGTGCACTCAATGACTGCATCATCAGGAAAACGGACGGCCCGCCCTCCTAATGCTTGTTGAAACTCATCAATGCTTGCAAAAACAGTAAACTGTTCATCACTAATTTTCGCCACTTCGGTCTCGTCGCCGTTTTTCCAAACAAGCACTGGAGCCGATGGCGCCACTAATGCCGCTTCGCCAACTACCGTGCGCAAAAATGCCAAGCGTTCATTTCGCGACGCTCCAGCGACAAGAACGCGATGCGTCCGCAGATCGGAAAGCTGCCGTACGAGCCAGCGGAAGCGAAAATGCGAGCCCGCCCGCTGCGTCTCTGCCCAATCAGCCATTTCCTCAAATAACGCCACTCCTGCTTCTTCTGATTGCCGATCCGCACAGACAAACTGTTTAGCGGCGTTCTTCACCATTTCGTCACTAAAGCCTTCCGGAAATTTTTCACTCCATGCTATCAAGGCAGCCGCGGCCTCCGCCATTCCCTGACCGTCAGCCAAATTCACCCAGCTTTTTAAGAGCGGCGGCACGACTTCAACGAGTTCTTTCAACCGATACGGCCCTTTCATTAACCCGTCATACGCCTCAGCCAAAAGGGATGGAATTCTCTTCCACTCATAATCTCGGCCAATTGCCAGCTCATCGTAAAGGGAACTCCACTCTGCCAACCATGAAAAATAAACATCACTATCTTTATAACCGTTCCATAACGCCTGCACCAATCGTTCAAACTTCACCCGATCGGTTTCATACAACAGCGCTAAACACCGTGAAAAGCGCGCAGGTGCCATCATCCGCGCATGCCCCTGCTCAACGTAGCCAGTCAAAGTGTCCGCCCAATGGCGCGCCGACGTCCGCACCGCTTCCCCTAAAGCGAGCTCGATGGCACTTTCCCAATCGCCTTGTTCTTCAAAAAAGGCGCGGGCCCATTCAGTCATATTCGGGTAGTCAGGGGAAAGCGCCACGCCGCGCTTAATCATTTCATCCGCTTTTTCTCTTTCACCCAACTCGCGGTAGAGTGAAAATAGACGCAAAATGATTTCCGCCTGAAGCGTCTCGCTTTCTGCCTCAATCGAGCGGTACAGCTCTTCGGCGAGCTGAAACTGTCCGAGCTCATAGTAGCTGTCCGCAATGTTTTTTTGCGCCCACGGACGCAAATCGTTATGAACGTTTTCCCATTTGAAAATGGCGGTCTCATAATCACGACGGTGGAAGTACACTTCCCCTTGCGCAAAGCGAATGGACGACAAATCGGTTCCGTCCCGATACGCGGTGAAGAAAATGTCGCCAAGCGCGCTGACAATATCGTGCTCTCCTCCATCAATTAACGTTTCATAAAATGTCTTATGAACGAGTTGTTGTTCAAACCCCATGTCGATCACCTGATTCATGTATTTGCCATGCATGTTCATTGTATGGCGGATTCCGCTATTTTATTTCTATCTTGTATATTTTAACAAACTTTCGCCGCCATGAACGTTTCAATTTGTTTTCATTTTAAAGACAAGATACAGCTGTTTTCATCGCCGATCGTTCCGGATTTCCCTATCCTTGGCAAACTGTTGTCATCTCCTTCATCAAAAATGAAAACTCTCTATCACTCTATCGAGGAATTCAATATTTGGATAGAGCATTTGCTTTCGCGCAGTTTTGCGCACTTGTTCCGATGTAGGTGGCGTCCTGGTGGGGTCATAACCCCATCATAAAATTATTGATATTTTATACGTAAGAATTATCCAAAGGATAGGAGTTGACACTCCACACGGCTAACACCGTAGAATTCTTGTGGTTTGAACAGCGCCTAAGCTCAGGAATGTGTCATCCCCCCATCCCCATCGGTTAGCGTGCACCTCAATGATTTTGTGCTTTGTATCAGCTTAACGATCGAGTATCCAGACTTATCTTCCACGTTGAAATCTTCATTTGCTGAAACTTCATGTCCTTGGAAAATTGTTCGGCTTCACTTCCAAACGGGCTCGGCTCCGGTTTGTAATCGGATTTTTATTTCCTAAGACTTCTTTGGTTGTTCTTATTCCATTGAAGCTCTCGTTCCCGAAAGAAACATTACTCATTATAATGCTTTCTCCATATCGAGCATCGGGGAGAAGCCAAGCCGTTCATAGATTCTCCGGCCCTCTGAACTTGCCCATAGCCGAGCCCTTCTTGCGCCTCGCTCTTTTAGCCAAGAACAGACTTCTTCCACCAATTGGGAAGCCAAGTGTAAATTATCACTTTATTTCGGAACAAAAGAGCCATTTTTTTGCACATTCCTTCAGAAAGCCCTCTCCCCTTTTCTGAAAGAATGTGCTAAATTTTTTGTGAATTATTTCGGAAGAGAAAATCCATCGGTTCATAGGAGGGGGAGGAGGACGTGATTCAATTTCATGACTTTGACATTGACGTCCAAACGTATGCAGAGCGTGGAAAAGAAAACGACTTCCCTCTTCTGAAAAAGTGTCCGCATTGCCGGGCCAAGCGCCCGTTGCACCGCCACGGTTACTATGAGCGAAACGCATTGACCCCACATGGTGATTATCGCATTTGGATTGTCCGGTATCGCTGTCGGGAATGCTTGAAGACGGTGAGTGTGCTGCCTTCCTTTCTCCTCCCGTATTTTCAGTATACGTTGTCCGCCATATGGCAAGTCGTGAAAGAGCAGTTGGGATTGACCGAGGGGACGAACCGGGCTCCGTTTCTCCCGACAAAGGACGGCATCATCTTTTATGTCCGGCGGTTCTGCCGAAACCTATCAAGCCTTCACAGCTTTTTTGCGAGGCGGTGGAGGATCATAGGCCCTATCGTGAAAAAAGAAAAGGAACGGGCTTCCTGGTGGATCCGGACGTTGGAGAAACACGGTCTCTATTCGGTCATCAGAGACATGTGGGAGGACGGATTCCGACACCCTTTTGCGAATCAAATGGGATCCTGATTTTACATACATATCCTAAATTGGAAATAGTTGAGGTTCCCACAAACCTTTCCTATCGACGGAGAAAAAGCGATCCGGTACGATAAGGGCAGACGGACCGGAACGGTCCTGATTCCAAGTGAGAGGTAGCGTCAAAAGTTTTATGAAAACTCCACATCCGCCATCCCATGGAGCATCGTAAGGCATCCTTGGAGCCGGATTCGCCCTTGACCAACACCCGCCAAAGGTGTGAAAGGGACGTCAAGGGCGACGGGGACAAAAAAGAGGGCATAGGAAAGCCGCCCTTGCCCTTACCGAATTTTACCTTTGACGAGGTTCGGTTGGTCAAGGGTTCGCTTCGCCGAATCCGGCTGTTCTTCTGATCCATGGGCTCCGGCGGACAAAAAAGTTAGGCTGCCTCTTGTTGGAGGAAATCTTGAGCCATGGCGATCAGCTTCGTCCACCGGGCCGGCATATGGGGCAGATCGGCGAGCTCCGGGATGACGACAGGAACCCGGCCTTCGAGTGCACCGTGCGGGCGCAGGAAGTTGAAATACGCCACAAACAGCGTGACAAAGGAGACCGATCCTTCTTCCGCGCCAAATCCGTGAGTCGGCCGATAGTTGCCTTTAAACGTCCGGTTGAATCGCTCGATGATTTGTTTGAGCGCGCGGAACTCTTCGGACACCGGATCCTCATTGGTCAGTCCGATCACTTGGCGGACGTCAAACGGAATCCCGTGCTGGGCAAAAAAGTGCTGCGCCAGCAGGTAAATGGGATTGCCGTCGACGACGAACGACAAATCGTCCGGGATGGACGACAGCTTTCGCAGGACGTCATCGATGGCCCGGATGGCCGACAACGCATCCCGGTGGGGCGAGACGCGATACGACAACACCACTTTTTTCACGGCATCAAACATAAAAAACAGGTAATGCCAGCGTCCTTTCACGCGAATATACGTCTCATCCCCACAGAACGAGCCGGACAGCTCGTACGGGAACTGGTCGACAAATGGCTGAATCATGAGCGCGACGCTATTGGCGTAGTTGAGTACCGTCTGATGGGAGATCGACACGCCATGCACATCCTTCATGATTCCGGCTGTCTGTCTGGAGGACATCCCATAGTTAACGTAGTACGTCAACACGAGTCCGAGGGTGTGCGACGACACCGCCAGACGAGACAAATCGACCTTTGGCTTTTTCGGCGACGATGGGGCCAATGGTTGAAAGTCAAACAAAAACTCACGGAACAGATACCGCACCTTGAAGGCTTGAGGGTTCTGCTGGAACCGTTGGCGTTCTTTTTGGCTCATCCGGCGAAGGTTCTTTTGGTAAAACGGGCAGTCGTTGTTCTTGCATTTGTAGATGTAGTAGTCCTTGCGTTCTTTGATTTTCTCAAGCGTTTGGAAGCAGTGCGGGCAACGAAAGACCGCTTGCTTTTTGAACCGATTTCGATGGTTGAACCGGCATTGGCACACTTTGCATTGGTACTGCCCTTTTCCGCCGTTGTTGGTGTACAGGTAGGATGACGGCGCCTGGCAACGGGGACACGTCAACGAATCCGGAACACGGTGTTTAGCGTTGTCCCGGCGTTGGATCGGCGGCAACGGACGGCCGTGCCGGGCTTCGTAGTCGGCTAAAAGCTGCCGGTAGTCGAGTGTTTCTGGGACATCGATGATGGGAAGGTCATCGACTTGAAGTTTTCGGTACGGTTTTCGAACCGGTTCGTCCATGTCTTTGCGGCTTAAGGATTTTCCTAATAAGGCACCAATTAAATAGACAATGATTTGATGTTGGGACTTGATTATTTCGAGCAAATAGGCTAATAATTGAGGTAACAAGCTTGTCACTCCTTTGTTTTGGGTGTTGGGTGTGGGGTTACCTCAATGATGGCCTAAAACAACGGGGGTGGCAAGCTTTTTTTATTCTCACCGTTGAAACTCAATGAAAAACAGTGAGTGTGGAGGATAAACTTTTGACAATACCAAGTGAGACAAGGAGGAGATTCGAATGGATGAGTCGATGAGACACGACATTGCCCTGTTTCGGTACGGGCTAATCGCTCCGTTGGTGAATGGGCAGGTGGAACCGAAGACGTATCTGAAAGAGGTGAGCGAGCGAGTGCACCATGTTCCCCACCAGGGCGACAAACGAATCGCAGCCAAGACGATCCTCGATTGGTGCACCCGATACAAAAAAGGGGGCTTTGACGCCTTAAAGCCGAAGCGCCGTTCGGACCGCGGCCACTCAAGGCGTCTGTCGCCCGATGATGAGGATCATATTTTAGCCCTAAGAAAAGAACATCCCACCATGCCCGTGACGGTGTTCTACGAACACCTGATCGAGCAGGGGGAAATCCCAGAAAATCATACCTCTTACTTTACTATATACCGATTGTTGAAAAAACACAACCTTGTCGGGAAAGAAATCTTGCCCATGCCGGAGCGAAAGCGCTTTGCGTATGACCAGATCAATGAGCTTTGGCAAGGGGACTTATCCCATGGACCAACGATTCGAGTCAATGGGAAAGCCCAGAAAACGTTTTTGATCGCCTATATCGATGACTGCTCGCGGTTTGTGCCGTACGCGCAGTTTTTCCCTTCGGAGAAGTTTGACGGGCTGCGGATCGTCACGAAGGAAGCGGTGCTTCGTTGCGGGAAGCCGAAGCGCATTTACTCGGACAACGGGAAAATTTATCGATCCGAGGTGCTGCAGTATGCGTGCGCCGAGATGGGAATTACGCTCATCCACACCCAGCCGTATGACCCGCAAAGCAAAGGGAAAATCGAACGGTTCTTCCGCACCGTACAGACGCGGTTTTATCCGCTGCTGGAGTTGGATCCCCCGAAGTCGCTCGAAGAGCTGAACGAGCGCTTTTGGAGGTGGCTTGAAGAGGAGTATCATCGAAAACCGCACGCCTCGCTGGACGGAAAAACGCCGCATGAGGTGTTTCAATCGCAAGTGCATCTCGTGTCGTTCATCGAAGATAGCGATTGGCTGGATGCGATTTTTCTGAAGCGGGAGCACCGCAAGGTCAAAGCCGATGGAACGATCACCTTGAACAAGCAGCTGTATGAAGTGCCGCCCCGGTTCATTGGGCAATCGATTGAACTCCGCTATGACGAACGGGGCGTCTATGTGTACGAAGATGGAAGGAAGGTGGCGGAGGCCGTTCGGGTTCGTTTGGAGGACAACGCCTATGTAAAACGCCATCGGTCCCCGTTTGCGGCGATTCCGGCGAAGGAGGGAGAACACGGTGTATAAATCGTTTTACTCCCTTTCGCGGGAGCCGTTTGCGAAAGAAACAGACCCGTCCGAGGCGTATCAAGGGGCGCCGTTTCAGGAAGCGTTGCGGGCGCTGGAGTACGTGAAACGAACCCGGGGGATCGGGCTGTTAATCGGAGAGCCAGGGGCGGGCAAGACGTTCGCCCTTCGGGCGCTGAAAGAGTCATTGAATCCATCATTGTATCATGTCGTCTACTTTCCGTTATCCACCGGAGGCGTGATGGATTTTTACCGTGGTTTGGCCTTGGGATTAGGAGAGGAACCGAAGTACCGCAAGGTAGACCTCTTCCGCCAAATCCAGCAGGCGATCGAGCGATTGTATCATGAACGGCGGATCACGCCGGTGTTCATTTTGGACGAGATGCATTTAGCGAAGGATGCATTTTTACAGGACATCGCGATCTTGTTCAACTTTGAGATGGATTCGACCAACCCATTTGTCTTGATTTTGGCCGGGCTGCCCCATTTACAGGGGAAGCTGCGGCTCAATCAGCACCGCCCTCTCGACCAGCGGATCATCATGCGATACCGGATGGGGCCGCTGGAGAAGGAAGAGGTGGCGGGCTACATCAAGCATCGGATGAAACAGGCCGGGGCGAAGCACCCGATCTTCACCCCATCGGCGTTAGAGGCGATTGCCCTGCAGTCGCGGGGATGGCCTCGGGTGATCAACACGTTGGCCACGACGTGCCTGTTATACGGGTATCAGCTGAAAAAGGACGCCATTGACGAAGAAGTGGTGCGCATGGCCGCAGAGGAAATGGGGTATTAGCATGAAAGGGGCCGAATCGGCCTCTTTTGTGCTTTTTCTTTTCCATCGGTCCATCAGGCGCGCTGGAAATCTTCATCTGAAAGAGCGTGCAAACGTTCCGAAAGAATGTGCAAAATCCGGAACAATCCGCAAAAATTTTGCACATTATTTCCGAATCCGCCTGAAATAATTTGAAAAAGGGATTCTGAAATAATGTGCTAGTTTACAGCCAAGCCTTTTTTTCGATGATGGGGAATTGTATAAACACTAATTACCCAACCAAAAGGAGTTGGTTCTTCACTTAGAGGGGTGGCATACTCCATCCTAATCAGTCCCCCTGCACATGCCACAATGTTTCCTTGCTCATCAACCGCCACCCGGAATCTTAAATTGTTCTCCTCTCTCTCCTTAAGAAATAAGTTTCTCACTTCGTTCACACGTTCACTGTTTGGTATAGGTATGCCATCCTTTTCCCCCATCTCACATGCCATGTGAAACCAATATTCCGCAAGTAACGGGAGCTCATTTTTTGTTGCCCATCTTGTTATATACATCACCTATCCCACCTGTATATTCTTCATTTTACTTAGCTATTGATATTCCATCTTGTTTCTTGTAATCCTCCTTTTTCAACCAAGCGAATCTGTTCGTTGCAATAGAAAAATGAAAAAGCTCAAAATGCCGAGACATTTTGAGCTTTTCGTTTATACTGTCTTCTATAGATGCTTCGTGTTTTATCAGTAACTTTTACAAATAAAGGAAGTAAAGGTGAAATAACAATGTGTATGTAGAACACCACTTGGTGCAGGTTCTGTTACGTCAACAAATTGATGGCTATGGCCCACGTCAAAAGAAGTAACTCCGGAGAACTGGTTGCCTGCTAAACAAAAGGAAAAAGCACCAAAAATCATTCGTACATCGCTTCTCCCGTTCCAACAAAATGCTGAACGTATTCATCATTTTTTCATTACCTAGGCTGCTTGTCTTATACGGGTTGGCTATGTTTCACATAGGATGTACTATCTTGTTAAATCGGGGGGGATACAAAATGTCAGGTGGCTTTGGCTTAAGGTCAAACTTTGCTTTAATTGTTGTGCTGTTTATCCTTTTAATTATTGTTGGATGTAGTTGTTTCTTTGGTGGCTTTGGTGGCTACTAATCTCTAGAATCCACTTAAAAGTTTTATAGGGCGGATCATTATAGATCCGTCCTTTTTCATCTGCATCCACTTCTCGAAACTCCGTGAACCAGTGTAACGGGAAGCAGCCACCCAACCTTTTTAACTCCTTATCGTAATAAAAGTACGCATGTGTTTTTTTCGGCTGTAAATCATCCATCCCTAGCGCAACATGTTTGTATCCACGTTTCCTCCAAACGAGCTTTGTATTGTAGCCTTTTGAATTGTCCAATACAGGGATAGAGCTTGGTGGCACGAGAGAGCATGTTTGCGTCACGCGTGGTAAGATTTCGTCTGAAACCGTCAACATAGGCATGCGATATTTTTCAAGTGCTGCCTCCACAGCCTTGATCTTCTCCCCGTCCACATCTCGTAAGAATGACATCTGTTTTTTTGTTTCACCATCAAGACCCTTATATGGTATAATATGGATATAACCCCTATTTCTCGGTCGGGGGAAATCCCGGTCTTTTTCGATTTCACGTCTCATTATGCATCAAAATAAGCTGTTATTCCCGGTATACATCCACAGCTCTTTTGCATATTTTTTACATAACAATGAGGGGAAGGATGATAAAATGGCCTTTATTGAAATCTTCGGATGGTGGTTGTCAATAATCTTGAGCATAAGTTTTTTTATCTCCCTGCTATTGCTTCTTAAAGAGCCCAATGAGGAAGATGCCCCCTCAGATCAGTAATGGATGTCTTTCAATGATCCAATTTCTCTTGTTTCTCCGGCCCGAATGGTTTAATTTCGGGCCTTACAATTTTTTGTACACTTAAGAGCCTGTATCATCCCGTGGCATGCACTTCTTACCTTGAATCTATATCCTCGAATCGCGCCTTTGCATGAACTCCCTCCCATAGAAATCGGGATTCACCAAAAATGAAAAAATGACCGTAAATGCGGTCATTTCAAGGTTTTCGACAATTTTAATCCGAATAAATCATTTATAAATGGAGTCCCGAGACCAATCGCTTAGAGCTGGTACCCCCTCCTCTACTAGCTAATTCAAAGAAGCCAAGTGCGTCGGGACAACTCGTAGCAAGCTCTAGGATATGTTACACATTACTCTATCCAACTGAGCCCTCTCGATTTCCTTAGCCTTGACAGGTTGTTCTTATGTTCTTTACCAAAAATAAAAACTCTCCATCGTCACACGAGAAATCGTGCCTCTGACAAAGAGTTTGCTTTAGCGCAGTTTTGCGCATTTCTTCATATGTAGATGGCGTCCCAGGAGAGATTCGAACTCCCGACCGACGGCTTAGAAGGCCGCTGCTCTATCCAACTGAGCTACTGGGACATAAGAATTGTGAAATAAGAAAAGCGGGTGATGGGAATCGAACCCACGACTTCAGCTTGGGAAGCTGAGGTTTTACCATTAAACTACACCCGCATGATTGATTAAATTATCCATACAGCCGGGATAAACAGTTGCAATAAAAAATATAATCATTAATATCTTTTTTGTCAATATCTTTTTTATAAAATTGGTTGAACGCGCTCGAGAGGATTCGAACCCCTAACCTTCTGATCCGTAGTCAGATGCTCTATCCAATTGAGCTACGAGCGCATGATAGAAAGCGGAAGACGGGACTCGAACCCGCGACCCCCACCTTGGCAAGGTGGTGTTCTACCACTGAACTACTTCCGCATTATAAAGGAAGTTCATTCCTTCAAAACTAGATAACCGTTTGGTGGGAAGAAGCCTCCGCTTTTCGTACTGTCTAGCTCCGGCCGCCATCGGCTCGCGACGCTTCGGTTCTGCTGTGGCGGCGACACATTGCATACGCTCCTGTGGCACCACCCACGCAGAACCAAGCTTTGCTTGGTTCGAGCCTCCTCGCAGGCCCTCCAGCGCGTCTCGCCGATAGGCGGGCGGCCTCCGCTTTTCTAGGTTAAGCCCTCGATCGATTAGTATCCGTCAGCTCCACGTGTCGCCACGCTTCCACCTCGGACCTATCAACCTCGTCATCTTCGAGGGATCTTACTCGCTTAACGCGATGGGAAATCTCATCTTGAGGGGGGCTTCACGCTTAGATGCTTTCAGCGCTTATCCCTTCCGCACATAGCTACCCAGCGGTGCCCCTGGCGGGACAACTGGTACACCAGCGGTGCGTCCATCCCGGTCCTCTCGTACTAAGGACAGCTCCTCTCAAATTTCCTACGCCCACGACGGATAGGGACCGAACTGTCTCACGACGTTCTGAACCCAGCTCGCGTACCGCTTTAATGGGCGAACAGCCCAACCCTTGGGACCGACTACAGCCCCAGGATGCGATGAGCCGACATCGAGGTGCCAAACCTCCCCGTCGATGTGGACTCTTGGGGGAGATCAGCCTGTTATCCCCGGGGTAGCTTTTATCCGTTGAGCGATGGCCCTTCCATGCGGAACCACCGGATCACTAAGCCCGACTTTCGTCCCTGCTCG